>NZ_JBQBED010000001.1:0-2077500 GCF_051919745.1 Aeromonas sp. 3P
TCGCCTCGGCGGCGTTGATGACGTCGTCGTCGGTGATGTTGGCATCGAGGGTGATGGTGAGCTCCGGCGCCGCGGTGTCGACCCCGTAGTCTTCGCTGTCGGTCACGGTGGTGCTGTTACCGGCCGTATCGGTGCTGGTCACGCTGGCGTCGATGGTCTTGTCGCTGTCGGCCGCCAGGTCGCTGCCCGCCACCAGGATGGTGAAGCGGCCAGCCGCATCCACCTGGCCTGTGTATTTGACGTTGTTGACGGTCAGGGTGACGGTGTCGCCCTCGTTGAACTCGCCCCTCACGGTGCCGCTCACCGGGATGTTCACTTTCGCCTCGGCGGCGTTGATGACGTCGTCGTCGGTGATGTTGGCATCGAGGGTGATGGTGAGCTCCGGCGCCGCGGTGTCGACCCCGTAGTCTTCGCTGTCGGTCACGGTGGTGCTGTTACCGGCCGTATCGGTGCTGGTCACGCTGGCGTCGATGGTCTTGTCGCTGTCGGCCGCCAGGTCGCTGCCCGCCACCAGGATGGTGAAGCGGCCAGCCGCATCCACCTGGCCTGTGTATTTGACGTTGTTGACGGTCAGGGTGACGGTGTCGCCCTCGTTGAACTCGCCCCTCACGGTGCCGCTCACCGGGATGTTCACTTTCGCCTCGGCGGCGTTGATGACGTCGTCGTCGGTGATGTTGGCATCGAGGGTGATGGTGAGCTCCGGCGCCGCGGTGTCGACCCCGTAGTCTTCGCTGTCGGTCACGGTGGTGCTGTTACCGGCCGTATCGGTGCTGGTCACGCTGGCGTCGATGGTCTTGTCGCTGTCGGCCGCCAGGTCGCTGCCCGCCACCAGGATGGTGAAGCGGCCAGCCGCATCCACCTGGCCTGTGTATTTGACGTTGTTGACGGTCAGGGTGACGGTGTCGCCCTCGTTGAACTCGCCCCTCACGGTGCCGCTCACCGGGATGTTCACTTTCGCCTCGGCGGCGTTGATGACGTCGTCGTCGGTGATGTTGGCATCGAGGGTGATGGTGAGCTCCGGCGCCGCGGTGTCGACCCCGTAGTCTTCGCTGTCGGTCACGGTGGTGCTGTTACCGGCCGTATCGGTGCTGGTCACGCTGGCGTCGATGGTCTTGTCGCTGTCGGCCGCCAGGTCGCTGCCCGCCACCAGGATGGTGAAGCGGCCAGCCGCATCCACCTGGCCTGTGTATTTGACGTTGTTGACGGTCAGGGTGACGGTGTCGCCCTCGTTGAACTCGCCCCTCACGGTGCCGCTCACCGGGATGTTCACTTTCGCCTCGGCGGCGTTGATGACGTCGTCGTCGGTGATGTTGGCATCGAGGGTGATGGTGAGCTCCGGCGCCGCGGTGTCGACCCCGTAGTCTTCGCTGTCGGTCACGGTGGTGCTGTTACCGGCCGTATCGGTGCTGGTCACGCTGGCGTCGATGGTCTTGTCGCTGTCGGCCGCCAGGTCGCTGCCCGCCACCAGGATGGTGAAGCGGCCAGCCGCATCCACCTGGCCTGTGTATTTGACGTTGTTGACGGTCAGGGTGACGGTGTCGCCCTCGTTGAACTCGCCCCTCACGGTGCCGCTCACCGGGATGTTCACTTTCGCCTCGGCGGCGTTGATGACGTCGTCGTCGGTGATGTTGGCATCGAGGGTGATGGTGAGCTCCGGCGCCGCGGTGTCGACCCCGTAGTCTTCGCTGTCGGTCACGGTGGTGCTGTTACCGGCCGTATCGGTGCTGGTCACGCTGGCGTCGATGGTCTTGTCGCTGTCGGCCGCCAGGTCGCTGCCCGCCACCAGGATGGTGAAGCGGCCAGCCGCATCCACCTGGCCTGTGTATTTGACGTTGTTGACGGTCAGGGTGACGGTGTCGCCCTCGTTGAACTCGCCCCTCACGGTGCCGCTCACCGGGATGTTCACTTTCGCCTCGGCGGCGTTGATGACGTCGTCGTCGGTGATGTTGGCATCGAGGGTGATGGTGAGCTCCGGCGCCGCGGTGTCGACGGCCATCGTCGGTGGCGGTGGCGGTATTGCCGGCGTATCGGTGCTGGTCACGCTGGCGGTCACGTCATAGCCGCCATCCGGCAGAGGGGTCACCACATCCACACTGAAGCTGCCATCTGGATTGACCGTGGTTGTCAGGGTCTGCTGATTGCCATTGGCGTCGGTCACCACCAGGGTCACAGTGCTGCCGGGAGCGGCGTCCGTGGTCCCTGTGAGGGTCGGGGTGTTGTCGTTGATGTTGTCCGGCGCGGACACTGTGATGGTGGGTGCAGTGAGATCGAGGAGTTCATCCTCATCGTCCAGTACCTCGGCCAGTGGCGCGGGATTATCCGGATTGGCGGTATCAAAGCCGGCGGTGGAGATGGTCGAATCGCCGGTTCTGTCGATGGTGACGAAGCCGCCGTTGCCACTGGCCCCAGCAACGCCGCCTATGTTGTCCGCAGCGAGTGCCCCGCCCGCAGCAGCCGCTTCAAATGCCTGGGTCGGGTCCGTCCCCGCCAGGATCGCCTGCTGCAGGGCGGCAATGTCGTCAGGCTCATTCGCCTGCGCCGGTTGGGGTTCCTCCGACTCGGGAGTATTGCTCGGGCTCAGGGTAAAGGTGGTCTCTCCTCTCTGGAAAGTGGCCCCCTCAGGCGCGAGCAATACCGCATCCTTGGGCAGCACATCGCCTTCAGAAAGAAGCGTGCGGCTCCCATCATCGGCAACCAGGTAGACTTTGCCTTGCAATTGGGTCACAACGACATCTTGATCCAGTACGATGCTCTTGCTGCTCATAGTTTTTTCCTTAAATATCAATGGGCATAGATTTCCAGTCTCCAATGTACCTACAAGTCTGACCAGATACCAGTGAGAAAAATCGAACGGACAGACCGAAATGAAGCTTGGATTCGCGCCGAAAACGAAGGGTGTTTAAAAAACAATAAAATTAGTTAGTTGGGTAACTGTAAGGTCTTGATCCAAAGTTACGCTAGCTAGGCTCATAGTCTCTCCTTGATCTCATTTAACATCACAAATACAACGAAACGTTTTTATGATGACGATTCTTATAATTCAATACCAATGTAATTAGCATGGAATTCATCAAAATGTGATCTGAAGGGATTTCGCCCCCCGCAGGACCCTATTGAGAAACTACGACTAAAGATGTGAAGTTATGGTCATTTCTGGTCTATCGGGGGATCGAGGAGGCCGACATGTTCATGGGAGGCCATACGCTTGACCCATTGCCATTTCGGCACCAAGTCTGCGTCATCGTAATCGCCCACGATGGTGCTCATGGCGACATCCAGCATTTTCATCACCGGATAGCCGACCTGCAGGGCGGGTGTTGTGGGGAGGAGAGGGGTCATTGTGTCGTTCCTTGTTGTCTGGGCGGTGCGTTACAGCCGATTGATAACCGGCTTGCAATTGAGTCGGTCCAGCAGGTGCAGTGAGCCGTACTGGGCCACTAGCCGGTCTATGACCATCTGGGCGCAGGCCGTTCTGCTGGGCTTGTTCTCCGGTACTGAGTAACGTGCGGTCAGCCAACCTCCGAGCAACGCGATGCGATAGCCACTGGGGATGTGGGTGAGCGACGTACCGATGCCCCTCCCGTGAATGAGGAAAGGCACGGCTTGCCCGCCGATGCTGATATCAATACGTTGTCCCTTCTGCTCAAAGGTGGAGAGCACGCCGGTTTGCGGATGTTTGCCGGGTACCTTGATGGTGATGTTTTTTGCCATCTCACACCTCCGGCTTGGCTTCAAAGTGGTGGGCCACCACGCCAGCTTCCGGGTCGATGCTGATAAACGCAGGGGCCTGTGGGTGGTACTGGTATAGCCGCGCCAATTCAGCACGAAACGCTTCTACGTTTGGCGCAATCACATGACTGGTATCCCCCTCGGCGTAGGTAAAAGTCTCCAGCTTCTCTGTGTGAATCCAGATGCCGAAGTACCAAGCATCTTCCTCTGTGTCGTATTGCTGCCAACCTTGAGCCAGCAGCGTGCGGTCGTAGTAGTAGCGGTCTGCCTGATGGCTGCCACGGTCGATGCGGCAACCCGTCACGGTGAGCTCAAGCGGGATACGCCCTACCTTCAGAGCCTTCTTGACCCGGCGCAATGTGTGCCGTGCCTTGGTCTTCTCTTTACGCGGGTCGTAGGGGTTCAGCTTGCTGCCCACGTAGTTGAGGATCCCCTCGGCATTGGCGGCTGCATTGTGCGTCAGCGTGTGCAGCAGGGCGGTGACTTCACGGCGGGCCAGTGTGCCCACGTGATAGAACTTGTTCATGATATTTATCCTTGAAACAAACACCCCGCTAACTAGCGGGGTGGTAGATGTCGAGGTAGAGGTAGCCGTAGCTGCGCCTCGGACTGGCTTCACACACCCAGCCCTTGTGTTCAAGGCGAAACACCTCGTCCATGTCGGTGCATATCTGGTATGCCTTGGCCATCTTGGTTAACTCACGCAGGAAGTGCGGCAGCACCGTGTCGCACTCGGCCCGCCACGCCTCGTCTGGCTCGCCGTACATACCGGCACGGTCGCCCAGGAAATCAATATAACCACGTTGCAAAATGGCTCGAGCCCCCAGCTTGGGCAGGTTCGGGGTGCCCAGTCCCCATGTCATGTGCTCGAAGATGCTCATGTGTGGCTGCTCCAGTTTGGGTTGTCGTTGGTGCCGTGGTTGACGTAGGCACCCACAATGGTGCGTCTCCACTCCCCAACGGGATAGCCGAGGTCGTTGCACTCACGCTCCCACCACGCAAAGTTAATCTCGCGGGGCAGGTTGTCCACCATGTCCAGTGGACTCACGAACAGCGAGGTCTTGTGCATCGTTGGCACGGGCTTGATCTTGTCGGGGCCAGTGCGCTTGCCGATCTCGTCATAGTCGTGTGCCCACTTCGGGAAGGTGAGCTGATAGGTAATGAGCCGATGCAAATCGCCATGTGCGCTCATTGCCTGAGCTACTGCGACCTGAGTGAAGCTATCGTTGAATTCGATCATGGGTGTTTCTCCCTTTCTGCAGGTGAACGGTAAGCCGCTGCCAGCAGCGCAAACTGTTCGACTAGGTAACTGATGCTGATTCCCAGTTCATCACTGACCCCATCCCCTAGACGGTGATGCAGGTGTGCCATGTCATCGGCGATACGCTGGGCTATATGGGCAGTTGAGCTCGGTGGTGAGCTTGTCACCGTCAGGATGATGGAAAGGTTCATCACATCTCTCCCCAAGGGGCTTGCTCCCACAGTGACAGCCGGGTCAGCACGTCTTGCGCGAGAGCCTGTTGCAACTGCTGTAGTACCTTCACAAGCCGAGGTGCCTGTTCATGGCTCCCGCTCCATTCACTCGATTGGTACAGGGCGCAGCAGGTGAATTTGTAGAGGGCTACCAGTGCGGCATCGTTGAGTGGTGCCTGGTGGTAACGGTGGGCAGGTTTAAGCGGTCCCAGTTTGGTTGAGCCACGCTGGCGTGGTTCCTTCTGGTCTTGCTGGCGTCCTAACTGATAGCGATGCCAGACTGCCCGCCGATTGGCGAGCATCATCAGCCGTACCAGCCGGTCTACCCGCCACGTCCAGATACTGGTGACATCCATTGGTGAGTTCCACCAGAGGGAGCGCAGCAGCTCAAGGGTGTAGTGCGGTGGCATGGGGGCATTGCAAAAACGGTGTAACTGTACGGCAAAGGCCAGGTAGTCCTTGCGATCGATCATGAAGGCAGACATGGGGTGACTCCTTGAAATGCAAAAGGCCACCTTCGGTGAGGTGGTCTTGGGGTAATGTCGGGATATCCGGATCATGGTGTGGGACCTGATGATCCTGGTTTGATTATTCGGGTGATCGGGTGGAAACGTGATCGACATGTGATTGGGCGATCGACGGTTCGTTATTGGTGATCTTGGCGTGTGTCGGGGTAAGCCGCATCGAACAGGATGGCGTAGAGCGCACAATCAATGCAGTTGACGGCATCGTGATGCGGGTAATAGGGCGGTGCGTCTCGGGAGCGTTCGAAGTAGCCGCCAAAGCAACTGAGGCACTCGCGTATCTCAACGGTAGAACCGTGCAGCAAGGTCTCTTCAAACTGCTTGGCATAACTCCGGTCATCACGAGTCTTGGTGACGGCCTTCTCCAGCAACGTCAGCGCATCTTCGTTGTAGGCGGCTGCCAGACGATGGCGCAGCTTCTCGAGGGTTTCCTCCAGGGAATAAGGATTAGGTAATCGCATGGCGTTTGTTCCTTCTTAGCGCGACTAATGGCGTAGTTGGTGGAGCAGTGTGTCAATGGCCTCGATGCAGTCGGCTTGGGTGAGCAGGTAGCCATTGGGCAGATGAGCGACGATAGCGGGCTCGGCCTGCATCTGAACGTTATCTTCAAGCCAGCAGCGCAGCTCGAGGAGGATATCGAGGGCAGTGAGGTGTGACTTACCTTGGGTCTGGTTCATAGCTGGCCTCTTTCGGCCATCGAGACTATGCCCTCAGCCCCGACCACCAGATGGTCGAGTAATCGCACATCGACCAGCGCCAAGGCCTCTTTGAGGGCTTGGGTAAAGACCCGGTCAGAATGGCTGGGCTCGGGGTAACCGCTGGGGTGATTGTGCACCGCGATAATCGAGGCACTGCAAAGCAGTATGGCCCGCTTGACCACTTCTCGAGGGTAGATGCTGGCACTGTCGAGGGTGCCGCGAAACAGTTCCTCAAAGGCCTGCACGCGATGCTGGGAGTCGAGGAACAGTGCACCAAACACTTCATGCTCCCGGTCCTGCAGCAGGGTTTGCAGTCGCTCTGCGGCCTCTGTAGTACTGGTAATGGCAGTGCCTTTGGCCAGGCGTTTGCGGGCAATCTGGTTGGCGATGCGAAGCAGGTCTTGCTCGGTCACCGGTTCAGTGACGACATAAGTGCCGGGGCATTCCCCGGCTTTGAGTTTGTGGTAACGCATGGTGGTCTCCTGAAAAAGAAAGACCCCGGCAGCGCGAGGCATACCGGGGCTAAGTGCAGAGGTGTTGTTGGTTCACTTTGAGGGTAGTTCAGTTGGCCGTCGTGATGGGGGCTGCCATGGCTGTGGGCTCACTCTTCACTGGCACCAGCGATTCGGGGACCAGCACGGTGAGCGGGATAGCGAGCGCCACACTCAGCCGTTCCGCCAGTTGGTAAGCCGGTCCTATGGTGTCGTAGTCAGCGACCCAGGTGGCCAGGGCCAGTCTGCTGGCTTCGACGGCCCGCAGGTAGACGCTGTAGCCCTGTACGGTCAGGCCGCTGTCACGTACTACCTGTGTCTCTCCCTCTCGATTGATGGCCTCCAACTCAACGGCTATCGGTTGCTTGGGCATCAGGCCTCCTCAGTCACCACTGACGGTGACGGTAAAAAAGCCCAGCTGGGCGTAGGCAAGAAAACTGTTCTGCCACATGTTGAATAACTCTTGGGCATCCGCCATGGGGAGCGGTCCCCAGCCTTGCAGGTAGTGCTCGTTATCCAGGAAGTTGAAGTCGAGTTCTTTGCAGAGCTCGGTATCTTGTCCCAAGCCTTGGTAGCTAAAATCAGTGACGTAGTCGAATAGCCAACCATCAAGACCACGTATCAGCTGGATTTCGACCGGATGGACCCCACCACTTTGAGGTTGATAGTCAGGGTTGCGAAAGCTAAAAGTAAGCCGGGTGAGTTGTTCAAGGTCGAAGTCATATTTCACGGCTTCCTGGTTGAGTAGTACCAGCAGTGGCTCTGTCACAAACAGGCTAACGCCATCCCGGTGAAAAGGAATTGTCACGATGTCTCCTCGTATAGATTCAGTCTTTGAACCAATCCCAGAGTTTGCTGACGCCATAGGCAGCAACGGCGCCTACTGCAAGAGGCGCTAACAGCGGGGCTGAAGCAATGCCGGTGATCGACACTACCGTCGCTGCAGCCCCACTACCGCCAGCAGTTGTGGCTAGCGTACTGGCAGCAAGCCCTGCGGTTGCACTGGTGGCCGCCTTGCCCAGCGTATTGCGGGCCACTTCGGCTGCCACTACCGTTGCTACCGCGGTCTGCAGCAGCTTCGGGGGATGCTGAACCCCTTCAATGCACCAGGTAACAAATTGTTCGCTAGTGGCAAATGGCTGGCCTTGTTCACCTTCATTGAGCCGTGCGTAGGCCCGCGTCAGGCTCTCCTCTCGACAGAACAGGCGTTGGACATGGGGCCAGACCTCAATAGCGTTGTTCTGGCTGAATTCAGCCAGCGAGGTCAACGCCAGTTGGCCTGAGTGCTCTCCGGAAGGGGATAGTCGACAGTGAATGACCAGGTCATGGCCAACAAAGAGTCCGTGATGGTGGCCTTCAGGCTGTGATGTAACCAAGTGATCGCCGATAATGAAATGTCGTGACATGGGGTGATGATCCTCATCAAGGGTTGGAAATGAAAAAGGGCGTCACCGTGATGGTGACGCCCTTTGGCTTTGTTTTTCCTGAGCGGACTACTTGCCGCCTACGGTGATCTTCAGTGGTTGATGAAACTCGGGTGTGAAGGTGGAGATTGGGAGCCGGGTAACTTGGTTATGAGCAAAGACTTCGGTCGCCTGAATAATGGCGATAGACTTGGCTTGCTCAACCTGTCCGCAATCCACTTCAGTAAAACCACCGCCATAGCGTGTGGCTGAGCTCCCGCCGAAAGGTTCCACTTCTAGTGTTGATTCGGCCAGTGCTTTGCCCTTCTTGTCATTGAATTGCAGCGTGATATACAAATGACCAAACTCGTCTGCCCCGCCACTATCCAAAGAGAAGTGATACGCACAGACGCCTTGGTTTGCGTAAACGGTGTCAGTGTGCTGGATAGCGAGGTAGCGTTGCTCTTGCGCATTGCAGGCTAGGGCCGAAAATATCAGAGTCGAGGCCAATAAATACCGATGTATGTCTTTCATAAAAACCCTCGTAGCATTTACTCATATCTTAAAAGCATCTGGTTATTTACGCCCCAGATATCTGAATATTTCTTTGCCATTGTAAAAACCAACTAGGTCTTCCTCATTTTTATACTTCTTGTTTGGTTGAAATTTGACAACAGTACCTGGACGACACATATCTTTCAGTGAAATATTGAATTTTTCATCGGGTGTAATTGTATAACCAATGGCAATTTTGTGTGGAGAGCCAGCTGTGGAGATCCAGCCCCACATGCCAGCTTCACAGTCACCGAATGGCTGACTGCGAACAATGACCATTGAAAGATTGCTGATTTCAGTTGCGATGCATTTTCTGTTTAAATTTAAATGTGCGTTGCACCAAAATGGTTTTCCTGTTTTGTCCTGCACTAGTGCAGGCAGAAAGCCTGTGAATGGCTCCGCCGCCTGTATTGATTGACTTCCAGACATAAGAGTTAGTAGTAAGCAGAATGTCAGCTTTTTCATTTTTTTATCTCACTGAATAACTATGATCAAATAGATGTGTATGGCTATCGTCAGAAACGGTAAACCACACTACTTTTCAGTTGCTCTGAGATCTGAGAATGCGTTGCACACTGGAGATACTGATCCCCGTGCGTTTGGCAATTTCAGCTCTGGGTAACCCTTTGGCAACCAATGCAAGAACTTCATTACCTTTTGCCATTGCGGTAGGCTTACGGCCTTTATAAACACCTCGTCGCTTGGCTAACTCAATTCCTTCAGCTTGCCGCTCCAACATCAACTCTCGTTCGAATGTTGCGATAGCACCGATCATGGTTAGCATTAACTTGCCAGTAGGCGTTGAGGTATCGATCCCCAGATTCAATATCCGTAATGCAACTTGCTTATGTTGTAGAAATTCTGATATCTCCAATAGGTGACGAGTATTACGAGCCAGACGATCCAGCTTGGTAACCATCACCACGTCTCCTTCCTTCACATAATCCAAGAGGAGAGTAAGCTGTGGCCTATCATCACTGGCACCGCTAACCTTCTCCTGGAAAACTTTATTGCATTCAGCCAGTGCTCGAAGCTGGACTTCAAGGCTCTGACCTCCCGTACTAACACGTGCGTAACCTACCAGTGCCATGGTCTCCTCCCGGTCAATAGGGCAAGGTACACTGACCCCCATGGTCAAAAGTCTCGAAGAGACCTTAATGACCAGAAAATGGGGGGGAATAGATGAAATGAGTGCCGATTTCGTGAGTGTCACTAGGGCTTGATCTATTGAATCACACCAGTTGTTTAAATAAGAAACCGGTTGTCTGATTGAGCTGTACTGGGGCGCAGAGCGTTCTACCACAACAGAAGATAGGACTTCACCTTATCCCTGCCTTGGAATATCGGGTCTTGGTTGGTAAGGCCAGTACCTATAATTTCGACCGCCCTTGAGCAACCCAGCTGTCTCCAGTTCAAAGCCACCGGCTGCCTGCAACCACATATAGAGCAACGGCGTTAGGAGGGGGATAATTACCGAGGCTATGCCTGGGTGGTTGGCCGATATAGGCCACGGAGTCAATGAAATAAGTCATGAAATATCTCCAATGAAAATTGGACTGATAGAGTAGTCCCTTGGTTAGGTTCATGGAGATAACATATATCTCAAATTTTTTATAATAGGAGGGGGGAGAAACACCAACTATTTAGGGTCAAAAGCGCGTGAAAATTTAGAGCCAGCTATGAGCAAGGAACAGCAATTCAACACCTCCCCCACACTCATGAAATGAAGAAACAGTCAATAGGCTGCAGGGCTTTTTTTGGTCTTAAGACACTGCTATTTTTGCTACAAATAGCAAAAATAGCAGTGTCTTACGGGGACGGTAGGTCACCATACGGTCAGTTTACGGTGACACCGAGGATGCTGTCCCGAGCCTTAGAGCGCAGGTGGTCATACAAGCGTGCCATATTCTGTTGTTGAGATGCAAATTGGGAAATAGCCAAGATGTCATTAGGCGCCATCGAAGGTCCGCATAGATGTTCAATTAAAAACAAATTTTCTGACATACAGTAAATGAAGGATGAATCCTTGAGGAAGGGAATAAGATCACCATGAAGGTCATCTTCTGTCAGCGTTGTACGGTTCATGAATATTTCTGCGCGTTGTTCTGGTGAAGCATCTGGTGATATATTGTTTAATTCAGCCGTCAACGTAGCGCTAACATGATATAACCTGTCTAACATACCGTATATTGCTTGTGGTATGGGTTCGGTCCCATAACCTTTCTTGGAGGTACAGGTCAATTTTAATGTTAGCTGATTGTAGGCATAAATGGCACGTATGATTGAGATGTTGTTAGGGGAAGATATTAAGGCATTGCGTGGCTCACTAGTGAGCGTTCCATTTATGAGCTGGCTTATTGCAATAGGGCTTTTTTGGCATGTAGTAATAAGTCCCTGCCCTGCTATGATGTAATGAGACAAGATAGTCAACTTACTGTTACTTAACTTTCCTTTCTTTAAGCGAAAATGCAATCCAACGTAAAGCATCGAAAAGGCATAGGCAAGAAAACTAAATTGTTCACATGCACCATATGGCGCATCATCAGCTAATGCGTAAGCATCATCTAACTTTTCATCCTGAATGCAGTTGATAATCTTGATAAGATAGGCATAGGGAATAAAAAGAGTCCGATGAGCCCAATCCTGTTGATCTATATCAGTGATAGGTTTAAAAATAGTTCGGTCATAGATATCAAAAGAAGATTGGTGTGGGCTGGAAACGAGATCTTTTAGCTGATTTATTAGATGTTCACTTCCCTGCATAGCTTCTACTGACAACTCACGTCTGACTGGTGTGTGAAGAAGATTAATCAGTGGTGCAAACTGGCGCTTTAAGTTATTTTCACCAAACCTATTGATGTGATCAATGCCAAGGTCCCCCGTCAAATTTGGCAGGAAGAAAAGATTTTGTAGATGATATTGCAGACAAAGCATTTCTTCATCCTTAGATAACAGCTTATGATAACAGTGAACAAGTGTTTCTAAATGAATTGACTTGCTTTCAAGCCTAGACAAAAGTGACATAGCGAGATATGCCGTGTTTAGTTTTAGCAATTTCGCTGACTCTACACATTCATTCTTAAATTCAAACATGTCACGAATGGCATCAGCTGTTTGCATTTTGCCAGGGCCAATATTCTTGATGTTTCTTTCTATTTCCTTGGCGATATTGCTTTCATTTAAATCCAAATGCTGAATGTACTGCCTTAAGTAAAGCTTTATCCTTACATGCAAGTTATCAGAGCTGAGTGTTTCACCTTCAAAATTCGATTCAATCATTTTGTGAATGTGATAAAAAAACGACTCAGCGCGTTCGATAGTGCTTTCTTTGTGAATGATAATGGCGATTATCGGCATTAACACATGCTTGGCATAGCAATCCTTTACATCCTCTTTGGACTTTAATGTGATGATAGGGATAGATGAAACTTCTAAATATAGATGCTCCAGTACACTATAACGAAAGGGCGTAAAATCGTTGGTTGTGCCACTTATTAGATCGATAAGCAAAGGCATGTAAGTGCCAAACATATCCTGGTGTGCCTTAAAGTCATTAGTGTTTTTAAAATGCCCCTTTCTGGTCTGCTTTATACCATCTGGGTTCGAATTCTCATTGATTAGTTTCAATGAGTAAAAAATATCATATATAAAACTCTTTAAAAAATGCGTCTGTACAAAAGGTTGCAATGGCTCTCTAATGAATAGCTTAGGGGCAGTTTTATAATGTGCTTGTAGACGTGTAAAAGGTGTAAGATTTTTTATGGCACGTTGAGGTATGCGATGGTTATACCAATATGTAAAGCGTTCTAGCTGTATTTTAAGAACGTGCCAAAGCACCACTGATGGAGTTTTATTTGTCAATAAGTCGCTATCTCGAAAGAGCTTGTCACTATCTGTACATCGCTCATTATTGATTAGCATCAATTCAAGATGTGGCAGTGCTAACACATCGCAGATTTCGGTCGGGGCACTGATAAGGCCGGCTTCCTTTGACAGAGAATATTTATTTAATACGCGAAGGTGTTGTTCGACAAGCAGCACCCGGATATGAAACGGAAAATGTGCCTTCACGTTCTTCAAAAACGACATCACGTTAGCGGCATTATTGTATTTTTGTATCTCGATATAAGCCCAGTGAGATGCGCTATCTTGTGCGACCAACACGTAATGATGCCCAGTGCCCCTCGGCATATCGGGTAGACGCCTGACCTTTATCTCAACGATGCCTGGCTTGTTGAGATGTCGTCGCGATTTGCCCTTTGCCTGGACGTATTGAGAGAACGGATCGGTGATACTGGTCTCCCCGCCACGCGCTAGGCAGCGGTACAGGGTAGAACGAGATGTCGTTGATAGGACGAAGGTTCTCGCGACATACAAGAGATCATCAAGCGTCAGGCGAAGCATTTTGTGTATCGCAATCAGAAACCACTGCTGCTCTTCTGTGAGCGTTGTTGGAAGACTGTGCGGAGTATGTGAGGCATCCTCCGTCGTCGTCCTGGGCCTCCAGCGTCTTACTGTTCTCTCGGAAACCCCCAACTTCTTCGCCAGCTCAGACGTCATCAGTGTAGAGTCTTGAATGAGCTTGCGTTGTTCGGGGGTTGTCGTTGCATTGGGATGTCGTGATGCCATGGTGCGTTCTCCTTCCATTTAGCAAGTCGATACGATAAAGCAAACGGCACCTACCTACGACCAATCATTGGAACAAGTTGGCCAAAACCAGAAAAAAATTCCCTCTAATGCAAAGTTACATTTAAATTTTTGATCTAGTTGGTTTTTTTAAGGGTTGACTTGTATCTGTATGCATTTTGTTAAGTTTAAGCCAACACACTCGTGGGCACGGCTTGATGTGAAGGTCGTGGTGTAAGCTAACCGATTGAAAATAAAAGTTTAATTTTCATTGTCGCACGAGGTTTGCTTGTCGTTTTTGACATCAATACAAGGCATTGCACAGCATCAAACATGGTAGGTCGTATATTTTGTATAGTTACCGATAATCGCGAATTGCATGAAATGATTGCTTCACAGACAAGCACTATCGATGTGGAGGTAAACATGGAACATGCGAAGAAACTCAAGTTAATTAACGATGACGCTGTGCAGGCTCAGTATCATCACACTCGGTATAATGCAACGTTAACTAAGCCAGCTTCAAAAATACCTTATCCTATTCAGATTATTCGCATTAAGGATTTAGTGGTGTTGCTTGGTCTTAGTCGCTCTACTATCTATAACAAAATAAATCCACGCAGCCGGTGGTATGACAAGCGGTTCCCCACGCCACTGCGTTTGGGAGGTGCCTCAATAGGATGGCTGTTAGCAGATATTGAAGAATGGCTTCACTCTTTGTCGTAGCCAGCAAAAATATAACGTCATACTGAACGGTATAAACAACCATTATTAAATGGCTGTTAAGTTGTTGGCTATCATCATCCTGATAGATGGTTGCATTAATCATAAAAGCATTGATTGTTTAAATGAGGGAGTGAATGATTTGTGAAATTAAAATCGTGCCGCCAGGTGAGTTTCCCATAGAGAGCTTTCCTGCATTTTTGCAAGGCACCGCCAAAAGCATAAAGGATATAAGCCAAGCACATGAGAGCCTTATTATACCTCTGATGTTGAGCGTTATGGCTGCGGTATGTCAAGACTTGGTTATTGTCGAGGTCAATGAGAGACTGAAATTTCAGGTGACACTGTATTTTATTGTTATTGCCGATTCGGGTGAGCGCAAGACATTTGTGTTTAATCTGTTGACGTCTTCAATCCATGATATTCAAGCGAGATTGAGCAGAGTGTATGAAGAGGCGCATAAAAAATTCATTAGCGAAATGAAAATATGGCGTTTAAAAGAATCAGCAGCAGATAAAATGTTTAGGGATGCGATTAAGAAAGGGGACAGTACTGAGCATGTGGAGGAGATGATCAGAAAGCTTCATTATAGCAAGCCGACAGAACCACCATATATTAATTTGATACTGAATGATGTCACGACAGCAGCAATCAAGCAGCAGCTAAGCATGGGAAATATGTCATTTTCTATCATGAATGATGAAGCCGGTCGTCTTCTTACAATGGACTTTCTAAATGAGACGTCGTTATTGAACAGTTTGTGGTCAGGTGGGCGTATTGTTCAAGAGAAAGGTGTAGGTCCAGGAATTAACATTAGTGATGCTCGTCTTGGACTCACGCTAATGGTCCAGCCAAAGGCCTTTGAACGTTTTTTAACTAAAAATGGGGATGTGGCGCGTGATAGTGGATTTCTTGCCAGGTGCCTGATTGCTACGTGCGAGTCAACTCAGGGAAAGCGTCTGCAAACAAGTGAGCCTTTGCTGGGGGAGGAAGACCTGACGTGGTTCCATGAGCGTGTCACTACCTTACTGAAGCAAGGAATAGAACGACGTAAAAACCGTCAGCCGCATACTACAATTAAGCTATCAAAGGAGGCGCTAGCGCATTGGAATCACATGTGCGTGACGTTTGAAAAACATCTCGCTGCTGGGGAGCAACTGGAAGCATACCGTGACTATGCATCAAAGTTTCACGAGCAGGCGGTTAGGTTGGCAGCAGTGATTGAGGTTTTTGTTAATGGATGTGATTCCGACATCTCTATTGGTTCAATCAAAGCTGGGTATAAAATCGCCAATTGGTATTTTGACCATTTTATACAGTTAATGAGTTCGTGTGATAAAGCCGGGGTGAAAAGTGATGCGAAATTATTAGATGAGTGGCTTTATAAGCATGTATATCAAAACAACCTCGTTTCAATCGAGAAAAATGACATATTGCAGCGGGGCCCTAATCCGTTGAGAAATGCGAAGTCCCGTGATGAAGCGCTCAGGCAACTGGAATTCGATGGCAGAGTGCGAAACTATAAAAAGGAAGGGAAGATGATGATTGAGTACACCCAAGCTAAACAACGCAACGAGTTTGAAGATTCAAGAGTAGCTTCTTTTTCAGGAGGATTGCATTCAGAGTTTAAATTTGTCTCTTATCAGGAGTCAGAGGAAAGAAAAACAAAAGACCCAATACTTTGGAAATAACTAATTGGTAGGGTTTGTAAGTGTCAACTTAAATAACATAATTTAAGGCTTGTTTTGTAGGCTATTCAGTTAGTCCTTATTTTACAAGGCCTTATATAGCAAGGCTTGCGTCAATTGCATGGCATTATATATCAGTTTTAAATGTCCGGTATAGGTAATATATGCATGCAGTATATACACCAACTAATACACTGCACATATTCTGTACAGATACCAAGTTTATACATACCTGGTACAGTACATGCCTGTTGATACAAGCATGTACTCATCAACAGAGTCAGGCAATGGGTGGCGTACACCCATTGAGAGCATATCAATTGATAGTGCGTGTATATCCTGAAGGAAATTAAATGCATGTGCTATCTAGAGTCGTATCCTAGCAATATCCAAGACTACTAGGGACTGGTGTTAACAGTGCCTGACTTAGTGAGTAACATAAACCTAGCTACTACCCTGAGCCAAGTGCTCAGGGAGTACTAGCCTGGTTAATAACACATTGGAGCAATGAACGTGTTGAATAACATTAAATTGAATTTATCAGAGCTATCTAAATTGATGACACTAAGTGAAGCCAATTATGGCTCCATTGATCGTCGCTGTTTATTTCGTAGCCTGGATGTCATTTACGATATGCTTATTCGATATCCACGTGTCTATGCGTTACGTATAGACCTGCGTTTTGCTATCGAAAGCCCACCTGACGATCCTGATACGCTGCTCTGCCAACAGCGTTCAGATCCAAGAGCGATTACCCGTTTTTTTGAATCACTTAAAGAACAACTCCGAGCGGACCACATACGCAATAACCGGCGAGGTGAACCTGAGCTGCCAGCCTATATCTGGTGCCGGGAACGGGATACCTCAGTCCACAGTCATTACCACGTCGTATTGCTCTTTAACAAAGACGTATATGCCTTTTTAGGCAATTATCAACGTAGTGATGCTGACAACATGGGTGTCAGGCTTCAGAAGGCTTGGTGTAGTGCATTAGCGCTCCCTTACCGTGATTACACACACTTGGTCGAATTTCCTGAAAATCACAACTGCTGGTTTACGAGAGATGATGCAATCTTAAGGAGAAGCGACTATTTAGGATTTTTATTTCGTATTGCGTATCTGAGCAAGCAGGAAGGCAAGATAAGTGATGACTACCGGAACTTCGGTACTAGCCAAGTCCGCTCATTGGGGCATTAACTGTGTAAACCCATTATGTTGTTCACAGTGAACGAGTATCTTGGATGATGGAGATATAAAACTGCTACCAGATGATTACTCGATTCCTGGCAATGGGGTATCAGAAGATATTGTTAATGTCTTAATGGGGGGGGCATGCAACAGTTTGTGAGCGAGATGGCTAAGATGCGATAACATAATATCGCAGAATTTAAAGAAACACTGTCTAGGTTGTGTATTGCTTCGGAAAGGCTGCTAGCGTTCACCAGAGGCCCTATACACGCGTCAAAGGGCAAGTTGATACATGAGGGAGATAATTAACAGGATGTGCTATATGAGTATTACAAGCGATTTAATAGGCATAGCCAATGGCTGTATAACGAGAGTAGCTATGCGAAGGTGGCTCTCTCTCAATTTTAATATCAAAGGTATTGTTAAATCCTGTTCTATTGATGGTGATAGAAATCACAGACAGCAGTTGCTTTAAATAGGAACATTAATGTAATCTTTATTGTAGTTGTTTTTGTATCATTGCGAACACAACGAGCTACCATCGGTCATCCGTTCGTTCTGGTTAAACATGTACACTCCCTGTATTACGGTTATTTATAGCACCTGACAGGTATCCCCTTATCGAGAGAGATTTTAATCATGAGTGAATTTCTTAAAGTATCGTTAAATGTGCGCAGTCTGCGAGCAGCACTGCGTGAGCTGTCCCTAGAGCAAGTCAAAGAAGCTCATGAGAAAATCGAGCTGATTTATCTGGAGAGATTGGAGCTGGCAGAAAAAGAACAAGCCGCCCAAGCTGAGCATCAGCAAAAGCTGGCCGAATTCCAAGCGATGTTGGCCCAAGCTGGTATCGACCCCACTGAGTTGGTAGGCAGTGCCCCAGCAGCAGCGACTGCGGCTAAAGCTAAAAGAGCACCTCGTCCCCCAAAATACCGTTATGTTGAAAATGGTGTAGAGAAAACCTGGACCGGTCAAGGCCGTACCCCCAAGTTCCTGGCTGAGCAGCTCGAGCAAGGTCACCTGTTGGATGAATTCCTTATCTAACTAAATAGACAAGGCCATGCCCTTACGGTGTGGCCTTTCTGTTAACCGGCTCAGTGACCCAAATCATGACAGCCCTCATAGCTACGAACTTGTTCTGTCGCATGACTGAGGTTAGCTCTAATGAGGCCTTGTTGCCCAAATAAGCCAGCAAGTCCTGGCTTTCCCAGCACCAGGTTACCGCTACACTCGGGGCTGCCTGACAGGTAGGTCCAAGGTATTCAGTTTGTTTATGGCACTGACATACGCCATGACTTCTCCCACTTGGCCATTGTAGTTACGCAGACTGATTCTCCCCGCCAGCAACTGCTTGAACCGATACATCGCCGTTTCCGCCAGCGAGCGACGGTGATACCCCGATATCTTCTTCCAGTGCGCCAGCCCTTCCTTGCGCATCACCAGCACAGCCTCATTTCTTGGATGTCCTTTTTCCCATAGCCCAGCGTTCTTGCGAGGCGGGATACAGGCTGTCGCCCCTTTGCGCGAGATTAGCTGATGGCTGGCTTTGCTGTCATAGGCGCCATCCGCATAAACACGTCCCAGCTTGCGCCGCAGTGGGTTGAGCAAGGTCGGCAACACCTCGGCATCATGGACATTTTCCAGCGAGACTTCCGCCGCCACGATATCGTGGGTCACCGGGTCTACCGCCAGATGCAACTTGCGCCACACTCGCCGCTTCTCGGCGCCGTGTTTTCTGACCTTCCACTCGCCTTCACCAAATACCTTCAGGCCCGTCGAATCGATAACCAAGTCAGTGATGCGCCCCTTAGAGGGCTGTCGATAAGCCACCGCCACCGTGCGTGCTCGCTTGCTGACACAGCTGTAATCGGGGGCACAAAGCGGTACGTTCATCAACTCGAACAGGGAGTCGAGTAGTCCCTGGGTGGCCCGCAGAGTGAGGTTGAAAATCCCCTTGAGCATCAGGAAGGTGCAGATGGTCTGGTCAGTGTATAGTTGGCTGCGGCCCCGCCGCCCATGATGGCCGTGGTGAAACCAGTTGTTCATGGCCTCGGCATCAACCCAGAAGGTGAGTGAACCACGGTTAATCAAAGATTTGTTGTATGTAGGCCAGTTGGTGATGGGGTGAAGCGACGTGCTCATGATGCAGACTTGAAGGAGATGGTGGTGATCAGATCACCAAGTCCTCAGTTAGTTCCATTCAAGCTGCATCGATTTGGGCAACAACGCCGTACAGCACCCAACCGGGGGCAGATGCAGACGCTATCAAGTGGCTTGAACGGTCCGCAGAGCTGGGTAACCGTGATGCCCAGTACCTGCTGGGTGAGCGATATGCGCAAGGTAAAGGGGTAGTCAAACGATCAGACCTCGCCCAGCGCTGGAACGACAAGGCTGCGGCTCAGCAGCAGCCGAATGCGTTACTACAGCAAGCCAAGCAGGCCGCTCCCACTAATGCGTTCACAGCCTATCAGAGAGCCGCTACAGCTGGCTCTGCCGAAGCCGAACTCTGGCTTGGCAAGGCTTATCTGGCTGGGGAGCAGATCCCCAAAGACCCCTCTCTAGGTCGTTACTGGCTGGAGCTGGCTGCAGGACACGGCTCCCATGAAGCAGAGTACCAACTGAGCTTGCAGCAGGTAGACCAGAAGCAGCAGGTCTATTGGTTAGAGAAGGCTGCTGACAGTGGCGTACCAAAGGCATTGTTCGAACTGGCGGAGCTACAGCATAAACAAGGTGAACTGGAGCAGGCCAGAGCCAGTTATGCCAAGGCAGCCCAACAAGGGCACATTCTCGCGCAGTACACCTACGGTGAAATGCTGCGTCTGGGACAAGGCGGCAAAGAAGATTACGCACTGGCCTTCAAGCAGTATCGCCTAGCGGCCCAGCAGGGTGACCGCCAAGCCCAATACCGAATGGGGACGCTACGAGAGGAAGGCTTGGGGGCCCCGCGCAATCGGGTGCATGCCTATGCCTGGTTGTCACTGGCCGCGATAGAAGGGATGCCTGAAGCCGTGCTGGCCCGTGATGAACTCGAGGCCACGATGACCAAACCAGAAGTAAAGCAGGCTCAGAAGCTGTCCGAGCACTGGTTTGACAAGATGTCATCAAGGGCCAAGAAAAGCTAAAAAAGCATAGAGGGAAGCTGCTATTTGGCCGCTTCCCTCTTATTCAGTTAGCAAATTACCAGCCACAGGCCAGTCCAGGTCTCCATCATAGGCCGCATGTGATCGCGATAGCACGAGCCCTTCTTACATTGCTTCAGCTTATCAGCCACTTCGTTGCAAGGGGAGGCTGGCCTATCGCAGCATTTCTTCCAGGCGGGTATGGTGGATAGTTTCCGATTTGAGGAGCAATGTTATCGAAGGACAGATTGTCAAGAATACCAAGTACTTACTTGAGACTTATTGATTTTCATAGACTATTCAGGCTGCTACAATGGGACAAGTTTGGATATTGAAAGTAAAGTACAGTTAGATCATGCATAACTCAAATACTTTTACTAAAAAGCATGATTTCCCTACCATGTCTCAATGAGGAATAACGATTGGAAGTAGAAATTTGGGATGGCGGTTTACAAGAGCAAGAAGTAGCTGCTATTGAAAAGATCAAGGCTGCATTTTCGGATACTGTTACTGTGCCTAAGGTTCCTCTTCGAGGGGGGTCTCTTCGAGATCAGTTGCAAAGTAATTATGGTATCAGCAACAACAGCATGTTCCCTTGGAAAGGCTATGCCGGATTTCGATTCGTTGATTCCAAGAGCCATGCTGGTGAGTTTGACTTGGTTATTGTAACCCACTGCAATGTGATTATTGTCGAGTTAAAAGATTGGAACTATCAATCGGTCACGGCAAAGGGAGATATCTGGTACAAAGGTACCAAAAACATGAAACGCTCCCCGGTGAGCACTACTCGGGTTAAGAAGCAAACATTAGATACCAAGTTATCTAGGCTAGCACACCGCTTTACCAATAAAGGATTTGTACCCCATGTGCATTTCTTTGTTGTAATGACAGGTAATGCTGATTTTAGCCAATTGCCTGAGGAGCAGTTACTTCATACAATATCGCTTGATGATTTTCTTAAGTTTGCTGATAAAAAAACCTTCAATGAACGATTTAGACCACACCCAAGCGCTCAAGTTCTGAACAAGGATTTTTTGCTTTTTGATGAGCTCTTTTTAGGAAATAACACGGCTCCAAAAGCTTTACTGGTTGATGGCTATGAGGCCAAAGACATCATCTTTGAACATCCCAAGATGATTTATAAAGAGTATATTGCTAGATCTGAAATATCGACCAATACAGAGGTTTTGCTTCGTATTTGGAAATTTAAGAATGTTGATGGTAACAAAGCGTTCACATCTGAAGGGCGTGCTGAGATTGTTTCACGTGAACGTGTTATTTTAGAGCGCATAAATCATCAGAATCGGGATCTATATAATCATTGCTTGCGATCACTTACAAGTTTCCAAAAAGATGAGGTGACAGCAGAGTACAGTGAGGTATATGAGCTACCTCCTGGTCATGTTCGGTTTAACGAGTTTATTGGAAAGTATGGAAAGGCATTCTCAGAGTTAGACCGTTTGAATGTCACTAAATTATTGCTCGCAAAGTTTGGTGATCTACATGAAATGAAAATTGCTCATAGAGATATCGCAGATCATAGTATTTGGATCTCACCCTCAAAAGAGGTTGCACTGTCAAACTTTATCTCGGCATATCATCAACCGATTGGTACTGTTGGAGATTATAGAAAGAGTCTTTCTGTCGGTGCTGTTGAAGTGCAAGATATGTTAGATGGAGTAAGTTTAACTCCTTATCAGCAGGATGTTCATGCCTTGGGGATTGTAGCTTGGCACTTATTAAGCGGCAAACGTATGTCCCCTAAAAGTTTGCAAACAATACAAGACGAAATGCTTAATAGCGAGGCATGGTATTCAAATGCCTTGCTTAATGCTGTTACTGCAAAGTTTAATTCAGCAGCAGATTTCTTTGATGCTCTGAAACAAGCTGAACCAATAGGCGAGACTATCCCAACGTTTGATGATACTGAGCTTGATCCCTACCGCCATTCTATCAACCATTCCCGTCAATATCGGGAGGACGATGATTTTCTCGTAGAGACGACGGAAAAAGAAGTTTATATATCCGGTGGAAGACTAGTAAAAGCTTGGTTGAATGTCGGCGGGCAAGATAACGACTCTGTAGCTAATTTCCAAGTTCTTAAATTTCTTAAGCAATTAGATAAGTTATCATCGGTTAAACCGACGTATCTACCAGAAATCCGTGAGTTTGGTATTGCTTCTAAGTCATCAAGTTTGTATATGGTTACAGACTTGGTTAATGGAGAAACCTGGGATAACGCTATTATTGCTGACGACGAAAAAATTGATTTAATTGGTAAGTTTATTGCGGCAGTTGAGCATTTACACAGTCTTGGTGTTTCTCACGGAGATATCCACCCAGGCAATGTTATGCTAGAAACCCAATGTCGCTCCATTTATCTAATAGATATCCCTGACTTTTCTCTCTCCGGAGACGAACCCAAGAATCACAGCTACAGTCCTGAATATATCGACAGTTGCTCTTCTTTTGAACGTGACAACTTTGCTGTGATGAAAATGTCCTGTGAGTTATTAGGCTTGCCTTGGGGCCATGAGTCTGAAAATTATCCTGCCGTGGCAAGAGCGATTATTGCTGAACTAGAAGATTATCAATTTGGGTTTAAGGATTTGGGGCGCTTTAAAAAGGCGATTGATAGAGGCGATGTATTGCCAGAGCAAACCCTGATTGAGATCACAGCAGGACATGCCGATGAAGTTATCACTATCTTACCTGATAATGGTCATCTTTATGTCAAAGTGGAACCCAGTCATAAAGAATTACATGAAGTGAAGGTAACCTTCACTGGGATCGGTGGTAGCTTTTCTGCGATGTACTGCAAACAACAACAAGCTTTAATTGTTGGCTTTAAGCCAAGGCCGCGATCATCGATTCGGAAACAGGATATTGATGAAAGTCAGTTTGAAATTAGTACAGGCATAAGGATTATCCCAGGTCGCCCGCACGAGATGTCTTCTTTGACGTACATACTCAATGAAGATGAAGCATTCTCACGAGCGATTGAACTAGCCATAGCACCTGAGGTAAATCAAGATAAAAATTTACTCACTCTTCAACTGAAAGAAGCTTTTGCAAGGCTAGATAAGCAAGCTGAGCAACCAATTTCAGCAAAGACATTTGAAATTCAGACAGAGAAACTTTGGCGGGCAATTTTAGATACGGAGACTGAGTCGTATCCAAATATTGAGGTCAGTGGTGAAATTATTCCTGTTGCTGACGCTCATGGAGAACTTCTAATCCCGTATTCTGCAGATATAGATCCACTTGGCGGATTCAGCAGTAGTGATGAAGTCGAGGCGTTATTGGTGGATCAGGACGGTATCGAACGGTTTATTGGTGAAGTGTCGCTTAAGATGTCTGCTCTTAAGGAAATTAGGCTGATTAAAACTCGGGCTGATGCATACAAGTTAACAGACTCTGATATTGTCTATTTCCGTTCCAAGAAAGATCGTTCGTCGTATCACAAGCGCAAAAGAGCATTAGAGCGATTGCTTGATCGTGAAGCAGTAATGCCCGACTTGATAGACCTCTTCGATCCATCTTGCGAAGTCGCAGCCCAAAATTACGGTATCTCGTTAAGTGATAATGATTTTGCGAGATATGATCGTGAAGACCAGTACGGAAATAAGATTAGCTTGAATGAACAGCAAAGAGAAGCGTTTGCTAAACTAGTTAATAATGGCCCCCTTTCCTTACTACAAGGCCCCCCAGGGACAGGTAAAACCGAGTTTATCGCTGCTTTTGTGCATTATTTGGTAGAGAAGCAGAATACTAAACGTATCTTGTTGGTTAGTCAGTCTCATGAAGCAGTTAATACAGCCGCTGAACGGATTCGGAAGCACTGCGCTCGTCTTAATACAGATCTAGAAGTCGTAAGGTTTAGTAACCGCGAAGGCGCTGTATCTCAAGGGCTGAAAGATGTCTACTCGAACGCAATCACAACGGAGAAGCGTGAATTGTTCAGCGCTGAAAGTAAGTATCGTGTAGAGGCCTTGAGTGAAGCAATTGGTTTGGATCCAGAGTTTATATCTAGTATTGTGCAGGCAGAGCTTAAGCTTTTCAAAAAAATTGACCATCTTGAGACATTGCTTTATCAAGTGAATGACCTGAGAGACGAGAGTGATATTAAGGTTCTGAAGGAAATTTCAGTAGAGCTTGATATTTCAATACGCTCAAAGTTAAGTTATGAGTATGATGTTAATTTGGATGCCGATGCTAATATATCGGAAGCAAAAGAAATTCTGATATATAAATTGTGTCGGGAGTATGGTGTTAGGCCCGATGAGGCACGCCGAGTAAAAGCATTAGCTAAGATATCACGAGATATGCTGGATGCTTTGTCGGGAGAGCGGGTTAACGTTGACGAATTCTATGCACGTTCGAGACAGTTAGTAGCAGGAACATGTGTCGGTATTGGACAAGGCCATATTGGCATTCAGGACAATATATACGATTGGGTGATTATCGATGAGGCTGCACGCTCAATTGCGAGTGAATTAGCTATTGCTATGCAGTCAGCGAGACGTATTCTGCTAGTTGGAGACCATTTGCAACTTCCTCCATTGTACTCCGATGCACATAAAGCCGCTTTGGCAAGAAAATTGGGTATCAATAGTTCGCGCACTGAGATCGATGAGCTATTACGAAGTGACTTTGCTCGAGCATTCAACTCTACCTATGGTAAGCAAGCAAGTGCAGCATTGCTTACTCAATATCGTATGGCCCCCCCTATTGGGAGTCTTGTATCGGAGACCTTCTATGAAGGTAAGCTTCGAAATGGTGTGCGAACAATTCCAGATGTCTATCAGCACGCGCCACCTGCTTTGCACAGTATTGTGACTTGGCTAGATACCTCTTCTCTGGGTCAGCGCGCACATCACTTGGAAGATCGTGGGACAAGTATCTACAACCGCAGTGAGGCAGATCAGATTATTTCTGTACTTAAACAGGTGTCAGAAAATATAGATTTCGTTGCGAAGTTATCGAATCTTACCAGCAAAGATGAACCCGCTATAGGTGTGATTTGTATGTATGCCGAACAAAAAAAATTATTGCGCCAGAAGTTCAACCAGGAAATCTGGAGTGACGGATTCAAAGATATTGTAAAAATTGACACAGTAGATAGCTATCAAGGTAAAGAAAACAGGATTATCATTTTGTCCTTAACTCGTTCTGATAAAAAGCATAGCCCTGGTTTTTTACGAGCCCCAAATAGAATAAACGTTGCGATGTCTCGAGCGATGGATCGTTTGTTGATTGTTGGCAATGCGGATATTTGGAAAGGAAATAATAAAGAGTTGCCATTAGGATCTGTTGTTCGTTATATGACCGAGTCTGGTGAAAAAGCTGGGTATAAATTTATCTCCGCTGAGCAAGGTGGGAAAAGAAAATGATATCAGAAAATAAGGTAACTTATCATGAGGTCGATTTTTTGCTGCCTGCGCAGAGATTTAACATTCAATTCTCATATGTCTCTAAGAAGGGGCTTCCATTTATAAGAGAATTTGTGCTGAGGCTTGTTCATGTGGCATCAATGAGTAAGTCACAAATTTCAAAATATTTTGGACTTAGCCGTCGTGAGACAGAAGAGGCTATATCTGATTTAGTTCAACGTGGTGAGTTGACTCTTTCAGATGACGGTCGTTTAACATTGACAGATAAGTCAAATGGTTATTTTTCAGAAATTGGTGAAATACCACAGCTTTCTACTGTACAAGATAGTGGAGCTACGTTGTCATTTGATTTGGCTACATTTAGTTGTTTCAGTAATCAGAATATCCAAGAGAAGTGGAATGCCGGAATATCTCTGAAAATCGTTGACAGCAACGTTTCTCAAAGTGAAAGGTTAGTAGAAAAACATTTTCAGCATCAGTTTACCCAAATTCTGGATAAAGGATATCTATCTCATTTACTGACTCAAGATGGGAAAGAACGTCCCTCTGTTTATACCGTAAACTCTGTCAACAAACTGCGACAATTTCCATTGCGTTTGACGACCTATTTTAAAATGGATACTGATGGAAAGGCTGTCGAACGTGAAGACTATGAACAGTTGAATAGTTCGGAGTGTATTCATGAACTAATGGCTTTAGAGCTATCTCGGATATCTATGGTCAACAACTCCATGAGTATCTTCAAGTCCATGGTTTCCCTGAATGATGAAGATACACTTAAATTATTTGACTCAAAAACAAATCTATTCAATCCAAAGTATATAGAAGATATCCAGGTATTAGAGGCTCATACAACATCTGAGAGGTTGACTTTTCTTGGTCCAATATACTTAAAAAACAACTGGGAAAAGCTACAAAAGATTCTAAATCCTGTGCTCAGTAAGCGAATTAAAGAAAAATCAGATACCAGTAATAGTCGATTTACCTGGATTGCTCCTTCAGACCCATATTGGGCGAAGAGCGCTCGTTTTATTTCTAGTTTAAGTGACTTCATCCACAGATCTAGTACGAAAGAGAAGAGGCTTTATAAGCCTGTGCTATACGTTCCAGTATGCGACCATCGGGATATAAAAGGAGCCAAACAGTGGGAGCGTGAACTTGGTCAGTTCTATAATGATGCGAAGGGCCTTGCTGAGGGATTCCTGGACGGCAATGTTGAGATCCTTCATCTTGAAGATGAATTTGGTGTTGTTATTTACCATTTTTCTCAACCAGAGACTTTACCAATAACTATGCCGATTGGCTATATTACAAAAAATAAAGAGTTGGTTAAGAAGATTGGGACCTTGGTTAATGATTATATTAGAGATATCTCTGCATTTGATAAACCAAATGACTGTGGTGCTATTTCTTCGTTAGCTAAAGGGGTTAATGCTTAGCGATTATTACTAAGGGGGCCTTAAGAAAATATCTAACTTAGGTCCCTTTCTCCATTGTGTCACTTGGTAAAACACGAGGTTTTAAATAGGAACCAAGCGTTCACTCCTGACTATCCGTTGCTTACCAGTTTAATTATTTGTTGGTTAATACGGAGATGAGCAACTACTCAAGTTATCGACAAAGCGATGAGGGGAGGCGTTGTTCTTTCTGACCGGTAATAATTTTTTACAGTTGGAATACAGTGGGGTAACTGTTCACCCAGATGGCATTGACAGGAAAAAGTGAGACGATCATCCCTTGATCCACTGTTGCCCCTTGCCTGATCCCGCCAGCTTGGCACCATCACGTCATGAGCAAACCCATTACGCCACCACCCGGCCTGCCGCTGACCCTCGAGCAAGCCAACGAGCTGATTTACAAGCTGATGGCGCGCATCGCCGAGCTTGAAGACCGCCTCAACCAAAACAGCAATAACTCCTCCAAGCCCCCCTCCACTGATGGCTCGGGGACCCCGCCTGCGCGCAAGCGCCCCGCTTCCGGCAAGGCTCGTGGTGCCCAGCCTGGCCACAAGGGGCAGCGGCGTGAACGTCATCCTGAGGACGACCGACTGACGGCAATACCACACTATCCTGCCCGGCAGTGCGCCTGCTGTGGTGAGCAGGTGGTGTCCCATGACAAGCCCTACCGGGTTCATCAGGTGTTTGACCTGCCCGAGGTCAGCTATGTGGTGACAGAGCATCAGCTGTATCGGGGCACCTGCCGTGGGTGCGTCACCACCAGTGAAGCAGCCCTGCCCGATACGGTGAGCCACAGCCAGATGGGGGCTAATCTGCTGAGCTATATCGCTTTGCAGAGTGGTCAGTTCCACCAGAGCATCAGCAAGATACAGCAGCAGCTCAAGCAGCACTTCGGTTTGAGCTTTAGCCGAGGCGCCATCAGTGAAGCGCAAGGCCGGGTCAGCGCCATGCTCACCCCGACCCACCAAGCCATCAAACAGCAAGTGCAGTCTGCCGCCATCATCCATGCCGATGAAACCCGGCACCAGCGGGGCGGTGAGCGACGCTGGATGTGGCTGGCCCTGAGCAAGGTCGCGGTCTGCTTCATGACGGCGTTTGGCCGCGGTCAGGAGGCAGCGAAGCGGTTGCTGGGCAGTGAGCTTGATGGGGTGCTGGTGACCGACCAGTATGCGGGATACCGCTTCATCGACAGCGCCCAGCGCCAACTGTGCTGGGCGCATGTGCTGCGCAACGTGGCGGCGATTGCCGAGAGTAGCGACGCCGTCAACCAGCCTATCGGAGCCCGGCTGGTACTGCTGGCTGACACGGTGTTCAGAACCCGGCATGGCTATGAACAAGGCTGCTTAAGCCGGGAGCAGTACCAGCGAAGGTTGCAGCGATGTCGGCAAAGCTGGCGAAGGCAGCTGGAGCGGGGCAGTGTACTGTGTTCCAAGCGCTACCGTGGGCGCTGCCAGTTACTGCTCAAGGACGATGAGATGCTATGGCGTTTTATGGAAAACGACGAGATAGCGCTGACCAACAATGAAGCGGAGCGGGCGCTGCGTGGCTATGTGCTGTGGCGCAAGGGAAGCTATGGCGTCTGGTCGCATCGAGGCGAGCAGTTCAGGCAGCGTATCCTATCGTTGGTGGAGACGGCCAAGCGATTGGGCCGCTGCCCGCAGGAGTGGCTGAGGGCAGTTGTCAGGTCCTGCATCGAGAAAACCGACTACCCGTTCCCGGAGGAGTTGGTGCTGTCAACACCGTCCCGGTGAACGGTTACGGGGCCGAGAAGGCACCCGAGCTTGAGCTGGCACAGCTGACCCAGCGCTACGTGGGCTGGTTCCGCGGCACCGTCAACGGCGGCATGCAGATGGCCGAATGGGTCGGTGACTCCGGCGAGAACGTCATCGAGGGTGCCGGCAGCGACACCGACGAAGATGGCGTCCCGCAAGTGACCGCCGCTGGTGGCAAGCACGGCACCGCCATGGTGATGGCCACCAAGGCGCTGATCACCGAAAAATAATCAGCCACTCGCTGAATAGAAAAAGGGAGCCATATCGGCTCCCTTTTTAGTTGTGACGTCTGACGTTGGCAATGGTGTCACCCCAGCTTGGCCAGCATCGGCTTGGTCACCAGCACGATGCCCTGCTCGGAGCGGTAGAAGCGGCGGCTATCCTCGTCTGCATTCTCCCCCACCACCAGGCCGTCTGGCAGCTTGCACCCCTTGTCCACCACCACCCGGCGCAAGCGGCAACCAGCCCCGATCTCGACCCCGGGGAAGATCACCGCCTGATCCAGGGTACAGAAGGAGTGCACCCGCACGTTGGTGAACAACACCGAGTTGAGCACGAAGGAGCCGCTCACGATGGAGCCCCCCGCGAACATGGAGTTGATGGTCATGCCGTGCTGCCCGTTTCTGTCCTGCACGAACTTGGCCGGGGGCGACATGTTCTGGCTGGTCCAGATGGGCCAGTTCTCGTCATAGATGTCGAGCTCGGGCACCACGGAGGCAAGGTCCATGTTCGCCTCCCAGAACGAATCCAGGGTCCCCACGTCACGCCAGTAGGGTTTTTGCCCCTCCTTGGCCCCGACACAGGACATGTTGAACGGGTGGGCAAAGGCCTTGCCCTCCCCCACGATGCGCGGGATCACGTCCATGCCGAAGTCGTGCTTGGACTCCAGGTTGTGGATGTCCTCCTCCAGCAGCTGATAGAGATATTCCGCCTCGAAGATGTAGATCCCCATGGAAGCCAGGGAGACCTGGTCATTGCCCGGCATGGCGGGCGGGTTGGCCGGTTTCTCGACGAAGGCGCGGATTTTGCGCTGCTCGTCGATGTCCATCACCCCGAAGGCGGACGCCTCCGCACGCGGCACCTCGATGCAGGCCACCGTCACCTTGGCGCCGAGGCGCACGTGATCGAGCAGCATAGCGGCATAGTCCATCTTGTAGATGTGATCCCCCGCCAGCACCACTATGTATTTGGGGCCGTAGTCGCGAATGATGTCGACGTTCTGGTAGATGGCATCGGCGGTGCCGCGATACCAGTGCACCTCGTCCACCCGTTGCTGGGCAGGCAGCAGATCGATGAACTCGTTCATCTGATAGCGCAGGAAGGACCAGCCCGATTGCAGGTGGCGCAGCAGGCTGTGGGACTTGTACTGGGTGACCACACCCACCCGGCGAATGCCGGAGTTGATGCAGTTGGAGAGCACGAAATCGATGATGCGGAACTTGCCGCCGAAATGGACGGCGGGCTTGGCGCGGTTGTCGGTCAACTGCTTCAGGCGACTACCACGTCCCCCTGCGAGCACCAAGGCCATACTCTGATTCAATAGTTGCCGTGCTTTGGCTGTGTCTACGGGTTCTTGCAACATATTTACCTCTGCTCTGTTGGGGCTGTTTTCAACCCATCTTCGCTTTTTTCACAAACTATGAAAGTGTTTTCACTCACATTTAGTTGCTTTCCGCCGGTCCTTTTCACGGAGTTGCGTGAGTACTCATGCTTTGTGCCGGCGGCTTGGTTAGAATTTCGTAACTGTTCACCCAGATGGCATTGACAGGAAAAAGTGAGACGATCATCCCTTGATCCACTGTTGCCCCTTGCCTGATCCCGCCAGCTTGGCACCATCACGTCATGAGCAAACCCATTACGCCACCACCCGGCCTGCCGCTGACCCTCGAGCAAGCCAACGAGCTGATTTACAAGCTGATGGCGCGCATCGCCGAGCTTGAAGACCGCCTCAACCAAAACAGCAATAACTCCTCCAAGCCCCCCTCCACTGATGGCTCGGGGACCCCGCCTGCGCGCAAGCGCCCCGCTTCCGGCAAGGCTCGTGGTGCCCAGCCTGGCCACAAGGGGCAGCGGCGTGAACGTCATCCTGAGGACGACCGACTGACGGCAATACCACACTATCCTGCCCGGCAGTGCGCCTGCTGTGGTGAGCAGGTGGTGTCCCATGACAAGCCCTACCGGGTTCATCAGGTGTTTGACCTGCCCGAGGTCAGCTATGTGGTGACAGAGCATCAGCTGTATCGGGGCACCTGCCGTGGGTGCGTCACCACCAGTGAAGCAGCCCTGCCCGATACGGTGAGCCACAGCCAGATGGGGGCTAATCTGCTGAGCTATATCGCTTTGCAGAGTGGTCAGTTCCACCAGAGCATCAGCAAGATACAGCAGCAGCTCAAGCAGCACTTCGGTTTGAGCTTTAGCCGAGGCGCCATCAGTGAAGCGCAAGGCCGGGTCAGCGCCATGCTCACCCCGACCCACCAAGCCATCAAACAGCAAGTGCAGTCTGCCGCCATCATCCATGCCGATGAAACCCGGCACCAGCGGGGCGGTGAGCGACGCTGGATGTGGCTGGCCCTGAGCAAGGTCGCGGTCTGCTTCATGACGGCGTTTGGCCGCGGTCAGGAGGCAGCGAAGCGGTTGCTGGGCAGTGAGCTTGATGGGGTGCTGGTGACCGACCAGTATGCGGGATACCGCTTCATCGACAGCGCCCAGCGCCAACTGTGCTGGGCGCATGTGCTGCGCAACGTGGCGGCGATTGCCGAGAGTAGCGACGCCGTCAACCAGCCTATCGGAGCCCGGCTGGTACTGCTGGCTGACACGGTGTTCAGAACCCGGCATGGCTATGAACAAGGCTGCTTAAGCCGGGAGCAGTACCAGCGAAGGTTGCAGCGATGTCGGCAAAGCTGGCGAAGGCAGCTGGAGCGGGGCAGTGTACTGTGTTCCAAGCGCTACCGTGGGCGCTGCCAGTTACTGCTCAAGGACGATGAGATGCTATGGCGTTTTATGGAAAACGACGAGATAGCGCTGACCAACAATGAAGCGGAGCGGGCGCTGCGTGGCTATGTGCTGTGGCGCAAGGGAAGCTATGGCGTCTGGTCGCATCGAGGCGAGCAGTTCAGGCAGCGTATCCTATCGTTGGTGGAGACGACCAAGCGATTGGGCCGCTGCCCGCAGGAGTGGCTGAGGGCAGTTGTCAGGTCCTGCATCGAGAAAACCGACTACCCGTTCCCGGAGGAGTTGGTGCTGTCAACACCGTCCCGGTGAACGGTTACTACAGTGGGTTCATCATCGCGGTAAAAATGAAGCGGCCTATTCGGCCGATTCATTTTTTTATTCAGTTGTTTGGCAACCGGAAATAAATGCAGCCCATGCATCCATCATGGGCCGCCGCTGGTCCAGCAAGTCGGTGCGATGGTACGCTGCCTCTACCTTGTTTTGTACTGTGTGGGCTAACGCTCGTTCAGCAAGATCCCGCGCATAACCCTGCTCGCTGCACCAGTCGCGAAAGCTGGAACGAAAGCCATGTGCCGTTGCCAGACGGCCAGGAGTAGAGCTTGGCGCTTTTACCCGTCGCAAAAATGTCGTTAGTACCATATCTGATAGGGGGACTTGATCGCGTGGAGAAGGGAAGACCAATTCATCATGCAACCCCTGTAATCCCATCAGGATCTCAACAGCTCGAAGAGATAACGGGACGCGATGCATTTGTTTGGCCTTCATTCGTTCTGCTGGCAAGGTCCAGATCTTTGCTTCCAGATCTACCTCTGACCATTTCATCGCTCGGACTTCACCTGAGCGGCAAGCGGTCAGGATCAAGAACTCCAGCATTAAGCGAGTAACATCGTAACGTTGTATTGTCCTCAGATGCTGCTGAACAAAGGCTGGAATATCACGCCAGGGCATCGCTGGCTGATGCTCTGTACGAACGGCTTTACTGGGTTGCAGCGGGAGCAAGTGATTTACCACATCGACCGGATTTGCTTGGCAGTGACCATGCGCCCAGGCCCAAGCCATGACCGCATGCAGCCGTTGTTTCACACGGCTGGCAGTTTCAGGGATCTCCAACCAGATCGGCATTAAGACCTCAGCGATCTGTGCAGGGGTGATGGCAGAGATTGAGTACTGGCCAATCATGGGGAATGCATACTGCTCGAGCGTCGAGATCCACTGTTTGCCGTGTTTGGGGTTTTTCCATCCAGGCAGCAGTTTGGAGTGAACTTCTCGAGCCGCAGCCTCAAAAGTTGGGATAGAGGGTTTGCTCTCTTCTGCACGTTTGAGTTCGAGTGGGTCAAGGCCATTGGCGAGTTGCTCTCGCATCTTCTGTCCTTGCTTGGTGGCATCGGCGATTGATATCTCTGGGTAAGAACCAAGCCCCGCATTTCTGCGTTTGCCGGTCACTGGGCTGACATAACGAAGCACCCAGTTGCCACGGCCTTTCGCTGTTGATGGATGAAGTGCAAGGCCTGTTACGCCACCATGTGCAATAGCTTTGTCATCTGGCTTGAGATTACGTGCTTTAGTATCGGTAAGAAGTGCCATAGGGAAGATTCCTTGAGAATGTGGCATGCCATGGACTATGCCATCCATTGTGCCATTTAGTACGGGATAGAGTCATTTTTAGTTGGACCACACTGGACTAATTTATTTGTAAGATGTTGATTTTATATGGGTTTGTTGGATGTGGCTGGCTTTGGCTGGACTTGATTCAGGCGGTCTCCCTCACCGCCAAATTGAGTGTGAATCAACCCCATGAATTTCATGGGGTTTTTTCGTTTCTGGAGGAGCGAAAAGGCCAGTGTCACTATGAGGTGTCACGATCATGCCGAGCTACCTGCTGAAAAACCGAAACGGAAACTACTATACCCGCATTCCGTTTCCCCAATCCCTCCGCCTGTTAGGCTGCCCCCTAGAGATCAGAGTCTCCCTGCTTACCAAGGATCGCAGTGAAGCCACGCTACGCAATCTGGTTGCAGCACATGGCATCAAGATAATGATGGGCAGATTACCCGCTCTCTTGAGGACTGACAGCCATCAGCCGACGACCCGTTTTCGAGACCTTATCGCGCCGGATCTGGCTCGCTTACGCCAACAACTGCTTTCCTCTGCTAACGGGCTTATTCAGTCGTCCCCACTTCCTTATAGTCAGCCCGATGACGTGTCAGCAGCATCCTGCTGCGACTCTCCAATGAGGGCATCGCAGTTACAGCCGTCTCTTGAGCCGATGCAGCACCTTGATCCGGTTACAGTGCCCAAGGCAATGGGCCAGTTGCAGGCTGAGTTTCTGGAGCGCAAATCGAATGAAAAAATCTCATCACGTTCGCTCCAGCAGCTCCAGACTCGTACAACAGCACTTATCAACGCTGTGGGTGGTGGCTTCTTCGTACAGGCTTTGAAATTCAGGCATGTAGATCAGTTTGTTCAGGAGCTGGCGACCAGTAAGGGACTGAAGACTGTGCGTGAATACAAGGCGGCCTGTACCCAGATGCTGAATTTTGCTGTGCAGATGGAATATACGGCCAAAAATCCATTTGATCAGGTCAAAATAAAATGTGCGCAGCCTACCCCACGACAGCGCTGGGAGCCCACCCAGCTCAGGGCATTGTTCAGCTCGGTAAACTTCACCCAGCACGCTTACAGCAACGTCGATGACTATTGGATACCCCTGGTACTACTACACACTGGCGCACGGCCTGCGGAGATCTGTCAGCTACGTGTCAGTGATGTGATGACCCAGGATAATATCGCTTGCCTCAACATTACCGACGAGGGAGAGGCGCAGTCGATCAAAAACGGCAACAGCAGGCGACTCGTACCCATCCACAGCAGGTTGATTGCGCTGGGATTCCTGCATTATGTCGAATTACGACGTAGGCAGGGCCATGTGCAGCTATTCAGTTGTACGGCTACAGGGGAGTTTGGCGAATGGACCAAAAATTTCGAGTGTCGCTTCTCCCGCTACCTGGGGAAACTGGGATTTGTGGCGGGGCAACGACCTACCGCCTATGGGTTCCGTCACACCGTTATTGATGAGCTGCAACAGCGTGATACACCCGAACATGCGGTCGCAGACCTGGCAGGACATAGCAAAATTGGTTTTACCTATCGCCATTATGGAAAAAAATCCACAGTGCAGCGTTTGCAGGCTGTAGTAGAACAATTAGATTTTTCTGATGCGCTTAAATTTGTTCTCCCTCACCGTCCAGAATAAGATTATCAAATAATATAAATAATTTCATCTGGACTATTTATATTGTTTTTTCTGGTGATGAATGACGCACATTAGGAATATCTAATAACCTGTCTTAAATTCCACTGAAATATTAGTAAAAATGGATATTGACAAGCCTGAAAAAATGTGATTTTGCATGTTGGCATGTCGTTTTGATGCGGTTAGTCTCACCGCAAATGACATGAGGATGGAGTTAATGGCGTATAGAAAAAACAGGATGGCAATGACGATTGAAGTGGCACTAAAAAATAATGTTCTTATTATGAAGCCGGCATATGCGCCAGCTACATTTAAGGCTTTTCGTCGCAAATCTGAACAGCTGAATAAATGGATTGGTAGGCAGATTATCTCTGATGTGACCGCAACCGACATGGGCCTCTTTTTGGCTAGGTTGCATCAGGAATATAGTAACAAAACTGTAAATCACTATCTCTCAATCTTGCGGCAGATATTCACTCGGGCTGTGGACGATAGGCTGATTGCCATGAGTCCGATACAAAATATAAAAACGTGTAAAACATCTTCCAACGATCCCGATCCATTTTTACAGCATGAGATCCAGGCTCTGAGGAGTTGCGAGGAGCATTATCCGATTGAGGTGGCATTAATCACCCTGGGAATCGGTACTGGGCTGCGAATTAGCGAACTCATGGCTCTTACTGTCGAGTCAATTGATCTGAATAAGCAGCAGCTGTTTATCGATTTAGCGCTGGTGGATAAGGAATTTAAAATCCCAAAAACCAGGGAGTCAAAACGGGTCATTGAACTGTGTGGCTGGACTCTGAGCGCAGCCAAAACACTGGTTGAGTATGCCCATCAAAGACAACCTCAGTTAATTACTGTATTACAAGCGGACAATAAAAAATCTTTACAGATGTATAGAACCTTATTGGCGTATTCGCAGGAAGAAGATCGGCCCTATGTCTCTGTTGACGATTTTCGGGGGGCATTTTTTAGGCCCTATTGTGAACGAGTAGCTGTACGCTATCGAGGGCCTAGCCAATTCCGCCACACCTATGCGAGTCAGATGCTCACTGCGGGCGTCTCTGTAGAGCGGATTGCCCGTAAAATGGGGCTAACCAGTACCGCCATGATATATAGGCACTACGGGAAATGGATTGTAGAGGATGCACCTGATTATGATGCCGTTGAGGATACTGTGCTGGACCGCTGTTTTAATGGTTTTACGAAACTGGAACCAGCTACGATAGCTAAATCCGACGAGTCTCATCAGTGTTATGGTTCAGACACTGCGTCTATAGACGATAGTGATTCGAGAATACACGATATTTCCGTTAATAGCTCATCTACATTACATATGGATGATAGGCGGATGGCAGCTATACATAAATTGAGCCAGCGATGGGGAGTAGACAAAAACAATATATTCTTATAGGTCAAGTGGTTTTATTTAACTAACAACAAATCCACGATATAATACTGTATGCAATAATTCAATTATTGTAGTGATACCGTTCACTATCATTTTACGATAAACGTTACGTGAGGTGTTATCCTATATGGCTGGCGCTCATAACTGTTGCGTTAAGATAATAGATTTAAATAGGGGCCGAAAAGAGCCCTAGGAGATATATGACTACCAAAAAGACTGAGTTTGAGTATACGAAGCTGGCTGAATTTTTTTACCAACGCCTTGAAAATAGGGCGATACCACTCACGGCAAAAAATATTTCTAATGAATTGCTAGCCTGTGCACCAGATTACCGACCAGGGTATTGGCGGAGACTGCGATGTGCTCTGGCATATCACCAGAATATGCTGGGCTATGTTGATGCTGCCGAGCGTATTCGGAGGGCGAAAAACCCTGTGACTGCACATGGTAGTAATTTATCAAAAAAATCCAGACAGCCCCGCGCGAGGGCGATCAATCAGGCAGATGAGGATGCTCTGAAATCATATTTTAACCAGCGTGGTGACATTAGTATGGTTTCTGCCATCCTCATTTTTAAAAACGCAGGTATTAGACCCGCAGAGCTTTCAGGTCTGAGAGTGGATGGAAATCGGCTTATTGTGACGGGCGCTAAAAAAAGCCATAGCGGACAACGGGGGGCAGACCGCACTTTACTGTTGGATGGCATCGATTCTGGCCTGCTCAGATATTGTGTCATGCAGGCGAAACGAGTAGACATTGGTGTGATGCAGGACAGGCTGCGGGCTGCTGGTAAAAAACTATGGCCTAGGCGTAGGGCTCTACCCACATTTTATAGCTGGCGTCACCAGCTCGGCTCTGAGCTCAAAGGTTCCGGAATGGACCGCCAACGTATTGCATATTTGATGGGCCATCAGGCCACTGGCTCTGTTGACCGTTATGGCAATAGGAAATTGGCTAGAGGTGGGCGACTGCCTAGCTGCCCTGCTGATGCCGATTTAAGCGGAATTCGTATGACTCACAGTCAGCTATCAGCGGATAATACACATTATATCAAGCCTGAGTCTCCAGTAATAAATCAGGTCAATAATAATTCTGTGGGGAATAGAGGATTGGCCGCATTCATACGCAGAGGGAAAAATGAATCCAGTGGGAATGATTTATCATAGTCAAAAAACTCAGGGCGAATTATCTAAATGCAATCATTTTAAAATGGGAGGAAGTTGACAATACACAACATGGTAATGCCGACTGCCACACACGTAAGTACGAGGCGTGATACCACGTAAGAACGCGTTTTAAAACCATACTTACGCGCACAAAAGTGCGTAAGTATGTGGATGGGTCGAGGCACGAGACCGGAACCCCGTAGAGAGCTTGCGAACGGAGTGGGTGGAGAATCCATTTTTATGGATGGCATGAAGCGGGAAATATGGAATGACATCGGAACCATATGTGTGCCAAGGTGACATCTGACGAAGTATGAGGAAGATCAACCTTGACACATATATTGGTGACGGTCATCCATATTTATAGCGCAATGCCATTCATAAAAACTTTTTAGATTTAATTGAATTGGCTGGCTAATGTATTAGCGGCTCATGAAATTAATAAGTAGAAAATAATAAGGGTTCATATATAACAACAATCAGGCGATAACGCCCAGGATAACAAAAAATGAAAAACAATAAAAATACAACAGTTGAGCATGATATTCCGTCATATGACGGTCAGAACGATGGTGTTGCCACAGAGCAGGTTCAGCAGGCTGTTAGGTCAGTGATGCAGGGTGAACTGCTGACTCTGCCGGACATGGGCCCTACTGGCCGCCCTATCAAGACCAGTGCAAATCTGTGCGCCCTGATTCGATTTCAGGCATGGTTGCCGCGCTACAACCTGATGACGGGTGAGCCGGAACTGGCGGGGGCTGATGGTGAGCGCCTGGGGGGCTCTGAGGCGGGCCAGCGATCTGCGCTGGTTGATGCCTGCCAGCTGGCAGGTGTGCCGGATGCCGCAATTGATGAGCACCTGATCGCGATTTGTGAGCGCCACAGTTATCACCCTGTGCGTCACTGGCTCGAACGTGGAGCCCCGTGGGACGGGATACCGCGCATCGATGCGGTGATTGCTACCCTCAATGCTGCAAATCCTGCCTATGCGAGTGCGGTGCTACATGCATGGCTGGTTGGGTGTGTTGCTGCGCTCTATCAACCACGTTGGAATTCAAAACTGGTGCCCGTGCTGGCGGGGGCACAGTCCTATCGAAAAAGCGCCTGGGTGAGTCGTTTGGCTGCCGTGGTGCCAGGTTCGACCCTCGATTGCTCCATTAATCCAGACAAGCCGGATGACGTGCGCCGTGCGGTGTCAGCGTGGATTGTGGAACTGGCTGAGTTGGAAAGTACGACGAAGCATGAGTCTGGCTCGCTCAAAGCGTTCCTAACCAGGGAGAGCGACTGTTTCCGCCTGCCCTATGCCCGTAGCATGACAATCAAAAAGCGCCAGACGTCATTCATTGCCACGGTTAATGGATCAGATTTCCTCAGAGACCCAACAGGGAGCGCCCGATTTGCGGTTATCGAACTGGCCGCAGCGGCTGATGTTGATCGCTTGAATGCGATCTTGGGTTGGAGCTGGAATGCGGGCCGCCTTTCCCAGACTGATCCTGAGCAACTGCGCCAGTTCTGGCTAGAGGTGCTAGCTCTTTATGAGTCTGGCGTGTCGTGGTTCCTAGATGATGCGACCGCTGCACAGGCCGCATCGGCAAACGATGCTCACACCGACAAGGGCCCATTGTATGAATTGATAGCTCATCACTACCTGTCGAGCGAGCATTCCAATTTTGAATGGCTCATCGCAAGCGAACTGTGTACCAGGCACGGTGAGAAATTGAGCGCAGCTGGGGCCTGGGGTAAAGCTCTCAGGCAGCATGCGAATGATGGAAACATCGAGAGCAGGAAAGGGCGCTCAAACCAAACTCAGTACCGTTTGCCCATTGTTAACCCAAAAATGATGGGCAAAATCGACAAGAAATGACGTTCAAGCCCTGCCGATAAGGTGGGGCTTTTTTCTGCCCGCCTGTTGGATGCTGATGATTAAGTGGTTAAGCGCCGGTTAAGTGGGTTTTCGCGCTTCTTAACCAGCCTCAAACCTTCGCCATTACTGGCATTCGGTGAATTTTGGTTAATTGATTAAGTAATTTTTATATAAAAAGTCATTGAGTAAATATGCATGGGCTCCTCAAATGCTCACAACGCTTTGCGGCAACGGTGCTTAACCACCTAACCATCATTGCATCAAACGCTGTCATAGCAAGGCTCAGGGGTTGATTAAGAGGGGTTTGACTGGCTTAACCAGTGCCTAATCACAACAACCTATCACACACCATAAAGATTTCCGATCACCATTATACCGAGAGCCCAGCAGGCATATTGGGAATTGACGCTGCACAACCTAATGGTCGTCGGTGCTGATTTTCTTATTGCCGTTGAATACTCAACGGCAGATTAGCCACATTGGCACCCAGTATCCTTGTTTGGGTGTATCAGACCGCTCGATCCATTCCAGACAGCAGAGTCATACATTGACAATATTCGTTTGAGTAGTGATATGGCTCATGTTCATGGTGATAACACCATGGTAATATTGAAAAAATCATGAAGCAGCGCCCAAATGACTACGGCGATACTCATCCCCTGATAGTGCTGTCAGTTGGGTGCGGTAGCCATCCCAATGTGGAGCAGAGCTACAACAAGCCGGACGGGAGGGTTGTGACTCAAATGAGTTACAATTTGAACTCATTGGGGCAGATCTAACGTGGTTTGACGCCGGTATAGCTTTACTAGCATGAGTGCAATAGGAAACCCGGCAAGAGCCAGCCTGTTGCCTTGCCGCGCCCAGGGCCGTACATGCGGAATACGCTGAATGTGAATCTTTCCAAGATTACCTGAGTAAGAGGAATAATGATGAAAGTTTTGAATGAAATTTTGGCAATTATAAAGGAACATCCGCAGACCAAATCCAGCGGGGTGCTGGCTGCCGCGCTGGCATCCGCTTGCAACGCAGGCTACGCAGTATCACTGCTAGATGTGTCTGCTAGCCTTGACGATAACGGTAAAAGATTGGTTGACCGGCTTGCTCGAATTACTCAGGAGCCTGATTACTCGAACGGTGCGCAGGATGAGGCTCTCTACCAACTACGTGCGCTCGGGTTCATCCACGGATCGAGTAAAGAATGAAATCATACATGAACATAGCATGGCATGGCATTGTTGAGCAAAAACATCCTTTACTGATGTCGAGTACCTGTATCCCCCCGGATGAACATCAAGTGCGTGACTTTATGAGGGGTGATCAAAGCATGATCATTATTGGTAATAGTAGACGCGACAACAGGACACTCTTGGCAACCTCAGAGCATCAGTCTAATGCCATCAGCCTAGCCAGTGAAAATCAATAATACAAGGAGTTTATATTATGCCATTACCATTTATCTTAGGAGCAGCTGCAATCGCAGCAGCAGGATTTGGTGCAAAAAAGGGTTATGATGGATATCAGGATAAATCATTAGCGAATGATATACTCGAGGAAGCTCGTTCAAAATATGAAAAAGCAAAAGGCTCGTTCGATACCATCAATAATGAAACAACTACTGGTCTTGAGCAGCTCGGTTCTCTACAATTAAAAATAGGCTCTGATTTTAAAGAGTTTCGCAAACTATCAAAAGAAATTCTTGCCAAAATCAATTCCGCAAATAATAAAGACGTAGAGTTTACGTTACCAAAACATAAATTGGTGAAAATAGATGAGCTAGCCATGTCAACAACCGCATATCTAGGTAAGATTGCTGGTGCTGGTGTTGGCGGTGCAGCTGCGGCATATGCCGTATATGGTGGAGTAATGGCATTGGCGGCCGCTTCTACCGGTACTCCGATTGCAGCTCTCTCAGGTGCGGCTGCTTATAATGCTGCCATGGCAGCAATAGGTGGAGGTTCACTAGCTGCCGGTGGTTTTGGTATGGCGGGGGGCGCAATGGTATTAGGGTCTGTGGTCGCAGCCCCCATCATAGCTATTGCTGGTTGGGCTTATGCCGCCCACGCTGAAGAAGCGTTAAAGGATGCTCGTTCTACTCGTGATGAAGCAAATGCTGCCGTGGACAAACTCGAGCGAGCCAAAATACAGCTTAAAAAAACCTCTATTTATGTGGATAAAATCCATCGCCATACTAATAACCTCTATCAACAGTTTACGCCATATTTTGATATGCTTAAGTATATTAACAATCAAATTATAACCCGAGGGGCTATAGGTGATCTGAAAGAAGAGGCCTTGCAAATCATTGAAAATGGTATGCAGTTAGCCTCTATCCTGACTGATATTATTACTACTCCACTGTTCAAGCCGAAAATGGATAATAAAGGCAAGATTATCATGGACAAAAATAATATCCCTCAATTTGATACGGATGCCAATGGCATGCAGATATTGAATGAAGATGCAATAAATTCAGCATTAACTTTAAAATAGTTAAAAATAGCAGCGATGCTATCGTTACATCGCTGCTTTTTTCTATAGGTAAGACTATGAATAATGCACAAAGTATAGAGTTTGACTTTACCTCTGAGCTTCACACGCAAGTTGTAAAAAGCTTAGTCACATCCTTTGGTTTGGATTTTTTGCTGCTGGAAGATAAGAAAGGCGGTAACATCGATACCATCCATAATGTCAGACAACGGCAGCGTGGGGAGACCGATATCCATGTCTCAGATGATTTTAAAATATCATATGAGAACAAAGGTGAATATCGGCCAATAAAAAAGAATGAGCACGGCGACACCATTTTTTCTAAAAATAGCAAAGCTAAAAGAGAGGATATTTATCGCTCTGATGACAACTACAGAGCTCGTGGTGCTCAGGATAAAATTTTGCATAAAGATGGTCAACTCTATGATATATATAGAGGCGACACTATGCGACAGAATGAAGATCGCCAATTGGATCATGTTATCTCTGCCCATGAGGTACATCACGATGCAGGGAGAGTTCTAGCAGGGGTGGATGGCGTCGCGCTAGCCAATCAAGATTCTAATCTCATTTCTACACACTATTACATCAATAATATCAAACGAGAGCACTCGGTAGAAAAATTCGTCAATGAAATTGTCCCACAAAAGATAGAATCAACCAAAGACAATATTCATAAAATTAAAGCACGGTTAGATAAGATCCCTATTGATAGTCCAGAGAATCGACATAAGAGACGAGAGCTAGAGGCTGAAATTAACAGTGCTGAGCAAAAAATTGCTACGCTGGAGAGCATTGATACACAAAAAATGCTGGCAGCAGATAAGGTTGCACGCAAAAATTATGATCACCACATAAATATAGCATACTATACCAGTAGCAAATTCCTTACTAATACTGCGTGCGCATCAATAAACACCGGTGTGCGTATGGGTATGAGAGAAACGCTTGGTATCGTGCTGGCCGAAGTATGGTTCGAGTTAAAAGAGCAGTTTCCTGTTATTTTTCATAAGAATAAACATAACTTCACGTTAAGATCGTTCATGACAGATATTGGTAATATACTGAAAAATATCTGGCAGCGGGTAACCGATAAATTTAAAGACTTGCTGATCACCTTTAAAGACAGTGCCGTGGGTGGCATCCTTTCCAGCATAACAAATACACTTATAAATATTTTCACTACCACAGGTAAGACTCTTGGTAAATTTATTCGTGAAATGTGGGGCACTATGGTAAATGTTGCCAAATTGGTGTTTTTCAATCCACAAAATCTTGAGTTGGGAGATCTGACGCGTGAAGTGCTGCGCTTAATCTCCATGGGAGTTTCACTGTCGCTCGGTGTAGTATTAAATCAACATCTGATCACGGTGATGACATTTCCATTCGGCACGGAAATAGCTGCTTTCTTGAGCGCCATGGCAACAGGGATCATGACCGTTGGTATGACCTACTTCCTCGATCACAGTGAATTGATGAAAAAGGTTTGGAGTTTCTTAAATCAATTTAAGAGCCACTACAAGCGAACTCTGGAGCAATTCCAAACAATCAATTACAAATTGGACATGTATCTCGCCGAGTTGGCAAGACTAGACTTCAATATGGATGTTAACGAGTTACAAGCGTTCACAGATGCACTGTCTGTCACCAATAGCGAATATGAGCGTGGTCTTATTCTTCATGCAGAGATTATCAAACGAAATATTGATCTGCCATTTGAGCCTGGCAATTCCGAAAGTACCCGTAGTTGGCTAAAGAGCTTATGCTAAAATCGTTGAAATCTTTCCCATGTAATCAATGTGGCCTGTGTTGCCGCAATGTTGGCATGAGTGAAGTTACCGCCTATCTGGATGCGGGAAATGGGGTGTGTCGTCATTTTGATGACACTACCCATCTTTGTACCATTTATCATGTTCGGCCATTGATATGTAGGGTTGAAGATTATTATCATGCGAATTTGTCTCATCAGATAACATGGGCGGATTTTGTTGTTATAAATGAAGAAATCTGTAAAAACTTACAAGAACATGGTGTTCCATGGGGGAAGTAGTGAGTTTATTCTTATCAACGTGATGAGTTGCTGAATAAAGAATTCTTCCACTGACTGGTTGCAAATTTAGCTCTCGCCAGATGCTTGAAGGGGGTATTCCTTTGTCTTCACCTTTCTGTGTAACGACCGAATTAGCTGATGTAGATAAAAATTCGATCATATGTATCGTTTAAACACTACATTCAGAATTATAAACTCTAGTTTTTAAACGCACTATACGTTTGTAGCGTGACAAATCAGGGTGAGAGCGTGAGTTGCTGAAATGTTCACTTAACCATGTATCTTCTGAGTTGCAAGGGTAATTTATGTGCATATTTCATACAGGCTAATAGTGAGTATGCGATGTCAAATTTTCCGATAATTTGTAAAATTACCTATATAGACATGAAAATAAACAAAGATATTCTCATGATCTCGCCTTGTGTGATCCTGCGTGCTCAAGGTCTGTTTTCACTAAAGCTTCGCTGATAATAAAGCCATAAGGTTTTATTATCTAACGATCACAGTAATTGAATCCCCCCCTGATGATGAAAGAGGCAATAGGGAAATATTATACTTCGGCAGTATCAATCCAATAGCCTTATTGCACTCAGTTCCTGCATCCACCGCACTTAAGCTCCGCCCCTTATGTGACTGGCCGTACCAACTCTGCTTCATACATCAACGGCATGAATATTGCTTGGACTGCGCCACGAACGATGAATCTATGCCTGTCACTGCGTGACTTCATGCTGTGGATTGTAAGCTCTGTTTGAAAGTGATCTTGACTGGCTAGGTCTGTAACTGTCTTGGATCCGGTATCTGTCATGCTCAGTGATGGCCAGAAGAAGGAGACCTTTATTGGAGTGAATCGAAATATTAAATATAATTGATGTTGTCACAAAATCGTGGCACGATATTACTTGCTTTTAACTATAACTGGTTGATTCACAACGATTTAGTGAGTGATTTCGAGGGTTCGAATCCCTCCCTCACCGCCAAATTGCAAAGCCCTGATGGAAACATCAGGGCTTTTGTTTTATGGCGCAATCCCGAGCGGTTGTCAGCATAGGACTGCAAATCCTCATTGTTGATCGCCCAGCATCTGGCTGAACCTCTTGGGCAATCGTAGTGAAAAGCCTCGGTTACTTTGACGCCACGGCCAACCCATTGGTCGATCCTTTTAAAGTTTCCACCCGATTCAGTAAAAGGGCCTCTCGCAAGAGAGGCCCTTTTCATTGTTCGCTGATTTGCCCTGCTCGGTACTTGAAAGGCATTCCGTGGTGATACGGGTTAATGCTCAACAGTCAGTGGATCCGGGGGCAGGTTCAGATGCTTGGTGATGGCCTGATAGAGCTGGGGGTAGTTATCGTCAAAATGGTGTCCTCCCGGCAGGGTGATGCTGGTGACGTTGGGTTGGTTGAGACGGGGGCAGAGGCGGTCGTCGTCATCATCATCGGCACCTTGCAGGCAGACCATCGGCAGATCCCGGATGGTTTTCACCTGCGGTTCGGTCGGATAGCTGCGCGCCTTGTGGGTCAGCATGTCGCTGACGTGGATCTCGAAGTCCGAGCTGGTGGAGGGGGAGAGCATCACGGCCCCGACCAGCCCCTGACGATAGTGCTCCGGCAACCGGTTGATGACGAAGGGGACAATCTCGGCACCAAACGAGAAGCCGACCAGCAGCCAGCGGGGACGCTGCCAGCGAGTCTGGTAATCATCGAGGATCCGTTCCAGATCGGCGGTCACCTGCTCCGGGGTTTTCTTCTTCCAGTAATAGGTGAGGGAGCTCCAGCCCACGACCGGCATGTCGTGCAGCTGAAACTGGGCGCTCAGCCCCTTGTCGAGAGCCGCCCAGCCACCATCGCCGCTGAGAAAGATCACCATGGGGGCGTCGGATGGCTGCTTGACCGGCAGCTCAATCAGGCTCAGGTCATCCTTGACCGGGGCGGCGTGCGCCGCAAAAGATGCAACGGGCAGTACGAGACTGAGTAACAGCAATATCAGGGCTCTCATTGGCCATGCTCCTATTTCTTGATCAGCCCCAGCGGGCCGCGATTAATCAGGGTGATCAGGTGAGTCAGGGTTCTGGGCAGTACCAGCTTGCTGCTGCAGAGCAGGTAGCGGGGTTCCCAGCGGGGCGAAAATTTCTCCTTGTAGCGTCTGAGCCCCCGAAAGTTGTAAAAACGGCTGCCACGCACAAACAGGGTATTGCCAAGGCGGGCCCAGTAGCTGTTGAGCGGGTGATCGTTGAAGCCGGACATGGGGGCCATCCCCAGATTGAAGCTGGCGTACCCTTGCACCTTGCCCCACAGCAGCAGTTCGACAAAGAGAAAATCCATGATGGGGGCGGTGCCGGTATCCAGGCTGTAGCGCATCAGATCGATGGAGAGCATCTCCTTGTTATCGCTCACCCAGAGATTGGCAAAGCCGACGATCTGTCCCTCGTGCCACACCAGCGCAGCTGGGCTCAAGGTCAGGTAGTCAGGCTCGAAACGGCCGACCGAGAAGCCCTTTTCCTTGCCCATCTTGCTCTGCAGCCAGGTGTCGGAGACGGTCTGCAATCTGGGCAGCAGGGGGGCCACGGCACTTGCCTCGAACACCTCGAAGGTCAATCCTTCCCGTTTGCCCTTGGCGTGGCTCTGGCGCAGGTTGCGCAGCCGGCTGCCCGCCAGATCGAAGGTGGCCAGATCGACCATCGCCTCTTCACCAAGCTTGAAGGGGATCAGCCCCAGCTCCAGATAGAGCGGCAGATAGCGGGCCGAGACCTGATAAAAGACCGGATTGGCGTCGTGCTCGTCGCACCGCTCGCGAAATTGCCAGAGCAGCTCTTCGATCTGCTCGGGGCGACCGACCGGATCCCCCATCACAATCCAGCTGCTGCCCTCGATGCCATACATCAGGAAGGCGTCGCCTGCGGGGTGGAACAGTAGGGACTTGTCCTGCAACTGGGCCAGATAGCCTTGGATCCCCCCTTCACGCACCACCAGTTCGTGGGCGCGAGCAAGCGCCTCCTTGTCCGGCTTTTCACCGACTACGCGCAGCGGTGCAAGCAACTGGGCAACCCCGGCCAAGGCCAGCACGGCCACCACGCTCCCCATGGCGCGCAGGCCGCGGGCCGCCCCGCTATGGGGCGAGAAGTGGAACCAGAGGGCGTGGTCATACTCCACCTGACGGTAGGAGAAGAGCAGCAGCCACAGCGCCCCCAGCAGCACGGCGCCGACCGAAATGAGCCAGCCCGGGGTGTACTGGGGATAGAGCAGCGACCCCTTGCGATAGAAGAGGGAGCGGCAGGGGGTCATGATCAGCAGTAAGCTGCCGAGCAGCAGGGCTGACTCCCAGTCCCCCCCCTTGAGCAGGGAGAAGGCGATCCCCAGAGCCAGCAGCAGCTGGGTGATGCGAAACGCGGCGTCGTGACGGCGATAGAGGCTGCGAGCCAGCAGGATCAGGAGGATACCGCTCACGCTGCCGAGCACGTGGGAGAGCTCGAGCAGATGGAGCGGTAACACCTGCAGCCACACTTCGATGTGGCTGCGCATAGTCGGGATCATCCCCGAGCAGAGCAGCAGGCTGCCGGCGGCGAAGGTGCCCATGCTGATAAGGGCAGGCAGAAATTCGCGCACTGCGCTCATCAGCCCCTGTAGCCGCTGCCAGCGCGCTTTTTGTTGCAACATCTCCTGGCTGGTAAAAAGCAGCAGGGCGCAGAGGAAAGGCAGTAGGTAATAGATGCAGCGGTAGAGCAGCAGCGAGGCGAGCAGCTTGTCGGCTGGCAGGTAGTGAGCCAGCAACAGGCTCATGCTCGCTTCGAACACCCCAATCCCGCCCGGCACGTGGGCCAGCACCCCGAGGAAGCTGGCCAGCACGAAGGCACTGAGCAGCACGGGGTAGGGGACGCTATCTGCAGGCAACAGCACAAACAGCACTGCGGCGGCGGCCATCCAGTCGGCCAGCGCGACCAACAGTTGCAACAGACGTATCCGAAAGCCCGGCAGGGTCAGGGTGTGTTTCCGCCAGGAGAGACGGTGTGTAGGCCAGCAGAGGTAGCTGGCCACCAACAGCAGAGCCATCATGCCCGCCAGCCTGAGCAGGGTATCTGCCCACTGCGGCCAGTTAGGCAGCAGCTGTGATACATCGCAGGTCAGTAGGGCGCCACCTCCCCACGCCAGCAGGCCGAGGAAAAAGGTGATGGAGCAGAACAGCACCACTCGGGCTACCTCACCGGTCGCCAGACCGAGAGCTGAGTAGAGCCGATAGCGTACCGAGGTGCCGGTCAGCAGGGCAAATCCCAGGGTGTTGGAGAAGGTGTAGGCGATAAAGGAGGTGATGCTGACCTGTTGCCAGGGAAGGCGCTTGCCCAGCGCATGGAGCGCCAGCATGTCATAGCTGCAGAGGCAACCATAACTGAGCAGGGTCAGCAACAGGGCGCCCGCCAGTCGCAGCAGGGGTTGGGACCAGATGGTCACACGAATATCGTGCCAGTGCCATGCCTGAGTCAGGTGATACAGCACGGTCAGTGCGGTGCCGAGCAGCAGCAAGCTGCACAAGGGGCCTAGCCATTTAAGCAGATGACGCCACATGCCATGTTCCTGTGGTCATTGACCGTTTCCCGCAAAGGGGGAGCCGGGTCGTGGATCCGGTTTGGACGAGGGAGGCTCTCGTCAGGAAAATTTCGGGAAGAGATGGAAAGGGAGGCGTCAGCCTCCCTCTGTGTTATCCAGTGACCGGTTGGATCACTTGGTTTTCGGCGCGACTTTGACGGCAGGAGTCTTGGCGTGGGTGGTTTTATGGTGTTTTTTCACCACCTTGGTCTGGGTCGCCTGCGGTGCGGCTGTCTTGGTCGGGGTGGCCGCCATGGTGAAACCGGAAGTGAGGGCGAAGACGGCTGCCAGGGTCAGAGGAATGATCTTTTTCATGTTCAATTTCCTTATTCGGGTTGATGTTATGGAGCGTTCTCCATGACAGTCATCCTATGACGGTTGCGGCGGCCCTTCAGTGAGCGGTTGGTGACGGTTTGTATCCAAATGTACAGGCAGGGTGAGGCAGAAGCGGGCGCCGTGGTCACTGGCCAGCAGCGCCACATCGCCCCCGTGATGACGGGCAATGCTGCGCACGATGGCCAGTCCCAACCCGGTGCCGCCGGTGCGACGATCCCGACTCTGATCAAGACGCACGAACGGCTCAAAGATCTGGGGCGCCAGCGCCGGATCGATCCCCGGTCCATCGTCGCTCACCTCTAGCAGATAGTTCTCCTGTAGCCGCGAGATGGAGAGGGTAACCTCGCTCTCGGCGTAGCGCAGAGCATTGCCGATGAGGTTCTCCACCGCGCGCGTCAGCAGACGCTGATCGCCGCACCAGGGCATATGACGTGGTGGCAGATCGAGGGTGAGCTTCTTTTCGGGGGCCAGCGCTTGCCAGTCGCCGAGATGCGCTTGTGCCCAGTGGCTGAGCTCCAGCTCGTCGCGCTGCAACGGCAGCTCCGGCCTGTCCAGCTTGGCGTAGGTGAGCATCTCTTCGATCAGAGCGTCCAGCGCTCCCAGATCTCGCTCCAGCGCCTGCTGCTCCTGCTCGGCAGGGGCAGGATCGAGCATGGCAAGCCGATAGCGCAACCGGACCAGCGGGGTGCGCAACTCGTGGGCGATGGCATCGGTCAGTTGCTTGCGGCTGGCAATCATGGCCTGCAATTGGGTCGCCATTTGATCGAAGGTGCGTCCCACCCGGGCCAGGCTGCTGCCCGGTGGCAGATTGGTTCGGCAGGAGAGATCCCCATCGCCCACGCGACGTGCGGTTTGCTCCAACTGCTGCAATCCCTGCCAGTGGGGGCGCAACCAGAGCAGAATGGGCAGGCCGAGGGATAGGCCGATCACCAGCAGCAGCCCCACATCGACCCAGTGCAGCTCGTGCAGGTAGGAGAGGTAGGGTACAGGGCCGACAATCAGCACCTGGTCGGTCTCGGGGATGCGCTGCAGGAAGGTGTCATCCTCCTCGACGATGACAATGTTGCCGGCAGCCAGAAAGGCCTGATCCTCGCTGGCCAGCGGCTGGTGCACCAGCTCGCCGATCTTGAGGGGGAGGGTAAACTGGCTGCTCTGCTCGGCCAGCCGATCGGTCCAGCGCTCTGGCGGGGTTCTTGCCAACTCGCCGGTCAACAGGCCAAGAGAGCCCTGCATCATGCGTTCGAGATAGCGATCACCCGCCCGTTCGGCGGTCACCTGATAGACCACGCCCACCAGCAGGATGGCCAGGGTGAAGCAGCTGATCAGCAACAGATAGAACTGGATAAAGAGACGGCGCATGGCGGTGCTCCCGAAAGAGGGTTATTCCCAGGCGTGGGGGACGAAGAGGTAGCCTTTCTGGCGCACCGTCTTGATCCGGGTCGGGTTGTCAGGGTTATCACTCAGTTTGCGGCGCAGGCGGGAGATGGCCACATCCATGCTGCGATCCTGACCGTCGTACTCCCGGCCGCGCAAGCTGCGAAAGAGGGCTTCCCGACTCAAGATTTGGCCCGCGTGGCAGGCGAGCTCCCACAGCAGATCAAAGTCGGCGGTCGAGAGAGCAATGCTCTCGCCGTCGAGCCGCACATCTCGCCCCGGGCCATCCACCCGCAGCCGACCAAATTGCAGCTGCTGGGGAACGCAGCTGGTGGCGGCCGGTTGGGTTGATGCTTGCTGGTGCTGGCGAAACTGCACCCTCAGTCTGGCCAGTAGCACGGGGGGCGGGGTGGTTTTAAGGATGTAGTCGTTGGCGCCCAGCTCCAGACTCAGGATCTGGTTCATGTCGCTATCCAGCGAGGTGAGCATTACGATGGGGCCGTCGAAGCGCGGCCGCAGATCCCGACAGAGGGACATGCCATCCTGCCCCGGCAACATGATATCGAGCAGCACCAGATCGGGCTGTTCGGCCTCGACCCGAGCCAGCGCCATATCCCCTCTGGGCTCGAGGATCACGTCCATATCGTGGCGACCGAGCCAACTGCTGATGAGTTGGCCAATCTCGGGATCATCTTCGACAAAAAGAATGCGTTGCATAGAAAAGCTCCAACGGAAAGCAGGAGAGAAGAAGAGCGATCAGCATATCAATGGCGCTTGGGAAATACAGAAAAAGAACCGGGCAGGCTGATGTGTGGGGGAGAGTGGCTGTGTGTATCGATGAGGAGTCGCGAATCGTGACAAATGGGCGGAGCCGCGTTTATCGATCTGGAGGATGATGGCCTTGCAGACAAGGCATGGCACAGTCGAGCGCAAAACAAAAAACCGGCCAAGGCCGGTTTTTCGCGGAGCAGACCAGAAGGTCACTGCACCAAGTAGATGGACATCACCTTACGGCGATTATCGACAGAATAATGGGGTGGCTGATGGGGCTCGAACCCACGACAACCGGAATCACAATCCGGGACTCTACCAACTGAGCTACAGCCACCACTGAAATTTTCATCAACGCTCGCCAATCCAGAAGGATTGGGGAACATCAATGGCGCGCCCTGCAGGATTCGAACCTGCGACCCACGGCTTAGAAGGCCGTTGCTCTATCCAACTGAGCTAAGGGCGCTTTGTATCAACACGTCTTAAGGACGAGTCGATGAACATGGTCGGTGATAAAGGATTCGAACCTTTGACCCTCTGGTCCCAAACCAGATGCGCTACCGGACTGCGCTAATCACCGAAAATCCCTGACCAGCATATCGACATGAGTCGTACTGGGCAACGGGCGGGCATCATAGCCAAGCGTAAGGGCCAGCGTCAACGACTTTTTCCCCCAGTAAATTCAAGTGCCTACTTATTGCCCGCTACAGGTCTGGCGTGCGTCTGCCGCTAACATCCCGGCTAAAAAAATGCGACAATGCGCGGCAGTTGAACACATGGTGAGTGGAGAACGATGTCTGCCAAAATCATAGATGGAAAACAGGTTGCGCAAACGATTCGCAGCCAGGTCGCGGCGCAAGTCCAACAGCGGTTGGCGGCAGGGAAACGGGCTCCTGGGCTGGCAGTCATTCTGGTGGGGGCGGATCCAGCCTCTCAGGTCTATGTCGGCAGCAAACGTCGGGCGTGCGAGGAGGTGGGTTTTCTCTCCCGCTCCTATGATCTGAGTGCAACCGCCAGTCAGGAAGAGCTGCTGGCGCTGATCGACCAGTTGAATGCGGATAGCCACGTAGATGGCATTCTGGTTCAGCTGCCGTTGCCGGATCACTTTGATACCACTCAGGTGCTGGAGCGGATCCAGCCTGACAAGGATGTAGATGGATTTCACCCGTATAACGTCGGTCGTCTGGCCCAACGTATTCCGGCGCTGCGCCCCTGCACTCCGAAAGGGATCATGACACTGATCGAGACCACCGGCGTGAAGACACATGGTCTGCATGCGGTCGTGGTGGGAGCGTCCAACATAGTGGGGCGTCCCATGACTCTCGAATTGCTGCTGGCAGGCTGCACAACTACGACCTGTCACCGCTTTACCCGGGATCTGGAAGATCAGGTACGCCGTGCCGATCTGCTGGTTGTTGCGGTCGGCAAGCCCAACTTCATACTTGGCGAGTGGATCAAACCGGGAGCACTGGTAATTGATGTGGGTATCAATCGCCTGGCTGATGGCTCGCTGGTTGGGGATGTGGAGTTTGAGACGGCGCGCAGCCATGCCTCTTTCATTACTCCGGTACCCGGTGGCGTGGGCCCGATGACGGTCGCCAGCCTGATGGAAAATACCCTGATCGCCTGTAGTGAATATCACGACTGATCATGGCTGTTGATAACCCTGTGATCCCGTGAGGAGGCAGGGTTCTCCAGAAATCTGACAATAAAAAACCGGTTGCTCAGAGAGGAACCGGTTTTTTATTTATCCAACGGGTGTTATTTACATATTTTGTGCTTCGTTTGGCACAATCACAGAGGCGTGATTTCCTTTTGGCCCCTGTTGCAGTTCAAAATTGACAGCCTGACCCGCTTTCAGGGTCTTGTAGCCCTCCATTTGAATCGTGGAGTAGTGAGCGAATATATCCTCACCGCCCCCTTCCGGACAGATAAACCCAAATCCTTTTGCGTTGTTAAACCACTTAACTGTGCCGGTTGCCATACTTCTACATCCTTTTATTGATTACCCAGAAGTCGTTGAGTAACCTGCGCCAGCCCTTTATAACTAGGGACATGGGCCCATAGCAGACGGGCACAGATTAGCAAGTAACCAATCTAGTCTAACTTTTGAGCGAGTCAAGAAGTTGTTAACAGCTGATGTGATCTGGTTAACAAGTCTATTGACAACCTTGTGTTAGACGGTAGTAATCTAGAGGTACCAAAGCGCGATTATGAGCAAGCAGAAAGAACTCTTTGCTAATGAAGAGATTGCAGAAGCAGAGAAAACAAAGCTGCAGCCGCCACCCATGTATAAAGTTGTGTTGAACAACGATGACTACACCCCGATGGAGTTCGTGGTGGAGGTGCTGCAAAAGTTCTTTGGTATGGATTTGGACAAGGCGACTCAGGTCATGCTGAGTGTGCATTATAGTGGTAAGGGTGTCTGCGGCATGTTTACCGCAGAGATCGCCGAAACCAAGGTTGTCCAGGTCAACACCTATGCACGTAACAACGAACATCCACTGCTCTGTACTATGGAAAAGGCTTGAATCTGATGACTTGATGGCGAGTGTGACACCACATTGTAGCTGTACTAGGGGAGGTGCCTATGTTGAATAAAGATCTAGAAAAGACGCTGAACGAGGCTTTCAAACTGGCCCGTGACGAGCGCCACGAATTCATGACCGTCGAGCACCTGTTGTTAGCCCTTCTGGATAACAGTTCAGCCCATGAGGCGCTGAGCTCCTGTGGTGCCGATGTCGAGCAGATGCGCAAGGAGATCCGCGCATTTATCACCCAAACTACTCCGCTCATACCGCGCGATGATGAAGATCGTGAAACCCAGCCGACACTGGGCTTCCAGCGCGTGTTGCAGCGTGCCGTCTTCCATGTGCAATCCTCTGGCAATACCGAAGTAAGCGGCGCCAACGTGCTGGTCGCTATCTTCAGTGAGCAGGAGTCACAAGCTGCCTATTTCCTGAAAAAAGCCGAGATCAGCCGTCTCGACGTCGTCAATTTCCTCTCCCACGGGGTGCGCAAGGACAGCAAGCCGGATCTCGGCAGCAATAACAATCCCGAGTCTGATGATGATGTTTCGGCCGCACAGATCGAGAGCTTTGCCACCAACCTGAACCAGCTGGTGCTGGAAGGGCGCATCGATCCGCTGATTGGCCGTGATCAGGAGCTCAATCGTACCATTCAGGTGCTCTGCCGCCGTCGCAAGAACAACCCGCTGCTGGTGGGTGAAGCCGGCGTGGGGAAAACCGCCATTGCCGAAGGGTTGGCCTATCGCATCGTCAAGGGGGATGTGCCCGAGGTGATTGCGGGCAGTACCATCTATTCGCTGGATATGGGTTCTCTTCTGGCGGGCACTAAATACCGTGGTGATTTCGAGAAGCGCCTCAAGGTACTGCTCAAGCAGATTGAGCGTCAGGAAGGGGCCATCCTCTTTATCGACGAGATCCATACCATCATTGGTGCCGGTGCGGCATCCGGTGGTCAGCTGGATGCGGCCAACCTGATCAAACCGCTGCTCTCCAATGGTTTGCTCCGTTGTGTGGGATCCACCACTTATCAGGAGTACGCCCAGATCTTCGAGAAAGACCGTGCGCTGGCCCGTCGCTTCCAGAAGATCGATATTGTCGAGCCGACTATCGATGACACCACTCGCATCCTGATGGGGCTCAAGAGTCGCTATGAAGCTCACCACGGCGTGCGCTATACCGCCAAGGCGATCCGTGCAGCTGCCGAGCTCTCTGCCAAGTACATCAATGATCGTCACTTGCCCGACAAGGCGATCGACGTGATCGACGAAGCGGGTGCCGGTCAGCGGTTGCTGCCGGCGAGCAAGCGCAAGAAAGTGATCAATGTGCAGGAAATTGAGTCCATCGTAGCCAAGATAGCCCGTATTCCGGAGAAATCAGTTTCTTCCTCGGATAAAGAGGTGCTGAAGAACTTGGAGCGCAATCTGAAGATGGTGGTCTTTGGTCAGGATAAAGCCATCGAGGTGCTGACCGATGCGATTCGCCTCTCTCGTTCAGGACTTGGCAACGAGCGTCGTCCGGTTGGTTGCTTCCTGTTTGCCGGTCCTACCGGTGTTGGTAAAACAGAGGTGACCCAGCAGTTGGGCAAGGCATTGGGTGTCGAGATGCTGCGCTTTGATATGTCCGAGTACATGGAACGTCACACCGTCTCACGTCTGATTGGTGCGCCTCCCGGCTATGTTGGTTTTGAGCAGGGGGGGCTGCTGACCGATGCGGTGATCAAGCATCCTCATTCCGTCGTGTTGCTTGACGAAATTGAGAAAGCTCACCCGGACGTATTCAATCTGCTGTTGCAGGTGATGGACAACGGCACCTTGACCGATAACAACGGGCGCAAGGCGGATTTCCGTAACGTCATTTTGGTGATGACTACCAACGCTGGTGTGCAGGAGACCCAGCGCAAGTCGATTGGCTTCCAGCAGCAGGATCTGAGCCACGATGCTATGGCGGTGATCAACAAGACCTTCAGTCCGGAGTTCCGTAACCGGCTTGATCACACCATCTGGTTCAACCATCTCGATATGACGGTGATCCATCAGGTGGTCGACAAGTTCATTGTCGAATTGCAGGTTCAACTGGATGCGAAGGGCGTTTCTCTCGAGGTGTCCGAGCGTGCCCGCCACTGGTTGGCGGAGAAGGGGTATGACAGAGCCATGGGTGCCAGACCGATGGGTCGGGTAATCCAGGAGCACCTCAAGAAGCCCCTGGCCAACGAGATCCTGTTCGGTTCACTGGTTGACGGGGGGATAGTGAAGGTTGAGTTGGTAAATGACAGCCTCAGCTTTGATTTTCAGGTCAATGTTGAAGCTGTTTCCCACTAAGCGTCAGTGATCAGAAAACGACAAAAAACCCCAACCGAAAGGTTGGGGTTTTTTGCTGAATTCCTGGCTTAGCGAGAGCGGAAAACAATACGTCCCTTGGAGAGATCGTAGGGAGTCAGTGCTACCGTTACTTTGTCTCCAGTCAGGATACGAATGTAGTTTTTGCGCATCTTGCCTGAAATATGAGCGATAACCACGTGACCATTCTCCAGTTCCACACGGAACATGGTATTGGGCAGGGTTTCGAGAATAGTGCCCTGCATCTCAATACTGTCTTCTTTAGCCATTGAATCCTCTTGATAAGCCACAACAAAAAACCGCTGGATCATGCCGGATTTAAGGCTATGTGTAAAGTTTACTCGGGCTTGGTGTCGATATTTTTCCATTCCCCCTGAATTAACAGCTCATGAGGGAGGTAATTGCGCTTGTAATTCATCTTGCGACACGCCTCTACCAGATAGCCAAGATAGAGCCAGCTTCGCCCTGTTCGCTTGGCCAGATCGAGCTGGCAGAGGATGGCAAAGGTGCCCAGGGAGCGATCGGCATAATCCGGATCGAAGAAGGTGTACATAGCGCTCAAGGAGTGGGGTAGCAGGTCTGTGGTGGCCACGCCGATAAGACGGCCCTCCTTGCGCATTTCCAAATAGAGTGGCGGCATCCAGTCACAATGGAGAAACCCGCGATACTGGCTGCGGTTGGGGGGATACATGCTGCCATCGTGATGGCGTTCGCGGATATAGCGTTCGTAGAGCAGGTAATACTCGGGTTTGTCATCATAGCTCAGGACGATTTCGATATCCCTGTTGAGCTGGCGGATCCGTTTCTGGCCACGGCTGGGACGAAAGCGTTCGCTGTGAATACGAAGGGACTGGCAGGCATGGCACGCCGGGCAGTGGGGGCGATAGATGTCGTTGCCACTGCGGCGAAAACCGGCAGTCAACAATCGCTCGTAACCGTTGGCGTTGAGCAGATTGTGATCCATCAGCACCAGCAACTGCTCCTGTTCATGGTCCAGATAACTGCAGGGATGCTTGGGAGTCAGCCCTACTTTAAGGATCACTTCTTCTGTCATAGGCTGATCTCCCCCTCTTGCCAGCAGGAAGCCAACAGTGGTTGATGGCCAAGGCGCGCCAGCTCGGCCAGAAAACGGGCCCTTGGCCATTCCTCGATACCCAGGGTCGCCAGAAACGGGTTCTGCATCTGGCAATCGATGAGGGCGCCGCGATGGCGTGCGAAGTGGCGACAGAGTGCCACCATGGCAAGTTTGGCGCCGTTATCAATCCGGCTGAACATGGATTCACCGCAAAACAGTCGGCCGATAGATAGGCCATACAGTCCCGCTTGCAGCTCTCCCTCCTGCCAGATCTCGATAGAGTGGGCATGACCCAGTTGGTGCAACTGCTGGTAGGCCTCGATCATGGGTTGGCTGATCCAGGTGCCATCGGCAGTGCGACGAGGGGCGGCGCAGGCGGTAATGACTTCATTAAAGGCGCGATTGACGGAAATATCGAATGGGGTACGGCGGATAATCTTCTGCAGTGTCCGCCCCACATGGAGTTGGTCGGGACGGATCACTCCGCGGGGATCCGGTGACCACCACAGGGTCGGCTGGTGGGGTTCATTCCACGGGAAGATCCCCTTGTGATAAGCTGCCAGCAATCTGGCCGGGGAGAGATCCCCGCCGATCGCCAGCAAGCCGTTGGGCTCTTCCAGCGCATGGCTGGGGTTGGGAAACCAGCAAAGCTCATCATCCAGTTGGGTAAGATAGCGAGACATAAGGCAACGAGGTTCATAGATGAAGGCCATTATCCTGATAGTATCCAGCTTGCTCTGCTTTGTCACGGCGCCCGCCGGGGCGGAGGTCTACCAGCGCAATACCGCGCGGCCGGTCAATCAGGTGGTGTTTGGTCAGGTCGAAACGGTGCGCAATATTACCCAGCGCCAGATCCTGGAGTCCGAGCACTCTGGCTGGAAGACGCTGGGTGGTGCCGTGTTGGGCGGCCTGCTGGGGAACCAGTTTGGCGGCGGTCATGGCCGTGAAATCGCCACCGCCGTCGGCGCGCTCGCGGGGGCTGCAGCTGCCCAGCAATACCAGTCCGGGGGAACCGTGGTGGAAAACAAGCTGGTGGAGCTGCTGATCCGCAACGAGCAAAATGCCCTTATCAACGTGATCCAGGATTATGATCCCGCCATGGTCTTTACCAATGGGGATAAGGTGCGCATTCTCTACTTCGATGATGGGGTGCGGGTCGACAAGACTTACTGACTTTCGATAGTCATTGTGATGGGGAGACTGTGGCAGGAAAGGAACCCGCAGACTCTCCTGCCGGAAAGTCTGTCGGGCGGTAATACACGGGACTGATGCCCTGAGGATTCAGATAGCTGTCTCTTGAGAGACTATCTTGTCGCGACCGGTGTTCTTTGCCTGATAGAGCAGCCGATCCGCTACGCTCAGCGCCTCGTCCATGGATATCCGCCTGACGCTGATCACGCCGTAACTGGCGCGAACAAAGAGCGGGGTTTCCGGTGACAAGGGTTGCTGGCGCAGCTGCTGACGCAGCCCTTCAAGACGCTTGATCAACACAGGGACGGTACAGTGAGGCACCATCATGGCAAACTCCTCTCCGCCAAACCGGGCGATCATGGCATCGGGGAAGAACTGGGTCAGTAGCCGGGTCAGATGACAGAGCAGTTGATCGCCGATGGCATGGCCCCAGTGATCGTTGACCTGCTTGAAGTGATCCACATCGAGCACACATAGTGCAAGAGGCGTCTGCTGGCGCTGATGTTCTTCAAACCATTTTTGCCCTTCGTTGAACCAGTAGCGCCGGTTGTAGAGACCGGTCAGGTAGTCACGATTGGCTGACTCCTGAATGCTGTTGAACTGCTCGAGCGCTTCCAGATTGTGGCTGACCCGACACTGCAGCTCTTCCGGTTCGAACGGCTGGTTGAGAAAGTCGTTGGCGCCCTGCTTGAGATAGCGAGCAGAGAGACCGCGCTTGTCCGAGACCGAGATCCCGATAATCGCGAGCTGCTGCTTGCTGTAACGCTCTCTCAGCATCCGCACCAGACTGATGCCATCGATATCCGGCATATAGTAGTCGACCAGTGCCAGCCGGATGCCCGGGTGTTGCTCCAGCATCGCCATCGCTTCACGGGCATGACTGGCCTCATGCACCTGCAACAACTGCTTGCGCAACTGGGCCATGGTGCGGTGACGGGAGGTGCGTGAGTCATCGACCACTAGCACTTCGATGGACTGGTTGAGATAGAGGCGGTGCACCAGACTGACGGCATATTGCAGCGAGTGGCGCGAATCCTTCATCACATAGTCCAGCACGCCGGTTTCCAGCCAGGCGGCACGTTTATCCTCGCTGATGTCGGCAGTGAGGATCACCACCGGCAAACCTCGAGCCAGCAGCTCGTTGACCGCTTCGCCACGGGGCGCATCCGGCAAGGTCAAGTCCACCAGCGCGACCACATACTCCTCGCCCCGACAGTGACGGGCACCTTCGAGGGTATCGAAGGCGTCAATCTCGAGGCCAGTTTGCTGGGCAATAGCCTGAGTCAGCATACGGCGGATGGTCAGGCTATCTTCGACAATCAATATCTTCTGTTTCATTAGACTCCTTTAAATAAAAAAGGCATACCGACTGGTATGCCTTATATCACAACTGCGCTTGTTTATTGCGCGTCGAGGTAGCGTTCGGCATCGAGGGCTGCCATGCAGCCGGTACCGGCAGAGGTGATCGCCTGACGGTAGTTGTGGTCGGCCACATCGCCGGCAGCGAAGACACCTTCAATGCTGGTCTGGGTGGCAAAACCGTCGAGGCCGCCACGTACCTTCAGATAGCCGTTTTGCATCTCCAGCTGGCCATCGAAGATCTGGGTATTGGGCTGGTGGCCGATGGCGATGAAGACGCCCATCAGCGGCAGCTCGCTGGTGCTGTGGTTCTGAGTGTTGCGCAGGCGCACACCGGTGACCCCCATCTGATCGCCCAGCACTTCGTCCAGGGTCTGGTGGGTGTGCAGCACGATGTTGCCGCTCGCAACCTTGTCGTGCAGACGCTTGATCAGGATCTTCTCGGCACGGAACTCGTCGCGGCGGTGGATCAGATGCACCTTCTTGGCGATGTTGGCCAGATACAAAGCCTCTTCAACAGCGGTGTTGCCGCCGCCGATCACCGCCACTTCCTGATTGCGGTAGAAGAAACCGTCACAGGTGGCACAGGCAGAGACGCCGCGACCCTTGAAGGCCTCTTCGGAGGGCAGGCCCAGATACTTGGCGGAGGCGCCGGTCGCGATGATCAGGGCATCGCAGGTGTATTCGCCGTTGTCGCCCTTGAGACGGAACGGGCGCTGAGTCAGTTCGACACTGTTGATGTGATCAAACAGGATGCGGGTATCGAACTTCTCTGCATGCTCTTTCATGCGCTCCATCAGGGCAGGGCCGGTCAGGCCTTCCGGATCACCTGGCCAGTTTTCTACTTCGGTGGTGGTGGTCAGCTGACCCCCTTGCTGCATGCCGGTGATGAGCAGGGGATTGAGGTTGGCGCGGGCGGCGTAGACGGCCGCGGTGTAACCGGCCGGGCCTGACCCTAAGATCAGCAATTTGCTGTGAGTGACTTGGCTCATGATGTCATTTCCGGGATGTGATGAGTTTGCGCGATTGTAGGTAATTCGTGATCCGGGGTCAAAGGCTGGTGAGTCGATTGCACTAATCGTGTTCACAAGGGGTGACATGCAAAATAAAGGAATAAAAAAACCGCCCATCGCGGGCGGATTTTCACTCATCTCCAACTGGCGCAGGCCAGAGCAGATCAGTTCAGCAGGGTCAGGGGATCCGTGTAGGCAAGGCCATGTGCCACGGCCACTTCCTTGCAGGTGAGCTTGCCCTCCATCACGTTGAGCCCGTGCAGCAGGTTGGGATCGCTCAGCAGTGCCTGACGATACCCTTGCTGGGCCAGCTTGATGATAAAGGGGAGGGTGGCATTGTTGAGCGCCACGGTCGAGGTGCGGGCCACCGCCCCCGGCATGTTGGCGACACAGTAGTGCACCACCTCATCGACAATATAGGTCGGATCCTGGTGGGTGGTGGCGTGGGAGGTTTCCACACAGCCGCCCTGATCGATGGCCACATCGACGATGGCAGAACCCGGCTTCATGCGCGCAATGTGGTCACGGCGGACAAGTTTTGGCGCAGTGGCACCCGGTACCAGCACGCCGCCGATGACCAGATCGGCCGCCAGCAGATGGCGCTCCAGCGTCTCGCTGTTGGAGTAGACCACCTTGGCTGCTCCCTGGAACTCGTTATCAAGACGACGCAAGGTATCGATGTTGTTGTCGAGGATGGTCACATCCGCGCGCAGGCCAATGGCCATGCGGGCTGCATTGGAGCCGACCACGCCGCCGCCGATGATCACCACCTTGGCCGGTTCGACACCGGGTACGCCGCCGAGCAGCACACCGCTACCACCGCGCGATTTTTCCAGCGCCTGGGCACCCGCCTGAATAGACATGCGTCCGGCCACTTCCGACATGGGGGCCAGCAGGGGCAGGCCGCCACGGCCGTCGGTGACGGTTTCATAGGCGATACAGATGGCGCCGCTTTTCAGCAGGGCTTCGGTCTGGGGCAAGTCTGGCGCCAGATGCAGATAGGTGAACAGGGTCTGACCCGGACGCAGCATGGCACATTCGACAGGCTGAGGTTCCTTGACCTTGACGATCATCTCGGCTTTGGCGAAAACCTCTGCTGCAGAGGCCAAAATTTCGGCTCCAACAGCGATATAATCTGCATCGCTGAAGCCAATGCCGTTTCCGGCACCGCTTTGGACGAAAACAGTATGGTTTCGTGCTGTCAGTTCACGTACACTGGCCGGAACCATGCCTACGCGGTATTCATGGTTTTTTATCTCTTTAGGTACACCGATAATCATGCTATCCCTCGTCTATCGATTGGTGTTTCATGTTGCCAAAATGTTAACCAACATTTGCGCCTAGTATATTCAGGTATTGACAGGATTTGTGACCATAATTATAAAATGACTGGTGATTCTTACCAAAAAATAGCCAAAGGATGGAATAAAATGATGGAAGCTAAGAGTCGGCTAAAGGATTTGGACAGGATTGACCGCAACATTCTTAATGAACTGCAAAAGGATGGCAGGATTTCGAATGTTGAGTTGTCCAAGCGAGTTGGCCTGAGTCCTACACCGTGTCTGGAACGGGTTCGTCGCCTCGAGCGACAAGGTTATATCGAAGGATATGCCGCTATTCTGAACCCTCATTATCTGGACGCATCTCTGCTGGTGTTTGTAGAGATAACCCTCAATCGCGGGGCGCCTGATGTGTTTGAACAGTTCAACAAGGCTGTTCAGGTGCTCGAAGAGATCCAAGAGTGTCATCTGGTTTCCGGTGACTTCGACTATCTGCTCAAGACCCGAGTCAGCGACATGTCGGCTTACCGCCGTCTGTTGGGGGAAACCCTGCTGCGTCTGCCCGGTGTCAATGACACCCGTACCTACGTGGTGATGGAAGAGGTCAAGCAGAGCAGTCGTCTGGTGATCAGCACCCGATAAAGCAGGTTATGCCGCGGTATCTTTTCCATATGAGACACCATGACAGTCAGAAACGAGCGGCCGGTCCGCTCGTTTCTTCTTGTAAAGATAATTGCAAATATGGCCCCGTCCCATCAGGCTCTGGCTGACAATCGATGGGCTTTTCGGGGATACTAGGCCCCCTTATTTCCTGCATTACATGTTTTCAGAAAGGAGCCGGAGTTTGGCCGATAAAAAGCTGTTTACTCCTTTATCAGGTACACAACGGATCTTCGAAGCCGTCTTGATCGCCATCACCCTGATGGCTGCTTATCTTCTGCTTGCCCTGTTGTCCTATCATCCCGCTGATCCCGGCTGGTCCCAGACCTCCTGGCAAGGGGAGGTGAAAAACCTCGCCGGTAGTGCCGGTGCCTGGCTCGCCGACATCACCATGTTTACCTTTGGTGCCTTCTCCTATCTGGTGCCGCCGCTGGTGGTGCTGCTGGGCTGGAGTCTGTTCTGGCGCCCGAGCCGTCTGCTCGATGTGGATTACCTCACCCTGGGGGTGCGGATCATCGGCTTTATCCTGACCGTGCTCGGCATGTCGGCCATTGCCAGCATGAACTTCAACGATATGCAGAACTTCTCCGCCGGTGGTCTGGTGGGGGATGTGATCGCCTCCGCGGTGGTGCCGCTGTTTGGCGGCGTCGGGGCCAATCTGATGCTGCTCTGCTTCGTGGCAACCGGCATCACCCTGTTTACCGGCTGGTCCTGGCTCACCATCGTCGAGCAGATCGGCGCGGCCTGCACCGGTTCGGTCAGCGCTGTTTACCACTTCCCGACCACCCTCGGCCGCTGGCTGACCGGTGGCTGGCGTCAACCCCGCAACGAGGGGCCGGATCCCTTGCTGGAAGGCGGGGTAGGGGCCATCGCGTTTGATGACGAGGAAGATGAGCCGCATACAAGTTGGACTCGCAAGCCCAAGGCCAAGAACCAGAAGGCTGCCTCCGAAGAGTGGCTGCCGGAACTCGACGACGATACCTTCGAGTTCGATCCCCAGTTTGATGATGAAGATGATGAGCCGGCTCCGGCTGCCAAGCCGAAACGTGCGGTGGCGGCTGCCAATGGGCGCCGTCAGCCGGTACTGGCTGTGGCCGACGACGATGATGATGACGATCTGGATCTGCCGTGGGCCGAAGGGGACGACGAGGTCGCCGCGCCGGTAGCCGTCGCACCGACCAAGCCCAAGCGTCGTCCGCAATCTACGCTGCCGCCGTTGCCGAGTATCGAACTGCTCGACCGTCCACCCGCCAAGACCCAGATGATGAGCAAGGATGAGCTGGATCGCATGGGTCGTCTGGTGGAGGCCAAGCTTGCCGACTACAACGTGCAGGCCAAGGTGGTGGGTGTCTATCCGGGTCCGGTTATTACCCGTTTCGAGCTGGATCTGGCGCCGGGCATGAAGGCGAGCAAGATCACCAACCTCTCACGCGATCTGGCCCGCTCCTTGTCTGCCAGCAGCGTGCGGGTGGTTGAGGTGATCCCGGGTAAAACCTATGTCGGTATCGAGCTGCCCAACCGGGTGCGTCAGACCGTTTACCTGCGCGAAACCCTCGACTGCGATGCTTTCCGCGATAGCCGCAACCCGCTCACCATGGGCCTGGGTCAGGACATCGCAGGAGAGCCGGTGGTGGTGAACCTGGCCAAGATGCCGCACCTGCTGGTGGCCGGTACCACAGGTTCCGGTAAGTCGGTGGGGGTGAACACCATGATCATCTCGATGCTCTACAAGTCATCCCCCGATGATCTGCGTTTCATCATGATCGACCCCAAGATGCTGGAACTCTCGGTCTACGAAGGGATCCCGCACCTGCTGACCGAGGTGGTGACCGACATGAAGGATGCCGCCAACGCCCTGCGCTGGTGTGTGGGCGAGATGGAACGCCGTTACAAGCTGATGTCGGCAGTCGGGGTGCGCAACCTCAAGGGCTACAACGACAAGGTGCTGGCTGCCATCGAGGAGGGGGAACCTCTGCTGGATCCGTTGTGGCGCCCGGGTGACTCCATGGATCAGATGCCGCCAGAGTTGGAGAAACTGCCTCACATCGTGGTGGTGGTGGACGAATTTGCCGACATGATGATGATCGTCGGCAAGAAGGTGGAAGAGCTGATCGCCCGTATCGCCCAGAAGGCGCGGGCCGCCGGTATTCACCTTATTCTGGCGACCCAGCGTCCGTCGGTGGATGTCATTACCGGTCTTATCAAGGCCAACATCCCGACCCGGATCTCGTTCCAGGTGTCGAGCAAGATCGACTCGCGCACCATCATCGATCAGGGTGGTGCCGAATCTCTGCTCGGTATGGGCGACATGCTCTACATGCCGGCCGGTACCTCCAACCCGACCCGGGTACACGGTGCGTTCGTCGATGATCACGAAGTGCACAAGGTGGTGGCGGACTGGAAACTGCGCGGCGAGCCGAACTACATCGAGGAGATCCTCTCCGGTGAGTCGGGTGGTGAAGGTGGCAGCGGCGAATATGGCGGTGGTGGCGATGAAGAGCTGGACCCCCTGTTCGACGAAGCGGTCGCTTTTGTGGTGGAGTCCCGCCGTGGCTCGACCTCCAGCGTCCAGCGCAAGTTCAAGATTGGTTACAACCGGGCAGCCCGTCTCATCGAGCAGATGGAGAATCAGGGCATCGTCAGCTCACCGGGTGGCAATGGTCAGCGCGACGTCCTGGCACCGCCGCCGGTGCGGGACTAAGCCTCATCGTTTCATACTATCCTTGGCCATGCCCTCCGCGGGCGTGGCCTTTTATCGAGAGCGTCTTTATGAAGAGCGTGATGAAAAAACAACTGTTGATGGGTACCGTGCTGCTGATGGCCAGCAGCCAGGTGTGGGCCGATGCGGCCAGCGATCTCAAACAGAAGCTGGCGGGTGTCAGCCTCTTCTCCGCCAAATTTGCCCAGACCGTCTATGACAGCAAGGGCAAGGAGCTGCAAAAGGCCAGCGGCGATCTGCTGGTGCAGCGGCCAAACCGTTTCAACTGGCACACCACCTCGCCGGACGAGAGCCTGATCGTGGCCGATGGTCAGGATGTCTGGGTCTATGATCCCTTCGTCGAGCAGGTGACCGCCCTCAAGCTGAAAGATGCGGTGCTCAACACCCCCTTTATTCTGATCGCTGGCAATGACGACAAGTTCTGGAAGAACTATGACGTGACCCAGCAGGGGGATGTCTACACCGTCACCAGCCGCAACAAGGATGAGCTGATCGCCTCCTTCCGTGTCACCTTCGACAGACAAGACAACATCAGTCGTTTCGATGTGAAAGAGGCACAAGGGCAGTGGAGTGAATTCACCCTGAGCAGCTTCAATCGCAAGCCGGTGCTCAAGGGCAACGAATTTGTTTTCAAGATCCCGAAGGGGGTCGAACTGGACGACCAGCGCTAATGAGCAAGCGGTCGTTGGATTGCTCGCCACTGCGCCAGTCAAAGGCGAGTGGTGTGACGCTGGGTGGTCAATACAGATGAGCAACTTGTCGTTGGATTTCTCATCGGACTTTCGTCCGCTGGCGGCCCGGATGCGGCCGCAAAACCTCGACCAGTATATCGGTCAGCAACATATCCTGGGGGCTGACAAGCCCCTGCGCAAAGCGATCCTGGCGGGTCACTGCCACTCGATGATCCTGTGGGGGCCGCCCGGTACCGGCAAGACCACGCTGGCGGAGTTGATGGCTCACTACTGCCAGGCGGAAGTGGAGCGACTCTCGGCGGTCACCTCCGGTATCAAGGAGATCCGCGCCGCCATCGACAAGGCGAAGGAGAACAGCTGGCGCGGAGTGCGCACCATCCTGTTTGTGGATGAGGTGCACCGCTTCAACAAGAGCCAGCAGGATGTGTTCCTGCCTCACATTGAAGATGGCACCATCACCTTTATCGGTGCCACCACCGAAAACCCCTCGTTCGAACTCAACAACGCACTGCTCTCCAGGGCCCGAGTCTATCTGCTCAAGCGACTGGAGGAGAGCGATATTCTCGCCATGCTCGATCAGGCGATGACCGATCCCCGTGGTCTCAATGATCCGGCACTCACCTTCGCCCCCGGTGTCAAAGAGGCGCTGGCCAAGACGGTGGATGGGGACGGGCGTAAATCCCTCAACTATCTGGAGCTGTTGGCCGACATGGCCGAAACCGACAGCACTGGAGTGCGGGTGATCGACAGTGCCCTGCTCGCCGCCGTGGTGGGGGAACATGTGGCCCGCTTCGACAAGGGGGGCGATCACTTCTACGACCTCATCTCCGCGGTGCACAAATCCATTCGCGGCTCGGCGCCGGATGCAGCGCTCTACTGGTATGCCCGCATGGTGAGCGCCGGTTGCGATCCGCTCTATATCGCCCGCCGCTTGCTGGCGATTGCCTCGGAAGATGTGGGCAATGCCGATCCCCGTGCCATGCAGGTCGCCCTGTCGGCCTGGGATTGCTTCCATCGGATCGGTCCGGCGGAAGGGGAGCGGGCTATCGCCCAGGCGATCGTCTATCTCGCCTGTGCCCCGAAAAGCAATGCGGTCTACACCGCTTGGAAGGCGGCGCTTAATGATGCCAAAAACCTCCCTGACTTCGAGGTGCCGGTACACCTGCGCAATGCGCCGACCAAGCTGATGAGCGATCTGGGCTATGGCGCCGAGTATCGCTATGCCCATGACGAGCCGGGCGCCTATGCGGCGGGCGAGCAGTATTTCCCGCCCGAGCTGGCGGGCAAGCAGTACTACCAGCCCACCGATCGCGGCCTTGAAAAGCAGATTGGCCAGAAGCTCGATTACCTCCATGAACTGGACAGGCAAAGTCCGCAGCAACGGGGCAAATAGCCCCTTTGTTACCTCGCATGGCTGAAAATTGGTCAGGCGTTTGAATATGCAGGACGGTTTGCGTGCCAAAGTCGGTAAAAACGACACAAATAGTCCCTGTTCGGGCGGGGGGGCGGTCTGCTACACTGCCCGTCTGACCCCGCTTGTCTTGGCCTTGTGCCATCTTCTTGATCTCGAAGGCCTGTGATAGTTAAGGCCCGATTCTGAAGACGATTGGGGTGCGCCAACCGATGTTAACTTCCGGATCTGTTTCCCAGCCCGTCATGACGACTCAGGCCCAGATCCCATTTTAAAAAAGTAGGTAAACCATGCTGGATCCCAAATATCTGCGCAGCGATATCGAAGAGGCTGCCGCTCGTCTGGCGACACGTGGCTACGTTCTGGACGTAGCGGCTGTCAACGCTCTGGAAGAGAAACGCAAGGATCTGCAGTCCCGTACCCAGGAGCTGCAGGCCGAGCGCAACGCCCGCTCCAAATCCATCGGTGAAGCTGCCCGTCGTGGTGAAGATGTTGCCCCGCTCAAGGCCGAAGTGACCAAGATCAACGACGAGCTGGAAACCAGCAAGGTCGAGCTGGATGCCCTGCTGGCCCAGCTGAAAGCCATTGCCGACGCCATCCCCAACCTGCCGAGCGAGACCACTCCGGTGGGTCGTGACGAGAACGACAACGTGGAAGTGCGTCGCTGGGGGACCCCGCGGGAGTTCAGCTTCCCGGTACGCGATCACATCGATCTGGGCGAAGCGGCCAAGGGCGTTGATTTCAAGAACGGCGTCAAACTCTCCGGTACCCGTTTCGTGGTGATGAAGGGGCAGATTGCCCGTCTGCACCGTGCCCTGGCTCAGTTCATGCTGGATCTGCACACCCAGCAGCACGGTTACACCGAGTGCTACGTGCCCTATCTGGTGAACCCGGACAGCCTCTATGGCACCGGCCAGTTGCCGAAATTTGCTCAGGACCTGTTCAATACCGGTATCGAAGGTGAAGGGGAAGAAGAGGGCAAGCTGCGCAAGTTCTCCCTGATCCCGACCTCCGAAGTGCCGCTCACCAACATGGCCCGTGACGAGATCTTTGACGCGCAAGAGCTGCCGATCAAGATGACCGCCCACAGCCCCTGCTTCCGCTCTGAAGCCGGTTCCTACGGTCGTGATACCCGCGGCCTCATCCGTATGCACCAGTTCGACAAGGTTGAAATGGTTCAGCTGGTTCATCCGGAGAAATCCTGGGATGCACTGGAAGAGATGGTCGGTCACGCCGAGAAGGTGCTGCAACTGCTGGAGCTGCCGTATCGCGTGATGGCGCTCTCTACCGGTGACATGGGCTTCTGCGCTTCCAAGACCTACGATCTGGAAGTGTGGCTGCCGGCCCAGAACACTTACCGCGAGATCTCCTCTGTCTCCAACTGCACCGACTTCCAGGCGCGCCGCATGCAAGCTCGCGTGCGCATCGACGGCAAGCCGCAACTGCTGCACACCCTGAACGGCTCCGGTCTGGCAGTGGGTCGTACCCTGGTTGCCGTGATGGAGAACTACCAGCAGGAAGATGGCCGCATCGCCATCCCGGCTGCGCTGCAATCCTACATGGGTGGCCTGACCCACATCGGGTAGGTTCATGCCGCAGACCACAACGCCATGGCATTGCCATGGCGTTGTGCATTCTGGCGCCGATCAACCGTTTTAGTGCTGAAAAAATGCGGCTTTTCGGCGTCGCTTTGAACAGTTAACACATTTTTATCAAGCAATGCGCAATCGTTTTTGTTAGACTGCGCCGCAATTTCGCAGGACATCTTTTTCTATGGTCTGGATTGATTACGCCATCATCGGCATCGTCGGTTTCTCTGCTCTCATCAGCCTGGTGCGCGGCTTCGTCAAGGAGGCCATGTCTCTTGTCACCTGGTTCGTCGCCTTCTTTATTGCCAGCCATTTCTATCCTGATCTCGCCGTCTATTTCACCTCCTTCTCCGACGCGCTGGTTCGCAACGGTCTGGCCATCGCGGCGCTGTTTGTGGCGACTCTGATCCTCGGCAGCGTGGTCAACTATGTGGTGGGCCTGTTGGTGGACAAGACGGGTCTCTCCGGTACCGATCGGGTGCTGGGGGTCTGCTTCGGTGCAATTCGCGGGGTGCTGATCGTCAGTGCCCTGCTTTTTTTCATGGATACCTTCACCAGCCTCTCCCAGAGCGACTGGTGGGTGGCATCCAAGCTGGTGCCGGAGTTCAAGCCGGTGATCCAGTGGTTTTTCGGGTTCATGTTGAACTCATCCAGTTTTCTTAAACAGGTATAGTGACTTCGAGGTAGCAAAGACATGTGTGGTATTGTCGGTATAGTTGGCACCACCCCCGTCAATCAGGCCCTCTACGACGCCTTGACGGTGTTGCAGCACAGGGGACAGGATGCCGCCGGGATCGTGACCATTGATAGTGGAAACTTCCGGCAACGCAAGGCCAATGGCCTAGTGAAGGACGTGTTTGAAGTGCGCCACATGCAGCGTCTGCAAGGGAACATCGGCATAGGTCATGTCAGATACCCCACCGCAGGCAGCTCAAGTGCCGCTGAAGCCCAACCTTTTTATGTGAACTCGCCCTACGGCATGGTGCTGGCCCATAACGGCAACCTCACCAACGCCAAGGAGCTCAAGGAGCAGCAGTTCAAGGTCGCCCGCCGTCACATCAACACCACCTCCGACTCGGAAGTGTTGCTGAACGTGTTGGCCCACGAGCTGGATCGCTGTGACAAGATGGCCCTGCGTCCCGAAGATATCTTCGCCGCGGTGCGCAGAACCCATCAGCAGATCCGCGGCGCTTATGCGGTGGTCTCGCTGGTGATTGGTCATGGTCTCATCGGTTTTCGCGATCCCAACGGCATTCGCCCGCTGATCCTCGGTCGTCGTCAGGACGAGCAGGGCCAGGTGGAGTATATGCTCGCCTCCGAGAGCGTGGCACTCGACGCCATCGGTTTCGAGACGGTGCGGGATATTGCGCCGGGTGAAGCCATTTACATCACCGAGCAGGGCCAGCTCTTCTCCGAGCAGTGTGCGGAGAACCCGCAAATGAGCTCCTGTATCTTCGAATATGTCTATTTCGCCCGTCCCGATTCGTGCATCGACAAGGTCTCGGTCTACGCCGCCCGCCTCAACATGGGTCGCAAGCTGGGTCAGAAGATTGCCCGCGAGTGGGAAGATCTCGACGTCGATGTGGTTATCCCCATCCCCGAGACCTCCTGTGACGTGGCGCTGGAGATCGCTCACACCCTGGATCTGCCATACCGTCAGGGCTTCGTGAAGAACCGCTACATCGGCCGTACCTTCATCATGCCGGGTCAGACCCAGCGCAAGAAGTCGGTGCGTCGCAAGCTCAACGCCATCAGCTCCGAATTCAAGGGCAAGAAGGTGTTGCTGGTAGATGATTCCATCGTGCGTGGTACCACGTCCGAGCAGATCATCCAGATGGCCCGTGAAGCGGGGGCAGCCAAGGTCTACTTCGCCTCGGCGGCGCCGGAAATTCGCTTCCCCAACGTCTATGGCATCGACATGCCCACCGCCAACGAGCTGATCGCCCACGGTCGCGAAGTGGAAGAAGTGTGCAAGCTGATTGGCGCTGACGGTCTGATTTTCCAGGATCTGGAAGATCTGGAAGCCGCCGTGCGGGAGATCAACCCGGATCTGCGTCACTTCGAGACCTCGGTGTTCAATGGTCACTACGTCACCTCCGATGTGGACCAGTCCTATCTGGATCACCTCAATGCCCTGCGCAACGATGACACCAAAGCGGTGCGTGAGTGGCAGGAAGGCACCAGCAATCTGGAAATTTTTAACGAAGGAAGTTAAACGTTTGCGGTTTTGCCGGATGGGATAGCGAGATGGGGGCCTGTGGCCCCCATTGTCGTTTCTACCTAACACGGCAGAAGGGGGAGGAGATATCTGTTTGAAAAATATCCGCTTATCTTGCCGGATATGGGCATGGCCAGCAGGATCCGCTAGCATAGGCGGCAACATATATGATCGATACGCTTTTAAGAGACGAGAGTTCAGATGGATGATCTGCTAGCCCCAGTGCGCCAGTTTTTGCAGTGCGAGACCCCGGATGAGTGGGTAGAGATGGCGCGGGATCCGGCCCGTTTACCGACCCTGCTCATCGATCACGCCAACTGCGAGACCAAGGCCGCACTCACTGCACACAGTCTGGTGCGCCGCTACTGCCTGCCCAAGGGCAAGCGCCATCTGCTGCCCAAGCTGGAGTTTTATCGCGAGCTGGATGCCATTCCGGAGAAGGCCGAGATCTTGGGCAAACGCAGCATGGGGGAGTCTGATCGCACCGTCTTTGCCGAGCTGGAACGCAATCCGCTGCTGTTTCCCATGGTGCGACTCATTCAGGAGGAGCTGCACCACTTCGAGCAGGTGCTGGAGATCATGCAGGCCCGCGGCATCGAATACGGGCCGGTGACGGCCTCCCGCTATGCCCGCCAGTTGATGCAGCATGTGCGCACCCATGAACCGGCCACCATTGTCGACAAGATGATCATCGGTGCCTATATCGAGGCCCGCTCCTGCGAGCGCTTTGCCAAGCTGGCGCCCCATCTGGACGAGGAGCTGAGCCGCTTCTATGTCTCTTTGCTGCGCTCCGAAGCGCGCCACTATCAGGATTACCTGAGCCTGGCCGAACAGTACGCAGGGGAGGATATCAGCGAACGGGTGGCCTTCTTTGGCAAGCTGGAAGCCGAGCTAATCTGCTCGCCGGATCCGCAGTTCCGGTTCCATAGCGGCCTGCCTGTCACATCTGACAGTTGTTGACGCACAGGGGGCAAACTACTATTGCCCTGTTCCTACTACGAGCGACAAGTAGTTACTTTTGAGCGCAATTCCCGGCCCTGAGCCGGGATCTTTTTTTCTGTCGTACCTCCTTCCTGCATTTGGCGCTCTATGCTGAATCCCTGGCTATTTTTGCGTCTTCCCATTGCGATGAAATCCTGTTCGATCAGCCGGTTATTGTGGTGATAAAGTGCTCATTCAGGTGGCTCACCCTTGTAGAAACGGGCGAAACCGTGTACTTTTTTGCCTTCGCAAGATTTGAATAACCAATCAATAGGAGCGTGTATGCGCATTGTTCTGTTGGGGGCTCCGGGCGCCGGCAAAGGTACCCAGGCTCAGTTCATCATGGAAAAACACGGTATTCCCCAGATCTCCACCGGCGACATGCTGCGTGCGGCGATCAAGGCGGGCACCGAGCTCGGTCTGAAAGCCAAAGCTGTGATGGACGCAGGTCAGCTGGTCTCTGACGACATCATCATCGGTCTGGTCAAAGAGCGCATCGCTCAGCCGGATTGCGCCAAAGGCTTCCTGTTGGACGGTTTCCCGCGCACCATTCCCCAGGCGCAAGCCATGAAGGACGCCGGTGTCGTGGTTGATTTCGTACTGGAGTTCGATGTGCCGGACGAAGAGATCGTCAAGCGCATGAGCGGCCGTCGCGTTCACTCCGGCTCCGGCCGTACCTACCACGTGGTGTTCAACCCGCCGAAAGTGGAAGGCAAGGATGACGTGACCGGTGAAGATCTGGTGATCCGCGCCGACGACGAAGAGACCACAGTACGCAAGCGTCTGGATGTATATCATCAGCAGACCGCGCCGCTGATCGGTTTCTACGGCAAAGAGGCGGAAGCGGGCCACACCCGTTACGTCAAGATCGACGGCACCCAGCCGGTTGATCTGGTCAGCAAGCAGCTTGCCACCATTCTGGGCTGATCTTTGCTGCCGGCACTGTTTCCCGTGCCATCAGATAAATAAAGAGAAGGGCCCTGTCGGGCCCTTTTTGCATAATGACAGATAGACAGGAAGCCAACGTGACCACGAAAACCGGAATATTGCTGGTCAATCTGGGTACCCCAGCCGCACCGACCACCGCTGCCGTCAAAGCGTTCCTCAGCCAGTTCCTGCACGATCCCCGTGTGGTGGACCTGCCCCGTTACCTCTGGTGCCCGCTGCTCCACTTCATCATCTTGCCGACGCGCTCGCCCAAAGTGGCCAAGCTCTATCAGCAGGTGTGGACCGAGCAGGGCTCGCCGCTGATGGTGATAAGCAAGCAGCAGCGCGCCGCACTGGAGCAGGAGCTCAAGCGGGAGGGGGTCGATGTGCCGGTGGAGCTGGCGATGACCTATGGTTCCCCGTCAGTGAATGATGGCTGGCAGGCGCTCAAGGCCAAAGGGGTCAACCGGGTGATCCTGTTGCCGCTCTATCCGCAATATTCGGTCAGTACCACCGCCTCGGTCTTCGATGCCTGGGGCAAGGCGATGAAGAGAGAACGCAATCTGCCGGTGGTACGGCTCATTCGTGATTATCACGCCCATCCCGAATACATTCAGGCGCTGGCCATGAGCGTACGCCGTCACTGGGAGCAGCACGGTCAGGGTGGTCACCTGCTGATGTCGTTCCACGGTATTCCCGAGCGCTATGAGAACGAAGGGGACCCCTATGGTCACCAGTGTCGCCATACCGCCAGCTTGCTGGCCGAGGCGCTCGGGCTGGAGGCCGGGCAGTGGACGGCCAGCTTCCAATCCCGCTTTGGCAAGGAGGAGTGGCTCAAGCCTTACACCGACGTGACCATCGCCGGTATGCCTGCAGCGGGTATCAAGCGGCTCGATGTAATTTGTCCTGCCTTTGCCGCCGACTGCCTCGAAACCCTCGAGGAAATTCAGGTACAGAACCGGGATATCTTCATGGAGGCCGGTGGCGAGCGGTTTGAATATATTCCGGCCCTCAATAGCGATCAGGCCCACATCAGGATGATGGTCTCGCTCATCTGCCGCGAATTGGCATGAGTGACCGGCAGTCAGTCAAACAAGGAGTCGAGTCATGGTACATATCACGCTGATCTACGCAGGCCTGCTTGGACTGCTGTTTCTGGGGCTCTCCTTCTGGGTGGTCAGACGCCGCGCCCAGTTCGGGGTGATGATAGGGCAGGGGGAAGCCCCCGAGCTGCTGGCGGCGATCCGGGCTCACGGTAATTTTGCCGAGTATGTGCCGCTGACCCTGCTGCTGATGGCGCTGTGCGAGTTCTCCGGTGCCGGTGCGCTCTGGCTGCATGCCGGTGGCGCCATGCTGTTGGTCGGCCGCATCCTGCATGCCATCGGCATCCAGATCCCCAAAGCCCCCAATGTGCCCCGTTTTCTGGGCACCTTGCTGTTCTGGCTCGCCCTCGGCCTCTTCTCGCTGCTGGCACTGTTGCAGGGGATGGCGGCCGCCTGAAAACAGGCGCTTTTGTATGCTATGGAACCACCCCGGGCAGGGTGGTTTTTTTATGGTGAAAAGGCAAACGTTTTTCCTTGCAAGCCTTGTCTATACTGACTCCATTATTTAAACAGGGCGACTTTTCGGGGCGGCGGATTGTGTTAAAATCCCGCCCCTCTTTCCCCCAGAGCACAGAACATTGCCATGAAATTTCCCGGTCAGCGCAAGTCCAAACACTACTTCCCTGTCGACAGACGCGATCCCCTGGTTCCGCAAAATCCCCTGTTAACCGAGCTGGGCAAAGCCTACGTGGTCGGGATTGATCAGACCCTGGTTGATATCGAAGCCCATGTGGATGAAGACTTTCTGACCCGTTATGGTCTGAGCAAGGGACACTCCGTCGTCATCAATGACGACGTGGCCGAACGGATTTATGACGAGCTCAAGGCCAATAACATGGTGGTGAGCGAGTTTGCCGGTGGCACCATTGGCAACACGGTACACAACTACTCGGTACTGGCCGATTCCCACTCCATCCTGCTGGGTGTGATGAGTCAGGACATTCGCATCGGCTGCTACGCCTACCGTTATCTGTGCAACACCTCTTCCCGCGTCAATCTGGACTATCTGCAGCCGGTTGATGGCCCCATCGGCCGTTGCTTCACCTTCATTACCGAGTGCGGCGAGCGCAGCTTCGGCATCAACGCCGGCAAGATGAACCAGCTGGATGTGCAGCACATTCCGGAGGATGTGATTAAGGGGGCGTCAGCCCTGGTGATCACCGCCTATCTGGTGCGTGGTGACGATGGTGACCCGATGAAAGAGGCGGCCATGACAGCGGTGCGTTATGCCCGCGAGGCCGGTATTCCCGTGGTGCTGACCCTGGGCACCCGTTTCGTCATCGACGAAAACCCCCAGTGGTGGCGCGATTTCATTGCCGAGAACGTCACTGTGCTGGCGATGAACGAAGACGAAGGTGAAGCCCTGACCGGCATCGCAGATCCGCTGGGTGCTGCCGACAAGGCGCTCGACTGGGCCGACATGGTGCTCTGTACTGCTGGCCCCATCGGCCTTTACATGGCGAGTTATACCGATGAGGACTACAAGCGCGAGACCACCCATACCCTGTTGCCCGGCGTTATCCCCGAGTTCAACATGTATGAGTTCAGCCGCCCGATGGCCCGGGCCAAGTGCCGCAAACCGGCCCGTATCTACTCCCACATCTCCCCGTATATGGGTGGCCCGGAGAAGATCAAGAACACCAACGGGGCAGGGGATGGCGCCCTTTCCGCCGTGCTGCACGACATGGTGGCCAACTCCTATCACCGGATGAATGTGCCTAACTCCGCCAAGCACATCTCCGAGTTCCTGACCTACTCCTCACTGGCCCAGGTGTGCAAATACGCCAACCGCGTCAGCTACGAGGTGTTGGCCCAGAGCAGCCCCCGTCTCTCCCGCGGTTTGCCGGAGAAAGAGGACAGCCTGGAAGAGGTTTACTGGGAGCGTTGATCTCCTGAATCTGCAAGACGCCTCCATCGGGAGGCGTTTTTGCAGGCAAATATGAGTTATCCCGGCTTTTTTCCCGGAATAACCCCAATATGCTTGAGTCCATGTCACTTTTACGACACCATTTGGCCATCGTATTGTCGCCCGACAATGCCGCAGCACCCGAAAGAAAGAGAGAACCCCATGAGCATGCTTAACGACAACCTTGACGCCAATTTCCAACTGTTTATCGAACAAGTCCGCGAGTCGGGTCAGGTGTGGGGTCTGCGCTATGGGGAAGACTGGGTCGTCTGTCGCTCCGCCGAATTTGAAGATGCCGACGTGATGCCGCTCTGGTCTGCCGAAGAGGACGCCCGTCTGCACTGCGTCGACGAGTGGGCCGATTACGAGCCGGAAGTGATCGATCTGGAAGAGTTTCTCGATATCTGGATCAACGATCTGGATGAAGACGATGTACTGGTCGGCCCGAACTGGAACGCCGATCTGGAAGGTCAGGAGCTCGAACCCATCGAGCTGGCCAAGGCACTGATTGAACTGGACGCCTGAAAGCGCCTCCATTGATGGCCTGAACGCACAGGCTATCGGGACAAAGACCGGCATCCGTGAGGGTGCCGGTCTTTTTTATGGTCGAATGGCCCGATTGATGAGTTAAAAGCCGATTTGCCTTTGCACCTGTCAGGGGGATGGTCCATCATCAACCTTTTGCCAAGGGAGGAGCGCCATGTTTGTATTCGACGTAACGGGAGCTGCGGGTGAGAAGGCCAGCATTCGGGTGCAGGCGCTGGATTGGGCGCAAGCCGGACCTGTGACCTTCCAATGCGATGATGATCAGCTGGCGGTCGTGCTCCTGAGCGGTTGTCGTTGCGATGCGGTGGGCTTTTTCAATCTGTTGGCGGGGTGCAAACCCCTCTATATCGAGCAGTGGCTCAGCTATCTGCAGGAGAGTGGTCGCATTGGCAAGTGGAGCCATCAGACCGAGAGTCCCGCCGATGGGGACTATCTGGCCAGAGCCGGTCTGGAGCACGATGAACTCAATACCCTGCTTGGCCAGGTCTATCAGGTGGCGGGGTTCAATCGCCTGCAAATCAACCGTTACCTCAAGAACCGCCACAACCCCACCACGCTGGCGACCCGTTACGATCAGAAAGAGCTGGAGCGCTATCGCCAGCTCAATGACATCATTCTGACCCTTTTGAAGCTGAAGCATCCTCAGTAAAGAGCCCCAGCTGGCTTATATCCGGTCGCAGCGGTTGCGGCCGGGCGATCAGATAGCCCTGCAAGCCATCCACGTACATCCCCTGCAGCAGCTGTTTCTGACCAAGCTGTTCTACCCCCTCTGCAATCACCTGACACCCCATCCGATGTGATACATCGACGATCATCCGCACGAACTGCTGGTTGGTCTGATCCTGCTCCAGCCCGGTGATCAGGGCAGGGTCCAGCTTGATATAGTCGGGCTTGAGCTCGCGAAACAGGGTAAAGGAGCCGATCCCCTTGCCGAAATTGGCGATGGCCGAGCGGCTGCCGTTGCGGCGCAGCAATTCAAACACCCGCTTGGCGCCTGTCAGGTTGCGTTCCAGATGCTCTTCATCCAGTTCGAACACCAGATTGGCGCTGGTATTGGGATCTTTGAGCAGCTGGCGGTCAAGCCAGATCAGGAAGGCGCTGTTTTGCAGCAGGTTAGGGGAGAGGTTGATCCCCCAGCGACTCTGGTTGGCACCAAAGGCCCGGTACTGGCGCATGATATGGGTAATGACCAGCTGCTCCAGCCGCATCACCATATCGAGCCGCTGTGCCATGGCAAACAGGGTGTCGGTGGGCAGGGCAGTGCCGTCATTGCCGCTGAAGCGGGTGTAGATCTCGTTGTAAGCCAGCATGCTGCGGTGCAGGGGCTGGATTGGCTGATAGGTAAAGCTGAGGCGCTCCTGCGCCAGCACTTCGGTCAGCACGTCGCGCCAGTGGTGTTGCCCCTGTAGCTCGGAGGCGCTGTCATCCTGCTGGATGGCCCAGCCGTTGATGGTTTCAGTCTGGGCGCGAGCCAGCGCCAGATCCGCTCTGGCCAGCACGGCTTCAATTTTCTGGCCGCTGCTGAGCTTGGTCAGCCCCGAGTAACCGGTGCTCTCCAGCTCGTGCTGATCCTGATAGTGATCGAAGGCCACCTTCAAATCCTGCCCCAGCAGATGGGGGGGAATATTGGCCACCGGTTGCACCAGCACGGCGAAATCGGCCCCCGAAATGCGGTAGACCTGATTGCCCGGGAAGCGGCTTACCACCCGCTTGATGAGGGCGGCCATGTCCTTGATGTAGGCATCACCAGACTGGAAGCCGCGCTGGGCGTTGATTTTGCCAAGCTCGGTGGCACGGATCAGCACCAGGGTGGCGGTCTGGGTGTCCTGATCCCGCTGCAGCAACTCGGTCATGTCGCGGCGAAACGCGTGGCGGTTGAGTAGCTGAGTCAGCTCGTCGGTGGTGGCCAGGTTGCTGAGCTCGGTCAGCTGGCGATGAGCGCTCTGCTCGGCGCTTTCGAACTGCTCCAGCAGCTGTTGCAGCACCTCCCGGGAGGCGGGCTCATCGAGTTGTGAGGGGTCCCGCCCCCTGATCGCCTTGACCCAGGTGAGCTCCTGATGCTGGAGCATGCCATCCATGGTGCGGATGGCCAGCATCAACAGCAGGATCATGCCAAGCAGTGTGGTGGCCAGAATAATGGCCAAAGTGAGCGGTGTGCTCTGCAGGGCTAACCAAACTGCTTGCAGGAGCAGCAGGGGTATGGTCACTATGGTGGCGATCAGAAAGAGGGTACGTCCGAGCTTGTGAACCATCTTGTCATCCTTGAAGTGGCTGCTTTGTGGGGGAATTTTAACCAAGCTGGCGGAGCAAAGCATGCTATTCCTCGCAACTCGGTGAAAAGGGTCAATTGAGATCGGTTAAATGTGAGTGAAACCACTTTCACAGGTGCCGAAACAGGCGAAGATGAGTTGAAAATAGATCAAACAAGGCAGAGGTAAATCATGTTGTTAGAGCCCGAAAATAGTGCCAAAGCACGACAATTATTGAACCAGAGTATGGCACTGGTGCTGGCGGGTGGACGTGGTAGTCGCCTGAAGCAGTTGACTGACAACCGCGCCAAGCCTGCCGTCCATTTCGGTGGCAAATTCCGGATCATTGATTTTGTGCTCTCCAACTGTATCAACTCGGGGATCCGCCGCGTTGGTGTAGTCACCCAATACAAATCTCACAGCCTGCTGCGTCACCTGCAATCGGGCTGGTCCTTCCTGCGTTACCAGATGAACGAATTCATCGACCTGCTCCCTGCCCAGCAACGGGTGGACGAGGTGCACTGGTATCGCGGCACCGCCGATGCCATCTATCAGAACGTCGATATCATCCGTGACTACGGCCCCAAATACCTGGTGGTGCTGGCGGGGGATCACATCTACAAGATGGATTACGCAGCCATGCTGCTCGACCATGTGCGCCTTGGCGCCAAGGTGACTGTGGCTTGTATCGAGGTGCCGCGGGCCGAGGCATCCGCCTTCGGGATCATGGATATCGACGAGCAGCGCAAGATCCGCGCCTTCGTCGAAAAACCGGCCAATCCGCCCGCCATGCCGGGTTGCGAAGATCGCTCGCTGGCCTCCATGGGGATCTATATCTTCGAGGCGGAGTACCTCTACCAACTGCTGGAGGAGGATATTCACAATCAGGACTCCAAACACGACTTCGGGATGGATGTGATCCCCCGCATCGTGGAGGAGGGGATGGCATTTGCTCACCCCTTCAACATGTCCTGTGTCGGGGCGCGCGAGGGGCAAAAGCCCTACTGGCGTGACGTGGGTACGCTGGACTCTTTCTGGGAAGCGAACATGGATCTCGCCTCCGTGCTGCCCGAGCTCGATATCTACGATCAGAACTGGCCCATCTGGACCAGCCAGACCCTGACGCCACCGGCCAAGTTTGTGCAGGACCGCAACGGTCAGCATGGCATGACCATCAACTCCATGTTCTCGGGCGGTACCATCGTCAGCGGGTCGTTCGTGCTCAACTCGGTGCTCTTTACCAATGTGCGGGTGCACTCCTTCTGCACCCTGGATCAGGCCATCATCTTCCCCGGGGTCGAGATCGGCGCCGGTTGCCGTCTGCGCCGTGTGGTGGTGGACAAGGGATGTGTGCTGCCCGATGGGCTGGTGGTGGGCGAGAATGCCGATGAAGATAACCGCCGCTTCTACCGCTCCGAGCAGGGGATTGTACTGGTGACCAAGGAGATGCTGGACAAGCTGGTTTGAGGAAGGCCCTTGAAACTGTGTCAGACGCTGTAATGCAAAGGGAGCCAAGTTGGCTCCCTTTTTCATGCTGGTGAATGGCGAGGATTATTCGCTAACCACCGCTTTGGCGGCCATCACCATGGCGATGCCGTGCTTGCCACCTGCGGCGGTCACTTGCGGTACGCCATCTTCGTCGGTGTCGCTGCCGGCACCTTCGATGATGTTCTCGCCGGAGTCACCGATCCACTCGGCCATTTGCATGCCACCGTTGACGGTGCCACGGAACCAGCTGACGTACTGACCGGTCAGCTTCGCCAGCTCCAGCTCGGGCGCCTTCTCGGCCCCTTCGTTGCGCAGGTTCAGCATGGCAGAGCGCAGGGCGCCGGAGATGGCTGCTTGGGTCCAGGGGGTGTATTCACCCTGTTTACCCGCCAGCCAGGTGCCCGCTTTGGCATTGAAGTAGGCCTTGTCGACGGCGATGAACAGTTCGCGCGCCGCGGTGCGGTACTTGGCATCCGAGGTCGCCAGGAAGGCGGCGGTTAGGCCGCGGATGGCGGCAAACTGCGCGTCGATGGAGTGGCCGGCATCGAGCTTGCCATCTAGCGTGATGCCGTCATGCACCAGACCATTTTTGCCCTTGAGGTTGGCAAGGATGAAATCGGCCTGTTTGCGGATCAAGTCGAGCGCCTCTTGACCCTGCTGGGTCTTGAGGTTCAGCTCGCCATTGTCACCGGCGGCGTAACCGACCGGCAGCGCATCCTGAGCGCGCTGGAAGATCTGCAGGGCGACCAGTGCGTAAGCAGCGTCAAAGGTGGTGACGTGCTTGCCCTGTTTGCCTGCCTGCCAGCTGTCGACCAGGGTACCAGCCTTGGCATCAAAGTGCAGGGCCGCCAGGTTCTTGAAGGTGAGGTTGGAGAGATTGATCGCCAGCGAGAAGGCATCGCTGCCCGCGACCGCTTTGCCCAGGTCATTGGTCTTGTTGGCAGCCGGTGCGGCGGCAAACGGCGCGCCGTCAAACACGGCGTGGAAGGCCGGGTTCTGGTTGGTGTTGGCGCTGCGCTGATCGCTGAAGGCATAGAACTCGGAGAGCGGCCACAGCATCATCCAGGCATCGCGCAGCTGAGCGGAGCCATCCACCACCTCCAGCTTGCCGATGGCACCGGCATCGTTGTTGCTGGTTTCGGTCACTTTCACCTGATGGGGGAAGTAGACAACGCCCTTGGCCGGATCGTACTGCGGGGTGATCTTGGCGCCCAGTTGCTTGCCATCGAAGCCAAGCTGGTTCTGCATGATGGCCAGCTTGTCGATGGATTGCTCGGTCAGCATCATGCCGTTGAAGCCATCGGCGGCAGAGACGCCCAGCTTGTGCTTGCCATCCTGATCCATGGTGGCGGAGGCGGCTTCTACCTCTTCATCGGTCTCGGCTACGTGCATGCCGCCGAGGAAGTCCTGCGACCACATCACCTCTTTGAGCAGGATGCCGCCTACCGCTGCGGGCACCAGCAGGTTGTCACTGCCGCTCCAGCGCAGGGTGCTGTAGTCACGGAAGTAGGCGGGCACCTGGGTCTTGACGGTTTTCTCGGTCCCTTTGGCGGTCTTGATGGTGATCTGGTCGCCATTGACCGGGGTGGCGTTGACGGCCTGGGCAAACTCCGGATTGGCGGAGGCGTAGGGCAGGGAGAGGGGATACATGCCCTGCGGCACTTCATCCGCCGGGAAGCCAACGGCATCGGCCATGGCCAACACCCGTTGCCCCAGAGATGCCATGGTGCCGCCACGGGCCAGGTTTTGCGGCCCGTTCACCAGATGCGGGCCCATGCCGGATTGGTAGTTGAGGGCGTACATCGCCTCTTCGGAGTATTCGTAGGATTCGATGCCGGCAGCGAAGTCGAACGAGGTCGGCTCATCGGCACGGTTGGCATCCAGCACATCCAGATCCAACCCCAGCGCTTCGGCCAGCGGCTCACCGGAGAGCTCGAATTCGGTATAGGCCAGCATGTTGGCGGCGGTATTGAATGTCTTGTCTTCGACTTTGACGGCAGCGTGTGCGGCGCCGCTGATCAGTGCGCAGGCAATCGCCTGAACCAGTACGGTTTTTCTCATGTCCCTTCTCACCATTGGTTTTATTATTGACGCTTCTCATAACGAATCTAAATGAGAATGGTCTGCATTATGCTGTGTTGCAGGGGACTTGAGAAGTAAAAAACCGCCCCATTCGGCTGCACGTTAAACCGGATGTGCGCTGTCGAAGAGGACGGTTATCTGTTTATTGCGATGAAAGTGCCAGTGCGGCGGCGATCAGAGCACCTTGAACGGGATCACCAGACGGCCCGGCTCTACCTTGAGGGCTTCTACCTTCTCTTTGATCCTGGCTTCGTTCTTTCGGCTGCTGTCGAGACGATAGACCGGGGTTTGCGACAGGAACAGGGAGAGCGACTGATTGAAGGTGGGCAGGATGGGGGTCAATGCGGCACCTATGTTGGCCGGATCGGTCTGAACCGAGACCAGTTCGAGATCACGCAGGTAGATAGCGCCCTGATCGGCCACATAGTCCGGGCGGGCACTCAGGGCAAAGCGGATCTTCATCTGCTGGCTGCCAAGGGGACTGCTCACCTGCAGGTCGCCAGCGGCATCCAGCTCGATGCGATCCGGTTGCTTGCGGCCGATACGGCTCTGCATCTCATCCAGACGGATCTTGCTCGACATGATGCCGGGGATCCCCAGCTGTTTTTCAAAAGAGACCTGCTCTTTGAGGTACTGGTTGATTTCGGCCTCGCTGACGTTGTACTGGGTCAGGGAGCAGGCCCCCAGCAGCAGGGCGAGGGGGAGTAACAACAGCTGTTTCAACATGATGGATTCCGCGTGGGCAAATTTGATGGCGCTATCTTACGCGATAATGGGCGTGGAATGAGAGCCTCATACCGTGGGAAAGCACGGGGTTGCTGCATTCCCGGTTGTTTTTTGGCAACCGTCGGGTTCATCATCGACGGGTTAACTGAGTAGGACAGAGCTGTTGGCAACGGGAGTTGGCCCACGCCTGAGCAAAGCGTGAGTAGAGCACAAGAAGAGAGCGAGGAGAGGGCAATGGAGCGGATGGACAAGGTTGGCCGCAGGGTGCTGCTGTGGTTTGGCTGCATGATGGGACTCTGGAGCTCGTCGCTGTGGGCCGATGTGAAAGTGATCCCGGTCTTCGAGGCGCAGGCGGCTGTGCAGACCCTCAAGGAGATCTATCCCCAGCTTGGGGTGAGTGCCATGGGCAACCAGCTGGTGCTGAGCGGAACGCCAGCCCAGTTGCAGGAGGCCGAAGCCACGTTGGCCCAGATCAACCAGCCGCCGCAAAGCCTGCTTATCGAGTGGCGGGTCGATGGGGCCGCCAGCGGCCAGCAACTGGGGGGCTCAATCAGTCGCGACGAGGCCAAAAGGCAGTGGCTGCTCGATGGCAATGCAGAGCAGTATCAACGCAGCCAGAACGACAGCTGGCAGGTGCGTGGGCTTTCGGGTCGCCCCGTGCTGTTGCAGATGGGCTCCTATCAGCCGGTGACCTTCTATCAATGGAACGGGGGCGCCGTGGTGGGGATGATGCCGCTGGTGAACGGCCTCTATGCCACGGCCACCTTGATTGGCGATCGGGTGCAGATTGCGCTGAGCAGCGAGCAGGCGAGGCTGGAGCAGGGCACCATCAGCACGGGACAGAGTGCCACCGAAGTGAGCGGGGCCCCGGGCCAGTGGCTGACGGTGGGGGAACTTTCGACCAGTTCAGCAGATCAGGGGAGCCGCCTTGGCACCCAGCTACAGGTAGGGCGAGGCAGCCAGAGCGAGCGCCAGACCCTGCAGATCCGGGTCACTCGTCAATAGGTGTCAGCCCCGTCAGTGGGGCTGATCTGCGGCATATTCCCGCAGTTGGCGACTGCGCAGCAGATACCATAGTGACCAGAGGCTGGCGACCAGCACCAGTGCGGTGGGCCAGCTGAATGACCACTTCTGCAGATTGAGGCTGTGCAACTGCATCAGCAGGCCGCTGACGGCAGAGCAGAGCAGCAGCAGCGGGCTGTGGCGCCGGAGTCTGGCGCGAATGCTCTGGGTCTGCTGATAGGTGCCCCCGCAGGCGAGCAACGCCAGCATGGCGGGCACGTCGGTCAGCAGGCTGATGTAGAGGGTGATCTTGTCCGGATAAAAGAGGGTCAGGATCGCTGCCGCTCTCGCGGGTCACTCCCGCCATCAGAAAGAGCCAGACCGAGCGGGTCAGCAACAGGGCGATGGGCCAGAACCAGAGGGGCGGGCGCAACTGGCCGTGATCGTCATATCGGTGTTCGGGGTAGAGGGTCATGGTTGCCCGTTATCCACTTGAATTGAGTGATGAAGGGGATATGGGGCGACGAAGCGTCCTTTGCAAGGCGTTGGGTGTGGCGCAAATTAATCGGGGGGCCATGCCCCCCAATCCGTTTCTTCAGATATCGCAGCGCGCGTCGGCGGCGTTACAGCCAGCCTTTGCGCTTGAAGAAGAGGCCGGTACCGAGCGATGACATCACCATCAGCACCAGTGACATGGGATAACCATACTCCCAGGCGAGCTCCGGCATGCGGCCGAAGTTCATGCCGTAGATACTGGCGATCAGGGTCGGCGGCAGGAAGATCACGGCGGCTACCGAGAAGATCTTGATCACCTTGTTCTGCTCCAGATTGGTCACCCCCATGGAGGCCTCCAGCTGGAAGTTGATCTTGTCGAACAGGAACTGGGTGTGGGGCAAGAGAGACTCCACGTCGTGCAGCATCTCGTCGATCCACTTGTTCTGCTCAAGGCTCATGCGCTGGCGCAGGCTGCGTTTGAGGAAACGCAGGGCGCGGCGGGTATCGTGCAGAGAGAGACGGATCTGGCCGTTGGCCTCTTCCTGTGCCATCAACTCTTTCAGCATGGGGTTGATCTGATCCGGCTCGAAGATCTGATCGGCGGTGTTTTCCAAGGTCTTGTAACCATCTTCGATAAGGTCGGAGAGGTACTCCACCTTGAGGTTCTGCACCTCCAGCAGGATGTCGAGGGCATCCTCCACCTCCAGCCGATCCTGGCGCATATAGTGGCGCAGCAGGCGCACCAGCCCGATGTCATCTTCACGAATGCTGATCAGCAGGTTGTTGCGCAGGGTAAAGGAGACGTGGACACCCTTGGTGTCACGACCGATCCGCTGGGGAAACAGGGAGTGAATGTGCAGACCATCGGTATCCCAGTAAAAACGGGCGGATGCTTCGATGTCGTCGAGCTCTTCCTTGTCGGGGACCTCTTCCAGGAACAGGCCCGTCAACCATTCTCGCTCTGCCGTGTCCGGCTTGTAGGCATCCAGCCAGACCGTGTTGTCAGGTACTATGTCGTCAGGCCCGAGCGTGACTATGTCCAGCACCTTGTTGTTGAGAATGTAGGCGGTGATCATCTGTCCCCCCTTAAAAAGTCATGGGTAATCAGGGATGGTTGCACAGGTCATGCGACCTTAGATCGCTGCAGAAGGCGATCCCGTGGATAAGCAGATCGGGCCGATGGAAAACCTGAATGCGGCGAACTATACAGGGGCGGGCCGCGCTTGTCAGGGGCTATTCATCAGGGATTCAGCCTGTTTGTTCAAAAAAACAGCGAGGTCGGATCACCTGAGCGGCTATGCGGGGCAGAACCCGGCCTTTGGCTGGAGGAGGGCTAGCTGGGGCTGCTTGCTGCCGCTGCCCCGCTTCATCACATGTTCGGATAATTGGGCCCGGAGCCCCCCTGTGGTGGCGTCCAGACGATGTTTTGGGACTGAGTATCTTTGATGTCACCGCATCTTGGCATCGCCGTTCGATCACATATTCGGATAGTTGGGCCCGGAGCCCCCCTGTGGTGGTGTCCAGACGATGTTTTGGGACTGGGTATCTTTGATGTCACCGCGTCTTGGTATCGCCGTACTTCATCACATATTCGGATAATTGGGTCCGGAGCCCCCCTGTGGCGGCGTCCAGATAATGTTTTGACTGGGATCTTTAATGTCACAGGTCTTGCAGTGAATGCAGTTGGCGGCATTGATCTGCAGTTTGGCCGCACCTTCCATTTCCAGTACTTCAAACACCCCGGCCGGGCAGTAGCGTTGGGCGGGTTCGGCCCAGGTGGGCAGATTGACCTCGACCGGAATGCGCTCGTCCTGCAGCTTGAGGTGACAAGGCTGATCCTCGTCGTGACTGGTGTTGGCCAGATACACAGACGAGAGTTTGTCAAAGCTCAGCTTGCCATCGGGTTTGGGATAATGGATGGGCTCGCAGCGGCTGGCCACGCGCAGCTGACGGTAATCGTGAGCCTTATCGAGCAGCTTGAAGGGCGAGTTTGCGCCAAACAGCCGTTGCTCCAGCCAGTTGAAGGCACCGCCCAACCAGGGACCATAGCGATGAAGCGCCGCGCCGAAGTTGCGCGCCGCCTTGAGTTCGCGGGCCAGCCAGCTCTGGTGCAGCTCGTCACCATACTGGGCCAGATCCCGGCCCCCTTCATCACCACCTCGCAGCGCCATCGCGACGGTTTTTGCCGCCAGCATGCCGGACTTCATGGCGGTGTGGATCCCCTTGATGCGGGAAAAGTCGAGAGTGCCCGCATCGCAGCCGATCAGCAGGCCGCCCGGGAAGTGCATGCGGGGCAGGGCGTGCCAGCCCCCCTTGGTGATGGCGCGTGCGCCATAGCTGATGCGCTCCCCATCTTGCAACACGCCAGCGATAAGCGGGTGATGTTTGAGGCGCTGGAATTCGTCAAACGGGCTGAGCCAGGGATTCTGGTAGTTGAGATCGACGATCAGCCCGACCGCCACCTGATCCCCCTCCATGTGATAGAGATAGAAGCCACCGTGGCTATTGCCGCCCCCCTGCTTGCCAAGGGGCCAGCCACTACCGTGCAGCACCTGTCCTGCTTTGCCTTGGCCAGCAGGCAGTTGCCACAGCTCCTTGAAACCGATGGCATAGTGCTGGGGCTGGGCAGGGCTTGCCAGGTTGAAGTCGGCGATCAGCTGCTTGCCGAGATGACCTCGGGCACCCTCGGCAAAGAGGGTGTAGCGGCCGAGCAGCGCCATGCCGGGCACATGATCAGCTTTTGGATTGCCCGCCCGATCCAGCCCCAGATCGCCGGTGATGACCCCCTTGACCCGGCCCGCTTCCATGATAAGTTCGCTGGCGGTAAATCCCGGGTATATTTCGATTCCCAGTTTTTCCGCCTGTTGGCCAAGCCAGCGGCAGAGATTGCCGAGGCTGACGATGTGACAGCCCTCATTGTGCATCCGGGGCGGCACCGCCCAGGCGGGGAGTTGCAGGGAGTGTTGCTCGCTTTGCAGCAGATGAACCTGATCGTCGCTGACCGGCACGCCGAGCGGCGCTTGCTGCCAGCCATCCGGCAGCAGTTCTTGCAAGGCGACGGGATCAAACAGGGCGCCGGAGAGCAGATGGGCGCCAATTTCCGCCCCTTTCTCCAGAAGACAGACGGAGAGAGTGGCATCCTGCTGTTTCAGGGCGATGGCTGCACTGAGCCCCGCCGGACCGCCGCCGACGATGACGACATCAAATTCCATTGCTTCCCGTTCCATCTTGCCTCTGCGCTCTGGTTGGCCTAGGGTAATGCTGGTAGTTTACGTAAACGTAAAGCGGTTGTAAGCAAAACTGAGCAAGAAAAAGCAAAAAATCAGGGAAGAGCGTACTGCAACAAACGCAGAGGCACACTAATGAATTCAATCCAAAGAGACGAGGCATGACCCCATGAAGCTGCTGGTCGCGATCAAACGGGTAGTCGACTACAACGTCAAGATCCGGGTGAAGGGAGACGGTTCCGACGTGGAGCTGGCCAATGTGAAGATGGGGATCAACCCCTTTTGTGAAATTGCGGTGGAGGAGGGGGTCAGGCTGCGGGAAGCGGGTATCGCCAGCGAGCTGGTGGTGGTGACCTTTGGCCCTGACGCTGCCGCCGAGCAACTGCGCCATGGGCTGGCGCTGGGGGCGGATCGGGCGCTGCACTATATAACCGGTGAGAGTGTCACCGATGAGACGCTCACCCCGCTGACTGTCGCCCGCGCCTTGCACAAGGTGTGTGAGCAGGAGCTGCCGGATCTGGTGCTGCTCGGCAAGCAATCCATCGATTCAGACAACAATCAGGTGGCCCAGATGCTGGCTGCCCTCAATGAGTGGCCGCTGGCGACCTGCGCGTCAGCCCTCAAGGTGGAAGCGGGGGAACTGCTGGTGACCCGCGAAATCGACGGTGGCCTCGAGACCCTGGGCATGCCGTTGCCTGCGGTGGTGAGCGCCGATCTGCGTTTGAATGAACCGCGCTTTGCTTCGTTGCCCAACATCATGAAGGCCAAGCGCAAGCCGCTTGATAGCGCCCCGTTCTCGACACTCGCCGTTGAGGTGGCCAATCAGACCCGCTTGCTAGGGGTGATGGCACCGCCAGCCCGCAGCGCCGGGATCAAGGTGGGCTCGGTGGACGAGCTGGTGGACAAACTCAAACACGAAGCGAAGGTGCTGCCATGAGCGTGCTGATCATTGCCGAACATCATCAGGGCCATCTGGCCGACAACGTGGCACAACTGGTCACCGCCGCCGGATCCATCGGCGGTCAAGTTGACCTGCTGTTACTGGGTCAGGGGCTGACCGAGGCGGGTGAACAGGCGGCTGCCCTTGGCGGTGTCGACAAGGTGTTGCTTGCCGAACATCCCCGCTTGGCCGACGGGCTGCTGGATGGGGTGGACAAGCTGCTGGCCAGCTGGTGCGAAGGTTACAGCCACTGCCTGATGGCGGCGAGTGCCATGGGCAAGGCGCTGCTGCCACAGGTGGCGGCCCGGCTCGGGGTGGAGATGCTCTCCGAGGTGACGGCTATCGAGAGTAGCGACACCTTCCTGCGCCCCATTTATGCGGGCAATGCCATTGCCAGAGTGGCAAGCTCGGCACCCGTCAAGGTGATGACAGTGCGGGCCACCGCGTTTGCCAAGGCGGCGACAGGCGGGCAGGCTCTCATCGAACGCTTGGCCGTGCCCGAATTCGCTGGTCGTACCCGGTTGGTCGAGCGCCGCGCGGTGCGCTCCAGCAGGCCCGAACTGACCGCCGCCCGGGTGGTGGTCTCCGGTGGTCGGGCTCTGGGGTCCAAGGCGCAGTTTGCCCTGATTGAGGCGCTGGCCGACAAGCTGGGTGGGGCGGTGGGGGCATCGCGGGCCGCCGTTGATGCAGGATATGTCGCCAACGATCTGCAGGTGGGGCAGACCGGCAAGGTGGTGGCGCCCGAGCTCTATATCGCGGTCGGCATTTCGGGCGCCATCCAGCATCTGGCGGGGATGAAGGAGTCGAAGGTGATCGTGGCCATCAACAAGGACAGCGACGCCCCCATCTTTCAAGTGGCGGACTACGGGCTGGTGGGGGATCTCTTCACTCTGCTGCCGGAGCTCACCGCCAAACTGTAAATTTGTCAGAAACGGCACCGCAGTGGTCGTTTATGCGCTCTGCCCGCCATTTCTGTGCATGTTCCCTGCAAGCCCTGACCCGTTCAGGGCTTTTTCTCCTGCAAGGGGGTCGCAGAGTGACGGTAAAAGGCTGAGCCAGCTCCCAAAAAGCCTTTGATCCGCTGGCTGCTCTTGTGTAAAACCTGACAAGTCATCGATTACTCTCATCCACTCACGGAAAGCGTCATGAGCAAACAGATTTACAACTTCTGCGCCGGCCCCGCCATGCTGCCGGTTGAAGTCATGGAGCGCGCCCAGCGCGAATTTTGTAATTTTCAGGGGCTGGGAGCCTCGGTCATGGAGCTTTCCCATCGCGGCAAGCCCTACATGGCGGTTGCCGAGAAGGCCGAAGCGGATCTGCGCGAACTGCTGGCGGTGCCGGACAACTACAAGGTGCTCTTCATGCACGGTGGCGGCCGCGGTCAGTTCTCCGCTGTGCCCATGAACCTGCTGGGCGGGGCCAACAAGAAGGCGGACTTCCTGCTGACCGGTGTCTGGTCCCAGAGCGCGGTGGATGAAGCCAAAAAGTATGGCGATATCCAGACCTTCCAGGGGGTTGCCAAGAACGAGCAGGGGATCTCTCACCTGTTGCCGACCCCGGCGTTTCGCGCCGATGCGGCTTATGTTCACTACTGCCCGAACGAAACCATTGACGGCATCGAGATGTTTGACATCCCGGCCACTGGCGAGGTGCCGCTGGTGGCGGATCTCTCCTCCACCATTCTCTCCCGTCCTCTCGATGTGAGCCGCTTTGGCATCATCTATGCTGGTGCCCAGAAGAATATCGGGCCGTCCGGGCTTGCCATCGCCATCGTGCGCGATGACCTGCTGGATCAGGCCCGCGCTGATGTACCGTCGATTTTTGACTACCAGCTCACCGCCAAGAACGACTCCATGTTCAACACGCCGCCCACCTACGCCTGGTATCTGGCCGGTCTGGTGTTCGAGTGGCTCAAGGAACAGGGTGGCCTCGAGGCGATGGAAGCGCGCAACAAGGAGAAGGCCGACTTCCTCTACGACTATCTCGATCAGTCGAGCTTCTATGGCAATCAGGTGGATGTCAGCTGCCGTTCGCGGATGAACATCCCGTTCCAGCTGAAAAATGCCGAGCTGGACAAGCAGTTCCTGGCCGAATCGGAAGCCGCTGGCCTGCTGGCCCTCAAAGGGCACCGCATCGTCGGTGGCATGCGCGCCAGCATCTACAACGCCATGCCGCTGGAGGGAGTGAAGGCCCTGGTGAGCTTTATGGATGGCTTTGCCAAGCGCAACGGCTGAGAACAGAGCCCCTATGTGTTTGCTGGTGGCCTCTCGTGACAACCAGTGAGCCGCTTCCAGCTATTGCAGTGATTCAAGACGCCGGGGATACCCCGGCGTCTTTTTTTCAACAGAACCAGCGCGCTGGCGTTTGCCGTGCGATTTCCCCTGAAAGTGCCCTTGCCGAGCGGGACGCAGGCTGTTAACGTCCGGACAGGCGTTTATTTTTGAGATAGCACAGGAAGTCTATGAATTCGTTGCGTTTGGAACCCATTTCTCGTGTAGCCGGTGAGGTCAATCTGCCCGGATCCAAGAGTGTCTCTAACCGTGCGCTGCTGCTGGCGGCGCTGGCTCGTGGCACCACCCGTCTGACCAACCTGCTCGACAGCGATGACATTCGTCATATGCTGGCTGCGCTGACCCAGCTCGGGGTCAAGTACAAGCTCTCCGCCGACAAGACCGAGTGTACGGTGCAGGGCCAGGGCCGCAGCTTTGCGGTAAAAGAGCCGGTCAATCTGTTCCTCGGCAACGCCGGTACTGCGATGCGACCGCTCTGCGCCGCGCTATGCCTCGGCTCCGGTGAATATACCCTGGGTGGCGAGCCGCGCATGGAAGAGCGTCCCATCGGCCATCTGGTGGATGCTCTACGTGAGGCGGGTGCCCATATCCAGTACCTGAAACACGATGGTTATCCGCCGCTGGTGGTGGATGCCAAGGGGCTGTGGGGCGGTGACGTGCACGTCGATGGCTCCGTCTCCAGCCAGTTCCTGACCGCGTTTTTGATGGCGGCGCCAATGGCGGCCGGTGATACCCGGATCCACATCAAGGGGGAGCTGGTTTCCAAGCCCTACATCGACATCACCCTGCACATCATGAAGCAGTTCGGGGTGGTCATCGAGCACGACAACTACAAGCTGTTCTACATCAAGGGCAACCAGACCTACATCAGCCCGGGTGATTTTCTGGTGGAAGGGGATGCCTCCAGCGCCTCCTACTTCCTCGCGGCGGGTGCCATCAAGGGCAAGGTACGGGTCACCGGTATCGGCAAGCACAGCATTCAGGGTGATATTCACTTCGCCGATGTGCTGGAGAAGATGGGCGCGCGCATCACCTGGGGCGATGATTTCATCGAGGCGGAGCAGGCGCCGCTGCACGGAGTGGATATGGACATGAACCATATTCCCGATGCGGCCATGACCATCGCCGTTGCCGCGCTGTTTGCCGAGGGGCCGACCTCCATTCGCAATATCTACAACTGGCGGGTGAAGGAGACCGATCGTCTGCACGCCATGGCGACCGAGCTGCGCAAGCTGGGCGTCGAAGTGGAGGAGGGGCATGACTTTATCACCGTGACCCCGCCGACCCAGCTCAAGCATGCCGAGATCGATACCTACAACGATCACCGTATCGCCATGTGCTTCTCGCTGGTGGCGTTGTCGGATACCCCGGTCACCATCAATGATCCCAAGTGCACGTCGAAGACCTTCCCGGATTACTTCGACAAGCTGGCCAGTATCAGCCAGCGTGGCTGATCACTGACAAACCCGTCATCACCGACGCTTCGGGCCCGCGCTGAGCGGGCCTTTTTGCCTTCCTCACCAGCATCGTCATTTCGCTTAGCATCATTTCAATAACTTGCAAGATTGCCATATAAAATAGTTTTGTAATTGCTGTAATTTCCTATTTACACATGCGCGGTCGCGGGCTATGTTGAGATTTCCTAATCGCAGTCATCTAGCAGGAAGCCTTGTCATGCAGCATCAAACCGACGACGTTCGTATCAGTGAAATCAAAGAGTTATTACCCCCGGTTGCGGTGCTTGAGAAGTTTCCGGCTACCGAGGTGGCCTCGTCCACCGTTTTTGAATCCCGTCAGGCCATTCACAATATCCTGGCTGGCGAAGATGATCGTCTGCTGGTGGTGATTGGCCCTTGCTCCATCCATGATCCGGTTGCCGCGCTGGAGTACGGCAAGCGCCTCAAGGCGTTGCGCGACGAGCTGAAAGGTCAGCTGGAGATCGTGATGCGGGTCTACTTCGAAAAACCGCGCACCACAGTGGGCTGGAAGGGGCTGATCAACGATCCGTACCTCGACAATAGCTGCAAGATCAACGACGGTCTGCGCATTGGTCGCAAGCTGTTGCTGGATCTCAACGACATGGGGCTGCCGACTGCCTCCGAGTTCCTCGACATGATCACCCCGCAATATGTGGCGGATCTGATGAGCTGGGGCGCGATCGGTGCCCGTACCACCGAATCCCAGGTACACCGCGAGCTAGCCTCCGGCCTCTCCTGTCCGGTGGGCTTCAAGAACGGCACTGACGGCACCATCAAGGTCGCCATCGATGCCATCGGGGCTGCCAGTGCGCCGCACCACTTCCTGTCGGTCACCAAATACGGTCACTCCGCCATCGTGGCGACCCGTGGCAACCCGGATTGTCACATCATCCTGCGTGGTGGTCGTGAGCCGAACTACAGCGCCGCACATGTCAGCGAAGTTGTGAAGGGGCTGGAGAAGGCTGGTCTGCCACAGAAGGTGATGATCGACTTTAGTCACGCCAACAGCAGCAAACAGTTCAAGAACCAGATGGTGGTGGCTGAAGATGTAGCCGATCAGCTGCGTGCCGGCAGCAAGGCGGTGTTTGGTGTGATGGTGGAGAGCCATCTGGTAGAAGGCCGTCAGGATCTGGTGGAAGGGTGTGAACTCACCGTCGGTCAGAGCATCACCGATGCCTGCATCGGTTGGGCTGATACCGAAGTGTTGCTGCGCAACCTGGCGGATGCAGTCGCAACCCGCAACGCCCGCTAAAGTCATCCCGGCGGCGTAGTTAATAGTCAGCGCGCCGCTGGAACAGCAACGATGCCATTCGGCCAAATCGAATCCATAAAGCAAAAACGCGACCCTCGGGTCGCGCTTTTTCATATGTGAAGTGGATTACCAGCGGTAGGTTTTCAGCAGCGCCTCCAGTTTCTGGCACTGCTCTACCAATTGGATGCTGGCGAGGTTGGCGGCGTGCGCTTGACCCAGGGTGTCGTTGGAGGTGTTGCGAATGTCGCTCACCGAGCTGTCTACCTCATGGCAGACCCTATCCTGCTCTTCGGCCGACTGGGCCATCTGGGCGTTGAGGTCATTGATGCGGGCGATGCGCTCGATGATGTTCTGCATGGCTGCCAGAGTCGCTTCGGTCTTGCTGATGCTCTCATCGGCTTTGCTTTTTGCATCCCCGATCACCGTAACTGCGCTCTGGGCCTCATTTTGCAGGGCGGCGATCATCTGGGAGATCTCTTCGCTAGCGGTGCGGCTGCGGTTGGAGAGGGCCCGCACTTCATCGGCCACCACCGCAAAGCCACGGCCTTGCTCGCCTGCCCGGGCCGCTTCAATCGCAGCGTTGAGGGCCAGCAGGTTGGTCTGATCGGCAATCCCCTTGATCACCTCGAGCACACCGTCAACCGCAAGACAGCGACTGTCGAGTTGCTGGATTACCTGATCCACCCGATCGATCTCTGCCGACATCTCGCCCATATCGGTGATGGAGTGCTGGGCGAGGCGACTGGTGTCAGCGGCATCCTGATTGGTGAGGGCGGAGAGCTCGGCGCTGTGGCGGGCATGTTCGCGCACCTCATGAGAGCTGGCGGCCAGCTCGCTGACGGCGGCGGCAACCTGGGTGGTCATCCCCTCTTGCTGGCGGGCCGAGTTTTCGGTCTGGGTCGCCACCTGACGGATCTGGTTCGACTCCTGATAGAGCTGGTGGGTTGCCCCTTCCACCTCCTGCAGGCTGTGGCGGAATCCCTGCACCATGTCATTGACGGCGCGGGTCATCTGGCCCAGTTCATCCCGGCTGTGATTGACCAGGGGGAGGGCGAGGTCGCGCTCTTTGGCCATCCGGATCATGGTGAGCTGCAGCTGGCGCAGAGGGTGTTTCACGTAGCGTTGCAATACCCACCAGAGCAAGCCGAAGCCGAGGCTGAAGACGGCGGCCAGGCTGCCGCTCAGGATCAGGTTGTTGTGGCGGATCTCGCCGAAGGTGTGGCTGAGGTCATAACTGATCCGCACAGCCCCCATCACGGTCCCCTCATTGACCTGATGACAGGTGAGGCATTGGGTGCCGCGATACTCCTTGTAGGCTTTGAACGGTTTGATCAGGGTGAGCCGGTTGCCCTGCTGCTCCAGAATGGCTTCGCCCTGATTGATGGCTCGCTCATCGAGGGGATCCTGCGCTTTCTGATCCGGGTGACCCGGGCCAAACAGGTTGCTTACTGCTGGTGCGCGCACCAGACGGGCCTCAACGATGCCCGCTTCACTCTTGAGTTTGGTCTGCACTATCTGCCGGTTGGCCATGCCACCAGTCATCATCAGCACGTTCACCTGATCCATATAGGTGTTGGCCATGCTCTCAACTTTCTCCTCAGCCAGCCGGATGGCGAGATCCCGTTGCAGCCATGCGGAGAGTTCGAAGCAGAGGCCAAAGGTGGTGCTGATGACCAGCGCAAGAGGGAGGAATATTTTCCAGTTCAAGGAGAGGTTATGCATTTTGGGCAAGTTCCATGCGCTTGGTGTTGTTATGTGATCCCGTATCATCTTGATCGTAGACGAAGAAACGGCGGGAGATGGTTCTCTATCGGCACACGATAACCACTCTTGAGTAAATAATCTGTTAAGCAGATCGGTAATGCAGGTTGCCAAAATGCCTTTCGGGAGGGGGGCTGCTCCTCGGGTTGATCCAGAACAAATTGCCAGTAACGATAATCGTTATCATTGTCATTATTTGCTGATAATAGTGACCATCATGAATCTGACCCCTTCCATGACCGGTATTGCCACGCCGGATCCCCTCAAGTTTGCTTTTAGCGCCAAGACCTCGGCTCACGCCAGTCGGGGAGGGATGCGCCCCTTCCCGCTGGATGAGGCTGGCTGGCAGAGTTGGTGGCTGCGAGAGAGTGAAGCTGAGGAGCGAGCCCTCTACATCCACATTCCGTTTTGCCGAAAGCGCTGCAGCTTCTGCAATTTCTTTGAAAATGGCGCCAATCCGGCGCGGATCAACCGCTATGTCAACGCCCTCTGCGCCTCCCTTGCGCAGGCGACTGACACCCCGTTGGCGCAGAGCATGCCGTTTTCAGCCGTCTATGTGGGGGGCGGTACGCCGACCGACATGAGCGCCGACGAGCTGGCCATGCTGGCCGCCGTGATCCGCCGTTTCCCGTTGGCGGCCGATGCCGAGGTGACGCTGGAGGGACGGCTCAACGGCTTTGATGATGAGAAATGGCAGGTTGCGCTGGCGGGGGGCTTCAACCGCTTCTCATTTGGGGTGCAGAGCTTTGATACCCGGGTGCGTCAGCAGGCGGCCCGTTTCGATGACAGGGAGACGCTGCTGACCCGTCTGGGTGAGCTGACCCGGGATGATGCTGCTGTGATCGTGGCGGATCTTATCTTTGGTCTGCCCGGTCAGGATGATGCCGTGTGGCAGCAGGATATCCGCGATGTGATGGCGAGCGGTGTACACGGGGTCGATCTCTATCAGCTCATTGCCATGCAGGGCACCAATCTGGAGCGGGCGCAGGAGAAGGGCACCCTGGATTGGCTCGCTGATGGCCAGCAGCGGGCGGCCATGTATGCCTATGGCGGGGCGCAACTGGAAGCTCAGGGCTGGGAGCGTCTATCTTGCAGCCACTGGCGGCGCAGTCCGGCCGAGCAGAGTCGTTATAACCAGATGGCCAAGCGCGGTGCGGAGATCCTCCCCTTTGGTGCCGGTGCTGGGGGCAGCATTCTTGGCCATGGCTTGATGTATGGACGGGATCTGGCCCCCTGGCACGATGCGCTGGCCAGTGGCAAGCGGGCGCCCGGGATGGTGATGGGACGCAATCCCAATGCAAGGATGGACGGTCTGCTGCGTGGCGCCCTCGACAGTGGCGTGCTGGCGCTGGATCGTCTGCCAGCGCCTTTGCTGACCCATCTGATGCCGCTTTTTGCCGCCTGGCAGCAGCACGGGCTGGCCGAGATAAGCCATGAGCGACTACAACTCACCCTCGCCGGACGCTTCTGGAACGTCAATATGCAGGCTGGCTTGTTCGAGTTCTTGCAGCTCAATCCGCTCGATGGTTCTGCGCCGCCCAGCCATGGTACTGCCGCGGTGCGCCATTCGCTGGTTTGAGCCCGAGCGGAGCATTTGCAAGGAGCACTTGCACGGCTCCGAGCGATCCATAACGAAAGAGGGAGCCTTGCAGGCTCCCTCTTTTGGCTTGGCAGTTAGCGTCGCGCGAGCTTACTCGTCGCTGCTCTCCTGATAGCTGTCGCGCATTGCTTTGGGCAGACGGCGCATCGGCGCAAAGCCGATATCCTCGCCCACTACTTCCCGCTTGCGGGACTTGTTTTGAGGAGACTGGGCCGGTTTTTTGCTTGCCTCTCCCTTGGTTTTGCCCTTGCCTGCGGCTGGTTTGCCCTTGGCATTGCTGCTCTTGGCGTTGGCATGGCCGCGAGCCCGAGGCGGGTTCTGCACCGGCTTGCTGCCCGGCAGAGTCTGGCGACTCGGCTTGCCGCTTGGCTCATACCCTTCCAGGATCTCCACGGTCAGGGATTGGCCGATCAGGGCTTCGATCGCCTTGAGCTGACCCAGCTCGTCCTGACTGACCAGCGAGATGGCCTCGCCGCCACGACCGGCGCGGCCGGTACGGCCGATACGGTGGATGTAATCCTCCGCCATCTGGGGCAGTTCAAAGTTGATCACGTAGGGCAGTTGATCGATGTCCAGACCGCGGGCGGCGATATCGGTCGCTACCAGCACCCGCACCTCGCCACTGCGAAAATCGGCCAGCGCCCGGTTGCGGGCTCCCTGGCTCTTGTCACCGTGGATCGCCACGGTATTGAGGCCATCTTTTTGCATCTGCTGGGCGAGGCGGTCGGCGATCTGCTTGGTGCGGACAAACACCAGCACCCGCTGCCAGTTGCCACGGCCAATCATATGGGAGAGCAGCTCGCGGCGGCGTTCCCGATCTACCTGAATGATGCGCTGGGTCACCTGCTCGGCGGCAGTATTGCTGGGGTCCACCTCGATCAGGGTGGGGTCGTTCAGCAGATCATCGGCCAGCGCCTTGATGTCGTTTGAGAAGGTGGCAGAGAAGAGCAGGGTTTGCCGCTCTGCAGGCAGCGCCTTCATGATGCGGCGGATGTCGACGATAAAGCCCATGTCGAGCATGCGATCCGCTTCATCCAGCACCAGCACTTCCAGCTGGCTCAGGGTCAGGGCGCCCTGGGTCAGCAGATCCAGCAGACGGCCCGGGGTGGCGACAAGAATGTCAACTCCCAGCTTGATGGCGTCCAGATTGGGCTTGATGCTGACACCGCCATAGGCGATCAGCGTCTTGAACGGCAGGTGGTGGGCATACTTGATGATGCTCTCGCCAACCTGGGCCGCCAGTTCGCGGGTCGGGGTCAGTACCAGTGCGCGCACCTGACGACGGCCACGACCGTGGTTGGCCAGCAGACGCTGCAACATCGGCAGGGTGAAACCGGCCGTTTTACCTGTGCCTGTCTGAGCGCCGCCGAGCACATCCTGACCGGCCAGAATGGCCGGAATCGCTTGCTGCTGGATGGGGGTTGGCTGTTCGTAACCCAGCTCCTTGACGGCCCGCAGAATATGCGGAGACAGACCCAGTTCGTTGAATGACATGTTCGAGAGAAACTCCTGAGATGAGCCTTTGGCTCAACGGGCAGCCGGCGTGTTGGGGCCAGCCACGATATGGAAAAGATAGTGGGGCCGTAATATAGCAAAAGAGCGGCCGATGCGCAGTAGCTGTCGCACCGGCCGCCATACAATCGTTCAACGCAGTGGCGTAAAACGGTGCGGGAGCATCAGAGCATCTCGCGGATCTGCTCGGCCAGACTCTCCGGTTTGGCCTGGGGGGCGAAACGCTCTACCACATTGCCATCGCGGTCGATCAGGAACTTGGTGAAGTTCCATTTGACGTTTTCCAGCCCAAGAAAGCCCGGTTTCTGTTGCTTGAGCCACTGATAGAAGGGGTGGGCATGCTCACCGTTGACATCGCACTTGGCCATGATGGGGAAGGTGACCGGATAGTCGAGGGAGCAGAAGCGGGCGATCTCGTCCGCATCCCCCGGCTCCTGATTGCCAAACTGGTTGCAGGGGAAGCCCAAAATCACCAGCCCCTTGGGGCCGAGCTCCCGATAGAGCGTTTCCAGCCCTTCATATTGGGGAGTAAAGCCGCAGCGACTGGCCACATTGACCACCAGCACCACCTTGCCCGCCAGTTGAGTCAGCGGGTAGGGGGTACCATCCAGTCGTTGCAAAGTGAGATCGGGCAGAGGCATAAGAAGATCCTTTCGTGGGTGATGCGCGGGTTGTGCCGTGAGTGGTTCGGTCGGTGACAGAGACAAGCGCCGGATGAACAGCAACATGGCGATGCGGCTACGGTATCGGTTGGCTCTTGGCACCGCAAGGAGGCCGCGGCGCCTCCTCGTCCCGATTGCAAGGGCCATCACAGTTTCGACAGCCAATACGCTCTTTGGCAGGGCGGGATCACAACTGGCGACAAAAATGCGGGGCGGCGGGCAGCAACTCGCGTATTGATGTTGGGACTTCTCAAGAGAAGCAAACCGGTTTGTGACTTTGCCGGTAAGTCGCTACAAAGCGCCCTCTTTCCACTCATTGTGAGCCAATCTTGGACTATCAAGCTGCCATGGATGCCATTTACACCCGGGGATGGGTGATAGTGGATGATTTTTTGACCGCCGCCGAGGTGGATGCCCTCAAAGCCTGTTTGCCAAGCGAATGGCAACCGGCCGGGATCGGCCGTGACGCCCTGCACCAGGGCAATCCCGATATTCGCCGTGACCAGATCCACTGGCTGGAGCCCTCCCTCGGTGCGCCGGTGGCCGACTACCTCGCCCGGATGGAGTCCCTGCGTCTTGCCGCCAACCGGATGCTGATGCTGGGATTGTTCGACTACGAGGCACACTTCGCCCGCTATCGCAGCGGGGATTTTTACGCCACCCATCGGGATGCCTTTGCCGGTCGCTCCAACCGCCGTCTTACCACCGTATTTTACCTCAACAACGACTGGCTGCCCGAAGCGGGTGGAGTGCTGCGCATGTATGACGACAAGGAGCAGTTTCTGATGGATGTCAGCCCCAAGGGGGGGCGGCTGGTCATGTTTCTCTCCGAGGAGTTTCCCCACGAGGTGCTGCCTGCCAATCAGGAGCGCTACAGCATTGCCGGCTGGTTTCGGGTCAATGGCAACGGCATGGGAAGGGTCGATCCCCCGCGCTGAGGGGCAATGTGTCCCGATTTTGACACAGGGGAGACTTTTCACTGCAAGAAGTGGGGTCATGGGTCTCCCATCAGCTGACAAGGGTTGAGCTCCCTTGCTACACTGGCGCGCACTTATGTTCGTATCTGGCTTCGTCCGGTTTTTATGGTGGTTGGCTTATCAAATGGTCATGACGAGGCCGCTTTTCCCAAGGGATCACATCTAATGAAGAACATGCATGTCTTGCTGCTGTGCGGCGGCGGTGGCTCAGAGCACGAAGTTTCTCTGCGCAGCGCCAATTTCCTCGAGCAACAACTGGGCCTTCTGCCCGGTGTCGAAGTGACCCGCGTCGAGATGTTCGCCGATCGCTGGCTCAGTGCCGATGGCCGCGAGTGCAAGCTGGGGCTCGACAAGCTGCTTTCGTTCGACAGCGTGGCCCGTCCGGTGGATTACGTGGTGCCCTGCATCCACGGCTACCCGGGTGAGACCGGCGATCTGCAATCCTTCCTCGAACTGGCCGGATTGCCTTATCTCGGTTGCGATGCCGAGGCGAGCAAGATCTGCTTCAACAAGATCAGCACCAAGCTGTGGCTCTCCGCCATCGGCATTCCCAACACCCCGTACCTGTTCCTAACCGAGCAAAATGAGGCGGCGCTGGCCGAGGCCAAAGCCGCGCTGGCCAAGTGGGGCAAGGTCTTTATCAAGGCCGCTTCCCAGGGCTCTTCCGTTGGCTGCTACTCCGCCAGCAACGAAGCGGATCTTGTGAAAGGTATTGCCGATGCATTTGGTTACTCCGAACAGGTTCTGATCGAGAAAGCGGTCAAGCCGCGTGAGCTGGAAGTGGCGGTTTACCAGTATGGTGACGAGCTGGTGGCGACTTATCCGGGCGAGATCTGCGTGCCGCAGGACAAGTTCTACACCTATGAAGAGAAGTACAGCAGCGCCAGCCATACCGAGACGGCACTGCGTGCCGAGGGACTGACCCAGGCGCAGGCCGATGCGATCCACGAGTATGCCCTCAAGGCGTTCCGTCAGCTGAAACTGACCCATCTCTCCCGCATCGACTTCTTCCTGACCGAGGAGGGGGAGATCCTGCTGAATGAAATCAACACCTTCCCGGGCATGACCTCCATCTCCATGTTCCCGAAACTGTTGGAGCATCACGGTCACCGCTTCGCCGACTACCTTGAGCAGATCCTGCGCAAGGCCAGCTAAGCGTGCTCTCCCGCTCGCGGGATGAAGCAGGACCCAATAAAAAATCCCCGCCAATCGGCGGGGATTTTTTATGTCTTTATCAAGCGGGGCAGGCCAGCTTGAAGGGATAAACAGGCGGGGATGACTCTTCCCCGCCTGTTGCTACCTGTGGGTGTTACCGGCGGTTAGCCGCGAGCCACCCGAAAGCGCACGCTGCGGGAGTGGCACGGCGCCAGCTCGCCAAACTCGCCAGCGGCCAGTTCAAGGGGCAGGGGCTGCTCGTCCATCCGCACCGCTTGCCAGTCGTGCAGGGCGTGTTCGCAGCTCACTTTGCCACCCTCCAGTACCGCCTGCTCGCTCGGGTTGTAGACCCGGATCACCAGCGCCTCTTCATCCTCGGCCTTTTTCAGGGCGCTCAGCACCGGACCGGACGGGTCCATGGAGAACAGACTGAAGTGCAGCGGGGTGGTGAAGCTTGCCTTGTTGAGCTTCATGGCATCGAACGGGATCTTGTTGTAGCAGCGCACCGGGGTGAGGTAGCTGCGCGCCGCCTGCATCACGTTGGCGCTGATGTGATCGCCAGCAAACGCCAGCAGGCTGAAACGGCAGCTGAGTTTGCCACGCACCTGGGAGTCCGGGGTGGGCAGCTTGATGCCGGAGGGGCGACCCGGGCGCAGCAGCAGCTCCTCTTTACCTAGTACGCCGACCCCGCGCAGCAGGGTGAGAGCCAGGGTGTCGCACTGCTCACCGATCACTTCAAACTCGCGCAGACCGTCGCTCAGCACCGCCAGCCCCTGCTTGCCATCTTGCAGGGCGACGAAGTTCATCAGTTGCCAGACCGGAATGGGGGCCTCTTTCCACCCCTCCGCTTCCCAGTTCGCCATGGCGCTGTCGCGGGTGGGGCGGGTGATGCAGCCAAACTGGTTATCGGATACCACTGTGTCGCTCGGGAAGGGGGTGGGGATCAGCACCCGCACCCGGTGATCATCGGCCTGATTGTCGAGCTCCAGCTCGATGTCGATCCGTGGGCTCTGGTGCGCCAGCGTGATGCGGCAGGTGACATCGAGATGGCCGCTGCACTGGCGGTTGGCACGCTCGGTGAGGTTGGCAGGCAATGCCATACGCAGTTTGAGCGTAGCGATGCTCTGCCACGCCTGATGGGTGACCTCGCGGGTCACCGCAAACTCGGTGGAGTAGCGCAGCCACTCGTCGCGCGATGGCGAGTAGTCATACTCGTCGCCATCATCGGAGCCCTCTTCCAGCGTGAGCACCTGATCGAAGGTGGTGCCGCGCAGCTTGTCCAGGATCTGCAGGGTGCCGTTGTCATTGAGGGCGATGCGGTAAAAATTGTTCTCCAGCAGATCGTCGCTGGCCGTCACCGGCTGCTCCAGTCCCGGCTGGTTGCCCTCAATATGGAGGGTGCAGTAACCCATGGCCGGCAGAGGATGGCAGAGCTGGATGTCGTACTCCATAAAGGGGTCGTAGTTGCCGTAGTGAACGATCTGTCTGTCCACCAGACCCGGGTCAATCTCGCGTCTGGCGCGGATGAAGTAGGGGACCGGCTGGCCCGCTTCATCGCGCAGGGCAAAGGATTGAGCGCGAATGCGGATGCTGGTGTTGATCACCTCCTGACGGGGGAAGGGCATCAGGTTGAACAGGCAGAGCTTGTCGGCTACCTGCACGCCGTCTTCGCACAGCGCCACCGGCATGTTGTCGACAATCTTGCGCATGTAGAAGCGGATCAGGTTTTCGGCCATGTCGTCGGCCAGAATGAAGCGGGTCATCACCTCCTGATGCACCTTGTCGCTGCAGCAGCAGCCGATGCTGTCGTGGGCGTGGTTCTTCATGATCTCCTTCCACATCTTCTCAAGCAGCCCATGGTGGTACTCGAAGCCGAGTGCCCAGGCGATGCTCGCCAGCGGCTCGAGGATGTTGACGATCTTGTTCTCGATGGCGGCGTGGGCCAGCTTGATGTCCATCCGGGTGGAGGAGATGGTACGGTGTACCCGCATGTATTTGCCGTCGTTGAACTCCCCCTTGAGGGTGGCCAGTTGGTCGCGGCACGCCTCGATGCGCTCGAAGACCTGCTCGAAGCGGCTCATGTGGAATTCACGCTGGGGGTAGATCTCGCGCAGCTTGTCGATGATGGCGAAGATGTTCTGTTGCAGCGGCATCTGATCGTGGCCGTTGGGCAGCAGGATATCCTGGGTCACCGAGGCCTTCTCCAGCACCTCGAAGTAGGATTCGAGCCGCTTGCGCAGGCCCGCTTCATCTTCCGGCAGGTACTTGCCGATGGCGTAGCCAAGCGGCAGCACCTGGGCGGTCACCTCGCTGCCATCGTTGCTCTGCCAGAGGAACTCGGTCTTGTCGGTGCCGTGGCGCTCGGAGCAGCCGCGCCAGAACATGGCCCGATCGATCCCGAAGCCGTTGAAGATGTGGGGCAGTTGGGAAGACATGCCGAACGAGTCGGGCAGGTAACCGATCTTCATCGGCTCGCCAAGGCTAAGGCAGTCGCGCATCCCGTAGAGCAGGTTGCGCAGGATGGACTCGCCGCTCACCTGCATGGTGTCGGTCTGGGTGTACCAGGGGCCGATGATGAGCTTGCCCGCTTCCACCAGCGCCTTCACCCGGGCTTTGTTCTCGGGCTGGATGGCGAAGTAATCCTCCAGCACCGCAGTCTGGCCGTCCAGCACATAGAACTTGTAGTCGGGGTCGGATTCAAGACGCGCCAGGATCTCAGCCATGTTGTTGACCAGCAGGATGCGGGACTCCTCGGTGGTGAAGTACCACTCCCGATCCCAGTGCATGTGCGGCGTGATGTGAACTCGTGAAACAGTCATGACAATGATCCTTTGTTGACGCACGGCGGCCCTTGCCTGCCGTGCGGAAAAATAGTCTGTTGAAAAAGTGGTGGTGAAGATGAGCCTTACTCTGCGGCAACCACCTGATAAGTGCCGCGCTGCATGGCGTGACGGCGCCAGCCGATCAGCACCACAGTGGAGATAAGGGTGCCCACCAGCGCCGCCCCGAGCCAGACGGCGGCAGCCATCAAGGCGCCGTGGCCGCCATCGTGGAGCAGGAACAGGGAGAAGATGCCGGCCCCCGGGGTGGAGAGACCAATTCCCATGGCACCCACCATGGCGCCGGTGACCACCGATCCTGCGAGGAAGGAGCCGATCACCCGGATCGGATCTTCGATGGCCATCGGAATGGCGCCCTCTGTGATCCCCGCCAGCCCCAGCAGCCAGGTCGATTTGCCGGTCTCGATCTCGAAGGTCTGGAACAGGCGTGGCGCCAGCAGGGTGGAGAAGGTGACGGTAAAGGCCGAGACCATCTTGACCGCGCCGAAGATGGCGTAAGGGCCGTAGACCCCGTTGGCCATGGCGCCGAGGCAGAAGGCGTAGGCCGCCTTGTTGACCGGGCCACCCAGGTCAAACGAACACATAAAGCCGAGCAGGGCACCCAGCACCAGCGCATTGGTGCCGGAGAGGCCGTTGAGCCACTCGGTGAGGCTGTTGTTGAGCCAGGCCACCGGCTGGCCGATGACAAACAGCATCAGGCTGCCCGCCACCAGAGTGCCGATCACCGGATAGAGGTAAAAGGTGAGAAAGCCGTTGAAGTTGGGGCTCAGGCGCACATGCTGCTTGACCCAGCGCATCAGGTAACCGGCGATAAGACCACCGACCACGCCGCCGAGAAAACCGGAGCCAATCATGTTGGCGGCCAGTCCCGCTGCAAAGCCCGGGCCCAGCGCCGGTTTGTCTGCCAGCGAATAGGCGGTATAGGCCGCCAGCACCGGCACCATCAGGGTGCCCAGCATGCCACCGCCGAGTTTTCGGTACATCCAGAGCCAGGAGTTCTCGGTATCAAACAGATGTTGCAGGCCGAAGATCTGGGCCAGCAGCACAGAGACGGCGAGCACGGTACCGCCCGCCACGATGAGCGGTACGGCAAAGGAGATGCCGCTCAGCAGCGCCTGCTTGAGCTCGGTCTTGAGGCTCACCTTCTTGCCGGTCGGCGCGTCGCTCTGGCTGGGGTTTGGCGTCGGGGCGGTGCGACCGGCCTTGGCCGCTTCCAGCGCATCATTGAGGATCCGCTCGGCATGGCGAATGGGCTCGGCCACCGGCGTCTCGATCCGGGGGATACCGGCAAAACGCTCCTGCTCCTTGATGGCCACCTCGGCGGCGAAGATGCAGGCCACCGCAGCATCGAGCGCCTCTTGCGGCAGGCGATCCTCGATGCCGTTGGCACCCTGCTTCTCGACCAGTACCCGAATGCCCAGCTTGCGCCCCGCCTTTTCCAGATACTCGGCAGCCATATAGGTGTGGGCGATCCCCGCCGGACAGGCGGTGACACAGACCACTGTGGGTTGATTTGTATCTAAGTTGTCTTCTTTTGCTGGTTGCTTGCCGCTATCCCCTTCACCATCGAGCAGCGCCATCAGCTGCTCGGCACTCTGGGCCGCCAGCACTGCCTCGCGGGTATCGTCATCCACCAAGGCTGTAGTGAGGGTGGTGAGCAGCTGCATATGGGTCGAGCCCGCCTGATCGGTCGGGATCGCCAGCATGAAGATCAGGTTGACCGGCTCGGGGCCGTCGATCCCCTCCCAGCCCAGCTCCTCGCTTAAGGTTGCGACGGCAAAGGCCGCTTCGCGCACCGCATCGCACTTGCCGTGGGGCACCGCCAGCCCTTCGCCAAGGGCGGTGGGGCCCTGTGCCTCGCGGGCCATGACCGCGGCCAGAAAGGCGGCCTTGTCGTGCAGCTTGCCGGCCTGATCGAGCCGATCAGCCAGGGCATGAATGGCCGCATCCCGATCGGCAAACCGGGTTTGCAGCGTGATGAGATGGGGGCCGGTAAGACTGGTCAGATTCATGATGATCCTCTGTCAGGTTGGCTTGCCAGCAAGCCGTCATGGTGAAAGTGACAGCGATGCTAACAAACCGGCCGACTGATTTTTGTGAGTGGTATCATACAATTAATTATTTGTATTGTTTTTGTATTGTCTTGCCAAGGTGATTTGTTAGGTCAAATGGAGCGAGCCGTTTTGTCTGCCGGGCAACTGGGGTAGAATGGCGCCTCTTCCATTTATCATGGCGCAGAGCCGACGAGGTGGCCTTTCGTGTCGAAAAAACCCATGTACCGCCAGATAGCCGACACCATCCAGCAGTGGATTGCGCAAGGGGAGCTGGCCCCCGGCGATGCCCTGCCCACCGAAGCCGAGTTGCGCGAGCAGTTCGGGGTGAGCCGGGTGACGGTGCGTCAGGCCCTCAAGCAGCTGACCGAACTCAACGTCATCGAGAGCATTCAGGGCAGCGGCAGCTACGTGCGGCAGGAGAAGGTGAACTACGACATCTATCAGCTCACCAGTCTCTACGAGAAGGTGACTGATCCGGCGGCCGAGACTCACAGCGACATTCTTGCCTTCGAGGTGATCAAGGCGAGCCGCGAGCTGGCCGAGCGGCTCAATCTGCTGGAAGGGGCGCTGGTCTACTACGTCAAGCGGGTGCGCTTTATTCGCCAGATCGCGGTAACGCTGGAGGAGACCTGGATGCCGCTCGCTCTCTTCCCCGATCTCAGCTATGCGGTGATGCAGGGCTCCAAGTACCACTACATCGAAGAGGTCAAGCAGCTGGTGATCGACCGCAGCGAGCAGGAGATCATTCCGGTGCTCCCCTCGGCGCAGGTGGTGGAGGCGCTCGGTATCGATCCCGCCAAACCCATTATCGAGAAGGTCTCCCGCGGCTTCTTGCAAGATGGCACAGTGTTCGAGTTCAGTCGCAACTTCTTCAAGAGCGATGATTACAAGTTCACTCTGGTCGCCCGCCGCACCAAGGGGTGAGCAGGCGGCAGCACCCGAGATAAAAAAGGCCACCACCCTGTTTGCGGTGGTGGCCTTTTTGTTTGACCGATTAACGGGCCAGCAGCTGGGCTGGATAGTTCGTTGGCTGGTCGTTTGACTCAGCCGATCTACTGCGCAGAGTCCTTGACGATCCCCTCGACCCGCACCTGCAGGCTCCCTTGTGCCAGGGTGGTGACGAGCTGGTCGCCGCTGCTGACCTGATCGGCGCGGCTAATGACTTCGCCGCGTGGAGTGCGGGTGATGGAGTAGCCGCGCCCCAGAGTGGCAAGCGGGCTTACCCCGTCGAGGCGGGCGGTGAGCATCGCGAGGCGGTGACTGGCAAGGTCTTGCCGCTTGGCAATCAGGGCATGGAGCCGCTCCTCGGCCAGCTGGTGGCGGCGCTTGCCAGCTGCCAAGAGGCGCTCCGGGCTCTTGCCCTGCAGGCGCAGCTCAAGGTTGGTGAGGCGCCGCTCACCCTGATGCAGCCGCTGGCGCAATAGCTGTTGCAAACGGGTGGAAAGCTCGTCGAGGCGCTGGGACTGCTGCTCCAGCCGCCGCTTCGGATCCTGATGGTCGAGCCGCTTTTGCAGCAGGATGAAATCGTGGCGGGCGGCGGTCTGCTGGCGACTCATCGCCTGCAGCAGTCGCTGCTTGAGGTGGGCGAGGCGCTGGGCACGGGCGCTCTGATCCGGCGCCACCAGCTCGGCGGCGGCCGACGGGGTAGGGGCGCGCAAGTCGGCGGCAAAGTCGCTGATGGTGACATCCACCTCGTGGCCCACCGCGCTCACCACAGGTATGGCGGAGTGGGCAATGGCGCGCGCCACCGCCTCTTCGTTAAAGCACCAGAGATCTTCAAGCGATCCACCGCCGCGCCCGACGATCAGCACATCCACCTCGGCGCGTCGGTTCGCTTTGGCGATCGCCGCGACGATCTGGCTGATGGCGGCGCTCCCCTGCACCTGAGTCGGGTAGATAAAGACCGGCAGATCCGGCGCACGCCGTTTGAGCACGGTGAGCATATCGTGCAGGGCGGCGCCGGTGGCGGAGGTGATAAGGCCCACCGCCCGCGGTTCGCGGGGCAGCGGCCGCTTGCGGCTTTCGTCAAACAGCCCCTCGGCGCCGAGGCGGCGCTTGAGCTCTTCAAAACGCAGGGCCAATACGCCGTCGCCCGCCGGCTGCATCGACTCGATGATCAGCTGGTAGTCGCCGCGCGGCTCATAGAGAGAGACCCGCGCCTGCACCAGCACCTGCATGCCATCCTGCGGGCGGAAGGCCACCCGTCGGTTGTTGCCCTTGAACATGGCGCAGCGCACCTGCGCCGACATGTCCTTGAGGGAGAAGTACCAGTGGCCGGAGCTTGGCATCGCCAGATTGGAGAGTTCGCCGGTCAGCCACACCAGCCCCAGATCCTGCTCCAGGATCATGCGCACGGCGCTGTTGAGGCGGGTGACGGTAAAGACCTGCTGCTCGCGGCCGCTTGCCGCACTGGATGGGGTAAATCGGTTCAATGGTGTACCTGTGGTCTGCTCCGGCGGGGCCGGGATAAAACAATGGCCGCTATCTTAACCCGAAACAGGGAGAGGGCGTTAAGCAGGAGGCGTCAGCAGCAGAAAAGCAAGATTGGAAACGCTGCCGTTTATCCGGGCAGGCAGTATGGCTCCCGACAAAGCCCTCGCGCTTGCCCGCATCTGGCCGCGTTGCAGCTTGTCTCGATGCCGTTGATATCTCAGGTGCTGCTGATATTCACGGCGCCACCATCTTGACCAGCGTTTACTTGCCCCCTGTTTGGAGTTGCTTATGAATCCCTCAACCCACTTAAGTTTGACGACCCGTTTGCTGCACTGGTCGGTTGCCTTGCTGATGATTGGCCTGACCCTTGTGGGTTATCTGATGGTGAAATTTGAAATATGGGATCTCTATGCCCTGCATAAATCCCTAGGGGTGATTGCACTGATCTCGATCCTGCCCCGCGCCATTCTCCGCCTTGTTAAAGGGTGGCCTGAGCCTGTGCGTCAATATCCTGTTTACGAGGCATTGGCAGCCAGGGCGATCCACTGGGGTTTGCTGATTTCAACGCTGCTTATTCCGGTGTCCGGTCTCTGTTATTCTGCTGCGGCTGGCCGAGGTGTTGCGATATTTTGCTGGTCTATTATTCCGATGAATCCAGATATCCATGATCCGGCCAATGTGATTCCATTCAGTGAATCCGTTCGGGATATTGCCCACACAATCCATATTTATTTGCCATATGTCATGCTGGCATTTTTGCTAGTGCACATTGTCGGGGCGTTGAAACATCATCTGCTGGATAAAGATAATACCTTGCTGCGGATGGTGGGGCGAAAATAATAAAGAGAGGCAACCCTTGTTGTGCCAGAAAATATATATTGGCAGCGGGCTAAATTTATTATCCAGACCGAGTAAAGGACATTGAGAAGATAATGATACCGGTGCGAGTGGTCGCCGCGAGGGCAAGAGACAATACAAGGACACAAGACAAGGGGAGGGGGGCAGAAGCCGTTTGCCCCTGAGCCCCTGTCGACCATCCCTTTGCATGGGGGTTGCGCCGCGTCGGCACCTACCGGTTTTGCATAAATCACCGGTTAGCCAACTCTTTTGCCCCGAAATGGCGCTTTTCGTACTGATAATCTTGGTTTTTTGGCGTTTTGGCCGCCTAAAAGAGGGCTATGCCATAAAAAATTCAAAAAACTTCTTTACCAGTGACCAATGCGTGAGTAAACTTCGTCGGCAATATTTTACACCCCCACTTCCTCAACGGTGAGATATTGCCATGCTCAGGATTGCCAAAGAAGCGTTAACCTTCGACGATGTACTGTTGGTTCCCGCCCACTCCGAAGTTCTTCCCAATACTGCCGATCTGCGTACCAAGCTGACCTCCGCCATCAGCTTGAACATCCCGATGATCTCCGCTGCCATGGACACAGTGACCGAAGCCCGTCTGGCTATCGCACTGGCCCAGGAAGGCGGTATCGGCTTTATCCACAAGAACATGTCCATCGAGCAGCAGGCTGCCGAAGTGCGCAAGGTCAAGAAGTACGAGAGCGGTGTGGTCACTGACCCCGTCACCGTGCGCCCTGACATGACCATCGCCCAAATCAAGGAGCTGAGCCACAAGAATGGCTTCGCCGGTTACCCCGTGGTGACTGACGGCAATCAGCTGGTCGGTATCATCACCGGTCGTGACGTGCGCTTCGTGATTGACCTCTCCCAGACCGTTGAACAGATCATGACCCAGAAAGATCGTCTGGTCACCGTGCGTGAAGGGGCCCCTCGCGAAGAGGTGGTTGCCCTGATGCAAAAGCACCGTATCGAAAAAGTGCTGGTGGTGAACGCCGACTTCAAACTCAAGGGCATGATCACCGTTAAAGATTTCCAGAAAGCCGAGCGCAAGCCCCACGCCTGTAAAGATGACAAGGGTCGTCTGCGGGTCGGTGCTGCGGTCGGTGCCGGTGCTGGCAACGAAGAGCGCGTCGCTGCGCTGGTGGAAGCCGGTGTTGACGTGCTGCTGATCGACTCCTCCCACGGCCACTCCCAGGGCGTGCTGGATCGCATCAAAGCCACCCGCGAAGCCTATCCGGATCTGCAGATCATCGGTGGCAACGTCGCGACCGCCGCGGGCGCCAAGGCGCTGGTTGCTGCCGGCGTCAACGCCGTCAAGGTTGGTATCGGCCCGGGCTCCATCTGTACTACCCGCATCGTGACCGGCGTGGGCGTGCCCCAGATCACCGCTATCTCCGACGCCGTTGATGCGCTGGAAGGCACCGGTGTACCGGTTATCGCCGACGGCGGCATCCGCTTCTCCGGCGACATCGCCAAGGCCATCGCCGCGGGCGCCAGCTGCGTCATGGTCGGCTCCATGTTCGCCGGTACCGAAGAAGCGCCGGGCGAGATCGAGCTCTATCAGGGGCGCTCCTTCAAATCCTACCGTGGCATGGGCTCTCTGGGCGCCATGTCCAAAGGCTCCAGCGACCGCTACTTCCAGACCGACAACGCCGCCGACAAGCTGGTACCGGAAGGTATCGAAGGTCGCGTGCCTTATAAAGGTCGCCTCAAAGAGATCATCCATCAGCAGATGGGCGGCCTGCGCTCCTCCATGGGCCTGACCGGCAGCGCCACCATCGACGACATGCGCACCAAGGCTGAATTCGTGCGCATCTCCGGCGCCGGGATGAAAGAGTCCCACGTCCACGATGTGACCATTACCAAAGAAGCCCCCAACTATCGGATGGGCTGATAAAACGGGGCCCTGCGCCCCGTTTTTCCACCCTTTTTTTATCCCGTGCCCTTTGTGACAACATCAGCCTGATGCAGGAATAAAATGACTAAAGACATTCACCAGCACCGTATCCTTATCCTCGACTTCGGTTCCCAGTACACCCAGCTGATCGCCCGCCGCGTGCGCGAAATCGGCGTTTACTGCGAACTGTGGGCCTGGGACGTAACCGAAGAGCAGATCCGCGAATTCAATCCGAGCGGCATCATCCTTTCCGGCGGCCCCGAGTCCGTCACCGAAGCGGGCAGCCCGCGCGCCCCCGAGTATGTATTCAACGCCGGTGTCCCTGTGTTTGGTATCTGCTATGGCATGCAGACCATGGCCGAGCAGCTGGGTGGCAAGGTGCAATCCTCCACCGAGCGTGAATTCGGTTACGCCAAGGTGGAAGTGCTGGGCGAGGCTGGCAAGAGTAGTGCGCTGCTGCGCAACATCGAAGATGCCATCGCCGACAACGGCAATGCCCTGCTGGATGTGTGGATGAGCCACGGTGACAAGGTCACTACCATTCCGGCCGACTTCACCACCATCGCCCAGACCCCGACCTGCCCGCACGCGGCCATGGCGTGTGAGGCCAAGCGCTTCTACGGCGTGCAGTTCCACCCGGAAGTGACCCACACCCGTCAGGGTGCCCGCATGCTGGAGCACTTCGTCAAAGACATCTGTGGCTGCGAATGCCTCTGGACCCCAGCCACCATCATCGACGACGCCGTTGCCCGCATCCGCGAGCAGGTGGGGGACGATGAAGTGATCCTCGGCCTCTCCGGCGGTGTCGACTCCTCCGTGGTCGCCATGCTGGTACACCGCGCCATCGGCGATCGCCTGACCTGCGTCTTCGTTGACAACGGTCTGCTGCGCCTGAACGAAGGCACCCAAGTGATGGAGATGTTTGGCGATCACTTTGGCCTCAACATCGTCAAGGTCGATGCCGAAGAGCGCTTCCTCTCTGCCCTGGCCGGTGTTGACGAGCCGGAAGCCAAGCGCAAGATCATCGGCCGCGTCTTCGTCGAAGTGTTTGATGATGAAGCGAAAAAGCTGAAAAACGCCAAGTGGCTGGCACAAGGCACCATCTATCCGGACGTTATCGAATCCGCTGCCAGCAAGACCGGCAAGGCCCACGTCATCAAGTCTCACCACAACGTCGGCGGCCTGCCGGAAGAGATGAAGATGGGTCTGGTCGAGCCGCTGCGCGAACTGTTCAAAGACGAAGTGCGCCGCGTTGGCCTCGAGCTGGGTCTGCCCTACGACATGCTCTACCGTCACCCGTTCCCGGGCCCGGGTCTGGGCGTGCGCGTCCTTGGCGAAGTGAAGAAAGAGTACTGCGATATCTTGCGCCGCGCCGATGCGGTCTTTATCGAAGAGCTGCGCAAAGCTGACCTCTACAACCAGGTCAGCCAGGCGTTCGCTGTGTTCCTGCCGGTGCGCTCCGTTGGCGTCATGGGCGATGGTCGTAAATATGACTGGGTTATTGCGCTTCGCGCCGTTGAAACCATCGACTTTATGACTGCCCACTGGGCTCACCTGCCGTACGACTTCCTCGGTCACGTATCGAACCGCATCATCAACGAGATCAACGGTATCTCCCGCGTGGTGTACGACGTCTCCGGCAAGCCGCCTGCAACCATCGAATGGGAATAAGCGGCTCGCGCCCTTCTGCCCTTCGAGCATAAAAATGCAAAAAGACGCCCTTGAGGCGTCTTTTCTTTTCTCAATCGTTTGCGCCACACATCTTCTTTTTCGAGCAGCTTTTTTGCCACCTTGCCCCTGTCATATGTGACAGGGGCATTTTTGCCATCCCGCACTAGGCTCTCTCATGCCAATTGAGCCCGCTGTCAACAGTGGCTTGTGGCTGGGGGGAGGGCTGATCCAGTTGCAGATAGCTGCGCAAATTTGCTCATCGTCATCGCGCCAACTGGCAGTGACGACACCCCGGTGGAGACCGGAAACCACTTGAATCAACGGGGCGCAGCCCGAACGGCCAAACGAGTCGGGATCATAGAGCACGGAGAGTTTGATATGTCAGAACAAGCAGTGTTGGTGGGTGGATGGACCGCATATCACAAGCTGACCGCCGAAGATCAGGCAGTGTTCAACCAGGCGATGAAAGGATTTGTCGGGGTACAGTACACCCCCTTTGAAGTCTCCACCCAGGTGGTGGCTGGCACCAACTACCGCTTCAAGTGCAAGAGCACTGTGCCGCTCGCCCAGCCGATCCATGGCGAAGCCGTGGTGCAGATCTTCCAGTCTCTGGATGGCTCGGCCCATATCACCTCCATTACCCCGATCTGATAGGGTTGCGGGCAAGATGGGGAGGGGGAGATCTCCTAACCGGTTTGCTACAGACTCCAGATAAAGAAAGACGCCTTAGGGCGTCTTTTTAATTCTGATGCACCTTCATGTTTATCTGCGGCCTATTGCGTAGTTAATTTATTTTTGCTCCAGAACAAAATTTTATGCGATCGGTTTGGGTATTTCTCTATAGGGAGTGGCACAATGTGATGTCCTGAATGGAGAAAATGTGCGACATGATGGTGTGCCAAAAAAATACTTCGTCTGAACCTTGGAATCTAGTACCTCTTACGCCCGAATACCTCGAGGCTGAACATGGTGAGTATGTTGCGGCAATTGAATCAGCTTTTGCTGACGAGCAAATCCGGAATATAGCCTTGTCTGGTAATTATGGGGTAGGTAAAAGTAGCATCCTGCGAGAGGTTGCTCGCAGACAGAAAGACCGAGTGGTTGAGCTATCGTTGTCGACCCTTGCTCCAATCGAAATGTCACAACTCGACGAATCTGTGCCAAAACAGGCAACTACCCAGACCAATCGTATCCAGCAGGAAATCGTCAAACAGTTACTCTACCGAGAAGAGCCAAGTAAAACGCCAGGTTCGCGGTTTCAACGTATTCAGCGCTTTCGATGGCCACGAGAAATTGGGATGGCGATAGTACTTGGATTTGTTTTTGCGATCATTTTCTTACTGACCGGATGGACAAATCAGATTATTGCCTCGCTGACAATGTTAAAAGGTGTCGGTGATTGGGCTCACGCTGGAGTTTTAGGGCTAGGTGCGGGGGCTGCGCTTCTGGTTCGCTGGTGGTTCTATGGGAAATTTCACATCAAGCAGTTTTCAGCTGCTTCGGCAACTGTGACTCTTGACGACCATTCTGTTTCATACTTTGATCAGTATCTTGATGAGATCGTCTACTTTTTTGAAGTGTCAGAACATGATGTTGTGATCTTCGAGGATATTGATCGCTTCAACGACTCATATATTTTCGAAACCCTCCGAGCGTTAAATACATTACTTAACACCGCACCTCAGATAAAAAACTCAATTCGTTTTATCTATGCCATTAAAGACAGCATCTTCGACCAGATTGGATTAGAAGCAGAAGGTCGAAAGCTTGAGATGGGTATAGTTACAACCGATGATCCTGCACTGGTTGAGTCCGCACGAGCAAACCGTACTAAATTCTTTGACATGGTTATTCCCGTTGTCCCATTTATCACTCACAGAAGTGCTCGCAATCTAGCAACACAACTGCTGGGGAAAATAGATCATGACGTAGCTCCTGCTCTGCTAGATTTAGCTGCACAATATGTCCCAGACATGCGATTGCTAAAAAACATTCGAAACGAGTTTATTGTTTTTCGTGGTCGGATTTTTTCGGGTGACGGTGAGCAGCTCCAGCTAAGTGAAACCGATCTTTTTGCGATGATGCTATACAAAAGTACTCATTTGACAGACTTCGAGTATATCCGGCTTGGCAAGAGTAATCTTGATATTCTTTACAAATATAGTCGCGAAATTGTAAATTCGAACATAACTAAACTTGATAAGAAATGTATAGAGTTACGTCAACAGCTCGCACGGCGAACTGGTGCTGAAAGACGCAACAATAAATTAGGTGAGAAGCTAATTGCACATGTAGAGCGGACGCTAGAATCAATCGGCACTCAGTGGAAAAATGGTTCTTTAAATTTTAAACAAGAAGCCTTGTCTAAGGATGAACTTAAGCAACCAAGTTTCTGGGCTAGTTTCGTCGCGGCAGATTCTAATACTGCTGTACTTCAATGGCACAGTAACAGTAATTATTACAATAAAACTTCACTGTCATTCACTCGTAATAATCTCGCAGGTGCTCTAGATGATCCTCTAGATGCTGAAAGTTGGAACGAAGAGGATCACAGATTTTTAACTGAACAGATTGAGGATAAGCAGCAAGATATAAGATTCTTGAGAACTGCTGAGCTTAATGAGTTAATTAAACGACCTGATTTTATTGTGATGTATGAGGGGGTTGAACAGCCCTTCGATACAATTGCGAAGTCTCTCCTGAAACCTGGTTTAGCTTATCAGCTTGTCTGCGCAGGATACCTCAACAGAAATTTCACTTTATATACGTCAACCTTTCATGGAGATCGAGTAAGTCCTGCAGCGACTAACTTTATCATTCATCATGTTGAAAGAGGCCTGATGGATGAGTATTTTGAATTATCTCCAGATGATGTTGATGCCGTCGTTCGTGAGCGAGGTCGAAGCTCACTGAAAGAATCCGCATTGTATAATATAGCCATCCTTGACCACCTTTTGGTGACTGATATCAATGGATCAGATATTATGGTTCGTTCCCTTGCGGAGCTTGGGAATAACCAGACGCGTTTTTTACAGTCATATCTCTCTGCAGGAACACAAAGCGCAGCCTTTATTAAGCAATTTACAGCTGTTTGCCCGAGGGTACTTGTTTATCTGATCACTCAAGTCGAATTGGAAGAAGGATTACGGTTGAAATTGGTCGATATGACACTGGCTCATCTTACATCATTAAAGCTTCGTGCTGATTCGGCGGTAGCTAAATATCTCTCAACATACTATTCAGAATTCATATCGTTGACTTCTGACTCTACTGAATCTGCCATAGCAGAGCGTATAGGTAATCTTTATGCTGATTCGAGTATCAAGGTGTTTAGCCTCAAGCATCTTGGCAAATCTGTTTGTTCATCATTTGTCTCACGTAATGTGTATGAGATCACTCATGAGAACCTCACTATTGCGATCAGCAACACAAATACAGTAGCACTTGATGTCATTCGTACAGCAAACAATACAACTTACGAGTATGTACTTGCGCATTTAGGTGCTTATTTAAAAAATACGAAAGGACTTACCACGACAATTGATGCAAATGAGCACTTCAACATAGTGATAGAAGATGTGCTTGGGCGAGAAGAATCTCTCCTTGGTGATGTGATCGAGCGTGCAGCGTCAAATTGTATAATCACAGATTTGAATGACGTGTCTGATACCGCGTGGCCTGCTTTGGCAGAGCATTTGCGTTTCCCTGCTACCTTTAATAATGTCAGTTGTTATTTCGATGTGTTTAATTCGATTGATTCACACTTGGCAAAGGTGCTGACTCATGCAGGATGTATCACCGAGAATAAAAAAAATGAAGATAAGATAAAGGAAAAATTAGCTGTCGCTGTACTGGAGGCGAAGGTAGATATCCCATCACCAATATTACGTGTAGAACTTGTCACAAGCTTGGATTTGGGCGAATTCCTAAATGTTGAGGATGTTGCACCGGAAGCTGGGGAATTATTCCCTCTGCTGCTAAAAAACAAAATTATTGCGGACGAGTTTGAAACTTACGCGTATCTTGCTACGTTGGATTGGTCGACGCGCCATCAATTTATTTGTGCATCGGAGAAATTTGTCAATTACATGTCGCCAGAGCTAGTGGGTACAGATTTGGCTAGGCTTTTGACCAGCAATGATATTGATTCAGTGATCAAAATGGTGATTATCGAGCAGTCTGTTGAATATGTAGAGGTGGGTGGTGCTCAGGGGCTTGAGGAGTTGGCTCAGTTTGCAGCTATCAATCGACATCAACTACCGTCGATAGTTTTGCATAAAATGGCACAGGCAGGTATTGATGCTCAATTGCTCGTACAGTTACTCGAACCTAATCTGGTATCAATCCCAACTGAACAGTTATTCAAAATTTTAACTTCAGTCGGTGGCGATTATGCGAAGCTAACTACGGTCGGATATGACAAACCTAGGATTCCAAATACATCAGCCGATCGTGCGCTGCTTGATCGTCTCAAACAAGATGGGATTGTCGGAAAATATGACGAACAGGGTGGGTTGATAAAAGTAAATAAGAGATACAAATAAGTAGGGTGCAATGAAATTGCACCTCTACTTTTGTTCCTCATACATTGCACAAAAGCCGCTCAGTAAACGGTGCAATGCGCTGCGCTTATTGCACCCTACTTCTCGTCGTCAATTCGCCGGGGTGGGGCGGCTGAGCGCCGAGCCTTGCCAAAGCAACAAAAGGGGCGATCTGCGCCCCGAATTCTTTATAATGCCCCCCTTTAAAATCGCCGGACCCGGGTTCGGCGCGCGCTGATGGTCGCTGTGCCATCAGGCAGATCATCAGGATTGAGAAACGGTTATGCATACTCTGGAACAGCTGCGCGCGGGTGAACTGTGCGGTGCCCGCCATTTGAAGCTCTCTGAAAATCTGACGGAGTTCCCCCACGAGATTTTGAGCCTGAAAGAGACGCTGGAGGTGCTGGATCTCACCGGCAACCAGCTAAGCACGCTGCCGGACGAGCTGGCCGGGTTTGGCAAACTGCGCATCATCTTCTGCTCCGAAAACCGCTTTACCGAGCTGCCCGAGGTGCTGGGGCGCTGCCCGGCGCTTACTATGGTGGGCTTTAAGGCCAACCAGATTGCCACCGTCTCGGCAAAAGCACTGCCCGCCGGTTTGCGCTGGCTGATCCTGACCGATAACGCAATTGAGCGGCTGCCCGATGAGTTGGGCCAGTGCGACGCCCTGCAAAAGCTGATGCTGGCGGGCAACCGCCTGCGCGAGCTGCCGGAAAGCCTTACCAACTGCCGCAAGCTGGAGCTGCTGCGCATCGCCGCCAACCGCATTGAGCGCTTCCCCGAGTGGTTGCTCTCGTTGCCGCGCCTTGCCTGGCTTGCCTACTCCGGCAACCCCTTTAGCGAGGGGGCGGAGGCGCGCGCCATCAGCGATGAGCAGGTTGCCACCCTGCCGTGGCAGCGCCTTGCGCTCGGCGAGCTGCTGGGGCAGGGGGCCTCTGGCGTTATTTATCGCGCGGCCATGCGCAGTGAGCCGCTGATGACTGAGCGTATGGCCGATGAGTCGAGCGATGCCATTGGCGCGAGTGAGGTTGCGGTCAAGATCTTCAAGGGGGCGGTGACCAGCGATGGCTTGCCCCAGTGCGAGATGGCGGCGTCGCTGGCGGCAGGCGCCCATCCCAACCTGATCCCCGTGCTGGGGCGGGTGGCCGCTCACCCCTCCGGTATGCCGGCGCTGGTGATGGCGCTGATCGACCCGGCCTTTGCCAATCTGGCGGGGCCGCCGAGTCTGGCCTCCTGCACTCGAGATGTCTATGACGACGGGCTGCGCTTTACCCTGGCCGAGGCGCTGACATTGGCTCTGGGGATTGCCTCGGTGGCGGGTCATCTGCACCAGGCCGGCATCATGCACGGGGATCTCTACGGCCACAATATCCTCTTTACCCGCGGGCCCTCTGCCCACGCCCTGCTCGGTGATTTTGGCGCCGCCTCCCTCTATGACCTGCATGATCGCGAGCTGGCACAGGGGCTGGAGCGACTGGAGGTGCGCGCCTTTGGCTGCCTGCTGGAGGAGCTGCTGGCACGCTGCGATGGCGATGTTGATGACGCGCAGCTTGCCGGTTTGCACCAGCTCACGGCGGCCTGCCTCTCTGAACTTCATGGCGAGCGGCCCGCTTTTGCCGAGATCGGCCGTCAGCTTGCGGCGGTGCGCAGCACGCTGTTGTGATCTTGCGGGCCTCTTCGGCCCGTTAAATCCTCCTCTTTTGCTCATTAATCATCACCAACCCATGCCGTTTTGGCATGGGTTTAAGCCCCTGTTTGCCTGCGGGAGAGGCCAGAGTGTCCCGCAGGCCATCACAGGAGAGGCGGTGAGGGGCCGCCCGATAAAAAGGGTGGGCAGAGGGTTGCGTGGTGTCGGTTAAGTTGTGATATTGAGGCATCTTTTAGTAAGCAATTTTTCGTAAGCAATTTTTCGTAAGCAATGGGGAATCATGATGGAAGCTGCGTTTTGGCATCAGCGTTGGGAAGAGAACCGAATTGGCTTTCATCAGGCAGATTTCAACCGCTGGCTGCAATCCTGGTGGTCGGCGCAGCAGCCGGATGAGCCGGTGCTGGTGCCCCTGTGCGGCAAGTCCCGCGACATGCTCTGGCTGAGCGGGCAGGGTCATCCGGTCGATGGCTTCGAGCTCTCCTCCGTCGCCATCGCCAGCTTTTTCAGTGAAAACCACCTGAAGGCGGCGGTGAGCGAGGTGGGCCCCTATCAGTGCCATCAGGTCGATAGCCTGCGCATCTTTGAGGGGGATTTCTTTGCCGCCCCCGAGCTTGGCCGTCGCTATCGGCTGGTCTATGACCGGGCGGCGCTGATCGCCCTGCCAACCGCCATGCGCCGCCAGTATGCGGCGCTGATGAGCCGGTTGGTGGAGGAGGGGGGCCAGATCTTGCTGGTGACCCTTGAATATCAGCCGGAGCAGCAGAGCCAGCCGCCCTTCTCGGTGGGCGAGATGGAGGTGCGGGCGCTGTTTGAACGGGACTTTCGGGTTGAGGTGCTGGGGCGGGCTGCCGAGGTGGATCACCCGCGGGTGCTCTCCGGTCAGCTCTCCTATTTTGACGAAGTGGCCTATCGCCTGATCCGCCGCGCCTGAGAGGCAGCTGGCGGGCGCCAAAGAGTGATCCGGCAGGGCAAATGAGTCGTCAGGTGGACTCTTCGCTACCTCCTTTGACGTAGATCAACGTGGTTTTCGGGGGGAGTGCCTAAGATGTGGCTGTTTCTCAATCACTGTTGGCATTGTACGGCGAGTTCAAGGGGTTTCCTGCTTGCCTGTCATCAACTCAGTGTCTGATTTTCACGCTCATGTTCACTTTTGGCGGCTTTGTCGCAATTGTTATGGTTTTTCCAGCCGACCCTCGTGGGTCGGCTTTTTATTGGCTGCGATTTGCCGTGGAAGGAAAAACGGGGAGATGCGAGGCCTGATCAGGCCTCGAAGGTGGCGGCATTGAGCCGGAAGGCCCGCGGGTCGTCGATAAACTGGCCGGTGATCCGCTCCTCGTGCTCGTGGCCCTGCCCGTAGCTGCAGAGGATCAGCCGATCGGAGGTGCGTGAACGCAGCTGGGTGATAAAGCGCACCAGATCGGCGCGCGTCAGCTTGCCGACCTCCTCGCAGACCCGTTCCCGTTGGTCGAACCCCAGATCCTTGTTGCCGATGCTGACCCACAGCCGCTGGCCGCGGCTGCGCAGATTGGCGTCGCGCTCGCTGAGCTGGGCCTGCAACCCGGCCTTGCTCTCCTGCCACTGCTGCTCGGTAAATTCGAGCATGGCCAGCGGGAAGAGGTCGATAAACTCCTCCACCGCATCGAGCAGATGCTGGGGCCCCGCCACCGGCGACTGGATATAGAAGATGAGACCCGGGTGGCGATTGAGCGGCAGGTTGCCAGCCCCCACCACATAACCGAGCTGCTGGCGGGTGCGCAGCTCGTGGAAGAAGGTGGAGGACATGATGTGGTTGGCCAGGGTAAAGCAGGCGAGATCCCGTGCCCGGGTGGTGCGGGACTGGTAGTAGACCAGGAGCGCCGAATCTTCGTGCTCGCAGCCCTGCTCGCGAATAAGGGTGCCCCTGTCCTGAATCGAGATAAGCGGGCGGCGGGTCTCGCCACTCGGTTTGCTGCTGGTGCCATTGATGTCGCTCAGGTGGCGCTCCATCAGGGCGGCCAGCTCCAGTGCTTCGGCGGCAGTCCAGTCGCCATGCACCAATGCCTCGACATGCACCTCGCCAAACAGCTGGGCCACGAAGCCGGGCATCTCCTCCAGCTCGACGGTGCGCAGGTGGCGCAGCAACTGCTCGAACGGCGGGTTGTTCGGTTGCAGCAAACTGGTGAGCTGGTTAAAGAGCTGGGAGATGGGGCGCGCCTTGGACTGGTTATCCCAGTTGCGAATGAGCTGCTCCTTGATCTCGGCGAAGCGACCCGGATCCGGATACCCCAGGGTGCGGTTGCCGAGGATCATGTCGAGCAACAGCGGCTGCTTGTCGGCAAAGCCGCTCAGGTTGATGGTAAAGCCCCCCTGATGGGCATAGATCTGGTAGCCAAGCCCCGCCAGCTCCGCCGGATAGGTGAGGGCATTGAGGTGGTCGGCCAAAAGCTCCACCGCTAGGCGCGCCATGGCGATGTGGCGCGGGCTTTTGACCGCGTGTTCGCTGTCGATGGAGATATAGAGATTTCCCTTGGGCACACTGAACAGGTGCTCATGGAGGTGCCAGAGGCGAAAGCCGGGGCGATCGATAAGACAGGCTGGCATCTCGGCGGCGATCTCCGGCGTGCGCGGATCGAGCCGGCTGCTGATAAAGGGGTTGGGTTTGGGCAGCGCCAGTGCCTTGTCCGGTTCGCTCTGCTGCCAGCGGATCTTCTCCGCCTCGGTGATGGTCGCCACGCTGTAGGGGGTCTGATACCAGCGGGCCAGCCGGTCGGTGGTTACCTCCGGCGCCGTGATGGTCATGCGCAGGTTGTGCGGGGTGAGTTTGGCGAGGAAGCGACGGATCAGCGCCTCGTCATACTCCCGCATCATGTAGTCACCGTGCAGCAGATCCTCCGGCTGGTAGCTAAAGAGGTTGAGCACCAGCCCCGAGACGGTATCGAGCGGGCGGCCGCGCTCCTGAAAACGGAACGCCGATTCGAGCACGGTGCGCTTCTCGTCGTAGCGCCAGGCCTCCAGCCCTGCACGGTCGATAAGCTTGAGGTAGCCAAACAGGAAGGCCACGATCTCGTCCACATGCTCAAGGCCCAAGGGGGTCAGGCCAAAGTTGACGCCAAAATCCTTGAAGTTGGCGCCGCTGATGCCACCACCTGCCGAGAGCTGGTTGACCCAGCCTTTCGCCTTGAGCAGGGAGAGCAGGCTGCCATCCCCCTCGTAGCCAATCAGATGGCTCAGGAAGGTGAGGGGCTTTTTGTCGTAAAACTCGTCCACATTGGGCAAGGGGAAGCTCAGCGACAGCTTGCGGGTCTCCTTGACCGGATTGATGTGGATGCGCACGCCGAGATCATCGAGCCGATAGAGCGGCATGGTGAGGGTCGGGGTTCCCAAATTGCGATTCAAAATGGGAGCAAAGTAGCGACAGCACCACTGCAACTGGGTATCGATGGATTCCGGCGAGATCATCACCAGCGCCATGCGATCCGCGCTGTAGTGGCTTTCGTAAAAACGGATAAGGTCGGAGCGCAGATCCCGTCCCGGCAGATCGGCCAGGGTATCAAGGTTGCCCACCGAGAACTTGGAGAAGGGGTGCGCCGGGTTGACCGTCTCTTTATGCACCTGATAGCTGCGGCGCATGTCGTCCTGCAGCTTGAGGCGATACTCGGAGTCGACCGCGTTGCGCTCCTTGTCCACCCACTCCGGATCAAAGGTGGGGCAGATAAAGAACTGGGAGAAGCGATCCAGCCCCGCTTCGAAGAAGCCGTTGTCGATCTCGAAGAAGAAGTTGGTGAACTCGGTGCCGGTCCAGGCGTTGTTGCTGCCGCCATGACGGCTCATAAATTGCTGGTACTCACCAGGCTTGGGGTAGGTGCAGGTGCCGAGAAACAGCATGTGCTCCAGAAAATGGGCCATTCCCTGCCGGTCGGCGGGATCGTCAAAATGGCCGGTATTGACCGCCAGCGAGGCGGCAGATTTGTCGGTGTCGGGATCACAAATCAACAAGACCCTGAGCCGGTTGGCCAGCTCCAGAAAATGGTATTGCCGATGGTCATTGGGACTGGCATATGGGCTCATTGGCGTGTGACTCACGTTGGATTTATTTGAATTTAAACATGATTATCGACCCCGCTATCCCGTCAGGCAAACCCTTTTCTGAGAGGTAGCGCAATTGTTTCCACTCCCGTGGCGGGGTAAGATTCCCCGGCTATCAAAACAGGCCCGTTGGGCGAGGTTGTAATGAAGATCTATATCATGCGTCATGGCCAGGCTGGCATGAATGCGAAAACAGATGAACAGCGTCCATTGACCGAGCAGGGTATTGAAGAGTCTATCCAGATGGCCCGCTGGCTGGCGCCTCAGCTGATTGGCCCGCTGGATCGGGTGATCCACAGCAACTATCTGCGGGCACGTCAGACCTGGCAAGCCATATGCAGTGAATTACCTGACGCAGCAGCCGTTGAAGAGAGTGGCGACATTACCCCTTACGGTGATCCCGCTTTCGTGGCCAGCTACCTCACCACTTTGGCGCAGCAACATGACCAGATCCTGATGGTCAGCCATCTGCCGCTGGTGGGTTATCTGGTGCAAAGCCTCTGCCCGGCCGCAGGAGCACCCATGTTCGCCACCTCGGGGATCGCTTGTATCGAGTGGCACGATGGCAAAGGAGCCTTGCTCTGGCTCGAAGGGCCGCATACAATAGGCTAAAAGTTAATAAAAAGTTATAGATTGAATTTTTTGGGAAGAGATGGGCGAGTTTTCCGGATTTTTATAAATACTTTACGGAATTAATTCGCAGAAGCTGCTGTCATACGGATACAACTGCAAGAGGTTGCAAACGATGAGAGTGTTCAAGAAGTACCTGCCACTGATGGTGGCAAAGCATGTCAAAACCTTCTTTAAAGGTCGGATTTACATCCATGGTCGGGGGCGGTTTGATTTCCAATCCGGTTTGTTGCTGATGCCGAATCCGGCGGATATTCCCCATCGCCAGACAGTCACCGAGGTCAACGAGCTGATCTCAAGACTGCACATGGATGCCGCGTGATGCGCTTCTGAACCTGTTTCTGCACTGATATGCCCGCACTTTTGCGGGCATATTTGTTTCTGGCGACTGGCGTTCACCATGTGGCTGTTCAGGCCCACACCTTTGTTTATCTCCCATCGCCCCCTATACTGGCCCGCTGTTGTCTCTTCGGTCTGGATCTTCTCATGCCCCTTGCCTTTCTGTTTCCCTTCTCCTGCATTGCCATCTGGGCTGGCAATGGCATCGTCAGCAAACTGGCGGTTGGCGTTTTGTCTCCTGCAGCCTTGGCCTGGTCGCGCTGGGTGGTGGCTGCGCTGGTATTAAGTCCGTTTCTGGCCCGTCGGGTATGGCGTGCGCGTGCCCGCATTCGTGCCGGCATTTGGCAGATCGCCATGCTGGCCTCGCTGGGCATGGTGCTCAACCAGACTTTTGGTTACTACGCGGCGCAAACCCTGGGAGCCACCGAGATGGGGTTGATGATGGGTCTGACGCCGCTGCTGACCGTGTTGTTCAGCATCTGGCTGCTGCGCGAGCGGCCCACCTGGGGCGCTGTACTGGGGGCGCTGCTTTCCATCCTTGGCTTGTCTATCTTGCTGGGGCAGGGGGATCCTACCCGGCTGTTCACCCAAGGCATTCATATTGGCTCTGTCTATATGCTGATTTCGGCGGGAACTTACGCCCTTTACAGCGTGCTGCTCAAGAAGTGGGATCTTGGGCTCGACAACTGGTCGTTGCTCTACGGTCAGGTGATCTGCAGTGTGGTGATCCTGACCCCCTTCTTTTTGCTGGTGGATGGCCAGTGGCCGGATGGTCGGGCCCTGTGGCTGATCCTCTATGCCGGTATCCCCACCTCGGCACTCTCGCCCTGGCTCTGGATGCAGGGCATCGCCCTGCTCGGCGCCAACCGTACCGCCATCTTTATGAACCTGCTGCCGGTGATGACGGCTGGCCTTGCCATCACCCTGCTGGGTGAGCGGCTGACCAGCTATCACCTGATCGGGGGCGGTCTGACCCTGCTGGGTGTCTTGCTGGCACAGTTGCTGGTGCGTCCGGTGGTGATGGGTCGTCGCCGGGTGGTGCTGGCACCCTGTCCCGAAGAGTAATCTTGCGCGAAAGCGTAGATGGGCCCAATGGCCTGCTTGGCCGCCAATGAAAAGCGCCTGCAGCAATGCAGGCGCTTTTTTATGGTTACATCTTCCTAGCTGGTTACTGGGCAACCAGATAGAGCTCCTTGCTGTAGACCACATCCTGCGGGTTAAGGTGGGGGTAGCCTTTCACGAAAGGCTTGAGCAACCTGGATTTGACCGAGAAATAGATAGGGGCGATGGGGGCATCCGCATCAATGAGCGCCTCTGCCTGTTGATACAGGGCATTGCGTTCAGCGGGATCCAGCGAGTCGTGGGCCTTGGCCAGCAGGGCGTCATACTCCTTGTTGAACCACTTGCCGCTGTTGGCACTGCTGCTGGAGGTCATTATGTCGAGGAAGGTGGAGGCATCGTTATAATCCCCGTTCCAGCCATAGCGGCTAACCCCGAAATCCCCCTCGTTGAGTGCCGAGACCATGGTCTTCCACTCCATGTTGTTGAGGGTGGCGGTGACCCCCAGGTTGTGTTTCCACATGGAGGAGACGGCCAGCGCAATCTTTTTGTGGCTCTCGTTGGTGTTGTAGAGAATGTCCACGGTGAGTGGCTTGTCCGGGCCATATCCCGCTTCGGCCAACAGCGTTTTGGCCTGCTTGATCCGCTCCTCTTTGCTTTGCTGCTGACTGGCCGGTTTTTTCAGGTCAAAGCCATCGACACTCGGTGGGGTCAGGCTGAAGGCGGGCAGTTGCCCTTGTCCCAGGATCTTGTCGGTGATGGTCTCCCGGTCGAGGGCCAGCGAGAGCGCCTTGCGCACTTTCGGATCATCGAACGGTTTGCGGTTCACGTTGAACACATAGTAATAGGTGGCGAGCATGGGGGCGCTGACCAGATCTTGCGGGCTCTGGCTCTTGATGTGCTTGTACTGCTCCAGCGGGTAGGTGGTGTAGTGCAGCTCGCCGGTGCGGTAGCGGTTGTAGGCGGCGGTTTCGGAGACGATCTCCAGATAGACCACCTTATTCAGGACGGTGTGCTGGTTGTCCCAGTAGTGGGTATTGCGCTCGGCACTCAGCCGTTCGTTGGGGGTCCACTCCTTGAGTACAAAGGCTCCGTTGGAGACGATATTGCCCGGTTTGACCCAATCCTTACCGAATTTTTCAATGGTGGCCTTGGGGGCCGGGAACGTGGTGTAGTGGGCCAGCATCTTCAGGAAGAAGGGGACCGGATTTTTCAGGGTTACCTGCAGGGTGTGGTCATCGAGCGCCTTAATCCCGAGCTCTGACGGGCTCTTCTTGCCCTGGATCACCTCGCTTGCATTGACCACACCGGTCAACTCGATAAACCAGGCGTAGTTGGAGGCGGTCTTGGGATCGGCTGCCCTTTGCCAGCCGTAGACATAATCGGCGGCAGTGACCGGTTCACCGTTAGACCATTTGGCCTCGGGCCTCAGCTTGAAGGTGTAGACGGTACCGGTTTTGTCGACCTCGTAACTGACGGCACCAGCTGGCTGGGTTTTGCCCTTGCCATCCAGTACATAGAGCCCTTCAAACAGATCGTTGACGATCTCGCTACCGGCACTCTCTTCCACCAGCTGGGGGTCGATGGTGGTGGGTTCGGTGCCGATATTGGTCACGTAGATTTGTTGGGCATCCGGCAGCAGCTTGGTACCGGCAGGCACCTGGGCAGCCCAGGCGGGAAGGGCAAACAGTCCGGCTACCATGCCGGCAATGAGAGTCTTGTTCATTGATAATCCTTGAGTTTTATTTGCTTCCAAAGCGAAATCAGTGTGCTGGATTGGCGATCGGATCTCAAGAGGCAATGGCTGAGGGAACGGCAGGCCCATCAGACTCCATTTTTAATGGCTCAAGGTCAGTCAACTCATGGCTTGCAGCAGGTTATTGCCACGAATTAAGGGGCCGAAAGTTATCGAATGAAACCGAATAAAACGCGTTTTTTACCATAACGTTAGGCGAGATAGCCTATTTAATAGGCCGCTTAATTCGCTGCAAAAACAAAAAACAGACGTTACATTAGGTTACAAATCAAGGCCGCCGGTGATCGGCATTTTTTTTTGCTGACGCCTGCAAACGTTTTCAATGCCAACGGATGCGATCTAAAGGAACAAAAATGCGAAACATGATCACCATGGGTGAGTTCATCGTCAAAAAGCAGGCGGATTATCCTACCGCGACCGGCGAGCTGACCTCGTTGCTCAGCTCGATCCGCCTTGCTGCCAAGGTGGTGAACCGGGAGATCAACAAGGCGGGACTGGCGGATATCATCGGTTCCATGGGCGCTGAAAACGTACAGGGCGAGGTGCAGCAGAAGCTGGATGTTTATGCCAACGAACGCTTCAAGGCGGCGCTGGAAGCGCGCGGCGAGGTGTGCGGCATGGCTTCGGAAGAGGAAGAGGACTTCGTCGCCTTTGACTCGCCGCTCTCCAAAAACTCCAAGTATGTGGTGCTGATCGACCCGCTCGATGGCTCCTCCAATATCGACGTCAACGTCTCGGTCGGGACCATCTTCTCCATCTACCGCCGTTTGAGCCCGCAGGGTTCGCCGGTGACGCTGGAGGACTTCCTGCAACCGGGCAACCGTCAGGTCGCCGCCGGTTATGTGGTCTACGGCTCCTCCACCATGCTGGTCTACACCACCGGTTTTGGCGTCAACGGCTTTACCTACGATCCCTCTATCGGCTGCTTCTGCCTCTCCCACGAGAACATCCGCATTCCGGAAGAGGGCAAGATCTACTCCATCAACGAGGGCAACTACATCAAGTTCCCGGACGGGGTGAAGAAGTACCTCAAATATTGCCAGGAGCGTGATGAGGCGACCCACAGACCCTACACCTCCCGCTATATCGGATCCCTGGTCTCCGATTTCCATCGCAACCTGCTCAAGGGTGGTATCTACATCTATCCGTCCGGCACCAACTCGCCAAACGGCAAGCTGCGCCTGCTCTATGAGTGCAACCCGATGGCGTTTCTGGTGGAGCAGGCTGGTGGCAAGGCCTCCGATGGTTTTGGCCGCATCATGGATATCCAGCCCACCGCGCTGCACCAGCGTACCCCTTACTTTGTTGGCTCGACCAAGATGGTGGAGCGCGCCGAGGCCTTTATGCGCGAGTTCTCCGCCCATGAGGATCCAGCCAACCAGGGCTGATCGTCAGAGGTGTAGGTTGGTGCTGAGCGCAGCGAAGCCCAACATTTACCGATGCGATTCCCTCTCCCCCAGGGATAGGGCAGGGTGAGGGGAATGGTTTTCACTGCCCCCCCTCATCCCCGACCCTTCTCCCACAAGGGGAGACGCTAGTCACCAGCCAACATAAACAAAACGGGAGCCAATGTGGCTCCCGTTTTAGTTGGCATTATCTCTCTGGCTCGCCGCCAGCGTTGCAGAGACTCACAGGCTGTTGTTGGCCAGATCAGCCAGCAAACCATCCACCAGTTTCAGGCGCATGGCGCGATCCTGGGTCGGCACCTGGAAGCGCAGCCGGGTCGGCCCGTCCATCTTGTAGACCCTTGGCTGGCTGGAGAGCAGCTTGACCAGATAGGCCGGATTGACCTTGGTCTCCTGGGTGAAGTCCAGATAGCCGCCGCGCTCGCTCATCTCCACCCGGCGAATGCCAAGGGCGGTGGCGCGCTGGCGGAAAGCGGCCAGCTCCAGCAGGGTTTTGGTTGCCTCCGGCAAGAGGCCGAAGCGGTCGATCAGCTCCACTTTCAGCTCGCGCAGCTCCTGCTCGTCCGCCGCACTGGCGATCCGCTTGTACATGGAGAGGCGCATGTTGACGTCCGGAATATAGTCATCCGGCAGCAGTGCAGGCAGGCGCAGCTCCACCTCGGTGTGCTGGCTCATCAGCTGCTCCAGCGACGGCTCCTTGCCATTTTTCAGCGCCTCGACCGCCTGCTCCAGCATCTCCATATAGAGGGTGAAGCCCACCGATTCAATCTGGCCGCTCTGATCGTCGCCGAGCAGTTCGCCTGCGCCACGGATCTCCAGATCGTGGGTCGCCAGCGCAAAACCGGCGCCGAGATCTTCAAGCGAGGCGATCGCCTCCAGCCGCTTGGCCGCATCCTTGGTCATCAGCTTGGGATGGGGGGTGAGCAGGTAGGCATAGGCCTGATGGTGGGAGCGGCCAACCCGGCCCCGCAGCTGGTGCAGCTGGGCCAGACCCAGGTGATCCGCCCGATCCATGATGATGGTGTTGGCGCTCGGTACGTCGATACCGGTCTCGATAATGGTGGTGCAGACCAGCAGGTTAAAGCGCTGGTGGTAGAAGTCGGACATGATCCGCTCAAGGTCGCGCTCGCGCATCTGGCCGTGGGCGATGCCGATGCGGGCCTCTGGCACCAGCTCCGCCAGGTCGGCTGCGCACTTCTCGATGCTCTCGACATCGTTGTGCAGATAGTAAACCTGACCGCCACGCTTGAGTTCCCGCAGTACCGCTTCGCGCACCACCGCCGGTTCGTGCTGGCGCACGAAGGTCTTGATGGCGAGCCGCTTGGCGGGTGGGGTGGCGATGATGGAGAGATCCCGCATGCCCGACATCGCCATATTGAGGGTGCGCGGAATAGGGGTGGCGGTGAGAGTGAGGATATCCACATCGGCTCGCAGTGCCTTGATCTTCTCCTTCTGGCGCACCCCGAATCTGTGCTCCTCATCGACGATGAGCAGTCCCAGATCCTTGAAGGTGAGTTCGGAGCTGAGCAGCTTGTGGGTGCCGATGATGATATCCACCTTGCCCTCCGCCAATTCCTTCATCACAGCGCTCTGCTCCTTGGCTGAGCGGAAGCGGCTCAGCACCTCGACCCGCACCGGCCAGTTGGCAAAGCGATCGCGGAAGTTGTCGTAGTGCTGTTGCGCCAGCAGGGTGGTGGGCACCAGCACGGCGACCTGCTTGCCGCCGTGGACGGCCACAAATGCCGCCCGCATCGCCACCTCGGTCTTGCCGAAACCCACGTCGCCGCACACCAGTCTGTCCATGCTCTTGGCCTGACACATGTCCCCCAGCACCGCATTGATGGCGTTGAGCTGATCGTCGGTCTCCTCGAACGGGAAGCTGGCGGCAAACTGGCGATAGGCCTCTTTGTCCTGCTTGAAGGCAAACCCGGCGCGAGCGGCGCGGTGGGCATAGACATCGAGCAGCTCGGCTGCCACGTCGCGCACCTTCTCCGCCGCCTTGCGCCGCGCCTTGCTCCAGGCTTCACCGCCGAGCTTGTGGCTGGGCGGGTTATCAGAACCGGTGTAGCGGCTGATAAGGTGCAAACTGGTAACCGGCACGAACAGCTTGTCGCCGCCGGCATATTCGAGGGTCAAAAACTCGGTGGGCAGACCACCGGCGTCGATGGTTTCGAGCCCCAGATAGCGGCCGACCCCGTGATCCAGATGGACCACCGGCTGGCCCTGGGTCAGCTCGCCCAGGTTTCTGATCACTGCATCGGAGCTTAAGTTTTTGCTCTTCTCCCGCGCTCGCTTGCTGCGCACCTTGCCGCCCAGCAGCTCGGTCTCGGTGATCAGCGCCAGTGGATCCTGACCGACCTCCTGCCACAGGAAGCCACGCTCAAGGGGTGCAACCAGCAAGCCGTGTCGAACCGGGCTCGCCATAAAGGCGTCAAGGGAGGGGAACTCCTTGGGTTGCAGCGAGATACGCGCCAGCAGATCGCCGAGCACCTCCCGTCGCCCTTCGGATTCCACCGCAAACAGGGTGCGCCCGGCAAAGCCTTGCAGGAACTGGTTGAGCGCCAGCAAGGGTTGCTCCTTGCTGTGATCGAGTTGCAGGTCGGGCAGCGCCTCGATGGGCAGATCGTGCTGACCTGCATCACCGGCGGTAGCGGCCTCTTGCAGCCGCACCGCGCCATATTGGCCCAGAGAGGCAAAGAGCTGCTCCACCGGCAGATAGAGCTGGGCCGGTGGCAGCAGTGGGCGGGTGTTGTCCCAGCGTCTGTCTTCATAGCGCTGGCCGATGTCGTTCCAGAAGCGCTGGGCGGCGGGGTAGATGTCCCCCACAGTGAGCAGCAGTGTATCTTCCGGCAGGTAGTCAAACAGGCTGGCTGTCTGGTTGAAGAAGAGCGGCAGATAATACTCGATGCCGGCGGGCCAGCGTCCCTTGCTCACCTCCTGATAGACGGAACCCTCGGCCCGCGACAGCTCGAACTGCTCGCGGAACTGGCCGCGAAACAGCTCGATGGCCGCCTCGTCGGTAGGGTATTCCCGGGCGGGCAGCAGGCTGACTGTCTTGACCGGTTCGCTGGAACGCTGGGTCTCGGGATCGAATGGGCGGATGGAGTCCACTTCATCATCGAAGAAGTCGATGCGATAGGGGCTGTTGCTGCCCATCGGGAAGAGATCGAGCAGGGAGCCGCGAGCGGCAAATTCGCCATGTTCCAACACCTGATCCACCGCCACGTAACCCGCCTCGGCCAGCCGCCCGCGCAGCTGTTGCAGGTTGAGGCGCTGACCGGCCTTCACCATCAGGCTGTATTTGTCGAGATAGACCTGGGGGGCGCAGCGCAACATCAGGGTGGAGATGGGGACAATCAGCACCCCCTTGCTCATCTGCGGCAGCTTGTAGAGAGTCTCGAGCCGCTGGGAGATGATGTCCTGATGGGGGGAAAAGGTGTCGTAGGGCAGGGTCTCCCAATCGGGGAACAGCAATACGGGGACGGACTGATCGGCTTGCTGCTTGCCTGCCAGCAAATACTGCAGCTCCTGTTCCAGGCGCAGGGCGCTCGGGGTATCTGCGGTGATAAGCAGTACTGGCCCCTTGGCTTCACTGGTGAGACGGGCTGCAATCAGCGAGAGGCTGCTGCCGACCAGCTGGCCGAGCGTGATCTTTTGGCCCGCTTTGGCGGGCAAGGCGGGGAGTGTCATTGGCATGATTCGATTCTTTTAACGTTGACGTTATCTATCGCGACGTTCGCTCTGGTTAGCGCTGACGTTCTTGGGCGCGCAGCTTGAGCTGCTTCGATTGCACGTGGAGGCTGGCACGAACCAGCAGTTCACGGTCATCTTCGCGGATCCGCACATAGTCGAGCTGCACATGGGTACCATGTTCACCGCCGTCGAGCTGTTTGACCTGGCCATAGCAGTAGATGGCGGCCGCCTCTTCCCGCAGGAAGAGCTTGAGACGCACGATCTGGTGCAGGTGCGGCGCATCCCCGTGACCATGATAGGGGTGCAGGTAGGTGAGTTGACCAGCCCCGAAGCGTAGGGTGTGAAAGCGCTGCTCCGGATGGTCCTGCAGGGAGAGCACATAGCCCATGATCATGTCGATCTTGCGGGACTGTTGATTGACGATCTCGATCAGATCGTGCATCGACTCGTTTTGGTTGCGCAGCAGGCGAGTGGTCACCAGATCGATGGAGGTAATGGCCGAAGAGATCCGAAAGGGCTCCGGCAGCTCAGCGTCCAGCTCCTCCAGCGAGGGGAGGTGGAAGTCGGCCGGCATGGGGATCACATTGACCGGCATGGCATGAGTGACGCTGAAGAACTGTTCCTGCATGGAGGCTATCCCTTGTTGTCATGGACGGTTTCCCTTTATTATCCGGTATCTTATTTTGTTGGCAACGTACATATCCTTGAAGACCGGACTTTTTCAGCCCCTTTCGCTGGCCATCGGCCTGCGTTATGCAGGCTCGAAGCGCAGCAATCGCTTCGTCTCATTTATCTCCCTGTTCTCTACCTTTGGCATCGCCATCGGGGTTGCCGCCCTGATGGTGGTCATTTCGGTAATGAACGGTTTCGAAGGGCAGCTCAAAGGGCGCATCCTCGGGGTGATCCCCCATGTGGTGGTGACCAATCAGGCTGGCCGCATTGATGCCGACCCGCAAGGCTTGCCGGATCTGGCCAAATTACCCCATGTGGTCGCCTCGGCCCCCATGCTCGACAGCGAAGGGATGCTGCAAAGCCCCGGCCAGCTGACCGGGGTGAGCGTGCAGGGGATTGACCCTGCGAAGTGGCCCAAGGATGACATCCTCCACAGCCAGATGCTGGGGGGGCGCCTCGATACCCTGCAGGCGGGTCACTACCGCATCGTGCTGGGGCAGGGGGTGGCACGTCGCCTCAATGTCTCCATCGGCGATCAGGTTCGCCTGATCCTGACCGAAGGGACCCGCTTCACTCCGTTTGGTCGGGTACCGGCCCAGCGCCTCTTTACCGTCTCCGGCATCTTCGGGGTCGGCGCCGATGTGGATAACCAGATTGCGCTGATCGCCCTGGGGGATGCCCAGCGGCTGCTGCGCCTGCCGCCAGAAACCGTCGGTGGCATTCGCCTCTGGCTCGATGATCCCTTTGCGGCCGACGAGGTGATCAAGACGCCGCTGCCGGATGGGCTGCTGTGGCAGGATTGGCGCCGCGAGCGGGGCGAGCTGTTCCAGGCGGTCGCCATGGAAAAACGGATGATGGGGCTGATGCTGGTGCTGATCATCGCCGTCGCCACCTTCAACATCCTCTCTGCGCTGGTGATGGTGGTGACGGACAAGGAGGGCGAAGTGGCCATCCTGCGCACCATGGGTATGAGTGAATCAGGGATCGTTAAAATCTTCATGGTGCTCGGCGCCTCCAGTGGTGTAATTGGTGCCCTGTTTGGCGGACTGGCGGGCCTTGCGCTCTCCCTGGGTCTCAACCCTCTGCTCAATGCAGTGGGGCTCAACCTCTATATGGCGGCTGGCGGCAGTGGCTTGCCGGTGATTGTCGAGCCGGCTCAGGTCATCACCATCTTGCTGGGCGCCGTGCTGCTGAGCTTCAGTGCCACCCTTTATCCGGCGGCCCGCGCCGCACGGGTGAAACCGGCCGAGGCGCTGCGTTATGAGTAATGCCGTGAATAATACATCTTCTGTTGTTACCTCCGGTGCGAGTACCGGCGTTGTTACTGGTGCCTCTGTGGTCACTGGCGTAAGTGGAGCCCCTGTTATGAATGAAGCCGTATCCCGTGAACCTCTGCTGCGCTGCCAGGCGCTCAACCATGTCTATAAAGAGGGGGAGCTGGAGACTCAGGTGCTCAAGGGGATCGATCTCTGCGTCGCGCCCGGTGAAATGCTGGCGGTGGTGGGGAGCTCGGGCTCCGGCAAGACCACTCTGCTGCATCTGATGGGGGCGCTGGACAACCCCTCCAGTGGCGCTGTGCTGTTCAAGGGGGAGGATATTCACCATTGGGACAGCCGTACCCAGGCCCGTTTTCGCAACCGCGAGCTGGGCTTTGTCTACCAGTTCCACCACCTGCTCTCCGAGTTCAGTGCGCTGGAAAATGCGGCCATGCCGCTGCTGATCGCCGGTGAGTCGGTGGCGGTTGCCACCGAAAAGGCAACCAAGATGCTGGGGCGGGTGGGGCTCTCCCATCGCTTGAACCACCGTCCCTCCGAGCTTTCTGGTGGCGAACGTCAGCGGGTGGCGATCGCCCGAGCACTGGTCAACGAACCGAGTCTGGTGCTGGCGGATGAACCTACCGGCAATCTGGATCACGCCAGTGCCACCGCGGTGTACGAACTGCTGTGTGAACTGAATCGTGAACTGGGCACTGCGTTTGTGGTAGTGACTCACGACTTGAGCCTCGCGGCCAAGCTCCATCGCCGGGTGACCCTGGTGAGCGGCGTGATGGCGGAGGTTGCCTGATGTTCAAACCGCTGCCCCTCTTTCTGGGCCTGCGTTACAGCCGCTCCCGCCGTCGCAACGGGTTTATCGCCTTTATCTCTGCCTCTTCCCTGATCGGTATTGCCCTCGGGGTGATGGCGCTGATCCTGGGCCTCTCTGCTATGAACGGTTTCGAGCGGGAGCTTAAAGATCGGGTGCTCTCGGTCGTGCCGCAAGGTGAGCTGGACGCCGTCGAGCGGCCGCTGCCGGATTGGCCACGTCTGCGTGACTATCTGCTGGCCCAGCCGGGCGTTGAGGCGGCCGCGCCGGTCATTCGCCTCAATGGCCTGCTGGAGCATGGCTCTGCCCTCAAGGGGGTGCAACTGCGCGCTGTGTTACCCGATCTGGAAGCCAATCTGTCTGATGCCGGCAAATACATGACGGGCCGTGGTCTGCGTGAGCTGCAACCGGGTGAACGTGGGGTGATCCTTGGCAAGACCATCGCCGACAAACTGGGCGTCAAGGTGGGGGATTCTGTTGCCCTGCTGCTGCCGCAAGGGGGCGATCAGGCGGGGATCAAGAATCCCCGCCGCGAAGCCCTGACCGTGGTGGGGCTGCTGGAGATCGGCGGTCAGCTCGACGGCCTGCTCGGCTTTATGCATCTGGCCGATGCACAAGGGATCACCGGCATGGGCAGTGATGTGGAGGGTTTCAGCCTGCGGGTGAGCGATGTGCTCAAGGCGCAATCCATCACCGTAGCCGCCGCACAGCAGTTCCCTCATCACGTCTATATCCGCAGCTGGATGAACAGCCAGGGCTACCTCTATCAGGACATCCAGATGGTGCGTACCGTCATGTATGTGGTGATGCTGATGGTGGTGGCCGTCGCCTGCTTCAACATCGTCTCCACCTTGGTGATGGCGGTGAACGAGAAGCGCAGCGAGATCGCCATCCTGAAGACCATGGGGGCGAGCCCCGGTCAGATCCGGCTTACCTTCGTCATTCAGGGGATGGTCAACGGCGTGGCCGGTGCCCTGCTTGGTGCCCTGCTGGGCGGGCTGCTTTCGAGCAAGCTGACCCAGATCCTGGGTGTCATCGAGAAGCTTATTGGCCACCGCTTCCTCAATCCGGATATCTACTTCATCGACTTCTTGCCGACCGAGTTGCATATGCAGGATCTGCTTATCGTGACGGGCGCTGCCATCCTGATGAGCCTGGTGGCGACCCTCTATCCCGCCTGGCGGGCGAGCGGTCTGGTGCCATCTCGCGAGCTGGGTCACTGATGCGTTGCATCTAATGCGCAATAAAGAACGAAGGGCCCGCTGGTGCAAACCGGCGGGCCCTTCTGTTTTCAGGTCATGTAGACTGGCTTAGTGAGCGTTAAGCTCATCGAGTGGCAGGGAGAAGCTGGCTACGAAGGTGTCGATAAAGTAGCGCATCTCATCGCTCATCCGGGCTGCCAGCATGGCTTCAAGGCGCTTGCGAGCCGGTTCGAACTCCCGGTTGCCCGCGTTGATCTCCTCCAGACACTTGGTATAGGCGCAGAGGGTGTCGGCATCCTTGACCAGCCTGGCCAGCTCGTCATCCTGGGCTGCCGAATCGAGCAGGGGGCGAAAATCCTCCACCAGCTCCGGCGGCAGCATGCCAAGCAGACGCTGCTCGGCGGCCAGCTCTATCTTTTTGTACTCGCGGGCGATCTCGGGATTGAAGTATTTGACCGGGGTGGGCAGATCGCCGGTCAGAACCTCGCTGCTGTCGTGATAGAGGGCCATCACGGCGGCACGGTCGGCATTCACGCTGCCGCCAAAAAGCCGGTTTTTGATGATGCCGAGGGCATGGGCCACCATGGCCACCTGCAGGCTGTGCTCGGCGATGTTTTCCGGCTGGATGTTGCGCATCAGGGGCCAGCGGTAGATGAGTTTCATGCGGGCGAGATTGGCGAAAAAGTGGCTGGGTAACATGATGGCCTCAACAAAAGAGAATAGAAAAGGGCAGACCCTAGTCTGCCCTTTTTTTCGTTGCAGGGCAGCGTCTGCCCGCGCATTTCCCGTGTTTAGCGGATATAGCGGCCCGATTCCGCCTCCTGGTTGGTCACAATCATCTGGCCGATAGGAGCCAGGCTGATCAGCGCCAGCTTGAGGTGCTGGATACCGAACGGGATACCGATAATGGTCACGAAGCAGGCCAGCGCGGAAGCGATGTGGCCGATGGCCAGCCAGACGCCGATCAGCACGAACCAGAGGATGTTGCCAATCAGCCCCAGAGTGCCGGTGCCGATATCGCTCTGGCCGGTCATGGTCTTGCGATTAACGGCCTGCTTGCCAAACGGGAAGAAGGTAAAGGTGCCGATGACGAAGCAGGCACGTCCCCAGGGGATGCCGACCAGCGAGATAAAGCAGATAAGACCGGCCAGCCACCAGGCCAGGCCCATAAAGACACCTCCCAGTACAAACCAGAGCAGATTGAACAAGAAGCGGAAAAAGGCCATGTGAGTGACTCCAGATCATCAATTTGGTTGCCACCATAACGAGGGAGGGATAGGGACGCAATGGTTGATTGGTCCAATCGCCATTTGGCTGGTCAAATTGAGTCGCCGCCCGCAACGGTGGGCTGTTTTTCGGCGAAAGATGGGTAATAAAGCGGCGTTCGGATGAAATAAAGGTGAGCAAACGCAAAATTATTGCCATCGGATAGTTGAAGTCGGGCACCTCTCTCCCCATATAAAGGGCAGTTTTGCACGAATTGTGCTTGCACGCCGCTCAATGTGGGGGATGTGTAGCTCGACTCGACCAAAGTGCGCCGCTATAATGCCGCGTCATATTTTCTCATCACAAAGACATATCGTTGTCTTTATAAACAGGAAGACTCCGGGCTTTGCCCAGGGGCAATAAAGGGTCAGCACACAGTGCTGAGTTGAACGAGGTAGAAGAATGCAAGTTTCTGTAGAGACAACCCAGGGTCTGGAACGCCGTCTTACCATCACTGTACCGGCCGCTACCGTAGACGCCGCTGTGCGTAAAGAATTGAATGGCCTGGCCAAAACTCGTCGCATCGACGGTTTCCGTCCTGGCAAGGCTCCGGTTGCCATCATCAAGAAGATGTTCGGCGCCATGGCTCACGCCCGCGTTGCTGATGAAATGATGCAGAGCAACTTCATCAAAGCCATCATCGAAAACAAACTGAGCCCGGCCGGTGCCCCGACCATGGATCCGAAAGAGATCAAAGAAGGTCAGGATTTCGAATTCACCGCCACTTTCGAAGTGTATCCGGAGTTCGAAGTTGCAGGTCTCGAGACCATCAAGGTCGAGAAGCCGGTTGCGACCGTGAAGGATGAAGATCTGGCCAACATGATCGACACCCTGCGCAAGCAGCACGCTACTTGGGCTGATGCCGATGTTGCCGCTGCCAATGGCATGCGTGTGACCATGGACTTCGTCGGTTCCATTGACGGTGAAGAGTTCGACGGCGGCAAAGCTGAAGGCTTCAACCTGGTGCTGGGCGCTGGCCGTATGATCCCGGGCTTCGAAGACGCCATCATGGGCAAGAAAGCAGGCGACGAGTTCACCATCGAAGTGACCTTCCCGGCTGACTACCACGCTGAAAACCTGAAAGGCAAAGAAGCCAAGTTCGCTTCCAAGCTGATCAAGGTTGAAGAGCAGATCCTGCCTGAGCTGACCGAAGAGTTCGTGAAGCGTTTCGGTATCGAAAGCGGTTCTGTTGAAGAGCTGAAAGCCGAAGTGCGCAAGAACATGGAGCGCGAACTGGCTCAAGCCCTGAAAAACAGCGTGAAAGAGCAGGTTCTGAACGGTCTGGTTGAAGCCAACCAAATCGACCTGCCGAAAGCTGCCGTTGCTCAAGAGATCGACGCACTGCGTCAGCAGGCTCTGCAGCGCTTCGGTGGCTTCCAGGGCGGCAACGCTCCCGAGCTGCCGGCTGAACTGTTCCAGGCTCAAGCCGAGCGTCGTGTACGCGTAGGTCTGCTGCTGGGCGACGTGATCCGTACCAACGAGATCAAGGCTGACGATGCCCGTGTAAACAGCATCATCGAGTCCATGGCCACTGCCTACGAAGATCCGAAGGAAGTGATCGAGTACTACCAGAAGAACGAACAGATGCTGAACGGCGTTCGTAACCTGGCAGTAGAAGATCAAGCTATCGACCTGATCCTGTCCAAAGCGCAAGTGACCGAAAAAGAAGTTGCCTTTGACGAAGTGATCAACAAGTCTGGCGCCGCTGCCTAAGAACATTTGACTTAAGGTCAAGACTGTTAAGTATAATGGCTCGTGTGATCTCCACTCGGGCCATTTTATTTTAGGGACAATGCCTTATGTACAAGAACTATAACGATATGACCGATTCTCCCAGCAATGCGCTGGTCCCCATCGTGGTCGAACAGACTGCCAAGGGTGAACGTTCCTACGATATTTACTCCCGTCTGCTGAAAGAGCGGGTGATCTTCCTGACTGGTCAGGTTGAAGATCACATGGCCAATCTGGTGGTTGCCCAGCTGCTGTTCCTCGAGTCCGAGAATCCGGACAAGGACATCTATATCTACATCAACTCGCCGGGTGGTTCGGTGACTGCGGGCATGTCCATCTATGACACCATGCAGTTCATCAAGCCGGATGTCAGCACCGTCTGCATGGGGCAGGCCTGCTCCATGGGTGCCTTCCTGCTGGCCGGTGGCGCCAAGGGCAAGCGTTTCTGCCTGCCTAACGCCCGTGTGATGATCCACCAGCCGCTGGGTGGCTTCCAGGGTCAGGCATCTGATATCCAGATCCACGCCCAGGAGATCCTGAAGATCAAAAATACCCTGAACGAGCGCCTGGCCTTCCACACCGGTCAGGACATGGCTACCATCGAGCGTGATACTGATCGTGACAACTTCATGTCCGCCGAGCAGGCCGTGGCCTATGGCCTGGTAGACGGTGTCCTGAGCCAGCGTAGCTGAGCAGGGTGTCCCGGTCTGTTGTAAACTCAACAGGCCGATCCATCCTCTATTGATAAAACGAGGTTGCTGAATGACAGAGAAACGCAAGGGTGAGGGTGATAAGCTGCTCTACTGCTCTTTTTGCGGCAAAAGCCAGCATGAAGTGCGCAAGCTGATCGCTGGCCCTTCCGTCTACATATGTGATGAGTGCGTCGAGCTGTGCAACGACATCATCCGCGAAGAGATCCGCGAGATCTCGCCCAAGCGCGATGGTAACGAGCTGCCGACCCCTCATCAGATCCGCGCTCATCTCGATGACTATGTGATCGGGCAGGAGTACGCCAAGAAGGTGTTGGCCGTTGCCGTCTACAACCACTACAAGCGTCTGCGCAACAGCGGCGAAAACAGTGGTGTGGAGCTCGGCAAATCCAACATCCTGCTGATTGGCCCGACCGGTAGCGGCAAGACCCTGCTGGCCGAGACTCTGGCTCGTCTGCTGGATGTGCCGTTCACCATGGCCGATGCGACCACCCTGACCGAAGCCGGTTATGTGGGCGAGGACGTGGAGAACATCATCCAGAAGCTGCTGCAAAAGTGCGACTACGACGTAGAGAAGGCCCAGCGTGGCATCGTCTACATCGACGAGATCGACAAGATCTCCCGCAAGTCAGACAACCCTTCCATTACCCGTGATGTCTCCGGGGAAGGGGTGCAGCAGGCACTGCTCAAGCTAATCGAAGGGACCATCGCTTCCGTGCCGCCGCAAGGTGGTCGCAAGCATCCGCAGCAGGAGTTCTTGCAGGTTGATACCTCCAAGATCCTCTTCATCTGTGGCGGTGCCTTTGCCGGTCTGAACAAGGTGATCGAGCAGCGTTCCGTGAAGGGAACCGGTATCGGTTTTGGCGCCGAGGTGAAATCCAAGGATGCCAAGGCCACCCTGAGCGAGACCTTCGCCAAGGTAGAGCCGGAAGATCTGATCAAGTATGGTCTGATCCCCGAGTTCATCGGCCGTCTGCCGGTGGTCGCGACCCTGACCGAGCTGGACGAGTCTGCCCTTATCCAGATCCTGAAAGAGCCGAAAAACGCGCTGACCAAACAGTACGCTGCGTTGTTCGATCTGGAAGGGGTTGAGCTGGAGTTCCGTGACGATGCGCTCAACGCCATTGCCCGCAAGGCGATGGAGCGTAAAACCGGTGCTCGTGGTCTGCGTTCCATCGTGGAAGCCGTGCTGCTGGATACCATGTATGACCTGCCTTCTCTGGAAGGGGTCAGCAAGGTGGTGATCGACGAGACCGTGATCAAAGGGGACTCTGCGCCCTTGATGATTTACGAAAATCCCGAAACCCAGGCTGCTGCATCAGAGTAAATGTCTGATTTTTAATCGAATGGAAGGGGCTTTTTGCCCCTTTCATGCTTTTTACGGTTTCGGCGATTGAATCTCATCTCAGCGCCCCCATATACTCAGCCAAGCGCTTTGCCAACGGTATAACAAGCCGAGAGGACATATATGAACCTAGAGCGTTCAGAACGCATCGAGATTCCCGTCCTGCCTCTTCGTGACGTGGTGGTTTATCCCCACATGGTCATTCCACTCTTTGTGGGGCGGGAAAAATCCATTCGCTGTCTGGAAGCGGCCATGGAGCAGGACAAGAAAGTTCTGCTGGTGGCCCAGAAGGATGCGTCAACCGATGAGCCAACGGTGGAGGAGATCTTCACCGTCGGGACAGTGGCCAATATTCTGCAGATGCTCAAGCTGCCGGACGGCACCGTCAAGGTGCTGGTAGAGGGGGGGCAGCGTGCCCGCCTGGAGCGGATGATCGACGACAAGGATTTCTTTGTCTGCGAGGCCCAGTACATCCCCTCCCAAGCCATTGAGGAGAAGGATCAGGAAGTGCTGGTTCGCTCCGCCATCGGCCAGTTTGAAGGCTATATCAAGCTCAACAAGAAGATCCCGCCCGAGGTACTGACCTCGATCTCGGCGATAGACGATGCTGCGCGTCTTGCTGACACCATGGCGGCCCACATGCCGCTCAAGCTGGAAGACAAGCAGAAGGTGCTGGAGATCGTCTCGGTTTCCGAGCGCATCGAATTCCTGATGGCGATGATGGAGTCGGAAATTGACCTGCTGCAGGTCGAGAAGCGCATCCGTACTCGCGTCAAGAAGCAGATGGAAAAGAGTCAGCGCGAGTATTACCTCAACGAGCAGATGAAGGCCATCCAGAAAGAGCTGGGTGAGCTGGAAGATAGCCCGGATGAGTTTGAAGCCCTCAATCGCAAGATTGAAGAGGCTGGCATGCCGGAAGATGCCCGTGAAAAGGCCCAGGCCGAGCTTGCCAAGCTGAAGATGATGTCTCCCATGTCCGCCGAGGCTACCGTGGTTCGCAGCTATGTGGACTGGATGGTACAGGTGCCGTGGAAGGCGCGCTCCAAGGTCAAGAAAGACCTTGGCAAGGCGCAAGAGGTGCTGGACGCCGATCACTATGGCCTCGAGAAGGTCAAGGATCGCATCCTCGAATATCTTGCGGTACAGGCACGGGTGAACAAGCTCAAGGGCCCCATCCTCTGTCTGGTTGGGCCTCCCGGTGTGGGCAAGACCTCGCTGGGTCAATCCATCGCCAAGGCGACCGGCCGCAAATATGTGCGGATGGCCCTCGGTGGGGTGCGTGACGAAGCGGAGATCCGCGGTCACCGCCGTACCTATATCGGTTCCATGCCTGGCAAACTCATCCAGAAGATGGCGAAAGTCGGTGTGAAGAACCCGCTGTTCCTGCTCGACGAGATCGACAAGATGAGCTCGGACATGCGTGGCGATCCCGCATCCGCCTTGCTGGAAGTGCTGGATCCGGAACAGAACAACAGCTTCAACGATCACTATCTGGAAGTGGATTATGACTTGTCGGACGTGATGTTCGTGGCTACCTCCAACTCCATGAACATCCCGGGGCCCTTGCTGGACCGGATGGAAGTGATCCGCCTCTCCGGTTACACCGAAGATGAGAAGCTCAACATTGCCAAGCAGCATCTGGTTGCCAAGCAGATCCAGCGCAACGGCCTGAAAGAGTCCGAGATCACCATCGAAGATTCTGCCCTGGTCGGAGTGATCCGCTACTACACCCGCGAGGCGGGTGTGCGGAGTCTGGAGCGCGAGATCTCCAAGATTTGTCGCAAGGCGGTCAAGCGCATCCTGCTGGACAAGAGCATCAAGCATGTTCAGGTCAATCAGGAGAACCTCAAGGAGTTCCTCGGGGTGCAGCGTTTCGATTACGGCAAGGCGACCGACCAGAATCAAGTGGGTCAGGTGTGTGGTCTGGCGTGGACCGAAGTGGGGGGCGATCTGCTCACCATCGAGACCACCAACATGCCGGGCAAGGGCAAGCTCACTTATACCGGTTCTCTCGGTGACGTGATGCAGGAGTCGATCCAGGCGGCCATGACGGTCGTACGGGCCCGTGCCGAGAAGCTGCGCATCAACGCCGACTTCTACGAGAAGCGCGATATCCACGTGCACGTACCGGAAGGGGCTACCCCGAAAGATGGTCCGAGCGCCGGTATCGCCATGTGTACCGCCTTGGTCTCCAGCTTGACCGGTAATCCGGTTCGTGCTGATGTGGCGATGACAGGGGAGATCACCTTGCGCGGCGAAGTGCTGCCCATCGGTGGTCTCAAGGAGAAGTTGCTGGCAGCCCACCGTGGCGGCATCAAGCGAGTGCTTATTCCGAAAGAGAACGAGCGTGACCTTGAGGAGATCCCGGCAAACGTCAAACAAGACCTTGAAATTTACCCGGTTCGCTGGATTGACGAGGTGCTGGAACTGGCGTTGCAGGACAATCCACAGGGGTTTGAGCGCGTTTCTGTCGTGTAAATGTTGATGCGCCGCAAATTTGGCGCATTCGGCGGGTGGTTAAGGCTTGCATGCGCCCGATAACGGAAGTAGCCTTGACCACCGTTCGGGTACTCGTGATGAGTCGCAATGCGTTGTGTGGCGCGGGTTTGCGCCAGATTGTCACTTGCAACTGATCAGGAGGCTTGCTATAAAACCTCCACTTGTTGTGGCCAGGGAAATCAGCGCCGCAGCGGTGTTTGATAAAAGGGGAATATAAGAGTGAATAAATCTCAACTGATTGACAAGATTGCAGACGGTGCCGATATCTCCAAAGCTGCCGCTGGCCGTGCGTTGGATGCCTTCATTGATGCTGTTGGTGAAGCGCTGAAAGAGGGTGACCAGGTTGCTCTGGTTGGTTTCGGTACTTTCGCTGTACGCGAGCGTGCTGCCCGTTCAGGCCGTAACCCGCAGACTGGCGCGACCATCGAAATCGCTGCTGGTAAAGTTCCTGCCTTCAAAGCCGGTAAGGCCCTGAAAGACGCTGTTAACTAAGTCGGTCGCTGATATCCGTCGGCTACCGTCCTTGGTCGCAGACCAGACAAGTTAGAGAGTCTTCTCTCATACTGATTGACCAAGGCGCATCGCAATCGGTGCGCCTTTTTATTGTTTACGCCCATCGAGTTCGGGAGCATAAGTACAAACATGATGTTGGATAAACTACGCGAAGGGGCGCAGGGCAAGGTAGCCAAGGTTATCTTGGGCCTGATCATCCTCTCCTTTGCCTTGGCTGGTGTAGGTAGTTACCTGAACGGCCCCGCCCGTACCGCCCCCGCCACCGTCAATGGCACCGAGATCAGTGCTGCGGCACTGGAAAATGCCTACCGTAACGAGCGCGCCCGCATGGAATCCCAGATGGGAGAGGCATTCAGCCAGCTGGCCGCGAACCCCGATTACATGAAACAGTTCCGTCGCGGTGTGCTGGATCGGCTGATCGATCAGGCTCTGCTGGACAGCAAGGCCCGTGAACTGGGTCTGCGCATCAGCGATGAACAGATCAAGCAAGCCATCGTGGTCATGCCGGAGTTTGCCGAGAACGGCAAGTTCAACAATGATCGCTATCTGCAGCTGATCCGCCGTGCCGGCATGACTCCCGAAATGTTCCGTGACTCCCTGCGTCAGGACATGGTGCGTCAACAGTTGATGAGCGCTCTGCTGGGCACCGAATTCTCCCTCAAGGGCGAAGCGGAGCAGCTCGACAAGCTCTACAACCAGACTCGCGATCTGCGTCTGGTGCGTCTGGCTGCCGCCAACTACATGGCTGATGTTCAGGTCTCCGACAACGAGCTCGAGCAGTACTACAAGACCAATGGCGCCCGTTTCATGAACGATGAGCAGGTCAAGGTCGACTATCTGCTGCTGGACGCTGCCAACCTCGCCAAGGATATCAAGGTCACCGAGCAGGATGCCCAGGATTACTACGACCAGCATCAGGACTTGTTCCAGCGTGCCGAGCGTCGCCACGTGGCTCACATCCTTATCCCGTTTGGCAAGGATGAGAAAGCGGCCGAGCAGAAAGCAGAAGCCGTGCTGGCCAAAGCCAAGGCGGGCGATGATTTCGCTGCGCTGGCCAAGGCTGACTCTTCCGATACCTTCTCTGCCAAAAAAGGCGGCGAGCTGGACTGGTTTGAGAAAGGGGTGATGGATCCGGCCTTCGAGAAAGCCGCGTTCGCCTTGGACAAGGCTGGCGATCTCTCCGGCGTGGTGAAGAGCCCGTTCGGTTTCCACATCATCAAGCTGCTGGGGGTTGAAGCAGCCCAGACCAAGCCGTTTGCCGATGTGAAAGAAGAGACCATCACTCGTCTGCAAGCTGACAAGGCCAAGGAGAAATTCTTCGCCGAGCAGCAGAAGATGGCTGACAACAGCTTCGAAAACCCGGACTCGCTGGATCTGACCGCTGATGCCATGGGGATGAAGGTTCAATCTTCCGATTTCTTCACCCAGGCGACTGCTCCGGCTCCGCTGAACGATCCCAAGGTGCTCTCTGTTGCGTTCTCCGAACAGCTGCGCGATGACAACACCAACTCCGACGTGATCGAGCTGGCTGACGGCAAGGCGCTGGTGCTGCACATCACGGGTCACAAGCCCAAAGCGGTCAAGCCGCTGGCCGAGGTGAAAGAGCAGGTGATTGCCGCCATCAAGCATGACAAGGCTAGCGAAGTGGCCCGTGGCAAGGCCCAGGGCCTGCTGGACAAGCTGAAAGTCGGTGAGAGCATCACCGCCGATCTGACTGCACTTGGTCTGAAAGTGGAGACCCACAAAGGGGTTGCCCGCTTCGATCGCGAGCTGGATCAGAATCTGATTGCCCAGGCGTTCACGCTGCCCCATCCGATCGACGGCAAGCCGAGCGTGGCTCTGGTTGCCGAGACCAATGGTGACCGCGTTGTGGTTGCGCTGGACAAGGTCAACGTCCCTGCCGCCGCATCCGGTATGGCTGCCATGCTGCAAGCTCAGCTGGGTCAGGGCAAAGCCCAGGTGGATTACAAGTCTCTGATCGACGAGCTGCGTAAAGCGGCCAAGATCGAGTACTTCACCAGTGTGGAAGCGACCGTCGAGTAATAGGCACTGCACAACCCATTGAAAACGGCTCCTTGATGGAGCCGTTTTTTTTTATCTGTGGGCAAGAGGAGGAGACTCAAGTTCTGTGCTCTGTTCTGTGGCGTGTAGTCACACCGCGGTTATACGCCATCTCAGTCGTCTAAAAACGGGATATAAAAAAACCGGCACGTGAGTGCCGGTTTTTCATTGCGAACTTACGCAGGAGCGGGGTTATACCACGCCCTGGGTGCGCAGGTAATCCTCGTACGTGCCGCCGAAGTCGCGGATGCCATCTTCGGTCAGTTCCAGGATACGGGTCGCCAGGGAGGAGACGAACTCGCGGTCGTGGGAGACGAAGATCAGGGTCCCCTGGTAGAGCTCCAGTGCCATGTTCAAGGATTCGATGGATTCCATGTCCAGGTGGTTGGTCGGCTCATCCATGATCAGGATATTGGGGCGCTGCATCATCAGCTTGCCGAACAGCATGCGACCCTGTTCACCACCGGAGAGCACCTTGACCGGCTTCTTGATGTCGTCCTGAGAGAAGAGCAGACGGCCCAGTATGGAGCGTACAGCCTGCTCGTCTTCGTTCTCCTGTTTCCACTGGGCCATCCAGTCGAACACGTTGAGATCAGTGTCGAAGTCTTCGGCGTGATCCTGAGCGTAGTAACCGATCTGGGCGTTCTCGGACCACTTGATGGTGCCGGTATCCGGAGCCAGTGCACCGACAAGGGTCTTGATCAGGGTAGACTTACCGATACCGTTGGTACCCAGAATGGCGACCTTTTCGCCCACTTCCATCATCATGTTGAGGCCCTTGAACAGGGGACCGTCGCCATACCCCTTGGATACACCTTCCACTTCCAGGATGTTGCGATAGAGCTTTTTGTCCTGCTCGAAGCGGATGAAGGGGTTCTGGCGGCTGGAGACCTTGACGTCCTCAATCTTGATCTTGTCGATCTGCTTGAGGCGGGAGGTCGCCTGGCTGGACTTGGATGCGTTGGCACTGAAACGGGAGACGAAGGATTGCAGATCGGCGATCTGGGCCTTCTTCTTGGCGTTGTCGGCCAGCAGACGCTCGCGCGCCTGAGTGGCGGCCAGCATGTAGTCATCGTAGTTGCCCGGGTAGACGCGCAGCTCGCCGTAGTCCAGATCCGCCATATGGGTACAGACGGAGTTCAGGAAGTGACGGTCGTGAGAGATGATGATCATGGTGCTTTCACGTTCGTTGAGCACCTGCTCCAGCCAGCGAATGGTGTTGATATCCAGGTTGTTGGTCGGTTCGTCCAGCAACAGGATGTCGGGGTTGGAGAACAGCGCCTGTGCCAGCAGCACCCGCAGTTTCCAGCCCGGGGCCACTTCGCTCATCGGGCCGTTGTGCTGCTCGATGGGAATACCGGCACCCAGCAGCAGTTCACCTGCGCGGGACTCGGCGGTATAGCCGTCATACTCGGCGACCAGACCTTCCAGCTCGGCGGCCTTCATGTAGTCGTCGTCGGTCGCTTCGAGGTTGGCGTAGATGGCATCGCGCTCGGCGATGGCAGCCCACAGCTCGGTGTGACCCATCATGACCACGTCCAGTACGCGCATATCTTCGTAGGCGAACTGATCCTGACGCAGCTTACCGATGCGCTCGTTGACGTCCAGGCTCACATTACCGCCAGTGGGCTCCAGATCACCGCCGAGGATCTTCATAAAGGTGGACTTGCCACAGCCGTTGGCGCCGATAAGGCCATAGCGGTTGCCGCCGCCAAACTTGACGTTGATGTTCTCAAACAGTGGCTTGGCGCCGAACTGCATGGTGATGTTGTTGCTACTTAACAAGGTATGTGTCCCGATTGGTCTGTCAAATGGCGCGCATTATGGCACAGATCCCCCGAAAGTTTTAGCTAGAAGTGTGATCTTGATCGGGGCAAGCGGGGCGTGCAGCCGATTGATGGGCAATAAAAAAAGCCGGCATGAAGCCGGCTTGGAAGTATGAACTTGATCTGTTAGTGGGAGGTGGCACCAGAGGCACCCAGCCCAGTCTGGGAGCGAACGAACTGCGGCAGGAACTTGGCGTGTTCGTCGGCGGCGTTCTGGGAGCTGTCAGTGATGGAGAAGAACCAGATCCCGACGAAGGCCAACCCCATGGAGAAGAGGGCAGGGTATTCGTAGGGGAAGATGGCCTGGGCATGGCCCAGCACTTTCACCCACACGGTCGGGCCCAGAATCATCAGGGTTACGGCGCTCACCAGTCCCAGCCAGCCGCCGTAGACGGCGCCACGGGTGGTCAGGCGTGACCAGAACATGGAGAGGAACAGCACCGGGAAGTTGCAGCTGGCGGCGATGGAGAAGGCCAGACCGACCATGAAGGCGATGTTCTGCTTCTCGAACAGGATCCCCAGACCAATGGCAACCACACCCAGCACCAGAGTCGTCATCTTGGAGACACGCAGTTCATCGGTCTCGTTGGCCTTGCCCTTCTTCAACACGCTGGCATAGAGGTCATGGGAGACCGCAGAGGCTCCCGCCAGGGTCAATCCGGCAACTACCGCCAGAATGGTGGCAAATGCCACGGCGGAGATGAAGCCGAGGAACAGGCTGCCACCGACCGCATTGGCCAGATGGACTGCCGCCATGTTGGTGCCGCCCAGCAGGGCGCCGGTGGCGTCCTTGAAGGCCGGGTTGGTGCTCACCAGCAGGATGGCGCCAAAGCCGATGATGAAGGTGAGAATGTAGAAGTAGCCGATAAAGCCGGTGGCGTAGAACACCGATTTACGCGCCTCTTTGGCATCGCTCACGGTGAAGAAACGCATCAGGATATGGGGCAGACCGGCGGTGCCGAACATCAATGCCAGACCGAGCGAGATGGCGGAGATGGGATCAGCAACCAGGCCACCCGGGCTCATGATGGCGATCCCTTTCTCGTGCACCTTGACCGCTTCGCTAAACAGGGCACCGATATCGAAGTTGACCGATTTCATGACCATGATGGCCATGAAGCTGGCACCGGAGAGCAGCATCACTGCCTTGATGATCTGCACCCAGGTGGTGGCCAGCATGCCGCCAAACAGCACGTAGAGCACCATCAGGATACCGACCAGCACTACTGCCACATGGTATTGCAGGCCAAACAGCAGCTCGATCAGCTTGCCGGCACCGACCATCTGGGCGATCAGGTAGAGGGCGACCACCACCAGCGAACCACAGGCTGAGAGGGTACGCACTTCAGTCTGCTTGAGACGATAGGAGGCGACATCGGCAAAGGTATATTTGCCGAGGTTGCGCAGTCGCTCGGCGATCAGGAACAGAATGATGGGCCAGCCCACCAGAAAACCGATGGAGTAAATCAGACCATCGTAGCCGGAGGTGTAGACCAGCGCGGAGATCCCGAGGAAGGAGGCGGCGGACATATAGTCACCGGCGATGGCCAGACCGTTCTGGAAGCCGGTGATACGGCCACCGGCCGCATAGTAGTCGGAAGCCGAGCGGTTGCGCTTGGAGGCCCAGTAGGTGATGAACAGGGTAGCGGCCACAAACACCAGAAACATCACGATGGCGGCGACATTAAGGGGCTGACGCTCCACGGCGCCAGAGATTGCATCGGCCGCCAGCAGGGGAGAGGAGGCCAGTGAGGTCAACAGCAGCAACTTGCCTTTCATGATTGCACCCCTTTGAGGATCTTCTGGTTCAGTTCATCAAACTCGCCGTTGGCGCGAAAGACATAGACGCCGGTCAACACGAAGGAGGAGAGGATCAATCCTACCCCGACAGGAATGCCGCGAGTAATGGTCGACCCTTCGCTCAGGGGGGTGCCGAGCCAACCGGGGGCAAAGGCGATGAGCAGAATAAACGCCAGGTAGAGTCCCAGCATCAGAGCCGAGAGGGCCCAGGCAAAACGCTGGCGCTTGGCGACCAGCTCCTGGAAGTTGGGATCTTGCTGGATCCTCAGATAGCTTTGCTGTTCCATTGCAGTTCTCCATGACATGAGTGTCAGCGGTGGATGGGGTAACCCCGACGAGCAGGCAACCTGCTCATGTAAGCAAAATGTGAATTAAATGTTACTTCTCGACAATTAGACTTTGGGATAAGTGAGCGGCGAGCCACAGGTCAGGCGCAGATAGATGAGCGCGGCCGTGGTGGCATCGGCAAGGGCATCGTGGGCGGGCAGGGATGGTAGTTCAAGGTGGCTGCAGATGGAACTTAAACGTAGGTCAATGGCCGCATCGGGGTAGCGGCGATAGAGGTGGTCATGATAAAGCTGGCTCACCTCGATCCCTCGCTGGGGCAGAGTCAATCCCCACAATTTCTGGCAGGCGAGATTGAGAATACGCAGGTCGTAGGCGATGTGATAGCCCACCAGTTCACGGGGGCCGATAAACGCCAAAAGTAAGCGCAGCGCGGCTTCCTGCTCCATCCCCTGTTGCAGATCCTGATGGCGCAGACCGTGGATCACCACAGATTGGCTGGTCAGGCTGGCCGGTGGCTGTACCTTGATGGCGAGGGCCTCGCCGGTCAGCAGCCGGTTGCCCTGAATGCGCACCGCCCCGATGGAGACGATCTCGGCCTGCTCGGATCGAGACTGGTGGTCTCGAAATCGAGGGCGATCCGTTCATCTTCCGGTGGGGTGGCAAAGAGCGGCGCGAACTCGCCCGTTCGGAACGCACGGCCATACCAGTAGCGTCGAACGCGGCTCAACATGGCTATTGTCTCAGACGAAAGTGCAAGGTGAGCCACTGCTGGAACTTCTTCACCTGATGCAGCGCCTGACGCAGCAGATCCCGCTCGCTGTGGCTGAGCTCGCTTGTCTGCACCCGACTATTGCCCCCCTTGAGCTGGCTGCGCAGCCTAAGCCGGATAAAGAGCCGGAACGCCTCCGCCAGATTGCTGCCATAGTCGGCACTGAGCCGATCGGCGGCCACCAGCGCATCGATACGCCCCAAGGTTGAAGTCTCCAGAATGCCTGCCTCAAGGGCCAGCATGCGGATGCCGTGCACCAGCGGGAACAGGCCACCCCGTTTCAGATCCAGCCCTTCCGGTGGCTGCTCCAGCCGGCCAAACAGGGTGAGCGGGGCATGGAAGGCCACCGCCGGTCGCACCATCTCCGCCAGCAGATCCCGCCTGTCCGCCAACTGCTCGCGCAGCGCTCTGGCAACCGGCAGATGGAGCTGACGGTCCCCTGCTATGGGGTGAGCATCGGCCAGGGTGGCGAGCCAGAGCAGCTCATCCTCCTTTGCCGTGGTACAGGCGCTAGCAATGGCGCTTTGCCACTCGCTGCCTGTTTTCACCCAGGCCGGATTGTTCACCATCACCTGCCCGGGGCAGAGGGGGTAGCCGAGCCGCTCCAGCAGGGCGCTGAATTCGGCCAGATCGGCTGCCTGGGTGGGCCATGCCAGCCCCTCTGGCAGGATCAGGGCGTTGTCCTGATCGGTTTTGAGGATCTGCTCGCCGCGCCCCTCCGAGCCCAGCATCAACAAGCAGACGTTATCCTGCACCTCGGGGGGATCACCAGCGCAAAGGCTTTGGCGATCAGCTGTTCGTTGATGGTGGCGATGAGCTTCATCAAAAAGGCGGTGTGGATCCCCTGGGCAAACAGGGATCGGGTCAATTGCTGCTGCTCGCGGGCGACCGCCTCCAGCGCCGGCAGGCTGTCGGCGCGGGCGATACGCAACGTCAGCACGTGGGAGTGGGTAGAGAAGAGCCCCAGCACCTGAGTCAGTTGCAGGATCCCCGCCACCTCATTGCCGCGCCACACCACCAGTCGCTTGATGCGATGGCGGGTCATCAGCAGCAGGGCATCAAACAGATAGCTCTCCAGCGGCAGACCAATCAGGGGCGTGGGGGTCAGCACCGAGAGGGGGGCTGTCAGCGGCAATCCCTTGAGGGTCAGGGCATGGAGCAAGGTCTTGCGGGTTGCCAGCGTGAGGGAGCCGTCGTGGGCCGGGTAGAGCAGGCAATCGGTCCCCTTGCTCACCATGGCTTCGGTGGCTGCCAGCAGTGACAGCTTGCTGTCGACGATAAGCGGTGCCTGCAGGTGGCCGGGTTCGATTCGGGTCAGGATAAATTCAGCCAGATTCTTCTGACCCAGTTGTTCGCGCTGCTCCTGCTGGCGCTGGCGCTCGGCCAGATTGGCGGTGAAGTAGCTGGCAAACTGCGGATCCTGCTCACAGAGCGCCAGAAAGGTGTGGCGAGGGATGAGCTGGCAGAGGCTATCTTCCAGCGCGGTGAAGCGGTGGCGGCAGCGGCCGTCAAACTGGGCGCGCACATCGAACAGATCATCGACCCCGTAATCACCAAACTGGTGGTGAGGGGCCGACTCTTCCACCGCCCCCTTGATGATGAGATAGAGGCCGGGAGGCTCGTCCCCCTCCTGGAGCAGCAGATCCCCGGCCCGAAAATAGCAGAGCGAGAGGTGACGGGAGAGCCGCTCGCGCGCCTCCTCATCCAGTCGGTCGAACGGTGGTCTGGCAAAATTGAACAGGGTTGACATGACAGCGTCCTCTGCTGGCTTGCGGCACTCATGCAGCTCCCAGTGTGACAAAGGGAGGGGGAGGCGACCAGCCGACTTTAGTCTCAGCTGTACCGGATGATAACACTCTGATAACGTGGTGGTATGACCAGTGAGTCAGTTTCAGGTATCAAGGAGAGGATAAGGGAGATGGAAAAACCAAGGATCAAGTGCGAGATCCACGACGGGATTGCCGAAGTGATGCTGACGCGGGGGGACAAACTCAATGCGCTGGACCGCGCCATGTTCAGCGCCATCGACGAGACGCTGACGCAGCTCACCCGGCACAAGGGGCTGCGGGCGGTGATCCTGCACGGCGAGGGGCGGGCCTTCTGCGCCGGGCTGGATGTGAAATCCATGCTGAGACAGCCGGTGGCGGCGCTCGATATTCTCAAGCGTGAAGCGGATGAGGCCACCAATCTGGCCCAGCGGGTTGCCTATGGTTGGCACCAGCTGCCGGTGCCGGTGATTGCGGTGACCCAGGGAGTCTGTTTTGGCGGTGGCTTGCAGATTGCGCTCGGGGCCGATTTTCGCTTCAGCACCCCCGATTGCCGCTTCTCGGTGATGGAGATCAAGTGGGGCATCATTCCCGACATGAGTGGCAGTGTCACCATGCGCAACCTGATGGGGCTGGATACTGCCATGGAGCTGGCCATGAGCGGGCGTGAGCTTGATGCCGTCGAGGCGAAATCCCTCGGGATGGTGAGCCGGGTCTGCGCCGATCCGCTGGTGGAGGCGCGGGAGTTTGCCCGCACCCTCATCACCAAATCGCCGGATGCACTAGCGGGGATCAAGCAGCTCTACAGCCAGGCCTGGGCCCGCAGTGACGAGGCGATGCTCAAAGAGGAGACCCGCCTGCAAAAGCAGATCCTGGGGCGACCCAATCAGTGGCGGGCCACCCTTAACAGCCTGTTTCGCTGGCGGCTGCCCTTCGGGCCGCGCCGCAATCCGCTCTGACTGCGAGCTGCACGAGCGATCTACGGTATGCCCGATTACCTGGGCGGCCTGCAGTCGGCTCTGCTTAACCAGGATGCCACCCTGTTTCGGCGCAAATACTTCCTCAACGGCGCCCACATGGGCTTCATCTTCTACGCCACCGACCCGAACATGGACGACGACACCGAAGAGGAGATGAAGGAGATGATTGCGAGCAGCAAGGGGGTGGGGAATTTCCGCTCCATGTTCGTCAACATCCCGGACGGCAAGCCCGATGGCATCAAGCTGATACCAGTGGGCGATATCGCCACCAAAGACGAGTTCGCAGCCATCAAGGGGATCACCGCCCAGGATGTGCTGACATCCCACCGCTTTCCAGCGGCGCTGGCCGGCATCATTCCGACCAATGGCGGGGGAGGGCTTGGGGATCCCGAGAAATACGATGCCACCTATGCCCGCAACGAGGTGCTACCGCTGTGTGAGCTTATCCAGGATGCCATCAACAGTGCGGGACTTCCGTCTCCCTGCGGGTCGATTTTCGGGAGAATATCGGTTCAACTGTATAAACAAACAGTGTTTGCTGTGGCAAGATAGGCTGTTGATTTGGATAGAAAAGGGGGCGTAATGCGGGTTTATTGCAAAGTGTGTGGCCAGCGGGGCCGTATTACCAAGACCAACCGACTGAGCGATGATGTCTCAGATCTCTATTGCCAGTGCACCGATGCTGAGTGTGGCCACAGCTGGGTGGCTACCCTGTCGTTCGCCCACACCCTAAGCCCGTCAGCAAAGACCACCAACCAGCTGGTGCTCAGCTTGATGGGCTCGCTGACGCCCGAGGGACGGCAGTTGGTGTTGAAAGGACTAGGGGCGCAATAGCCCCCCCATTACCTGTCCACTTTGTGAGTCGATTTGTAGTGGTCTAGTCATCCCATCCAGCAGCACAACACCGCAGACCGAGTACCGATTCTACACAGAGAAGTGAATGTTAGTTTTGGTAGGCTGCATAAGCTAGATCCTAAATGGAAGGTCCCCGTAAGCCCATATGAGAGTGCCGGCTACAACTAACAAGAGAGAGATGACATCCTTTTTGCTTTTTGCCGTAATCATATTGTGTATGCGTTTGATGAAATCTCGTGAATCCCAACCTTCTTGGGCCATGGCGCGCATGCTGATGCCTTGTCCAGACTCTGAGCTTGTTTTTGTTGGAATATTGTTGATTTCATTTTCAAACGCTTGTGCCCATGAGTTGGCAATTTTTTGATATTGAAACCAAACGCTTGCGATAGTTATCAAAGCACCTGAGCGCTGGAACCAATACTTGTCGTTAGGGAAGGCAAGGTCTGTATAGAGCGATACAGCAGTGATGAGAAAAATCAAAGTTAACCCGCAGATTGAGCGCCACTCATCACGAATACAATTCAGAAGCATAGTAATTACCTGAATAAAGTTTTTCTTACAAATAGATACGGCGTCAGCAGGTGTTCTGTAAGCAGAATCAATAGGGGGCCTCTTCCTGTGACATCTCAGACTTTCTGGGCGTTGTCAGTTCTGGCTGCGACCTCACGCAGTTTGTCGTATGTATTAAGGTTCACCTTTCGTTTTTACCAGCATATGTTATTGATTAATTTGAAAAATAAATCATGGCATATCAATAGTGGGGGCGTGTGGGTTCGCTGTAAAAAAATGGGCCCATGAGGACCCACTTTTAGTCAGCCTATCAGTTTCAGATCGGCCTTGCGACGTTCTTTCAGCGAGTCGTAGAAGTTTTCATGAGGGCCAATGCTCAGCAGATAGAGCTGCAGCTCTGCTTCTTTCCAAGAGTAGCCTAGTAGTACCAACTGCCCATTGAGCTTAAATTTGTGCACTCGGAGGTATGACAAGTCCCCTTTCTTCTGCTCCCCTATCTCGGGGTCGTCAATGACCCGTTCGATCTCGTCTTCCACTGCTTTTAACTCATCATCAGAAAGTTTTTTGAGTTGTTTGGTAAACTTGCTTGACTCAAAAACCTCAATCTCGTTTTGTTCTTCTGACATAGCGGGTTACTTGCCCTTCTTTGACTTGCTCCGCAGCAAGCATTACGTCTTTGATGAAGCTGAAAGGAAGGTCCGGGTTGTCTTCAACCATGCGGCCGATCTTGGACCAATACTCAATCTGCTTTGGCAAAGAACGATGTGCTGCAGACGCGTGAATCTTCACGTCGGCGATGAAATCATCGTCTAAGCGTACTGTTTGAGCCATTTTTATGTCCTAGATTTAAGTATTTAAGTATTTGAGTATTTGAGTATTTGAGTATTTAAGTATTTAAGTATTTAAGTATTTAAGTATTTAAGTATTTAAGTATTTAAGTATTTAAGTATTTAAGTATTTAAGTATTTAAGTATTTAAGTATTTAAGTATTTAAGTATTTCGATTGACTCGCAGTTAGTATACCTCAAGGTTTTCTCTTTGCAACAAATTGTCGCGTTTTGATGTGCTTTCCTAGGGGGATGAGTAGCTATGCTTGGTTACAACCTGACGGCATTACCTTTGACTATACTGCTTGGCAGCTCTTCAGGTGCAGCATGTCCAACCCTTCCAGTACTCTCCACATCTCGGACTGATAGGGCTCGGGCAGCATCTCGATCCAGCGGTGCGCCCCAGCGTGACCTTGTGCCTGGTAGACCTTGCCGCACAGCTCAACCAGCATCGGCCAGTCCGGATCGTCTTCCGGTACCGCGAACTCATCCGGCTGGTCCAGTTCGGTTGGTGGTTGGCCATATGCTATCCAATCTGGTTCGTTTGGTAACGATCGGCACGACTGTACCTGTCCATTCTCCAGCCACAGTGTGAAACCATCCTCCCTTACGCTGGCACCTGACCGTAATCGGTCGATGGAGAAGGGCGATAACCCCCATTGTTCCCTCATGATCTGGTCTGCGAAGGTATCAGGAGCCGGTAGCGTACAGTTATTGTCAGAGCTCCAAGGTGCCGGGCTGTCGCCCGTCTTAACCCCAACCCCTCTCGCTGCAGCCTCGGCGGCTTTCCTGGCTTCATGGGTACCGGCAGGCACAATTTCCCATCCTTGCAGGCGGGTCTTGATGCCCAGGCGGGCAGAGGTCAGGCCCATCAGGCGCTTGATGTCTTCGCCATAGCTGTTGGCTTGCTCCTCAATGAGGTGGGCCAGCTTGATGGGGTGTTCGGCACGGGTGGCCAGTGCGCCGCCCATGGCATGCAGGTAGCAGCGAAAGATGCCGTTATCTGCGGCAAAGGGTGAGCCTCGCACACGCGAAATCCATAAACGGGGGCGTTCCACCGCTTGAGAGCGGCCCTGGCGCGGCTCCTTGATATTTCATCAGATGATAACTTATGCCCACTTTGCACCGGATTATCTTAATGATGCGGTCCGCTTTAACCCGCTGGAAAATCATCTTAAACCAGCTTGATCTGCCTCGAGAATGGGCCGAAAAAAGTGTCCACATTTTGCCAATTTTGGTGTCTTTTCACGTCCCAAAGTGTCCCCTTGCGCGGCGCTTAACTCCTTGGTTTTAATGTAAGTTTTTGAAATTAAATAAATAAAAATGGCAGCCGAGGCTGCCATTTTTATTGATGTCTTATGTCGTTCTGGTTCAGGAGGTCTTGCGATCCTGATCCGGCTCGAACTGATGGCCTGATTTCTCCAGTTCCAGGTTCTCTTCGGAGCGCTTGCCCACCCAGTAATCGGCGTTCTTGATGCCGAGCTTCTCCGGGTGGAATACGGGGTCAATCCCTTGTGCCTGCTGCGCTTCATAATCCTTCAGACAGGTGAAGGCGGTTTTTTGCAGCAGCAGAATGGCGATGATGTTGAGCCATGCCATCAGGCCAACCCCGATATCACCCATGCCCCACGCCAGATCTGCAGTCTTGACGGTGCCGTAGACGGTGGCAGCCATCAGCGCAATCTTCAGCAAGAAGGTGAGCCAGGGGCGATTTATCTTGCGGTTGATGTAGGCGATGTTGGTTTCGGCGATGTAGTAGTAGGCAACGATGGTGGTGAACGCGAAGAAGAACAGCGCGATGGCCACGAAAATGCTGCCAAAGCCCGGCATCATGCTCTCCATGGCGGTCTGCACATAGCCCGGGCCTGCTGCGATACCGGCAATACCCGTGTAGATGGCGCGCCGTCCGGCCCTTGTACGTTATAGAGGCCGGTGATCAGCAACATAAAGCCGGTGGCGGAGCAGACGAACAGGGTGTCGATATAGACGGAGAACGCCTGCACCAGACCCTGCTTGGCCGGGTGGCTCACTGCCGCAGCAGAGGAGGCGTGCGGTCCGGTACCCTGACCCGCTTCGTTGGAGTAGACCCCGCGTTTTACCCCCCACATGATGGCCAGACCCAGAATGGCACCGAAACCGGCATCCAGACCGAAGGCACTCTTCCAGATCAGCAGGATCACGCCCGGCAGTTGACCGATATTGAGGGCGATGATGACGCAAGCCACGATGATGTAGCCCAGCGCCATAAAGGGCACCACGGTACTGGCGAAGCTGGCGATACGCTTGACGCCGCCGAAGATAATAAAGCCGAGCAGCAGCGCCAAACCGGCGGCGGTGACGTTCGGATCGATATTAAAGGCGGTCTGCAGGCTGGAGCCGATGGAGTTGGCCTGCACGCCCGGCAGCAGTACGCCGCAGGCGAAGACGGTCGCGATGGCGAAGGTCCAGGCGTACCACTTCATGCCAAGCCCTTTCTCGATGTAGAAGGCCGGGCCGCCGCGGTATTCACCGTTGATCTTCTCTTTGTAAACCTGACCCAGAGTGGACTCCACGAAGGCTGAGCTGGCGCCGAGGAAGGCGACCATCCACATCCAGAACAGGGCGCCCGGGCCACCGAAGGTGATGGCGGTGGCCACACCGGCGATGTTACCGGTACCCACACGACCGGCCAGGGTCATGGCCAGCGCCTGGAAGGAGGAGACACCGGCATCGGTGCTCTTGCCATCAAACATCAGGCGCACCATCTCTTTGATATGACGCAGTTGCAAAAAACGGGTGCGCAGGGAGAAGTAAAGACCGACCCCCAGACACAGGTAGATGAGCGCAGGGCTCCAGATTACACCATTGATGGCATTGACGATTTCATTCATGTACAACAACTCCTTTGTTGTGTTTGTGGCGCTGTCTTGGCGAGATCTTGGCCTCGCTCTCTGTCACTGTTTTCGGCCCTGTTTGTTAACAATCCAGTTAACAAATGAGCGCGAGGTTGAGGGGTTAAGCAGAGCGCAAACACGCGCCATGCATGGCTTGTAACATATCGAGTTGTATCGGTGCTTCCCAGCGAAAAATGTTGCCTTGTTGCAAATTTGTGAATTGACAAGGGTGGGGGGATAATGGCAGGCAGCGTTTTCTATGAGTAAAGATGAGATCCTCCTTGTTGATCTGCGCCGGACAATGTGACGGGCGTAACACTATGGAAAGCAAACATAAGGCCAACAATGAAAAATGACCCTGAGACGTTGACGATCCGTCCCCCTGAGGCCGACGACGGGAGCGCAATCGCCCACCTGTTCACCCAATTGGGGTATCCTGCCGAAGGCGCTGACGTGACGGAGCGCCTGTTGGCGCCGGATCCCGCGAGCGTTGTGCTGCTCGCATCCCTGGCCGACAAGGTGGTCGGCGTGCTGGTGTGGCACAAGCTGGCACCCCTGCATGTTGCACCAGCTTGGGGCCTGATCTCGGCGCTGGTTGTCGATGAAGGGGCAAGAGGGGCGGGAGTGGGCGCAGCCTTGCTCAAAGGAGCAGAAGCGATGGCGCGGGCCGCAGGTTGCGCCCAGCTGGAGCTTTCCAGCAGTCTCAAGCGCGAGGCGGCCCACCGTTTCTATCTGGCGCAGGATTATCAGGAGCGGCCGAAACGGTTCGTTAAACTGTTGTGACCTGTTGTTTGCATCAAAAGAAGGAGTAGGCGTGCTGGGATGGTTCAAATGGCTGGGTGGTCGCCCGCAAACGTCCATGAGTGAGGATGAGTTGGCACTGTGGCGTCAGGCGCTGGCGGCTGTGCCCATCTTGCAAGGGCTCAGCGACACCGAGCAGACGACGCTTATCGGCTTGGGGCAACAGCTGCTCAAGCGCAAGACCCTGACCCTGATCGGGGTCGAGCTCAGCCCCCGCCAACAGGCGGTGCTGGCGCTGCAGGCTGCGTTGCCCATCTTGCACCTCGGCCTTGACTGGTATCGCGGCTTTCACGAAATCATCATTATTCCCGAGCCCGTGACCCGGCGCCAGGAGGTACAGGATGAGTTCGGGCTGGTGAGCGAGTTTGAAGAGGAGAACGCCGGTGAATCATGGCCGCAAGGGCCGCTGGTGCTGGCCTGGAGCGAACTGCAGCAAGATGGCGACTGGGACGGCTTTAATCTGGTGATCCACGAGCTGGCCCACAAGCTCGATATGCTGGGCGGTGAGGCGGATGGCACGCCCCCATTGCCGGGGCCGATGAGCAGCCAGTTGTGGCAGCAGGCCTTTCAGGCTGCCTTCGATGCGCTCTGCCAGCAGCTCGACCGGGACGAGGTAACCGCCATCGATCCCTATGCGGCCGAACATCCCGCGGAGTTTTTCGCCGTCAGCTGCGAGTGTTTCTTTACCGATCCGCTCCGGCTGCAGCAGGTCTATCCCGACGTATACCGGCAAATGAGCCAGTTCTTTAGCCAGGATCCCGCACTGCGTTTCCCCGCGACCCGCTTGCTGGCGGGGGAGGCGGACTCCGAGTCACTTATCTGATAACTGATCTGTTGAACGTTTATTCGAGATAGCAAAAAGGCACCCGAGGGTGCCTTTTTCACAATCTGAGTGGCTTGCCTATCAGGCTGCGGCTTTCAGCTGTACGGCGGCGGCTTTCTTGTGATCGCCGATCGGCATCACGGTGCGGCCGAACTGCTCGTTGATCACGGTGGCCATGGCCAGGTAGATGGCGCTGGCGCCACAGATGATGCCTTCGAAACCGGCGATGGTGCCGATCAGGGTGCTGCCGGTGAAGTCACGGGCGGCCAGCAGGAAGAACAGCACGGTCAGGGAGGCGAACACGAACTGCTTGGCGCGCGGGTAGTTGATGGTGCCAACCAGCATGAACAGGGTGAACATGCCCCACATCAGCAGATACCAACCCATGTAGGCGTGCGGAGTGGCTTCGGCCAGACCCATGGTCGGCATGATCAGCAGAAACACCAAGCTCAGCCAGAACAGGCCGTAGGAGGTGAATGCGGTCACACCAAAGGTGTTGCCACGCTTGTACTCCATGATGCCAGCGATGATCTGGGCGATGCCGCCGTAGCACAGGCCCATGGCCAGGATCATGGCGCTGATGGGGAAGAAACCTGCGTTATGGATGTTCAGCAGGATGGTGGTCATACCGAAACCCATCAGACCCAGAGGGGCAGGGTTGGCCAATTTTTCGCTCACGTGGCGTTCTCCAAAAATAGAGGTGGGGGTTAACAAAAGACGCGCGATTTTAGGCAGGCTGCGGCGTGCCCGCAAGGGGGCAAGGGGGATAAATCGTAAAAAAACTACGTGATTATTTGCATCAGAGGCCAAATGCTCACCAAGACAGGCTGTTTGGTGAGCAAAAGGTGTCAAAATAGTTGAGGGGTTGTATTTTTATTACGCTTTTTACGAAGTGCGGCGGCCTTACTGATCCAGTGTCAGGATCACTTTGGCTTCCTTGTCTTCTTCTTTGACCTGGCTGTCGAGCACGAACAGCCGCTCCGGGGCGATCCCCTGGCTGTCGACCAGAAACTCCTTGGTATTTTGCGCCCGGCGCATGGCGAGATTGCGCAGGGATTTGGCGGTGATGAGCTGCTGATCCCGCAGCAGGATCACCGCCTGGGCCCGCAGTGCCGCGCTCTCTTCATCCAGATGGAGGCGATCGGCCAGATCTTCCAGATCTTCGCCAAAGCGCTCTTCATAGGCCTGGGCCAGCGCCTCTTGCAGGGCGGGGTCCTGTTCCAGCAGGTCGAGATCCGCTTGATTGCCGGTGAGCTTGGCCAGTACCCGTTCCAGCTTTTGCCGTTGCAGGATAGGGCGCTCCTCGTTGAAGTTGACCTTGCCGCGAATGTTCATGCTGAGCTTGGGTCTATCCTTGAGGGCCTGCGCCAGTTTGACCAGTTTCTCCTGCTGGGTGGGGGTGAGATCGGGATCCCCCGGCAGGAAGGGAAGTTCGTCGAGATCTTCGGTGCCATCGGCCAGCGAGGCGAGCAGCGAGAAGGGGGAGGTGATCGCCTTGCTCAGTGTGTTGCCCAGCACATCCCAGAAGATATTGCCGATGCTGAAGTCCGGTTGATCGAGATCCCCCTTCACCTTGAGGTTCATCTGTATCACCCCGTTGGCATCGCTTAGCAGGGCGATGGCCAGCCCCAGTGGCAGATCCTTGGCCTGATCGCTCTTGATCTTCTCGCCCAGTTGCAGCTTCTTGATGGTGATGTCGTTATCCCCCTCCAGCCGGTTGCCCTCCAGCTTGTAGTGCAGCTTCATGGAGAGCTGCCCCTTGTCGATGGCATAACCGGCATAGGTGCCCGAATAGGGGGTAAAGGTGGTGAGCTCCAGATTGTGGAAAGCGACCGCGATGTCGAGGATCGGGTTGGCGACCAGCAGGTTGGTACCGCCGCGAATGGTCACTGGCGCATAGCGATCCACCTTGCCATTGAAGGCGAGATCGGAGCGTTGCCCCGGAATATTGCTGATATGGCGGCTCTGGCCGCCCAGCGAGGCGATATCGGCCACAAAATCCTGACTCAGGCTGCGGTCGGCAAAGCGCAGGTTGCCCTGCTCGGTGCGCAGCTGATCGATGGTGAAACGAAAGTCAGGAGCCTTGCTGCCTGCCGTCGCGTGAGTACTTTTGGTTGCCGCCGGCTGCGGTAACAGCAGCTGTTGCAGGTTGGTGGTGCCATCTTCGTTGATCTCGATGCGAGCGAAGGGCTTGTTCAGAGCAATGTCCTTGATCCGCATCTGCTGGCTGATGCCGTCGTACGTCAGACCGGTGAGAGCCAGGGTGTTGAACTCCAGCAGCCGCTGATTGTCTGCCCGATCGACTACTTTGAGTCCGTTGATATCGAGCCCCCCTTGCAGGGTCAGCTTGCTGAGATCTCCCTGGGCGGTGGTGGCGAGATCAAGGCGGGTCTTGCTGCTCAGCAGCCCGTTTTGCACCTTGATGCGTACCAGATCGGCCAGATAGGGCTGTGCCAGCGTCAGGGGCAGCCCCTGCTGGTTGATGTCGCCGCTTAAGGTGAAAGGAGTCAGGGTCAGTTGGCCATCAAAGGCGAGGGGGCTGCTCTGGTTGAACTGGGTGGCCAGAGTCAGTTTGCTCGGTTGCTCCCCCTTGCTGCCCAGTGGCCCCAACGCCAGCTTGAGGCCGGAGAGCTGGCGTGCCTGCGGTTTGCCGCTGCTCGATTCGGTGAGAGTGAGATCGCCCTTGTCGATAAGGATCTGCTTGATCTGCCACTGCCAGGGTTTGTCTGCCCCGTGTTTCTTGCCGTTATCGGCTGTTTTTGCTTGTTGTGCCGACTTGGGCGCCGCATTGTTGGCCACCTCGTTTGCGGCGTGGGCCCCTTTGACGGGCTTGGCGGGGGCCTGTTCAATCAGCAATTCAGCCAGATCCAGCTCCTGCTGTGGGTTGAGGGTGGCCTTGAGCAGGGGCTGTTGCAGGGTCACCTTGCCGATCTGAAGCGAATGTTTCTGGCCATCGACAGCCAGATCGCTAAGGGCCAACTGGCCGAAGCGGGCAAATTCGTCGCCCTTGTGTTTTTTAAGCTGCCAGTTGTCCAGCGTCAGCTTGCCTTTGGACAATTGCCAAAGCACCCCTTGCTTGCCCTCTTTAAGCTGGTACTGCACCTCTGCATTGGCGTGGCCCTTGGCCAGATCCAGCTTGAGATAGGGTGCCCAGAGCGGGGCGAAGGGTTTCAGCTCGACCTGCTTGAGGCTCACCTTACCCTGACCCATGCCGCTCATCACATCGAGTTTGCCATGAGCGGCGAGGCTGCTTTTGCCGTTGATGGCGGCGCTCAGCTGATAGGCGGTCGGGTGATTTACTTCGGTGCGCAGGTTATCGAGCTTGAGGGTCACTTTTTCCAGATTGAGGGGCGGCAACCAGCCGGGTTCGCTCTCCTTGCGCTGATCCTGATAGCGCACATGGCCGTCAGTGACATTGACACTTGCAATATCGACCAGCAGCGGGGCGCTGGCTGTTTCGGGCTCGGGGGAGGGGGCGAGCAGGGTCGCCAGCGCATCGGTCAGATTGAGTCGAACCTCCCCTTTTTTGTCTGTCAGCCGTTGCAGCTGCACCACGGGGTTGGTCAGGGTGACTGCGGAAAGCACGACCCCTTTCTGCTGCCAGCTGGCTTGCAGGTTTGGGGTGATAAAGAGCTGCTCAAAACGGATGATAGGCTGCTGTTTGGCATCGAGCAGGGCAGTCGCGCCGAGGGTGAGAGAAGGGTTGCGCAGCCCTACGTCAATCTCCCCCAGCGTCAGTTGCAGGCCGTAGTGCTCGGCCAGCCAGCCGGGCAGATAGCGCTGGACCAGACGGGGGGTTTGCCACAGCAGCAGGGTGATCAGGATAAGAAGCAGCAGAAAAGCGTAGGCAAGGTAGCGCAGCAAGCGGAGCTTGGGGGACGCGGGCTCGGTGGTGTTCATTTGGTGCACTCCCATTTGGTTCCCGCCATGGTACAGAAAAGCTGGATAGTAATCATGGGGTTGCGTGCTGTTGTACGCCGTACTTTGTCCAAAGGCGATCCAGTTCACCCTTTTGTTGCAGAGTTGCCAGCCATTGTTCCAGCTGGGCAGGGGTAATGGGGGCCTCAGGGTGAAGGATGGCGCGGTGTTGATACTGTTGATCCCATTTTTGCGAGATCAGCAGCTGGTCGGCTGTGTCGGGATTGGCCAGCAGATACTGATTAAGGTACGAAACGTTGAGAATGGCTACCTCGCCGCGCCCTTTGAGTAGCGCTTGCAGGGCGCTGACGTTGTCTTTGACCAGGGTGATATTGAGCTTGCGCTGCAGGTAGAGAGGATCGGCATTGAACTGGCCGACGCCGTAGTGATAGCCGGTCACCCCGATGAGGTGATGGCTGGCAGGATCGTCAAAAAAGCGCTGATCCCGGCCCGCTTTGTTCAGGGCCACATAGACCTCGCCACCACCGAGGAAGGGGGTTGTCATCTTGAATTTATCGGTGTCCCAGCCCCACTTGGTGTCTTCAAACAGCATCAGCGAGAAACGGCCCAGATCGAGCGCCTTGTAACGGTTGGCGGCCGAGGTGGGGACAAAGACGAAGGTCACCTCTTTCTGTACGGCATTGAGCTGGTCGATAAGCTCCAGAGTCAGTCCTTCATAGCGGGAATCGGGGAGTTTGATCACAAAGGGGGCATAGGGGTATCCACCAACCTTGATGAGGGGATGGCTCCAGCCAGAGAGGCTGAACAAGAGCAAAAACCAGCACCAATATCTCATGGGATCCCCAAGGCAATAGCTTGCTCCCAGATTCGGTTAATCTGCGCCAGTTTTCAAGCTGTTAAGGGAATTAACACAGCGTTGTTCGGCGGCTTCCAGCTCGGCCATCACCATATGGATATCCTCCAGTTGCTGGCGCAGGGCGCCGCGTTTTGCCTCGATCAGCTGGATCATGGAGTGGAGCTGGGTTTTGCTCGATTTGTCGGTGTCGTACATATCGAACAGCTCGCGGATCTCGGCCAGGCTAAACCCCAGCCGTTTGCCGCGCAGGGTCAACTTGAGCCGGATCTTGTCCCGATGGCTGTAGATGCGGGTTTGCCCCTCCCGTAGCGGGGTGAGCAGCCCCTCATCCTCGTAGTAGCGGATGGTGCGCGGCGTGACATCGAACTCGTGGGCCAGCTCCGAAATGCTGTAGGTGATCTCCTTGCCGGGCAGGGAACGGGACATGATCATGACTCCTGTTGCTGGGCGTGTGGCTGGCAGAGGCGGGCACGCAGCCGTTCGGCATTGGCGTGCAAGGCCTGACCGACCCGCGAGCCGTTGGCGCGGCCGAGCTGCTCGCTGACCCACTGGCCGGTGGCCGCCAGTTTGTCGAGATCCACTCCCGTCGTCATGCCAAGGCCGTGCAGCAGGTAGACCACCTCTTCTGACGCCACATTGCCGGAGGCGCCCGGCGCATAGGGGCAGCCGCCAAGCCCCGCCACCGAGCAGTCGATGGTGCGAATACCACGCTCCAGCGCGGGTAGCAGGTTGGCCAAGCCCTGACCGTAGGTGTCGTGAAAATGGACCGCGAGCCGTCCCGCCGGGATCTCGTGCAGCACCGCATCCAGCATGGGGGCCACGGTGCCCGGAGTGCCGACGCCTATGGTGTCCCCCAGCGAAATTTCGTGGCAACCGAGATCCAGCAGTTGCTCGGCCATCGCAGCGACTCGTTTCGGGCGGGTCGGGCCATCGAACGGGCAGGCGATGACGGTGGAGAGGTAGCCACGCACCTTGATGCCGAGGCGGCGCGCCTCCTGAACCAGCGGGGCGAAGCGCACCAGCGATTCCTCCACGCTGATGCCGATATTGGCGCGGGTAAAACCGTCGGAGCAGGCGGTGAAGAGGCCAATCTCATCGGCGCGGGCGGCAATGGCTGCCTGCAAGCCTTGCAGATTGGGCACCAGAGCGCCGTAACGGGTTGAGCCCTTGCGCGGCAGTGCCTCGAACAGCGCTGCGGAGTCCGCCATCTGCGGCACTTTTTTGGCAGAGACAAAGGCACCCACTTCGATGCGTTGCAGGCCGCTGTCGGCCAGTCGCTGGATCAACTCCAGCCGTTGTACCAGGGAGAGGGGCGCAGCTTCATTTTGCAGGCCATCGCGCGGCCCCATCTCCACCAGACTGACTCTGTCGTCACGGACGTCCTGTGATCGGTTCATGGGTGATCCTCCTGTGAAGCTATCTCTTCGGCAAAGCGCACCAGCACGGCCCCCTGGCTTACCTGTTCGCCCTGTTTGCACTGCAGGGCTTCAATTACCCCGTCCTGCTCTGCACGCAGTTGGTGTTCCATCTTCATCGCCTCCAGCACCAGCAGGGGTTGCCCCTTGTTGACCGCTTGTCCCTGTTCGACCAGCACGGCCACCACGATGCCGTGCATGGGGGCAATGGCACCCTGCGCCTGCTCATTCGCCTGATCATGATGGTGACTGCACTGCTGATCATCGGTTGCGAAACGGATGCGCTGGCCCCCCAGGGTCATGATGAAGGCTGCCTCCGAGCCTGCGACCGTCTGAATGGGGATCTGTTGCCAGCAGCCACCTTGTTGTAGCCGGATATGATCGTCACCTCTCTGGTAGCAATGAGTCTCCTCTTGCCACTCAAACTGGCCGCCATGATCGTTAAGGGTCAATACCCGGTGCTCATCACCGATGCGCACCGCCGCTGTCCAGCTGCGATCCGGTCCCAACCGAAATCCGCAGGCTTGCTGCCAGGGGGAGGTGCCCGCAGGGCGGCTCGCCAGCCAGAGGGCGGCCAGCGGCCAGGCGAGCTCAGGAATGGGCCGTGCTGTGGTGGGTATGGGCCACTGGGTATGGTGGCCCATGGCCAGGACGTCAGGCTCTTCACAAAGGCGCAGCAAGAGCGCGCCGTTGTGCACCAGCGGGCCGAGATCCAGCGCCGCCAGCGCATCGGCCAGTTTGGCGAACGCCTCGGTGCGGCTCTGGCCGTGGGCGATCAGCTTGGCGATCATGGGATCGTAATAGGGGCTCACCTCATCGCCAACGGTAACGCCGGTGTCGATGCGCACGCCAACGGGCCAGTGGAGCCAGTGGATAGGCCCGCTGGCAGGCAGAAAACCGGCCGCCACATCCTCAGCGTAGAGGCGCGCCTCCACCGCATGGCCGCGCAGCACCACCTCATCCTGGGTGAGTGGCAGTGGCTTGCCCTCGGCTACGGCCAGCTGCCAGGCCACCAGATCCTGCCCGGTCACCGCTTCGGTGACCGGATGCTCCACCTGCAGCCGGGTGTTCATCTCCATAAAGAAGAACTCATCCTTGCAGAGCAGAAACTCGATAGTGCCCGCCCCCTGATAGTGGATGGCTTTGGCTGCGGCCACGGCTGCCTCCCCCATGGCGCGGCGCAGAGCCGGAGGGATGTCGGGGGCGGGCGCCTCTTCGATCACCTTCTGATGGCGTCGCTGCAAGGAGCAGTCCCTGTCCCCCAGATAGATGGCGTTGCCGAGGCTATCGGCAAAGACCTGTACTTCCACATGGCGAGCCTGGGGCAGATAGCGCTCCAGCAGCACCAGATCGTCGCCAAAGGCGGCCTTGGCTTCCCGTTTGACTGCCGCCAGCGACTCGTCAAAGTCGGCCAGCTGATCGACCCGGCGCATTCCCTTGCCACCGCCGCCGCTGGCCGCCTTGATAAGTAGCGGGAAGCCAATCTGGCTCGCCTGATCGCGCAAGAAGTCCGGCCGCTGATCCGTGCCGTGATAGCCAGGCAGTACAGGTACGCCGGCGGACTGCATCAGCGCCTTGGCGCCCGATTTGTCGCCCATGGCGAGAATGGCGGCGCCGCTTGGGCCGACAAAGCGCAGGCCGCGCTGTTCGCAGGCGGTGGCAAAATCGCTGTTTTCCGACAGAAAGCCGTAACCGGGATGGATGGCATCGGCGCGCGCCTCTTTGGCAATCTTCAGCACCTTGCTGGTGTCCAGATAGCTCTCTCTGGCCGGTGCGGGCCCCAGATGCCAGGCCTCATCGGCTAGACGGGTGTGCATGGCATGGGCGTCGGCATCTGAGTAGATCGCGATGGTGTGAATGCCGAGGCGTTTCGCCGTTTTGATGATGCGCACGGCGATTTCGCCGCGATTGGCAATTAGCAGGCGTTTAATCTGAGTGTGATGGGTCATGTCTCATCCTTGAAACGGGGACGCCAGGCGGGAGGACGTTTGTCGAAGAAGGCCTGCATTCCCTCCTGGGCTTCGAGCCCCACCCGAACCCGGGCAATGGTCTCGACGGTTCTCTCTTCGTGCAGGCGGGAAGGATGGGTCTCTATCGCCGCCAGCAGCCGTTTGGTCTCTTTCATCGCCTCCGGCCCGTTGCGGCACAGACGAAGGGCCTGCGCCCGTCCCTCCGCCAGCAGTTGATCCGGCTTGCAGAGTTGATGTGCCACATTGAGCCGACAGGCGGTGATGGCATCGAACGGCTCGGCACTGAGCATGTAGCGGCGCGCCTGACGCATTCCCATGGTGCGCACCACGTAGGGGCTGATCACCGCAGGCACCAGACCCAGGCTCACCTCGGAGAGGCAGAAGCGCGCATCATCGCTGGCCAGCACCAGATCGCAGGCGCAGATAAGGCCGAGCGCCCCGCCATAGGCGGCCCCCTGCACCAGAGCTACCGTGGGGAAGGGGAGCTCGTCGAGGGTCTGCATCAGCCGGGCCAGTACCCGGGCGTCTTCGCGATTGTGCTCGAAATCGGCGTGGGCCAGATTACGCATCCAATTGAGATCGGCGCCCGCGCAGAAGTGCTTGCCCTCGGCCCGCAGCAGCAGGGCGTGAGGACGTTCGGCGAGATCATGACCATGGAGATGGGCCAGATCATCGAGGCAGTCGAGCAGCCCCAGCATCAGGTCGGCATCAAAGGCGTTGTGGCGGGCCGGGCGCGACAGCACCAGCTCGGCCAGTGGGCCGTGCCGCTCCAGCCGAAACGTGTTCTGGGCTGAAGAGCTGAGTGCAGGGGAAGTGAGTGGATCGGACATATGCTTGCTCCTTACATCCGGAAGATGCCGTACTGCTCGGGTGCAATGCGGGCACCCTGACAGGCGGCCAGTGCCAGTGCCAGCACGGTGCGGCTCTGGGCCGGGTCGATGACGCCATCATCCCACAGGCGAGCGCTGGCGTAGTAGGGGTGACCCTGCCGCTCATACTGCTCGATCACCGGGGCACGGATGGCGGCCGCCTCCTGCTCGCTCAGGCTCTTGCCCTCGGCAGCCAGCTTGTCCCTGCGCACCTGCACCAGCACCCCGGCCGCCTGCTCGCCCCCCATGACGGAGATGCGGCTGTTGGGCCAGCTAAAGAGAAAATCGGGTTCATAGGCGCGGCCGCACATGCCGTAGTTGCCGGCACCAAAGCTGCCGCCGACGATCAGGGTGATCTTGGGCACCCGGCTGCAGGCCACTGCGGTGACCAGTTTGGCGCCGTGCTTGGCGATCCCCTCCTTTTCTGCGCTACTCCCCACCATAAAACCGGTGATGTTCTGCAAAAAGAGCAGCGGGATGGCACGCCGGTTACAGAGCTGGATAAAGTGGGCCCCCTTCTGGGCGCTGTCGCTGTGCAGCACGCCGTTGTTGGCGAGGATCCCCACTTCCATGCCGCAAATACGGGCAAAGCCGGTCACCAGAGTGGAGCCGAACAGCGCCTTGAATTCTTCAAAGTCAGAGCTATCCACCAGTCGTGCAATCAGTTCGCGGGCGTCGTAAGGGCGTTTGAGACTGGTGCCCACCAGACCGTAGAGCTCCTCTATGGAGTAGCAGGGTGGCTCGTAGCCAGGGCTGCTCTCTATCGGCTCGTTACCCAGATGAGTAACCAGCGTGCGGGCGATGGCCAGCGCGTGGGCATCGTCACGGGCCATATGATCAGCAACGCCGGAGTGGGCGCAGTGCACTTCGGCGCCGCCCAGGGCCTCGGCGCTGATCTCCTCGCCGGTGGCAGCCTTGACCAGCGGCGGGCCCGCCAGAAAGATGGTGGCCTGTTCCCTGACCATGATCGACTCGTCCGCCATGGCGGGCACATAGGCGCCGCCTGCGGTGCAGAGCCCCATCACCACCGCCAGCTGCGGAATGTTTTGGGCCGACATGCGGGCCTGGTTGTAGAAGATGCGGCCAAAGTGATCCCGGTCGGGGAACACCTCATCCTGCATCGGCAAGAAGGCGCCGCCGGAATCCACCAGATAGAGGCAGGGGAGGCGCAGCCGCTCGGCGATGGCCTGGGCGCGCAGGTGTTTTTTCACCGTGAGCGGGTAGTAGGTGCCGCCTTTCACGGTGGCGTCGTTCACCACCAGCATGCAGAGCCGGCCCGAAACCCGGCCGATGCCGGTGATGATGCCGGCGGCGGGCACCGGCTCGTCATAGACCTGCCAGCCAGCCAGCGCCGACAGTTCGAGAAACGGGGAGCCCGGGTCCAGCAGCTGATTGATGCGCTCGCGGGGCAGCAGCTTGCCACGGGCCTGATGGCGGGCGTTGTTGGCCGCGCCGCCTCCTTGAGCGATCTCGGCAATGCGGGCATGGAGATCATCGACCAGCCCCTGCATGGCGGCTCGATTGGCCGCATATTCCGGGCTCGCCGTGTCGAGGTGGGAGTGGATACGACTCATGCATTTTCTCCCATCAGCTCGCGACCGATGAGCCAGCGGCGGATCTCCGAAGTGCCGGCGCCTATCTCGTAGAGCTTGGCGTCCCGCAGCAGGCGGCCGGTAGGGTATTCGTTGATGTAGCCGTTGCCGCCGAGCAGCTGGATAGCGTCGAGCGCCATCTGGGTGGCATTTTCGGCGGCAAACAGGATGGCGGCAGCGCAATCCTTGCGGCTGGTGCGACCCTGATCGCAGGCGCTTGCCACCGAATAGACCAGCGCCCGGCTGCTGGCGAGGCGGGTATACATGTCGGCGAGCTTGCCCTGCACCAGCTGGAACTCGCCGATGGCTTGACCAAACTGCTTGCGCTCACGCACATAGGGCAGCACTACATCCATGCAGGCCTGCATGATGCCAAGGGGGCCGGCAGCCAGCACCACCCGCTCGTAATCGAGCCCGCTCATCAGCACCTTGACCCCGCCGTGCAGGGTGCCCAGCAGGTTTTCCTGCGGTACCCGGCAGTTGTCGAACACCAGCTCGCAGGTGCTGGAGCCGCGCATCCCCAGCTTGTCGAGCTTCTGGGCGGTAGAAAAACCGGGAGTGCCGGCTTCAACGATAAAGGCAGAAATTCCTTTGGGGCCCGCACTGGTATCTGTCTTGGCATAGATGACGAAGGTGTCGGCATCCGGGCCGTTGGTGATCCACATCTTGTTGCCGTTCAGCACGAAGTGATCGCCCTCGCTCTCCGCGGTGAGGCGCATGCTGACCACATCGGACCCGGCTCCCGGTTCGCTCATGGCCAGCGCCCCCACATGCTCGCCGCTCACCAGCGGGGGCAGGTAGCGCGCTTTTTGCTCCGGTGTGCCGTGGCGGTGGATCTGGTTGATGCAGAGATTGGAGTGGGCGCCATAGGAGAGGCCGACCGAGGCGCTGGCGCGGCTTACCTGTTCCATCACCAGCACGTGGGCCAGATAGCCGAGATTCACCCCGTCATACTCCTCCGCCACCGTGATGCCGTGCAGCCCCAGTTCACCCATCCGGGGCCAGAGATCACGGGGAAAGGCGTTGCTCTGATCGATCTCGTTGGCGCGCGGGGCGATCACTTTCTGGCAGAAGGCCGCAACCTGTTCGGTCAGGGCATTCAGGGTCTCATCCATCTGCATCCATGCTCTCCTTGCGGATATGACAGTCGGGTAGGAAGGTTGATTCGACCGGCTGACTCGGCGTTACGGCTGGCAGTGGTCGGTCCATTTTGTACTTCACTTCTGCCACAAGTTTACGTTAGCGTAAACGTAAATCAATTGTTAATCTGTTGTGTGTCGATAGAGAGGTGGTAGTGAGATCGTCATCTGCTACCACGACAACAGCGCCATAGTGGCAGATCCGAATGACCAGTGTGTGGGCGCCGCGTCATAAAGCACTAACTCAGGAAAATAAGCGCGGGGTAACAAGGGAGCGAACGACGAGATGGATTTTACCCTGAACGATGATCAACAGGCGTATGTAGAGGCGGCCGCCGCCTTTGCCGATGAGGCGCTCAAACCCCATGCCGCGCGCTGGGACAAGGAGCATGAGTTTCCGATCCCGACCATCAAGCAGGCGGCCGAGCTCGGGTTTTGCGGTCTCTATACCCCGGAGCAGTTTGGCGGATTGGGGTTGCCGCGACTTGACTCGAGTCTCATCTTCGAGCGCCTCGCCATGGGCTGTACCTCGACCACGGCTTATCTGACAATTCACAACATGGTGAGCTGGATGCTGGGCAGCTGGCTGCCCAACGAGGTTGCCAAGGAGTGGGTGCCCAAACTGGCCAGTGGCGAGCTGCTGGGCTCCTATTGCCTCACCGAGCCGGGTGCGGGTTCCGATGCGGCGGCACTCAAGACCCGAGCGGTGCGTGAGGGTGACAATTATCTTATTGAGGGAACCAAGGTCTTTATCTCGGGAGCGGGCAGCAGCGATGTGCTGGTGGTGATGGCGCGCACCGGTGGTGAAGGTGCGAAGGGGATCTCTGCCTTTATGGTACCGGCTAATGCCCCCGGCGTGAGCTACGGCAAGGCAGAAGAGAAGATGGGCTGGAATAGCCAGCCGACCCGGGAGGTTGTTTTCAATGGGGTTCGCATTCCTGCCTGCTATCGGTTGGGCGAAGAGGGGGAAGGGTTCAAGTTCGCCATGCAGGCGCTTGATGGGGGGCGAATCAATATTGCCACCTGCTCGGTGGGCACTGCCCAGCAGGCACTGGACGATGCGCTGACCTATGTGCAGCAGCGCCAGCAATTTGGTCACCCGATCAGCGAATTCCAGAGCGTGCAGTTTCGCCTGGCAGATATGGCGACCGAGCTGGCTGCAGCTCGCCTTCTGGTGCGTCAGGCGGCTGACAAGCTGGATCGCGGGGATCCCGACAAGAGTGCCTGGTGTGCCATGGCCAAACGGTTTGCCACCGACGTCGGTTATCGGGTCTGTGATGAGGCTCTGCAACTCTTTGGCGGCTATGGTTATATCCGCGAGTATCCGCTCGAGCGCTATCTGCGCGATACCCGGGTACACCGCATTCTGGAGGGCACCAACGAGGTGATGCGACTCATCATCGCGCGCCGCATGCTGGCCGATCCCGGTTTGACGCTGGGCTAACCGGTGGTCGCATCAAGGGGGTGTCTACTGCCACCCGATTTGCACCATGCCATGCCGGTTTCGGCTTTGTGAGCCAGCCACAGGTTGGTGTCATTCAAGCCTGTCATCATGGCGGCAGCTTCATCGACAAGGACAATGCTATGACAAGGATCAGACTCGAATATCATGGCCACGTGGCCTATATCACCCTCGACCATCCCCCTGCCAACACCTGGACCCTCGCCAGCCTGCAGGCCTTTTTGCAGATGATGGTGGAGCTCGACAGTCGTCCCGATGTGGTGGCGCTGGCTTGTGATATCCGTATCGCCGAGCAGCAGGCGTTGCTGGGACTGCCGGAAGCTTCGGTGGGCTTGCTTCCCTGTGCCGGTGGCACCCAGCGTTTGACCGAGCTGGTGGGGCCGGGCTGGGCCAAGCGGATGATCCTCTGCGGTGAGAAGGTGAGTGCCTCGCTGGCCTACGAGATGGGGCTGGTGGAGGAGGTGGTGAAAACCGGTCAGGCGTGGGAGGCTGCGCACCAGATGGCCCATCTGGTGGAGCGCCAGAGCCCGAGCGCCCTGCGCGCCTGCAAAACCCTGATCAATCAGGGCCGCAGTGGCCCGCGGGATGCCGCCTTGCCCCTTGAGCGGTCGCTGTTTCTCGATCTCTTTAGCGATGCCAACCAGCGTGAAGGGGTGGCCGCCTTCCTGGAGAAACGCTTACCGCGCTGGCAATATGGCCCAACAGAATAAATCCATACGGAGCCGTTTATGAGTGAGCCGGTCAAGGTTAGCTGTTATCCCACCGAAGATGGTCATCAGATCGGGGTGTTGACCCTCGACAGCCCTGCGTCTCTCAACGCATTGAGCCTTCCGATGATCCAGATCCTGCAACAGACGCTGACCCGTTGGGAGCAGGATCCCGCCATCGTCTGTGTGCTGCTGCAGGGGGCGGGTGAGAAGGCGTTCTGTGCCGGTGGCGATATCCGCTCCTTCTATTACCGCAAGCAGGAGGCGAGCGAGGCGGAACTGTTCGAATATGCCCGCGACTTTTTCGAGCAGGAGTACCGGCTCGACCACCACATCCACTCTTACCGCAAGCCCCTGATCTGCGTGGCGGACGGTATCTGCATGGGGGGCGGCATTGGCCTGTTTGCCGGAGCCGATTTTCGGGTGGTGACCGAAAGAAGCCTGTTTGCCATGCCGGAGGTGACCATCGGCCTCTACCCCGACGTGGGGGCGAGCTGGTTTTTAAGCCGGATGCCGGGGCGGCTCGGGCTCTGGCTCGGTCTGACTGGCGCCCGCTTTAATGGCGCAGATGCCCTTGGGGTGGGGTTGGCGGATCACGCCATCGCCAGTGGCGAGCGCAGTGCGCTGTTGTCACGCCTCGCCGTGCTCGACTGGACTGGCAGTGGTGATCCCCGTGAGCAGATCGATCAGTTGTTCAGGGGGTTGCACCGTGAGGTGGTGGCCCGCTTGCCAGCGCCAGTGCTGCTACCCCATCAACAGAAAATCGATGCCTTGCTGGCGGGACGCACGTTGCATGGGGTATTGGCGCGGTTGTTCGAGGCTCAGTTCGATGAACAGGAGACGGTACTCCAGCAGGCGCAGCAGCTTTGCCGCACCGGCAGCCCCATCAGCCGCGCCATTTTGTGGCGCCAATATTGGCAGGCTCGTCGCAACTCCCTGACCGAAGTATTTGCCGAGGAGCTGACCCTCTCGGTCAACTGCGTGCTCAAGGGGGATTTTGTGGAAGGGGTGCGGGCACTGCTGATCGACAAGGATAAAGATCCCCGCTGGCAACAGTTGCCACCGGAGGGGGAGTGGCTGGACGAGTTCTATCGCTGGCCGCAGGGGCGCAATCCGTTGGCCTGCAAGGAATAACATCTTGGCAACCGGCGGACGCCGCCATCAGCAACGCAAGGAGCAAGCGGGATGACAAGGATAGGGTTTATCGGGCTCGGCAACATGGGGGGGCCCATGGCGGCCAATTTGGCCAGGGCCGGGCACAGGGTGCAGGTGTTTGATCTGGTTGCCCAAAACATTGAGCGCGCCATCGCCGCTGGCTGCATCGCCACGGGGGATGCCCGTGAGGCGGTGACTGGCTGCGAGGTGGTGATCAGCATGCTACCTGCGGGGGAGCATGTACGCGATCTTTGGTTGGGCGAGAGCGCCGGTGAGCGAGGTGGGCAGGATCTGCTGGCAGCCCTGCCGGTTGGTGCACTGGTGATCGACTGCTCCACTATCGATGTCGACTCTGCCCGTCAGGTCGGGGAGGCGGCCCGCGCACGCGGTTTGCGCTTTATTGATGCCCCTGTCTCGGGCGGTGTCGCCGGTGCGGCCGCCGGGACGCTCACCTTTATCGTTGGCGGCGCCGCGGCAGATTTCGAGGCGGCAAAACCCTTGCTCGCCTGCATGGGGCAGAACCTGTTTCACGCCGGGACGCTGGGCGCCGGGCAGATCGCCAAGATGTGCAACAACATGCTGCTTGCGATCCATATGGCGGGCACTGCCGAGGCGCTGGCCCTCGGGGTGAAGGAGGGGCTGGATCCCGCCGTGCTCTCCACCATCATGGGCAAGAGCTCCGGCAACAACTGGAGTCTGGAGCGCTACAACCCCTGGCCCGGGGTGATGGAGAATGTCCCTGCCGCCCGCAACTATCAGGGGGGCTTTATGACCCGCCTGATGGTGAAAGATTTGGGGCTGGCCATGGCGCTGGCCGAGCATGGCCACAGTACGGTGCCCATGGGGGCGCTCGCACGTAACCTGTTCAACCTGCATGCCGCTCAGGGGCAGGGGAGCCGTGATTTCTCCAGCATCGTCGAACTCTATCTGGATAAACAGGATCCCGCCTGACGGGCCACCTCTCTTCAAGGCATCTCCCCTCGACCAGCTACAAGGAGCATTGATGGATATCAAAGATAAGGTCATCGTTATTACCGGTGCCGGACGTGGCTTGGGACGGGCCATTGCGCTGGCCCTGGGCGCACAGGGGGCGACGCTGGCGCTGCTCGACATCAATCGCGCCGATCTGGAGGCGACCGCAGCCCTGGTGCGCAGTCAGAATGATCAGTGCGATCAAGATAGCCAGTGCGAGCTGTTTGTCTGCAATGTGGCGAGCGAAGCCGAGGTTGAGTCGGTTTTTGCTGCCATCAAGGAGCGTTTTGGGGGGCTGCACGGTCTTATCAACTGCGCCGGCATTCTGCGCGACGGCATGCTGATCAAGGTGAAAGAGGGTGAGCTGGTGGAGAAGATGACGCTGGCCCAGTGGCAGAGCGTGATTGACGTCAACCTCACAGGTACCTTCCTCTGCGGTCGCGAAGGGGCGGCACTGATGGCGCAAGGGGGGCAGGGGGGCGTTATCATCAACATCTCCTCCATTGCTCGCGCCGGCAATATCGGCCAGAGCAACTATGCCGCCAGCAAGGCAGGAGTGGCTTCGCTAGTGGTGACCTGGGCGCGGGAGCTGGCGCGCCATGGCATTCGGGTGATGGGGATTGCCCCCGGGGTGTTTGCCACCGACATGACGGCGGCGATGAAGCCGGAGGCGATGGCGCGGATGCAGCAGGCCATTCCGGTCGGCACCCTTGGCGAGGCGCAGCAGCTTGCCGAGACGGTGAGCTTTATTTTTGCCAACGACTATCTGTCGGGAAGGATGATAGAACTGGATGGCGGTTTGCGTTTATAGGGATTTACATAATGGGCCCCGGTGTTTCCACCGGGGCTTTTTTATGCAGATTATTTATACAGAGAGTGCCTGAATGGCGATGCATAGGAACCATGCGAGTCAGGCTGTGTTGGCAGAAAAATGAGAAATATCAATGGGTCTTGGTTAATTTGAGCCAGCTCACAGGCCATATGGGTCAGTGCTGTAAAATTGCGCGCGGTCAAGGCGGTGCATGATTGACGGGACGAGGGATTGCGGTCGGAATAGTCATGCAATATAGTTGCCGCCTTTTTCACGGGGTCAGGATTCCCAGCCCCTCCCATATTGCGCGCAGTATGAATACGGACGCTCTGCCGCCGCCTAAATAAACAGGATTGAAATGGACAAGAAACTAGGGCTGGGCGCCCTCATTTCGCTGGTGATCGGCTCCATGGTCGGCGCCGGGGTCTTCAGTCTGCCACAAAACATTGCTGCGCATGCCAGTGCCGGGGCGGTCGCCCTGGGTTGGGCCATCACCGGTCTTGGCATGATCTGTCTCGCGCTAGTCTATCAGAACCTCTCCATGCGCCGCCCCGATCTCGATGGCGGTATCTTCAGCTATGCCAAGGCCGGTTTCGGCGATTTCATCGGTTTCAACGCCGCCTGGGGTTACTGGCTCTGCCAACTGCTGGCCAACGTCTCCTACGCCATCGTAGTGTTCAGCGCCCTGAGCTACTTCTTCGATACGCCTGACAACGTCATCTTCGGTGACGGCAATACGCCGGTGGCCATCACGCTGGCCTCCATCCTGATCTGGTCGGTGCATGCGCTGGTGCTGCGCGGGGTGCAGGTCGCTGCGCTGGTGAATATCGTCACCACCATCGCCAAGATGGTGCCGCTCATCGTCTTCTGTGTCGCGATCCTGCTGGCCTTCAACATGGATACCTTCACTCTGGATATCTGGGGCCAGAACAACATGGAGCTGGGCTCCGTGATGGATCAAGTCAAGTCCACCATGAAGGTGACCCTCTGGGTCTTTATCGGGATTGAAGGGGCCGTGGTGGTCTCTGCCCGTGCCCGTCATCGCAAGGATGTGGGCCGTGCCACCGTGCTGGCGCTGCTCGGCGCCTTGACACTCTATGTGATGGTGACCCTGTTCTCGCTGGGTGTCATGAGCCAGCCGCAACTGGCGGCGCTCAAGAACCCTTCGACCGCCATGATCCTCGAAGCCGTGGTCGGCCCCTGGGGCGCCTGGCTTATCAACATCGGTCTGGTGGTGTCGGTGATGGGTGCTCTGCTCAGCTGGACCGTGCTGGCCGCTGAAGTGCCCTACATCGCGGGCAAGACCGGTGTGTTCCCGGGCTGGTTTGCCAAGGAGAACAAGAACGGCTCGCCGCAGGTGTCCCTCTGGTGCTCTACCTGTCTGGTGCAGATCTTCCTGATCATCATCTACTTCCAGAGCAGCACCTATCTGGCGCTGGTCAACATCGCAACCTCGGCGGCGCTGGTGCCTTACGTCTTTTCGGGCGCTTATGGCCTGAAGCTGGCATTGAAAGGGGAGACCTATCAGGGTCAACCTCATCAGCGCAAGCGTGACCTGCTGCTGGCCTTGGTGGCGACGGTTTACGGCTGCTGGCTGGTATACGCTGCCGGTGTGGAGTACCTGTTGCTGGTGGCGCTGCTCTATAGTCCGGGCATCTTCATCTACTGGAAGGCGCGTCAGCATCACGGTCTGCGCGGCCTTAACCGGTTGGAGCAGGGGATGACGGCGGCCCTGCTTGGCTGTGCCGTGCTGGCCTTCTACAAGGTGATGGACGGTACCATTCCACTGCACTAACCGGCACAATGAAGAGATGGCCCTCGCGCCATCTCTTTTTTTCATGCAGATATCCACTGTTGCCCGGCCGTGTTGGCCAGTTTTTGTTTAACACAGGAATTTTTATGCTGTTTATGGGTTACCTCCTGCTGGGCGCCTTTGCCGGCATGCTGGCAGGGCTGTTCGGGATTGGCGGTGGATTGATCATTGTCCCCGTGCTGGTCATGACCTTTCGCGCCCAGGGCATCGACCCTGAAATAATTACCCATCTGGCCCTCGGCACCTCGTTGCCCACCATGATCTTTACCGGATTCAGCTCGCTTAGAGCACATCAGGAAGCGGGCGCCGTCGATTGGGTGATGATCCGCCGACTCGGCGCCGGCATGCTGATCGGGGGTTGGCTCGGCGGCATGACCGCCAATCTGCTCAGCACCAGCACCCTCAATATCATCATCGGCTGCTTCGCCTGGAGCATGGCGCTACAGATGGCGCTCAACCTTAAACCCAAAGCGGAGCGCCATATGCCGGGGCCGCTCGGCACAGGCATTGCCGGTACCATCATTGGCTGGATGTCAGCCCTGTTTGGTATTGGCGGTGGCTCGCTCACTGTCCCTTATCTGAGCTGGAACTCGGTGCCAATGCGCAATGCGGTAGCGGCCTCTGCAGCCTGCAGCATACCCATCGCGCTGGCGGGGAGCCTCAGCTACCTCTATGCGGGTTGGGATCATGCCGATCTGCCCGAGTGGAGTGTGGGCTACATCTATCTGCCCGCCCTGCTGGGCATTGTGCTGACCAGTACCCAGTTTGCCCGCCTTGGTGCCAAGCTGGCACACCGATTGTCACCAAGACGCCTCAAGCAGGCATTTGCTCTGCTGATGCTGCTGGTGGGGGCGAAATTTATGCTGTTTAGCTGATTCATTCGGCAGATTGTTGAAAAATAAGGCAAACGATCTGTTGGAGGGTAGAAAGCCGTTGCATTGAACGCCCAGTTTGCCTATTCTCTTCGCCGGTGGTCCTATTGGTCCTCTCGCATTGATAACCCGTCGACCTGGTCAGGACCGGAAGGTAGCAGCCAAGGCGGGGGACTCGAGTGCCGGGATGTGGCTGGTAGGGCCACCACTTGTTTCTGCAATTCAATAAGTTACAGCTAATAGCCCCCTTCAGACCTCTTGGTAATCCACTTTGTTTGGATGAATCAGGAGTCTTCTCTGTGAATCTCTGGCTCAGTCCCCACGGCATCTGGTATTACCGGAAAGTCACCACGCTCCCCTGGTCGCCGCAAATAGATCCAAAAATCCCTGCATACCCGAGACAAACTTTGTGCATGCAACAAGGTGACCAAGCTGTTTGCTTGCCTGTATGCGTTTCAGACCCAAGCCCATTCAGTTGCCTGCAGAGGTCAATGTTGCCCCACATGAGCAATCAGTAGCCCGGAATCAGGGGGGGGGTTATTGCTTGGTGACACGCATGGCTGCGTTGTATTTGAGCCGCCCATGGGAAATATGTCTGTTTATCTCGCTCAGTAGCGTCTCTTTATTGATGGGCTTGGTGATATACCCGTTCATGCCATGGGAAAGATAGTATTGCTTGGATTCCGGCATCGCATCCGCCGTCAGGGCGATGATGGGGATATCTGCCCAAGGCATCTGGGAGGTGCGGATCCGGGTGGTGGCCACCAGGCCATCCATCACTGGCATCTGGACATCCATCAACACCAGATCAAATTCGGTGTGACCCAGTTTCTCCAGCGCCTCTTCTCCCTGAACGGCCAGTGTGACCTGATGGCCCACGGAGTCGAGCATGGCGCCGATCACCTTGCGGTTGGTGGCATTGTCATCAACCAGCAAGATGCGATAGCTCTCCTGATCCAGCGGCTTGGACGGCAGGCAAACAATCGAGGGGGTCGTGGCTCTGGCGGGCCAGATGTAGGTAAAAGTACTGCCATGCCCCTCGCTGCTCTCTACCGAGATATCGCCGCCCATCAGGCGTGCGAGGTTACGGGATATTTCAAGTCCCAGGCCCGATCCGCCATATTGGCGGGTGATCGAGACATCCGCCTGGGCGAAACGTTGAAACAGGTTCTTTAGCTGACTTTTGCTCATGCCGATCCCGGTGTCCTGGATCGAGATGCGTATCGAGTGGCGATCCTGCTCCAACAGGGTGCTATCAACGCGAATATTGACCTCTCCCTGATGGGTGAATTTGATGGCATTGCTCACCAGATTGAAGAGGATCTGGCGCACTCTCAGCGGGTCGATCATCAACCACTCCGGCGTATCGGGGGCAACAGTCAGGGTCAGTTTGATCCCTTTCGCATCACAGTTGCTTTGCATCAGGGCCCGGATATCCTCCAGCAGCTGGGGCAAGTGATGGGGGGCCAGTTGCAGCTCGATCTTGCCCTCTTCCAGCTTGGATACATCCAGAATGTCGTTGAGCAGACCGAGCAGATGGTTTGCCGATTCCCGCGCCGTCTCCAGATAGTCTCGCTCCCTCGGATCCATATCCCGGTCGGCCAGCAGGGAAAGCATGCCGAGAATGCCATTCATGGGTGTGCGAATTTCATGGCTCATGTTGGCCAAAAAGCTGCTTTTGGCTCTTGTGCCTGCCTCTGCCGCCTGATTTGCCCGCAGCAGTTTGTCATTGAGCTGCTGCATCAGTTTGTGTTGCAGAAACGAGATATTCATTTGCCGCCAGATCAGCAGGGCGAGCACAAAGAGCAGCGCAAATTGCAGGGTCGCGATGAGTGTCGTCGTGATGATCTGCTCCCTCACGCTGTCGCGACGCGCCACATCAAACAGGGTCGCCTGCTGGTTCACCTCCAGAGTCAGCTGATGGAGCAGGGGGAGCAGGGAGGCAAGCTGTTGGCGCAGCTCCTGATGGGCAAGATTGTCGAGCGGCTTGGTGGCTTCCGGGCCGAGCCAGATATCCGCCAGAGAGATGTAGGATCGAATGGCTTTGCTTGCCTGCTGATATATTTCTGTTTGCTGAAGCAGGCTGCGATCCTTGCTCTCCAGCACCAGATCCATGCGGCTGACCAGAATATCGTATCTGAGCTGGAAGGTCGGTTGCGACTCATGGAGCAGTGAGCTTTGAAAACGCAGTGCTTCGTTATAGAGCTGGAAATAGTTCCACATCACGTTGTCTTCGCCTTGGCTGGTACTGCGCTGCAGATCCTGAAATTGCCGGTACTGAATGGTACCAATACCGGCAAAGGCAAGGAGCAGCACGCAGAGCACCACAAACAAGAAACGTTGACTGGCCGCCATGGAACGCATGATGGGATTTACTCCACTTTTATCGCGCTGATCTGCCAGATAGCCCGACCGTAATAGAGCTTGTTTTGCAGTTCGGGATATTGATCAAACGGATAGACAAGGAACAGCGGCCCTTTGTCACGCACCGACAGTGGCTTGCCATTGATCGTGCGGGCGAGGATGACCCGATACTGCTCGGCATCGCTTGTCGGCACCTGTACCGAGTAGTCATTGAGCGCGGTAATGGTGAGCTGTTTGCCGGTTGCCCCGACCTTGGCCAATACATCTTGCAGCAGCGGGCCGCGAAAAGTCTTGGCTTCGTCATACCAGGGGGTATGGGTTTTGATTTCGTGTACCGGCAGTTGATCCAGCATGGCGCTGTCCCACAGGGCCAGAGCCTGATGAGTGGGGCTGCTGATGGCGCCTTCAACCTTCAACACGGCGCTGTCAGGGGAGGGGGCTGCGTATGCGGTGCCGCAAAGGGCTGCCAACAGTGGTGCGATGTAAAGGCCTGTTTTCATGATCTCTCCTTCCTGGAAAATGGCGGCATGGGGGGCCGAGCCAACGGTGGCTTGTGAGGTGTGTCCAAAGGCAAGCAATAATCGGGCCCAGTCTAATGGGCTTGAATTATCAGCCATTTAGCCTGTTATCTGGCGATCTCGGCCAAGGTGAATTGCAGTTTGCAACGTGCGGGGGAGGTTAATTGCAATTTGGCAATCAAAACGAGGAGTGGGTGTCGGTGAATAAGGCACAAAGAGTATCATTTGGAGAACAAGTGCCGTGGCACTGCCCGGCATAACATTTGCAACGTGCTGAATGCCGTGACAGCAAATAGTCTGAGAATCGACAAGGAGCTAGCGATGGAAAGCATGACTTACACCCTTAATGATATCCAGGTAGTGGTACTGGAAAACGAGTTTGACGCGATGGCCGTCAGTGAGCTCCGCCCGTTGTTTGAAACCCTCTCGACCCACCCGGGAGATATCCTGGCCGATATCAGCGATGTTCATTTTATCGACTCGTCGGGGATCGGAGCCTTGGTATTTCTCTATAAAAGATTGATTATGAACGGGCATCAGATGGCCCTTGTCTGTGGACCCGGTCAACCTCATGACCTGCTGGAGATGCTGCATATCGACCGGGTGATCCCCTGCCATGAGAGCATCAAGGCCTATATGCGTTCCCGTGGCATGATGGCCGCGGCATCATGAAACGCTTTGGTATCCTGCTCTCGTCCATTCTGCTGTCGGGTTGTGCGCAGTGGCCGCCGGAGGGGTATGGCGGCATGGCAGAGGCAAGACCTACCCGTATTCCGGTCAATGAGGATGAACGGCGGGCCTGGTCTCGTTATGATGAGCGTCAGAAGGAACTCGACTTGCTGCTGACGGAATTAAAGCAAGCGAGTCTGCAGGGGTGTATGCCTGCCGAGTTGAAACGACTACAATCTCAACGTATTGATATCGAACGGGATATGCACGGACGGCTCTGGTCGGATGTAGCCTGGCGTCAGACCGTGCTGGCACAATCACTACAACAAGTACGTTTGCGGCTGCAACAGACAACAGCGGATGGCTGTCGTGCTGATTGGTCAGGGCTCCCCTTACGCCAATGGGGGCAGACGTAACAGACGAAAAGGATGTCTATGAAACGGGGCGCTCTCGAAGGATTGATCTGTGTTCTCTTGCTGTTGTTCACCTGCCCGTTACTGGCCTCCACCTTGTTGGCTCCCGGTGATCGGTTGGCCATAGTGCAACCCGGTGAGCCTGCTTTTGATCAGCCTTTCCAGATCAACAAGCAGGGGGAGATTGCACTGCCTGAAGTTGGCAACGTCGTGGTGGGGGGAAAGACCCTGCAACAGGCGGATGAACTGATCCGCACCGCCCTCAAACCTGTTTACAACAACCTCTCTCAATTGACCGTCACCTTGCTGGAGAAGCGGCTGCTGATCAGCGTGATGGGCTATGTCAAAAAACCCGGCAGTTATGATCTGGCGCCCGATGGCAACGTGCAGATGGCCCTCGATGCCGCTGGCGGTCTGGTGCCCGGTGCTCAGCTCAACAATATGCAGGTGCGGCGTGGCAGCACGGTCTCTAGCTTCGACTACAAGCGTTATCTCGATACCGGCGATGCCAGCGTGTTGCCGCCATTGCAATCCCTTGATGTGGTGTTCGTACCCGCCTCTCCGCTGATCGGCAACGTGCAAATAGATTTTGATGCGGCAACCCTGGCGGCAGGCGGGGATGGCGATACCGGTAAGGCGATCAAGGTATTTGGCGAGGTCAACAGCCCTGGCGCCTTCAGTTTCAAGAGCGGCAACTCCATCGTGGATCTGCTGATGCGAGCCGGTGGGGTGACCCGCTTTGCCGGGGTGGAGCGGATCCGGGTGATCAATGGTGATGCTCCCGAGCTGTTCGATCTCAAAGCCTATCTCGACTCCGGCAACAACAAGTTGCTGCCCAATCTGGCGCCGGGCGCCACCATCTTCGTGCCCAAGGATGAAGAGCAGATAAAACGGGGGGCACGCACCATCTACATCATGGGCGAGGTGTTCAAACCCGGCGCCTATGAGGGGCGGGAAGGGGACTCCTTCCTCGATATTCTGGCCAATGCCGGCGGCCCGACCCGCTATGCCGAGAGTCGCCAGATCCGTTTGCTGCGCACCGATGGCACGATCGAACCCATCGACTTGCAGGCCTATACCGAAGGGATGCAAAAGGCGCTGCCCCAAGTCAAACCCGGTGATGCCATCTTTGTGCCGGAAAAGACCGATATCAACGAGAAGTCCTGGTTGAAAGTGGCACCCGGGCGGGCGGTGATGGTGATGGGGGCGGTGCGGATCCCGGGGCGTTATGAATGGTCTGACGAAATGTCGTTGCTGGATCTGATCGCCCACGCCGGTGGCCCCAACGAGCGGGCCGATATCGCCAAGGTGCAGATCCTGACCGCCGAAGGGGGGCAGGCCACGCCAACCCTGTTTGATCTCGACAAGTTCCTTCATCAGGGGGGGGCGCTGGCCAGCCTGCCGAAGATCCGGGCCGGATTCACCATCATGATCCCCGAGCTGCCCACCGATCCCAGTGACAACAAATCCCAGTGGGTGCGCCAGTCACCGGACAGTTCCATCTATATCTTCGGTCAGGTCGGAGCCCCCGGTCGCTATGCCTTCAATGAGCAGATGGGCTTTATCGACATCCTGTCGGCCGCCGATGGTCCGACTGCGGCGGCGGATCTGCGCAATGTGCGCATCGCCCATCGCAGTGGCAGCACTGCGCGGGTCAGCAAGCTCGACCTTGCTCTCTACTTTGAAACCGGCGATGAAACCTTGCTGCCCAAGGTGCTGCCCGGCGACTCCATCTACCTGCCGGAGAAGAATCGCCCCTGGCTCGATGAGCCCAAGGAGAACACCATTCGGGTGTTGGGGGCGATTGCCCGTCCCGGTCGCTACCGTTTTGACTCCTCCATGACCCTGCTGGATCTGCTGGCCGAGGCAGGGGGCCCGACCAGCAGCGCCTATATCAAGAAGATTGTGGTGATCAACATGGCCACCAGTGGTCAGGGGGATCAGGCCCGCAGCTTCGATCTCGACGGCTTTGCCAAAGAGCCCGACTTTAGCCAGTTACCGGTGCTGCGCGCAGGGGACACCGTCTTTATCCCTGATAGCAAAAGCAGCAACTGGGCCATCTTCATGGATGGCATGCGCGACATCCTGACCACGATCTCGGTGGTGGCCCTGGTCGGGACGCTTTGATATGAGCATCCCCATTCAATATCTGGAGCTCGAATCCCTCTACGCGGCGACGGTCGCCCGGGGGATCCGCTCGCTGGCGGTCACCTCGTCGGAAGGAGGAGAGGGGGTGAGCTCCATCTGCGATGCGCTGGCGAGGCGCTCGGAGGCGGATGGGCTACGCACCCTGCTGGTGGATCTCAATCTCTATCACCCCGGCCGCGCCACGGCGGTTGCCTGGGGGCCCAATGATGTGCCCGAGCCGGTGGCCACTGGCCGCTCCTTGTCCTTGCTCCCGGCGCCGGGCAAGGATCTGATGGCTTTTCGCAACAAGGATACCTTGCGTCAGCTGCTGGTTCGCTGGCTGGAGCATTACGATGTGGTGATCTTCGATACCTCGCCGCTCACCGCTCTCAATCGGGGCAATATTCCGGCCGATCAGGTGTGTGGGGCCTGTGAAGGGGCGCTGCTGGTGGTACTGGCGGGGGTGACCCCGACGACCGTGGTACAAAGTGCGGTGGATAAACTGACCCGTGCCGAGGCCAATCTGATTGGCGCTGTCTATAACGACAAACTCAACCCGGGGCTGGCCAGCGAGATCCTGCGCGAGCTCAACCGGCTGCCCAGCAACCGGGTGACCGAATGGCTCAAGCGCTGGTGCCGGCGCAGTGCCTTGCTCAATTTCCGGATCTGATCGCCCGCTGATGGAGGCCCGATATGGATGACTGGTTGCGATCTGCTCCGGCAACCCTGCAGTCGGTGCGCGAACTGCGCAACCGGCTGGCGCAGGGACTCTCCCTGTTTCAGGTCTCCCCAAAGGATCAAGCCAACTGGCTGCTCTGTTTCAGTGAGCTGGCCACCAATAGCGTCAAACACACAGCTCCTCCCGCGACCCGGCTCTGGCTCACGCTGAAAGAGGATGAAACGGGCTTGAGTCTGATACTGGAGGATGATGGCGGCCCGCAACCCGGTCTTGCCAGTGCGCCGTTACCCGATGAGCTGCAGGAGGGGGGATACGGGCTGGCGCTGGTGCACCAACTGTTTGCCGAGGTGCACTTCTCTCGCGACGGTGATCGCAATCGCGTGACCCTTCGCCAGCAGGGCCCGGTCAACCAACTGCCGGTGATCGCGGTGATCGACGATGACAAGGTGATGCGTGCCTTGCTCACCGCCTACCTTCATGAGCACTACCGAGTTGAAAGTTATGCCGACTCCCATGCCGCCCTGCTGGCGCTCGGGAAGCAACCCCCCGCGCTGGTGCTCTCCGATATCGAGATGGAAGGGATCGATGGCTTTGGGCTGCGCCAGCAGTTGATGAAGGATCCCAAGATGAAGGGGGTGCCCTTTATCTTCCTGACCGGTCATCAGGATCAGTGGACCCAGAGTCGGGCGGGGGCGCTGGGGATCGATGACTTTCTGGTTAAACCCATCACCAAGAAGGACCTGTTGCTGGCGGTTTCGCGGGTGTTGCAACGCTCGCAGCAGCTCAAGTCGCAATGGGGCGAGCAGCTGGATCAGCGCATGACCTCGGCGCTGCGCCCGTTATTGCCCGCCACCTCCATAGGGGGATACCAGCTGGCGTTGCAAACACGCGCGGCCACAGTGGGGGGCGGTGACTTTCTGCTGGTCAAGGATCGGGTGCTGTGGCTCGGAGATGTGATGGGCCACGATGCGGAAGCCAAGTTCTTCGCCCATGCCTATGCCGGTTATCTGCGCGGCTTGCTGACGGCGCACGATCTGGAGCGCGCCCCCGCCCGCTTGCTGACCATCTTGTCCAATGCGGTTCACAGTGATCCGCTCCTCGGGGCTACCCTGCTCACCACCCTCTGCATTGAACTCGGCAACGAGGGGCGGGTACAGTGGGCCAGCGCGGGCCACCCGGCGCCCTGGCTGGTCGGGCCCGGTGCCATCCGTCAGGTCGGCGTGACCGGCCCCTTGCCCGGTTTGCGCCCGGATCCCCACTTCGTGACCAATGAGCGTCAGCTCAAGCCCGGCGAGATCCTGCTGTTCTGGACCGACGGTCTGCTCGATAGCCGTGATGCAGAAGAGCGCCAACGCTGGGAGTCGCAGCTCAAGGAGATCTGCCTGACTTCGGGGCCCGGTCTTGAGCAACTGGCTCATCGCATTGCCCGCTGGTTTGATGAGCGCATCAATGATGCCGCCCTCGATGACATGACCCTCTTGCTGGTCGCCTGTCCCGGCGCCTGATCCTGCCCCGCTTTGCCTGACTGGCCCGCTCTATGCAGCGCCTCATTTCAGGTGGCATGGAGCCACGGGAGGAGGGCCTTATGTTACCCATGCAGCAGATCTGGCTGGCTATCGATGCGCGTCAGGTCGGTGGAATTGAAGTTCACATTATCCATCTCGCCAACGATCTGCTGGCCAGGGGATTTCGCCCCACCATAGTGCTGGTGAGCAACCACGGCATGACCCCGTTTACGACCCTGCTCAAACAACAGGGCTTGCCCTACGAGGTGTGCCAAAACAGCCGCGATTTTATGCGCCGTCTGGCCCGCCAGCCTGCTTCTGTGCTGATCCATACCCACGGCTACAAGGCCGGGGTGCTGGGGCGGCTGACAGCCTGGTTCACCGGTAAATCGGTGGTCTCGACTTTTCACAGCGGGGATGACGGGGAGGGATTGCTGAAGTTTTACAGCTGGCTGGATCGCACTACAGCGCGTTTTGCGAAGTGTATTGCAGTAAGCGAGCCCATCGCTCGCAAATTGCCTGTGCCAAGCACGGTGATCAGCAACTTTGTCCCCATGCCTGCGACGCCGGCTACGGTAACTGGCAACCGGATTGCCTTTGTCGGCCGCCTCTCGCCGGAAAAGGGGCCGGAGGCGTTCTGCCAGCTCTCAGCCTTCTGCCCGGAGGGTGCGTTTCATCTCTACGGGGATGGCCCCATGAAAAGTGCCTTGTTGCAGCAGTATGGTGATCGCGTCCAGCTTCATGGTTTCCAGAACATGGCCAATGAGTGGCACAACATCGACCTGCTCTGCATCACTTCCCGCTTTGAAGGGTTGCCGCTGGTGGCCCTGGAGGCGATGGCCCACGGCATACCGGTTTGTACCTTTGCAGTGGGGGGCCTGGTCAATCTGATCGACCATAAATCCAATGGCTGGCTGGTGGAGCCCGGCCATGTGAGGGATATGGCGGAGCTGGTCAACTACTGGCTGCGCAGCGATGGGGTGGTGCGCAGCAAAATGAGTCAGGCGGCCCGCAACACCATAGCCCGCGGGTACAGCGTCAACAACAGAGTGACCGATATTCTGGCTGTCTACGGCGCCTGAATCACGGAGAAACCTGTCAAAACGAGTGGCCGCTGGCCACTCGTTTTTTTCTGTGCCGGTGTTAGGGGGAGCAGGGGGCGGATTGCTTCTGTGATCACCATTGATGTGCCACAAGGATGCGCCATAAAAAAGGCCATTGCAGTAGCAATGGCCTGATGGGCGTTGATATGTGGTTGAGGTTGATGCGGCGGGATTAGCGCCCCTTCTTGCCAACCATGATGGCAATCGTCTTGCCGATGATATGCACATCCTGCACCAGCCAACGCCAGGGGTGGAGCAGGGCGACCGAGTAGGCCAGATCGAACGCCAGCTTGCTGCGCACATCATCCAGCGACTCGTCGTAACCCTGATTGACCTGTGCCAGACCGGTAATACCGGGGGCCACTTCATAGGTGCGTTCGATAAAGTACGGCACCGCATCTTCCAGCCGGTTGGCGATCCCGGGTCGCTCCGGCCGGGGGCCGATCAGCGACATCTCCCCCTTGAGCACATTGATAAACTGCGGCAGCTCATCGAGCCGGGTTTTGCGCAGAAAGTCGCCGCTGCGGGTGATCCGGCAGTCCCCCTTGCCACACCAGATCGGCCCGGTGCCCGCCTCGGCGTCGGCGCGCATGGTGCGAAACTTGATCATGAAAAAGAGCTCGGTATGGGTAGCGTGGCTGCGCCCGATCCGCAGCTGACGAAAGAACACCGGACCCGGGCTATCGAGCCGGATGGCCAACATGATCAGCGGCCACAGTGGCAGCGTCAGCAGCAGGCCAAGAGTGGCACCGAGCAGATCCATGCTGCGTTTGACCACCAGGGTCAATCTTGGAATGGGGTGTGTCATACGGCTTTCTCCTGTGACATGAAACGTATGGGGGCGCGCAGGCAGTAGCGCAGGGTGCCCATGCCGTTGTACCAGTGTCCGAGTACCAGATAGTGGATCTTGCGAAACAGATTGGGCCAGGGGTGCACAGGGGTCAGCTGGATCAAGATGACCAGCAGATACCCCAGCAGTTGCAGCCCCAGCAGCAGCTGAAATAGCAGGGATTGGGTGGCCAGCGGGATGGCGCAGAGCCACAGCAGGGTCAGGCAGAGTGGCATCAGTACCCGCAGCCCCTTGCCACTGGCAAAGTTGAAGGCAACCCAGCCGAACTTGGGGTGCAGCAGGGGCAGCAACCGCAGCAGCTGCTGGGTGTTGCCAGCGCCGATCCGCTTGCGTCGTGTCGCCTCCAGCGCGGCATCCGAAATTTCCAGCTCCAGTGCGGCGCAGCGATTGTCATAGACCGCCCGATACCCCTTGGCGATGGCCTGCATCGGCAGGATGAAATCGTCGTTGATGGTATCGGCAGCCAGCGGGGTGAGGCACTCCCTGCGCATCATGTAAAAGGCCCCGTGGGCCCCCAGCATGCCGCCAAGAGCCGATTCGCAGAGCTTGATCTGGCTTTGATAGTGCCAGTAACTCTCCTCGCCCTGGGAGCCCGGTTGCCAGAAGCGGTATGCTTCCCCGACCACCCCTACCTTGGGATCGGCAAAATGGGCGACCGCCAGCAGCAGGCTGTCGATGGGCAGCAGGGCCGAGACATCGGTGAGGGCCACCAGATCGCTGTGTACCCGGGTCATGGCCTCATTGAGCACGGCGACCTTGCCGCGATTGCGGGGGTGATCAAATAGCCTGATCTGCAACTGCTGCAGGGCGGGATCACCGAGCTGGCTCAGCGCAATGGGGTAGCTGTTGTCGCTGCAGCCGTCGAAATGCACATGCACCCACAGCTTGTCGGCGGGGTAATCGAGGCTGGCGAGGTTTTGCAGCTTGGCCGCGATGGTCGCCGCCTCGTTGTAGACCGGCATCAGCAAAGTGATGGTCGGCAGCGCCTCATCGGCGGCGTCTGTTTTGAACCCTCGATCCAGAGGGCGGGGCGGATTGGCTACCTTGCGCGCCTGCCGACCACCGAATTTGAGCAGCAGGGGATAGCCGACATGGTGGTAGACCACCAGTACAGCGCACAGCCAGAACACGATCATGATCCATTCCATGGGATGCTCCTCTGGTCATCGGGTCGCTTGATCAGCGGCTGTAAAGCTGCTGATAGGCCTGAGCCATCCGGCTCAAGCTGCTTTGCTGGCACACAAACTCTCGGGTGACGGCACGCAGGCTATGGCAGTGCAGCAACCCTTGTGCCAGAAGCTGGGCAAGGCGGTCGGGATCCCGCTCCGACAGGATATGGCCGCTGGCCTGACAGACGATCTCTCTGGCCGCCCCCACATCGCTCATCACCACCGGCACCCCGCACGCCTGTGCTTCCAGCACACAAAGCGGCATCCCCTCCGCCAGTGAGGGGAGGCAGAAGAGATCCAGCCCCTGATAGAAGCGCGGCATGTTTTCGACCAGCCCCAGAAAATGGACGCGATGGGCGATCCCCAGCTGCTGACACTGTTGTTGCAACGCATTTTGCAAACTGCCGACCCCTGCCAACGCAAGATGCACCTCCTCCGGCAGGGTGCGGACCGCCTCCAGCAGCAAGGTATGCCCCTTGACCGACTCAAGGCGGGCGGCGCAGCCAATCAGTTTGACCCCTTGCGGCAATCCCATCTCCTGACGGGCGAGGGCGGCGGCGCCCGGGGCAAAGCGCTGCTCATCGATGCCGTTGGGGATCACGGTTGGCGACAACTGGCCCAGCTTGGCCAGCAGCTGGTTGGCCACCGGCTTGGCATCGGCCACCAGAATGGGTTTGAAGGCGCGCAGCCCCCACAGGGCCAGCGTGCGCTGATGGAGATCATCGAGATACCAGGCATCGTGCTCTGTGTGTACCAGGGTGGGCACCCGGGCCAGCCGGCTGGCCAGACCGCCATAGAGCATGGGCCCCAGATGGTGGGTATGTACCGCGACGGGCTTGAGTTGGCGCAGCAGTCGGGTGAGCCGCCAGAGGGTCGCCAGCGACCAGCCCGCGGGCTTTTCCAGACAGTGAATATTGCCTGCGAAGGGACGCAGGGCGGGCCACGCCCTTAGCACATCCCCTTTGCGCCCTTCGAGGGAGATGATATGCACCGGTTGCTCGGCGGGGCTCGCCTGCGTGAGGTTGAGCACCATGGTCTCCAGCCCGCCGGGCTGCAGGTGCTGCACTATTTGAACGATGGAGCTTCTGCGGGGATAGGGTCTGTGCGACGGGGTTGATGACAACATGGTTCGCGCTCCGGCAAGGGAAGGGGTGACACCCCGGATAGCGGGAGAATGCGAATCTTGTACCACTCTTGCGATCTGCTCACAGAGGCGATCAGCTCCTCTGGTGGCACTGCCTTTGCATCGTGCGGGGGGAGGGCCTTTCTCAGGGAGTGATGCCATGCCTGTCCAGTTCTATTACAACCTCTACATCATTCTCTTTGCCGCCTGGCGCCGTCGCTATCTGCTGGTGATCCCGGTACTGGTGATGCCGCTGGTGGGCGTCACGGTTGGCCTGCTCACCCCCAAGGAGTATGAGAGCCGCACCACCTTTATGGTGCCGCAAGATGCCAACCAGACCCCGACCCTCAAGGATCTGATCACTCAGGAGAGTCTCAAGGATCGCTTTGCGGTGCTCGAAGCCCTGCTGCGCAGCCGTTATGTACTGGACGGGGTGGCGCGGGATCGCGGTCTGGTCAATGACGAGACCCCGCCAGCTCAGCGCGATGCCATCATGGACTGGCTCTCGAGTGCCGTCTCGCTGCGGCTGATCGGTGATGAGGTGATCGAGATAAAGGTCAAAGCGGATTCGGCGGCCAACAGCGCCGGTTTGCTCGAAGCCATTTCGCGGCGCTTTTTCTTCAACCTGCTCAGCAAGGGGCGCCAGTCGGCGGAATCGTCCGAACGTTTCCTGCAAAGCCAGCTCGACAGCCGCCGCAGCGAACTGCAAGCGGCTGAGCAGCTGCTCGCCGATTTTAAACGGGAGCATGCCAGCGCCTTGCCCCAGCAGCAGAGTACCAACGTCGCCCGTCTCTATGGTTTGCAGGAGCGTTACGCCGAGAGCCTGATCACCTTGCAGCAGGCTAAGGCCCGGGTCGATCAGCTATCACTGGGGCAGGAGAGCCAGCTGGCCCGCCAACTGGATGAGAAGCTCCAGCTGATGCGCACCGAGCTGGTGTTGCTGCGGGCCCGCTACAGCGACGAGCACAGCAAGGTGCAGAGTTTGCGCTATCAGATTGACCAGTTGCAGCAGGAGTTCGAGCAGCTCAAATCCCAACCGGATATGGCCCGTGGGCCCGAGTGGCAGCTGGCCCAGACGCAGCTGACGGAGGCGGAGCAAAACGCCGCCGGCTTGAAGAGTCAGCTGGATGGGCTGGACAAGGTGGTCGACTCCCAGGGAGATACCGAGCGCCAGCTCGCCGAGCTGGAGCGGGATCTGGCGGTCAAGCGCACCCTCTATCAGGATTTGCTGCTGCGCTATGAGAAGGCCAAGGTGACCGGCGATCTGGGCAACTTCGAGCAGGGGGAGCGGATCAAGGTGATCGACAAACCCTTTGCCCCCAGCAAGCCGAGCAACTACCCGCTCTGGCTGTTTTTGCTGGCGGGCATTGTTGGCGGGTTGGGGCTGGGCTGCGGTCTGGCGCTGGTGGCCGAACTGGCGGATGCCAGCCTGCGCCGCTCCGATCAGCTGGCCGCCCTGGTCAAGGCGCCGGTGCTAAGCCGCATTCCCTACTGCGAGCCGGTGCCGGACTATCCATCCAATAGTGATCATGCGCTGGATGGGCAGGTGTTGCCCTTGTCACCAGAACCGGGGTGATTGCCGTAAAAGCGGGCTGCCAGCAGGAACCGGAATATGTCTGATTAGGCCTCGTAATGAGGCCTTTTTTATATCATGCAAATAGCGGAGTAAACATCGCGGCATGTCCATAAAAGAGGAGATAGACTTCATTTTCAAATTCCGTTTGTTGACTGTGGTTTTATCCAGTGGTACAAGTGGAGCTGACTTAAGAAGTTGATAATACACTGATAAATCATAAGTTGGTTGGTAATTCAGAAATTTTTAAATGATTAAATTGGTTGTGATGACGAGTGGTAGGGCGGAGTTATATAGAAGGCGATATTAAAGTGTTAGTTACGTTTTTCAACTAATTAATGTTGGCTTTCAAGGAGAGGTATGGAGAATTATAAATATTTCGTAGATGCATTATCTTCTACAGCAGCATTAATTGCAATTATTACTGTCTTGTGGAGTTGGTTTAAAAATTCTCAAAAGCCTTTAACAATTGAACGATTAGTTGTCCACAATAAAACAGCTGAGAGCACATATATTCTTGTTATAAAGAATAGGAAGTCATACCCTGTAATCATAAAGTCGACATTTTGTCATGTTAAGGCTTTATACATAGTTGAGAAAAAGAACAATCAGAAGCCAGAATATATGGAGACATTATCCCTTTCGGATAGTTTATTTATGAACAATGATACCTTTGAAATAGGAGCAAATGGTCATACCGACATTCGTATTTCCGGGAAGAATTTACCAAAGGGCATAAGAAAACTGTTTTTTTCTATCCAAACTTCGCACGGCTATCATCAAGCTTGGTGTAAAAATATTAAAACAGTGGATATGACTGGTAAAACACAAGTTTTTGGTATGGAGGAAATGTATGATTTCGACTCAAAATTTAAGGCTAAAAGAAAGTTCTATTGGTTAATAGTTGTTAACTTATTTCAGCAGTGAGAGATTATAAGTTCGATTAGCCGATAGGTGTAATCGGACACTCACAATGAAATCAATAACTAATGTGGTAACTATGCTCTGTTTAGTTATTTTGGTTGCATGTTAGAGGAAAGATTTCGGGGGCGAAGTAGGTGGATTATGGTTAGTTAGATGTATGTTTTATACAAATATCGAAAATGTTCATTCAAGCTTCGCCAATCGAAGCTGCTACCCTAATTTTCACGCATAAAACTAAAGGAAAGTCATGAGAAAAAGTCTCAGGAAGGGATATTTTCACTTAGAGCTAAACCATGAATACGGTGCTGATACGATCGGTGCCGAAGCGGCAGAAGTAGAACTTAAAGAGGGGGTGGCTATTTTTAGAGCTAAGCTAAAGCCTGCAAGTGAAAATCAGATTTTGGATGCTGTTCATTGTAAGGAGCAAAGTTTTAAGAATGTAGAATCCTTTTCCTTTATAGATGAACACATTCGGAAAGGCATGTCATCTTTCGTAAAGATTAATAAGGCAAAAATTAAAAGCTGGCGCATAGAAATTGACTATGAACAAAAGTATGATTTCTGTTGTGAGATTCAGTCTATGAATCCTGACGGGCTATTATTCCGTGTTGTAAGTTCGTAGGTTAGATTACGGCTTCGCTAGTCAGTCGATCTGTGGCCTTTGGGATTATTTGACTAAATGGATAGTTTGGAATGGAAGTTTTATATACTTTTCCTGAATATTTAGAAAGCATTATCAAGAAATTGATTGGTAGAGACTGGATTGTTCATAATTTCAACTTGGTTGATGATTTAGAGGTATATAATGTCTCTAACTATATATATAATAAACAAATAAATGCCGTTACTTACACTATACATCTTGATTTAAATGTCTATCAGTTCATTTTGAATGCATTTAAGAAAAATAAACCTAAGCAAGAGTTTCGTGACGCAATTGCACTTGTTGCTTTTTGTCAATTTGCAGAGATTGAGTTAGACCCAACTTATGCAGTATATGAAAAAATAAACTATAGAAATGATGCTGAAGTTCTTGATGAAGTTTTGTCTGACTTGGAATTATTTCATCGTATTAACAATATAAATAACTCGTCAATAATAGATTTTGCATTGGGTGAGATAGACACGATTACTCCTGCAGATTCTTATGTTATGGATATACCTTTTATCAGGAGCAATCTCACTAAATATAGGCGCCTACGTGAGTGGGATTCACTATATTTAATTGTTTTGTATATTATCTATGTGTCTCACATTCCAAATATTAGCCGACTGGATAAGCTGAAAAAAGTGGTTGAGTGGATGATTACTGAGTTTATGTTATCTCTAGTGGGTATTACTTTTGCCTCTATTTATTTCAGTGAAACGCCCATGAAGAGAATGATGAAATATAAAGTGTCAGATGATCCATGTTCAAAACAACGTAGTGCATTTAATATGACATGGGACTTATATAACTTGAATCGTTACTTCAGAATGTGGACTGAACGTGAGTCCGAGCAAGAGAGTATGTTCGCTAGTGGAGACAAAGTATTCAATTTGGTGCTGAGAAAGTCAATTCAGGTACAACAAACGGGTTGCTTAGATAGCTTTAGAGATTTCCTCCCACAAGATATAGTTCTCTATTTAGAGGAAATCACTGCTCAGCCAGATAAATATTTTGAAAGAGCGTATAATTCAGGAGGATGGTCCCCTTCATATAGAGATGAATTAATCAGGAAATATGAATCACTAACTGGCATAAAACACAGTGGAGAAATACAAGTCAATTAAACGATAAAATCTGATGTTGTATGCAAAATATACGTACATACAGATAGAAATCAGGGAGCCATAGCTCCCTAATCGCGACACACGGGGTGATAAATCAGCCAATGGCGGGTGCCAGTTGCCCGTTGGCGGGCTGCAGGCGTCCTTGGTTACGGCGCTGATAGCGCCAGGCCAGCAGTAGCGGCATACCGAGCAGCAGCTGGGCGGCCAGCGGGATCTCCTCGATGGGGGCGGCCAGTGCACCTTCCGGAATAATGCCTCCCTCAATTTCGGCCGCCAGTTTGAGCTCCAGCGCATTGCCAAAGTCGGCGAAGGTGGTGGCATTGATAACAAACGCATCCTGACCGCCCGCCACGTTCTCCACATACCACTCTTGTAGCACCCCATCGGCATAGTCCTGACCTATGGTGATGCCGTTGATGGTATCAATGCCGGAGGCGAGCAGTTGATCCCGCACGGTAGAGGTATCCAGCCCGTTGTTCTGGATACCGTCACCCGACACATCCATCACCTGGCGGGCGGCGGTGTAGTTGTTGGTATCAAACTGCTGGGCACCAAAGGCCATGGCCGAACCGGGGGCCGTCATCCCCGCATAGGGGCGTACCAGGGCATCCAGGGTGGCGGCGAAGTTGTTGATGGAGGTCATGTCGTAGAGGTGGAACCAGTCAGTCATCACGCTCTGCTGGTTGCTACTGCTCCACATGATCATCTGTACGGCGATGGACCCGAGTTTGCCGCCACTGGTGTCGAGGATGGCGCTTTGTACATCCTGACTGTAAAAGGCGTCCACATAGCCCTGTAATTGCAGATTGAATTCCGATGAACTGACACTGCCCGACACATCCATCAGCAGCTGCAGTTCGGTATCGACTTCGGTCAAGGCGTATGCGGGGGAGGTTACCAACAACATCCCCAGCAGCCCTGCCAACGGTTTGAGTTTCATTGCTCACTCCTTCTCCCTGGCGCTAGTGCCAGCAGGGGGAATGAATAAAGCGTGCCAGCTTTGTTGCATCCTCTGACTTGGCTTGGTCCGGGTGAGAGCGGGCAGGCATGGAACTTGCGACAGCGGTCAAAAGCGCTGATAACCGGCAGGAGTTGCGATGGAGATCCGTCCCTGGCAGTGGGCACCTAACTGGCTGCTACTTGGTTTGGCCAATCAGTGGGGCATGGTGTGGCTCAATATGGGTCACTTCAACCTGCTGGTGGTGTTGCTGATTGCTATCTGGTGGCAAATTGCATCGCGGGTTGCACCGAGCTGGCGCCCGCATCCACTGGCGCTCTCCCTCTTTATCCTGCTGATCCTGATCCCCAGCGCCAGCTGCAAGGCGCTGGCCTGTCTGTTGCTGGTGGCCTCGCTATGGCGCCGTCATCAGAGTGGCGATGAGCGGGCGGTATTGCAGATTGTGCTCGCCTTTACCGTGGCGGTGTTGTGGGGGCAGCAGGTGTTTGCGTTGCTCTCCGGCCCTGTGCTGGCGCTTGACGCCTGGGGTGTGGGCCAGTGGTTGCAGCTGCTGGGCTGGGAGACTCGCCTTGATGGCAATCGCATCGAGCGGCTGGGAGGCCATGCCCTGATTGTGCTCAAGGGGTGCTCCTCGTTTTCAGCTCTATCTGGTGATGCTCTCCTGGCTGGTCTCCTGCTCCTGGCTGGCGCCGGATCGGCCCCTCTACCGGCAGTGGCCCATGTTGCTGCTGGTTTGTCTGCTCTATATCGGGGCCAATCAGCTGCGGTTGGTGCTGATGAGTCTGGATCTGCGCTGGTACGGCTGGCTGCATACCGGCTCGCTGGCCCAGCTCTACCAGTGGGCCATCATGTTGTTGGTGATGACCATCCTCTTTATCCGGGGACGCCGTGATGCATCTATCTAGGGGATATCTGTTGCTGTTGCTGGTGGCGCTGCTCAGTGCTGCCGCCATGGGCTGGCGTTATCAGAACCGGGCAGTTAACGAGGGAGCCAAGCCCATGCTGCTGGAGCTGGTCCAGATGGGCTGGCGCTTGAGGGTGGCTACGCCGGTATTGGGCGGCACCTATGTCAGCTATCAGCTGGCCCATCCCCGCTGTGACGGCCTGCTGCAGGCCATGCTGGTGACGCCTGATCGGGAGGCGATGTCAGTGACGCTGGCGAGTGAAGGGATGAGTCAGGGGGTGATGTTTTTAGGCGAGCTGCACCAGAGCCCGCCGCTGCTCTCTTACCGTCTGACCCAGGGTTGGCGCAAATTGTGGGGGCTGGCCCCTTATCCCCTCTATCGGGTGGCCTTTCCGACTTCTTGCATTGACCTTATTGCGCCGCCGATGGGGTGACAGCCCCCGGTTCACCGTTTGGCAGGATGCGGATCAGCAAGGTATTGGGGGCCAGCATGGGGTCATAGCGGGGCTCCAGCTCAATGGCGCGAGAGCCCAGCAAGCGGGTGAGTGCGGTCAGCCGCACGCTCGCCATCCGCGCACTCTCCAGCATGTCGGTTTGCAGCCCGGGGCCGCTTACCAGCGCAATCCGGGCCGGATTCTTGCGTCCCAAAAACTGATGCAACTGCTGCTCCTGATCCGCTGGCAGTTGCGTCTCCGCTTGCTGGTACTGCAGTTGCAGTTGGGGCTGTTCGGCCAGCTGTTGTTCCCGCAACTGGTTGAGGATCGGCAGGGTCTCATTGACCGGCTCCTGACGGGCGCAACCGGTGAGGAACAGCAGCGGCAGCATCAGAGGCAACAGGCGGCGCAGGGCGCTGTCTTTGGCTGTGGAGCGGGGAGTCTGGTTGGCCATACGCAGTCACTTCAGGAGGATGAGTTGGCACCAGTTTGCAATGTTTTCAATCCCTTGGCCAGTTGTTCAATCTCGCGGCGCCACTGGATCCAGGCGGCAGAGGGCTGTTGCTCTGCCACCTGCCAGCGGGTCGGCAGCTGATCCCGCAGACGCTCCAGCAGCAGGGCGGCTTCCACCTGATAGCGGGCCTCCTGCTCCAGCCAGGCGAGCCAGCGCAGATCTTCGATGGCTTGCTGCAACAGCAACAGATCGTGAGAGAGGCGGTGCGCCTCGCAGGCTTGCGGGCCGAGCAGCATAAAGTCGCTCTCCCGCCCATCGGTGGGGTCATAGGGCAGGGCGGTGGGCATGCGGCCATGCCACTGCAAATAGCCCTCGGCGCCGCTTTGCCACAGATAGAACCCGGCGGCTCTCGGGGTGCCCAGATTGTAAAACCAGGTGGTGACCTTGTGTTGGCGCACCCGGGCCACATCGGCCTTGTCGGCGCCAAAACCTGCGTTGATCAGGGCAATCTCCACCTCTGCCAGCAGACCAACTTGACCCGGATGATTGAAGTGGCCTGCGCGGATCACCGCCGGATCCCGCCGTTTCATCTCCCGCGCCAGGCTGGTGATGGCGGGCAGGGTGGCGAGATCCGGCTCATCAAACAGGCTCCATGCCAGCGGGGGCAAGCCGCTGGCGGTCAGCCCCTGTTGCCGCGTCTGCCACTGATCAAGCTGGCTGGCAGGGTCGTTCCCCCAGCGTTTGAGCGGGGTATAGGCCAGCAGGGGGGGAACAAAACCGAGCCCCACCGCCTCTCCCATGATCTCCCGCATCCCCGCTTCATCCTGTGGCAGGGCGGGCGAGAGGCCGCTGATCCCGAGTTTGGCGAGCCGCTGCAGGTCGCAGCGACTGGCCGCGGCGATCTGCTCTTTTAACGCCTTGGGATTGGGGTTCAGCCAGTTCAGATAGGGGGGCGCTTCGACATAGATGCCGACCGGCTTGCTGGCCGCGGGCAGGGTCAGCGGCAGCACCTCGATAGTCAGTGGCAGCTGCACCAGTTGCTGTTGGCTGAGCAGCTGAATATTGCCCAGATAGTGACCCGCCGGCGCATCGCGGGGGACGGTGATCTGCAGCACCAGACGCCGAGGTACGCCTGCCAGCAGGGTGAGCCCGGCGACCCCCTCGACCAGCTCCTGATCCGAGGGGGCCAGCAGGGTGCCACTCGCCTGCGGGCGAACCAGATGCCACTTGCCGTAATAGGGGGTCAGCGCCAGCGGGGATCCTGCCTGCTCGGGGGGCTGGATCACCAGCAAGGGGGCCGGATCGTCGGTGGCGGCGTGGATGGCAAACTCCAGCAACAGCTGGCTGCCACGGGCGGCCAGCACCGGTTGTGAAGCCTGCTGCAACGCATCGGCCGCAGATAGCGGGGCGATCTGCAGGGTTGGGGCGGCATCCGTAATCGGCGTGAGGCTCAGTTGCTGTGAAGCTGGGGCTGGGGAATAGGGGGCCAGAGTCCACTTTTCCAAAAACAGCTGGCGCTGCTTGGTCAACACGCTTGCGGTAGCGTCAGCCAATACGGTGCGATCTTTTCCACTATTCGGGAGAGCCTCTTTGCTGGTGGGGGCCGGATAGGGGGCAAGCAGTAGCCCTGCCAGGTATTTGGCATCCGGTGAGTGGCCCACCAATGTGATAGTGAGCGGGCCGCCGGGGTGGTTCAGGGTGGCATGAACGGGGCCGCCCTGTCGTGCCCCGAACAGCTGCCAGGGATCCGGATTTGGCAGTGCCTCGCGAGATTGTCCCGCCAGATAGCGCTGCGTTAGCCACTCCTGCGGTTGCCACTGCTCGGCCCAGATGGGTTCGCCATTGACCAGCACGCTGCGCTCGAAGGGGTGGGGGAGGTACTCCCATTCACCGGGGTCATCCAGCCAGAGGGTGAGCTGGTAGCGCCCTTTGGCTAGGTCCAGTCGCACTCCGTCGAGATTGCGCAGCCCATCGCGAACCAGGGCATCGCCGGAGGGACGCAAGATGGGGGTGGGATGGCCAATCAGCCGGGGATCCCCCGGGCTCAGGGGCTCAAAGCCGGTAAAGCGGGGCGCAGCCGCCGCCCCCAGATCCAGCGCAATGGTGCCCGCAGGCAGAGTCAGACCGGGCTCCCAGTACCAGCGGTGAATGGTCAGCGAGGGGGCGTTATCGGCCATAAAGAGATAGAGCTTGGTGAGTTTGTCCAACGCCAGCGCTCTGGGTTGGCTGGTGCGCCACTCACTCAAGGCCAAGCGCTGGGTGAAGGGGCCGGGAGCGACAATTCGCTCCAGATTGACCCGGCTACGGTAGTTGACCGAGGCGTTATCGTCGATACGCAGGATCAGGGTTTGCGGGCGGGCGCTGGGGTTATGGCCCTCGATCACCAGTTCATCATCGCTGCCCACCGGCCAACTGTGGGGGCTCAGATCGAGCCGCTGGGGTGTCTGGTTACCCGTCAGGGGCAGCGGGGTCAGCCCTTCCAGCCGGGTGGTGGCCATTGCTGCATTGGCGCAGAGCAGGATAACCAGCCAGAGCCCCCTGCTCATCCGGCCAGCCCCTTCAACCAGTTGTTCAGCTCGGCAGCCTTGTGATCCCAGCTTTGCAGGGCCACCTGCTGCTGGCGAGTATGGCGCCCTTCGCTGCGAGTCAGCCCCTCCCAGCCACTCTCCTGAAACCAGCCCGGATTGGGTTGATCAAAGGCGGCCCGGTTGATGGCCTGGGCCAGGCTCTCCCCATCGTGGGGCAGCTGGATCTGATCCCGATAGCCATCGAGAGCCGGAAAATCGGTGCTGACGATGGGGCGCCCTGCGGCCAGATATTCGCGCAATTTCAACGGATTGCAGGCACGGATCTGGGCGTTGTCGACAAAGGGCAGCAGGCTCACCTGCCAGTGCTGGGCATAGGCCGCCAGCGTGTGGTGGGGACGGGGCCCCAGCAGATGGATATTGGGGAGCCCCTTGAGGGGGGAGATATCGGTCTGGACCGGGCCAATCAGCACCAGATCCCAGTGGGGCAGGGCGGCAGCCGTCTCTGCCAGCAGGGGAATATCAATCCAGTCGCTCAGGCTGCCGTAAAATCCGGCAATGGGGCGGCCGGAGGGGAGATCCGCCGGACGCTCTCTGGGGGGCATAAACAGCTCGAGATCCACGCCGTGGCTGAGCAGCCGGGTTTTATGGGGGGGAAAGCGGCTGGCCAGCGCGGGGCTGGCGGCCAGAATGAGATCCGCTTTTTCCACCAGTCGGGCCTCGCAGTGAGCGATGGCCTGATGATCCACCCCTGCCAGCGCCGAGAAGTCATCGCCGCAGTAGTAGATGACCGCCCGCTCTTCGAGCTTGCCAATCAGATCGACGGCGCTGGGCAGGGAGATCCAGAGCAAGGGGCGATCCAGCTCGGGCAACTGGCGCCGGATCTGCGCCGCCAGCCAGTGGCCATTGATCTTGCCCGCCAGCCGACTGCCCGGCAGCGGTAAGGCGAGCGGCGGCAGAACCCGGGGGCTGCTGACCTCTGATGGCGCAACCGACTGGCCGCCAGCATGGCGCGCGCCGCGCAGCACGGCCCCCAGTTTGCGGACGATGCGGGTGAGATCATGAAGGGTAAAGCGGGGGCAACGCATGCCGATGGAGTTGACCCAGAGCACCTGATAATCGGGCAACAGACGCTTGATCAGGTGCTGGGTGCTGGAGGGGTGCTGGCCCCAATCCTCTCCCAATACCACCAGTTGCGGCAATGAGTGTGGTTTCATGCAAAGGTCTCCGAAGCGTGTGCGAGGTCGCTGTGATCTTGTGGCTGCAAGGGGCGCAGTACGGTGGCCGGTACCCCCGCTGCCAGCACACCTGCAGGCAGATCCCGAGTGACGACGCTGCCTGCGGCGACAATGGTACCGGTGCCTATGGTGACACCGGCCATCACCATCACCCCGGTGCCGAGCCAGACATCCTGCTCAAGCACGATGGCCCCCACCTGTTCATCGCGATCCGGTTTGCCAAGAGCGCGATCGCGGGCGTTGATCGGGTGCCCCGGGTAGCCCGCCAGAAAGGCACGGCCTGCAATTCTGACGTTATCCCCCAGCACTATCTTGCTGCCCACCGCCAGGGTGGTCTGCCAGCCAATCCCGACATTGCGGCCAATGACCAGCCTTGGTGTCTGGCTCGATGCCCGGCCGCTGATGGTCATGGCGGCGCTGAGGCGGCAGTCGGCACCAATTTCGATGGTGACCGGACCGCTGATATAGGGGATGCCGCCATAGAGATAGAGGCGCGGGGCGGGGGCCGCCAGGCGAGATTGAAGCAAGGGGGTCCACCAAAGGGTGCGGGTCAGGGTTGCCAGCGCGTTGCTGCCCAGCAGATAGAGCCGATAAAGCAGCCGATGCAGGGGAGGGATCACCGGGCATGACCAGTGGCGGGCACTTTTGGCCAGACGCCATACCCGGCGAGCCAGTGGCGTTTCCCCCTGTTTGGCCCAGCTTTTCATCCGGTGCAGGTTGATGGTATTCATGGCGACCTCTCCCTCTGGTGCAGTCCGTTGCTCGCTAAGCAGAAAGCAGGGATCGGGCCAACAGGACGACCCCGGTGGGATCGAGCCAAATGGGGCTAAGAGGTGGGGCAGATTGCGCCGGTCGGTGCAATTTGCAGCCAGCGTTGTGCAAAACGCAAATGCCAGTCTCATTCTGGGCCTGTTCAGGCCGGTTAAGCCGCGCAGAGGAGCTATCGTCTCTGGGCGGGAGTGAGTGGCGTGGGCTTTGCATTAGCGGTAGCTGACCCGAAGCGGGATGCTTCGGGAGGCTGGGAGGCCCTATGAAACTTGGTGTGAACCAGATTGCCATGCTCTATTACGCCGGCGGCTTGCTCCTGATGAAGGGGATCTCCCTGCTGATGCTGCCGGTGTTGACTCATCAGCTGCTGCCTCGTGAATACGGCCAGCTGGAGGTGCTGCTCACCCTCATCAATCTGGGCTCCCTCATTCTCGGCTTCGGGTTGGTGGATGCCCTCTACCGTTTTGCCGGATTGGCGAAAGATGAGCAGGAGCGCCAGCAGGTGGTGGCCCGCATGTTTGGGCTGGTCTGGCTGATCGCCCTGGCCAGTCTGGTGCTGCTCTGGCTGCTGGCACCTGTGGTACAAGCCTGGCTGCCGGTGGAAACCCGTCTTGCGGATGTGCGCTGGGTGCTTTGCGCCCTGCCGTTTGAAGGGGTGATCGGCGTGCCACTGGCATGGCTGCGGATGCGCAATCAGGCCCGGCTCTTTTTCGTGGCGACCGCAGGCAAGGCGGTGATCCAGTCGGTGCTGACCGGCTGGTGGCTTTGGCTCGGCTGGGGCGTGAGCGGGGTGCTGGCTTCCGGCACCCTGACCTGCGTTGCACTGGCGCTGCTGCTGAGCCTCTGGCAATGGCGAGATAGCGGGATCCGCTTTGACTGGCAGCACTATCGGCCGCTGCTGCGCTATGGATTGCCCCTGGTGGTGAGCGGGCTGGCAGGCTTTGCCCTGAGCGGACTGGATCGCTGGCTGCTGGCCGATGTGGTGGGTGAGGCGCTGCTCGCCTACTACGCGGTGGCGGGCAAGCTGGCGCTGGCGGTGGGACTTCTGCTGCAACCCTTTGCTCTCTGGTGGTATCCCCGCCGTTTCATGCTGCTGCGCGAGCCGGATGGACTGCGACTCAATGCTCACTACAGCGTGATGGGGTCGGTACTGGGGTTTGTTACCGCGGGGATTGTCGGGCTCACTGCCCCCTTGCTCATTCGCTGGCTGACCCCGGAGAGCTATCACGGGGCGATTGCCTATATTCCGCTGCTGGTGCTGGGTATGGCGGTGCGCAATGTTTCGGACTTGCTCAATGTCGGCTGCTTTAGCGGCGAGAAGAGCAATGCCCAGATGGTGATCAATCTGAGCTGCAGCGCCCTTGGGGTCGCAGGCTTTCTGCTTGCCATCCCCCCCTTCGGGGTTGCCGGGGTGATCTGGACTCTGCTGCTGGTCTATCTGGTACGGGCGCTGGCCTTTTATCTGGTGAGCCAGCGGTTGCTGCCGCTGCCGTATCGCCTCTCGACCCTCTGGGCCAGTTCCCTCGGGGCGCTGGCGATGGTCTGGCTCGGCCAATGGTGGGCAGGATCATGGCTCGTCTAGCGCCAGCCATCTGGGCAAGCGTCATCTGTCTGGTGCTGGCTCTACTCTGGTGGCGGCTGCCCCATCCCTTGCTGCTGCCGGTGCTCGGCCTTGCCATTCCCGCCATCTGGTTTGCCTTGCGCTGGCCCTTCTTGATGGTGCTGGGGTTTGTCACCTTCTCCTTCTTTCGGCTGCATGAGGTGTTCCCCCAGCTCTATCCCCTCAAGATCCCGCTGCTCTTCTCGCTGGCCGCCATCGGCGCACTGGTCTGGCACATTTTGCTGACCGGCCGGATCAAGCCCTACTGGAGTCCTGCCCTGAGCTGGCTGACGGCCTTCTTTGTGATGGTCTCCATCGGTGTGCTGTTTGCCAGCAACCGGGGCGAGGCGATCGCCACCTGGACCGGCAGCTACAGCAAGATCTATCTGATGACCCTGGCAACAGCCTGGCTGGTACGCACCCCGGGGGATTTTGCGCTGGCGGTGCGCACCTTTGTGGTGGCGGGTTGTCTGGTGGCAATGGTGGCCCTCTACAACAAGGCGAGCGGGATCGGGCTGGTGGAGGGGACCCGGGTGACCATAGGGCGCGAGCTGGGCTCTGTGCTGGGTGATCCCAACGATCTGGCGCTGGTGCTGCTCTTTCCTGCCGGTTTTTCGCTGAGCTTGCTGCTCAATCAGGGTAATGGGGTGGGGGGGCGTTTACTGGGTGGGCTCGGCTTTGCGCTGACTGCGGCTGCCATTATCGCCACCCAGAGCCGGGGTGGTTTGCTGGGTATCTGCGCCGTTGGTGGCCTGTTTGCCTGGCAGCGGGTGAAGTCGAAAACCCTGTTGATCTCGCTGGGGATGGTCGCGCTGGTGGTGCTGTTTGCCGCTGCCGGGATCAGCGACCGGGCATCTGGCGGCGCCGCCGAGAGCGGGGTCGATGCCTCGGCCATGGGGCGGATCTACGCCTGGCAAGCAGCCTGGGGGATGGCGCTGGGCCATCCGCTGGTGGGGGTGGGCTTGTCCAATTTCTATTACAACTATTTCTTCTACAGCCCCCATTGGGATGGACTGAATCATGCGGTGCACTCCACCTGGTTCGGGGTGTTGGCTGAAACCGGCTTTGTCGGGTTGGCGCTGTTTATCGGCATGGTGACGGTGACCCTGCGCAGTTGCTGGCGTTGCCAGCTCGCTGGCATGCCTCCTGCAGTGATCACGGCAATGCAGGGGGTGATGGCCAGCATGGTGGGGTTTGTGATTTCGGGATCCTTCCTGACCCAGGGCTTTACCTGGCCCATCTATCTGGAGTTGGCGCTGGCCGTCGCCGCCATCAAGTACGTGCAGCAGGCGGCCACAGAGGTGAAGGCCACCGCTGAGGAGCATCAGGAGGCAACCCGGTTGCCGGCAGTGCCACCAAAGGGAGCAAGAGGATGAACGCAACCCCTGTTTTGTTGGTTCACTACGGAGAGGACTGGATCCGCGGCAGCGAACGCTGCCTGCTGGATCTGCTGGCCCACCTCGATCGCAGCCGGTTTACGCCGTTGCTCTGGTGCAATAGCCCGACGCTGGCGGCAGAGGCGGCCACCCTCGGGGTCGAAACCATGGTCGAGCCGTTCAGCCTGCTGCTGGGATGGCAGGCGCCCCGCTTTGATCTTGCTGCCCATCGGCGCCTCTCCCGGCAAGCCAGAGAGCTCATCACCGAGCGGCAGATTGGGCTGGTGCACGCCAACAGCGCGGCTCCTTGTCAGTGGCTGGTGGGTGTCTGTCGGGCGTTGCAGGTACCGCTGGTGTGCCACCTCCATGCCCGTTATCAGCCCAGAGACAGGTTCAGCCTGCGGGTTCATCAGGCAAGCGTGCTGATCGGGGTGAGCGAGCCGGTGTTGACCGGTTGGCGCCAGGATGGCTGCGCGGCCGATCGATTGATCCGGGTACCCAACGGGGTCGATGCCGCTCGCCTGAATGGCGGTGCTCACTGGCCGGTCGTCGGCATGCTGGGCTTGCCACCGGGGGATATGATCATCGCAACCGTCGGCTCATTGATCAAACGCAAGGGGATTGATCTGCTGATCCGCTCGCTGGCTGCCCTGATGGCATCGGGGGAGGAGGCCCAGTTGCTGATTATTGGCAGCGGCCCGGAGCGGGAAGCATTGATGGCGTTGGCTGTCGAGCTCGGGGTGGCCGAGCGGGTCCACTTTCTCGGCGAGCGGCCGGACAGTGCCGCTATCTTGCGGGGCGGGGTGGATCTGCTGGTCTCCGGAGCCCGTGAGGAGGTGTTTGGTCTGACGTTGGCGGAGGCGGGCATGTTGGGGCTCCCGGTCAGTGCCTATCGGGTGGGCGGCATCCCCGAAGTGGTGGAGGAGGGGGTGACCGGCTTGCTGGCAACCCCGGGGGATTGGGCCGAGATGGCTGATCACTGGCGGCAATTGAGCAATCCGCAGCGCCGATGTGAAATGGGGCGGGCCGCTCAGCTGCGTGCCGCACAGCTGTTCACGGTGGCGCGCTATGTTGACGGGGTCACGGCGGTGTGGGACGCCGCGCTGGCTGGTCGTTGGCACTTAACGGCCCCCGCGCCCTATCGCACACTCATTCATTGGGCGGGGCAACGACTCCTTGCCAGAGGGCGCAATATGCTGGCGAGTGGGATGGCAAAAGTGGCGCAAAAAGTGCAGTTGGGGTTTGGCCGCCGCAAGGTGCCAGAGTAAGGGAGCAGCAAGATGAGCATGCAAACTGAGCCGGTGTTTGGAAAGATCATCGTCGTGGATCCCATCCCGTTTCGCGGTGGCTCCAAGGTTGCGACCGAAGTGCTGCTCGATGAGTTGGCCAAGCGGATGCCCGGGCTCACATGCCATGTGCTGACCCAGGATCCTGACTCCTGGCCCCGTTGCCAACATCATCCCCTTTGGCTGCCCCACATATTGAAGGGGCGGGAGTCCGGCATCGGCTATCTGCTCAAACAGGGGTGGCAGACCCTGCTGATCCTCTGGCTGGTGTTGCGTCTGGGGCAGGTGAAGTGCCTGGTGGCGGCGTCCGGGCCGGGGGTGGATCTCTGCTGTTACTGGGCGGCCCGCTGGTTGCGGTGCCGGGTGGTTCAGCTGATCCATGGCCCTGTGGGGGGGTCGGGGCTCTCTGCCAGAGCCCTGCAGCGGGCGAGTTTTGTATTTTATCTCGAATCGACGCGCAGCTCCCTGGCGGCATTGCTGGCCCGGCTTGGCGAGACCGAGTTCCCGTCACACTGGCAGCCATTTACCAATGGCTTGAGCGAGATTGATTGGCCCAAAGCGACCCTGGGGGGGCCTCGTATTTTGTGGGCGGCCTCGTTGCTGCGCTGGAAGGGACTGGAGACCATGCTGGCCGCCCATCAGATGATCCCTGATGCTCGCCCCGAGCTGATGGTGTGCTATCTGCAACCCAAGGGCACGCTGCAGCCCTGCAGCCAGCCTCAGCCACAGCTGCCAGACACGCACTGGTATGCCAACCCCGCCAATCTTGACGAGATCCGATCTCAATGCGGCATTTTTGTCTCCACCAGTCATCAGGAGCCCTTTGGCCTCTCCATTCTGGAGGCCATGGCGGCAGGATTATGCGTAGTGATCCCGGCCGATGGGGCCTGGTGGGATCGACACCTCACCGATGACGTGAATTGCCGCAAATATCAGCCAAACGATCCCGGCGATCTGGCGCGGGTGCTGGCCAGCCTCAATGCCATGCCCGACGTGGTCAAGCGACTTGGCCATCATGCCCGCCTGCATGCCATGGCCCATTACAACGCGGCGGATACCTATCAAAGCACACTGGATCAGTGGGAAGGCATGTTGCGATGGGATGTGTTGAGCCTTGCCGTGCATGGTTAGCGCGCAGTGATTCCCCACGGGGAGGATGGGGGTGTATGAGGGACTTATGGGCAGACTGGTTGCGGGAGGCTGGGTGACTCCGCCACTCTGATGCAGTTACGGCCGGATGATTTGGCGGTGTAGAGCGCAGCATCAGCCAGTTTTACCAGTTCAGATGGCTGCCAGTGACTCGATGGTCTGAGGCAGGCAACACCCATGCTAACTGTCACCAGACCGGTGGCATTTTGTGCGTGTGGCTGCGCGAGTGCAAAAATCAGCCGCTGGATATGTTGGGCAATTTCATAGGCGGATTGACGCTCGACATGTGGCAACAGGATGACAAATTCCTCTCCGCCGTAGCGAGCCACCAACTCCCCCGAGCGGCGCCCGGATTGCGCCAGGGTATGGGCCAGCAATCGAAGGCACTCGTCACCGGCAACGTGGCCATAGAGGTCGTTGAACTGCTTGAAATGATCGATGTCGAGCATGATGAGCGCAATCGGCATCTCTGTCTGAATACAGTGTTCCCAGGCCTGGTTCAATGAGTTGTCGAACAGACGACGGTTGCCGATGTTGGTGAGCCCGTCGGTATTGCTGAGCGCTTCCAGTTTCCGGTTCGCTTCCGCCAGCTCCTTGGTTCTGAGCTCGATAATGAGCTCCAGCTCATGTTGGCGCTCCTCCAGACTGGTCATCGGGTAAATTTCGCTTTCCCGAGCAGCACTGTAAGGGATGGAGATACTGCTGTGAGCAATTTTCCACGCCATGGCTTCGTGTCGAAAAATCAGCACCAACCTGGCGGTTCTGCGGGAGAGGATGGGTTCTGATTTCGGTAGATGGATATGGAAGAAGGCGGTGACCGCCACCACATCAGCGGCCAGATCTTGCAGGGTTACATCGAGTATTTCCAGGCGGATCCTGCCCGGGATCTGGGCAAAATCGCGGCGGGTTATCCGGATCCACTCATCTTTATCGGTAACCAGAACATCACTGCTGCCGGCAAAACCGCTGAAATTGTCGCTAAACCGCGTGGTGAGCCGATCATCCCGTGATGAATACAGCTCGATGTACTCATCAAACAGTGAGCGGATCAACTGTTCCCGTTCAGTGGTCATTGCGCTGGGCCCATATGAAGTGGTCACGTTTTTAAAACGTTCGATTGAACTATAGTCAATTATGTCATTTTAATTGGCTATCTATCTTGATTTTTATCGTTTTTTTGTTCAATTCTCGCACTTGGCAAGTGTCCGTAGGGCCAGCCAGAAACAAGGCTCCATGGCGTGGTTATCAGAGGCAGTCAGGGGGAGGTTTCTCTCTGAAACTGCGGCCGGCTGAATTTCACGAGCTGAGTAGGGCTGTCAATGAGTTCGATCAGGCAAGGTAGTGGCTGGCACCACTGCTTGGGTGATGGTTAACACCCTTATCGCTTGTCATGTTCATCGTCATCCCAACTCATTTTTTAGGGTTGCCATTGAACAAGAACAATTATCATCTATATCGATGGAGATGGATATTTACGCTCTGGTTAATTACGCAGGGTGACGTGAAGGTAAATAGTGTGAAGGTGGGCGGTAACATCTGTAACCGGATGAGCGAATGCATCGCGAGTTAAATATGATCACTATGTTGCAGGCAGCCTTCCACCTTGCCTTTTCTCTTACCATTAATTTGAATGCAGATTCACGATGATGCGTAAACATATCCGTGAGCGCGATATTTTTACTCACCAGCACCCAAGACAATAAAGAGTGGGGGGAGGCCATACTGATATGCATACCTCGGCGGCATCTTTTCATTAAGCTGTGTTAAACGGCAGGGAGGCCAAGCGGGGTTGTGCTGTGTGGGCTAGCAGGAGCAATCATCGCCCTGCAGCGCAGGCAAGATGCAAGCAGATATCAAGCGACAGCAGGTAAATCGTGCCGTGCAGGCCGTGCTTGCTACCGGTGACAGCTGGCCGTGAGGCAGTTCTGGTGTGGGGAGGCAAGTCAGGAGGTTGCCCGTAGATGACAGCATGAAATATGCAATGAGATGAGTAAAGATATATTCAATGGATCATTTATTGGTGGGCATCAGTATTGTTAAATGAGCGGTATAGCCAAGATTTCAGTCATGTTAATTTGGTTCACAGTGAAAGAGAGGACATGCGGTGATTAATTATTTAATATCCAATTAAGTTCATAAAATTTACGGAGGTGCTAAATATCTCTTTGGGGGTAATTAATTTCATTTGTGATGTGGCTCGCTATGAAAATAGGGGTAAGCCGGTCGAAATTGATAGAGATCAATACTGCAGGGTGGGTGAGTCCTTAGCATTTCCGCTATTAAGCATTTATCAAACAAGTGCTCACTACGGGAATAAGAAGAATGGTCGAGGATAATTTTTTATCGGCTCATGGGATTAATCGCCGTGATTTTATGAAATTGTGTGCCGGGATGGCCGCAACCCTGGGATTAAGTCAGCATGCCGTCGCCAAGATGGCCACTGCGCTCACCAGCCCCGAACGGCCGCCGGTGATCTGGATTGGGGCGCAGGAGTGCACCGGTTGTACCGAATCGCTGCTGCGGGCCACCCACCCCACCATCGAGAACCTGATCCTCAACACCATTTCGCTGGAGTACCACGAGGTGCTCTCGGCGGCCTTCGGTCATCAGGCCGAAGAGAACAAGCACAATGCCATCGAACGCTACAAGGGCAAGTATGTGCTGGTGGTGGATGGCTCCATTCCGCTCAAAGATGGTGGCGTCTACTGCATGGTGGCCGGTGAGCCCATCGTCGACCATATTCGCCGTGCTGCCAGTGACGCGGCTGCGGTCATCGCCATAGGCTCCTGCGCCGCCTGGGGCGGTGTGCCTGCCAGCGGCGGCAACCCGACCGGCGCCGTCAGTCTCGAAGAGGCCCTCGGCAATATCGGCACCCCGATCATCAATATCCCGGGCTGCCCGCCCAATCCCCACAACTTCCTCACCACGGTTGCCTACTACATCACCTACGGCAAGCTGCCGGCGCTGGATAGCAAGAAGCGCCCGCTGTTTGCCTATGAGCGGCTGATCCACGAGAACTGCGAGCGTCGTCCGCACTTCGACGCAGGGCGTTTTGCCAAGGAGTTTGGTGATGAGGGTCACCGGCAGGGTTGGTGTCTCTACCATCTTGGCTGCAAGGGGCCGGAGACCTACGGCAACTGCTCGACCCTGGAGTTCTGCGATGTGGGCGGCGGCATCTGGCCGGTCGGCATCGGTCACCCCTGTTATGGCTGCAACGAGCAGGGGGTCGGTTTTAGCAAGGGGATCTTCCAGCTTGCCAAGGTAGAGAACCCGACTCCGCGGGTGGATAAACCCGATGTGAAAATTCAGGAGGGGGGCTATACCTCGCCCACCGCGACCGGCCTTATCGGTGGCGCCCTCGGGGTGCTGGTGGGGGTGAGTCTGATGACGGTGCGTGAACTCGGTCGCCAGCAAAAACGCCACGAAGCCGGGCAGTCCCCATCACGGGAGGAGTAACCGTGAACAGACGCAACTTCCTCAAATTTGCCTCCGTCGGTGCGCTGGCGGCGGGCACAGCCGTACCCGGCACCGCACTGGCGGCGGCCAAGAACAAGCCGCCCATTCCCGGGTCACTCGGCATGCTCTACGACTCCACCCTCTGCGTTGGCTGTCAGGCCTGTGTAGCGGAGTGTCAGCGCCTCAACGGCAACCCGGCCAATCCAGCCGGGGCGCAAACCTGGTCCAACAACGACAAGCTGACCCCCTACACCAACAACATCATTCAGGTGTGGAAGAGCGGCACTGGCGAGCACAAGGATCAGCTGGTGGATGGCTACGCCTACATCAAGAAGCAGTGCATGCACTGTGTCGATCCCAACTGCGTCTCTGTTTGTCCGGTGCAGGCTCTTAAAAAAGATCCCAAGACCGGCATCGTTCACTACGACCCGAGCGTCTGCACCGGCTGTCGCTACTGCATGGTGGGTTGCCCGTTCGATGTGCCCAAATATGACTATGACAACCCGCTGGGGGCGATCCACAAGTGCGAGCTCTGCAACCAGAAAGGGCTGGAGCGGATTGATCAGGGCAAGTTGCCCGGCTGCGTTGAGGTGTGCCCCACCGGCGCCGTGATCTTCGGCACCCGCGAGGAGCTGATGGCCGAGGCCAAGCGTCGTCTGCTGGCGACTCCGGGCAGCGAATATGCCTATCCGCGCCAGACCCTCTCTGCCAACGACCCCTACCTGCACGAAGTGCCCAACTACCAGCCTTACGTCTATGGCGAGAAGGAGGGGGGCGGCACCCAGGTGCTGGTGCTGGCCGGGGTGCCCTATACCAAGCTCGACATGCCCGATCTGCCGGAGCTCTCCTCCGGTGCCCGCTCTGAGCATATCCAGCACACCCTCTACAAGGGGATGGTGCTGCCCATGGTGGTGCTGACCGGCCTCTCGGTGCTCATTCGCCGCAACACCAAGAATGGTCACGATCACCATCACGATGATGGCCATGATCAGGGGAGTGTGCAGATCAAGGATCAGGGCACTACAAAGGGAGGCAAGGATCATGAGTAACCACAAGGCACATCCCCTCGGCGGCAAGCTGGTCAGCTGGCCTGTGCTGGTGCTGGCCCCCTTTGCCGTGCTGTGCGGCATGTTGATTTTAAAACGCCTCGTCTTCGGGCTGGGTTCGGTCACCGATCTGAATGGCGGTTATCCCTGGGGACTCTGGATCTCGTTCGATCTGCTGATAGGCACCGGTTTCGCCTGCGGCGGCTGGGCACTGGCCTGGGCTGTCTATGTGTTCAACCGGGGCGAGTATCACCCGCTGGTGCGACCGGCCCTGTTGGCGAGCCTGTTTGGCTACTCGCTGGGCGGCCTCTCCATCACCATCGACGTGGGGCGTTACTGGAACCTGCCGTACTTCTACCTGCCCGGTCACTTCAACACCTCCTCGGTGCTGTTCGAAACTGCGGTCTGCATGACCATCTATATCGGGGTGATGGCGCTGGAGTTCGCTCCCGTGCTGCTGGAGAAGTTCGGCTGGAAGGCGTCACTTATTCGCCTCAACAAGATCATGTTCTTCGTGCTGGCGCTGGGGGCTCTGTTGCCCACCATGCACCAATCCTCGATGGGCTCGTTGATGATAGTGGCGGGGGAGAAGATCCATCCGCTCTGGCAAAGCTACGAGCTGCTGCCGGTCTTTTCGCTGCTGACCGCCTTCATCATGGGTTTTTCCATCGTGGTGTTTGAAGGATCCCTGGTGCAGGCGGGACTGGCGGGGCGGGGCCCCAACGAGAAGTCGCTCTTCTACAAACTGACTCAGGTGATCGACATCTTCCTGATCCTGTTTGTGGCGCTGCGCTTTGCCGAGATCGTCATCCACGACAAGTCGGAGTATCTCTCCGAGTTCAATCGCTTCTCCATCATGTTCTGGAGCGAGATTGCGCTGATGATCTTCCCGCTGCTGGTGTTCCACTGGGACAAGAGCCGCCGGGATTCGCGCATGTTGTTCCTGGGGGCCCTCAGCATGCTGCTGGGCGCCGCCCTCTGGCGACTGGATTACTCCCTGCTCGCCTTCAACCCCGGCAATGGCTACCACTACTTCCCCTCTGCGGAGGAGGTGCTGATCTCTCTGGGCTTTGTTGCCATCGAGGTGTGTGCCTATTTGCTGTTGATCCGGCTCTTGCCGGTACTGCCATCACTTGAACGTGTTCACCAAGATTATCAGGCCCGAGGGAAAGCCAACGTATGAGCCAACGTATCACCATAGACCCCATCACCCGCATTGAGGGGCACCTGCGTATCGACTGCGAAATCGAAGGCGGAAAAGTGACCAAAGCCTGGTCGTCCGGCACCATGTGGCGCGGCATGGAGGAGATTGTCAAGGGCAACGACCCGCGCGATGCCTGGATGATAGTGCAGCGCATCTGCGGGGTGTGCACTTCCATTCACGCCATCGCCTCGGTGCGGGCGGTGGAGAACGCCATCGGCGCCAAGGTGCCGGTCAATGCCCAGTTCATCCGCAACCTCATCATCGCGGCCCACAACATCCACGATCACATCGTCCACTTCTACCAGCTCTCCGCGCTGGACTGGGTGGATATCACCGCGGCCCTTGAGGCCAATCCGCAAAAAGCGGCGGACATGCTCAAGGGGGTATCGACCTGGTCCCTCAACAGTGCCGATGAACTGACCAAGGTGCAGGACAAGATCCGCGCGCTGGTGGCGAGCGGCCAGCTCGGCATCTTTGCCAACGGTTACTGGGGTCACAAGGAGATGAAGCTGAGCCCGGAGGTAAACCTCATCGCCGTGGCCCACTACCTGCAGGCGCTGGAGTGCCAGCGCGATGCCAACCGCATTGTCGCCATCCTCGGTGGCAAGAGCCCGCACATCCAGAATCTGGCGGTGGGCGGCGTGGCCAACCCCATCAATCTGGATGCACCAAGCGTGCTCAACCTCGAGCGGCTGCTCTATGTGAAGAGCTTTATCGACCGGCTCGGCGAGTTTATCGAGCAGGTCTACAAGGTAGATGCCGCCATCATCGCTGCCCACTATCCCGAGTGGCTGAGTCTGGGGCAGGGGGCCAAACACTACCTGAGCGTGCCGGAACTGCCCACCGATGCCAACGGCGGCAGCTTCCTGATGCCGGGCGGCTATATCGAGAATGGCAATCTGACGGGTTATCGCCCCATCGAGAGCCATCAGGATGGCTGGCTGATGGATGGCATCGCGGAGAGCAACAAGCACGCCTGGTACAAGGATGACGCTCCCCTCAAGCCTTGGGAGGGCAAGACTGAGCCTAATTACACCGGCTGGCAGGATGATGGCAAATACTCCTGGGTCAAGTCTCCCACCTTCTACGGCAAGGTGGTGGAGGTAGGGCCGCTCGCAGACTTGCTGGTGAAACTCGCCGCCAAGCACCCGGAGACGGTGGCGCATTTCGATCAGCTGAACGGCATCTACAAGGCGCTCACCGGCTCTGCCATCAAGACTGAACAGCTGCACTCCACCATGGGCCGCATCATCGGTCGCGCGGTGCGCTGCTGCGTGCTGAAAGATACCCTGGCGCACCAGTGGAAGGCGCTGGTGGACAACATCGGCAAGGGGGACACCACCGCCTACATCAAGGCGGAGATCCCGGCGGATAAAGAGTTTCGCGGGGTGGGCTTTGAAGAGGCGCCGCGCGGCATGCTCTCCCACTGGATCGTCATCAAGGGCGGCAAGATCGAGAACTATCAGGCGGTGGTGCCATCGACCTGGAACTCGGGCCCGCGCAACTTCAACGACGAACCCGGCCCCTACGAGCAATCTCTGGTAGGCACCCCGGTGGCGGATCCCGCCAAACCGCTGGAAGTGGTGCGCACCGTCCACTCGTTCGACCCCTGCATGTCCTGTGCGGTGCATGTGGTGGATACCCAAAATGGCGAAACGACTCAGGTGAAGGTGCTGTGATGAACACCCTGATCCTGGGCGTCGGCAACCTGCTCTTGAGTGACGAGGCCGTCGGCGTGCGCATCGTTGAGGGGCTGGGGCGCGAATACCGTTTCGCCCCCGGCATCGAGCTGCTCGACGGCGGTACCGCCGGCATGGAGTTGCTCGACGCGATGGCCAGTCGCGATCACATCATTCTGGTGGATGCGGTGCGCAGCGGTAATCCGCCGGGCACAGTGGTGACTCTGAAGGATGAGGAGATCCCGACCCTGTTTGGCCGCAAGATCTCCCCGCACCAACTGGGACTGGCGGACGTGCTCTCGGCGCTGCACATGACGGGGGAGTCGCCCAAGCGGCTCACCCTGATCGGGGTCGAGCCCGAATCCCTTGAGCCCCGTATCGGCCTCACCCCTGTGGTGGCGGCTGCCATGGGGGAGGCGACGGATCGGATTTTGACCCTGCTGGCCGCCGTTGGTGCGCCCGCCATTGCGCTCTCTGAGCAGGAGAAAGCTGAACAAGCACGGGAGGGCCTATGGCGCAGTCCCATTTAAGCGAGCTTGATGCTGTGCAGGAGTTTGCCGGTTTTGCCCGCGACCCCGCACCTCTGCTGGTAGCCCAGTACGAGCGGATCGCTCGCGAAGAGATGCAGGCGTTGCCCTTCTATCACGCCTCCATGCCCATTGTGGCGGAGTGCACGTTGTTTGAAGGTCAGTGGCTCGGCTGCGTGCTCACCCCCTGGATGCTGAGCGTGGTGGTGCTGCCGGGGCCGGATCAGCTTTGGCCGATTCGCAGCAGCAGCGATCGACTCGCCCTGCAGCTCCCCTGCGGCAACATGACCTTTATGGTGGGTGAATTGCCCGAGACGGGACAGCTGCTGGCCTGCTCTCTGATGTCGCCGCTCGATCCCCATCTCGGTGCCGGGGAGGGGCGCTCACTGGTGAGCAGCACCCTCAAGATGCTGCTCTCCTTGCCGGTGCAGCAAGGGGCTGGCGGTGTGGATCTGGGTCGCAGACGGCTATTCGGTGCCCGGCGCGGTCAACCGGCATAGTCGCTAGGTTTCACGCGAAATCAAGTTTAGAATAGGGGGCCATTTTGGCCCCTCACTCCCATGTTAAGACACGCATTCCACCTCTTTTTTGAGTGATGATCCGTGAGTGGTACAAAACAAGAAGGATCCCCATGACTGTTTCTCGCAATTCCCTTCGCCATTACTGTGGCACCAGTGCTGCCGCCCTGTTGACTCTGCTGCTGGGCACTGCCTCTCACGCGGCGCTGGCCGCAGCCCAACCTGTGCCTGCCGAGCTCAAGCTCGCCATCGGCGCCGAACCCACCGAAGGGTTTGACCCTTTGCTTGGCTGGAGCCACGGCAGCTACCTGCTGTTGCATAGCCCGCTGCTCAAGCAGAACGCCGATCTCAGCTGGCAGAATGTGCTCACCCAGTCGGTGACCCCGAGCAAGGATGGCAAGGGGTGGCTCATTACCCTCAAGCCTGAACTGAAATTCTCCAACGGTGCGCCGCTCACCGCCGAAGATGTGGCCTTCACTTACAACAGCGCGGCCAAGGGTGGCGGCAAGATCGACATGGGCAACTTTGTCTCGGCCAAGGTGCTCTCGCCTACCGAAGTTGCCATTACCCTGAGTGCTCCCCAGAGCACCTTCGTCAACGTGCTGGGATCTTTGGGGATAGTGTCGAAGCGGGATTACGACGCAAAAGCATATGCCCAAAAGCCGGTCGGTGCCGGCCCTTACCGGTTGGTGAGCTTCCTGCCCGGTCAACAGCTGGTGGTAGAGGCGAACCCCTATTACGCCGGTGGCAACAATGACTTCAAACGGCTGGTGTTTGTCTTTATCGATGAAGAGAGCGCCTATGCTGCCGCCCAGAGTAGCCAGCTCGATGTGGTGCGCATCGCCCCCTCGCTGGCGCCCACCGTGCCTGCTTCCCTCAAGCTGTGGGTGCGGCCGAGTGTGGAGAACCGCGGCATCGTCTTCCCTATTCCGCCGGCGGGTGGCAAGGATGCCAAGGGTTATCCCATCGGCAACGACGTGACCTCGGACGTGGCGGTGCGCCGCGCCATCAACTACGCCATCGACCGCAAGCTGCTGGCCGACCAGCTGCTGGAGGGGCACGCCATCCCCGCTTACAGCGCGGTGGAAGGCCTGCCCTGGCTAAACAAGGCCACCGCCTTCAAGGATGGCGATGCGGCCCACGCCAACGCCCTGCTCGACGAAGCGGGTTGGAAGATGGGCAGTGACGGCATTCGCCACAAGGGCGACCTGCGCGCCGCCTTTACCCTCTGGTACACCAGCGGTGACAGCACTCGCCGGGATCTGGCGGAAGCGGTGCGCGCCATGCTCAAGCCCATTGGCCTTGAGGTGAGCCTCAAGTCCGGCAGCTGGGAGCAGGTGGAGCGGGAGATGCACGCCAACCCGGTGCTGATGGGGTGGGGGAGTCTGGATCCCATGGAGCTCTATCACCACTACCAGAGCGGCTCCGGTGGCGTGGAGTTCTACAATCCGGGCTACTACAGCAACCCTGTGGTGGATGGCCACCTCAAGCAGGCGCTGGATGCCCCGAACTGGCAGGCGGCCGTGCCGTTCTGGCAGCAGGTGGAGTGGGATGGCAAAACGGGCGCCGGAGTGCAGGGAGATGCCGCCTGGGCCTGGCTGCTCAACGTGCAGCACACCTATCTCGCCAACAGTTGCATCGACCTTGGCAAGGGGGCGCCGGAAATCCACGGTAGCTGGTCACTCCTCAACAACCTGCAGGATTGGCGGTGGACGTGCCGGTAAGTTCGCCCTTGAGTCATTCAGGTTATCTGTTGCTAAAAGCCCTGCTGCGTCTGGCAGGGCTGTTATGTCTGGTCTCGGTCGCCACCTTTGTGCTGCTGAGTTACTCCCCCATCGACCCCATCAAGGCCTATATCGGCAACGATCTGCTCCATGTGCCGCCGGAGCAGTACGCCCGCATTGCCGCTCGCTGGGGGCTGGATCAGCCGCTCTGGCTGCGCTACTGGCACTGGTTTACCCAGGTGCTGCGGGGGGATCTCGGTTACTCCATGCTCTATAACGCACCGGTGGGTGAGGTAATAGGCCAGCGCTTTGCTGCCTCCTTCCTGTTGCTGGCGGGCGCCTGGCTGCTCTCCGGCTTGTTCGGCATCCTGCTTGGGCTCTGCGCCGGTCGCTATCTCAATCGCTGGCCCGATCGACTTATCTGCCGCTTTGCCTACCTGCTCGCCTCCCTGCCCACCTTCTGGGTCGGCCTGTTGCTGCTCGCCCTGTTTGCGGTGTACTGGCCGCTACTGCCGGTCTGCTGCGCCTGGACGCCGGGGCTCGCTGCCGATGAGGCGGATTGGGCCATGCGGTTGCGTCATCTGCTGCTGCCGGTCACCACGCTCGCCCTGCTGGGGCTGGGCAATATTGCCCTGCATACCCGGGGGCGGGTGGCCGAGGTGCTGGAGAGCGACTTTATCCGCTACGCCCGCGCTCAGGGGGATGGCGGCTGGCCCATGCTGCGTTTTCATGTGCTGCGCCACGCCCTGACCCCGGCGCTCTGCCTGCAGTTTGCCTCCCTTGGCGAGCTGATTGGCGGCTCGCTCTTGGCCGAGAAGGTCTTCTCCTATCCGGGGCTCGGCCAGGCCACCGTGGATGCAGGGCTGCGGGGCGATATTCCCTTGCTGATGGGCATAGTGCTCTTTTGCACTCTGCTGGTCTTTATTGGCAATACGGTGGCCAGTTTGCTGCTGGCGCGCATCAATCGTGGCTGGGAGGGTGAGCATGCTGTTTAATCCGTTACCCTCCATCCTGCGGCTGGGTTTTGCCCTGCTCGGATTGACGCTGCTGGCTGCTTACGGCTGGAGCCTCTCTCATCAGGATGTGCTGATGGATCTGCTGGCGCGCCAGCAACCCCCCTCGCTGGCCCACTGGTTCGGCACCGATCAGATGGGGCGGGATCTCTGGTTGCGCGCCTTTCAGGGTACCCTCACCAGTCTGGAGCTCGGCATCAGCACGGCGCTCTGCAGTGGCCTGCTGGCCATGGTGGCGGCAAGCGTGTCGCTCATTCACCCCAGATGTGATGCGGCGGTACGAATGGTGATCGACGCCATGCTGGCGCTGCCCCATATGCTGCTGTTGATCCTTATCTGCTTCACCGTGGGGGGCGGCATGCGCGGGGTGATCCTGGCGGTGGCGCTCACCCACTGGCCCAAGTTGGCGCTCATTCTCTGCGCAGAAGCGCGGCGGATCGCCTGCAGCGACTATGTGGTGCTGGCCCGTTGTCAGGGGATGGGGGCGCTGCGTCGCTGGCGCATTCACCTGTTGCCGGGGCTGTTGCCCCAGTGGTTTATCGGCACCCTGCTGATGTTTCCCCATGCGGTGCTGCACAGCGCGGCCTTGAGCTTTCTCGGCTTTGGTCTGTCGGCCCACGAGGCCTCGCTGGGCCTGCTGCTGGCCGATGCCCTGCGTTATCTGGCCGGTGGCGGTTGGTGGTTGGCCCTCTTCCCGGGGCTGATGTTGCTGCTGCTGGTGTTGCTGTTTGATCAGGCTACCCGCGCCTTGCAACAGCTGCTGTGGCACAGGAGTGAACCATGCTGAGTTTTGATCAGGTGACCATAGAGGCGGCCCACTACTCCTGGCTGGGGCGGCGCAGCTGGCAGCCTTTGCTGACCGATATCAGCCTGCAACTGGCGCCAGGGGAGATAGTGGCGCTGGTGGGGGGAGCGGCGAGGGCAAGAGCCTGTTGCTGCAAAGCGCCCTGACCCTGCTACCGGACAACCTGAGGATGCGCGGCAGCATCTCCCTCGATGGCACACCTCTGTGCGATGCCAGCCGCGCCCGTCTGCGCGGTCACACTCTCTGCTATGTGCCACAGGGAGTAAGCGCCCTCAATCCATTGCTGACGGTGGAACGCCAGTTGGGCCGCGCAGCGCGCCTCTGCGGTCAGAGCGGTTCTCGCGAACGGCTCGGCGAGCAGCTGCTGCGCTACCAGTTGCCCGCGACCACCTTGGATAGCTATCCGCGCCAGCTCTCCGGCGGCATGGCCAAGCGCATTCTGGCCTGCACCGCGGCCCTTGGCGGTGCCCGCTACATTCTGGCAGACGAGATCACCGCCTGGCTCGACGAGGGGCTGGCTTGTCTGCTGCTCGGCCAGTTGCGTGAATTGGCCAATCAGGGCAGCGGTATCCTTTGGGTGACCCACGATCTGGCGCTGGCGGCCCGCTTCGCCGATCGCATCGTGGCGCTGCATCAAGGGCTGGTGAGCGATACCTTGAGCTGCCACCATCTGCGTCAGGGGCTGGGGAGCGAGATGCTCAGAGCCCACTGGCAGGCGCTGCCGGAGTTCAACGCGCTCTTCTCTGTGCCGGAGGTTTCCTGATGTTGGAAGTACGAAATCTCACCATCGCCCAGGGGGAACGTCCCCTCTGGCAGGGGTTATCGCTGACGGTGAAAGCGGGCGAGCGGCTCGGTATCTCTGCCCCGAGCGGTTATGGCAAGACCACGCTGGGGCGGGTATTGGCCGGTTGGCAACCGGTTAGGGCTGGCGGGCAGCTCCTGCTGGATGGGCAGCCGGTGCCTGAAGAGGTCAAAGGCTATAACCCCATCCAGCTGGTGCCCCAGCATCCGGAACTGACCTTCAATCCCTATCGTACCACTGGGCAGGCGCTGTGGGATGTATGGCGCCCCGATGAGGCCATGCTGGCCCGCTTTATGGTCAAGCCTGAATGGCTCGGTCGTAAACCCGGTCAACTCTCCGGTGGCGAGCTGGCCCGCATCGCGCTGCTGCGCGCCCTTGATCCTCGCACTCGTCTGCTGATTGCCGACGAGGTGACCGCCCAGCTGGACCCGCAAATCCAGCGCCATATTTGGCAGGAGTTAATGCGTGAGTGCGAGCAGCGCGGGCTTGGCATCCTGATTTTTAGTCACCAACAGGCGCTGCTGCGCCAGATCTGCCATCGGGTGCTGCGCTTTGGGGAGGTGCAGCCCGTGACTGGTGTATTGGCTGAAAATGCGGCCTGAGGGTTAGTTCCCCCTCATCCCCAGCCCTTCTCCCGCAAGGGGAGAAGGGAGCAGACGGTGACTCTCCCTGGGGAGAGGGCCAGGGTTCGGGGGGCGAGTATGAAACGCTGGCCATTCTTTACAGAGAAAATCGTTGGCAAAGTGCGCAGATAAAGAGAGGGAGGCATCAGCCTCCCTCTCTTGCTATCCGCCGTTGGTAACGGCATTTAACCGGTTCTGGTTCAGGCCGTTGCCAGCCAGTTAAGCCAGGCATCCATCCCTTCGCCGGTGGTGGCGCTGACCTGGATCACCTGAATATAGGGGTTGACCCGTTTGGCGTTCTCGATGCAGCGGGCCACGTCAAAGCTGACGTAGGGCAGCAGATCGATCTTGTTGATCACCATCAGCTGGGCAGCTGCGAACATGTCCGGGTATTTCAGCGGCTTCTCTTCCCCCTCGGTGACGGAGAGGATCGCCACCTTGTACTTCTCGCCAAGATCGAAGCTGGCAGGGCAGACCAGATTGCCCACGTTCTCGATAAAGAGGATGCCCCCTTCATTGGCGGGCAGCTGGTGGCAGGCGTCGTGGACCATTTTGGCATCCAGATGGCAGCCCTTGCCGGTGTTGATCTGCACGGCAGGGACGCCGGTGGCGCGAATGCGATCCGCATCGGCACTGGTCTGCTGATCCCCTTCAATCACGGCGCAGGGGCGTTTGTCGGCCAGCTGGCGCAGGGTTTCGCACAGCAGGGTGGTCTTGCCTGAACCCGGGCTCGACACCAGATTGAGCACCAGCTGGGCCGCTTCGTCGAAGTGCTCGCGGTTGTGGGCCGCCAAGGCATTGTTCTTGGCCAGCACATCCATCTCGATGGCGATCAGCTGGCGCTGCCCCATGCCGGGCACCGACAATCCCGCTTCCCCTTTGCCATAGTGCAGATCACCCTGCTGGTGGTCATGGTCATGGTCATGGTCATGGTCATGGTCATGGTCATGGGAATGCGCGTGGGAATGGCCGTGGTCATGAGAGTGGACATGATCATGATGATGGTCGTGGGGGTGATCATAGTGGTGCTCATGCAGCTGATCATGACCCTCATGGCTTATGGGAGCCCGCACCCCGTGGTAGTGGTGATGGACATCTCCCTGATGGTGATAGTGGTGGTGAATGATCAGGGTGCGCGGCGCACTCTGCTCGTGATCATGGTGGTGATGGGCGTCATGAGCATGATGATGGTCGTGCTTATGATCGTGCTTATGATCATGTTCGTGCTCATGGCCGGCAATCCGCGCCTGGCCGCATCCGCATACGCTACACATATCAACTTACCTCGATGTCGGTGATGCGCAGGCTATCACCCTGCGCGACTCGTAATTTGTATCCGCCACACCCGGGGCAGGCCTGCCCGCGCTCGGTGAGGGAGACCGTCTGGTTGCAGTCGTAACACCAGGCCTCTGCCGCCTGGTGCTGAAAGTGAAGCTGGGCCCCTTCGACGACAGTGCCCTTGGCGGCGGCCTCGAAACAGAAGGCAATGGTGTCCGGGTCAACGCAGGAGAAGCTGCCAACCTCGAGCCAGAGGGCGGTCACCCTAGTAAAACCCCGCTGGGTGGCCTGCTCGGCTGCCAGATCGATGGCGGCCATGGCCAGAGACATTTCGTGCATGGTGGCTCCTTAACCGATATGGGGAGGAGCAGTGACTCCTCCCTGTAATTGACGGAACGGCATGGCTGCTCAACAGATCCGCGGCAGCAGTTCCCCTTGCGGCAGCTCCAGATAGCGGCGGCTGCCCCAGGGATTGTTGAGGATCACCTTGTGGCGATCGCTTGTCTGCACCACGCCGATCTGGCTTGCTGCGGGGTTGAATTGCCGCAAGATGCCCAGTGCGTCCTGCGCCTGTTCGGCAGGCAGGGCCAGCACCATGGTCCCCTCGTTGGCGAGATCATGGGGCTCGAAACCGTAGAGCTCGCACAGGCCGCGCACCGGATCGCACACCGGAATGGCGGACTCCTCCAGCTCGATGGCCACTTGGGAGGCGCTGCTCCACTCGTTGAGCACGGCGGCAAGGCCACCGCGGGTGGCGTCGCGCAGGGCGTGAGGGGTAATCCCCGCTTTTAGCAGCGCTTCTACCTGCGGCCAGAGGGTGGTGCAGTCGCTCTTGAGATCAGATCCCAGTTGCAGGGCGTCGCGGGCCATCAGGATGCAGGCGCCGTGGCTGCCGATATCCCGCGACACCAGAATGGCGTCACCGGCCTTGAGGTTGCGTACCGAGATGCCCCGGCTCTGCTCAGGCAACGGGAAGGTGCCTACCCCACTGGTGTTGATAAAGATCTTGTCGGCCGCTCCCTTGGGCACCACCTTGGTGTCGCCGCAGACGATGCGGGCGCCGCTCTTGGCAAGCTCCGCGGCCATCGACTCGACGATGCGGGCTAGATCGGCGTAGGGGAACCCCTCCTCGATGATAAAGCTGCAGCTCAGATACTCGGGCTTGGCCCCCATCATGGCGAGATCGTTGACCGTACCGGCGATGGCCAGCTTGCCGATATCGCCCCCCTCGAAGAAGAGCGGCGAGACGGTAAAGCTGTCGGTGGTGAAGGCAACGGGGCCGCTCACCGGCAGCAGGGCGGCATCTTCACCGCGCAGCAGGATCTCGTTGCCAAAGTGGCGAAAGAATAGCTGGTTGATCAGCTGATTCATCTCGACGCCGCCGCCGCCGTGGCTTAACTGAATTTCTCTCATTGGATCCCCATATATCGGTAGTAGGCATTGCAGGCCCCTTCGGAGCTGACCATGCAGCTGCCCATGGGCTGGGTCGGGGTGCAGCCCCGGCCAAAGACTTTGCACTGGTTCGGTTTGGCCAGGCCGCGCAGGATATCGGCGCACTGGCACGCCTTGTGGTCATCGATGGGGGTCTGATCAAGCTGGAAGTGACGCTCCGCATCGCGCTTGGCGAAGGCATCGCGCAGGCGCAGGGCGGAGGCGTTGATATCCCCCAGACCTCGCCAGCGAAAGTGCTCGCGGGTCTCTAAAAAGCGCTCGACCAGCCGCTGGGCGGCTTTATTGCCGCTGGCGGTGACGGCGCGGCTGTACTGCACCTCCAGCGCATATCGACCCTCCACCTTCTGGCGCACCATCATCAAGAGCGCCTCCATCACATCCACCGGTTCGAAGCCACTCACCACCACAGGCACCTGATAGCGATCGACGATAGGCAGGTAGATATCGGCGCCGGTGATGACGCTGACGTGAGAGGGGCCGATAAAGGCGTTCACCTTGGCCACCCCGTCGGCCATCACCGCATGAATGGCGGGCGGCACCAGCACATGGTTGATATGAAACAGGAGGTTATCGACCCCTTGCTCTTCAGCGGCAGCCAGCAAGGCGGCGGTCATCGGGGTAGAGGTCTCGAAACCGATGGCGAAGAAGACCACGGTTTTTTCCGGGTTCTCTTTGGCGATACTCAGGGCATCGAGGGGGTCATAGACCGGACGGATATCGCTCCCCTTGGCCCGCTGCTGGGCCAGCGTGCCTTTGGAGCCCGGCACCCGGATCATGTGCCCCAGGGTGACCAGAATGACATTCGGTTGACTCGCCAGCTCGATGGCCTGATCGATGCGCTCTTTGGGCATGATGCAGACCGGGCAGCCGGGGCCGTGGACAAACTCGATGCTGGCGGGCAGCAGCTGGTGCAGGCCGTACTTCATGATGGTGTGGGTATGGCCGCCGCACACCTCCATCACCCGCAGCGGCTCGGGCAGATCCTTGGCCAGTTCTGTAATTTGGGCGGCGAGGGCGCGGATCACCTCGGGCTGGCGAAAGCCCTGGAACAGGTCATTCAAGGTCAGCATGGCAAGATATCCTGTTTGGGCATCAGGGCCACCATCTGGCGGAAGCTCTCGAGGCTGGCCTGCGCCTCCTCTTCGTCAATCTTGCTCATCACAAAGCCGATATGGAGCAGCACATAGTCGCCCACCTGGAGGGGCTCTTCGAGCAGCATGCAGCTGACGCGCCGCTGCACCCCCAGGGTATCGACGGTGACGCAGTTATCTTCGGGGTGCAGCTGCACCACCTGAGAGGGGATGGATAGACACATGAATTTCAGGACTCCGACAAGGTGGCACAACCGGTTGTAACAGGCTGATGCGTGGCAAGATGGTGGATGGCAAACCAGAGCTGACCGGCGGCGATGCCACCGTCATTGAGCGGCAGGGTTTCGCTGGTCAATACCTGCCGACCGGCCGCTTCGAGAGCGGGCACCAGCTCGTCCATCAGCACCCGGTTTTGAAAGACGCCGCCCCCCAGCACCACCGGATAGCCGGGGAAATGCTCGGCCAGGGCAACCACCAGATTGCTGATGGCGCGGATAAAACCGGCGGCCAGGCTGGCAGTGGCGGTGCCTTTGCACCGCTCGCTGACAAGGGTATGGATCAGCTCGGCCCACAGGATCTGCAGTGGTCCCTCCGCTGATTGGCTGAGATCAAAGGCGAGGGGGAAGGGTTGTTCGTCGGGGGTGAGCTGCAAGGCGGCAGACTCCAGCAAGAGTCCGGCCTCGCCTTCGTAATCGTGGGTATCGATCACCCCCAAGAGCGCCGCCACCGCATCAAACAGACGGCCGATGGAACTGGTATAGGGGGCGTTGCGACCAAGGTGCCAGAGTTGGTGCAGGTTGCTGCTCCGCTCGATAGGCAACTTGTTGATCAACGGAATATCGAGGGCGCTGATCTGCTCCATGCCATATGACTCAAACAGCAGCCCCAGCAGCTGGCGCACCGGCTCGCGAATGGCCGCCTCGCCACCGATCAGCTTGAAGGGCTGGAGATGGGCAACGCGCTCAAATCCGTGAACGTCTGCGATCAGCAGCTCGCCGCCCCAGAGGGTGCCGTCATCGCCAAGGCCGGTACCATCGAAGGCAACACCCAGCACCGGGCCCGTGATGCCGTGCTCGGCCATCACCCCCAGCAGGTGGGCGTGATGGTGCTGCACCTCGAGGTGGGTCGCACCCTGATCCTGGCAATAGCGTTTGGCCCACTGGTGGCTGAGGTAGCCAGGGTGGCGATCCGACACCAGCAGTTCGGGTTTGAGATCGTAGAGATCGCGAAAGGTCGTCAGGGTCTGCTCGAAGTGCTCCTGCATCGGCAGGCTGTGCAGATCGCCGATATAGGGGCTGTAGATGCGCTGGCGGCTGAAGGCGAGCGCCAGCTGGTTCTTCTGTTGAGCCCCGACAGCCAAGAGCGGCGCCTTGACCGCCTCTTTCAGGCTGGGGGTGCAGGGGGCATAGCCCCGGGCCAGCCGCAACGTCTGGCGTCGCCCGCCTGCCCACTGCACCAGACTGTCGTCACACGGGTGCAGGATGGGGCGGTTGTGATCCAGGATGCCATCAATCTCGCTGCCGAGCTCCCTGACCACCGCCTCACAGTCGATCAGGATCGGGCTGCCGCGACCATTGGCGCTGGTGGCCACCAGCGGCATGGCGCAGGCGTCCAGCAGCAGCTGATGGAGCGGGGTGTAGGGGAGCATGATGCCAAGGTAGGGGATGCCGGGGGCGATCCCCTCGGCCAGCGGCGCGGTTGCAAGTAGGGATTCTGAGAGCCGATCATCATTTTTGCGCTTGCGCAGCAAGGTGATGGGTCTGGCCTGAGAGGTGAGCAGTTGCCACTCGTCTTCGCTGCCGGTGACATGCAATTTGGCCTCGGCAAGGGAGCCCATCATCACCGCCAGCGGTTTGCGCGCGCGCCGCTTGAGTGTTCGTAATCTGGCCACACTCTGTTCATTGCGGGCATCACACATCAGGTGATAACCCCCCATCCCCTTGACCGCAATCAGCGCCCCCGCTTGCAGGGCGCTGGCAGCTGCTTGCAGGGCATCCTCGCGCTCGGCCAGCGCATCGCCGTTGCCGCTGCGCCAGGTCAGATGCGGCCCGCACTCGGGGCAGCTCACCGGCTGGGCGTGGTAGCGTCGATCCAGCGGGTTTTCATAGGCCGCCGCACAGCGCGGGCACTTGGCAAAGCCTGCCATGGCGGTGTGGGGGCGGTCGTAGGGGAGGCGGCGGATGATGGTGTAGCGCGGGCCGCAGTGGGTGCAGTTGGTAAAGGGGTAGCGATGGTGGCGATCCGCGGGGTTGGCCACGTCCCGGGCGCACGCCTCGCACATCCCCTGATCCGGCGAGATGGCGACCGTGGCGGCGCTCTGCTGCTGGCTCGCTTTAATTCGAAACTGGCTATCAAAGTCGGGATCATGAGCAAGGGGCAGCTCCCGCTCGCTGAAATGATCAATACGGCTCAGTGGCGGCGCCAGCTCCCGTAGTTCGCGGGCAAAGGCTGTGAGCTGCTCAGGCGATCCTTCGGCGCCAATGGTGACGCCGTTGGCATCGTTCAAGACATAACCGGCAAGGCCGTGGCGCAGTGCCAGCCCATAGACGAAGGGGCGAAAGCCGACCCCCTGAACGATGCCGTCGATATGAAATTCGCGGCGCAGCCGGTTGGCCACAGGATTGGCAGAGCCAGAGGGGGCGATGGTGGTGCTCATGCTGGTTCCATCTCATCTTGAGTGGTTGGCAAACGCAGCACCCGGCGCTCGTTCTCCTCGCGCCGCACCCAGCCATCCATCTCCATGCGCAGGCAGAACGGAATGGCGTATTTGCGCGACAAACCGGTGATCTCCTTGAGGGATGCCATGTCGATCAGATCTCCCACCTGCTGGCCCGCCAGCACGGCGGCGACCATCTGGTTGTAAAGCTCGGCGTCGTAGTAGATGGGGCCATCGAGCTGCACCAGATACTTGAGTCGCGCCAGGTTGCGCAGCTGCTTTTGCAGCGCGCCTTTTTGCTGCAAGCCCTGCTGCAGAACCGCGGGCAGCTTGCGGGTGATAAAGGGATCCAGCTCCACGCCGCCGGGGCCCAGTTTACCGGGCTCGTAACCCTCCTTGCCTTGATCTCGCACCACCTTGAGCACCAGCTGCGCCTCTTCCCCCAGATCATCTTCCGACTCGCCGCTGCCCGGTTGCCACTTGTCATGGTGCAGGCGGATCAGCTGCTCGCTCTTGAGCTGCTGGAGCAGGGCCTGAGTGACCGGCAGGGCGATGCCAAAGCGGGTTGCAAGCTCTGCGGCGCTAAGCGGTTCGCTGGCCAATGTAGCGAGCAGCTGGTCGCGGCTCTGGGCCAGCCAGTGGTTGTCCAGCAGCCAGTCACCGAGGGGGGTGACCTGCTCTGGCTGCTGGTCAAAGCGGCTGGCTAGCACATAGCCGTTGAGCCCCAGTTGCAGGGTGGCCGGGTTGTAGTGCTCGAGCTCATCTGGCAGCTCGCCCAGCAGGGTGTGCAGTGCCTTGCGTCTGGCGGGATGGATGTCGCCGCACCAGACGATGCGGGCGCCGTGCAGCAGTTCGCTGCTGCCGTGGCGAATGATGGCGAGCGGCTGGCCGAAGAAGCAGGGGATGGGGCTGGTAAAGATCAGCCGCGCCAGCCGGGTATCCTTGATGGGCACGAAACGGGCCCGGCCATGCCAGCTGCCAAGGGCCACTTCGATCTCCTTGTTGTGCAGAGAGGGGCGTAGCGTCTTGGTGCTCAGGCTCTCGGCGTTGAGTCGCACGATAAGGTGGGTGGCCACCTCGCACTGACCGGCGGCGCTGGTGAGGCAGTGACCGCGGGCCACCTCCTTGTGGGGCACTTTTTTAAGGCCCACCGCTACCCGGCAGACGGCACCGATCTCGTCGACGCTCTGGTGATAGGCCTGCAGGGAGCGCACCTGCACTTCCCGATCGGCGGGGTAGAGGCGCAGCTTGTCCCCCACCTTGAGGCTGCCCTGCTGCAAGGTGCCGGTAAGCACAGTGCCGGTGCCATTGGCGGTAAAGACCCGGTCTACATAGAGGCGCGGGGCGGCCTGCTCGCGAGCCGCTTGTGAAGCTGGCAGATTGGCAAGCTGGCGCACGATGGCGGCGTGCAGGGCAGCCATATTGGCGCCGGTTTTGGCGCTGACGCTGACGATGTCGGGCACCATGCCGCTCTCGTCCATCACCCGCTCCAGCAGGCTCTCTTCCAATAGCAAAAGCTCGTCGGGGGAGAGTTGATCGCACTTGTTGATGCAGACCAGCAGGCGCGGCACCCCCATCGCCTTGAGCAGGCGCAGGTGATCGCCGGTCATTGGCATCCACCCCTCGTCGGCGGCGATGACCAGCAGCACCAGATCCAGACTCCAGAGCCCCGCCACCATATTGCGGATATAGCGCTCGTGGCCGGGCACGTCGATGACGCCTATGGTGTTGCCCTGACCGTCGTCGAAGTGGGCAAAGCCGAGATCCTGGGTCATGCCGATGGCCTGCTCATGGGCACGGGCAGTGGTGATCCCGGTGAGAGCCTTGATAAGCAGGGTCTTGCCGTGATCCACGTGGCCGGCAAGACCGATAACGGCGCGATAGGGGGTCATGGGATCAAGGCTCCTCGGTCGCATTTGTTGCATTGAACGGGGCGGGCAGCAGCAACTCCCTGAGTTGGGCGATCAGCAGTTCCATCTCGGTCGGCAGCAGGGTCGCCATATTGAGCAGCACCTTCTGCTGGCGCACGGTGGCGATGACCGGCACCGGCAGTTCGCGCAAATCATCGAGCAACTGCTGGGCCGGACGCGGGTCGGTGCATTCGAGCGCTGGCGCCGGATAAAACTCGTCCGGCAGGGTGCCGCCGCCCACCACCAGTTGGGCGGGGACCGGCACAAAGCAGCCGGGCAGGGCGGCCATCAGCTGATCGGCTCTCGCCTGCATGGCGGTCGGGTTGCTTAAGGTGCGCTGGGCGATGCCTTCGCCGATGGGAGATTTGTTGAGCTTGTGGATGAGCAGGCGTTCGAGCAGGGAGTAGACGATGCGGCTCGGGCGGAAGGTGCGCATCATGGGGTGTTTTTCCAGCCGCTTGATAAGGTCGCTGCGGCCGCTGATTATGCCCGATTGCGGGCCGCCCAGCAGCTTGTCGCCGGAGTAGCAGACCAGATCCGCCCCCGCCTTGATGTACTGGCGCACCGAGGTTTCATCCGGTGCAAACTCCTCGGTGGTCAAGCCGGAGCCCTGATCCACCGCCAGCACCACCTGCTCGGGCAGGGCGCGGGCCACCTCGCCGATATCGGGGGATTCGGTAAAGCCGCGAATGGCGAAATTGGATCTGTGCACCATCAGTACCAGCGCGGTCTGATCGGTGATGGCATCGAGGTAATCTTGGGCGGTAGTGATATTGGTGGTGCCCACCTCCACCAGTTTGGCGCCGGAGAGGGCCAGAATGTCGGGGATGCGAAAGCCGCCGCCAATCTGGATCTGCTCGCCGCGCGAGACGATCACCTCGCGCCCCTTGGCCACCTCCTGTAGCAGCAAAAAGAGCGAAGCGGCGTTGTTGTTGACCACCAGCGAATCCTCGGCCTGGGTGAGGCAACGGAGCAGGGGAGCGATCAGCCCCTTGCGCCCGCCGCGCTTGCCGGTGGCGAGATCCAGCTCCAGATTGTTGTAGCCGGTGTTTAGATCCCGCACCTCGTCCCACAGATCGGCACTTAACGGCGAACGCCCCAAATTGGTATGCACCAGGGTGCCGGTGGCGTTGATCACCCGGGTTTGACGCTGGCGCAACTGCTGTTGGCAGCGTTTGGCAATCAGCGCCTCGATCTGCTCGGGGGCGACGCCGTGCTGGCGAAAATCTTCGCTCTGGCGCAGCTCGCTCAGGGTGTCGCGCACCGCCTGAGTCACCAACGGGCGGCTCAGCGCCTCGATAAACCCGGCGAGAAAAGGTTGCTGCAGCAGCTGTTCCACTTGGGGCAGACGGCGGGTTTGTTGCTGGCCGGGCTGTTGCTGAGAATCTGGCTGTGAATCGTCGGCAGCCGTACCTGATGCGGGCTGGCGGTGGAGGATGGCTGGCGCGTGAGACGAGTTCGGCATGGGATTACCAGTGCTGTGCGTGGGTTCGGGATGCGCACCGGTTTGCCGATAGAGAGGCCGAGCTGACGGGTTATGGCACTGCTGGCGATTTGCGGATGACTGCAAACTGGGTGCATCAATGAGCGGGTATAAATTAATGCTGCATCGATGCTGATAAAATAATTGTTGGCCAGCGAGATAACCTGAGTTCGGATTATATTGGCAAGCGGCAAGCACCTTTTACTAAGATATTCTTTCAAACATATTGAACAAACAATGGAAATAACATCCAAGCCAAAAAATTCAGCGGGAGAGTATTTGTTCAATAGATAAATTTGGCGGAAGAGGCAGGAATCGAACCTGCCAAAGCCTTCTCGGCTCACATCGGTTTTGAAGACCGAGGAGGCCACCAGACCCCATCAACTTCCATAACGGTCGCCATTTTGTGGCAAATTTCTGTGACTGGCAACGCTTTTTTTGTCATAAAAAAGCGAGAGTTAGCGATTTTTTGAAAAAATAAAAGAACCTTGTTTTATATCAAGTTCAGCACAATTAGCCCGATGTTTTTAATTTAACATCGGGCCTCGATCACATTGCCGGAACCGTTGGTCAATAACGGTCGTTAACAACTCGATAAATAATCACCGCTTGGCGTTGGCAATATTCCACTGATCCAGTTTATCTATTAACAGACTGGTGTCACTGGCGGCATCAAGATGCTGATAAAGATAATCCATCGCTTCACTCACCATCTCGGTCATCGGGAAAGAGAACGCCACGATGGCCGGTTGTACCCCGACAAAGATCACCTCAGGGACAAAGGTCTTGAGCTCGTCGATCAGGAAATTGAGCGGCATATTGTGGGTCGAGAAGATAAACATCTCGGCGATGGTCTCGGGGGGGATCACCTGCAGGGTCCCCGCCTTCTCGCCGATCTCGGCGGCATCCACCAGCACCACCCGATCCGGTTGCAGCTCCCGCACCTTGTAGACCACATTTTCCGGCGCGATGCCGCCGTCGATATGGATCCAGCCGGGCAGGGGGGTGGCCTGCAGCTTGTCGGCGAGATAGGGGCCGGCACCGTCGTCCCCCATCATGGCATTGCCCACGGTCAACACGAGATTGCAGCCCATCAGCGGCTCCTTACCATCAGGTACATATGGGGGTCGTTAAAGAGGGCGGTGAGCTGATCCATAAAGGTGTTGGTCCAGCCCAGCTCCTGCTCATCGAGTAGATTGTCGGCTTTGCGCAGCCGGTCGAAGGCGCAGGCCAGCATATGGCAGTGCTCGCGATAGATGGTGATCTCGCCAAAGGTGAGAAACCCCTCCATCTTGCGGCGCGCTTCACTCCCCTCTGGCAGCTTGGCTACCCAGTCGCGATAACCGATCAGCGAGCAGACCAGGTCTGCTCGCAGGCAATCGACGATGCCAAGGTGATGGCCGATGGCGAGGCTGTAGTACATCACCTCTTTGGCTTCCTCGGGCACGTCGAACTGCTCGTCGACGAACTTGCGCGAGAGGCGGTAGAAGAAAACCTCGTCAGCCATGCACCGCCTCTCCCTTGCCGGCCGCCCGGTTGAGGCAGGCGTTTGCGAGGTTGTTGACGATCTCCGAGAGGCGCGGATCGTCGTGCTGATCGAGGTAGCTCTGGATGCGCAGATCCACATCCTGCTGGGTCGCCCCTTCGAGCAGGGCCATGAATTCGTCGGCGATGATCCGCCCCTGCCGGTAACCGGCCATGCGGCGCGCTTCGCGCTCGATCATCACCCGAATTTCGTTGGGGATGCCGGTGTGGCGCAGCTCGACCCGCTCACCCGGTTGCACCTCATGGCTGGTGGCTTTGAGTTTCTGCTCAAGCAGACCGAGCGCCACGGCAAAGCCGTAGATGGTGGCCGCCGGTGTCGGAGGGCAGCCGGGGATATAGACATCTACCGGCACGATCTTGTCGGTGCCGCCCCAGACGCAGTAGAGGTCGTGGAAGATGCCGCCGTCACAGCCGCAGGCGCCGTAGGCGATGCAGATCTTGGGATCGGGCGCTGCCTCGTAGGCGCGCAGGGCTGGCACCCGCATCGCCCGGGTCACCGCGCCGGTAAAGAGCAGGATGTCGGCGTGGCGGGGGGAGGCGACCACCTTGATGCCGAAACGCTCGGCATCGAACAGCGGGGTGATGGTGGCGAAGATCTCGATCTCGCAGGCGTTGCAGCCGCCGCAATCGACCCGGTAGACATAGGCCGAGCGGCGAATGTCCTTGAGCAGGGTCTTCTTGAGTTTGGTGATCTCGGGATCCTGTGCCAGCGGCACGGCGCGGGTATGGGCATGGCCGACAACCGGTTCTATGCCTTTGATCTTGCTCATCACATCCACTCCTTTTGTGCGGCCATCGGTGTGGCTATCGGTGTGATCAGGGCCGAGTCAGGCTGGCTCAGCATGCTCTGTTTTCGTTTGCAGTCGGGGCAGTGGTGCAGCCGCTCCGGGGTCGCGAGCGGTGTGCCTGCCTGCTTGAGGGTGTCCTCCACCAGCGCCACCAGCTTGCTTGGGGCAAAGTAGGTGCCGCACAGGGTGCAGGGGGCCAGCGCGAAGCGGGCCTCCTCATAGAGGTCCGCCTTGTTGGTCACCGCCAGCTCGAACTCGGGGGAGAGGGCGATGGCGTGGGTCGGGCAGACCTCCTCGCAGCGGCCGCAGAAGATGCAGCGCGCCATGGAGATCTCCCAGCGCCGTTCGCCGGTCTCCATGTCCACTTCCATCACCAGCGCGTTGGCCGGGCAGGCCTTGGTGCAGGCGGCGCAGGCGATGCACTGATCCGCCTGATATTTCGGTTTGCCGCGAAAATCCCGGTTCACCTCGTAAGGGGCGAAGGGGTACTTGGCGGTCGGGGTGCCAGCCTTGAGGATGGTCTTGAACAGCTTGATCATGATGACCCCTTATTTCAGCGGAGAGTTTTTGCGATCGATGCCGTAGCGCTCGATCTCCTTGTAGGAGACCACGGTGGATTTGCCCTTCTTGGGGTCGACCAGGGTGACCCGGTCGGTACAGGAGTAGCAGGGATCCAGACTGCCGATGATGAGCGGCGCATCCGCCACGGTATTGCCGCGCAGCATGTAGCGCAGGGCGGGCCAGTTGGCGTAGGTGGCGGCGCGGCAGCGCCAGCGGAACAGCTTCTGGTTGTCTCCGGTCATGCTCCAGTGGACGTTCTCGCCGCGGGGCGCCTCGGTAAAGCCCAGCGCAAACTTGCCCGGCTGGTAGGTGAAGCCTTCGGTCAAAAGCGGCCCTTCCGGCAGGTGCTCAAGGCCGAACTCAATCATGTCGAGGGAGTCGTAGAGCTCGTGGATGCGCACCAGTACACGGGATTGCACGTCGCAACCCGCCTTGGTCTGGATCTCCATCGGCAGCTCGCGATAGCCGGCAAAGTCGTGGACCCGACGCACGTCGCGCTTGAAGCCGCTCGCCCGCACCATGGGGCCGACGCAGCTGAAATCGCGGGCAATTTGCGGGTCGAGCTTGCCGATACCGATGAGGCGGGAGGAGATGTTGGCGGTATCCAGCAGCATGGCCACCAGGGGTTTGAGCTCATCACGGAGCTCGCGTACCAGCTGGGCACCCTTGATGCGATCCTCCTTGAAGATGTCGCGGCGTACCCCGCCAATCAGGTTGAGGCCGTAGGTCTTGCGGGCGCCGGTGAGCAGCTCGGCCAGGGTCATGGATTTTTCCCGCACCCGGAAGAACTGCATAAAGCCGGTGTCGAAACCGGTGAAGTGGCTCGACAGACCGATGTTGAGGATATGGCTGTGCAGGCGCTCCACCTCCAGCAGCACGGCGCGGATCATCTTCGCCCGCTCCGGCACCGGAATACCCATGGCGTTCTCTACCGAGGTGGTGTAGGCGACGCTGTGGGTAAAACCGCAGATGCCGCAGACCCGGTCGGTCAGAAACGCCACTTCGTTGTAGCCCATGCGGGTTTCCGCCAGCTTCTCCATGCCGCGATGGACATAGAAGAGGCGGTAGTCGGCATCGATGATGTCTTCCCCATCAACGAACAGACGAAAGTGGCCCGGCTCGTCCGAGGTGATGTGCAGCGGGCCGACCGGCACGATGCGGTTGGCATCACTGCCCAGCTCGTTGACGAAGGGGTAGGTCTCGGTGTCGGTGGTGGGCATCGGGCGCTGGCGGTAATCCATGGCGTCCTTGCGCAGGGGATGGATATCCTCCGGCCAGTCGTCCGGCAGTACCAGACGGCGTTCGTCCGGCAGGCCGATGGCGCGCAGGCCGTACATGTCGCGGATCTCCCGCTCACCCCATACCGCCGCCGGAATGGTCGGGGTAATGGAGGGGTACTCCTGGGTATCAGCATCTACCAGCACCTTGACGGTGATCCAGCACTTGGTGTCGCCCTCCATGGAGAAGACGTGGTAGACGGCGAAGTGGCCGTTGAGGCTGCGCTCGTCATTGGCAAAGGAGAGCGGAAGCCAGCCCCCCAGCTGATGGAAGATCAGGCTGGCGGTCTCGACCAGACTGGTGGGTTTGACGGTGATGGTGGCCTGATCGGCGGTTTGCCACTCCTCGTCGACGATGGCGTGGGGTAGTTGGGCTCGCACCTGCTGGATGTAGTCGCAACCGATGCGATCCGAAATGGCGATGGTCATGCAGTTCTCACTTTAATGTTCGGGAATGAGCATTCGAAAATGATGAAATCGGAAAAAGTTGCTGTGCTGGCGGGCATGATTCAGATCCCGACCAGATAGGCGAGCAGCGCCAGCAGAGCCAGTCCCAAGCCGTAGAGGGTGAGCTTGTGGGTGCGCACGAACTGGGTACGGGCCATGGCGTTTTCGATGATGCCAGCCAGCAAAAAGGCCACCAGCAGCTTGCAGGCGAGGATCAGCGCCGCACCGATGAGTGCCGGCAGACTCCAGTTGGCCGCTTTGCCAAAGGGCAGGAAAATCACCAGAAAGAGCTGCACCACCACCAGTTGCTTGAGGCCAATGGAGAGCTTGAGCAGGGCCAGCCCCGCACCGGAATACTCGGTGAGCGGCCCCTCCTGCAGCTCCTGCTCGGCTTCGGCGCAGTCAAAGGGCAGCTTGCCCATCTCGACAAACACCGCGAAGGCGCAGGCGGCGCCGGCCAGCAGGGTGGCGATGGGCGCGGCCAGTGGCTGGGTCGCCACATAGTTGCTGATATTGCCCAGATCCGAGCTGCCCACCATCATCGCCATGATGAAGCAGGCGAGCACCAGAATGGGCTCCACCAGAATACCGAGGGTCAGTTCGCGGCGGGCACCAATACCTGCAAACATGCTGCCGCTATCCAGACCCGCCAGCGAAAAGAAGAAGCGGAAGATGGCGAACAGGTAGATGTCGGTGATGAGATCCCCGGCGATGGGGAAGGGGGACTCGTGAGTCAGGGTTGGCAGCGCCATCCCTACCAGCAAGAGGGCGGCGATGAGCAGCGCAGGCATCAGGTTGAAGATGATGCCGGCAGGCTCTGGGGTCACCTCCTGACGGCGCAGGAGCTTGGCGATATCCCGGTAATCCTGCAGCAGGCCCGGCCCCTGACGGGAGTGCATCTTGGCCCGCAGCACCCGGTTGAAACCGGTGGCGAGCGGCGCCAGCGCCAGCATGGCGATGGCCTGGGTCAGGGCGAGGGCAACCATGCCCCAGCTCGGCATTTCAAGAACAGGCATATCAGACTCCTACAGCCATCAGGATAAAGAGCGCCAGCACAAGGCCGTGCAGCAGCCAGCCGGTCGTTCCGCTGGTATCGCTCACCCCGTGCAGGGCGCTGGCCAGATCGAGCTGCGGCTGCTTGCGATAGAGCGGCGCGCAGAGTTGGCGCAAGGTGTGGGTGACACCGCCCGAGGTGAGGCTCATGCGCTCCTCATAGGCGTAACCACAAGCCCACGGGGTGCCGGCGTGACGACGACCCAGCTTGGGCCCCTTGAAGATGGCCAGTACCAGCAGCGGGATGAGGAACAGCCCCAGCAAGGTGATGGCGATAACGGGTGGGGAGAGGATCGCTTGTGAGCTGTCGAGTGGCAGCAGGGTGGCGCCAGTGGCGACACTCATCTGGCTGGCAACCAAGGCTTGGCCATAGCTGGCGATATGGGGGGCAATCCAGGGGGCGCCCAGACCCAGCACCAGACAGACAGCGGCCAGCAGCAGGGTGCCTGCCACCATGGCACCCGGCACTTCGCGGGCGTGGCTCGCTTTCTCGCTGCGCGGGGCGCCGCAGAAGCAGATGCCGTACACCTTGACGAAACACATCACCGCCATGGCGCCGGTCACCGCCAGCATCACTACCGCGAGCGGCGCAACGACCGAGGTGCCGAGCTTGGTCATGGAAAGGAGGGATTGATAGATAAACCACTCGCTGACAAAGCCGTTCAGTGGCGGCAGGGCCGAGATGGCCATGGCACCGATGAGGAACGCCAATGCAGTCCACGGCATCAGTTTGGCCAGCCCCCCCATCTTGTCCATGTCGCGGGTGTGCAGGCGGAACATCACCGAGCCGGTGCCCATAAAGAGCAGGCTCTTGAAGATGGCGTGGTTGAGCAGGTGATAGAGGGCGCCGAGCAGCCCCAGCACCACCAGTGCCGGTTGCTGGTTGGCGATACCGATCATGCCGATGCCCATCCCCATCAGGATGATGCCGATGTTCTCCACCGTGTGGTAGGCGAGCAGCCGCTTGAGATCGTGCTCGGCCAGCGCAAACAGTACCCCGAGTACTGCCGAGCAGGCACCGAAGATCAGCACCACATAGCCCCACCAGAGCTGGCTGGCGCCGAGAAAATCGATGCTGACCCGCAAAATGCCAAACAGACCCAGCTTCACCATCACGCCGGACATCAGCGCCGAGATATGGGAAGGGGCGACGGGCTCGGCCACCGGCAGCCAGCCGTGCAGCGGCACGAAACCGGCGCGCAGGCCAAAGCCGCAGAAGCTGAGCAGGAACACCAGGGATGCCAGGGCGCCCGCCAGATGGTGCTCGCGCAGGGCGGCGAACTCCAGCGAGCCGCTTTCGCGGCAGAGCAGCCAGAAGGCGATCAGCACCAGCGCCATGCCGATATGGTTCATCACCAGATAGAGGCGGCTCTGTTTGGCGGCCTCGGGGTTGGTCTTGACCAGCCAGTAGGTGGTGAGGGTCACCAGCTCGTAGCAGAGCAAGAAACCGAGCGCGTTGTCGGCCAGCACCATGCCCACCATGGCAAAGAGGAAGAGGTTCATCAGCGCGCCGATGGCCACATCCCCCTTGCCCTGATATTCGCGGATATAGGCAAAGGAGTAGAGGGCGACGGCGACGCCGACGGTACTAATCACCAGCAGCATCAGCGCGGCCAGCATGTCAAGGTGCACCGAGCCCAGCAGCCAGAGCTGGCCGTCGACGGGGGTGCCTTGGGCAAAGATCTGGATGGCGGCGACCAGACCCGCGAGCGATCCCAACAGGGCAAAGCCACTATTGAGACGGTTGGCCAGTGCGGGCAGCTTTTGCAGGAGCAAACCGGCGGCAGCGCCCAGCAAAAAGAGCAGGAGCGTAGCCATTACAAGGGGGGACAACATCAGCGAACTCCCTCTGTGGTGGATAAATCGGAGGCAGGGAGCGCCGTGGCGGGCGCCGAGAAGGCAGAGGCCCCTTGCGGGTTGGTGTCGGCCGCTTGCTGACGACGGATACGGGCGGCGCGTTCGGTGTCGCTGTCATTGACCAGCTTCAGTGCCTGGGAGGGGCAGGCACCGACACAGGCCGGGCCGTCGGCGCGAAACTCGCACAGGTCGCACTTGACGGCGATGCTGCGCACCCCCGGCTCCCAGCTCAGCAGATCCTCGCCAAAGCAGCGCAGGCCGGCGGAGGTGGAGGGGTTGCTGGAGCGGATGGAGCAGGGGATATAGGTGTCGTAACTGGTGGCCACGGCCACCGGACGGCTGCCGCTGCTCTGGATAGCGCCAAAGGGGCAGGCCACAGCGCAGAGATTGCAGCCGATGCAGAGCGACTCGTTGAGTTGCACGCAATCGCCGGTTTGGCGAATTGCCTCGACCGGGCACACCTTGATGCAGGGGGCATCGTCACAGTGACGGCACTGAACCGGCATGGTCGCCTGCTCGTGTCGCATAACGGTTAAACGGGGGGCTTGCTGCAAACCTTGCGCCTTGTGTACCTCGCTGCAGGCCGCCATACAGGTGCCACAGCCGATACAAAGCTTGGGGTCAGCGATAACGAAGCGGTTCATAGCCTACCTTGTCGTGTCGCGAACGGAGAAAGTAGGAGCTGGTTGGCAAAATACGGGCCAGATTGTTCGCTGGCGTGAAATTGATTTTAACTTGCTGTTTTTAAATGATTTTAAATTCTTTGTCGCGAGGTGGTACCGAGATTGTGCGGTGTCGAAGTGTGACGTTCGTCACTTGTGACGAACCATGACACTGATGCCACGAATAGTGATGTGCAATGAGAGGCGGGATTGGCAGCATTCTCAGACCATTAGTGATTTTTATATTAACTTTTTGTTTTATAGGGGATTTTTAGAAAAATGCAGAGCTTCATCACAAACTGAGTCGATTAGATATTAACTTAACCGGTTAACCTGTTAAACTGTGTTCATAGTGAAGAGACAGACTGACAGCATGACGATATGGCACCGATAGTTTTACCCAATTTAGCGCTGAGGTTGTGAGCTAAATAGCATTTATGGTGTTTTACGTATCCAGCGGATGTTTTGAGCGCAGCACGTAGGGTATCGAGACTTTTCTTTGCCTAACCAGATAGTTTAATATTATTAAATATGAGAAGTCACTTTGTATGAGGTCAGTAAATGTCTAGCAGTTTAAAGTATTTGACTATCAAGAACGACTTGATACAAGAAATAAATGAAGGGAAATATACTCCCGGACAAAAATTTTATAGCGAAGCAGAATTAAAATTAAAATATGGTGTCAGTTCAGCAACAGTGATAAAAGCCATCCATGAACTGGTCAATGAGGGTTTTTTATTTAGACAGCAAGGAAAAGGTACTTTTATTTCCAAGTCTAAAAGAAACAAGCATGTGTTGGTTTCAGAGAGTGATCTGAGTGTCAAGTTGAACAAATCACAAGTAACATTGATTGATGTTGAGAAAGAGGCGTCTGAGTCGATTAACAAAATATTGAATAGAGCATTCGATTCTTATTTTTATAAGATTGTAAGATTGAAGTCAGATAATGATATTCCCTATGCAGTGCAGACCTCGTACATACCAGAAAACTATTTAGACACAAAGAAACTGGCTGAAAAAAGTGGGTATTTATCATTGTACGAGCATCTGGCAGAGTTTAATAAAATTGACATGTACTCGATGCCATTCACTGAAGAGGTAACGGTAGTTAGTAACGTTGATGTTCATATAGCTAAAGCTCTGTCCATCCCAGAGGGAAGTGCCGTAGTTAAAATATTAAGAACTACCTATAAAACATCTGGTGAAATTATCGAGTATATCGAGACATTTAAAAGAGTTGAGTCATTCTATTTAAAATTTGAATCGGTAAGAGGAGCAGGAAGTGGAAATACTGTTGATATCTCATGATGGTATCGCGAGTGGAGCAAAAAAGTCAGCTGAACTCATTTTAGGTCCGCAAGAAAATCTACATGTTATTGAGTTAACCGCAGTTGGTGGTGTTGGTGGATTTGCTACTGAACTAATTCAATACCTCTCTAGCAAAACAAAAGAAAGTCAGAACGTAATTATCATTTCAGATTTGAAAAATGGGTCGCCATACAATACTGCTGTATCATATATCATTAATAATGATCTGGCTGATAAAGTCTCATTGCTCACAGGCATGAATCTAAATATGGTATTGGAAACCATTATGCTGGATGGTGATAGCGTGACTGGTATTGAACTGAATACCGTTATTGGTACGGCCATAGATGGAATTTCTATGATGCAACCAAGCGATTATAATACAGCAATCTCTACAGGTGATGAATAACATGCTTGAACATATAGAAATGTGGCAAATATTGCTATTGACTGCATATTCTGCCCTGGCTATTTATGATGGTAATAACACAACCTTTGGTCTTGTTAAACCGACCATGGCTGGATTTTTTGCCGGCGTCATTATGGGCGATATTCAAACAGGTTTGATGGTAGGTGGTACATTGAACCTGCTGGTACTGGGTGTCGGTAACTTTGGTGGAGCATCAATACCTGATTATATGACTGGCGCACTGCTTGGCACCGCATTCGCTGTGATGAGCGGTAAAGGCGCTGAGTTTGGTGCCACTATTGCAATCCCGATCGGCCTGCTAATGGTGCAATTAGATGTTTTGGCTCGCTTTACCAATACCTTTATTCAGAATAAAGCCGAGCGACTTATTGCAAATGGCGAGCCATGTAAAGCGGCGAAAATGAACTTGCTAGGGATCATTCCCACCTCGCTGTCCCGTATGATTCCTGTTTTCTTGGCTTTGTCGTTAGGATCTGTGTTTGTTAATGATATCGTCTCCTACATCCCTGAGGCGATTATGAATGGCCTGAAAGTAGCCGGTGGAATGTTGCCTGCGTTGGGTATTGCCATTCTGTTAAGATATTTGCCAATTAAAAAGAACATGTCTTTTTTGATCATTGGTTTCTTTTTGTCTGCCTATTTGTCTGTACCTGTGTTAGGGGTTGCATTAGTTGGTGTGGCTATCGCCATAGCATATTTCAACAGCAATGATGATGTTATTCAAGCAACCACTAATGTACAAAATGAGGTTATGGGTGATGAATAAAATAATAAATAAAGTATTTTGGCGCTGGTTCTTTTTTGGTCAGGCTGGTTGGAACTATAAAACAATGCAAGGCTTGGGGTACCTCTATAGCATTATCCCATTTCTAAAACATAAGTATAAATCCAAAAAAGAACTGGTTTCTGCTGCTGATAATCATGTCCAGTTTTTTAATTGTAATAACACGATGGCAGCATCAATTTTGGGTGTTAATATCGCGCTGGAAAATGATATTGGCACTGAAGGAAAAGATGCAATTACATCGACCAAGATGGGTTTGATGGGACCGTTGGCCGGGATTGGAGATACCCTCTTTTTTGTTATCCCGACGACAATTTGTGGTTCCATTGCATCATATCTGGCACTACAAGGTAATCCTCTGGGATTGTTGCTGTGGCCAGCCTTTGGTTTGATTCGTTTAATGTTCATGCGCTATAGCCTCAAAGTCGGTTATAACGAAGGGGTTAAACTGGTAGGGCAACTTAGCACCAAACTAAATAAAATCACAAAATCAGCAAATATATTGGGATTAACTGTCGTTGGTGCTCTTATTCCGACGGTGGTGAAAGCCAAGTTGAGCTTTGAGTTTAGTTATGGCGATGTTTCACTGAAACTGCAAAATATTGCTGATCAACTGATGCCCGGCTTGATGCCCTTGTTTGTGGTACTGCTGACCTATTGGCTATTAGGCCTGAAAGGCATGAACTCAACCAAAGTGATTTTCATTCTGATGTTCTTTGGTATCGTTACTTATAATCTTGGCATTTTTTAATCTCAAACAGGTAATAATATGAAAGGCATCGCACATATCCGCATTGATGATAGATTGATTCATGGTCAAGTCGCTACACGCTGGGTCAGCTATTATTCTGCCAACAGAATCATGGTGATCGATGATCAAGTAGCAAGCAATGATGTTGAAAAGAACATATTAAGAATGGCCGCACCTGCTGGGGTTCATACATCCATCATCTCTACCCAGACAGCCATAGAGAATATATCTGCAGGTAAATATGCTGGTCAGCAAGTGTTGGTATTGGTAAAGCATCCAGGCGTAATAAAAAAACTAGTAGATGCAGGCCTTGACATTAAAGAGTTCAATATCGGGAACATGTCCAACCGTCCCGAGACCACGCAAGTGAAGCGTTCCATTAGTGTCACCCATGCTGAAAAACTCGACATACTGGATTTGATTAATCGAGGTATCAAGATCACTGCCAGAATGGTTCCTGATGATGGTGAAGAACTTATTACATCATTTACTAGTAATTTCTGGACTGCATCATGAGCCATCTTGTTGAGTTTAAGAATAATATTTTTAGCATCATTGACAAGATTAGTGAGACCCAAACTGAGCAAATTGAATGTGCTGCTGAAATTTTCAAAAACACGGTCAAGAATAAAGGCATTATTTATGCTATCGGTAGCGGCCACTCATTTGCAGGTGCTATAGAGTTTGCTGGTCGAGCTGGGGGATTTGTAAATACCAGGGCATTGGATAACTTTTATGGCCATAGTGGCTGGTTTGAAAATGTTGAGGGGGTTGGAGATGTTTTTGCCTCTCTCCTTGATCTTCAACAACACGATGCCTTTGTCATAATTTCTAACTCTGGCAATAAAGCATTGCAGGTTGAATTGGCACAAAAACTAAAAAGCGCAGGCATCAAGATAATTGCCATTGTTAACAGGAAAGATGCTGATAAGTCCATTGCAAAGCACTCAAGTGGTCTAAAGCTTGCTGATCTTGCTGATGTAGTTATCGACAACTGCTGTTTTAAAGGTGATTGCTCAATTGAAATTCCGGAATCTGAATTAAAAATTGGGCCTACTTCATCGCTCGCTGTCGCATATATAGCAAACTGTATATCAATTCGAGCTACAGAATTGGTTTGTGCAGCTGGTATTTCTGTTCCAATTTTACGGTCTATTAATCAACCTGGTGGCAATGAGTATAATTTAGAACTATTGAGTGAATACAGAAGTCGAGTGTTTACTATCTAGAGACTTTCAAAATGAAAAAGCTAAATAGTGCTCAGTTTGATGCCTTGACTCCAATTACTGATGTGGAAGTCAAAGATGAGTTGAGATGGGCTTGTCATAAGATTAAAACCCTTGCAATAAAGATGGGTGACAAGTTTCCTTCAGCTTGTGCTGTTAATAACAGGTATTTGCTAAAAGAGAACAACGATTGGACCAATGGATTTTGGACCGGCATGTTGCTCATCGCATATGAGTTTACTGGCGATGTGTTTTTTAAAAACAAGTTGCAAGAAATAATCGATAGCTTTGTGTCCAGATTGACGAATCATGTTGTATTGGATCACCATGATATCGGCTTTCTTTACAGCCTGTCATTGCTTGCTGCCAAGCAGGTCTTTAAAACTGAAGAGTTCGACTCCGCCATTGTATTGGCAGCCGACAAGTTGCTTGCCAGATATCACTCTGATGCTAAATTTATTCAAGCTTGGGGGGGGATGGATAATGATCAAGAATATCGACTCATCATCGATTCATTGATTAACTTACCACTGTTATATCGGGCTCACGAAATATCAGGTGATGATAATTACGCTAGCGTAGCAGTGAATCACTTCAAGCGAGTGACTGAAAATATCTTCAGAGAAGATAATTCAAGTTATCATACCTATTTTTTTGACCGAGTCAGTAAGTTGCCGCTGAAAGGTGAAACATTTCAGGGCTATAGTGACTCATCATGCTGGGCCCGTGGTCAGGCATGGGCTCTGCTAGGGTTGCCATTAACTTATAAGTATCATCCAGAACTGGTTAATAGTGAAAAATATACGGCAGTATGTGAGTACTTTTTCTCACATTTGCCTGCAGATGGCATTCCATATTGGGATCTCCATTTTAAGGCTGAGAATAATCAACCCAGAGACAGCTCAGCATTGTCAATTGCCATCTGTGGGCTGCTTGAAGCGAGCAAGTTATTTGAGCATGCAGATTACCAGCATATCTCTCGAAAATTACTGAAATGCCTCAGTGACCACATGACATCGAGAGATGATGAGGATTGTGACGGGTTATTGAAACATGGTGTCTATGCCTTTGCGCTAGGCAAAGGCCAGGGCGGGAGCGCACTTTGCTTGATTTTCAACCAAAGAATAACTGTGCCCGATAATCATCGTCCCAGCCCGCTCTTTTCAACTTGTTTCGCTGGCTTGGCGCGCCACATTGACTCTGAGTGAGAATGTTCATCACGAATCGTCGAAACAGGGCCATATTCTCCACGGCATCCTCCATGGCTATCCGGGACGCATCCTCACCAAACACCACGTCCAGAATGTAGTGCTGACTGTTTTCTATCCGCCAATGCTGCCGGATATAGTGACCCAGCAGCTTATGTTTGTGAGACAGTGAACTGACATAGTAGGACGTATCCACCGTGCCTTTCCCGTTGATAGTCCGGTGCCGTTCAACGGCGATAATGCTGCGAATCGTCGGCCATTTTGCGGCCAGCTCAGGCGGTAACTTGGCCTTCAACTGAAACACATAGCGCGCTTCTTCCCGGCCATGGCCGCACTCTTTGTGCTCGACCACGACCTTCTCTTTTCCCGCATCGAACAGCGCCTGAAATTGGGACTGCACCGCCTGACGCAGCAAGGGCTGATTGTGTTTCACCTGCACCACCACATGGGCATTTTTCTCACTGATTTTCTCCAGTGTCTCGCGCTGGCAATGCAGTGCATCCAGGGTGACTACCGCCCCTTTCAAGTTGAGGACATCCAGCATCGCCTTGACGGTGCCGAGTTCGCCACGCTTGGAGGGGGTGACTTTTTGGCTAAGCACCAGCCCATTTTCGGTGTCATAAGCGGTGACGAGTTGCAGCGCCTGCTTGGCATCATTGCGATAGGCCCCGCGCAACACTTTGCCATCGAATGCGATGAGGGGCTTGCCGCTGTGGGTGCGGCGCTCATTGACCCAACCGAGTAAGGCTTCGAGCAAGGACTCGACGACGATGGTCCGTAGGATGCGAGCGATGGTATGACGACGCGGAATGCCATGAGTAAAGGGGCGATATAAGCGCAACCAATCGACTTTCGACTCGCCGAAGGTCTGGATATCACGCCAGCCCTCAGCTCCGGCCATGATGGCGCTGATGACGAGGAACATCACGTCCACCAAATCATGCTTGCGGTTGATATCTGAACGGGTTTCTTCAACGAGAGTGAGATGTTCAATGAGTGTCATGGCTTGAGCTCCTCTGGACTAGGGGAGCGATTAGATCACAGACGATCTGCCAGTTCAAAGTTTGTTAACAAAGTGCGATCCCGCCCTGAGGCAAAGGCATAGATGAATGTAACGTATGGGGGGACTACTATTATATGGAAGCCCTGTATCGAGTTTATTCAAATCAATGGCGAACTTATTGGTAATGAAAATGCAAGATACATTTTTTAATTGCGTAATGAAGAGCTTGTCAACCATTCATGAATCACAGCGTCAGATTATTGCTGATATTGCTAGAAAACTGTCAGATAAAGTTTGTGATAATGGCATAATTTATATCTTTGGCTGTGGCCATTCACATATCTTTGCTGAGGATGTTTTTTATCGGGCTGGCGGGATTGCCTGTGTGCGGCCAATTTTTATTGAGCCGTTGATGTTGCATGAAGGTGCCGCAAGATCGTCATACTTGGAGAAGCAAGAAGGGTATATCACAGAGCAATTATCGGCATATAATATTACTGATAAAGATGCGCTGATTGTTATATCTACTTCTGGTATTAATCCTGCTCCAGTGGAAGCAATTAGCTGGGCAAAATCGTATGGTGCATTGACGATAGGAATTACCAGCTATCAGTATTGTGATACGCAATCATCTCGACACTCTTCCGGGAAAAACCTAAGAGATGTGGCTTGCATCACGATTGATAATAATGTTCCTATTGGTGATGCAATTTTGAATCACGGTGATTGTACATCGTTCACACCAATATCATCGATTAATGGTATATATATCATTCAGTCATTGTTTTCTGAATTAATAAAAGAGATGGCTGATGCTGGTATAAATCCTCCAGTATTTAAAAGTGGCAACATTTCAGGTTCGTCCGAGCATAATAAATTACTTCTGAAACGGTATAAAGACAAAGTTCCAGAGTTAACCGCTAATAATTAAAATATCCTCTAAAGGTGACAAGCTATGAAAGGAAAGGTTTTTACTCCAACCTTGATTATGTTGGGGCTGATGTCCGTATATGGAAATGCTAACGCCAGTGCTGTCAGCGATGATTTTCAAAAGGCATTTATTAATGACTCAAGGCTAAGTCTCAATAGTGCTTTGTATTTTAGACATCGTGATGTTAAGGATGCTAATACAGGTTCATATTCAGCTGATGGCTCTCAGGGCGGCATTAAGAACCAGACTGCCAATATCGCGCTTGACTTTAATGGTGGCTATTATAAAGACATTATTGGTTTGGACTTTATGGCTGCCAGCAATATCAAGCTGGGATCGTCGGTAGGTCAATCTGAAATCCTGCTTTATGATTACGATTGCAAAGGTGATGGTACATTAAATCCTTGTGAGAGCAGTTATGCTGCTATCCCCATTGCTGCGTTAAAGGCAAAGTATGGTGATGACAATGTTTTGTTTAAAATGTCAGGTGGATATACAACGATAAACTCAGGTACTATCAAGAATAGCTGGGGCCTAAACCCTCATGCCTATCGTGGTATTGATAGCGCACTGGCATTGTATAACTGGAAGTTGACATATGCGTGGGCAGATCAATTCAGAAATGATTGGACAGATTCTTTCCATGATATGACGAATACCTGGCACCAGAATGAAGCATCAAATCTTAGTGGTGTTAAACCAGGACAGATTATTGACTATATTCATTCGGCGGGCATTTCATATAATACCGGTGACACCTTGTATGACCTGGCATATGGTGAAGGTGAAGGTTATCGGAAGAACTGGCATCTGTTGGTGACAGATAATCATAAGTTTGATAATGGTGCGGTTCTGACTTCCACTGGCTATTACCAGGGCGGTAAATATCTTGAGGAAAAATCCAACGTTAAAGATCCATCACTGGAGTACTATGTTGGTGCTGGCCTCTCACTTGCCAAAGATAACGTGACATATTTTACTGGATATAGCCAAAATAAATCAGAATCAACTAAGGATTACAATTTTAGATTGACACCATGGGCTAACTCTGACAAACGAGATTTCCAGCAAACATTATCCTCATTAGAAGATTATAATGTGGCAGGAGCGAAAGCTGTTAAGGTTGGCATCAAATATAACATGCTCGATTTTGGCCTCCCGAATCTAACACTTGGTACGTCCGCAAACTATGCATGGCACGTGGTATCTGATGTGTCGAAAGTAAAAGAGCAGAGAACTTATGATGGCACCATGCAGTCATTGGATTTTTTGATCACCTATAAATTTAATGCGGGTGCAGTGAAGGATATCAATATGACGGTACTGCCGGCACTGTTCAGGTCTAAAGACACCAACGCCAAGCAAGACAGAAATGATATCAGAGTTATTTTTACTCACTCTTTGAGCCTGTTGAACTAATGCATTCTATATGAGAGTTGATAGCTGATGGCGCTACATGATGAATGTACACCTACATGACTGATAGCCCATCGGCTATATCATCACTCTTTACTATCTACCTGATACAAGAGATAAATCATGGATATTCGTGAAAGTATTCATAGCGAACATGCAAAGCAACTTAATACCGACGGCTTGCGTAACGAATTTTTAGTTGAGGATATTTTTGCGGCCGATCGAGTCAGTATGACCTATAGCCATATTGATCGTATCGTTTTTGGCGGAATAATGCCTGTTACATCAGAGTTGGGTTTTGCCAATGATCTTGGCAAGGCATTTGGTGTGACCTATTTTTTGGAGCGTCGTGAGCTGGGACTTATTAATATCGGTGGCCCGGGGATTGTTATGGTTGATGGTGCTACCTACGAAATTGGTAGTGCCGAGGCATTATATGTTGGCAAGGGTGCCCGTGAACTGAGTTTTGCCAGTGTTAGCAGCGATAAACCTGCAAAATTCTATTACAATAGCGCCCCGGCACATACTGCTTTCCCGACTCGAAAGATCACTCAGGATGAAGCTGCACCGACAACCTTGGGTGATGCTGCTACCAGCAACCGCCGTACTATTTACAAGTATCTGGTTCCTGATGTATTGCCAACCTGTCAGCTGCTGATGGGGATGACCCAACTTGAGGATGGTAGTTTGTGGAACACTATGCCGTGCCATACTCATGAGCGCCGCATGGAAGTCTATTTTTATTTCAATATGCAGGACGATGCTGCCGTATTCCATATGATGGGTAAGCCAGCTGAAACTCGCCATATTGTTGTGCAAAATGAGCAAGCAGTCATTTCTCCCAGTTGGTCTATCCATTCTGGTGTGGGTACACAGGCGTATACGTTCATCTGGGGTATGGTCGGTGAAAACCAGGTATTTGGTGACATGGATCATGTTGCTATCAAGGACCTGCGCTAAAACATCGTATATCCATGTTGCCGGTCGATTCGTTTCGACCGGCATCTTACTTTAAATCTGGTGCACGTAATCTCGTGCCATAGGAAATAGCATGATTCTTAACGCATTCGATCTGAAAGGTAAAGTCGCCGTCGTAACCGGTTGTGATACGGGCCTTGGACAAGGAATGGCATTGGGCTTGGCACAAGCTGGTTGTGATATTGTTGGTATCAATATTGTTGAACCAACGGACACAATGATCAAAGTTGAAGCGATTGGCCAAAAGTTTTTGAGTCTCAAGGCTGATGTCAGTAAAGTTAGCGAGCTGCCACTGTTGATTGAGCAGGCCGTATCGCATTTTGGTCACATTGATGTATTGGTTAACAATGCCGGTATTATTCGCCGTGATGATGCGATCAATTTCAGTGAAAAAGACTGGGATGAGGTGATGGACATCAATATCAAGAGCCTCTTCTTTATGTCGCAAGCGGTTGCCAAGCAGTTTATGGCACAGGGAAATGGTGGAAAAATCATCAATATCGCATCCATGCTTTCATATCAAGGCGGGATCCGCGTTCCCTCTTATACGGCTTCAAAAAGTGGAGTAATGGGACTGACCCGTTTGCTGGCCAATGAATGGGCTAGTCATGGGATCAATGTGAATGCTATTGCTCCCGGTTATATGGCAACCAATAACACCGCTGCACTGCGTGCTGATGATGATCGTAATGCTGCCATCCTGGAGCGTATTCCTGCTGGTCGATGGGGGATTCCGGATGACATGATGGGGCCAGTGGTATTTTTAGCATCATCAGCTTCAGATTATATTAATGGCTATACCCTAGCCGTGGATGGTGGCTGGCTGGCTCGTTAATGCTCAAGCATTGCTGCATTACCACCTGATAGGCGTTTTTCTGGAATACTGTATGACTAATTATGTTGAGATGTTAGCGCAATTGATCGGATTGCTGGCTTGTATGATTGGTGCGTTGGCATTTATACAACGGCAAGATATGAAACTGCGATCACTGCTTTGCCTCAATGGTGCGCTTTTATCGATACATTTTTTAATGCTGGGCGCGGTAGCTGCTGCAATTAGTTGTCTGTTATGTGCGGTGAGAACGTGGGTGTCAGGTTATTACCGTACCCAAGCAGTCATGTTGATATTCATGATTGCATCATGTGGTCTTGTAATTCCATATCTGGAACATCCCATGCAGTTTCTGACGGTGTTGGGAACAACGCTCAGTACTTACGCTTTGTTTCGGCTGGATGGTGGGCCCCTGCGGTTATGTATGCTGGCCAGCACTGTCGTTTGGTTGATCCACAATATCTGGGCGGGATCATGGGGGGGAATTTTATTGGAAGGGGGTTTTTTCCTCATCAACAGTTACACGATTTTAACGGTTTATGGGATCCGGATAAACAAGGAGAAAATCGATTATGTTGAGTAAGATTGCCCTGCTCGGGGAGTGCATGATTGAACTCAATGGCACGCCTTTTGGTGACATGCAGCAGGCATTTGGGGGCGATACCCTCAATACCGCCATCTATCTCGCGCGTGCCTCCCAACCCACCGATATTCAGGTGAGCTACCTGACCGCCATGGGCCAAGACCCTCTCAGCCAGCAAATCATCGCGCGCTGGCAACAGGCCGGGATCGACACCAGCGCGGTGCTCATCGATCAACAGCGCCATCCAGGCCTCTATCTTATCCAGCTTGATGAGCACGGCGAGCGCACCTTCCTCTACTGGCGCAATGATTCGGCTGCCCGTTATCTGATGCAGCACCGGCAGTTGCCGCAGCTCAAGCAGGCCGTCAGCAACGTGGATGCGCTCTATCTCAGCGGCATTTCGCTGGCGATCCTGCCCGCCGCAGATCGGCAGGCGCTGCTGCAGTGGCTGGCTGAGCTGCACCGGGCGGGTGTGGCGATCATCTTTGACAGCAACTATCGCCCCGCCCTGTGGCAGAGTCCGGCCGACGCCCGGGCCTGTTACCAGCAACTGCTGGCCATCACTACGCTGGCCCTGGTCACCGACGACGATGAGCAGGCCTTGTGGGGGGACGAGAATATGACCCAGACCCTGCAGCGCCTCAAGGCGGCTGGGGTGCAGCAGGCGGTGGTCAAACAGGGGGCAGCTGGCTGTTGTTACCAGGCCCTGCAAACCGGGGAACCCACCATCACTATTCCTACCCAAGCGGTCAGCAAGGTGGTGGATACCACCTCGGCCGGTGACTCCTTCAATGCCGGTTTTCTGGCTGGCTACCTGCAAGGACAGGCGATCGACGAGTGCGCCCGCATGGGCCACCGACTGGCGGGGATCGTCATTCAGCACAAGGGGGCAATTATTCCGGAAAGTGCCACCCGCAGTGTCACCGACAGCTTCATCAAACCGGCATCACACTAAACGAGGTCAACCGAATGTCATCCATTACTGAACAACTGCAAGCCCTGAAAGTGATCCCGGTGATCGCCATCGAGCAGGCTGAAGACATCATTCCACTGGGGGCGGCGCTGGCCAATAACGGCCTGCCGGTTGCCGAGATCACCTTCCGCTCCGCTGCCGCGGCCGAGGCGATCCGGCTGCTGCGCCAGAGCCAACCTGAGATGCTGATTGGCGCAGGCACCGTGCTCAACCGTGAGCAGGTGATCGCCGCCAAAGAGGCGGGCGCCACCTTTATCGTCTCCCCCGGTTTTAACCCCAATACGGTCAAGGCCTGTCAGGAGCTCGACATCCCGATCATCCCGGGGGTCAATAACCCCAGCACCATTGAAGCGGCGCTAGAGATGGGGCTGACGACCCTGAAGTTCTTCCCTGCCGAAGCATCGGGTGGTAGCGCGATGATCAAGGCGCTGCTGGCACCTTATACCCAGATCACGCTGATGCCCACCGGTGGGATCTCGCCTCACAATATCAATGAATACTTGGCGATCCCGCGGGTCATCGCGTGTGGTGGATCCTGGATGGTCGACAAGAAACTGATCGCAGAGAAACAGTGGGAAGAGATTGGCCGACTCACTCGTGAAGCGGTGGCATTTCTGTCCCAGTGATTTTATAGGGCTGACTAAGCAATGGTGGGTCACATGGTGACGAGGATGAATTTGTGGCCCATTTAGGCGTTGTTTCCCAAATCAACCATCAAGCCACAACTTCCCCAGCCCCAGGTGACAGCTACACTCGGGGCTTTCTGACAGGCAGACCAAGGGCATTCAGTTTGTTCATCGCACACACGTAGGCCATGATCTCTCCCACTTGGCCGTTGTAGTTACGCAGACTGATTTTGCCCGTCATCAACTGCTTGAACCGATACATCGCCGTCTCTGCCAGCGAGCGCCGATGATATCCCGACATCTTCTTCCAGTGCACTAGCCCCTCCTTGCGCATTACCAGCACCGCCTCATTTCTTGGATGTCCCTTTTCCCATAACCCAGCGTTTTTACGAGGCGGAATACAGGCTGTCGCCCCTTTGTGCGAGATAAGCTGATGGCTGGCTTTGCTGTCATAGGCACCATCCGCATAAACACGTCCCAGCTTGCGCCGCAGTGGGTTGAGCAAGGTCGGCAACACCTCGGCATCATGGACATTCTCCAGCGAGACTTCCGCCGCCACGATATCGTGGCTCACCGGGTCTACTGCCAGATGTAACTTGCGCCAGACCCGCCGCTTCTCAGCGCCGTGTTTTCTGACCTTCCACTCGCCTTCACCAAACACCTTCAGCCCGGTTGAGTCGATAACCAAGTCGGTAATGCGCCCCTTTGGGGGCTGTCGATAAGCGACCATCACTGTGCGTGCTCGCTTGCTGACACAGCTGTAATCGGGGGCACAAAGCGGTACGTTCATCAACTCGAACAGGGAGTCGAGTAGTCCCTGAGTGGCCCGCAGAGTGAGGTTGAAAATCCCCTTGAGCATCAGGAAGGTACAGATGGTCTGGTCAGTGTAAAGCTGGCTGCGGCCCCGCCGCCCATGATGGTCGTGGTGAAACCAGTTGCTCATGGCCTCGGCATCAACCCAGAAGGTGAGTGAACCACGGTTAATCAGAGACCTGTTGTATTTAGGCCAGTTGGTGATGGGGTGAAGCGATGTGCCCATGATGCAGACTTGAAGGGGATGGTGGTGATCAGATCACCGAGTCCTCAGTTAGTTCCATTCAAGCTGCATCGATTTGGGAAACAACGCCGCCCATTTACTGTAATTGATGAAGGATTTGTCGCGATAAAGACATTGGAGACGTTATGAAAGTAAAAAAGCTTGTTTTTGTTTTTTCATTACTCTGTGCTGCACATAATGTATTCGCTTTTGAACATCCCGGCGTATTACTTAATAAAACAGACATAGAATTTGTTAGACAAAAAGTTTCCAATGAGGTTGAACCATGGTTCTCATCATATAAAAATATGCTTGTCTCCCCATTAGCTAATCGAAGCTATTTGCCCACTGCCAAATGGGACAGCATGGCGTGTGGTGGTCCTGATGGCGAGGGAATTGCCCAACGCTGCAAAATAGAGAGAGAGGATGCTCGTGCTGCATATACCCAAGCTCTCGCCTGGTTATATAGCGGGGATAATGTGTATGCCGAAAACTCGATAAATATAATGAATGCTTGGTCTGAACAGTTTACAGGGCATCACACTGGGCAAAACCAAGCACTTCAGGCATCATGGGCTGCCGCAGTATGGGCTAGGGCTGCTGAGATAATCAAACATACATATATTATCGACGGCAGTTCAAAATGGAATTCAGATAAAATAAAGAAATTTGAGCATATGCTTAGAAGTCGTTATATTGACGATATAAATGGACAAAAAACAGATTGTCATTTTGGGAATTGGCAGGCCGTCATCACGGAAGCAAAATTAAATTCTGCAGTTTTCCTTGATGATCAAAAACTGTTCGATGAATCTTTAGAACGATTCCATAAGTATTTTCCAACATATGTTTACTTATATTCTGATGGTGGTTTGCCAAAACCAATAGCAGGCTGTTATTCCCATGATGAACTAGATAAATTCAACTCATATTGGAGTATCACTAATAAGACAACACCATTAAAACAAGGTCATGCACAAGAAACGTGTAGAGATTTGGAGCATCTGGCTTATGGAGTAGCTGGGTTTGTTAATACGGCACAAACTGCCTATGTGCAAGGTGTTGATCTATATAGTCAAGAAAAAGAGCGGTTTATCTCGGTTATGGAATTTAATGCTGCATTAGATATGGCCGGGAACCGTGATTTGCTAAACGAATGTGGCATGAATGTTCCTGTTTTAGGTGGATTGAAAGGAACTATGCACATTGCGTATAACCACTTATCTAAAATAAATGGTGTCTATCTCCCCAATACTGAAAAATGGCTCCTTGAAAATGGTAGTCAACGGCCGCAAGGTTTCTTTCATTATTTATGGGAAGAGCTAACTCATACTAAATAACATAAACGTTATGCAGGTTAATAGATGCATAACAAGGAGATGGTACGGCCTGTAAATACAGGCCGTATTTTATTACGATCATGCTACTCAGGTATCAGTTCGGGCTTGTTCTATGACCATTACGGTCTCTTTCATCGACTTCACTACGATATTTAAAACCAGGCATGAAAAGCATAGGGAATTTTAGCTGATTGACATAAGCCACTGGTGTGGCTTGCATCGCTTAAATATCAACCTGCGAACCCAGCTCGATGACCCGGTTGGGCGGGATCTCGAATTGATCCGGCGCCCGCAGGGCGTTGCGCTGCAGCAGCATAAAGAGCTTGCCGCGCAGATAGAGATACCAGGGGCGGTCTTTCATGATGAGCGACTCGTGGGCCATAAAGAACGAGGTCTCCATCATCCGGCAGCTGAGCCCCTCGGCGTTGCAGCGGTGGAAGATCTCCTCCACGTTCGGGGTCTCGCGCCAGCCGTAGCTTGCCACCACCCGCCAGAAGGTGGGGGAGAGCTGCTCGATGCAGACCCGGCGCACATTGTGGACGTAGGGCACCTCTTCCACCCGCAGGGTGAGCAGGATGATCCGCTCGTGCAGCACCTTGTTGTGCTTGAGGTTGTGCAAGAGCGCATGGGGGATCACATTGACCACCCGCGACATATAGACGGCAGTGCCGGCCACCCGGGTCGGCGGGGATTTCTCCAGCGAGGCGATCATCGGCTCAAGGGAGTTGCCGTGCTCGTTCAGGCGGCGAATAAGCTGGAAACGCTCGCTCTTCCAGCTGGTCATCACGGTGAACATCACCGCGCCCAGGGTGAGCGGCAGCCAGCCGCCGGAGAAGATCTTGGCGAGGTTGGCGGCAAAGAGCGGCACGTCGATACAGAGCAGCGCGGCAAACAGGATGGCCACCAGATACTTGTTCCAGTGCCAGCTGTTCTTGGCCACCGAGCAGGAGAGGATGGAGGTGAGCACCATGGTGCCGGTTACGGCGATGCCGTAGGCCGCAGCCAGATTGCTGGAGTGCTCGAAGCTCATGATGACGATCACCACCGAGATATAGAGCATCCAGTTGATGACCGGAATATAGATCTGGCCGGACTCCTGCTCGGAGGTATGAACGATGCGAATGGGGGAGAGATAACCGAGGCGCACCGCCTGCCGGGTCAGCGAAAAGACCCCGGAGATCACCGCCTGCGAGGCGATCACCGTCGCCATGGTTGCCAGCAGCAGCAGCGGCACCAGCGCCCATTTCGGCGCGAGCAGGAAGAAGGGGTTGGCAATGGCGGCAGGGTTGCTCAGCAGCAGCGCCCCCTGACCGAAGTAGTTGAGCACCAGCGAGGGCAGCACCACGATAAACCAGGCGAGGCGAATTGGATTCTTGCCAAAGTGGCCCATATCCGCGTAGAGCGCCTCCACCCCGGTGATGGCCAGCACCACGGCGCCGAGGGCAAAGAAGGAGGTGGTCTGGTACTGGACAAAGAAGCGCACCGCCCAGATGGGGTTGAGCGCCCCCAGCACCTCGGGGTTGTGGATGATGCCGCGCAGCCCCAGCACCGCCAACGTCATAAACCAGATCAGCATGATGGGGGCAAACAGCTTGCCCACCATGGCGGTGCCATGTTTCTGGATGGCAAACAGCAGGGTCAGCACCAGCACCGAGAGAGTGACGATATAGGGGTCGAGGGCGGGGGTGAGAATGCTCAGACCCTCGATGGCCGACATCACCGACATCGCCGGAGTGATCACCACCTCGCCATAGAAGAAGCTGCCACCAATCAGGCCGAGGATGATCAGGAGCGGTGTCCAGCGGGTGGAGGCGTTGCGGGTCGCCAGCGACATCAGGGTGAGAATGCCACCCTCGCCGGCGTTGTCGGCCCGCATCACAAAGGAGAGGTACTTGACCGACACCACCAGGATCAGCAGCCAGAAGATCAGCGAGAGAAAGCCGAGAATGGAGGCCGGCTCGACGCCGAACCCGAATTGACCTGACAGGCACTCGCGCAAGGTATAGAGCGGGCTGGTGCCGATATCGCCATAGACTACGCCAATCGCCGCCAGCATAACGCCGGGAGTGGCTTGTTGTTTATCACAGTTCATGAGTTCATCTTGTCAGTTTGATGTTTACACGTTTGCCAACGCACAGCTGCCCGACCTACCAAGAGAGTCGTGATATTTAATCGGGAGAGAATTAATGGATTGCGATGGGAAAGGGCGCTAACGGAATAGTGATCTGCTTGTCATGGAACACAGTCTGTTCATCTGTCATTAAGCTTATAATGACACACACTCTGCGGGACTATGCTCAGTTATAAATAATCAAAAGTTCAATTTGAGTAAGAGAATTAATTATCCGGCGATTGAAATAGGCCGCGACAATGCAGGCAACTGTTTGTTTTATCTAGCGAAGTGGTTTGGCCACTCTCTTTTACCAAAATGGATAATAAATAGACGATAAAGTAATCACTAATTAAATACTGGCAGGATGGCAAAGGGGAGGGGGATGAGTAGCAATGGAGTCTTTATTTGCCAGAAAGAAATAAATGTAGGGTACAATAAACTGCGCTTATTGTACCCTAATGAACTAAAAGCTATTAAGAGATTTGTTTATATGTGTCAATAATGAAATGCATAGGTATTGGTAATCGATAGTGTCTACAACCTGTGAGTATTAATGGCCAGAAGTTATGTTTATAGGCACTCATTTCATAAATTTTATTTGAGGAGGCGCATTCATCTATTAATTGTTTGATAAAATTTTCTGGTGTGTCGTCTATGCATACGTGTGATAATGTTGAGCCATGCATGGAATCATACTTATAAAAGTGTTTTTCTGAAGACTCATCTAGAAAGAAAACTTGAAAATTACAGTGAGATAAAAACTCATCTTTTATTTTTTTAACATTATCATATGGCTGAATATTATTGGTGATAATGGAAAATAAAGAAATGTATGGATATAAAACAGCTCCTTTAGTGACACTTCTTCTATATTCATTGGAGTTGTCAATAGGGTGTTCAATTAGCTCGGCATAACTCAAAATAGTAGTTGGATATGAGTCGTTTTGATGAAAAAGATGATGTATACCTTGAGTCATATACAACAACCAAGAGCTAATATCATTCCAGTGAGTGGAGTTCATATATAAGAAAAACAATGCCAAAGTTAGATCTATCGCTTGTTCATCTTTGTAAGGTGTAAAGAGTATAGGGTTGTTTACAACAAGTCTCTTTATCGCATTTTGGGTTTTTAATATCGATTCTTCAAATTCTTTCGATAACTCTGAATTAGGTTCTGAATTTGATAAAAACCAGTATAGCCAGAATCCATATAGTGAAATTCGACCTAGTAAATCGAACATTTTTAAATTGACGTCAACAGGACAAGACGGCCTAACTGCATGTGATAAAGCATATAAATTGTCTACATGTGGCAAGATCTTGTCTTCTATGTATTGACTAGATATTTGTAAATTCAGCCTGAAAATAGAGTCCAATGCATTTAATGTCTCAATTGCTATTTTGTTTTTTTTGTCAAAAGCAAACTTAGTCGCATCCCAAGAGTTTAAAATAGTGAATTCAGAAGATAAAAATGCACTCTCTAAATTATTTTGTTCCCGACACCATGAGTATAAAATCCATAAACAAAGATTAAGTTGTCTGATGCGAGTTAAAATCTGGTTAGGTTTTGACTCCTTAACATTTGTATGTATGGAGATGGTATTCACCTGACAGTTGCCCACAAAAGGGAGTGGTCATACGGCTTCAAACCGGATAACAAAACGGTACCCCTACCGTGTTATCCGGAGTCACCGTATGACCACCAACGAGAAAGTAGCACGTCGTAAACTCAGCCTGCTAGAGCTCGCCAAAGAGCTCAATAACGTCAGCAAAGCCTGCAAGCTCATCGGCTACAGCCGCCAGCAGTTCTACGAGATTCGCCGTAACTACCAGACCTATGGCGCCGAGGGCTTGCTCGACAAACTGCCCGGCTGTAAAGGGGCTCATCCCAACCGGGTCGCTCCCGAGATTGAGCAGGCCATCCTCGATTACTCCCTCACCAGGCCTACTCACGGCCCGCTGCGGGTCGCGCAAGAACTGGCTTTGCAAGGCATCAACGTCAGTGCCGGCGGCGTGCGTGGCGTGTGGCAACGTCACGATTTGCTCTCCAAACACGACCGCTTGTTACGTCTCGAGAAAACCCATCGGGAACAAACGATTGAGCTCAATGACGAGCAAATTCGCCTGCTCGAGCGATTCAGTCCCGAGTTCCGAGAACGCCAGATTGAGGTCCACTACACCGGGGAACTGGTGGCGGTCGACACCTTCTTCGTCGGCGCGCTCAAGGGGGTCGGTAAGGTGTATCTGCAAACCGTGCTGGACTGCTATAGCCGCCACGCCTGGGGGCGGCTCTACACCAGCAAGCTGCCCATCACCTCGGTCCATGTGCTCAACGAAACAGTGCTGCCATTCTTTGAAACCCACGAGGCACGGGTCTATACCATCCTGTCGGACAACGGGCGCGAGTTCTGCGGGCGCCCTGACCATCATCCCTACGAGCTGTTCCTGCAACTGGAGGGGATTGAGCACCGAACCACCAAGGTGCGCAGGCCGCAGAGCAACGGCTTTATCGAGCGGCTACATCGAACCTTGCTGGATGAACACTTCCGTATCAAGGGGAGAACGACTTGGTATGAGTCGGTGGAGCAGATGCAGACAGACCTGGATAGCTACCTGGAACACTACAACACCGAGCGGCCACATCAGGGCAGGATGATGGAGGGTCAGACCCCCTACAGCATGTTCAAGAAGGGTCTGAAATTGATACCGAAGGAAGTGCGCACTAAAGTAGCGTAAACAAGACACCGGTTTGAGGCCGGTGTCAGGTGATAACTAGATCTGTACAATTTGTAAGGCTGGCAGCCAGTATTTTGAAGTGTTTAAAAGAAATTTCTGGTTCATCTATCATTGCAAGTGACTTACGTAATAAAACACGACAGTTTTTTGGTAAAAGCTCTTCTCGCAACATGTGTTGTTCAATTAATGTAGCTAATCTGTCCCCATTCCACTCAGAGAAAGACACAGAGTCAGTTTTATGTTTTTCTAAAAACATACTAACGTTAGCTCTAACCTCTTCTTTTACTTCTCCACCAAAGCATAAACAGATTTCTATAGGCTTATCTTTGTATTCCACAGGGATTCTCGTGGGAATAAATACATCTATTATTTCTTCTATTGAGGGTCTCAAATCTTGTGGGTTTCCACTGCTCCAGTCTTTTCTATCTAGATCCCCGGATTTTACGGAAAACAAATATACTTTGCTTTCGATGTCGTCAGCAAGCCTACCAAATGCTCCAACGTCGACACCATATTGTCTGCTACCTATACCTGGTTTTAAAAAACCTCTAATCCAATTTGAGATAATAGGTCTGGTAATAATGAATCAAGTTCACCGCGCTCTTTAAGTGATGCAAGATACTGTCTTACTACTAATTTCATTAATTACATCCCTCTATTTTAAATTGAAATATCATTTTGTTTAAACAATGTGGATCAAGGTTTAGCATAGAAGCTAGCAGCATTGAGTGAGATATTTCTTGAAGAGGAATTTCTTGACGAATTTTATCTTCCCCATGTTGGATATAGTGAATAGATTTATTCCCATATAGAAGAAAAGATTCATTCCCAGAAAATATTGATGAGAAGAAAGATTTAGATCTTGCCTGCTTGATAGAGTCATCCATTAATCTATTTTGATGTCTTCTATAGGTATGACGATCTTGTTCACTAGGAATTAGTTCTTTTAAATCTGTGGCTTTCTCTACTGCATCTTGATATTTATCGAAAGATACTAATATATCTTCAGCTATCTTACGCATTCGATGGTCTGATGAGTTTTTAAGCTGACTTATGCTTTCACGCATACTTCCAGGATAACTTATGAATAAAGGGTTAAATATAATTTCATTGATTTCACCTAAAGCATCATCAGGGGCATAATACATTAACGAGGTAATAAGTCCAATTGCAATCTTGGGTCTAATAAAAAACCAGCCACATGCTCTTTTAGCTAATGTAATATAGGTTTGATGGCTAATTTTAGATAGCATTTCTTTATTGAATTTAATTGATGCATCGGACTCTCTTCTATCAAATAGATTGCTGCAATTTTTACATAGATAGTAATTGTTTGAAATTAGCCATCGTGTAATTAATGATGATAAGTAGGTTTCTGGATGATTGTGTATTTCATTGGTAAAACTATTCAGGTTTTTAATGGAAAGTTTGTACTCCGTTAATGAGAATAGCTTCTCAATATAAGAGACACATTCAGCGAATCCTCCTTGTTTTAATAAGTTCCTTAATGCATAGTCAACAATGTTTACTGTTTGTATATTTTCTGGTTTCACATGGCAGCAGATATCAAACAATACTTTTATTAACTTATCATTCAGAACTTCATAGTTATAGGCGATTATCGTAGCCGCTGTGTTAATATACAGCTCTCCAAAATTGTTAGGGTGTTTACATAGGAATTCTAAAACTAAATTTTCTAAAGAGTTATTTTGAGAATAAATGTTTATTAACGCTCTCAGTGATATTGCTAGGATTTTATCTGATGGCGTAGAAGAAGTTAAATTAATGATCTCAGTTGCAGCTAGTGTTAATAATTTATGGTCTTGATACTTTATTTTACCAAGAGAAAATAATGCTCGCTCAACAACCTTAGAGTTTTTATTCTTTAAAAGATTAATGCCCTTCTCTATATAGTCCTTCTCGTTGATGCACGCACCAGCTTGAAGCGCTATTGATAGTGAGTCAAAATCCGGATCAACATTTGATAAGGAAAAATAAAAGAGTTCATCAGGATAGCTAATGTTTTTTTTACATAGTTCAATCAAAGGATCTATAAGCATATAGGCAGCCATATCTTGGCCTGCTTCCAATGTGATTTTTTTGACACATTCGACAATATCTATGATAGAAGTATCTAAATTAGGTAAGATTTTTTCAAAAATATTCATTTTTGAAAAGAAATCATGGTTTTCCGGTATGTTTTTAAGCGTTGAAAACACTTCAATAATGTTTATCTGTTGTTTGTTATGTAACTCTGAAAGCAAATTTATTAATGACTTGGAATCATCATTATTGTGATCGTAATAATCATCGATAAAATCCAAGAGAGAACCATTTATGTAATTTTCAACTATGCTTTCTTTTAGTTTTTCCATATTACTAGCATCTCCTAGATATTTATTTTTGTACGGGTATTATATTTTTACCGTGGTCGTATTTTGTTATCTTTCTGAATGGAAACGACTTCTAACGAAATTAGTTGCCAACTGAAGCATGCTATCCAATCGGGTAGGGGCTAAAAAGGGCGATCGGTGCAAAATCTGTCCAAGATCAATAAATTAGTCATTGATTGGTTGTTATTTGTTCGCTTGAGCTGAAAGGGCAGGGTGATACGCCTTTGTCAGCCGGTGTCGAGCTCGTCACTTTTGTCGTGTCGATCACACTTCCCACCCCGTCGTCACCCTCGTCAGCGGTGATAAACAGCGCGCTACGTTTTCTGATTACTCCTTTATTTTCAGATGGTTGTGAATTTTTATCGCACCCTTGACCCGTTTTGGTCTGATAAATGCTTTGTGGGGGGCTGGCCGCCTTTTTGCCTGTCGGCGGGCGGCCCGGTGTAACGAACCATTTAGGATCCCTCTCTATGAACAGCTTCGTGATTGCAGATCCCAGTCTCTGTATTGGGTGTCGTACCTGTGAGGTGGCCTGCGCCGTTTCACACCAGTCAGGGTCTTGCAGCGGGACCCTTGAGCGGGAGGGCGGCCTGCATCTTGCCATCGAGGATGGACATCTGGTCTCCAGGGACAGCTACTTTCAGCCGCGCCTGAAGGTGATCGTGGGCAGCAAGGTGACCACGCCGGTGCTCTGCCGCCAGTGTGAAGACAAGCCGTGCGCCATGGCCTGCCCGAACAATGCCATCGTCAGCGAGGATGGTTGCGTCAAGGTGTTGCAGGAGCGCTGCATCGGCTGCAAGTCCTGCGTGGTGGCCTGTCCTTACGGCGCCATGGCGGTGGTGCTCAAAGAGGTGCCCCCGACTGCCGATTCGCTCTTCAAGCGGCAGCAGACCAAGGCGCAGGCGCTCAAGTGCGATCTCTGCCGTCACCGCGAGGCGGGCCCGGCCTGTGTCGAGGTGTGTCCGACCCAGGCGCTGCGGCTGGTCACGCCGGAGCATCTTGAAACCCTGAACCGGCAGAAACAGCTGGCCAGTGCCGAGGCACTGCTGGCGATGCTGGCGCGGGTGTGAGCGAGCTTGCCGAGCCGTTTTTCGTTAACAAACAAGAGTGTGAGTCATGAAAAAAGTCATTACCGTGTGCCCCTATTGCGGCACCGGTTGCAAAATCAACCTGCTGGTTGAAAACGACAAGGTGGTGGGGGCCGAAGGCGCCAACGGCCGGACCAACGAGGGGCAGCTCTGCCTCAAGGGCTATTACGGTTGGGATTTCCTGAACGACACCAACCTGCTGACCCCCCGTCTCAAGAGCCCGATGATCCGCCGCGAGCGAGGTGGCAAGTTCGAGGCTGTCTCCTGGGACGAAGCCATCGAGTTCGCCAGCAGCCGTCTCTCTGCCATCAAGGCGAAATATGGCCCGGACGCCATCATGACCACCGGCTCTGCCCGTGGCCCCGGCAATGAAGCCAACTATGTGATGCAGAAATTTGCCCGTGCGGTGATTGGGACGAACAACGTCGACCACTGCGCGAGGGTGTGACACGCACCCTCAGTCTCCGGTCTGGAGACAACTGTAGGCAACGGCGCCATGAGCAACGCCATTCCCGAAATTCAAGAGACCAAGTGCCTGCTGGTGTTTGGTTACAACGCTGCTGACTCTCACCCCATCGTCGCCCGCCATATCCTCAAGGCGAAGGCAAACGGGGCCAAGGTGATTGTGTGTGATCCCCGTATGGTGGAGACCGCCCGTATCGCCGATCAGTGGCTGCCGCTCAAAAACGGTTCCAACATGGCGCTGGTTAACGCTTTCGCCAACGTGTTGATCAATGAAGGGCTCTACAACAAGGCCTTTGTCGCCAACTACACCGAAGGGTTCGAGACCTTCAAGGCGACGGTGGCCAAGTACACCCCGGAATATGTGGAGGGGATCACTGGCCTGAAAGCCGCCGATATCCGCGCCGCCATTCGCACCTACGCCGAGTCGCCTGCTTCCATGATCCTGTGGGGCATGGGGGTGACCCAGTACGGTCAGGCGGTGGACGTGGTCAAGGGGCTCGCGGGTCTGGCGCTGCTGACCGGCAACTTCGGTCGCCGTGGCACCGGTTGCGGGCCTGTTCGCGGTCAGAACAACGTGCAGGGCACCTGTGACATGGGGATGTTGCCGCACCAGTTCCCGGGTTATCAGTCGGTGGCCGATCCCGCCATCAGCGCCAAGTTCGCCAAGGCGTGGGGCGTGGCGTCCCTCTCCCAAAAGCCCGGCTATCGCCTGACCGAGCTTGGCCACAAGGTGGAGGAGGGCAAGTGCAAGGCCTTCTACATCTTCGGTGAAGATCCGGCCCAGACCGAGGCAGATCTCGGTCAATTCCGCCGCACTCTGGCGGGGATGGAGCTGGTGATTGTGCAGGATATCTTCATGACCCAGACAGCCGAGATGGCCGACGTCATTCTGCCCGCCACCAGCTGGGGCGAGCATGAAGGGGTCTACAGCTCGGCGGATCGCGGCTTCCAGCGCTTCTACAAGGCGGTGACGCCCCCCGAGAACGTCAAACCGGACTGGGCCATTTTTTCGCTGATGGCGACCGCCATGGGCTATCCCATGGAGTACCACAACACCGAACAGATCTGGGACGAGATGCGTGCGCTCTGCCCGCTCTATGCCGGGGTCAGCTACGACAAGATGGCCGATCTCAAGAGCGTGCAGTGGCCTTGCCCGACCGAGGATCACCCCGGCACCAGCACTCTGTTCGAGGGGAATGTGTTCACCACCCCGAGCGGCAAGGGTCAGCTGATTGCCTCCGAGTGGCGGCCGCCGCTGGAGCAGCCCTGTGCCGAGTACCCGCTGGTGCTCTCCACCGTGCGCGAGGTGGGTCACTACTCCTGCCGCTCCATGACCGGCAACTGCTCGGCGCTGCAGACCCTGGCCGATGAGCCTGGCTATGTGCAGATCCACCCGAGCGATGCCAAAAAGCTCGGGGTGAAGGATCAGGCGCTGGTCTGGATCTCGTCGCGCCGTGGCAAGGTAATTACCCGGGCCAACTACAACGACCGGGTCAACGCCGGGGTGGTCTACATGACCTACCAGTGGTGGATCGGGGCCTGTAACGAGCTCACTATCGAGCACGTCGATCCCGTCTCCCACACGCCGGAGTACAAGTACTGCGCGGTGAAGATCGAGCGCATTGACAATCAGCCTGAGGCGGAAGTGTACGTCCAGACTGAATACAGCGCGCTCAAGGCGAAATTGCGCAGCGCAGCCAAAGGCTGATCGCCCTAAAAAAGAGGTTCTGCACAAATAAGGGAACCCGACTCGGATTTATCGAGTCGGGCACCCTTTTATTACCCAAAGAAAGGGGTGTAAATGATGCAACATGAAATTGGTCGCTTATTCGGACTTTTCTATATTGGCACCTATCTGGCGGCGATATTGCTGGGAATAGGTTGCTATATTTGGCACGACGAGATGATATTTCTGCTCGGCTTCGGTTTTTTCGGCTGTTTTATGGCAGCGCGGCTCGCCATGAGCAGCGTATTTTCCGCCTTGAGTATTTCCAGTGCCTGGCTGATCGGGTTTATCTCCACCACCTTGATCAACGGCCTGCTGCTGGGGGTGATCACCCTGCTGATCTACCTCACGCACCAGAGCGTCGCCGCCGAGCTTGCCGACAACGCCAGCTGGCTGCTGATGGCCTTCCAGAGCCTGTCGGCCCTATTTATCTTCGGTGGCCTGAAGTGCTGCCACAGCCGGATCATCACCTCATAAACTGCCGATGGATGGGCAGCAAACGCCATCTCGAAACTCGCAGCCAGCGAAGAGGAGAGGCAGATCTGACAGTTGACGGCGGCCCACTTTTCGGGCGCCTTAATTGAGATCAAGAACTGATGAAATAACCGGTTAAATATGGCCATCAGATATATTAAATCGGATTGTAATGAAATTTGAGCTCATCTATGATGAGTCGCCATTCCAATATATCCCCCGATAACGATGTTACTTTTTGTTGTCGTTCGTTAATAACAACTCTGGAATTGCAACATGCGACAATTTTCGTCACCGCTTTTCTTATTGGCAGCCGCTTTTACGGGTTGCGGCTATTTATTTTGGTGACGGGTGCTTGTCGTGATGCGATGGCATGGACAGCCTGACTGGTGACTAAATCGATATAACGTGAGGCCGCAATGCTAAATGTGAGTGCCATCCCCCTGGACGAGATCTCTCCCATCTGGGACGACGGTTTCCTCCTGCTCTCCAAATCCCTCCTGTCGGCCGTGACGCTCGATGATTTTATCCACAAACTCAACAAGATAGATGCCAGCTTCGGCGGCGTGACCCGGGTCAACCTGATCCTCAACATGGGTGCGGACGAGGAGGCCATTTTCTACTTCATGGGACATTCCGGCCCAAAGCATCTGGTCTGCCCCAAGGCAGAGCTGCACCTCTCCCCCCGTCCTACCAAAGAGACCTCGGAACAGGCCATCATTCTCGCTGCCGCCCGCTTTGAGAATCGCTGCCCGGCTCTGGACGACGAAGGGGTTTACGCGGGGCTGCGCTCCTACTGCCAGCTCCCCATCACCACCGCCCGCAGCCACTTGGGCGGAGTCGAGTTTATCAATACCCGGCTCGACAGCTTCACCATGGAGACCCTTGCCAAGCTGACCCAGCTGGCGGCCATTATCGCCATTGCGCTGGAGAACGTGCTCGACAAGGAGCGCACCCTGGAGCAGGCCAACTCTCTGCGCCTTGAGCGCGACAGCTGCAAAATTCTGGTGGATGTGACCAATGCAGTGATCAAACTGGTGCGTATCGCCGAGCTGCCCAAGAGTCTGTTTACCATCCTGCATCACCACTTCGGCATCAGCAGCTTGTGTCTGGCCGAGTACAACGCCACCTCCGACAGCTTCAAGAGCTATCTGGTCAATCAACACCAGAGCGAGCAGCCGGGCATCATCGATCACTCCTGTTTTGAAAAGAAGTGCCTGCAGGGGGCCCTTGGCCACAGCGAGCCCTTCTTCGTTTATCGCGAACACGGCCATGGTTGCAGCAATCGCTGCCGCTTTACCTCCCAGATCCTGCCGCCCGAGGCCGACAGCTCCTGCATTCTGCCGCTGCGCTATCGGGGCAACCTGCTGGGGGTGTTGATCCTCTCGCACCCCCATGCCGACTTCTTTGCCGATATCGATATCTCCCTGCTGGAGCAGGTGGCGGCGCGCACGGCCATTGCCATGAACAACGTGCAGGCGCAGCAGGAGATCTCCAACACCAACGGTGCCAAAGAGAAGACCATTCGCATCAACGAGCCGCAGATGCAGGGGGAGTTCCCCCACATCATTTACCAGAGCGCGGTGATGGAGAGCGTGCTGGAGAAGGTGCGGCTGGTGGCCGAGAGCGACAGTACCGTGCTGATCCTCGGCGAGACCGGCACCGGCAAGGAGCTGATCGCCCAGGCCATTCACGCCCTGAGTGCCCGCCACGACCACGAGATGGTGAAGGTGAACTGCGCCGCCATCCCCACCGGCCTTATCGAGAGCGATCTCTTTGGCCACGAGAAGGGGGCCTTTACCGGCGCCCTGACCCAGCGGATCGGCCGTTTCGAGCGGGCCCACAAAGGCACCCTGTTCCTCGATGAAGTGGGGGATATGCCGCTGGATTTGCAGCCCAAACTGTTGCGGGTATTGCAGGAGCACGAGCTGGAGCGGGTGGGCAACAGCAACCCCATCGCAGTGGATGTAAGGCTGGTGGCCGCCACCAACTGCGATCTGCTCTCCATGGTCAAGAACAAGCGCTTTCGAAGCGATCTCTACTACCGGCTCAACGTCTTTCCCATCGAGCTGCCACCCCTGCGGGAGCGGCGCGAGGATATTCCGTTGCTGGTCAATTTCTTTATCAAGAAGATTGCCAAGCGGATGCGCCGCACCATCACCTCGATCCCCGCCGATGCCATGAAGATGCTGGTGTCGCTCCCTTGGTACGGCAATATCCGCGAGCTGGAGAACGTTATCGAGCGCGCCGTGGTGATGACCCGCGGCCATGTGCTCAACCTCTCGCCCGATGAGCTGATGCCGCTCAAGGGTTACCACAAGATTGAGACCCTGGTCTATGACGAGCCCGCCACACCGCTCTTTGCCGAGGAGGGGCCGATTGATGAGCGCGAGGCGATCATCGCGGCCCTGCGTGACTGCAACGGCATCGTCGCTGGCGAACGAGGGGCGGCCAACCGCCTCGGCATGAAGCGCACCACCTTGCTTTCGAAAATGAAGCGGCTCGGCATTTCGGCCAGAGATCCCGAGATCATTGACGGGGTTGCACCATGAGAGAGCTACTTAAGGTTGAGGCGCGGAGCGAGCAGAGAAAACAGAACGAGCAGAGAGAACAAAGAGAACAGAGCGAACAAAACGAGCTGGCCCGCTGTGCCATCCATCGCGAGGTGGTGCACTACCGCGCCGATGCACTGACCTGCGACAGCGAGATGGCGCTCCCCTCCGAGACGCCGGTGGCGCTGGTCTACAACGGCATCGCCCACAGCGTGATGATGTGCTCGGCCTCCGAACTGGAGGATTTTGCCATCGGGTTTTCGCTATCCGAGGGGATCATCGACAGCCTGCTCGATATCCACGACATCGAGCAGATTGACGGCTGTCAGGGGATTGAGCTGCATATCACCCTGGCCAATCGCTGCGTTTATCGCCTCAAAGAGAAGCGGCGCACGCTGGCGGGGCGCACCGGCTGCGGCATCTGCGGCAGCGAGAGTCTGGAGCAGGTGATCCGCACCCAGCCAAGCTTGCCCGACAGTCAGCGTCTGGCGGTGGGTCATATCGACAAGGTATTGACCGCGCTGCGCCCGCTCCAGCTATTGGGCCAGCGCACTGGCGCCACCCATGCGGCTGTGCATCTGGACGCGGAAGGTAATATTCTCGCCATCCGCGAGGATGTGGGGCGCCATATTGCGTTGGATAAGCTGGTGGGGCACTTGTGCCGCACGGGTCGCCGTGACGGTGCCATTCTGGTGACCAGCCGCGCCAGCTTCGAGATGGTGCAAAAGTGCGCCAGCGCCGGAGTGGAGATCTTGCTCGCCATCTCCGCCGCCACCGAGCTTGCGGTCGAGCGAGCCGAGCAGACCGGGCTGACGTTGGTGGGCTTTTGCCGCCCCGGGCGGGCCGAGATCTACAGCGGCTGTCAGCGTATTCTGCTTTAAGTGACAGCAAGAGTGAGAGCCTGCTAAAGGGCTTATAAAAACAGGCAATAAAAAAGGGCGGGGAGTGTGACTCCCCGCCCTTGTTGTATCTGCCTATAGCTTGCGGATTAGCGAGCCAGCAGGATACGCAGCATGCGGCGCAGCGGCTCGGCGGCGCCCCACAGCAGTTGGTCACCCACGGTAAAGGCAGCCAGATACTCAGGGCCCATATTGAGTTTGCGCAGACGACCCACCGGAATGCTGAGGGTGCCAGTGACGGCAGCCGGAGTCAGCTCGCGGGCTGTGATGTCGCGATCGTTGGGGATCACTTTTACCCAGTCGTTGTGGGCAGCCAGCAGCGCTTCGATCTCCGCCAGCGGCACATCCTTTTTCAGCTTGATGGTGAACGCCTGGCTGTGGCAGCGCAGGGCGCCGATCCGCACGCAGAGACCATCCACCGGAATGACGGCATTCTCGATACCCAAAATCTTGTTGGTCTCGGCCTGACCCTTCCACTCTTCACGGCTCTGGCCGTTGTCGAGCTTGGTGTCAATCCAGGGGATAAGGCCACCGGCCAGCGGTACGCCGAAGTTGTCGACCGGCAGGGTGCCGGAGCGGGTCTTCTCGGTGATCTTGCGCTCGATATCGAGAATGGCGGAGGCGGGATCCGCCAGCTCGACCGCCACTTCGTCACGCAGCATCCCCATCTGGGTGACCAGCTCGCGCATATGGCGGGCACCGCCACCGGAGGCCGCCTGATAGGTGGCCACGCTGACCCACTCCACAAGATCGGCCTTGAACAGGCCGCCGAGGGCCAGCAGCATCAGGCTGACGGTGCAGTTGCCGCCGACGAAGGTCTTGATGCCATCGTTCAGGGCCTGCTCGATGACGTCGCCGTTGACCGGATCCAGAATGATGACGGCGTCTTTCTCCATCCGCAGGGAGGAGGCGGCGTCAATCCAGTAACCCTGCCAGCCAGCGGCTTTCAGGCGCGGATAGACATCCTTGGTGTAGTCGCCGCCTTGCGCGGTGATGATGATATCCTGCTTGGCCAGCGCCTCGATATCGAAGGCGTCCTGCAGAGTACCGGCATCGACGCCGAAGTTGGGAGCGGCCTCACCGGCCTGGGAGGTGGTGAAGAATGTGGGTTGAATATGGGCGAAATCCTGCTCTTCCTGCATCCGGCTCATCAGAACCGATCCCACCATGCCACGCCAACCGACCAAACCTACTTTTTTCATAATGTCCTACCCTGGATTGCTGCTAAAGAAACTCGCGGTGACACCCGTAACCCCTTGTCTGGCGACGCCTGTTTACAAGCGGTTTACAGGCTATTTAAAAAATATGCGCTGCGAAAAATGCGTCTATCCACATTACGGATTGTGGCGGCTTGCGCAAGTCGAATTGCGCAATATTCTGTGCCGTTTGCTGCATTAACCGGCAGCCAGAGCACCGCTCAGGTAGACTGGGAGGGAGAAGGTCAACATCAGACGAAAAGGCCACCGTTTATGGCGGTGGCCTGTCAATAAAGCGGTTGAGGACGTCCTCTACTGTTGTCGAGGGCGTAGTTGGCGAGTGAAACAGCCCGACAGCTTGGGCGCTTAGCCGTAACGGGCCAGAGTGAGCCCCTCATCGCTGATGGCGGGCTCGCTGCCGCTGATCAGATCGCACAACAGCTGACCCGAACCGGCCGCCATGGTCCAGCCCAATGTGCCGTGGCCGGTATTGAGCCAGAGACCGGGAATGGGGCTTGGCCCTACAAGCGGGGTGCCGTCCGGCGTCATGGGCCGCAGGCCGGTCCAGAACTCGGCTTGGCTGATATCGCCCCCCTCGGGAAAGAGATCGCCCACCACCATCGCCAGGGTGTCGTGGCGTCTGGGGTTGAGAGCGAGGTTGTAGCCCGACAGCTCCGCCATGCCGCCGACCCGGATCCGCTCGTCAAAGCGGGTGATGGCCACCTTGTAGGTTTCGTCGAGCACGGTGCTGCGCGGCGCGGCCTCGGCATTGATCATCGGCAGGGTGAGGGAGTAGCCCTTGACCGGATAGACCGGCAGCTCCAGCCCGAGCGGGCGCAGCAGCGGCCGCAAAAAACCGGTGGCATAACTGCCGAGCGCGCAGACGATGGCATCGGCGCGATAGCGCTGCTCGCCTGCTCGCACCGCCACGGCGCGGCCGCGGGCTTGCTCAATCTCGTCGATGTCGCAGTTGAAGACGAACTTGACCCCGAGCTTCTCGGCTTCAAGGGCAAGGGCCTTGGTGAAGCGGAAGCAGTCGCCGGTCTCGTCGCCGGGCAGACGCAAGCCGCCGACGATTTTGCCACGCACTCGCGCCAGCGCAGGCTCTGCCGATTCGCAGCCGCTGGCATCCAGCGACTGGTAGGGGACGCCATACTCCTCCAGCACCTCGATATCGCGCTGACTGGCATCGAGCTGGGACTGGCTTCTAAACAGCTGCAGGGTGCCGAGCTGGCGCCCTTCGTAATCGATGTTGAGCTCGTCGCGCAGCCGCTTCATGCAGTCGCGGCTGTATTCGGCCAGACGCACCATGCGCCCCTTGTTGGTGGCATAGGCGGTCGGGGTGCAGTTGGCGAGCATTCTGAGCATCCAGCGTAGCTGGAAGGGGTCGGCAGTGGGGCGCACGGTGAAGGGGGCATGCTTTTGCAGCATCCACTTGGCGGCCTTGAGGGGGATGCCGGGTGCCGCCCAGGGTGCCGCATAACCCGGGGATATCTGCCCGGCGTTGGCATGGCTGGTTTCAAGGGCGACGCCACCTTGTCGCTCCAGCAGGGTTACTTTGTGACCCGCTTTGGCCAGATACCAGGCGCTGGTTACCCCTATTACGCCGCCACCGAGAACCACTATCTCCATATCGTCTTTCCTTGACTGATCTCCTGATGTGGCCACCACCATAATCAGCCGCCACAGGATATTCAACCGCTCTGCGCAGGATTGGGATCTCCGTCTGCTTGCCAGTCACAAGCTGGTGTTTGGTGCGATGGTGAGCCTGATTGCCAGCGTAAATCGCTGCGCTGTTGTCAGTGTGAATGTGCCAGGGGGCATGGCCCGCTTACAACTGCTCCAGCTTGATCAGGTACTGCTCCGCCGTCGCCAGAATGGCCTGCTGCTGTTCGGCGGCTTGGCCATCCCAGTTGGCATAGGGGAGGGCGAGGCGAGGATTGCCGCCCAGTTTGTCCCGATTGCGCCAGAGAAAGTGCCAGTAGAGGCTGTTGAAGGGGCAACTTCCGTCGCCGTGGCGGGCTTTGACCTGATAGTGGCACCCCTTGCAGTAGTGGCCCATCCGCTCGAGATAGGCGCCGCTGCTGGCGTAGGGCTTGCTGCCCATCAGGCCGCCATCGGCAAACTGGCTCATGCCGCGGGTGTTGGGCAGCTCCACCCACTCGATGGCATCCACATAGATACCGAGATACCACTGATCCACCTCGTCAGGATCGATCCCCGCCAGCAGGGCAAAGTTGCCGGTCACCATTAGCCGCTGGATATGGTGGGCGTAACCGTGCTCAAGAGACTGGCCAATGGCGTGACGCACGCAGGCCATCCTGGTTTCGCCGCTCCAGAAGAAACCGGGCAACGGTCGGTTGGCCCCGAGAAAATTGGTCTGCTGGTAGTCGGGCATCTTTTCCCAGTAGAGGGCACGGACAAACTCGCGCCAGCCGAGGATCTGGCGGATAAAACCCTCGACCTGCGCCAACGTGATGGTTGCCTGATTGGCCTGCCAGTGGGATTCGGCGGCGCGGATCACCTCAAGCGGATGAAGCATCTTGCTGTTGAGGGAAAACGACAAACGGCTGTGAAACAGGCTCCAGCCCCGCTCGCTCAGGGCATCCTGATAGCGGCCAAAGTGGGGCAGGCAGTGGGTGAGAAAATGGGCGAGCAGCTCGCGACTCTGGCGCCTTGTGATGGGCCACGGCAGCATGCTGGCATCCGCCTCGCCGATGGTGCTGACCCCGTGGCGGGTCAGCATGGCGTCAATCTCGCTCACCTCGTTGGCAAAGGTGAGGGGGGCCGGGATCGGCTGGCTTGCCGGCAGTTTGGCGCGGTTCTCGTCATCAAAATTCCAGCGCCCGCCAAGGGTTTGGCCGCGCTCATCGAGCAGCACTTGATATTGCTTGCGCAGGGCGCGGTAGAAGAACTCCATCCGGCTGTGGGGGTAGCGCTGCCAGCCATCACGGGGGGTGAGGAAATGTTCGCTATCCACCTCGGTGGCAGGGATGGCAAGGCCCGCCGCCCAGCTTTTCAACTGGCTGGCGAGGCGCCACTCGTCCGGGCTCTGCCAGGCAAAGCTGCTGGCCTGATGTGCTTCGAGCTGAGCCTCCAGTAAGCCGGGCAAGTCGGGCCAGCGGGCGCTCTCATCGAGGGTCAGGTAACAGACGCGGTGGCCCGCTTGGGTGAGTGCTGCTGCGAAGGCGCGCATGGCGGCAATGAAGGCCAGCACCTTCTGGCGATGGTGGCGGCAGTAGTCAGTCTCCTGACGTAGCTCTGCCATCAGATAGCAGATTGCCGGATCCGGCGTGCGAAACCAGCTGTGAGCGGCGTTCAGCTGATCGCCGAGAATCAGGCGCAGCTCCATCAAAATCGCTCCCCCTCAGGTTGCTGGCTGCTGTGACGAGCGTGGCGACAGCGTTCGCTGCAATAGCGAACCTCCTCCCAACTGCGCGCCCACTTGCGCCGCCAACTGAAGGGGCGCTGGCAGACGGGGCAGATCTTCTCGGGCAGATGGGGTTTGCGATGCATGATGGCTTCCGGCCTTGGCTGATGGGGGATGTGACGTGTGGCTAGGGAGAATAACGAAGCGGGGGCGTGGACGGATCAACCTCGCTGCCGGTTTGCCGCGCAGATGCCCACTTTGTGAGCGGGCGCACAGCCCGTCGGTGCGCCCCTTGTTTGCCAATTAACCAGCCGTTAACGTGGCGAAGCTGCCCGCTGGCAGTACCCATCAATGGATCTTGTTGGCCACCGACTGTCTACAACCGATATGGAGGGGAGTGATGCCAATCATGACAGCTACGCCCCGGGCAGCTTGCCTGCTCGCTCACTGGTATACCCGGGATCCCATTCTCACCTTCGACTTTCCTCACCGCTGATTGGCGGCACCTGCCGTTTGAATTTGTCAGCCGGACGACCCTGATCGCCCCGGCCTCTTTGCCAATTCCAATTCCAATTTCAAACACACTGGCCCCGCGCCGGTGAGGAGTCTTTTATGCGTCGTATACCCGAGCCGTTTCGTATCAAGATGGTCGAGCCCATCAAACAGACCACTGGCGCCGAGCGCCGCGCCGCCCTCGAGGCCGCTGGCTGGAACCCCTTCCTGCTGCTGGCCGAGGATGTCTATATCGATCTGCTGACCGACAGTGGCACAGGTGCCATGTCCGATCGCCAGTGGGCCGGCATCATGATGGGGGATGAGGCCTATGCGGGCAGCCGCAACTTCGTCGAGCTGGAGCGCACGGTGCGCGAGATTTTTGGCTACCAGCATGTGATGCCCACCCACCAGGGGCGCGGGGCCGAGCAGATCCTCTTTCCCGAGCTGGTCAAGCGCTGCAAGGGCAAGGCGCCTGTCTTTATCTCCAACTACCACTTCGACACCACCAAGGCTCACGTGGAGTTGGCCGGCGCGCGGGCCATCAACCTGCTCACCCCGAAGGCCCTCGACACCACGGCGCCTTATGCCTGGAAGGGGGATTTTGATCTCCCTCGCCTGACCGACACCATCGAAACCCTGGGGGCCGACAACGTGGCCGGCATCATCATCACGGTGACCTGCAACAGTGCCGGTGGCCAGCCGGTCTCCATGGCCAATATGGAGGCGGTCTCCGAGCTGGCCCGTCGTCACCAGATTCCGGTGGTGATCGACGCCGCCCGCTTTGCCGAGAACGCCTGGTTTATCAAGGAGCGGGATCCGGCCTATGCCAAGCACAGCATCAAGGAGATAGTGCGCCAGATGTTTGCGCTGGGGGACATCTTCACCATGTCGGCCAAAAAGGACGGGTTGGTCAATATCGGCGGGCTCTGCTGTTTCAAGGAGGATCTCGACCTGTTTCGCGCCGTGCAGGTGCGCTGCGTGGCGATGGAGGGGTTTGTCACCTATGGCGGCCTCGCCGGGCGGGATATGGCGGCGCTCGCCATCGGCCTGCGGGAGGGGATGGATGAAGAGTATCTCACCTATCGCATCAGTCAGGTGGCTTATCTCGGCGAGCGGCTGGCCGAGGCGGGGATCCCGATCCAGACCCCCACCGGCGGTCATGCGGTGTTTGTGGATGCCAAGAAGCTGCTGCCCCATATTCCGGCCGAGCAGTTTCCGGCCCATGCGCTCGCCTGCGAGCTCTATCTGGAAGGGGGCGTGCGCGGGGTGGAGATTGGCTCCCTGCTGCTGGGGCGCGATCCCGCCACCGGCAAGCAGGAGGCTGCGGATTTTGAGCTGTTGCGTCTCACCATTCCGCGTCGGGTCTACACCCGGGATCACATGGACTATGTGGCCGACTGCCTGATCGCGGTGAAAGCGCGGGCCAGCGACATTCGCGGGCTCACCTTTGACTACGAGCCGCCGCTGCTGCGCCACTTCACCGCGCGGCTGAAACCGGTCTGATCAGCAATCGGTTAGACGGGGTGATCAAACGGCCAAGCGCAGCCCCCGGTTAAACGGCCAAGTAAAAAGCCCCCGCACCTTGGTGCGGGGGCTTTCGTTTATCGACACAAAGCCGGGGGTCAGACCGCCTGATACTCCAGCTCGACCGAGCCCAGCGCCTTGAGGGTGGACTGGGCGGAGTCACGCTGGCTGATCTGGCCGTTTTTGTTCTCCAGCAGTACTGCGCGGCGGATGGTGGCGAGATCTTCGCCATTAAGCACCGCATGGGCGCAGGCCATCTGCATCGGCGGAAGGCTGGGGTTGAAGGCGGCGTTCTCGGCGTAGCGGCCAGAGAAGATGCGGTCATCGGCAAACTGCAGCGCCACCGCGGCATAGCCCTGACTGTAGGGGGCGTAGCTTTGACGGGCGGCGGCCAGCGCGGCCTGCCACAGCGGGTCTTCGCTTTGAAGCGATAGCTCTGCGTGATCCTGCGGGCTCATCAGCGCATCCGTGATGTCGAGATCCGCCGGCCCAAACGAGTGGGGCAGGAAGGATTGCAGGGCGCTCAGGTCATCGGGCAGAGAGACTTTCAGGATCTTGGCGGTGCTCAGCTCGTTCATGAACTGACGGCAGTGGCCACAGGGGGTGTAGTTGACGGTGATTTCAGAGATCCCGGTCTCGCCACCCAGCCAGGCGTTGGAGATGGCGGACTGCTCGGCGTGGACCGAGTGAAACAACCCTTGCCCCGCAAACTCCATGTTGGCACCGAAGTACCAGGTGCCGCTCAGGCCACAGGCGATGGCACCGACATAAAACTTGGAGATGGGCGCCACCGAGCAGGCGGCTGCCAGCGGCAACAGGGCGAGGCGCAGGGCGCGATCATCGAGACCTGTGGCGGCTTTCAGGGTGGCGACTTGCTCCGGCGTGAAGCGGGCGTTGAAGTCGGCACTATCCAGCATGGGCTGCACGGCTGCTTTGAGCGGGGCAGAGAGGGTATCGAATGGCTTGGCAAAACGGGGATGCATAGTGTGTCCTCAAAGGCCAATTGGGCGGCCATTGTAGGGAGCAAGCTCGGGTAAATGTGTGAGCAGGCTCACGCCCTGATGGGCAAACGGAGGGGGATGGTAATGGAAACGTTTGTCTTGTGCAAATTGTGCGGCAGGTCGCACCCCGAGAGGCCAGCAGGCCCCTCGGAATGGTCAACAGGTGGTCAATGGGGTCATCAGGTCAGCCAGTGATAGATGGCAAACAGCAGCGGGGCAACGGCAGCGGTGAGGATCCCGCACACCACCATCGCCAGCGATGCAAAGGCCCCCTGGGTAATCCCCTTCTCGGCGGAGGTGGCGGTGCCGATGGCGTGGGCACAGGCCCCCATGGCGAGCCCTTGGGCTTCCGGATCGGTCACTTTGAACAGTTTGAGCAGCGGGTAGCCGATCAGGGCACCGACAATCCCCACCACCACCACCACGGCGGCCGCGATGGCGGGAATGCCGCCGATGGACTGGCTGACGCTCATGGCGAGCGGGGTGGTGATGGATTTGGTGGCAAGGGAGGCGAGCAGTGCCGGATCTGTGCCCATAAAGTGACCGATCAGCAGGGTTGTGCACACCGAGATCAAGACGGAGGCGAGGGTACAGATTAGGATGGGCTTGAGCTTGGCCTGGATCTGGCGCGCCTGCTGATAGAGCGGCAGTGCCAGCGCCACTACTGCGGGCTCCAGCAGCATGGTAATGGGGCTGCTGCCGCGCTCGTACTGCTCAAGGGGCAGATCAAACCAGAGCAGCAGGCCGATGATCACCGCGGTCGGCACCAGCACAGGGTTGATGATGGGCCAGGGCAGGCGGCGATAGAGGGCGCGGGTGGCGAAATAGAGCGCCAGGGTCAGAGGGATCGCTAGCCAGAAGATCATTTGTTCATCCTCTGGTAGAGCCGACCGACGGTGGCGAGGATCAGCACGATCCCGAGCACGATGCAGAGCATGATGACGCCGAAGGATTGGCGCAGGGGCTCAAGCCAGGCCACCAGCCCGACCGCAACCGGCACGAACAAAACGCCCATGTGGCGCAGCAGCAAGCCTGCGCCCAGCTCGACCCAGTGCAGCTTGATCAGCTGCAGGGAGAGCAGCACAAACAGCAGCAGCATGCCGATGATGCTGCCGGGAAAGGCGAAAGGCAGGATGGCTGCCACGGATTTGCCTGCCAGCAGGCAGGCGACAATGACCATAAAGTCACGAAAGTACAGCAAGGCGCGTTGCGCGATCACGTGAACCTCATCGACTGGGAAGAAAAATCGCAGTTTACCAGAGAGGGCGGGTCGCGGCATTAAAACAATAACAACTGAAATCAGTTCATTTGAGGCTGATTTGATTGGCAATTTTTGAAAATTGTCTGATAGAACCCTTTTCGAACTTCAAGGAGTAGTGATGACATCCCTCTTGTCCCGCGTTCGCCAGATGGCGAACGATAATGCGTTGCCACCCCATCTGTTGCAAACCCGTCAGTGGGACGGGCCCCTGTGTCGGGTGCGACTCGACAACACCGGCGCTGATGCCACTCCGGTTGAGCGCTGGGTGCTGTTTGACGGCAAGCTTGGCCTGCCGGTGGAGAGCGCCATCTATGGCGAAGGATTCCAGATGCTGGCCCAGACCATGGGTTGCTGGCAATCACCGCAACATGTCGGCCGTTGCCCCGATGCCAGCATCTATCGCATCACCGATGACAATGGCTATCACACCATTCACAACCTGTTGCTGGTGGAGCATGGCAAGGGGTGGCTGCTGCTCGCCTTTGCCAGCTGCCACCGTTTTGGCGGGGAGTTTCGCCTCTACCCCGATGGTCGCTTGCAGATCCTGATGAATTGCGAAGGGCGAAAACTCGCGGCCGGTGAGCACTGGCAGAGCGAGGCGCTGATCTGCCTCGAAGGGCCGGAGCGCGAGGATCTGCTGGCTGAGTTGGCACGGTTGATCGAGGCCGAGCACGGCTCGCTGATCGGCAAGGTGAGTGATCGCCCGAGCGGTTGGTGCTCTTGGTATCACTACTACGCCGAGGTGAGCGCTGCCGATATTCGCGAGAACCTGCAGGTCCGTGCCGAGCGTTTCCCGGCCCTGCGATATGTGCAGATCGACGACGGCTATCAGGCCAAGATGGGCGACTGGCTTACTCCATCGGCCAAGTTCGAGCAAGGAGTGGCAACACTGGCTGCGGAGATCAAACAGGCTGGCTGCGAGCCCGCCCTCTGGGTCGCTCCCTTTATTGCCGAACCAAGCTCGCAGGTGTTTCAGGATCATCCCGACTGGTTTGTGAAGGGGGATGACGGCCTGCCGCTCCCCTCCGAGCGGGTCACCTATGGCGGTTGGCGTTGTACTCCCTGGTATGTGCTGGATGGTACCCACCCCGAGGTGCAGGTGCACCTCGAGCGGGTGTTCCGCACCCTGCGCGAGCAGTGGGGCATCCACTACTTCAAGCTCGATGCCAACTTCTGGGGCGCCATCCACGGTGGCCGTTTCCACGATCCGGCTGCCACGCGGGTTGAAGCCTATCGGCGCGGCATGGCCGCCATTCTGCGCGGTGCTGGCGATGGTGCCTTCCTGCTCGGTTGCAACGCCCCCATCTGGCCGAGCCTTGGGCTGGTGCACGGCATGCGGGTGAGCGATGACGTGGAGCGCAACGGCCACCGCTATCGCCAGATTGCTCGCGAAGCCTTCTGCCGTGCCTGGCAGAACGACAAGCTCTGGGCCCTCGATCCCGACTGCATCTGTTTGCGTGATCTACCGAGCCAGCAGGCAAGCAAGGCGGATTACAGCTTCCATCTGGCAGCGCTGGTGGCGAGCGGCGGCATGATGCTGGCGGGTGATCGACTGCAAGATCTCGATGAGGAGCAGGCGGCGCAACTGTGCAAGCTGCTGGGTCTTTGTGCTGTTCGTGCACCCTCTGCCCGTTTCGAGTCGATGGACTTTGCCTGCGGCGAAGTAAGCCTGCCCGAGGGCGGTACTCTGCTCTGCCTGTTCAACTGGGAGGGGCAACCACAGGAGTTTCTGCTGCCGGAAGGGGGAACCGATTTTTGGCAGGAGCAGGCAGTCGGCACAACCGTGACCCTGCAAGGGGGTGAGGGGCGGGTGATCCGCTACACCTGATCACCGCATCACCACATACAATTCAGGCTCCATCACGGAGCCTGAATTGTTTCAATCAGCGGTTATCAGTCACGTTTTTCAGTAACGCCACTCAAAACCGACAGCGTATTTGGCGGAACCATAGCCCGGGATATCACTGCCGGAGGCGATCGCCTTGAGGGTCAGCAACGGGGTGATGGGCACCCCCAGACCAAAACCGATGGCCAGTTGATCATTGGGGTTCCCCATCAGATCGACCCGCATCACTCGATAAAGGGACATATCCTCGCTCAGGTGCATATAGGCTTGCGAAGCGCGGTTATAGACCTGACCAAACACCTCCAGCTGGAAACCTGACTGGGCGCTGATGGCCAGCGGTACCCCGACAAACTTGTAGAGATGGGAGCCGTTGAAGTAGCTGTTGGTGATCAGGGGAGTGAAATCAGTCTGCTGATAAAGGGTATTGAAGTTCTGTTCTACGATGCGATAGGTCTGCTCGGGCAGGCGAGCAAGATAATCCGGCACATCGAACCGGTATGCGGCGTTGGCTGCCAGCGGCAGCAGGGCCAGTAATCCGAGCAGTGCGTGGTGACGAGGCATCAGCAAATGGCTTCCGTTCGGCCAAAGAGATCTCTTGCTTGGGAGACATCCGCTCAGGATGTTGCAAGATATTGGTTTTTGGGGAAATCCCCTTCGTCATTATGACCTGAAGAAGGGGACGGGCGGGAAGGATTTATTGTGAAACTACTCACAACTCATAAATCTTCCAGATAGTGATAGAGACTCTTTAGAATCGCGAAGTTCCGTTCGTTACTCTGGTTCTGCTCGGCCAGCGCCTCGAGACGGGGCACATAGTCCGGCAGACGGCGGCTGAAGTAGTCGCTGCAGTGCAGGCGCCAGCGTTTCTGCTCCGCTTCGCTCAAGGTGTGCGGCCAGTTGCGGGCGCGGTAGCGGAACAGCATCTCCGGCAGCCGGGCGTCGGTAAAGGCGAACTCCCGCTCACCCAGCAGGTCCGCGGGGGTAGCACGCACCAGATCCATGGTGGACTTGTCGCCGTGGCCAAAGAATCCGCCGTAGAGCTGGGTATCGGGGTCGCTCTCATTGCTGCCGGCAAACTCCTGATTGAACACTTCCACCAGTTTTTCCCGTACTTCGGGGTGGGCGCGCAGCAGATCCAGGCTCTTGCGGCACTGCTCCCGATCGATGCCGAGCTCGTCGGCCCGTTCCGCCGTCAGGGTGGCGGCCGGCGCCAGCACCGGGCACTTGTTGATGTGCACCAGTTTCACCGGAATGCCCGCCAGATCCCCTAGCTCCTCTTTTTTGGTATAGAGGCGCTCGCGGATCTCCTCGCTGGTGAGCTCGATGAGCGGGGTGGGGTCACGGGTCAGATCCACCATGATCACCGCGTTCTGGTTGGTGGGGTGCCAGGCAAGTGGCGAGACCCAGCTTGCACAACCCTGCCAGGGGGAGAACATGCCGGAGACGTGCACCAGCGGCTTCATGGTCACCACGTCAATCAGCGCCTTCACCTTGTTTTTGTTACGCAGATCAAAGAGGTAACCAAACAGCTTGGGTTGGGCCTTTTTCACCAGCTTGGCCATCTCGATGGTGGCCAGTACGTCAGAGAGTGCATCGTGAGCATTGGCGTGGGCGACGCCGTTGGCGACCGTCAGCTTCTCCAGCCGGAAACTCGGTTTGCCTTCATCATCAAAGGCCCACTCGATCCCCTCCGGCCGCAGGGCATAGCAGGCCCGCAGCATGTCGAGGATGTCCCATCGGGAGTTGCCGTTCTGCCAGCTGTAGGCATAGGGGTCATAAAAGTTGCGATAGAGGGTGTAGCGGGTCACTTCATCATCGAAGCGGATACTGTTGTAGCCAAGCACACAGGTATTCGGTGTGGCGAACTGCTCGTGGATCTGGCGAATGAAATCCGCCTCGCACAGCCCGTCCTTCATCGCCTTTTGCGGCGTGATACCGGTAATGAGGCACGCCTCCGGATCTGGCAGGTAGTCTGCCGGAGGCTTGCAATAAATCACCAGTGGCTCGCCAATGATGTTGAAATCCGCATCGGTACGAATACCGGCAAACTGCGACGGCCTGTCCTTGGCGGGGCTGATGCCGAAGGTCTCGTAGTCGTGGAAGTAGAATGTTGGCTCGTTGCCCGCGTGTGCTGTTTTGCTCATGTTGCTCGAGATGAGGTATCCGATGACGGTAGCGCCTGGCGCTAGGGTGGGCGGTGCCAGGCACCACAATTGTGTGCATGGTAAACCATAGCGCAGGCAGAACGAAGGGCGAGCCGTGTAGGTGGCGGTTTATTGGGCGGAAAGAGACCTCATAGAGTTAGAGGGGAGTCAGCCAATCAGGTGGCCAAATTCACTATGTCACTAGATCCAACGCTTCAGTCGGTCGGAGACATGGCGCTCTTGGGTCGCGCCCGTGGTTTTTTTGCAAGGATCCTCTCTCATCCGATTTGTTATGAAGGCGCTCACAAAATTGAGCAATCGTTTAGTTTTGGGCGAAATCTCTGGTGTATCATTTGTTCAAAATAATGAAGATATAAATGATGACAAACCCATACATCAGTAAAGAAGGCATGGCAGTGATATGCCTTGCAAAGTATCTCATGACGACCCAGCCTGACGACCGCCTGAGGACGATAGAGTCCTTGTCTGACGAGATCGGTGTATCGGTTGGATTTATACAGAAGGCGTTTACCACGCTGGAAAATGACAAGGCGGTCAGCTTGAGTAAGCAGGGGCGTAATGGCACTTATATTCGGCAACTCGATTATCAAAAGCTTGTCCGTTACTCCGGCATCAGCCATGTGGTGTGTGCCATGCCGCTGCCTTATACAAAGCACTACGAGGGCCTGGCCAGTGGATTGAAGGCGCAACTTGGCAGCCTGCCACTCTATTTTGCCCATATGCGCGGCGCTGATGTCCGTGCCGAATGCTTGAAAAAGGGTGTCTATGACCTAGCCATTATGTCCAAACTTGCTGCTGGAACATTGGGTGGCAGCGTGAAGATCCTGGCGGATCTGGGGGCTGAGTCCTATTCACTCGAGCATCGATTGATTTATAGGGAAAACGAATATGAGACTATCAAACGCGTAGGGGTCGATCCGGCATCTCCTGATCAGCGAATTCTGACCGAGAAGGCGTTTGCAGGAAGAGAAATTGAAATTGTCGAGATCAACTATTCTAACAGCTTGAGTTATCTCGTTTCCGGGCAGATAGATGCGGTCGTGTGGTTGCCCGAGGCCATCGATATGAATGTATCGGGGCTGTGCGAAAAATCGCTCCAGCATATTGATGAATGTCGCCAAGCATCCCAGGCTGTAGTTCTTGTCAGTCGCCAGAGCCAGCATGTCTGCGAGCTAATTAGTAAGTTACTTGATGTTCATCAACTGTTGGTCCATCAGCGTTTAGTAATTGAAGGGAAGTTGATACCAAGTTATTAATATTTGAATATGGAGATATGCAGTGATAGCGCGATTACAGTTACTCCGGTCAGCCGATGTGATCAGTCATGATGCATTAAAAGCATGTTTATTGGTAATGGAAGACCTCAGGGAAAATTTTCCAGTTGGTGATGATAATGAGCAATTCCAGATGATGATTGTCCATCTGGCCAGGGCATTTGATCGGATTAAGTCAGGAACACCAATAGAGCAAGGTATGGATCCAACCCTGTTTGATGAAGTACAGGAAGATCCATTCTTCCATGATATTGATGTTCTCAACAGAAGACTGCTTGATAAAATTGATCTTGCGACAGCTCCGGAGAGTGAAAAGTCATTTATGTTGAGTAATCTTTTATCACTGCACTACTCATGTCAGGAGGGTATGTAATGTCGATTAGCCTCGATGGTTACACCTATTGTCATGAACATCTGCACATTGACCTATCCTCACAGAAAAGGGATGAAGATTGTCTTCTTGATAGTTATGCGTCGATCCGGGATGAGCTTGTTGCACTCAAACAGCATGGAGTGCTTAATCTCATCGAGATGACAAATCGTTTTATGGGGAGAAATCCTCATTTTATTGAAAATATAATGCAAGATACCGGCATGAATATCCTGATGTCGACAGGTTATTACATCGAAGGTTTCTTCCCCGAGAAGCTATACCGTATGTCAGCTCGCGAGATATGCGGTGAGATGGTGCATGAAATCACGGTGGGTATCGATGACAGTGCACTTAAAGCTAGTGTCATTGGGGAAATTGGTAGTAGCGAGAACGCATTTACCGAAACCGAGCGAAAAGTCTTTGAAGCTGCAGCAATGGCGCATTATGAGACCGGCCGCCCAATCTCGACCCACCTTTCCATGAGCACCATGGCAAGAGAACAGGTGAAGTTATTCAAGTCGTATGCGGTCGCAATGGAAAGGGTCACTATCGGTCATTGCGATCTTAAAAATAATCTGGATGACATCTTGTGGTTGATCGAACAGGGTTGTCATGTTCAGTTTGACACTATCGGTAAGAACAGTTACTTCCCTGATTCGTCGAGAATCAACATGCTGAAAGAATTGGCTAGCAGGAATTTGTTGGATAGAGTCATGCTGTCTATGGATATAACTAGAAAATCACACCTTAAAAAAAATGGAGGCCTTGGATTTTGTTATCTGGTGGAAAGTTTTATTCCACAGTTACTTGAGTCAGGTATTAGTAAAACTCAAATAGAACAAATGTTACGTCTTACCCCTTACCACTTTTTTAAATGAGGCTGGATATAAAAATGAAAAAAATAGGGATTGCTGGATTGCAACGTGAGCAGATAAAGGCGCAGATTGAACAAGCTGCACCGGGGGAGTTTGAATGTCATATTCTCAATGACATGGATGCCGCCATGAAGGTAAAAGCGGGAGTCCTGGATTATTACATCGGGTGTTGTAATACCGGTGCTGGGGCTGCACTATCAATCGCTATCGCTATTATCGGTTATCCGAAAAGTTGCACTATTGCTAAACCTTCCATCAAAGCTAAGTCCGAAGAGGTGGAGAAGTTTATTCAAGAGGGCAAGGTGGCGTTTGGCCTTTCAGTGGAACATGTCGAACATGCCATTCCTTTATTAATTACCAAGCTTGCCGCCAATTGAGGGCACAAAAATGGACATTATTCAATTAGGGTTAGTCACTCTGTTGTGTGCCATGACAGCTCTGTTGGCCAATATGAGTGCATCGGTATTTCATGACGGAATCAGGCCGATTCTACCCCAAGTCGTCGAAGGAAATATGTCGCGGCGTGATGCGGGATCCGTGGCGTTTGGCTTGTCGATTGGTTTCGTCGCCTCAGTCGGTATTTCGTTTACGCTTTCCACTGGTCTTCTAAACCCTTGGTTGCTCTTTTTACCGACCGACATTCTTGGTGTGATGATGGCTCGGCGCTGGCAAGCCGCATTAGCTGGCGGTTTGTGGGGGATTCTGGTTGTTACCTCTCTTTCCGGTGTGAATGCTGTATTGACAGGCTTGCCTGTCGATGCGGTTGGCGCGTTAGGTGAATTGGGTACGCCAGTGATGACCGCTTTTGCACTGTTTCCGCTGCTCGCCATCTTTTATCAGTTCGGTTGGAAAGCTGGTGCTATTTCGGCTGCAGTTATTGTGCTGGCTCGGCTTGCCACGATGAAATTTACCACTATTTATCCTGAGTCCCTGCAAATTTTCGTTGGGATGATGATGCTGGTGGGGACTGCCATATACAAAGACATCAACGATAAGAAAAATGGTATCGCGCCGCCTGATATGTCGGGTATGCACAGTTTGTTTGAAGAACGCACCAAGCGCATCATGAAAAACCTGCCGTTCCTAGCTGCAACCGGTGCGCTGGTAGCTGTGGTTGTCAACGCTGGTTATTTTGCTGGTTCTGAAGTCTCTATCTATCCGCTTGCCGATGCCTACAAGTTGACCGATCCTGTCGCGCAGCAGACGGCAATCAACCAGGTTGCTCTTTCTGAATTCATGCGCGGGCTTGGGTTCGTACCTCTGATTGCGACCACTGCACTGGCCACTGGTGTATATGGTGTGGTCGGGATGACTTTTGTGTTTGTGGTTGGTTACCTCTCACCTAACGTACCTGTTGCTGCGGTGCTGGGGGCCCTGACCATTTGTGCGGAAGTATTCTTGCTGCGTCGGATCGGCCATTTCCTGGAACAATTTCCGTCTATTCGTAATGCTTCGGATAATATCCGTAATTCGATGAACACGCTGATGGAGTTTGCACTCCTGATCGGTGGGGTACTGGCGGTGATGAAAATGGGTGGGACCACCGGGATTACCATTTTCACTATCTTGTTCTTCCTCAATGAGGTGATGGGCCGTCCTGTACTAAAAATTGCTGCTCCGGCTCTCGCTGCCATATTAACTGGTGTTGCACTCAATATTTTCCATATCGTCGGAATTTTTAATATCTGACCCCAGGGTCACCCGGTTTGACAGCCTGAAAACTATCGGGCCGGGTAAGCTACATTTATAAGGTGAGCGAAGATGTTTCTTGATGCTTTGAAAAGACAAAATCCGAGATTTATAGAGTGTGCAGCTGAATTATTAAAATCCAACCAGGTTTTGCCTGACACTTATATTATTGATGTCGACCAGTTTGTTGAAAATGCGAGGGTGATCAAGAAAACTGCAGATGAGTATGGGATCACACTCTATGCGATGACGAAGCAATTTGGACGCAATCCCGTTTTAGCAAAATTGCTGATCGATGAGTTAGGTTATGATGGTATTGTCTGTGTTGATTTCAAAGAAGCACGCCATTATTCAGACCTGGGAATAAATGTTAGTCATGTTGGGCATTTGGTTCAACCACCTACTGGGATAGTCCATGAATTGGTGAGTGTCACCAAACCAGAGATTATAACCGTTTATTCTATTGAAAAGGCCAAGGAGATTTCATCTGCTGCAGTTAATGCGAATGTAGTTCAAAAGATTATGGTCAAGTTTTATCAGCATGGTGACATTATTTATCCCAGTCAGGAGTCTGGATTTTTACTAAGTGAGCTGGATGAGGTTATCCAATCATTGTCAGCACTACCGAATATCGCTATAGCGGGGGTCACTCATTTTCCCAGCTTTCTCTATGATGAAGATAAAGATGTGACCGTGGCCACACATAATTTCAGGACAACGATGATTGCCAAAGAGCAGGCTGAGCGAATGGGTTGCCGGATAACACAGGTCAATGTTCCGTCTTCAACTAGTTGTGAAACAATACCGCTAATTGCCTCTCGAGGTGGGACGCATGGCGAACCGGGACATGCTTTGACCGGTACAATTCCATCAAATCAGAATGGGGATCAGCCAGAAAAGATTGCAATGCTTTATTTGAGCGAGATATCTCATCAGCATAACGGAAATAGTTATTGCTATGGTGGTGGATATTATCGGCGTGGACGTATTCGTGGCGCACTGGCAATGGATGGCTCAGATCCACACGGACGCTTCATGCCATTTGTGGCAGGTGATGATGGCAGCATCGATTACCACATCCAGTTGGCGGGAACGTGTCCCGTCGGCACACCCGTTATTATGGCTTTCCGCTCCCAGGTGTTTGTGACCAGGAGTGATGTTGCGCTGGTTTCAGGAATATCGACAGGGACCCCGAAAATCATCGGACTCTATGATTCGCAAGGGCGAGAGTTGTAAGGGAGGGATTATGGCAAGGTTTATTGTTGTCGTCCTCGATGGCTTTGGTATCGGCGAAATGCCGGATGTACTGGCCGAGCGACCACAGGATCACGGTGCCAATACAGCAAGAAAGCTCATTGAGCATTTTTCAGATAAACATCTGCCGACGTTGGCACGGCTTGGATTGTTGAATACGGTGTATCCCGTCAACTCAGTGATGCAACGTAGCCAGGCTGCAAACTGGGGTAAGTCAATGCTGGGCCATGAAGGGTGTGACACCTTTATGGGGCATCAAGAGATCATGGGGACCAAACCGAGAGCACCGCTACAAGCCCCCTTTAGTACATATATCGAAAAGATAGAGGCAGGGTTGATTGCCGCAGGATACCAGGTCAACCGAATATATCGCGATGCGCTTGCCCTACTGGAGGTCAACAGCTGTGTCGTGATCGGGGATAACCTTGAGGCCGAGTTGGGACAGGTTTATAACATTACAGCCAATTTGAACTTGATATCATTCGATGACGTCGTGAAAATCGGAAGAGTAGTCAGGAAATATAATGATGCTGGACGAAACATAGCGTTTGGTGGACTGATTGATTCAATGGATGACATCTATTCAGCCATAGAAACCAAACCAGATAAAAACGGAAATATAGCATTTATTGGGGTCAACGCTCCACGTTCTGGAGCCTATAATAACGGATTTAAGGTTATTCACCTTGGCTATGGAGTCGATCCATCGACACAAGTGCCACACTGTCTTAATCAGGTTGGAATCAAGACGTTCTTATATGGTAAGGTCGCCGATATCGTAGAGAATGAACACGGTGTTTCATATCCAGGAGTAGTCGATACCGATACACTGTTTGATTTATTGCTGCGGGATGTTGTTCGGAAAGATAATGCATTTTTCTGCCTCAATGTTCAGGAAACGGATCTTTCTGGTCACCAACAAAATGCTAGGCGTTACTGGAATACGCTCGAGAGAGCTGATGCCGGATTATCAAAGATATTAGACGCTATGTCCATAAGCGACCTCTTGATTGTTATGGCTGATCATGGCAACGATCCCTTTATCGGACATTCTCTTCATACAAGAGAAATGGTGCCAATATTGTTATTCAGCCATGAATTAAAGGGGCTTGAGTTAGGTGTTCGCGATACCCTATCTGATGTGGGGGCCAGTGTTGCCAAATTCTTTAATGCTCCCATGCCAGAATTTGGCTCGCCCATAAAGTTCTAGTTCGACGATATATAAACACTAATTATGTTCTTTACACCTCACTTTTTATGTTGGTGAGATAGGCTTATATTATTAATCAGGAGTTGCTAGATGAAACATGGATTAAGTCTTTCATTATTAGGTGGCATATTTATTGCGACCACGGCATCTGCCTCAACTGGGGGAATGCAAGAGTTTCTCGATAGTCTCAGAAATTTTGAGTCCGGTATCAATCCGGCACTGAGTCCGTTTTACCTCGATAATCTGGATAACCCCGTTTATACCTACGCTAAGGTCACCAAGCCGGGTCGCCTCGTCAGGGACTGCGCCACAGGGAGTATGGTGCAAGAGCCTACAACGATAAGGCAGTACTTTACCAAACTGGGTCTTGGCAGCATCTATAACGAAAATACCCCTCATGACCCGGGCATGTTCAAGTTGATGCAGTACAGCTCGATGAATGCGTGGGGCTTTGTCGGGTATCAGCTGGGTGAAGCGGTATTGATCGATGGAGGCTATTACAGCCCGCCGACAGTACAGATTGCAGGTAAGGAATACGACAGCTTTTATATGTTCGTGCCCGATTCGACCTGGATCGGTTGTAAAACCGAGGCGCTGGCTGAAATCCCGGGATCAGGCGGTAATCAGGTGTACGTAACGGATATTAACCGCTGGCAAGGGCATTTTATCGGCAAGAACGGGGTCAACAATTTCACCGATTTCATCAAGCCCGATAAACAGGAGTTGGTGATCCGGGATGTCATGCACTTCAACTACAAGGTCATCAGCAAGCTCCTACAAGATGCCAATATGACCTGGGCACAGGCCTTGTCGAAAAGCTGGACCGATACGGATGATAACGGGCAGCAGGTAACGGTCAAGGCAACTATGTCCGGTATCCTGGCCGCTGCTCACTTGCGTGGAGCGTGGGGAACCGCCGAGCTGTTGACCAAAGACAAGATCACGTGTGACGAGCAGGGAACTTGTATCACCAAATATGTGCATAAGTTTGGCGGTTACAACACGCTGTTTGATGTACCGGGTGACAGCGTCACTCAAGGCTCCCCTTACGATGAAGTTCTGATGGCGGGGTGGGGGAATGACACCGTTATCTTGGGGGGTGGCAAAAACCAGCTGCTACTCAATGAGCAGAAGGGCTCTATCACCACGGTTACCGACTTTGTTATCGGCAAGGATAAGATCGTGCTACGTGGCTGGTCCAGCGAATCACCTCTGGCGTCCATGGTGGTCACTCAGGGGAAAAATGGCGCTGAAATAGATGTGGCTGGACAAAAAATCATTCTGAACAACATCAATGCTGGCGATGTACTGGCCAATCCTTCACAAGTGGTCATTCAGTCTATGGTGTACACGCTGGCGTGGAATTCAGGCAAGCAGGTCGTCGCCCAGTTTGACCCCAAGGTGGATCGTATCGAGGGTTCGTCGGGGATCGGGTTCAAGCATCTCAAAGCTTATGAGACTAGCTCTTCGGTGGTTATTGGTCCCCAAGCCGATGACGGCGGCATTTATGCTTCGTATGAGCTGATGGGATTGACGTTGGCCGACCTGTCGCCTGATATGTTCCTCAACGTGACCGGCAGCTTTGATCGTCTGGGTTTTATCGTGCCGCTTGATCACAAAACCTGGGGCTGGAATATGTCGCTGGTGGTGAACAGCTTCAATCCGCAAAAAACGGTGCTGACCGTTCCAAGCAATCAGCCAGTGCCATTTTCTGCTGTAAAGTTGACTCAAAATGGTGCCAACACCGAGCTGACCTTGCTCGAGCCGTTTGCCAAGGGTGACAAGAAGATCGTTATCCTGCGCAATACCGATGTGAAGAGTCTCTCTGAACGGAACTTCTCCGGCTTCAGCGGTCAGTACAAAGAGGTGACGATCGATATTCCCGTGATGTTTGACATTCGTGCTAGTGTCGTCGGCACCGGTGGCTCTATCTCTCCTGCACCGGATACTGCAGGTATTATTCAGGCAAAAGGGGGAAGTGCACTGACAGTTGCGTTCATTCCTGATCCCGGATATCGAGTGAAGAGTATCACCGTCGATGGCGCGGCCCAGCCGGTGGCGAGCGCTTATACCTTCCCCAGCTTGGCGGCCAATCACCGCCTTGAAGTGAGCTTCGAGAAGGGTAGTGCCTGTCCGGCCTCCTGGAACAGCACTCAGGTGTACAACACCGGTGACAAGGCGACCTATGTCGGCAACATCTATGAGGCCAAGTGGTGGAACACCAATAACCAGCCGGACCAAGGTGGTCCCTGGAAGCTGCTAGGCGCTTGTCAGTAAAGTGTGTGCTGACACGTGACCCTAACGCGGTCGCTTCTTATCTAAAAATTCCCGAGCATTGCTCGGGAATTTTTCTTTTGAATTTCATTCCCTTTACCCGTTGTTACTCTTGTGTCTGTCAGACGAGCTGTGTTGTGTCAGCAAATCCGCACTCTTGAGCTTGAAGGTACAGCCTTGCTGGATGAGCTCCTCCCGGTTGGCCAGTACCAGCGGGTAGAGCAGGGGATGTTGTTGATGTTCTCCGTTGTAGCTCACCTGCATCCGCTCCAATGCGTAGTGCATCAAAGGGATGCGCTGGTTAATCAACAGCTGGTTCCCTGTCATGGCATTGTCTCTGGCAATGATTGCCTGCTGACCCTCGCTGAGGCCTGGATTGGGAACGACTACCGCATGGGTGTTCCACTCCAGATCCTGCTCCCGGCCGTGAGGGGAGGCATCCAGCAGATCCGGTTCGCCGCGAAAACGACTCATCACAAAGTCCAGATATTCCCCTTTCTTCTCGCAGTAGGCACGAACGTGCCAGCGGATCCCGTCATAGACCAGAGTGTGAGGCTCGATATTGCGGCCACATCCCCGAATAGCTGCGCCGTGGTGCGCGGCAGCTGGCGGCGAAAGTCACGCAATCAGCTGGGCCATGCCAGCTGGTTGGATGTAGTGGAGGCAGCCCTCTGGTGCTTCTGGCATGGTGACGATTTGGCAAGCGGCGAAGTGTTACTCGGTGTGCTGCTGGGCAGGGATGAGCGGGTGCGGTTGGTCTATGGACTGTTAGCCGGGGCTTTCTATCTGTCAGATCGGACAGATTGAAGCCGCGGCGCCATCGTATCCCGCCATCCTGCGGCTGATTAACCAGCCAGCTCAACCACCGGATAACAGGCATCTCCCCACAGGGTATCGGGATGGGTCATCATCAACTCGATGATCACCGGCACCAGTTTGCCGAGCAGGTTGGCACAATCCTTCAGTTGTTTGCGATTGACCGAGCTGTTCCAGGTCGCACCGCCATGAATTAGCTGGTTGCGCAGGGTATAGAGGCGGTTAAACACCACGCCCAGCAACTGTGGGGTGTTGCTGCTGGCGAGGGCCTGGTTTGCCATCTTCTTGCCTTGTGCCAGCCGCTCCTTCCACTGGGCTTCGCTTATTTTGCCGCTGTGATAATCCCAGAAGCCTTGCAGTACAAACGGGGTATCCAGCAGTATGCGGATACTGCCAGAGAACTCCTGCCAAACCAGATGCTCGATCTTTTTGTGCTCATCCAGGTCGCACAGTTTCTCCAGAAAGCCTTTGAAGGTCTCCTGTTCAGAGAGGCGACGATCGTCCTCGATTTCAGTGGCATAAGCCGCATTGAACGCAATCCAGAGAAAGATAAAGCGGCCATCTTCATCTTCGGCCATTTCAGCACGTTGCAGCCAGCTTAGGGCACGATGAACTCGCAGGTTGAGGTTGCTGGGAGAGTGTTCACGCAGCGTCCGGTGATGGTTTTTCAACTGTTCAAAATTCAACGACGATCTCCTTCTCAATCAGATGAATAGCCAGCTTTGACAACCATACTCTCTGTCCTGCTGCTTGATCATCAGGTTTAGAAGAACTGGCTGGAATAGCAATGTGGTGATAGCAGCGGCTACTTGCGGATGATACCCTTCAGCGTTGCAATGGCCAGCTCCGCCATGGTGGCCGACGATTGTTCCAGTGGGGCATGGTGGCACTCGGGACAGGCCTCAAACCAGGTGTGGCCACGTACCATAACATCGCTCTTGTGAACAACCGTCTTGTGCTAGCCACATGTTGGGCAGCGATAAGTCGAAGGGGGGGGGGTATCGGCATGATATCCTTCAGACAAGTTCCATCTGGCCTAAAGTAACACGACTCAAATTATTGCAGTGAGTTCCTAGTTCACACTCCTTTTAGAGTCAGGAAAATACCATATCCATACACATAAATGACTATAAAACAAGGTAAAAGGCTCAGCTATTGACTAAGTTGATAGAAGGCGAAGGATAAAACAGCGCCAGTTTGATACGACAACATCGCATGGGACCCGGATCATGGACAGAGCGCAGGGCGCAGCCCCCTTTTCGTTGCAAGTGGATCTAAGGCAGGTGGTGTATGCCCTGTCAGCCTCGCTGGATCTGGTGGGCATTGGCGATGTGGCCCACGGTAAACGGGTCGGGATTATGGCTGCCGAGTGCAGCCGGGAGCTGGGGATGAGTGAGGCCGAACGCTGTCTGCTGTTCGAGCTGGGGGTGCTGCATGATATCGGTGTCTCCTCGACCATCACCCATCATCATCTGGTCAGCGAGTTCGATTGGGAGTCCTCCCAGCGCCACTGCGAGGTGGGATATCAGCTGCTCAAGGATTTCCGTTTGCTGGCCCCGCTGGCCCTGCCTATCCGTTATCACCATACCCACTGGCACCTGTTGCGCGAGATGGCCGATGTGGACCCCAATGTAGCCCGTCAGGCCAACCTTATCTTTCTGGTGGATCGCTGCGATGCGTTGGCGGCGCCCTACTATGGTGATGGTTCATTGTTGATGCATACCAACGAGATCCGCGCACGCCTGCAGGATTTCCGTGACGAGTTCTTTGCCCCCGAGCTGGTGGATGCCTTCCTCAAGGCGTCTCGCTCTGAGGCATTTTGGCTGCAGCTGGAAGCGCGCTCCATCAATGATTACATGCTGGAGATGCTGCAGGTGCGGGAGCCTTGCCTGACCTTCAACGGGGAGCTTAAAGCGCTGGCGCAGATCTTCTCCGGCATTGTCGACGCCAAAAGCCCATTCACGATGACGCATTCACTCGGTGTGAGCAGGTTGTCTCGGGCATTGGCCGAGCAGATGGGAGTCAGTGCCATCCATTGTGACATGCTGGAGATCGCCGGTTTGCTGCACGATTTGGGCAAGCTCAGGGTGCCGGACGAGATCCTCGACAAGCCTGCCTGCCTGACGAAAGAGGAGCGGGCCATCATCAATACCCACAGCTTCGAGACTTACCAGATCCTGCGTCATATCGAAGGGTTTGAGGAGATTGCCTGTTGGGCGGCCTATCACCATGAGGAGCCTGATGGGGAGGGCTATCCGTTCCACCTGCCGGCATCCGCCATGGCGCTTGAAGCGCGGATCCTGCGGGTCGCTGATATTTTTCAGGCAATGGTGCAGGACAGACCTTATCGGCGCGGCCTGCCTGCCCGTGACGCATTGACCTTTATGCAGCAACTGGCGGATCAGGGGCGGGTCGATCCCGCTGTGGTAGCGGTGCTGGCCGATCACCTGCCGCAGATGATGATGGCAGCCATTCCGGATCGCGAGCCGGATCATGCCATCAATTGAGGGAGAGGCTGGCCGCTGACTCATACCGCCGCGAGCCAGCTATGCTTGGAACAAGCCGAGCATGGTGCCGGTACCGGCGCACAAGACGCCAGCTTGATGGACTACAGTAGGGGAGCAGATATGGAATCGCTAAAAGCCAAGGATTATATGCAGAGCAGACCCATCACCTTCACTGCCGACATGATGGTGCAAGCTGCGGTCGAGAAATTTCTGAACAGTCATCAGCTCGGTGGCCCGGTGGTGGATGGGCAGGGCCATCTGATTGGCTGGATCTCCGAGCAGGATTGCATCGCAGTGCTGCTTAAAGAGGCCTATCACTGCGAACAGGTGGCGCAGGTCAAGGATGTGATGCGCAAGGAGGTGTTGTCGGTGGGGCCAGATACCAGCATTTTGAGCCTGGCGGAGATGATGATGGGGCAAAAGCCGAAAATCTATCCGGTAGTGGAGGAGGGGCGTCTGCTCGGGGTCATCAATCGTCACAATGTCATGCAGGCCATTCACGCCCAGCTCACCACCTGTTTTGTCCATCACACCCACGGTTAATCCTGTTTTTCTCTCTCCCAAGGCAAGCTTCGGCTTGCCTTGGCTATTTCATATGCTGCGATTTATTCATGTTATGCCATCTTACAATGATTGTTTTGTCATGTTTGAGGATCGGCCAATCTCTCAGTCTTCCCATATATAACGCTACGTTAAGGCTTGCACCGCCCCCGCTCGCTCTTTAGGATCGCTCCCAGCTTATCGATATGGCCCCTCTGGGCACCTATTTAAGGAATTCGTACCTTGTCTCTCTCTATCGAGGCGCTGCGCCGCCGTCTCTCTGCCTGCATGAACCTCGACGCTCGCCGCCTTTCCAGCCGTCTGCACGGGGTCAAGAAGCTGCCTGAAGGCAAACAGGCTGCCGTGCTGGAGACCATCGCTGCCGATCTGGATGCCGCGCAAGCGCGCTATCAAACCCGTCTGGCCGGTGTGCCCAAGGTCACCTATCCGGACAACCTGCCGGTCAGCCAGAAGCAGGCTGAGATCGCCAAGGCCATTCAAAAACATCAAGTGGTGATCATTGCAGGGGAAACAGGCTCGGGCAAAACCACCCAGATCCCCAAGATCTGTCTGGCGCTCGGGCGCGGGGTGAAGGGCTTTATCGGCCACACCCAGCCGCGCCGTCTGGCAGCCCGCACCGTGGCGGCTCGTATTGCCGAGGAGATGGAGTCCGAACTCGGCCACTACGTGGGTTACAAGGTGCGCTTTACCGATCAGGTGAGCGAGCAGACCCACATCAAGCTGATGACCGACGGTATTCTACTGGCGGAGATCCAGAACGACCGGATGCTCACCCAGTACGACACCATCATCATCGATGAGGCCCATGAGCGGAGCCTCAACATCGACTTCATTTTGGGCTATCTCAAGCAACTGCTGCCCAAGCGCCCCGATCTCAAGGTGATCATCACCTCGGCCACCATCGACCCGCAACGTTTCTCCCGCCATTTCAACAAGGCGCCGGTGATCGAGGTCTCTGGCCGCACCTATCCGGTAGAGGTGCGCTACCGCCCGCTCACCAGTGATAAAAGTGAAGGGCTGGAGGAGCGTGACGAGCTGCAGGGGATCTTCGATGCGGTGGAAGAGCTGGCACGCGAAGGGCTGGGGGACATTCTTATCTTCATGAACGGCGAGCGGGAGATCCGCGATACCGCCGATGCCCTGCGCAAACTCAACCTGCGCAATACCGAGGTGCTGCCGCTCTACGCTCGCCTCTCCAACGCCGAGCAGAACAAGGTGTTCCAGCAACATGCCGGACGGCGCATCGTGCTCGCCACCAACGTGGCGGAGACCTCGCTGACGGTGCCGGGCATTCGCTACGTCATTGACCCGGGCACCGCCCGCATCAGCCGTTACTCCTGGCGTACCAAGGTGCAGCGACTGCCCATCGAACCGGTCTCCCAGGCCAGCGCCAACCAACGTAAAGGGCGTTGCGGTCGGGTGGCGGACGGCATCTGTATCCGCCTCTACTCGGAGGAGGATTTTAACAGCCGCCCTGCCTTCACCGACCCCGAGATCCTGCGCACCAACCTGGCCTCCGTCATCCTGCAGATGCTGGCGCTCGGCCTTGGCAATATGGAGGCGTTCCCCTTCGTCGAGCCGCCCGAGTCGCGCCATATCAAGGATGGTCTGACTCTCTTGAAAGAGCTGGAGGCGGTGCGTGAGCTGCCTGCCAACGGCGAGCGCGAAGCCAAGTTGCAGCTGACCGAGACTGGTCGCCAGCTCTCGCGCATCCCCCTTGATCCGCGTTTGGCGAAGATGGTGATCAGCGCGGCGCAGACCGGCTGCCTGAGCGAGGTGATGGTGATCACCGCGGCCCTCAGCATTCAGGATCCCCGCGAGCGGCCCATGGAGAAGAAGCAGGCTGCCGACGAGCAGCACAGACGCTTTGAGGACAAGGATTCCGACTTCCTCGCCTTCGTCAATCTGTGGAATTACCTGAAAGAGCAGCAGGATGCCCTTGGCAGCAACCCGTTTCGCCGCATGTGCCAGAAGGAGTTTCTCTCCTACCTGCGGGTGCGTGAATGGCAGGATATTCACTTCCAGCTGCGTCAGACGGTCAAGGAGCTGGGTTTTAAAGCCAACCATGAACCGGCGGATTTCAAGACGGTGCACTGTGCCCTGCTGACCGGCCTCTTGAGCCATATCGGCAACAAGGATCTGGAAAAGCCTGAATTCCTTGGTGCTCGCAATGGCCGTTTCCACCTCTTCCCGGCCTCGGGTCTGTTCAAGAAGCCGCCCAAGTGGGTGATGGCCGCAGAATTGGTGGAAACCTCGCGTCTCTACGCCCGTATCAACGCAAAAATTGAGCCCGAGTGGGTGGAGCCGCTGGCAGGCCACCTCATCAAGCTGCACCACAGCGACCCTCACTGGTCGAAGAAAAACGGCGCCGTAATGGCCAAGGAGAAGGTGACCCTCTATGGTCTGACCCTGGTCAACGAGCGCACCATCAACTTCAGCCGTATCGATCCGGCGCTGTGTCGTGAGCTGTTTATCCGCCGCGCGCTGGTGGAGGGGGATTTCGAGACCCGTCACCGTTTCTTCAGCGATAACCGCAAGCTCCTGGCCGAGGTGGAGGCGCTGGAGCACAAATCCCGTCGGCGCGACATCTTGGTGGATGACGAGGATCTGTTCCGCTTCTACGATGCTCGTTTGCCGGAGGAGGTGATCTCCTCCCGCCACTTCGACAAGTGGTGGAAAGAGGCGCAAAAGCGGGATCCCGAACTGCTCAACTTCGAGAAAGAGATGCTGATGAAGGGGGATGCGGCCCACATCAGCGATCTCGACTACCCCAACTTCTGGCAGCAGGGGCGGCTCAAGCTCAAGCTGACCTATCAGTTCGAGCCGGGGGAGGCCGCCGATGGCGTGACCCTGCATATTCCGCTGCCGCTCCTGAATCAGGTGGAGGTGAAGGGGTTTGAGTGGCTGATCCCCGGGCTGCGTCACGAGCTGTTGGTGGCCCTCATCAAGTCGATGCCAAAGCCGATGCGCAAAAACTTCGTGCCAGCGCCCAACTACGCCGACGCGTTGCTCGCCAGCATCAACCCCGAGCAGGGGCAGCTCTTGGACGAAATGGAGCGCCAGCTGCGCCGTATGACCGGCGTGACCGTGCCCCGTGAGTCCTGGGACTGGTCTGCGGTGCCCGATCACCTGAAACTCACCTTCCGGGTGGTGGACGACAAACACAAGAAGGTGGCGGAAGGTAAAGATCTGGAGGCCTTGAAAGAGTCGCTGCGCGGCAAGGTGCAGGAGACCCTGTCACAAGTGGCGGACGATGATATCGAGCAGTCCGGTCTCACCCTGTGGAGCTTTGGCGAGCTGCCCCAGGAGTACAGCCAGAAGCGGGGCGGCTTCGAGGTGAAAGCCTATCCAGCGTTGGTGGACGAGAAGGACTCGGTTGCTATTCAGCTGGTGGAGAGCCCGGTGGTGCAGCAGCAGCTGATGTGGGCCGGTCAGCGCCGGCTGGTGCTGCTCAATGTGCCATCACCCATCAAGTATCTGCAGGAGAAGTTGCCCAACAAGGCCAAGCTGGGGCTCTATTTCAACCCGTTTGGCAAGGTGGCGGAGCTTATCGATGACTGCATCGCCTGCGGCTGCGACAAGCTGATCGAGCAGCATGGCGGGCTGGCTTGGGACGAGGCCGGTTTCGAGGCGCTCAAGGAGTATGTTCGCGCCGAGCTCAACGATGCGGTGGTGGAGGTGGCCAAGCAGGTGGAAGCCGTACTGACGCTGTCCCATGAGATCAAGAAACGCCTCAAGGGCAAGATGCAGCTCGACACCGCCTTTGCCATGTCGGACATCCAGCAGCAGTTGGGTAACCTCATTCACAAGGGCTTTGTTACCGAGACCGGCTGGCAGCGGCTGCCTGACTTGCTGCGCTACCTGCGGGCCATCGAGCGGCGGCTCGAGAAGCTAGCCATCGATCCCAACCGGGATCGGGTCTACATGCTCAAGGTGCACAGCGTGGAGTCGGAGTACAAGGCACTGCTCGCCAAGATCCCCAAATCCCAGCTCATTCCCACCGAGGTGGCTAATATTCGCTGGATGATCGAGGAGCTGCGAGTGTCGTTCTTTGCCCAGAATCTGGGGACCCCTTATCCGGTCTCCGATAAACGGGTGCTTAACGCCATCGCTCAGTGCTAAGCTGCTATCTAACTGTTTTAACAGCATGATAGCGGGTGATGAGAAGGGGTTGCCGGTCAGGTAGCCCCTTCAAACCGCAAATCAGGGAGGCAAGGATGCTGGGGATCTGGTTGAGTGTGGCGCAGGTGGTGATCAGCGGTTATCAACCCATCGCGGAACAAACCTGGGTGCAGTTGAACCCGGAATATTACCCGCTGGCTCGCACGCCGCCTGCGATGTTTGTGGCTTGGCGTGGCAATCAGTTTCCGCCGCTGGCCCAAAAGCAGAAGCAGGGTCGCTGGCAGATCCTCTTTCCAGCCCGGCTGGTGCCTCCCTTTGATCTGTTCGAGGGGGAGGCGCAGCTCTCCAAAACCTATCTGGCAAGGCTGCGGCGCATCGACGAGATGGCTTACGGGGTCGTCCCCGGGCAGGCTGTTGCGGCTGGTGCAATCGTGCAGCAGGGGAGTGGTTCCCCTGATTATCACGCGCAACCTGTCGCGCCCTTTATCGCCGAGTTCCGTACACCCCAAGAGGCGTTCGGTGGTGTTGATATACCCAGCGACCCCGACGAGAGCGAACCTCTGCTCGCTCAGCTGGGGGCGACCTTTCGCACTGCGGGGATGAGTGGTGCTAAAGGAGATGAGGGAGTAGCGAGCGCCGATATGGCGCTCGCCAGCCACACGGCTAGCTTATCCGCAGGCAGTGACGCCATGCTTACCCTCTCGGCTCCTGCGGCCGGCGGTTCACAAACCGTGTGTCATCAGGTCGCAGCAGGGGAGACCCTGTGGCGCATTGCCAACCAGTTATCCAGTGCCCGGGGAGCCGATACCTACAGCTATTTGCTGGCGCTGGTGGCAGAGAATCAGCCGCGGCTTGGCAAGAGCATTCGGGTCAGAACGGGGGAAGGACTCTACTGCCCGCGCGCCGAGACCCTGGCGCGGTTTGATGCCCTGAGCCCGGCCCAGCGTCAGCAGCAATTCGCCCGGTTGGAGCAGGGGCGCTAAATGCAGAGTCGGTACCTTGTATCCGAATTTGGCCCGTGGTAGTATTCGCGCTCGTTTTGCGAGGTGCTGACCGGTCGCAGTTAGCACCATAAATTCATCCAAAAGAGATACATACTATGTCTTTCGTATTCCAAGCTGAAGTCCGTTCTGACCTGGGGAAAGGTGCGAGCCGCCGCCTGCGTCAAGCTGACCAAGTTCCTGCCATCGTTTACGGTGCAGGCAAAGAAGCCCTGTCCATCACTGTTGACCACAAGAAAATGATCCTGGCTCAAGAGAAGCCGGAATTCTATGAGTCTGTACTGACTCTGGTTATCAACGGTGAGGAAGTTAACGTAAAAGTGAAAGCTATCCAGCGTCACCCGGTACGTTACAAGCTGATCCACCTGGACTTCGTTCGCGTTTAATAGCGAACCGTCAGGTCGAAGAAAAGCCACTCTCAGGAGTGGCTTTTTGCTATCTGGCATCTTGTGATCGGGCTGAAAGAGCTACCTTGTCAGCCCAGCAAGCTGGTTATCCCAGCTGGCTAAGGGCCTGTTGGCAGCGCTGCTCGGCAGCATCCAGCTCCAGCAGCACCATCCTGATATCTTCCATCTGCTGTTGAAGTGTCTCCCGTTTTTCCTCAACCAGTCCCAGCATGGTTTGTAACTGGGTGCGGCTGCTCTTGTCGGCATCATAGAGATCAAACAACTCGCGGATCTCGGCGAGGCTGAACCCGAGCCGCTTGCCGCGCAGGGTGAGCTTGAGGCGAATCCGATCCTGCTTGCTGTAAATGCGGGTTTGTCCCTCTCGGGCGGGATTGAGCAACCCCTGATCCTCGTAGAAACGGATACTGCGCGTCGTAATATCAAATTCCCGGGCCAGCTCACTGATGCTGAAGCGCCGTCCTTCATCCTTGTTGTTCATACAGACTTCTTGGCGAACTAAATCCTGTCTGCACCTTACCTAAACGTAAACTGCACTGCAACTCTTGTTCCATCGCGTCAGAACCCCTATGTTATGGCCATGTAACAAACAGAGGCAGGCAAATGGATATTGCAATTGTGGCGGCAAAACGGACTCCGATGGGGGCGTTTCAGGGGGCATTGGCAGAGGTCACTGCGCCTGAGTTGGGTGCCTGTGCCATTGAGGCGGCACTGCAACAAAGCGGGCTGCGTCCGGAGCAGGTCGATGAAGTGTTTATGGGCAATGTGCTGGCGGCGGGCGTGGGGCAAGCGCCAGCCCGGCAGGCGTTGTTGAAAGCAGGGTTGCCAGATAGTGTGCCTGCTACCACGGTCAACAAGGTGTGCGGATCCGGCATGAAAGCAGTGATGCTGGCGGCGGATACCATCCGCCTTGGTGACAACAGGGTAGTGGTCGCGGGGGGGGTGGAGAGTATGAGCCGTGCCCCCTATCTGCTGGATAATGCCCGCAGCGGCTTTCGGATGGGGCATCAAAAGGTGCTGGACCACCTATTCCTCGACGGTTTGCAAGATGCCTATGATGGCCAGCTGATGGGGATACATGCCCAGCGCAGCGCCGATCAGGCCGGTTTGACCCGCAGTGCCATGGATGAGTTTGCCCTGGCGTCATTGCAGCGGGCCTGCGATGCGCAGCAAGCCGGCGCGTTTGCATCCGAGCTGGCAAGTGTCTATCGCGGTGATCGCTTGTTGCTGGCCGAAGACGAGCAGCCCGGCAAGGGCAGACCGGAGAAGATCCCTACCCTGAAGCCAGCGTTTGGCAAGGAGGGCACCATTACGGCAGCCAATTCGAGCTCCATCTCGGACGGTGCGGCGGCGCTGATATTGATGGATGGCGCCACGGCGCAAGCCTGGCAGGTACCAGTGCTGGCACGGATCGTCGGTTATCAGAGCCATGCAGCATTGCCCGCCGAGTTTACCTCTGCGCCCATTGGCGCCATTTCACGCTTGCTGGCGCGTCTGGCATGGTCGGTGGAAGAGGTGGATCTCTTTGAGATCAATGAGGCCTTCGCCATGGTCACCATGCTGGCCATGAGCGGGGTCGGCATCCCTCATCACAAGGTCAATGTGCATGGAGGGGCCTGTGCACTCGGTCATCCGTTGGGGGCGAGTGGCGCACGCATTCTGGTGACGCTGATTGCCGCGCTGCGGCAACGGGGTTTGCGGCGAGGCGTGGCCGCGCTCTGTATCGGAGGCGGTGAGGCGACCGCTATCGCGGTCGAAGTGAATGATGAGGCGAATTAATTGGTGGCTTCCATCGCCAGCAGTTGTTCCGTGACCCAGGTGGTGGCGGCCAGATAGAGGTGACTCACCTTATCCTCGCTCAGCCCCAGGCGGGCTGTTCTGGCCGTTACCCGTGACCAGTTGGCGCTCTCGTAATCTTCACAAAACGCGAGGTAGAAACCGAGATTGCCTTTTCGCTCCAGCAGCGCCAGCCGAATATCGTCGATAAGAGGGATAGTGCCGAGCAGCTTGTCCATCGGCTGCTCCATCAGTACATCCAGCAGGGAGAAGAGACCAGTGATAAAGGCCTGTTGTGCCTGCTGGCTCGGGGCGTGGGCGTGGGCCAGCAGTTCACAGAATCGGGCTCGGATCATCGACATCTGGTAGAGCTCGGCGCTCTTGCCCTTGCCGGCGCTGGTCGCGGCTACCAGCGAGACAAAGCGCTTTAGCTGGGTGTTGCCCAGATAGATGGCAGCCTGGCGAAATGACGAAATAGGGTTGGTGTGACCTTTGAGATGGTTGACATAGCGCAACAGCTTGAGAGAGAGGGAGATATCCTGACCGAGTAGCTGCTCAATCTTGTTGATATCAGGCTCTGCCTCGTTGACCACGTTGAGCAACTGCATCACCACGACTTGCGCTGGCTCCATAGTGGCTTGCTTGACCATCTCGGGTCTGCTGAAGAAAAAGCCCTGGAACAACTGGATCCCCAGCTGTTTGACCCGCTCGAACTCCGCCTTGTCCTCTACTTTTTCCGCCAGATAGGTGAGCCCCAGCGTCTGATGCCGCTGGATAAACACTTTGATCTGCATCAGGGGGGTGGCACGAAGATCAAACTTGATGATGTGGATAAAGGGGAGAAAGCGCTCCCAATCCGGCGACATGGTGAAGTCATCGAGTGCCAGTTGATATCCCAGCTTGTGCAGCTGTTTCACCTTTTCCAGCAGGGCATCATCCGGTGGGGAATCTTCCAGGATCTCAATCACCACTTTTTCGGGCGGCAGGCACTCTGCCAATCCCTCCAGCAGCAGTGAGTGGGGAAAATTGATAAAGCAGGGGCGGCCCCCCAACAGCTGATCGATATTTTGTTGCAGAAACTGTTCGACCACCAGGCGTGACGTCGCCTGCTGGGAGGAGATACTCGGGAAGACATTATTCAGACTATCGCGAAAGAGCAGCTCATAGGCATGAGTGTTGAGGTCTCTGTCGAGGATCGGCTGTCTTGCTACGTAGGAATACATGCCTTGCTCCAGTAAAGGTACTGGGTTGATTTTATGGTGTTGCAGAACACTATGCCAGTGTTCACCTTATTGAGTAAGGCAATAATTGGCATAGCGTTTTTTGCAGGGAAGGAATTTAGAAGAGATAGCTCAATTGTGCACCAGCCAGCCAGGCATCTCCTTCGGAAGTGCCCTGGAAGGTGGAGGTCGTCATCGGATTACCCGGTTGCAGCTCCATTTTTTCAGTGACATCCACCTTTTTGCCATCGATCAGGGTCAGCCCCAGATCCACGGTCAGGTTGGGCGTGAACTGATACCCCATTCCCAGGCTGTACCAGAGGCGATCGGCATCCGGGATGGAAATGGTACGACGATCGGCTGGCACCGGGCTGGCGTCATAGGCCACACCGGAGCGCAGTTGCCATTTGGGAGTGACCTGATAGGTCATACCGATGGCGTAGCGCCAGCTATCTTCCCAGTGCTCGTCCTTGATGTGCATGTTCTGCAAATTGTTGAGATCAGCTTCCAACTGAACGAATTTGCTCCAGTTGGTCCAGTTCAGGCTGCCGTGGAGAGCCAGCTTGTCAGTCAGCTGATGGAACGCCGCCAACTCTGCCGTCGCTGGCAACGGCAGATCCAGACTACCGGTATCTCTGATCTCGGTAACGGAGCCATCTGCATTGGGTCGGCCCACGATAGCATCTCCCGAGAGGGTCAAAGTGACATCGTGACGGTAGGAGAGGCCAATTCGGGTTTGTTCGGACAACTCCAGCAAGGTGCCGACATTCCAGCCCCATGCCCAGCCATCCCCTTGCAAATGTTTTGCGATCAGGTTGCGAGAAGGGAAGGTGCCACCGACTTCGCCTTCGCCCTGAATAGCAGAGATCCCGGCACCAATTGACCACATCTCATTGATGCGATAGGCGAGTGAGGTACCCAGATCCATGGTCTTGATATCGGAGACATTGCCAAAGTGTCCCGCGCTGTAGTTATCCGGCATCTTGACGCCAAGGCCGTAGTAAGAGGTTGCCGAGAAGCCTAGTCGCCACTGCTCATTGAGTGGAATGATGAGATAGGCGTTGGGAACCCAGGCTGCGGCGGCGATATCGTGTGCACTGGCATCGGAGGTGACGATACCGGCTTTGGTCGGCAAGCGGGTGTTGCCTTCAATATTGACGTCAGGACTGACATAGATGACTCCGCCAGAGAGCGCCATCTGATCGAAGCGGGTCATGGCTGCTGCATTGCGGGAGAGTACACTGGCGTTATCCGCGATGGCTGCCTCACCGGCAAAGGCGCGTCCCAGTCCTGTAGCGGACTGTTCAGCCAGCTGGAACCCGGCGGCATGAGTCTGACTCGCGATCACCAGCAGGGCGATCGCGGACGGTTTGATGATGGGATGCATGGCAAAATCCTTGCTGTTACCCGAAGGTTCAATCGGTCATATGAATGGAGGCAGGATTTTATATGGTATGACCAGTAAGGCAACGGTAATGGCCAGTATCAGGATAAAACAAGATTAAATGCTGGGATGATGCACTCTAATAGCTTGATTAAAAAAGAAAAACAAACAGGTGTGTGCTACATGTGTACGCTGAACTGGCTTTTCCGGATAAAAAAAGAGCGCCTGACGGCGCTCTTTCAATTCTATCAATAATCAGAACTTCATGTTGAACTGGGCAGAGGCCAGGAAGGCGTTGCCGTGGGAAGTACCTTTCCAACGAGACTGGCCTTTGTGGTCAGAGGTCAAACTCTCGTCTACATCAACTTCTTTGCCGTCCAGATAAGCCATACCGAAGTCAACACTCATATCAGTGTTGATATGATAGGTGGCTCCGGCGCTATACCAGATGCGGTCTGAGTCGGGGATGCTCAGGCTGCGGTATTCAGGTTCGATAGGGCTGTTGTCATAGGCAAAGCCCAGACGAGCTTCCCAAGCAGGGTTGACATACCAAGTACCGCCGATTGAATAACGGAGTGAGTCTTTAAATTTTTCTGGTTTTTGCAAACAGACACCCGGGTTGGCTGTACCAACACCACACTGGGAACCAGTTGCTTTAAGTTCTTCAAAGGCACTCCAATCAGTCCAGTTAACTGAATAGTGCACTGCAAATTGTTGGTTTAGACGATGGTAACCTGCGAACTCAGCTTGAGCAGGCAAATCAAGGTTTAGTTGTCCATCAACAGTTTTACCTCCAAGGCCACCTAAACCTGGGATTAGTGGGTTAATGTCATTGCTGTAATCACCTTTAAATTTGAGGTCAACTTGAGAGCGATATGTGAGAGCTAAACGGTTGTTTTCGTTGATCTCATAAAGTGTCCCAATGTTCCAGCCAAAGCCCCAAGTATCACCTTTCATCGATGAAATTTTGGAGTCGGTGTTTAAGCCAGGGATCGGTAATGAGCCTTTGTATCGATTCAGCTCGGCCGCGCCGTAAACTGCGTTGATACCCGCACCAACACTGAACTGTTCATTAACCCTATAGGCGATATTCGGGTTTATGTTAAAAGTTACCAATTCTGTATCGCCAGCAGCCGAGCCTGCTGTGAAGGTTTTGGAGTATTCGGTGGAGAGACCGTAGTTGGAGAAAAGGCCAATACCCCAAGCCCATTGGTCATTCAATGGTTGGATAAAATAGGAGGCAGGTACGAATGCTGCGGGAGCAATGCCACTTTGACTGGCATCCTTACCGTTTAGAAGGGGGCTTGGAGATGAAAGCTTACCCTCCACATCCACATCCGGTTTGATGTAGGTGCCGGAGACAGAAACTGCCATCTTGTCGAAGGTGGTCATGGCCGCCGGGTTACGGGCCAGCACGGAGGCGTTGTCGGCGATAGCTGCTTCACCGGCATAGGCGCGACCCAGACCGGAGGCCGAGTGCTCGTTCAACTGGAATGCCGCGGCATGGACTTGACCGGTGGCCAGCGCGATGGTGGCGGCAATCAGGCTCTTCTTGAAAATAGTTGTCGTCATGGTGTTCTCTCTTGTAGGCAGATTTTTTTGCCGATATTGGCTGCACGTTCAATGCAAACCTCGACAAAATCCGTTTTTATTTCAGCTTCTTCCCAATCAATTCTGGCGTGATTCTATGGATCTGGTAGGAGGTAAGAAATCAGACCAGTGACAGCAGAATACATAAAAGTGATCGATGTGTTAATCATTTGTTTTAACCTGCTGTTTAATTCATCATTTTCAGGGTCTAAAGGTGGATTATTGACCTGGATTGCCGATCTCCGTCACAAAAATAATTTTGTCAATTTTTCGAAATCTTGAGGCAAATGAGTGACAAAGGGGAGTAAACAGGGAGAGAACAGGCTGCGGCTCGTGACCGCCGCCTGCTATTGAGGATGGTTCTGAGGTTGTTAACCGGCGATGTTAAATGTCCCACTGCAGACGTGACTGCAGAGCATTGGCAACGGGGGCAAGTGGCTCTTTCATCTCGCCAATCAGTACCATATTGGCGCCTTTGAGCTGGACAATCTCCCCTTTGAGGGTGCCATCTTCAAAGGTGGCCTGTTGCAGGGTTAATGGAACATGTTTGGGCACTAAAAAGAGGGTGACTGGCCCCATCTTTCCCTGGATCACCATGTGCAAGGCCGGTCCCTGATAAAACGAGCAGTGATTGACATAGGTCACCTTGAGCCCATCCATCCCGCTTAAGGTGGCGCCATACTTCTCCATCTTGGCATTGATGTTATGCAGATTGACCTGTTCATCGACACCTTCAATAAAGGGTTCTTCGCCATAGACATGAGCCATCGCCACCTGTGCGAGGGAGAGGGCCGCAGGAGCCGTTTCTGGCAGCGTGATCCAGCGGGTGCTCATTCCCAGCAGGAAGGCGACCGATGCAGCCAGGGCGATCTGGCGCCAGGATGTTGATGTCCGGATCTTGACCGGCGCCGTGCCAAGGGGGCGGGATGGCGGCAAATCATCTGGCGCGTCACTGTCTTTCTGCATGGCTTGCCTGAGCAGGATCCGCTCGGCCAGTCCGGCTGGGACCTCTACCTGCATGGCGTGCTTGAGAGTTCTGTCGAACTGCTTCATCTCGTCGAGATAGTTCCGATTGGCCTGGCTTGCTTCAGCGGCTTTGAGAAAATCCGGCAGTTTATCGTTGGGCTGGATCATGGCGTTGCGGCGAAATTCGAGTTCATCCATGTCCGTGTCCTCTTGCTTGGTTCTTCTGCTCCATCGCCTCCTTGATCTGGTTGCGGGCGCGAAACAGTCGGGTCATGACGGTGTTCTTGTTGAGGCCGAGCATCTCGGCAATCTCCTCACCACTGAATCCTCCCACGACTTGCAGCAGCAGTGGCTCCTGGTACTCCTCGGGCAACCGGGCGATGTGACGGTGCAACCACTCGTTCTCCATTTCCTGTTCGCTGTGCAGCGCATCGTGCTGGGGCTGAGGGTGATCGTCGAGATCCACCAGCTCCAGCTGTTTGCGTTCAAAGCGGCGGGCGTTCTCCCGTCTGAGGATGGTGATCAGCCACCCTTTGGCCGCCTTGTCATCCTGCAGGGTGTCGATAGCCTTCCAGGCACGCAGGAAGGTCTCTTGCACCAGATCTTCCGCTACGTTGGGATCCCGGGTCAGCCAGTAGGCATACCGGTAGAGATCGCCATGCAGCGCATGAACCAGTGCTTCAAATTTGGTTTGTTTGTCAGCCATGGGATCAGAGACCGGCGAAGTGGCCGGATCATTTCCACCAATATGCTGCTGAACACGTTTTTTTCTAAAAAACAGCAGTGCCATTGGGCAATCCTTGTCAGGGGGCGTGGCGGCGGGAGCGGGAACTCCCGTGTGCCAGCAGGTAAATCAGGTACGCAATACCGGCGGTTTCATCGGCCCTGAGGGTACGCGCCAGAGCGCGCCACTCGATGGGCGGGCCAGAAGAGGGCCGTGCAAAACAGGCTCGCTCGAGTGCGGCTAGCGCGTTGCCGAGCCGATTATGCCCAGCGTCGGGCAACTGGCCTAATTGATAATAGGAGACCTGCCAGCGCAAGGTCGCCCACTTGATCAGCGCCTTGCGACTGGCATCCGGCTGGTGTTGGGCAAGGGCACGTTGCAGTTGATAGAAGGCGCGCCAGCGGGGCCAGTTGCGCCATAGCGCACGCAGCGTTATGGCCAGCACGACCCACCAAAGGCTCTCTCGCAGTGCCACCTGCGATGTCTGCTGATCAGGTTGCCGATTTGTCGTTGTCTGAAACGTCAGCGTGATGGCGGGCAGGCTAGCCTGCTCAATCCGGCCGCTTTGGGTATTAAACCAGGGCAGATCAATGGGGGGCAGCTGATAGTCGCCGCTCTGATCCGCGACCAGAGTCTGGCGCCACTGTCGCTCAAACAACAGCTTGCCATCACGGTAACGCTCCTGCTGTTGCTCGCCATCGGGATGTGCCTGTATGCCGCTTGGCAGTTGATGGGCCATCAGGGGGGCAAGCTGTATCTGGCCGCTGTCACCATTTTCCATGGTCAGGGTGAGGATCCGGATCAGCGGTTCACCCACTTCCCCCTTGGAGGCCGGTTCAAGCCGTTGACTCAGGGTCAGCCGGGTGGCCACCGGCGTGGCGGGTGCCTTGTCGACCCTCACCTCTAGCGGTGCCGCACGGGCCGAGAGTTTTTGCGCTTTTCCCCCTTGCTGCGTGAGCTGCCCCTGCAAGCGGGGCGAGTCGAGGTACCAGAGTCCCGGCGCTTTTGCCTGAACGAGCCAGCTGCGGGTGAGCCGGCCGGGTAGACCAGCCTGAGCGGGGGCGATCCACTCGTCACTACCGAGGCGACGGATAGTGAAGTGAGCAGAGCTGAGCTCGCTCAACGCCGGGTTTTGCATGCTGGTAGGCAGCCACAGTGTCAGCCGGTAGATCACCGGCTGGCCGGGATAGAGCAGGCCCTGATGATCAAGGCTGGCCTGCATCTCGAGGGGCGAGGGGGCTGCGGGTTGCGGCAGCGCCGCTGTTTTCACCTCTCTCAATGGCAGGGTGAGCGAGGGAGTGAACTCATTTCCCAGCTTGAGCGGGGCAATCATCACCTTTGTATTCGCGGGTGAGTCGCTCTGGTGCAGCGGGATCTGCCAGCGAGTCAGTTGTTGTACCGGGGTGGTGACCCGGCTCATGGTCACTCTGCCCACCGCAAACTGGCGCAGTAGGGGGGTGATCTCCAGTTCGCTGCTCTGGCGCTCGCCATCCGCTTCGATGATCAGCAGCCAATCGCTGGGGTCGGCCCCCGGCAGCAGCTCTGCCCGAGGGGGCAAAGCCCAGCAAAGTGGACTCGCGAGTGCGAGCAACAGCCCCCATCCTGCCCGTGTCACCAGGGCTCCTCCACCTTGATAAGATCCCGGCGCAGCGCCTCTTTACGCAGTCGCTGCTCCAGCAGCAATACAGGGGGAGAGGGTGGCAGGGGCATTGCCGTCGTCTGCTGAGCTGCCGATGGTTCGGGTTGCTTGCTGTTGCTGGTATCGGGAGCGGCGGTCGCTCCACCCTGTAACAGAGAGAGGTTATAGAGCGCATCTTCATGGCCGGGTTCGAGCGCCAGAGCGGCAAGATAGGCCTCTTTGGCTGCGGCAAACTCCCCCAGTTGCAGCAGGGCATTGCCGCGGTTGTAGTGGGCAGTGGCGCTTGCTACTTCCTGATAGGCTGCGATAGCTTGCAGATAGACTCCGGCCCGATACCAGGCGTTGCCGCGCCAGACTGGATCGTTGAAGGTGCGGGCAGCCCGCTGAAAATCCCCCTCTTGATAAGCCTGCATCGCTTGCAGATCCCCCCTCTCTGTTGCTTGCAGATCTTGTGGCGCAAGCAATTGCCACCCCACCATCAGCGCCATCATCAACCGGGCGCCGACTCTGGCCAGCAAGGCCAGTGGTAACAAGGGGATCAGCAGCCAGGGGCCAAGATCCAGTGGTGCCGGGGTGAGGGCCGAGGTGGTGGTGGGCAGCGGTGCAAAGTGAGGGACATCGCTATCAAGCCATTGCAGCTCACCGCCGAGGCGATTGGCCAGTGCGGCAATGGCCTGACTATCGGGGGCGGGCAACTGCGCGGGCATGCGGGTGGCAAACCCCAACTCATTGGCCGGAATGGCGGGCATGGGGGCCGGTTGACCGCGGCTGGCAAGCAGAATATCGAGGCGTGCCGACTGGGTGTGGCGGCAAAGAAGGCGTTGCTGGCAGGGCCACAGGGCGGCGATTTGGGTCATCTGATTCTGGGTGAGGTTGTCGGTGATCAGCAGCAGACGCGCTTGTTCTCCAGGGGCCAGCTGCTTCATGGCAAGTTCCACCGCCCGTGCCGGGTTGCTGCCCTGCAGCGGCATGATATCGGGGCGCAAGTCGGGCAGTAGCAGCGAAAGGGCCTGATGATCCCGGGTTGGCGGCATGGCGAGGTAGGCGTCGCCTGCGTAGAGGATCAGCGCAATGCGCTCGCCCTTGGCGCGGCTCAGCAGCTGCTGTAATTGCCATCTGACCCGGGTCGCCCGATCTGGTTTGAGGTCGGTGGCGGTCATCGAGCGTGACAAGTCCAGTAGCCAGATATCGAGCGGTGCTGCAGGCTGCTGTTGCAGCTCACCGCGCAGTGCAGGTCCACTCAGGGCCAAAATGATGGGCAGGGTTGCCAGCCAGAGCCAGGGACGTTGAGGGCGGGATGCTGGCACCAGATAAGCCTGCATCGCAGGTGCGAGCAGCGGGGGCTGGCGACGACGGTGCCACCCTTGCCAGAGCCAGGGGATGAGTGCGATCAGCCACAGGGGGCGGAGCAAGATCAGCTCCATCTGCGCGCGCCTCGTGCCAGCCAGTTACGCACCATGCGAAACTCCAGTCTGCCGTGCCCTGATGGCAGAAGCAGCAAGCCACAAAGCAGTGCCAATGGCCAGGGGTAGAGCTCGATCACCGGCTGGTACTGGGCAATCGGCATAGGGGCAGGTTCAAGGGCATTGAGAGTCGCATTGATGGCATCGAGATCGCTTTGGGTTCGCGCCCTGAAATAGCGCCCCTGTCCTGTTTTTGCCAGCTCTTTCAGGAGCGGTTCGTCCAGTTCGCTGCTGGGATCGGCCTGACCGCTGCCCGCCTCATCGTAGGGTTGGATAAAGGTATCGGGATCGGCCCCGACCCCCAGCGTGTAGATCCGTATTCCCTGCGCTGCGGCGAGTTTGGCCTCCTGCAGCGGGTCGGCATTGCCTGCGGTATTGCGGCCATCAGTGACCAGCAGCAGGGCGGTGGGGCGACCCGGATCCCCATGCTGACGTGCCAGCTGGATCGCCTCGCCAAGGGCGGTGGTTCGGCCGACCAGATCAAAATCGAGCTCGTCGCTCAAGGTCAACAGCGCCGGGATCTCCTGAGTGAGGGGAGAGAGCAGATAGGCGTGATCGGCAAAGACGATGAGGCCCACCCTGTCTCCGGCCCGTTTGGCGATCAGCGCCTTGATCTGCTGGCGCACCGCCGTCAGCCGTGCTTGCTGCTCGCCGTTATCGAGCATATCAGGGGTGCGCATGCTGTCTGACAGATCCACCGCCAGCAGCAGATCCCGACTCCCCTCATATTGGACCACCGGTTCCCCCCACCACTGGGGGCGGCAGAGGGCGAGGATAAGGGCGCACCAGAGCAGCATGGCGCGCCAGAGCGGCAATCCGGCCTGAGGGCGCAGTAGTGCAAACCCGGGGTGAGCCAGATAGCCGTGGCGCAGGGGCGGCAAGCCGAAGCGCACCAGCAAGGGGAGCACCAGCGCCAGCGCAAACCAGGGCCAGGCCAGGATCATGGATGCCTCAGTGCGGCTTTACGCCCCGAGCGGGGAGAGCGTTGCAAGAAGAGGGTTTGACCCCAACGGCGATAATGTTGCCGCAGCAGTTCGCACTGCTCGCGAGTCGGGTTCTGGCTGCCATAGAGCCAACTGCTCCAGTGAGACGAGAACTGGCTAAAATTGCTGCCGCCGTGACGATCGACGAAGGCGAGCCACGCCTCTCCCTGAAGCTGGCGCGCCTCGGGCCAGCGTTGCAATGCTTCATGACGTAGGGCCTCCTGTATGCGTGCCACCAGCAGTGCCGGATCTCCCTCCAGCTGACGACACCAGTGGCGGTAACGTATCACCCTGCGGGCAGTCAGGACGATCAACAGCAGCAATAGACCTGTGATCAATAGCCACAATAGCGCCTGCACTCTGGGATCAAGACTCTGTTCAATCAGATCCGGCCCCGGGTGGATGTCTCGCATCAGAGCGGCCAGCGGCGGAGTGATGGCGTCGGAGGCGGGACTGGCGCTGTCGAGTTCGGCGGGGGAGATCATCCCTGATGACATAACCCCTCCTGCCACTGCTGTTGCAGCGTCTGGCTGTTATCGAGCAGATAGAGACGCTGCACCAATGGCAACAGCAACTGCTTGCCGTGGGCTAGTTGCTTCTCGGCGACATGCCGGTAGCGCTGGGAGAAACCGGCATGGCCCCCATCCAGCCAGCCCTGATAGTGCTGCCCTGGCCGATCGATAGCCACTGGCAGCTGGCCGCCAGGGGGAAGGGCTGCCTCAAGGGGATCGCGGATCTGCCAATAGTGAATATCATGGCGCCGGGAGAGCAGTTGCAATTGCTGACAGAGCACCGACTCGCAGGGTCTGTGATCGGTGATGATCGTCAGCTTGGCACCGTGAGGCAGCTTCACGCCGGACAAGGTGTCGGCCAGCGAGTGAGAAAGCGCCCGGCGGGCCAGCCCTTGCTGATAGTGATGGCAGAGGGATTCGAGCAGGGGCAGCACGTTGCCGCGCTGGCTCTGGTGATGGGGGATAAGCCCGTGGCAGATCAGGGTGTTGTGCTGCTTCTCCCCTTGCCAGATCAAGGCTGCTGCCAGCTCGCACCCCAGACGCGCCTTGAGCTGAAGCGTGGAGCCGAAATACATGGCGGGAGAGAGATCGAGCAGCAGCCAGTGCGCCTGATCCAGCTCCTCGCGATAGAGGCGGGTATAGGGACGACCGAGGCGTGCGGTCACTCGCCAGTCGATATGGCGTACCTCGTCACCAGCCTGATAGGCGCGCAGCTCCCGAAACGTGAGTCCGGGAGAGCGGCCCGGTTTGCCGCGTTCGCTGCTGCTTCTGCCTGCGTGAGGTGGCTTCCTGGCCTTGGCCCAGAGCCGGATATTGAGCAGCCGTGGCAGCGACAGGGCGATATCGGGATGCAGACTGGGATCTAGGGGCATGGCACCTGATCCAGCAGTTGGGCGATCAGGATATCGTTATCCAGATTGTCGGCCAGTGCCTGATAGCTGGGTATAAGGCGGTGGCGCAGCACCGGATAGGCTTGCAGCTGGATATCTTCCGGCAGCACATAATCACGTCCGGCAAGCCAGGCTCGGGCGCGGGCGGAGCGAGCCAGCCCAAGTGTGGCGCGGGGGCTGGCCCCTACGGCAATCAGTGGCTCAAGGGCAGGGCAAAGACCACTGCCCGGGCGAGTGGCGCAGACGAGCTCCACCAGATAGTGCTCCAGTCGGCTTTGCATGGTCACCGCCAGCACTTCGCTGCGCGCACGCTGCAAGCTGGTCTGACTCAGGGTCACTGGCGCCGCGCCAAGTTGTTCGCCGCTGGCGTTGAGCTGCAAGATGGCGAGCTCCATGGTGGGGCTCGGGTAATCCACCATCAGCTTGAGCAGAAAGCGGTCGAGCTGCGCCTCCGGCAGGGGATAGGTTCCCTCCTGCTCGATGGGGTTCTGGGTGGCGGCCACCATAAAGAGGGGTGGCAGCCGCCAGCTCTTTTTGCCCACGGTGATCTGGTGTTCGGCCATGGCTTCCAGCAGTGCAGATTGCACCTTGGCCGGTGCCCGGTTGATCTCGTCCGCCAGCACCAGATGATTGAACAGGGGGCCTGGTTGGAATACAAAACTGGCATCCTGCGGGTGAAACACCTCGCTGCCGGTGAGATCGGCGGGAAGCAGGTCGGGAGTAAACTGGATACGGGAAAAGCGTCCCTCGACGGCGCCAGCGAGCGCCTTGACGGCGCGGGTTTTGGCAAGACCGGGTGCCCCTTCGATTAATACATGTCCTTCACATAACAGGGCAATCAGGAGCCCTTCTATTAGTTCCTCCTGCCCCAGGATCTGACTGCCAAGATAGTCCCTAAGTGCTCTGAACTCGGCCGTTGCCATGCGATAAACCCGTTGTTTTTATGGAAGTTGATCTTTTTATACTCCAGTTGCTTCCCAAGGGCGAGCAAAGGGGCCTTGCCGCGCTTAATTTAGTTTCAATCAGCTGTATGAAACTTGTGATTGGATTGTTAAGATGTGGCGCAATGAGGTCAGACCTCTGCCTTTTAAACCAAGGAGCCAGGATGAAACAGCCATTGAAACTGACGACTCGCCAGGGCGAACGGATTGCCGTCGTGGCGGGGCTGCGTACCCCCTTTGCCAAGCAGGCCACCGCCTTTCATGGCGTGCCTGCAGTCGATCTCGGCAAACTGGTGGTGAGCGAGATGCTTGCCCGTACCGATCTCGACCCCAAGCTTATCGACCAGCTGGTGTTTGGTCAGGTGGTTCAGATGCCGGAAGCCCCCAATATTGCCCGCGAGATCGTGCTCGGTACCGGCATGAGCGTCAATACCGATGCCTATAGCGTCTCCCGCGCCTGCGCCACCAGCTTTCAGGCGGTGGCCAACGTCACCGAATCCATCATGGCCGGTACCGTAGACATCGCCATCGCTGGCGGTGCTGACTCCTCCTCCGTACTGCCTATCGGAGTGAGCAAGAAGCTGGCCCGCGCCCTGGTGGATCTCAACAAGGCGCGCAATCTGCAGCAGCGCTTCAACATTTTGCGCCAGCTGCGGGTCAAGGATCTGCTGCCGGTGCCGCCTGCTGTGGCGGAATACTCTACGGGACTTTCGATGGGACAGACCGCCGAGCAGATGGCCAAGAGCCACCAGATCAGCCGCGAGGCGCAAGATGCGCTGGCGCACCGCTCCCACACTCTGGCCGCGCAGGCTTGGGCTGATGGCAAGCTCAGCGGTGAGGTGTTTACCGCCCATGTACCGCCCTACAAATCACCGCTGGAGCGGGACAACAATATCCGTGAAAGCTCGGATCTCGCGAGCTACGCCAAGCTCAAGCCGGTGTTTGACCGAGTCCATGGCACAGTCACTGCTGCCAATGCGACCCCGCTCACTGACGGCGCCGCTGCCGTGCTGTTGATGCGCGAAGGTCGGGCGAAAGAGCTGGGCCTCGAACCGCTTGGCTATATCCGTAGTTTCGCTTTCTCGGCCATCGATGTCTGGCAAGACATGCTGATGGGGCCCTCCTACGCCACGCCGCTGGCGCTGGATCGTGCCGGTATCACGCTCGGTGACCTCACCCTGATCGACATGCACGAAGCCTTTGCCGCCCAGACCCTGGCCAACCTCAAGATGTTTGCCAGCCACGAGTTTGCCCGTGACAAGCTGGGCCGCGATCAGGCCATCGGCGAGGTGGACATGGAGAAGTTCAACGTCCTCGGTGGTTCGCTGGCCTATGGCCACCCCTTTGCCGCGACCGGTGCGCGGATGATCACCCAGACCCTGCACGAGCTGCGTCGTCGCGGTGGGGGACTGGGGCTCAACACCGCCTGTGCGGCGGGTGGATTGGGCGTGGCTATGGTGTTGGAGGTTGAATGATGAGCGCTAAGACTTTTTCCCTGGATGTTCGCAAAGATGGCATCGGCATCCTCACCATGGATGTGCCGGGCGAGAGCATGAATACCCTCAAGGCCGCCTTTGTGGAGGAGATCCGCACCGTGCTGGCCGAAGTGAAACGCAACAAGGATTTGATCGGTCTGGTGATCACCTCCGGCAAAAAGGACTCCTTCATCGCTGGCGCTGACATCACCATGCTGGCCGCCTGCACCAGTGCCAAGGATGCCGAGACCCTGTCGCGAGAAGGGCAGGAGATCTTTGCCGAGATCGAGGGGCTGACCATTCCTGTGATCGCCGCCATTCACGGCCCCTGCCTCGGTGGCGGGCTGGAGCTGGCGCTGGCCTGCCATGGTCGGGTGGTGACCGATCACGGAAAATCTGTGCTGGGATTGCCGGAAGTTCAGCTCGGTCTGCTGCCGGGCTCTGGCGGTACCCAGCGTCTGCCGCGCCTCATCGGGGTGGCCAAGGCGCTGGATCTGATGCTGACCGGCAAGCAGGTTCGCGCCAAACAAGCCAAGAAATTGGGGCTGGTGGACGATGTGGTGCCGCCGTCAATCTTGTTGGATGCTGCTATCAAGCTGGCCAAGAAGGGAAAACCGCGCCATCAGTTGAAACGGGATCTGCAGGGCAAGGTGCTGGAGACCAACAAGCTGGGCCGCAAGGTGCTGTTCGATCAGGCCAGCAAGGGGGTGAAAGCCAAGACCCGTGGCAACTACCCGGCGCCGGAGCGGATCCTGGATGTTGTGCGCATCGGCGTGGAGGAGGGGATGAAGGCCGGTCTGGCCGCGGAATCCCGCCACTTTGGCGAGCTGGTGATGACTGCTGAGTCTGCCGCCCTGCGTTCCATCTTCTTTGCCACCACCGAGATGAAGAAAGAGGTCACCTATCAGGGGGCCGAGCCGCGCAAGGTGGCCCATGCCGCCGTGCTGGGCGGTGGTCTGATGGGGGGCGGCATTGCGTTCGTCACCGCTACCAAGGCGGGAGTGCCGGTGCGGATCAAGGATGTGGCAAGCGCCGGGATCGGCAATGCCATGCGCTACAGCTATGACATTCTGGCCAAGAAGCTCAAGCGCCGTCACATCCTGCGCAGCGAGCTGGAAAAGCAGATGAGCTTGCTGACCGGCACCCTCGACTACTCCGGTTTTCACCGGGTGGACATAGTGGTGGAGGCGGTGTTTGAAGATCTCAATCTCAAACACCAGATGGTGAAAGATGTAGAGCGTGAGTGCGGTGAACACACAGTGTTTGCCTCCAACACCTCTTCCTTGCCCATTAACCAGATTGCGGCAGAGGCGGCGCACCCGGAGCGAGTCGTGGGGCTGCACTACTTCAGCCCGGTGGACAAGATGCCGCTGGCGGAGATCATCCCCCACGCAGGTACCAGTGCCGAGACGGTCGCCACCACTCTGGCCTTTGCCCGTGCTCAGGGTAAAACGCCTATCGTGGTGAAGGACGAAGCCGGTTTCTACGTCAACCGCATCCTGGCGCCCTACATGAACGAAGCGGCGCGACTGGTGCTGGAAGGGGAGCCGGTGGAGGTGCTGGATAGCGCACTGCTGGACTTTGGTTTCCCGGTTGGCCCCATCACCTTGCTGGACGAGGTGGGGATCGATGTGGGCGCCAAGATCTCCCCTATTCTCGAAAAAGAGCTGGGCGGCGAGCAGTTCCAGGCGCCCAAGGCGTTCGACAAGCTGCTGCAAAATGATCGCAAGGGACGCAAGAACGGCAAGGGCTTCTATCTCTATGGCAAGGCGGCACCGCGCAACAAGCTGACCGGCAAAGAGGGCAAGAAGACGGTGGACGAGAGCGTCTATGGCGTGCTCGGCATCAAGCCTTCTGCCAAGCTGGCCCGTCAGGAGATCGCCGAGCGTTGCGTATTGTTGATGCTCAACGAAGCAGCGATGGCGCTGGATAGCGGTGTGGTGGCGTCGGCCCGTGATGGCGATATCGGCGCCATCTTCGGCATCGGTTTCCCGCCCTTCCTCGGCGGCCCGTTCCGTTATATGGACACGCTCGGGATCGATCATCTGGTTGGCCGTCTGGAGTATTACCAGAAGCGCCACGGCGACCGGTTCGCCCCCTGTGCCCGTCTCAAGGCGATGGCCGCGGAGCAGCAGAACTTCTACTGATAACCGCTGCAGAGTGACCGCAAAGCAAAGAGGCCCGCACACCATGCGGGCCTCTTTCTATGTTGTGGTTTGTTCGGGTTGTACGGCTTGGGCAGCGCTCATGCTGGCAGAAGCAACCGATTAAAAAACGGCCCACCGAAGTGGGCCGTCGAGATATCACGTCACGGGTCAGATCCCCGGTTTGCGCTCCGGGCAACGACCTATGATATCGGGTGGCAGCTCGCCGTTATCCTGCTCTAGCACCACGTCGAATCCCCACAGTTGATGCAGGTGTTTGAGCACCTCATGGCGAGAGTCGCCAAGGGGGATGCGGTTGTGGGGCACATAGCGCAGGGTGAGGGAGCGATCCCCCTTCACGGCGACGTTGTACACCTGAATATTGGGCTCCAGATTGCTGAGGTTGTACTGGGCCGACAGGGTATTGCGCACCTGACGGTACCCCTCGTCATTGTGGATGGCGGAGACTTTCAAATAGTTCTTCAGATCGTCGTCATCAATGGCGAACAACTTCATATCCCGCATCACTTTCGGGCTTAAGAACTGGCTGATAAAGCTCTCATCCTTGAAGTTTTGCATGGCAAAGTGGAGGGTTTCGACCCAGTTGCTGCCGGCATAGTCGGGGAACCAGTATCTATCCTCCTCGGTCGGGTTCTCGCAGATGCGGCGCAGGTCGGTAAACATGGCAAACCCCAGCGCATAAGGGTTGATCCCCGAGTAGTAGCGGCTGTTGTAAGCCGGTTGATAGACCACATTGGTGTGGCTGTGCAGCACCTCCATCATGAAGCGATCGCTCAGCTTGCCCTCGTCATAAAGGTGATTGAGGATGGTGTAGTGCCAGAAGGTGGCCCACCCCTCGTTCATCACCTGGGTCTGCTTTTGTGGATAGAAATACTGGCTGATCTTGCGCACTATGCGTACCACTTCCCGCTGCCAGGGCTCCAGCAGGGGGGCATTCTTCTCGATGAAGTAGAGAATGTTCTCCTGGGGCTCTGCGGGGTAGCGCCTGTCCTCCACACCAGCGGCTTTATGCTGCTTGGGCAGGGTTCGCCACAGCTCGTTGACCTGAGTCTGCAGATAATCTTCCCGCGCCTTCTGACGCCGCTTCTCCTCGGCCATCGAGATCTTCTGGGGACGCTTGTAGCGATCCACCCCGAAGTTCATCAGGGCATGGCAGGAGTCGAGCAGCTGTTCCACCGCCTCGATGCCATGCTTCTCTTCGCACTGGGTGATGTAGTTTTTGGCGAACAACAGGTAGTCGATGATGGAAGAGGCATCGGTCCAGGCCTTGAACAGGTAGTTGTTCTTGAAGAAGGAGTTGTGACCGTAGCAGGCGTGTGCCATCACCAGCGCCTGCATCGGCATGGTGTTCTCCTCCATCAGGTAGGCGATGCAGGGATCGGAATTGATGACGATCTCGTAGGCCAGTCCCATCTGGCCGCGCTTGTAGTTGCGCTCGGTATGGATAAAGCGCTTGCCGAACGACCAGTGTTGATAGCCGATGGGCATGCCGACGCTGGAGTAGGCATCCATCATCTGCTCGGCGGTGATCACCTCGATTTGGTTGGGGTAGGTGTCCAGCTTGTAGAAACGGGCGACACGGGCGATCTCCTGGTGATAGGTCTCCAGCAGATCGAAGTTCCAGTCTGGTCCGTCATCCAGTGGCGCTACACGTTTTTCTGTTTCGATCATGTGACCTCCTCACGCCGCTTGTTTCTTGAACAGCTCGCGGAACACCGGATAGATATCCTCGACCTTGCGAATGTGCTCCATCGCAAAGTGGGGGAACTGGCTGGCTACCGACTCATATTCGTGCCACAGGGTCTGGTGGGCACGGGTGGTGATCTCGATGTAGGAGTAGTACCTCACCCTTGGCATGATGTCCCGCGCCAAGATCTCCCTGCACTGCGGTGAGTCATCAGCCCAGTTGTCACCATCCGACGCCTGCGCCGCATAGATGTTCCACTGGTTTGCGGGGTAACGCTCGTTGATGATGTCATTCATCATCTTGAGGGCGCTGGAGACGATGGTGCCGCCAGTCTCCTGGGAGTAGAAGAACTCGTGCTCGTCCACCTCCTTGGCCTGGGTGTGGTGGCGGATGTAGACCACCTCGACGTTCTTGTAGGTCCGGCTCAGGAACAGATAGAGCAAGATATAGAAACGCTTGGCCATCTCCTTGGTGGCCTGATCCATGGAGCCAGATACGTCCATCAGACAGAACATCACCGCCTGGCTGGAGGGGACGGGCCGTTTGACGAAGTTGTTGAATTTGAGATCGAAGGTGTCGATAAACGGCACCGCATCGATCCGTCGTTTCAGCTCCCGGATCTCCTTCTCGAGCAGGGCGATTTCGGCAAAGTGTTCGTTGGGATCGGTAGCCAGCAGGGCCAGCCGATCTTCCAGTTCATGCAGTTGGCGTTTCTTGCCAGCTTGCAACGCCATGCGCCGTGCCAGCGAGTTTTGTAGCGAGCGCACCACGTTGATATTAGCGGGCACCCCGTTGGAGGTGTAGCCCGCCCGATAGGTTTTGACTTCCATCAGCTGATTGAGCTGGGTTTTCTGCAGCCTGGGCAGCTCCAGATCTTCAAACAGCAGATCGAGATACTCATCCTTGGAGATCTGGAACACGAAATCATCTGCCCCTTCCCCCTGATTGGATGCTTGTCCCTCGCCGGAACCCTGTCCACCGCCCCCTCCTTTGGGGCGGTCAATCTTGTCGCCGGAGACGAACTGATCATTGCCGGGATGCACCATCTCCCGTTTACCTCCGTGCCCCTGATGAAAATGGGGCTCGCCGATATCCTTGGTCGGGATGCTGATGCTCTCACCCTTGTCTACGTCCTGAATGCTGCGCTTGGAGACAGCATCCGAGACCGCTTGTTTTATCTGCTTCTTGTAGCGGCGGATGAAGCGCTGCCGATTGACAGCGCTTTTGTTTTTGCCGTTGAGCCTGCGGTCGATAAAATGCGCCATAACTCCCCCTTGAACAGTCAGGGTCAGGATGACTTGCGTACCCTGAGATACCATTCGGAGAGCAGTCGCACCTGTTTACGGGTGTAGCCTTTCTCCATCATCCGTTCGACAAAGTTATCGTGCTTCTTCTGCTCCTCGGCCGAGGTTTTGCTGTTGAAGGAGATAACCGGCAGCAGCTCTTCCGTGTTGGAGAACATCTTCTTCTCGATCACGGTGCGCAGCTTCTCGTAACTGGTCCAGTTGGGGTTACGGCCTGCATTGTTGGCCCGGGCACGCAGCACGAAGTTGACGATTTCGTTGCGGAAATCTTTCGGGTTGCTGATCCCGGCGGGTTTTTCAATTTTCTCCAGCTCACTGTTGAGGGACGCTCTGTCAAACAGCTGGCCGGTCTCGGGGTCACGGTACTCCTGATCCTGGATCCAGAAGTCGGCGTAGGTGACGTAGCGATCGAAGATGTTCTGACCGTACTCGGAGTAGGACTCGAGATAGGCGGTCTGGATCTCCTTGCCGATGAACTCCACATAGCGTGGGGTCAGATAGCCCTTGATGAACTCAAGGTAGCGGTCGTGCAGCTCTTGCGGGAACTGCTCGCGCTCGATCTGCTGCTCCAGCACATAGAAGAGGTGCACCGGGTTGGCGGCCACTTCCGCATGATCGAAGTTGAAGACGCGGGAGAGGATCTTGAACGCAAAGCGGGTGGAGAGACCATTCATTCCCTCATCCACCCCGGCGTAGTCGCGATACTCCTGATAGCTCTTCGCCTTCGGATCGGTGTCCTTCAGACTTTCGCCATCATAGACCCGCATCTTGGAGTAGATGCTGGAGTTTTCCGGCTCTTTCAGCCGTGACAACACAGAGAACTGGCCCAGCAGCTCGAGGGTGCCCGGGGCGCATTTGGCCTCGGTCAATTCGCTGTTGATCAGCAGTTTCTCGTAGATCTTCACCTCTTCGGAGACGCGCAGGCAGTAAGGCACCTTGACGATGTATACCCGGTCGAGGAAGGCCTCGTTGTTCTTGTTGTTGCGGAACTGCTGCCACTCTGATTCGTTGGAGTGGGCCAGCAGAATGCCGTCAAAGGGGAGGGCGGAGAGCCCCTCGGTGCCGTTGTAGTTACCTTCCTGGGTCGCTGTCAGCAGCGGGTGCAGCACCTTGATAGGGGCTTTGAACATTTCCACAAACTCCATAACCCCCTGGTTCGCTTTACACAGCGCACCTGAGTAGGAGTAAGCATCGGCGTCATCCTGGGCGAAGTGCTCCAGCATGCGGATGTCGACCTTGCCGACCAGTGAGGAGATATCCTGGTTGTTGTCATCACCGGGTTCCGTTTTGGCGATGGCAATCTGATCGAGGATGGAGGGATTGACCTTCTCCACCTTGAACTTGGTGATGTCGCCGCCAAACTCGTGCAGGCGTTTGGCCACCCAGGGGGACATGATGGGACGCAGGTAACGGCGCGGGATGCCGTACTCTTTCTCCAGGATCTCCCCATCCTCTTCGATATCGAACAGGCAGAAGGGGTGATCATTGACTGGTGAGCCCTTGATGCGATAGATGGGCACCTTCTGCATCAGGGATTTGAGTTTCTCTGCCAGCGAGGATTTACCGCCGCCAACGGGGCCCAGCAGATAGAGGATCTGTTTCTTCTCCTCCAGCCCCTGGGCTGAGTGTTTGAGGTAGGAGACGATCTGTTCGATGGCCTCTTCCATCCCGTAGAAATCCTTGAAGGCGGGATAGCGTGCCACGACGCGGTTGGAGAAGAGTCGGCTCAGTCTGGGGTTGGCTGAGGTGTCTACCATCTCCGGCTCACCAATGGCGGTCAGCAGACGTTCGGCTGCGGAGGCGTAGCAGGCTTTGTCCTGCTTACACATATCCAGGAACTCCTGGATGGTATATTCCTCTTCTCTCGCTTTTTCATATCGCTGTTGGTAATGCTCGAATATGCCCATAACTTTGCCCTCGTTATAGTCGCTTACCCTGAAAAAAGTGGATGACTGCTTTTGTGTTGTGCGCTTTTAAAGCCTAGTCAACAGACTCCAGTAATCCATCACGGTTGATAGGTTAAATTCTGAAGAAACCTGCCCGATCCTTGTGCGGGGAGGGTCAGTCAACAACACCGCTATGTTACTGACTGTTAAATTATTTTTGCCACGATAGTGAGGTAAATGTCAAAGACATAAAAAATAAATGTTTATGGGAAAGAGGGAACTTATTGCGAAAAGATTAAGGGGTTTGACGAAAGGCAATGGGGCTGCGGGTTGGCGGGGTTATGGATGAGAATGTCATTACGTGAACGTCAACGTAAATTGCTTTGTTTGGAGTTTTGGCTCTAATTTTTACATTGACGCTACATTTTGAGTGCCCTAGATTGGCGATGTGTGAGCAGCAAGATGCTTTAGCAAGAGAGTTGACTGTTGCCTCACCAAGCTCTGTTTAAGCACGTTTCCGTTGGCTTGACCCTCGCAACCGCGAGGGTCTTCTTTTTCTGCGTCTGTAAACGCTTGTTTCTGCTGGTGGCTATTGACGCAGCCAGCACTCACCTAGCAAGGGTAGGCTTGTTGCACTGCCGCCAGGACGCGGGCAAACGGGTACGCGGCCAACTGGCCTGCACCCGCCAGCGATTTGGCTTTGACCCGGCTGGTCAGCGGGGTGGTGATGCCGCACAGGAAACGGGCCAGAACACGCGCATCCACCGAACCTGTTTTGGCAATCAGCGGATCGCACCAGGCGCGGATCCCCGCCTCGTTTGGCATGGTCAGTGGGGGCAGGGGAGGGAGATGTGCCACCTCGCCGCGACAAACCGAACAGTGGCCACAATGAACCGGCGCCACCTCATCGGCAAAATAGCTGGCGAGGCGGTGACTCAGGCACTCATCCGAGGTGAAAAAGTCGAGCATGGCTTGCAGTCTGGCCAGCTCACTTTGCTCTTTTTGCAGGAACAGGGTGTGCAGGGCGTTTGCCTCCTGCTCGTTGTCCCACCCCTGACGGGTGATCCGGTAGACCTCGGTCATCTGTTTGCTTTCAAGCTCGATCCAGCCTTGCTGCTGCAGGTAGTCGAGCGCCGCAACCGCCCGCTGTCGCTCTCCCTGATAGCCCTGCCAGAGGGCGTCAAAGTCCATGGTGCACCAACTGCGGGCTTGCGGGGCACAGGCGAACAGCTGCTCCAGAAACTGGCGGCGTTCCGGATTGAAGCGGCTCACTATCTCGCCTTTATCCAGCACAAACTTGAAGCGGTAATCTGCGTAGTAGCTGTAGGCCGGGGTGATGATGCCCGCCATCTCCAGATAGACCAGCAGGGTTTTAAGGGGCAACTGGCGGATATTGGTGTCGTTGGAGAGGCGCAGCAGGGTGAATTCCCACTCGCTCCCGCTCTGCTTGATGATGGCAAGCAGCTGGAGGATGGCACTCAAATCCGGCGTATCACCGTAGACGAAGTTCTCCAGCACCGGCAGTTGGCTCTGGTTGGCCAGCACGATACAGCGCGATGGCTGGCCATCTCGTCCGGCGCGGCCAATCTCCTGGCTGTAGTTCTCAATGGATTTGGGCAGATCGTAGTGAATGACCCGCCGGATATCCGCTTTGTCGATACCCATACCAAAGGCGATGGTAGCGACGATGCAAGCCACCTTGCCCGCCATGAAGTCGTGCTGGGTCTGGCTGCGCAGCGCCGAGTCGAGTCCGGCATGATAGGCGCGGGCGTTGATCCCTTCTCTAACGAGTTGTTCGGCGCAGGCTTCGGCGGTGTGTTGCAAGGTGACGTAGACGATGGTGGGGACCGCCGGATCGTTGGCCAACTCCTGCGCGAGCCAGCCATCCCGCGCGTCGGGCGCTAGGGGAATGACCGCCAGATCAAGATTGGGGCGGTAGAAACCGGTGACCACGACCCCCTCCGGCGCTATGCCGAATTTGGTCTGCATATCCTGAATAACCGCCGGTGTGGCGGTGGCCGTCAGCAGCAACACCTGTGGGATCTTCAGGTCATGGCGATAGCTCGGCAGCTTGAGGTAGTCGGGGCGAAAGTTGTGGCCCCACTCCGAGATACAGTGTGCCTCATCGACGACCAGCAGCGAGAGCGGCACTTGCTGGATAAAGCGGCGAAAGCGCTCGTTTTTGAGTCGCTCTACCGAAATCATCAGGATCTTGAGCTGGCCATCCAGCGCCTGCTGCATCACTCGTCGGCTCTCCTCCGGGCTCTGGCTTGAGTCGAGGGTAGCGGCGCTTATTCCCTTGCTTTTGAGGAAGGCGAGTTGATCGTGCATCAGCGCCAGCAGCGGCGAGATAACCAGGGTCAGGTGAGGCAGGGCGAGGGCAGGCAGTTGATAACAGAGGGACTTGCCGGAGCCGGTGGGAAAGATGGCGGCGGCACTCTGACCAGCCAGCACCCGGCTGATCACCGCCTCCTGACCTGGCCTGAGTGCGGAGAAACCAAAATATTGGTTGAGCAGGGATGGGATCATGGCAAGGCTCCGCGGCAAATGGGGGATGATAGCACAGCGATGCCGGTCACGGGTGACACAGGAATGGTCGTGAGGGTGAGGGCAGAGAGTGTCGATAAAACGTACAAAAATGGGTGGTTGCGCTGTAGTTAAGGTTTTGTTGCGGTTTTTTGTGATGGAAACGGGATATTTTTTGGTGAGTCTCTGGAAAAAAAAGATGGCGAATGGGATATTCCGTCATGCAATCCGGTGACTGGCGGATCGGCCCGACAGAAGGCTGGCCACAGACACCACATTCGGGCGACAGGGGTCTCCCGATGAGTGGTTGCAGACAGGACTCATGATTCATGCACTACGGTGCTTAGGGACTTTTTTGATGACACAACAACACCCCCTCCTTCGGCTGGTCAATAGCACCAGCCTGGTCAGCCAGATCCTGGTTGGTCTGGTATTCGGTATCTTGCTGGCACTGTTTGTGCCCGAGTGGGCGAAAACGGCAGGTCTGCTTGGCAGTCTGTTCGTTGGTGCACTGAAAGCGGTAGCTCCGCTGCTGGTATTCGTACTGGTGATGGCGGCCATCATTGGTCACAAACAGGGTCAGAAGACCAATATTCGCCCGCTGCTGGCGCTCTACCTGTTTGGTACCTTCTCTGCGGCCGTGGTCGCGGTGATTGCCAGCTTCCTGTTCCCCTCCAACCTCCATCTGGTGGCCAATACTGCCGAGATCACCCCGCCGGGCGGGATCACCGAGGTACTGCAGACCCTGCTGTTCAACGTGGTGACCAACCCGGTCAAGGCGCTGATGGATGCCAACTATATCGGGATCCTGGCGTGGGCCATCGGTCTGGGTATCGCCATGCGCCATGCCAACGAGAGCACCAAGGCGCTGATCACTGACCTCTCTCACGGTGTCTCCGTCATCGTGAAAGCGGTGATCCGCTGCGCCCCGCTCGGTATTCTGGGGCTGGTAGCCTCCACTCTGGCAGAGACCGGTTTTGACGCCCTGTTTGGCTATGCCCAGTTGCTGGTGGTGCTGATCGGCTGCATGTTGTTTATCGCCTTTGTGGTCAACCCGTTGATCGTGTTCTGGAAGATCAAGCGCAATCCTTATCCGCTGGTGCTGACTTGCCTGAAAGAGAGTGGGGTTACCGCCTTCTTTACCCGCAGCTCTGCCGCCAACATTCCGGTCAACATGGCGCTGTGTGAGAAACTGCGCCTGCCCAAAGATACCTACGCGGTCTCCATCCCGCTGGGTGCCACCATCAATATGGCGGGTGCGGCCATCACCATCACTGTGCTCGCCATGGCGGCGGTACATACCCTGGGGATGGAAGTGGACATGGCAACAGCCGTGCTGCTCTCCGTGGTCGCCACCATCAGTGCCTGTGGCGCATCCGGTGTAGCTGGTGGCTCTTTGCTGCTGATCCCGCTGGCATGCAGCCTGTTTGGCATCAGCAACGATATCGCCATGCAGGTAGTTGCGGTCGGCTTTATCATCGGCGTGCTGCAGGATTCTGCCGAGACAGCCCTCAACAGTTCTACCGACGTGCTGTTCACTGCCGCAGCTTGCATGGCCGAAGATGAAACCCTGCAGGATGTGGCTCCGGTACCGAGCCGCGAAGCCTGATCTCGTAACGGTCAGTTTCGCAACACACTTGCGCCCTCTTCGGAGGGCGCTTTTTATTGTCGGCTTTGCTCTCTTTTCCTCTTTGATCAATCTCATTGGCTGATGTGCCGGACATTCTGTCGCCCTTGTTCAGGGCGCTGTCTTATCTTTATCCCTTTGAGTCGTGCTTCCTCCTTCTGTTGTGCGTTACATATCTTTGTCTGTTCTGCTAACAGCCGATTGCTATGGCTTACCCCAGATCTTCAAGACAATCACAGCATCACAGCATCACAGCATCACAGCATCACAGCATCACAGCATCACAGAAGAACGAAGATAGCTGGCTGCGGCAGATGAGCTCAACCCGTCCTATCAGACACGCCATCATGGTTTGGTTAGGGGGAGTAAACGTGTTGGCGATATTGAGCTGCGGGCATGAGTGGTTAGTCATGTTGATGCCCGACGTGCTCAGTCATGGCGCTGGTGAGCATGCAGATATCCAACAAAGGGAATAATAAGGAGGGAGCAGGGCAATTGCGGAGGCACAGATTGCAGAGATAAAAAAGCCAGCCGACTGTTCGGCTGGCTTTTTGCTATCAGTGGCAGGTGGGGGATTAACCGACCAGCTGATAGAGGATGGCGGAGATGGCGATCATCCCCATCACAGCGACAAATACGTTGCTGATATGGCCCTGATATTTCGCCATGGCAGGTACGCGCTTGATGGCGTACATCGGCATGATGAACAGGATGGTGGCGATGATCGGGCCGCCCAAGGATTCAATCATGCCCAGGATGGAGGGGTTGGCAATGGCAGTGCCCCACAGGGTCAGGATGAAGAAGGCGATGATGAACATCTCGACTTTCTTGGCGTTCGGCTCTTTGCCGGACTTGCGCATGTTCTGCACGATCATCCCTTTCAGACCTTCACGGGCACCCAGATAGTGGCCGAAGAAGGAGGAGACGATGGCCACGAACGCAACCAGCGGACCGAAGTAGGAGATGATGGGGCTGGCATGCTGGTTAGCCAGATAGGAGAGCACGGCGATGTTCTGAGCCTTGGCTTCCGCCAGCTGGGCCGGTGTCAGGCTCATGACGCAAGAGAAGACGAAGAACATCACGAAGCCCAGCAGCACCATGGCGGTACGCTTGAGGATGGCATCGGCTTTCTCGACAGCCTGATCACCGTGGTCGCGGCGCTGGGCCAGGGAGAAGCTGGAGATGGCCGGGCTGTGGTTGAAGGAGAAGACCAGTACCGGGATGGTCAGCCACAGGGTAGTGGCGAAATCCTTGGCAGAGGGCACTTGCTCCAGCGCCGCGCCGGTCCAGTCCGGGATCAGGTAGAGGGAGATACCGGCCAGAATGGCGATCAGCGGATAAACCAGCAGCTCGGTCACTTTCAGCATCAGCTTTTCACCGGCCAGCATCACCGACATCATGCCCATGATCAGCACGATGGAGAGGATCCAGTGCGGCGGGGCACTCATCTGCAGCTGGTTGACCATGAAGCTTTCCACGGTGTTGGTGATACCCACGCCGTAGATCAGCACGATGGGGTAGATGGCGAAGAAGTAGAGCAGGGTGATTAATTTACCGGCACCGACGCCAAAGTGCTCTTCCACCACTTCGGTGATGTCTGCGTTTGGCTTTTTGGAGGAGAGCACGAAGCGGGCCAGACCACGGTGGGCCAGATAGGTCATGGGACCTACCAGCAGCGCCATGACGACCAGCGGCCAGAAACCGCCCATACCGGCGTTGATCGGCAGGAACAGGATCCCCGCGCCAACTGCGGTCCCGAACAGACTGATGACCCAGGTAGAGTCGCGTTTTTCCCAACGAGTGGTTTGAGTAGAGCTGATCCCTTGCTCTGTTGACGCCGCAACTCCCTGCGTGCCAGTGACTGTGTTTGACATCTATCTCACCCCGAATGTGTGGTTCTTATTAAGTCGGCGCAAGGATACGGTTTTTCTAATCAAAAATGTTGATCAAATTCATCTTTACGGCACGAAAAACCGCACTTTCTTATGGAAATGTGATCAAAACAAGAAAAATTCAATTATTGTTTATCAATTGGCACGTTATTTTAGTGTTAATGATTAAATCTCGCTCAGTCAAATGTAGGTGAATTGTTATTTTGCGAGATGCTGGGCTAGCTGGTTGATCATGCTGGCGGTAGCCCCCCAGATAAAGTGCTGTTGCCAGGGGATCCAGTAGATGGTGTGTGCTTTCCCCCCTCTGGAAAGGGTCAGGGGGATGTGGTTGCGCCGATCCAGCAGATGGGTCAGCGGCACTTCGAAGGCGTGCTCCACCTCATCCGGACTCAGGATGAGGGGATAGTTGCCATCGAGCAGCCCCAGCACCGGCAGTACCTCGAATCGTGACACCGTATTGAGCGGGTTGAGGGTGCCGATCACCTCGATCAGCCGGGCCGGAATGCCGAGCTCCTCTTCGGTCTCCCGCAGCGCCGTGGCAATCAGGTTCTCGTCGCCGGGATCCTGTCGCCCGCCGGGGAAGCTGATCTGCCCCCCATGATGACGCAGCCGGGGGCTGCGCCGGGTCAATAACACGCTGAGCCCCTCATCGCGCATCACCACCGGGATCAACACCGCCGCCGGACTGAGCCCGCCGATGGCGAGTCGATGGGCCGGGGCGGGTCGCTGCAACTGGAAGCGGGTCAGCAGTTCGTGGCGATCCATGGCGGGGAGCTCTCCTGTGCGTTGGCCTGACAGTGGGGAGGGTTACAGCGCCGACAGCGGCGGCAGGATGCGGGCAACCTTGTCATAGGTCTCCTGATATTCGCTGTCGGCGTCGGAGTCGGCGATGATGCCGCCACCGGCCCAGCAGTGCAGACGACCCGCTTCGGCGATCAAAGTGCGAATGCAGATGCTGGTGTCCATCCGGCCATGCTGGCTGAGGTAGCCGATGCTGCCGCAATAGGCATTGCGGCGCTGTGGCTCAAGCTCTTCGATGATCTCCATGGCGCGGATTTTGGGGGCGCCGGTGATGGAGCCACCCGGGAAACAGGCCCGCAGCAGATCGACCCCTTGCCAGCGTGCATCCAGCTCACCGTGGATGGTGGAGACCAGATGATGTACCGCTGGAAACGACTCCACCGCAAAGAGATGAGGCACGCTGACCGAGCCAGGCCGGCTGACCCGACCGATGTCGTTGCGCAGCAGATCAACGATCATCAGATTCTCTGATCTGTCCTTGTCCGCCTGTGCCAGCTCCCGCGCGACTTGCCGATCGGTGGCCGGATCGGGGTGGCGAGGGCGAGTGCCTTTGATGGGTTTGGTTTCGATATGGCGGCCATCAAGCAGCAGGAACCGCTCGGGGGAGAGGCTCAGCAGTGCACTGTCCGGCAGGCGGATAAAGGCTGAGAAGGGGGCCTTGTTGGCGGTTACCAGCAGGCAATAGGCCTGCCACTCATCCCCCTGATAGGGGGCGCTGAAACGCTGGGTCAGGTTGATCTGGTAGCAATCCCCCGCGGCAAGGTATTCCTGAATGCGGGCAAACTTCTCGCCATACTCGGCGCGGCTCATATTGCTCTGCCACGACCCCTGCAAGGCAAAGGCAGGGGCCGGTTTGGCCTGTTGCTGTTCAAGCCAGGCCAACCGGTTGGCAAGGCCAGCTTCATCCCCCCAGTGCACCAGCTGCCAGTCGCCGGTCGCCAGATTGCGCAGCAGTGCCCAGTCGTAGATGCCCACCGCCATGTCCGGCACCGCGATATCGGCGGCGGCCTGCACCGGCAGTCGCTCGAAGCGGCGGCCCAGATCATAGCCAAACAGGCCGAGGGCGCCGCCAATAAAGGGTAGGTGAGTGGCGCACAGTTCCAGCTCCCCCAGCAACTGTTGCTGGGTATGGGCCAGCAGGGCGAGGGGATCTTCGTGGTGTTTGCTGATATTCGCCCCGACACGCAGAGTGGTCACCTCGCCACGGGTTTCGAGGGTCGCCAGCGGATCGGCAGTGATGATATCAAAGCCGTTATCGGCACCGAGTGGTCCCGCCGATTCCAGCAACATGGCCCACGGCTGATGTTGCAGGCGGGCAAAAAGCTGATGGAGTTCAGCACTATGGTCTAGATGATGGATATGAAGTGTTGGCGTCATTTTATGTTACACAGGCAACAGTTTGGTTCCCGAACCCTAGTCGGTGCTGGTGGGCAAGCGTATCATAGGTGTCGGTGACTTAAGAAAAAACTGCCGTGTCGTTCGTTTTTTGTTGGTTGATAGTTTTTAGCCAGCACGTCAGCACGGCCCATCATATGGAAGCCCTTGCCCTGCTCTGTGGCAGAGACAAGGACCAGTGAGGATGATATGAGCATTATAAAAAAACAGGATTTCATCGATTCTATCGCAGATGCCCTCCAGTACATCTCCTATTACCACCCGTTGGATTTTGTTCAGGCTGCCAAAGCGGCGTATGACCGCGAGGCCAACCCGGCCGCCAAAGATGCGCTGGCCCAGATCCTGATCAACTCCCGCATGTCCGCCGAAGGTCATCGTCCGCTCTGCCAGGACACCGGTATCGTGACCTGTTTCGTCAAGATCGGCATGCAAGTCCAGTGGGACAGCGACATGACGGTGCAGGAGATGGTGGACGAAGGGACCCGCCGTGCCTACACCAATCCTGACAACCCGCTGCGCGCCTCCGTGCTGGCCGATCCGGCCGGCAGTCGCAAAAACACCAAAGACAACGCCCCTGCCGTGGTTCATATCGACATGATCCCCGGCAACAAGGTGGAAGTGAGCATCGCGGCCAAAGGCGGCGGCTCCGAGAACAAATCCAAGATGGTGATGCTCAACCCCTCTGACGATATCGTCGAGTGGGTACTGAAAACCGTGCCGACCATGGGCGCAGGCTGGTGCCCACCCGGCATGCTGGGCATCGGCATCGGTGGTACTGCCGAGAAAGCGGCGGTGCTGGCCAAAGAGGCTCTGATGGAGCACATCGACATTCAGGAGCTGATCGCCCGTGGCCCGCAAACCACCGAAGAGAAGCTGCGGGTCGAGCTCTACGACAAGGTCAACAAGCTGGGGATCGGTGCCCAGGGTCTGGGCGGCCTCACAACCGTGCTGGATGTGAAGGTGAAATCTGCGCCGACTCACGCCGCCTCCAAGCCGGTGGTGATGATCCCCAACTGCGCCGCGACCCGCCACGTTCACTTCGAGCTGGATGGTTCAGGGCCCGCCGAGCTGACCCCGCCGAAACTGAGCGACTGGCCGGAGATCACCCGTGAAGCGGGTGGCAACGTGCGTCGCGTCAACGTTGATGGCATCACCAAGGCCGAACTGGCCAGCTGGAAGAGCGGTGATACCGTGCTGCTCTCCGGCAAGATCCTCACAGGTCGCGACGCCGCCCACAAGCGTATCGCCGACATGCTGGCCCGTGGTGAAGGGCTGCCGGAAGGGGTCGATTTCACCAACCGCTTTATCTATTACGTTGGCCCGGTCGATGCGGTGCGCGACGAAGTGGTCGGCCCGGCAGGCCCCACCACCTCCACCCGTATGGACAAGTTTACCGACATGATGCTGGGTGAAACCGGCCTTATCGGCATGATCGGCAAATCCGAGCGGGGCCCGAAAACCGTCGAGAGCATCAAGCAGCACAAGGCCGTCTATCTGATGGCGGTGGGCGGCGCCGCCTATCTGGTGGCCAAGGCCATCAAGAAGGCGCGCGTGGTGGCTTTTGCCGATCTCGGCATGGAAGCGATCTACGAGTTTGAAGTGGAAGATATGCCGGTGACCGTTGCGGTCGATTCCGAAGGCAACAATATCCACGAAACCGGCCCGACCTACTGGTCTGCCAAGATTGCCGAGCTGGATGGCAAGCTCTCCTCCTGAGTTACCGCTTTCGCTGCCGGTTAACGGTATCGGCCTGTAAAGAAGGCGCGTCCATCCGGATGCGCCTTTTTGCTTTGGCTGGCCTGTTATGGGCTCCAGTTGGCCGTTTGCGGCAAGCAGGTATAAAAAAAGGATGGCGTGACGCCATCCTTTTTCGTTGTGCTTGTGCTCTGGTAGTAGACAGCAGAGCAATCGTCCTTGGCTTTAGGCCTTTTTCAGGTAGGCGGCCACCAGTACGATCTGCACGCCGTTGACCTTGCCTTCGATGTGGAGCGGGTTGTTGGTCAGACGGATGCCCTTGACCAGGGTGCCGCGCTTGGCGGTGAAACCGGCGCCTTTCACGTCCAGATCCTTGATCAGGGTAACGGAGTCGCCCTCTTGCAGCACGGCGCCGTTGGAGTCAACGGTCGGTACGCTGTCATCATCTTCGTCAGCAATACCAGCTTCAGCCCAGGCCTTGGCTTCGTCTTCCATGTACATCATGTCCAGCAGATCCTGAGCCCACACTTCACCCTTGCCGGAGAGTGTTTTCAGCTGGCGCCATGCCATCACCTGCACCGCAGGCACCTGGCTCCACATGCTGTCGCTCAGGCAACGCCAGTGGTTCACCACCAGGGTATCCGGTTGTTCCAGCTGACCACGGCAGGTGTCACAGATAGCAACGCTGTGATCATCGTCGCTGGCGGGGGAGTGAGGCACCACGAAGGCGGTCAGCGCCTGCTCGGCGCTGCACAGTTCACACTTGGCGCCCGCGCGCGCTTGCAGAATGGCGTTGATGGTCATGTTGTTGGTCCCATAGCTAGTGGTAAAGCGACCCGCGTTGGGCGGGGCGCGTGAAAGAGGGGGCGGAATATAGCATAAAACCCCGCACTTTGTCAGGTCTGCCCTGGCTCACAAGGTTGGCTGTGCTGTTGCGCGGCGCTGATCGTTTGGTATTGAGAGTGCAATTTGAAGCGGGATAGCTAGAATGAGCCTCCTTTTTGACTGCAAGGCAGGGGCATTCGTGCTGGCTCAACGTTTTCAACAACTGGATCGACTGCTCACCCGCTACCGACGCTGGTGGCAATATCAGCCATATCATCATTTGACCATGGCCTTTGCCGATGAGGCGCCCGAACTGGCGGCGTTACTCAATGGGCTGACGCTCGGCCAGCTGGCAGAGCTCGATGCGGATATGGATGCCCTCAGCAGTCTGCTTGCCCCCTGGATTGCCGAGGGCGCCGAGCTGCAGCAACTCAGCCAGCTTGCCCCGTTTACCCCGGAGCCCATCACTTGCAGCAAGGAGATGGCACTGCATATGCCGGGGCGCAAGCAGGCCCAGATCGAGTCGTTCACCGCCTGTTTGCCGGCCCATCAGGGCCCCTATCTGGAGTGGTGTGCCGGCAAAGGGCATCTTGGGCGACTTGTATCGCTCCATCGACAGGCTCCGATCCTCAGTCTGGAGCTGCAAGGGCAGCTTTGTGACGAAGGTCGGCTGCTGGCCGAGCGGGATGGTGCCAATATGACCTTTACCTGCGCCGATGCCTTTGCCCCCGAATCGGCGGCGCTGATCGTCCCTGAACATCACGCTATGGCACTCCATGCCTGCGGCGAGCTGCACACCCATCTGCTGGAACGGGTAGCCGAGCGCAGTGCCAGTGGAGTGACCATCTCTCCCTGTTGTTATCACCTGATCCGCAGCAGCCACTATCGCCCGCTGTCGTTGGCGGCCAACGCCAGTGAGCTGGTGTTGAGCAAGGCGGATCTCAAGTTGCCGCTACAGGAGACGGTGACTGGCGGTGCGCGGATCGCCCGCCTGCGCGAGCAGGAAGTGGTGTGGCGGCTCGGGTTTGACTGCCTGCAGCGTCAGGTGCGCGGTGTGGATGAGTATCTGCCGGTGCCCAATATGCAAAAGAGCCTGCTGACCGGCACCTTCGAGGCATTCTGCGTTTGGGCTGCAGAGCGCAAAGGGATTGTGCTGCCCGCCGGGCTCGACTACCCCGCCTGGTTGGAACACGGGGAGCGCCGCTTTGGCGATGTCGCCCGCATGGAGCTGGTGCGTCATTTGTTTCGCCGTCCCCTCGAGATCTGGCTGGCGCTGGATCGCGCGCTCTTTTTGCAAGAGCAGGGCTATCGGGTCGAAGTGGGGGAGTTCTGTGCCAAACCCATGACCCCGCGCAATATCCTGATCCGTGCCGTGCGTGCCTGACATCCGGCTATTTTGAGCATTTTTCTTGAACATTGATGATGGCTGACAGGTTGAGCCTGTCAGCCATTTTTTTCATCACGAACAATGGCCGTATGGCAGGCCACCTTGCCGTCTCAACTGTTCTTAAAATGGGCGAAAGATCACGCTCTGGCGTTTTCGTTTGGGTTCTTTTTCTTTGTTTCAGCTGCACTGAATATCACAAGGTGAAATGGCTCACAAATTTTGCTTATTTCTTAATTCTCATCGTGAATTTAGTTGTTGAAACACCTACTCTTGGAACGCATTAATTCAAAAAAGGACGATAAACATGTTCAAACCCAAGCGTTGTGCCTGGCTGATAGCTGCCGCCTGCGCATTGCCAAGCTATGCCGCAATGAGTGCAGCCATGAATATTCAACCCGATCCGAAAAATGCGGGAGGATATGTGATTGCGGCTCCGGATCTGGCCGCCGTGGAAAAAGCCAAGACGGCTAATCCCATGTATGCAATATGGGCCAAGGCATTGGCGACACGGTCAAATAAAATCGTTGATTCCATTGAACCGGGTCTGGCAAGCAATCCTGACAACGTAAAACGGGTTGAACGGGTATTTCCTCAATCTGAATGGGAATATTTAACCCAGATGGCAGCGCCGGAATATACTTATGTCCGCTTCTTGCGAGCCATCGGTAAATTCCCTGCGTTCTGTGGCGAATATACTGACGGGCGTGATTCTGATGCGATCTGTAAAAAATCCATTGTGACGGCCTTTGCCCACTTCTCTCAGGAGACCGGTGGCCATATTGCCAAGGAGAACGTCTCCGATAACCCGCTGGGGCTGGAGGAGTGGCAACAGGCGCTGGTGCATGTGCGGGAGATGGGCTGGTCAGAGGGACAGACCGGCTACACCACCGGCTGTGGCCAGAACGACTGGCAGAACAAGAAGTGGCCTTGCAGCACGGGTCAGGGGTACTTCGGCCGCGGCGCCAAGCAGCTTTCTTACCACTTCAACTACGGAGCCTTCTCCGAGGCGATGTTTGATGGCGATGCCTCCGTGCTGCTCAACAACCCGGGGCTGGTGGCGGACTCCTGGCTCAACCTCGCTTCTGCCATATGGTTTTTCCTCACCCCGCAGGCCCCGAAACCGGCCATGCTGCACGTGATTGATCGCACATGGGTACCCTCCAAACGGGAAGTGGATGCCGGTATCGGCTACGGCTTTGGTACCACCATCAACGTCATCAACGGCGGCATCGAGTGTGGTGAACAGAACAAGGACAAGGGGCAGCCGGTCAATCGCATCCGCTATTGGGAAGGGCTGGCCAACCACTACCAGATCCCGATCAAGGCGGATGAGAAGAACACCTGCTGGCAGCAGACTCCCTATGGCAGCCTCAATCTCAACGGTGCTACCGACGTGCTCTATACCAACTGGGATGGCAACTGGAAGTACTATCCGGATCGCCCGGGCGGTTACTCCTTCGAGTGCGAGCTGGTGGGCTTTCAGACCGCTTATTCTGCGCTGGTGCCGGGTGATTACGAGAAGTGCGTGACCAACTTCTACGGCTCCCACGCCAACTGGCCGAAAGTGCGGATCGTCGCCAAGCTCGATCCCGCCCCGGTCGATCCGGTTGACCCGCCGGTTGATGGTCAGCCTGCCTGGGATGCCAGCAAGGTCTATACCGCTGGCAGCAAGGTGAGCTACAAGGGCGCCGTCTATCAGGCAAAATGGTGGACGCAAGGGGATGATCCCGCCAAAGGTGGCCCCTGGGCGTTGGTGACGACCCAATAAAGAGACAGTCCATCCATTGATAAGGAGAGGGGGCTTAGCCCCCTTTTAATATATTTTTTGCGCAGGGGGCAATATGTGCAGCGATTAAAAAAAAACCGTCAATCTGGAGGGGGAACTGTATTTGTCAGCCAGCTTTTCTTTTCCATTTAAAGTGACGTAAACGATCCATATTAAATTTTATTGATGGCTGGATTTAATGTTTTAACCTTGCTACGCAGCAATATTAAAAAGCGTTGAGTGATGTTTTGCTAAACGATGGGTTCGCAGAGCACACCCATGATGCCATCCTTCTCGTATTTATGATGAGGGTGTCTATTCTTCTCATCTATCAATGCATGGTATCACCTTGGCGACATTTATTTCACAGAGAGAAAAATGAACATATTGGATGTAAAAGTCGTATGTATCTATTTGTTTACGGATGAGAGTATGTAGTTCGGCGGATTTTTTTACTGCGAGCGAGGTAATCTTGCTCGATTTAAAATAGTTGTTAAGGTGCGCAGATGAATGGGGATTGTCGTCTCGTTATCTGAATGGGAAGTCGTATGCGGTTTAATCACTAAGTAGATAGCAGGAAAGAGGAGTGCACCATGGAACTGGTGGTGATCCGCCATGGCGATACGCAAGCCAATGCGGACGAGCGCTATCAGGGCGCGCTGGATATCGGGCTCAATGACGATGGCGTGCTTCAGATATCCCGGCTGGCTGAGAAGGTGGCTGTGACAGAGCCGCCGTTCGATCGGCTGCTGGCATCCCCTCTGCTTCGAATAAGGGAGAGCGCTGCCATCTTGTCTCGTCAGTTGGGATTGCCTGTGGAGCTTGTGCCTGCCTTTCGTGAGCGGGATGTCGGCCTGTTTGAAGGGCTGACGCAGGCAGAAGCAAGGGATCACTATCCCGAACTGTGGGCGCGCAATATCACCCGGCGCTGGGCTGAAGCTCCTACCGGTGGTGAAACCATTGATGAGGTGATTGCCCGGGTCTCGCAGGGACTCACGGAACTTGCTTCGACCATGCAAGGGGAGCGAATACTGCTGGTGGCGCATGGTGTGGTCGCCAAGGTGATCCGTGCCGTCACGATTGCCGGATTTGATGACTTCTTCGAGTGGCAATTGCCCAACGGCGGCATGCTGTCGGTGAGGCTCTCTCTGGCTGATGGCGGCCCACTGCGCTTTAGCCGTCCCCTTGATGGTTGTGATTGAAAAGTGCACCAAAGGCAAAACGAAAAAAGCAGCGCTACCGAAGAGAGTAGCCTGCTTTTTGTGTACGTTGTGGTTGGTTATCTCTGCAGGCACTGGTTAGCAGTGTCACCAGAGGGAAGGGCGTGCGCCATCAGATTGGCTCCGGTTCCTCTTTGCGGCAGCAGTTGCGCCCCTGTTTCTTGGCCAGATAGAGGGCGGTGTCGGCTCGTCTAACCATCTTCTCTACAGTGTCATGGCTGCCCTTGCTGGCGCTGATCCCGATACTGATGGTGAGGGAGATCTCAAGAGCCCCGTCCAGTGCATGGTGCTGGGATTCGATGGCTAGCCTGATCCGCTCGGCGCTGGCCCAGGCGAGCTCGAGGGAGGTTTCCGGTAGCAGCACGATAAACTCTTCGCCACCCCAGCGACCCAGCATGTCCACCTCCCGCAGCTGTTTGCTGATCCGTTTCACCAGACTCAGGATTGCCAGATCTCCCTGCTGATGGCCAAAGGTGTCGTTGACTTCCTTGAAGTGGTCGATATCGATCAGCAGCAGGCTCATGGTATGGCCAAAACGCTGGCAGCGTTGCATCTCGGCGTTGACCAGCTCGTTGAAGCGGCGCCGGTTGGCAATGCCGGTGAGGGGATCCGTGGTGGCGGCGACCTTCAACTCCTCCACCAGTCGGGCTCGCTCCGAGATATCCCGCAAGATGGCGGTCATCTCGGTGGTCGGGCCCAGATTGATCTTGGCGATAGTCACCTCCAGCGGAAATTCGCTACCGTCGCGGCGCAGACCCATCACCGAGGCGCGGGCATGCATCGGGCGCGAATTGATGGGGGAGCTGCTGAAAGCTTTGAAATAGGTTTCGTGATTGGCGCGAAAACGCTGTGGCAGCAGGGTTTCCAGCCGCTTGCCGAGATAGCTTTCGTCGATGCCGAACATCTCGCAGGCGGCGGTATTGATAAGCTCGATGCGTGACTCGCTGCTGACACTGATGATGCCGTCATAGGCGGAGTTGACCACCGCTTCGAAGCGACGGCGACTGGTGGTGAGCGCCTCTTCCAGCTGCATCCTGGCGGTGATGTCGATGGCGGTGACGATGATCCGGTTGATCCGTGCCTGCTCGGGGATGATGGGGGAGAGAATAAAGCGCCACCAACTGGTGCGCGACAGGCTGTCGATGGGCAGCTCGCTCTCGAGCCCTGTCTGCATGCGCACACATTCGTGCATTGGCGGCTCGATGGTATTGGTGATGTAGCGGGGAAACATCTCGCTCAGCTGTTTGCCAATGCTGCCAAGGACATCCAGCTCGAACGCCTTGGCAAAGGTATCGTTGGCAGAGACCAGCACAAAGTGATCATCCTTGTCGAGGCTGAACACCGCCACGGCTGCGCCGATGGCGTCGAGAGATGACTTTATGTCGGCATGGGAACCCTGTGTAAACATGCGACCTCCACGGCGAATAACATATTGATATTCAGTATAGTGTGGTCGTTTGGCTAACTACTCTTCGATATCCAGCAACACCAGAATGGCGCTGTCGCCGCCCCATTCGCGGGGAGCCTGATGGAAGGCGCGAACATTGGGGTGCTGGGCCAACCAGCTGGGAATGCGCTGCTTGAGAATATGTTTGCCGATGCCGTGCATCACCGAGGCGACGTGAATGTTCTCTTTCTGGCAGAGGGTGAGCAGGGCGGCCAGCTCCTGTTTTGCCTGCTGCTGGTTCATGCCGTGCAGATCGAGGTAGATCTCCGGCGGATAAATCCCCCGCTTGAGCTTTTTCAGCTCAAATTTTGACACATCTTCCCGCACGTAACGGGTCGGCCCATCATCGTCGAGATGGGGCTGATACTCATCGCTGAAATAGTGGTCAACCCCAAGCTTTTCGCGGGTTTCGCGCAATTCGCGTTTCTGCTTGACCGGGCGTAACTCGGCCCTTATGGTATCTTGCTTGATTTTCCGGGTACCTTTTATCGCATCGCGGAACAGCAGGGTTTCCTCGTCTGTCGGTGAGGGCGTTTTTTTCATCAGATGCTCATGTATTAGGTATGCGTCTTGCCCGCAACGTAAACGGGGCTCGGGCCGGATATTACTCGACTTGGAGGTGGATTTGGACAAGATATTTATCGATGAGGTGGTTGCCGAGATGCACACCATCCAGGACATGTTGCGTTGGGCCATGAGTCGTTTCAACGACGCCGGGATTTTTTACGGTCATGGAACCGACAACGCCTGGGATGAAGCTGTGCAGCTGGTACTGCCCGCGTTACATCTGCCACCGGATGTAGACCCGGCCATGCGCCACTCCCGTCTCACCAGCAGCGAGCGTCACCGCATCGCCGAGCTGATTATCCGCCGCGTACAGGAGCGGGTACCGGCCGCCTACCTGACCAACAAGGCCTGGTATGCCGGTTGGGAGTTCTACGTGGACGAGCGGGTGCTCATTCCCCGTTCCCCCATTGCCGAGATGGTGGCCAACCGTTTCGCGCCCTTCCTCAAACATGAACCGACCCGGATCATGGACTTGTGCACCGGCTCCGGTTGCATCGCCATCATCATGGCCCACGAGTTCCCGGAAGCGGAAGTGGATGCCATCGACATCAGCATCGATGCGCTGAACGTGGCCGAGCGCAACATCAACGATCACGGGTTGGAGCAGCAGGTCATTCCGATCCGCTCCGATCTGTTCCGCGATCTGCCCGCGGGCGACAAGTACGATCTCATCGTCTCCAACCCGCCCTATGTGGACTCCGAAGATATGTCGGATCTGCCGGACGAGTTCCGTCACGAGCCCGAGCTGGCGCTGGCGTCCGGCTCCGATGGTCTCAAGCTGACCAAGCGTCTGCTGGCCCATGCGGCAGATTTCCTCAAGGATAACGGCGTGCTGGTGGTCGAAGTGGGCAACAGCATGATCCATCTGGAAGCCCAGTTCCCCGAGATCCCCTTTACCTGGGTTGAATTCGAAAACGGCGGCCACGGCGTCTTTGTGATGAGCCGTGACGAGCTGGTGCAGTATCAGGATCATTTCGCCATCTACAAGAACTAAGCAGGAGCGCGCATGGCAGGGAACAGTTTTGGTCAACTCTTTCGGGTCACCACCTTTGGCGAGAGCCACGGCCTGGCGCTGGGCGCTGTGGTCGATGGTTGCCCGCCGGGGCTGGAGATCAGCGAGGCGGATCTGCAGGGGGATCTGGATCGGCGCAAGCCCGGTACCTCCCGCTACACCACGCCGCGTCGCGAGCCGGATGAGGTGAAGATCCTCTCTGGGGTGTTTGAGGGCAAGACCACCGGCACCTCCATCGGGCTGCTCATCGAGAACACCGATCAGCGCTCCAAGGATTACTCCGACATCAAGGATCTGTTCCGGCCGGGTCACGCTGACTACACCTACCACCAGAAGTATGGTCAGCGGGACTATCGCGGCGGTGGTCGCTCCTCGGCACGCGAGACCGCGATGAGGGTAGCGGCGGGGGCGATCGCCAAGAAGTACCTGAAACAGGTGCATGGCATCGAGATCACCGGTTTTCTCTCCCAGCTCGGCCCCATCAAGGCTGAGGCGTTTGACGCGGCGCAGATTGAGCAGAATCCCTTCTTCTTCCCCGATGCGGGCAAGCTGGAAGAACTGGATCAATACATGCGTGACCTGAAAAAAGAGGGCAACAGTATCGGTGCCAAGGTGCAGGTCATTGCGCGCAATGTGCCGGTGGGCCTGGGTGAGCCGGTGTTTGATCGTCTCGACGCTGACATTGCCCATGCCATGATGGGCATCAATGCGGTTAAAGGGGTGGAGATCGGTGACGGCTTTGCGGTGGTGGAGCAAAAAGGCTCCGAGCATCGTGACGAGATGACCCCGGCGGGCTTTGCCAGCAACCATGCGGGCGGCATTCTGGGTGGGATCTCGTCGGGTCAGGATATCGTGGTGAGCATGGCGCTCAAACCGACTTCCAGCATCACTGTGCCGGGCAAGACCATCAATACCGAAGGCGAGGCTATCGAGATGATCACCAAGGGTCGTCACGATCCTTGTGTCGGCATCCGCGCCGTGCCCATCGCCGAAGCCATGCTGGCGCTGGTGTTGATGGATCACCTGCTGCGCCATCGCGCCCAGAATCAGGGGGTGTTGACCCATACCCCACAGCTACGCTGATCGCAGTTGCTGCACATCGACTGATCGCTCCCTGTTTGGGGAACAAGTTCGACAATACCAAAAAGGCGACCTTCGGGTCGCCTTTGCTATTTCAGGTGGCGGCTTATCCCGTCAATGCTTGCGGAGAGTGCGGGTCAGCAGATCCGCGGCGCCCGGATCGGCATTGAGGCGACAGCTGGGGGGCGAGAACTTGTTGTGGGGTTTGGGCAAGGCATGAATGGCCTCGTTGACTTTGAGGATCTGTTCTTCGCTCACGCTGTTCTTGGCAAACATCAGACTGACCGGCTGGTGGTGTAGCAACAGCTGGCAGCTGATAAACTCTTCGGCCCCCAGCTGGGCCAGCCGGTAGCGGGCATATTGCCACTCCATGATGATGCCATCGAGGCGGCGGGCCAGCAGCAGATCGATCATCCGCTCATCGGCGTTGTATTCGGTCGCCATTTTAAGCGCCGGGCAGCTATCCATCTGATGCATGGGGCGGGTGCCGCGCAACTTGCCTATCTTGAGTCCTTTCTCGTTGCACAGCGCGGGCAGATTATCGAGCTGTGCCCAGCGATCCTGATGGCCGGGAATAGGGTCATTGCTCAGCAGCACATAGGCACTCTGGCGGTAGGGGGTCGAGAAGCGGGCATAGCTCTGGCGCTCCGGCAGAGGGAGGGCGGCCATCGCCACATCCAGCTGATCGTGCTCTACCAGATGCAGTGCCCGTGCCCAGGGAAGCTCGCGAAACTTGGGGGCAAAGCCCGCTTGGGTAAGGATCTGGCGGGTCAGGCTGACATCCAGCCCATCCAGCTCACCCCGGTTGTTGATTTGGCTGAAGGGGGGCCAGTGGCTCCAGGCCACGGTCAGGGTCTGACTGGCCTGCAGGGCAGGGCTTAGCAGCAGAAGCAGCAGGCCAATCCTTGCCTGCCAACTGCCGCGGGGACGATATGGCGTGGTCATAGCTAAACCTCGTTATTCTGTTCTTCTATCCCGTGCTTTTGCCCTGCGAGCCATGCCTGCGAGGGCTGATATTGTGTTGCCAGTTAATAGTGTGGTGCGTGCGACATCAATCAACGGGATTATTCGGGGGGCAGGAGAGGGATTTTCTGTTCGTGCTGGGAGGAGCATCACATTTTTCTCGTTTATCCCGGACAACTCCGTTAGACTGCGCCTCTATTCTTTCCCCTTTGCTCTGCTCCCCGGGGAAATCGTTGTTTTCTCAATAGGCCCAGATCTTGTGAGATGGCATCGGCTCAGCAGAGGAGCCCCACCACAAATCCCCGGCGCCCCTATCTCTAGCAGGTAATTATGAGTTTTACTTCCCTCGGTCTGGCCGAACCCTTGTTGCGTGCCGTTGCCGAACAAGGCTACGACACCCCGTCTCCCATTCAGCAGCAAGCGATCCCCGCCGTTCTGGCTGGCCGCGATCTGATGGCGGCGGCCCAAACAGGGACCGGCAAGACCGCAGGCTTTACCCTGCCGATGCTGCAACGTCTGATGGAGAGCAAGCGCAAGGTTTCTCCGAACCGCATTCGTGCGCTGGTGCTGACCCCGACTCGCGAGTTGGCCGCCCAGGTGGGCGAGAGCGTGCGTAACTACGGCAAACACCTGCCGATGCGCAGCCACGTCGTGTTCGGCGGCGTCAGCATCAATCCGCAGATGATGGCGACTCGCCGTGGTCTGGACGTGCTGGTGGCCTGTCCTGGCCGCCTGATGGATCTCTATAACCAGAACGCCGTCAAGTTTGACGAGGTTGAGATCCTGGTACTGGACGAAGCGGATCGCATGCTCGACATGGGTTTTATCCGCGACATCCGCCGCATCCTGGCCCTGATGCCGAAGAAGCGCCAGAACCTGCTCTTCTCCGCCACCTTCGCCGACGAGATCCGCGAACTGGCCACCGGTCTGCTGGATAACCCGGCGGTGATCGAAGTCGCCCCGCGCAACAGCACCGCCGAGCGTATCGAGCAGTTGGTGCATCCGTGCGACAAGGCCAACAAGATTGCGCTGCTGAGCCATCTGGTCACCAGCAACAATTGGCAGCAGGTACTGGTGTTCACCCGTACCAAGCACATGGCCAACCGTGTTGCCGAGACCCTCGACAAGAACGGCGTCAGCGCCGCCGCCATCCACGGTAACAAGAGCCAGGGTGCCCGTACTCGCGCGCTGGCCGGTTTCAAGGATGGTAGCGTCAAGGTGCTGGTGGCGACCGACATCGCCGCCCGTGGTCTGGACATCGACAAGTTGCCGCAAGTGGTCAACTTCGAGTTGCCCAACGTGGCGGAAGATTACGTTCACCGCATCGGTCGTACCGGCCGTGCCGGTGCTGCCGGTCACGCCATCTCCCTGGTCGCGGCCGATGAAGGCAAGCTGATCAAAGCCATCGAGCGTCTGACCAAGCAGAACATTCCCTGCGAGCAGGTGGCCGGTTTTGAAGCCTCCCGCGAGACCCTCGACAACATCGCCCGTGGTATCGGCGCGCCGCTGCGCAAAGAGCCCCGCGATCCGAGCGAGCAGCGCCGTGCGCCGCGTCCGCAAGGTCAAGGCCAGCGTCAGGGGGCCGGTCGTTCCGCCTCCAATGGCAATGGGGGTGGTGCACGTACCGGTAACGGTGGCAAGCCCAAGCCGCAAGGTGGTCAGCGTCCAGCTGATGGCGCTGGCAAACCGGCTCAGGCCCGTCGTCCACGTCGCTCTACCCACAACCAGTAAGGGGCTCGGGAGCTTGACTCCCCTGCTATGCGGTTGACTGAAAAAGCCCTGCCAATTTGGCAGGGCTTTTTGTTTTTTCAGCCATGTAATCGGCACTGTGTGGTGCTGTGAGAACCGCACTAGATGGCGGAGAGGTACTGCTTTTGCATCGCCAACCAGCGCCCGTTGTTGATAAACACCAGCTGTACCTTGAGCAGGGCCGCAATTTCCGCCCGGTGCTTTTTATCGAGGTAGAGAAAGACCTGCTCTTTGGTGATCTTCTGCCAGGGGGACGCCAGTGCAGGTTGAGAGGCGGGGCGCATCTTGATGAGCCAATCCACTTTGCCTCGATGCAGTTGGGCAAGCCCCTGCTTCTCATCGTTCAACCAGATGACCTGATAGTTGCCGAGGAAGCGCTCGCACCACTGGATGCCGCGCAGGCAGCCAATCACGGTATCCTTGGCAGGGGGCCAGCTCGGGTTATCCCGTGGCTGACCATAAATCGCCGCCTCCGAGATGGGGGCACCGATCTGCAGCAAGTGGGGATAGGTCTGATCAAAGCCCTTTATCCGGGCCATATCGCCATCGACGGCATGGTCTGCCTCAATCAACTTTTCGCAGCGGGCATAGGTGCAGGGGATCAACTGAAAGTCGATGCCGGCCCGGCCAAACCAGTCATGAATAAAAGGGCGCAATATCGCTGTGTGTTCGACCGCTGCCGCCAGCTTTAGCGGGGTTGCGTGGGCAACGGGAATCAGCCCGACAAGCAATAACCAGCCAATCCACTTCATATCGCACTCCTGAATCGGGCTTATTCAAGCAGAACTGTTGCGACTATCTGTGCAGTAAAGAATAGCCGATGGGGATGGCTGCCAGACCGCTTCGCCAGCTATTCGTGACGGCCGGGTCAGGGGCGCAGCGCCGTGATCAGGATATGGGCAGCGCTCACCAGGATCACTGTGAAGGTCAGCCCCATTCCCACAACCCGATAACGGAAGTTCTCCGGCGTGCGGCTCATGCCAAAGGCGTGGCAGAGGCGGCCAAGCAAGAGGGCGCTCCCCAGCAGATGGATAAGCCAGGGGGTCTGGTTGCTGGTTTCGACGAAATAGATGAGCAGCAGGGCGAGGGGGACATACTCGGCAAAGTTGGCATGCACCCGCATGGCCCGCAGCATGGCGGGGTCATCCCCATGCCCCAGCGCCACCTTGCGGCTATGGCGGGTGCGAATGGTTCGAATGCTCAGCAACACAAACAACAGGGCGAGCAGGGCCGCGTAAACAGGCAGTATGGTCATGGTATCTGGCTCCTTGTGTGATGATATCGAGTGGCTGGTGTTCAGAGACGCGATATTGCTCGGCATCTCAATGGCTTGCCTTGAGGGTAGCAGCAAACTGCCTTAGCACGACCGTCATCCACTCACTCGCCATCGGCCAAGCGCAGGCGCAAAAAAAACAGCCCTGCCGAGGTGGCAGGGCTGTTTTTTGATCATATTGATGGTGGGCAGAGCAGGGCCCCGTCATTACCCCTCATAAGGGAGGGAGGAGTGGTGCAGCACGATGCGCACCTTGCCATCATCCCCCTTCTTGAAACCCCAGGTCTTGTCGACTGTAGTTTCCTTGTTGTCGCGATCTACCAGATGCACCTTGCCCATGGTCAGCGCCATGTCGCCGTTGATATAGAGGGCGGCATTGTCATAGCGATAGCTCTGCCAGTTTTTCAGGGCGAACCCTTTGTCGGTGGGGTAGGCGCTGTTGTTGCCGACAAAGTAGGCCAGCGCCCCCTCGCGGTTGGTGCGAAAGGTCTGCACGCCACCGGCAAGGGTCGGCTTGAACAGCACCGGCCCCTGCTGGTAGCCGTAGGCGCTGTCGAGCACCGACTCGGCGGTCGCCTTGGCGCGCTCAATCCCACCGGCGCGATAGTCATCGCTTATCTTGATGAGCGCCGCGCCCTAACCATCCTGCGCGGCCTTGATCTCCGCCTCGGTAATATTGTTGTTGGCGATTTCGGCGGCGCTGAGTGCGCCGCTGGCGGCAAGCAGGACGAGGGCAAGGGTGCTCTTCTTGAGGTGCAACATCATTGTTTTCAAACTCCTGATAGCGATAAACGAGCGGGCAGTGTAGCGAAGGGGCATGAACGGTTTTTGAACTGATTATTCAGGGTTGGGTAGTAAAAAGGTCGGTATATAGCTGAAGGTTTGGGTGTTTGTTTGGTAAGGGGCGCTGTCTTAATTAATGGCGGATGCCTGTATCCAACTTGATTTCTTTTCCAACAAAAAGCCCCGCCAAGTTAATTGGCGGGGCTTGGCTATTTGGGGCATTCAGTATCGGGGATTACAGCGCTGGCAGCATTCCAAGGCTGACGCTGATCTGGACGCCAACAATCAGCACGCCCATGGCGGCGGCCACACCCAGCGCCACTACGCCACCCGGGGCGCGGTAGTGGTGGGCAGGCGCCTGTTTGCGGCTCTGCCACACCAGCGCCACCGGCAGCAGCACCGCGAGGATCGCCAGCGCAATGGCGGCGTAGCCGAGGGCCATGATAAAGCCCTGCGGGAAGTAGAGGGCAAACAGCAATGGCGGCACAAAGGTGATGAGGCCAGTCTGACTGCGGCCCTGCCAGTTGTCCTTGCGGCGGGTCACCTTGGCCATAAAGTCGAACAGTCCCAGCGTTACCCCGAGGAAGGAGGTGGCGAGCGCCAGATCGGCAAACAGGTGCATCGCCTGATTAAACGCAGGCCAGCTCACCAGCTTGCCGACGTTGGCCAGCAGGCTGTCCAGCGCGCCGCCGGTTTGCAGCAGGGCTTGCTGGCCGAGCAGACCGAGGATCGCCACCTGCCACAGCACGTAGAGGATCAGCGGCAGGGCTGAGCCCCAGATAAAGACCCGACGCAGCTGTTTTGGGCAGTCACCGAGGTAGAGCATCACGCTCGGAATGGAGCCGTGAAAGCCGAACGAGGTGAAGATGACCGGCAGGCCCGCCAGCAACAGGCCCTGACCCAGCGGCATCGAGAGCAGATGCTGCCCTTCAGTGCGGGGCAGCAGCAACGCCAGCACCACCACCATGATCACCAGTTTGACGGTGAACATCAGCCGGTTGAGGTAATCCACCGAGCGGGTGCCAACACAGACCATGCCGCCAAACAGCAGGGTAAAGGCCCAGGCGGCCTGCTCCTGGGTCAGGGTCATGCCCGCATCGGCCAGCGCCTGTGCCAGCAGGCTGCTGCCACCGCTGATGTAGGCGGAGGCCAGCGAGTAGAACAGCATCAGGATACAGAAGGAGGCGATGCGCTTGCCCCAGGGGCCGAGCAGATGGTCCGCCAGCTGGTGCAGGTACCATTTGCCGGTGTTGAGGCTTGCCTCTACTTGCAGCATGGCGGTGAAGGCCATCAGGGCCCAGAGGCCGACCATCAACATCAGGGTGGCGGGGCCGCCGAGGGAGGAGGAGGCCAGCGGCAGGGCCAGCATGCCGGCGCCTATGGTGGTGCCGGCAATCAACAGGGTGCAACCCAGGGTTTTGGTATTCATGTTATCCATCCGAACGTAGCGGTGTCAGTGCAAACAGGCGATGTCAGCAGTGACGTCAACAAGAGGGGCCGATTGGCGTTATCAGAAGGAGCCTCCGGTGATAGGGCCGGAGGCTAGCAATATCGGAACGGGAACATCTGTACCTAAAACCTGTCAGTTGTAAAAGGTGGTTGCCACGTTAGCGGATCAAAATAGCGGAAACAACCCCTTTTATACGGATCTTGTGCTGGCTTGTGGCAACAAGTGGAAATAAATGATGACAGTGATAGCTAATTGCAGAAAAAATCACCGAAAAAATGACTGGCAGGGGCTCATTGATACAGGTCAGCCAAATGGTTGCTGCACGGATGGGGGAGTGCCTTGTCCTGGCGTTGGCGTTTAGTTGCGGGGTGAAAAGAGTGTAGAGGCCGGTTGTTTAGTCGGCCAGACGGTAGAGAAAGTAAAGCGGGCGGGTAGGGTTGTGGGGGAAAACAATAAGGCTGCCGATGCTGGCAGCCTTATTGTCATCTGTTCGCTTTACCCACCCATTGACAGCAAATCGGGTCTGCTGCGGTCAGGTTAGCGACGGCGCTTGAGGGTGCGGCTCACATAGTGCAGCCCGCTCTGGTAGTCGCCGTTCACCGCCTTGAGCGCTAGCTCCAGCGCCTGGTTGGCCAGCGCGTCGTGCTGCTGGGGCAGGGAGTTGATGCCAAAGGGGAGGAAGTCGAGCAGGCGATCGTCCCCGAAGGTGGCCATGGCGAGCTGGCTCATGTCGATCTCTTGCTCCAGCAGGTAGTCGAGTACCCCCTCCATAAGGATATAGGAGGTAGTGATCAGCGCTTCGGGCAACTGGCCCAGCTGCTGGTGCAGATCTTTGATCAGGCGATACCCCTCAAGACGGGAGAAGTGATTCCCCTCACACAGGTGGCGAGCCGCGCTATGACTGGCGACCGCCTGCTCGAAACCGGCTTTGCGCTCCTGACTGATCGTGAGTGCCGGCAGCGCGGTGATCAAGGCGATATGGCGCAAGGTCGGGGTAAGCAGGGAGCTGGTGAGATCAAAGCTCGCTTTCTCGTTTTCACTGGCGACGGTGACGAACTTGTCGGCGGCCATCGCCCGGTCGATGGCGAGGATCTGGCTGCCTTGCGCCTGCAATTTACCGTAGAAGGGGTCGTCCGGCGGCAGGCAGCTGGCCACCAGCAGGGCATCCACATGGCGGCTCACCAGCATCTGGGCCAGCTCTTTTTCGGTGGCGGGATCATCTTCCGAGCAGACAATGAGCAGCTGATAGCCCTGCGCCCGAGCCCCCTGTTCCAGCCGTTTGGCCAGCTTGGCGTAACTGGCGTTTTCAAGGTCGGGCAGGATAAAGCCGAGGGTCTTGGTCTGGCCGCCGCGCAGGGAGGCGGCGCGGCTGTCCGGCTGATAGTTGTGGGCGGTGACCACGGCCATCACCTTGTCGCGGGTAGCCTGACTGATGCGGTATTGGTCGGCCTTGCCATTGATCACATAGCTTGCCGTGGTGCGCGAGACACCGGCGAGGGCGGCGATTTCATCCAGTTTCATCATATTGGCTCTGTTTGAGTTGCAAGGCCCACGGTCACTGCCGGGTGAGGGCACCGAAAAGTGTGCGCGGGATCATATCATTGAAAAGCACTCTTTGTGGGTACTTGATCAATTCGCTGAAACGATTCAGTCTGAGTGTAAGTGAAACGATTCAGCCTGTCAGCAACGAAGAGACCCAGTGGCCTGAAAATCGGGCCCCGATCACAGTGAACCGTGTTCGGGTCTATTGTCAGCTGGCGAGTTATCCGAATGTTCAATTGTGACGTACCGGCGCGGCCGGAACCTGATGGAGAGTCTCTATGTTGAAGTTGGCGCGAGAGCAGATCTTGCTGGGGCAGTCGGTGGCGACCAAGTCGGACGCCATTGCCCTGCTGGCAGGCAAACTGACCGAAGCCGGTCTGGTGGAAGCGGGCTATGTGGATGGGATGCTGGCCCGTGAAGCGCAGCATGCCACCTATCTTGGCAGCGGCATCGCCATTCCCCACGGCACCACCGATACCCGTCATCTGGTGAAGAGCACCGGCGTCATGGTGGCCCAATTCCCTCATGGCATCGAGTGGGACGAGGGGCAGATCGCCTACGTCGCCATCGGCATCGCCGCCAAGTCCGACGAGCATCTGGGCATTTTGCGCCAGCTCACCCATGTGCTGGGTGACGAGCAGGCGGCAGCTCAGCTCAAAGAGGCCACCGATGCCGACACCATCATCAACATCCTGACCGGTGCCACTGCCGCCAAAGAGGTGCAATACCTGACCCTGGCTGACTTCCCGGCCGATGATCGCGACCAACTGCTGCTGGGAGCAGCCGCCCGCGCCAAGTCTGCGGGCTGGGGCGATGCCGCCATGGTGAGCGCGCTGCTAGCAAGCGAACCGGCCTATCTGGGCGAGGGCATCTGGCTGGCGCGGGCGCAAGCGGCCCAGACTGGCTGGGTGCTGGCCACCCCGAGCAGCGAACTTCACGCAGGGGAGCTGCCGGTCAGCGCCATGCTGCTACTGTGCGCCGCAGATAGCGGCCATCTGCCGCAACTGGAGAATCTGGCCAAACTGGCAGCCGCTGGTCAGCTGGCAACGCTGGCGGGCGGCGAGGGGCTTGCCATGTTGCAGGCGGGCCCCGCCAGCGGTCTTAGTGAAACCTTCACCATCATCAACCCCCACGGCTTGCACGCCCGTCCCGGCGCCATGCTGGTCAAGGTGGCCAAAGAGTTTGCATCCGACATCCGGGTGGCCAATCTGGATGGCAGCGGCGAAGCGGTTTCCGCCAAGAGCCTGATGAAAGTGATCGGTCTTGGGGTCAAATGCGGGCACCGTCTGGCGTTTCGCGCCGAAGGGGCTGATGCCGAAGCCGCCCTCAAGGGGATCGGTGAGGCGATCGCCGCTGGTCTCGGCGAGGGGGCACACTGATGAAGATTGTCACCATTACCCTCAACCCCGCCCTCGATCTCACCACCCGCCTCGAGGCGATGAGCCTTGGTGAGGTCAATCTGGTGAGCGAGGCCAACCTGCGCGCGGCGGGCAAGGGGATCAATGTCGCCATGGTGCTCAAGGATCTGGGCCGCGACGTAGGCGTCACCGGCTGGCTGGGCGCTGACAATGAGCAGAGCTTTGTCTCCTTGTTTGCCGAGCGCGCGCTTGATGATCACTTTGTCCGTGTCGCTGGCAGCACCCGCATCAACGTCAAGATTTCCGAGCAGTCTGGTCAGGTCACCGATCTCAACCTGCCGGGGCTCACCATCGAGCAAGGGGAGGTGAGCGCGCTGGAGCAGGCCATCGACGAGTTGGCTCCGCATGCAGAGTGGTTCGTGCTGGCGGGCAGCCTGCCCAAAGGGGTGGCCCCGGATTACTGCGCTCAGCTGATCCGCCTGCTCAAGGCCAAAGGCAAGCAGGTGATCTTCGATTGCAGCGGCGCGGCCTTAAGCGAAGGGATCAAGGCGGCGCCGACCCTGGTCAAACCCAATCTGGAGGAGCTGAGCCAGTGGGTGGGTCGACCCATCAAGACCCTGAGCGAGCAGGCCGAGTGTGCCCGCGCGCTGCAGGCAAGCGGCATCCCCAACGTGGTGATCTCCAACGGCGCCGATGGCCTCATCTGGTTTGCCCCGGATGCCGTCTGGCAGGCCATTCCGCCGCGGATGCAGGTGGTCAGCACGGTCGGTGCTGGCGACTCCCTGGTGGCCGGTCTCGCCCATGGTCTGAGCCTTGGCTGGGCGCCGGAGCAGACCCTGCGGCTGGCCACCGCCGTCTCGGCCTTGGCGGTCAGTCAGGTTGCGGTCGGTTTTAACGATATCAGTGTGCTCAACCCCTTGCTTGAACAGGTGCGTTTAGAGCGTCTGGAAGCGCTGGCACCGGTTCAATGCCATACCCCCTCAATGGAAAACTCAGGAGATGCCCAATGAAAGCAATCTTGGTTACGGCTTGCCCGGCGGGCATTGCCACCAGCTTTCTCGCTGCAAAACGGATAGAACAGCAGGCCAAACTGGCTGGCTGGGAACTCACCCTCGACGTCGGCTCCAGCGTGCAGCCCCGCCAAGTACCGAGCAAGGAGCAGATTGCTGCCGCCGATCTGGTGCTGGTTGTCGCCAGTGCCCCAGTGGATCTCGCTGCCTATGATGGCAAGCGGGTCTATCAGGGCAGCATGGATCTCGCCCTGCAGGATCCGGCTGCCTTGCTGGAAGCAGCCGACAGCGGCGCCAGCCTCTATCGCCATCAAGCCGCGCCTGCTGCCGCCAAACCGGCCGCTGCTGGCAAGCGCATCGTGGCAGTGACAGCGTGCCCGACTGGCGTTGCCCACACCTTTATGTCGGCAGAAGCGTTGGAGACCATGGCCAAACAGCTGGGTTACCAGATCCGCGTCGAGACTCAAGGCTCGGTCGGTGCCCAGAATGCCCTGACCGCCGAGGAGATTGCATCTGCCGATCTGGTGTTCCTCGCCACCGATATCGAGGTGGACATGGCGCGCTTTGACGGTAAGCCGGTCTATCGCACCAGCACCGGCGCGGCATTGAAGAAAACCCGCGCCGAGCTCGACAAGGCGTGGAACGAGGCGACACTCTATCGCCACAGCGGTGCCAGCCAGCCCAAGAAAGAGGAAAAAGCCGGCCCCTACAAGCACCTGCTGACCGGTGTCTCCTTCATGCTGCCGATGGTGGTGGCGGGTGGCCTTATCATTGCGCTCTCGTTTGTGTTCGGTATCGAAGCGTTCAAGGTGGAAGGCACCTTGGCTGCTGCCCTGATGAAGATCGGTGGTGGCTCCGCTTTCGCCCTGATGATCCCGGTGCTGGCCGGTTACATTGCCTACTCCATCGCTGACCGCCCGGGTCTCGCTCCCGGCATGATCGGCGGCATGCTGGCAAGCTCGCTGGGTGCCGGTTTCCTTGGCGGCATCGTGGCCGGTTTCCTAGCCGGTTACAGTGCCAAATACCTGAGCGACAAGGTACGTCTGCCGAATACCCTGGAAGCGCTCAAGCCGATCCTGATCATTCCGCTCTTTGCCAGCCTGTTTACCGGCCTGGTGATGATCTACGTAGTGGGTGGCCCGGTGGCCGGCATCATGAATGCCATGACCGAGTTCCTCAACAACATGGGCTCTGCCAACGCCGTGCTGCTGGGGGTCATCATCGGCGCCATGATGTGCTTTGACATGGGCGGCCCGGTCAACAAGGCGGCTTATGCCTTCGGTGTCGGCCTGCTGGCCTCCAAAACCTATGCCCCCATGGCTGCTGTGATGGCCGCCGGTATGGTGCCGGCACTGGGGATGGGAATTGCCACCTTCCTGGCCCGTACCAAGTTCATCAAGGCGGAGCAGGAAGCGGGCAAAGCATCCTTCGTACTGGGTCTGTGCTTCATCTCCGAGGGGGCCATTCCGTTTGCCGCCAAGGATCCGATGCGCGTTATCCCGGCCTGCATGGTCGGCGGCGCCCTGACCGGTGCGCTCTCCATGCTGTTCGGCTGCGAGCTGATGGCACCCCACGGCGGTTTGTTCGTGCTCTTCATCCCGCACGCCATCAGCAACGTCATGATGTATATCGTTGCCATTGCCGCAGGCTCGCTGCTGACCGGTGTCTCCTACGCCATGCTCAAGCGCGGTGAAGAGCAGGCCAAGCTGGCCACGGCATAAGCCTCGCCCCTTGGTAACACGTCATAACCAAGAGCGGCCTTGGGCCGCTTTTTGTTTTGTCGGGAGGATAGGTAACCTGTGAGGGGAAGATAGGGAGTGGTTAAAACTCCCAGCCTTGTTGTTCTGGCAACTGGGGTTGCGCTCCTTCCAGCGCTTTGCGCCGCGCAGCCTCAACCCGCGCCTTGCGGGCGCGGCACAGACGCATCACATCCTGCTGCTGGGCGGGGGTCATGGCGAGCCAATTGAAACGCTCGTCGCGATTGCGCAGGCACCCCTTGCAGTAGCCTTTGTTGTTCACTTCGCAGACCCCGATGCAGGGGCTCTGCAGCGGGAATATTTCGAGCTGTTCCATCCATCACCTCGCACATCCTGTCACCTTGTTATAACCCAGCGGATCCCCTTTGGAGAAATCCTGCTTCAAGTGATTGATGTCGTTTGCTTTCCCCCTGCAAATTTGGCATCTTCCCCGCCGAGCATGGCTCTTGGCGTTATATGAGGACATATGAACAAACACGCGTACTGGCTGACCGCCGCAGTGCTGGGACTGGCCGGTTGTGCGGGCAACTCTGACAAAGCAGAAGTGCCCAAAAAACAGACCGACAACAGATGCTTTCTTAACTGCGAGGTGCCGGAAAATCTGGGCAAGCAGTATCTGGACGGGACCTTGCCAGAGGATCTGGTGAGGGTAGAGCGGGTCAATAGCCGTGCGCGTGCCGACTACAGCAAGTTTGGCCCGCAAAGCAGACTGGTATTGGAGCGCTCCGGCAAGATGACCCGCCGTTATGGCGAGCTCTATCACCAGCTCTCCCGCTGGGTGGCGGGCGGCGGCAATCCTGCCGACATCACCCGTTACGGTATCAGCCTGGCTCAGCTGGGCGGTGCCGATCGCATGGGTAACGTGCTGTTTACCGGTTACTACTCGCCGGTGCTGGAAGTGCGCCACCGCCCGGATGCCAAGTACAAATATCCCATCTATGCCATGCCCAAATGTGGCGGTCGCTGTCCGACCCGGGCCGAGATCCATCAGGGGGCCCTGGCCAACCGCGGGCTGGAGCTGGGTTACAGCAAATCCCTTATCGACAACTTCCTGATGGATGTGCAGGGCTCCGGCTTTGTCCATTACGGAGATGACGATCGGCTGCAATATCTGGGCTACAGCGGCAAGAACGGCCACGGTTACGTCAGTATCGGCCGGGTACTGATCGACCGCGGTGAAGTGCCCAAAGAGCAGATGTCGATGAAGGCCATCAAGGAGTGGGCCAACCGTCAACCGGAGGAGAGCGTCAAGGAGCTGGTGGAGCAGAATCCCTCCTATGTCTTCTTCGAGCGTCGCCCCACCAATGACGTGATCGGCGCAGCCGGTATCCCGCTGCTGCCGCTGGCGGCTGTTGCCGCCGACAAGACCCTGCTACCGATGGGGACCCCGATCCTCGCCGAAGTCCCCTTGCTCGATAAAGAGGGCAACTGGACCGGCAAGCATCAGCTGCGCTTGTTGATTGCGCTGGATGTGGGCGGGGCGGTGAAGAAGGGGCACCTCGATCTCTACCACGGCATGGGTGAGAAGGCCGGTGTCGCGGCCGGTCACTACAAGCACTTTGGCCGTGTCTGGAAGCTGGGCCTGCACCACGGGCCGACTGCCGCCCCCTGGTTGTAATCCTCTGAGGGTTTGGGCGTCTGTCATCGGGCGCCCAGGCAATGTGAAGAGACAAAAATAGCCGCCGGATTGCTCCGGCGGCTTTCTACTTTGTGCGAGTTGCCAGTCTGTGGCTGCGTCAGCTCTTCTGGATATCCAGCCGGATGGCGCCGACCGGTTTGCAGCAGCAGGGGAGGCACTCCCCTTGGGCGACGAATGCCAGCGGCATCGCAGGATAGTGCACCTTGCCAGCCATCAGCGGAGTGCGGCAGGCGCCGCAATAGCCGCTGCGACACTGGAATTCCACATGATGACCATGGCGCTCCAGGGTCTCCAACACGCTTTCGCCGGGATGGGCGTGCAGCACGGCACCATCCCGGGTATGTACCCGTGGTGCCACGACCGCATGCTGTTCGGCAGGTGCGTGCGGGGCAGGGGTCAGCGTGTTGGTGGCGTCACTCACAGCTCGAAATCACCCAGGTCGTCGGCATTGACTTCGCTGTCGATCTGACCGACCAGATAGGAGCTGACCTCTACCTCTTGCGGCGCGACCTGCACGTTGTCGGATGACAGCCAGGTGTTGATCCAGGGGATCGGGTTCTGCTTGGTGCCGGCAAAGGCTGGCTGCAGGCCGACCGCGCTCATGCGCAAGTTGGTGATGTACTCCACGTATTGGCAGAGGATGTCCTTGTTCAGGCCGATCATGGAGCCGTCCTGGAACAGGTACTCGGCCCACTCTTTCTCCTGAATGGCCGCTTCCTTGAAGATCTCGAAGCAGGCCTGTTCGCACTCGGCGGCGATCTCGGCCATCTCCGGGTCATCCTGGCCGGTGCGCATCAGGTTCAGCATGTGTTGGGTGCCGGTGAGATGCAGCGCTTCGTCGCGGGCGATCATCTTGATGATCTTGGCGTTGCCTTCCATCAGTTCGCGCTCGGCGAAGGCAAAGGAGCAGGCGAAGCTGACATAGAAGCGAATTGCTTCCAGCGCGTTGACACTCATCAGGCAGAGATAGAGCTTCTTCTTGAGCTCGCGCAATGTGATGGTCACTTCGCGGCCAGCGACGGTGTGGGTCCCTTCACCATGCAGGTTGTAGAGGGCGGTCGCTTCGATCAGGTCGTCGTAGAAGTGGCTGATGGAGCCGGCGCGCTTCAAGATCTGCTCGTTGGTCACGATGTCGTCGAACACCTGGGCGGGGGTGTTGACGATATTGCGGATGATATGGGTGTAGGAGCGAGAGTGGATGGTCTCGGAGAAGGCCCAGGTCTCAATCCAGGTTTCCAGCTCCGGAATGGAGACCAGCGGCAGCAGCGCCACGTTGGGGCTGCGACCCTGAATGGAGTCCAGCAGGGTCTGGTACTTCAGGTTGGAGATGAAAATGTGCTGCTCGTGGGGTGGCAGGGCCTGATAGTCGATGCGATCACGGGAGACATCCACCTCTTCCGGACGCCAGAAGAAGGAGAGCTGCTTCTCGATCAGCCGCTCGAACACTTCGTGCTTTTGTTGATCATAACGGGCTACGTTGACCGATTGGCCAAAAAACATCGGCTCTTTGAGCTGGTCGTTTTGGGTTTGGCAGAAAGTTGAATAGGCCATGGTTACCAGAATATGTGAATAGAGAAAACAGGAGAGCGGGAGCTTCATGCTCCCGCCCGGTTATCAGTTCTTGCCGTGACTTAGATTTTGCAAGCCCCGCCAGCGCAACCGTCATCTTGCAGGTCGGTCTGGGCATCGTCTGCACCATCACGGGTGTTGTGATAGTACAGGGTCTTGAGGCCGTATTTGTAGGCGGTCAGCAAGTCCTTGAGCAGCTGTTTCATCGGGACCTTGTTGCCTTCGAAACGGGCAGGGTCGTAGTTGGTGTTGGCGGAGATCGCCTGATCCACAAACTTCTGCATGATACCGACCAGCTGCAGGTAGCCGTCAACGCTCGGTTGCTTCCAGAGCAATTCGTATTGATCTTTCAGGCGATCATACTCGGGCACCACCTGTTTGAGAATGCCGTCTTTGGAGGCCTTGACCGACACCAGACCGCGCGGCGGCTCGATACCGTTGGTGGCGTTGGAGATCTGGCTGGAGGTCTCGCTCGGCATCAGGGCGGTCAGGGTGGAGTTGCGCAAGCCCACGGACTTGATCTCTTCGCGCAGGCTTTCCCAATCCAGATGCAGCGGCTCGTTGCACAGCGCATCCAGATCCTTCTTGTAGGTGTCGATGGGCAGGATACCTTGCGCGTAGGCGGTCTCGCCAAACAGCGGGCAGGGGCCGAACTCGCGGGCCAACTGCACGGAGGCTTTCAGCAGGTAGTACTGAATGGCCTCGAAGGTACGGTGAGTCAGCGCCAGACCGGAGCCGTCGGAGTAACGGGCACCGTTTTTGGCCAGGTAGTAGGCGTAGTTGATGACGCCGATCCCCAGGGTGCGACGACCCATGCTGCCCTTCTTGGCGGCGGCAATCGGGTAGTCCTGATAGTCGAGCAGGGCATCGAGGGCGCGTACGGCCAGATCGGCCATCTCTTCCAGATCTTCCAGCTTCTCGATGGCACCCAGGTTGAAGGCGGAGAGGGTACACAGGGCGATCTCGCCGTTCTCGTCGTCGATGTTGTTGAGCGGCTTGGTCGGCAGCGCAATCTCGAGGCAGAGGTTGGACTGGCGCACTGGCGCCACGCTCGGATCAAACGGGCTGTGGGTGTTGCAGTGATCCACGTTCTGGATGTAGATGCGACCGGTACCGGCACGCTCCTGCATCATCAGGGAGAAGAGATCGACGGCCTTGAGGGTCTTCTTGCGAATGGCCGGATCCTGCTCGTACTTGACGTAGAGTTCTTCGAACTTGTCCTGATCCGCGAAGAACGCATCGTACAGACCCGGCGCATCGGACGGGGAGAACAGGGTGATGTCACCGCCCTTGATGAGGCGCTGGTACATCAGCTTGTTGATCTGCACGCCGTAGTCCATGTGACGGACACGGTTCTCTTCCACGCCGCGGTTGTTCTTCAAAACCAGCAGGCTTTCCACTTCGGTGTGCCACAGCGGGTAGAACAGGGTCGCCGCACCGCCGCGCACGCCGCCCTGGGAGCAGCACTTCACGGCAGTCTGGAAGTATTTGTAGAAGGGGATGCAACCAGTGTGGAACGCTTCGCCGCCACGGATGGGGCTGCCCAGACCGCGGATGCGACCAGCGTTGATGCCGATACCGGCGCGCTGGGAAACGTAACGCACGATGGAGCTGGCGGTGGCGTTGATGGAATCCAGGCTGTCGTCGCACTCGATCAGTACGCAGGAGCTGAACTGACGGGTCGGGGTGCGCACACCGCTCATGATCGGGGTCGGCAGGGAGATCTTGAAGGTCGAGACCGCATCATAGAAGCGTTTGATGTAGTCCAGACGGGTATCTTTCGGGTACTTGGAGAAGAGGCAGGCCGCTACCAGGATGTAGAGGAACTGCGGGCTCTCGTAGATCTCGCCGGTGACACGGTTTTGTACCAGATACTTGCCTTCCAGCTGCTTGACCGCCGCGTAGGAGAAATCCATGTCGCGCCAGTGATCCATGTGCGCGTTCAGCTCTTCGAATTCAGCCTGGGTGTAGTCTTCCAGCAGGTGTTTGTCGTACTTGCCCATGTCGACCAGACGAGCCACGTGCTGGTAGAGGTGGGGCGGTTCGAACTGGCCGTAGGCCTTCTTGCGCAGGTGGAAGATGGCCAGACGGGCGGCCATGTACTGGTAGTCAGGGGTCTGCTCGGAGATGAGGTCAGCCGTCGCCTTGATGATGGTTTCGTGAATGTCGGCGGTACGGATACCGTCATAGAACTGGATGTGGGACTTGAGCTCTACCTGGGAGACCGACACGTTGTCGAGCCCTTCGGCGGCCCAGTCCAGCACGCGGTGAATTTTATCCAGATCGATGGGTTCTTTGTGTCCGTTACGCTTCGTCACAAACAAGTTCATTGGCTGATGACCTTCAGTTGATTCCCGAAAAACCATCGCACAATGGCGCCACCCAGGCTCCGGCGGTGTGCGGGAGTTGGGTAGAGATTGTGCGATGAATCACAAGATGTAGTGTTATTTTAAGTTCGAGCTACAAGATAGTGAGGTCAGCCCGCCATTGCAATGTGTGGATAAGTGACGAGCTGTGGATAAATTGTGAGTCTTGCCCCATCAGTTAGTGACCGCTCACAGTGAGCGGGTTTTCATTCGTCCGCTCCGCTAAAAGCAAGTCTCCCGATCGAAGATGGAAAATTTAAATAACTTTTTTTGCTTGCGAAACGGGGGGCTTTTTACTAGCAAACGGCGGCTGATTATCCCTTATGCAACAAGGGTCAAAAGCTGTCCAGTTGTCGCAGCCGCGGGCTCAGCGTGGCAAGGGCTTTGCATCAGATGACGGTGGTTTGTGGCCGTTTTGTGACGGTTGCGAGCTTGTCAAATGGGTATCCAACAGGCAGAAAGCTGCCTTTATTATCCATGAATAGACGAGTGATGGTGGCGCAGGACGCAGGAGCGTAAAGGAAGAGATGCAAGGGCGAAGAGTCTCTTCGCCCCGTTATCGCATATCAGCCGGTAAGGCTGCGCGTTACGCCTTGGCCGTCAACTCGTAGCGCAGCCAGTGGTGCAGGGCCTGCACGGTATCAAACTGCAGATCGGCGCCCCACTGGGCGGGATCTTCCTCATCATTGAGATAGCCCCAGCCAGCGACCGCAGTGCGCATGCCGGCATTGCGGCCTGCTTCGATATCCCGCACATGATCCCCCACATAGAGGCAGTGAGCCGCCTCGACCCCCAGCTTCTCGCAGGCAAAGAACATGGGGGCGGGGTCGGGCTTGCGTACTGGCAGGGTATCGGCACTGACGGTGACGCCGCAGCTGGCGAGCTGTGGCAGGGCCGCCAGCAGTGGCTCGGTGAGAAAGCCCGGCTTGTTGGTGACTATGCCCCAGGGGAGCTGTTTCTCGTCGAGCCACTCGATAAGATCCACCATTCCCTCATAGGGACGGGTACCGACGCAGAGATTGGCCGCGTAGTAGTCGAGCAGGGCATTGCGCAGGCGCGTGGCCCCCAGCTCTTCAAGCGGTTCATCGCCGAGGCCCGCTTTCAGCAGCCCGAGCGCTCCGTGGGAGGTGGTCTGACGAATGATGTCGTCAGAGAGCGGCGCAAAGCCTTCGCTGATCAGCACGTGGTTGACGGCGGCACCCAGATCCGGGGCTGTGTCGAGCAGGGTGCCATCCAGATCGAACAGCACACCGCGCAGGGGCAGAGGGCGAGAGTCGCTCATCAACCTTGCTCCGGGCGGACAAACTCCACCATATAGTTGACGTCGACATTCTTGCCGAGCTTGAAACTGTTGGAGAGCGGTGCATAGTGCACCCCGCTCATATCCCGCACCAGCAGGCCAGCTGCTTCACCCATGCGACACAGTTCGGCCGGGGTGATGAATTTTTTGTGATCGTGGGTACCCTTCGGCACCATCTTCATCAGGTATTCGGCCCCGATGATCATCATCAGATAGGATTTGGGGTTGCGGTTGATGGTGGAGACAAACACCCGGCCGCCCGGGCGCACCAGGGTAGCGATGGCGCGCAGCACGGAGGCAGGGTCCGGCACATGCTCCAGCATCTCCATGCAGGTGACTACGTCATACTGGCCTGGCACTTCGGCGGCATGGGCTTCGGCGGTGATCTGGCGATATTCGAGCTCAACACCCTGCTCAAGGGCGTGCAGGCGGGCGACGCCGAGGGGCTCCTTACCCATGTCGATGCCGGTGACCTTGGCACCACGGCGGGCCATGCTCTCGGAGAGGATGCCGCCACCACATCCGATATCGAGAATGCGCTTGCCAAACAGACCGCCACTTTTGTCGGTGATCCAGTCAAGGCGTACCGGATTGATTTGATGCAGGGGTTTGAATTCACCTTCCATGTCCCACCAGCGGGAGGCGATGGCTTCAAACTTGGCGATTTCTGTCAGATCGACATTGGCATCACTGTTCATTTTTCGAAGATCCTGTGGCAGGGCGCCCGCTTCTGAGTCATGGGCGCAATCTATTGTCCTGGCGGGCATTATAACGGACGGACTTTGTCACACCAGCCCGATCTGATACCCGATTTGTGGCTTAAGGTATTTGGCTCAGTGTGTTACCATGTCGCGCTGTTTAAGCCAAAGAACAACTAATTAGGGATAAGGCTTTCTATGAGCGATCTGGCCAGAGAGATCACGCCGGTCAACATCGAAGAAGAGCTCAAGAGTTCCTATCTTGATTACGCCATGAGCGTGATCGTAGGACGAGCTCTGCCGGATGTGCGTGATGGCTTGAAACCGGTTCACCGCCGCGTTCTGTTTGCTATGAACGAGTTGGGGAACGACTGGAACAAGCCCTATAAAAAATCGGCCCGTGTGGTCGGTGACGTAATCGGTAAATATCACCCGCACGGCGATGTCGCTGTGTATGACACCATTGTCCGGATGGCGCAGGATTTCTCCATGCGTTACATGCTGGTCGATGGTCAGGGCAACTTCGGTTCAGTCGACGGCGACAGCGCCGCGGCGATGCGTTATACCGAAGTGCGGATGGCCCGCATCTCCCACGAGCTGCTGGCCGATCTGGACAAAGAGACCGTGGACTGGGTGCCGAACTATGACGGCACCGAGATGATCCCGGCGGTCATGCCTACCAAGGTTCCCAACCTGCTGGTCAACGGCTCCTCCGGTATCGCGGTGGGCATGGCGACCAACATTCCGCCTCACAACCTCACCGAGATTGTCAATGGCTGCCTGGCGCTGATCGAAAACGGCGACCTCACCATTGACGAGCTGATGACCTACATCACCGGCCCGGATTTCCCCACCGGCGGCATTATCAACGGTCGTTCCGGCATCGTGCAGGCGTACCGTACCGGTCGTGGCTCCATCTATGTGCGGGCCAAAGCTGAAGTGGAAGTGGACGAGAAGACCAGTCGCGAGACCATCATCGTTCACGAGATCCCCTATCAGGTGAACAAGGCTCGACTGATCGAAAAGATCGCCGAGCTGGTCAAAGAGAAGAAGATCGAGGGCATCAGTGCCCTGCGCGATGAGTCTGACAAAGACGGCATGCGCATCGTTATCGAGATCAAGCGCGGCGAGTCCGGCGAGATTGTGCTGAACAATCTCTACAAGCACACCCAGATGCAGACCACGTTCGGCATCAACATGGTGGCGCTCGATAACAACCAGCCCAAGGTGATGAACCTTAAAGAGATCCTGGATGCGTTCCTGCTGCACCGCCGTGAAGTGGTGACTCGCCGGACCGTGTTCGAATTGCGCAAGGCGCGGGATCGGGCGCACATTTTGGAAGGTCTGGCGGTTGCGCTGGCCAACATCGATCCCATCATCGAGCTGATCCGTCACAGCGCGACCCCGGCCGACGCGAAAGCGGGCCTGGTTGCCAAGGGCTGGGAACTCGGCAATGTGGCCGCCATGCTGGAAAAAGCGGGCGACGACGCGGCACGGCCAGAGTGGCTGGAGCCCGAGTTCGGTATCCGTGAAGGTCAATACTTCCTGACCGAACAGCAAGCCCAGGCCATCCTTGACCTGCGTCTGCACAAGCTGACTGGCCTCGAGCACGAGAAGATCCTGGAAGAGTACCAATCTCTGCTGGATCTGATCGCCGAGCTGCTGCACATCCTGGCGAGCCCGGCTCGTCTGATGGAAGTGATCCGCGATGAACTGCTGGCTGTGCGTGAGCAGTATGGCGACGAGCGTCGCACCGAGATCAGCATGTCCAGTGCCGAGATCAACATCGAAGATCTGATCACCCCGGAAGACGTGGTGGTTACCCTGTCTCACCAGGGCTATGTGAAGTATCAGCCGCTCTCCGACTACGAGGCCCAGCGCCGCGGTGGTCGTGGCAAGTCGGCCACCCGGATCAAGGAAGAGGACTTTGTGGAGCGTCTGCTGGTGGCCAACACCCACGACACCATTCTGTGCTTCTCCACCCGTGGCAAGGTCTACTGGCTCAAGGTTTACCAGCTGCCGGAAGCGTCCCGTGGCGCCCGTGGTCGTCCGATCATCAACCTGCTGCCGCTGGAAGAGGGTGAGCGTATCACCGCTATCCTGCCGGTGAAGGAGTATGACGCCGAGAAGTATGTGTTCTTCGCCACCGCCAACGGTACCGTGAAGAAGACCAGCCTCTCTGACTTCAGCCGTCCGCTCTCCTCCGGTATCCGCGCCATCAACCTTAAAGAGGGTGATGAGCTGATCGGGGTGGATATCACCGATGGCAGCAACGAGATCATGCTCTTCTCCGACGCGGGCAAAGTTGTTCGCTTCGCGGAAGGCAGCGGTCGCGCTGATGCCGATGTCAGCGATGACGTTGAAACCGACGACGATGCCGGTAATGACGATGATGGCAGCGACAACGGCGAAGGCACCGAAAGCAAGGGTACCTTCAAGGGCGTGCGTCCCATGGGTCGTACCGCCGCCGGTGTCCGTGGCATCAAGCTGGGCGCCGGTGACAAGGTGGTTTCCCTCATCGTTCCGCGCGGCGAAGGTGCCATCCTCACCGCCACCGAGAACGGTTACGGCAAGCGGACTGCGTTGGCCGAATACCCGACCAAGAGCCGTGGTACTCAGGGCGTTATCTCCATCAAGGTGGATGAGCGCAACGGCAAGGTGATCGATGCGATTCAGGTCGAAGATACCGACCAGATCATGCTGATCACCAACGGCGGCACTCTGGTGCGTACCCGTGTTGCCGAGGTGAGCGTCATTGGCCGTAACACCGGCGGTGTCCGTCTGATCCGTACCGGTGAAGACGAGACCGTGGTTGGCCTGCAGCGTATCGCCGAGAGCGACGAAGACGAGAACGACGCTTTGGCCGTTGATGGTGAGGTATCTGAAGGTACCGATACCGCGACCGGCACTGATGCGGTCGATGCTGGCGACGAGTAATCGTCACCGGTTACCCGAGCAACGTCTCTGAGCAAAAAGAGCGACCCTGGTGGTCGCTCTTTTTATTTGTCTGCTTTTTATGACTCTCCGCTGATCTTACGGCTGGATCACTCCTGCAGCCACATTCTGGCGCTGCGGGCGGGAATGGCGACCCGTACCCACTGGCTCTGCACGTTGACCACGGCGCCTTGGTCGAGCACGTCACGATAGTTGCGATACCAGTTCATCTCGAACCTGGCGGTATCGAGCCAGTACTCCTGCTCATAGTCGCACTTGTTGATACCGACCAGCCCCTGTTTGCCCCGTTTGAACAGCACGAAGCAGTCACCGCTGCCGACCAGCTGCATGGGTTGACCCTGCACCGCATTGTGGAAGCGGATCATCCCCTTGAGATCGGCTCGCTGGTAGTAATCCTGCCAGCGCAGTCCATCCTTGGCCTGGGTCTCGCCGTGATCCGAATAGACCAGTGGCGAGCCACCATCGCGCCCAAGCAGGTAGGCATAGGCCAGCTTCTCGTCAGTCTGGCTTAAGATCTGATAGCGGAAGCCGTCGTTGGTGGGGATGTCGTGGGTCACGGCAAAGGTGACGGCGCGATTGCCCGGTAGCGCCTGACCATAGGCGCCCGGATCCGCCAGCAGGTTCATGCTGCCACCGTAACTGAAGGCACCGCGCAGGGAGGCAAACAGCGGAAAGTCATAGGCTCCCTGGCCGCTGCTGTCGAGGTAGGGTTTGAGGAAGCGCTCGTAATCGGTGCTGCCTGCGCCCCCTGTGGTGATCACCTCGCCAAAGACATGCATCCCCTGTTTGATCTCGGGGGTGAACACGGCATTGATCTGGTAATCGCTCATGTGTTTGACCGCATCGACCCGAAAACCCTTGATCCCCATCCCCTTAAGCTCCTTGAGATAGGCCTGTTGCTGGCTCACTACCCAGTTGTTGGGATCCAGATCCGGCAGCCCCTTGTCACCGGCACCACCACAGAGTCGCCAATACTGGACATGACCCGGATCGCTCCAGTCGCTAATGCACCCTTCGGGATGAAAATCCTGACCGGAGAGGAAGTTTTGCCCGAGATCGCCAAACAGTTTCTGGCGCTCGAAATAGGCCGGGTTGCTGGCGTAGCTTTGCAGCAGCTCGTTGCCGGGATAGTTGAGATCGCTGCGTTTCCAGCTTTCGTTGGCCATGTGGTTGAGCACCACATCGGCATAGACGGCGATACCTCGCGCCTTCATGGCGGCGATCAGCTGCTCGAGATCCTGCTTGTTGCCAAGAGGGGAGTCGACAAGACGCAGATCCTGCGGCTGGTAACGAGCCCACCACTCGTTGCCTGATGACTTGAGAGGCGGCGAGATGAGTACCTGTTTGTAACCGGCTGACTTGATAAGATCGGCTTTGGCGGTCACTTCACTGTACTTCCAGTTGAAGGCGTGCAGTATGACGTCGGCGTGCGCCAAGGGGGCGATCAGCATACCTGCGATCGCCCATATTCCCGCTGTGTGTTTCATTATTGTGTCCCTGTTTTTATAGATGCCTGAATGGGCAACTCAGCTTTGGCGGGAACAGAGTGAGCTGCAATCAACAACCTGCAGATTTGTGACCGCTTTCAGTATGATTTCGCCGAATATGTGAACTGTTTCGGCTTTTCCTCGCCACCGCCAGTTGCCTTTTTACAAGTGATTTTTTTGTCATTTCCCTGTCATTACCAGCCGTTATCCTGCCGGGCGAGTGGTGGGTTGTTGCCATCACCTTCACCGTCAGGAGCTGCATATGACCAGTTGGATCACGTGGGAAATTTGGTGGAGCCGGGTATGGGGCGAGTCAGAGGTGCCACAGTATGAAGAGGATGAGCACGAAGTGGCTCATGAACCCTCGCGACTGCCGGTTGAAATGGTGCAACAGGGCCGGGATCAGCGCGCAGGCTAAGGCGTTAGCCTTCTCTTTACCGGGTAGCGCTTTCTTGTCGCGACATGACTACTTCGTTGGAAAATTCTGAAAAGCGGGGTTTCCACAGGATGTGTCGCGGCAGGTCTTCCTTTCAACCTCTTGGCACACCTGATGTGTGAAGGGCGTGAACAGGGGGATTAGAAGAGCGGCAGCTGCTCCCCGGGGCGGATAAACCCATCCAGTCTGAGCTGAATATGGCGTTTGCCCAGATCAAGTCGTTTGCTGATAAGGCGAAAGCGCTGGGCCAGCAGATCGGCAAAGTGCCCCTCACCGCGCATGCGGGTACCGAAGGCGGTACTGTTGAGCCCGCCACCGCGGCTGGCTCGCAACTGATTCAAAATAGCCTCCTTCTGGCCCGGATAGTGGGTATCGAGCCAGTCACCAAATAGCGGCGCCAGCTCGTGGGGCAGGCGCAGCAGAATGTAATCGGCGCAGCTGGCGCCAGCCTCGGCAGCCGATTTGATGATCTGCTCCAGCTCCGGCTCATTGAGCCGCGGGATCATGGGGGCGGCCAATACCCCCACCTGTATACCAGCGTTGGCCAGCTTCTCGATCACTTTCAAGCGGCCGGTGCCCGTGCTGGCGCGGGGCTCCAGCTGTCGGCGCAGGGTTTCGTTCAAGGTCGTCACCGACACCATCACCTGACACAGTCCCTCTCTGGCCAGCTCGGTCAACAGATCAAGGTCGCGCAAGATCATGGAGCTCTTGGTAATGAGCCCGACCGGATGGCGGTGGGCAAGCATCACTTCCAGCAACTGCCGGGTGAGGCGATAGCGCTGCTCGATGGGTTGATAGGGGTCGGTATTGGCGCCAATGAAGATGGTCTGTGGCTGATAGGCCGGTTTGGCAAACTCCCGGCGCAGCAGGTCGGCTGCATTGCGTTTGGCAAACAGCTTGCTCTCGAAATCAAGGCCAGGGGAGAGCTCCAGATAGGCGTGACTGGGTCTGGCATAGCAGTAGATGCAGCCGTGTTCGCACCCCTGATAGGGGTTGATGGAGCGACCAAAGGGGACATCCGGCGAGCTGTTGTAGCTGATGATGCTGCGTGCATCGATCTCCCGCACCTCGGTGCCAGGCACAGAGGGGGTGAATGCGGCATCCCAATCAGATGGTTGCCAGCCGTCATCGACCGCTTCGACAAGGGGGCCGCTAAAACGGTGATCGATATTGTGGGGGCTGCCTCGTCCTGCCATGGTGTGCACCGATACTGTTTATACATACAGTTATTTTGCAGGTGCACCGGATAAATGACAACAACTGCTGATCGACCGGGTGCAAAAAGGGTTGTCGCAGGGATCTCTTGCTTGATCGCAACGCTACATTTCGTTTACATAGACGAAATGAGAACTGGATCACGGAAATCATCATGAGCCCCACCACTTCCCGCTGGCTATTTATCGGTCTGATTGCGCTGGTTATCTGGCGTCTGCTTCCGCTCTCCACCGAGCAGGAGATGGCTGCTGCCAACCGTGCCTGGCGTACCGGTCATTTCGATGAGGCGACCCGGATCTGGTCGCCACTGGCCGATCAAGGCCAACCTCGGGCGCAAGCCTTGATGGGCTGGAGCCATGAAGTGGGGCAGGGGAGCGAGCAGGATATCCATCAGGCCATCACGCTCTATCGCCAGTCGGCGCTGGCAGGGGATCCCTTCGGCCAATATCGGCTGGCAGAGCTCTATCTGCGTGGTGTTGGGGTCAAGCGAGATCTGCGCCAAGCCTTTCACTGGATGGATCAGGCTGCCCGTAATGGTGATGTCCCGGCCATGCTGAAAGTCGGCGTCCTTCATCTGATGGGGGTCAGCGGCAGGGTCGATCTGCCTCAGGCGAAGCAGTGGCTCTATCAGGCGGCACAAAAGGGCAACAAGCTGGCGCTTCAGGTGCTGCAGGAGCTGGCGCTGGCCGAGGAGGGGAGCAGTGACTTTGATTTCAACTGGCAATCCCTGCTTGGTGAATAGTCGGCAGACGACTCATTTGACTGTAGAAAATATCTGCAAATCCGATACAGCACGCCCGACTTCTGGTAGCATGGGGCCGTTTTGGCTTGGTTTGTCACGTTAGACATGTGGTTTACGTGTCAGGCCGTCTTCGCAAAGTGCTGTGGAGAACCAAAACATCACCTTTTTGAATCTCTTTTCCATCCCGCATGTGACCTTTGGTAGGGGTCACCACTGTATAAGGAAACACATAATGCCAATCATTACTCTGCCTGACGGCAGCCAACGTCAATTTGCCCACTCTGTTTCCGTCATGGATGTGGCTGCGGACATCGGTCCCGGTCTCGCCAAGGCGTGCATTGCCGGTCGGGTAAACGGTGAACTGGTAGATGCGTGCGAGCTGATCGAAGCCGATGCTGCGCTGGCCATCATCACCGCCAAAGACGAAGAAGGTCTGGACATCCTGCGCCACTCCTGCGCCCACTTGCTGGGTCATGCTATCAAGCAACTCTGGCCCCAGACCAAGATGGCCATCGGTCCTGTCATCGACAACGGCTTCTACTATGACGTTGATCTTGACCGTACCCTGACCGATGAAGATCTGGCTGCCTTGGAAGAGCGCATGCTGGCGCTGGTAGCCAAGGATTACGACGTCATCAAGAAGAAAGTCTCCTGGCAAGAAGCGCGCGATGTATTCGAGGCGCGCGGCGAGTCTTACAAAGTCGAAATCCTGGATCAGAACATTGCCCGTGATGACCAGCCAGGTCTCTATCATCACGAAGAGTACATCGACATGTGTCGCGGCCCGCACGTGCCCAACATGCGTCACTGCCACCACTTCAAGTTGCTGAAGATGTCCGGCGCCTACTGGCGTGGCGACTCCAACAACAAGATGCTGCAGCGTATCTACGGTACCGCCTGGGCTGACAAGAAGCAGCTCAAGGCCTATCTGCAGCGCCTGGAAGAGGCCGCCAAGCGCGACCACCGCAAGATCGGCAAGCAGCTCGACCTGTATCACATGCAGGAAGAAGCACCCGGTATGGTGTTCTGGCACAACGATGGCTGGACCATCTTCCGTGAGCTGGAAACCTTTATCCGCGGCAAGCTCAAAGAGTACGACTATCAGGAAGTGAAAGGTCCGTTCATGATGGACCGCGTTCTGTGGGAGCGTTCAGGTCACTGGGAGAAATACGCCCAGGCCATGTTCACTACCCAGTCCGAAAACCGCGAGTACGCCATCAAGCCGATGAACTGCCCGGGTCACGTCCAGATCTTCAACCAGGGTCTGAAGTCCTACCGCGATCTGCCGCTGCGTATGGCCGAGTTTGGTTCCTGCCACCGCAACGAGCCGTCCGGTTCCCTGCACGGTCTGATGCGGGTGCGCGGTTTCACTCAGGATGACGCTCACATCTTCTGTACCGAAGAGCAGATCATGGAAGAGGTCTCCGGCTGTATTCGTATGGTCTATGACGTCTACGGTACCTTTGGCTTCGAAAACATCGTGGTCAAGCTCTCCACTCGTCCCGAGCAGCGTATCGGCTCCGATGAGATGTGGGATCGCGCCGAGAAAGCCTTGGCCGAAGCGCTGGAGCTCAACGGTCTGAAGTACGATCTGCAGCCGGGTGAAGGGGCGTTCTACGGTCCCAAAATTGAATTTACCCTGCACGATTGCCTTGATCGTGCGTGGCAATGTGGTACCGTGCAGCTCGACTTTGCCCTGCCTGGTCGTCTGGGTGCCACTTATGTGGGCGAAAACAACGATCGCCATGTACCTGTGATGATCCACCGGGCCATCCTGGGTTCTATCGAGCGCTTCATCGGTATTCTGACTGAAGAGTACGCCGGTCTGTTCCCGACCTGGTTGGCACCGACTCAGGCTGTGGTCATGAATATCACGGACAATCAGGCCGATTATGCGGTGAAAGTAGCCAAAGCATTGAATGATGCGGGCCTTCGCGCAAAAGCGGACTTGAGAAATGAGAAGATTGGCTTTAAAATCCGCGAGCATACTTTGAAGCGAGTACCTTTCATGCTGGTCTGCGGCGATAAAGAAGTTGAAGCCGGTAAGATTGCAGTACGGACTCGTAAAGGGGCTGACCTGGGCACTTATCCTGTTGAAGAGTTCATCGCTCTATTGACCCAGGAAGTTCAGACCCGCGGACAAAAGAAAGTGGAGGAATAAGCTATAAAAGGCGGAAAAAAACTGGGCAAGCAACCGCAAGCCCGCGCTCACCGGATCAATGAAGAGATCCGTCTGAAAGAAGTTCGTCTGACTGGTCTGGATGGTGAAGCCATTGGCATCACATCCATTCAGGATGCTCTGAACTTGGCCGCAGAGGCCGGAGTTGATCTGGTAGAGATCAGTCCAAATGCTGAGCCGCCCGTTTGCCGGATCATGGATTACGGCAAATTCCTCTACGAAAAGAGCAAAACAACCAAAGAACAGAAGAAAAAGCAGAAAGTCGTCCAGGTTAAGGAAATCAAATTCCGTCCTGGCACTGACGAAGGCGACTATCAGGTAAAACTACGCAACCTGGTTCGCTTTCTGGAAGACGGGGACAAGGCTAAGGTCACCCTGCGCTTCCGTGGTCGTGAAATGGCCCACCAGGATCTTGGTATCAAGGTTCTGGAGCGCGTCAAGAACGATCTGGAAGAGTTGGCCGTAGTCGAGTCGTTCCCGAAAGTCGAAGGCCGTCAAGCTGTGATGGTCCTCGCACCTAAGAAGAAATCTTAAGGCCCACAAGAAATTGACTCATGGGGCTTGCCTCATGACTTGGTTCGCCTTGCGATTTTGTTGTCACTCACAATGCGGAGTATGAAATGCCGAAGATGAAAACCAACCGGGGTGCTGCAAAGCGCTTCAAGAAGACTGGCTCGGGTCGCTTCAAGTGCAAGCACAACCACCTGCGTCACATCCTGACCAAGAAGAGCAGCAAGCGTAAGCGTCAGCTGGGACCGAAATTCATGGTTTCTGCTGCCGACCACAAACGTGTTGTCGCTTGTCTGCCGTACGCATAAGGGGGGATGTGAAAAATGCCAAGAGTTAAACGTGGTGTGACTGCTCGAGCTCGTCACAAGAAAGTAATGAAAGCCGCCAAAGGTTACTACGGCGCACGTTCCCGTGTTTACCGCGTAGCGGTACAAGCGGTAACCAAAGCTGGTCAGTATGCCTACCGTGACCGTCGCCAGAAAAAGCGTCAGTTCCGTCAGCTGTGGATTGCGCGTATCAACGCTGCAGCCCGTCAGAACGGTCTGTCCTACAGCCGTCTGATCAACGGTCTGAAGAAGGCTTCTATCGAGATCGATCGCAAGATCCTGTCCGATATCGCCGTTCACGACAAAATGGCTTTCACCGCCCTGGTTGAAAAAGCTAAAGCAGCTCTGGTTTAATCCAGTCCTGTTATAAACGCTAAAAGGAGGCTCAGGCCTCCTTTTTTGTATCTGTCATTTGCGGTTTTACATTACTTCTCCCTTTGTCCTATCCATATTCTGTCTACTGTTTTACACGTGCTACAGTTTTCTCCACACAAGGCGATATGTGCGAGATGCCCTGTTCTACAAATGCTTTATATGCCAACAAACTAAATGTTTGTTCCACTATTTCAGGAGTGGCGGTGAGCCGATGAGACTCGCTTGATATAACAAAATGATTTGTAGGGAGAAAAGCCCACCTTAGCTATGGTCAGCGAAGGGGCTTTTTTTGTATTATTCCCCTCTTGACCTTATTTAGCCTAAAGGCTCCTGTACCGGGAGTGGTGACGAGGAAGACATGCAACAGCTTGAAGAAGTAGTCGGCCAAGCCAGAGCCGAAATTGAGGGCGTGAGCGATATCGCGACCCTCGACGAAATCCGGGTCAAATATCTGGGTAAAAAGGGCTTTTTTACCGAGCAGATGAAGGGCCTGGGTGCCTTGTCTGCCGAAGAGCGTCCCGCCGCGGGTGCCGTGATCAACCAGGCCAAACAGCAGGTTCAGGATGCGCTGAACGAGCGTCGTGAAGCGCTCGAAGTCGCCGTGCTGAGCCAGAAGCTGGCTGCCGAGACCATCGACGTCAGCCTGCCGGGTCGTCGCATCGAGAATGGTGGTCTGCACCCGGTAACCCGTACCATCGAACGCATCGAGCGCCTGTTTGGCGAGATGGGCTTCAAGGTTGCCCGCGGTCCCGAGATTGAAGATGGCTTCCACAACTTCGATGCGCTGAACATTCCGGCTCATCACCCGGCGCGTACCGATCACGATACCTTCTACTTCAATCCTGATCTGATGCTGCGCACCCACACCTCCGGTGTGCAGATCCGCACTATGGAACATCAGCAGCCGCCGATCCGCATCATCGCGCCGGGCCGCGTCTATCGTAACGACTACGACATGACCCACACCCCGATGTTCCATCAGGTTGAAGGTCTGCTGGTTGACGAGCATGCCAGCTTTACCGAGCTGAAGGGCATTCTGCACGACTTCCTGCGCAACTACTTCGAGGAAGACCTGACCATTCGATTCCGTCCTTCCTACTTCCCGTTCACCGAGCCGAGCGCTGAAGTAGATGTGATGGGCAAGAATGGCAAGTGGCTGGAAGTGCTGGGCTGCGGCATGGTGCACCCGAACGTACTGCGTTCGGTCGGCATCGATCCGGAAAAATACTCCGGCTTTGCCTTCGGCATGGGCGTTGAGCGCCTGACCATGCTGCGTTACGGGGTCAACGACCTGCGTGCCTTCTTCGAAAACGACCTGCGCTTCCTCAAGCAGTTCAAGTAAGGGCAAGAGAACATGAAATTCAGTAAATCCTGGGTGATGGAGTGGGTCCGCACCGAGTTGAGTGACAATGCACTGGCCGAGCAGATCACCATGGCCGGTCTGGAAGTGGACGCCGTGGAAGCGGTGGCTGGCCAGTTCAACAATGTGGTGGTGGGTGAAGTGGTCGAGTGCGCCCAGCATCCTGACGCCGACAAGCTGCGGGTGACCAAGGTCAACGTGGGTGAAGCCGAGCTGCTGGACATCGTCTGCGGCGCGCCAAACTGCCGTCAGGGCTTGAAAGTGTGTGTGGCCAAAGTAGGGGCGACCCTGCCGGGTGATTTCACCATCAAGAAAGCCAAACTGCGTGGCCAACCGTCCCACGGCATGCTCTGTTCTTTCAGTGAGCTGGGTATCGACGTTGAAGCCGATGGCATCATCGAGCTGCCGGCCGATGCTCCCATTGGTACCGATATTCGTGACTACCTCAATCTGAACGACGTCTCTATCGACGTGGATCTGACTCCGAACCGTGCCGATTGCCTCGGTATCGCGGGCCTGGCCCGTGAAATCGGCGTGCTGAACAGCGTTGACGTGGTCGAGCTGACCTGGGCGCCTGCGGTTGCCACCATCGATGCTACCTTCCCGATCCGGGTTGAAGCGCCAGCAGATTGCCCCCGTTATCTGGGTCGCGTCATTAAAGGGCTGAACCTGCAGACCCAGAGCCCGCTCTGGATGCAGGAGAAGCTGCGCCGTGGCGGTATCCGCTCTATCGATGCCATCGTCGACATCACCAACTACCTGCTGCTGGAATACGGTCAGCCGATGCACGCCTTCGATCTGGCTACCCTGGAAGGGGAACTGGTGGTACGTCGCGCCCACGCTGACGAGCCGATGACCTTGCTCGACGGCAACGAAGTGAAGCTCAAAGAGACTACCCTGGTGATTGCCGATGCCAAAGGTCCTGCCTGCATGGCCGGTATCTTCGGCGGCAACCGCACCGGTGTCTCCGAGACCACTACCGACATCTTGCTGGAGTGCGCCTTCTTCGCGCCGCTCTCCATCACCGGCCGTGCCCGTGCTTACGGTCTGCACACCGACTCCTCCCATCGCTTCGAGCGCGGGGTGGATCCGGAGCTGCAGGCCAAGGTAATGGATCGTGCCACCCGTCTGCTGCTGGACATCTGCGGCGGTGAAGCCGGTCCGGTCATCGAGGTCAAATCCGATGCCCATCTGCCGAAGGCGGCACCCATCAAGCTGCGTCGCAGCAAGCTCGACAAGGTGATCGGTATCAGCGTGTCGGATGCGCAGGTGGTCGAGATCCTGACTCGCCTTGGCATGCAGGTTACTGTGGATGCTGACGGTTGGACTGCGCTGGCACCCTCCTGGCGTTTCGATATCGCCATCGAGGAAGACCTCATCGAGGAAGTGGCTCGCATCTACGGCTACAACAACATCCCGAACCTGAAACCGACCGCCTCTCTGGCGATGGTTGAGCAGGCAGAAGGGCAGGTGGCCTTGAAGCGCGTACGCGACCTGCTGGTTGACCGCGGTTTCCAGGAAGCGATCACCTACAGCTTCGTCGATCCCAAGACCCAGCAAACCCTGTTCCCGCAGAGCGATGCCATCGTGCTGCCAAACCCGATCTCGGTCGAGATGTCCGCCATGCGGGTCTCTCTGTTCCCGGGTCTGGTGCAGGCCGTGGTTTACAACCAGAACCGTCAGCAGCCGCGTGTGCGTCTGTTCGAGCAGGGTCTGCGTTTCGTCAAGGATGAAAGCGCCGAGAACGGCATCCGTCAGGAGCCGATGCTGGCCGGTATCATCACTGGCAACCAGAGCGACGAGCACTGGGATATCAAAACTCGCGCAGCCGACTTCTTTGATTTGAAAGGGGATCTGGAAGCGGTGCTGGACTTGACCGCCGAAGGGGCCACCTTTACCTTCGAGCGCACCGAGCACAGCGCCCTGCACCCGGGCCAGAGCGCAGCCATCCTGCGCAATGGCGAGATCATCGGCCACATCGGCGTGATCCACCCGAGCCTCGAGAAGAAGCTGGGCCTCAAGAGCCGCGCGGTGATGTTTGAGCTCGAGCTGGACAAGCTGACCCCGGCCAAGGTGCCTGTGGCTGCCGAAGTTTCCAAGTTTCCGGCGAACCGTCGCGACATTGCCGTGGTGGTCGATCGTCAGGTTCTGGCAGGTGATGTGCTTGCGGTAATTAAAAAAGTTGGCGGAAATCAGGTAGTTGGAATAAACTTGTTTGACGTATACCAGGGTGCTGGTATGGCAGAGGACAAGAAGAGCCTGGCCATCAGTCTTGTATTGCAAGACACCCAGCGCACCCTGGAGGAGAAAGAGATTGCCGAGACCGTAGACAATGTCGTGCGGGCCCTTGGTGAAGAGTTGAATGCATCCTTGAGGGATTGATCTATGGCGCTTACCAAAGCCGACATTGCAGAGCACCTGTTCACCCAGCTCGGGATGAGCAAGCGTGAAGCCAAAGATATGGTGGAAGCCTTCTTTGAGGAAATCCGACAGGCGCTTGAGCGTGGTGAACAAGTCAAGATTTCAGGCTTCGGTAACTTTGACCTTCGTGAGAAGAATCAGCGTCCCGGACGCAACCCCAAGACGGGCGAGGATATTCCTATCAGCGCCCGCCGCGTGGTGACCTTCCGGCCTGGCCAGAAGCTCAAGGCCAGGGTAGAAAATGTTGAACCCAACGAGTGATAAAAAGCCAGGCAGATGCCTGGCTTTTGTTTTCAGATGACCAAATTCCCCGTTTTTCTTCTGGGTGCCGTACTGGCACTGCCATTGCTCGCCAAGCCTTTGCAGACCACAGTGCTGCCGTTGGCGCCGGCGACCCAGGCTTATGTAAATTCACTGAGTCAGCTTTCGCTCTGCTATCCTGCGACGCTTCCTCCACCATACTTGATGGCCGAGGGGGGACTGCTCAAGGATCGTCTCGCCCGGTTGCAGGAGCTATTCCCGGTTCCCCTCGTGCTCAAAGAGTTGCCCGATTGGCAGACATTGCGCAACGGGCTCGCAGAGGGTGACTGCGACATCATTCCCTATGTTGGAACCCGCAAGAAGGCCGTGGAGGGTATGCGGTTAAGCCGTCCGATGATGGAGACCGATGCCGCCATCCTCTACAAGGGTGAAAATCTCAAACAGGCCCGCTTTCTGGTCTACTCGGTGGCAGACTCTGCCCGCCTGCTGCACGAGCTCTATCCTCAGGCGCGCATTATTTCCCTAAAAAGCGGAGAGAAGGTCTACGACGCGCTGCAGAGTGGCAAGGGTGATGCCTATCTGGGGGACTATCTGCAACTGCGCTATCTGATGCGCGAGTTTCCTGCCGATGGGTTGCGCCTGCGCCGCCTGTTTGGTGAGGATAGGATCATCAGCTATCGCCTGATGATGCGTGATCAGCCGGAGTTGGCCAATCTGGTGGACACCCTGATCCGTCATATGCCCGCCGGTACTATCTATACCGATCTGGCTCGCTATCTCGATCAGGGATCGCTCTACGTCAACCAACCCCACTTCAGCGATACTGAGCAGGCCTGGTTATCCGGCCGCGGGCGTACCATTCGCCTGGTGGTCAATCCCGAGTTGATGCCCTATAGCGGCGTCAATGAGCTGGGGGAGGCGAAAGGGTGGAGCGCGGATGTGCTGCGCTGGGTCACCCAGGAGACCGGCCTGAAATACAAGCTGGTGCCTGCCGCCAGCAAGGCGGAGGCCGTAGAAAAGCTGCGCCGTGGTGAAGCGGACATGATGGCCGGCTTGCCGGAATCCCCGGCATTGACGGATCAGTTCATTTTCAGTCGGACGATCTCCACCAACCGGTTTGCCTTGATCAGCAAGCGCAAGCTGGCTGCCGATCGCATGGCGCAGCTCAAGCGGCAGCGTATTCTGGTGCCGGAGTCCCTCTACGATCCCTCCTTGCTCGCCCTGCTCGGTGATCAGGAGTGGCTTCGCACCGACGGCCTCGAGCAGGGACTTGCCGCGATCAAACAGGGCAAGGCTGACGCCATGCTGAGCGAGCTTTATCAGCTGCAATATCCCCAGCGTACCAACTTGCTGGACGGGCTCGATATCGAGGAGCTGGAAGATCGCTTCAGCCTTGGCTTTGCCATCAACAAGAGTCAGACCGAACTGGCCGGGGTGATGGATCGCAACCTGATGGCACTGACCAGCACCCAGATCGACGAACTTAACCAGCGCTGGCGCCGCTTGCTCGTCGTGCAGCAGCCCGGCGTGAGCTACGCCGCCTGGTTTGGCTCCATTGCCATGGCACTGCTGATCAGCGGCATTGTCATCGGCGGGATCTGGCGCTCTCGCCAGCAACTGGCACGGGAAGTCGCCCAGCGTCACGCTGCCGAGAAGGCGCTGGCCATCGAGAGCGAGCTGCGGGAAACCATGTTTCAGGCGTTGCCGGTGCCCGTCTATCTGCGCAATAGCCAGGGCAAGGTGATCAAATCCAATAAACAGGGGCGACGTCTGGCCCTGCGCTATTCGCAGCAGTTGATGCTGCCGCCGGTTCAGTCCCAAAAAAGTGAAGGAGAGCTGGTGCTGGGGGATCAGGTCTTCGCCTATGCCCAGCATCCGCTGCGGCTCGACAAGCAAGCACCCGCCACTGATCTCATCGCCCTGTCGGATATCAGTGTGCTGCGTGAGCAGGCCCGTTTTCTGCGTCAGGCAGAGCGCCGCCTGCGCGCCCTGACCAATACCGTCCCCGGCGTGGTGCTGCAGTTTATGTTCGAGCGGGGACGGGTAGGGGGTATCGAGTTTATCAGCCGGGGCTGTTACGAGCTGCTGGGGCTGGCGAGTCAGCAGATCCGTCGTGAGCCCAAACGGGTGCTCATTATGCTGGAGCGCGAGGATCGCTGTCGGGTAAGCCGTGAGATGTTCGCCATGTTGCAGGCTGGCAAACCCTTCGCATTCACCATGCGCTACCACCATCCGACCAAGGGTCTGCGCTGGTTGCAGCTCTATGGCCGTGGCCGCAGTCAACCGCAGGGTTGGCGAATTTATGCGGTGATGCAGGATGCCACTGCCAGGGTCGAGCAGGATCAGGCATTGCAGCACTCCCATGAGCAGGCGCAACAGGCAGTTCTGGCCAAGGGGCGCTTTTTGGCTGCCATCAGCCACGAGATCCGCACGCCGATGAACGCCATGCTCGGCTTGCTGGAGTGGCTGGCCAGCACTCCTTTGTCGAGAGAGCAGGATTCGGCGCTGGCGCGGGTGCGTCAGGCGGGGGATGAGTTGCTCGGCCTGCTCAACGATGTGCTCGACTTTAGCCGCAACGAAAACAGCAAACTCTCCCTCTCGCCGCAACCCACCGATTTTGCCGAGCTGTGCGAGCACGTGGCGGCGGTGCACTGGACCAAGGCGCGGGCCAAGGGATTGCAACTGCGCCTTAAGTTGGACCCGGCTCTGCCAGCCCTGCAGACCCTCGACCCTCACCGGGTACGGCAAGTGCTCCACAACCTGCTCTCCAATGCCATCAAGTTCAGCCTGCGTGGAGAAGTGGTGCTGTGGGCCGAGGTGGTCGCATCGACCTTGCGCTTTGGTGTGGATGATCAGGGACCGGGGATCACCGCCAAGATGCGTACCACGCTCTTTATGCCGTTCGAGCAGTTTGCCGTTGAAGGCCAGCTGCGGGCGCCTGGCACCGGTCTTGGTCTGGCGATCTGCAAGCAGCTGATCGAGCAGATGGGTGGGCTTATCGATGTCGAGGGGCGCGCCGGTGGTGGTAGCCGCTTCTATTGCGAGTTGCCCCTGAAGCGGGTGCAGCAGGAGCCGGACTGGCAGCCCAATGTGCGGCAGCTGGCGCTCTCTTTACCGCACGATGAGGCGCAAGCACTGTCGCCCTGGCTCAGTCGATTGGGGATCGCCACCGTCAGCAACGCCGTTGATACGCTGCAAGCGGAGGTGGACGAGAAGGGGCTCTACTATTGGGCCTGGCAAGGGGAGTCCTGGGTGCCCGGGACCATCATCACCCTGCTGCAGCCACGGCTGACCCCGGATCAACCGGTCGCAGGCACCCAGCCCGGGCTCGGCATGCGGGTACTGCTGGTTGAAGATCACGATGTCAATCGCGAGCTGATCAGCCTGCAACTGGGGCAACTTGGTGCCAGCGTTATCACTGCCGCCAACGGGCAGCTGGCGCTGGAGATGCTGGCGCAACAGGAGGTGGATTTTGTGCTGACCGATCTGCAGATGCCGGTGATGAACGGGGCCGAGCTGTGCAGGCAGTTGCGCCAATCCGCCCGTTGGGCCCGTCTGCCGGTCTATGTGATCACCGCAGATCTCAGTGATCAGGCGGCAAGGGAGCTGCAATCCTGCGGTTGCGATGGCCATCTGGACAAGCCGGTAGCTCTCAAGGAGCTGGCGACCTTGCTGCGCCATATTGCCAAAGAGGGGAGCAATGCTGTCGTCCCGACACCGGTTGCCTCGCTGCTGACCGATGAACTGGCCGCCCTTTATCTGGAGGCTACCCGTGATGATTTGGCCGAACTTGAGCGCTGCAGCACAGAAGAAGATGAAGTTGGCGTGAATGCTGCTTTACACAAGTTGAAGGGGGCCGCCAGAATGGTAGGGGCGACCGCGTTGGTGGCGGTCATTGAAGAGTGGCAACAGGCGCCCCATCCGATGCTGCAAGCCAGATTGAACCGGGCACTGGATGAGTTCAGCCAGCAGTTTTCAAAGAGGGCTCAAGATGATCATCACTGATGAAGAATTACTGGCGTTGCTCGATTCGGAAGAGCATGAGGCGGCAGGATTTTGCCCCATTGTGCTCTATGCCCTCGACAGCACCGCCCATGAGTTGGCCAGCACCATGACATTGCCCTCCTATGTCACGCTGCACCGTACCCGACCGGATGCCTGCTGGCAGTGGGAAGGGCTGTTTGCGGCCGGCGCCATCGCACTTTACGACCCCGCCGCTCATCAGCAGTCGGACTACTTCCCCCAGTTGCAGCAGCATGAGGGAATTTACGCTATTGGCGAGAATTGGCTGGGGGGGCTTGCCGCCAGTTACCGTAACTGGTGCAACTGGCTGGCCGCTAACAAGGTGCTGCTGCTCGAGGATCACCCGTTTCAGGGGATGCAACTGCAACAGACCATCGCCGGGTTGGGGCTCTCCTGTCAGTGGGTACAGGATGAATCGGCCTGTCTTGCGGCATTGTCGGCAGGCGACATCAGCCTGCTGGTGTGCGATCTCAGCCTGGTGGAGCAAGATGCCATCAGTCTGCTGATGAACCAGCCCCAGTTGCAGGAGGCCGGGCTGCCCATCGTGCTGCTTTCGGCCCATGAGCAGACGCTGATCGACGGTGCCCGCCGCCTGCTGCACGATGCCGGTTTCAATATTCTGGCGGCGCTGGCCAAGCCGCTTGATTGTGACGAGCTGCTCAGGTTGCTGCGTCGACTCTATCTGGGCCCGCTGCGTCAGCAGCGCTTGAGCGGCCAGCGCCGCTCCATTCGCCGTTGGCAGGGGGAGGTGCAGGGTCAGCTTGGGCTGCTCTCCAGTCCCGCGACCCCTCATCCGGTCTGGCTGGCGGTGACCGGCTTGCCCAGCCGCTGGGAGGCGCTCAAGGAGTGGCTGACGGAGCAGTCGCGTACCCCAGCCGAACTGACCCTGCTGATCCACCGTCGTGACCACCTGCTTAGCAATGCCGATCGCTTCGCGCTGGTGCTGCAAGCCAGCCTGGCGGGGAGCAAGCTGGCGCTGCTGCTCGATAACAGCCAGCATCTGCCATTCGATCTGCTGGAACGTTTGCCGCTGCAAGCCTTGCTGCTGGGGCAGGGGATCTTGCCGGAGATGGAGTCCTTGACCGGTGACTCCCTGCTGGGACGCTTTATGGCCCGGGTTCGAGAGCTGGGGATCGCCGTCTATCTGGATGATCCTTACAACCTGCTCGATGTCGAGGTGTGGCGAGAGCACGGTATCGCGGGGCGCTGGTAATTATGCCGCGCTACCTCTGCTGGCCCATGCACCGGGAGCGCCTTGGCAAAGGACTGGAGGGCTGGCTCCATCCGGTTTCCCGAGCTGCGCTGCCACTGGCGATGCAGGTCTCCGGGGTGCCTTGCCTGCTGCGCGAGCTGCATGGGGTGGCGCCTGCCCGCATGCTGGCCGCCTATGATGCGCTCAGTGAAGAGAGCATCTATCTGCGCTTTATGCGCCCGAAACGGACACCGCCACCGGAACAGGTGGCCCAATTTCTCAATTACCATCCCGAACAACAGATCTCGCTGTTGCTGACCGATCTGGCTGGTGAGCCGCTGGCTCAGGCGCAATCAATCCGTCGCCGCCTTCATCCCGATCGGGCGGAGTTCTCCTGCATCGTAGCGGACCACTTTCAGCACAAGGGGGCGGGGCGGCGCATTCTGCTGGCGCTGGCACTGCTGGCCAGGGCGGACGGGATCCGGGAGTGGACGGCGGAAGTGTTGGCCCAGAACCGGCCCATGCTGACACTGCTCAAGCGCCTTGGCTTGCCGCTGACCCTGGTGACCGGGCGGGAGATGGTCTTTGTCAGGCTGGATCTGTCGGTACTGGATGCCTGGTTAACCGCACCGCCAGCGGCGCCGCTTAAGACCAAGGGCGAATAGTGACACTTTTTTCCCTGTGCTAAGGTCACATTTATTGTGCGGGGATAGACGGAGCAGCTTATGGCGCAGTCATATAAACATATCGTGATCCTGACCGGCGCGGGGATCTCTGCCGAATCCGGCATCAAGACTTTTCGTGCCTGCGATGGTTTGTGGGAAGAGCACAAGGTCGAGGATGTGGCGACCCCCGAGGGGTATGCCCGGGATCCCGAACTGGTGCTGCGCTTTTACAACTCCCGCCGCAAACAGCTGCAACAGCCCCAGGTCCATCCTAATCCGGCCCACTATGCGTTGGCCCGCCTCGAGCGACTGCTGCCCGGCACGGTCACCTTGGTCACCCAGAACATCGACAATCTGCACGAGAGCGCTGGCAGCAAGAACCTTATCCATATGCACGGCGAGCTGCTCAAGGCCCGCTGTCCCGAATCCGGTCAGGTGATCGAGTGGCGCGGTGATCTCCATCAGGACGAGCTCTGCTCCTGTTGCCAGTTCCCCCAGCCGATGCGTCCTCATGTGGTCTGGTTTGGCGAAATGCCGCTCGGGCTGGATCGCATCTACAGCGCGCTGGCCCAGTGCGATCTCTTTATCTCCATCGGCACCTCTGGCGCCGTCTATCCGGCCGCCGGTTTTGTCCATGAAGCGGGATTGAACGGGGCACACACCATCGAGCTCAATCTCGAACCGAGCGAGGTAGGTAGCCAGTTTGACGAAAAACGCTATGGCCCAGCCTCCCTGCTGGTGCCAGCCTATGTCGATGAGTTGCTGGAGGCGTGCGGCATTCATCAACCGAGGCAAGTCGAGGGGCACAACTGGATGGAGATGCGCGGTCCCTGAGCTACTGTGCGACGGGACAGTTGCAATGGTTCGGTGAAATCGCCACACTGGCAACCATTTAAAAAATGGGACGCAGTTGGCGCAAATTACCATGATCGCAGTCAAGCAATGGATCGCTTTTTTTCTCCTGGTGCTGGCCAGTGCCAGTGCATCGGCCTCCATCCCCCTGATGACCCTGATACTGCCAGATGGCCAGCAGGTGACCCTCGATGAGGCGGCCCTCTCCGCCTTGCCACAGACCGAATTCACTACCACTACTCCCTGGACTCAGGGCGCCCAGCACTATCGCGGGCCGACCCTGTCAGCCGTGCTGGCGGCGCAAGGGATCCAGGATGCTCGCAAGATCGCCGTTTCGGCCCTCAACGGCTATCAGCAGGTGGTGGATCTGGCCCTGTTCGACGGCGTGCCGCTGACCCTGGTGCGTCAGGAGGACGGCAAACCGCTGACCCGGCGCAACAAGGGGCCGCTTTGGCTGCTCATCCCGTTCACCACCTATCCCAAGCTGGACGTGCCCGCCATCCATAACTGCATGGTGTGGCAGGTGACCCGCATCGAGATCGTCGATTGATGGGGCTATCCCGCCAAATATGCTGTTGGTTGCGGTGTCGCTGCTGTTTCTGCTCTCGTCGGGCAGCAGCCTCTATCTGCAGTATCGGCAGGAGCAGCTGGTCGATACCTTCTACCGCAATGTCCACTGGAACATCAGCCAGGTGATGCTCGAATCCCAGCGTTTCCTCTACGATCTGCAGCTCTACCGGGCTGGCAGACAGTCGATGGAGACCCTGAGCCTCGATTACGATCTGCTGTGGAACCGGCTCGATATCTTCCTCATCAGCAGTGAAACCGCCGAGATGCGCCAGCGGCACGGGCTCGGCAAAGTGCTGGCCACCCTGTTCGAGCAGATCAAGCAGCTCGAACCCCAGATGGAGGCTGGTGCGCTGCGCGAGGGGGCTGAGCTTGCCCGTTTGCAGGAAGCGATCGCCAGCCAGACCCGTCTCATCGAACAGATAGGGGATCAGATCCTCTCCGGCCAGGAGCGGGAGCATTCGGTCAGCCAGATCCGCAACAGCCTGTTCTGGCTGCAGATCTGGCAACTGATCCTGCTACTGACCGGTGGCGCTCTGGTCGCAGCCCTCATTCGCGCCAATCTGGCGAACCGCCGGCTTGCCCTGCTCGATCCCCTGACCCAGCTTGGCAACCGCCGTGCCCTGCAGGAGCAGCTCTCTCGCGCTCTGCATGCCGATGATGTGAGCGCTTTGGTGGTGCTCGATCTCAAGCGCTTCAAGCAGGTCAATGATCTGCTGGGTTATCAGGTCGGTGATCGGCTGTTGCAGATGGTGGCCAACAAGCTGCAGCAGGCCCATGGCAGCCACGCTTACCGGCTCGGCGGAGATGAATTTGCCGTGGTGCTGACCAAGGCGAATGATGCGCTGGAAACCGCTATTCATGAGCTGGTGGATCTGCTCCATTTCGAGTTCGTGACCCGGGAGTGCAGCTTCGATCTGGCCTGTCGGCTCGGGGTTGCCAAGGCGCAGCAACAGGATGCCGCCCGGCTGCTGGATCAGGCCATCCTGGCCCTTAACCAGGCCAAGCGTAGCCAGGAGGGGGCGATCAGCTGGTTTGAGCCTGCCATGCTGCAGCAGTTGCAGTTGAGTCAGCAGCAGCTTCATCAGCTGCGAGAGTGGTTGGCGGAGCGCGAGCCAGCACCGCTGCGAGTGGCATTGCAGGCGCTGACGGACGGGCAGGGCAACGAGATGTGGCAATTGGCGCTTGAGTGGCGTGAGCAGGGAGTGCCCTGTCAGATGCGCTGGCTGCAGGAGTGCGGTGTGCTGGGGCCCGTGTTGGCCCGTGTGCTGCAAACGCACGAGGCGCAGTATGCCGATGGTCGGGCACTGCTGGTCCCGCTCGACAACCAGGCCCAGCTGACCCATCTACTGGCCTATTTGCCGGAGGCTTCCCGTACGCCGCTAGTGTTGCTGGTACCGACGCTACAGCCAGATGGTGCCTTGCTGGCGGGATTGCGGCAGCAGGGTTGCACTCTGGCGCTCAGAGAGATTGGCAGTGCCACCTCGGCGCAGCTGGCAGCCGGCTGGCCTGTCCGCTACTGGCTGCCACAGGGTGATGAAGATGGCGAGTTGCTGCAACCGCTGGCCAGACGATTGGGGTTGGTACCACTGCAAGTGCTGGCGGCCAGGGAGACCAGGTCGCTGGCCTGAGGGCAAAAAGCGGTATTGCACCGGCAAGAGATAAAACGAAACAAGGCGACCTCGGGGTCGCCTTGTTCGTTTATTGCCCCTGAACGTCAGGGGCAGGGCGCGCAAGATTGTCTGATCACCAGGTCGGGGTCGACAGTGATCAGGTGATTCTCCACTGCCTCGCCGTTGATACGCGCCAACAGGCGGGTGACGGCGAGGCGCCCCAGCTCCTCTTTGGGCTGGTTGACGGTGGTGAGCGGCGGCGACAAAAATTCGGCCAGCGCCACATTGTCATAGCCAACGATGGAGATATCCCGCGGGATCACCAGCCCGGCCTGATGGGCGGCACTGATGGCCCCCATCGCCATCATGTCGTTGCAGACAAAGAGGGCGGTGGGACGCTCGGGCAATGCCAGCAGACGAGTCATCGCCTGATGGCCGCTGGCGCAATCAAAGTCCCCCTCCTGGATCCAGTCAGGATTGAGCGTGAGACCTGCCTCCTGCAACGCCTGCTCAAAGCCAGCTTGGCGCTGGTTGGCGGGGGCGCGGCTGTGGGGGCCTGTGATACAACCGATGGCGGTGTGGCCCAGCTCAATCAGATGGCGGGTCGCGAGATAACCACCGTGGAAGGAGTTGTCGGCGATAAGATCCACATCCTCGCTAACCAGCCCCCAATCCATCACCACCACCGGCAGGCTCTTGAGCCAGTCGAGCTGGTTGAACACCTCCTGTTGGCCCTCGCTGCACATGATCAGCAGGCCATCGACCCGCTTGCGCAGCATCATCTTGAGGTAGGAGAGGGCGGTTTCTGCCTGCCCTTCGGTGTTGCCCAGCATCAGGTTGTAGCCCTGCTCGAAGCAGTAGCGTTCCACCCCGCGTACCACCTCGGCAAAGAAGGGGTTGCTGGAGGTGGTGACCAGCATGCCGATACTGTTGGTCTCCTTCACCTTGAGGCTGCGGGCCACCAGACTCGGGGCATAGTTGAGATCACGCATGGCGGTGAAGACCCGCTCGCGGGTCTCCTCGGCCACAAAACGGGTCTCGTTGATGACGTGGGATACGGTGGTGGTAGAGACCTGGGCCCTCGCCGCCACCTCCTTGATATTGGCCATCAGTGCCCCTTCGCAGTCTGCTCAAGCAGGAAGGCGTCGACCTCCTGTTTGCTCGGGATGGAGCTCTGGGCACCGAACCGAGTGACGGAGAGTGCCGCCGCCCCGTGGGCAAAGCGCACCGCGCTGTGGAAATCGGCACCGGCCAGTTCCGCCGCCAGCAGAGCGCCGTTGAAGGTATCGCCCGCGGCAGTGGTATCCACCGCCTTGACCCGAAAGCCCGGGATCAGCTGTTGCTGCTGGGCGTTGCTGCAATAGACCCCCTGCGACCCCAAGGTGATCATCACGTCCGCAATCCCCATCTGGTGGAAACGGGCAGCCGCCTCTCGGGCGCTCGATTCATCGGTGACTTTGACGCCGGTCAGCAGCTCGGTCTCGGTCTGATTGGGGGTGACAAGGTCGACCAGCGCCAGCAATTCGCTCGAGAGCGGACGGGCAGGGGCGGGGTTGAGCACCACCCGGGTGCTGTGGGCGCGAGCCAGCCGTGCAGCTTCATGGACGCTCTCCAGCGGCACTTCCAGCTGCAACAGCAGGGTGTGGGCGTCGGCGATCATCGCTTCGTGGTTTTTCACCACGGCAGGGGTGATGGCCCCGTTGGCTTCGGCGGAGATGCCGATGCTGTTCTCCCCCTCATCGCTGACATAAATGATGGCGATGCCTGTCGGGAGCTTGGGATCGAGCTCGACGGCGCTGACGTCGATGCCATCTTTGGCAAAGCCGGCTTTCATCTGGTGGCCGATGGCGTCATCACCGATGCGGGCGATAAAGGAGACGGGGGCGCCAAGGCGGGCGGCAGCGACTGCCTGATTAGCCCCCTTGCCACCGGGCACCACCTGATAGCTGTGGCCGGTCAGGGTTTCACCCGGGCGAGGAAAGTGGGGAACGCGCAGCACGTGGTCTGCATTGACACTGCCCAGAACGACGAGACGATTCATGTTGACTACTCCTGATGCATCTTGGCTTGAACACTGTGATTGAGTGAGCTCAAGCCGGGAGGCACCTGAACGAGAGGAAAAAGGGGAGGCGAGCCTCCCCCTTCAGATTTATTTGCTGACCACTTGCAGCGGTACCGGAATGGATTTCTCGACCGGCTGACCTTTCAGCACCTTGTCGGCAGTCTCGACGCCGATGGCACCAATCAGGGCAGGTTGCTGGGCCACGGTGGCGGCCAGTTTACCCTTGGCAACGGCGGCTTTGCCATCGTCAGTACCGTCGAAACCGACGATCATTACCTCTTTCCCGGCAGCCTGCACCGCGCGGATGGCACCCAGCGCCATCTCGTCGTTCTGGGCAAAGACTGCTTGAACGGTCGGGTGGGCTGCCAGCAGGTTTTCCATGACGTTCAGGCCCTTGGTGCGGTCAAAGTCGGCCGGCTGGGAAGCCAGCACCTGCAGCTTGTTGGCCGCCACGGCCAGGGCAAAACCTTCGCCACGGTCGCGGGCGGCGGAGGTACCGGCAATCCCTTCCAGCTGGATCACCTTGGCACCGGTACCCAGTTTCTCGGTGATGAAGTCACCGGCCAGCTTGCCGCCTGCCACGTTGTCGGAGGCGATGTGGGCCTTGACCTCACCCTGCGCGGCGCCGCGGTCCAGGGTCAGCACCGGAATGCTGGCACGGTTGGCCAGACGAATGGCGTTGCCGACCGCTTCGGAGTCGGTGGGGTTGATCAGGATGGCGCCGACCTTGCGCACGGTGAGATCTTCCATGTTGGAGAGCTCTTTGGCCGGGTCATTCTGGGAGTCCAGTACCACCAGCTCGTAGCCAAGCTCCTTCGCTTTGGCTTCGGCACCCTCTTTCATGGTGACGAAGAAGGGGTTATTGAGGGTGGAGACCACCATTGCCAGGGTTTGATCGGCGGCCTGGGCGGTGCCCAGCACGGACATGATGGCGGCAGCGAGCAGGGTATTGAGCTTTTTCATCATTTCATTCCTTGTGTGTGGCTTGTCTTATCAACGATTGCTTTTGTTATCGATCATCACGGCAAGCAAGATCACGCTGGCCTTGGCGATCATCTGGTAATAGGAGGATACGTCGAGCAGGTTGAGGGCGTTGTTGAGGAAGCCGATGATCAGCGCCCCTATCAGGGTACCCATGATGCGGCCCTTGCCGCCCATCAGGCTGGTACCACCCAGCACCACCGCAGCGATGGCATCCAGCTCGTAACCCATGCCCGCCGTCGGCTGGGCAGAGGAGAGGCGAGAGGTAACGATAAGCCCTGCCAGCGCCGAGAGCGCGCCGCACAGACCATACACCGCCAGTTTCACCCGATCCACATTGATACCGGAGAGGCGGGTAGCCGATTCGTTGCCACCCAGCGCGTAGATATAGCGACCGAGGCGGGTATGGTTGAGCATGAACCATGCGAGCAGGAAGACGATAGCCATCAGCCAGATGGGCACCGGCAGACCGAACAGGTAACCGGTACCGAGCCAGGCGAAATGATCGGCGCCGTCACTAAAACCGGTGGAGATGGGGCGACCCTCGGTATAGACCATGGTGATGCCGCGCAGGGCGGTCATGGTGACCAGAGTGGCGATAAATGCCTGCACCTTGCCCTTGGCAATGATGAGACCGCTGACGCCACCCAGCAGGGCACCGACACCCAGAGTGAGGGGCACCACCAGCCAGATGGGCAACTCCATGGCGACCATGGTGGCGGCCAGCGCGCCGCACAGGGCCAGTACCGAGCCGACCGACAGATCGATACCGGCGGTAAGGATAACCAGCGTCATGCCGACCGCCATGATGGCGTTGACCGAGGTCTGGCGCAGGATATTGAGGAGGTTGTCGGCGGTGAAGAAGTTGGGGCTCAGAAAGGAGACCACACCAATCAGGACCAGCAGCGCGACCAGGGATTTATTCTCGATCCACCACGCCTTGCTCATAACGCCACGGCGGGAAAGGGTTTGGGTTGTCATTGGGATGCCTCTTGCTCTGCTTGCCACTGTTTACCGACTGCCGCCGCCATCAGCTTCTCCTGATTGGCATCGCGGGTGTTGAACTCTGCGCTGATGCGCCCTTCGTGCATCACCATGATGCGATCACTCATGCCGAGCACTTCCGGCATCTCGGAAGAGACCAGAATGATGCTCATCCCCTCCTTCTTGAACTGGTTGATGAGCTGATAAATTTCCTTCTTCGCCCCCACGTCGACGCCGCGGGTCGGCTCGTCGAGGATCAGCACCTTGGGCCGGGTCAGCAGCCCTTTGGCGATGGCCACCTTCTGCTGGTTGCCGCCGGAAAGCAGCTTTATCAGCTGATCCTGACTCGGGGTCTTGATGTTGAAGAGGCGCACATAGTCGCTCACCGCCTGCCGTTCGGCCTTGCCGTCGATCTTGCCGTTGCTGATGAACTCGTCGAGGGCGCAGAGACTCATGTTTTCGCGCACCGACAGCTCCAGCACCAGCCCATCCCCCTTGCGATCTTCGGAGATATAGGCGATGCCTGCGGCCAGACCATCCGCCGGACTGGTTGGCACCAGCGCGTGGCCATCTACCGTGATTTCACCGCTGCTGATAGGGCTGGCACCGTAGATAAGCTTCATCAGTTCGGTACGGCCGGAGCCCATCAGGCCGCTAAAGCCCAGAATTTCCCCCTGACGCAGGGAGAAACTCACACCGCGCACGCCGGGACCGGCCAGATCTTTCACCTGCAGGCTGACGGGGCCGAGCTCGCGCTCAAGACGCGGGTACTGCTCTTCCAGCCGGCGGCCCACCATCATCTCGATGATCTTGTCTTCATCCAGATCGCTCACCGCCTTCTCGCCGATCCACTTGCCATCGCGCAGCACAGTGACCCGATCGCAGATCTCGAAGATCTCTTTGAGGCGGTGGGAGATATAGACGATGCCGCAACCTTGCTCACGCAGCTCGCGGATCACCTTGAACAGCTGTTCGGTCTCGGTATCGGTCAACGCATCGGTCGGCTCGTCCATGATGATGACGCTGGCATCGAACGACAGCGCCTTGGCGATCTCCACCATCTGCTGTTCGCCGATGGAGAGATCCCCGAGTCGGGTATCCGGCCCGTGTTTGACGCCAAGTCGCGCCAACAGGCCACTTGCCCGCTCGCGCAGCTGTTTGTGGTCGATGCTGCCAAAACGGGTACGCGGCTCGCGCCCGAGGAAGATGTTGGCGGCAATCGACAACTCCGGCAGCAGGTTCAGCTCCTGATGGATGATGCTGATCCCCTGATCCTGAGAGTCGCGGGGGCCCTTGAAGTGGACCGGCTGGCCGCGGTAGCTGACGCTGCCCGCATCGGCCTGATAGATACCGGTCAGCACCTTCATCAGGGTGGATTTACCGGCGCCATTTTCACCGAGCAGGGCCATCACCTGGCCCGGATAGACCCGCAGACCCGCTTCGTCGAGGGCGCGCACACCGGGGAAGGTCTTGACGATCCCGGTCAGCTCCAGAATGGGTGAGAGGGGGGAGGTTGTGCTCATTTGCAGCTTCCTTGAAGAGGCCTTCTTTGAAGAATGTCAGAACGCCACACCGGCGCAGAGGATCAGGTTGGCGTAGGGAGTCACCTCGCCGCTGCGCACGATCGCCTTGCTCTGGCGGGAGCGGGTTTTGAACTCTTCGTGCAGGTAGTATTCGATGGCGATGGGCTTGCCCTGGGCGGCTGCGTGCGCCTCAAGCTGATCGACCAGTGCCTGATGGGCGGCGGGGCTGATCTGCTTGATCTCGCTTGCCATGATCGCTTTCTCCACCACCAGATCGGTGAGCAGGGCGGTCAGCACGGTTTCGAGGCTGGGGGTGCCCGCCATCAACGCCAGATCAATCCGCTCCGGCCCTGCCGGAATGGGCAGCCCCGCATCGCAGACGGTGATCTCGTCGGTGTGGCCCATCTGTGCCACCAGAGCACTCAGGGGAGCATTGAGCAGTACGCCTCGTTTCATACAGCACCTCATCAGGCTTTCGCCATCGCAGTTTCTTATCAGGCAACCGGTTACGCAACCGGTTGCGTTATGACGCAAAGATAGGCTTTTTAGGATGGAAGGGCCACGGCAAAACCACGGAAATGTGAAAACGATCTCAAAGGCGGGGGAGGAAAGAGATAGAAGGGTGCCAGCAGAGCCTCGGCACCCTTTCTATTGATTTTTTACTTAGTTGGAGAGGACTTTGTTGACCGCCGGACGGGTCAGCATTCGGCGATAATGATCGGCCACTTTGGGGAATTCACTGATCTCGACCCCATCGCTTTTCAGCCAGCCCGCGACCACGAACAGATAGATGTCCGCCACGCTGAACTGCTCGCCCAGTACCCAGGGGCCAGCCAGATAGTGCTGCTCAATCTGGGCAAAGCCATCGCGCATATTGCTGGCGACTTTCTGCTGCATGGCGGCAATGGCCTGCTCGTCATCAGCCCAGCGGCTGCCACGGCGGCCGTGGGCGTGGGAGACATGCACAGTGGAGGCGAGGAAGCTGTTGACCTCCTGCATGCGGGCCAGCAGGAACGGGTTGTCCAGCGGCGCCAGTTTGGCATCGGGGAAGCGCTGCGCCACATAGAGCAGCAGGGCCGGGGTCTCGGTCAGGGTGCCCTGATCGGTGACAAGGGCAGGCACCCGTCCTTTGGGGTTGATGGCAAGATACGCAGGATCACGCTGCTCACCGGCGGCGAGGTTGACGAGACGGGGTTGGAACGGGGCATTCGCTTCCAGCAGGGCAATCTGCACGGCCATGGCACAAGTGCCGGGAGCGAAATAGAGGGTCAGATCGGACATGAATACTCCTGATTGGCTCAGGCCACCCGCGATATCGGCGAAAGATTACTTCGCGTAGCACCACGGGCAGTCATGAAAAAAGAGAGGGGGCAACGTTTGCCCCCCAACCAATCTACACCCCTAAGGGGTAATGAAAAAGCGCAGAATTAATCGGCTTTGGCCACCTCGGCTATCCATATGTAATATTTTTAGTGGCAACCACAATAATGATAGGGGACACCACTCCGACAGAAACACTTTCTTAAGGCTTTACCTGTAACCAAGCATTTTAAACTTAATATTGCCCCATTTTTGTCCACTGGGCCTAATGGGTTGTCCCAGATGATATATGGTCTTTCACGGATTTTTTCTAGAAACGCTTTAGGCGGATATGGATTGGCCACAACAATAACACAGCCTTGTGGAAGAGAGTCTATTATTTTATCGATTTCTGGTCTATCACATTCGAAGTAAGATATTCCAATAAATAAACAGTAGTCACTGGTTTTTAGCTTATTTTCAAACCATTGATTAGCAGGATCGACCCATTGATATGAAGCGTATTTGTTAGCTTCATTTGGAATTATGCATAGAGCTTGTCTCCTCGGAGACATAAGTTCATGTTGCTCAAGCCTGATAATTCCAGTGTTGTTTAGATCAATAAAATTATTTAATGGATATTGAGGTGTATAAAAAATACTATTTGGTGTGATTTCAAAGTCCACAGAACCATGTGGTTTAACTAATGGAATCCCGTAACCATGGTGATTTACTTGAAGAGAATAGTATTCACGTTTTAGTCTATCTAAAGAAGTTTCAAGCAGTAGATCATAGTTCAACGAAAATGCAGCTGTAATTTCGGATTTATGTAATTTCAACCATCGAAACCAAGCCCAATCGGTAGAAAATAGATCACGTTGTTGCTGGCTATACATTGAAAATGCAAGCGTTAAGAAATGTCTCGACTCTAGTGTCGTTTTGAAGCTGTCTAAACCAATGCTTTGGCAATAGCCCTCGTCCAAGGCCAATTTAAATACGTCAAAGTGAGGTTTATCTGAGTTCAATTTATACAAAGTGTCTAATCTATACAGGCTAGTTAAGAGGTTTTTTCCCGTTGAAGGGCAAGTAACATCCCAAGTGATAGGCTCCTGTGAGTTAAATTTATGCGCTAACCCTGAAAATTTTCCAAAGCTAATCGAAAAACCATTACCTACGACTAAGGAAATTTTTGGCATTCTAACCTCAAAAAAATCTAATACACGCTTAAGGGGCTGACAACGCTACCGTCAATTTTTCATATAATTCCGTAACCACAAAACCTACGCATAGTAGAACTACTAGGTGTTATCGGTTTCGATAATACAGTACTGTCATTGCTGATAAATGCATCTATTGTGCCTATATCTGCACAATGGGGCAACTCTGAATCTGAATGGAATGACCCACATTCACTGCTCGCCCCCTAAAAATTTTTATGCAGCTGGCTGCTTGGGGGGACTTACAAGGATTGTTGCGTTGAGAAAAGGGGCTGGTGGTGAAAATGAGAAGGGGGCGATTGCCCCCTTTATCCATTAACCCCGTCAGGGGGAATTAACCGCCGATTTAACCCGCTTTGGCCACCATGGCTTTCAGCTGCAGGAAGTACTGCTCGTAGAGGCGGGAGGCATCACCCACATCGGACTGGAACTCGCCCTTACGTTTGATCTCGTCGCTCGGGAAGACCATGGGGTTATTGCGAAACGCCGGGGTGAGCAGGGGAATAGCATCCTTGACCGGGGTGGGGTAGCCAATTGCCTCGGCCACCTTGGCGGCCACATCGGGGCGCATCAGGAAGTTGATCAGGGCGTGGGCCTCTTTCACATGCTTGGCCTTGGCCGGGATGGCGAGGTTGTCCATCCAGAGCACGGCGCCTTCTTCGGGGTAGGTCATCTGGATGGAGGGGTATTCGCGCTGGGCGCCGTAGGCCGAGCCGTTCCACAGCATACCGATATTGACCTCACCGGCGATAAAGGGGTCGGCCGGGTTGTCGGAGTTGAATGCCTTGACGTTGGGCATCAGCTTTTTCAGGTATTCGAACGCTTCGGCAATTTGCGCCTTGTCTTGAGTGTTGGGGCTGTAACCCAGCTGCACCAGCGCGATATGGAACACCTCGCGGGCATCGTCCATCAGCAGCAGGCTCTCTTTCCACTCCGGTGCCCAGAGCTGCTTCCAGCTGGTGACCGGCTGCTCGATGATGTCGGTGTTGGTGCCGATCCCGGTTGCGCCCCAGATATAGGGGATGGAGTAGCGGTTGTCCGGGTCGTACTCGTGGTTGAGCAGGGTAGGGTCGAGGTGCTTGAAGTTGGGCAGCTGGGCGCGATCCAGCGGCTGCAGCATCCCCTCTTTGGCCATTTTCGAGATGAAATAGGTGCTGGGCACCACCACGTCATAGCCGTCGCCATGGGTTTTCAGCTTGGCGTAGAGGGTCTCGTTGGCTTCGTAGGTGGAGTAGATCACCTTGATGCCGGTCTCTTGCTGGAACTGCTCCAGTAGGCCGTCCGGCACATATTCCGACCAGTTGTAGAAGTAGACCACCTTGTCATCGGCCGCGTGAGCGCTCTGGCTCAGCAGCGGGGTGGTGAGGGTGAGGGCGGCTGCCAGCAGGGCGCCGGCCTTGTGTTGGATTGTCATCAACAACTCCTTGGGGTTATGGGGCCTTGCGGCCCACCGTGACAGAGTTCGCCAAAGATGGCGGGGACGAAACGGGCAGGGTCAACCCTGCCGTTTACGCAGTAACAGTTGCGCCAGCAGCACCATCCCGAGGGAGGCGACCAGCATCAGGGTGGCCAGGGCGTTGACCTCGGGGGAGACCCCCACCTTGACCATGGAGTAGATCTTGAGCGGCAGGATCTCGTAGGCCGGGCCGGTAACAAAGGAGCTCACCACCACGTCGTCCAGCGACAGGGTAAAGGAGAGCAGCCAGCCCGCCATCACCGCCGGCAGGGCCAGCGGCAGTATGATGCGGCGCAGGATGGTCCACTCGCCAGCCCCCAGATCCCGGGCGGCTTCCAGCATCCGCACATCAAAACCGCACAGCCGCGAGTAGACGGTGATCACCACGAACGGCAGGCAGAAGGTGATGTGGGCGATCAGCAGCGACCAGAAGCCCAGCGCAATGCCGGTCACCACAAACAGGGTCAGCAGCGAAATGGCCATCACGATATCGGGGGACATCATCACCACGAACAGCATGCCGCTCACGTACTGTTTGCCGCGAAAGCGGTAGCGAAACAGCGCCACGGCGGTGAGAGTGCCGATCAGGGTCGCTGCGGTGGCGGTGAGGGCGGCGATAGTCAGTGAGTGCTGGGCCGCCTGCATCAGGCTGGCGCTGGCAAACAGCTTCTCATACCAGCCCAGGGTAAAGCCGCGCCAGTCGATGCCATATTTCGACAGGTTGAAGGAGTTGGCGATCAGCACCCCGATGGGCACATAGAGATAGCCAAACACCAGCAGCAGGAACAGAGCTTTCAGTGAGCGCATCATGCCAGCTCCCCCTTCTTGCTCAATAGCTTGCCCGCCCGCCAGTAGCAGTAGACCAAGAGCGCCATCAGCACCGTCAGCATCACGCTGATGGCCGCACCAAAGGGCCAGTCACGGCTGTTGAGGAACTGGGTCTTGATCAGGTTGCCGATCAGCAGGTGCTTGGCGCCCCCCAGCAAGTCGGAGACGTAGAACATCCCCATGGCGGGCAGGAACACCAGTAGACAACCGGCGATGATGCCGGGCAGGGTGAGGGGCAAGATGATCCGCACCAGCCGCTGCCAGCCGTTGGCGCCAAGATCACGCGCCGCCTCCAGTAAACGGCCATCCAGCTTCTCGATGCTGGAGTAGAGCGGCAGCACCATAAAGGGGAGCAGCACATAGACCAGCCCGATGATGACGGCCACCTCGGTATACATCATCTGCAGCGGCCGCTCGATAAGCCCCAGATCCAGCAGCCAGCCATTGATCAGCCCCCGGGTGCCGAGCAGCACTTTCAGCGCATAGGTGCGGATCAGGGAGTTGGTCCAGAACGGCACCACCACCAGAAACAGCAGCAGCGGGCGGATACGCGCTGGCAGATGGGCCAGCAGCCAGGCAAAGGGGTAACCCACCAGCAAGCAGATGGCTGTGGCGAGCAGCGCCAGCCAGAGGGAGTGGAGCAGCACTTCGAAATAGAGCGGGTCCAGCAGGCGGCCATAGTTGCTCAGGGTAAAGAGCGGCGCGATAAGCTCGGACTCGTCACGGGTGAGGAAGCTGACGCCGATGATCATCAGGTTGGGCAGGAAGACAAACAGCGTCAGCCAGCCCAGGATCAGCGCGATGGCCCCGTTGCGAAAGCCGTTGTGGGCAAAGCTGTGTGGTACCCGCAGATTAGTGAGGCTCATAGGGCAACACCACCTCCCAGCTGTCAACCCAGTGGATCGCCACCTCCTGACCGAGACGGTAGTCAAAATCGGGGTCATCTTCGTCGAAGAACTCGGAGATAAGCAGCTGTTTTCCGCTCTCTAACGCGATCACCGAATCCAGCGTCGCCCCCTTATAGTTGCGCTCGCGGATGTTGCCCCGCAGCGCGCCACTTTGATCGTCATCCTGATCGAGAATGCGCAGATCTTCCGGGCGCAGCAACACCAGCACCTTGTCGTCTGGCTGGAACGGCAAGGTGGTATGAAGCAGGCACTCGCGCCCCTCTACCTCGGCCTGCCAGATGCCGGGCTCGCGCTGGCTGATCAGCTTGCCATCCATCACGTTGATCTCGCCGATAAAGCGGGCCACGAACAGGTTGGCTGGCGATTCGTAGATATCGCGCGGGGTGCCGCGCTGGATTATCTTGCCGCCTTCCATCACCAGGATGCGATCAGACATGGTGAGCGCCTCTTCCTGATCATGGGTAACGAAGACAAAGGTGATGCCAAGGCGACGTTGCAGCGCCTTGAGCTCGCTCTGCATCTGTTTGCGCAGCTTGTAGTCGAGCGCCGAGAGGGATTCGTCGAGCAGCAGCAGGCGGGGCTTGTTGACCACGGCGCGGGCGATGGCGACCCGTTGCTGCTGGCCGCCGGAGAGCTGATCCGGGCGGCGATTGGCCAGCTCGGTGAGTTGCACCATGGCGAGAGTCTCCTCGACCCGCTGGCGGATCTCGCTGGCCGGTACTTTCTGCATCTCGAGGCCAAAGGCGACGTTTTCAAACACCGTCATATGAGGGAAGAGCGCATAGCTCTGGAACACGGTGTTGATGTGCCTGTGTTCGGCGGGGATACGGGTGATCTCGTCACCGGCCAGATGGATGGTGCCACCGTCTACCGATTCTAGCCCGGCCAGCAGGCGCAGCAGGGTGGTCTTGCCACAGCCGGAGGGGCCTAGCAGGGTAAGAAATTCACCATCGTAGATTTCAAGGTCAAGGTCACTCAGGATCACCTTGCCATCGTATTTTTTGCTGATCTTGTTCAGCGCGACAATTACCTGTGGATTGTTCATCATCCGCCAGTCTCACCCCAGCCAGTGGCCATCGTGTTGAAAGAGGGCCGCATTCTATGCAGCCGACACATGAAATTAAAGGCTTTTTGGCCCGAAGTAGCCGCAACTGCGCAGGAAAAACGGCTACGAATAGCAGACCAAATCGCTATAATGTGCCACCTGATTTGGTCGTTTTCGATATTGGATAGTCAATTGAGTAATAAAATGCGTATTGGCGGCTCCCTTGAGCAGTCTCTGAACCAGGGCTACCGCCTTGACCTGAAAGGGGTCATCCAGGAGGGATGGCAACAGACCCGCCGTACCGGATTTGGCCTGCTGCTGGCGATTGTCGGGGTGACGGCGATCTGGATCCTGCTAAGCAATGTGCTGCTGTTGCCCTATCTGGGGGATGACAGCCAGATGAATGTGGCCATGGTGCTGAGCCTGCTGATGACGGTGGTGATGGCCCCCATGACCAGCTCCCTCGATATGCTGGGGTTGCAGCAGTCGGTCGGGGTGCGCGCCCGTGCCAACCAGGTGTTCGACTTCTTCCGCCACTTTGTACGCCTCGGCATGTTGAGCCTGCTTGGCAGTCTGCTCACCAGCCTGTTTGGCCCGCTATTCGATCTGCTGGGATTGCCTGCCGTACTCTCATTCATTCCCTCGGCCCTGATCGGCATGGGGCTGCTCTTTACTGTCCCGCTGGTGCTGGAGCGCGGTCTGACGCCGCCCCAGGCCATTCTGGTCTCTCTCAAGCTCTTTGCGCGCGGCTGGCCCAGCATTGTGCTGTTCCACGGCGTGATGACCGCGCTCTTCTTCCTGGCTCTGATCCCCATGGGGTTGGGGCTTATCTGGGTGGCACCGCTCTATTTCAACTGCAAGGGGATCCTCTATCGGGATCTCTGCGGGGTGGGGGTAGAGGTTAACGAGGTGACAGAAGGCCCCAACCATTTCAATGCATGATGCAAAAGGATGTTGAATGACCCGTCGATATGGAGTGACCAAGGCTGTGCGCCAGAGTCTGCTGGCCACGCTCTTGCTGCCAGGGCTGGCGCTGGCTGAGCCGGTGCTGGATCTGCAATACAGCACCTTCTACAGCCAGATGAAGACCTTTGCCAAAGGGGAGTTTGGTCACGCCAGACTGGGGTTTTATCTGACCGATCCGCAAAATGGTCAGCGCTGCGGCCTCACCTTTGCCCGGGTTGCAACCGACAGCAAGGAGGTCGCGGGCGAGGTAACGGTCGATAGCGAACTGCGCCTGCCTTTTGATGAGGATCTCAACCTCGACAAGGGGATCGTGACCGTCGGCCTGAAAGAAGAGCACGCCACTTGCGATATGACGGTACAGGTGATGGCCGACGCACCGAATGGCCCCGAACTGCCGCTGGCGGAGCTGGCGGCCCGTCAGCAGCAGATGCAGTTGCTGCTCGACAAGATGGCGGGCATGGTCGGCAAGCACTTCCTGCCGAAGATGGAAGGGGTACGCATTACCCTGGTGCAGCAGAGCGGAACAGCTTATCTGATTGATGGCGCCCGTCAGGAGGCGCTGCCCTGGCAGGAAGGCCATCTGCTGCTGAGCAATGAGCAACTGGCCGCGTTCGCCACCGGGCAACTGCGCCTGCAGGGTGAGGTGCTGCGACTGACCCCCTGGTTGCATAAAGGGTGAGATCGGTCGCGCTGTCACCGCAGTGACAGGCCAATCCAGAAAGCAAAAAGGAGCGATGATCGCTCCTTTTTTTATTGCGTGGCGTTTGCCCTGTGAGCGCGGCTTAGCGCACTTCAATCACATCCAGCATGTCCATCTCGTCGATATCCAGCAGCGGCGCCTTTGGCATCTCGGGCGGATCAAACGCCTTGTCGCCGCCATCAATGATGCCGGAGTCGCGGTTGATGCTCTTGAAGTCAAACAGCTTGTGGTCGAGCAGGTGGCTCGGGATCACGTCCTGAATGGCGGTGAACATGGTCTCGATACGACCGGGGAAGCGGCGATCCCAATCCTGCATCATCTGCTTGATGGCCTGACGCTGCAGGTTCTCTTGCGAGCCGCACAGGTTGCACGGAATGATGGGGAAGGCTTTGACGTCGGCGTAGCGGATCAGATCCTTCTCTTTGCAGTAGGCCAGCGGGCGGATCACCACGTTCTTGCCATCATCGCTCACCAGCTTGGGCGGCATGGACTTGAGCTTGCCACCGTAGAACATGTTGAGGAACAGGGTCTCGAGGATGTCGTCGCGGTGGTGGCCAAGGGCAATCTTGGTGCAACCCAGCTCCTGGGCGGTGCGGTAGAGAATACCGCGGCGTAGCCGTGAGCAGAGGGAGCAGGTAGTTTTGCCTTCCGGTACCTTCTCCTTGACGATGGAGTAGGTATCCTCTTCGACAATCTTGTACTCGATGCCGAGGGAGTCCAGGTACTTGGGCAGCACATGCTCGGGGAAACCGGGCTGCTTCTGATCCAGGTTGACGGCAACCAGATCGAAATGGATGGGGGCACTGGCTTTGAGGCTCATCAGTATGTCGAGCATACCGAAGCTGTCCTTGCCGCCGGAGAGGCAGACCATGACCTTGTCGCCCTCTTCAATCATGTTGAAGTCGGCAATGGCCTGACCCACGTTGCGCCGCAGGCGCTTCTGCAGTTTGTTAAAACTGTATTTTTCTTTGGCGTTCAGCTCTTCTAGCATGCTCGTAAAACCCGGGACACAAATAAGCGCGTTATTATAGCCATGTCCCGGGGGAGGGCAAGGTGCCAGGCACCTTATGATTGATTGCGACGACTGTCGACCGGGCAGCTGTAGTCGGCCGGTTTGAGGATCAGGATGTCGCAGGAGAGGCGGTCAATCACATGTTCGGCAGTATTGCCGAGCAGAGCAGCAGAAAGCCCGGTACGGCCGACGCAGCCCATGATCATCAGGGTCGCCTTGAGCTCTTCGGCCATATCCGGCAACACCTCTTCCGGTAGCCCCTCTGCTACCCGGGTCCAGAGATGACCGATCCCGAACTTGTCGGCATGGCTTAGCAGCAGGCTTTCGTGGTGTTTGCGGATCGCCTCGTTGTAGGCGTTGGGGTCAAACTCCGGCAGCTCGATGGCCACGTTGACCGGAGTGCCCGGGTAGGTGTTGACCAGATAGAGGTTGGAGCCCAGCAGCTCGGCGATGTCGCTCCCCTCCTGGGTGATCCGTTCGTTGAGCAGTTTCTGATCCGGATCGTCACTTGAGCAGTTGATGGCGGCGATGATGTTGCCGCCCCGTTGCCAGTGCCCCTCCTTGACCAGCAGCACCGGACAGGGGCATTTGCGCAGCAGATGCCAGTCGGTGGGGGTAAAGATGAAGGTTTGCAGGAAGCTGTGATGGTGTGTGGCTTTGACCACCAGATCGTGACGCTGCTCCAGCACTTCCTGAATGACGCATTCGAAGGGACGATTGTGCCAGACTACTTTCACTTCGCACTCGATCCCCTGTGCCCGATAGGGGGTCAGGATCTCGTCCAGCCACTCACGTCGCTGTGAAATGACGCCGTCGCGCATCTCTTGCCGCTCGTCCACCGAGAGCATGGCAGTCATTTCATACGAGAAGTCATAGATGGTGAGCAGCAGGGTCAGATGGGCGTTTTCGTCCAGCTCGGCGACTTTGACTGCCCGTTCGAGGGCGATTTGACGCTCCTCTTCTGGATTGATAACCACCAGAATATTCTGATATTTGACCATCTTCTCCTCCTTGGAAAAGTCCAATGACAGCAGAATCTTAGCCATTACAGCTTAGCGCAGGAGGAGGGTATGGGGAACGTACCGGATCACATTCCAGAGGAAAGGATCCGGCAGGGAAAGCAGGAAAATAGCGGGAGGGTAAGCGGAAAAATCAGCTGCAGGGCGGGCGAGTAGCTCCGGCCATCATGCCCAGCGCGACCTGATCCAGCACGGTAATGTATTTGCCTTTGACGCTGATGAGACCGGACTTCTGGAAGCGGCCGAGCAGACGACTGATGGTCTCGACGGTCAGCCCCAGATAGTTGCCAATGTCACCACGGGTCATGGAGAGACGGAACTCCTTGGCGGAGAAACCGCGCTCGGAGAAGCGTACCGACAGATTGTGCAGGAAGGCGGCGAGGCGCTCTTCGGCATTCTTCTTGGAGAGCAGCAGGATCATCTCCTGATCGCCCATGATTTCGTTGCTCATCAGACGCATGATCTGCTGGCGCAGCTTGGGCATCTTGCCGGAGAGATCATCCAGCACTTCAAAGGGGATCTCGCACACCATGGCGGTTTCCAGCGCCTGGGCGAAGGAGGGGTGTGCTTGTTTGTGGATGGCATCAAAACCGACCAGATCGCCAGCGAGGTGGAACGCGGTGATCTGCTCATCCCCTTGCTCGGTGATGGTGTAAGACTTGATGGTCCCGGAACGGATGGCATAGAGCGATTTGAACTCATCGCCAGCCTTGAACAGCTCTTCACCCTTCTGGATCGGCTTCTTGCGCTCGATGATGCTGTCCAGCTGATCAAGCTCGTTGTCGTTCAGAGTGAAGGGAATACAGAGCTGACTGATGCTGCAATCCTGGCAATGAATTGCACAGCCACCGCTCTGGATACGTCTGCCAGGTTTCTTTTCCGGGATCATAGGCTCATACGAATAATTGATTTATATCAAACAAGTTTACCATCAACTCATCCGTTTTGGATAGGGTTTCAAAAGGAAGCAATGCCAATCCAGAAGGTATGTACCCCGAACAAAATGAGCAGCAGGGCACCGCCAAGGCGCAAACTGCGCAGGGTGAGCCAGTATCTCAGGCGATCGGCGAGCCCGCCCAACGCGAACAGGGTGGGCAGGGTGCCGAGACCAAAAAAGAGCATGATGAGCGCCCCACCGCTGGCCGAACCGGCCGCTGCGCTCCAGGTCAGCATGGAGTAGACCAGCCCGCAGGGGAGCCAACCCCACACCATGCCAAAGGGCAGTGCCTGCACAGGCGAGGTGAAGGGGAGAAATTTGCCCGCCAGCGGTTTGATACGGGGCCAAAGTCTGGCGCCGAGCCGCTCCAGCAGCAAGATCCCTTGCCACCAGCCCGCCAGATAAAGACCAAGCGCAATCATCAATAACGCTGCCACGAGACGCAATCCGGCGATGGCGTGTTTGCCAGCGCCCAGCTCGCTGGTGGTGGCGAGCAGGCCGCCCACCAGTGCACCTGCAATGACATAGCTCAGGATCCGGCCGAGGTTGTAGTTGAGCAGATAGGCGAGTCGCCCCCAAAAATGCTGCTTGTTGGCGGGGATCGCCATGGAGAGCGCGGCGGAGACACCCCCGCACATGCCGATACAGTGAGCAGAGCCTGCCAGTCCGACCAGCAGGGCGCCGGCCAGATCAAGGTTGTGGGTCATGGTCAGCAGGCTTTACGGGTTTGTGGGCAGGTTGCTCTTCGTCAAACAGGATGTTGGAACCCTGGCGGTCGAGATCTTCAAACTGCTCGGAGCGAATGGCCCAGAAGAAGACGACCCCGGCGATGATCACAAACAGGATGGCGATGGGGATCAGGACAAAAATTATATTCATGAGAGGTACCTTGGCGTTCATCCTTGGCAAGCGTCCCCTATGGTAACCCTGTTCGGGCAGGGGGCCAGCCGCTATCAATTAGAAATGTGGCCTGCATCGGAGGTAGGCCACATTTTCAGCTATTTTCCGCCACCGGTCTCATCGGTTGAGGCGCATGGAGTTGGTTACCACGATGAGTGAACTGAGCGACATGCCCGCCGCCGCCAGATAGGGGGGCAGCCAGCCGCAGGCTGCCAGCGGCAGCACCAGCAGGTTGTAACCGATGGACCAGGCGAAGTTCTCGATGATGATCTTGCGGGTACGCATTGCCAGCACTCTGGCCTCGAGCAGTCGACTCAGGTCATCAGCCAGCAGGATGGCATCGGCGCTGTTTTTCGCCAGATCGGTGCCACCAGCCATGGCAAACGAGGCGTGAGCTCCGGCTAGTACCGGGGCGTCGTTGATGCCATCGCCCACCATGATGCTGATATCCCCTTGGGCTTCCCGGGCCTTGAGGTAGGCCAGCTTGCCATCGGGTGAGACCCCCTTGACCAGCTCATCAACGCCCAGCTCGCGGGCAATCTCGTCTGCCTGCAAAGAGCTGTCGCCAGTCAGCACGGTAGTTTGCAGACCAGCTGCCTTGAATGCCGCGATCAGCGCCCTGGCATCGGGGCGCAGGGTATCTTCCAGATTGAAGCGGGCCAAGACCTGCTGCTCGTCGGCCAGATAGATAGCCAGACCGCGGTCGCGCTCTTGCGCCGGATCCAGCCCAAGCCAGCGGGCACTGCCGATGCGGTAGCGTACGCCATTCACCAGAGCTGTGATGCCGTGACCGATGACCGGGGTGATCTCGCGGGCGGATGGCAGTACGGCGATGCTGCCGGCGGGCAGCCGGAAGGCGCGAGCTATGGGGTGCTCGGATTGCGCCTCCATGGCCCGGGCGATGGCGAGGCAGTGAGCCTCGTCCACCTCTGCCAAGGTAGTTATGCCGGTCAGGCTGATCTCACCTGTGGTCAGGGTACCGGTCTTGTCCATCACGATCCGGTTGGCCTTGGTCAGCACGTCCAGCACATGACCACGGCGCAGCAGAATGCCGTTGCGGGTCAGATTGGCGGTGGCTGAGGTCAGGGCCGTCGGGGTGGCCAGCGAAAGGGCACAGGGGCAAGTGGCAACCAGCACGGCGAGGGTGACCCAGAACGCCTGATCCGGTTGATGGAAGTGCCAGAAGGTCCAGACCGCAGCGGCCATGATCAGCAGCACCAGAATAAAGTGGCGCGACAGCTGATCCGCCATCTGGGCGATGGCCGGTTTATCATCGAGGGCGTGATCCTGAAGCCGCATGATCTGGGCGATCCGCGACTCTTCAATACGGTGGCTGACCCGGATCTGCAGCGGCGCATCCGTGTTGATGGTGCCGGCATAGACCTGGTCACCGCGCTGTTTAAGCAGGGGCAGCTGTTCACCGGTCAGCATGGATTCGTTGAGGCTGGCTTGCCCTTCGACAATGATGCCATCCGCCGGCAAGGTGGCGCCAGCCAGCACCCGTACCCGATCGCCGACCTGCAAGGTCTTGGCCGCTACCTCATGTTCCCCTTCATCATCGAGGCGGGTCGCCATGATGGGCACCAGTCTGGCCAGGTTGGAACTCGACTCCGACGCCTTGCGCCGGGCCCGCAACTCGAGAAAGCGCCCCAGCAGCAGGAAGAAGACGAACATGGTGATGGAGTCGTAATAGACCTCACCGGTATTGAACACAGTGGCCCACATGGAGGCAACAAAGGCACCAATCAGCGCCAGCGACACCGACACATCCATCGACAAGTGACCCTGTTTCAGGCTGCGCCAGGCACCCACGTAAAAGGGTTGGGCTGAATAGATCATGATGGGGGTGGAGAGCAACAGGCTTATCCACTTGAAGTAGACCATGAACTCATCTTCAACACTGATGAAGAGGTCCATATAGAGGGCCACAGCGCACATCATCACCTGCATGGAGCCCAGCCCCGCCAGTGCCAGCCGGAACATATAGCTGCGCACCTCTTTGGCGTAGAGCGCCTCCTGTTGATGGGTCTGGAACGGGTAGGCACGATAACCGATCTGGGCGAACCCCTTGAGGATGTCACTCAGGGAGAGCTGGTCCGGATCCCACTTGATACGGGCCCGGTGGGTGGTGGTGTTGACGTTGATGTAGCGCAGGCCGCCAAGGGTCATCAGGTGGCGTTCGATCAGCCAGGCACAGGCGGCGCAGGTGAGCCCTTCTACTGTCAGCTGGATTTCGCGAAGGGTACCGTTGTCGGTGACAAACTCCTGTTGTACTTCTGCCAGATCGTAGTGGGTGAGGGCGGCCAGCTCCTCGGGTACCAGATCCCCCTTGGTACCGGGGGCGGTACGGTGATCGTAGTAACTGGCGAGGCCGCACTCCATGATGGTCTCTGCCACCGCCTGACAACCGGGGCAACACATGGGGCGAACAATCCCCTTTATCTCGAGGGAATAGCCACTATTGGCGGGTACCGGCTCGCCACAGTGAAAACAGGGAGTCATGCGTTATGCCCCCCTGAATGCAGAATGCAAGCAGCAGGGGCGGTGGCGATAACCGGCTCGCCACAGTGAGAACAGCCGGTCATGGCTTAGCGTCCTTTCGGGTCGAGTTCGACAGGGGCCAGGGTGGGCAGCTGGACGGTCTCTTGCAATCGCCACTGGTGATCGAAGGCATCGACCCGAATGTGCCACTTGCCGACCAGCGGCTTGTCGAAATGGAGGCGATAGGTGCCGCTCGCATCGGCGGTGATCATGTGTTCGCTGTCCTGACCGGCCAAGGTCGGGTGGAACAATGAGAGATAGAGAGCTTGCCCGGCAGGAATATCGCCGCTGATGGGTTTGAGGGTCAGCTCGTTGCCGTCAACTTCCAGCCCAAAGCGGATATTGAGGGCTTCGGAGCGGTCAAACTTGCTCAAGTCCTGATTGATCTCTTTCCCTTGTTTGTAATAGTCCTCGGCCACCAGATTGACCCCATCCTTGCTGGCGATGATGGCGGTGGCGATACTGCCGACCACGGCGGCAGTGGGGAGGGCGATGATAAACCAGGGCCAGAATTGGCGATACCACGGTTTGGATAGAGGTTGGGTCATGATTGCTACTGCCATGAAACGAATGATTAACGTGGAAGATGGTTTTTACGCAACACAAGATAACAAAAAGCCTCGAGGAGTCGAGGCTTTTTGCTGTGTAATCACGTGTTTATCACATGTTACAACGTTACGGGCGAACCTTATTTGGCAGACTGTTGATGAGACAGGCTGTAAACGTAGGAGGCCAGCAGGTGAACCTTGTCCTCACCCAGAATATCTTTCCAGGCTGGCATCACGCCGTGACGACCGTGGGTGATGGTTTGCACCACCACTTCGCGGGAGCCACCGTAGAGCCAGGTGTTGTTGGTCAGATCTGGCGCACCGACGGCAACACCGCCCTTGGCATCGGCCCCGTGGCAGGCAGCGCAGATGGCAAAGCGTGCTTCACCTTTCTTCGCTTCCACCAGGTCGACCTTGCGACCGGAGAGGCTAAGCACATAGGAGGCCACTTCCTGAACGCCATCTTTGCCGAGGATTTCACCCCAGGCAGCCATGATCCCCTGGCGACCGCCCATGATGGTGGTCTTGATTTGATCAGGCTGGCCGCCCCATTGCCATTCGCTGTCGGTCAGGTTCGGGAAGCCGCGGCCACCACGGGCATCGGAGCCGTGGCACTGGGAGCAGTTCTGCAGGAACAGACGCTGACCCACTTTCAGGGCTTCCGGATCCTTGGCGATCTCGGTGATGGCACGATAGGTTTTGCCATCCGCTTCGTAGGTGAGTTCACGGAACTTGGCGCCGTAGATCTCGTCAGCCTTGGCGACCTCGCGGTCATACTCCACCGCGCGACCTTCAGCCTTTGCCGATGCGGTTGCAGCCTTGGACTCGGCCAGCGAGCGCACGTCCTGGTTGGAACTTTGCCAGCCCAGCAGGCCTTTGAAGTTGCCAAGCCCCGGGAAGGCGACCAGATAGACCAGACCGGTGACGATGAAGAAGAGGAACATATAAGTCCACCACTTCGGCAGCGGGTTGTTGATCTCCTCGATGCCATCGAAGGAGTGACCCATCGATTTGCCTTCTTCAACACCCATCTTGTCCTTGCGGCACCACATCAGTAGCAAGAAGCAGCCGAGGATGGTTCCCAGACTGATGACAGTCACAAAAATGCTAAACAGAGTGCTCATTATTGTTTCGCTCCTGCGTTCTTTTTATCAGCACCGGGTTGCTCATCATCGGCAAAAACCAGATTGGCAGCCTCGTCGAAAGAGGTCTTGCGGCGTTTGCTGTAGGCCCAGACGATGATGCCAATCATGATGGCCATCAACAGCAGGGTATACAGACCGCGAAATGTGCCGTAGTCCATTTTCGCCTCCTTATTTCAGGGCATGACCCAGTGATTGCAGATAGGCCACCAGCGCATCCAGCTCGGTTTTGCCCTTGACGGCTTCGCCAGCACCCTGAATATCGGCGTCGGTATAGGGCACACCGAAGTGATCGCGGAATAGCGCCAGTTTTTTGCCGGTCATCTCACCGGTCAGCACATTGGTATCAAGCCAGGGGTAGGCGGGCATGTTGGATTCCGGTACCACATCGCGCGGGTTGATCAGGTGAACCTTGTGCCACTCGTCGGAGTAGCGGCCACCAACACGGGCCAGATCCGGACCAGTACGCTTGGAGCCCCACAGGAAGGGGTGCTCCCAGACGCTCTCGCCAGCGACCGAGTAGTGACCGTAACGCTCGGTTTCGGCACGGAACGGACGGATCATCTGGCTGTGGCAGTTGGTGCAGCCTTCGCGAATGAAGATGTCGCGTCCTTCCATCTGCAGAGCGGTGTAGGGCTTGAGGCCCTCCACCGGCTCGGTGGTTTGCTTTTGGAAGAACAGCGGAGTGATTTCAACCAGGCCCCCCAGACTGATGGCGAAGATGATGCCGACCACCAGCATGGGAACGCTTTTTTCAAATATTTCGTGACGGTTATTGTTGCTCATGGGTTGACCTCTTCAATCATGCTGGCTGGGCGACAGGTTCCAGAGAACCTTTGGGCGCAGTGATGGTGCGATAGGCGTTGTAAGCCATCAGCAACATGCCGGTGACGAAGAAGCAGCCACCCAGGAAGCGCACGAAATAGAAGGGATAGGATGCCTGCAGCGCTTCAACGAAGCTGTAGGTTAGGGTGCCGTCTTCGTTGACTGCACGCCACATCAGGCCCTGCATCACGCCGGAAATCCACATGGCAACGATGTAGAGCACGGTGCCCACGGTCGCCAGCCAGAAGTGAACGTTGATCAGCTTGACGCTGTACATCCGGCCCTGGCCGAACAAGTTCGGGATCAGGTGATAGACCGCACCGATGGAGACCATGGCAACCCAGCCCAGCGCACCGGAGTGAACGTGACCAACGGTCCAGTCGGTGTAGTGGGAGAGGGCGTTGACGGTTTTGATCGCCATCATCGGGCCTTCGAAGGTCGACATGCCGTAGAAAGAGAGGGAGACGATCAGGAAGCGCAGGATGGGGTCATAACGCAGTTTGTGCCAGGCACCGGAGAGGGTCATGATGCCGTTGATCATGCCGCCCCAGGAGGGGACGAACAGGATCAGGGACATTACCATCCCGAGGGACTGAGCCCAGTCAGGCAGTGCGGTGTAGTGCAGGTGGTGCGGACCGGCCCAGATATAGAGGGAGATCAGCGCCCAGAAGTGCACGATGGAGAGGCGATAGGAGTAAACCGGACGACCGGCCTGCTTGGGCACGAAGTAGTACATCATCCCCAGGAAGCCGGCGGTCAGCAGGAAGCCTACCGCGTTGTGGCCATACCACCACTGCACCATGGCGTCCATGGCGCCGGAGTACATGGAGTAGGACTTCATGCCGGAGAGCGGCACTTCCATGTTGTTGACAATGTGCAGCACCGCAACGGTGATGATGAAGGCGCCGAAGAACCAGTTCGCCACATAGATGTGGGAGGTGGTGCGCTTCATCAGGGTGCCGAAGAAGACGATGGCATAGGCGACCCATACCACAGTGATGGCGATATCAATCGGCCACTCCAGCTCGGCATACTCTTTGGCGGAGGTGTAACCCAGCGGCAGAGAGATGGCGGCAGAGAGGATGATTGCTTGCCAGCCCCAGAAGACGAAGGTTGCCAGCGGGCCACCAAACAGTCTGGTTTGGCAGGTGCGCTGCACCACGTAAAACGAGGTGGCCATCAGTGCACTGACGCCGAAGGCGAAGATCACTGCGTTGGTATGGAGGGGCCGCAGACGACTGTAAGTCAGCCACGGGGTCTCGAAGTTGAGGGCAGGCCAGATCAACTGGGCTGCGATCAGTACGCCAACCGACATGCCGACAATTCCCCAGACAATCGTCATGACGGTAAACTGGCGAACAACGGTGTAGTTGTACTCAGGATGGTTAGTTGTATGGCTCATCGTTATATTCCGCTTCCGATGCTGCTGTTGTTTGGTTTTGTATCCGGAGGACCGGACTGGCTTCATCAGCCACCGCCGACCAGTTGTTAACGTCTGTTAACGAAAGGAAAAGCAAAAGATGGCTAAATGAAAACTGCATGGGAATGATACTGAAGTGACAGGTAAAATAACAGTATAAACAGTGATATATTTGGCTCCGTCCGGTCTCGATATAGCAGTTTTTTACCTTGTTCGAGATCACAAAAAACTATTTTAATTGCATCTTAATCGGGCTGTTTTTGATGAAAGAGAGACTTACCGCACGTAAAGTTTTGCACCTCGTACTGGTATTGGCGCTGTTATTGGCGCTGATGGCCTATCGCACCTGGTTTTCGGCCGATCAAAGCGTCTCTGCTGACCAGAAAAAAGATCAGATTTGTGATCTTTCCCACACCCCTTGCAGCGCGCTGATTGGTGACAAGCCGCTGACGGTCGCCATCAAGGAATTACCGCTGCGCGCTGAACATGACTTTGCCATCGCTATTACCGGCGGCGATCCGGCCATCAAACCGGTGAAAGCGACACTCGAAGGCAAAGATATGTTTATGGGCACCATTCCGGTGAGCTTTGAAGAAATAGACGGACAGTGGCAGGGGGTGACCCAGGTGGGGAGTTGTACATCACCCGTCATGATCTGGTTGTTAAATATCGAGTGGAGTAATGGTCAACGCCAGCAATTGGCGCTTTCCGTTGCCCGGGAATAACCGCGCAAGGGGCGGGGAGTGGAAAAAATATTTGAAATTTCCCGGCCAGGCGTTACCTTCCCCAAACCATCAGGGAGTGAAGTTCATTTAATCATGATTGAAAAACAACCGTTTTATCGCACCCTCAACCAGCAGGCCAAGGCGCTGCTGGAGGGGGAAACCGATCTTATTGCCAATCTGGCCAACCTCTCCGCGCTGCTGAATCAGGAGCTGGCGGAGATCAATTGGGTCGGTTTTTATCTGTTGCAGGGCGAGACCCTGGTATTGGGGCCATTTCAGGGCAAACCGGCTTGCGTACGGATCCCGGTCGGCCGCGGGGTGTGTGGTACGGCAGTGGCAGAGGGGAGAACCCAGCTCATTGACGATGTCCACCAGTTCGACGGTCACATCGCTTGCGATGGCGCGAGCAACTCGGAAATCGTGATCCCGGTGCGCCGTGGTGGCGAGATCATCGGGGTGCTCGATATCGACAGTCCGATTTTTAACCGTTTCGACCAGCAAGACCGGATTGGCCTCGAAGAAACGGTGCAAATTTTGGAAAGCATGCTCTAAGTCATTGCTAGATGGTTCGCAAAAGGCCCCAAGCTCTCTATAATGGGGCCTTTGTTGTGCTCGGGACGTGCCCGTGCGTTTATATGAAAGCCAAGGTTATACATGGAAAACACTGAGAAGCTGAAGAACAGTAAAGAGATCGTTGCCTACCTGGTCGAGAAATTCCCGGCCTGCTTCGTTGCTGAAGGAGAGGCCAAGCCGCTCAAGATTGGCATCTTCCAGGATTTGGCCGAGCGTCTTGCTGACGATGCCAGAGTCTCCAAGACCATGCTGCGTTCCGCACTGCGTCAATACACCTCCAGCTGGCGCTACCTGCACGGTCTCAAAGCTGGCCAGGCTCGCGTTGATCTGGATGGCAACCCGGGCGAGCTGCTGACCGAAGAGCACATCGAGCACGCCAAGCAAGCTCTGAAAGAGAGCAAAGAGCGCGTATTCGCCAGCCGTCGTACCAATACCAAAGAGAAGGATGAGAAGGCCAAGAAGCCCCGTCGTCCTGCTGTGCGCAAAACCGAGAAAGCTGATGTAGCTGCCAAGCCGAAAGCTGCCGCCAAGGCACCGGTCGCTGACGCTCCGCTGGTTAAAGTGGATGCCGCTACGCTGAAAGTGGGCCAGGATGTGCGCGTCGTTATGGGTAAATTCCCGGTTCCGGCAACCATCAAGGAAGTAACCAAGGACGATGTACAGGTCCAACTGCAGACCGGCATGATGGTGCGGGTCAAATCAGAGCACTTGGTTCTCTAAGGAGACAAATGTTGAAGCATGGCGTAATTCGTTTTTCCCTCGTTGCCTGTAGCCTGGCGCTTGCCGGGCTTGCACAGGCCATCGAGCCGGTGCTCAAGGAGAGTGATTTGCCTGTGTTGGCTCAAGAGAGCCAACATGCTACGGCCAGCAAGCGAATTACCAATCTGTTTACCCGCTCGCATTACAAACAGTTCAAGCTGGACGATGCCTTTTCCTCCGTGATTTTCGATAAATATCTGGAGAATCTGGACTACAGCCGCAACCTGTTTTTGGCCTCTGATATCAGCCGTTTTGAAAAGTACCGTAACGGTTTTGACACCGACCTCGAAAGAGGCCGTCTGGCTCCCGCCTACGAGATGTTCAACCTGAGTCAGCAGCGGCGTTATGAGCGGTTCGAATACGCCCTCAAACTGCTTGATACTCCTTTCGATTTTACCCAGACCGACAACTATGTGTTTGATCGGGAAGGGGCGGCTTGGCCCAAAGATGAAGAAGAGCTCAACGAGCTGTGGCGTCAGCGGGTCAAGTTCGATGCCCTGAGCCTCAAGCTCAGTGGCAAGGAGTGGCCCGAGATCAAGGAGCTGCTTGGCAAGCGTTACAACAACGCCATCAAGCGGATGTCCCAGACCGAGAGCGAAGATGTCTTCCAGCTCTTCATGAACTCCTTCGCTCGCGCCATCGAACCGCACACCAGTTACCTCTCACCGCGCAGTGCCGATCGTTTCAACACCGAGATGAACCTCTCGCTGGAGGGGATTGGAGCCGTGTTGCAGGCGGAAGATGACTTTACCGTCATCCGTTCTCTGGTGCCTGGTGGCCCGGCAGCCAAATCCAACCACCTCAAACCCGATGACAAGATCACCGGGGTAGGGCAGGAAGATGGCAAGATTGTCGATGTGATCGGCTGGCGTCTTGATGACGTAGTCGAGCTCATCAAGGGGCCCAAGGGGAGCAAGGTCAAGCTGGAGATCCAGCGCGGCAAGGGTGCAACTGCCAAGACCGAGCAGATCGAGCTGACCCGCGACAAGGTGCGCCTTGAAGATCGGGCTGCCAAGTCCAAGGTGATTAACGCCGAAGGCAAGAAGATTGGCGTCATCGAGATCCCGAGTTTCTACGTCAATCTGCATGACGACGTGATCAAGGAGCTCTCCAGCCTCAACAAGAAGAAGATCGATGGTCTGATCATCGATCTGCGCGGTAACGGCGGCGGCGCCCTGACCGAAGCTTCCGCCCTGAGCGGTCTCTTCTTTGCCAGTGGTCCCGTGGTGCAAATTCGTGATCACATGGGCCGTATCACGGTCAATGGCGATGACGATGGTAACGTCTACTACGGCGGCCCGATGTCGGTGATGATCGACCGCTACAGTGCCTCGGCTTCCGAGATCTTCGCTGCCGCCATGCAGGATTATGGCCGCGCGTTGATTCTGGGTGAAAACTCGTTCGGCAAGGGGACGGTGCAGCAGCATCGCAGTCTCGCCAAGGTCTATGACTTCTACGAGCAGCCGCTCGGTCACGTGCAGTACACCATCGCCAAGTTCTACCGGATCGACGGTGGCAGCACCCAGAACAAGGGCGTTGCGCCGGATATCAGCTTCCCGACACCGGTTGCTCCGGAAGAGACGGGCGAAAGCCGTGAGTTCAATGCGTTGCCGTGGGACAAGATTGCCTCCGCCAACTACGAGAAACTCGGCAACTTCGCCAGCGTACTGCCCAAGTTGCAGGCGGCGCACGATGCCCGGATCGCCAAGGATCCCGAGTTTGCCTATGTGATGCAGGACATTGCCGACTACAAGGAGGAGAAAGACAAGAAGTCGGTCTCCCTCAACGAGGCGGAGCGTGTTGCAGAGCAGGCGAAACAGGATGAGAAAGCGCTCAAACGTACCAACGAGCGTCTGGCACGTCTTGGCAAGCCGGCGGTGAAGAGTCTGGATGAACTGCCCGCTGATTTTGAAGCGCCCGATGAGTATCTCATCGAAGCGGCCAATATCACGGCAGATCTGGCCAAGGTCAGCAAACGCAGCTGACAAGGCGACCTCCAATGCACAAGGGCGACTCGGTCGCCCTTTCTTTTTGTCTGGTGTATCTGACGTAATGCAAATTGTTTGACCCCGCCAGTTGGTTGTGACAGCCTCTTTCTCGCCTTTAACAAGCGTGGAAGCAGACAATAATGACCGATCACTCCCAGGCCATGACGGCCAAATATCGCCAGGATTATCAGGCGCCGCTCTACTGGATCGACACCATCGACCTCGATTTCCAACTGCAGGAGCCGCTGACCCAGGTCACCGCCATCACCCGCATTCGTCGCAACGGCGAGCACAATGCGCCGCTCGTCCTCGATGGTGAGCAGCTGACCCTCAAGAGCGTTGCCATCGATGGCATTCCCTGTGACCACTACGAGCAAGGCGAGAGCAGTCTGACCCTGTTCAACCTGCCTGTCGAATGTGTGCTGACCATCGTCACCCTGCTGGATCCGGCCGCCAACACCGCGCTGGAGGGGCTTTACAAGTCTGGCGATGCCTACTGCACCCAGTGTGAAGCGGAGGGCTTTCGTCGCATTACCTATTATCTGGACCGCCCCGACATTCTGGCGCGCTACAGCACCCGCATTACCGCCGACAAAGGCCAGTTCCCCTTCCTGCTCTCCAATGGCAACAAGGTCGATAGCGGTGATCTGGATGGCGGCCGTCACTTCGTGCAGTGGCAGGATCCTTTCCCCAAACCCAGCTACCTGTTTGCGCTGGTGGCCGGTGATTTCGATGTGGAGCGCAGCCACTACACCACCAAGAGCGGCCGCAAGGTGGCCCTCGAGATCTTCGTCGACAAGGGCAACCTCGATCGCGCCGGTTTTGCCATGGAGAGCCTCATCAACTCCATGCGTTGGGACGAGCAGCGTTTCGGCCTTGAGTATGATCTCGACATCTACATGATCGTCGCGGTGGACTTCTTCAACATGGGCGCCATGGAGAACAAGGGGCTTAACATCTTCAACTCCAAGTTCGTGCTGGCCAATCCGGCCACCGCTACCGATGGCGACTACCACGGTATCGAACGGGTGATCGGTCACGAATATTTCCACAACTGGACCGGCAACCGCGTCACCTGTCGTGACTGGTTCCAGCTCAGCCTGAAAGAGGGGCTGACAGTGTTCCGTGATCAGGAGTTCTCCTCCGATCTGGGCTCCCGTGGCGTCAATCGCATCAACAACGTGCGTACCGTCCGCGGCCCGCAGTTTGCGGAAGATGCCGGCCCCATGGCGCACCCGATCCGCCCGGATGTGGTGATCGAGATGAACAACTTCTACACCCTCACCGTCTATGAGAAGGGGTCGGAAGTGATCCGCATGATGCACACCCTGCTGGGGGAGGATGCCTTCCAGGCTGGTATGCGTCTCTACTTCGCGCGTCACGACGGCTCGGCCGCCACCTGCGATGATTTCGTGCAGGCGATGGAGGATGCGTCCGGTGTCGATCTCGGTCGTTTCCGCCGCTGGTACAGCCAGTCCGGCACCCCCGAGCTGACCGTGACCGACGAGTACGATGCCGCCAGCGGTATCTATCGCCTCCATGTGAGCCAGCACACCCCGCCGACTCAGGATCAACCGCAAAAGCTGCCGCTGCACATCCCCCTCGATATCGAGCTTTATGACGACCAGGGGGCCGTCATCCCGTTGCAGTATCAGGGCAAGGCCATCGGCAACGTGCTCGACGTGCTGGAAGCGGAGCAGACTTTCGAATTCGATCAAGTGCCGGTCAAGCCGGTTCCCTCCCTGCTGCGGGACTTCTCCGCGCCGGTCAAGCTGCACTATGACTACAGCGACGAAGCGCTCGCCTTCCTGATGCGCTTTGCCCGCAACGAGTTTGCCCGCTGGGATGCGGCCCAGATGCTGATCAACAAAGCGGTCATCGACGGGGTGGCGCGGGTCCAGCACGGGCAGGGGGTTGAGCTCTCCCAAACCCTGCAAGCCGCCTTCGTCGCCATTCTGGACGACAGCGATCTCGATTTGGCCCTCAAGGCGGAGATCCTGGCGCTGCCCGGTGAAGCGACCCTGGCCGAGCTGTTCGAGGTGGCCGATATCGATGCCATCCATCAGGTACGCGACGCGATCCACACCCGTCTTGCCGAGGCTTTCGGCACGCGGCTGGCGGCAACCTATCAGAGTCTGCGTCTGAATGGTTATCAGGTGATGCATGCCGACATGGCCAAACGGGCCCTCAAAGGAGTAGTGCTCGGCTATCTGGCGGTGCTGGATGCAGAGCATGCCGATGCGCTGGTGCGCGAGCAGTATGCAACTGCCGACAACATGACCGACACCCTGGCGGCGTTGCAGGTGGCCAACGGCTATCTGTTGCCATGTCGTGCCGCGCTGTTGGCCGATTTTGAAGGCAAGTGGGCCAAGGATGGACTGGTGCTGGACAACTGGCTGCGGCTGATTGGCAGCAAACCGGCTGCCGATGTGCTGAGTGAAGTGAAACAGGCGATGAATCACCCCACTTTCAGTATTCGCAATCCGAACCGGCTGCGGGCGCTGATCGGCAGCTTCGCCATGAGCAATCAGGTGCAGTTCCATGCGGTGGATGGCAGTGGTTACCGCTTCCTGACCGATCTGCTGATCGAGCTCAACGAGGTCAATCCACAGGTGGCCTCCCGCCTCATCACGCCGCTTATCCAGTTCAAGCGACTGGATGAGGCGCGCAAGGCCCTGATCCGCGCCGAGCTGACTCGTCTTGCCAACCTTGAGGGGCTGGCGCGGGATCTGTTCGAGAAGGTCAGCAAGGCGCTGCAGCAGTAACTGTCGACGGGGCAGGGGCGTGAATGCGCCTGCCTCTATTGTGTGATTTATCGTGTGATCAGGAGCAAGCGTGAAGCAGTTTACTTTTCGGCTCTCATTGAATAGCGATGAGGTGATGCTGATGTATCAGGGCCATGCCAGACGGCTGGTGGTGCGCAGCGAACAGGGATTGACCCTGGAACTTGGCATAGAAAAAATACGCCCCTTTGTCGCCATCAATGGTGTGCATGGCTATTTTCGGCTCAAAACCCAGGACGATTACCGCTTTATCAGTCTCGAACGCATAAATTAACAAAAATCGAACAGATTACCGACTGTTTATCTGCTTTGCGTCACTATCTATCCGGTAAACTGGTACAAAGGTAGTGGGAATTTCTGTATTTTTGGTTATTTGCAAAATTTCTCACAGTTTAAGCCGTGATCTGCACCTTGTTTTTAACATCTCGTTAGCACCTTTCCTCGCCTTCCCTTATCCAAGCCATTACACTTCGCAACAACTCTGCACCAGCGGGTAACCAGGGTGGTTGCCTCTGCGTCGGTGGTTAATGTCGTCCGATAAGGAATATAAAAATGGCATTGAAAGACGCCCCTACCTCAGTTCTGCTCGAAAACGTTCTCAGCCTGATCCATCAAAAGTTGCCCAAAAACAGCGCCTCTCTGGTCGAGCGCTTCGTTGCCAAGTTCTACGGCAACATGGCGAGCTCCGATCTGCACGATCGCAATGACAGCGATCTCTACGGTGCGGCCCTGAGCCTGTGGAATGCCCTCAATCAGCGCAGCGGTACCGATCCCTACATCCGGGTCTACAACCCCGAGCTGACCCGCCATGGCTGGCAGTCCCCCCACACTATCGTCGAGGTGATCCTGCAGGATTCCCCCTTCCTGGTGGACTCCATCCGGATGGCGCTCAAGCGTCTCAATATCACCGCCCACATGATGCTGCACCAACCGCTGCACCTCATTCGTGGTGCGGCTGGCAAGATTGACGCCATTCTGGAACTCGACAACACCGACGGGCAGACCTCGGTTGAAACAGCATTCCTTATCGAGATCGATCACCTCACCAGCGAGGAGCAGATGGCCGCGCTGGCTGCCGAGCTCAACTCGGTGGCCGGTGAAGTGGCGCTGGCAGTCGGCGACTGGCAGCCAATGCTGGCCAAGCTCAATGAGATCATCGACGAATTGCCCAAGCGCAAGCACCCGGTCAGCAAGGAGGAGGTGGCCTCCTGCGTTGCTTTCCTCAAATGGGTGGCTGCCCACAACTTTACCCTGATGGGGTATCGCCGTTACGACGTCAAGGCGGTGGAGGGGGATCACGAGATCCTGCCGCAGGCGAGCTCCAGTCTGGGGCTGATGAAGAACTCCATCAAGGAGGTGGGTCAGCGCCTTGGCAACATGCCGGCCAGCGCCCGTCACGCCGCTCTGAGTTCTGACCTGCTGATCCTCACCAAATCCAACAGCAAGTCCCGGGTGCACCGTCCGGCTTATGTGGATTACATCGGCATCAAGCGCTTTGACGAGCATGGCAAGGTGATCGGGGAAGATCGCTTCATCGGCCTCTACGCCTCTTCCATCTACAACACCAGCGCGACCCAGATCCCGCTCATCAGCCATCGTCTCGAACGCATCATGGCTGCCTCCGGTCACGAGAAGGGCTCCCACGCCTACAAGGCGCTGCTGAACGTATTGGAAACCTACCCGCGCGATGAGCTGATCCAGGCCCGTGAAGAGGAGCTGTTGGCCACCGGTCTTGGGGTGCTGGAGATGCAGGAGCGGGACATGCTACGGCTGTTCGTGCGCCGCGATGTCTATGGTCGCTTCTTCTCCTGCATGGTCTATGTCACCAAGGAGCGCTACAACACGGCGCTGCGGATCAAGACCCAGCAAATTTTGCAGAAGTATTTTGGCAGCAATGAAGAGGTGGAGTTCAACGTCTACTTCACCGAAGGCGTGCTGGCGCGGACCCACTACATAGTGCGGGTCAACAACAACAACGTGGATGTGGATGTGAACGAAGTACAGAACAACCTGATTGAAGCGGCCCGCAGTTGGGACGACAGACTCGACTCCGTGCTGCTTTCCCATCATGGCGAGGCCCGTGGTAATGAGCTGCGCCGCCGTTTCAGTACCGCCTTCCCCCGTGCTTACAAGGAAGATGTGCTGCCTGGCTCTGCCGTGGCCGACATCATGGCGCTCGATAACCTGAGCGAAGCCGAGCCGCTGGGCATGCTGTTCTACCGCGCGCAGGAGGAGGAGAATGACCGTCGGGTACGGCTCAAGCTGTTCCATCGCACCGAGCCCATTCACCTTTCCGATGTGCTGCCGATGCTGGAGAACATGGGACTGCGGGTGATCGGCGAAACCCCTTATCAGGTACGCACTCCGGCTGGCGATCTGTTCTGGATCCTCGACTTCTCCATGCTGCTGCATGGCGAGCAGCCCTTTGATCTGGCCCAGAGTCAGCAGCGCTTCCAGCAGGCGTTTGCCGCCATCTGGAACAAGCAGCTGGAAGATGATGGCTTCAACCGGCTGGTATTGGGGGCGGGCCTCACCGGCCGCCAGGTGTCGGTACTGCGCGCCTATGCCAAATACATGCGCCAGACTGGCGTCTCCTTCAGCCAGTCCTATATCGAAGAGACTCTGACCCGCTACCCAGATATTGCCCAACTGCTGTTCACCCTGTTCGAACAGCGCCTGGATCCTGTCGGCAAGCAAGACGCCAAGGTGCCATCGCAAGATGCCAAGGCATCCGCCAAGCTGCACGAGGAGCTTGCCGCCAAGCTGGATCAGGTGGCCAACCTGGACGACGATCGCATCATTCGCCGCTATGTGGAGATGATCGACGCTACCCTGCGCACCAACTACTACCAGCTGGACAAGGCGGGTAACATCAAGCCCTACATCTCCTTCAAACTGGCGCCGTCCAGCATCACCGACATGCCGCTGCCGCTGCCGAAATTCGAGATCTTCGTTTACTCGCCGCGGGTGGAAGGGGTGCATCTGCGCTGGGGCAAGGTTGCCCGTGGCGGCCTGCGCTGGTCTGATCGAAAAGAGGACTTCCGCACCGAAGTACTGGGTCTGGTGAAAGCCCAGCAGGTGAAGAACACCGTCATTGTGCCGGTGGGGGCCAAGGGCGGTTTCTACTGCAAACAGATGCCGGTGGGGGCTGCCCGCGCCGTCATTCAGGAGGAGGGCAAGGCCTGTTATCGCCTGTTTATTCGTGGCCTGCTCGATGTGACTGACAACATCATCGGCGGCGAGGTGATCCCGCCCAAATCCGTGGTGCGCCACGATGAGGATGACTACTACCTGGTGGTCGCCGCCGACAAGGGCACGGCGACCTTCTCCGACATCGCCAACGAAATAAGCCTCGAATACGGTCACTGGCTCGGCGATGCATTCGCCTCCGGCGGCTCGGTCGGTTACGACCACAAGAAGATGGGTATCACCGCCCGCGGTGCCTGGGAGTCGGTCAAACGGCATTTTCGTGAAATTGGCGTCAACTGCCAGACCACCGACTTCACTTGCGTGGGGATTGGGGACATGGCCGGCGACGTGTTCGGCAACGGCATGCTGCTCTCCGAGCACACCCGGCTGGTGGGCGCGTTCAACCACATGCACATCTTCGTTGACCCGACCCCGGATGCGGCCAAGAGCTTTGTCGAACGCCAGCGCCTGTTCGATCTGCCGGGTTCCAGCTGGGATGACTACAACCGCGAGCTGATATCACAAGGGGGCGGCATCTTCTTGCGTTCCGCCAAGTCCATCAAGCTGAGCCCCGAGATGCAGACCCTGCTCGGTACCGACAAGGCCAGCATGGCGCCGAACGAGCTGATCAAGGCGCTGCTTTGCCTCAATGTCGACCTGCTGTGGAACGGCGGTATTGGCACCTATGTGAAGAGTGCCCGTGAGAGCGACGCCGAGGTGGGTGATCGCAGCAACGATGCTCTGCGGGTCAATGGCCGAGATCTGCGTGCCCGTATCGTGGGTGAGGGGGGGAACCTGGGCTTTACCCAGCTCGGCCGAGTGGAGTACGCCAGTCAGGGCGGTCGCATCAACACCGATTTTACCGACAACGTGGGTGGGGTGGATTGCTCCGATAACGAGGTGAACATCAAGATCCTGCTCAACCAATTGGTGGCGGCAGGGGATCTGACCCTCAAGCAACGTAACCAGATGCTCTACGAGATGACCGACGACGTGGCGCAGATCGTGATCACTAACGCCTATCGCCAGTCCCAGTCCATCTCGGTCACCAGCTTCCGCGGCTCTGAACAACTGAAAGAGCAACAGCGCTTTATTCAGGGGCTGGAGCGGGAAGGCAAGCTCGACCGTGCGCTGGAGTTCCTGCCATCCGATGAGGAGCTTTCCGAGCGGATGGCGGCAGGGCAGGGGCTGACCCGCCCCGAACTGGCGGTGCTGGTGGCCTACGGCAAGATGGTGCTGAAAGAGCAGCTCAATTGCCCGGAAGTGACCGACGAGCCCTTCCTCGCCAACATGCTGGTCACCAGCTTCCCGGCCAAAGTACAGCAGCAGTTTGGTGCCCAGCTGGCCGATCACCCGCTACGCGGCGAGATCATCGCTACCCGGGTGGCCAACATGCTGGTTAACGACATGGGGCTCAACTTCGCCAGCCGGATGAAGGACGAGACCGGTGCCTCGGTCGCCGAAGTGGCTTGCTGCTTCGCCATGGCCCGCGAAGTGTTTGGCATGAACCAGCTGTGGCGCGATATCGAAGGGTGCGACAACCTGGTGGATGCCCAGACTCAGCTCGAGCTGATGTTCTACAGCCGCCGCATCGTGCGCCGTGCCACCCGCTGGTTCCTGCGTGCCCGCAATCGCAGCTGGAGTATCAGCGAGAACATCGCCTTCTTCCGTCCGGCGTTCGAGACCTTAGGGAAGCACCTTTACGAGGTGATGGATGAGAGCGAAGTGGCCGAGCATCGTCAGGCTGTTGCCAAGTGGATGGAGAAACAGGTGCCTGAGGCCATTGCCCGTCAGGTCGCCCATATGAGCAGCCTCTTCTCCAGCCTGGATCTGGCGCAGATTGCCGCGGAGCACAAGACCGATATCCTGCGTGCCGCCAACGTTTACTATCGCCTCGGAGCCAAACTGGATCTGCACTGGTTCCTCGACCAGATCAACCATCAGCCGGTCGGCAACCACTGGCAGGCGATGGCGCGAGCCTCCTTCCGCGAAGATCTTGACTGGCAGCAACGCAGTCTCACTTCTGTGGTACTGGAAGGGTGCAAAGATCAGGGAGAATGCGCTACCATACTGGCCGACTGGATTTCGGAGCATGAGCAACTCTTGTCCCGTTGGACCCACATGTTGGCCGACTTCAAGACCACCAGTACCCACGAGTTCGCCAAGTTCTCGGTGGCCTTGCGAGAGTTGAACCTGCTCCAGTTGAATTGTCGGGCACTTTAATTGCCAGATTAAGGCATGACGCCGACATTACACCCAAAGCCCCGGCCAGTTGCCGGGGCTTTCTTTAAGGAGCAAAGATGTTGTACCCCATCGCCAGGCATTTCCTGTTCAAACTCAATCCGGAACAGGCTCACGATCTCTCCATGAAATATTTGCCCCGCCTTCTCGGTACGCCACTCGATTGTTTCTTCCGCCAGAATTTGCCGAAACGCCCCGTCACTGTCATGGGGCTTTCTTTTGCCAATCCGGTGGGATTGGCGGCCGGTCTGGATAAAGATGGTGAGTGCATTGACGCGCTGGGCGCCATGGGATTTGGCTTTATCGAGGTCGGTACCGTCACCCCCAGACCCCAGAGCGGCAATGACAAGCCCCGCCTGTTCCGGGTTATTCCGGCAGAGGGGATCATCAACCGGATGGGATTCAACAACAAGGGGGTGGATCATCTGGTGGCCAAGGTAAAAGAGGCCAAATATCAGGGGGTCATCGGCATTAATATCGGCAAGAACAAAGATACTCCCATCGAACAGGGCAAGGATGATTACCTGATCTGCATGGACAAGGTTTATGATCATGCCGGTTATATTGCCGTCAATATCTCTTCCCCCAACACCCCGGGGTTGCGTTCGCTGCAATATGGCGAGGCGCTGGATGAATTGCTGGCCGCCCTCAAGGTACGTCAGCAAGAGCTGGCCGCTCAATATAAAAAGTATGTGCCGCTGGCGGTTAAAATTGCCCCGGATTTAAGCCTTGAAGAAATAGATCAGGTGGCCGCTTCGCTGGTGCGTAATGGCATTGATGGGGTTATCGCCACCAATACCACCCTCGAGCGCGAGATGATTTATGACATGCCCCATGCCGGTGAAGCGGGTGGCTTGAGCGGTCGTCCGCTGCAACACAAGAGTACCGAGGTGATCCGCCATCTGGCCAAGGCGCTCAATGGTGCTCTGCCAATTATCGGTGTGGGTGGTATTGATAGTGCCATGGCCGCCCGTGAAAAATTGGCTGCCGGTGCCAGTCTGGTACAAATTTATAGCGGCTTTATTTATAAAGGGCCGGGGCTGGTCAAAGAGATTGTGACCAATATTTAAGAAATTGATGGAGGAGCCCTTTATTTGACGTTGCTGATTTCCTGCATATGGAATAAAGTCAATTGGTAATTATCAAGTAAGGGCTCCAACATGTTTATCCAACCGACCGATAGCTGGCAATGGCACTATGATGCCCAGAATGACCGTCTGATGTTGGACCTGTCTGATAACATGTTATTTGCGACCGAGTATAAAGGGCGACAATTGGTGCCCAGCTCATTTGCAACCCAGCCTTTTTGCGTCGATGATGCAGCCCTCTATTATCAGTTGATGGATAAAGCAGCCGAACTTGAGTGGAGTATTCCCCATCAGGTGCAACTGGTGCTTAATGCCATCGCGGTCAGTCGTTTTTATAAACCCCTGATGCCGCAAAGCTGGTTTTTTAGTGAGCAGCATCCGCAAGTGATTCCGCAAAACGGTGATCTGGTCCTGATGAATACACCCCATGGCAACGGCGAATTTATGGTCATTGAGGCAGGGGATCAGGCTAGCGTCTGTTTGAACCTCACAGCCGATCTGGTATTGACCACCAGCAAAACCTTGCCGCGTTTCGGGGTGATCAAGGTGATGAATAACCGGATGAAACCGCGTATTACCGTGACCGAGCAATATCGTCAGGTCAGTTGATATATTTTCATCAATCGTTTTATCTCTGTGATTACACCGCTGCCTGTTTTTACTGTGGTCACCTCAATCGCGCCTCGTTTCTGATACTTCATTGATCCGCGAACATCTTGCCCATTCTCATTGATCTTCATGGTTGTAATTCAGCCTATCTTGAGGCTTGTTACATCCACTTGCACCTTGTGTTCTGACCCACGCAGTATCTTGGTCTTCCGTGCTGTAAGCATGGTGTCTCATTCTTGTTTCGTTCTGCTTGCGTAGTGCCTCCACCTCGCTATCAACACATCACTCACTGCTGCGATTTTCTTCATACGACATTTTATGCTTGAAACGAGAGCTATTCTCACTTACGGTTTGTTATAACATAACAAAATGGAGTTGCCATGAAGCCTCATATTCATCCGGATTATCGTTTGGTGCTGTTCCATGACACGGCGGCAGATGCCTTTTTCCTGGTCGGTTCAACCATCAAGAGTGAGCGCCGCTACACGTGGCAAGACGGGAAGGAGTATCCCTATGTGTCGCTCGATGTTTCCAGCCAGTCGCACTCGTTCTATACCGGCAAGCAGAAGCAGGTATCGAGCGAGGGGAGTGTGGCCCGTTTCAACAAGCGCTTTGGCGCATTTTCAAGCAAGAAGGAGTCCTGAATGCAGGTCGTCTGTTCACTCAAATCCGCACGGGCACGTCATCCCGATTGTAAGTTGGTGCGCCGTCGGGGCAAATTGTTCGTGATTTGCAAAAGCAATCCCCGTTTCAAGGCTCGCATGAAGTGATCCGCTAAATGATGTCTGGCCCCATGATCTCGCTATCGGGTAGTCATGGGGCCTTTTACCTTTTCACCATCTATCAATCTGTTTCCATCCTGCTGTTTGCGCCGACTTTTGCATGCTCCAGCCCGCCTGATGAGGTATAATGCGGCACTATTTTTATGGGTTCCCCGTGAGCGTGATGAAAGAATTTTTTGCAACCTGCCCCAAGGGGCTGGAAAACCTGTTGGCCGACGAGCTGACCAATCTGGGTGCAGAGCAGGTCCGTGAGACCGTGGCTGGCGTCCACTTCAAAGGCGAACTGGCGGTAGGCTACAAGGCCTGTCTCTGGAGCCGTCTGGCTTCCCGCATCGTACTGGTGCTCTCCGAATTCCAGATGAACGACGATCTGGATCTCTATCTGGGCGCCCACACCATCCCCTGGGAAGAGCACTTCTCCGGCACCGCCACCATTGCGGTGGACTTTACCGGTACCAACGCCTCCATTCGCAATACCCAATATGGCGCGTTGAAAATCAAGGATGCCATCGTCGACCGCTTCACCAAGCGCGGTCACGTGCGTCCGGACGTGGACAAAAAGTCGCCGGATATTCGCATCATGGCGCACCTGGGCAAGGGCAAGGCCAATATCACGCTGGACTTGTCAGGCCCGGCACTGCACCAGCGTTTCTATCGTCAGGGAACAGGTGAAGCACCGCTCAAAGAGAACCTGGCCTGCGCCATGATTGCCCGTAGCGGCTGGGCCGGTGAGCCCATGATGGACCCGATGTGCGGTTCCGGTACCTTGCTGATTGAAGCGGCCTTTATTGCCGCCGACATGGCACCGGCGCTGCGCCGCGAGCGCTTCGGTTTCGATCGCTGGCTGCAGCACGATAGCGAGCTGTGGCAAAGCCTGATGATGGAAGCGCAAGTACGTGCCAAACGCGGCATGCAGCGTTGCGAAGTAAAACTGTTTGGTTGTGATGCCGACCAGCGTGTGCTGCTCAAAGCCCGTGATAACGCCAAAGCGGCCGGTGTGGCTCACCTGATTACCTTCAAGCAGGCCGATGTCTCCAAGCTGGAAAACCCGCTGCCGATGCCTGCCCCTGTTGAAGGGGAAGCAGGTCAAGGAGAGGCCCGCCAGGTCGGTATGCTCATTTCCAACCCGCCTTACGGCGAGCGTCTTGGCGAATTCCCGGCGCTGCTGGAAGTGCATCAGGCCCTCGGCGATGCCCTGCGTCGCAGCTTCCAGGGTTGGAAAGTCTCCATTCTGTCCGCATCCCCCGAGCTGCTCAGCTGTCTGCGCCTGCGCGCCGACAAGCAATATCGCCTGTTCAACGGCGCCCTCGAGTGTCAGCTGCGCAATTATCAAATCGCACTGGACTCCGTGGCTTCCCAGAAAGAGGTGGCGCAGGACTTTGCCAACCGTCTGCGCAAGAATCTGAAAACCCTCGAGAAGTGGGCCAACAAAGAGGGCATCGATTGCTATCGCATCTATGATGCCGACTTGCCGGAATACAACGCCGCCATCGACCGCTATCAGGACTATCTGGTGGTGCAAGAGTATGCCGCGCCCAAGGACATTCCCGCCCAGAAGACCCGTCAGCGTCTGCTCGACATGGTTCAGGCCGCCATCAAGGTGACCGGGATGGACGGCGAGAAGGTGATCCTGAAGGTGCGCGAGCGTCAGGAAGGTAAACAGCAATATCAGAAGCTCTCCGAAGAGCAGCACCGGATGGAAGTGCAGGAGTACGGTGCCCGTCTGTGGGTCAACCTCTACGACTATCTGGATACCGGCCTGTTCCTCGACCATCGTCAGACTCGCCGCATGCTGGGTCAGATGGCCAAGGGCAAGCGGTTCCTGAACCTGTTTGCCTACACCGGCAGTGCCACCGTGCACGCAGGTCTTGGCGGTGCCAGCGAGACCACCACGGTGGACATGTCCCACACCTACCTGAACTGGGCGCAGGACAACATGCGTCTCAACTCGCTGGTGGGCCGTCAGCACAAGTTTGTCCAGGCCGATTGCCTGAAGTGGTTGTCTGAAGCCGATGATAAGTACGACCTTATCTTCATCGATCCGCCCACCTTCTCCAACTCCAAGCGGATGGACGAGAGCTTCGACGTACAGCGCGATCACCTGCTGCTGATGCAGCACCTGAAGCGCCTGCTGGCGGCGGACGGCACTCTGGTCTTCTCCAACAACAAGCGTCACTTCAAGATGGATCTGGCCGGTCTCGAGGCCACTGGTCTCAAGGCCCAGAATATCACCCAGAAGACGCGGCCGAAGGATTTCGAGCGCAACCAGCACATCCACAACTGCTGGATCATCACCCATGCGCCGGAGCAAGGCGAGGCGTGATGCTGACCCTGTTTCATACCGACGGTTGCCACCTGTGCGAGCAGGCTTGGGCGCTGGTGGAGGAGGCAGGCCTTGCCGCTACCACCCGTCAGTGCGACATCATGGATGATGAGCTGTGGCTTGCCGCCTATCGGGTGCGCATTCCGGTGCTGCGTGACGAAGCAGGCCGCGAGCTCGGTTGGCCCTTCACACTGGCCGAGCTAAAAAGCTGGGCCGCCCGTCAGGGGTGAGAGTGATTTGACGATAAAACGGGGGCAGACCCAGTCTGCTGCCCGTTTTTTTCATATGAAATAAGGAACACACATGGCTCTTTTAACATTGCACGGCGCATGTCTGTCGTTCAGTGATTTCCCGCTGCTCGACAATGCCGAATTGACCATCGAGCGGGGCGAGCGCCTCTGTCTGGTTGGCCGCAACGGGGCGGGCAAGTCCACCCTGATGAAGGTCATTGCCAGCGAATTGCCGCTGGACGACGGGCGTCTGGTGCTGCAACAAGATTTGAAAGTGACCCGCCTTGAGCAGGATCCGCCTGCTTCCAGCGAGCTGACGGTGTTTGACTATGCCGCCGAAGGGCTGGCGGGGGTAGGGGAGCTGCTCAAGCAGTACCATCACATCTCCATGGAGCTGGCGAGCGATCCGTCAGATGCCAATATTCGCAAGATGAGCGAGTTGCAAGAGCAGCTCGACTATCAGAACGGCTGGCAGTTCGAGACCCGTATCAGCCAGGTGTTGACCCTGCTGGGGCTGGATCCTGACGTGACCCTCGATAGCCTCTCCGGTGGCTGGCTGCGCAAAGTGGCGCTGGCCCGTGCGCTGGCTTGCGATCCCGACTTGTTGCTGCTCGATGAGCCGACCAACCACCTGGATATCGAGGCCATCAACTGGCTGGAAGATTTCCTCAAGGATTTTCGCGGCGCCATCGTCTTTATCTCTCACGATCGGGAGTTTATCCACAAGCTGGCAACCCGGATCATCGATCTCGATCGCGGCGCCATCACCTCTTGGCCGGGTAACTACGACGAGTACCTGCAGGGGAAAGAGGAGTGGCTGCGGGTCGAAGAGCTGAAAAATGCCGAGTTCGACCGCAAGTTGGCGCAGGAAGAGGTGTGGGTGCGTCAGGGTATCAAGGCTCGCCGTACCCGTAACGAAGGCCGGGTGCGCGCCCTTGAGGCAATGCGCATGGAGCGCAGCCAGCGCCGCGAGCTGCAGGGCAAGGCCAAGTTGCAACTGGATGAAGTCAATCGCTCCGGCAAACTGGTGTTCGAGACTGAGGGGCTGGGGCTGGACTTTGGCGATCGCACCCTGTTCAAGGGGCTCGATCTGCAAGTGCTGCGCGGCGACAAGATTGCGCTGGTCGGCCCCAATGGCTGCGGTAAATCGACCCTGATCAAGCTGTTGCTGGGTCAGCTTGAGCCAACCCGTGGCACCGTCAAGGGGGGCACCAATCTGGAGGTGGCCTACTTCGATCAGTACCGCGAGCAGCTTGATCCCGAGCAGACGGTGGTGGACAACGTCGGGGAAGGCAAGCAGGAGGTGATGGTGCGTGGCCGCTCCCGTCATATCCTCGGTTACCTGCAGGACTTCCTGTTCGAGCCCAAGCGGGCCCGTACGCCGGTCAAGGCGCTCTCCGGTGGCGAGAAGAACCGGCTGCTGCTGGCCAAGCTGTTCCTCAAGCCGAGCAACCTGCTGATCCTCGATGAACCGACCAACGATCTGGATGTGGAAACCCTGGAGCTGCTGGAAGAGCTGCTTTCCGACTACCCCGGCACCCTGCTGCTGGTCAGTCACGATCGTCGCTTCATCGACAACACAGTGACCGGCTGCTGGCTGTTTGAAGGGGATGGCCGCATCAGCGATTACGTGGGTGGTTACGCCGACATGATGGCGACCCGCGAACAGCAGAACGCTCAACAACAGGCCAAGAGTGCAACGGTCAAGGCGCCCGAGCCGGTCGTTGCCGCCGCGCCAGAAGCGCCGAAGAAAAGCAAGAAGCTCTCCTACAAGCTGCAGCTTGAACTGGAAGGGTTGCCTGCTCGTCTTGAGCAGCTGGAAGCCGAGCTGGATGCGCTGCAAAGCGAGATCAACCAGCCCGGGTTCTTCTCGCTGCCGGCAGATAAAACCCAGCCGAAACTGGATGCGCTCAATGCCGCTGAAGCCGCGCTGGAGCAGGCATTTGCTCGCTGGGAAGAGCTGGAAGGACTCAAAAATCAGGAGTAAGTTCCCTGTAATTAAAACTTAATCCAGTTCAGTGCCTTGTGTCACATAGCCCAGTTAGGGTGGAAGTTTTTGTTTGACCCAGTGCGCTCGCAGGAGTAAAGATGAAAGCGACCGATGCAGAATTGGTCGCTTTTTTTGTTCCACGAAGAGGGTCGTAGATGATGAAGAGACAGAAGCGGGACCGTCTGGAAAGAGCTCGTGCTCGTGGTTATCAGGCTGGCGTGGTCGGCAAACAGAAAGAAGCGTGTCCGTATCAATGCCTGGATGCCCGAGGGCATTGGCTTGGTGGTTGGCGTGACGCCATGGAAGGGCGGGGCTCAGGCCTCTTCATGAAGTAGCAGCTACTTCATCACTCATTACAAAAGGAAAGGGGCCGTTGTGGCCCCTTTGCGTTAATGCTGTTTCACCACCAATCAGAGAGATCAGAATGCGGTGGTATCTTTGAACAGGCCCACTTTCAGGTCGGTGGCGCTGTAGATCGGACGGCCGTCGACTTCGACCACACCATCAGCAATCCCCATCACCAGCTTGCGGTTGATGACGCGCTTGAAGGTGATCTTGTAGGTTACTTTCTTGGCAGTCGGCAGGATCTGGCCGGTGAATTTCACTTCGCCCACGCCCAGAGCACGACCCTTGCCGGGGCCACCTTTCCAGCCAAGGAAGAAGCCAACCAGCTGCCACATGGCGTCCAGACCGAGACAGCCAGGCATCACAGGATCACCCGGGAAGTGGCAATCGAAGAACCAGAGATCCGGAGTAATGTCGAGCTCAGCCAGGATCTCGCCCTTGCCGTGTTCGCCGCCGTTGTCATTGATCTTGACGATGCGGTCCATCATCAACATGTTGGGGGCAGGCAGCTGACTGTTACCCTCACCAAACAGTTCGCCACGGCTGCAAGCCAGCAGCTCTTCACGGGTAAAAGAGTTCTTGCCCTGTTCGCACAGGGAAAGGCGGGCTTCCATGGTGGTATTGTCTACGGTCACGCGGTATTTCCTTCAAATGGGTCAAAGCCGGGCCAATTTAGCTTACAGTTGTTCGCTAAACAACTCCGATCACTTCATCAGCGGCCAAACAGGCGCCCCAGCAGGGATCGCAGCAGTCCGACTTTGGCAGTGGAGCCGTTCAACTCGTCCAACCGCTCCTGAATACGGCCAAACAGGGTATCGGGCATATCAGGCTCACCGGCGACACAGCCAGTCAGCAACTCGATAGCCTCTTCCACATGATCCACCGGGTGGATGTGGAACTGGCCTGCTTCAACCGCTGTAATCACCTCGTCAGAGAGGTTCAGCTGCTGGATGTTGGTGCCCGGCAAAATGATCCCTTGCTTGCCGGTGATGCCGTGGATTTTGCACACCCGGAAGAAGCCTTCAATCTTCTCGTTAACGCCACCAACGGCCTGCACATTGCCAAACTGATCGACCGCACCGGTCACGGCGAAGTGCTGATAGATAGGCTGGCGGGCGAGGGCAGAGAGCAGGGCACACAAGCCGGTCAGTGAGGCACTGTCGCCATCAATTTCGTGGTAAGACTGCTCGAACACCAGATTCGCCGACAGGGGGAGGGGTTCTCTGCACCAAATTTGTTGGAGAGATAGCCGTGGATAATCATCATCGCCTTGGCGTGGATATGACCGGCCAGCTCCGCTTTGCGCTCGATATCCGCCACATCGCCATCACCAAGGTGTACGGTAGCGGTGAGGCGCACCGGCTCGCCGAAGTCATAAGGGTGACCGGAGACCTGAATGACAGACAGGCCGTTGATCTGCCCAATCTCTTCGCCATCGGTTTGCAGCAGGATCTGGCCGTCGATAACCCCCTGATCGGACTGCTCAACCAGATAGTTGAGGCGGTAATCCTGCTCCTCCAAGGCGCCACGGATATGCTCGTCGGTGACCACATCGGATCCCAGCTCCCGGGCCAGACTGTCAGCCATCCGCATGATGGCAGAGAGTTGCACTTCGGAGAGCGACAACCACTCCTGATGGTCACAGAGGCGGCTGGCATGACGACAAAGGGCGGCGAGGGCGGCTGGCGTGAAGTCCAGCAGGCTCCAGCGCTGGCGCAGCCAGGCCAGGTACTGCAGAAATTCCTGCAGATCCTCTTCAATATTCACCTCTGACACCAGATCCGCGCGCAGGAAGATGCGTTCGGACATATCCCGATCCAGCATCTGGAACTCGGCCACGTCCAGTCGGTCACCGACCAGGATCAGCTTGAGCTTGATAGGGGTTGCTTCAGGCGCGAAGAAGGGGGTCAGGGTTTTCCCTTCCTGATAGGCGTTCCAGTCCAGCTCGCCTTTTTGCATGGCATTTTTCAGTTTGAACCAGAGATGCGGCTGATCCAGCAGCTCATCCAGTTGCAAAATGAGGTAACCGCCGTTGGCTTCGCGCAGCAAGCCAGGCTCCAAAAGATGCTGGTTGGCATAGACAGAGCCTTGCTCTGTCTGGTAATTGATGGAGCCAAACAGGGTATCCCAGTTGAGATCACGGCCATAAATCACCGGCGCTTCCTGCGCTTCGTGGTGGATCAGCAGGTTGATCAGAATGGGGTGCTGGAACTCCAGACCCAATGCCACGTGAGCCGCCAGATCGGAGAGGAAATCATCGATTTTCGGATCATTGTTCTGCTTGCGCATGATGCGGGTCACGATGCGTTCGGCATCGAGATGGTGGCTCAACAGCTTGAGCAGCTCGCCAACCATTTCGCAAAACTCGACGCCGGTGCCCGGTTGCAGGCGCAGCCAGATAGGTTTGTAGGGGTTGTTCAGATTCTCGGTGTAGCAGAGATCAAACAGGTCACCGTCCTTGCCATTGGAGTCGGCAATCAGCGTCTGGCAAACGCCTTCGTAATCTGCGCCGGGGAACCCGTTGAGCAGCATGACCGGACAGTCACCATCAAAACTGGCAAGACGTTTGATGCCGGAAATGGCTCTGGGTTGCAGCGCAGCAAAGGGGATAGGTTCAAGCTCGCTAAGCTTGGGGAACTGTTCAATCGCAAAAGCGGGTTTTAATTGTTCTGATGTTAATTCAGCCACTTAAGACATCCGGTCGAAGATAGGATCAATTGTTGCCATTATACACAGTTCAATAAGTGGTGACAGGAAACAAGATACTTGATTTAACATAATATACATTATGCGCAGTGTTGTCTGGCCCGTGGCTGGGGGTCAGGAACATAGCAACCGCAAGGGCTACAGCCGTGCCTGTGCTTTTTGAGTACCTCGCTAAGATTTCATACCAAGCCTGTTTTAGCTCGGGATCTGTCTCTCTGACGGCGGCAAGGCTTAACATGATTTCTTTAGGGTCTAGACCGATTTCTTCGGCAATCTTTTTTGCAGTCGCATCAGTGAGTTGCGACTTTCCTTTGTTTACTGCTGATATGTATGAGGTGGTAAATCCCAATTCTGCGGCGACTTCCTGAAACTGGCTGTACTTTTTGGCCCTCATGTAGGCTTGAATCAGTGTTTTAGAGTCCATGTTTCTGTCTCCTGAGTAGTTAGACAATCTGCTCATCATACCGATTTTGTCCAAAAACGGCTTGTTTCCTTTCAACTGACCGCATGGTTGAATGCACTCAACCAACTATTTGATTGGACGATCCATGACCTACTTTAGCCAACAAAACCTTGATTCGCCTGCTCTCATAGAGCGCAAGGTCTATTGGCAGGCAGAGCCAACCGGCGATTATTCCGCTTGTGTGGCTGGTCAGGTCGAGATGTTCCGTGATCTGCATGAGCTGCGGGTCTATCTGTCCATGACGTACCCCGATACCGTGTTCGAGCTGGTCGAAGTGACCGAGGACACTTGGCAGGGTTTTTATGATCAGGGAGTCTTTTTTGATGACTGGTCATAACCCCGTTAACGCCATGATGCCGATAAATAGCGTTATCGGCACCAAAACCCTGATCGACTATCTGTCTTTCACTTGGGCACCTGTCGAGTTGATCCAGATGAAAGAGCTTGCCAAGCAAGGTGCGCTCTTGAAGGCTATCCCGCGCTTTGACACCAAGGTAAAGGCCCTGCAAGCGGCCATTTCTGAGCCTCCTGTCGAGGGTCTGCGTTACCTGTGGAAGCGTCCGGTTGGTTTCGCTCCCCTCGCCCACTTTGACAAGGTGACTGACCGTCTGTTTGACAAGGCCGAACGGCTGGGGGTCTCCCCTGCCCCGACTGTCGGTTATGACAAGACCACCGAGCGGTTGAGCCTTCAGGGTGTGCCAAAGTCCCCTGCCCCTGTCGTTACCCTGTCCATGACCGAAATGATGGAGCGGGCGTTGCATTCCAATTACAAGGCCCGCGCTGACATTCGCAAAGAGCTGAAAGCGGTCTGCGCATCCCTGCTCAAGTTCTCCCAGTTCGAAGTGGTCGAGGGTGCCAAGTATTGGGAAGCCTACAACGATTTGATTGACTGCTACGGGGTGCAATTTCTCGATGCCCTGTGCTGCTCTGAGCTTGAGCTGTGGCTTGAAGAGCTTAACACCAAGATCGGGGTGCCTATCCCTGAGCCTCGTTTCACTATGCGCCATCGCCGCTCCGGTCTGCATGGTTACGCCAACTCGGCCGACCTGCTGTGTGATGGCCTCCCCTGTGGCCTGATTGGTTGGGGTGCTGCCAACCACGGTTGCATGGTGAGTTTTTCCGGTGTGGGCTGTGCCGCCCTCGATATGCAGGCGCTTCACTCTGTTATCTCTAACATGCCCTCTGTCCGTATTACTCGGGTGGATTTGGCGCTCGATGACTACACAGGTGAAGTGATCAGTTATCAGGGTGCTATTGATGGCGCTCAGGCGGGTGAGTTTCATCCCGAGCGGGGCCGTGCTCCGGCGTGGATGAAAATTGAATCCGGTGAGTTCGTTATATCCGAGATTGCCAAGGGCATCGTAAAGCGGTTTGGCATGGCACCAACCAAGGGTTGCTCTTTTTATGTGGGCAGCCGGATTAATGGTAAATGCGCTCGGATATATGAGAAGGGCAAACAAATGCAATCGGAAGAGAACCCAAATTGGGTACGCGCCGAAGGCGAGTTACACAATAAAGACCGTATAATCCCGCTCGATGTATTGATCAATCCTGATCCCTATTTTGCTGGGATGTATCCCCAGTTTGCTAAATGGCTGGATGAAGTGAAGCAGTCGGAGTCTGTTCCGGTACGTGTGACCACTTTTAAAAACAAGTTCAAGACCAGTCGGGACAATGCTGTTTTCCATATGTCTCGGATGGCGGGCCGCCTTGTTAATTGGTTAGCAAGTGTTGAAGGGCTTTCCCCTGCAACGATTGTTCACCAATTAACAGCGCATCTTAAAGAAGATGATATTCCGGCGCGGTTAAGAATGCCGCTACCTCCCGAGTTTATATCGGGTGAGCATTGTTTAGTTTGACCTATAAATCAGGTTCTTCAACGAGGTAAATATTATGTCCCTGCTTACTGGTGTTTTGGTAACTCGTGTTACTCATGGTTATGGTGTGTCCCGTAAATCTGGCGCTCCTGTCCCTTATGACTTCGCGCAAGTGGAATATCTGGCTCCTGCAAATAACGTCAACAAGCCCGAGTGCAATATCCACTCATGGGGTTATGAAGTTCGCCAGCTCGCCCTTCGTAATGATGCGGCAACTATCAAAGAAATGGCCGACTGCCCCAAGCTGGTTGCCATTGATCTTGTGCTTGAAGCCGATCCCCAGAATCCGACCCGAAATGTGGTTGTTGGCTTCCAGCCTAACAAAAAGCCGGTATAACCGCCGCGCACCGAGGAGGAGGAGCGAGAGCGCGCAGCGAGCGACGACGAGGGCGCGATAATGCTTTGTCTAGATATTACCTCCGAGGGATATGCTCGATTATCCGAGGGGGATTCCTGCGAATATGTGCTCCTGACTGTTCAGGAGCATAACAAGTTAACGGATATATCGAGCTGGTTTGAGTTCGATAAATCCACCGTAACCGTAACCGTAGCCTTTGGTTTTGGATTAGCCATCTGGGTTGTCGGTTTAAAATTGGGCGCTGTTGCCCGTGTTATTGTTGGTGCAAAACGAGGATAAATAAAAATGGAAAAACTGTCAGGCTTGTTCCGTAACGGTTGTATCGCTGCTGTGGCTTCTGTCTCTGCTATGGGTGTCGCCAATGCTGCTGAGGGTGGTTCTGCTGCCGCTGCTGGCTCTGCACTTGATACCGCGTTGGCAGACGTTAACGCCACTTCTCCCAAGGTGATGCTGGTTGTTGCTGCCGTTGTCGGGGTCGGTATCCTGATCGGCCTTATTCGCAAAGCCTAAGCCATGTCCCTGCTTATCGGGACGCTCTGGTTTTTGTTCTTTGTCGAGGGATGGCGAACATCCTTTTCAATCTAAGGCGGCTTCGGTCGCCTTTTTTTATATTGGGGGCTGTGTGCGCATAGGTTGGCTTTTATTATTCTTTCCATCGTTGGCATTTGCTATTGCGGGCTGTCCTGTTGGTGTGCAATTGGGTAACGTCACGATGGCAACTCCATTGCCAGTTTGTCTTAAATTTGAAGGCTCTCAGCTTGGTGGCTGTTTGGTTGCTTGTAATGGTGTATGTGTAGAGTTGCCGCTGGCAAATACCAAGGGGCCAGTGGAAACTACCGGAACGGCTTGCAGTATTACCGATAATGGTAGTGGTAACGGCGATTCGGATGGCAGTGGTAATACGCCAGGTGAAGGCCCTTCCGGCACTAAACCGATAGATGGCTGGCTTAATTTTGAGCCTGTTATTGGTGATGCCACCGGAACATCTGTTTCGGGTGCTGTTGCCAAGCTGAATAAAAACTTGGGTGTTGCTCTGCGTCAAGTTGTAGAAAGCACTAAGTCAGATACAGCCAATCTTAATTCTATCGCTCATAATGCCGAGTCTTTTTCTCGGGATATGAAAGATGCGCTTTATCATATAAAGCAATCATCTAGCGAATTATCTCATGTTAATGGCAATCTTGGCGGTGTGGCTGCTGCTCTTAGTACCACTAGGGATTATTTACAATCTATAGATGCGAAGTTGAATAATCTTGGCTCTGGTTCTTCTGGTGGTGGTTCAACTGGCGGGGGTGGTTCTTCTTCTGCTGATGTTGCTCAAATGAAAGATATGATGTTCGCTGCTATGGGGATGTGGGAGCAAAACAAGAATAATACCGAGCAAATTTCTAGTGATGTTTCTGCAATGCGTGGGCCTTTGAATTCTGCTGTGTATACCCTTGAGCAGATTAACTCCAATCAGATTTCAGGGCTTGGCAAGATTGCTTCTGAGCTTTCCGAAATAAAAGACTCTATTAAGGGTGGTTCTGTTGGTGGTTCCGGTGATGGTGTTGATTACACTAAAATGCCGGGTTCGTCCTCTAATCCTCTTAATGTTCGTTCTGCTTTCTATCAGTCTCAAAAGTGTCAAGGCGGTGCTAATTGTTTCTTTGATTTGCCCTCCATTAATAAGAAGTTGGAAGAGGCAAATGATTCATTGGCTAATAAATATCAGTCCATATCTGAAGATGTTAAGCAGGTCTTTGCATTTAATCTTACGGGCTCTGCTGATCCAATGGAGTGTTTGGAGCTATTTACACATCAGGGTAAAGAGTACACCGTTTGCCCTCCATCTGGTGATTACTGGAAAACCTTGGCGGCGTTGATGATGTTTATTTTTTACTTCGTGGCTTTGATGATTATCTTTAAGAGGTGATGGCATGGAATGGCTTTCTGATTTCTTTGGTGGTTTTTATAACGACTTATATAACTTGGCCGTTGATTTTGCTGCATGGATTGCTGTCAAAATGGCGGTGCAATGGGTTGAGTTTAAGTTATTTCTCTTGATGTTTACTTGGGATGTGGCAAAGGAGGTTTTGTTGAATGTCCATTTCAGCGAGTTGCTTTCATCTTCTTTTAATTCATTGCCTCCCAGTGTTCGGGGGATATTGCTTTACCTGCATTTCGATAAGGGTCTGGCGATATTGTCTCAGGCATTTGTCACCCGCTTCATGCTCAATATGATGGGGTGGTAAATGTCGATTAAGATCCATCACGGGGCGCCAGGTTCTTACAAATCATCAGGGGCGATCTATACCGATGTGCTGCCCGCTATCAAAGCCGGTCGTCACATTATCACCAACGTGCGGGGCTTCACTGCCGAGCGTTGCAGGGAGGTGCTGGGCAAGGCGGTGCCGGAAGGCTTTGAAGTGACTTACATCGAGACCGAATCACAGGAGGGGCGCGATAAGTTCGCTCGGTTCTATCACTGGGCCCCAAAGGGAGTGTTCTTTCTGGTCGATGAAGTGCAGCGGATCTTTCCGCCCTCATGGCGTCAGAGTGATTTAGACCGTCTGGATTATCCCAACGGGCCAGATGCAGCCAAGGCAGATGGCCGACCGGAAACTATAGACGTTGCATTTGATATGCACCGACATCACAACTGGGATTTTGTATTTACGACTCCGAACATCAAAAAGGTTCACGCTGTTATTCGGGCTGCTGCTGAAACTGCAATTCGCCATACCAATATGGGTTTGTTGGGTATTGGGGGACGTTATAAGACGGTTTTACATCTGGCTGATAATAGCGGGTCGTCCATGTCCGATGTATTGCAAGCCAAGCCATTCAACAAGGTGCCGAAATATGTTTTCAAGCTCTATGACTCAACTACAACAGGTAAAGTCTCGGATACAATCGCGGGCAGCTCGATGTTTCGAGATCCTAAAATACTTTTTTTTCTGGCGCTTATGGGGTTCTGTATCTTCTTTGGTTTCATTAAGCCTGAGTTTCTTGATAAGCCTGTTGAAGCCCCTGCGCCCTCTCCTGCCGCTGTTCCGGCTGCTGGGGAGGTGGGTGATACGTCCGGTTCTGGGGTACGTGCTAGCGGCGCTCCTGCTGCGTCTAGTGGCGGGGTTCTTTCTGTAGGGCCTTTCGCGGGACACAAGCTGATCATCAGTTGTCACCAGCTGATAAAGGATGAACGGGGATCATATCGGGTCGAGTATTGCTTTGCCCTTCGCAAGGGTGACGATGTGCAACCTGTTTACAGTGATGACTGGCCGGATCAACTGGCCAGTGTGGACGCTATGAGCGCCTGCCATGCGGTTGTGAAGTATCAGGGCAAGCCTGTTGACGTTTATTGTGATCCAGATGGTGACGCTCTTCGCCGTAAATACAATGCTGCCCTCTTTGCGGGTGGTGATACCAAAAACAAACCAAGTGATGACCGGACATAAATACCAATGACTGCGCAACGCGGTTATTTATGTTAAATACAGATGCTGGGGCGGTGTAACGGGTGTGGTTTGCCTATGTTGAGCTGTGCGAAACATGATGAACATCAGTTCCGCAGGGCGCTTGCGTCCCGAGGACCTATGCCCCGATGCGTCTGCCTCCCCTTCTGCTGACCAGCGGCGGGCCTTTCCGCTGAAACGCCCCCTTTCCCTGCCAAACCGATCTTTAGTGCCCCAGTCAGAGCGACCAGTCGTAAGGGTTGAGGAAGGAGCGCAGCGAGGACGAAACCCTGTAGGCTATAGGGCGCGGGTGGTGCCTGCATCGTCCTCCTGTCGTAGACAAGCTGCTCTCAAGGTCTTTCGCCGTCTTTGTCTTTGGGATTGCGGGTTTTCCGGTTCGGCTCCCCCCGTGTAGTAATACGGGGGGAATACTACCCCTTCCCTCTACCCCTACCGTCTACCCCCGCCCCTTCCCGTTCTGCCCTTGGTCACTCGATGGTGGGGCCATACGGGCAACCTCTCGGCTTAGGCCCACTCGGGCGAGTGTTTAGAGCAGGGGCGTTCTTACTAAAGCGCGGGGGGCGCAGCCTCCAGCTTTTGCGGCGCTACGCGCCGACATATGTTTTTTCTATCAACCCAACAAAATGGGGGCCTTCGCCCCCAAGAATCACATCACGCCAATTTTTTTCCTCCAATAGAATGCGGCCATCTGTCGTTCCGATCTCTCCACCTGGATGATAGCTAGCGCCTCAATCCTTCGCCTGTCGAACCTCACTCCAGTTGGCGAGATTAGGCAGTCATTCGCCATTCTCCAGCCTTCCCAGTGCTTCCAGATGGTGGGCAACTCCCTACCAGAAGCCATACGCATTAGCCGTTTATAGACAGGCGGGATCTCTTTGCCTTTATCCCAATATGTGACCTGTCTCACAGAAACAAAACAAAGATTGGCCGTCTCTTCAATTGATAAACCGCACTCAAACCAACGAAAAATGAAGTTTTTGGTCAACTCTCGTTTCATCCAACTAAATACCTGATAAACCAGCACAATTGCGTGGATTGGCTTATCGGCGGGTTTCGGATGGGCATTTAACAAAACATGGCATTATGCGCAATGACGAATGCAGGAGGACGAAATGAAGAGAACCGAACAATGGAGCCGCTTTGATGCGGTTGACTGCTTGGCCACTGAGGCCGATATGGTTGCCTATCTGAAGGCAGCCCTTGAAGATGGTGATCCGGCGCTGCTGACTGCGGCATTTGATGATGTGGAGCGTGCTCGTGCCAAACTGCGTGGCCAGCCGAGCTACACACTGAAAGAACTGTTGGCACAGTGTGACCCCAATGCCGCGTCACCAGGTGAAATGGATTGGGGCCCAGATATGGGTTCAGAGAAATTGGAGTCGGATTAGTTGATAGCCGGTGAATTGAGTTTCTTCAGAAAGTCTTCAGAAACTTCACCCTGTTCGTTGGCGTTCTCGAAGACTTGGCTCATCACACTGAGGTCTTCAAGGAAGATTGGCGGCAAAGAACCCATCAATGCGTGCATGAACTGAGGATTATCAGCAAGCTCATCGGATATTGTGGCAATCAGACTTTGCTGGAATGACCTCAGGTTGTTCTCTGACCAGATGATATAAGAAGCAGCGGCGAGAGTTACGATCTCAATGAACTCAAAGGCCAACACATCATCTTCTTGGCCCTCAGCACAGAGCCCTGCGTACATTTCATCTATCAGTGGTTTTACATAGGAAAATGAAGGGTCTGGTTGCGGCAATAACTGAAACACACGAATCTGGTCATCGTTTAATGTGTAATGAGTTGATTGTCGAGATATGGACGCCTGCTTCGCTTTTCTAGCCTGCTTGGCTTTGAGTTTCGAGCGCTGAGCCCGTTTGTCCCTGCTTGCCATATAGTCCTTCATTAAGTAGAAAATGAGATTCGTATGATGCAACAAGCCAAGATAGCAGACAAGGCTAAGGCTAATGCCGATAACCCCATTTATCGGCATCATCGTGAGAGATAACAAGGCTTTATTCAGCCGGTTCTGCGGCACAATTCCTTCACCAATCCAGCGCATGACGATGAACCGTCACGAATGCCAGTCTCAGCCAGCTTAAGAAGATCCTCACCCAAGTCAGCAAGACCTGCCATCCGGTTCCCCTGCTGTTTGGCAATGTAGAGGTCGGCCAACTTGGCCAACTGATCCGCCAAAGCCCCCTCGCCCACAACATCTACTCGCTCAACCAGGAAGTCAGGCGGTGCCTTTTCCTGGTTGAAGTAGTCATCCCAATGATCAGACATACCCCCTCCCCTTAGTCGATATCCTGAAACCACAAATGTCCCATTTTGAGACAAGAGTCCACTATTAAATCAATACGTTGTGCGGAATCCCCCTCACTTATTGAACATTATGTTTGATTTTCACAGTTATAACCCTCGTTATTACAATGAAGATTCTTAGAAATATCTGTCCCCTACTTGAGAGGTCTCTCTCTGGAAATATTGATACTCCTTCTTGTAAAACAGCCATAAAAATGCCGACTATCGCGATAGACTCCCCTCCCCTTAAATCGTCACGGCTTATTCGGCTTGAAGAGTATTCGCCATTTCATTTTGGAAGTTGGGTCAATTCATATTCAAGGCACGTTTGGCGATGGCCAATGTGGGTGGCTGGCAGGTCAAGTAGAGGTTGCTGTTAAACTGCTGCAATATACGTTTGAGCTCGTTCATATCATCGGGATGGAGGGTTAAGGACCAGAGTGCTCTGGGCTGGCCATGATGGAGACCATTGGTATAGATAATGGTGCAATCTTCGATACGCAACTCTTTGCAGTGGGCCTCCATCTGCAGGCCCACATCCGGAAACCAGATATGCAGTGTGCCTGAAGAGATAAAGGTGAACTGGGCCGTGAGCGACCCTTTGCCAACGATCCTGAAGGTCTTTTCCACCACTGCCACTTGCATAACCGCTCCTCGGTATCTCGTTAATATTGATATCAATATCATCAATAATGACTGGATATGCAAGTGTGATAATAAGGCGCTGTTCAATCCGAATATGATTGCTTCCGGTATGTTACTTAGCTTTCGGCATCGGGTGTTCTCGTTGTTTCAGCAAGCAATTTCGTTTTTTGCTTCTCTGCTACGGGGTAAATATGTATGCCGCAGATGGCAAGGTGCCTGTTCTGAATCATCCATGTGAGCCAAAAATATTTCCTGAACCGATTGCCATCCAGAGAAGTACAACATTGCCGCGCCAACTTCTATGACACCCCAAACAAGCCATTCTGTGCTCTAAGAGCAGTCAATACAAATCAGGGGGATGTCACGTTGTTCGTTAGCTTTTGTGAACGTTATCTCTCACTTGTTGGTTCAGTCGGTCCAGCGGCTTTTGCTGGGCGCTCTCATGTCGTTCACTGTTGCTGGTGTGCAGGTATTTCGAAGTGGTGTCGATGCTGTCATGTCCGGCATCGGCCTGTACGTGGGAGAGCGGCCGCCCGTGCAGATTGATGTCATGGGTGATCCCGGTATGGCGGATCGCATGGGGAGAGAGTTCCCGCATTTCGGCTGCATCCTGGGCAAATCCATCCTGCTCTGCCAATTCTGCGCCTTTACCGATGATCACCATGATCAAATCCCGTAGCTGGCGAATGCCAAGGTTGGCGTTGAGTTCTCCCTGATCGCGACCATGTGCTGCCGCTTTATGGCGAACGAACAGTGGTGTCTGTTCATCCGGTGTCGGCAAGGGAGAGAGACCGAGGAAACGGCGGTAGCGTTCGAGTGCCGCCAGCAGCGCTTGGGATACCGCTACGGTACGCCGTTTGCCCCCTTTGCTTTGCGGAATAAAGTAGCCCCAGACGCCGGTTTTGCGATCCCGCCTGAACTGCCCCATCACAGGGGTAAAGCCCGGTCGGGCTGCAACCTCAGAGATCCGCAGATAGCAGGCGTACATCAGAATGGTGAGAAAACGGCTGCGCTCGTGTTGCTCCGGATGGTCGTTGGCAAGGGTGTCGGCGGCCTGCATCACGTATGACCACTGCAACTCGCTGAAGGCCTGCACCTGATCATCGGCTTCCAGCTGTTGCGGCCGTTTGACCCGCTGCAGCAGCAGAGCGGGATTCCTGTCCATGTACTCCTCCTGGATCAGAAACTGGAAGAAGGCCGACAAGATGGCGAGTTTGGTCTTCATCGCCTGCTCGCTCAGGCGATAGGGCAAGGTGCGGCCCAGCTCCCGTTTGCCCAAAAACGGACGCCATTGCGGATTGGGCAACCGCTCTCCCCACTCCTTGTCGAGGACAAATTGCGCTACGTTGCGGTAGGCGATCAACTCGTCAGGGGGGGACTGACAGTAGTCGAGATAGCGGATCATGATGCGGCGAGTGAGATCTTTCGGGCTGATGGCTGCCTCGCGAAAGCACCAGTGTAAAAAAGTGGTCAGTTCGCTGCGATAGGTTTTGTAGTTGTTTTCGCTGTTGCGCTGCTCCAGCAGCCAATCGACCGCCAGTTCGTAAACCAGCCCGGCATCGGGCACATCATTGAGGCTGAGGTTGGCAAGGTACTGATTGACCTGCGGATTGCCAGCTTCCAGATAGATAAGGCTGTCAAACAGCGGCATGGCTGGCGGCAAGGATAATGGTTGTTGAGTCATGGTGTTGCTTGTTGATGCTGAGATGAGTCGATATGAGCCTGTGAGCCGAGTTGATAGAAAAGTGCTCGTGATAGATGAATGCGGCTTCTATTGGGATTGGTACTGCCTATTGTTGTTGCTGATTAAGGTCACCGGGAGCGATCTGGATAACGTTCTCTCCACTGTTTGCTCATTATTTCCTCATAGATCTGGCTGGTGTCGCTCAGTGGTGCACGCTATTCAGTTATGCATTAGATATGCACCGTTGTTAAAAAATTCTCGGGGTAAATAGCCGTAAAAATGGTTTTAAATGCAAATAAAGTGAATGCAGTGAGCTGTTTATCCCGAAAAATAGCAGGTCTGTGCAATCAGGCCACCTGCTTTAGTGGCTTCTCCTTGCGCTTGGCTGCTGGGGCCTCTTCCTCTTTCGTGCCTGCCTGAACCTTGCCGCCGCGCAGCAGGGTTTGTAGCACATCGCGCTGCTCTGCCAGGTAGAATGCCAGACTCTCTTGCTGCTCTGGTGCCAGCTCGATCGGGGCGCCAGCCAACAGGGTCATCAACTCATCGGCCGTATCCAGCAGCTTGTCATAGGCATCGGCCTCTTTTTTGCTGGCAAAGGTCATTTTTTCCACTCCCCCACGAACAACCACATATTTGATCTCGACAGCCATGATGGCCTCCTCTTGGTGATGATGGATAGAGTATATGTATGGATATACAGTATTGCAAATAACCTCACCGGAAAAGAGTTCGCCGGGGTTTAGCGACAAAAGCCGCGCTGGATCAAGCTGTCTCAAAGTGCCATTTGACTTCCACGCCTGACTGGTCGGATCATGGCCTTATGACGATCGTACGACACCTGTTTATCCTACTGATGGTAGAGGTGCTGCTCCTCGGGAGTATCGCCCACCTGGTCGTGGGACTTCCTTGGTTGCTGACCTTGCTGTTTGTCGTGTTTGCCCTGCTTGGGTTGCGCTGTCTGGTGGTGCTCGGCAGCTGGCTGTTTACCCGCTTCTACCCCTCCCCGGCTATCGGCCCCGGGCGCCGGGTAAAGATGATGGCGCAGGAGATGCTGGCCTACCTCTACACCTTCACCTTGTTGCTACCATTCGAGCCTTTGTTGATGGCACCCGATCGGCTGCGTCCATGCCAGCGTCCCGTATTGCTGGTGCATGGTTACGGTTGCAGTCGCGGGATCTGGCGCACCCAGCGCGCCAGATTGGAAGCCGCAGGCCATGTGGTTGCCACCATTACCCTGATGCCACCATTTGGTCATATCGATGAGATGGTGCCGCTGCTGGCCACCCGGATTGACGATGTGCTGGCGCAGACCGGGGCTGACAAGCTGGTGCTGGTCGGTCACAGCATGGGGGGGCTGGTCTGCCGCGACTATCTGGCTCTCCATGGGGGTGACAAGGTCGTGCGCCTGATCACCCTGGCTACGCCTCATCAGGGGAGTCAGCTTGCCGCCCTAGGGCTTGGGGCCAATGCCCGCGAGATGGAGCCCGGTTCCGGCTGGTTGCAGCGTTTTGCCTCTGTGCCGCTTTGCGTGCCCGGCATCTCGGTGCGCACCAGTCACGACAATGTGGTGATGCCGCAGGAGCGGCAACGATTGGTGGGAATGGAAGATATCGAGTTGCCCGCCATTGGCCATCTCTCTTTGCTCTACTCCCGTCGCACGACTGATCTGCTGCTTGATCTGCTGTCCCGAGTCTGATTCTCCTTATTCGACCTTCAACTGTTATTCCAAATAAAACAGGGGCCTGATTGCTCAGGCCCCTGTTGATTTCTTTATCGTATCACCCGGTTAGAAGTGTATCCCCTTAATCAGGGTCGAGACGGCAACCTGATCGGCGGTGGCCTTGGATTTGTCGCCATCCTTGGGATCGGCAAAGGTGCGGAAGCTGGTATTCATGATCACCTGCGCAACACGAGGTGCCAGGGCATGCACCACCTGACCAAACACCCCGAGGCGTGTGGCCAGTCGCACATGCTTGTTGATGATGGTATCGCACACCAGATCGGCGGCCTCTTCCGGCGTCATCATAGGTACCTGCTCATAGACCTTGGTCGGCGCGACCATCGGCGTTTTCACCAGCGGCATATTGATGATGGAGAAGCTCACCCCTTTATCGGCAAACTCGGAGGCGGCGGTACGCACCCAGGCATCGAGGGCCGACTTGGAGGCAACATAGGCGGAGAAGCGCGGCGCATTGGTCAACACCCCGATGGAGGAGATGTTGATGATGTGCCCTTTTTTCTTCTCAATCATGGTGGGCAGTACCCCCATGATCACCTTGAGCGCACCGAAGTAGTTGAGCTGCATGGTGCGCTCCAGATCGTGGAAGCGATCGAAGGAGTCCTCGATGGAGCGGCGGATGGAGCGGCCGGCATTGTTGACCAGAATATCGACGCCGCCGTGATCGGCCACGATGCGAGCGGTGATCTCCTCGGCCTGCGCCAGATTGGAGAGATCCCCCTGATAGATCTCGATGGTCAGCCCCAGCTCTGCAAACTCGGCTTTAGTCTCGGCAATTTTCTGCTCGTCGCGAGCGATGGTAACGACGTTTGCCCCCGCCCCCGCCAGCTTGCGCGCGGTTGCACGGCCAATGCCGGAGGTGGCCCCGGTCACCAGCACCACCTTGCCCTCTACCCGACCACGCAGGGAGCGATCGATGAAGAGCTCCGGGTCGAGGTGACGCTCCCAGTAATCCCACAGCCGCCAGGCGTAGCTGTGCAGCGGCGGCACTTCGATGCCGGTCCCTTTCAGTACCCGCTGAGTTTCGCGACTGTCGAAACGGGTGGGGTAACTGATAAGGCGGAACACATCCTTGGGCAGACCCAGATCGGCGATGGCGGCATCGCGGATACGGCGCACCGGCGCCATGGTCATCAGCATGGCGGTCAGGTGGCGGGGAATGAAATTAAAGAGAGAGGCGTTGATGCGGATCGCAGGCTCTGGCGCATGGGCGGCGCGGGAGAAGGTGCTCAGCATATCGCCAACCCGCATCGGGTTGGGGTCGGTCAGGTGGAAGGTTTTGTTCTCCTCGCCCTCTTGATGGGCGATATGCACCATGGCATCGACCACAAAGTTGACCGGCACTATGTTGATGCGCCCGCCCTCAACACCGATGGCCGGCATCCAGGGCGGCAGCAGACGGCGCAGCTTCTGGATGGTCTTGAAGAAGTAGTAAGGGCCGTCGATCTTGTCCATCTCGCCGGTATTGGAGTCACCGACAACGATCCCCGGTCGGTAGACCCGCCACGGAATAGTGCACTCGTTTCGCACAATCCCTTCCGCTTCGTGCTTGGTCTGGAAGTAAGGCATGTCGAGGTGTTCGGCCTCATCGAACATGTCCTCGCGAAACAGACCGTCAAACAGGCCCGCTGCAGCGATGGAGCTGCAGTGGTGGAACTGCCCCGCCCCCAGCCGCTCGGCAAGTTGAACAGCCTGACGGGTCCCTTCGGTGTTGACCTGCTGCTGGATCCCGGCCTTGGCGTTCAGATCATAGATAGCAGCCAGATGGAAGAAGTGGTCTATCTTGCCGATCAACTGCTCCTGTATCTCGACCGATACCCCCAGCAGCGGTTGCGTCATGTCGCCAAAAACCGGGACTGCACGCGATTGATCCACATTCCAGAATGCAAATAACTCCGGCAATTTATCCTGATGAGAGGCGCGCATCAGAAAATAGACGATACAGTCGGGATGCTGTTGGAATAACTTTTTGATCAATCGACGCCCGATAAAACCACTACCGCCAGTAATGAAATAGTTCATAAAGAGAATCCTGCTACTGATTAGGGTGTTACTAGGTTGTTAGATATATCACGATTCATATGGGAATCCGCAATTTGATTGTCGGTTCGTGAGCAAACCCTAATTTCGGTGGTGTGCCTGTTCCGTTATTAGGTAGAACCCTCTATTTTTTGTCCCTAGACTGAAGTTGAAAAATCAGTAATGCCACAACCCGATTGCAGTTTCGTTGTCGCCATTACATTTATCTGTCGTTATTCAAGGAGAAGATCATGGCTAAGAAATTGAAAGCGCTGGCAGGGTCAGTGACCGACAACCAACTCACCTCCACCATAAAGGAGTCCACCCAGCAGATCTGGTTGGCGGGTCTGGGGGCTTATGCCAAAGCACAGGAAGAGGGTGGCAAGATCTTTGAAGCCCTGGTGCAGGAAGGGGAAGCATTGCAGGCCAAAACCCGTCAGAGCGCAGATGAGAAGATTGCCGCTGTGACCGACAAGACCGCCAATACCTGGGGCCGTCTGGAGCAGGTGTTTGAAGATCGCGTGGCCCGCGCTGTGGCCAGCCTCGGCATCCCGACCCGCAAGGATATCGATAAGCTCTCCAAGCGCATGGCCGAGCTGACCGACGTGGTCCAGCAACTGCTGGATGCGCAGGAAGAGGAAGCCCCTGCCGCTGAAGCCAAACCGGCTGCCGCCAAAAAGCCCGCTGCCCGCAAGCCTCCGGTAAAGAAGGCGCCGGTAGCCAAGGCTAAAGAGGCCGTGGTTGAGCAGGCCGCCGATCTCCTCTCCGCCGCCGAAGATGCGGTGAAAGAGGTGAAAGCCAAAGCAGAGAGCGTCCTGCCCTGATCCCTCGCGGTGACGGAAGGTGATTGATACCGGCCCATGCCCTGCGCTGGGCCGGTCTTGTCATGATGAATGTCATGGATAGGGAGGCGACGCTATGAGTACCATCGCAATTGCCCTTGCTGGCGGCGGGCCGCTCGGCGGCATCTACGAGATCGGTGCCTGCGCAGCCCTCTCTGACAGCATCAACGGCCTGCGCCTTGACCATGCCGATATCTATGTTGGCGTCAGTTCGGGGGCCGTGGTGGCGTCGGCGCTGGCCAACGGCATCTCGCCGGCTAAGCTGGTGCGGATCCTGCTCAGCGATGATTCGGGGGAGATGTTTGACCCGGCCACCTTGCTGCGACCCGCCTTTCGTGAATATGCCGACCGCCTGACCTCGATCCCGCCGCTGGCGTGGCAGAGTCTGACTTACTATCTGGCGGCGCCCTGGAAGCGCAGCCTGTTTGAATCGCTGCAGGGGCTCTCCAAGGCCATTCCGACCGGACTGTTCGACAACCGCGGGGTAGATCGCACCCTGACCCAGTTTTTTTCTCGTCCCGGCCGCAGCAACGATTTCCGCCAGCTGCGCAGCAGACTGTTTGTGGTCGCTACCGAACTCGACACCGGCCACCCGGTCGCCTTCGGCAGCCCGGGGCTCGATGACGTGCCCATCTCGGCGGCAGTGCAGGCGTCGGCAGCTCTGCCCGGCCTCTTTCCCCCTTCATTGATTAACGGTCGTTACTATGTGGACGGGGCGCTGATCAAGACTCTGCACGCTTCGGTAGCGCTGGAAGAGGGGGCGGATCTGGTGTTCTGCATCAATCCGCTGGTGCCCTATGATGCGGACATGGCCGACGGCACCCCGACCAATCTGGTGGACAGCGGTCTGCCGGTGGTGCTGGCCCAGACTTTTCGCGCCATCATCCACTCCCGCATGCATGTGGGGATGGATCGCTACAAGCACCAATATCCCGACGCCGACGCCCTGCTGTTTGAGCCCTCTTCTGCCGATGGCGAGATGTTCTTCACCAATGTGTTCAGTTACCGGGATCGTCGCCGCCTCTGCGAGCACGCTTACCAGCATACCCGCCGCGATCTCTGGCTGCGTCGTGACGAGCTGGCGCCGGTGCTTGCCAAGCATGGCCTCGAGCTCAATCTGGCCGCGCTGGCCGATGAAGATCGCACCCTGCTGGCCCCCGGCATTGGCTCGGTCGCCGCCCTCGACAAGTCGCTGGAGCAGTTGCAGCACTGGCTTGCCAAACGCTATCGCCACGGCGTGCGCCGTTCATCACCAAAGGAGTAGCATGGATCGCAAACCCAAGCGCCGTACCCGGGAGCGGATCCTGACCACTGCCCTCGCCTGCTTCAATCGACAAGGGGAACCCAGCGTCACCACCTCGGCCATTGCGGCCGAGATGGAGATCAGCCAGGGCAATCTCTACTACCACTTCCACAACAAGGAGGAGATCGTCAACGCCCTGTTCTGCGAATTTGAACAGCAGATGGATCGCCTGCTGGAGGCGGTCAGCACCCCGTCCGATGAGCCCGAAGATATCTGGCTCTTTCTCCACCTGATGTTTGAAGCCATCTGGCAGTACCGTTTCCTTTACTACGATATCGCGACCCTGATGAGTGGTTATCATCAGGTGGAACAGCGCTTTTCCGCCCTGCTGCGCCGCAAGGAGCAGACCGCCATCGCCATTTGCAACCATCTGCAAACGGTCGGGCTGATGGAGGGCACGACGCAACAGATGCGCACGCTGGCGGCCAATGTGGCGCTGGTTGGCACATTCTGGATCTCTTACCAGCGGGCACTGCACCCCAAGGCGGACGCCGATATCGCCCTCGGCGTCTTTCAGGTGATGCAACTGGTCGCACCCTATTTGCGGGCCGATGCCCGCGCTCATCTGGGCGCCCTCGCCCACCACTACACCGACAAGGTTTGATTCACATGCTACAGGGAGAACAAGCATGACCACTTCACAACTCGAATTTGTCCCCTTCCCCTACGCGGATGCGGCCTATGAGTATGCCGGCCAGAAGCTGGCGGACAACTGGGATCGTCTCCATCAGGGGGATGCCGAACCCTGGCCCGAGGATGAACAGGTACAGGATGCCTGGCGGGCCTATCATGCCGGGGATTTTGCCCAGGCAGTTGCCCTTGGCGAAGCGGCCGGTGAGGCAGGCCTCAATGTGGCGAACAAAGCGCTGGTGATCCATGCCAGCTATCTGCTGGAGGACAAGTATGCCAAGCGAGCCGCCTTCGAGCGGGCGGCCAGCCATGCCGAGAAGCTGCAAAAGCGTCAGCCCAAGAACGCCAATGCCTGGTATTTCCACGCTCTGGCCCTCGGGCGCTACAGCCAGGTGATCTCCATCTCCAAAGCTCTCTCTCAGGGCATTGGTGACAAGATCAAGGCAAGCCTGGAGAAGGCACTGGAGATCGAACCCGACCACGCGGAAGCCCATATCGCCTTTGGCGCCTGGCACGCAGAGATCGTCGACAAGTTGGGGGCCATGATCGGCGGTCTCACCTATGGCGCCAAGAAGGAGGAGTCCGAGCGTCACTTCAAGGAGGCGCTGGCACTGATCCCCGACTCGGCTATCGCCCGCATGGAGTACGCCAACGCTCAGGTAATGCTGCACGGCAAGAGCCGCCTGAAAGCGGCCGAAGCCCTCTATGCTGAAGCGGCCGAGTGCGAACCCATGGATGCGATGGAGCGCCTCGATGTGGAGGCGGCGCGGGAAGAGCTGGAGGATTAACCGCCACTCTTGCCACGGATAGACAGCAAAACAAGAGGCCAACCCGCGGGTTGGCCTCTTTATGATGGGGGCAGACCGGCTGGCTACGCTGTCACTGGTCGCTCAAATGCTCGCTCAACCGAGCAGCGCATCCAGCCCGTTGGGGTCAAACAGCAGTTCCGGCTCCATCAGCACCAGCAACAGCAGTTGTTCGAACTCCACCGCAAACCGCTCGACCACCCGATCCGGATCCGGTACCAGCTTCTTGTCGGTGATAAGGCCCAGCTGCACCTTGTGATCGTAAGAGAGGATGGATACGCCGACGCCGATATCCCCCGATTGCGGCACCCAGAACAGCGGCTGACGCAGTCTTGCGCCGGCCAGATAGAGGGTCTGCTGCGGGCCGGGCACGTTGGTGATCACTGCACTGGCCTTGGCCGTGAGCAGCTCGACGGCCTGCTGCTGCACCGCATTGGGGGCCATGCCAAGGGCATGTAACAGGTTGAGCACCACCACGGGTTGCAGCGAGGTGCGCAACGCCTGCATCCGGTCGCGCACGGTATAGAGCCGCTGCAACGGGTGTTCAACATCCAGTGGCAAGTCCAGGGCCACCAGCCCGAAGCGGTTGCCAAGTGCCCCCTCATCATCTGGTGCACGCATATTGACTGGCACCAGGGCGCGGATCTTGACCTTGTTGGCATCATCCCCCTTCCCCTGCAGGTAGTGGCGAAACGCCCCTGCGGTGGCGGCGATCAGCAGATCGTTGACCGAGCAGCCCAGTACCTTGCCCACGGCCTTGATATCCGGCAGATCAATTTGTTCCGACCAGGCCACCCGCTTGGTGCTGGTGGTCTTGCCCCGCAGGCGGCAGGGGGAGTCATCACCGAGGGTAGCGATATTGCACAGCTCGCTCGCCACATCCCGCCCGGTCTTGAGGTAATCCACCGCCTTGGTGGGATGGGTGACCACTTCGACATATTTGGACCAGAGGCTACCGGTCAGTTTGAGACCGGCCCGCACCAGACGGCTGCCCTGGTGGCAATCCTCCTCATCCTCGTCATCGCTGTCATCCAGTGGCTCCGGTGACGGTGGTCGCGGCTCCCCTTCCGGGGTGTTATCCATCATGGTCAGCATGGCCCGCACCAGCGAGAAGCCATCGCCCATAGCGTGGTGAATGCGCACCACCAGCGCTTGCCCACCCAGCGACGTGTCGGTCAGGTGCATATCCCACAGGGGGCGCTGGTGGTTGAGCGGCGTCGAGGCGAGATCGGCCACCAGCTTCTCCAGCTCCAGCTTGCCTGCTTCACCCGGCAGGATCACTCGCTTGAGGTGCTGATCGAGATCGAAATCGGGATCATGGCGCCAGTAGTAGGAGCCCCCCTCCAGCACGGCCCGCTGGTGGAAGCGGGGTTGCACCGAAATGGTATGGCGCAATCCGGCCCGCAGACGCGTTTCATCAAGCTCTCCTTCAAACATCAGGACACCGATGATCTGCATCAGGTTGTTGGGTCTGTCCATGCGTAACCAGGCGGTATCGACGCAGGAGATAAATTCACTCAGTGGCATGGTTGTTTCCCTACAAAATGAACTTACCGAGGCGGCAAATTGCTTCTGCCCTCATATCCGGATGAAGGCTTGATGCAATCAGAATGACATTAATGAGTGCCGACTCGAAATATGAAATAAAGATGAAAGATTACTTACAAAATAGAATCGAGACCTCGCTGGATAATAAATATGACAAACCATATGGCTTGCAAACTTATTTCAAACAGCCATCGTTTACAGCTGATTTATTTAAAAGCAGTGCAACGAAGAGTTTCAAACACGTTTGGGGCAAGGTAAGCGATTGTCGACATAATCGAGGATCTCTTGCTCCAGTACGCTGCGTACCGGCAACAGCATCAAACCAAGATGCACTTCCAGTTCCAGGTTCTCATCGTCCAGGGTGAGAGTGCCATGTACCCCTGAGCCGCGAAAGTGTAGCTCGGTCTCTTCTTCATCTGCCCATTCGCAATCGAGTTGATAGCTCTCGCTCATGTCCGCAGCGATGGCTTCGGCCGCGAGCCGTGCGGCGGCCAATCCCAGCGGATGCTGACGGCTGATCTGGATGGTAGAGAGTGCGCTGCTGCCAGCGAGCGAGTTGAAGAACATGGTCGTTACTCTGGGTCATAAGTTAGTTATTGATATTAAACACATGTTCACAACAAATGAAAGGATGGTTCACATAAATGGGACTCACTTAACAGAGTCGAGAGGGATGCAGGCCATCAGCGGGGCATGGCATTTATTCCCTCCCCCGTGCGCGCTACACTTGTCACGGAACGGTCAGCAAAAGCTGCTTTTTTTTCATTCACTTGTATCTTCGTATCACCGAATCCCCATCAATGGGCCCAAGGCCAGAGAGCTGTAGATGACGCATCAAGAACATGCCCACGACGACGATAGCACCCTGGGTCGGCTCTACCGCCAGCTCAAGCGGGTTGCAGCCTTGCGCGAGCAGATGCGTGCCCACCCGGAAGATCAGCAGGATCGGGATCGGCTACGCCAGTGGCAGGCCGACCGGTTGGGGCGAACCCATCGTGATCTGCTGGAGAGTGACCGCTATGGCCCTGCCGCCGAGTTTTTCCTGACCGATCTCTATGGCCCCGGGGATTGCGCCCGCCGCGATGCGGACGTGATGCGGGTGATGCCGACCGCCGAGCGACTGTTGCCGGAGTCCGGCCTCAAGGTGCTGGCGCAGGCGATCGAGCTTGATGCCCTCTCCGAAGAGCTGGATTACCTGATGGTGGTGGCGCTGCGGCGCATTGATGGCATTGATCCCATCACGCCGGACCACTACACCATCGCCTATCGTGCCGTGGGTGAACAGGCGCGCCGGGAACATCAGATTGCGCTGGTGAGCGAGCTTGGCATGACGCTGGATAGGCTAGCGAGAAAACCGCTGCTGGGGGCAACCCTCAAGCTGGTGTCAGGGCCCGCCCATCTGGCGGGGCTTGGCGAGCTCTTCTCCTTTGTCGAGCGCGGCTATCAGGTGTGTCATCAGATGGGGCGTGCCAACGAGTTTCTCGAGACCATCGCCAGTCGTGAGACGGCCATCATGACGGCGCTCTTTAACGGCGACAGCAGTGCGCTGGGGTAAGGCTTATCGAGGGATAAGCCGCCAGAATAACAAAGCGGGCCGATGAGCCCGCTTTTCGTTTATCACTGTTTGCCGATATGTTGGCCAATGCAAGAGCGATCAGATCACCAGCAGATCCATAAAGGCGTGCACCGGGGTGGCGGCAAGGCGCGGCCCATCCTGACAGAGGGCCAGAATGTCGCTGACCCGTTTGGCCGGGAAGCGGGTGGCCAGATTGTGCTGGAATTTATCCACCAGCAGCGGGATCCCCTCCTCCCGACGGCGACGATGGCCGACCGGATACTCCACTTCCACCTTGGCGGTGTGAGTGCCGTCCTTGAAGAAGATCTGGATGGCGTTTGCGATGGAACGCTTGTCTGCCTCCAGATACTCGCGGCTGTAACGCTTGTCCTCCTGCACCGCCATCTTGCTACGCAGCGCGTCGATGCGGGGATCGGCGGCAACATCGTCCTCATAATCCTCGGCGATCAGGCGACCGAAGATGAGAGGCACCGCCACCATGTACTGCAGGCAGTGATCCCGATCGGCCGGGTTGTTGAGGGCACCGACCTTGCTGATGATACGAATGGCCGACTCATGGGTGGTGAGCTCGATACGGTCGATCTCCTCCAGCCGTCCCTTCACCTGCCCATGCAGCTTCATGGCGCACTCCACAGCAGTCTGGGCGTGGAACTCGGCGGGATAGGAGATCTTGAACAGCACGTTCTCCATCACATAGCTGCCGTATCCCTGATGCAGGGCGAACTGATTGCCCTTGAACAGCACATCGTAGAAACCCCACTTGGGCGCGCTCAGTACGCCTGGATAGCCCATCTCGCCGCTCATGGTGATAAGGGCGAGGCGCACCGCGCGCGAGGTTGCATCCCCCGCCGCCCAGCTCTTGCGCGACCCTGCATTGGGGGCATGACGGTAGGTCCGCAGGCTCTGGCCATCGACCCAGGCTTGGGAGACCGCATCGATCACCTGATCGCGGGTTCCGCCAAGCATATGAGTCACCACTGCGGTGCTGGCGACCTTGACCAGTACCACGTGATCGAGACCGACCCGATTGAAGGAGTTCTCCAGCGCCAGCACCCCCTGAATTTCGTGGGCTTTGACCATGGCCACCAGCACATCGGCCATGGTGAGCGGCGCCTTGCCTTCGGCCACGCGAGTACGGGAGAGCCAGTCGGCAGTGGCCAGAATACCGCCCAGATTGTCGGAGGGGTGACCCCACTCGGCGGCCAGCCAGGTGTCGTTGTAATCGAGCCAGCGGATGATGGCACCGATGTCCCAGGCTGCCTTGACCGGGTCGAGGCAGAGCTGGGTGCCGGGCACCCGGGCACCGTGGGGCACGAGGGTGCCGGGGACGATGGGGCCAAGGTGCTTGGTGCACTCGGGGAAGCGCAGGGCCATGAGGCCACAGCCGAGCGTATCCATCAGGCAGTAACGGGCGGTGTCGATAGCCGCCTTGCTGGTAATGGGGTGGTTGCAGACATAATCGGCAATATCGACCAGCACCTGATCGGGGTCTGGTCTGTGGTTGACGTCGACGTTGGCGGACATCGTGACTTCCTTATCGTTGTTGTAGAGAGACAAAGTGACGGGGGGCCGGGCCGACATAATCGGCGCTCGGACGGATGATCCGGTTGTGCTCGCGCTGCTCCATCACGTGGGCGCACCAGCCGGTGACCCGCGAGCAGACGAAGATGGGGGTGAACAGCTTGGTCGGGATCCCCATGTAGTGATAGGCGCTGGCGTGGAAAAAATCGGCGTTGGGAAAGAGCTCTTTCTCCTCCCACATCACCTTCTCAGCCTCGCAGGAGACGCGATAGAGGCGATCATCACCCACCGCCTCGGCGAGCTTGGCCGACCACTCCTTGATGATGACGTTGCGCGGATCCGAGGTGCGGTAGATGGCGTGGCCAAAGCCCATGATCTTCTCCTTGGCCGCCAGCTTGGCCAGCAATTCGCGCCTTGCCTGCTCTTCATCCTGCCAGTGTTCGATCATCGCCATGGCCGCCTCGTTGGCACCGCCATGGAGCGGGCCGCGCAGGGTGCCGATGGCCGCGGTGATGCAGGAGAACATGTCAGAGAGCGTCGAGGCGCAAACCCGCGCCGCAAAGGTGGAGGCGTTGAACTCATGCTCGGCGTAGAGGATAAGGGAGACATGCATCACCCGCCGCTCCAGCTCGCTCGGTGCCTTCTGGTGCAGCAGCGCCAGAAAGTGGCCACCGATACACTCCTCGTCGCTGTCGAGGGCGATACGAATACCTTCATGGCTGAACTTGTACCAGTAGATCAGAATGCCCGGGAAGGCAGCTAGCAGCCGATCCGCCACTTCATGCTCATGCTCGAAACCATCTTCCGGCTCCAGATCGCCGAGCATGGAGCAGCCAGTGCGCAGCACATCCATGGGATGGGCATCGGCGGGAATGCGTTCCAGCACTTCCAGCAGCGGCTGGGGCAAGGTGCGCAGGCGGCGCAGCTCGCGCTTGTAGGCGTCAAGCTGCTGCTCACCGGGCAACTCCCCCTTGAGCAGCAGATAGGCGACCTCCTCGAACTGGGCGCTGTCGGCCAGCTCCTTGATGTCATAGCCGCGATAGGTAAGACCGGTGCCACTCTTGCCTACTGTGCAGATACTGGTCTCCCCTGCGCTTTGACCGCGCAGACCGGCCCCGCCCAACGGTTTTTGCTGTCCCATAAGCTGCCTCCTATTCCTTGGCTGTAAACAGACGATCCAGTGTCTGCTCGTAGTGGTGATATCCGAGGAAGTCGTAGAGTGACTCCCGGGTCTGCATGGTCTCCACGACAGCGCGCTGATGGCCATCCTGGCGAATATGTTGATAGACGTTGAGGGCGGCCTGATTGGCTGCGCGGTTGGCGCTTAACGGGTAGAGCACCATGTCGACCCCGTGGGCGGCGAGCAACTCTTTGTCAAACAGCTCGGTTTTACCGAACTCGGTCATGTTGGCGAGGATCGGCACTTCGGCCGCCTGCTTGAACTGGTCGTACTGGGCAAGCTCGGTCACCGCCTCGGCGAAGATCATATCGGCACCGGCGGCCACATAGGCAGCGGTGCGCTCAAGAGCCGACTCCATCCCCTCCACCGCCAGTGCATCGGTGCGGGCCATGATGACGAACTCGCTATTCTCGCGAGCATCTACTGCCGCCTTGATCCGATCGCACATCTCTTCAAGCGTGACCACCGCCTTGTTGGGGCGATGACCACAGCGCTTCTGGGCCACCTGATCTTCCATATGGACGGCGGCAACACCGGCCCGCTCAAACGCGCGAATGGTGCGGGCGATATTGAATGCCCCGCCCCAGCCGGTGTCGATATCAACCAGAAGCGGCACACGGGTCGCCGCTGTGATCCGCTCGGCATCGATCAGCACATCGTTGAGGGAGGTCATGCCGAGATCCGGCAAGCCGTAGGAGGCATTGGCTACCCCGGCGCCGGAGAGATAGAGGGCTTGAAAACCGCTGCGCTCGGCCATCAGCGCCATATAAGCATTGATGGTGCCGACGATCTGCAAGGGATGTTCATTGGCAAGGGCGGTGCGAAAGCGCAAGCCTGCCGAGGGGGACAAACTGGACATCATGACTCCTTTCACCTGTCTAGTCTGGCTATCTAATATCACGTTTACGTTAACGTCAATTATACTTTCGTAACATTCCGGCCGCAGGCAAGACAGGAAACCGGTTTTAGGGTAAATTTCACCAATTCCTTCAACAGGTTGAATTGTATGATGGAGCCCGGTTCCGTGATTGTCTGTCCGGCGTGCGACTTGCTGATCCAGCGAAAAGCACTGCCGCTGCGTCGCCATGCCCACTGCCCACGTTGTCACCAACATCTCTATGGCCGTTATGCCTTTCGTCCCTCCCAGTTGATGGCCCTGACCATCACCGGATTTCTGCTGCTGCCCTCCGCCTTTTTTGAACCGCTGATCTATCTGCGGCTGGCTGGGGTCAACACCGATGCCGACCTGCTGCGCGGTATTCTGGTGCTGTTTGGCGAGGGCGAATGGTGGGTAGCCAGCCTGGTGCTCTGGTGCGCCGTGTTGGCGCCGGTGGGGTTATTGGCGGGGATCTTTGCGTTGGCTTCGGGTCTGGCCAAACGTTGGCACATTCTTCCTGTCACCTTGAAGCTGGTCGAGGTGTTTCGCCACTGGGCCATGCTGGAGGTCTATATCGTCAGCTTGCTGGTTGCCCTGTTCAAACTGATCGACATCGCCGATGTGCGCCTCGGTGGCGGCTTGCTCAGCCTCGGTATTCTGATGCTGCTCAACATGACTCTGCTGATCCTGTTTGACCCCGCCCCCTACTGGGCGCAGATCCCGTTAAAGGAGCCGGAACATGACCAGCGCCCGTGAGATGGGACTCTGCCGCTGCCATACCTGCGGTTTGCTGGTGCGCTATCAAGCCGGGGCAGTCTGCCCCCGTTGCAGTAGCAAATTGCAGGTGCGCATTCCCCGCTCCCTCGCCTGGTCGTGGGGCTTGCTGGCGCTCGCCACCTTCATGTTGCTCCCTGCCAATCTGTTGCCTATTACTCATTTCTACAACAAGGGGTTACTGCAGTCAGATACCATCTTCAGCGGTATCATGATGCTCTATCGCAGCAAAATGAGCGGGATTGCCACCATAGTCCTCACCGCCAGCATACTGGTGCCAGTGGGAAAAATATTGGGGCTGGGCTGGATCTGCTGGCAGTTGCAGCGAGCCAAGCCGGTGCGGCACAAGCGCCAACTGGTGATGTATCGGGTGATCGATTTTATCGGTCGCTGGTCGATGCTGGACTTGTTCGTGATTTCGCTGATGGTGGCACTGGTCGATCGGGGTGTACTGCTGAGTGTTCGCGCAGGCCCGGGGGCCACCGCCTTTGCCGGTGTGGTGGTGCTGACCATGATGTCGGCCCGCATGCTCGATACCCGTTTACTGTGGGACAAGGCGGCCCGTTAATGATTTCTCTGTTTTTGTCTGATGTGCTGTTTAATCCAGCCAATAAGGAGTCACTATGATCGGGGCTGAACCCGTCATCGAAAAGCGCCGCTGGTTATCGCCGGTCTGGCTGTTACCCCTGATAGCCCTGCTGCTGGCAGGTGGCTTTCTCTATCAGCAGGTATTGAGCCGTGGCCAGCTTATCCAGATCAACTTCGCCCAGGGCAACGGCATCTTGCCGGGTAAAACCCAGGTTCGTTATCAGGGGGTGGCCATCGGCGTGGTGCAGGAGCTGGAGCTGGCTGAAGATGGCCGCAAGATTGCGGTGATGGCCAAGATTGACAGCCGTGCCAGACCGCTGATCCGCAAGGGATCCGACTTCTGGCTGGTGAGCCCCAAGGCGTCGCTCACCGAGATCTCCGGCCTCGATACCCTGGTCTCCGGCAACTACATCAACCTGCAACCGGGGCGTGAAAGCAATCCGCTGGAGGAGACCTTCGATGCACTGGAGGGCCCTCCTCCCGGCTATCAGGCTCAGGGTCGCATGCTGCACCTGACCGCCGATTCGCTGGGTTCGGTGGGGATTGGCGCCAAGCTCTATTTCCGCGGTATCGAGGTGGGCAGCGTCATCAATACCCGCCTGGGTCAGGACAACCAGAACGTCATTCTGGATCTGGTGATCGAGCCGCGTTTCGAGCATCTGGTCAAAGCCGATACCCGCTTCTGGAACATCAGTGGCATCAAGGGCTCCTTCAGTCTGGCCGGGGTGAGCGTGGAGGCAGGCAGCCTCACCTCCATTCTGAGCGGCGGCATTGCCTTTGATTCACCCAAAGATTCACCAGAGCCGGAGAAGGGACAGACCTTCGTCCTCTATAAAGGGCTGGCGGAAGCGGCGCGCGGTGCGCGTATCGACATTGCGGCTGGCGATCTTCCGGTCAAGGAGGGGATGCCCATCCTTTATGAGGGGATCGAGATTGGTCGTGTCGACCCCATTCGCCTTACCGACAAAGGCCGGGTGGTCACAGCGCTGATCAACCCGGAGCAGGCTTATCGCATTACCGACAAGAGCCAACTGGTGTGGGAGAGCATCTCCCTCTCCGCGACCGGCGTGCAGCATGCAGATCGCCTGCTCTCAGGCCCGGCCATTCGCCTCGACTATGTGGCGGGCAAACCGGTACAGAAGATGACCCTGACCGATCGCGCGCCCCAGAGCGGCACCAAGGTGACGCTGCAGGCTGACGATCTGGCAGGGCTCAATCAGGATGCACCTGTCTGGTACAAGGGATTTCAGGTGGGCCGTATCAGCCAGCTCACCCTGGATGCGCGCGGCAATGCCAGCATCGAGCTGGTGATGGCGCCAAATTATGGCCATCTGCTCAATTGTGCTCGCTTCTATCGCGCCGCCCCGTTGCAGATTGATGCCGATCTGAGTGGCATCAAAGTAGAAACCAGTCCGGCCAGTGCTTGGCTGGGGGGCGGGATCAAGCTGGTGCAAGCCAGCAGTGGCGAGCGGATTAATCGTCTCTACCCGAGTCAGGAGCTGGCACTGCTCGGCACCCGTGATGCCAAGCCGCAGCGCTGGTTGCTCAAAGCAGATCAGGCCGATGGCATTGGCATTGGCTCGCCAGTGCTTTATCTGGGGCTGGAAGCGGGCAAGGTCAAACAGCTGCGCGCCGCCAAAGAGGGGGTCGAGATCGAACTCGAGATTGATGGAGTCTATGCTCCCCTCCTCGCCCAGCAACCCCAATTCTGGAAAAAACCGGCCATCGACACCAAGGTGCGGGTCGATGGGGTGCAGGTCAAGGTGGGCAACCTCGGTACCCTGCTGCGCGGCGCCATCGAGTTCGATCGGCTGGCCAATGGCCGCAGCAGCCATCAACTGTTCGATTCCAGGGAGCAAGCCAAGGCCAAGGTGCGCCAACTGTCACTGGTGGCAGAGAGTAACCCGGGGCTCGGGATTGGCAGCCCGATCCGCTATCGCGGTGTCGATATCGGCAAAATTGAAGAGATCGAGCTGGAGCCGTCACTGGGTCAGGTGATCTTCAAGGCAGAGCTCGATGGCCACTACGCCGAGCGTTTCCTGCAGTCCGGTGCCCGCTTTACTCTGGTGCAGGCCAAGCTGGGGCTGGGCGGTGTCGCTCACCTCGATACCCTGATCAAGGGGGCGTTTGTAGAAGCACAACCCGGTAAAGGCGCTGGCAAAGATCGCTTCCCCTTGAGTCAGGTCGGCCCGGTGGGTCTGGCCCTGACCCTCAAGAGCCCCTCCGTCAATGGCCTGAGCGTCGGCAGCCCGCTACTGTTTCGCAAGATGGTGGTGGGCAGTGTCACCAAGGTGGCACTGGCTCGGGATGGTAGCGAGGTGGTGATCGACGTTAACGTCGATCAGGAGTATGCCCATTTGGTGCGGGCCAACTCCCGTTTCTGGAATGTCTCCGGGGTCAAGGCGGATATCGGCCTGACTGGCGGCACCATCGAAGTGGAGACAGTACAGAGCCTGCTGGCTGGCGGCATTGCTTTCAATACGCCGGAGAAAGAGATGGGTCCAACCGTCAAGGCAGGACACAGCTATCCGCTCTACGGCAAGGCCGAGAAAGAGTGGCTGGAGTGGAGTCCGCGTATCCAGCCCTGATCTCTTCCCTTTGTATCTCATCCAAGCCCGGCACAGTGCCGGGCTTTTTTATATTCCGGTGCCTGTTGATAGGGTTCAGATTCAGAATATTCTTAGCCTTGTGGTAGGATATCGCCCCTCTTTTTCGGTCAACGAGACGGCACAGTGCACGACAACACCTTCCTTCCCGATTACTTTTTACGCCACATTGCGGCCATCATGCCGGCCCATCTCTCGATGGATGACTTTGTGGCCAGTTGTCGACGTCCGCTGCGCCGCAGCATTCGGGTCAATACCTTGAAGATCGCCGTCTCGGATTTCGTCGCCCTGATGGAGCCACTGGGTTGGCAGCTTGACCCTGTCCCCTGGTGTGATACCGGCTTCTGGCTGACCCGCAGCGATGAAACCGTCCCACTTGGCAACACCGCCGAGCACTTGAGCGGGCTCTTCTACATTCAGGAAGCGAGCTCCATGCTGCCGGTGACGGCACTCTTTGCCAGCGACAAGATCAAAGCGGATGGCATGTTGCTGGATGCGGCGGCGGCCCCCGGCTCCAAGACCACCCAGATAGCCGCCTTGATGAACAATCAGGGGATGCTGGTTGCCAACGAGTTTTCCAGCAGCCGGTTGAAAGTGCTTAGCGCCAATATCCAGCGCTGCGGCGTGACCAATGTGGGCATGACCCATTTTGATGCCAAGGTATTTGGCCAGTGGTTGCCGGAGACCTTCGATGCCATCCTGCTTGATGCCCCCTGCTCCGGTGAAGGTACGGTGCGCAAGGATGAAGATGCGCTGCGCAACTGGAGTATCGAGAGCATCGACGAGATTGCGGCGGTGCAACAAGGGTTGCTGGAGAGCGCTTTCCATGCCCTGAAACCGGGTGGCGTACTGGTCTACTCCACTTGCACCTTGAGTGAGCAGGAGAACCAAGCGGTTTGCCAATCCCTGCTGGACAAGTTTGGCGATGCCTTGAGTTTTGACTCGCTGGCAGACCTGTTCCCTCATGCAGAGCAGGCCTGCACATCCGAGGGATACCTGCACGTTTGGCCCCAGATCTTCGACAGTGAAGGCTTTTTCGTCGCCAGATTGCGCAAGCATCACTCGGTTCACAACACCATGTTCAAGCCGGGCAAGCTGGGTAGATTCCCCTTTGCGCCGCTTCCTGCCAAAGAGGCGGAACCCATGTTGCGCGAGATTGAAGCCAACTTCGGGGTGGCACCACAGGGTCTGCTGTTTGGCCGCAATGACGAGATCTGGCTCTTCCCCCAGCGGTTTGATCAGGTGCAGGGCAAGTTGCGTTTCGATCGCATCGGCATCAAGTTGGCCGAAACCTTCAAGAAAGGCTATCGCCTCACTCATGAGTGGGCACTGGCCTATGGCGATAAAGCGAGCAAGGGCGTGGTTGAGCTTGATAGCGCCAATGCGCGGGAATTCATGATGGGGCGGGATGTCTGGCCAGAACAGGATGTTGGCACTGGCGAGGTGATCGTCCGCTATCAGGGGCATACCCTGGGCATGGGGAAATGGGTGGGGAGTCGGGTCAAGAATGCCCTCCCCCGCGAGCTGGTGCGTGACAACAATCTGTTCAATGCGTAGCGGGTCGTTCGGTGCATCAGCACTTGAACGAGTCTGAAATACCCACACTCTGGTTGAACTTTTCTTCGGATCTTGAAAAGCCTTGAGCCTTGTCTAAGCTTAAGGCAATCCGAACACCAGTTAGCGCACGGCTCTGCAAGGAGCCAATTCCCCTATGCCAGGTACAAGGAATTCGTACCTGGCTTTTTTTATCTCTTCACGTATCGCTGTTACTTCACTCTTGTGTCTATTCAACGGTCTCTTCGACCTGTGTGGCGACTCTGTTTTCAAACGGAGGTTCTCTACCCAGCTCATGTTGGTAGAGCAGATCGATCGCCTGCTCGATGAGTGATGCCTGACTGTCTTCGAGATGAAGACCCAGTGCGGCCAATCGTTCGGCGTGGCGATTGCTGATCCAGCATTGCAGTCTGGTATGGGTCTCTTGCTTGCGTTTTACATGTTGGCGCTGCCGCTCGGCATTGTTTTGTGGCCCCGCCTCTTGCACTTCACGCCCTGTCATTTCTTGGCTCATATGTCCTTGCGATGTTCCATTTCCGGATTTGTTATCTCTCATGACATGCCATTATAAATTGGAAGATGGCCCTTCCCTCTTGGGCTGTTGGCTTGCGAGACAAATATATCATCAGATCAACAAGATATCATTTAACATAAAAAATGAATATGCGCAGTGACCAACCCACTAAGGCTAGCGCTTTCGACCATCATGCAAGTCACGGCTAGCGCGGTTCCCGTGCTTGCGCAGTATTTTTTTAAGATGCCATACCATGTCTCTTTCATCTCTGGAGTCTTGGCTCTTACTGCATTCAGGGAAATTATTACTTCGAACGGATCCAGCCCTGCCCCTTCTGCTAGAAATTTTGCAGTCTCATCAGTGAATTGCGCTCTTCCTTTGTTTATTCCTGCTATGTATGCACTGCTAAAACCAAGGTCTTGGCACACTTGCGCGTAACTCGTGTAGTTTTTGGCCCTCATGTAGGCCTCCATCAACGTTTTAGAGTCCATTTTCTTTCCTCATCTGCTTGTCAAATCGATCTTACCACAGCTCATTCGGTACACATTCCATACGTTGTAATAAGTTAGCGCTTCATTTATAAATCATTCGAACTTACTACTTAGTGAGCAAATGACATGGAACGCCAGACCCTACAGCAGATAACACCGGTTTACCACGTTTGCCCTGAGTGCAACGGCGACGGCTGCCGTGACTGTGGTTCCATGGGCATTGTTGAGGGTGACTATCCCGACGACCTGTTTGATCTGGCAATTCCCTTCCCTTCCGACCGTGAACTTGATTTCAACGCTGATGCTGGAGTTTCCCAATGATTACTTCTAAGTCAGGCCTTTTGGGTCACGCCATGACTATTCAGCCTTCTACTGAATCTAAGTCTTGCCCTCACTGTGGGAAGACTGACTTTGATAACGGATCTGCTTGTTACGCCCCACAGGTTTCATCCCCTGCCGTTGGTGATTGGGTTTGTGTTTATTCCCGTGATTATGGCCCTGATGCTGATCTTGACCCTTATGAGTGTCGTTATTGTGGTTGTATTGGTGGCCATGTTGACGGTTGTGTTTCTGTCGATCCGGACCTTGATTTATGACTACTCCGACCATTCAACGCACCCTCTACTGGCAACAAGAGCCCACCGGCTGGATTGCTGCCAGTATTGCCGGGCAGGTCGAGATGTTTCCTTCTCTGCTGTCCTGTGCCAACTACCTTTCTTTTAACTACCCCGACACCGACTTTGACTTTGTTGAAGTCACCGAAAGCACCTGGGCAGCTCTCTATGAGCAAGGAGTGTTTTTCGATGACTGGTCATAACGCCCAACTCGTTAAGCATGACTTTCTCTCCTTCACTTGGAGCCCAGAAGTCATCAAGCGCTAGATTGGCCCCTTGAAGATCCAGACACTTCGCCCCTCTTAACTTAAGAGGTAGTCTTGGAGCTATGTTCAGTACTAGTCACAACGAGAAGATGGTCGAAGTGTTAACAGGGGCCGAGCGCCGTCGACGCCGGACTCCACAAGAAAAGATCGCCATCGTGCAGCAGACCTTTGAGCCCGGGATGACCGTCTCTCATGTTGCTCGCTTGCACGACGTCAACGCAAACCAGCTTTTCAAATGGCGTAAGCAATTCCAAGAAGGGTCTCTCACGGCGATCACCGCCGGTGAGGATGTTGTTCCTGCTTCCGAGTTGGCTGCTGCCATCAAGCAGATCCGAGAGCTTCAGCGTCTGCTCGGGAAGAAGACCATGGAGAACGAGATCCTCAAAGAAGCCGTGGAGTATGGTCGAGCAAAAAAATGGATTGCGCATGCGCCCTTGTTGCCGGGGGACGACGATTAAGTGCTGTGAGCCAGGCTCTTAATGTATCGCGTGCGCAGCTATCCGTTCGTGTTCATCGAAAACCGGGTTGGCAAGATGGTCGTCATCATCGCCAGCGTGATGATGCAGCCTTACTTGGCCGTATCATGGAGGCGATGGCAGAGCTTCCCTCCTATGGCTATCGCCGGGTCTGGGCGCTGTTACGGCGTCAGTCTGAGGCAACAGAACAACCTGTGGTAAACGCTAAGCGGGTATATCGCGTCATGCGCGAACATGGCTTGCTGCTGGAAAGAAAACCAGCTGCACCATTGGCCCAGCAGGCACATAAGGGGCGTGTTGCCGTCAAGGAGAGCAATCGACGGTGGTGCTCAGATGGCTTCGAGTTTCGCTGCGATAACGGTGAAAAACTACGTGTCACGTTCGCCATGGATTGCTGCGATAGGGAAGCGTTGGACTGGGCGGCCAGTACTGGGGGTTACGATAGTGACACTGTGCAAGATGTCATGCTGAGGTCTGTCGAACGTCGCTTTGGGGATTCGTTGCCGGCATCACCGGTGGAGTGGCTGACTGATAATGGCTCGGCGTATCGAGCCCATGAGACCCGCGCGTTTGCACGAGAAATCGGGTTGGAGCCCAGAACGACAGCAGTGAGAAGCCCACAGAGTAACGGTATAGCGGAGAGCTTCGTGAAGACGATGAAGCGAGACTATATCGAGATGATGCCAAAACCGGATAGCCGAACAGCGGTAGGCAATTTGGCTATCGCGTTTGAGCATTATAACGAGCACCACCCGCACAGCGCCTTGGGATACCGTTCACCACGGGAATTTCTGCGCAGTCGGGTATCACAACCCTAAGCGGGAAAAAGTGTCTGGACCTATGGGGTCAAATCCAAGCGCATTGCTGGCCTTGCCAAGCAAGGTGCCATTCTCAAGTCTATTCCGGTGTTCGATAAGCACACTCATCACTTGCTGAGTCGCATCAAGCCTTTGCCAACTGAAAAGGGGCTTATCTATGTACGACCCGTCCCTAGTCGCGATGACCCTCGCGCTCTTGTTGACGTTTCTATCCCTAACGCAGCTGTAGAAGGTGCCCGCGCCGTTCTCACTGCTTCCATGTACGAAGCCATGGAAGCCAACATTCGCCGTGGTTACAAGGACGACGCTAACCGCCGTTTGAACAAAGAGCTCAAAGCCGTCCTCGGCCAGCTGGTTGACGCTTCAGAACTGGAACTCAATCCAGAAGGCACCATCTGGGATGCCTACAACGATTTGATTCATGCATACGGAATTCAATTCCTTGATTCCTTGTGCTGCTCAGAACTGGAGATCTTCTTTGATGAGCTTAATCATGAAATCGGCGTCCCTATTCCTGCGCCTCGCTTTGCTATTCGCCCTCGTCGTGGCGGTGTGCACGGTTATTCAAGTTCAGGAGATATCCTCGTTGACGGAATCCCAGCAGGATTGGTTGCTTGGGGTGCTGCTAATCACGGCTGTTTCGTCTCGTTCTCCGGTATGGGCTGTGATGCTCTTGACTTTGGTGCTCTGCATCGCGTCTTGGCCCGTATTCCTGGTGTTCGGATTACTCGGGTTGATTTGGCACTCGACGATTATCATGGAAGATTTATTTCCTACGGATCAGCCGTAGAGGCCGCCAAGGCTGGCGGGTTCCATCCCCAGCGCGGCATGGCTCCCAAGTGGATGAAGATAGAAGCCGGTGAGTTCGAGCTCATCCCTGAAGTCGTCAAGGGCCTGGCCAAGCGCTTTGGCATGATTGCCAATGCCGGTTGTTCTCTCTACATCGGTTCTCGTATCAACGGTAAATGCGGCCGGATGTATGAAAAAGGTAAACAACTTTCATCCGTTGAGTTTCCTGATTGGGTCCGGGCTGAGGGTGAACTGCACAGCAAAGACCGCGTTATACCGCTCGATGTGCTGATCAACCCAGACCCTTACTTTGCTGGTCTCTATCCCCAGTTCGCCGTGTGGCTGCAACAGCTTTCTGAGGCTGCCAAGCCGGTAGAGCCTGTCCGTGTCACCACGTTCAAGAACAAGTTTGCTCTGTCCCGTGATAACGCAATTGCCAATATGGCCCGTCTTGCCGGTCGTGTTGTCAATTACATGAGCACGGTTGAAGGTTTGAAACCTGAATCAATTATCAAACAGTTGACCAGCCATTTGTCACCTGACGATGTTCCATCCCGACTATTGATGCCGTTACCGCCAGAGATATTGGACGGTACTTGCTCATTGTTTCTTGTGCCCAAAGCAGAGGGCTTTTTAACCGGAGAGTACAACCATGTCTGAGATCCAAAACGTCATTGTTATGTGCGTCACCCACGGTCGTGGTGTGTCCCGTAAAAGCGGTTCACCCAAGCCTTATGACTTCGCACAGCTCGAATACATCGTGCCGGCCACGAACGTGGATATGGCCGAGTGCAACATCACCAACTGGGGATTCCAGTCCAAACAGTTCCCAGTCAAGAACGACCCAACCGTTTTGGCTCACCTGGCTGTCTGTCCGAAGCTGGTTCCTGTGACCTTGATCCTTGAGTCTGACCCGCGCGATTTCTCCAAGAACATCGTTGTCGGCTTCAAGTCTGATCAACCGGTCAAAGACGAATTTGGCGGCCCTGCTGCCAAAGTCACTGGCAAAGACGATAAGTCTGAGTCCGTGAGTAAGTTCTGATGAGCTGCCTACTTGTCTCCGGTACCGGGGATCTCATCGTCACTCAAGACGCTCTGAGCTCTTGCACGGGATATGTGCTTGTTACCCCTGACCAATATCGGGCACAGGTAGGCGCTTTGTCAGAATTTGATAAGAACCTCGCCAATGAGTACCTCGGATTCATGCTGTTGACCTTCTTTGCCGGTCACAGCCTTGGCCGAATCGTTCGCTGGCTCGGTAAACACTGATTTCACTCAAAAGGATATTGCTATGAAAATCCGTAACATGGTTCGTAAGTACGCTGCTCCGGTAGCTGTTGTCACCTCCGCCGCTGTCGCCTCCTCCTCTGCGTTCGCCGTGGATATCGCGACTGAGTTCGCCGCTGCCAAGGCCGCTGCTGAAGGCAATATCAACCTTGTTGTGGTTGGTGTTGTCGCTCTGGCCCTGCTGACCTTCGGTATCGGTGCTGTCCTGTCCTGGACTCGTAAGTAATGTTCTCCGCCCTTCTCTGGGCAACGGCTGTAGGCCTCTGCTTCGTTCTTGGCTTTACGTCAGGGGTCTATGCCGGATAACACGAGGGGGCGGGGAAACCCGCCTTTTTTTTATGAAATGGATCTTCGCCCTCTTATTTCTCATTCCATCGCTTTCATTTGCTGTTGCATCATTACCTGCTAAACAATCCGCTGATATTGATAAAACAAAATCCGGCCTTTGTTATTTTAATGGCTCCAATAATGGTGCCTCTACATTTGATGCATGCGTTTCTTCTAATACTGGCTCAGGTACTAACCGCTCTTGGGAATTGACAGGCGGCTTCTCTTATTCAGGAAAGAATTCACAGGGTTATCATGTTTTTACTGCTCCTATAAGAAAATATCGTTCTGATGGTTGGAATCCTCCTCAAGGCACTGTTGGTACGTTGTCTTTTTGGGCTGTTTCTGTTTTTTCTTCTTTTATTTGCCCTCCCGATGGTAATCCCGAATACTCTGTTGGTCCTATTGATTTAAATGGCTCCAAGGTTTGTCAGATACCGCCAAAGGTTTGTTTGAAGGGCGCAATTATTCGTGTTACTTCCGATGGCAGAGAAACTTGTGTCTCAAATTGTGGCGCAGCTGCTGGCCTTGCTCATTCCGGTCAATACTTCTTTCAGGCTGGCCCAACTGTTGGATCTACAGCTGGTGAGGTTAAATGCTATGGCCAGTGCTCTATTCAGACCATTGGTGGTGGTGTTCAGCTTTCTACTGGTGCTTGGACTGGCTCCTTTACTTTTAACGGTGCTAATTGTCCTGTCGTTCGTCCTGAGCCTACGCTCGATTCTGAGAGCAATACATCATCCAACGGTGATGCCCCTCCCGTAGATAACTCAAACACCTCTGAGGGTACTGAGGACGCCATGGGTGATCTTTCCGGTGCAGCCTCCAGTGCAACCGGTACTCAAGTCCAGCCCAACGCTACCGGTACAAATGGTGAGACCACGCTCAAGGATGTAGCCAAGGTAGTGGCCGACTCCGCCAACGCACAGATTAAGGCCTCTTCCGAGCAGAACGTCGCAACCGGCAAGCTCGTTTCCAATATCTCCAAGGATATTCAGAACGCCATCCACAATAGTGGCCATGGCGGTGGTGGTGCCTCTGCATCCCTTCAGGCCCAAGGCAACGGCAAGCTCGACGGCATCAAGGACGCTCTCGACAAGATCTCCGACAAGCTCGATGAGGAAGAAACAGGGGATGGCCCGTTTGTTCCTGGCTCCGGCTCCGGTGCGTTCTGGGAAAGCGTTATTCCCGAATCCTCGTTTACAGAAATCAAAGAGAAACAGGCCGAATCCATCCAGAAGATGAAAGACCTGAGCACTGAATTTCAGTCCTCTATCAAGTTCACCGAACTCTCTGCATCCGGTGAACCTGATGAGTGGACGTTGAATATGCACGGGACGGCTATGCCGTTCGGTATGGGGGCGTTTCAGATGATCTTGGATATGGGCCTTGCTGCTATCGTCCTCTTCATCTGTGCGCTGTATGCGGTCTACATCATCGCGAATAGGAAATGAATTATGATAACGGAATTCATAAATTGGGTGTCGGGAATGATGGTGGATATCCATGCCTTTTTTACGGATGGAGTCCCTTATATCGTGTCCAGAACTCTTGCCTACGTGGTCGAGATTGGTCTCTACCTCAAGATTGAGGGTGAGATCATGATGATCCAACTGGGTTATTCCATTGCCCAACAGATCCTCCAGGACTTCAACATATCCGGCATCCTCCAGCCGCTTATGAGTTCGTTACCGTCCTCTATCCAGTGGTTCCTATTCCAGTCTGGCGCGGTCGATGGCTTGAACATGATCCTTCACGCCATTGTTACTCGCTTTGCTCTGAACTTCTTGGGGTGGTGATATGGCCGTCGTCATTCGTCACGGGCCTAATGGCTCTTACAAGTCCGCTTCCGCTGTTTGGTATGACCTGCTTCCTGCCCTTCGTCAAGGCCGTATCTGTATCACCAACCTTGAGGGGTGTTATCCCCTCGAGGACATCGAGAAACGGCTCGGAGAGAAGTTTCCAGACTCTACTCGTCTCTACCGTATCAATATCATCCACGATGACGCCTTGCGCCTCTGGCGGCGCTGGTTTCACTGGGCCCCTGTCGGCTCGTTTCTTCTCATGGACGAAGTTCAGGATATTTACCCTGACAAGTCATGGAAGGAATCCGACTTGGATTACCAGCCGATTGAGACCTACAAAGACCAATTACCTCCCGGCTTAATTGAGGATTATTACGCGGCTCTTGATGCCTGTAAGCCTGAACAGTTCGAATCCTGTGATTATGATGATACGGGTTCATTATTATTTGATGATAATGGCCGCGTTATTTATCCCAAAACCTTGAACGGTGCTTTTAAACGTCACCGTAAATTCAACTGGGATATTGTTTGCGTTACCCCTGATATTAACGATATTTCCCCAATGGTTCGTGGTTGTGCCGAATTAGCCAAGGCTCAATCTAATAAGGACTCCTTTTTCTTATACAGACGTAAACCGAGGATATATGAACATAATCCGCGTTCGAATGGTGTTCCCGCTGCGAATTCTCCGGTATATCGTGAGAAAGTACCGTTGGCGGCGTTCCTCCTCTACAAATCAACCCAGACCGGCAAGCATACGAAATCGGGTCAGTCTAAAGGCCCTTTCAGCTCACCCCTCTTTTATTTTTATGCGTTTCTTATGCTGGTCTTTGGTGGGTTCGCTATATACAACTATTCTGAGGCCGACAAGCTCAATGCTCAGATCGATGGTAAGTCGACTGTGGCAACTCCTGAAAAAGATCCTGATGTGGCTGTTCAAGCTGGTTCGGATCTTCCTGATAATGTGGGTACTGGCCGCCCTGACAAGATACCTCCTCGCAAGCCTATTTTTGTGAACCCTTATGATGCCAAGGCCGTCTACGTTACCGGCGAATCACTCGACACCCAGGGGAACGGCGTGATCACCATCGCCCTGTTTACCAAAGACGGCGATGAGTACCACTGTAGTGGTCTAATCATCCCGGACACCATTTTAGGTGGTACAGTCGCCACCATGACCTGAGGTGTTCAATGACAAGATTACGTCGCTCATTTACTGCCGAATTCAAACTCGAAGCTGCATCCCTGGTGCTCGACCAGGGATATTCTGTCCCTGAAGCCAACCGTTCACTGGATGTCGGTGAAACCGTGCTCCGTCGCTGGGTTCAGCAACTGCAATCCGAACGAACTGGCACAACCCCAATCGGCAAAGCACTGACTCCGGAGCAGCAAAAAATTCAGGAGCTGGAAGCCCGTATCAACCGGCTCGAACGTGAAAAGGACATTCTAAAAAAGGCTACTGCTCTCTTGATGGCGGACGAGTTCACACGTACGCGCTGATAGACCGATTAAGGGAGCAAGCCCCCATCACCTTGGTCTGCTGCGCTTTCGATGTTCCCACCTCCTGTTTTTACGATTATCTGGCCCGTAGGCGGGCGATTAACCGTGAGCGCATGCAACAGCGCTCTGAGTTGCGCCGGTTGTTCAAAGCGAGCAGGGATTCGGCTGGCAGCCGCGCCTTGATGTCGATGATGCGGGAGTTGGGGTATCAGATTGGTCGATTCAAAGTACGTAACCTGATGAAGGAAGCCGGGCTGGTATCCAAACAGCCGGGCGCACACCGCTATAAGGTGGCACAGTCTGAACGACCGGACATTCCCAATCTGCTGGCCCGCGAATTTGATGTCCAGCAACCCAATCAGGTGTGGTGTGGCGATATCACCTACGTCTGGGCAGGTGGTCGTTGGCATTACCTGGCAGCGGTGCTTGACCTGCACACCCGGCGGGTCGTGGGCTGGGCGATGTCAGATAAACCAGATGCAGAGCTTGCCATCAAAGCACTTGAGATGGCGTATCAGCAACGAGGTTGTCCGTCAGGCGTGCTGTTTCACTCTGACCAGGGCAGCCAATATGGCAGCGGGGCATTTCGGCAACGACTGTGGCGCTATCGCATGACCCAGAGTATGAGTCGGCGTGGCAACTGCTGGGATAACGCCCCGATGGAACGGTTGTTCAGAAGCCTGAAGTCAGAGTGGCTCCCGGCTATGGGATATATGAACTTGCGAGAGGCGAAGCGGGATATCAGTTACTACCTGATGGATTACTACAACTGGCGGCGTCCACATCAACACAATGACGGGATACCGCCAGCAAAAGCCGAAGAACGGCCTAACCAAGTGTCCGGATTTAGTTGACCACTACACACACCAACAACGATGAGCTCTACTCCATGGGCTATGCCGTTCGCTATAAGCGTTACTGCCAAGCCGAGCTCTACAACGTAGAGACCGGCGAGTCTGTCACCATCTTCTGTCAGCCTACCAAGTACGAAGAGCCCAAGGCTTCTGTCCTGCCTACTCCAGCCCTTATGAACCCGTTCACCACCAAGGAGACGGCTGAGGGAGGAAGCAAGGAGGGAGCGGCCTAGCGGACGACGACGCGACGACCGGAAAGTGAAACCCGATCATCATTAAATTAATGGTAACAGTTACTGTAATTACCTTGCTATTTTGGTAACAGTGACCGATAATGTAATTACGGTAACAGTTACCTTAAACAAGGGAATGATCATGAAACTTATCTGCACCAAATCAGGCCTTGGGATTGAAGTCGGCACACAATATCCCGTTCTTTCAGAGAATAAGTTAGCCTGGGTAATCGTTATTGGTCAGATGGAAAAGAAGGTTATGAAATCTACTGGTCTTTTCGCTTGTGCTCAAAGCCGCGGCCCTTCTTTTGAATTGGTAACAGTTACCGAAACTCAGCTTGATCTTATTCCCCAAAAGCGTCCAGTTGGTCGCCCTAAGACTGGTAAAGCTCTTACTCCAGCCGAAAAACAGGCCCGTTACCGTGCCCGTCAGGCACAAAAAACGGTAACAGTTACTTTTAATCGTTCTGATATTCCTGCTCTTAAGATTTTGCTTGCGCAAGCTGATCTCTCTCGCGCGCTTCCTGCTGATGAGCTTGATCGTCTTTGTAAGGCTGTTTATTCAGCTTCTCTTTCCTAGCCCTCTCTCTTTGCCGCCTTGTGTCGTTCTTGGCGAGCGGCCGAAGGCCATAGCGAGTATAAGGCCGCCCACTGCTGTCCATTTCTGGGAAAGCGGTAGGTCGGCCGAAACTTCTTTGGAATGCTTCCCTGATGCAGGCTCACCCCCTTCCCTGCTAAACCGTCTTTAGTGCTCCGCTAGGTTTCCTAGTCAAACGCTAAATCGCGGGGGCCCCACTTGTGGGGTTCCGATTTAGTGATTGACTACTCCACCCCTCTATATCCTTGTGCAGGGGATTGGGGGGATCACTTCGCCCCCAATCCCTTGATAAACCTGTTTGTCTCTTTTCTTGATAGAGTGCCCAGCCGAAGGCTATGGGGCACGTCCAGCGACTTCCTGTGCCTCCTGTCGAAGACAAGCGACACTCACCGCGCCAGCCTGTTTACCCCCCGTGTAGTAATACGGGGGGAATTCTCGGTGCCTACCCTGGGCACAGACCTATGAAAAACGAAGGGGCCCTTGGGCCCCTTGTCTTTATCTGTAGTACCTGTATTTCTTCCTTGGGTTGTGCCACCGCTTGAAATGGTCGGCGCCCATGATATCGATCAGCTCCAGCCGCTGACGGGTCATCTGTGAACCGGCAGGGGTGATAAGGTGGTAGCCTGACATGCGCCACCCCTCCCAGTATCGCGTGAAGATGGTCGGCAACTCTCTCCCGCATGCCATCCGCATCACTCGCTTGTAAATGTCGGGGATCTTCTTTCCCTCGTCCCACAATGTGACCTCGGTCACAGAAACGAAACAGAGTTCAGCTGTTTCTTTGACGCTCAACCCGCATTCAAACCAACGGAAAATGAAATTTTTCGTGATATTACGTTCCATACAATCCAAACCGTCATAACTGGGGGATTCCAGCGGGTCGCAGTTTGAGCCCGTATTTAACGTAATCTGTGCAGTGACGCAGTTATGTCAAAGCAAACCATCCAGGGCATGATCGGAGAACTTATGGGCGTCATCGAAGTACTCCTGCAGGGTTCGCATATCCTTGTGGCGAGTGACTTCAATGATCTTGTTCATCGGCTTGCCGGCAGTCACTGCCGAGGTGATAAAACCGCGCCGCAGGCTATGGCCACTGACGTAAAGATCGTCGATGGTTTGGCCGGTTCGCCGCTTGATCATCAGGTTGATGCCCTGTGGGCCGAGTGGTTCGGCCATCAATTGGCCCCAGCGGTTCATGCGCCGAAACAGCGGCCCCTCGCTGATCCGGCTTTTGTGTAGCCATTTTTGCAGTGCCGACACGGGGCAATAGTGTTTGCCCGGGATCAGGGCTATCTCGGTTTCATGCAGCTGATGCTTGCTCGGTTTGAGACGAAGACGGATCCCCTGCCCCACAAAATCGAGATCGGTCACTTCAATTCGGGCCGCTTCCGAACGGCGCAAGGCGCCACTAAACATCAGCAGTAGCAGGGTGTGATCGCGCAAGCCCGCCAGATCATGGGTGTCAATGCCATCGAGTACCTGGGTCAATGGCTGTAACGTCAGGGCGCCAGTTTTGCGCTTGCGGTTATCTCCCAATCTGACAATACCGCGCATCATCTCCTTGATTTCGGGATGCTCGGTGGGCATGGGATGAATCCCTTTCTGCTTGAAGGCATAACGGATCCCGGCAAGCCGCCGCACCAGGGTTGCCGGTTTACGAGGTTCACCGTTACGCAGCTCACCCTTCCCCTCCTCTTTATCCAGCCATACCCAGTCGGCCAATACGCCGTCGGCCTGATCTGCCAGAAAGTTCATGATGTCGTGATGGGTGGTTTGCAGCGGATCCAGCCTGTGCAATTGGCACCAGAAGACAAAAATACGGGTATCCGCCTGATAGGCATTGAGGGTGGAATCCGCTTTTGCACTGCGCAAAAAGCGGCGTGCCCGGCTATTTAGTTGCGCATCGAACACAGTCTGCAGTGACTGATGAGCCGGATTGGACAAGGTTGGAAATGCCACGGAACTCTATGATTCATATGAAGTTTGAGAGGATCTTACAGGATCTTCCCTATACATCAAGTATTGATAATGAATATTATCGATACTTAGAACATCTTGTTTTAATGCCCTTTAACCACGCTGAATAAAGGAAACATAGGAATATCATTCAACCCAGTTTGGCAGAAACGAAAAAGTAAAATTGGCAGGGAAAAGTGAGAGATAACACAGCTCGGTGTTGATATTCAGGTGGGTAATCAGCTTGGTATTTGAAATATAAAAAGCCCCGAGCAACGGGGCTTCTGTGTTATTTTTTCGCCAGTTTGAATAGTTCAAAGAAATTCCGGCTAGTGGCTTCTGCCAATTCATTAAGCGGAATATGACGCAGATCGGCAATAAACTGCGCAACGTCTCGCACAAAGGCGGGCTCGTTCTCCCTCCCCCGATGCGGCACGGGGGCAAGATAGGGCGAGTCGGTCTCGACCAGCAATCTGTCGAGGGGCAGAGCCTTGACCACCTCTTGCAGGGCAGACGCATTTTTGAAGGTGACGATCCCGGAGATGGAGATATAGAACCCCATCGCCATCGCAGCTTGCGCCATTTCGAGGGATTCGGTGAAGCAGTGCAGCACACCGCCAACCTGATCAGCGCCCTCTTCAAGCATGATCTGCAAGGTATCTTGCTGGGCATCGCGGGTATGGATGATCAGCGGCTTGTTCAACGCGCGAGCAACCCGGATATGTTCGCGGAAAGAGGCTTGCTGCACCTCTTTGTTCTCGGGTGAGTAAAAGTAATCGAGACCGGTCTCACCGATGGCCACCACACGTGGATCGGCAGCTTGCTTGAGCAGCAACTCGGCATCGACACCGGGTTCCTGATTGAGCGGGTGTACCCCGCAAGAGGCAAATACCTGGGGATAGGGAGCGATCGCCTCGAGCATGGTCGGGAACTGTGCCTGAGTCACACTGACACAGAGAAAATATCCCACGTCCAGTTTCGCGGCCTTTGCCAGTACATCAGCCAAGCTGGTCTGCTTGCTGCCATAGCTGAGGCGATCGAGATGACAGTGGGAATCAACGAGTAACATATAAAACCTTTCTGCTTGTCGGTACTTATAACCAGCGACTGAGCCAGTTCATCAGATAGATGGTGGGATTGGAGAGCTGACCCGGCTGACATGCCGCTTTCAGGGCAACCAGATCTTGTTCTGCCTCCAGCAGTTTTTCGCTGGAGTGCTGCTCCGCCAACCGTTGACTCAAGATGGCCAGATCAGGCATTGCCAGCTGATGGTGACCACATCCGGCCTGGGTTTTCAGGGCATCGCACAAGAAGAGCTGCAACCAGTGCAACCTGACCTGCGTCTCCTGACCAAGCTGGCTGCACAATGCCGTCGCCTTGACCGGACTTTGACTCAGGGCGACAAACTGCTCCAGCAGTTCGCGGCGAGTACCGTCCTGTTGCTGCTCGATATAGTCGAGTACCCGCAGCGGGGCCCCCTGACAGATCCGCACCTGAGCCAGAGTGGCCTGATGACCCTGCTCGGCCAACCAGCGTACTGTTTCCCCTTCCGCAGGCAACTGACAGACATGTTTGTGACAGCGACTGAGAATGGTAGGGAGCAGCCGGGAAACCTGGGAGGCAATAAGCAACAGCAAGCTGTCGCCGGCCGGCTCTTCCAGGGTTTTCAGCAGGGCATTTGCCGCCGATTCGGTCATCCGCTCCGCATCAGGAATGATCACCACCTTGCCACGGCCGAGCTGGGCAGAGCCCTGCAGCCGCGTGCAGATCTCGCGAATGGCCTCGACCCCGATGGTCTTGCTGTCGCGCGTTATGGTGCCGAGATCCGGGTGGTTGCCCTTGTCAAACAGCTGGCAAGAGTGGCAGTGGCCGCACGGCTCTCCGCGATCCGGTTGCTGGCAAAGGTGCAAACGTGCCAGCCGCTCGGCCAGTTGCTCCTTGCCAAGACCAGGATCGCCCAGCAACAACCAGGCGTGGCCGAGACGACCGGACTGGGCCGTCTGGCTCAGGGCATGCCAGTCGGGGATCAGCCAGGGATACATAGCGGCTCGTTCGACAGATAGTGATCCAATGCACGCTCGATGGCAGCTTTGACCTGTTCCGGCGTTTGCGCCGCATCGATCACCACAATGGAATCATCCTTGGCGGCCAGTTCGAGATAACGAGTTCGGGTACGCTCGAAGAAGCTCAGTTGCTCCAGTTCGATGCGATCCAGCTCGCCGCGATGGCGCGCGCGCTGCAAGCCAAGGGCAGGATCGATATCGAGATAGAGGGTAAGATCCGGCTTGAAGTTGCCAAGCACCGCCTGCTTGATGGCACCGATAAGCTGGGCATCGATACCACGGCCGCCCCCCTGATAGGCCTGGGAGGAGAGATCGTGGCGATCCCCCACCACCCAGACACCGTCGGCCAGTGCGGGTTTGATGCGGGTCTCCACCAGTTGTACCCGGGAGGCATACATCAGCAGCAATTCCGCCTCGATGGTGAGGCGCTCGTCGTGCACCTCTTTGACGATGGCCCGCATCCGCTCGGCCAGCGGCGTACCACCCGGCTCGCGGGTGCACTCGATCCGGTTGATGCCGTGACGCTGCAGATAGTCAGTCACATAACGCACGGCCGAGCTCTTCCCTGCCCCTTCCAATCCTTCGATCACAATAAATTTAGACATTAGGGTTTCTTCAATATGTACTCACGAACCGCCCGATTGTGTTCATCGAGGGTCTTGGAGAAATAGTGGGCACCGCCCCCCTTGGCGACAAAATAGAGATAGTCGGTCGATTTGGGGTTAAGCGCAGCTTCGATGGAGGCCTTACCCGGCATGGCAATAGGCGTGGGCGGCAGGCCGTCGATCACATAGGTGTTGTAGGGATTCTTGTCGGTCAGATCGCTGCGGCGAATATTGCCATCGTAGCGATCTTTCACCCCGTAAATGACGGTGGGATCAGTCTGCAACTTCATGCCCAGACGCAGACGGTTGACGAATACGGAGGCGATCTGCGCCCGCTCGTCCGGCTGGCCGGTCTCTTTCTCGATGATGGAGGCCATGATCAACGCCTCATAGGGCGTTTTGTAAGGCAGGTTAGCCTGACGTTTTTCCCAGCTCTGCTGCAGGAAAGCCTCCATATCCAGATGGGCGCGACGCAAGATCGAGAGATCGCTGGCATGGGTGGTATAGGCGTAGGTTTCCGGCAAGAACCACCCCTCCAGCTTGCCATTCTCGATGCCGAGCTCCTGCGCTAGGTCGGCTTCGGATTGCTCGACGGTCAACCGCTCAAGATATGGGGCGCTGGAGAGCTGCTTCTGCCAATCCTCGAAACGGGAACCTTCGACGAAGGTGAGGCTGAAGTGAAACTCCTTGCCCGATGCGAACAGGGAAAGGGTCTCCTTGAGAGGGGCCCCTTCCTTGATTTCATAGGTGCCCGATTTGATGGCCACCAGTTCGGGATGGCTGCGCAGCCAGAGTCGCACCGCCCAGGGGCTGGTTTCCCCCTCCCCCAGTTCGGCGATGAGACGCGCCGCATGGGCGCCCTTCTCCACCGTAAAGAGCCGGGTCGGCCCCTTGTTGGTTAGCGTCTCTACCTGTTGCCATTTGTAATGTACATAGCCCCCGGCAGCGGCCACCGTCAGTGCCGCCCCCGCGAGCAGGGTGTAAAGCCGATTAAACTTCAATGACCAAACGCTCCTGTAAACGGCGACTCAATACCGCAGTGGGATAGTGAATATCCTCGATGCCATTGACCGGCACGACCCCCATAAGGGTATTGGTGAGCCACACCTCTTCCGCCTGCCATAGTGACTCCAGCGGAGCCTCTACCACACGCAACTCAATACTCATCTGTTTCAGCATCGCCATCACCTGGCGGCGCATGATGCCATCGACACCACCGCGGGCGAGATCGGGCGTAAACACCGTCTTGCCCCGACGCCAAAACAGATTGGCACTGACCCCTTCAATGAGAAAACCGCGACTGTTAAGCACTATCCCTTCGACTGCATTTCTGCTGACAAGTTCGCTTTTTAGCAATACCTGCTCCAGACGATTCAAGGTTTTAAGCCCGGCCAGCATGGGGGCATCACCGATCCGCTGGCGGCACACCACCATCTCGATCCCCTCCTGTTGCCACTGTCCATAGTGAGTGGGAAATGGCGCCAGAGTGACAATCCGGGTTGTGTGTTGACATCCGCTGCCATCATAGCCCCGCCCCCCCTTGCCGCGGGTCAGGATCACCTTGGCAACGCATTGTGGCTGGTCGGCCACCATCTTTTCAACCTCCCGGGTCAAGAGACCCCAGTCCGGTTCAATCAATCCCAGCCGGTTGTTGGCCAGCTGCAACCGTGCCAGATGGGCAGGCCACTGCAACACGCGACCCTCCCTGACCGCCATGGTGGTGAAATGACCGTCACCATAAGCCAGCCCCCGATCATAGACCGAGATGGTATCAAGCTTCATGCCATTGATAAGCAAAGGGATCCCTCCGATAAAAAAGGCCCGATACCGGCAGTATCGGGCCTGTGTCTTTGCCCTGCGGCAAATTATACGCGTTTGAAGATCAGTGAGCCATTGGTGCCGCCAAAACCAAACGAGTTGGAAAGGGCGTACTCGAAGCTACCAGGCTTGGCCACATGGGGTACCAGATCCAGATCGCACTCTTCATCCGGGTTGTCCAGGTTGATGGTGGGCGGAGCCACCTGGTCACGCAGGGCCAACACAGTGATGATCGCCTCGATGGCACCGGCGGCGCCCAGCAGGTGACCTGTCATGGACTTGGTGGAGCTCACCATCAGGGATTTGGCGTGCTCACCAAACACCGACTTCATGCCACGCAGCTCGGCCACATCACCCAGCGGGGTGGAGGTACCGTGCGCGTTGATGTAACCAATCTGCTCGGGGGCAATGCCGGCATCCTTGATGGCATTTTTCATGGCGCGAGCGCCACCGTTGCCATCAGCAGGAGGCGCAGTCATGTGATACGCGTCACCGCTCATGCCAAAACCGACCAGCTCGGCGTAGATCTTGGCGCCACGGGCTTTGGCGTGTTCGTACTCTTCCAGCACCAGTACACCGGCACCGTCACCCAGCACGAAACCATCGCGATCTTTATCCCACGGACGGCTCGCTTTTTGCGGCTCGTCGTTGCGGTTGGAGAGTGCCTTGGCGGCAGCAAAACCACCCATTCCCATCGCGGTGGAGGCTTTCTCGGCGCCACCGGCGACCATCACATCGGCATCACCGTAAGCGATCATCCGGCCAGCCATGCCGATGGCATGGGTACCTGTGGTACAGGCGGTAGTCACGGCGATGTTCGGCCCTTGCAGACCTTTCATGATGGAAAGATGACCGGACACCATATTGATGATGGTGGACGGAACGAAGAAGGGACTGATCTTGCGCGGGCCGCCATTGACCAAGCTTTCGTGGTTCTGTTCAATCAGACCCAGACCGCCGATACCGGAGCCAATCGCCACGCCGACACGCTCGGCATTCTCTTCATTGATGGTCAGGCCGGAATCATCCAGCGCCTGCATTCCGGCCGCGATGCCGTATTGAATGAAGAGATCCATCTTGCGAGCGTCTTTACGGTTGATACCGTACTGCTCGGGATCGAAATCCTTGACCAGGCCAGCGAAGCGGGTTGCAAACTCGCTGGCATCAAAATGTTCGATAAGGGAAATGCCGCTCTGCCCGTTGAGCAGTGCTTGCCAGCTGGATTCGGCAGTGTTACCCACCGGGGAAAGCATCCCCAAGCCGGTCACCACGACTCTGCGTTTTGACACTGAGGTAGTCTCCGAGAGGTGTTTTGAAAGGGAACAAATACAAAAGAAGCGGCCCTTGGGCCGCTTCTCTTAGAACAGGAACTTATTCCTGATTAGCGGTGATGTAGTCGATAGCCGCTTGAACAGTGGTGATCTTCTCGGCTTCTTCATCAGGAATTTCGGTATCGAATTCTTCTTCCAGCGCCATTACCAGTTCAACGGTATCCAAAGAGTCAGCGCCCAGGTCGTCGACGAAGGAGGCAGCGTTCTTAACGTCTTCCTCTTTAACACCCAGTTGTTCGATGATGATTTTCTTTACGCGTTCTTCGATGTTGCTCATGACCTGAATTTTCCTTTAAAAATACGCTATTTGCGTCTGGTTGGGGTAGTTTATTCAATTGACGTGAGTTTGCAAGTAGCTTGCCGCTGGTCAAACCACGAAATGTGCCAAACTTCGGCGTACTATCGCAAATTTGAACAGATCTTACGACAAATTGATTACACCATGTACATCCCGCCATTAACATGCAGGGTTTCGCCGGTGATATAGGCTGCTTCATCAGAAGCCAAGAATACCACAGCTGCGGCAATTTCTTTTGGATCACCCAAACGGGCGGCAGGCACCTGACTCATGATGCCGGCACGTTGATCGTCATTCAGGGCACGGGTCATGTCGGTTTCGATGAAACCGGGAGCAACCGCGTTCACTGTGATACCACGGGATGCCACTTCCCGCGCCAACGATTTGGTAAAACCAACCAGACCGGCCTTGGCGGCAGCATAGTTGACCTGACCGGCATTGCCCATGGTTCCCACCACGGAGCCAATGCTGATGATGCGACCGTGACGTTTCTTCATCATGGCACGCAACACCGGTTTGCTCAGACGGTAGAGAGAGGTCAGATTGGTATCGATGATCTCGTTCCACTCGTCATCTTTCATCCGCATCAACAGGTTGTCACGGGTGATACCCGCGTTGTTGATCAGGATGTCGATGTCGCCAAAGCGCGCCTTGATGGCGGCGAAGACGGCTTCGATGGATTCCTGGCTGGTCACGTTCAGTGCCATGCCGCAACCATTCTCGCCCAGATAGGCGCTGATCGCCTCGGCACCGCTCTCGCTGGTCGCCGTACCGACCACTTTCGCGCCACGGGCCACGAATGTTTCGGCAATCGCACGGCCGATGCCACGACTGGCACCGGTCACCAACACAACCTTATCGGTAAAGCTCATCACTTGCTCCTGTTTACTTGATCTGGGCCAGCGCCTGCTCAAAAGAGGCGGCATCGTTGGCGTGAATACCTTCCACCCGCTTGTCGATGCGCTTTGCGAGCCCGGTCAACACTTTGCCCGGTCCCATCTCGATCTCGAGGGTAACGCCCTCATTGGCCATCCTCTCGACAGTCTCGGTCCAACGAACCGGGCTAAACAGCTGACGTACCAGCGCTTGCTTGATGGCGGCCGGATCCTGTTCACAGGATACGTCGACATTATTGATGACCGCGATGGTTGGAACCTTGATCTCGATCCCGTCCAGCGCAGCTGCCAGTTTTTCTGCGGCAGGTTTCATCAGTGCGCAGTGAGACGGCACGGAGACCGGCAGCGGCAGCGCACGCTTGGCGCCCGACTCTTTCATCAGCACGTTGGCGCGCTCAACGGCCTCTTTGTGACCGGCGATAACCACCTGGCCCGGGGAGTTGAAGTTAACCGGAGAGACCACCTGCCCTTGTGCCGCTTTTTCGCAGTTGGCGGCGATGGATTCGTTATCCAGACCGATGATGGCCGCCATGGCGCCGGTGCCTTCGGGTACCGCTTCCTGCATGGCCAGACCACGCAGCTCGACCAGTTTGACCGCATCGGCAAAATCAAGTGCGCCACTGCAAACCAGCGCGGAGTACTCACCCAAGCTATGACCCGCCATCATGGCAGGCGTTGCCCCACCCTGCTGTTGCCACAGGCGCCAGAGGGCGACAGAGGCAGTCAGCAACGCAGGCTGAGTGCGCCAGGTCTTGTTCAGATCTTCAACCGGACCATCCATCACCAGGGCAAACAGGTCATAACCCAGCACCTGACTCGCCTCGGCGAAGGTCTCCTTGATCACGGCATGTTGTTCGGCCAGCTCGGCCAGCATGCCAACGGACTGGGAACCTTGTCCCGGGAAGGCAATGGCAAATTGGGTCATCATTGATTCCTTTTAGATAAGACAAAAATGAAATCGGTGACGGGATGATGGGCGCACCATCCCGCCGAAGATCAGAGGCGAACCAGCGCCGAGCCCCAGGCAAAACCGCCGCCAAAGGCTTCCAGCAGTACCAGCTGACCCGGTTTGATCCGGCCATCCCGCACCCCTTCGTCGAAGGCGACCGGAACAGAAGCGGCAGAGGTATTGCCGTGCTTGTCGAGGGTCAGCACCACTTTATCGAGGCTCATACCGAGCTTCTTGGCGGTGGCACTGATGATGCGGAAGTTGGCCTGATGCGGCACCAGCCAGTCCAGCTCGCTCGGTTCGATGCCAGCAGCGGCCAACGTCTCGGTGACGATCTCGCTCAAACGGGTGACCGCGACCTTGAAGACATCGTTGCCCTTCATATACATGTAGGCTTCGAGCTCGGCACCCGCATGCCGCGACGGGGATGAGGCAGCTTGAGCAGCTCGCCATAACGGCCATCGGCATGAAGATGAGTAGAGAGGATGCCCGGGGTCTCGCTGGCACCGACAATCACGGCCCCTGCCCCGTCACCAAACAGGATGATGGTGCCGCGATCTTGCGGATCGCACATGCGGGAGAGCACATCGGCCCCGACGACCAGCACATGGCGGGCTGCGCCGGATTTGACGAACTGATCGGCAATGGAGAGTGCGTAGGTGAAGCCTGCGCAAGCAGCAGCCACGTCAAAGGCAGGAATGCCCGGAACGCCGAGCAGCCCCTGCAGCTCGCAGGCGGCAGCAGGGAATGCATTTTCAGCACTGGTAGTGGCCAGCACTATCATATCGAGATCGGCAGCGGTCAGACCGGCTGCATCCAGGGCGCGCAGGGCGGCCTGGTAAGAGAGGGTGGCAACGGTTTCGTCAGCCCCGGCAATACGGCGCTCACGGATACCGGTGCGTTCCACGATCCACTCATCACTGGTCTCAACCATCTGCTCGAGATCGGCGTTGGTACGCACTGAACTCGGCAGGTAGCTGCCAGTACCCAGAATTTTGCTATGCATAGAGTTCTTATAGATCCCTGTCAGAGAAGACAGCTTCAAGGCGATCTGCTATTTGCAGTGGAAGTTGATGTTTGGCCTCTTGTGCGGCCAGCAGGATCGCATTACACAGGGCGCGCCGTTCGGCCCGCCCATGACTTTTTACCACAATGCCGCGCAATCCTAACAGACTTGCTCCGTTATACTGGTCGGGGTTCAGGTAAGAAAAACGCCGTTTGAACATAAATCCGGCGATCCGGCCAAGAAAAGTGCGTTTCTTGCGGGGATATCCGGCCAGCTGGGCCATCATCCGCACCACCCCTTCTGCCGTCTTGAGGGCGACATTGCCGACAAAACCGTCGCAGACGATCACGTCGCTGTCGCCGCTGAAGATGCGATCCCCTTCTACAAACCCGACATAATTGAGCGCGTGGCACTGACGCAACAATTCGGCGCTGTGGCGCACCAGATCGTTGCCCTTGATCTCCTCCTCGCCGATGTTGAGCAAGGCAACACGGGGGGATGCAATGCCTTCTACCTTTTCGGCCACGACGGAGCCCATCACCGCAAACTGCAGCAAGGTATCCGCATCGCAACTGACGTTGGCGCCGAGATCCAGCATCACGGTGCGTTTGCCACTCAATGTCGGCAGCGCCTTGATAAGTGCCGGCCGATCGACCCCGGGCAGGGATTTGAGCACGCACTTGGCCATCGCCATCAACGCACCGGTATTACCGGCACTGACGCAGGCATCGGCCTCACCGGCTTTCACCAGATTGAGTACCACCCGCATGGAGGAGTCTTTCAGAGTTCGCAGCGCCACGATCGGTTTATCGCCCATGCCAACCACCTGGGATGCATGTACGAAACGAACGCGGGGATGATTCAGCAAGCCATGTTGCTGCAGCAGAGAAGAGCTCTGATGCTGGTCGCCGACCAGGATCAGTTTTAACTGGGGTAAAAGAGACAGTGCCTGCACGGCGGCAGGCACTGTTTCCGAGGGGCCAATATCTCCCCCCATGATGTCTAGCGCGACAGTTTGCGTAGACAAAGGCAATCCTTAAGCGATTACCTTTTTACCGCGGTAGAAACCATCGGCAGTCACGTGGTGACGACGATGAATTTCGCCACTGGTCTGATCAACAGTCAGGGCAGCGGTGGTCAGCGCATCGTGGGAACGACGCATGCCACGCTTGGCACGGGTTTTACGGTTCTGTTGTACGGCCATTGTAGGCTAACTCCTAAATTCACTTACGTTTAAGCTCTTCAAGAACTGCAAAGGGATTCGGCCGCTCATCAGCAGGTTCGATTTCACCCCAGGTCATCTCCATGTTTCCTCTCGGGCATGCATCCAGAGAATGCATTGCAACTTGAGGCAACGAGAGGATGAGTTCATCCTCCAGGATTTGATGAAGATCTATCTCGCCGTTTTCGTCCAACTCAATGGGCTCATAAGCTTCCGGCAGTTCTTCCTCGTTTGTTCTTTCGAACAGCGGAGTGTAGATAAATTCAGCTTCACAGAGGTGTTCGAATGTCTCTCCGCAACGTTGGCAAACCAGGTCAACCTTGGCATGGGCAGTGCCTTTCATAACGGTCAACTTCTGGACATCTTTGCCAAAGTGCAGTGATACATCGATATCACTCTGCAAGCCAGCGGTTGATTCCTCCAGCCTGGGCATCTGCGACTTTTCCACTATCCCGATGTAATCGAGCAGCTTCAAGGCACTACGGACTGGATCAACCTTAACGGGCAACTTCACCTTTTGCATAGGGCGCGAATAATATAGGTCCAACAACTGATAGTCAAAGGAAAAAGTCCTTACCGCCGATGATTTTAACGTCACAAGTCCCTAGAATGCCGGTACTCGCTTTCATCGGTACCTGATTATGCCACAGAATCTGATCCTCGCCTCAACTTCTCGCTATCGCAAAGCCCTGCTGGAGAAGCTCGGACTCCCCTTTGAATGTGCCGCCCCCGATGTGGATGAGCAACCACTGGCTGGCGAATCCGCCGAGGCGCTGGTGGCCAGACTGGCTCGTGCCAAGGCTGATGCCATCGCTGGGCAACGTGATCACGGCTTGATCATCGGCTCTGATCAGGTGTGTGTCTGCAATGGCCGTATCCTCGGCAAACCGGGCACCATCGACAATGCCATCGCCCAGCTGATGGCGGCTCAAGGTCGCAGCGTCACCTTTTACACCGGGCTGTGCGTACTTAACGCTGCAACCAATGAGATTCATCAATTGATTGAACCGTTTACGGTCCACTTTCGCGATCTCGACGAATCCGCCATTCGCCGCTATGTAGAGGCTGAACTGCCCCTCGATTGTGCGGGCAGCTTCAAGTGTGAAGGGATGGGGATCGTTCTGTTCAAGGGGCTGGAGGGGCGCGATCCTAACGCATTGATCGGTCTGCCACTGATCGGCCTGATCGAGCTGCTGGAGCGCCACGGTATTGCCCTGCCCTGATTGCGGACGAATAGATAAGCTAGAACGAGAATATAAAAAGCCCGGTCAATATACCGGGCTTCTGTTATCAATCAGATTGATGTCTGTTAAAAAGATGCGTCTACAACAGCCCGCGAAGAGCCGTCATGGAGTCCACCACCGCCACAGGTCCGTGACGACTGAGGGCATCCCGACTATCTACACCCCAAGTAACGCCGATGCGCGGCATGGCAATTGCCTCGGCCATCGCCATATCGTGAACAGAGTCGCCGATCATGACGGCCTGCCAGGGTGACAGCCCCAGCTCATCCAGGATCTGCTCAAGCATCAGCGGATCAGGCTTGGAGCGGGCTTCATCGGCCCCACGACTGATCACAAACAACGGGCGCAGCCCGGTCTCATCCAATACCCGATCCAGCCCACGGCGCGATTTCCCGGTAGCAACAGCCAGTTGCAGTCCCCGTGACTGCCAGTCATGCAGCAACTCCCCTGCCCCGGCAAACAGCGGACTGGGGGTCGCATCGTGCAGATAGTGATGACGATAGCGATCGATGAGCGCGGCAATTTTGCGCTCATCAATAGCGCTACCATTGTCGCTACGTAAAAGGAAAAGGCGGGACATGGCGACATCAAGGCTCAATCCGATGATCTGCCGGATCTGGGCTGGTGCAGGAACCGCCAGCTCACAATCTCTGGCAGCCCCCTGCACACAGGCCACAATCCGGCCCACCGAATCCATCAGGGTACCGTCCCAATCGAAAATGGCGAGCCGGATATCCTGCATCAGCGTGGCAAGCCGTTGAGGAAGTTGTCGAGCTCAGGTGCCAGCGGCGCTTCTACCTGCATCTCGCGACCATCGGCCGGATGGGTGAAACTGAGCTTCCAGGCATGCAAAAAGAGCCGTTTCAGACCTTGGCTGCGCATTTTCTCGTCAAACGCCGCTTCACCGTACTTATCGTCACAGGCGATCGGATGACCGGCATGCAGGGTGTGCACCCGGATCTGGTGGGTACGACCGGTGATGGGGCTGCACTCGACCAGAGTCGCTTCGGCAAATTGACGCACGATGCGGAACCGGGTTTCGGAGGGCTTGCCATCGGCACTGACCCGTACTACCCGTTCGCCAGACTGCAGATCGTTTTTGCGCAGCGGCGCATTGACCACCTTGACGTGAGCCTGCCATTTGCCGCGAACCAGCGCCAGATACTGCTTGCGCATGGTCTTGACCCGCAACTGCTCATGCAGGCTGCGCAGGGCGCTGCGTTTTTTGGCAACCAGCAGTACGCCTGAGGTATCGCGATCCAGTCGATGAACCAGCTCGAGGAAACGGGCTTCAGGACGCAGGGCGCGCAGCCCTTCAATCACACCAAAGCTCAGCCCGCTGCCGCCATGTACGGCCATGCCGGAGGGCTTGTTCAGCACGATCATGGCATCGTCTTCAAACAGGATCTGGCTCTCCAGACGCTGGATAACACCGAGGTTGGCTGAAGGCAGCTCATTCTTCTCGGCAACGCGCACGGGGGGCACCCGCACCTCGTCACCTGCGCAGAGTTTGTACTCCGGTTTGATGCGCTTTTTGTTTACTCGCACTTCACCTTTGCGAAGGATGCGATAGATCAGGCTCTTGGGGACGCCCTTTAGCTGAGTCTTGAGAAAATTGTCGATGCGCTGCCCGTCATGCTCAGCTTCGATGGTGAGCAGCTGCACTTGTTGTTGTATCTGTGTCATGGCGCGGATTTTAACACTGCCAGCGCCCCTTGGCTGCATGGTTTGTTGAAAAATGGCGCCTTGCTATAAAAGAGGTTTAAATGGGATAATAAACAAGGTTTTGTCATTGTGTTCAAGCCTTGTACTAAGTGGCCAAAAAGTATGCCACCCAATCCCGAAACACCGTGTATACAAGAACATGACGGTTCCCGGGTGCGAGGTACAACGCATGGAGAACACAAACATCACCGTTTATTTGTCTCCATTTCGGCATCCTTATTCATTCCTTCTCGAGAAGTGATGACCAGAACGCCCTTAGTTTGCGCCTCATGCATACCCCAACCGGGAGGTTGCCCCAGTATGCTGAAGACCCGAGGCCGGCGCTGGCAGGACCCAGATGGAGGAAATCAAAATGACACAATAATGAGAACTCAATGAAAAGAATGCTTATCAACGCAACTCAAGAAGAGGAGTTGCGCGTAGCGCTGGTTGACGGACAACAGCTCTACGATTTGGATATTGAAAGTCCGGGACACGAGCAGAAGAAAGCGAACATTTACAAGGGTAAGATCACCCGCGTAGAACCCAGCCTTGAAGCTGCTTTTGTCGACTACGGCGCCGAGCGCCACGGTTTCCTGCCGTTGAAGGAGATCGCCCGCAATTACTTCCCCTCCGGTTACTCCTATCAGGGTCGTCCCAACATCAAAGAAGTGGTCCGCGAAGGTCAGGAAGTTATCGTCCAGATCGACAAGGAAGAGCGTGGCACCAAGGGTGCAGCCCTCACCACCTTTATCAGCCTGGCAGGTAGCTACCTGGTACTGATGCCCAACAACCCCCGTGCCGGTGGTATCTCCCGCCGTATCGAGGGTGATGAGCGGACTGAACTGAAAGAAGCCCTGAGCGGATTGACCGTGCCGGAAGGCATGGGCCTGATCGTACGTACCGCCGGTGTGGGCAAGTCGCCAGAAGAGCTGGAATGGGATCTGAACGTTCTGCTCAACCACTGGGACTCCATCCACAAAGCCTCCCAGGAGCGCGCCGCGCCGGTGCTGATCCATCAGGAAAGCAATGTCATCGTGCGTGCCATCCGTGACTATCTGCGTCGCGATGTGGGCGAGATCCTGATCGACAATCCGGTGATTTTCGAACGCGCCAAGGCCCATATCGAGCTGGTACGTCCCGATTTCCTCAACCGTGTGAAGCTGTACAAGGGTGAAGTTGCCCTGTTCAACCACTTCCAGATTGAAAGCCAGATCGAATCAGCCTTCCAGCGTGAAGTGCGCCTCCCTTCCGGTGGCAGCATCGTTATCGATCCGACCGAAGCACTGACCTCCATCGATATCAACTCCTCCCGCGCCACCAAGGGCGGCGATATCGAAGAGACGGCGCTGCAAACCAACCTGGAAGCGGCCGACGAAATTGCCCGCCAATTGCGTCTGCGCGATCTGGGTGGCCTGATCGTAATCGACTTCATCGACATGACGCCGGTTCGCCATCAGCGCGAAGTAGAAAACCGTCTGCGTGAAGCGGTTCATCAGGATCGCGCCCGCATCCAGCTGGGCCGTATCTCCCGTTTCGGTCTGCTGGAGATGTCTCGCCAGCGTCTGCGTCCTTCCCTCAACGAGTCCAGCAGCCACATCTGCCCCCGTTGCCAGGGTCAAGGCGTGATCCGTGACAACGAATCCCTCGCCTTGTCCATCCTGCGTCTCATCGAAGAAGAGGCCATGAAGGACAACACCGAGCAGGTTCACGGCCAAGTGCCGGTGGATGTTGCAGCCTATCTGCTTAACGAGAAGCGTGCCGCCATCGCCAGTCTGGAACAGCGAAATGATGTGCGTGTTTACATCATTCCGAACCAGCATCTGGAAACCCCGCACTACGAAGTGACCCGCATTCGTCAGAACGAGATCCCGGAAGCGGCCAGCTATGAGCTGAAAACCGAGATTGCCAAGCCGGTCTACCAGCCGAAGCAAGCTCAGGTGATCGAGCGTGAACAACCGCTGCTGCAAGGCTTTGCCCAGCCGACTCAACCCGCGCCAGTTGCAGCACAGCAGCAGACAGCCCCGGCCGTTGCCGCTGCACCTGCCGAAGCAGGTTTCTTCAGCAAGCTGATCAAAGGCATTACCGGCCTGTTCAGCAGCGATGCAGCACCTGCCGACGTGAAAGCGCCCGCCGAGAAACCTGCTGCTCGTGAAGCACGCAAGGATGAAGGTCAACGTCACCAGCGCGAAGAAGGTCGTGGCCGTGGTCAGCGTCCTCGTCGTGACGACAATCGTGGCAACCGCAACAATGCGGAAGCTGGCGAGAAGCGTGAAGGTGGCAACCGCGAAGCCGGTGAAAACCGCAATCGCCGTCCCCGCAAAGAGCGCGAGCCTCGTCAGGAGCGTGAAGCCCGTGGTGAGGTGCGTAGCGAACAGCGCATTGAACGTGAACCCCGTCAGGAGCGCGAACCTCGCGAACCGCGTCAGGAACGTGCGCCACGTCCTGCCCGTGAACCTCGTGCTCCCCGTGAGCCGCGCACCGAAGTCGTTGTTGAAGCGGTAGACGCCGTTGATGCAACTGCCGTCCAGCCACGTCAGGAGAAAGAGCTGAAAGTGGCCGAGCGCCGCGAACGTCGTCAACTGCGCAAGCAGATCCGTGTCGATGTCGCCGCTGCTGACACCTCTGCCCTGCCGGTTGACGAAGTAGCAGCGCAAGCTGAAGTGATCGATGCCACAGTGGGTAACGAGCAGGAAGAGCAGAGTGAAGGCCAGCGCCGCTCACGCCGCACTCCGCGCAGCCAGCGTATCGAAGGTCAGCGCCGCAAGCGCATCAACGAAGATGCCCGCAGCCAGCGTGACGAAGAACAGCAAGATACCACCACTCTGACCACCGCAGCCCAGGCAGATATTGCCAAAGCGCAGGTTGAAGAGCCGGTAGTGCCTGTTGTTACCATCCCGAGCGCTGAAGCCGTCGCTGCTGCCCTGCAAGCCTCTGCGGCACTGACCGAGCATGTGGTTGTCGAAGCCGTTGCTGAAGAAGCTGCCGAGCAGGCTGCTGCCCAGGTCGAAGCAACTCAAGCCGATGTGATCGCTAGCCCGGTTGTTGACGCTGTCGCTGAGGTCGTGGTGCCAGCAGAGCCGGAAGTTGCCGTTGTCGCCGCTCCGGTTGCCGACATGGCTGCCACTGAAGTCGTTGAAACTGCTCCGGTTGTTGAAGAAACCCCTGCTGTCAGCACTCCTGTCGTGGAAGCTGTACCGGCTGCAGTCGAAATGCCAGTTGCTGCCCCGGCACCTGTCGCTGCAGTTGTGGTGGAAGAGACTCCGGTCGTGACCAAACAGGTAGCTCACGGTGCTGGCCTGCTGGCTCGTGCCCGCAAAGCATCCGCCCCGATGGCAACCCCTGCCGAAGCCCCTGCCCTGCCTGTTCGTGAGCCGGTTAACTACCCGCCGCTGGTACGCAACGAAGTGAGCACCTCAGGTCGTCATGGTGGTAGCACTGCCGCCGTCAACGTGGCCACCTGCCCGGCCGGTCGCCCCTAAGCAACCCGGGTTGACCCCCTAAACAAAAGCCACACCAACCGGTGTGGCTTTTTTATTGCCTGTGTCCCGTCCTGAATATGGTTTACACCTTTCCCCCCAATAAATGGAGAACCCGATGGGACAAGGTGTGAAACGGACACAGCGCGATTACTCGCTGACTTTTAAACTGGCACTGGTCGAGCAGATTGAAAAAGGCGAGCTCACCTACAAACAGGCTCAGGTGCGTTATGGCATTCAGGGCCGTTCCACCGTTCTGGTATGGTTGCGTAAACATGGTCGGCAAGATTGGAGCCAGGGGGCTTCTGTACGTGCCGGCAGGAGCATCACCATGCCTGACTACGACAACCAGACGCCAGAACAGCGCATCAAGGAACTTGAGCAACAGCTGGCGCTGATGAGTCAGAAAGCCCAGTTCTTTGAGGCCGTCGTCGATGTACTGAAGAATGACTACGGCGTCTCCATCGTAAAAAAGCGACCCGTCAAGTCCTCTCGCAGCGGCAAGTCGAGAGGCTGACCATTGTCAGGGCTTGCCTGTTTCTGGGGATAAGCCGGCAGGCTTACTACAAGCGCAATCGGGTCGCCGACGAGCGCCATGCACAAGGGCTACAGGTGGTGCGCTTTGTGCGTCAGGTTCGACTGCGACAACCGCGGGTGGGCACTCGCAAGCTGCATTATCTGCTGCAGGGTCAGGATGATGACGGGCTCAAGGTCGGGCGTGACAGGCTGTTTCAGATATTGGCCGAGCACCGCCTGCTGGTGCCACCCAGACGGGCGTATCACAAGACCACCCACAGTTTTCACCGTTTCTACCGTCATCCCAACTTGCTCAAGGCGGGGCCAGAGCAGGTCACACCGGTGGCCCCGGAGCAGGTCTGGGTTGCTGATATCACCTATCTGCCAGCCAGGAGCGGGCCGCTGTACCTGAGCCTGGTGACGGATGCGTACTCACGCAAGATAGTGGGCCATCACGTACACGAAGGAATGCATGCCGAATCGGTGGCGATGGCGTTCAAGAAAGCGCTGAAGCAACGGTGTGGCAGCGGGGAGCTAATCCATCATTCGGACCGCGGCGTGCAGTATTGCTCTGGGCTGTATCAGTCACTACATGAACGGTACGGGGTGAAATGCTCGATGACGGATGGGTATGACTGTTACCAGAATGCGTTGGCGGAGCGGATGAACGGGATTTTGAAGGGAGTGTTACTACAGGAAAACGCCCTGGTTTCTCCTGTGTTTGCGCTTTGGATATTTCTGAGAAAGTTCATTCAAAGCGTCAATGTTCAGTATCACACCTATTGATAATTTCAATACAACACTTTGTTTGTTGGCATATCAAAGCCAATCACAGATATGAAAAAAGGGCCCACAGGCCCTTAGAAAAATAGCGATATTATCCACCAAACAGATGGTGGCTAACGATGAACAGGCCGCCGGAGAGCAGCATGGTCAGCGGCAGAGTCAATACCCAGGCCATCAGGATGGTCTTGATGGTCTGGCTCTGCAGGCCGGATTTGTTGGCAATCATGGTACCCGCCACCGCAGAAGAGAGAATATGGGTGGTGGACACCGGCATACCGGTCAGACTGGCGACACCGATGGAGGTTGCAGCCGTGATCTGGGCCGCAATGCCCTGGCTGTAGGTCATGCCTGTGGTGCCGATCTTCTCGCCCACGGTATGAACGATACGACGCCAGCCCACCATGGTGCCACAACCCAGCGCCAGCGCGATGGAGACAATCACCCAGGTCGGTGCGTATTCAGCGGTCGCGGTCAGATCCTTGCGCCATTTGGCCAGATCGGTCAGCTCCTTGGCTGGCAGTGGCAGCTTGGCTGCCTTGCGGGCGGTGTCATCGATACAGAGCAGCAGACGACGCACTTCACGGCGGTCGGTCAGGCTCATCTGATCATAAGTACGCACGGCCCCCAGACGGGCATCCAGGGTGGCCATCGCCTGCAGCACGCCATCGGCGGAACAGTGGGTCATCAGCTCTTCCTGAGCCGTTACCGGTGCAGAGAAGTTGATGACACCTGAGAGGGCTGACTGGTTTCGCTGGTAGATCTCCATGATGCGCTGGTTGGCATCCTGGGTCCGATCCAGATCATAGGAGCGGCTGTTCATGTCCAGCGCGAAATAGGCGGGCGCCATGCAGATCAGCACCAGCATCACAAGACCGATACCCTTCTGGCCATCGTTGGAGCCGTGCACGAAGCTGACGCCCATGGCCGAGGCCACCAGGGTAAGACGCGCCCAAAACGGCGGGTGCTTCTTGCCATCCACCAGCTGACGCTCTTCCGGTGTTTTGTGGATCTTGTTGCTGGTCCAGATGCGTTTCATTGCCAGCAGCAGCAGTGCCGCGATGATGAAACCTATGGTGGGAGAGATGATGAGGGACAGCATGATGTCGATCGCTTTGCCCACGTTGATCCCTTCTGTCACCGGTTTATGGGTGATCCAGGCATAGGCGCCGCCTACCCCCAGAATGGAACCGATCAAGGTATGTGAACTGGAGGCCGGGATCCCGAAGAACCAGGTGCCCAGGTTCCACACGATGGCGGAAAACAGCAAGGAGAAGACCATGATCAACCCTTGGGTGGAGTCCATCCCAAGCAGCAGGTCGATGGGCAGCAGATGGACAATGGCATAGGCCACACCCAGACCGCCGAACATGACGCCAAAAAAGTTGAAGATCCCCGATGCAACGACCGCCAGGTGAGCGGGCATCGCCTTGGTATAGATAACCGTTGCTACCGCGTTGGCGGTATCGTGAAAGCCGTTGATGAATTCATAGGCAAGCACAAAAAAAACGGCCAATACTAAACCGATCGACCACCACAAACCCAAACCACTAAACATTTCAAACATAAAAAAAAGCCTGTTTATGAGTTGCGGCGGATTATGCCAGATGGCGGCCAACACCATAGCCACCATTGAAATATTTCAGCCATAAAAAAAAAGAGCTTTTTGGAAAAAAATATCCTAGAGCCAGTCCTCATGCGGCTTGCCATCGATTAATTAAAGCCATCAATGATTGCAGGAAATGGCAAAATTAGCTGACAATTAAACCAATAATTTCATTTTTATGACGCATTTATGACAGAAAAACGGGAAAAAGTGGTGATAAAACAACCCGCCCCTCCCATCTCATCCGACCATTACCATTAACCCCATATCCATTTGATTCCAGATGCAAAAAGGGAGCACCTTGTGCTCCCTTGAATCGTTGCAGTGCCGTCTGTCATCAGTCCTGATTGATGCGGCTGGCAACGGCGCCCTGCTGGCTTTTGTACTTGGCATTTTCCCGCTTGTTGTAGGGGCGGGCCGCAACACCGGAGAGCATCTCGAAGTTCAAGGCGCCAATCTTCATCTTCGGGCGCAGCGCCAGCGGCAGTTTGCCACCATTGTAGAACTCCAGCACGATACGACCGGACCAACCCGGATCGATCCGGTGCGCCGTCACGTGCACCATCAGACCCAGGCGCGCCAATGAAGAGCGGCCATCCAGCCAACCGACGATATCGGCAGGCAGGGTGACGGATTCGTAGGTCACTGCCAGCGCCAGCTGACCCGGGTGCAGATAGAAAGCTTCGCCATCGGGGATGTGGATCTCGTCACTCATCACCCGATCGATGGCATCGGCCATCTCGCTGCTCGGGCCGCTCAGGTCGATATAGGGCGCGGTATGATCGCGAAACACCCGAAACTCGTTACCCAGCAGCACATCGACACTGACACCACTGATCCGCTCTACCCCGGGCCGTGGCTCAATGACGATCTTGCCTTCATCCAGATGGCGTTCAATATCGGTATCACACAGACGCATTGGGCGACTCTCCTGACAAATTGTGCTTTTAAAAAAGCCGGGCATCACCCGGCTTGTTTCATCTTAACCAATCAACATGTGGCGAATACGCGCCTTGAGCATGTCGATGGCGATGCGGTTCTTGCCACCACGGGGCACGATCACATCGGCATACTGTTTGGACGGCTCGATAAACTGCAGGAACATCGGACGTACCGTCTTCTGGTACTGCTTGAGCACGGAGTCCATGGTACGGCCACGCTCCTGCACGTCACGCACCAGACGGCGCAGCAGGCAGATGTCGAGCGGGGTATCCATAAAGATGGAGGCATCCATCAGGTCCCGCAGACGGCTGTCGGTCAGCAGCAGGATCCCTTCCAGAATGATCACCCGGCGCGGCGCAAACGGGGTCACTTCGTTCATCCGGGTGTGTTCGGTGTAGGAGTACTGGGGAATGGCAACCGCGTCACCTTTAACCAGCTGGCTCAGGTGCTGTACCAGCAAGTCGTGATCCAGCGCGTTAGGGTGGTCATAGTTGGTCTTGACCCGCTCTTCCATGGTCAGGTGGGTCTGATCACGGTAGTAGCAATCTTCGGTGATCACACCAATCTGACCTGCGCCCAGTTCGGCCACCAGCTCTTCATAAATGGTCTGGGCTATAAGACTTTTGCCAGACGCAGATGCGCCCGCAATACCGATGATCACACACGAATGTTGAGTATCAGACATGACAAATACCTAAAAGAGAAGAGCAGTGGGGATGGTTTAAACCGATCCATTATATAAAAAAGGGTGGGTCATGCCCACCCTCAATTCCCTTTCAAGTGACCGACCGCCGATTATTCATCCAGCGCCATGGCATAGAGGGGGGTCGCAATCGGTTTTGCGCTGAAAAAGAGTTCAGCCCCTACCCTGCGCGCCAGCTTCAAATAGGCCTGAGCCAAGCTCCCTTCCGGTGCGCCGAACACCGTCGGGCAGCCATCATCCATGTGTTGGCGGATGTCGATGTGCAGCGGCAACTGGCCAAGCAGCGCCACTTGATACTGCTCTGCCATCTTCTGGCCGCCACCGGTACCAAACAGCGGCTCATGATGACCACAGGCGCTGCAGACGTGGTAGCTCATGTTCTCGATAATACCGAGCACCGGCACATTGACCTTGTTGAACATGGCGATCCCCTTGCGGGCATCGGCCAGCGCCACATCTTGCGGGGTGGTGACAATCACCGCCGCCGAAGTCGGCACCTGCTGGGCCATGGTGAGCTGGATATCGCCAGTGCCCGGCGGCATGTCGACCACCAGATAATCCACCTCGCCCCAGCGGGTCTCATGAAGGATCTGCGCCAGCGCCTTGCTCGCCATCGGGCCACGCCAGATGGTGGCATCCTGCTCGGAGACCAGATAGCCGATACTGTTGCTCTTGAGGCCGCAGGCCATCACCGGCTCCATCAGCTTGCCGTCATGGCTGACCGGGCGCTCTTTGAGGGTGCCCATCATGGTGGGAATGGAAGGGCCATAGATATCGGCATCGAGAATGGCGACCCGCGCCCCCTCTTTCTGCAGCGCCAGCGCCAGATTGACCGCGGTGGTGGATTTGCCCACCCCCCCCTTGCCGGAGGCAACCACGATGATGTTGCGAATGCCCTGCACGGCATTGAGGCCCTGCGCCCGCGGCATGCTGGCGACGTCAATCTCCAGTGCCCAGTCGATACGGGCGGCACCGGTGGCGCTACGCAGCCTGGCATCATAGTTCTCTTTGAGCTGATCGAGCAGCGAAAGACCGGCAAACGGCAATACCAGCCGGATAGTGAGCCCCTGACCCTGATTGATGATCTCGCGAACGAATCCGGCATCCACCAGATCCTTGTGCCAGCCTGCTGGCTTAAATTCGGCGAGGATCTGTTTTACTGAATCAATCACCATTAACTCCTCATTATCTTGTCATTATCTTGAGGTGAACGGTTACCGCACACAAATCAGTGGCTTGCCTGCCATCGTAACAGCAGGTGCTGCCAAGGTTGGCATAGCCACAACCCTAGGCAGGCTACCCCCAATTCGGGTAACATGCACGGCACTCTATCATCCCAACAAGCACATCAAGAACGTAATATGGCAACTGATCCCCGTAAAATGCTGGTAACCTGCGCCCTCCCCTATGCCAATGGCTCCATCCATCTTGGCCACATGCTGGAACACATCCAGGCCGATATCTGGGTTCGTTATCAGCGAATGCGCGGTCATCAGGTGCACTTCATCTGTGCCGATGATGCCCACGGCACCCCGATCATGCTCAAGGCACAGCAGATGGGGATCACCCCGGAAGAGATGATTGCCGCTGTCTCCAAGGAGCACCAGGCTGATTTCGCCGGGTTCAACATCAGCTTTGACAACTATCACTCTACCCACAGCGACGAGAACCGCGAGCTGGCGGAGCTGATCTATGGCCGCCTGAAAAATGGTGGCTTTATCAAGAGCCGCACCATCTCCCAACTGTTCGATCCGGAAAAATCCATGTTCCTGCCGGACCGTTTCGTCAAGGGTACCTGCCCCAAGTGCAAATCTCCGGAGCAGTATGGCGACAACTGCGACAGCTGCGGCGCCACCTACAGCCCGACGGAGCTGATCGATCCGAAATCCGCCGTCTCCGGTGCAACTCCGGTAATGAAGGACTCCGAGCACTTCTTCTTCGACCTGCCGCAGTTTGAAAAATGGCTCTCTGAGTGGGTACGCGGCTCCGGCGCCATTCAGGAAGAGATGGCCAACAAGATGCAGGAGTGGTTCGAGAGCGGCTTGCAGCAGTGGGACATCACCCGTGATGCCCCCTACTTCGGGTTCGAAATTCCCGGCGCCCCGGGCAAGTACTTCTACGTCTGGCTGGATGCCCCCATCGGTTACATGGCTTCCTTCAAGAACCTGTGCAACAAGCGTGGCGACATCGACTTTGACAGCTACTGGAAAGCGGACTCCGACGCCGAGCTCTACCACTTCATCGGCAAGGATATCGCCTACTTCCACTGCTTGTTCTGGCCGTCCATGCTGGAAGGTGCCAACTTCCGCAAGCCGACCAAGGTCAACGTGCACGGCTATGTGACCGTCAACGGCGCCAAGATGTCCAAATCCAAGGGCACCTTTATCAAGGCATCCACCTACCTGAACCACCTGGATCCGGAGTGCCTGCGTTACTACTACGCCGCCAAGCTCAACAGCCGCATCGATGATCTGGACCTGAACCTCGAAGATTTCGTGCAGCGCGTCAACGCCGACGTGGTCAACAAGCTGGTCAACCTCGCCTCCCGCAACGCCGGCTTTATTGCCAAGCGCTTTGGCGGCAAGCTGGCAGCAACCTGCGCCGAGCCCGAGCTCTACGCCGAATTCGCCAATGCCCGTACCGCCATTGCCGAAGCGTATGAGAGCCGCGAGTTCAGCCGCGCCATCCGCGAGATCATGGCGCTGGCCGACAAGGCCAACCGCTACGTGGACGACAAGGCTCCCTGGGTTATCGCCAAGCAGGAAGGGGCTGACGCCGAGCTGCAGGCGGTCTGCTCTGTTGGCATCAACCTGTTCCGCGTGCTGATGGCCTACCTCAAGCCCGTCATGCCGCTGCTGGCCGAACGTGCCGAAGCCTTCCTGGCCGAAACCCTCAGCTGGGATGGCATCGAGATGCCGCTGGTCGATCACACCGTTGCACCGTTCAAGGCCCTCTTCTCCCGCATCGAGCCGGCGAAGATTGAAGCCATGATCGAGGCATCAAAGGAAGACCTGGCCAAGGAGCAGGCACCGAAAGTGACCGGCCCGCTGGCTGATGACCCCATCAGCGAAACCATCACCTATGACGACTTTGCCAAGATTGACCTGCGCGTCGCGCTGATCAAGAAGGCCGAAGCGGTACCGGAAGCCGAGAAACTGCTAAAGCTGCAACTGGATATCGGCGGTGAAACCCGTCAGGTGTTTGCCGGTATCAAGTCCGCTTACAACCCGGAAGATCTGGAAGGCAAGCTGACCGTGATGGTGGCCAACCTGGCGCCGCGCAAGATGCGTTTCGGCATGTCCGAAGGCATGGTGCTGGCTGCAGGCCCGGGCGGCAAGGATCTCTGGATCCTGGAGCCGCAGGAAGGCGCCCAGCCGGGTATGCGCGTCAAGTAAGCGCATCGACCCGATAAAAAAGAGGCCTGCGGGCCTCTTTTTTTGTCTCTGCACTCTTTTCGTCTCTGCGACTCTGCTGATTACTCCTATTGAGCATTCAGCAGGATGATTAGAGTGGGCTATCCAGCATCGCCACCCTGAGCCCCACCAGTTCAGCCTGCTGACAATCGAGGCGGCGCAATCGCGCCGCTATCTTGCGCTTGAGTTTGCACCTTACCCTGCGCTGCCGTTTATTTCCTTTCAGAGCGCGCCGCCACTGCTGCCAATCCTGCAACTGCCCGAGCCGCTCCTGCCAATGGCTAAAGGCGCTAACCCACTGCGCCTCCCCCGCCCCCAGCTCCAGCAGCAACTCGGCGCCGTAGCGCGCCTGTTTTATCTCAAGGCGCAAATGATGCCAGCGGCGCAGCTGTTGGCGATGGGAGATGTTGCCAGCCGGGTGCTCATCAAGTCGGCTCAATGCTCCATCGAGGCGACGGGCAAGGTGGCGCCGGTAGTGACGAGCCAGCCCTGAGGTATCGGGAGTTTGCTCCAATGCATCCAGCCAGCGGGCAAGCAGGCCCGAAAAAAGGGGAACCGTCACCCTGGGCAAGACGATTGTGGATGACGCGCCAAAGCGCGCGGCGTAAACCTGTGCATCGCGCAGGGCCGAGAGTCGGCCAATGGCCCGCTGCAGCCGTCGTTCCAGTTTTGGATGGCAAAGGGCGGGTCGCCACAATGCGAGCAGCGCCTGCATGCGGCGCGCAGCGATGCGATAACCATGGACATGGGTTTCGCTCGCTTCACGGCGCACCGCGCGAGCAGCATGGCGGTAGCTGGCAACCAGCACCCGGGCCTGCGCCAGCAAGGGATCACGCGTATCGGCAGTCATGATGTTCCCGGCAGATCAGTTGGTATGAAAGCCCTGGCCGCTTGGCGGCAGCGCCTCTTCATACTCCATCCGGGTCACCCGGGCGGTGCGCGGGCCATGTTCCAGCCAGCCCAGCATCATCTGCACCCCCTGTGCGGGACCGCTGATGAGGATCTCCACCGATCCATCCTCCAGGTTGTAGGCATGGCCCCGCAAACCCAGTTGCAGCGCCCGCTCACGGGTGAAATAGCGAAATCCCACCCCCTGCACCTGCCCCCACACCCGAATGACAAACGATTGCTCTCCCATTTCTCACACCTTCCGCTTAAGAAAAAATTTCCCGAGACGATAATGTGCCCGACACTCTATCTCTGCAGGATGCAGCTCCATTATGAAAGAAGTTAAATTCCGGTGGGTTGACCGCTATCTCATTCACCTCACCATCAGTGAAAAATTCCATATCGCGTTCTGGTTACCTCTCTTCATCATCGCCTTTCTCAGCTGGTATATGCTGGCGGCCAGCCATCAGCAGGAGATCTCCCTGCGGGTAGCGCAGTTGCAGCAACGGGTCGAGACCACGGCGCAGCTGGTCAGCCAGCAGCCCACTTTGGTGTTGCCTGCTGATCTGCGTCTGACCCGGCAAGGCAGCAGCGGGTTGCAGCAGCAAGGAGATCACTACCTCTTTACCGCGCCAGCGGGTCAGGCAGGCTACGTCACCGGTGATCTCGATACCGGCAACCTCTCCATGTGGGAGGGTCAGGGCTCGACCCTGCTCCTCATCGGCGCGCTGGCCGCCCTGATGGCACTGGTGATCCACTACATGATGACCTTTGTCTCCGGTGCGCTCTACTCCACCAACAAGGCGCTGCAAACCGTGGCGGACGGGGATCTCACCTTCCGTCTCAACTTCTTCCCGGTGCGGGACGAGTTCTCCACCCTGGCGGGCAGCATCGACCGCTTTACCGACCGCCAGCATCAGATCGTCAAGCTGGTCGAAGAGTCTGCCGAAGCGCTGACCCTGGCCGCAGACGAGTTTCGTGACCATGCCCGCGAAGGCGAGACCATGGCGCGTTCCCAGCGCCAGCACATGGATTCACTGGCCACCGCCATGGAACAGATGTCGGCGGCAATCCGCGAAGTAGCGCGCAATGCCAACGATACCCTGCAGCAGACCCGCCAATCGAGCGAAGAGGCGGCAAATGGCGCCAACCGGGTAGCCCGCACCATCGAAGCGATCCGCACCCTGGCCGACGAGATTGGCAACGCCTCCGGCGCGGTCGAGCGGCTCACCCACAATGCCAACCGGATCAACGAGGTGGTCAACGTCATCAACGCCATCTCCCAGCAGACCAACCTGCTGGCTCTCAACGCCGCTATCGAAGCGGCCCGTGCCGGTGAGCAGGGTCGCGGCTTTGCGGTGGTAGCGGATGAAGTACGTACCCTCGCCAGCCGTACCCAGCAGGCGACGGTGGAGATCCAGCAGATGATCGAAGAGCTGCAGACCGGTACCGGCGCGCTGAACGAGATCATGGAAAAGACTGTAGGGCGCGCCGCCAGCAGCCAGCAGCTCATCAGCGAAGTGGGGCTCGATATCGAAAAACTGAGCAACCACAGCGATGCGGTGCTGGAGATGAGCACCCAGATCGCTACCTCGAGCGAAGAGCAAAGCTCGGTCGCCGCCGAGATCACCCACAATCTGGATCAGGTACGCCATGAAGCGGCACAGGTGGAAGAGTCTGCCAGCGCCTCGGTAGCCGGTACGCAGGGACTTAAAGCCACCGCCAGCGAACTGACCCAGGCACTCAAGGGGATTAAGCTCTGACCATATGAGGTGTCAGATCAGGGCAACCCCATCCATTACACAGGGTTGTTTGAGTTTTACCTGCGGGCCACATAGAATGTGGCCCCTTTTCTTTCTACCATCGGCAAACATCCATGAGCGCTTCCATCTATCTCGTCAAAGGCCGCGAAAAATCCCTGCTGCGTCGCCATCCCTGGATCTTCTCCAAGGGGATAGAGCGGGTTCAGGGCAACCCCATTGACGGCGATACCGTCGAGATCTATGCCAACGATGGCAAGTGGCTCGCCCGTGGCGCCTGGTCAGGCAGCTCCCAGATCCGTGCCCGGGTCTGGACCTTCGACAAGGATGAGACCGTCGATCTCGACTTCTTTATCCGTCGTCTCAAATATGCGCAGGAGTCTCGCGATCCGCTGATCAAGCGTCAGGGCCTCACCGGCTATCGCCTCTGCGCCGCCGAATCCGACGGCCTGCCGGGTCTGACCATCGACCGTTATGCCGATTTTCTGGTGTGCCAGATCCTCTCTGCCGGCGCCGAGTTTCAGCGTGAGCTGATAACGCAAGCACTGCGTACCCTCTACCCCGAGTGCAGCATCTATGAACGCTCCGATGTGGCAGTGCGCAAGAAGGAAGGGCTGAAAGAGCGCACCGGCATTATCTATGGCGAGACCCCGAACGAGCCGGTGGTCATCGAGGAGAATGGCGGCGTCAAGATCCTGGTAGACATTCGCAACGGCCACAAAACCGGTTTCTATCTGGATCAGCGTGACAACCGTCAGGCTGCCGCCAAGTACACCGAAGGCAAGCGGGTGCTCAACTGCTTCTGCTACACCGGCGGTTTTGGCGTTTATGCCCTCAAGGGCGGCGCCAAAGAAGTGGTCAACGTCGATCTCTCCCAGAATGCGCTGGATATTGCCCGCCAGAATGCCGAGCTGAACGGGCTGGATACCAGCAATACCCAATTTGTCCGTCACGACGTGTTCAAGCTGCTGCGGGAATATCGCGAGAAGGGCGAGAAGTTCGATGTCATCGTGCTGGACCCGCCCAAGTTTGCCGAAAGCAAGGCCCAGCTGCTGGGTGCCTGCCGTGGCTACAAGGACATCAATATGCTGGCGTTCCAGCTGCTGGCGCCGGGTGGCGTGCTCTTGACCTACTCCTGCTCCGGCCTGATGGAGCAGAGCCTGTTCCAGAAGATCGTTGCCGATGCGGCGCTCGATGCCGGCCGCGATGCCCAGATCCTGGAGCTGCTCTCCCAGGCCTCCGATCACCCCATCGGTACCGCCTATCCGGAAGGCTTCTACCTCAAGGGTCTGGTGGTGCGCGCCCGCTGATCGGCCCCCCCCTCCCCTTGTGATCAATCAGGCCCCTTGCGGGCCTGATTGCTTTGCATCGTATGGTGCCTGAGCCTGACGCTCGCCCCGATTCCCCCTCTCTGCTTTATGGGTGTTTCCTCTCTTCCTCTTTCCCTACCTGCTCTCCACGGCTTCTCTGTTTAAATTTTTTTGCACAAAAGCTGCACATTTATGATTTAAATCACACCCGTATGACTCTCTTTTCCGTAGTGTGATCCCGCCTGCGGCAGCCAAGCCGGGGCAACCGTCCCATCAGGATTGATGGACGGCACAACAACTAAATAGATGTCAGGCCAAGCTGAACATCACAAGGGATCCCGTTATGAATCAATCATTGCCGCTGTTAACGCCGCTGCGGGGCATCGCTGCCCTGATGGTGGTGCTGTTCCATGCCCGCTTGCTGCTCTTTCCCCAGTGGATGGAGTCGATCGCAGGCCACACCCAACTCATCGAGAATGGCTACCTCTGGGTCGACCTGTTTTTTATTTTGAGCGGCGTGGTGCTGGCCCATGTCTATGGCGAGGCCTTCACCCATACGCCCCGCACCATGAGCTATGGCCGTTTTCTCTGGCTACGGCTGACCCGCGTCTACCCCCTCTATCTGGTGACCCTGCTGCTGCTGGTCGGCTGGGAGCTTTACAAGGCGCAGCACGGGGTGGGCTTCTACGCCGGCCCCTTGTTCAAGATGTGGGAGTGGGAAGGGATGCCGCCTTTCGGCTCCCCCTTCACCCCGGCCGAGGCGTTGCCGAGCGCCTTCCTGCTGCTGCAGGTGGTGACCGATCACGGGCTGACCTGGAACTTCGCCGCCTGGTCCCTCAGCGTGGAGTGGATCAGCTACCTGCTGTTCCCGCTGCTGATTCCGCTGGCGGTCACCCGCAGTCGCTGGAGCCATCTCGCCCCCCTGCTGGCGCTGACGGTGCTGGCCTTTATCGTGCACAGTCGCGGCACCCTGGATGTCACCAGCGGCGCGCTGGCGGTGGGGCGCGGGGTGAGTGAATTTGTGCTCGGCCTCTGGCTGCTGCCGAGGGTCAAGGCCGCGCAAGGCTTGCCCATGATGAAGCGAGATCTGCCGCTGCTGGTCGCCTTTGTGCTGCCCTTCGCGCTGATGCAGTGCACCATGACGCCACCACTGACACTGCTGCTGATCGCCTCCTACGTGCTGCTGATCTGGATTGCCGCCTGCCAAGGCAATCGCCAAAGCCCGCTGCTGCGCTTCCTGGATAACCGCTTCACCAACTGGCTGGGGGATCTCTCCTACTCCATCTATCTGCTCCACGCGCTGGTGCTGCTCACCGGCTGCGAGCTTATCCACTATCTGGCGCCGGGGATCACCGAATGGTGGTATGGCCAGACCAACCCGCTGCTGGGGGTGGTAGCAACTTTGCTGATGCTGGCGGTGCTGATCGGGCTGTCGGCGCTGAGCTACAACCTGCTGGAGCGGCCACTGCAACGGCGCCTGCGCCGCTGGGGCAAGGCTCGCCAGCCGGTGCTGGAGCAAGCCGGCTAACCCGTTTTCGCCAACTGATAGCCCCGCAGAGGTCAAGCCAACCTCTGCGGGGCAAATCCGCGAGTGCTCTCCCCCTGCCGATAACTGAGCGGCTCATGCCAGCGCCCTCCTCCCTTACCTTCCACCCGCCAATCCCCTTCGCTTTGTGTGAATTCCTGTTCGAACCGGAGGGGGCATTTGTGGCATAATGCCCTGTCCTGTGGCCCTTGGCGGGGCTGTGTTGGCGCATCTGCCGCCTCTTCTTCCCCGTCCTACCCGGCAGCCCTGCGTGACTGCCTGACATCACTGCTTCCAGAAGCAGCCAAGGCCACCAATTTTTGCGGCTCTTTACATGACGGTAGATGGCCGCGCATTGACCAAGATGGCTCCCGCAGAGCCTCTGCACACGGTGCACAAACAAGGGGTAAGTATGTCTTCCATTCGTCTGACCCAATACAGCCACGGCGCTGGCTGTGGCTGCAAAATCTCTCCCAAGGTGCTCGACACCATTCTCAAGAGCCAGATCCCGGGCTTCAACGACCCGACCCTGATCGTTGGCAACAGCAGCAAGGATGACGCGGCCGTGGTCGATATCGGCAACGGTCAGGGCATTGTCTCCACCACCGACTTCTTCATGCCCATCGTCGATGACCCCTTCACCTTTGGCCGCATCGCCGCTACCAATGCCATCAGCGATATCTACGCCATGGGCGGCAAGCCTATCGTTGCCATCGCCATTCTCGGCTGGCCCATCAATACTCTGGCGCCGGAAGTGGCCCAGCAGGTGATCGACGGCGGCCGCCAGGTGTGCCACGAAGCGGGGATTTCGCTGGCCGGTGGCCACAGTATCGATGCCCCCGAGCCCATCTTCGGCCTCGCGGTCACCGGTATCGTGCCCCTTGACGCCATCAAGCAGAACGACACCGCCAAGGTGGGTGACACCCTCTACCTGACCAAGCCCCTCGGTATCGGCATCCTCACCACCGCCCAGAAGAAGGGCAAGCTCAAACCCGAACACGAGCAACTGGCCCCCAACGCCATGTGCACCCTCAACAAGATTGGCCAGCGTTTTGCCGAGCTGCCGGGTGTCCACGCCATGACCGACGTGACCGGTTTTGGTCTGGCGGGCCATCTGCTGGAGATGTGTGAAGGATCCAATGTCAGCGCCCGCCTCGACTTCAAGGCGCTGCCGCTGCTGGATGAGGTGGATTACTACCTCACCGAGGGCTGCGTACCGGGTGGCACCCTGCGCAACCACGACTCCTACGGACACAAGCTCGATGCCATGGACGATCGCACCCGCAACATCATGTGCGACCCGCAAACCAGCGGCGGCCTGCTGGTCGCAGTGGGTAAAGAGAGCGAAGCCGAGCTGCTCGCCATCGCGCGTGAAGCTGGCCTTGCGCTCTCGCCCATCGGCCAGATCAAGCCCCTTGAGGGCTCCCGCTTTATCGAGATTGTCCAATGAGTGAATTGCCACTGGCCACGGACTACGCCCAACTCTTTTTGGACGATGTGCCGTTGATTGATGTGCGCGCCCCCATCGAGTTCAAGGAGGGGGCTTTCCCCTGCTCGACCAATCTGCCCTTGATGACAGACGATGAGCGCGCCCAAGTGGGGACCTGCTTCAAGAAGCAGGGTCAGGCCGCCGCCATTGAGCTTGGACACAAGCTGGTGGGGGGAGCAGTACGTGCCGAGCGACTCGAAGGCTGGCTGGCGCAGTTGCGCCAGCAGCCCGATGCCGTGCTCTACTGCTTTCGCGGCGGCCTTCGCTCGCAAACCGTACAACAGTGGCTGGCTGAAGCGGGGGTGACTCGCCCCCGCGTCGCCGGTGGCTACAAGGAGCTGCGCCGTTTCCTGATCGACACCCAGGACAAGGCTTCTGCCGAGTGTCACTGGAGCGTGCTGACCGGCATGACCGGCTCCGGCAAGACCCACATGCTCGATCAGGTGACCCAGGCGGTGGATCTGGAGGGGCATGCCCATCACAGGGGCTCGTCGTTTGGTCAACTGCCCGGCGGCCAGCCCAGCAACATCAATTTTGAAAACAACCTCGCCATCGAGCTGCTCAAACGCCGCCATCGTGGCGAGCATGCCTTCGTGGTCGAGGACGAGAGCCGCCTGATCGGCCGCTGCTGCCTGCCCCTCTCCCTCCATGAGGCCATGAGTCAGGCACCGCTGGTGGTGGTGGATGTACCGCAAATCGATCGGGCCGAGCAGATCCGTGAGGATTACGTGCACGATCTCTGGCTGCGCTATCAAGCCATGTATGGCCAGGAAGCCGGTTGGCCACTGTTTGCTGCCTACCTCACCGATGCGCTGGCCCGCCTCAAGCGCCGTCTTGGTGATCAGGCCCACCGCGAGCTGGACGCCCTGATGCAGACCGCCCTCACCGAGCAGGAAAAGAGCGGCGATACCGCGCAGCATCTGGCCTGGATCACGTTGCTGCTGACCCGCTACTACGACCCCATGTATCTCTACCAGCTTGGCAACAAGCAGGAGCGCATCGTATTCCGCGGTGACAAGCAGGCCTGTCTCGACTATTTCGCCGAGCAGCATGCCAGCGCGCTGCGCGGCTGACCCATCCCAAGAGAGGAACTCTATGTTGAAATTCGAGGTGATCCCGGTCACCCAGTTCGCCCAGAACTGCTCCCTCATCTGGTGTGACGAGACCCATCAGGCGGCCCTGATCGATCCGGGCGGCGAAGCGGACAAACTGCTGGCTGCCATCGCCAAGCGCGGCCTGACCCTGACCCACATCCTGCTGACCCACGGTCATCTGGATCACGTCGGTGCAGCCGCCGAGCTGCGGGAAAAAACTGGCGTCACCATTACCGGCCCCCACAAGGAGGACGCCTTCTGGCTCGACATGCTGCCCCAGCAGAGCCAGATGTTCGGCTTCGCCCATACCCCCGCGTTCACGCCGGATCGCTGGCTGGAGCAGGGTGACAAGGTGCAGGTTGGCCAGTGCGAGCTGGATGTCTACTTCTGCCCAGGCCACACCCCGGGTCATATCGTGCTGCTGAACCAGGCCGAAAAACTCGCCTGGGTTGGCGACGTGCTGTTTGCCGGCAGCATCGGCCGCACCGACTTCCCCCGTGGGGATCACGGTACGCTGATCAAGTCGATCACCGAGACCCTGCTGCCGCTGGGTGAGGAAATCGTCTTTATCCCGGGTCACGGCCCCAGCTCCACCTTCGGTCGCGAGAAGGTGAGCAACCCCTATCTGACCCAGCCTATCTGGTGATCAAAAAAGGCAGCGGTGTTCCGCTGCCTTTTCTTCTCTGCTCTCTTTTTCATTCTCGACTCCTGCCATCCGGCCAGCCACGTCCCACCAGCGTTCCCCATTTCGGCATGCCCATTTGTCTCTTTCGCCCAATAAAAATCCCCACCCGAGGGTGAGGATTGATTTATAGGTGCAACCGTCTGGTGGCTTATTGTGCCAGCAGGTGACCGACCAGCTCATGACGCCACCCTTGCAGCAGCATCGGTTTGTCGCTGCGGGCCCGTTCTTCGTCATTCATCCGCCAGCTCCAGGTGAAGTACTGGTGAATGATCTTCTTGCTGGCAATCAGCTCGGGCGGAATATTGCTCGCCTTGGCCTTCTCTTCCACCATTGCCTTGATGCGCTTGAGCTCGGCCTTGTACTGGGGGAAGTCCACCAGCCGGCGAATGGGCTCGGGCCAGCTGTCAGGATCGCTCTGCTGCGCCTTGGCGACGATATCGAGCATCCGCTTGCCGTGGATCTTGATCTCGATGGGCGAGAGGCCGAGCTCGTTGAGATCCCGCAGGGAGGCAGGACGACGCTCCGCCACCTTGAACAGGTGCAGCTCTTTCACCACAAAATTGAGGGCCAGGTCCCGGCGCACCGCCTCTTGCTGGCGCCAGGCGGCCAGCTCGCGCAGAATGGCGAGCTCGCGGCGACCCAGTTGCCAGGCGTTGACGATTTCAAGATAAGCCTGACGGGGATCGCTACCCTGGGTCTTGCGGGCAGAGTGGTTCTGGCACTCCTGCTCGAACCAGGCAAACTTGCCGCTTTCCCGCAGTTTGGCCATCACTTTCTCGTAGAGCGGCATCAGGTAGAAGACATCCGCTGCCGCGTATTCGAGCTGACGTGGCGTAAGCGGGCGGGCCAGCCAATCGGTGCGCGCTTGGTCTTTTTCCAGCTCGACCCCAAGGAATTCGTTCACCAGCGCACCAAAGCCGACCGAGACACCGTAACCGAGAAAAGCGGTTGCCAGCTGGGTGTCGTGCATCTGGTTGGGCAGGTGGCCCGCCTGATGCTGGATAAGCTCCAGATCTTCGCCAGAGGCGTGCAGGATGGCGATCTGCCCTTCCCGGCCCAGTCGCTGCCAGAGGGCGGAGAGATCCAGGGTGAGCGGATCCAGCAGCGCCAGATGCTCGCCGTCATAGATCTGGAACAGGCCAAGCTGGGGATAGTAGGTACGGGTGCGAACGAATTCAGTATCGATAGCCAGGGGAACGTCGGCCAGAGAAGCAAGATACTGCTCAAGTTCGGCTTGCTGAGTGATAAGTTGATAGTGCATCTGTGCCTGCGCGGTTGATCAGGGCCAAAAAGAAAAAACCGTGGGATGACCCACGGTTCTGCATAACGACGGTGCTGGTTTGCAGAAAATTCTGCAGCTGCAGTCCGGTTATTGCTTGGCAATCTCCTCGTCGCGCAGTACGCGGCGCAGGATCTTGCCCACATTGGTCTTGGGAAGTTCGTCACGAAATTCTACCAGTTTCGGCACCTTATAGGCAGTCAGATGTTTGCGGCAGTGGGCAATAATCTCGTCCTCCTGCAATTTTGCATCTTTCTTGACCACAAAGATCTTCACCAACTCGCCGGAGACCTTGTGCGGCACACCCACGGCGGCCACTTCCAACACTTTCGGGTGCAGGGCAACGACATCTTCGATCTCGTTCGGATAGACGTTGAAACCGGAGACCAGGATCATGTCCTTCTTGCGGTCAACGATCTTGAAGAAGCCCTGCTCGTCGCACACCGCGATATCACCGGTACAGAGCCAGCCATCCTGCATCACTTCGGCAGTCGCCTCGGGGCGCTGCCAGTAGCCCACCATCACCTGCGGGCCACGAACCTGCATTTCGCCGGGGGTGCCGAGGGCGTGGATCACCTGACCGTTGTCATCCACCAGACGGATCTCGGTAGAGCAGACCGGCAAACCGATGGAGCCGTTGTAATCGGTCAGATCGTAGGGGCAGACGCTCACCAGTGGCGAACACTCGGTCAGGCCATAGCCTTCCAGCAGCGGGGTGTCGGTCAGTGTCTTCCACTTCTCCGCAACCGCACGCTGCACCGCCATGCCGCCACCGATGGTCAGCTTGAGCTTGTCAAAGGAGATCCCCTGAAACTCTTCGTTGTTGACCAGCGCATTGAACAGGGTGTTAACCCCGGTAATGCAGGTAAAGGGGTACTTCTTGATCTCTTTGACAAAGCCCGGGATGTCGCGCGGGTTGCTGATCAGCAGGTTGTAACCGCCGATACGCATAAAGAGCAGGCAATTCACGGTCAGGGCGAAGACGTGATAGAGCGGCAATGCGGTGACCACGAACTCCTTGCCGCGTTCCAGCATGGGGCCGTAGACGCCGAGGCATTGCTCGACGTTGGCAATCATGTTGCGATGAGTCAGCATGGCCCCTTTGGAGAGGCCGGTGGTGCCACCGGTGTACTGCAGGAAGGCGAGATCGTCGTTGGTGATCTCCGGCTTGATGTACTGCAGGAAACGCCCCTTGGAGAGGGCCTGACGCATGGTGGTGGCGTGGGGCAGATTGTATTTCGGCACCAGCTTCTTGACGTACTTGACCACGAAGTTGACCAAGGTGCCCTTGGCCAGCCCCAGGTTATCCCCCATCCGGGTCAGGATAACGTGCTTGATCGGGGTGTCGTAGACCACTTTTTCCAGGGTATGGGCGAAGTTGGAGACGATAACGATGGCTTTGGCACCGGAGTCCTTGAGCTGATGCTCCAGCTCACGCGGGGTATAGAGCGGGTTGACGTTGACCACTATCATGCCGGCACGCAGGATGCCAAACACGGCGATGGGGTATTGCAGCAGGTTCGGCATCATCACCGCGACCCGATCCCCTTTCTCCAGCTTCAGCTCGTTTTGCAGGTAGGCAGCAAAGGCGCGGGACTGCTCTTCCAGTCGGCGGTAGGTGATGGTTTGGCCCATATTGACGAAGGCGGGCTGATCGGCAAACTGGGTCACCGAGGATTCGAACATCTCGACCAGGGAGCTGTATTGGTCTGGATTGATCTCGGCGGGGACCCCTTCCGGATAACGTTTCAGCCAGACTTTTTCCACAAACTTCTCCTGCATAACTAGCACCTGTGCGCTCACTGTGTTGCCTCCGTCCCGGTTCACATCCATTTTAATCGGTTGTTTTAAGCTGATGCTCTAATGCCGCACATATTTACACAGCGCAACATCAATTAACAGCAAATTAACAACAGAAAAATGTGAGGGAGAAAACAAACCTGGAATTATTGAAAGCTGGCGATTCTACCGAACTTGACAAAACTTTACGATACAAACGGCCGTATCAACCGAATTTTCCATATGAAAATGGTGGTTTCCACCCAATATGACCCGCTCGATCTGCTGGAAAGCATCCTGACGGGCCTGCCATTGGGCTTCAAGTGCAGCAAAGCCCTGCTCCCCCTGAATCAACAGCACAGGACAACGGATAGCCGCCATCAATGCCCGAGCCTGTCCTTCGCTCATTCTCAGGGGCGACAGATCCCGCAAACGGGGGTCGCTGCGCCAGTGCCAGCGTCCTGCCCGCTCTTCAAGCTGCCGCTCACAGATAAGACGCGCCGCCTGCGACGTGATATCCGCCACTTTGCAACGGGCGGCGACAGCTTCATCGATGGAAGCAAAGCCGTTAGCACTGCGCTCCCGGGTGCGACTGCGGTTTAAAATCGCTCGTCGCAGCTGGGCAGGTACCTCCTCATCGGGCTGGCTCAGCGGCCCCAGCCCCTCCAGCATGATCAACCGCTCCACCTGTTTGGGGAACACCCCGGCATAGGCGGAGGCGATCAGCGCCCCGAGGGAGTGACCGAGCAGAGTGAAGCGCGACCACCCTGCCGCCTGCACGATCTGGTAGAGATCGTCCAGCCAGTCAACAAAGACATAAGGGGTGGTTTTGTGATCGGAGTGACCGTGTCCCGGCAGATCGACACAGATGAGGTGAAAATCACCCAGATGGGGCGCCAGCGGCAAGAAGCTGACGCTATTGTCGAGCCAGCCATGCAGGGCGATCAGCAGGGGTTTGCCCTGCTGATCATGCTCCGCAGACTGGTTATCCAGCAGGGCTACCCGCCGCCCATCTGCCAAGGTGAGCAGGCGTTCGTGCAGAGTGCTTTTGATGCTCTTGATCATGGCAAGCCTTAGCGACGCAGCGGCCGTCTCGGCCAGAAGGGATCATAGAAGGGGTCGTAGAAGTAAGGGTCCATATAGCGCACCTCCACCTCCTTGACTGGCGGCCACAGCTTGCTGCCCGTCACATTGAGCACAGAGAGGCGGTACTTGTGCTCGCCAATCTGGCTATCCACCGGTTTGCCTATGGTGCCAAGCACCGTCAGGCTGCGCCCCTTGGCGTAGAGGGTCGGATCGACAAAACCCTTCATGATGGCCAGAAAACGGCCCGGGCTCTGCTCGGTCTGCTCCGGCACACCGTTGGATTTAAGCGGCAGATAGACCACTTCAATAACACTCTGATCCGCCTTGTTGTGCACCGCCGAGATAACGCCGCTCCAGCGGGCCGGTTTGCCCTCCATTCCGCCAAGGGCGGGTTGATAAGCCACCAGCTGGTTTTCTGGCTCATAGGCCAGCTCCTTGGGTACCGAGCTACAGGCCCCGAGCAGCAGAGCCAGCGCCCCGACCACCATAGTGCGTTTCATCATGTCGCTTCTGCTATTACGCATCATGTCACTCTCCTGTTGCCAGCGTGGCCTGTCGGACCACCCGCTTTTATTGCAGCTGATGAGCGGCAAGAGCGACATGCTGTCAGTGCTCCTGCCCTTATTCGCGACCCGGCAGTTTTTTCCAGGTCACCTTGTCACGCAAATAGACCGGCGTTGCTTGTTCAACCGGCACCGCCTCCCCCGCCAGCCAGGCGGCGCGGGCCAGCGGCAGCATGTCCTCTGCCGCCGGGAAACGTACCTGGCTCACCGCCAGCTCATCGGCCAAACCACTCAGGGTCTCGCCATAGGTTTCAAAACCGGTGCCGACGCAGGTCACAGGGCCCGCCAGCTTGCCACGGACGTCAACCAGTGCCGCGGGCTCGCTCACCACCTCGTCCCCCACCAGTTGCATGCGGCCATCAATCAGCTCATAGCGGCCGAAATAGACCTCGTTCATCCGCGCATCGATGGCGGTCAGCACCTGCTCGGCGCCATCCAGTCGATAGGCACCTTGCGCCATGGCGGCCAGGGTCGAGATGCCGATCAGCGGCACCCCCGCACCAAACGCCAGACCTTGCGCCACACTGATGCCGATCCGCACGCCAGTAAAGGAGCCCGGGCCGCGACCGAACGCAATGGCATCAAGGTCACTCAAACTTATCCCGGCATCCTCTAACACAGCCTGAACCATGGGCAGGATTTTTCGGGTGTGATCCCGTGGCGCCTCCTCCCAGCGGGAGAACAGCTTGTCACCCACCAGCAAGGCGGCGGAGCAGGCTTCGGTGGCGGTATCTACGGCCAGGATCTTCAACTCGTTCATGCTTTCCAATCTCTATAAAATCAGTCAATTACATAACCGGCAAGCGAGATATGCTCACCCGTTGTTCAAATCTGTTAGCTGGCGACACATTTATTCACCGCGTTCAGTGCGATCGAAAAAACTCCCCAGCGTACCCAACTCCCGGGTGCGAGGGATGGCAGGCAGACTCTTGATAAAGGTGGCGCCGTAAGGTTTGTTGACCATGCGTGGATCACAGATAACCAGCACCCCGTGATCACTGCGATCACGAATAAGCCGCCCCACCCCCTGCTTGAGGGCAATCACCGCCTTGGGCAACTGCAGCTCGGCGAAGGGATCCCCCCCCTTGAGCTTGCAATCATCCACCCGCGCCTTGAGCAGCGGATCATCGGGGCTGGCAAACGGCAGTTTGTCGATGATAACACACGACAACGCCGCCCCTCGCACGTCGATCCCCTCCCAGAAACTGCTGGTCGCCACCAGCACGGCGCGGCCATTCTCGACAAACTCCTTGAGCAACCGTTGCTTGTTGTCCTCCCCCTGCAGCAAGACGGTGCGGCCAATCTCCCGGCGCAGCACCTCGGCCACCTGACGCATCACCTGATGGCTGGTGCAGAGGAAGAAACAGCCCCCAGGCGTCTTGTTGATGAGGGGGATCATCAGATTGGCCAGCTGCTCGCCACGGCCAAAGGCGTTGGGTTCCGGCAGATAGCGGGGCACACAGAGCCGCGCCTGCTCGCCATAGTCGAACGGGCTGTCGAGAATAAGCTCGGCGCTGCCTGCCAGCCCCAGCTCGGCCTTGAAGTGATCAAACCGCATATCCACCGTCAGGGTGGCGGAGGTGAAGACCCAGGCCACTTCCGGTCTTTGCACCTCGGCACTGAATCGCTCGGCCACCGAAAGCGGCGTCAGATTGAGGGTGAAATGAAGCCGCGAGCAGTCATACCAGTAGGAGAAACCGGTCTGGTTGACCGCCAGCACTTCACCCAGGCGAGTGCGCAGTTCACTGATGCGCCCGAAGGCGTGATCCAGCTGCTCGCCCCGGCCGAGAGCCAGTTTCAGCACTTCATAACAGAGTCCGAGGGCATCGTTGAGGCGGGCCAGCGCCTGGCCCCAGAGCGGCTGGCGCAACATGTCGCGGGTATTGCCGCGACCGCCATCCACCCCGAAGGCGAGACGCAGATCCTGACTGGCGATAGCGAGCCGGTCCGCCGCCTTGCCGAGCTGGGCCATGTCGTGGGCCTCTGCCCGATAGGCCAGCTGGATATCCTGCGCCAGATCCTGAATCGTTCGGCTGCCTACCGATTTGCCGAAGTAGTTGGTGGCGATCTCCGGCAGCTGATGGGCTTCATCAAACACATAGACTTGTGCTTCCGGCACCAACTCGCCAAATCCCGTGTCTTTCACCGCCATATCGGCGAAGAAGAGGTGGTGGTTGATCACCACCACCTGGGCATCCATGGCGCGGCGACGAGCCACCACCAGATGGCAGTCGTCGTAATAGGGGCAGTCGCGACCGAGACAGTTATCGTTGGTGCTGGTGACGTGGGCGAGGATCTCGGCGTTCTCCTGCAATCCCGGAATATCCCCCACATCGCCGTTATCGGTAGCAGTGGACCAAGATTTGACCTTCACCAGATCGTTCAGGATTTCAGGCTTTTGCAGATGGGATTCGCTCAAGAGCCGGTTCATCCGCTCGATGCAGAGATAGTTGCTGCGCCCCTTGAGCAGGGCCACCGGCGGGGTGTAGGAGAGCGCGCCTGTGATTGTCGGGAGATCCCGATAGAAGAGCTGCTCCTGCAGGTTCTTGGAGCCGGTACTGATCACCACCCGCTTGCCGGATTCCAGCGCAGGGACCAGATAGGCGTAGGTCTTGCCGGTACCGGTCCCCGCCTCCACCAGCAGACGGCCACCACTTTTGATGGCGCATGCGACCGCTTCGGCCATCTCCAGTTGGGGAGCGCGGGCTTTGAAACCGTCGATATGGCTGGCCAGAGGGCCATCTGGCTTGAACAGGGTCTGGATGGTCAAAAGGGCGTCCCGCAGCAAAAGCGGACATTATGCCAAAAGCGCGGCAAAAGCGGGACAGATAATCTGCCTAGACGAACAGATCGATCTGATGCTCGGGATCCGGCTTGTGATCGCCCTCCTCCGCCTTTGGCTGATCACGCTTGGCGGGGGTGCTATACGCCTGCTGGCGCTGTTGGGAGTCACTGTTATCAGTGCTGGTCTTGCGCAGCTGGTGCTTTTTGCTGATCTGGTTCACTTCCCGCTTGATCTCTTCGCTGCCGGGCGCGGCAGGCGCCCGGGGCAAAATGGGGAACAACAGGTCCTGGCTGGGCATGATGGCGACTCCTGCAGGGGTTATTGTCTAGTTATCGACCAGAAAACCGTTTTCGCCACTTTAATCGATCAAATCACAATTTCGGGTTGCATTTTCTGTCAAGGCAGGTAGTTTAAATCAGGCGTCAATTACGACATCTTATTTTGTAAAGGATTGATTACATGAAGTTCACCACCCTGAAGACTCATCACCACCATCATCATCCCGACTAGTCTTTCAGGAGGTTGACTGCTGGAAGACACTTAACTGGTGACTTCCAAAAGGACCGCAAGATTCATAAACCCTCGGAAGCACCCACTTCCGAGGGTTTTTTCGTTTTTGACTAGAAGGAAATCGAGCAAATGGAAACACAACGTCTGCGTATCGCCATGCAAAAGTCCGGTCGTCTGAGCCAGGACTCCCAGGCCCTGTTCAAGAGCTGTGGCCTCAAGATCAACCTGCGCGAGCAGCGCCTCATCGCCCATGTCGAGAACATGCCCATCGATATCCTGCGGGTGCGTGATGATGATATCCCGGGGTTGGTGATGGAAGGGGTGGTCGATCTTGGCATCATCGGCGAGAACGTGCTGGAAGAAGTGCAGCTGATCCGCGCCTCACAGGGCCTGCCCTTCGAAGTCAAAACCCTCAAGCAGCTCGATTTTGGCGGCTGCCGCCTCTCGCTGGCGGTGCCGGAAGATGTGACCTACACAGGGCCACAGAGTCTGGCGGGCAAGCGCATCGCCACCTCCTACCCCGGGCTGCTCAAGCGCTTCTTTGATGAAAAGGGTCTTGGCTTCAAGAGCGTGATGCTGGGCGGCTCGGTGGAAGTGGCGCCCCGTGCGGGCCTGGCCGATGCCATCTGCGATCTGGTCTCCACCGGCGCGACCCTGGAAGCCAATGGCCTCAAAGAGGTGGAGGTGATCTACCGCTCCAAGGCGGTGCTGGTACAGGCCCCCAACCCCTTGTCCGATGCCAAGCAGAAGCTGATCGACAAACTGCTGCCCCGCATTCAGGGGATGCAGCAGGCCCGCGAGAGCAAGTACATCATGCTGCACGCCCCCAAAGACAAGCTCGATGCCATCACAGATCTGCTGCCGGGTGCCGAACGCCCCACCATCATGCAGCTGGCCGGAGACACCAATCAGGTAGCGTTGCACGTCGTCTCCAGCGAGACCCTGTTCTGGGAGACTATGGAGCAGCTCAAGGCTCTGGGTGCCAGCTCCATTCTGGTGCTGCCCATCGAAAAAATGATGGAATAAGGAAGGGACATCATGCAGACCCTGATCTGGAAGACCCTCTCCCCTGCCCAGCAGGCCGACGTGCTGACCCGGCCCGCCCTCAATGACGAGGCCGATATTGGCGCCGTGGTCAAAGAGATCATCGCCGCGGTACGCAGCCGTGGCGATGAGGCCCTGCGCGAGCTGAGCCAGCGCTTCGAGCGTGCCCCCCGTGAGCAGTTGCGCGTCAGCGAAGATGAGATTGAAGCCGCCTGCGCGCGGCTGGATGACGACATCAAAAATGCCATCGAAGCGGCCATTACCAACATTCGCACCTTCCACGCCGCCCAAATGCAGCCATTGGTACGGGTAGAGACCCAACCCGGAGTGGTGTGCGAGCTGCGCACCCAACCCATCAGTCGGGTCGGCCTCTATGTGCCGGGGGGCAGCGCGCCGCTCCCCTCCACCGTGATGATGCTGGCCATTCCGGCTGCTATCGCCGGTTGCCGTGAAGTGGTGCTCTGCACCCCGTCTCCGGCGAGCGACGAGATCCTGTTTGCCGCCCGCGCCTGCGGCGTCGAGAAGGTGTTCGCCATCGGCGGCGCCCAGGCCATCGCGGCAATGGCGTACGGCACAGAGAGCATTCCCAAGGTGGACAAGATCTTCGGCCCGGGTAACGCCTATGTAACCGAAGCCAAGGGGCAGGTTTCCCGCGACTGGCGCGGCGCCGCCATCGACATGCCCGCCGGCCCCTCCGAGGTGCTGGTGATTGCCGACGAGAGCGCCAACCCCGCCTTCGTGGCGGCGGATCTGCTCTCCCAGGCCGAGCATGGTCCCGACAGCCAGGTGGTGCTGATCACCACCTCGCCGCTACTGGCCGATGCCATCGCAGGGGAGATCAAGAGCCAGCTGGCCAAGTTGAGCCGCCGCGATATCGCCGCCCAGGCGCTCGGCAGCAGTCTGGTGATCCTCTGTGACGATCTGGCCGAAGCATGTGCCATCTCCAACGCCTACGCGCCGGAGCACCTGATCGTGCAGACCCGCGCCCCCCGCGATCTGCTGGACCAGCTTGAGAATGCCGGTTCCATCTTTCTGGGAGCATGGACCCCCGAGTCGGTCGGCGATTACGCCAGCGGCACCAACCACACTCTGCCTACCTATGGCTATGCCCGCACCTGCTCGAGCCTTGGCCTTGCAGATTATCAGCGCCGCTACACAGTGCAGGAGCTGAGCGCCGAAGGTATTCGCGGCCTTGGCCCCATTGTCGAGCGCATTGCTCAGGCCGAAGGGCTCGATGGCCACAAGAACGCCGTGACGCTGAGATTGAACGCCCTGGCCGCCGCGCCCCAACAAACAGCACAGCAGAAGGATTTGTCATGAGCATTGCCAATCTGGCGCGCCGCGTGGTGCGGGCCCTCACCCCTTATCAATCCGCCCGCCGCATCGGCGGCAAGGGCCACGTCTGGCTCAACGCCAACGAGGCGCCGCAGGCCTATCCCTTTACCATCGAGGGGAGCCGCCTCAACCGCTACCCCGAGTGCCAACCGGCCGAGGTGGTGAACGGCTATGCCGCCTACGCCGGGGTCAATCCCGATCAGGTGCTGGTGAGCCGCGGCGCCGACGAGGCCATCGAACTGCTGATCCGCACCTTCTGCGAAGCGGGTGAAGATCAGATCCTCATCTGCCCGCCCACCTACGGCATGTACGCCATCAGCGCCGAGACCTGTGGCGTCGGTATCGTCGAGCAGCCGCTGACCGCCAGCCGCCAACCTGACTGGCCCGCCATCGCCGATCGCCTCAGTGACGTGAAGCTGGTGTTTCTCTGCTCCCCCAACAACCCCACCGGGGATCTGGTGGGGCGCGACGGCCTCATCGCCCTGCTGGAAAAAGCGCGGGATCGCGCCATCGTGGTGGTGGACGAGGCCTATATCGAGTTCTGCCCGGAAGCGTCCGTGGTGGACCTGCTGGCCCGCTTCCCCAATCTGGTGGTGACCCGCACCCTCTCCAAGGCCTTTGCCCTGGCGGGGATCCGCTGCGGCTTTACGCTGGCAAGCCCCGAGGTGATCGCCATGCTGGCCAAGGTGATCGCCCCCTATCCCATCCCCGAGCCCATCGCCCAGATCGCGGCACAAGCCCTCTCCCCCATGGGGCTGGAGCTGATGCAGGAGCGAGTGGTAGAGCTCAACAAGCAAAAAGCCGCCTTCAAGGCAGAGCTGACAACGCTTGCCTGCGTGAAGGAAGTATTCGAGGACAAGGGCAACTTCGTGCTGGTGCGCTTTGTGGATGGCGCAGCCGTCTTTGCCGCCATGAAGGCCGCTGGCATCATACTGCGGGATTTCTCGACCAAACCCGGCCTTGATAACAGCATTCGCGTCACCATCGGCTATCAGGGCGAGATGGATGCCGTGCTGGCGGTATTGCGTGATCTGCCCTCTCCCACTTTGTAAGACAAGGATGTAGCGATGAAGACCCCGTTTTTGTTTATCGACCGCGACGGCACCCTGATTGAAGAGCCGGTGACCGACAAGCAGGTAGATAGCCTCGCCAAACTGCGCTTCGAGCCCATGGTCATTCCGGTGCTGCGCGAGTTGCAGGCCGCAGGCTACGTGCTGGTGATGGTGACCAATCAGGATGGGCTGGGCACCGCCAGCCTGCCGCTGGAGAACTTCCAGCCACCCCACGACCTGATGATGCACCTGTTTGAATCGCAAGGGGTGAAGTGGGAGCAGGTGCTGATCTGCCCCCACTTCCCCACCGACGGCTGCAGCTGCCGCAAGCCCCATCTCGGGCTGGTGAAAGAGTACCTCGCCTCGGGTCGCATCGACTTTGCCAACTCCTTCGTGATTGGCGATCGCCAGACCGACCTGCAGCTTGCCGAGAATATGGGCATTGGCGGTATTCGCTACCACCCGCAGGATCACGACTGGCTCGCTATCCGTGATCAGCTGCTTTCCAAGGGGCGCGTAGCCTCGGTGGAGCGCAACACCAAGGAGACCCGCATCCAGGTGGCGCTGGACTTAGACAAGAGCGGCGGCAACCAGATCGCCACCGGCATAGGCTTCTTTGATCACATGCTGGATCAAATTGCCACCCACGCCGGTTTCCAACTCAAGCTGAACGTCAGCGGCGACCTGCATATCGACGATCACCACACGGTGGAAGACGTCGGTCTGGCCCTCGGTCAGGCATTGCGTCAGGCCCTTGGCAACAAGCGCGGCATCGGCCGTTTCGGCTTCGTGCTGGCAATGGACGAAGTGCAAGCGGTGATCGATGCGCGCCCGCTGACCGAGCAGGAGGTGAGCACCGCGCTGGATCTCAGCGGCCGCCCCTACTTCGTGTTTGACTGCCCGAGCGGCTTTGGCCGCGACAATGTTGGCGAGATGGCCACCGAGATGGTGCCCCACTTCTTCCGCTCGCTGTCAGACGCCATGGCCATCACATTGCAGATGAAGGTGGGCAGCGGCAATACCCACCATCAGGTAGAGGCGCTGTTCAAAGGCTTTGGCCGCGCCCTGCGTCAGGCTATTCGGGTGGAAGGGAGCGAACTTCCCTCCAGCAAGGGAGTGCTGTGATGGATGTGAGCAAGCAGAAGCTGGTCATTATCGATACCGGTTGTGCAAATCTGGCCTCGGTCAGAATGGCGTTCGAACGCCTCGGCGTGCAGCCGCTGGTCTCAAGCGTGGCGGCTGATATCGAGCAGGCGGACAAGCTGATCCTGCCCGGCGTCGGCACTGCGGTGGCCGCCATGAAAAACCTCAATGAACGGGGACTGGTGCCCCTTATTCGCGCCGCCAAGCAGCCGCTGCTGGGCTTTTGCCTCGGTATGCAGATGCTGGCGGAGGCCTCCGAAGAGAGCATGAGTGCCGATGGCAGTAAAGGCGATCTCATCGACTGCCTTGGCATAGTGCCGGGCAAAATCCGGCTGATGGAGGTCGGTAATCTGCGCCTGCCCCATATGGGCTGGAACCAGATTGAGCATGACGAAACCCATCCTCTGCTCAAGGGGATCCCGAGCGGCAGCTACTTCTACTTCGTCCACTCCTATGCGCTGGAGGTAACCGAAGCGACGCTGGCGACCTGCGACTACGGCAACCCTTTTACCGCCATCGTCGGTGGGGTTGCAGAGCACAGCAACTTCTTCGGCGCCCAATTCCACCCGGAGCGCTCAGGCGCATCCGGTGCCCGTTTGCTGCAAAATTTTCTGGAGCTGTGACTAGCATGATCATTCCCGCAATTGACCTTATCAACGGTCAGGTAGTTCGCCTCTATCAGGGGGACTACCAGCAGAAGACCGAATACAGCAGCAGCCCGCAGGCCCGCTTTGACGAATATGTCTCCCAGGGGGCGGTGCAGCTCCATCTGGTGGATCTGGACGGTGCCAAGGATGCCAAGGCGCGCCAGCTGCCCCTGCTGACCCAACTGCTGTCAGCCACCGAAGCGCCTGTGCAAGTCGGTGGCGGCGTGCGCACCGAGCAGGATGTGGCAGATCTCTTGGCCGCCGGTGCCAGCCGAGTGGTGATTGGATCCACCGCCGTCAAATCCCCGGATCTGGTAGCCAGCTGGATGGAGAAATACGGCCCCGAGCAGATCGTGCTGGCGCTGGACGTCAATATCGATGAGCAGGGCAATCGCCATATCGCGGTAGCAGGCTGGCAGGAGAACAGCGGCGTAACCATCGAAGCACTGATCGAGCGCTTCCTCCCCGCCGGGCTCAAGCACGTGCTCTGCACCGACATCAGCCGTGACGGCACCCTGGCTGGCACCAATGTCGAGCTCTATCGGGATCTCTGCGCCCGCTACCCGAGCGTCGCCTTTCAAGCCTCCGGCGGCATTGGCGGCATCGCAGATATCGAGGCGCTCAAGGGCTCCGGCGTCAAGGGGGTCATCCTTGGCCGCGCCCTGCTGGAGGGCAAGTTCTCGGTGGGTGACGCCATCGCCTGCTGGCAAGCTCCCGCAGCCGTTACCACAGGAGGTAACTGATGCTGGCAAGACGCATTATCCCCTGCCTCGACGTGAAAGATGGCGTGGTGGTCAAGGGGGTGCAGTTTCGCAACCACGAGGTGATGGGCGGCATTGTCGAGCTGGCGCGCCGCTACGCCGAGGAAGGCGCTGATGAGCTGGTGTTCTATGACATCACCGCCTCCAGCGATGCCCGGGTAGTGGACAAGAGCTGGGTGAGCCGGGTGGCGGAGGTGATCGATATCCCCTTCTGCGTCGCCGGTGGCATCAAGAGCGTCGAAGACGCCCGCCAGATCCTCGAATTTGGCGCCGACAAGGTCTCCATCAACTCCCCTGCCCTTGCCGACCCGACCCTGATCAGCCGACTGGCCGAGCGCTTTGGCGTGCAGTGCGTGGTGGTGGGGATTGACTCCTACTTCGACGCCGACACGGGCCACTATCAGGTCAAACAGTTTACTGGTGACGAGAGCCGCACCCGCACCACCGCCTGGCACACTCTCGACTGGGTGCAGGAGGTGCAAAAGCGCGGCGCGGGCGAAATCGTGCTGAACGTGATGAATCAGGACGGCATGCGCCAAGGTTATGATCTCGAGCAGCTCAAGCTGGTACGCAGCATCTGCAAGGTGCCGCTGATTGCCTCCGGCGGCGCCGGTGCCATGGCACACTTTCGCGATGCCTTCACCCTCGCCGATGTGGACGGGGCGCTGGCCGCCTCTGTGTTCCACAAGGGCCTTATCCCCATTCCCGAATTGAAACGCTGGCTGAAAACTGAAGGAGTCGCCATCCGTGAATAACTTCTCTGAAAATGCACAAACAACCGCCAGCGCGCGCCCCCTTGCCGAGCAACTCGACTGGGAAAAGTGTGACGGCATGATCCCCGCCATCGTCCAGCATGCCGCCAGCGGCGAGGTGCTGATGCAGGGCTTTATGACCCGCGAAGCGCTGGAGAAGACCCAGAGCTCCGGTCAGGTCACCTTCTTTAGCCGCAGCAAACAGCGGCTCTGGACCAAGGGTGAAAGCTCGGGCAATGTGCTCCAACTCGTGGCCATCAGCACCGACTGCGATCAGGACTCTCTGCTGATTGCCGCCAACCCCGTCGGCCCCACCTGTCACAAAGGGACAACCTCCTGTTTCCATGGTCACCCGCTGCCACCCCTCGGTTTTCTGGTGGAGCTGGAACAGGTGCTGGCCGCCCGCAAAGGGGCCGATCCGGCCACCAGCTACACCGCCAGCCTCTATGGCAAAGGCACCAAGCGCATCGCCCAGAAGGTCGGTGAGGAAGGTGTCGAAGTGGCGCTGGCCGCCATGGCCAAGGATCGGGAGGAGCTCATCAACGAATCCGCCGATCTGCTCTACCACCTGACCGTACTGCTGCAAAATGAAGGTCTGGGATTACAGGATGTCGTTCAGCGGCTTTATGAGCGGCATAATAAATAAACTGATAATAAAGCCGGGTTACCCCGGCTTTATTTAGTCAAGATGCACGGCTAGCTCAACTAAATTTTTATACGTTGTTAAGCGTCGCTCCAATAGTGACAGTTCCTTTTCTGCCAAAATAGTGTTTTCTTCTACAGTCAAATTCCGCATACGCCTAACACAATCTATTGTTAACGAGATAAAACGAGATGAATATTCATCATCTAAAGTCGGCTTCAATAGCCCCTCATAAGACATGACTAAAATGTTTCTCAAGGAAACCATATATTCACTATCTTTAAATGGATTTGCATATCGTTCACCATCGACATACTTAATATAACTTCCTATAGTACTCCCTGCTTTTATAAAACATTGAAAATGTTGTTCTTCATACTCACTTGTCAGACTATTAAAACCTTTCAAAGTAGGATGGTTATCTGTCTTAGGCATTTTGCCATCCGCTACAGCGCGATAATCTCCATTGTTTTTCTCGCATAGAGAGAACAGGTAAACAAGAAAAATCAGATTTAATGTGCGACCTTGGTAATTTACGATGGACGCGATCGTTCGATCCAACACTTGCTCTGTTTTTCTTAAGCTCAATGAAAAATGATCACAAACAGCAGTTAATACATTTACCAACACTTGGCTATTAGTGATCTCAGGCCATACATTGATATACTCAAAATGCAATTTTTTATCTACAACTGCCTGCTTAATAAACTCTCGCCGAGAGATACTGCCTAACGTAAATCGTCTATGAAAAAATCGTCCAAGATAGCTTTCTGCATCAAAACCATCGCCATAAATGACCTTGATAGCATGCTGCAACTGCTCAGTATCTGTTGCCAGTACAAATACTACCCCGGGAATATCAAAAATATGTTTGATGGTCTCCAGCATTTCTACCGCATAGGAGGGGCGACAGCGATCCAGCTCATCAATCAGGATAAATGCGGGTGCCTGTTTCTTTTTCTTGCCAATAATTGCTTCAACCCACTGTTTTATTTCATGCTTGAGCAACTGTACTGCTTCTGTCTTTTTACGAGTATCTTGAAAAAGTGATTCAACCAGTTTGCCCGCGTCATCAGCTGTAATGACCTCTTGGACTTCATCGATATTGATGCCAGAGACTTTTTTAAACAGAGCCTTGGTTACTATCGGCGCAGTTGCTTTTAACAATGATGCCAATTTGGTCGACAGATAGGGGGAAAGCTGAGGGCTACCCGCTTCTTCTTTCAGCTGTTCAATAATCGACGAAATCACCGTCAATAAGGGATCATCGGAAAAGTCCTGCTGCCAGGCATCGATATAGACGGTGGGATAGTGCGCTTTCAGCTCCATATACCAGCGCTTGATAAACCAGGTTTTACCCGCCCCCCACTCGGCATTGAGGTTGAGCACATAGTTGCGCTGCTTGCCTTCGGCGGCCAAGTAGTTGGTCAGAAACTCTGCATAGCGGGCACGATCAAGCCGATCGGCACTCAAGATCTCTTCGCTACCCGCAATGGCCCCCGGCCCGTCCCACTGAACAACGTCATCCCAATTAAACGGTGCCACTGCCATCTCGAATCTCTCCATATTGCGTTGCTGAGGATGATATCAGGGGCACAGTGAAAATTGTTTGATTAAAGACCTGTTTGTTGCCCTTTCTGCCGCTCGGGCTGGCGTATTTAACTGCCGGGCAATTGCTCTGCTGCTCGCCCACGATGCCGGGCCGATATAGGTGGGACGGTTATCTGCATAGCCACGGACTCAGTTGATTTCCTTTGACCACACCAACGATGACAATCGTGTGACATGGCGCAGAACTTGCGGAAATAAACACGAAATATGGCCTGTTCAGTGCTTAATTTAAACCGTTGGTACATATATTAGCGCGGTATACAACGACTCCATTGACCAAGGATGGTTAACCCCATGAAGAATGAACCCTTCTCTATCCAGTTACAGCATGAGCTGGATCACCTCAAAGCCATCTTCAACGAGACGGACGCCTACATGTTTACCAAGGATCTGGCGGGCCGTTACACCTATGCCAATCAGGCGGTGCTGGATCTCTTTGGTTGCACCCTCGCCGAGTTGCAGGGGCAGGATGATCGGGCCTTTTTTGATCTCGAATTCTCCGACACCATTCAACGCAACGACCGGTTGGTACTGGAGCAACAACTCGCCATCGCCCAGGAGGAGATCAACTACCTCAAATCCACCGGGGAAAAGCGCTGCTACTGGACCGTTAAAAAGCCCATCCATGACAAGGATGGCAACCTGATCGGCCTGTGCGGCATCTCCACCGATATCACCGAACACAAGCTGATTGAGGCCCGCATGGCGGAGCAGCATCAACTGCTGGAAATCATCCTCGCCAATGTGGATGCCCATATCTATATGAAGGACAGCCTGCACCGCTTTCTCTACGTCAACCAAAAGGTCGCCGATCTGCTGGGCCTTCCTGCCGAGCAGATCATCAACCGGCGCGATGACGAGGTGATCCCGGCTGCCAGCGCCTGCCAGCTGTGGCGGCTGGACAACCGGGTATTCGAAACCGGCGAGCTGCAAGCCGGGGAAGAGATGCTGACCGATCCCGAGGGAAATCAGCACTACTATTGGTCGGTCAAGGTGCCCTTTCTGCTGGGGGATGGCACCCCCACCCTGATCGGTATCTCCTCCGACATTACCGAACTGCACCAGCTCAAGGAGCAGCTGCACCAACAGTCGGTGCGCGATGGCCTCACCGGTCTCTACAACCGCCGTTTCTTTTTCGAGTTGTGCGAGAAGAACCTCAGTCTGGACATGCGCCACCACCTCACCTCGGTGCTGATGGTGCTGGATGTGGATCAGTTCAAGTGCATCAACGATCGCTTCGGCCATCCCCTTGGGGATAGCGCGCTGGTGCATCTGGGCAGGGTGATGCAATCGGTGCTGCGCAGCGAAGATGTGTTGGCCCGCATCGGCGGTGACGAGTTTGCCATCTTGCTACCCAACACCACCCTCTCGGCCGCCGCATCCCTGGCCGAGCGGCTGCGCCTGCAGGTGATGCAAAGCCCGCTCCCCCTACCCGATGGGGAGAAGCTGGTCATCACCATCAGCGCCGGACTGGTGGAAAATGGCGAAGGGGAGCTGATGGAGAGCCTCTACGCCCGCGCCGATCAGATGCTCTATCAGGCTAAACAGAGCGGCCGCAACTGCGTCGCCTGCAAGGCACCCTAGCCATACAACGGGAGGGCCAGCAGCCCTCCAGCTCCCTCGTATCTCCCTCCTATGAATGGCTGTGCTGGCTCCTTACGAACAGGCCGCTACCCCAGCTGTTTGCGCAGCACAAACTTTTGCACCTTGCCGGTGGAGGTTTTCGGCAGCGGGGTGAAGATGATGCGTTTGGGGGCCTTGAAGTGGGCCATCTGCTCCCGGCAAAAGGCGATCAACTCCGCCTGGGTGGTCTCTCGCCCCTCTTTCAGTTTGACGAAGGCGCAGGGCACCTCCCCCCACTTCTCATCGGGCATGGCGATCACCGCCGCTTCGTCCACATCGGGATGGCGATAGAGCACATCTTCCACCTCCAGACTGGAGATATTCTCCCCGCCGGAGATGATGATGTCCTTGGATCTGTCCTTGATCTCCACATAACCATCCGGGTGCCATACCGCCAGATCGCCACTGCGAAACCACCCCTCCGCCATCGCCTCGGCGCTGGCCGCCGGATTTTTCAGATAGCCTTTCATCACCACATTACCGCGCAGCACTATTTCTCCCATGGTTTTGCCATCCTTGGCCACCGGCTCGCCACTGACCGGATTGATGACCCGCATCTCCCCCTGCAGAGGTGACGCAACCCCCTGGCGCGCCTTGAGGCGGGAGAGCGCCGTGGCATCCTGACCTTGCCAGCTTCTTTGCGGTTCGCACAACACGCAGGGGCCATAGGTTTCGGTCAGGCCATAGACGTGGGTCACAGCGATCCCCATCGCTTCCATACCGGCGATCACGGTGGCGGGGGGCGCAGCGCCAGCGGTCATCACCTTGATGGGGTGATCCAGCCCCCGCTTGAGCGCCGGATCGGCATTGTTGAGCATATTGAGCACGATGGGCGCTGCGCAGAAGTGGCTCACCTTGTGCTCGTGCAGCGCCTCATAAATGGCGGCGGCCTGCACATGCCGCAGGCAGACGCTCACCCCGGCGGTGGCCGCCAGCGTCCAGGGGAAACACCAGCCGTTGCAGTGAAACATCGGCAATGTCCAGAGGTAGACGGGATGTTTGGGCAGCTCCCAGGAGAGTACGTTGTTGATGGCGTTGAGGTGGGCGCCGCGATGGTGATAGACCACACCCTTGGGGTTGCCGGTAGTGCCGGAGGTGTAGTTAAGTGAGATGGCCTGCCACTCATCCTCTGGCAACCAGCCGGGTTCATCGCCACTCCCTTGCGCAAGGAACTGTTCATAGTCGAGGTCACTGATAAGCGCACCCTCCCGGTAGAGGGGATCATCGATGGCGATGACCAGCGGTTGGCTCTCCAGCAGATCCAGCGCCTTGCGCACCACAGGGCCAAACTCCCTGTCCACCAGCACCACCTTGCTCTGGGCATGCTGGAAGATAAAGGCCATCGACTCGGCATCGAGCCGGGTATTGATGGTGTTGAGCACGGCGCCGCTCATCGGCACCCCGAAATGGGCTTCAAACATCGCCGGGATATTGGGCGCAACGATGGAGACGGTATCCCCCTCCCCGATACCGCGAAGCCGCAGGGCAGAGGCCAACTGGCGGCAACGGCGGGCGGTCTCGCCCCAGCTCTGGCGCAGCGGGCCGTGGATCAGCGCCGGATAGTCGGGGTAGACCCGCTCCGCCCGCCCCAAAAAGCTGATGGGGGTCAGGGCCTCGAAATTGGCGGGATTTTTTTCCAGATCGCGCTGATAGATGTTCTGCACTGTCATCGGGTTCCTTCCTCACAAGTGGCACAAAACGGGCAGTTTAGGGATGATTCAGAGATCAGTAAGCGACATGGGCATCCTGCCCGTCACTGGTCTCTTATGGGGATGACAGCCTAACAGCGAGCCTGCGGCGGCAGGTATTAGCAAAACGTCTTAGACAGGAACAGCCTGCTGCCAACAGGGGTTCCCTGTTTTCGTTGCAAAAAATATTTCATTACGGGAAAGCGTGCCATTTTTTTCACTGGCTGTTTTTGGCGAATAACAAAAATGGCGATAATGGAATATTATTCCGCCAAAGCCTCTTTATATGTCATTTCATTCATCTCGGTGCGCACTACTTTCATGGCATTTATTTAAGACAAGCCACATTAAACGAAAGCTGAAATAGTTATTGCATAATAACTTTTATTTCATATCAGCTATTAGATCCATGACAAATAAATTCTGTGAGCCATCCCATAAAGTGAGCATGGTGCCATGTTCATCCAGCCGAGCACGGGTTACGGTTACAACGTGAAACAATCTACCGGATGTTCAATATCAGGCCAGATTTCTCGCCAATCACTACGCAATCCACAGTGAGTTTGCGTACCTTAGATGTATGACGCAGAAACCCTATCGACCCGATATTCCGCCGAGCCCAAACCTGCTTTATCAAGGAGCATTTTATGAGTGCCGTGCCGAATACTACACCACGCAGACAATTCCCTACTGCATTTACCATTCTGTTTCTTATTATGTTGCTGGCCATTGCGCTGACCTGGATAATTCCGGCGGGCGCCTATGCCAAGCTCTCATATAATCCGGTCAGTGAAAGCCTGATGGTCAATAGCCCACAGGGGGAAATAAGCCGACTTCCCGCAACCCAGGATGCTCTGGCAAAACTCAATATCAATATCGCGGTGGAGCAATTTACCAACGGCACCATCCGCAAGCCCATCGCCATTCCCGGCACCTATGCACGACTGGAGCAAGCGCCCAAGGGGCTCGGTGACGTGGCAGTCAGCATGGTCAAGGGCACCATAGAGGGGGCGGATATCATCGTCTTTATTCTGGTGCTCGGGGGGCTGATCGGCGTCATCAACAAGACAGGTGCCTTCAGTGCAGGGCTGGTGGCGTTGTCACGCAAGACCCGGGGCAACGAGTTCCTGTTTGTGGCGCTGGTCTGCTTCGTAATGGCGCTGGGAGGCACCACCTGCGGACTGGAGGAAGAAGCGGTCGCCTTCTACCCCATACTGGTGCCCATCTTTCTGGCGCTCGGCTATGACTCCATCGTCTGCGTAGGGGCCATCTTCCTCGCCGCCTCCATGGGAACCACCTTCTCCACCATCAATCCCTTCTCGGTGGTGATCGCCTCCAATGCCGCTGGCATTCCCTTTACCGAGGGGCTGATCTTTCGCGCCATTGGCTGTCTGGTGGGCACCCTGGTGGTGATCGGTTATCTCTACTGGTACTGCAAGAAGATCAAGGCCAATCCAGCCTTCTCCTACACCTATGAGGACAGAGAGAGTTTTCGCGCCCGTTTTCTCAAAGAGGGCTCTATGGACGAAGGGGTGCCCTTCACCCTGCGCCGCAAGATCATTCTGACCCTGTTTATCCTCGCCTTCCCGCTGATGGTGTGGGGCGTCTCCATGGCGGGTTGGTGGTTCCCGCAGATGGCGGCCTCCTTCCTGACCATCGCCATCATCATCATTTTTATCTCGGGCCTCAAAGAGAAAGAGGCGGTCGAAGCCTTCACCCAGGGCGCATCGGAGCTGGTGGCCGTTTCGCTCATCATCGGACTGGCGCGGGGGGTCAATCTGGTGCTGGATCAGGGGATGATCTCGGACACTATTCTGGCCTATGCCTCCGATCTGGTCTCCGGCATGCATGGCGCCGTGTTCGCGGTGGCGCAGATGCTGGTGTTCGCCCTGCTGGGGCTGGTGGTGCCCTCCTCCTCGGGGCTTGCAGTGCTCTCCATGCCCATCATGGCGCCGCTGGCAGATACCGTCATGATCCCGCGCTATATCGTGGTGTCGGCCTACAACTGGGGGCAATACGCCATGTTGTTTCTGGCCCCCACCGGACTGGTGCTGGTCACTCTGCAGATGCTCGGCATCCAGTTCAACAAGTGGGTCAAGTTCGTGCTGCCCATGGTGGGTTTTGTGCTGGGATTTGGCGCCCTGATGCTGGTGGTGCAAGTGATGTTGGCCTGATGGGCCTGTGATACATGAGTGACAACACCCCGAGCCTGGCGCGGGGTGTTCTTTTGTCAGTCTTAGTGGCGCACCCGCTCCTGCTGGCGGAAGCAGTAGAGTTTAAGGCTGATGTCGGCGATATCGGCAGGAAGCTCCTCTCCCTGCTCGGCCAGGGGCCGGTAGAGGGATGAGAGCAGACGTTCGGCCTGCTGCGCCGTGATGATGTTGGCCTGGACGGCCGGGGTGATCCAGCTGGGTAACATTGACATATCTCCCCCTCGTTGATCCGGTGATCTCGGGTGAACGTCTTCATATCAGGTCTTACGCAGTTGTCTGCCGACCCGCTCACCCTTTGCTTCACCCAATCAAAGCAAAATGCTTGCCGTGATCTCTTATCGGCCAACATCCGATGGGGCTGGAGCCATTTATCAATTACTTGCGTGGCCATCTCAACAAACAGAGCCCTTGTTCAAGACCTCCCTTGACCTGCCCCCGTCAGCACTTTGCCACTCTGGCATTCTGCTCACCGCCCGCCTTGCAAATTGCGACTCGAATTGCTCCTTATCACACTGGCAAAGCCCGCCATGCGACGGAAACTGGTCACTTTTAGTCCGTTGTCGCCAAAGCCCGACACTTTTTCATGGTGGCTATTTTTTGACCTTGCCAGCGCCTGTCGCAGGCCCATCCCCCTCGCCTTGTCCGGCCAACCGGTTATGACAAGATGGCGCCAGATTGGAACAGCCCGTATGGGTATGCAGGAGAACAACAAGATGAACAGATCCATGATGGCAGGTATCGGTATTGGCATCGCCTCGGCCCTGGCACTCTCGGCGGCGGCCAGCGGCTCCCTCTTTACACCCCAGCCCACCTTTGCCGAGGTGATCGCCAGCAAGCCGATCACCGAGACCATCAAGACTCCCCGACAGGAGTGTCGCAACGTCACCGTGACCCACCGCAAGCCGGTACAGGATGAGCACAAGATCCTCGGCACAGTGGTTGGCGCGGCGCTGGGTGGCGTGGTTGGCCACCAGTTTGGCGGCGGCAGCGGCAAGAAGGTGGCCACTGCTGCAGGGGCCGTCGCGGGTGGCTATGCCGGTAATCAGGTGCAGGGCAATATGCAGGCGGGCGATACCTACACCACCACCGAGCAGCGCTGCAAGACCGTGCAGGATACGAGCGTCAACACCATAGGTTATGACGTGACCTATCGCCTCGCAGGTCAGGAGGGGGTGATCCGCATGAAGCAAGTCCCGGGCGCCACCATTCCGGTCAAAGATGGCAAATTGGTGATCGACCAGCCAAAAGTGTGATTTCTCCTGACCCCACTCAGCAGCAGGCCCGCCTCTTTCGAGGCGGGCCTGTGTGGGCGGCTTGATTTCCTTTTTTCAAATAACGGCACGCACCACTCACGGCACCCGAACTATCACCCTTTGCACCACCACTTGCAGGATACGAGCGTCAACACCATAGGTTATTGACCTACTCGCGCCCGTCCCGGGCGCCACCATTCCCAAAGATGGCGTTCTGATAACCGGTATTTCCTTTTTTCAAATAACGGCACGCACCACTCACGGCACCCGAACTATCACCCTTTGCAACACTTCTTCACCGCCCGTACCACGTTCTGATAACCGGTACAGCGGCAGAGGTTGCCCGACAGCCCGCGGCGGATCTCCGCATCGGTCAGCGGACGGCGTTCGGTCTTGTCGAGCAGGGCGGCGCTCGCCATCACAAGACCAGGCGTGCAAAAACCGCACTGCACCGCCCCCTCGTCGATAAAGGCCTGCTGCACATCAGAGAGCTCGTTACCTTTGCGTTCCCCCTCCACGGTACGAATGGATTTGCCATCGGCCCAGACCGCCAGATAGAGGCAGCTGTCGATGGCCGTGCCATTCACCCGCACGGTACAGGCGCCGCACTCACCGACACTGCACCCCTCTTTCACACTGATCAGCCCCTGCCCGCGCAGGAAGTGGAGCAGCGACATGGTGGGCGGCACTGCATAGGAGTAAGGCTTGCCGTTGATCTCGCACTGGATCTCCACGGCGGGACAGCTTTGCGGTTGCATCATAGGATCTTCCCTCCGGCACGTTCGACTGCGCAGGCGACCACCCGCTGCGCCAGGGTTTTGATAAGGTGCAGGCGAAACTCCTTCTCTGCCCGCCAGGAGGATCGCGGCGCCACATCGGCTACCACAGCCTCGGCAATCGCTGCCAGTGTGGCGCGAGTCAGCGGTTGCCCCTCGGCCGCCGCTTCCGCGTGAGGGGTGCGCACCGGTGTCGGGGCCGCCACCCCATAGGCCAGCCGCAGGCGCTTAAAGTGACCATCCTCAATCTGGCAGTAGGCGGCGCAGCCGATGGTGGCGATATCCATGGCATCGCGCATGGCGTACTTGAAGTAGTGGGAGCCCACCTGGGTGTGCGCGTCCGGGGCAAAGTGAAACGCCACCAGGATCTCCGCCGGTTGCAGCGCCACCTTGCCGGGGCCGGTATGAAATCCGGCGATGGGGATGCGGCGCGTACCATTGGGCCCGGCAATTTCCAGCTCCGCTTCCAGCGCCACGGTAGGCGCCGCCGAGTCGGCACTGGTGGCGCCGTTGCAGATGTTGCCGCCATAGGTGGCGACGTTGCGGATCTGCGGCCCGGCGATGGTGGCGGCCGCTTCAGCCAGCATCGGCAGGCGGCGCTGCACCAGCTCGTTTTCAATCAGCTCGGTAAAGGTGGTGCCGGAGCCGATACGGATCGATCCGTCCGGCAACTCGCTCACCCCTTTGAGTTCGGGCAAGTCGTGAATATCGACGATATGGCGATAGGCGGCGTTGAGGTGATGCAGCTGGATCATCACATCGGTGCCGCCTGCCAGCAAACGCGCCTCGGGGTCAGCCTGACGCAGGGCGACCGCCTCGGCCACACTGTGCGCCTTGTAGTAACGGGCAATATCAAACATGGTGTTGCTCCTCCCCTGCTCCCTCGCCAATCAAACCCGCCGCGACAAACTCCCGGAACAGGGTCTTGGGGGTGATGGGCAGCTCGTTGATGGCGACGCCGGTCGCCATGCGAATGGCGTTACGGATGGCGGGGCCCGGCGAGATGATAGGCGGTTCCCCCAGGGATTTGTGGCCATAGACCGACTGGGGCTCGTAGGTCTGCACGAAGTCGCATTCAAGCTCGGGCAAATCCAGCATGGTGGGGAACTTGTAGTCGAGCAGGTTGGGGTTGCGCACCACACCGGTCTTGGCGTCGATGATCATCTCCTCGAACAGGGACCAGCCGATCCCCATCCCCATGCCGCCATGCACCTGTCCCTCCGCCAGCTGCGGATTGAGGATCTTGCCCGCATCGTGCAAGTTGAGGATGCGATTGATGGTCACCTTGCAGAGATCGATATCGACGCTGAGATCGACAAAGGTACAGCCAAAGCTCGGCGGGTTGGTGGTGGTCTTGTGGGAGACTTCCGAGGTGATCTGGCCGCCGATGGTGAGATGGTAATAAGCATTGACCGACACCTCGGCGACGCTGATCAGCACCTTGTCCGGCGCACCGGCCAGCACCACGTAGCCGTCGATCAGGGTCAGCGATCCCACATCCTGATGGCAGAGTTGGGCTGCCAGCGACAAAATGCGCGCCCGCAGCTGCAGCGCCGCCTGATGGATGGCGGGGGCTGCCACATAGCTCTGGCGCGAGGCGAACGAGCCCGGATCATAGGCGGTAATGTCGGTATCCTGAGTCGAAATGACCCGGATCTGCTCAAACGGAATGCCTAACGTCTGGGCCGCCATCTGGGCAAAGACGGTATCCGACCCCTGTCCTATCTCGGTAGCGCCGATCTGCAGATTGACGGTGCCATCCTGATTGAGCAGCATGCGGGCGCCGGCAATTTCGACCCCCACCGGGTAGGTGTTGGAGCCGTAGCTAAAACACGCAACCCCGATGCCACGGCGTACCCGACTTGCCGGATCCTGCGCCAGACATTCGGCCTTGAGCCGTTCCCACTGGAACTGCTCGCCGCCCCGGCGCAGACACTCAGGGAGCCCTGCGCTGTAGATGGTCTTCTGGTTGACCTGATTGACATCCCCCTCGCGCGCCACGTTGGCGATGCGTACTTCGAGCGGATCCAGACCCAACTCGGCGCAGGCATCATCCAGCATGCATTCAAGGGCAAACACCACCTGCGGCGCACCGTAACCGCGCATGGCACCGGCGGTGGGCAGGTTGCTGTAGAAGGTTTTGGCGTCGTAGCCAAAGGCGCTGCGCGGATAGAGGTAGCTGATCTTGTTGGCGCCGGCGCTGGCGATGGAGTGGCCGTGGGAAGCATAGCCACCGGTGTTGGAGAGCACGTCGAGCTGATAGCCCTTGAGGATGCCATCCCGGTTGATACCGATGATGCCGTCGATGGCAAAGCCGTGGCGGGTGCGGGAAGCAAAGAAGCACTCCTCCCGGCTCAAGGTAACCTTGACCGGCACGCCGCCGAGCTTGTAGCTCAAAAATGCCGCCATCGGCTCTTCCAGCACATCCTGCTTGTTGCCAAAGCCGCCGCCCATATAGGGCTTGATCACCCGCACGCTCGACCAGGGCAGACCGAGGGATTTGGCCACCCGGCTGCGCACAATCTGGGGGATCTGGGTGCTGCTGACGACGATGATGTGGTCCGGTTGATCCATGTAGGCGTAGCAGGTCACCGTCTCCAGATGGCAGTGCTGCACCACCGGCGTCCGGTAGTGCCCCTGAAATTGCAGGTCAGCGGAGGCAATGGCCTGCTCCGGGTCATTGGCGCGAAGCTGGCTTTGGCGCAGCAGATTGCCGCTCGGGTGGATGGGATAGGCACCGTCGGCCAGCGCGCTTTGGGCATCCGTCATCACCGGCAGCGGCTCGTAAGTCACCTTGACCAGCGCGGCCGCTTTTTCGGCCACCAGCGGATCGCGCGCCACCACGATGGCGACCCCATCACCAAAGTGGCGTACATGGTCGGTGAGCAGACGGCGGTCTTTCACATCCCGTTTCGCCTCATCGAGGGACCAGGCGTGACCGGCGGTGCGAAAACAGGTGGTGGGGACATCTTCATGGGTAAATACGGCTTCGACCCCGTGCAGGGCCAGTGCCTCGGTCGCATCGATGGCGAGCACCTTGCCGTGGGCAATATTGCTTCGCACGTACTTGGCGTGGCGCATCCCGAGCATGATGTTGTCATCGGTATAGCGGGCGCTGCCGGTCACCTTGGCCTCGGCATCCACCCGCTGGAGCGGTAATCCTATGGACATATGCAAGTCCTTTTTCGAATGGAAAAATCTGGAACCGGCATAAAAAACAGCAAGATATGCGCCTGTTTCCCGCCCTCATCAGGAGAATGGGGAGAAGTGTGAAGGGGATCCCATCTAGCCCGCTTTTGTTGGCCCGAAGCGACAAGCCAGGGGCAGCCCCTGAGCAAATGTGTCCCGTCGGCGGTGAAAAAATCGGCATTGCGAGGACAACAAGGGCGAGAGCCTATCAATCTGGTAGGGAGATTTATCAAAATGGTATCGCGATGGCACCAGCAGCTAAGGCATGGTAACCAGCGTTGACGGTCAGAGCGCCGCAGATATAAAAATGGGGCCGCCAGAGCGACCCCAAACGGGAGGGTTATCCCTAAATAGCCCACCCTCCAGCATAAAAGAGCACCAGCGCCAGGGCGATGACCACGGTGCCGACGTTGAGCTTGTGCCACTCCTTCGAGCAGATGCGGCCGATCACCAGCGAGCTGAAGCCAAGCATGATGCCGGTGACGATGTTGCAGGTGAGCACGATAAAGACCGCGCACACCAGCCCGGACATGGCCCCGACAAAGTCATCGAAATCGAGCTTGGTGACATTGCTCAGCATCAAGAGCCCCACATACATCAGGGCCGGCGCCGTGGCATAGGCGGGCACCAGATAGGAGAGCGGCGAGAGGAACAGCATCAGCAGGAACAGGCCGCCAACCACGGTAGCGGTCAGGCCGGTTTTGCCACCCGCCGCCGTGCCCGCGGCCGATTCGATATAGACGGCAGCCGGGGCCGCCCCCACCAGACTGGAGAAGATGCTGCTGACCGAGTCGGCACTGAGCGCCTTGCCGCTGTTGATGATGTGACCATCCTTATCCAGCAGGTTGGCCTGCCCCGCCACGGCCCGGATGGTGCCGGTGGCATCGAATACCGCTGTCATCACCAGCGCCAGCACGCTGGGCAGCACCAGCGGCGAGAGGGCCCCCATGATGTCCAGACTGAAGATGAGGGACTTGCCCTGATCGTCCGAAAGGCTCGGCAGGGCGAACAATCCCTGATACTTCACCGCCGGATCGAAGATAAGGCCGAAGATGGAGATGGCGATGATCACCAGCAGGATCCCGCCCGGTACTCTCAGCTTCTCCAGCCCGAAGATCACCGCAAGGCCGATCAGGGACATAATGACCGGCATAGAGGTAAAGGCTCCCAGCGCCACCGGCAGCCCCTCGAGCGGGTTCTTGATCACCAGCCCCACCCCGTTGGCGGCGATAAGCAGCAAGAAGAGACCAATCCCGATGCCGGTGCCGTGGGCAATCCCCATCGGCAGGTTGTCGAGGATCCAGCTACGCACCCCAGTCACCGAGATGGCGGTAAACAGCACCCCCATCAGGAAGACGGCCCCCAACGCCACCGGAATGGGGATCTGCTGCCCCAGCACCAGACTGAAGGCAGTAAACGCCGTGAGGGAAATAGCGCAGCCGATGGCCATCGGCAGCTTGGCCCAGAGCCCCATCAAGAGCGAACCGAACCCCGCCACCAGACAGGTGGCGACAAACACGGCGCCGGGGGGAAAGCCCGCCTTGCCGAGCATGCTCGGCACCACGATCACCGAGTAGACCATGGCAAGGAAGGTGGTGAGGCCCGCCAGAACCTCCTGTCTGACATTGCTGCCCCGCTCGCTGATCATAAAGTAGCGATCAAGAGCCGTGAGCGGCTGTTGCTTTGCTGCGCTAGGGCTGGCGTCATCATTGGCCAGCTGTTCCACGCTGTTTGTCCTGCTGTTTGCTTGGGTCATACCCAACTCCTTCACACGCGCCTGAATGTTCCATGACGAAATGGCGACAGGATCTGCGGGTCTGCCTCGCGCCAGTCTGATGAGAAACAGGCGATGGAGGCAGAGGATGCTACAGACAGACCAGGGCAGGCAGCCTTGACTCAAACGTTTGCCTTGCTGGTCAAAAAAACCGGGCCATTTCACGTTCTATGCGGGGAGATCCCCTGTGGTGCGGCAAGACTGGCGCCCCTGTGGGGCACGCCAGCCACCGTATTCGTTGGGGCTGCGCCGCGGCAGCCCACTCCAGCCTCTACCCCCGTTCATGCACCAGTTGGCCATCCACATAGGTGCGGTAGATGGATCTGTCATCCCCCAGGGTCAACAGCACAAAGAGCTTGTCCCGCAGGGTGGTGGAGTTGTCATAACGCAGCTGCTGCAGCGGGGTAGCGACCGGGTCGAGCACCACGAAGTCCGCCTCCTTGCCCACCGCAAAGCTGCCGATCTTCTCGTCCAGCCCCAGCGAATGGGCGCCGCCCAGGGTGGCCAGATAGAAAGCCTGATAGGCCGAGAGCCGTTCGCCCTGCAGTTGCATCACCTTGTAGGCCTCGTTGAGGGTCTGCAGCATATTGAAGGTGGTGCCCGCGCCGATGTCGGTGCCCATCCCCACCTTCACCTGCTTGCGCCACGCCTTGTGCAGCTTGAACAGGCCGCTGCCGAGATAAAGATTCGAGGTGGGGCAAAACGCGATGGTGGAGCCGGTCTCCTTCAAGCAATCCCACTCCTGCTCTTCCAGATGGACGCAGTGGGCAAAGACGCAGTTGTGGCCGGTCAGCCCATGCTGGTGATAGACATCGAGATAGCCCTTGTGCGCCGGGAAAAGAGATTTGACCCAGGCGATCTCGTCCTTGTTCTCGCACAGATGGGTGTGCAGATAGGTGGTGGGAAACTCTTCGCGCAGTCGCCGCGCCATCGCCAGCTGCTCGGGTGTCGAGGTGGGTGCAAATCGTGGTGTGATGGCATAGAGCAGTCGACCATTGCCGTGCCAGCGCTCGATAAGCTGCTTGCTCTGCACATAGCTGCTCTCGGCTGTATCGAGCAGATAATCGGGCGCATTGCGATCCATCATCACCTTGCCGGCGATCATCCGCATATTAATTCGACTGGCCGCCTCGAACAGGGCATCCACCGACTCGGGGTGAACGGTGCCAAACACCAGCGCCGTGGTGGTGCCGTTTCGCAGCAGCTGTTTGATAAAGAAGGTGGACATCTCGCGGGCATATTCGAGATCGTTGTAGCGCCGCTCGGCCGGGAAGGTGTGGCGGTTGAGCCACTCCAGCAGCTGCTCGCCATAGGCCCCTACCATCTCGCTCTGGGGATAGTGAATGTGGGTATCGACAAAGCCCGGCACTATCATCTTGCCGCGATAATCGCGCACCCGCACTTCGGCCGGAATGCGATCTTTCCCCTCCTCCCACTCACCGAACCAGTCGATGCAGCCGTTGCGAATGATCAGCAGACCATCCTCTATAAGGCGGGCGTTGGACTCAATCTCCTCGGGCTGATCCACCACCCGGGTGATATCGAAGAAGCTGCCGCGTACCGCTTTGACAGAGTTGTCGTTTTTCATAACCGTTTCCCTGTTTTTCTTGTTCTGTTGACGTTTTTTGCCGGTTTAACCGTCAGATCCGTTCCACTTGTGGCGCCACCGCCTGCCCAGGCACTGGCTCGGGTGAACCCTCCCCCTTGCTGGCCAATGGCTGGCCCGCGCTGCGGGCGGTAAAGATCACATCCGGCTTGTCGCTCAGCTGGATCACCTCCACCGCCTCGGCATCCCTGACGGCTGCCTTGCGCTTGCGGCTCTGTGGCAGCACCAGATTCATGATGATGGCGGTGATGCCGCCGGCGCAGATGGGGTTCTCCACCAGCATATAGATACCCGCCGGCAGCACCTTGAAGACGTTCGGGTCATAGGAGACGCCGAGTCCAAGACCCAGCGAAGTGGCGACAATCAGGGTCTCCCGCCGATCGAAACCGTGGCTGATGATGATGCGACCACCGGCGATGGCGATCATCGAGAACATGATGACCATGGCTCCCCCCATCACAGGTGACGGTATGGTGGTAAAGAAGCGCCCCACCACAGGGAAGAGCCCCAGCAGCACCAGAATGACGGCGATAAACTTGCCCACATGGCGTGACGCCACCCCGGTCATCTGGATGACGCCGTTGTTCTGGGCAAAGGTGGTGAGTGGCAAAGAGCCGAGGGCAGAGGCGATCACCGATACCAGACCGTCAGCCAGCACGCCGCCGGAGAGCCGTTTTTGAAATTCAGGCCCCTGAATATCCCGGTGGGAGACCATGGCGGTGGCGGTGATGTCCCCCACCGCCTCCAGCACGCTCAACAGATAGATGGTGCCCGCCAACATAAAGGCGTGAAAATCGAAGGAAAAACCGTACTTGAACGGGATCGGCACCGTAATAAGCGGCAGGTCCTCAAGGGCGGAGAAATCCACCATGCCGAGCATCAGGGCCACCGCATAACCCACCAGCAGGCCGATGGCAATGCCGCTCATCCGCAGCAGCGGGCTTCGACTGCAGTTGAAGGCGACGATAACGCAGAGCACCAAGAGCCCCAGCCCGATGTGCTCGTATTTGCCAAAGGTGCCGCTGCTCATGGCAGAGAAGCCGCCGCCAAAGTCGATGATCCCCACCTTGATAAGGCTCAGGCCAATCATCAGTACCACCACACCGCTCACGGTCGGGGTGATCACCCGCTTGAGATAGGGCAGCACGAAGGAGGAGCCCATCACCAGAAAGGCACCGACAAAGGAGACCCCGAGCAGGGTCGAGACGATCAGCTCCTCGTGGATGCCATCTTTTTTCATGGCGCCGCCGAGGGCGATCATCACGGTCACGAAGGAGAAGTTGACCGACTGGATGGAGAGCAGCCCCGAACCGATGGGGCCATAACGGTTCACCTGCAACCAGGTGCCGATGCCGGAGGCGATCATCGCCATGGAGACCAGATAGGCGGTGGTCTCGGTGGAGAGGCCCAGGGCGCCGCCGACGATCAGCGCCGGGGTCACCATGGGGACAAAAATCGCCAGTAGATGGGTCACTGCGCCCATCAGGGTTTGATAAAACGGGGGTTTGTCTTCCAGCTCGTAAATGAGATCCGAGTGCTTGCGTGTTGTTTTAGACATCGTGTTTGTCCCATCACACAGAATGTAGGCGGAGTACTCATTCCGCCGTCAGGCGCTGGGGGCGAGCTGGCGCCCGCCCCTCACCTTTTCTTTTGTTATGCCGACACTTTTTGCTCCAGCTTGCCCAGTTCGCGCAGGATCTGTTCCGGCGTGAAGTGCCACTTGCGCAGCCAGACGCCGCAGGCGTCGTGGATGGCGGTGGCGATGGCGGGCGCCGCACCGTTCACCCCGATCTCCGAGATGGACTTGGCGCCGTAGGGGCCAACCTTGTCGTCACTCGGTACCAGGAAGGCCCGGAAGTCGCGCGGAATATCGCCAATCTTGGGCGCGCCATAGCTCTTCAGATCCCGGGTGAGCGGGATGCCCTTGCTGTCGTAGCAGATCTCTTCGCTCATGGTGTGGCCGATGGCCCGCATGGTCGCCCCGTAGATCTGGCCGAGGGCCAGCTCCGGGTTGATGGGAGTGCCGCAGTCGAGCAGGGCGTAGAACTTGTCGAGCCGGATCTCGCCGGTTCTGACGTTGACCGCCACCTCGGCGAAGTTGGCCCCGTATGGGAAGGCAAGCTCAGAGGTGATGTAGCTGGCAGTGCCCACCAGAATGCCGAAGCCGGTGCCGGTCTCGGCCTTGTGGGCCAGCTTGGCGAGGGTCACCTCCCCCTTCTTGCCGCGCACGATACCGGGGTGAACCAGCTCTACGTCTTCGACCGGCTCGCCCAGCATGGCGGCGCCGTGGAACAGGATCTTCGCCTTGAGGTTCTCGGCCGCCATCTTGGCCGCGTTGCCGGAGAAGCAGGTACCGGACGAGGCGTAGGCCCCCTTGTCGAACAGGGCATGGTCGGTGTCGCCAGAGATCACATGCACATCGCTGAGCGGGCAACCGAGCACTTCAGCGGTCAGCTTGGCCACCACGGTATCGAGGCCGGTGCCGATATCGGCGCCACCGGAGTGGACGATAAAGGTGCCGTCCGATTCCAGCTTGACCATGCAGTTGGCCTGATCAATATCGGGGATCCCCGATTTTTGCATGATGATGGCGACGCCACGACCGATGCGCCAATCCCCGTCAGCGGGTTTGGGGCTATCCCAGGCAATCAACTCGCGACCCTGCTTGAGGATGGGTTCAAGCGCGCAACTGGCCGCGTGCGGCACAGAGGTGGGCATCTTGCCCTCACCGATGGCACCCAGCACCTTGAGGATGTCCCCTTCGTGCACCCGGTTGTGCTCCACCATGTCGAGCTGATCGATCTCCAGTTTATCGGCCAGTTCGGCAATCGCCATGGTCAGCGCGAAGTTACCCTTGGGCGCGCCATAACCCTGATAGGCGCCGGTCGGACAGATGTTGCTGTAGTAGGTGTTGACGGTAAAGCGCACGTTGTCGCACGGATAGAGCGGCAAAGAGAGCGCCGGGCCGTTGCTTGGCACCGTCAATGAGTGGTTGCCGTAAGGGCCGGTGTTGGCGCGAAAATCCATCTCGATGGCGGTAATGGTGCCATCTTTCTTGGCCCCCACTTTCACCTTCACCTTGGCCACGTGGCGGGAGGTGTTGCTGATGAACTCCTCTTCACGGGTGTAGCGGAAAGTGACGGGACGGCCGGTGACCTTGGTCGCCCAGGCGCACACCTCTTCCAGCAAGATATCCTGCTTGGAGCCAAAGCCGCCCCCTACCCGCTCCTTGATCACATGCACCTGATGCTGCTTGAGGCCCACAATGCGCGCTACCTGACGACGCACGTGCCACGGCACTTGGGTAGAGGCGTGAATGACCAGACGATCCCCATCCATGTAGGTGAAGCAGATGTGCGGCTCGGTCGGGCACTGCTGGGCCTGGGTCGATTCGTAGGTGCGCTCGACAATCTCGTCCGCCTCGGCAAAGCCCTTGGCCACGTCGCCGATCTGGCCATGGACGCTGGCGGCCAGGTTCTCGTGGGGGCGGGAGCCGATGGGGAAGTTGATGATCATGTGCTCGTCGCCGCGGCGCACCGAGCAGGCGTTCTGCTGCTCGAGATCCGCAGGGGCACCGGCCATGTAGACAATGGGCTCGTCGTGCACCAGCGGTGCATTGGGGGCCATCGCCTCATCGATAGTCATGACCGCTGGCAGAACCTGATACTCGACCTCGATGAGTTTGAGGGCCGCCAATGCGATGGCTTCGCTCTCGGCCACCACAGCGGCAACACGATCACCTACGTGACGCAGCTTGCGGCTGAACATGCGGCGATCGAGGGGTGACGGCTCAGGGGCACTCTGGCCACCCGGGGTGTAAAACACATCCGGGCAGTTGAGGTGGGTGATGACATGCACGACGCCCGGCAGCGCTTGCGCGCGGCTCACATCGAGTTTGGTGATCACCGCATGGGGATGGGGGCTGCGCAGCATCTTGATGATCAACGCATCGTCGGTAACCCGATCCTCCACATAACAGGGCTTGGCCTGCACCATCTTGGCGGCGTCCACTTTTGGGCAGCTCTTGCCGATGTGGCGCAGATCGTCACGGAACTCGGGGGCAATCTGGCACAGGTAATCGGGATTCTTCATCCGTGAACAGGCCAGTTCGATGGCCTGATAGAACTGCTGGTAGCCGCCGTCCCGGTGAAACAGGCCCGAGAGCGCGTCATCGATTTGATCACGGGTGGGGTTGGGGTGGCGATCAAGCAGGTCGGTGACGATGAGCGCCGCAGCCGGATCGTTGTAACCGGACTGAACTACCCCCACATCCACCATCGCCTGCTGTACCAGACTGAGCTGGTTCCAGCTGCCGAGGGACTCGGCGGTGCGCACGTCTGCTCCATCCAGCTGGGCTGCGATCAGCAGGGAGGCGTTGATCACCTTGCCATTGAAGAGAATGGCGTCGGAGCCGGCAAAACCGAAGCCGTCGTCGCTGTTGCGCACCGAGTGCATCCGGCACTGATTGAACAGCACCCGCTGGGCATTGTCACCGACCTTGCAGATGACGGTGCGCAGGGCACCGTTCAGGGTAAAGTTGAGTTCCATCATGCTTGCACCTCCTGCTGCTGGCAGTCCACCAGCAGCTCCGCCACTACCACGCCGGTGATATACCGCTTGTAACTTATGCTGCCCGCCAGATCCTCACGGGGCGCAATCAGCTCGCTCACGGCGGCCTCCAGCGCGGCATCGTGCAGATCTCGGCGCTCCAGATCCCGCAGGCGCATCGGCTGCGGGGTGACGCCAGCGACGGCCACCCGCATCTCGCCAATGCTGTCGAGGGCCACCGCGGCGGTCATCACCGTCAGACCGTCGGCGTTGCGGCTGATGCGGCGAGTGGCGCAGCGCAGCGCGGGCTCCGGCAGCACCACCCCCAGCACCAGCTCCTTGCGCTGGCCCGCCAGATAGGCATCGATGGGTTGCAACTGATTGTTCTCCAGCACCACCACGGCTTCGAGTACCAGCAGTACCGGCAGCAGCGGGGAGTCCTGCTGCTGGCAGGCAATTTCGCCGCCAATGGTGGCCTGATTGCGCACATGGCGGGAGTAGACAAACCCCAGCGCCTCGCACAGGGCGGCCGGGGTACGGGGGTCATCTTTGAGTGCTTGCAGGGTGACGGTGGCGCCGATGTGGAGTTGACCGTGCTGCTGCTCAATCTGGCCAAGTCCGAGCTTGTCCAGCGAGATGGCGACCTTCTTGTCGGTGCGGGTCGGGGCTGCGTTGAGCTTGCTGCCGCCCCCCATGTAGACGGCGTCGTTGCCAAAGCGGGCCTTGAGTTCCAAAGCCTGACCCAGTTGTTCGGGTCGGAAGAATTGCTCAATCATGTGTCGTCCTTACTCTTGCAGCCCGCCGCCGGGGAGATCCACAGGGCGGGCAATCCGGTCCAAAATTGTGGAGGGTGGCCTCAGGCCAGCTGATCCATCCGTTGCCACAGGCGGCTCGCCACCTTGCTGGCCTGCTGATAAATGGGCTCGACGTCAAAGGCGAACTCGCGGTCCTGATAGACCATGCGACCCTCGACCATCACGCTGTTAACGCTGGCAGAGCCCATGCCAAAGGCGAGATGGCCGCCGAGGTTGCGCGGCGCCAGCGGGGTCGGTGCGGCGTAGTCACAAATGGTGAGGTCGGCCTTGTATCCCGGCTCCAGGCGGCCAAATTTGGCGTCGAAGTTGCGCTCCAGCAGGGTGTTGCCATTCCAGAGGAAGCGGGCAAAGCTGTCGGGCCAGAGCGCTCCGCCGGCATCCTTGTGCTTGAAGTAGGCAAACTTGAGCTCTTCGAGCATGTCGGAGCCGATACCATCGGTACCCAGCGCCAGGTTGCGATACTCCGGCAGATGCATGTTGTAGCCCACATGGTTGTTCATGTTGGAGCGGGCGTTGTGCACCAGGAAGGCATCGCGGCTGTTGAGCAGCTCGATGTCGGCCGGGCTCAGGTAGATGCCGTGGGCGATCAGGGTCTTGCTGTCGATAAGACCAAACTCGTCCAGCCGGGCGATGGGCTCCTTGCCATAGTGGTGGTGGCCGTGGGCCATGTCGTAACGGTCTTCCGCCACATGGATATGCAGCCCGCGACCGGTAACCTGTACCGCTTCGCGCAGCATGGCCAGCCCCTCGTCGGGCACGGTGAAGGGGGCGTGGGCACCAATATGGGCTTCCACCAGATAGGGTTCGCTCCCCTTGGCTTTGGCCGCATCGATCTGTTGGGCGAACAGGATGTTCTCTTCCACCCCGGCCTGCAGCTCGGCGAGGCCGCCGTTGCGATCCGTGGTCTCGAAGCAGGTCATGCCACGCAGGCCCGCCTCCATAAACCCTTTGCGCAGCACATTCAGGGAGCCCTTGATGAAGTTGGGCGAAGCGTGGTGGTCGATCACCGCACTGCAACCGCTCTTGATCGCTTCCAGCGAGCAGATGAGGCCGCTGTAGTAAAGGGACTCTTCATCGAGCGCCCGATCGAGCCGCCACCAGAGGTTTTTCAGGGTAGATATAAAATCCGGGCAGGGGGCGATGTTGGCCATGATCCCCCGCGACAGGCCGGAGTAGAAGTGGTTGTGGGCGCAGACGATGCCCGGCATCACCAGCTTACCGCCCATCTCCCGATAGTTGGCCTCCGGGTAGAGGGCCCGCAGATTGGGCCCTACCGCTTTGATAAGGGTGCCTTCGATGGCGATATCCACCCCTTCCAGTACCCGGGTCGGCTCCAGCTGGACGGCGGTGACGTTTTTCAGAATAAACATGGTTTGCTCCTTCGCTTATTCGTTATTCGCTCAGACCTCGACGGCCCCCAGCAGGTAGTGGTGATGGGCGTGGACATGGCTGATGATCCGGCACATGTCGCCAAGGGCCGCTGGCGCATCCTTGATCTGGCTCTGGGCGTCTATGGTCAGGCGATAGGTCTCGCCATCCTGACGCACCCGCAGTTCGCCACCGTCAGCCAGATAGAAACCGGGGTTGCGGCTGTTGTCGAAGTCCTCGGGCAGGCTGAAGATGGTGACCTTGTCCTGATAGGGCTTGCCCTGCCACGGGCAGAACTGGGCACAGTTGCCACATTCGTTGCAGTAGGCATCCAGGTGCAGGGTCTGGAACTGGTCTTTGAAGCCCGGCACCGCGATGGCGACGTTGGCCCGGTTGGGGCAGACATCCACGCACTTGCTGCAGAGGTAGTTGCACTCGAGGCAACGGTGTGCCTCTTGCGCCACGAAGGCATCACGCTCGCTCTTGTCAACCATGGTGACGGCGATGCTCCCCTTGCGGCGGTAGATCTCGTCCTTGCCCGACGGCTGGATTGAGACCTCGGACTGACTGCCAGCGATATGCTCGCGAGAGAGCACCAGATCCGCGGCGCGGCGGGCACCGCCGATGGCACCGACGATGGAGGACGGGCCGCTCTGCACATCGCCAATCAGGAAGACGTTGCGACGGCTGGTTTCGCCGGTCTGGCTATCCACGTCCGGCCAGCCATCGCTGCCAAGGGGAATGCCCATCGCTTTCAATACCTCGCAATCAGGCTGCTCGCCGATGGCGGTGATCAGGGCATCCATCTGCATCACTTCAGTCTGCTCGGTCGGCACCGGACGGCGGCGGCCCTGCTCGTCAGGATCCCCCAGCGCCATCATCCGCACGGTCAGCTTGCCATCTTTGTCAAAACGCTCCGGATTGGTGAGGAAGCAGAAACGCACCCCATCCTCCACCGCTTCCAGATACTCCTCGCGATAGGCGGGCATCTCTTTTTCGCTGCGACGGTAGATAACGGTCACATCGCTGACACCGGGTACCTTGAGGGCGGCGCGGGCACAGTCCATGGCGGTGTTGCCGGCGCCGATCACCGCCACATGGCGGCCGAGCGGCAGCGGCTTGCCCTGATTGAAGCTGCGCAGGAAGTGGAAGGATTTGTAAATCCGCTCGTGCCCCCCATCGAGGCGCATACCGCCATTCTTGTCGGCACCGATGCCGACGAAGACATAGGTAAAGCCCTGAGCATGCAGCTTGTCGATGGTGAGCGCCGGATCGCAGCCAAACTCGAACTTGACCCCGTGAGCGGCGACAAAGTCGATGTCGTGCTGGATAAGCTCGGCCGGGATGCGGAACTCGGGGATGATGTGTTTGACCACGCCACCGGCATCGGCTTCGCGCTCGAACACGGTGACCGGGTGGCCGGCACGGGCCAGGAAGTAACCGGCGGAGAGACCAGCCGGGCCTGCACCAATAACCGCAACCGGGTGCTTGTCACCGCTGCCTGCCGGCTTGTGCCAGCGCGCCTTGTACCCTTCCCAGCCGCGCTCCAGCGCCACTTTTTTCAGCTCACGGATATTGAGCGGGCTGTCGTAATCGAGACGGGTGCAGTTGTACTGGCACTGGTGATCGCAGATATGGCTGGTGATGGCGGGCAAGGCGTTGCGCTGATAAATCAGCTCAAGGGCTGCCACATACTCTCCCTCGCCCATCAGGCGAATGTACTCGGGGATATCCTGATGCACGGCGCAGGCGGTGACGCAGGGCGCCACGTAGCAGTCGGTCAGCGGCAGGCCACCACCCACTTCGATGCGATCCTCGGACTTCCACTCCTTCTGGGTGTAATCCATGGTGAGCGCCTTGGCGGCAAGCGCCTCCAGCTTGGCCACGTCCACCTGACTCATGCCCCAGCTGTCCGACGCATCTATCTCTTTGAGGCACTCAATCTGACGCAGGTAGCCACCCGGTTTCAGCAGGTCGGTGGCCATGGTGATGGGACGAATACCGGTCTCGAAGATCTCGGCGATGTTGAACTTGCTGGCTCCGCCCGAGTATGAGATGGGCAGCTTGCCATCGAAGGCGCGGGACAGCACGGCGGCCACGTTGATGGAGAGGGGGAACAGCGCCCGGCCGGACATATACATCTCATCCCCCGGCAGCGCCCCCTTGCGGTTGATGGTGCCAAGGGTATTGGTCAGCTTGACCCCGAAGGTGAGCCCCTTCTCGGCCCCCAGCGCCATCAAGCGGGTCAGCATGGCCTTGGCCTGATCCAGCTTGAGGTCGTGATCGAACGACTCTTCACTCAGCCCAATGTAATCAAAGCCACAGGTATCGAGGATCTCGCGCACCCGCGGGTAGCCCAGCAGGGTCGGGTTCAGTTTGACGAAGGTGTTGAGCCCCTTCTCTTCCAGCATGTAGCGGCAGATGGCCTCAATCTCGTTCGGTGGGCAGCCGTGCATGGTAGAGAGGGTAACGCCATGAACCAGATTGGCCGGGATGTGCTCCACCAGCTGTTGCAGGCGATCGCGGCGCGCCCCCAGTCCCAGCTCGGTGATAAACTGCTCGTCGGCCACCAGCTCGCGTACCACCTGCTGGTACTCGGCAAATTTCGGATTGCTGCTGGCATCCATCAGGCTGTGGATGAACTGCTGCATCGGTGGCTGTTTGATGCCATCGAGGTTGTAACCCACGCTCATGTTGAAGATGAAGGACTTGGCCTCTCCGTCGAGGCGGGGGTCGAACACCTCCTCCAGCAGATAGAGGGCAAACCAAGCCTTCAGATACTCGTCAAACGCCTTGGGCAGGGTGAACTCGGTGGACCACTCTGTGTTGAAGCACTCGTCTTCGGCGTCGATGCAGGGCTTTTCCAGTTCGAGACGGTCCAGGATCTGCACCGTCTTGAGCTCGATAAAGCGCCCGCCAGTCAGCCAGGAGGTGACGATGTTCTGGGCCAACTGAGTATGGGGGCCAGCTGCCGGGCCTATGGGGGTCTCGCAGGTTTCACCGAACACCTTGATCTTGCGCTCGTCCTGCTTGCGATAGAATTGCGCGGCGGGAATACCGAAAATGCTCTGACTCTCTTTATATTCCGCGAAAATACGGGTCAGCAGGTTCTTGAACGGAACGGGTCGCATAATATCGCCCATGGCTATCTCCTTGCAGCTGTTCTGCACATTGGCAGCATGAATAAATGGGGTATCCCGCACGGGCATTACCCCTTGGCAAGGAGAGGAGCAACTATCAGGCCACTCCATCGGCAAAACTATTTTTTAGGGTAAAAGCGTGAGATGGCTCGAATTAATGAAGGCGGTTTGGCATGTCGCCATTATGATTAATGAGAGTGGTTCTCACTCACTTGAAATTTTATTCAAGGCAATGCCAGAGAAAAATGAAAAGTATCAAATCGGCAGCGATAAATATCACTTTGATAGGGTAAAAATCATCCAGCATTATCGCAAGCAAACCCCGGCCAATATGGCCGGGGTTTGCTTAAAAGTCACTGCTATATAAAAGGCGGTCGTCGCTATTTCGGTTTATCCAAAGGCTGCGAGATGACTCGGCGTTACCGCCCCGCTGGCTGCCATTGTATGCAGAGGGAGGTGGGTCCCAACGATGCGACTCAGCCCTGCTCGGTTGTAAGCTCGTCGGCAGAACGCAGCTCCAGCTCGCCGCGGATCAGCGCCTGATAGCGCTCGGGGGTATCGATATCAAAGAGGATGGCAGGACTTTCAACCGGTATGCTTCGGTGTGGGCATTGCAGCAACCAGCGGCGCACCGAACCCTGTGCTGGCGCGGCAGCCAGCTCCCTTGCGAGGGATTTTGGCAGCAAGACAGGGTGGCCCGCCTCCCCCTCATAGCTCGGGAACAGGGCGAACTCTCCGCGTGCCTGCCACAACTGTTGATAGACCTCGCGCGGGATACAGGGCAGATCCCCGTGGCTGATAAAGAGGTAGTCAGCATCGCTGGCCGCCAGAGCGCAGCGGATGGAACTGCCCAACCCCTGCTCATAGTCAGGGTTGTGGACGATGAGGATGTCTGGGCGATTTCCATAACAGGCAGCGAGCTCGGCCCTGCGATGGCCCACGACCAAAATAATCCGGGAGCAGAAGGCCAGGGCATTTTTGAGACTTGCATCAAGAATTGTCCCCGAGCCATAAGGTAGCATCATTTTCCATGCCCCCATGCGGGATGACAAACCTGCTGCGGTAATTATACAGTCACACTGTTCACGCCCCCGAGCCTGCACCTTTTCATTCACCTCGCTATTTATTTCGGTCATTGCCATGTCCTTGCCACACTCTGTTATTCACGCGTTTCCGGATATTGGTTCGCTTTTAAATCCACTGCTTGAAAATAGTGACAACCATACCACGCTAATTAGCCTTTGTGGTGCCGGCGGAAAAACCAGCACTCTGTTCTGGCTGGCGGAATATTTTTATAAGCAGGGTAAAAGGGTGCTAATTACCACCACCACCCGGATGTTTCTGCCAGCCCCGTCACACTATCGGGAATTGATTATCGAGACGGATCCCGTTCGTCAACTTACCCGCTGTCAGGCCCTGCCAGATGGCCCGACCCTGGTTGCCCTGTTCAGCCATCTCGACGAGCGCACCGGCAAGGTTGCAGGGCCGGATCTGCGCCAAATCGACCTGCTCAAAGGACAGCAGCGCTTCGATCTCATCCTGGTCGAAGCGGATGGCGCCCATCACAAGTTATTGAAAGTGCCCGCTTTGCACGAACCTTGCATTCCTCAGCACAGTGATTGGGTGATCGCCCTGACGGGCGGCGCCATGGTGGGGGCCAAGGCCGACCCGCAGCAGATCCACCGCTGGGCAGAGCTTCAGGCCCTGTGCGGGATAGAGGCCGGTGACCCCCTCGACTGGGCCCTATTTCACCAGCTGCTCTCCCACCCCGAGGGGCTGTTCAAGGGCACCCCGGCCAGGGCGCGCCGGATCTGGTTTATCAATGGGGATTATCAAAATGAGGCGTCGTGGCTCGATGAATTGATAAAGCTGCATAGCCGCCACCCCGAGATCTATGCCATCTGGCAGGGGGCGGTTCGCGAGCCACAGCCCATTCGCCACGCACTCGGTTACTTCGCTCAGGATGAGGCTCAGCCGCCTCACCCATGATGGTTTAAGGATAAGAAGAGGTACCTTATGAATCTGTTTGCACACGCAGCCCGACTGGAACAGGAGAACATTCCCTTTGCCATGGCCCAGATCATCGAGAGCCGTGGCTCCACCCCCCGCCATCAGGCCCAGATGCTGGTGATGGCTGATGGCCAGATCCTCGGCACCATCGGCGGCGGCATGATCGAGCGGCTGGTGATCGAGGAAGCGATGGCCGCCATTGCCGAGCGCAAGCCGCGCATCTTCCATGGCCGGATGGCCCGCAGCGGTGAACATGCGGTAGGGTCGGATTGCGGCGGCGCCATGTCGGTCTATATCGATGTCTATGGCCTGCGCCCCCGGCTGGTACTGATCGGTGCTGGTCACGTCAACCGGGCGCTGGCACATGCTGCGGCGACGCTGGGTTTTGATATCCATGTGGGCGACTGTTTTGAAGGGAGCCTCAACCCCGACCACTTCCCCGCAGGTACCCATCTCAAGCAGGCCGATACCATCAGCGCGGTGATCGAGGCGCTGGCCATAGAGCCCGCCAACTTCGTCATCATCGCCACCAACCATCAGGACAAGGAGGCGCTGGAGCGGCTCATCACCCGTCCCCTCGCCTATCTGGGGCTGCTCGCCAGCAAGCGCAAGGTACAGACCTTCACCCAGGCCCTGCGCCAGCAAGGGGTGAGTCAGGAGCAGTTGCAGCGGCTGCACGCCCCCATCGGCTACAACATCGGTGCCGAGACGCCCGAGGAGATCGCCATCAGCATCCTCGCCGAGCTGCTGCAGGTGAAAAACGGCAAATCGGGTGGCCTGATGCAGGATGACGTGCGCCTCAAGCGGGATCAGCTGGTGGTGATGCGCGGCTCCGGCGATATCGCCACCGGCGTGGCGCTGCGCCTGCACAATGCCGGCTTCAAGGTGGTGATGCTGGATCTCGACAAGCCCACGGTGATCCGCCGCACCGTCGCCTTCGCCCAGGGGATGTTCGACGGTGAAACCAGCGTCGAGGGTGTGCGCGCCAAGCGGGTCGAGAGCGTTGAGCAGGCGTTCGAGCAGCTGGATCGGGGCATCATTCCGCTGCTGGTTGACCCCGACTGCGCCACCCTCACCGAGCTCAAGCCCCGCTATCTGGTGGATGCCATCCTCGCCAAGCAGAACCTCGGCACCCACAAGGAGATGGCCCCCATTACGGTAGCCCTCGGCCCGGGGTTTGAGGCGGGGTGCGACTGCGATGCGGTGATCGAGACCAACCGTGGTCACCATCTGGGGCGAGTTATCTATCAGGGCCCCGCCCAGCCCAACACCGGTATTCCCGGAGTGATCGAGGGGCACTCCGCCCGCCGGGTGGTGCGCGCCCCCGCCCCCGGGGTGATGAAGAGCCTTATCAAGCTCGGTGATCTGGTGCAGGAGGGGGATGTGATCGCCCATGTGGGGGACGCCCCCATTATCGCGCCGCTCTCCGGCATGGTGCGGGGGCTGCTCAGCGATGGCATCGAGGTGACCGTCGGCTTCAAGATCGGTGACATCGACCCCAGAGGCGAGCGGGCCGACGCCACTACGGTATCGGACAAGGCACGCGCCATCGGCGGCGCCGTGCTGGAAGCCATGATGCATCTGGCCCAGCGCAGATAAGAGAGTGTTCTTAAAACCAGAAGGGCCCGCCATGATGGCAGGCCCTTTTTATTTCGTTGCCGACAATCGACTCAGCCGTGCTTGACGCGGGTCTCCCCCGCCACCGACACCACAGAGCGCTTGCCCTTGCGGCTGATGACGAGAAGCGCCAGCACGATAAGGGCGATGCCGCTCCCCTCCACCGGCCCCGGATTTTCGCCCAGCAGCCACCAGGAGAGCAGCACGCCGCTCACCGGCACCGCCAGTGTGCTGAGGCTGGCGATCCCGGCCGGCAGCTTTTTCAATACAAACAGCCAGAGGCTCCAGGCCAGCGCCGTGGCGAAGATGGCGCTGTAGGCGAGCGCACCAAACACATAGGGCTGCCAGTCGATGGGTCGCTCCGGCACCAGCGCCGCCACCACGGCCATCACCATGGTGGCGTAGATCATCTGCCAGGTGGTGAGGGACATCAGATCCACCGCGGGGTGGCGGACATACATCCGCTTGGCGATGATGGCGCTGATCCCCCAGCAGATGCCGGAAGCAATCCCCAGCAGCGCACTCTTCATGGAATCCAGATGCAGCTGCCAGGGCTCGATCACCAAGAGCAGCCCGCAAGCCGCCACCCCGACCGCCAGATAGTGGAGCTTGCGCATCCGCTCGCCGAGAAAGAGCGCCGCGAAGATCACCACCCAGAACGGCATGGTGTAGCTCAGAATAGCCACCTTGCCCGCCACGCCGCTGATCAGCGCCCACTGGGCCAACCCCACCATGCCGCAGGTTTGGAACAGGGCGATGGCGAGGGTATAGCGAAACGGGGTGGGTTTAAGATAACGGCGCCCACGCAGGGCCAATACCAGCAGCAGAACCAGAGATCCGCACAGGCAGCGCAGGGCGGTGAACTCGAAGGCCCCCGCGTAGAGCATCACCTGCTTCATCACGATCCAGCTGTAACTCCAGATGGCGGTGAGCAGGATCAATCCCACCAGCGCCGCCATATTGATCTTTCCGCTCATTTGCTTGTTACTCACCTCTTGTCACTCATTGCGCCGGGTCTGCTCTCGGCGTCTTGCCCGCGCTTGAAGGCGGTCATCTTACGCCGCTCATCCTCCGCTGACCATGGTCGCCCCGAAATGAACAAGGGGGCCGTCGGCCCCCGCAATCACACTCAACCCGAGCTGGAACGCCTAGCGGCAGATAAGGGTTCCCGTCTTGCCGGCAATGCCGTCGGCGGCCTTCTCCAGCAAGGTGATCAGGGATTTGCGCCCCGGCAGGGAGGTGGCGAACGAGAGCGCCGCCTCCACCTTGGGCAGCATGGAGCCCTTGGCAAACTGCTCCTGGGCAATAAAGCTGTTGGCATCGGCCACGCTCAACTGATCGAGCCACTGCACATCGGGCTTGCCGAAGTTGATGGCCACTTTCTCTACCGCGGTAAGGATGATCAGCATGTCGGCGTCAATCAGTTCCGCCAGCTTGGCACTGGCCCAATCCTTGTCGATCACCGCGCTGGCACCGCGCAGGTGATTGCCTTCGCGCAGCACCGGAATGCCGCCGCCACCGACGGTGATCACCACCTGACCGGCAGCCAGCATGGCTGAGACGGTCTCTTTCTCGATGATGTCGACGGGTTTGGGGGATGCGACCACCCGGCGATAGCCACGGCCGGCATCCTCTTTGAGCCGCTCGCCTTTGGCCATGAGCGCCTCGGCCTCCTCCTTGCTGAAGAAACCGCCAATGGGCTTGCTCGGGTCGAGGAAGGCTGGATCGTTCTTGTCGACCTCAACCTGAGTCACCAGAGTGGCGACCGGCTTGTGGATGCCGCGTTCCAGCAGTGCTTCGCGCAGGGCATTTTGCAGGTCATAGCCGATATAACCCTGACTCAGGGCCACACAGACCGACATGGGCAGATGGGGGGATTTTGGCTCGTGGCGGGCCGCCACTTCGAACGCCTGCTGGATCATCCCCACCTGCGGCCCGTTACCGTGGGTGACCACCACCTCGTGCCCCTGGGCGATCAGGTCGGCAATGGTGCCCGCCGTGCTCTGCACCGCCTTCATCTGCTCGGGCAAGTTGTTGCCCAGCGCATTGCCACCAAGGGCCAGTACGATTCTCTGTTTCATCTTGTTATCTCCAGTGATGGGACAAGCCGGCGCGATACCGGCCCACCTTTCGTTGTTCACATAACCTTGCTGATTTGCGTGTTTCGAACGAATTGTCAGCCTGCTACCAAGGGGCAAGGCGAGTGCAGCTCCGGCGCCAACGCCGGATCAAAGGGCGCTCTGGCCAAAAACCGGCCATGACCACGCCGCCCCAGAAACTCGCCATCGCGGGCGACTATCTCGCCGCGACTCAGGGTCATCCTGATCTGGCCGGGGCAATGCATCCCCTCGTAGGGGCTGTAGTCGCCGTTGTCGTGCAACTGTTGATGGGAAATCAGGGTGTCACCACGGGGATCCATCAGCACCAGATCGGCGTCAGATCCCGGTTGCAAGTTGCCCTTGCGCGGCCAGAGGCCAAACAGGCGCGCCGGGTTGGCACTGGTGAGGGCCACGAAGCGGGACGGCGAGATGCGCCCGCCCAATACCCCGTGGGCAAAGAGCAGCAGCATCCGGTTTTCGACCCCGGGCAAGCCGTTGGGGCAGCGGCTGAAATCGCCCCCCGAGAGGGTCATGCGCTGGGCGTGGGAGAAGTTGCAGTGATCGGTCGCCACCGTATCGATGTCACCAGCAGCGATACCGACCCACAGCTTGTCCTGCTCGCGGCGCGAGCGCAGCGGCGGGCTCAGCAGATAGTCGACCCCGTTCTCCTTGTAATAACACTGCTCATCGAGCAGCAGATATTGCGGGCAGGTCTCCACCCAGACCGGCTGGCCCTGACGGCGCGCCAGTTTCAGATACTCCAGCCCCAAGCCATTGGAGAGGTGGACGATATAGAGCGGGGCATTGCCAGCGAGCCCCGCCAGATTGATCATCCGGGCGATCGCCTCCGCCTCGCACTCCAGCGGACGGCTTTGCGGGTGATACCAGGGTTCACAGTTACCGGCGGCCAATAGGGCCGCCCGGCGCGCCGCGATGGCGGCATCATTCTCGGGATGGACGGTGGCAAGCGCCCCCACCTCTTTGAGGCGGGCCAGGGCGCGCAGCACGTCATGGTCCCCCAGCTTGTACTGGTAGGTGAGATAGAGCTTGAAGCTGCTGATCCCTTCCTCCTGCACCATGGCGGCCATCTCATTAAGGATGGCGTCATCCACATGCTGGATCACGCCATGAAAGCTGTAGTCGATCACCGCCTGATCGGCGGCGTAATCGTGATAGCGGGCCAGCTGGTGATGCAGATTGCACCCCGCCGGGCCAAATCCCATGTGATCGACGATGGTGGTGGTGCCACCACAAGCGGCGGCACGGGTACCGCTGAAAAAGTCATCGCAACTGCGGGCAATCCCGACATCGATGTTGAAATGGGTGTGGACGTCGATGCCACCCGGCATCACATAGCAGCCGCTGGCATCGATCACCTCGGTTTCGCTATCGGGCTGGATATCGGCGGCACGGGCGCGGATCACCCCGTGCTCGATCAGCAGATCCTGACGATATTCCCCCTGCGCATCGACCAGCACACCGTTTTTGATCAGCCGTTTCATCCCCACCACCTCGAACATCACTTCAAACAGCAAAGCCCCGCCTCAATGGAGACGGGGCACTTGCAACAGCTGGGCGGTGATGAGAGTCACCACCCGGCAGACCCCTTACTTGTCCAGCTCGGCCAGATAGAGCATAGGGATCACGGCGTACATGGCGGCGCACTTGACCAGATGCTCTTTCCAGGTCTTCTCGTTCGGGGCATGGGCTTCCGGCTCTTTACCCGGGCCAAAACCGATGACCGGAATACCGTGACGACCCATGATGGAGACCCCGTTGGTCGAGAAGGTCCACTTGTCCACCACCGGCTCCTTGTTGAACAGCTCGCGATAAGCCTTGGAGAGGGTTTTGACGGTGATGTGATCCTCTTCCACCTTCCAGGTCGGGAAGTAGCACTCGGTCGGGTAGACCAGACCGGTATAGGCCGGACGGTCATACTGGTACATGGAGACCTCGGCACCGGCGGCTTGCACCGCTGGCAGGGCGCGGATCTCGTCCAACGCACCTTGCCAGGTCTCGCCCCAGGTGAGACGACGGTCGATGGAGACGGCGCAGCTGTCCGCCACGGCGCAGCGGCTCGGAGAGGTGAAGAAGATCTCGGAGACGGTCAGGGTGCCCTTGCCGAGGAAGTCGTCGTTGCCGAGGTTGTGGCTGAGCTCCTGCAGCTCGCCAAGAATGGGGCCCATCTTGAAGATGGCGTTGTCACCGCGCTCCGGCGCAGAGCCGTGGCAGCTCACCCCCTGCACTTCCACCCGGATCTCCATACGGCCACGCTGGCCACGGTAGATCTGGCAGTCGGTGGGCTCGGTACTGACCACGAACTCGGGGCGGATCTTGCTCTGCTCGATGATGTACTGCCAGCAGAGGCCATCGCAATCCTCTTCCTGGACGGTACCGGTCACCAGCAGGGTGTACTGATCTTCCAGCCCCAGATCCTTGATGATCTTGCCGGCATAAACCATAGAGGCCATGCCCCCTTCCTGATCGGAGGCGCCACGGCCACCGATGATCTCGTGATCTTCCATCCCCTCATAGGGGTCGAAGGTCCAGTTGGCGCGGTTGCCGACCCCCACGGTATCGATGTGGGCATCCATGGCGATCAGGTGCGGGCCGTGACCGATATAACCCAGCACGTTACCCATGGGGTCAATCTCGACCTTGTCAAAGCCAACCTTCTCCATCTCCTGCTTGATGCGCAGCACGACGCGCTCTTCATCGCAGCTCTCGCTCGGGATGGCGATCATGTCGCGCAGGAACTGACTCATCTCGGCCTTGTACTGATAGGCCTTCTCCAACACCATTTCAAACGGAATTTGCTTGCTCATTGTGATTCTCCATAACAACTGAGAGTGCGCGGCCTGTTCGTCGGCAGCGCCCTGTGCCCGTTACCGCGCCCCGTTGGCGAGGCGCGATCAATGCTTCAATTCGTGTCTCTGCTCTCGCAGGGATTAGTCACAGCCGGGGTTAATCGCAGGCAGGATGTTTGCCTTCCCACACCACTTCCCGGTAGTGGGTCACATCGGTGTCCCCTTCGGTGTTGATGATCAGCACCACGGAGTCGCGACTTAGCCCGAGACGTTCCATCAGCGCCGCGCGATCCGGGTGGTGGCGCACCGCCGCCAGCACGCCGGTACCGACCGAGCCGGACTCACCGGAGATGATGCGCGGATCATTGCCAAGAGGGTTGCCCAGCACTCTCATCCCCAGCGCCGACACCTTGTCGTGGCAGGAGATAAACTGGGTGGTGCAGCTTCTGAGCAGTGGCCAACCGAGGGGGTTGGGTTCGCCACAGGCGAGACCGGCCATGATGGTGCGCATGTCGCCCCCCACGTTGACCATCTCCCCCGCCACGCCGGAGCGGTAGATGCAGTCGGCCTGATCCGGCTCGACTACGATACTGTGCAGGTTTTTCGCCCCGAAGCAGTCCACCAGATAACCGAGCACTCCGCCCGCCAGCGCCCCTACCCCGGCCTGCAGCAGCACGTGGGTGGGCTGCTTGATGCCCATATCCTGCATCTGCTCGACCGCTTCGTCGGCCAGAGTGGAGTAACCCTGCATGATCCAGGTCGGGATCTTGGTGTAGCCCTCCCAGGCGGTGTCCTGCACTATGTGCCAGCCGCGCTCTTCGGCCATCTTCATGGTCAGGCGCACGGTATCGTCGTAGTTCATGTCGGTGACGATGCACTCGGCACCGAGATTGAGAATGTGGTCAACCCGCTCCTGGGCTGAGCCCTTGGGCATGTAGACCACCGCATGCTGGCCCACCTGCTTGGCGGCCCAGGCAACGCCACGACCGTGGTTGCCATCCGTGGTGGTGGCGAAGGTCATCGGCTCCTTGATGGTGCGTTTGATGAGATCGAAGGAGAAGTCCTCGATGGCCACCCCGTACTTTTCACAGAGCAGGTTGGCGATGGCATAAACGCCACCCAGCATCTTGAAGGCATTGAGGCCAAAGCGCTTTGACTCGTCTTTGACCAATATATTTTTCACCCCGATATAGGCGGCCAGATCTTTTAGGTCGCACAATGGGGTCGGCTCATAACCGGCCAGTTTTTTATGAAAAGCGCGAGCCTTTTGTGCTTCGGCGCGAGAAAACAGCGGAGATGGCTCAGCGGTAAAGAAACGGTTATCGGCAATATCCATCTTCAGCGAAAATTGGGACATGCTTACCTCACTAGGCGTTACCTGACAAAGAGCTGCCTCGCCGGGAGATCCGTTATTCAGATACCACGGGGAGAAAACTCAAAATAATGGGTTCGACAGTGTGGGCAGGATGAATATTCACCCTGCCCTGCCGTTATTTATTTCACCCGCTTTTGCGCCTCTTTAATCAGATTTTCCAGGGTTTCTGCCGGGGCGGAGAATTTACGGGCCATGATCATGGCGGCGATAATATAGGGCTTCCAGCTCGCCTCTTTGTAAGTGGCGATACGGTATTTCTCGAATACCCCTTCGGTTACTTCGCCCTCTTTGCAGGAGACGCCGGAAATATCGGCGGGCAGGCAGTGCATATAGAGCGCTTCGCCCCCCTTGGTAAGCTTCATCATCTCCTCGGTGCAGTGCCAATCCTTGTGCTTAGCGTTCTGCTCCAAACAGTGTTTCTCCAGATCTTTGAGGCCAGCGTGGTCATTGGCACGCAGCAACTCGGTGCGCTGCTCCATCACCTTGTAGGGAGCCCAGGACTTGGGATAGACGATATCGGCATCCTTGAACGCCTCTTCCATGGAGGTGACCTGGCGGAAGCTGCCACCGGATGCCTTGGCATTCTCCTTGGCCACTTCGATCACGTCCGGGATCAGGTCATACCCTTCCGGATGGGCCAGGGTCACGTCCATACCGAAACGGGTCATCAGACCGATGATGCCCTGGGGCACGGAGAGCGGCTTGCCGTAGCTGGGGGAGTAGGCCCAGGTCATGGCAATCTTCTTGCCCTTGAGGCTCTCTAGGCTACCGAAGTGCTCCTGCAACCAGGCGAGATCAGCCATGGACTGGGTCGGGTGATCAATGTCGCACTGCAGGTTGACCAGTGCCGGACGCTGGGGGAGCACCCCCTTCTCGAACCCTTCATCCAGTGCCGCACCCACTTCGCGCATATAGGCGTTACCGGCACCGAGGAACATGTCGTCACGGATGCCGATGGCATCGGCGCAGAAGGAGATCATGTTGGCGGTTTCACGGACGGTTTCGCCATGGGCGATCTGGGATTTGCCCTCATCCAGATCCTGCTGGGCCAGACCGAGCAGGTTCAGCGCAGAGGCGTAAGAGAAGCGGGTTCGGGTGGAGTTATCGCGGAAAACCGAGATACCGAGCCCGCTGTTAAACAGTTTGGTGCAGATATTTTCGGCGCGCAGGGTCTTGAGGGATTCGGCCAGTTTCAATACCAGCTCCAGCTCCTGAGGGGTTTGCTCCCAGGTCAGCAGAAAATCTTTTTCATGCAGGTTGGATTTGAGTGCTCTGATCTCTTTGATTAATTCGTTAACTGCTTTCATCGTTCGCCCCAATCATTGGATGAGATATGGATAGCTCCCCTTTCACTCACGATGTCACCAGCATCCCGGTTGTGGGTGAGCGCGTCGGTTAGCGTCGATATGAGGCAATCAATAACCGTGCCAAACCAATAAAATGCAGGCAGATATTAATAAATGGCGAAAGTGTGTGATGCCACCCACAAAATCAGCGGCTATTTAAGCGGTTTATTCAATAAAAAGGTGAGCGGATCAGCCAAGCCATAAAATAGCCGAGTGATAATAATCAGAGGTGATATCTCGGCATCGGTGAGAATTATCATCAAAGGTCAGTTTCAAGGGCTGAAATGATATCAGCGGGGCTGTCGTTATCATTATGATAATGCCCGCAACACCTTTTCTCTTGGAATGAACTCTCCAGCGTTTACACTGCTGCTATCTCGCCTCCCCTGCACTCCCGTATCACCTCTCGCCTTATCTTCCGGCCACATCGCTGGGCGCGGTTGGCCCAAGGTGCTAACGTGAATACGCCAGCTGCGCATCTGTCTCGGATGCTCAGAAGAGGCCGACGTTCACTGCCGCAACTGCGCGGAAGAACCTGCATGACTTACATCTTTGAGGGATTATCTATGTCCAGGAATGCTGCTCTGCTCATCACCCTGACCCTGCTCGGGATCACCCCTGCCCACGCCATCAGTGCCAAATATGCCGAGCAACTGGAGCGATCCGGCTGCACCCAGGTTACCGAGGCGCAGGGCTGTGACATTCACAAAACCAAAGCGGAAAATGCCAAGGCGGGATTTGGCACGGCCGCCCCTGCAGCAGAGGGCGGTCTGAATCTGAGCTATGAGCAGAAGCTGGAGCGCTCGGGCTGCACTCAGGTGAGCGAGCTCAATGGCTGCGATATCAACAAAACCAAGGCTGAGAACGCGGCTGCCGGTGTTGGCAATGCTCCGGCCGCGGCAACCAGCGCCAGCCCCTATGAAGGCAACTGGATCGCCACCTTCCCTCAAACAGGCGCCACCGTGGCCAATATCCGCATCGATGGCAAGGATCAGGTGTGGGTCAACGACAAGAAGGTCAATGCCAAGAAATCCGATGGCGCGCTGGTGTTCAAGGATGGCATGGTCATCTACACCATTCAGGGGGATCGCCGCATCAAGGGTGAAGATGGCTGGGTCGATAATGATGCTGGCACCAAGGGGCCCATCAACGCGAAGTAAACAGCTGACCACGAAATGACGGGGAGCGCGGGCTCCCCGTTTCACACCTGATTGCCCATCTCTTCCAATGACCAGCTCCGCCAGTGAGGGGCCAGAATCAATACCTCCTGCTCCAGCCAAGTCCCGTCTGTGATCAGTTTCTCAAGCCAGGGAACGCCTGCCGACGCGCCATGACCATCAACCTGATCAGCCTGCGTCGTCAAACGCCAGGGCACCTTGCCACTGTCCGTTGCAAAGGTGCGAACAGGGCGGGCATAGTGATCCAGATAAGGCCGCAACTCACAGGGAAGCCAGAGCATGGCCGGTCGATTTAGCTCGCGCGCCAGCTCGACGGCAATATCGATACCCCGTTGATCGAGATCGCCGAAATGGGCCCACTGCACGCCCGCAGGCAGCAGCGGGATCAGCTGTTTGGCCAGGGTGGTATTGCGACCGGGTGCAAAAAGCAGCAGTTGCCCGGGTTGCAGCGGGTAGTCGACAAAGGCCCCCTTGTTTTCCACCGTAATGACCCGCTCCCCTTGCCAGCCGATGGCCGCCAGCGTGCCCAGAGTCCGCTCCGGCAACGCCAATTCCCCCAGCAGCGCCATCATTGCCGTCATATCGTGCTGCTGACCTTGCCGATCGACCAATGAGAGAGGTTCGAGGGTACGGATGCGGATCACCTCATCTTGAGTTAGCGACAAGTCCGCAAGCAGTGGCGCTGCAAGGGATGCTGATCGCGGATGCTTGCTATCCCCATGCCAGAGGGCATAAAAGCAGGCCTGATTGAGCCGCGCAGGCAAACTCACTCCCATTCGTTGCAGCTGCTCACCCTTGTCCTGTTCCGGGGGCGCCACCAACGCCAGCTGCCCGAGCAAATAAGTCCGCCCCGCGTCGGTCAACACATAATGAGCACCTCGGCCAACCGGCTTGATCCCGGCCACTGCCTGCAACAGATCCTTCAACTCGCGTCATGCCGACTCTCAAGGGTGCAGCCCTTTCCGTTCTGGCTATCGAGCAACCGTGCACACAAATCCTGTACCCGCATCTCATCAAACAGCGACATCCTCACCTCTCCATGTGGCTTCATATGACGAAGTAGAGGTGATTTTCCCTGCCATTACCGTGACCGGCTTCGCAAGCGGTTCTTATCAGCCCCGCCATGCATGGCCCGTTACTGGTAAACCCGCCACAAAGGGCGCAAGCTGGTTTGATATAGAGATACGCTGCACTCTTCGCGGCACGACAACGCGATACCCGCTTTCACAAGGGCTTGCCATGACCGACGCCACAGACCCCTCGCCATCCTCTTCCTGGCATCTTTCGGATATCCGCGAGCTGGCGCACCTGCTGACTCTGGCGCTGCCCGCCGCGGTAGAGATCACCGAAGCGGTACATCAGGCGGTACTGAGCGGTATGGGGCTCAAGGGACGGGATGAGGGAAAAACAGCCGGGATCACCGGACTGGTCTACAAGAGGGTACATGGCGCCGCCAACACCCTGGGCAGCGGCATCAACCATCTGCTCAGCCGCCTGCCAGCCACACCACCGCCCCACCAGATCCCCGAAACACCGAAACGTGCGGCCCTGATCGCCACGCTCAACGGCGTGTTGGGGGACAAGCTGGTCGAACACCACAATGCTCTCGCCACCCCCATGACTCTGCGCTATCAGGGCAAGCCCCTCGATTGGCAGGCGATGCCAAAGGATCTACCCCGCGAGGGACGGGTGCTGCTGATGATCCATGGCCTCTGCATGAACGATCTGCAGTGGCAGACCGAGCATCAAGGCAAACCGGTCAATCACGGGGAGCAACTTGCCGCCGCGCTTGGCTATCAGCCTCTTTACCTGCGCTACAACTCGGGCCTGCCCATTGCACAAAACGGACAGGCGCTGGCCCTGTTGCTGGAGCAGCTGTTCGCCCACTGGCCGGGAGAGCTCAAAGAGATAACGATAATGGGCTACAGCATGGGGGGACTGGTTGCACGCAGCGCCTGCCACCATGCTGGCGTGGCCGGGCTCACCTGGCCTGCGCACCTTGCCAACCTGATATTTCTTGGCACACCACACCACGGCGCACCGCTCGAACATGCAGGTCACTGGCTGGAACAGTTGCTGCCCGCTACCGCCTACAGCGAGCCCTTCGTCAGACTGGCGCGGCTGCGCAGTGCTGGCATCAAGGATTTACGCCACGGCAAGGTGATCGATGCCGTTGCCCCACCCGACCCCGCCGTCCCCTCACAGGACCCACGCGCGCCACTCCCATTGCCCGGCGGCGTCAACTGCTATGCCATTGCCGCGACCACAGCCGCCAAGCGCAGCCTGCTGGCCGACCGGCTGATTGGCGATGGACTGGTGCCGCTACGCAGCGCCCTCGGCCAGCACAACGAAGCGCGCCATCTGCTGGCTTTTCTTCCTGCCCATACCCTGATTGTCTATCGCACCAGTCATATGGCCCTGCTCGCCAGCCCGCAGGTTGGCCAGCAACTGCTGCGCTGGCTCAGCCCCTTGCAGTTATAGCGAGCTGGCTATTAAAGCAACAGAGTGCTGGTTCACAAAGAAGCCCTGTGGCACTCTGGGACGTCAAAGGGAAGACCCACACTGACACCTCATGTGTCCCCACGGCAAAGGAGCGCCACCGATGGCCAAAGCAAGCAAGAAAGAGATCAAGAAGAAGATCGCCGCTCGTCTTGAGAAAATTGCCAAGCATGAAGGCAAGATCAAGAAGCTGAAGAAGGCCCTGAAGTAGGGCCCATCGCATAAGAAAACCGCCAGCTGGCGGTTTTTTCATCCTCCTTTTCGCCCCTTTCCCATCTCTTTTGATACCAATGGCCTTGATGTAAACGCCTAAAGTGCACCTCAGCAAAACAACCCGACTGAAGCCACGCACGTTCTCATCGCTGATATTTGGTCTAACAGCGCCAATCGGGCGCCGCGCGTGCCCATGCCAGCAACTACCTTCAACGGAGTGTTTGATATGAGCCAGCAGTGGAGCGCCATATGTTCTCTTACACCCTCACCTTCAAAGATGATGTCGACCGCCTGACCGCCCCCGAGCAGGAGGTCTCCTTGCAAAGCCCTGCCCAGGCGGGCGATTTCCTTATCCTCTCCGACGGTAGCCGCCATCAGGTGATGTTTGTCACCCACAGGGCTAACTACAGCAGCCTCTATCTCGATAAAGGGGTCAGGGTGCCGCAAAGCTAGCAAAGCTCATTCTTCAGTTTGCGAAAGCAAAGAGCGGCACCTGGCTGCTCTTTGGTCTCTCTTTATGTGGATTTGCTGTCACAGCACCTTGATCACCGGTTGGTGCACTATCTCGACGTCGTCTTTATAGACCACCAGCTCACCCGGTGGCACGCCTCGCTCACCCAATACGGTGACAACGCACTCGTAGCGATAGGGGCCGCTCGTGAAGAGATAGGTATGATTGCCCCCCGTCCCCTCCACCCTGACGGTGCCATTTTTCAACACCAGATCCGGCTTGTCGGCGAGCGTCTTGCCCTTGGCCCAGGAGGCGTAGCGATAGTGGCCATCGTCCAACTCGTCGATGCGGATGGTAAATTTCTCGGTCTGCCACATCAGCTCGGGGCTCTTGTACTCCCGCACACTGGGATGCAGACCGCTCTTCTGCCTGGCGATAAGCTCGGCTTTCAATTTGGCGGCCTGTGCAGTCTGATGATTGATACCGATGACCTTGCCATCAAAGTCCATCCAGACCTCACCACTGCCCAGCATAATGCCTCGCCAGCCCATGGTCTGCCAATCCTGCCCGACCCGGGAGGTAGCAATGCTTTTTAATATAGCGTCATCAAATACCTCGCCAAATCGGGTCAGCATCTCCGCCGGGGTTTTGATGGCGGGAATGGGATACTCCTGCTTGAAGGGGTACTTCATCTGGTTGGCAAGGGCCTGATGATCCCGGGCTTCTGCCGCATCGACCAACTGCTGCACAAAGGGGCGATATTCGGCCGGCAGCTGCTCCTCGTCGGCTGATACGGGGAGGGCTACCCATAATGTTCCCAGCAGCAAGGCAGCCCATAAACCATAGCGCCCCTGCTCTCCTTTGTTATTGCGGCTAAACAGTGCCCTGACATTCCATTTTGCCACTTTCATTCTGCCTGCTCCCCACATAACTAAAACGGCCAGCCACTATCCGCAGACATTAGCTGGCGGACTTGAGCGATTTTTTAACTCGTTTGAGTGCCATCTGCCGCTTGAGCGGTGACAGGTAATCAATGAACAAGTTGCCATCCAGATGATCAATTTCATGCTGCATGACAATGGCCAAAAAATCGCTGCTCTCGATGGTGATCGGATTGCCTTTTCGATCCAGTGCAGATACTACCACCGAGCTGTAACGCTCGACATCCGCGTAGTAATCCGGCACGGAGAGACAGCCCTCTTGTCCAAGCACCTTTTCAGTACCGCTTATCACTTGTGGATTAATCAAAACCAGCGGCTGATCCCTGCTCTCGGACAAGTCGATAATAACGACGGCCTCTTTACGCCCGACTTGAGTCGCGGCCAAACCAATCCCGTTTTCCGTCGCATACAGGGTCTCCAACATGTCATCGATCAGCCCCTGTACGGCAGCAATATCCTCAACCCGCTCGGCCTTGAGCCTCAACCTGGGGTCGGGAGCCGTCAAAATATTCAAAATCGCCATCACAACTCTCCATTAACCACTTTTTTCAATCCGAGGTCACAGCCCAACGGCCGGGACATGGAGACAAACTCTTGATCCTCTTCGACCACGTTGTAACCAAGGCGCTCATAAAACCGTATCGCCCCATGGTTGTCTGTGAAGCTGGACAAGGTGACCCGGCATTTGCCCTCACGCTCAGCCTCCTGATGCAGCCGCTCCATCACGGCAGCGCCAAGATGTCGCCCCTGATACTGAGGGAAAATGATCAGCAGATGAACATGCTGGGCATCCTCATATGGCTTGCTACATAACAGACCAATGCGCTCTCCCCCATGCTGGATCCACGAAAACCATTGCGGCAGATAGGAGCTGGCTAGCCGTTCGCGTTGAAATTGGTCATCCCAGCCAAAGAGCGACTCAACATAGGGAAAAATCCCCTGTTTCACGGCAGTAAAGACCTGCTCAAATTCATTTTGCGACACATCAATCAGCTCAATATCCATCTCTTTCCCTGCTCAAGCCATATTGGATACGCTGTTAGCGCACAAGCAGCCTATTACGATTTTTCCAAACGGCTGCAGATTCAGAAGCATCACGAGCGGTCACAACACCTCAACCTTTACCTTGATAACACCTTCGCGAATGTTGGCGATGGAGCCGAAGGCTGATTTGGAGAGATCGATAATTCGCCCGCTTTTAAAGGCGCCGCGGTCATTGACCTTGACCACTACGCTCTTGCCATTGGCGAGGTTGGTCACCCGCACCATGGAGCCAAAGGGCAATTCCATATGGGCGGCGCTATTGAGGTTGTTGCGATAGAGCTCGCCGCTGGCAGTCTTTTTACCGTGATAGCGGTCGGCATAATAGCTGGCATAACCGGTCTCGCTATAGCCGCGCCAGCTGCCGCCGTGACGCTCGTCATAACGGCTGCTACAGGCTACAAGTAGCAAACAGAGTGTTATTACTAGAGTGTATGGAGATGGTATTCACCTGACAGTTGCCCACAAAAGGGAGTGGTCATACGGCTTCAAACCGGATAACAAAACGGTACCCCTACCGTGTTATCCGGAGTCACCGTATGACCACCAACGAGAAAGTAGCACGTCGTAAACTCAGCCTGCTAGAGCTCGCCAAAGAGCTCAATAACGTCAGCAAAGCCTGCAAGCTCATCGGCTACAGCCGCCAGCAGTTCTACGAGATTCGCCGTAACTACCAGACCTATGGCGCCGAGGGCTTGCTCGACAAACTGCCCGGCTGTAAAGGGGCTCATCCCAACCGGGTCGCTCCCGAGATTGAGCAGGCCATCCTCGATTACTCCCTCACCAGGCCTACTCACGGCCCGCTGCGGGTCGCGCAAGAACTGGCTTTGCAAGGCATCAACGTCAGTGCCGGCGGCGTGCGTGGCGTGTGGCAACGTCACGATTTGCTCTCCAAACACGACCGCTTGTTACGTCTCGAGAAAACCCATCGGGAACAAACGATTGAGCTCAATGACGAGCAAATTCGCCTGCTCGAGCGATTCAGTCCCGAGTTCCGAGAACGCCAGATTGAGGTCCACTACACCGGGGAACTGGTGGCGGTCGACACCTTCTTCGTCGGCGCGCTCAAGGGGGTCGGTAAGGTGTATCTGCAAACCGTGCTGGACTGCTATAGCCGCCACGCCTGGGGGCGGCTCTACACCAGCAAGCTGCCCATCACCTCGGTCCATGTGCTCAACGAAACAGTGCTGCCATTCTTTGAAACCCACGAGGCACGGGTCTATACCATCCTGTCGGACAACGGGCGCGAGTTCTGCGGGCGCCCTGACCATCATCCCTACGAGCTGTTCCTGCAACTGGAGGGGATTGAGCACCGAACCACCAAGGTGCGCAGGCCGCAGAGCAACGGCTTTATCGAGCGGCTACATCGAACCTTGCTGGATGAACACTTCCGTATCAAGGGGAGAACGACTTGGTATGAGTCGGTGGAGCAGATGCAGACAGACCTGGATAGCTACCTGGAACACTACAACACCGAGCGGCCACATCAGGGCAGGATGATGGAGGGTCAGACCCCCTACAGCATGTTCAAGAAGGGTCTGAAATTGATACCGAAGGAAGTGCGCACTAAAGTAGCGTAAACAAGACACCGGTTTGAGGCCGGTGTCAGGTGATAACTAGATCTGTACAACTAGAGTTTCTCCCACTCTATTATGCATAACATTATCCTTGTTAAATAAAGCATCTAACATGAAATTATTTATCTATACTTTCATTTATGAAATCATTCAATGTTTTATCAATATTCTTACAAAAAACCTGATACTCATCATAAACACAACCAGATAGCGGAAGCTCTGGATTTATTTTATTATCTATGTGATGTCTGATATGCCAACGAGCCATGCAAATGTTCGTATAAATCGTTCTATATCTATCCATCCAGATGTTAAGCTTGCTTCGTTCTATTCCCCCGTTACTAAAAACCTCATCTCTAAAAACTCTAGTTTCACCAACCAAATATGACAACTCATTATTAATATCATCCAAATACCCATGAATAATTTGATATGATACTCGTTGGGAGCGATTAAGATGGATGGCGACATCAACAAAAAAACCATTAAAAACACAAGCTCTTATCTTGCTTGGAAATGCACCGCCAAACTCTTTATTACAGATATGCTTTATATTTCCCTCTAGAGTTAATTGTGAATTTTCTAACTGAGCATCAATATCGGAAAGCTCAAGAAACATATTATTTTTAATTCTATTTCTATTGATGCGAGCCTGTATAAATGCATAGAACTGAGCGGACAGAAATCCGACTATGGCTGTGACAATTGGCAGAACAACATCTTTGTCTATCACCATAATAGCCCTCTTCAATCTTTTGAAAACGGGAGGCCTGCCTCCCGTTTTCATACGTTACCTCTCAGGCAATCAGCTTGTCGTCGGCAAAGCCGAAGCCGCGCAGACCCACCACATGCACGTGCTCGTGCTTGCCCTGCACCTTGCGGATGAGCTTGTAGGTGGTGCCCTTCTCCGGGCTGATGTTCTCGGGCGCCGCGATAAGCAGCTGCATATCCTGCCGCTCGCACAGCTCGAACAGGGTGGCGATGGATTTGCCATCCAGACGGGCCGCTTCGTCGAGGAACAACAGACGGCAGGGGGCGATATCCTTGCCGCGCAGACGGCGGGACTCCTCCTCCCAACTGATCAGTACCATCAAGAGGATGGCCTGACCGGTACCGATCGCCTCGCCGGTGGAGAGCGCGCCGCTCTCGGCACGCAGCCAGCCATCGGCCCCGCGCTGCACCTCGATCTCCAGCTCCAGATAGTTGCGATAGTCGAGCAGCACGTCGCCCATCACCTGATAGCTGCGATCCCCCTGTTCGATCTGCGGGTTCAGGCGCTGGAACAGCTTGGCCATCGCCTCGGAGAAGCTGAGCTCCTTGTCGGCGAACAGATCGTTGTGCATGGCGGTTTGATCGGCCAGCGCCGTCAGCAGACGGGTGTGGGCCTCGCGGATATTGACGTTGAGGCGCACCCCGCGCACCAGACCGAAGGCGATGTTCTGCAAGCCCTGGTTGAGCACCCGGATACGGTTCTGCTCGCGGCGGATGATGTTGGTGATCTTGGCCGCCACCTCGTGAGAGGAGAGCGACAGGTGGGTTTCCCGCTGCTTGAGTTCGTCTGCCAGACGCGCCAGCTCGATCTCCATCTCCTCGATCGCCTCCACCGGATCATCGGAGCGGATGATGTCGTTGCGGATGCGATCTTTGAGGTAACGGTAAACCTGCACGTAGAAGGCCACCTTCTGCTCGGTGCTGCGGTTGCCCTCCGACAGTCGCAGCGCATCGCGCAGGGCCTCGTCGTGGGCCACAGCCACTCGCAGGGCGCCGAGGGCCTTGTCAGACATGGAGCGCAGCTCGTCGCTGTCAAGATACGCCAGCTCGCGCTTGTTGAGGCGCTTCTCGACGTCGGTCTCCCGCGCCAGACGCACCACCCGCGACCAGCTCGCTTTGTGACCCACCAGAGATTTACGGGCGCTGTAGTAATCCTTGCCTTCCAGCTTGAGACGGCCGCCAAGGGATTCGATCTCTCGCTTGGTGACCTGCAACTGGGCCTCGGCGCTGGTGCGACGGGAACGGGTGCGGATCAGCAGCTCTTCAATCTCTTTCTTGTGGGCGCGCGCCTTCTCTTCCATATCGTCAGAGAGGGTCAGCCCCATGGCCGCCAGCTCCTGCTCGAACTCGGTCAGGGTCTGGCGCTTGGCCTCGACGCTGGAGTTGAAGGCGGTGCGCAGCTGCAACGCCTCGGTGTGACGCTGGGCAATCTGCTTGTGCTGCTCGCCAGCAGTGCGGGCCGCAAGCTCGGCCGCTTTCAGCTTCTCTTTGAGTCGCTCGCTCATCTCGGAGGCCTTGCCCAGCAGGTCTTGCGCATCCTGATAGGCAAAGTGCGGCAGACGGGCCACCAGCTGATCGAGGGCATAGCAACGGCGCTTCTGCGCGGCCAGCAGGTCGCTCACCTCATCGTAAGCCGCCTGCAGGGCGGCAAGATCCTGCGGATCCTGACGCAGCACTTGCACCATGGTTTCCAGCTTTTCCAGCGACTTGCCGTGTTTGGCGATAAAGGCTTCGGCCTGTTTCAGCGCTTCCACATCGGCGTGAGCCGCCTCGAGGCGGGCCGCCAGCTCTGTCTCGGCAAACAGGTGGGCAAAGGGCAGCATCCCCTGCACCAGCTGGATATGGCGAGTCAGCTGGGCAGCAGCCGCTTTGGCATCACTCAGCTGCTTGTCACACTCGCCGATGGCTCCTTGCAGCGCGCGCAGCTCGGCCTGCTTGGCCTGCACTTCGGCTTCGGGATCGGGGCGGAAGGCGATATCCAGATGCTGGCCGATAAAGTCGCGGAAGTGACCGTAGAGACGGTGGTACTTCTGCTGCTCGAAGGCGGCCTTGGCGTAACCCTCGATCAGCCCTTCGCGTTCAAGATCAAGCTGCTCGATCCGTTTTTCCCGGGCGGCGCGACCAAACAGCGGCAGCTCGGGATAGCGGGAGAAGCGCACCTGACGCTTGCTGGTGCGCACCAGCACGGCGTCTCCCAGCTCTTCCGCTTCCACTAGGTCCTCGTCAAAGGAGTCGGGGTTGCCCTGAATCAGGTAGATATCTTCCGGGCAATCTTCCAGCTTTTTCAGCCGCTCGATGGCGCCCTCAAGGTCGAGCACCACCAGGGCGCTGCGAGCCGGGCCGTAGAGCGCGGAGTAGTAAGGGGCATCATCGATGGAGATGTCGTCGTAGACATCGGAGAGCAGCACGCCCCCCACCTGCTCGGCAATGCGGGCAAGACGGGGATCCGCCTCGCCTGCCCCCAGCTGCAGGTTGCGAATTTGCAGCTCCAGCGCCTGTTTCTGCGCCGCGATGCGATTGCTCTCCTGCTCGAACTCGCGCTCCTTGTCGAGCACGCTCTGCATACCGGCCGAAAGCTCTTCGGCGGTAGTCAGCGGCAGACCGCTCTGCTCGCGCAGCTGCTCGAGTTTTTCAAAGGATTTGAGCCAGCGCGGCGCCAGCTTGGTCAGCTCCGCAATATCGCGACCCAGCTGGGTGCCCTGATGCTCGAGGCTGGCGCGGCGCTGGTTCACCTCCGCCTGCTGCTCGGAGAGCTCCTCCTGACGGGTACGTTGGGCTTCGAGGAAGATCTCCAGCTCATCGCTGCTGGCAATAAGCTGGCCAGAGGCCTGCTGCAGCTCATCGCGCAGCTTGAAGAGATTTTTCTGGCTTTCGCTCTCTTTCTCGAGGCGAGCCAGCGCGGCGCGCAGCCCCTGCCCCTGGGCAATGCGAGCCTTGTCTTCGATGTGACGCTTGAGCAGCGCCTGCGCAGTGGGCCAGGCGGCCTCGCGCACTGTCTCCGGAGCGATGCTGAGCAGCAGCGCCAGCGCCGCTTCGTGCTCGGCCACTGCCGCCTTGGCCAGTGCCAATTGTTGCTCGGCCCCCAGCACCCGGCTGGTGAGGCTCTGCTCGGCGCTACGGAACTGGTGCAGGGTGTCGCTCGCCTGTTCGGCGGTCAGCCCAGGCAGCTCGCACTGCTCGCGGGCAGCATCGAGAGCCTGCACCGCCTGACGGTACTGGATGGCGCGGGTCTGCTGGATATCGAGCGCCTGCTGGTAGTCGGCCAGCTGGGTCTTGAGGCTGTCGACTTCTGCCTGCGCCAGCTCCTTGCGCTCTTCCACTTCCAGCAGCTGGCCGTGGATCTCTTCCACTACCGCCTGCTGCTGCTCGAGTTTGTCAGAGAGACCCGCCAGATCGGCGCGGTACATCTCGATCTTCTTCTGCAAGGAAACCGCAGCCATCACCTTGGCCAGATGCTCGGAGGCAGACTCCAGCTCGTCGGTCAGCAATTTTTCGCGGTTGGTGAGCTGCTCCACCTCATCGGCCAGATAGATGGCGCGCTGCTTCTCTTCGGCCAGAATGCGGCGCTTGTCGGCCAGCTCCTGGCGCGCCTTGAGAGCCAGCTCGGAGAGGCGGCTCTTCTCGGCGGCGTTGCGCACATAATCGGCGGCCACATAGTGGGTGGTCTCGGTGATCAGGTTCTTGAACAGATCCCGCTGACCCTGGGTCTCCTTGATGGCCTCCAGCGTGCGGCGGTTTTCATAGATGGCCGCCTCCATGTCTGCAAACGCCTTGCGCACCCCGGAGTTCTCCGGCAGCAGGTATTCACGCAGGGAACGGCTGATGGACGAGGAGATGCCGCCGTAGAGGGAGGCCTCGATCAGGCGATAGAACTTGCCGCGATCCTTCTGGTCACGCAGCTTCTTAGGGGTGATGCCGAACTCGAACATGAAGTTGTGATAGTCGGTCACCGTATTGAATTTGGCGACTTTCAGCGCACCCAGCTCGGCGGCCGCCCCTTTCAGATCGGTAAAGGCGCGTACCCGCCCCTTGCCGCCATCAAGCTTCTCCAGCAGCAGATCGGTCGGTGCCAGATTCTCCGGCACATCCACCAGCGCAAACGGAGTGATGTTGACCTTGTTGTCGCGGTTGGCCACCTGCTCGAGGTGCACGCCGACCCAGATCCGCTGTTCGCGGCTGTTCATCACTTCCAGTAGGGAATAGCAGTGGCCGCGCTGCAGCTTGCCGTAGAGCCCCTTGTCACGTGAGGCGCTGCTGGAGCCCGCTTCCGTGGTGTTGCGGAAGTGAAGCAGTGACTGGTCGGGGATGAGCGCTGCGATAAAGGCCGCCATGGTGGTGGACTTGCCCGCGCCGTTGCCGCCGGAAAGGGTAGTGACCAGCTGGTCGAGATCGAAGGTCCGGGCAAAGAAGCCGTTCCAGTTGACCATGGTCAGGGATTTGAACTTGCCTCGCACCGGTTATACCTCCAGATCCAGTTGTTCTTCATCGAGATCCGCCTCGATGTCATCAAAGAGCGAGTCGCTGCTCGGCATTTCATCGTCGTGGAAGATGGCTTCACCCTCCTGGATCATCCGCAGCTGAACGGCGCGCGGATCTTCATCGGAACGCACGTCGGCGGCGAAGCGGAACACCGATTCGTTGACCCGGAATTTATCCCCGTTGCCAAGGGCGGTGATCATGCCAAGACGGCGCAGGCGACGCATGGAGGTACGGATCTTTTCGAGCAGCTTCTTCTTGTCGAGATCGGTACCGCCTGAGCGGCTGTTGACCATCCGCAGCAGCTGCTTCTCGTCGGCGAGGCTCAACACCTCTTCTTGCAGCTCGGCCATGGCGAATACCCCTTCCGAGGCGAGACGATCCGGGCTCAGGTAGAGGTAGCAGAGCACCTTGCCCACCAGCATATCGAGCTCGGAGAGCACAGTGGTGCCGATGTCAGAGCTCGGGCGCGGGCGCAGGTAGAAGAAGCCTTCCGGCGCCTTGATCAGCTCCACCTGATAGCGGCCGTAGAAGATCTCCAGCTCGCTGTGATATTCGACCAGTGCCGAATGCTGCTCGAACTCGTCGGCACTGATGTGGCGACCGGAGCGCAAGGCGGTGTCGATGCGCGGAAACAAGGGGTTGGCAATCGCCTCTGCAAGGCGCAGCGGCAAGGGAAACTCAGAATTGATCAATGACATAGGCCTGAACCTTGGATCCAGCTTGGTTAATGGGTTTCCATGCGGGTTGGCGATGCAGTTCGCGCTCGCCGCTGGCATGGCCCAGGCGCACGGCCTGGTCGATCAGAAGACGCGCCACATCGAAGTGGGCATGAGCCGGATAGTCCAGCAGGTATTCCCGCAGCACATCGGCCAAGTCCAGCTGCTGGCCCTGCTCGGGGTAGCGGGCCAGATAGCGCTCGATGCGCTCGGCCAGCTCCTGGTTGATATCCACCATCTCGACGTACTCCATCTCGAGGGGCACCTCACCGGTCACCTCCTCGTCGTGGATGGCGATAGTTTCGTCGCGCAGCTCCAGCAGACGGGGCTCTTCGGCCACCCGCAGCTGCCAGTTGTGCTGCTCGAAGTTGCGAATGGACTCGCGCAGCCGCTGGCTGAAGGCGCGGTTCTTGTCCATATCGATGGCGTTGCGGATAAATTTGTGGACGTGCCTGTCGTAGCGGGACCAGAGCTCGATGCACTGCTGACCCCAGCTGGTGATGACGTCAAGACGACCTTGCAAGGCGTGAGTCAGCTCCTCGACGTGGAACAGATCGTCGCGCCCCTGCGCCGCTTCCTGAATATTGAGCAGCCCCGCCTGCAGGCGGTGGCCGGCAGCGTCCAGGGTATCCTGCAGCTCGCGCAGGGTCTGGCCGGTCTCGTGCAGCAACTTTTCGCAGCTGTGAATGGCATCGACCCAGTTCTGGGTCAGCAGGGCCGCAATCTCGCTCTTGACCTGATTCTGCTGCTCATCCATGGCGCGCTGGGTGAGATCGATCCGCCCCAGGGTCTCTTCCAGCGAGAAGGTGAGGCGCGGCAGCACCTCGGCATCCCACTGCTCGCGGGTGTTGGTCTCGAGCGCCGCCTTGCGGGCGGTGTCGAGCTCGGCAGCCAGGTGCTCGAGTAGAATGGAGAGCTTGATGGAGTCAACCTGACGCTGATCCATAAAGAAGTCGACGATGCTCACCCCTAGGCGCGACAGGCGGTAGAGGCTCTCCCCCGCCACCATGTCGGTATTGAAGCGCGACAGCAGCTGCTGGCGAATAAGATCGTTGATGGCGTTGTTGGCGCGACCGGTGAGGGTCTCGTCCATCTGGCCGAAGGCGCTGCTGACATAGCCAAAGGCATCGTGCAGCGCCGCTTCCGACAGGTCCGACTCATCTTCGGACAGGGTCTTGATTGCAATCAAAAAGGCCAGCCGGTCGGTTGGCAGGCTCAACGCCAACCCCTCCTGCCTGACCCATCCCACCATTTCGGGCAGGGTACGGGATGTACTCATCATGATGTTGTCATCTCGTTGTTGTATTGGGCGCAAAATCGTGCGCGCGGCTACATCCGGTAGCATCGAAAACATGGTTCACATCGAAGTGAACCGCGAGCAATCAGCTGGCCGGCTTCTGGGCCATCACATGGATATAGCGACCGAGGGAGACAAAAGGCTCCTGACGGCAATATTGCTGCTCCATGGCCAGCAGATCGTCGAACTTCTCCACCTGATCCTGCTTGTGACGCATATAGTCGTGGATCACCCGCACCCCGGTCTTGCCGATGATGCGCAGCCCCCCGCGACCAATCCAGTCATAGACCTGCTCCGGCAGCTGGGGATTGGTGGGCGTAAGCGCTGTCTGGCGCTTCTTGCGAAGGCCAAGGCGCACATAGTCAAAATTGCCCACCACCAGGCTCTGGAACAGCAAGCCATGACGGTTGTAGAAAAGCAGCGACAGTATGCCCCCGGCATTGACGAAAGGGAACAGACCCAGCAAGGTCTGGCGCGGCTCGGCGAGCCACTCCAGCACCGCATGGCAAAGCACCAGATCAAAGGTCCCGGTCACGTGTTGCTTCAGATCCTGGATGGGGCAATGGATGAGACGGATTTTGTCTTCCAGCCCCTTCTCGGCGATCTGACTGCGGGCCAGTTCCAGCATTTCTGCTGACAGATCGCACAGCTCCACCTGATGGCCCATGGCCGCCAGTTTCTGGGCGAAATAGCCAAAACCGCCCCCCGCATCGAGGATGCGCAGCGGTCGGTTGCCAAGGCGGGCCAGGCAGGCTTCGATGTCGCTCCAGACAATGGTGGTGCGGATGCGCCCCTTGGTGGAGTCGTAAATGTTGCGGGCGAACTTGTCGGCGCGCCCGTCAAAACTCTGATCGTGCTTCAAGGAGAAACTCAACATTAGCGCCACGGGGTTGTGGCCATCCCAAAAAAGAGAGGTATTCTGTCACATCCCGAATTTGCTGAAAACTCAAGGAAGTGTCTGCCGTGTTTGTGATTAAAAAGTGGCTGGGTCAGCTGTTGATGCCGCTCCCCTTCTCCCTCTCCCTGCTGCTGATCGCCCTGCTGCTGCTCTGGTTCACCCGTTTTCAGAAAACCGGCAAGCTGCTGGCCACTCTCTCTCTGCTCATTGTGGCGCTGATGGGGATGCGGCCGATGAGCTATGAACTGGCCCGCGGGCTGGAGCAGACCTTCCCGCCATTCGAGGTGAGCCAGCATCCCAACATCGAGGCCATCGTGGTGCTCGGCAATGGCCATGTCAGCGATCCGGCAGTGCCTATGCGCAGTTGGCAGAACAATATCTCGCTGGCACGGACTCTTGAAGGGGTTCGCCTCGCCCAGGCCTATCCCGACGCCGAGCTGGTTTTCTCCGGCTATGTGTCGGGGGATCCCCTCTCCAATGCCGAGGTCAATGCCCGGATGGCAGAGAGCCTTGGCATTCCCCGCTCGCGGATGACGTTGTTTGAAAACAACAAAGACACTCATGATGAGGCAGTCAGTATCAGCCGCCATCTGAAAGGAAAAGAGGTGGCGCTGGTCAGTTCGGCCACTCATTTGCCACGTGCCATGGCCCTCTATCAGGGTCAGGGACTCAATGCCGTGCCAGCCCCCACCGACTACACCGCCAAGCAGAGCCAGGTACCCCAGCCCCTCTACAGTTATTTACCCAAAGGGCGTTATCTGATGTATTCCGAAGCTGCCATCCACGAATGGATTGGGGTATGGTGGGCTCGCTTGCGGGGGCAGGTTAACGAATGAGCGATCAAGCGTTTCATTCCTGATTTGGATCAGGAAAGCGAAAAAAAATTACGTCATTTGCCGCCGGGTCAGCTATCTTGGGCTCGGTTCAATTCATATAATGTCGCGCAATCAAATGCCTAGGAGATATACAAGATGAGACAGCACCTGGTAATGGGTAACTGGAAACTGAACGGCACCAAAGCTTCTGTAGAAGCTCTGATCAAAGGACTGACCCCGGCTGCTGCCGCTCATCCTTCTGTGCAAGTCGCCGTCTGCCCGCCGGTTATCTTTTTGGGTCTGGTTGAGCAACTGACCGCTGGCAGCAAGATTGCCTACGGTGCCCAGAACGCTGACGTTCACGAGTCTGGTGCCTTCACCGGCGAAAACGCCCCCTCCATGCTGAAAGCCTTTGGTTGCACCTACTCTCTGGTCGGCCACAGCGAGCGTCGTACCCTGCACGCAGAGACCGACGACGTGGTTGCAGCCAAGTACGAAGCCATCCAGAAAGGCGGCCTGATCCCGGTTCTGTGCATCGGTGAAACTCTGGAGCAGTTCGAAGCCGGCGTGACCAAGAACGTGGTTGAGACCCAGCTGAAAGCCGTTATCGACCGTTGCGGTATCGCCTCCTTCAACAACGCCGTTATCGCTTACGAGCCGGTATGGGCCATCGGTACCGGCAAGACTGCCACTCCGGAAATCGCTCAGTCCGTTCACGCTCACATCCGTCAGTACCTGGCCGGTTTTGATGCCGCCGTTGCTGCCAAAGTACAGATCCTGTACGGCGGTTCCGTTACTGGCGCCACTGCAGCCGACCTGTTCGGTCAGCCGGACATCGACGGTGGCCTGGTCGGTGGTGCGTCCCTGAAAGTGGACGACTTCTCCCAGATCATCGCTGGCGCTGCCAAGTAATCGCTGATTACGGCAAAGAGAGGGGCTCGTCCCCTCTCTTGTATCGCTTTTCCTATGGTGGCCCCCGCATCCCATATGAAAGCCGATATAGTAAAAGTGGCTTGTCTATTTAAACATTCGTATTTGACAACTCAGATCCAGAGGCACTCATGACCAAACAAATCAAACGTATTGGTGTTTTGACCAGTGGTGGCGACGCACCGGGTATGAACGCAGCCATTCGCGCCGTGGTTCGCGCCGGTTTGCATCATGGCCTGGAAGTTTACGGTATTTATGATGGCTACCTCGGTCTGCACCAGGATCGTATCGTCAAGCTGGAGCGTCACAGCGTCTCCGACGTGGTGAACCGTGGTGGTACTTTCCTCGGCTCCGCCCGTTTCCCTGCCTTCAAAGACCCCGCAGTGCGCGCCGAAGCGATCGAAAACCTGAAAAAGCACGGTATCGATGCGCTGGTCGTCATCGGTGGTGACGGCTCCTACATGGGTGCCAAGAAGCTGACCGAAGAGGGTTTCCCCTGCATCGGCCTGCCGGGCACCATCGACAACGATATCGCCGGTACCGACTTCACCATCGGTTTTGATACCGCTCTGAACGTGGTGGTTGACGCCATCGACCGTCTGCGCGACACCTGCAGCTCCCATCACCGTATCTCCGTGGTCGAGATCATGGGTCGCCACTGTGGCGATCTGGCCATGTCTGCCGCCGTTGCCGGTGGTGCCGAGTATGTGATCGTGCCGGAAGTAGCCTTCGACAAAGAGAAGCTGCTCAAGCAGATCAAGGAAGGCGAAGCCAAGGGCAAGAAGCACGCCATCATCACCATCTGCGAGCACGTTACCGACGTGAACGCACTGGCTAAAGACATCGAAGCCCTGACCGGTCGTGAAACCCGCGCCACCATCCTGGGCCACATCCAGCGTGGCGGTGCCCCGACTGCCCGTGACCGCATCATGTCCAGCCGTATGGGTGCTTACGCCGTTGAGCAGCTGCTGGCTGGTCACGGTGGTCGCTGCGTCGGTATCCAGCGCAACGAGCTGGTCCACCACGACATCATCGACTGCATCGAGAACATGAAGCGTCCGTTCGATCAGGAGCTGTACAACCTCTCCACCACCCTGTTCTAAGCCTCGCGGCTTTTAACCGGCTGTTGATGACAAAAACCCTCCATCGGAGGGTTTTTTTATATCTCAAGCAAATGGTGCATCGGCACGCTGTTTGCCCCTCACCATACGGGTTGCCTGATTCCCAACCCTTGCTCCGTCTGTCGGATCGTTAACGTCCACCTCCTCGCACCAACCGATATCAGCCAAAGATACCGTTCCGGTATTGTCGTGGATCTTTTATCACTGCGAACCGGATTGCGTTGACCTGCGCTCTGTCGACCCTGAAGCGAGCTTGTTCAGCCTCCTCGTCATACGCCGCTTTTTATATCTCAATCTTGCAGAAGGGATTCAGATCTCTTCCCCAACCATGCTCCGGCGCAGTTCTCGTATTGCACTCACATGACTCACGCAGATGCATCGCCCACGCAAATCGCTACTCGCGCCCAGCCCAGCCCAGCCCAGCCCAGCCAGAGAATACGCCTCTGGCCTATTGCGCACCTCACTCTTGCTGCGGCCATGTCGACTCCGAGGCCGACGGGGAAATTGGCGGTGATAAAACAGCCAGCTGCCACTCTATATCCCCCCGATGCACGGCTCTCCTCCCTATGCCCCCAGTGTTTTGCTGTAAAAATGCGGAGACTCTGGACTGATAAAGTGATGGTGCGACAAGGGTTGGCAACCAGACTCTCTCCATAGACTTCTTTTGGATGGGCTATCTACGTCAGGAATCGTCAAACTATGGTCTTGAACACTTTTTATGGCTTCAATGACACTATTACAAGGGTGAAAACTTATAAAAAGCCATTTGAGCTCCATACAAAACCCATCACAAAACCAACCAGTAGCTCAACAACCAATTGAATTTAAATGAAATAATCATAAAAACAGAATCTTGAATGCCTGACCTGCCATGGCAGGTGATAAAATCAGCTCAATATGACAAAAATAGCCATCTCAACCAACCACGAACATAAAGCAGTTATTTTATCAACTTACACCTTGTTTTACCCCCTTGTTATGGTATCTTGACTGCATCAACCAACAACTTAGGGAGAGAAAAATGAAAGAGTTTGTCGTTACTGCCGTTTTCACGGTGTTTTTCACCCTGGTTGCTGTCTCTCTGCCCTCACTGTCACAGTTCTGAGCCGGATAGAGAGGCATCAATCCGGACCGACTCTCTTTGCCATGTCTGTTTAATCGCCATCAACTGGCGCTTTTCAGTGACAATGCCGAGATGGTCAACATAGATATGATTTCATCACGTTGACGCTGTTTCTTTCGCCACAAGGGTGTAACTAGGATGGTTTAACCATATGGCCTGATGGAGTAGAACCAGCAGCAGATCATATCCGAGGGGAGCAAGGCTCCCCTTTTTGTTACCCGCCATTTGACAATCCCCTACCCCGGCATCTACAACAGGCCGGTTGACGCCATACGGCCCATGCCCACAACTGATGTTTTCCCTCCCATGCTCTCCATTCAACACAGCTAAATCCGTCAGCAATCTCTTGTGCACACCTTTGCTCTGATACTTGTCCGGCAGATATAAAAAAGCCCCCGCCATCATGGCAGGGGCTCGCGTTACCCAGTGTCAGCTTAAGGCTGTTATATCTCAGTCCAGCTCAAAGCAGTTATGCCTTGTTCCAGCGCTCTGGGTCATATTCCGGGCTGAAGCGGTCAACAATGACAGCACAGGCCGCATCGCCGGTGATATTGAGGGAGGTGCGGATCATGTCGAACAGACGATCCAGCGCGAACAGCAGCGGCAACCCTTCAATGGGGATCCCGGCCGCCAGCAGCACGGCAACCACCAGGAAGCTTGGGCCCGGCACACCGGCCTGGCCGATCGCCCCCAGAGTGGAGGTCACAATGATGGCCGCCCAAGCACCGACGCTCAGATCGATGTTGTAAACCTGCGCGAAGAAGATGGCGACCAGACCGTAATAGATGGCGTTGCCACTCATGTTGATGGTGGCACCCAGCGGCAACACAAAGGAAGCGGTCGCGTTGGTCACTTTCAGATCATGCTCGCAGGTCTCCATATTGACCGGCAGGGTCGCCATGGAAGAGGCGGTGGAGAAGGCCACGATCTGCGGCTTCTTCATGGCAGAGAGGTACTTCATCACCGGCGTGTTGGAGAACATCATCACCAGCAGCGGATAGACCACGAAGCCGAAGATAAGGATGGCTGCCACATAAACCACGAACAGCTTGAGTACAAGGGTCAGCACGTCGAAGCCATAGGTACCGATGGCTTCCGCCATCAGACCGAACACCCCGAGCGGTGCGATGATCATCACCTTGTTGATCATCCAGACAAAGGCATCCACCAGAGTATTGAGCCCATCGACCAGTGGCTTGGCCCGCTCGCGTGGTTGTTTGGCCAGCGCAATGCCGAGGAACATGCAGAACACCAGGATCTGCAGGATGTTCGCTTCGTTGAGGGAGTTGAAGACGTTGGTGGGGATCATGCCAAGCAAGGTGGCGACTGCATCCGGCAGCGCCCCTTTATCGGCGTAGTCACCGCCAAACATGGAGGCAACGGAAGCGAAATCGACCCCGACACCCGGTTTGAAGATCTGCCCCATCACCAGCGCCAGCAACACGGCCAACGCTGAGGTCACGAGGAAGAAGGCCAGCGTAGCCGCACCGATCTTGCCCGCAGCCGGGCTGGCGCCCAGATTGGCGGCGCCGGAGAGGATGGCAACCGCCACCAGCGGGATCACCAGCATCTTGATCAGCTGGATAAACAGGGTACCGAGCGGTGCAAACACGGTGGCTTGTTCACCCATGAACGCGCCGACCACTGCGCCCAGTACCATGGCGACCACAACCTGGAAGCCGATGTTTTTAATGAGTCCTTTAGTTAACACAATATGTTCCTTTATGTAGCAAAATTCACACTTTTCCCAGTGCAATTAACCAAACAGGGGAATGAGCGGCTGCCCATTCCCCTGTTTGCGCGTGTTATCTCACATTTAATTGCTGTTTTAAATCAGCAAATCATTAACCTTGGCTATTAATAAGTTTGCGAAAAAGTGAAGATTCAAAGCGGTCTCGGCGATTTTTCCCTCATCCCCCATGACAACTGGCAAAAGATTGTGCTAGTTTGGCTGCACAAACGTACACACAGGGATGTAAAGATGCTGAAAGTTAACGAGTATTTCGACGGAAATGTAAAATCCATCGGTTTCGAACAAAAAGGCGAGAAATCAACCGTCGGGGTGATGAACGCCGGTGACTACCTGTTCAACACCGCCGCCCCAGAACGGATGACAGTGATCAAGGGCGCCCTCACCATCCAGCTGGCTGATGAAGATGAGTGGCACACCTACAGCCAGGGTGAATCCTTCCTGGTGGCCGGTCACTCCTCCTTCAAACTGGAAGTGAAAACCCCCACAGCTTATCTGTGCGAATTTATCGACTGATCAGGCCGGTTGAAGGGGAGCAGCCCCTTCAATCTTCTTGGTTTCCCCAGACCCATTATCTGTGTCCATGTCACAGCACCGCACATCCCCGCTTTCCATCCACGTCAAAAATCCTAGAATAAACAGACATAAACCATCACCGGATTGATGTCATGATCAGCGTGTTTGACCTGTTTTCCATCGGAATTGGCCCCTCCTCTTCCCATACTGTCGGCCCCATGCGTGCATCCTATGCTTTCGTCCAGCAGCTCAAGCTGCAAGGCCATCTGCCACAGGTCACGCGGGTCGAAGTGGAGTGTTACGGCTCGCTGGGCCAGACCGGCAAAGGGCACGGTACCGGCAAGGCAATCATTCTGGGGTTATCGGGCTTTGAACCGGAATCGGTCGATATCGATGCGATTCCCGCCATTCTGGCTCGAGTGGAAAAGGAACAGAACCTGCAGCTGGCAGGCGAACAACCAAGCCATTTTCCCCGCACCGGTGCCATCATCTTCAACCGCCGAAAAACCCTGCCGGCCCACACCAATGGCATGACTCTGCGCGCCTTTGATAAAGAGGAAAACCTGCGCTTCAGCCAGACCTACTACTCCATCGGGGGCGGCTTCATCATTGAAGAGAGCCACTTTGCCACCGCCAAAGAAGAGGCCGCCAAGTCCGATGCCGAACATCCAGTCCCCTACCCGTTCGACAGCGGCGCCCAGCTACTGGCCCACTGTCAGGAGAGCGGCCTCTCCATCTCGGGGCTTATCCTCGCCAATGAGCGGGTATTTCGTAGCGATGAGCAGATAAAAGCGGGGCTGCGCAAGATCTGGCAGGCGATGCAGGGCTGCGTCGAGCGAGGCTGCAAGAGCGAAGGGGTGCTGCCGGGCGGCCTCAAGGTTCGGCGCCGCGCCCCGGGGCTGTTCCGCCAGCTAAGCTGCGAGACCAACTTCAACAAGGATCCGCTGATGGTGATGGAGTGGGTCGACTTGTTTGCGCTGGCCGTCAACGAGGAGAACGCCGCCGGTGGTCGGGTGGTGACCGCCCCCACCAATGGCGCCGCGGGCATCATTCCCGCCGTGCTGCACTACTACGATCGCTTCGTCCACAAGGTGGATGACGAGACGCTGATCCGCTACTTCCTCACCGCGGCTGCCATCGGCATCTTATATAAGAAGAACGCCTCCCTCTCCGGCGCCGAAGTGGGTTGTCAGGGAGAAGTGGGAGTCGCCTGTTCCATGGCGGCTGGCGCACTGACCGAACTGCTGGGTGGCAGCCCGGCCATGGTGGAGAACGCCGCCGAAATAGGCATGGAGCACAATCTCGGCCTCACCTGCGATCCTATAGGCGGACTGGTGCAGGTACCCTGCATCGAGCGCAACGCCATGGGGGCGGTCAAGGCGATCAATGCCGCCCGCCTCGCCCTGCGCGGCACCGGCGAGCACAAGGTGTCGCTCGACAAGGTGATCAAGACCATGTGGGAGACCGGCAACGACATGAAGACCAAATACAAGGAGACGGCCCGTGGCGGCCTCGCCGTTAACATTACCGAATGTTAAAAAACGGCAAATGACTCCATTTGGTTCCGAAATGCCCGGCATCGCCGGGTATTTTTATGGGCAAACGCTTAACAAAATGGATAAGCACAAAAATAAATTTTATACTCGCGCCTCAGATTCAACAAAAATAGATCTATTTCAACTTTTTTTAGGTCTGGAGCCGTTACACTACGGTTATCTGGTTCTGTGACCTGCGCTGACAAGCGCGTTCCATGGATCTCCCAAATTTCTGTGAGTGGGCATGCCGCCCCCTTCTACCCTGAGGTAATAGTGACATGATCAGCGTTTTTGATATCTTCAAAATCGGTGTAGGCCCCTCTTCTTCCCACACTGTTGGCCCGATGAAAGCGGCCAAACAGTTTGTTGACGAGCTGCGCGCGGGCGGCAAGATCCGCGATGTAACCCGGATCAATGTCGACGTTTACGGCTCCCTCTCCTGGACCGGCAAAGGCCACCATACCGACACTGCCATCATCATGGGCCTGGCTGGCAACCTGCCGGAAAATGTCGATATCGATGCCATCCCCGAGTTTATCTCCCGTGTTGAGCAGACCGAGCGCCTGCCGATCGGCCTGCACTGCCACACTGTCAGCTTCCCGCGCGACGCCATGGTATTCCACGACGAAGCCCTGCCACTGCACGAAAACGGCATGAAGCTGACTGCCCTGATCGAAGATGAAGTGGTTTACAGCAAGACCTACTACTCCATCGGTGGCGGTTTCATCGTTGACGAAGAGAACTTCGGCAAGGCTGACAGCGGCGACATGTCCGTACGCTATCCGTTCAAGAGCGCCGCCGAGCTGGTTGCCCATTGCAGCCAGACCGGTCTCTCCATCTCTGCTCTGATGATGGAAAACGAGAAGTGCTTCAACACTCCGGAAGAGATCTACAAGAAGTTCGGCAAGATCTGGAACACCATGCGCGAAGGTATCGAGCGCGGTTGCCGTACCGAAGGCGTTCTCTCCGGCCCGCTGCGCGTACCCCGTCGTGCCGCGCCGCTCTACCGTCAGCTCAACACCAACGAGAACCTCTCGAGCGATCCGATGAACATCGTTGACTGGGTCAACATGTTCGCTCTGGCAGTCAGTGAAGAGAACGCTGCCGGTGGCCGCGTGGTCACCGCCCCGACCAACGGCGCTGCCGGTATCATCCCGGCCGTACTGGCCTACTACGACAAGTTCATCCAGCCGGTTGGCCGCGACGAATACACCCGCTTCTATCTGGCTGCCGGTGCCGTCGGCATCCTCTACAAGATGAACGCCTCCATCTCCGGCGCCGAAGTGGGCTGTCAGGGTGAAGTGGGTGTCTCATGCTCCATGGCCGCTGCCGGTCTGACCGAGCTGATGGGCGGTAGCCCGGAGCACGTCTGCGAAGCTGCCGAGATCGGCATGGAACACAACCTGGGTCTGACCTGTGATCCGGTTGCCGGTCAGGTACAGGTGCCTTGCATCGAGCGTAACGCCATAGCAGCCATGAAGGCAGTCAACGCCTCCCGTATGGCCCTGCGTCGTACCTCCAAGCCGCGCGTCTCTTTGGACAAGGTGATCGAGACCATGTACATCACCGGCAAGGACATGGACTCCAAGTACCGTGAAACCTCCCGTGGTGGTCTGGCCATCAAGGTGATGCAGGTTGCTTGCGAATAAATAGGGGTTGCGACCCTCATCTGAACAAAGGCGGGATATCCCGCCTTTTTTATTGCCCGAATGGGATGCCGGGCACTTATACCGGCATACCGACCATTTCACTGTAGGGCGTCGCTGATATACCCCTGCTATGCCACCGCAATGCGGATTGCCTTGTCTGCATACCTCTCTGATGACATACCTTGATTAACTCTTCTCAATGCATTGAGAGGGACATTACGCCCCGATATGAAACCTTTACCTGCTATCTTGCCCCAGCCACGCTTTCACACCTAATCGATATCGAGATGGTCCCTCATCTCAATATCCCCCTTTGGTCATACCCTTGTTTGGCAAGACGCGGTTACCGCTCACCCTGCGGATTATCACGCCGCCACATTGATTGCCTCCTATGTGGCACTTTCGTGATCAGGGCAAACAATCAAGTACACAAACAGGGGGTTAGCTCATCATTTTGGCCACAGCGCATCGCGCAAACTGGTTTTAGCACCGTTATCACCGCCCTCTTTACGCCCTATTTGATGTAAAACGCATCAAGCAGTGGAGGCCAAAAAAGCGCCCAAGGAAGAGGCTGAAAATAATCGATGAATGGGCCAATAGCCGTTGAAATGGCGGATATGAGTACGCGCCACTCGCTATTTTTGTGAGCGCCAGCAAAGGTTGAGGATATGGTGTTGGGAGCAGATTGACTTTCTATTTAAACAGCGAAAAGTGAATATCACCAAAGGGAGGGTTTAATTTGGCCAGATCCTGTCACGGGATTATCGCAGGCCACCTCACCGGGGCCGGAATGCGTCATGCAGAGTCACAAAGAATTAGCCCCGCTGGGCAGAACGCACCACGGGGCTGGATATTCAGGATGGTTTTTTCAGGCTGGCCTTGTGCTGTTCCAGCAAATTCTCAGGGGGCGGTGGCACCTGCAGGTAGAACCCCTGGTTGGTCAGCGCGGCCATCACCTTGCCGACATCAGCCAGCCCCAAGGGCTTGGCCGGATCCAGCTTGGTCATCAGCACCAGCTCGGGACGCCCGAATGCGCTCAGCAGTGGCTCGGGAACGCGGGAGAAATCCTCTCTTTTTTCAACAAAAAGGTAGGTCTCGGCTTTTTTGCGACTTTTATAGACTGCACACAACATGGAAATTGATATAATCCGACGAGTTTATTGCCTCTGATGGGGGCAAACTATAACATCAGGAATTGAATAACAATAACGGATTAGCATCTCTGCCTCGGGGAAGATTCATGGTTGAGCGCGATAACGAATTGAAAGGGACCACCTTCACTATTTCTGTGTTGCATATCAGCGATGGCGAGCCTGAGCGGATACGTCAGTTGTTGGCCGAAAAAGTGGCCCAGGCACCCTACTTTTTTAATTGCGCACCGCTGGTGATCAATGTTTCCCGACTGGAACATATTCCCGATTTCGAACAGCTCAAGGAGCTGGTGGAGTCCGAAGAATTTGTGCTGGTCGGCATCACGGGGGCGCGCAGTGAAGAGATGAAGACGGCCGCCAAGGCGGTGGGACTGGCCGTGATGGCCTCGGGCAAGAGTCGCAAGAGCGAACCGGAACCCGAGCCTGCCCCCGCGCCAGCCGCCCCTGAGGTGGTTCCCGAGCCCGAACCCGCCCCCTTGATCCCGAGCAAGGTACATGTGGGACCGGTTCGTTCCGGCCAGCAGATTTACGCCGCCGGCACCTCGCTGGTGGTGCTGGGGTCCGTCAGTCCGGGAGCCGAAGTGCTCGCCGACGACAGCATTCATATTTATGGCACCCTGCGTGGCAGAGCCATTGCCGGTGCCCGGGGAAACACCCAGGCCCGGATCTATTGCCAGCAATTACAGGCCGAGCTGCTCTCCATCGCGGGCACATTCCAGCTGAGCGATGCATTGCAGGCAGGCCTGATCCAGCAACCGGTACACGTCCGGCTGGACAATGAACAACTCCGAATAGACCGTATCAAATAGAGTTACAAGGAAGCGAGAATGGCGCGAATCATAGTCGTTACATCGGGTAAAGGTGGCGTTGGCAAGACCACAACCAGTGCGGCCCTGAGCACCGGCTTAGCCCAGCGTGGTCACAAGACAGTGGTCATTGACTTTGACATCGGTCTGAGAAACCTGGATCTCATCATGGGCTGCGAGCGGCGCGTGGTGTATGACTTCGTCAACGTCATCAACGGGGAAGCAAACCTCAATCAGGCGCTGATCAAAGACAAACGCTCGGAAAATCTGTTTATCCTGCCCGCCTCCCAGACCCGGGACAAAGATGCCCTCACCCGTGAGGGGGTCGAGAAGATCCTGGATCAGCTGGCGGAGATGAAGTTCGATTACATCGTCTGCGACTCCCCGGCGGGGATCGAGGCGGGCGCGCTGATGGCGCTCTATTTTGCCGACGAAGCGATCGTCACCACCAACCCGGAAGTCTCTTCCGTGCGTGACTCCGACCGCATCCTTGGTATCCTGGCCTCCAAGTCCCGTCGCGCCGAACGTGGCGAAGACCCCATCAAAGAGCACCTGCTGCTGACGCGCTACTGCCCGACCCGCGTCAACCGCGGCGACATGCTGAGCGTGCAGGATGTGCAGGAGATCCTGGCCATCCCGTTGCTCGGGGTGATCCCGGAGTCCCAGGCGGTGCTGCGCGCCTCCAACTCCGGTGAACCGGTTATTCTGGACAAGGAGTCCGATGCCGGTCAGGCCTACGAAGATGCGGTGTCCCGCCTGCTGGGCGATGCCAAGGAATTTCGTTTTCTGGAAGAAGAGAAGAAGGGCTTCTTTAGCCGACTGTTCGGGAGTTAAACATGTCATTATTGGATTATTTTCGTTCCAACAAGAAACAGAACACCGCACAACTGGCCAAAGAGCGGTTGCAGATCATTGTTGCTCACGAGCGTTCATCCAGAGGGGGGCCGGATTACCTGCCCCAGCTCAAGCAGGATATCCTCGATGTGATCCGCAAATACGTCAACATTGATCCGGAGAAGATAACCGTCCAACTGGATCAGAAGAGTGATGAGCTGTCGGTACTGGAGCTCAACATCACCTTCGCCGATGACAAGAAGGGATGAGCTGACGCCCTATGCGTGACCCCTTCCCCCAATGAAGACCGGATCCTGTCACTGGATCCGGTTTTTTATTGGCACAAAAACAGGTCACAGCGGCTCGCCTCATCTCGCCAAGGGGTCTGCCGACCGCTAGAATAGCGCCGCCCCGCAGGCTGTGATCTGCGATGGCACCTTTTTCTCTTTTCTGGAACAGACCGCTTATGTCTATGAATGACGAAATGCACAGCGTCGAGGAACTGCTCGATACCGCCCTCGAACTCTTTATGGAGCTGGCCTCTGACAACCTGCCGGAGCAGGAGATCGCCCGCTTCAATCAGGAGTTCAACGATCGCGGCCTGCTGGCCGAAACCGATCCGGCCGATGACTGGGAAGCGGACGTGGGATTTGCGGTGAGCGACACCGACTATGCCGAGATCTGGGTTGGCCTTGGCAATGAAGAACAAGAGTATGAGCACCTGTTTGCCCGCATGCTGCTCTCCCGCCGTGTTGACGAGAAGTTCTGCCACATCGAATGGCTGCCCCAATAATTCCGGATCCCGATGATCCCAGCCACTATCAGTGGGAGTCTGACCCTGACTCTGTGGCCCCTGAACGTCCATCTGTATCGCTTGGGCGCCGGGTGTTGAGGTGGGCAGGCAAGATTGCGCTGGTCGGGCTGCTCTGCTCGGTCGGCTCGGTCGCCTTGCTGCGTTTTATCGATCCGCCGATGTGGAGCTGGCGTATCGAGCGGGCTCTGTTTCCGCCCGCCAAGATCACCCAGGTGCGCCATGAATGGGTAGATCTGAAGTCCATCTCCAAGGAGCTGCAACTGGCGGTGATCGCCGCCGAGGATCAGCGCTTTGCCGAGCACAACGGCTTTGACATGGATGCCATCAACGCCGCACTCAAGCACAACCAGCACAGCGAACGGGTGCGCGGCGCCAGCACCCTCAGCCAGCAGACCGCCAAGAACCTCTTTATGTGGAGTGATCGCAGCTTCCTGCGCAAGGGGCTGGAGGCCTGGTTTACCCTGCTGATGGAACTGGGTTGGGACAAGGCCCGCATTCTCGAGGTCTATCTCAATATCGTGGAGTTCGGCCCCGGCATCTATGGTGCCGAAGCCGCTGCCCGCACCTACTTTGGCAAACCGGCCAGCCGCTTGACCCGCTACGAGTCATCCCTGCTGGCCGCCGCCCTGCCCAATCCGTGGCGCTATCGGGTCAAGCCTCCTTCACCCTATGTGCAGAAGCGCTCGGTCTGGATCCGCCGCCAGATGGGTCAACTGGGCCAGATCACCCTCAATCGGGTGCATCAGGCCGACTGATCCTCAGGGCTCATCGGGTTTCTCCGGTGGGCCTAAATGGCCGCCCATCGTCTCGCGGTGGAGCGGCAGATAGTGCCACCACCAGGCCTCGCGCCGTCGCTTGATCTGTTGCCGCCGTCCCCGCTGCTTCATCCCCTCACTCCCTGCCAGATGATCCGCGCCTTAACCATACTCCCCCAACGGCAACTTGGACAGGCCAGCCACGCCCGGCGTACTGGTCTGGCCGCCACAGCCAATAATTGTTACAGTAGCGAACCTCGATGTATCTGGAGTGATTTCATGGAACAGCGTACCCCGGATCAGCTGGTCGAATGGGCCTATGATCAGTTTCTTGAGCAGGCCGCCGATATGCTGGCCCCCGAACAAATTGTCGACATCACCCTGGAGTTTGAGCAGCGTGGCGCCGTGGAGGCGACCCTGCCCAATGCCGACTGGTCGACCGAGCTGGGTGAGCCGGTTGATATGGAGCGCTGGGTCGAAGTGTGGGTCGGTTTGCTGGATCATCAGGATGAGTTTGAGGTGATCTTCGCCACCTTCCTGCTGCCCCGTCTGTTGACCGAAGATCAAGTGCATGTGCGCTGGCATCGCCAGCAGCAGGCATAAAAAAGGCGCCATCGGCGCCTTTCTTGTTTCTATGCTCTTTTATTTCTGTTCTCTGCTAATCCTGCGCCGCGATGGCCTTGGCCAGACAGCGGCGGCACCAGCAAGCGCTGGCCTCCTGCATCGGCAATACCGGCAACTGGCTGCACCAGCACTGGGCGATGGTCTGACCGGCAGAGACGGCGCAATAGGCCGGTTCGCCACAACCCGGACAGCGGTGGGTGCTTTTCGAGCCATTCAGCTCGGCCATCACCGCCAGCTGGGCCTTGCTATCCATCGCCGACCAGTGGCCGATCTCGGTCAAGGTACGGCCACAACCAAGGCAAAGCCCATCTTTCGCCTTGCAGAGGCCAACACAGGGGCTCGGCATCTTATTCGCTATCCTGCGCCTGCTCGCCTGCTTGTACCTGCGCGGCACCGGCATCGGTCAGGGTAATAGCGTTATCTTCGATGACAATCTTGCCCTGCTTGTAGAGGCCACCGATCGCCTTCTTGAAGGTGCCCTTGCTCATGCTGAACAGCTTGTAGATGAGCTCGGGTTCGCTCTTGTCACCCACCGCCAGACTGCCGCCCTGCTTTTTCATCCGGCTCAGAATGCGTTCACCAGCGTCATCAACCCGCGCCAGACCAGGCTTTTGCAGGGTCAGATCGAGCTTGCCATCTTCGCGTACCTGCTTGACCCAGGCGGTTTGCGGCCGACCGGTCATCACCCGGCCAAACACTTCGTTCTTGAACAGCATGCCGGGATACTGACCGTTGACGATCACCTTGATGCCAAGGGGCGAGTGCTCACCCGGCAGCGCGGTCACTTCGTCACCAACCTTGAAGTTGCTGCCGGCCGGGGTCAGGAAACGCTCGATGCGGCTGGTGCCGACCATGCGCCCTTCGTTATCCAGTTGCAGACGCACCAGATAAACGTGGCCCACCTGCATCGGCTTGTTCTGCTCACGGCTGGGCACAAACAGATCCTTTTTCATGCCCCAGTCGAGGAAGGCACCAATCTTGTTGGCATTGACCACTTTCAGACCGGCAAATTCGTCCACCATGGCAAATGGCTTGTCGGTGGTGATCACCGGTTCGCAATCGGCATCCAGATAGAGGAAGACCTGCACGCTATCCCCCTCTTTCACCCCTTCCGGCAGTTGACGCTTGGGCAGCAGCAGTTCACCGTACTCATCGGCCGCAAGCCAGGCGCCACGGTCTTCGAGTTCAACAACGGTGAGGGTGTTCATCTTGCCAATCTGTATCATGGTGCTCTCTTTTTTCATTACCCGGATGGGCCAACTGAACATGGCCCCTATGGGCGCGCATGTTACCTCAAGAGCGGTGATCCGGCCTAGTCCCCAAGCCACCACGAGCCGCCCTTTCGCTCCTATCTTATCCGCCAATGGTGATTAAATCGCCAAACAGGCGGCCATTTGCTGCAAATAACCCCACTTTTAGGTAGACTTCGCGGCTGTTCAAATCCAGAGGAACTGTCGATGAACCCATCCACTCGTACCCGCCATCTTAATCAATGGATCCAGAGCCACAGCGATCAGGACATGACCTACCCGGCCCTGCACGGTTTTCTCTGTGCTCGTCTGGTGGGGCCAGAGACCCCTGACTGGCAACACCCGCTGGCTGGTCTGCTGGAACAGGATGCCGAGTTGGATGAAAAAAGCGCAGAAGCCCTCAACCACCTGATCGCCGAGCTGGAATCCCAAGCCGACGACGCCCAGCTGGCCCTGCCCAGCCAGTGCCGCCTGCCCAGCGATAACCCCGAGCAGGTGTTCGAACAGAGCCACCCCCTCGGTCAATGGTGTTATGGCTTCAGCATGGGTTTTGCCACCTGGCCCAAGCCGAAGGATTTGAACGACCCGACCACCCAGTACCGCTTCAGTCTGGCCGCCGAGCTGAGCCTGTTTCGCGACAAGCAGATGGCCCAGATGCTCTATAGCGCCGCCGCCAGCGAGCTTCCCTTTGTCGAGTTCTGCAAACGCCAGCGCCAGAACATGAAAACCGCCCTCAACCAGTTACTCAACCTCGACCAGTATCAGGCCGCCCCCAGCACCGATGTCGTCCTCAATGGCGAGCAGGCCCAACAGTGGCAGACCTGGTTCGAGCTGGCCGACAACTGCCGCGATCATCAGGCCCGCCTCGGCTGGTTCGAGAAGATCATCGCCGATGCCACTCCGCTCTTTGACGACGCCTTCTGGCAGCAAATCGCCGGCCACGGCTGGAGTGCCCCCGAGCTGCGCCCTCTGCTGGCCGCCAGAGCCGGCCGCGCCGACTGCCTGCTGCGCCTTGGCAAGCTGGGCGAGGCCAAAGCGGAGTATCTGGCGCTGCTGACAATCTGCGTGGCCGATGAGCTGGGTTGCCGCTACAACCTCTCCACCCTCTATGCACTGCAAGGGGATTGGCAGGCGTTGGCCGCCCTGCTGGTGCGCTTCGATGAAGCCTCCAGCTGGTTGCTCTATAACAAGGCGCTGATGGTCTTTGCTACCGAGGGTGCCGAGGCAGCCAAGCCCCATCTGCTGGTCGCCATCGAGGCCAACCCGCACATTCCGGCCTGCCTGCTGGGTCAGCGCAAGCTGCCCAAACAGGAGCCACAAAGCTGGCAAGCGGGCAGCCGAGACGAGGCCGCGCTCTACGCCATCCACACTCGTGAGGCCTGGCTCAAGCAGAACGCCCTCATCTGGTTGCGTAAAGGCTGAACAGCGTTGGCTTAAAATCCCGTCGGTCAGACCCGGTTTTTCCTTGAGGGCGTGCGCCACCGCACATTTCATCGCAACCGGGTCAGACAAATCAGCTTGAGTTTCGTATCATCAATGTCAAAGTATCAAAAGAAACTGCATCTGATGCAGCCGTCACAGCAGGGTGTAATATGTCAAAAATCATAGCGTTACTCGCTCACTACCCGCCCTATCAGTTGGTACATGCCGCCGAGATGCTACGGGATACCTTCGAACAGTTTTATGAACAGCGTTACCAGCTGACCGTGCCGCAATGGCGCCTGATGATGGTGCTCGGCCCCAACTACCCCATCAGCCAGAAAGAGCTGGTCGAGGCGAGCGGCATGGACAAGGTGCGCATCTCTCGCGAGATCCGCCGTCTGGTCGAAAAAGGGATCATCTTTACCGAGAGCAGCGAGCAGGATAAACGCATCAGCCTGGTCTCCCTCACCAATGCCGGGCTCGCCCTCTTCCTGCAGCTCAAAAGTGAAGCGGGCAGCTGGCAACATACCCTGACCGACTATCTGCCTAGCGAATCCCGCGAGGCGATCCGCCAGCATCTGCACAGCGTCAGCGCCGCCATCGAGCAGCTGCAATCACTGGATCGGGAGAAATAATCATGGATTTGAAAAAATTCGCCACCATGGACATCAACATGCTGCTGAGCGTCGTCAATATGCAGCTGCGAGATCGCTATGACGATCTTGATGATCTCTGCAAGGCGCAGGAGATCGATCAGACTGCACTGGAAGCGCGGCTCGCCAGCGGCGATTTTCACTACCAGCCAGCGCAGAAACAGTTCAGATAAAGAGAGCTAGCGGGATCGGGATCACAGCGCCAGTGATGGCGCTGGTTCTGCGGTAAAAACCTGATATGGTCTGAAGAGCCCCAACAGGGTGATGCACGGATACATCACCCTGTCACAAGAGGGCATTAAAATCGTTTCAGGTGAGCAAACCAAGGATGACCCCATGATATTGATGACCCGACAGAGCCTGTTGATCACGCTCTGTACCCTGTTGATGATCAGCCTCTTCACACCCCACTTGCCGCAAAGTACCGAACAGTGGCTAACCACCCTCTTGCTTGGCCTGCTGGTCACGGTGGCATTGCTGCTGGTGCGTGGTTGTCGTCGCTTTATGATGGAGTAGTGACTCCGCCGGAACGTCTATACCGACCGCTTGCCGCGATACCCTCTATAGCAGCAACGTCTGTCGCAATCGTATCTAGCCCAAAAACAAACGCAGCCTGATGGCTGCGTTCTTGTATCTGGCGGGGCAACCCCTTGAAGAGATAACCCCTGACGGGATAGATAGCCCTTATAGAGAGAGCCCTTAGATAGCCAGAGCCTCAAGCTGCGCTTTGGCCGCTTCCATCCCCTTGCTCTGGGCATCCGGGCCCATCCCCATCCCCTCGGCGTAGATGAAATCCACCTCTTTGATACCGATGAAACCGAGCACGGTACGCATGTAGGGGGTGACCAGATCGGTGGCGCTGCCAACGTGCATGCCGCCACGGGGGCTGCTCACCAGCGCACGGGTATTTTCAACCATACCCACCGGGCCGGTCTCGGTATAGCGGAAGGTGACGCCAGCGCGAGCCACCAGATCAATCCAGTTTTTCAGCTGGGTCGGGATGTTAAAGTTGTACATGGGGGCCGCAATCACCACCAAGTCGCTCGCTTTGAGTTCGGCAATCAGCTCGTCGGACTGGGCGATCACCGCCAGTTGACGCTCATTGAGGTTGTCACCACCGCGCAGGCCGGAGGCCAACTCGCCATCCAGCACCGGCAAGTTGAGGGCCGCCAGATCACGCACGGTGACGGCATCATCCTGATGGTCAGCCAGGAAACCGTCTATCAGGGCGTTGGATTGGGAATATTGACCCAGGATGCTGGATTTGAGTACGAGGATATTGGCCATGGTGAAACTCCATTTGGTTGTCGGTTGAACAGCGTTGCTGTCGATGGAGGTCACTCTAAACATTGTGCTTATTTGCTGATAGCGAAAATAGATGCTCAACTTGTTCAAATTTTTTGATGCAAGGCCACTTCCTCGCCAGCCAACCCTGCGGCCGCGCTTCAACCCTTGGCAGAACAAACGATTGCCGTTATGATCCGCCGCACTTTTTTCCAGCGACCCGGATCCCATGATACCCTCGCGCAGGCACTCTCCTTTGGCCGGTGCAGTCTGGATGATGGTGGCAGGACTCTGCTTCGCCGCCGTCAACAGCCTGAGCCAGTATGTCAGCTTCAAACTCGGCCTTGCCTCTACCCAGGTAGCCTTCCATCAATACCTGATCGCCCTGATCTGCCTGCTGCCCTGGCTGGTTCGCCATGGCCTGCGCCAATCCCTGATGACCAATCAGTTCCGGTTGCACCTGTTGCGGGTATTGCTGGCGGTGATCGGCATCCAGCTCTGGCTCTGGGCACTGGCGTACCCCGTCCCCATCTGGCAGGGGATCGCCCTGCTGATGACCTCACCGCTGTTTGCCACCCTGGGCTCCGCCCTGCTGCTCAAGGAGCAGGTGAGCCGCGCCCGCATTCTGGCCACCCTGGCGGGCTTTGCCGGCGCCATGCTGATCCTCGCCCCCTGGACTGACGAATTCAACTGGGCCTCCCTACTGCCGGTGGCGGCGGCGCTGTTCTGGGCAGGTTACTCCCTGATGGTGCGCTATCAGGCAGCCAACGAATCATCCCACACCATAGTGGTCTACCTGCTTATTTTCAGTACCCCGTTCAACGTCATGCTGGCCCTGCCGGAGTGGCAGTGGCCAAGCGAGAGCCAGTGGCTGCTGGTAGCCGCTTCCGGCGTGCTGACGGCGCTGGCCCAGATGTCCATCGCTCGCGCCTACAGCGTGGCGGAGGCCTCCTTCGTACAGCCTTTCGATTTTGCCAAGCTGCCGATGAACGTGCTGGCGGGCTGGCTGGTATTTGGCTGGGCCCCCCCCGGCCGTCTGTGGCTTGGCGCCGCTATCATCATTGGCGCCATTACCTTGCTGACCCATCTGGAGCAGCGCGCTCACAAACCCGTTTCCTGAGGTACGCCATGCGTGCCTCTTTTTTTGTCCGCTATTCGTGCGATAGCGATCATCAACAATGACCATCGACATCAGGAGAGATCGTATGTTTGGAACCGCAACCCGCCCCGGCGCCACCCGTGCCCTGCTGCTGGGCTCCGGCGAACTTGGCAAGGAGGTCGCCATCGAGTTGCAACGCTTCGGGATCGAAGTGATCGCCGCCGACCGCTACCCCAATGCCCCCGCCATGCAGGTGGCGCACAAAGCCCACGTGCTGGATATGCTCGATGGCAACGCCCTGCGTGCCCTGGTCGCCGAGGTTAAACCCGACCTCATCATCCCCGAGATTGAAGCGATTGCCACCGATACCCTTGCAGCCCTTGAGCAAGAAGGGGTCAAGGTAGTGCCCAACGCCCGTGCTACCCAGCTCACCATGAACCGGGAAGGGATCCGCCGCCTCGCTGCCGAGACGCTGGGTCTGCCCACCTCCCCCTACCGCTTTGCCCAAAGCAAAGAGGAGTTTGTCGCCGCCGTCGAGGCTATCGGCCTGCCATGTGTGGTGAAACCTGTGATGAGTTCGTCCGGCAAGGGGCAGAGTGTACTGCGCGATCTCGCCAAGCTCGATGAGAGCTGGACCTACGCCCAGGAAGGCGGCCGCGCCGGTCGTGGCAAGGTGATCGTCGAGGGCTTCGTTCCCTTCGAGTACGAGATCACCCTGCTCACGGTACGCGCCGTCGATGGCATTCACTTCTGCGCTCCTATCGGCCACCGTCAGGAAGATGGCGACTATCGCGAATCCTGGCAGCCGCAGGTGATGAGCGAGCAGGCGCTGGCCCGCTCCAAAGAGGTTGCGGCCAAGGTGGTCGAGGCCCTCGGTGGTTACGGCCTGTTCGGAGTCGAGCTCTTTATCAGGGGTGATGAGGTGTGGTTCAGCGAAGTCTCTCCCCGCCCCCACGATACCGGCATGGTGACCCTGATCTCGCAGGATCTCTCCGAGTTCGCCCTGCACGTGCGCGCCATTCTGGGGCTGCCGGTCGGCACCATCACCCAGTACGGGCCGAGCGCCTCCGCCGTGGTACTGCGCGAAGGGCACAGCCAGAATATCTGCTATCAGGGGATTGGTGAGGCGTTGGCGCTGGTGCCGGGCGCCCAACTGCGGCTGTTTGGCAAACCGGAGATCGCCGGTCGCCGCCGTCTTGGCGTGGCGCTGGCCCGCGCAGAGGATTGCCAGGATGCGGTAGAGAAAGCCAAAGCCGTGGCCGCCAAGGTCGAGGTGCTGTTCTAAGGGCTTTTTGCCATAGCAAAACAAACGTTTGCCGATGTGATCGGGCGCAAGGGGCATGGCAATGCCCCTTTTGCATTTGCTCGTCAGGCTTATAATCCCCTCTTCAAATTTGTCAGGAGTACAAGATGTTAGCTGCCGTGATCTTCGATATGGATGGTGTTCTGATCGACTCGGAACCCTTTTGGCAACGGGCCCAGATCGCCGTTTTCTCCGAACTGGGTCACCCCCACACCGTCGAGGATTGTGAGTCGACCATCGGCGTGCGCATCGATCAGCTGGTTGCCCACTGGTATCGCCTGCGCCCGTGGAGCGGCCCAACTCAGGAAGAGGTGGTACAGCGCATTCTGGATCGGGTCAACGCCCTGATCCTCTCCGAAGGTCAGGCCAAAGCCGGTGTGCTGGAGGCGCTCGACCTTATCGAAGCCCGCGGCCTGAAAGTGGGTCTGGCGACCTCCTCCCCCTTTGCGATGGTAGAAGCGGTGCTCGGCAAACTCGGCATTCGCGATCGCTTTATGGCGGTGCACTCCGCAGAGGTGGAGCGTTTCGGCAAACCGCACCCGGATGTCTATATCCACGCTGCCGAGAAACTGGGGGTAGAGCCCGTCCATTGTCTAGCCATCGAAGACAGTTTTACCGGCCTGCTGGCGGCCAAGGCGGCCTCCATGACAGCGCTGATCGTGCCGGACCCCGCTTTGGTGGGTGACCCACGCTTGGCCATCGCCAACTACCAGCTCGGCTCGCTGGCCGAGCTCAATAGTGAAATGCTGGCCAGCTGGGCCAAATAATTCGCCCGCACCAGCCGTTCGCATCCTTCACGGGGCCGCAGGCATACCTGCCTGCGGCCCCGTTTTTATAGGTGAATCGGTGCCAAAGGATAGATACCCACCTAGCGGCAACAAGAGGAAAACCGGCCGGATGTGCTGCCCCCCTCCCGGATGGCCAAATGGCCTTTTTCGCCAGTAAAAACCGCCGTTCAGCCCCTTCCATTACCAACCAGTAGTTGGCAATAACAGCTACAAATCGCCGATTAGAAACCAACTTTCGGGCCATTTTTGCCCCGGCAGCGCCTGCTGATCCCCTTTTCCGATCCGGGTTTGATCCCTGTCATACCGCCTTCATAAACGTGCGCTTGCTCGCGGTTAGCCCGCGCCTGCGCAGCTAGAATCAAGGGAGACAGGCGGCCCGCGGGCCCGAGGAGGTTATCATGATCGAGTACACCAGCAAGCGCATCGTCTGCCCCCACTGCGGTCACCATACCCGGGTCGAGCTGGATGCCAGCCAGGGTGATCAGGAGTTTTACGAAGATTGCATGGCCTGTTGCAATCCGATCCACCTGCGGCTTCACCGCGACGAAGCCCGCGACTGTTTGCAGCTGTTTGTGGATGCGGATGACGAGCAACTGTTTTGATTACGAGTCACAAAAAGCCGAGCAGCTGCTGTGCCTTCAAGTCGCAAAGAGCTGAGCAGATGTTGTGACTGCGAGTCATAAAAAGTTGAGTAGATATTTTCACCATATGAATAACAAGGGCCTGCACACTGCAGGCCCTTGCTTATGAGGCGATTAACACCGAGCCGTTTCCTTTCAGTTACCCCCGCGCGCCGCCAGTACCCGCTCCACCGTATCGACGATTGCCTGGGTCTGGGGATCGATCTCGATATTGGTCTGCCAGCCCGCCTTTACCCAACCCAGATTGGTGCGGGCCAGGGTCTCGGGGATCAGGTGGACGCAGAACTCCCGCTCGCGCACCTCACCTATGGTCAGACTGATGCCATCGATGCCGATGTACCCCTTGGTCAGCACATATTTCATCAGCTCGGGAGCAAGGCGATACCACACCTGACGGTTGTTGGGGGTATCGATCACCGAGGTAACCTCTGCCATGCCGATGATATGGCCGGACATGGCATGACCGCCGATCTCGTCGCCAAAGCGGGCGGCCCGCTCCACATTGACCTTGTCCCCCACCTGCAGCTTGCCGAGGTTGGTCAGGCGCAGGGTCTCCTGCATCAGATCGAAGCTGACCAGCTCCCCCTCGACACGGGTGACGGTCAGGCAGCAGCCGTTGTGAGCGACTGAGGCGCCGAGGGCCAGCCCTTCCCCCCACTCCCGGCTGGGCATGCGGATCACGTGGGTACGAAATGAAGCACTCTCTTCGATGGCGACCAGCTCGGCCACACCTTGCACAATTCCGGTAAACATCATCACCTCTTTGTTTCTGGTAACACGCTCTGTTTTTTATCGCGGCCTGTGGCCGCTTCTTTTACATAATCCGTTTTTACACAATTCGTTTCGTACAAACTGTCACACCTGCTCCGCCGCCTCAGACCGCGCCAGCACACGAGCCCGGCGCTGGGAATGGATGACCACTATGCCAGCCAGCACGATGAGCAGACACCCCGCCATACTACTGAGGGTCGGCATTTCACCAAACATCAGATAGCCGCAGAGGGTAGAAAAAAAGATCTGGAAATAGAAGAAGGGCGCCAGAGTAGAGGCCTGCGCATACTGCATCGCCTTGATAAGGCAATATTGGGAGAGCAGGGTCACCACTGGTAGCGCCAGCAGATAGGGCAAGTCAGCAAGCCCAGGGAAGTGCCACAGTGCAGGCTGCCAGCAGAGTGCAACCATTGCCACCATCCCCAGCATGAAGCAGGTGACGATCAGGATATCGAGGGTGGTCAAACGTGGATCCACCAGCTTGGTGATGAGGTTGTAGCCGGTGTTGGCCAGCACAATGACCAGTGGCAGCAGATAGTAGAGGTTCGCGTCTCCCCCATCAGGATGGGTCACCACCAGCACGCCAAACAACTCCAGCAGCACGGCCGCCACCTTGGTCCGGGTCAGACGCTCCCTGAAAAAGATCACGCCCGCCACCACGAAGGCCAGCGAACCAAGCTGGCAAATGATGGTGTAGACGTTGAGCGGTACATGGGCCAGCGCAATCACCGAGACCAGCGCACAGACCAGAAACAGCAGCGAGCGCAACAATAGCCAGCGATCCACCGCCAGCAGCGCCGACATGGTGCGCCTTGGCAATAACAGCAGCAGACCGAGGAAAGGAACAAAGAAGCGAAACCAGACCATCTCCATCACGGAGTAGCCATGGAGTACCAGATATTTGTCTGCGCCATCCTTAAGCGTCAGGGCGAGAAGTGCAAACAGCGTCAGAAAGATCGCCAGTGAGTTGCGCGAAGAGAACAGCATCAAAGAGGCCGAAACAGGAAAAGGGGGTAACCAAACTAACGGGCTTGCCGCAAATTACAACCGCGAGACTGACAAAATGGGAGCAAAACCGCTATATTTGCTCGCCTTTTTACTTTCAAGGAAGCAAATCATGATGGTTTATGAGTGCTGTGAAGCGATCCGTATCGCCTATAACCAGATTGGCTCCGGCGAGCAGGGCTACGTGCCGAAGGCCATCGCCGCCACTATCCGTGCCCTCAACGCGGTCGCCGCCGATGAGCGGGTGCCCGCCGAACTGCGTGAACAGGCCGCCTATGCGGCAGCCAACCTGCTGATCAGCGATCACGAAGACGCCTGATCCCGCTGCCGGGGCGGCAACTATTTCGTCCTGGATGAATTTCAGGCTAAAATGCCTCCCCCACCCTTTGCATGCCCGCCCGGGTGTGCAAAGGCTCTTCCCGATTTCCGCTCTTTACTCTATCTATCTGATCCACTCGGAGGTGTCAGTGCAACGTTATTGGTCCGAGGCGAAGCAGCTCGTCCGTCTAGCCAGCCCCATACTGGTCGCCCAGGTCGCCCAGGTCGCCATGAACTTCGTCGATACCGTGATGGCGGGTCAGGTGAGTGCGGTCGATCTGGCCGCCGTGTCGGTGGCCTCCAGCTTCTGGCTACCGGTGATCCTGCTGGTGCAGGGGATCATCATGGCGCTCACCCCCATCGTTTCCCAGCTCAACGGCGCCCGCAAGCGGGATCAAATCCGCCCGGCCGTCCATCAGGGCTTCTGGCTGGCACTCATCGTCACCCCGCTGGCAATGATTGCGCTCTATTACAGCCCGCTGGCGCTGCAGTTCATGGATGTGGAGCCGGTGATGGCGGCCAAGACCACCGGCTACCTGCACGCCATCCTGTGGGGCCTGCCCGCCTTCGTGATGTTCCAGGTGCTGCGCAACTTCAGCGAGGGTCTCTCCCACACCATGCCCACCATGGTAATCGGCTTTGTCGGGCTGGCGGTCAATATCCCCGCCAACTACATCTTCATTCACGGTCACTTCGGCATGCCAAAGCTCGGCGGTGTCGGCTGTGGCGTGGCTACCGCCATCGTGCTGTGGGCCATGCTGCTGGCGATGATCCTCTACGTGAAGCTCTTCTCTCATTTCAAGGAGATCAACCTCTTCTCCCGACTCGCACGCCCCAACGGCAGCCGGATCTGGCGCTTGTTCCGCTTGGGCTTCCCCATCGCCATGGCCATCTTCTGCGAGGTGACCCTGTTTACCGTGGTGGCCCTGATGCTGGCCCCCTTCGGCGCCGAGACGGTGGCGAGCCACCAGATTGCCCTCAACTTCTCCAGCCTGGTCTTTATGCTGCCCCTCTCCATCGGGGTGGGTGTCACCATCCGGGTCGGCCACAGTATCGGTGAAGGGCAGCCCCATCATGCCCGGGTAGCGGCTCGCACCGGCTTGATGCTGGGGATGGCCATCGCCGCTGCTACTGCCGCCATGACGGTGCTGCTGCGCGAACAGATCGCCTCCATCTATACCGATGATCAGCAGGTGATCGTCCTGGCGGCCATTTTGCTGTTCTTCGCCGCCATCTATCAAATCTCCGACTCGGTGCAGGTGGTCGCGGCCGCCGCACTACGCGGTTACAAGGATACCCAGGCGATCTTCTACGTCACCATCGTCGCCTACTGGGGACTGGGGCTGCCCACCGGCATGATCCTGGGTCTGACCGACTGGCTGGTGCCGCGGATGGGGCCGCAGGGCTTCTGGATCGGCTTTATCGTCGGTCTCACCAGCGCGGCCCTGATGCTGGGGGCGAGATTGCGCTACATCTATGGCCGTTTTGCCACTCCGGAAGCCTGCACTACCCTGTCGCGAGCCCAGTAACAGGGCTTGGCAAGGGACAACTCGCCTGCAAAATCAACAGGCTGCGCAAGAACTGGGCAAACAGTCTCCTTTGTGCATATGGCCTGTTGACAGCCTTGGGGGGCATGGGTAGTATGCCGACCACGTCAGCAGCGCTGGCGTAGTGAAGTAAGAGAAAGTGGGTTTATAGCTCAGTTGGTTAGAGCACTACCTTGACATGGTAGGGGTCGTTGGTTCGAATCCAATTAAACCCACCACTTTTCTGTGATGCGTCCTTAGCTCAGCTGGTTAGAGCACCACCTTGACATGGTGGGGGTCGGTGGTTCGAATCCACTAGGACGCACCATTACAGAACACTGATTATGCGTCCTTAGCTCAGCTGGTTAGAGCATCACCTTGACATGGTGGGGGTCGGTGGTTCGAATCCACTAGGACGCACCATTCAGTTTGAAAGAAATGCAGATGTGGGTTTATAGCTCAGTTGGTTAGAGCACTACCTTGACATGGTAGGGGTCGTTGGTTCGAATCCAATTAAACCCACCACTTCTGCATAAAGAAATAAAAGTCGCATTGCGCACCCTGCGTCCTTAGCTCAGCTGGTTAGAGCATCACCTTGACATGGTGGGGGTCGGTGGTTCGAATCCACTAGGACGCACCAGATTAAAAAAGCCCGCTCATCGAGCGGGCTTTTTGCATTCTCCATGCAGCCACTCCCCTGCCCCGCCAATCCGTTCACTACCGACCGGGCAACGGCGCAGAGCCTTGTTCCCATAAAAAAACCCGTGTCATCCGATAAACGACACGGGCCGGATAGATGCCGCCAGATCTTCAGCTCTGCACGGCAATCTCGTACTTCTTTATCTTGCGATAGAGGGTGGCAATCCCAATCCCCAGCGCCTGTGCGGCCAGTTTTTTGTTGCCAAGCCGCTGCAGGGTCTCTTCTATCATCTGTTTTTCCATGCTCTCAAGACCGCTCTCACCCGGAACGGGCTCAGGCAGTTTCTCCGGCGTGGCGGCAAGCGGCGCTGTGGCAGGCACATTGAACGCCGCATCCAGGTCGGTCACCGGGATCGACTGGGCCGCCACGCGATGGGGCTCCTGATTGCGGATGATGTTGGGGGGCAGCAGACTGGCGTCAATCACTTCGCCCGCTTGGCTGACGTTGACCAGATATTCGATGAGGTTGCTGAGCTCACGGACGTTGCCCGGCCAGCGATACCCCTTGAGCAGCGCCATCACCTCGGGAGCCAAACCGGGATAGACGATGCCAATGCGGCTGGTGTGCAGGTTGAGGAAGTAGTGGGTCAGCAGCTCCACGTCCCCTTCCCGCTCCCGCAGCGGCGGCAGGTTGAGGGGGATGACGTTGATGCGATAGTAGAGATCTTCACGAAACTTCCCTTCGGCGATGTATTGATCGAGATGCTGGTGAGTAGCGGCGATGATGCGAATATCCACCGGCACCGGTCGGCTGGCCCCGATGGGGGTCACCTCCCGCAGCTCCAGCACCCGCAGCAGCTTGGCCTGCATGGTGAGCGGCATGTCGCCAATCTCGTCAAGGAACAGGGTGCCCTGATGGGCCGCCTGGATCAGGCCCTGTTTGCCACCGCTGGAGGCACCGGTAAAGGAGCCCTTCACATAACCAAACAGCTCGCTCTCCAGCAGTTGTTCGGGAATGGCGGCACAGTTGATGGCAATAAAAGGCTTGTCCTGCCGCGGACTCAGGCGATGAACGGCGCGGGCCACCACCTCTTTACCGGTACCGCTCTCGCCACAAATCAGCACGCTGGAGGGACTCTGGGCGATGCGGTGCAGTAGCCGCTTGAGGGTGCGCATCGGCTTGCTCTCGCCGATCAGCTGATCGATCCGCACATCCGGATCCGGCTCCTGCACCTGACCGGAGTGGGACTGGTGAAAGGCCATCAGAAAGAGCTGCTGCCCCTGCACATGATGTAGCTGGCCGATGATCAGCTCCTGACGACCTTCAAAGGTGATGATGTGCTGGAGATGACCACTCAGCCCCTGTTGGGAGAAGGTGAGCGGGCGGATCCCCACTTCGCGCCCCTGCAGCTGTTCCTGCTGGCAACCCAGATGATGGAGCGCCGCCTCGTTGGCGTAGAGCAGTTGACTCTTGTCATCGAGCAGCAGGCAACCCTGATCCATGTTGGTCATCAGATTGAGGAACACCTTGTTGACCCCGTCCGACAGCCCGCGTGAATCGAGCAGCTTGGCTACAAAGATGGTGGAGATATGGCGCACATAGTCGCACACATCCTGCAGATTGTTGTTGAGGCGCGCCTGCTGCTCGTCGCTGAAAGCCACCAAACTGATCACCCCGATGCAGCGCTCGTCCACCATGATGGGCACCCCGAGGAAGGCGCGCTCACGGCAGCTCTCCTTGCAGGTACAACCGTCACACACGGGATCATCACTGGTGTGGGTAACGATCTTCTCCCTTTGGTTATCAATCACATAGCGCAGCAGGCGGGAGTCGCCCTCCAGCTGACGTCCGAAGAACTTGCCATAGGGCCCGGTGCCAGCCACCCGAACCATATCGGCATCCACAATTTCGACCTCAAGCTGCAGCACACTCGCCAGCATCTTGGCAAAGCGCAAGATGGTCGGCTGGATCTGCATCAACAGACACTGGTTGCTCACGGATCTCATCCATCATTCCTTTTTGTTCTTGTTATCCTCCCCCGAAAGGGAGTCATGCTGGCCAGATACTAAGGGATATCAGGGGGAACTACTTCGGGGGGGATCACGAAAAGGGAAAATGATCCGTATCCTCCGTGACTTCAGAGGCACAGATAAAATTCAATAAAAACATGAAGATGAAAACACATGCAGCAAGATAAACCACTCGGGACAGCCAAGCCTGCTGATCTGCGGAATCCATCGACAAATCATGCTGAAGGTAGGGAAAACAGCCACTGAAATGGCATCTGGCTCACGCGCCGCGTACCTGTTTCAAGACTTGGCACTCATGGTCGAAATCCGCTTTATCTTGCGGCTGAATGTAACTTTGCCAGCGGGCAAACAGCTCGGCCGTTGGATAACGATGCAGACGAATACCGGTGCGATAGAGTTTGGGAAAGAGTGGGTCTGGCTGGGATCTCACGACCAGACCGCGCAGTTTCTCGCCAGAGGGAATGGCAATCACCAGCTCATCCCCCTCTTTCAACCGTATGGCCCCCAGAATACCGATGCCGCCGATGGCTATGTCGCGCACTACCACATAGGGCACCGGGTTGAGCAACTCCAAAAACCAGTTGCGACGGCTGCATTCTGCCTTGTAACCACCGCCACTGAGGATAAAACGGCGGTGTCTGCGCCAGTCATAACCGGTAGGCAATGCCGGGTCATAGCGCGATTTTGCCTGCCCCACAGGATCAGATTGCTCACTTGTGCCCATCCGGTTTCCCTCACTGGCATTGGTTAAACAGTGTCAGTCAGCTCTTTTTCAACTATAGCTGTCGCCGTTAGGCCGGGGGCTCAGGGTCGGATACGGGTCGACAGATATATTACGGAGGCAATGATGAATAGAGATGACATGGATGAGATGCGAACTACTGCGACTCGGTTCGATCAAGCAATAGACCAGTGAGTCGCACCGCCGCAGCGATGCAATCTGGCTTAGCCGGGCAGATGAAGTGCCAGCCAGACCGCCAGCGGGATCACTAGCACAGAGAGGGCATTGCCGCCGAGCACGATACTGGCCACCTTGTCCGGCTGACAGTGATACTGCTCGCAGAGCATGTAATTCAAGACCGCAGGGGGCAAGGAAACCGACAACATCAACAGCGGGATCCACTCCGTCTTGAGCGGCAACAGCCAGATCGCCAGCAGCAGCGACAATCCCCCCGCCAGCAGATAGAGCAGGTTGCACTTGAGCGCGAGGCCAAGGTGATCGAGTTCTCCCTCCATCAGGCGAATACCCAGCGCAAAGAGCATCAGGGGCACCGAGATCTGGCCGAGCAGCGAGGCCGTGGTCACCACATATTCCGGCAGCGTAATGTGCAGGTTGGCCACCAGCAAACCGGCCAGCGCGGCCCACAACACAGGGCTGCGCAGCCACAGCCAGCGGGAGGTATTGGCCGAGAGAATAAACATGCCGACCGAGAAGTGCAGCAGATTGGAGAGCACAAAGAGGATCACGATGGCCCCCAGTTGCTGCTCGCCAAACGCCAGCACCATCAAGGGGATACCGAGATTGCCGGTATTTCGGAACATGGCGGGCAAGATCAGGGCTGCCCGCTCAATTCCTTTGAGTTTGAGCAGCGCGAGCAACAGACCGGGTAACAGAATAACCAGCGCCCCCGCCGCAATCAGCGGCAGATGCTCCGCCAGCACCAGCGGATACTTGACCAGCGCGGAGAAGACCAGCGCTGGGGTAAACAGCTCGATATTGGCCCGATTGACGTAACCGAGCGCAGCCCCCGGTCGCAATCGCCCGTAGAGGGCGCCGAGCCCGACCACACCGAACACCGGAATGACGATATTGAGCAAGGCGCTGAACATGGGCGGCGTCCGTTACAGTTCGCGGGCCGGTTTGCCCATCAGCACCACCGGATCCAGCGTCACTTCCAGTGCGCCATTGCTTACCCAGAGCTGACCATCGGAAATAGTGCAGGTGAGCTGCATGGTGCGCTCGACCATGGCGGTGAGCGGCAGAGTCTGGCTGTCGGAGAGTTCGATGATGCTGAGGTTGTCATGCTGGCTCAGCTTGCCCTGGTTCTGCTTCCACCAGACGGCTGTACCACGACCACCGTAGAGGTAGAGCACCACCTGACGGGCACGGTTACAGGCCTTTTTCAGCCGTTTTTCATCGGGTTGGCCCAGCTCGATCCAGAGCTCTACGTCGTCCGAGTAGTTCTTGCACCAGAGCTCGGGTTCGTCATCGGCGCTCAATCCCTTGGTGAACTCCAGTCGCTCGGCAGCGTGCCAGGCAAAGGCCGCCAGCCGGATCATCATCCGCTCATCGGTTTCGGAGGGGTGGCGCGCCAGCGTGAGGGAGAAGTCCTGATAAAGATTGCGATCCATATCAGACAAACTGATCTGGGCCTTGAATACGGTTGCCTTGAGAGCCATAGAAAACCTTGAACACCTGATAAGAGAAGGGTGAGTGGGAAATACGGGCGCCAGTGTAATCAAAATCGGCGGCAGGTTCGACCATCCTGACCAAAGATTTCCCCTTCCCTGCCGGGATAAGTGCTTTAAAAGACACAAAAAACAAATGCCAGTCCGAAGACTGGCATTTGGCGGCATGGAGAAGCGACTCACTTCTCGGCGGACTGTACCCCGAACGCATTCAGCAGCATGCAACAGGTCACTGCCACCGCCACGAATCCGCTCAGAAAGATAAAGGGCATGGCCCCATATCCCAGTACTGTCCAGATGGTGTGTTCAAGAAGACTCATTGTTGTGTCCTTCATCCGGTGAAAGGTGTGTTCCTTCTGGCGGATATTGGCTCCGCTCTTGATGCCTCCATTTGACCTCAATCAGCGGTTGGGTCCTATGCCACCAAAGTGATAAATGCAGGGTTCATTTGCGCTGGATCAAGCTTTTTGGCCAAATATCCATGCAGTTCAAGCAATTACCACCGCCAATCAAGGATAGACACAAACACGGCAGAATAAAAAAACGCGCCGGATGGCGCGTTTCTTGGACAGCACAGGCAAGGGATCAGTTGTCGCACAGATCGCTTGGCATGTCCTGACGCAGGCGGGTCCACAGCTTGCCGGACTCGATACCGTACTGACGCACCGTCATGAACACGGCTTCGTGGTTCTTGGTCTCCGCCAGATTGAGCAGGGTCTTGTAGTAGGCGTCTGCGGTCTCGCGGGCCTGCTTGTCGGAGAAGTAGTAGCTGCCGACCCGGCTGTACAACCCTTTGAAACCGTTCAGGATCAGGGCGTAGATCGGATTGCCGGAAGCAAACGCCAGCTGGTGGTGCAGGCGATAATCGAACTCGGCATAAGCCTGTGCGTTGTTCTCGACCCCATCGGCGCCACGCAGGATCTCGGCGGCCTGTTCCGGATTGTGACGGATCGCCCCGCGGATAAAGATGGTGCAGATATGGGTACGGGCGGAGAGCAGCTGAGCTATCAGATCAGGTACCTTGTCCTGATCCAGACGGGCCAACGTCTCCAGAATATTGAGGCCGGAGGTTTCCCAGAAATTGTTCACCTTGGTCGGCTTGCCATGCTGTATGGTCAACCAGCCATCACGGGCCAGTCGCTGCAGCACTTCGCGCAAGGTCGTCCGCGTCACCCCGATCAACTCGGATAATTCACGCTCGGCGGGCAGAATAGATCCGGGAGGAAAGCGATTGTTCCAGATGGACTCGATGATGTATTCCTCGGCAAACCCAGCTGGGCTCTGCGCTTTTATAACCATGAATTGACTCTGTTGTAATGCGTAAAAAGGCTGACGAATGATATCAAAGCGATGATGGCTGGCAAGCATAAGGTCAGTCCTCTGCTCACATATGGCAAATATAGTGTTGGGAATATGTATCTAATCGCCACGAGGGAGCCAGCCAACCCCGACAAGGTGGTTATAAAACAGACACATGGGCAGAGATCCATCGGCTATCATTTATAATCGTCACGCTTTTTGATTAAAATCACGAGGAATCAGACAGATAAAGGCCAACATCCGGAGGCACAGGTCGAATCATCCTTGACTGCATAGAAGCAGATCCTAACAACAAAGTTGAGACCCATTATCATGCCAATAAGCCTAGGGCAGGCATTCGCCAAGAACTTCTTGGGCAATGCACCACAGTGGTATAAAAGCGCCATCTTGCTATTTCTGGTGATCAATCCGATTGCCTTCCACCTTGATCCTTTCATTGCGGGCTGGTTACTGGTCGTTGAGTTTATCTTCACCCTGGCCATGGCCCTCAAGTGCTACCCCCTGCAACCGGGTGGTCTGCTCGCGATCGAAGCCGTGTTGATCGGCATGACCTCCGCCGATCAGGTCAAGCACGAGCTGGTCGCCAATATCGAAGTGCTACTGTTGCTGGTGTTCATGGTGGCAGGCATCTATTTCATGAAGCAGCTGCTGCTCTATGTCTTCACCAAGCTGCTGATCGGCGTACGCTCCAAGATCCTGCTCTCCCTCTCCTTCTGTCTGGTCTCCGCCTTCCTGTCAGCCTTTCTCGATGCCCTGACCGTGATTGCCGTGGTGATCAGCGTCGCCACCGGCTTTTATGCCATTTATCACAAGGTCTCGTCCGGCAAGGAGTTTGGTCACAGCCATGACCATACCGATGATAAGGAAGTCGCCGAGCTCAATCGCCAGGATCTCGATGATTTTCGCGCCTTCCTGCGCAGCCTGATGATGCATGCCGCCATCGGTACCGCGCTGGGTGGTGTCTGCACCCTGGTGGGCGAGCCGCAAAACCTCATCATCGGCGAGCAAGCCAGCTGGAACTTCGCCGAATTTGCCATTCGCATGTCACCCGTCACCGTCCCCGTCTTTATCTGCGGTCTGCTGACCTGCGTGCTGGTAGAGCAGTTCCGCTGGTTTGGCTATGGCGCCCGCCTGCCGGACACGGTGCGTGCCATCATGGAGGAGTACAACCGCTACGAAGAGGCAAAACGCAGCCCGCAAGACAAGGCCAAGCTGATCGTTCAGGCATTGATTGCGGTCTGGCTGATCGTCGGTCTGGCCATGCACCTGGCAGCCGTTGGCCTGATTGGCCTCTCGGTCATCGTGCTGGCCACCTCCCTGACCGGGATCACCGAGGAGCACTCGCTGGGTAAAGCCTTCCAGGAGGCACTCCCCTTCACCGCCCTGCTGGCGGTCTTCTTCAGCGTGGTCGCCGTCATCATCGATCAGCAGCTGTTCAAGCCGGTGATCCAGCTGGTACTGGCAGCCAAACCGGAGAACCAGCTGGCCCTCTTCTATCTGGCCAACGGGGTGCTCTCCATGGTCAGTGACAACGTCTTTGTCGGCACCGTCTACATCAATGAGGTGAAGACGGCCATGCTCAATGGTGCCATCGACCGCGCCCAGTTCGATCTGCTGGCGGTAGCCATCAACACAGGTACCAACCTGCCGTCGGTCGCCACTCCCAATGGTCAGGCCGCCTTCCTGTTTATGCTCACCTCGGCATTGGCGCCGCTGCTGCGTCTCTCCTATGGCCGCATGGTCTGGATGGCGCTGCCCTACACATTGGTGCTGGGGCTGATCGGCTTTTTCTCTGTCGAATTGCTGCTTGGTCCTGCCACCGAGTGGTTCTATCAGCACGGATGGCTGGTGATGGAGAGTGCGCTGCCAGCGGTACAGCCGGCACTGCATTAATCCGTTACGACGGTTTCCGAGGGCCCTTTCAGGGCCCTTTTCTTTTCGGTTCCGCTCTGCTCTAATTCAGCCACTGTTTTTTCTGAGAGATCAATGAGATGATCGAGTTTCTCCGCCGTATCGCCGCCCATCGGCTGGCCTGGGGTCTGTTGGCAGCATCAGCCCTGTTCCTCGAGTTGTGCGCCCTCTTCTTCCAGCATGTGCTGGGCCTCTCCCCGTGCGTGATGTGTGTTTACGAACGGTTGGCGACCCTGGGTGTGCTGGCCGCCGGTCTGCTCGGCATGGTGGCGCCGGATAAGTGGTATGTTCGCTGGAGTGCCATGTTGCTGTGGGGCTACAGTGCCTTCCGCGGCTTCCAGCTGGCCCTCAAGCATGTGGACTATCAGGTTAACCCCTCCCCATTCAACGTCTGCAGCCCGTTTGCCGACTTCCCGAGCTGGGCTCCGCTCGATCAGTGGCTCCCCTGGCTCTTTATGCCGGAAGGGGATTGTGCCCAGATCACCTGGCAGTTCTTCGGTTACTCCATGCCCCAGTGGCTGGTTGTCATCTTCGCCGCTTACCTGTTGGTCTTCACCGTGGTGGCCATCGGCAATCTGGTGAAAGGACGCTGCTGCAACTGAGTGTCATGCCCGCGTGAAGATAAAAAGGGGGAGCCATAATGGCTCCCCCTTTCTCGTTCTGGCTGACCGTATTTCTGGTTACGCCCTAGCAGTGCTCATCTTGGCCTTGACCGCGCCAATTACCATGGGCAACAGGGAGATACCGATGATGCCGAAGATCAGCAGGGTAAAGTTGTGACGCACCACCGGCAGATTACCAAAGAAGTGGCCGGCATAGACGAAGGAGAGTACCCACAGCAGACCGCCAACCAGGTTGAACGCCAGGAAGCGCGGATAGGTCATGGCCCCCATCCCTGCCACAAACGGCGCAAAGGTACGCACAATTGGCAGGAAGCGGGTGATGATGATGGTTTTGCCACCATGCTTGGCATAGAAGGCGTGGGTCTTCTCCAGATAATCCCGGCGGAAGATTTTGGAGTCCGGATTACGGAACAGCTGCTCGCCGAAGAAGTGACCAATGGTGTAGTTGACCACGTTGCCCAGCACGGCAGCGATGATCAGCACGGCCGCTAGGGTATGGACATCCAGCACGCTGCCCACGGTAAGCGCACCGGCGGCAAACAGCAGGGAGTCACCCGGCAGGAACGGCGTCACTACCAAGCCGGTTTCACAGAAGATGATCAGAAACAGGATGGCGTAAACCCAGACGCCATAGTTCTCGAACAGCTCTTTCAAATGCACATCTACGTGCAGAATAAAGTCAATTGCAAAGAGGATCAGATCCATTTTTTCCATACCCATAAAGTGAACGGCGTGGAGTCTACGCCAATGCTATTCGGGCGACAATCACCGGGGCAGCCTCTTTTTCATCCCGCCGCGCCCACCTTCAAATGAAACCGTTTTTCCGCTTCCTTCGAGGGTGGGAGCACAAAGAGTGATGTCAAGCGTGGTGTTGAAAAGGTGAACTAGGAGGCCTGTTCCAGCTCGCTGCGCACTGCGGGGGGCAAACAACGCTCCCAGCCCCATAGCAACACCAACAGCAGGGTCACATCATCGAACCACCCCAGCAAAGGCACCACGTCAGGGATAAGATCCACCGGACTGATGCCATAGAGCAGGATAAGGATCACCAGTCCCCTCGCCCACCAGGGGGTACCGGGATGGCGAAAACCCTGATAGAGACGACGCAGTCGTTGCCAAATCAGCCAGCGTTTGCGGCTCATGATTCGATCAACTCGCTGCGCAACTGCTGGATCTGATCCCGTAGTGCCGCCGCCTGTTCGAACTCCAGATCCCGGGCATGTTGGAACATCTGCTCCTCCATCCGCTTGATCTCTTTGGCAATCTCGCTGGCAGAGCGGACATGGTATTCCCCTTGCGGCTCGGCCGCCTTGCGCATCCCCTTGCCAGGTTTGCCTGCCGTGCGGCTGCCTCCCATGTCCATCACATCGCCAATGGACTTGTTGAGCCCTTTGGGGGTGATCCCATGCTTGAGGTTATGGGCATGCTGCAAGGCGCGGCGCCGCTCGGTCTCCTCAATGGCGACCTTCATCGAGTTGGTGATGGTATCGCCGTAGAGAATGACCTTGCCGTTGAGGTTACGCGCCGCCCGGCCGATGGTCTGGATCAGCGAGCGAGTGGAGCGCAGGAAGCCCTCTTTATCTGCATCGAGAATTGCCACCAGCGACACTTCCGGCATGTCGAGACCTTCCCGCAGCAGGTTGATACCCACCAGCACATCGAACTTGCCAAGGCGCAGATCGCGGATGATCTCCACCCGTTCGACCGTATCAATATCGGAGTGGAGGTAGCGCACCTTGACGTCGTGCTCCGCCAGATACTCGGTCAAGTCTTCCGCCATCCGCTTGGTCAGGGTCGTGACCAGCACCCGCTCCTCGACGGCGACCCGCTTTCGGATCTCGGAGAGCAGATCGTCCACCTGAGTGGTCACCGGACGCACATCGATCTCCGGATCGAGCAGGCCGGTTGGGCGCACCACCTGCTGCACCACATCGCCGCCGGACTTCTCCAGCTCGTAGGGGCCCGGGGTCGCCGAGACAAACACCGTCTGCGGCATCAGCGCTTCAAATTCGTCGAACTTGAGCGGCCGGTTGTCCAGCGCCGAGGGGAGCCGGAAGCCGTACTCCACCAGGGTCTCCTTGCGGGAGCGGTCCCCTTTGAACATGGCGCCGATCTGCGGCACCGTGACGTGGGACTCGTCGATGATGAGCAGACCGTCCCCCGGCAGGTAGTCAAACAGGGTGGGCGGCGGCTCCCCCGGCGCACGGCCGGAGAGGTAGCGGCTATAGTTCTCGATACCGGAGCAGTAACCCAGCTCCTGCATCATCTCCATGTCGAACTGGGTACGCTGGCTGATGCGCTGCTCTTCAACCAGCTTGTTGAGGGACAACAGCTGCTCGCGGCGACTGCGCAGCTCCTCCTTGATATGCTCGATAGCCCCCAGAATGGTCTCGCGCGGGGTGGCGTAGTGGGTCTTGGGGTAGATGGTGTAGCGCACTACCGTCTGCTCGATAGCGCCGGTCAGCGGGTCGAACAGGGAGAGCCGCTCCACCTCTTCATCAAATAGCTCCACCCGCAGTGCCAGCTTGTCCGATTCGGCAGGGTAAATATCGATGACTTCGCCGCGCACCCGGAAGGTACCGCGTTGAAACGCCATGTCGTTGCGGGTGTACTGCAGCTCGGCGAGGCGACGCAGGATATCCCGCTGGTTAATCACATCCCCCACTTTGAGATGCAGCATCATGCTCAGATAAGCTTGGGGATCCCCCAGACCATAGATGGCCGACACCGAAGCAACGATCACCACGTCGCGCCGCTCCAGCAGCGCCTTGGTGGCGGACAATCGCATCTGCTCGATGTGATCGTTGATGGAGGCATCCTTCTCTATAAAGGTGTCGGTGGTCGGCACATAGGCTTCGGGCTGGTAATAGTCGTAGTAGGAGACGAAATACTCCACCGCGTTGTCGGGGAAGAACTCTTTCATCTCACCATAGAGCTGGGCGGCCAGGGTCTTGTTGGGAGCCAGGATCATGGTCGGGCGGTTCAGGGTGGCGATGACATTGGCCATGGTGAAGGTCTTGCCCGAACCGGTCACCCCGAGCAGGGTCTGGTGGGCCAGCCCCGACTCGATGCCATCCAGCAGTTGGGCAATCGCCGTGGGCTGATCCCCGGCGGGTTGAAACTGGCTGGCTAACTTGAACAATTTGCTCATGAACACTCCCGACACAAAACAGCAGGAGAGCAGTGTAACCGAGGGTTTGGCAGCGGTACACCCGTGCCATCATCCCGCGAATGGCTTGACCACCTCGGACACCTTCTGTATGATGCTCCTCCTTGCCTGATGTTCCCCCGTAGTTCAGTCGGTAGAACGGCGGACTGTTAATCCGTATGTCACTGGTTCAAGTCCAGTCGGGGGAGCCAATTCCTCACCATCTCGGTGCAAGTTATCCACTTTAGTGCCCTCTCCTGCCAATTTTAATGCACAAGATCCTTCTTGCTGCTGACGCTCCCTTTTGTTACCCGTCCCGGCTCGACAGAGTTTTCTCCTGTCGCATCTAACTATTTGATTTTTATACAAACATTTTTCTTCCGGTATTTTTTGAACAGCCCTTGCATCCCAGTGCTGGCGCGGCTTTCAGGGCGATGAACAAGTTTCATAAACAGGGTTATCCACAGATTCTGTGGGTAAGTGCAGCAAGCCCTGTCAGGACGCGGGATTGCCCTTGATGGCCCCCGGCGAAGAGTCATTTTGCTGGCCAACCTGATTTTATGCTGTTTTTTTGCCCCCTCAGGAACAGTGAGGTGACAGGCTCTATTGGCACTTTTCAGAGGTATCTTTTTGCCAACCCTTTTCCCTGTGGGCGAACGGGCAAATATCAAGCTGATTTGCCCCTCAGCCAACCATGACGGCCATCGGTTGAATCTGCTGAAACAGATCCCCGCCAAGCGGCTGAACAGCAGAATCTAAAATATCGGCCTGCGCCAGAGCTCTTCGGTCGCGGGCAGCAGATTTCACTAATTGACAACGGCTGTTACAGCAAAAATTGCCAGATTTCATCCGCTTGTCTCCCTATCACGCCGCCGGTTCCACAAATAGCGTCCGATAACGTCCGATTAATCGCTCCCTTGCGCTTCTTTATTGGGGATAGATCCGGCACAATATCGACCCCACTTTTTTCCTCGGTTTTTCCGGGCATGACCATAGATTTCGTGACACTGCTACATCAAAGCGACTCCCTGCTGCTGTTCGTGGTATTGGCCTTCGGCCTGCTGCTTGGCAAGGTGCGAATTGGCAACTTTCAGATTGGCAACACCATAGGTGTGCTGTTTACCGCCCTGCTGTTCGGCCAGATGGGCTTCGAATTTGCGGCCACCACTGAAAACGTCGGCTTTATGCTGTTCATCTTCTGTGTAGGGATCGAGGCGGGCCCTCACTTCTTCAGCGTCTTCCTGCGCGACGGCATCCACTACATCACCCTGACCCTGGTGATCTTGCTGACCGCCCTGTTGCTGACGGTGGGGCTGGCCAAGTTCTTCAATCTGGGACCGGGCATGGCGGCGGGGATCCTGGCGGGTTCCCTCACCTCGACCCCGGCACTGGTGGGTGCTCAGGATGCCTTGCGCAGTGGTCTGCTCAACCTGCCCCATCAGACCGATATGCAGGCTGTGCTCGACAATATGGGCATCGGCTACGCCCTGACCTATCTGGTGGGTCTGGTGGGCCTGATGCTGGTGGTGCGCTATCTCCCATCGCTGGCACGCCTCGACCTCAATACCGAAGCGCAAAAAATCGCCCGTGAGCGGGGGCTCTCCGACAGCGAGAGTCGCAAGACCTATCTGCCCATCATCCGCGCCTATCGGGTTGGTCCCGAACTGGCAGCCTGGATCGGTGGCCGTACCCTGCGTGAGACCGGCATCTATCCCCATACCGGCTGCTATGTAGAGCGGATCCGCCGCAACGGCATTCTGGCCAGTCCCGATGGCGATGCCGTCATTCAGGAAGGGGATGAGATCGCTCTGGTGGGCTATCCCGAGAGCCACGAGAAGCTGGACGTCAACTATCGCAACGGTAAAGAGGTGTTCGACCGCAACCTGCTCGACCTGCAGATCGTCACCGAAGAGATAGTGGTAAAGAATGACTCCGTGGTAGGCCGCCATCTGGTGGAGCTCAACCTCACCGAGAAAGGGTGCTTCCTCAACCGGGTAGTGCGCTCCCAGATCGAGATGCCCTTCGATCGCAACATCATGCTGCAAAAGGGCGACGTGTTGCAGATCAGCGGCGAGAAGCAGCGGGTCAAACTGCTGGCCAACAAGATCGGCTTTATCAGCATCCACAGCCAGACCACAGATCTGGTGGCCTTCACCACCTTCTTCGTACTCGGCCTGCTGATCGGCTCTGTTTCGCTGGTGTTCGGTCAGATCGAATTCGGTCTCGGCAACGCCGTCGGCCTGCTGCTGGCAGGCATTCTGATGGGTTACCTGCGGGCCAACCACCCGACGGTCGGCTATGTGCCGCCCGGCGCGCTCAGATTGGCCAAGGATCTCGGTCTGGCGGTCTTTATGGTGAGCACGGGCCTGAAAGCCGGTGGCGGCATCCTCGACCACCTCAGCGAGGTGGGTACGGTAGTGCTCTTCTCCGGCATGCTGGTGACCACCTTGCCGGTGCTGGTAGGCTATCTGTTCGGGGTCTGGGTGCTCAAGATGAACCCGGCGCTGCTGCTCGGTGCCATCACAGGTGCCCGTACCTGTGCCCCGGCGATGGATGTGGTCAACGAGGCAGCCAACAGCTCCATTCCGGCGCTCGGCTATGCCGGTACCTATGCGGTGGCCAACGTGATGCTGACCCTTGCGGGCTCCTTTATCATCGGCTTCTGGTTCTAGCCAGCAGCCATCACATTACCGCTAACAAAGAAGGGAGCCTCAGGCTCCCTTCTTGCTATCTGCCTTTCTCCCAAGTGCGGAGCAGGCTCATTGGTGTGGCGCCCCCCATCTGCGCTGAAATCTGCCACCAACCCACTCCCCCTATTCCACAATGGTCGATGCTCTGCTCTGCTCTGCTCTGCTCTGCTCTGCTCTGCAATGAGTGATGGCAGATCCCGTGTCTAGTCCTGAAATAGGTTTACACATTTTCAACTAGCATTTCTCTACTCAGAACCCCCTATGCACCGCATCGAGGGTTCTGTATTTCAACGCATGATGCGGCCGCTCCGCGTTGTAAATATCCACCGCTTCACGCACCATTTCCCGCGCTTGCGTCAAATCCTGCGGGCTTTGCAGCAATAACTCTCCTTTCAAAATCCCGCTCACCCGCTCCGCCAACGCATTTTGGTAACAGTCATACCCATCCGTCATCGAGCATTTCACCCCGTACCGCTCATGTAGTGACTGATACAGCCCCGAGCAATACTGCACGCCGCGGTCCGAATGATGGATGAGTTCACCGCCGCCACGTCGTTGCTTCAGCGCTTTCTTGAACGCCATCGCCACCGACTTGGCGTGCATCCCTTGGTGCACATGATGGCCCACTATCTTGCGTGAGTACGCATCCGTCACCAAGCTCAGGTACAGTGGCCCGCTCCTGGCTGGCAGATAGGTGATATCAGCGACCCAGACCTGCTCCGGGGCCACCGGCGTGACCTGCTCTGGCCCCGCCTTGAGCAAGTTGGGATGACGGTAGAAACGGTGAAAACTGTGGGTGGTCTTGTGATACGCCCGCTTAGGCTGCACCAGCAGGCGGTGCTCGGCCAATATCTGAAACAGCCTGTCCCGCCCGACCTTGAGCCCGCCATCATCCTGACCCTGCAGCAGATAATGCAGCTTGCGAGTGCCCACCCGAGGTTGTCGCAGTCGAACCTGACGCACGAAGCGCACCACCTGTAGCCCTTGTGCATGGCGCTCGTCGGCGACCCGATCGCGCTTGTAGTAAGCCTGCCGGCTTATCCCCAGAAACAGGCAAGCCCTGACAATGGTCAGCCTCTCGACTTGCCGCTGCGAGAGGACTTGCCGGGTCGCTTTTTTACGATGGAGACGCCGTAGTCATTCTTCAGTACATCGACGACGGCCTCAAAGAACTGGGCCTTCTGGCTCATCAGCGCCAGCTGTTGCTCAAGTTCCTTGATGCGCTGTTCGGGTGTCTGGTTGTCGGGGTCAGGCATGGTGATGCTCCTGCCGGCACGTACAGAAGCCCCCTGGCTCCAATCTTGCCGACCATGTTTACGCAACCATACCAGAACGGTGGAGCGGCCCTGAATGCCATAACGCACCTGAGCCTGTTTGTAGGTGAGTTCGCCTTTTTCAATCTGCTCGACCAGCGCCAGTTTAAAAGTCAGCGAGTAATCGCGCTGTGTCCGTTTCACACCTTGTCCCATCGGGTTCTCCATTTATTGGGGGGAAAGGTGTAAACCATATTCAGGACGGGACACCGAAGACAAAAAAAGCGCCCTGAGGCGCTTTTTTCATATCAACCGGATGATCAAGCTTTGAACTTGCTGAACACCAGAGAGGCGTTGGTACCGCCAAAGCCGAAACTGTTGGACATGACGGTGTTGAGCTCGGCCGCTTCGTACTCGCGCACGATGGGCAGCCCTTCAGCCTTCTCGTCCAGGGTCTCGATGTTGATGCTAGGGGCGATAAAGCCGTGTTCCATCATCAGCAGGGAGTAGACAGCCTCGTGCACGCCCGCAGCGCCCAGCGCATGGCCGGTCATCGCCTTGGTAGCAGAGATCTTGGGACCGTTGGCGCCAAACAGAGTCTGGATAGCTTCCAGCTCTTTGGTATCACCCACCGGAGTGGAAGTGCCGTGGGTGTTGATGTAATCAACCTTGCCCACACCCTGCATTGCCATCTTCATGCAACGCACCGCGCCTTCACCGCTCGGCGCGACCATGTCGTAGCCGTCGGAGGTAGCACCGTAACCGGTCAGCTCGGCATAGATGTGAGCACCACGGGCCAGCGCATGTTCCAGCTCTTCGATCACCAGAATTCCACCGCCACCGGAGATAACGAAACCGTCGCGGTTCGCATCATAGGTACGGGACGCTTTTTCCGGCGTGTCGTTGTACTTGGTGGAGAGCGCGCCCATGGCGTCAAACTGGATGGTAGAGGACCAGTCCAGCTCTTCACCGCCACCGGCGAAGACCACATCCTGTTTGCCAAGCTGGATCAGCTCAAGCGCGTGACCGATGCAATGAGCAGAGGTGGCGCAAGCTGAGCTGATGGAGTAGTTGACACCCTTGATCTGGAACGGGGTCGCGAGGCAAGCAGAGGTGGTGGAAGACATGGTGCGCGGCACCATGTAAGGGCCCACACGCTTGACCCCTTTCTCGCGGGCGATGTCCACAGATTCCGAGGTGTTCTTGCCGGAGGCACCACCTGAACCGACCACCAGGCCGGTACGCTCGTTGGAGACCTGATCTTCCGCCAGACCGGCATCTGCAATGGCCTGCTGCATGGAGAGGTAGGCGTAGGCCGCAGCGTCACCCATGAAACGCATGACTTTACGGTCGATCAGTTCAGACGGATCGAGTTTGATGTTACCCCAGACACGGCTGCGCAGGTTGTGCTGCTCGAACTGCTCGGAATAGGTGATGCCGGATTTACCTGCTTTCAGGGAGGCCAGCACTTCTTCCTTGTTGTTGCCGATACTGGAGATGACGCCGATACCGGTGATCACTGCTCTTCTCATTAATTCATCTCGTCTGGAAAAACTGGCGCCAAGTCTACCCGCTTTCGGCTGCCAAACTGGTCTGCTTTCACGTAGAATGCCCGCGATTTTGTGACGCGAGCCGAGGAAAACGTGAGTCAAACATCCTTACATCATGCCCGATTGGACTGGAATGAAGCGGGAACTCCTGTCTCCAGTGACTTCGGGGATGTGTACTTTTCCAATGATAACGGTCTAAGTGAAACCCGCTACGTCTTTTTGCAGCAAAACCGGCTACCTGCGCGATTTTCGCACCACGATAGTGACAGTTTCGTGATAGGTGAAACAGGTTTCGGCACAGGTCTTAACTTTCTGGCGACAATGCAAGCCTTCCTGGAACAGGCGCCCCAATCCGGCAACGGCTCCCGTCTGCACTTCATCAGTTTCGAGAAATACCCCCTGACCCAAGACGATCTGCGCAAGGCGCTGGCCGCCTGGCCTGAAATTGGCCACTTGAGTCAGGATCTTGTCGCCCAATGGCCGCTGCCGGTCTCCGGTTGCCACCGCCTGCATTTTGCGGGTGGCCGCATTCGCCTCGATCTCTGGTTTGGCGACATCAAGGATATGCTGCCGCAGGTGCCTCATCGGGCAGAAGGTCTGGTGGATGCCTGGTATCTGGATGGTTTCTCCCCGGCCAAGAACCCGGAGATGTGGACACAGGAGCTGTTTGATGGTCTCGCTCGCCTCGCCCGTCCCGATTGCTCCATTGCCACCTTTACCTGTGCCGGTTTTGTCCGTCGCGGCCTGATTGCCGCCGGTTTTGCCATGAAGAAGGTGAAGGGCCACGGTAGCAAGCGGGAGATGCTGGTGGGGGATCGCACCGACAAGCAGCCGCAGCAGACCATCGCCCCCTGGTATGCCCGTCCTGCCGGACGCACTGGCGAGGTAGTGATCATCGGCGGCGGCATCGCCTCGGCCATGACGGCGCTCTCTCTGGTGGAGCGGGGTCGCAAGGTGACGTTGCTGTGCGCAGATGGCGAACCGGCTACCGGCGCCTCAGGCAATCGCCAGGGGGCGCTTTATCCGCTGCTTAACGGCGAGCACGATGCACTGTCACGCTTCTATTCGCTCGCTTTTGGCTATGCCCACCAACGGCTGCTGGCGTTGGCCGAGCGTCATCCCATCGCTTTTGCACTGTGCGGGGTAACCCAGCTCGGTTATGACGACAAATCGGCAGCCAAGCTGGCCAAGATGAGTCAGGGCCCCTTCCCGTCCGAACTGATGCATCCCCTCTCTACAGCAGAGGTAGAGCAGGTGGTTGGCCTGCCCTGCGGCCACAGCGGCGTCAGCTATCCGCTGGGAGGCTGGCTCTGTCCGGCCGATCTCACCCGAGCCGCCCTGAAAGAGGCGCAAGCCAGCGGCCTGCTTGAGGTGGTGTTCAACACCGAGGTGGTTGCCATTGCCGAGCAGACAGATGCTTGGCACATAGAGAACCAGGATGGCCGCCACTGGCAGGCCCCCAATCTGGTGGTCGCCGCCGGACACAAGCTGCCATCACTGCTCCCCTTTGCCGAGCTGCCGCTCTATCCGGTGCGCGGTCAGGTGAGCCATGTGCCGACCACGGCCAGCTTGCGTCAGCTCAAGACCGTGCTCTGCTACGATGGCTACCTCACGCCAATGCACAACGATCAACACTGCATCGGCGCCAGTTATGGCCGCAACCAGAGCAGCCTTGAGTTTCGTGCCGAGGAGCAAATCCAGAATCAGGTGCGGTTGCAAGCCTGCCTGCCAGAGCAAACCTGGCCCGCCGAGGTGGATGTGAGTGGCAACAAGGCGCGCGTAGGGGTGCGTTGCGCCAGTCGGGATCACCTGCCGGTGGTGGGGCCAGTGGCCAGATTGCAAGGTCTGGCGGATCACTATGCGCAGCTGCAGCATGATCAGCACAACGCCCAGCCGCTCCCCCTTCACCCCGGCCTCTATGTGCTGGGGGCGCTCGGTTCGCGGGGCCTCTGCTCGGCGCCGCTCTGTGGTGAGCTGCTCGCCAGCGAGATCTGCGGCGATCCCCTGCCGCTGGCCGCCGATCTGCTGGAGGCGCTCCACCCAGCCCGTTACTGGGTACGCAAGCTGCTCAAAGGCAAAGCGCTGGTCTGAACCGGACTCTGCAAACAAACAGAATGGCCGCCCATCGGGCGGCCATTCTGTTTATCAAATCGTGCGATGCTGGATATTGCGTCTTGAGATAGCGCTCACTTGGGCCAGTGCACCCCAAGCTGTTCGCCGTAACCTGTCTGACGCTGGAATCCGTCGAGCCGTCCCTTAATCTTGTTCAGCTCGCCACTGCCTGCTGCCCACGCGGCATAGCGCAGCGCCTGACAATCTGCATGACCGGGTAATCCCGCAATGGCGCCCCCCACCTGATTGGCCCCCTGCAGCACCATCTCCTTGAAGCGGGATTCGTAGTCAAACATGCTGGAGAGCAGACGCCCCCAGCGCTGGCGGGCAGGATCGTTACTGTTCGCGCTCTGACGCCAGCGGGGCAGCAACACAGTGGCGTTGGTGGTCACCGTCACCCGGTTGAGCTGGCAGCGCCCCGGCAACTGCTCGGTATCCAGCTGCCAGTCCACCTGATAACTCGCCTTGCCGAGTACGGGCTTGCCATTCACCTTGGGAGCACTCTGGGCAATCGCCCGGGCAAGCTGCTCCGGACTGGTTGCATTGACCTCATAAAAACGGACATTGATGCGGGACTCTGGCACCACTTGCGGCCGGCTCGGCTGAGCCTGACTCATCAGGGGCAACAGCAACAACCCGACCCCCACTACTCCATAAACCTTGCTGACCATGCCAGACTACCTTCCTTGATTGCACGGGCGGAGTACCAACCTTGGTGAACCCCACCGCCACACAGATGACGGGTATAGCCTATGTGTGACGACGAGGCGGCGCAATACAATGATGCGCCCAGAAATCAGAGCACGCTCACAGGTTGCGTGAGCAGAGTATGGCACAAGGCCAAAACTGTATTTTTATTGAGCATGACGGCTGATTCGCTGCCAGTCGAGGTGATAGTTTTTCACATTGATGTCATGACCATCTATCTGAATAAAATGATCATTTTTAAGGCGGTTGGCAAAAAAGTCCTGATCTGCCCCCTCATTGAGCCACAGCTCGCAAAGTCCCCGTTTTCCCTCTCTGGCATAGAATCTCGGAGTGACCAGCAGCGCGACCCCATCTACCCGGATGGCATGACGGGCCAGGCAGTTTGCTTCCGTGGTTTTGGATGCCAGCGCGGCAAAACGGGGTCTGTTCCCCTCGGCAACCACCAGAACGCCGTAAGAGTGAGGAGCCATGAGACGCCGCATGGCGACCGCCTGATGAGGACCGGTTTGATGAAAACCGTCATTGGTTACCGCAAACACGCAAGTAGGTGAAAATAGCATCGCAAGCAGGAAAAGAGAGCGTTTAATGCCTGAAAAATCACCAATCGCCATATAAAAGCCTCAAAAGACAACCAAGGCTGGCAAGGGTAGGTAGCCAAACCCGCTGGGTAAAGTACCTTTACCTTTCTTTAATTCTGTTCATGGGGTTAAACGTTGATTTAGCTCACACAACATCCTGTTTCCAGTCGCCACTCTACCCCTATCGGAATAGACTCCCTCCACTCTCATCCAATCAGAAGGCAACATATGCTGGAACTCATCGTTGGCACCCTGGTCACCCTGGTGGTGGGCCGTGCCATTTTCAAAGGATACTCCGCGACCGGGGTGCTGCTGAGCGGCGGCTTGCTGCTGCTGGTCATCACCGCCATGATGGGCAAGCCGGTACTGCCGAGCAAGGTGGTCAGCACCGGTTATATCGCAACCGATATCTTCGAATACGTCCGCTTCCTGCTCAATGACCGTGGCGGTGGACTGGGGATGCTGATCATGGTGCTGTGCGGCTTCGCCGGCTACATGAGCCATATCGGCGCCAACACCATTCTGGTCAAGCTGGCCAGCAAACCGCTCGGCATCATCAAGTCCCCCTATATCCTGCTGGTGGCGGCCTATCTGGTGGCCTGCGCCATGTCGCTGGCGGTGAGCTCCGCCACCGGCCTCGGCGTGCTGTTGATGGCCACCCTGTTCCCGCTAATGGTCAACATGGGGATCTCCCGTGGCGCGGCTGCGGCCGTGTGCGCCTCGCCAGCCGCCATCATTCTGGCACCGACCTCAGGGGACGTGGTGATGGCCGCTCAGGCCGCCAACATGCCGCTGCTGGATTTTGCCTTCAAGCTGACCTTGCCCATCTCGCTGGTGGCGATCGCCTGTATGGCGGTGACCCACTTCTTCTGGCAGCGCTACCTTGATCAAAAATCCGGTGAGCACAACGAACCGGTCGCACCGGGTGATCTGGTGACGACTGCGCCGGCCTTCTACGCCATCCTGCCCTTTACCCCCATCATCGGGGTGCTGGTATTTGACGGCAAATGGGGTCCGCAGCTGGATATCGTCACCATCATCGTCATGTGCATGGTGTTGGCCAGCCTGCTGGAGCTCGTGCGGATCCGCAATGGCAAGGAGCTGCTGGACGGTCTGCAGGTATGCTGGCGCAACATGGCTGACGCCTTTGCCGGTGTGGTCATGCTGCTGGTCGGTGCCGGTGTCTTCGCCCAGGGTCTGATGACCATCGGCTTTATCGACACACTGCTGGCTCACGCGCAGGATCTCGGCTCCGGCGGCCTGATCATGATGCTGTCACTGGTGGTGATAACCACCCTGGCCGCCTTCACCACCGGCTCGGGCAATGCCCCCTTCTACGCCTTCGTAGAGCTGATCCCCAATCTGGCAAGCAGCCTTGGCATTAACCCGGCCTATCTGGTGATTCCCATGCTGCAAGCCTCCAACCTGGGTCGCACCATTTCTCCGGTATCCGGGGTGGTGGTCGCCTGTGCCGGGATGGGCAAACTCTCGCCGTTCGAGGTGGTCAAGCGCACCAGTATGCCGGTCGCCGTCGGCCTGCTGGTGGTGATCATCGCCACCCAGATCATGGTACCCGCCTGATCATTGACCAGCCCGGCACCCTGCCGGGCTGGTATCCTCCCCCCCCTTTGCAGTAGACTCGGTGCTCATTTTCCCCCTAAGGAGGACCGAGATGAGTATTACGGTTCAACTTGCCCATTTCAGTGATTGCCACTCCCACTTCGATGGCGCGCCCATGAGCTTCTCCCCTGTCGGTGAAGGCCAGTGGCGCACCCAGTGCGGCGGTTATGCCCGGATCCTGACCCGACTGACCCAACTGCGTGCCAAAGCCGCAGCAGCCGGCCAGCGTTTTCTGTTTCTGCACGGTGGCGACTCCTTTCAGGGCTCGCTCTATTTCAACCGCTTCAAAGGGCGCGCCAACGCCGACCTGCTCGCCATGCTGGCCCCCGATGCCATGGTGCTCGGCAACCACGAGTTCGATCTGGGTAACGGCCCGCTGGTGGAGTTCTTGCGCCAGCTCGATTTTCCGGTGCTGGCCGCCAATCTGGACAACAGTCAGGAGCCTGCCGACACGCCGCTTGGGCTGTGGGATATTCCCCACCTCTACGACGCCCATCAGCCCTGGCATCGTCAGGTGATCGACGGGGTTCCCTTTGCGCTGCTTGGCATCACTCTCGCCCAGATGGCCGCCATCGCCAACCCGGATCCCCACACCCGTTTTCACGCGGTGGCCGACACCCTCACCAAGGTGCTGCGGGAGATAAAGAGCGAAGGGATCCACCATATCGTGCTGCTGAGCCACCTCGGGCTGGATCAGGACAAGCTGCTGGCCGAGCGCTTCCCCGAGCTCAGCCTCATCATCGGCGGCCACACCCACAGCCTGCTGGGGGATCTCGCGCCGCTGGGTCTGCCAAGCGAAGGTACCTACCCCCTGATGAACAACGGGGTAGCCATTTTGCACGCTGGCCACAGCGCCCTCTGCCTCGGTGTCTGCGAGCTCACCTTCGATGAGGCGGGCCGCGTCGTGCAAAGTCAGGGTCAGCTGGAGTGGCTCCCCTGGCAGCCCTGGCCATTTGCCTCCACGCCACCTGTCGGGCTCACCTTCTGCGAGCCGGACCCACAACTGGAACAACATCTGGCCAAACGCTACCGGCCGGAGATTGAAACCATGAGCCAGCGCATCGTCACCCGACTGGCGGCGCCACTGCCCCATCAGCGGCTACCGGATGCCACCCTGCCCCACGGCAGCCAGCTCGCCCCGCTGGTGGCCCGCGCCATGCTAACCGCTGCCCGTGAACAGGTAGGCGAGGTGGACTTTGCCCTGCACAATGCTGGCGGCGTGCGCTGCTCGCTGGAGCCGGGCCCCCTGAGCGAAGCAGATATCGCCGGTCGCCTGCTGCCGTTTGCCATTCCTCTCACCCTCTATCGGGTGCACGGTCACGAGTTGGCGGAAGCGCTGGAGAATGCCATCGACAACGCCACCAACAACGGCGTGGTCGGCAATGGCAATGGCAGCTTCCCCTACACCGCAGGGGTGCGATTCACCTATCAGGCCGATCGGCCCAAGGGTCAGCGCATCACCCGACTGGAGTGGGAAGCCGCCCCCGGCCAGTGGCAAGCGGTCAATGCCGAACAGGTCTATCGCGGAGTGTCGAGCGCCTATACCGCCTCCGGCAAGGAGGGCTACACCGCACTGGCGCGGACCCTGACCCAGCACAATCAGGAGCTCGGCATCACCCTGGCCGACGCCTTTATCCGCTGGGCCCGTCACCTGCCGACACTGGAAGCGCAGCCGCCCCTGCTTGAGTACATCCATTGATGCAGAGGGGGAATGGCTTTGCCACATCCCCCTGACGGCCAATATTGCCGCAGCCAGCGCCCGGTTCCCTGCAAGAACCGGGCTTTTTCGAGAATATTTGCCCCACACGGGCCCGCCCCATTGCATCGCACTCACTAGCTCGGCAAGATAGGCCCGCTTTCAAGACCAGCTGCAGGAACAGGCGACTTCATGAATCACTCCATCCGTTTCACTCCCCCTCGCGTCAACCCGGGTATCAAGCCAGCCATCGTGCTGCTGACCGCCCTGCTGGCGCTGCTCTTCTGTCTGCGCAACCCGCTCTTCCACGCCATGGCGCCGGGCTTTGATGCCTCGCTGTTCGCGGTGATGGGCAAGATGTGGAGCGAAGGGGGCGTGCTCTATCGCGACATGATCGACATCAAGGGGCCGATGATCTTCGCTCTCGACGCGCTGGGTTATCGAATGGGGGGATTTGTCGGGATCTGGACACTGGAGTGGGTGCTCTGCTGGCTCGGATTGCTGGCCAGCTGGCAGGCCTTTGCCCAGCTCGGACTCTCGTTCAAGGCGCGCCTTGGCGCCATGCTGGCGGTGCTGGCTCTCTACGGCACCCGTTACTACTACGGCAACATGACCGAGGACTGGACCTTCCACCTCGCCCTCATCGCCCAGTGTGCATTCATTACCCTGCTGCTGGACAAGGGATTTCGCTGGTGGCCGGCACTGGTGGCGGCACTCACCTTCGCCATCGTCGCCTGGATGCGCACCAACAACGGCGCCTTCTGGGGGGCCTGGTATCTGGTGCTGTTCTGCCACTGGTGCCTGCACGAAAAGTGGCGTGATGCCATCTTGCTGCTCATCTCCAGCCTGCTGGGGCTGGCGCTGATTGGCGGCCCGCTTTACGCCTACTTCCAGCAGCATGATCTGCTGGCGGCCTTCAAATACTACGCCTTCGACATCTTCTTCGAGGGGAGCTACGGCAACGGCTTCTCTCCCATGGTGGGCGCCGTCGGCCTGCTGCGCACAGGCCTTGTGATGCTGCTGCCCGCCTTCATCATTCTGATGCTGAGCCGCCGTCAGGAGTGGTATCTGCCCGCCCTGCTGGCAACCCTGTTTGGGGTACTGTTCACCCTGATCGCCAACTCGGTCTCCGGCCATGTGTTCGATCACTACGACGTGCTCTATCTGCAACTGGCGGTGCTGCCGCTGGCGGTATTGCTGGATCGCAGCGAACAGCAGGCAGATGCCATCGGGCTGCTTTGCATCTCGCTGGTGGTGCTCACCGCCAGCTGGCTGCTGGCCCAGCAGCTCGCCTTTGGCTGGAGCACCAAGGAGTGGTCCCTCGAGCGGGTCAACGAGGTGCTCGGTACCAGCCTGCTGTGGGCGCTGCCGGTGCTGATCCTCATCCCCCTCTGGCGCGCCTGGGATGTGCGCAGTGCCACCCCCTGGCTGGCAACGCTGGCCATGCTGCTGCTGATGATCAACAACGCCTGGGAAGGCACCCTCAAGGGTCGCCCTTTCAATCCGGCCGCGCAGGTACGGGTCGATCGCATCAAAGCCGAGACAGTCCCGAGCGACAAGATCTGGGTCGATGGCATCCAGCCGCAATATTATCTCTGGACCGATCGCCAGCCGGCGTCCGCCTACCTCTTCTTTGCCAACGTCAATCCGCCCTATGACGTGCGCGAGCGAGTGCTGGCCGATATCCAGCGCCAGAATCCGAAGTTCATCATCGCCAAGCCGGATCGGGTGAGCGAGGAGCTGAAAAAACCGAGCACCCCTTCCCATCTCGCCTTCTATCAATACCTGACCAGCCACTACGAAGAGGTGGATCCGGGTCTCTATCGCCGACGCTGATCGTCAATACGCCCCGCAGGGCGGCCATTGTTGCAATGGCCGCCCTTTTTCTTGCGCCAGAACCCCTTGCAGCAGCGGCCCGCAGTAGGCAAGCCCGCCCGAGATAACTACAATGACGCTCTTTTTGATGTAACGAGTGACACCATGGCGGAACTGACTTATCTGGGCGGCTATCCCGACCCTCTCAAGGCACAGGTACAGCAGCTGATTGCGGCAGGCAAGCTGGGGGAGATGCTGGCCAAACGCTATCCGGAAAGCCACCAGATCCAGAGCGACAAGGCGCTGCTCGCCTACACCATGGAGCTGAAGAACCGCTACCTCAAGAGCTCGGCGCCCCTGTCAAAGGTGGTGTTCGATGGCAAGATCAACGTGATCAAGGATGCCCTCGGCCTGCACACCTACGTCAGCCGGGTACAGGGCAGCAAGCTCAAGGCCAAGAACGAGATCCGCATCGCCGCCCTGTTCAAGGAGGCACCGCCCCCGTTCCTGAAAATGATCGTGGTGCACGAGCTGGCCCATATCAAAGAGAAGGATCACAACAAGAGCTTCTACCAGCTCTGCCAGCACATGGAGCCCGACTATCATCAACTGGAGTTTGATCTCAGGCTCTGGCTCACCTGGCGCGATATCGACAAGGCCAACCGCTAGGCTGACAACCGTTTCAGGGAGGAAACATGTCATTTGCCGCAACCCCCTTTGGTGCCACCCGCTTTATTGCCACTTTGGTAATGGCCAACTTGGGCTGCGCTGCCCGTCCCCGCTGCTCGTCACACGGGCTGCTGGCGCTGCTGCTTTTGCTCGCGGGCCACAGCGCCCGGGCCGATGAGCGCTGGCAGAGCAACAGCTATCTGGTCGAGAGCTTTATGGCCATCGCCATGGAGCGGGAGTATGGCGAAGCCAGGCAGACCCGTTTTGCCCGCTGGCAGCAGCCGATCCGGCTGCAACTTATCAACGAGTCGGGTGACAAGCCGCTGCAGGCCGACGTGGTGAAGGTACAGGCAGCCCATCTGGCCCGTATCACCGGCCACCCCATCAGCATGGTGTCCGCAAAGCCCAACCTCACCCTGATCATGACCGACTACAGCAAGATGAAGAGCTGGGCCAACCGCACCATGGGGGGGGATCCATCGGTCAAGATGGCGCTCAAGGAGGGGCTCTGCCTTGCCAACTTCGCAACCAATGCGAAACACGAGATCAGCCGTGCCACCATCATCATTCCGGTAGACTACAGCCGGGCCAAGGGACGCTTTCTCGACTGCGTGGTGGAGGAGTTCACCCAGGTGATGGGGCTGCCCAACGACTCGGACAAGGTGTTTCCCTCCATCTTCAATGACAACAGCATCGACAGCTTTTTGACCGGACTGGACTATGTGCTGCTAAAGATGGCCTATCACCCGACCCTCAAAGCCGGAATGAGCAGTGACGAGATCCGCGCCGCACTGCCTATCGCACTGGCCGATCTGCGTGCCAAAGGGGAGATCCGCGAAGCCAATCGCCGGGTGCAGCAGCAGAGCCTGAAAAGCTGGGCAGGCTTGTAACGGCCTGGCTCAACCCAGAGCCAGACAAGCCACCGCGAACTCATCACCAACAAAAACGCAGCCACCTGGCTGCGTTTTTGTTGTATGGGTATCAGCAGTGCATTAGCGGGCATGCACGTTTATCCACAACCCATTTATCCAACGTCCGAGTTATCCACTGACCGTGCGGGATCAGGAGGCGACGTTCTCTTCCGGCATCCAGCTCTCGGCGTTCTCCCACACCTCCTGCACCATGGCTTCGGCCAGCTCTTTGTCTTCCTTGCTGGCACGGCTGACGGTCAGGGCCATGGCACTGCCCGGCGCGACCCGCACATGGATGTCGGGGAATTTTTCGCCAAGCTGCTTGAGCAGCTCCTGACGCAGCGCCTCCATGGTCGAGGTCGGGATCTGATGTTTTCTGTCGATGATGATTTCAAGACGCATAGGAAACTTCTCCATGATTTATAACTGTATTTTTATCCAGTATTCATGGGAAGTAAAGTGCCAACTTGCACCAATCAGAAAAGATCCAGCTGCTGGCCGCAGATCCGGTCGAACGACTCGCCGATAAAGGGCAGGATGGCGTCGGCAATGGGCCGCAATTGCTTGTCGATATAGTGTTCGTAATCGATGGCACTGCGCCGGTACTCCAGCGGCTCGGGGCCATTGAGGGTCATCAGATAGGCGATAGAGCCCCGATGCTGATAGCGCTGGGGCAGACCGCGGCGCAGGTTCTCCTCATCGGCCAGCCGCGCCGCCCGCACATGGGGCGGCACATTCTTCTGATACTCCTCGAGCTTCTGGCGCAGCCGTTTGCGGTAGATAAGCAGATCGTCGTGACGACCGGCCCGAGTCTCATCCACCATGGTGCGCACATAGCCGCTGGGATCTTCATCGTGAAACACCAGCTCATAGAGGCGGGTCTGGAATTGCTTGGCCAGCATGGTCCAGTCGGTGCGCACCGATTCGAGCCCCTTGAATACCAGCTGTTCACTCCCCTCACTGGCCTTGCCAACCAGACCGGCATAGCGCTTCTTGCTGCCCTTCTCCAAGCCGCGAATGGTGGGCATCAGAAAGCGGCGGTAGTGGGTCTCGTACTGGATCTCGAGATAACTCGGCAGGTCGAACTCGCGCCTGATCAGTGCAGCCCAGTTATCGTTGATCATTTGAGCCAGTCGCTGGCCGATCTCGTCCGCCTCATCGGGGCTGGTCTCGCGCCCCAGATGGACAAAGGTGGAGTCGGTATCGCCATAGATCACCTCGAACCCCTTCGCCTCAATCCACTCGCGGGTCTGCTGCATGATGCTGTGACCACGCAAGGTGATAGATGAGGCTAGGCGCGGATCATAGAAACGGCAGCCCCCCGAACCCAGCACGCCGTAGAAGGAGTTCATGATGATCTTGATGGCCTGGGAGAGTGCCTTGTTGCTGGCAGCCTTGGCCCGATCCCGCGCCGCCCACAGGGTGGCGATGAGTTCCGGCAAGAAATGCCGCTCGCGGGAGAACATGGCGCCGCGAAAGCCTGGAATGGCGTGCTCGGGGTGTTGCAACCCCTCGATGAGTCCCATGGGGTCGATGCAGAAGGTGCGGATGATGCTGGGATAGAGGCTCTTGAAATCGAGCACCAGCACGTGGCGATAGAGGCCGGGTTTGGAGTCCATCACATAGCCACCTGGGCTCGCCAACCCGCCGTCGGCCGGCAGATTGGGCGCCACGTAGCCGCCACGATGGAGCCGCGGCAGATAGAGGTTGGTAAAGGCCGCCACCGAGCCCCCCACCCTGTCCAGCTCAAGGCCGGTGAGGGAGGCGCGCTCGATGGCAAAAGGGATAAGGTGGCAGTAGTCGAAGATCTCCCACACCAGCTTGCAATCTTCCAGGTTATAGCGGGCCAGCGCCTCCTTGTCGGAGTGGAACAGCTCGGTGATCTTTCCCCCCGATTGGCCACGTCCTCGATATCCTTGCCACGGCCAAGCAGTTCGCTCGCCACCGCATCCAGGCTGTAGCTGGCAAACTGCCAGGTGGCGCTTTTCAGGGTGTCGATACCATCGAGCACCATGCGCCCGGGAATGATGACGTTGCCGGTCTGGGGATCGCCCCGTGACGAGCGCCAGAAGCAGAGCTCACGACCCCGCCCGAGCCGCAGCCGCCGCTTGTTAAGCTCGGCGCGGCGTAGCAGCAGGCGAAAATCAAAATTAACCACGTTCCAGCCGATGACCAGATCAGGGTCATGCAGGCTGAACCAGCTCTCCAGCGCACTCAGCAGGGCGCTCTCGTCCGCCACCCACTGGACCTGGGTTCCCCAGCTCTCGGCATCCGCCTCCGGGGTGCCGATCATGATGACCCGCGCATCCTGCTCGCTGTAAAGACCGACCGAGAAGAGGGCCCCGTCCATGGCGCACTCCACATCCAGCGACACCCAGGAGAGGGTTGGCGTCACCGCCTGCGGCGCGCAGCGCGCCTCGTTCACCTCCCAGTAGCCCTGCTTGCCCCCCTTTTTTACCACCCGGCCATCGAAGCGCACGCCAGCGGTGATGAAACGCTCCATCAGAAACCGCTCCGGCAGCCGGATATCCGCCTCGAAGTGCTCCAGTCCGCGAATGAGCAGCAACTCGATGGCGCGGTGAAAGGCGCTCAGGGTAGCGAAATAGCAGCCCACCACGGGGCGACCGTCGAAGGTGTGCATCGGCAGGCGGCGAAACCGTCCGCTCACCCCGGCGCCTTTGAACAGCTCGGCGGCTTCTGCCATATGGCTCTGCGGCAGGAAGAACACCGGCTCCTGCCCCGGCACCACCACCCGCACCGGCCCCTGCGCGCTCCAGAGCCACATCACGATTTCGGTGGTTGCAGGCAGCCCGTTGCGGCCGCGCACGTCCCGACCGTGGCGGGTCAGGATAAAACCGTCGAGCGGCGGAGTGGCGGGTACGGTGGGCTGGGTTGCAGTCATGAAGCGTAAAGGGGCTGTCCGAGAATGGGACTATTGTACGTTCATACAGTGCCTGCTCGCAATCGTCACGCTGGCTGCGAGGCGGGAGTCAAACTGGTAAGCTCGATCCGGTCGTGATTCCCGCCCATCCCGTTCTGACCACTCTTCGCCGACGAAAGGAGTATCTGTGGCAATCTATTCCCTGCTGGATCAGCTGGCTATCCCCTACCAGTGCTTTGACCATCCCCCGGTGTTTACCTGTGAGGAGGCGAGCAAGTTGCTGCCCGACCTACCCGCCACCAAGACCAAGAACCTCTTTTTGCGCGATCCGAAAAGCGAGCGGCTGTTTCTGGTGGTGAGTCCGGAGGATCAGCGGGTCGACCTCAAGGCGCTGGCAGCCATGCTCGGCATCAAGCGGCTGAGCTTTGGCTCCCCCGAGCGGCTCGATGCGGTGCTCGGCCTTACCCCGGGCTCGGTGACCCTGCTCGCCATGGTGCGCGACAGGGAAAAAGCGGTAGAGCTGGTGGTGGACGAGGCCATCTGGCAGGCCGAACAGGTGCAGTGCCATCCGCTGGTCAACACCGCGACTCTGATCATCCGCCTCGACGACGTGCGCCGTCTGCTGACCCATCTGGACAGGGAGGCCATCGTAATGCGCTTGCCTGCTGCAACCTGCGATTAGCACAACGTCTGGCGGTTGGGTTCAACCTGCCGCCAACACAACCACCTTTCACGCAGCGAAATTGACTGACAAGACAATAAAATGGCTCCTTGTGCGCTGATAAATCGAGTCAGCAGTTGCCATCGCGCAAGAAGTCGGAGGTGAGCACATTCGGCCATTTAACCCATTGATAATAGGCTGGATTCATGTTGTGATCGGCCACTGCCAGCAGGCGATACCCCATCGCCTGTTCGTTCACAGGTGACTTCCCAGAGAGCCCCTTGATGCCAAGTCTGTTTTCCTCGGCCCAGTTGTTGAGTCTGGTGCTGTTCGTCACGCTGTCACATGTGGGGGTCGCCACCATTTTCGCCGCCATGTGGCACACCCATCGCCAGATCAGGGCATTGATCTACTGGTCAGCGGGGGAACTGGTTATCGCGGGGGCTTTTTGCTGCCTGCTGCTGCGCCCCCTCGAGGGAAATGCATCCCTTGCCAATATTCTCTGCACCAACCTGCTGTTGATGTCGACCACCCTGCTCTATGAACGGGGGATGCGCCACTTCTTTCGCCGTGAAGCAGACCAACTGGGTTGGCTGCAGCCCGCCGTTACCCTCGGCGGTTTCGTCCTGTTTGCCCTGACCACCCTGCAGCAACCCCTCTTTGATGTGCACAGCCGGATCATCGTGCTCTCCGGCGTGCTCTCGCTGCAGATTGCGCTGCTTATCTGGCAGCTCTGGCGCTACCAGCGGCTGGCCCCCGTCTATCGGGTGCTGCGCTTTGCCATTCTGCTGCTCGGCCTGCAACTGCTGTTGCAACTGCTGCGGATCGCCAAACACCTCTGGCAGCCGGAGCTGGCGGCCAACTCCTTCACCGACCCGCTGCTCGGGCCTGTGATCCTGCTCAGCCTGCTCTTTACCATCGCCCGCAGTTATCTACTGCTGAGCCTGGTCCACACCCGCCAGCAGCAAGCCTTGCTGGCCACCCAGCGCAAGCTGGAGCGGCGCGCCAATCAGGATGAGCTGACCGGCCTCTTCAGCCGCCACTATTTCGAACGCCAGGTTGCCCTGCGTGCCCGCGAGGTGACGAGCCCCGGCCAGCTGCTGCTGATCGATCTGGACAACTTCAAACAGATCAACGACCGCCACGGCCACCCCGCCGGTGATGCCATGCTGCGCGCCGTGGGTCGGGTGATCGCCAATACCCTACCTGCCGAGGGCATGGCCGGTCGGCTTGGCGGCGATGAGCTGGCCCTGCTGCTGATGGCGGACCCGCAGACCCTGCCCGACTACTGTCACAGCCTGCAACAGCAGATCGCCGAGGCGACCCGGGCGCTGGCCGGTGGCCCCATCAGCCTCAGCATCGGCCTCACCTCGCTACACCCTGACGAAGGATTTGAAGCGGCCTACCTGCGAGCGGATCAGGCTCTTTACGCCGCCAAACAGGCTGGAAGGCAACGGGCCTGCGTACAGGAGCTCCACCACAACGAGCCCCAGCCGCTGCAGCCCTGCGCGCTCCTATCATGAGCGCAGTGCTCGCTCTGCAATGTCGACCGGCCAGACTGGCAGATGCTCCGGCTTACCATCGCTATGTCACCGAATGCGCCAAAGACGGACAGCCGCTCTATCAGGTGGCACAATTTGACCCGGACGGCTGGCTACAGAGCCTGCTGGATCACGCAGAAGGACGCAACTTGCCCAGTGGATACCTGCCGACTACCACCTATTTTGCCCTCGATGGCGAGGAGATCATCGCCACCCTGCGTCTGCGTCACGGTGACAATGAGGCAACCCGCCAGTGGCTGGGTCATATCGGTTACGAAACTCGCCCCTCTCGCCGTGGCGAAGGGGCCGCGACCGTGCTGCTGCGCTGGGTACAACAACAGGTGCTGGCAGCGCCGGTGCTGATCTGCTGTGACCAAGACAATCTGGCCTCCCGCAAGGTCATTACAGCAGCCGGTGGCGTGTGGCTGGGACGGCGCTTCCATCCGGGGGATCGCAACTGGCTGGAGATGTATCAACTAGCCCCCAGCCCCAGCCGACCATAGCCGCAGCAGTAATAAAAAGAGCGCCCCGAAGGCGCTCTTTTTGCGAACGTGGCAAGACCGTTAGTAACTGTCTTCCTGCTCCGCCTTCATCCGGGCCTGACGGGCATAGGCCTCCTCTTCGGCGCTCTCGATCTCCTGCAGCACCGAATCGAGATCGATGGCGGCGCGGCTCTCTTCAAAGTGACCGGTCAGCTCGCTATCGGGGGTGAGTTTGCCATCTTCAAACAGCGCCCACATCTCCTGGGCATAACGGATCTTGAGCAGCTCGGGGGCATACATGCCGTAGTAGTTGCGCATATTGTTGACGTCCCGCTCCAGCATCGCCTTGGCCTGGTTGTTGGCAGCGGCGTCCACCACCTGGGGCAGGTCGATAATGACGGGGCCCTGTTCATCCACCAGCACATTGAACTCGGAGAGATCGCCGTGGATAAGACCGGCGCAGAGCATGCGCACCACGTAACGGATCACCTTGGCATGGTCGATGACCGCCTGCTCGGGGGTGAGTGCCACATCGTTGAGGCGCGGCGCGACATTGCCATCCTCATCGGTGATAAGTTCCATCAAGAGGACACCATCGAGGCAGACATAAGGCTGCGGCACCCGCACACCGGCCGCCGCCAGCTTGAACAGGGCGTCGACCTCGGTGTTCTGCCACACCTCTTCATGCTGCTTGCGGCCGTACTTGGAGCCCTTCTCCATGGCGCGAGCGCTGCGGCTGTTACGCACCTTGCGCCCCTCCTGATAGACCACGGCCTGCTTGAAGCTGCGCTTGGACGCCTCTTTATAGACTTTGGCGCAGCGGATCTCGTCGCCGCAGCGCACTACATAGACGTCGGCCTCTTTGCCGCTCATCAACCGGCTGACGACCTCATCGACCAGGCCGTCATCAACCAGAGGTTGGATTCGATTTGGAATTTTCATGGCCGCCCTTTTACCCTATTTCCGCTCTCGAAGATAGCTCCGCGCACGCTCACCTGCCTCTCCCTTTCATAAGACACCCTGTTATCCCCTGTTTGCGCTGTTTTTGTCCACCCGTTCGCCTTAAAAACCACCAGCAGCAGACCAAATACGAAAGGCGCCTGTGCCAACAAAAATGGCCCGCAAGCGGGCCAATTTTCAAGGTTCGGGCGGCAAGCCCTGACGAATGCGCTGGATCCCCGCTTCATAGAGTCCGTCATCCCCCTCCTGATGCTCCAGGGTTTCGAAGATCTTGAGAAACCACATGTACTGCTCGGGATGGCGGGCCACCTGCATCTCCACCACCCGGTTCATGGCATTGACGTCTGCCAGCAGATCGGCGGTGGGATAAGGGTCAAACGGCGGCTCGATCTCCAGCAGATAGCGTCCCTCATCCTCGTCATAGCTGGCGAAGATGGGCACGGCTCTGGCACCGGTCAGCTTCACCAGCTTGGGCAGGGCAGGCAGGGTTGCCTTGGGGCGGCCGAAAAAGGGAACAAATACGCTCGCCTCGCGGCCGTGATCCTGATCCGGCAGATAGAAGAAGCTGGCTCCAGCGCGGATCGCCTTGATCGCCGGCTTGATACCGACGCTGCGTTCATACACCTTGCCTGCTTTGGCTCGTTCGCGGTTGATGTACCAGTCGAACACCTGATCCTTGGGGCTCTTCATCATGGTGCACATATTGATGCCCATCATGGAGAAGTAACGACCAATCATATCGACCGCCCAGGTATGAGGCACCACCAGGATCACCGGTCGGCCAGCGGCCTGCTCCGCTTGCACATGCTCCCAGCCGCTCACCTTGACGCGGCGAGCAAGATGCGTTTTGCTGCGCCAGCTAAGCTCGCCAAAACCCATAAAGGTCTTGAGCCCGACCCGGATCGACTTAAGCAACAACGCCTGTCGGGCGGCGGCATCCAGCCCAGGAAAGCAGATCTTGAGGTTGGTATCGGCGATATAGGCCTGCTTTTTCGAAAAACGCAGCAGGGTCGGCGAAACCAGATCGGCAAAGCGATCTCGCACCCTCGCAGGGGTAAATGCCAGCAAAGAGAGCAGGCCCAGCGCACACCAGCTGCCCCACCATTTGGGATGCAGCAGGCGAGTATGAAATGAGGTATCAAATACCGGATCTAATGCGGACATGGCGGCCATCAAGTCATCAAAAACAAACGGTTATTGTAGTTATCCTGATATTTTTTTCTAGCCTAAGGTGCCAGACCGCCGACCTGCTAAGCACTGATCAGACGAGCCATCACAATAAATGACTCTTTTGACACCACACCAATAAATGCAGAGCAAGGGTCAGTCGTGAGGCAATAATCCCTTGCGGATCCGTCTAATCCCCTCTTCGTAGAGGCCATCCATTCCCTCCTGCTCCTGACGGGTATCGAAGATCTTGAGGAACCACATGTACTGACCCGGGTGGCGCGTCAGTTGCTGTTGCACCATGTCGTTCATCCGACAGGTATCGGCCAGCACATCCCCGGAGGGATAGTTGTCGAACGGAGCCTCGATCTCCAGCCGATAGCAGTGGCTCGCTTCGTCATAGCAGGCGAGCAACGGCACTGCCTTGGCACCACTCACCTGGACCAAACGGGGCAAGGCTGGCAGGGTCGCCTTGGGATAGTCAAAGAAGGGGGCGAAGATGCTCTTCTCGCGGCCATGATCCTGATCCGGCAGATAGAAGAAGCTGCGACCGCTCTTGATGGTTCTGATCACCGCCTTGATCCCGGCGCTGCGCTCATAGACGCGGCAACCGTTCCTGGCCCGCGCCCGGTTAAGGTGCCAGTCAAACACCGGATTGCGCGCCCGTTTCATCATGGTGCACATAGACACCCCGCGCTGGGTAAAGCAATAGCCTGCGGCATCAACCGGCCAGGTGTGGGGCACCACCAGGATCACCGGACGACCGGCGGCACGTTCCGCCTCGATATGTTCCCAACCGCTCACCAGCATCCGGCTCATCAGATAACGCTGGCTGCGCATGGTGAACTCGCCAAATCCCAACAAACTCTTAAGGCCGACCCGGATCGAGGTCAATGCGATGGCGTCGCGCTCGGCCAGGCTCTTGTGCGGAAAGCAGACCTCCAAGTTGATTCTGGCGATATAGAGCTGTTTTTTCGAAATCCGAAACACCAGCGGAGCCAGCCAATCTGCCAACCGGTCACGCAGACGCACCGGAACAAACGCAAGCACCATCAGCACGCCGAGTGCCAACCAACTGAACCAGTAACGGGGGTAAAGGAAACGAGACTCAAAAATGGGGTTGAACAGGGGATCTTGGGGCGGCATGATTCACGGCTTACATCAAAATGGTGGTGCATTGTAGTCACCCTGACAGGTAATACCAGTTAAATCCGCACTCACACGCGCAAAAGACGGAACCATATGACAGAAGTGGCGAAAAGGTAAAAAAATGCCCCGCATTGCGGAGCATTTTGTTTGCTGATTAATCCGTTGAACGACCAGCCAGGTCAGGCGTCTTGCTTAACGGTGGCCACCCTGATGGGACATACCGTGACTTACCACGACCTCTCGCTGCGGCAGAAAAAACATCAGATAACGCAGTGCCACATAACCGACGATGATGGTAGCCACCCCCAGCTCGAAGTGGGCCAGCAGTCTGATCTGCTCGACGTAGTGACTCCCTTGCGCAAACCCTTCAACCAGATGAGCCACTTTGAACAGAGCGGTGGCACCGATCACCAGCGGGAAGGTGAAGGCGGCATAACCCGGCGAGAAGGGCAGACGCAGCAGTTTGATGAAGGCTAGATAGATGATGCCTGTCATCAGGATGGCGATCCCCAACAATACGGCCACCAGCAGCAGCGACGGCTCCTGGCTGACGGTCAGGTAACCGGCCAGAGAAAGGCTGGCAGGAGCAGCCAGAATGGCGATGGTCGGTTTGGCGGCATCCGGCACTTCATGGCTGAAGATCAGGCGATAGAGCATCAGCGGCAGCATCAGGCCATAGCAGATGATCCCGAACCAGAGCAGACCGTTGGCCAGCGGGGCAAATTGACCACCCGGGAAGGCGACGTCAGCCACGATGATCCCCACCGGCGGCACGAACCAGCTCGGCACCATGTGGTGGATTTCAAACTCTTTGGCGCGATGCCAGATAAAAGTGGCCAGGAACAGCAGGTGAACCGCCACGGCAAACAGCCAGAGGGCCTCGCCCGCTTGCGGCGCAATCATACCCAGCGCTTTGGAGACCACCATGGTGCCCATGGCATAGGTCGGTACCACACTGCCCACCACAGGGTGAGCGAGATCCTGCAACAGCAGGCGGGGGTGAAGCAGAAACTTGAAGGTCAGGATCACCAGCAGCACGGCCGCAATGGCGGCACCCAGCAGTTGCATCCGGCCATCGAAGTGACCGGCATTTTCCCAACACCAACCAAGGCTGGCGATGCCCAGCGCCAGACCCGCCATGGGGGTTGGGGCGGCAGCCAGTGATTTACGGGTTCTTGCGATCATGATGACACCTTTCTATTGATGACTATGGCGATAGGATAATGCCCCCTTATCGTTTACGATATCTAAATGAATTAAATCAATCATTCAGGAAAACCAAACACGATGAAACTGACCCTGCAGCAGCTGAAAGTGTTCGCCACCATTGCCCGTTATGGAAACCTTGGCCTTGCCGCCAACGAGCTCTGTCTGAGCAAAGGAGCCGTTTCCCAGTCGCTGCAGGAGTTGGAGCGCCAACTCTCCACCCCGCTGTTTGACCGTATTCACCCCAGATTACAGCTCAACAACGAGGGGCGCTTGCTGCAACCGGCCGCCGAAGAGCTGTTGACCCGGATGCAGGATATCGAGAACCTGTTCAGTCCCGATGCCGAGTCGAGTGGCCAACTACGCCTTGGCGCCAGCCAGACCATCGGCAACTACCTGCTACCGAGCCTGCTCGCCAGCAGCAAACAGGAGCTGGGGCTCCCCCCCAAGGTAACCATCAACAACACTCACCTGCTCTGCCATGCGCTGGCCAACTTCGAACTGGATATGGCACTGATCGAGGGGGATAACCACCACCCCGACCTGCTCGCCGAACCCTGGTTGCAAGACGAGATGTTGGTAGTGGCCCCACCTGGTCACCCTCTTGCCAACAAGATGAATCTCCCTCTCTCCCGACTGGGTGGCGAGACCTGGGTGCTGCGTGAAGCACAATCTGGCAGCCGCGAGCAGTTTATCCAGCAGATCCAGCCCGAGCTACCCCGCTGGCAAGCAGGGCTTGAGCTCAACACTCTGGAGGCGGTGATGCTGGCGGTGGAGAAAGGGCTTGGTATCTCCTTTATCTCCCGGCTGGCAGCCTCCGATCGGCTCAAAAATGGTCGGCTGATCGCCCTGCCCCTCTCCCGCCGCTTCCCGCGCCAGCTCTCCCTTATCTGGCATAAACAGAAGTACCACTCCACCTCCCTGCGCCACTTTATCCACTTCTGCCGGGCTCAGGTGAACGATGCCGAGGTGATCAGCTTAGAGTAACGCCTGCTCGGAGCGCTACTGACAGCCCCGCACGCTCATGAAGGAAAAAGCAGAGAGGGGGACACGGCACCCTCTCTTTGATTCGCTTGCTCGGTATCACGGCGCCAGACTGCGCAACCAGCTGATCTCCTCGCCCCAGATGGACTCATCGATGGTCTCGAGGATCAGCGGAATGCGATCGAAGCGATCATCATTCATGATGTGGTGGAATACCGCCTCCCCCAGATTGCCCTCCCGCAGGCTGTGGTGGCGATCGACCCTGCTGCCGAAGGTGCACTTGGCGCCGTTGATATGCATCCCCTTGAGATAGTGAAAACCCACCGTGCGGTCGAACTCGGCAAAGACGGCAGCACAACTCTCTGCGCTACGCAGATCATAACCGGCAGCAAAGGCGTGGCAGGTATCGAAACAGATCCCGACTCGGCTCTTGTCCTCCACCCCCTCGATGATGGTGGCGAGATGCTCGAACGACCAGCCGAGGTTGGTCCCCTGCCCGGCGGTGTTCTCAATGACTGCCGTCACCCCTTCACTGCGCTCCAGCGCCCAGTTGATGGACTCGCTCACCAGCTTGAGGCTAGCCGCCTCTGGGATCTGCTTGAGATGGCTACCGGGGTGGAAGTTCAGATAGCAAAGCCCCAGCTGCTCGCAGCGCTTCATCTCATCGAGAAACGCGTCACGGGATTTGGCCAGACCATCGGGATCGGGATGACCCAGATTGATGAGGTAGCTGTCGTGGGGCAGGATCTGCTCCGGCAGAAAACCGGCCTTGTCACAGGCCGCCTTGAAGGCATGGATGGTGGCATCCGACAAGGGGGCCGCCTGCCACTGACGTTGATTCTTGGTAAAGAGGGCAAACGCGTTGGCCCCGATGGCCTGGGCGCGGGCGATGGTATTCTCCACCCCGCCGGCCGCACTGACGTGGGCTCCGATATATTTCATACAATCTCCTCAATACGGCAAGCCGCCATTATGCCGATCCCACCCGGCCACGCCAAACCGGGATATCCGATAGCGGGTATCGACAAATAGCGCAAGGCGCTGCGTTTCATGGCGCAATCGGCCTGTGCTGTAGCAACCTCGACCCAGAAGGGATAGTTAGAGCCCGTCCACGCCAGCATGGCGCCCATAAAAAACGCAGCGTATAGCCTGAGCAATAACGCTGCGTCTTTGGGTCTCTCGGCCGTCCTCCTTACCGTGACCCGAATGGCCAGCGACAAGGGAGCAAGAATGCGCGGGGAGAGTCGCCTTAGAACGGCATCTTGAAGCCTGGCGGCAGTTGCATGCCACCGGTCAGTTCGCCCATCTTGGCTTTGTTCTGCTCTTCCACACGACGCACGGCATCGTTGCACGCGGCGGCGACCAGATCTTCCAGCAGTTCCTTGTCATCTTCCATCAGGGAGGGATCGATCTCGATGCGACGGACGCTGTGGCTACCGGTCATGGTGACCTTGACCATGCCGGCACCGGCTTCACCGGTCACTTCCATCTGAGCCAGCTGCTCCTGCGCCTTCTGCATACGCTCTTGCATCTGTTGGGCCTGTTTCATCAGGTTCCCCATTCCACCTTTACCAAACATATGTCGTCTCTCGTCTTGAAATCCGGCATCCAGCGCCGGGCTGTGGGCTTGTCTGTCCTAGATGGGGACAGCCAAACTGCTTTTCAACCGGAAGCGAGCTCCCGGCCACGGAATTTAGCGGTTGAGGGGCTCAATGCTCTCATGATGGAGCACGGCACCAAACCGCTGAACTAAAAACTGTACGTTGGGATCCTGCTCCAGATCCCGGCTCACCTGCTCGCGCACCCCGAGATAGAGGCGGTGTTCGATCTCGAGGGGGGTCTCCTGGTCAGGCACCACGCCGAGCGTTACCTCGACCTGCACCGGTTGCCCCAGTGCCGGGCCGATGATCTCGGCCAGATCGGCGCGCGCCTTGTCGCTAACCAGATGGCGCTGCTCGGGCTTGAGGGTCAGCAACACCTTGTCCCCTTCCCGCGTCATCACCGAGTTGATGGCCAGCTGGCGCAGCCGACCACCCACCTGGGTGTGGGCAATCAACTCGGCCCAAGCATCGCCACAACCATTGAGCAGCGAGGAGGGGATAAGGCGGGTCGCCTCTCCCTCTTGCGGCTCGCTGTCGCTCTCGAGCTCATCCCAGTCGATGGTTTCCATCGCCGGCTGGGCGGGCTCGCTCTGCGCCACAGGGGCAGCAGCCAGCACCGTGGTAGCAACGGGGGCGACCGGCTGGGGCACTGGGGCAGGCGTCACCGCAGGCGCCACAGAGCCGGGCTCGCCGGGTCGATAGCTCGGCTGCCCATCGAGATCCCAAGGGGGCAGATCGGTTGACTGGGCCGGTGCCGTAACGGGGGCGTGGCTCATGGCCGGAGTCTGCTCGACAAAGCTCTGATTGAGGTACTCTTCGTACTCCCCGTTGTCACCCTGCGGCTCGTAACCGTCGCCATAGAGATCCACTGGCGGCAGATCATTATAGTGCCCCATCGTCGCCATCCCCTGCCCGGCCGGTTGGCCGACCGGAGCTGGCTGTTGGGTGACGACCGGTGCAACAGCGGGCGCGACAGGGCGAGCTGGTGCAACCGGCACTGCACGCGGCGCCGCCGGGGCATCCTGACCACGCTGGCGGCTGCGCAGCATATTTCGCTTGCCAAGCAGGCTCTGCATGCTCGATACCGCTGAAACAGCTGCAGGTACGGTAACCGGCGCGGTTGTCGGTTCGAACGCGGGCTCGAAGGCGGCGGTCAGCGACTCGCCACGGGAATAGTCCGTATCGGCTGCGGCAGATGATCGATCAGCATCAACGTGCTGTGCGGCTGAGTGAGCCGGCACATCCGGCTGCACATGTGGCAACGCGGGCTCGGGTTGATACCCCATGCCTGCGGCTTCACGCAGCAACTCATCCTGCTGGCTGAACAGCTCGATGGCTTGCGCCTCCTCCTCGCTATCGGCGGGGTTGCCGATGTCATCCACCATCGCAGGCAGGGAGACATCAACCGCGGGCACTGCACTGTTGGCAACAGGTGTGCTGGCAACAGGGCTGGCTAGCGGTGCGGGTACGGCGCCGCTGATCGGTGCCAGTTCGGCCGATTCAGCGGCCGGGCGCTTTCCCGGCAAAGAGACTACCGGAGTTGCACTGCTCGTCATTGACGGGGGCAATGCGGTGAGGCTGGCAGGATGCAGGGCATCGCGCCTTGGCGAGAAGGCGAGCATCCGCAGGCAGGTCATCTCCAGCGCGGTGCGGCCATCGGGGGCCCAAGGCAGATCTTTGCGGCCACCCAGCACAATCTGGTAGCAGAGTTGCACCTCTTCCGGGCTCATCGCCTTGGCCATTTGCAGCAGGGCATCAGCATCCGCCCCCTGCTCCTGCACGCTGGCGGGTAGCAGCTGGGCCATGGCGATACGATGCAGCAGCCCTTCCAGCTCGGCGTGAAGCTGATCAAAATCGGGACCCAGAGTAGCGATCTCGCTGATCTTGGCCATGGTCGCCGGCGCATCCTGCCGCAGGATGGCTTCCAGCAGCTGGTGCAGATGACGGTGATCGAGCGTGCCCAACATCGTCAACACGCTGTCGAGGCGGACGCTGCCGTTGCCGTGAGCCAGCGCCTGATCAGTCAGGCTCAGGGCATCGCGCATACTGCCGTCAGCCGCTTTGGCCAAGGCCAGCAGGGCGCGCGGTTCGAATGGCTGCCCCTCCTGATCCAGCACCCATTCGAGCTGCTTGGCGATCTGGGTCTGATCCAGACTCTTCAGATGAAACTGCAGACAGCGCGAGAGGATGGTAATGGGCAGCTTCTGCGGATCCGTGGTGGCCAGCAGAAACTTCACATAGGGGGGGCTCTTCCAGGGTTTTCAGCAGCGCGTTGAAGCTGTGACGCGACAACATGTGCACTTCATCGATGAGGTAGACCTTGAAGCGGCCGCGGGCTGGACGGTACTGCACGTTGTCGAGCAGCTCGCGGGTATCTTCCACCTTGGTGCGGGACGCCGCGTCAATCTCCAGCAGGTCGACAAAGTTGCCCTGATCGATCTCGCGGCAGGTATCACAGACGCCGCACGGGTGGCTGCTGATCCCCTGCTCGCAGTTGAGGCTCTTGGCCAGAATACGGGCGATGGTGGTCTTGCCGACCCCACGGGTACCGCTCAGCAGATAGGCGTGATGCAGCCGTCCCTGATCCAGGGCGTTGGTCAAGGCGGTCAGCACATGTTGCTGGCCTACCACTTGTTCAAACGTATGGGGGCGCCATTTGCGCGCCAGAACCTGATAGCTCATAAATCCATCATGCAGGGAAGACAGGGCATTGAGGCCGGATGCTAACACAAATGGCGGGCTGGCTGTATCGGCTATCGGTGACAGCGGGAGGGATCGCTTGATTTTCAAACCGATGCCCGCAAGGGCACCGGTTCAACGCAGGCCCGATGCAGAGGATCGGGCCGAAGAGGCATTACTCGCCGGCCAGCTCGACCAGTGAGACCACCTTGATGCCAGCGGCAGTCAGGCGGGCATCGCCACCCAGAGACGGCAGGGAGATGATGAAGGCCGCATCGGCAACTTCACCACCGGCACGGCGGATCAGCTTGACGGTCGCATCGACGGTACCACCGGTCGCCAGCAAATCGTCCACGACCAGCACCTTGTCACCGGGTACGATGGCATCGGTGTGCAGTTGCAGGGTGTCGGTGCCGTACTCGAGGGCATAGGACTCCTCGATCACTTCGCGCGGCAGCTTGCCCGGCTTGCGGACCGGCACGAAGCCCAGCCCCATGGCATAGGCAACCGGCGCGCCAAAGATGAAGCCGCGAGCTTCGGTGCCAACAATCTTGGTGATCCCTTGATCACGATAATGATTGGCCAGCAGATCGATGGTGGCCTTGAAGGCCTCGGCGTTCTCGATCAGGCTGGTAATGTCACGAAACAGAATCCCCGGCTTCGGATAGTCGGGAATGGTCTTGATGCTTGCTTCGATAAATTTCAGGGTTTCCGGATTCATGTGTTGACCGCTTATTTTTTTGACCCAGGGGTGGCCATTTTTTCTCAATTCCCTTCTGCGGGAAATAAAAAAGCCTGTCACGCAAAAATGACAGGCCGACTCCATAGCATTATTGCTGCAATAGCTTAGGGACTTCACTTCACCATTGCAACTGGCTCCAGCACTGGCAGACGCATTAACCAGGTGAGCAGGATCACCATTATGACAACCAGCAGCCCCTTGACCCACAGCAGTGGCACTACCGCCAGCGACACCGAAAAGGTGAGCAAAATGAAGATAATGGCGCGCCGTCTGGCCTGACGACGAATGCCGCGATACTGCTGCCAATCCACGATGGGCGGGCCAAACCAGGGATGGGTCAGCAACCAGCGATGAAAACGGGGCGACGAGCGGGCAAACAGGGCGGCAGCCAGCAACATGAAGGGGGTAGTCGGCAACAGGGGCAGCACAATGCCCACAATACCGGTGGCAAATGCCAGCCACCCGAGCGCCATCAGACACCAACGCTTCATTCCTTCTCCTTGCGTGATTTATCTCCCTCTAGCCTAACAGAGTTTGAGCGGGTGCTGACAGCGGGCCGCAACCCCACTACAATCTGCGCTCTTTTTTCTTGCCACTCTCGTCGGAAAGCCGTTATGCGCGTTATTTTGGCCCCCATGCAGGGGGTACTGGATCACCTGATGCGGGAGGTACTCACCTCCGTCAATGATTACGATCTCTGCGTGAGCGAGTTTATCCGGGTCGTCGATCAGCTGCTGCCCGCCAAGGTGTTCTACCGCCTCTGCCCTGAACTGCTCCAAGATGGCAAAACCCGCGCAGGCACCCCGGTGCGGGTACAACTGCTGGGGCAACACCCCGAGTGGCTGGCCGAGAACGCCGTGCGCGCCATCGAGCTGGGCTCCCCCGGCGTCGATCTCAACTTCGGCTGTCCCGCCCCTACGGTCAACAAGAGCAAGGGCGGTGCGGTGCTGCTCAAAGAGCCCGAGACCATCTACCGCATCGTCAAGGCGGTACGTGACGCAGTGCCCGCCCATCTGCCGGTGAGCGCCAAAATTCGCCTCGGTTACGATGACAAGGATCTCTATCTGGAGAACGCTCAGGCGGTCTTCCAGGGGGGCGCCAACGAGCTGGCCGTTCATGCGCGCACCAAGCGCGAAGGGTACAAGGCCCCCGCCCACTGGGAATATGTGGACGCCATTCGCCGCGCCCTGCCCATCCCAGTCACCGCCAACGGCGAAATTTGGGATCACAAAGATGCCCTCGCCTGCGCCAGGGTCTCGGGTTGCGGTGCCCTGATGGTCGGGCGCGGCGCCATCTCCCTGCCCAATCTGGCCAACGTGATGAAAACCGGCTGCCCGCACATGAGCTGGGCCGAGGTGCTGCAGTTGATGGTGAGCTATACCGAGCAGGATCTGGCCAGCGAAAAAGCCGACTACTACCCCAGCCGCATCAAACAGTGGTTCAGCTATCTCAAGCGGGAATATCCCGAAGCGGACCTGCTGTTTCAGGAGATCCGGGTGCTCAAAGAGACGGCTCCCATCCGCGATGCCCTGCTGCAAGCAGCCAAAAGCCACGGCTAACCACGTTTAACTTGACGCATATCATCTTGATAGAGTTATCGGATCCCTATACTGCCCCGAATCTGTCGTCTGTCCTGTGGGGGATAATGTGTGTGAAATGACGCAAGCACAGTTGACTGTCTGGCGTAATCGCCTGCTGTCAGACTGGGCCCAAGTAAGAGAAACGCTGATCGGTCAGCTTAAAGCCTGCCGCCGTGACGAGTGGGCCGAACAGGTCGGTCACTGCGAGCAGGATCAACTGGTGGAACTGACCAGCCGGCTGGATCTGCCGAAAGTAGAGCAGAGCGTGGCCCGCCTCAAGCGGATCGATGCGGCACTCTGCCAGATGGATCTCGGCCTCTATGGCCTCTGCTCCGATTGTGAAGAGCCGCTTTCCATCGAACAGCTGGAACAGGATCCGACCCTGCAACGCTGCCCGCGCTGTGAAACCCGTTATCGCAAGGGATTCCACGCCCACGAACTGTGAGGGATGCACATCTGTGCATCCGCTCAACCCTCAGCACTGGTTACTCCGTCGTTCCTGTCCAATACTCACCGTATCAGCCTGTTCGAGGGTATGCGTTGTGTACAGACTCTTGTTGTTATGGTGTTTGTGTTGCCAGGCTACGGCACAGGAGTCATTGGTCGTGGGCTGGGTCGACTGGCAGCCCTTCAGTTATCGCAATGAACAGCAACAGCTCCGTGGACTGGATGTGGAGCTGCTCAACGCCATCTTCCTGCGGGCCGGTTATCAGGCCAAATTCAGTGAAATGCCCTGGGCTCGCGTGCTGCACGAGCTGAAATTCGGCACGGTTCAACTGACCATGTCAGCCAATATCACCGCCGAGCGGCAGCAATATGCCCGCTTCAGCCACCCCTATCGGGAAGAGGAGACGGCCATCATCATCCGTCGGCAAGATGCCGAACGCTGGCGCGGGATCACCACCCTCGAGCAGTTGATCAACACCCCCGACTTCCATATCGGGGTGCTCAAGGGCTTTGATTACGGCAATACCTTCCGCCAGTTGATGGCAAGGCCCGAGCTGCAGCCTCGCTTGCAGATGCGCCTGCGGCTGGATCAGCTGCTGAAGATGCTGCAAGGGGGACGGATCCAGGGGTTTATTCTGGATCCCCATGGACTGCAGGGGTGGCAGGGTAAAGATGAAGCGCAGGATCAGCTGCATACCCTGCTGCGTATCGAAGTCACGCCGGTTCACCTGATGCTGAGCAAAGAGAGCACCACAGAGGCGCAACTGCAGCGGATCAATCAGGCTATCGATCAATTGAAACAGAGTCCCGACTATCAGCAGATCCTCGGTCGCTACCAGTTCAGATCCCTGCATTCACAGGAAAACACTCATAAGTAAGGGGAGCATCAGCTCCCCTTACTGTCTCAAGCAAACCCAATCCTGTCTCAAACAACCCTGGTTGCAACTTGCCAGGACGTTTTGGTCACCGATAACGTGATAGTTAAACTTGGCTATCAGCGTCCCAGCACAATGTCGGCAAGGTGGGTGAAGTGGTGGATTTCGTGTGTGGCATCGCACTCGCCCGCTTGCCGCGCCGGGTTGTACCAGCAGGTTGCCAGCCCCTGCGCCGCCGCCCCGGCAATATCGGTTTTCGGATTATCCCCCACCATCAGCACCCGCGCAGGATCCGGCTGCCCCATCAGGGAGAGGGTGTGCTGGAAAATAGCTGGCGCTGGCTTGGTCACCCGGATCTCGTCGGAGATCACCAGCGGCTCGAACCACTCGCTCCAGCCCAGTTTGCCGAGCCGCCCCCGCTGGGGCACGCTGAAACCATTGGTGATGATCCCCATCCGCACCTTGCTGCGCAACTGCTGCAGGGTCTCGACCACCCCTTCGAGAGGCATGCTAAGGGCAATGATTTGCTCCAGAAAGGTGTTGTTCATCGCCATGGGATCGGCGGCAACCTGCTGGGCAAAGAGGGAGAAGCGGGTCTGCTGCAACGCCGTTGCATCGATCTCGCCGTCGTTGTACTGCTGCCAGAGCCCGTGGTTGAGGGCGTGGTACTGCGCCATGCTGGCGTCATCAGCCTGTACGCCATAGATCTGCAAGGTATGCGTCAGCGCGGAGGCGACCGGAAAATCGAGCAGGGTTTCATCCAAATCGAACAGCACCCAGTCATAGCTTGGTTGTTTCACAGAAATCCTTGTAATCATTCAGATTGTTCAGAGGCTTGGCGACCAACTCTGCCAAGCGGGCTGGCCAGCAGATCCAGCGTGAGGCGCACGCCAAAGCCGGTCACTTCGCTGGAGACCACCCCATTGCCCCCCTTGTTGCGAAAACCGCTCAGGTCGAAGTGCAGCCAGGGGGTCTGCTCGGGCACGAAGTGGGCGAGGAAACGGGCCGCATCGATGTGATCCGGCGAACTGCCCGGCGCACACTGCAACAGATCGGCCCACTCGCTCTCGATGTTGTCGTCGTAATCGTCATCAAGCGGGAAGGGCCAGATCCGCTCACCGCTGCGCTGACCCAGATTGACCAGTGATGCCATCCATTCGCTGCGATTGGTAAAGACGCCGCTGTAGCGGCTACCCAGCGCCCGTTTGCAGGCCCCGGTCAGGGTCGCGTAATCGAGCAGCAGATCCGGAGTATCCTGCACCGCCATTGCCAGGGTATCGGCCAATACCATTCGCCCTTCGGCATCAGTATCGACCACCTCGATGGAGGTGCCATTGATGGCAGTCACCACCTCACCGGGGCGATAGGCGTGAGGGCCGATATGGTTCTCGGCAATGGCCAGCCAGCAGTGTACCTCGTAGGGTAGCTGAGCTCGGCTGATGGCGTAGAGGGCCCCCAGCGCCACCGCGCTGCCCCCCATGTCCAGATGCATGCCATACATGCTGCCAGAGACCTTGAGGTTGTAACCGCCGGAGTCGTGGCAGATCCCCTTGCCCACCAACGCAATGCGGCGCACCGGCTTGGGCGGGTAGTAGCTGAGCTTGACCATGGCTCCCTGATTGTCTTCCGAACCACGAGCAACGGCCAGAAACGCCCCCGCCCCCAGCTCGGCCAGCTGTGCCTGATCATAGTGATGGCAGTGCCACCCCTCATCTTGCGCCAGCTTGCTGACAAACTCGCGATAGCTGGCGGCCGTCAGCTCGGAGGCAGGCAACACCGCCAGATGGCGAGCCAGCCCGTTGCCCCCCGCTTCGCTGTAAAGGCGTGCCAAGTCCAGCACCACTGCGGGTGAAATCTTGATCTGCTGATAGCTCCAGCTGCTTTCACTGCGTCGCTTGCTGGTGGGCAACGAAATATTGGCGGCAAGCAGGGCCGACAACATCACTTCGGCCAGCATCACTCGCTCGGAGGGGGAAAAACCTTCCAGATGCAGCCCGAGCCGCTCCACATTGAGCCCAGAAAGAGGAGCAATCCAGCCTCTGATCTGTTTATAGAGGCGGTGATCCCGCGTCACACTGCCGGCCACAAACATCACCTGCAACAGGGTATTGCCATGCATCAGGGTAAAGGGTGCTTTTTTCCCCAGCGCAAGCTGGGTCTGGAGACCCACAAGGGCGGGGAGCGAAAGCAAGGACTCCTTCTGCTCTTCGGCGATCAGCAGCAGTTGCAACGGCAGCCCTTGGGCAAGGGCTTCGGCCAGCGTGGCATCACGGCTTTCAATAGCAGGAGGAAGATAGGTGAAGGGAGTGATCACAGGCACGTGCCTCATCCATGAAGAGATAACTGATGATACCCAACAAATGGTTGATACGACCAGTTTTGGTCTTGAAAAAGCGTCAGAAATAGCAGCAATCACCAGACGGTGACGAGCATCAAGAAGGATTGTTCAATGATTGGCAATACAGGAAGGGAACGTACAGAAAGTTGGTTGCGGGGGCCGGATTTGAACCGACGACCTTCGGGTTATGAGCCCGACGAGCTACCGAGCTGCTCCACCCCGCGTCCGAATTGTCACCCTCAGGCCGAGCAGTAGCTTGGTGGCGTTTGTCTGCTTTCGACTGTTTACACAATCGCAGGCTGACGAAAAAGTTGGTTGCGGGGGCCGGATTTGAACCGACGACCTTCGGGTTATGAGCCCGACGAGCTACCGAGCTGCTCCACCCCGCGTCCGAATTGTCACCCTCAAGCCGAGCAGTAGCTTGGTGGTGTTTGTCTGCCTTCGATTGTTTACGCAATCGCAGGCTGACGAAAGAGTTGGTTGCGGGGGCCGGATTTGAACCGACGACCTTCGGGTTATGAGCCCGACGAGCTACCGAGCTGCTCCACCCCGCGTCCGAATTGTCACCCTCAAGCCGAGCAGTAGCTTGGTGGCGTTTGTCTGCTTTCGACTGTTTACACAATCGCAAGCTGACGAAAAGTTGGTTGCGGGGGCCGGATTTGAACCGACGACCTTCGGGTTATGAGCCCGACGAGCTACCGAGCTGCTCCACCCCGCGTCCGAATTGTCACCCTCAAGCCGAGCAGTAGCTTGGTGGCGTTTGTCTGCTTTCGACTGTTTACACAATCGCAAGCTGACGAAAGAGTTGGTTGCGGGGGCCGGATTTGAACCGACGACCTTCGGGTTATGAGCCCGACGAGCTACCGAGCTGCTCCACCCCGCGTCCGAATTGTCACCCTCAAGCCGAGCAGTAGCTTGGTGGCGTTTGTCTGCTTTCGACTGTTTACACAATCGCAAGCTGACGAAAGAGTTGGTTGCGGGGGCCGGATTTGAACCGACGACCTTCGGGTTATGAGCCCGACGAGCTACCGAGCTGCTCCACCCCGCGTCCGAATTTTTCTCGAAGTGGCCGAGCAGTAGCCAGTTCGATTTCTCCTTTCCCACCAACCGGTTACACCGGCTTGACTGGTCAGGATCTCAGATGGTTGCGGGGGCCAGATTTGAACTGACGACCTTCGGGTTATGAGCCCGACGAGCTACCGGGCTGCTCCACCCCGCGTCTGAGGTCGCCAATAATAGGCGCCAGCGCACAGATTGCAAGTAAATATCTCAAAAAAAGTTTATTCGTAGATTAATCGGACAAATAGTGCGGTCATTAGCAGCATCATGCTGTTTTTTCAGGCAATCGAGTCCTTGCCAGGCATCCGGCACTACACTCAATAAGGTGAACACTCCTCATTTTGGGTAGGTAGAATATGCGCATCTCCGCCGGTCACTGCCGTCAGTTGGGGGCCACACCCGACAGTAACGGCGTCAACTTTGCGATCTGGGCACGCCTCGCCAGCCGGGTCGAACTGCTGCTCTTCGCAAGCGCAGACGATGCGACCCCCGAGGTGATCCCCCTCTCCCCGCGCCTTAATCGCACCGCCTACTACTGGCATATCCATGTGGAGGGGATCTCGGTCGGGCAGCGTTACGCCTATCGCATTCAGGGCCCGTGGCGCCCATATGGCGGCACCCGCTTCGATGCCGAGAAGGTGTTGCTCGACCCTTACGGCCGCAGCATCGAGCTTGGCGCCAATTACGATCGATGGGCGGCGGCCCGTCCCGGCAGCAATCTGGCTTGTTGCGCCAAGAACAAGGTGGTCGATACTCGCCACTACGACTGGGAAGGAGACAAACTGCCCGCTCACTCCCTCTCCCGCTCGGTGATCTACGAACTGCATCTGGGGGGCTTTACCAAGTCCCCGAGCTCCGGGGTCGATCCGGCGCTACGTGGCACCTATCTCGGGCTGATTGAGAAGATCCCCTATCTGCAATCTCTCGGTGTCACCGCCGTCGAGCTGCTGCCGGTGTTCCAGTTCGATCCTCAGGATGCGCCCAAAGGACTCTCCAACTACTGGGGGTACAGCCCCATGTCCTTTTTCGCCCCCCACGCCCAATACGCCTGCGGCGATGATCCGCTGACCGAATTTCGCGACATGGTCAAGGCGCTGCACAAGGCCAATATCGAGGTGATCCTGGACGTGGTTTACAACCACACCGCCGAAGGGGGTGATGATGGCCCCACCTTCTCGTTTCGCGGCATCGACAACGAGGCCTACTACATCCTCGACAACAACCAGAAGGACACCAACTATTCGGGCTGCGGCAACACCTTCAACGGCGCTCATCCGGTGGTGCTTCGGATGATCATGGACAGCCTCCACTTCTGGCGTCAGGAGATGCACGTCGATGGCTTTCGGTTTGATCTGGCCGCCATTCTGTCGCGGGATGAATCGGGTCAACCGCAGGCCAATGCGCCTACCCTGCGCACCATAGATACCGACCCCAACATCGCCGACATCAAGCTGATTGCCGAAGCCTGGGACGCGGGGGGACTCTATCAGGTGGGGTCACTGGCCGGCGCCCGCTGGCGTGAGTGGAACGGCCAGTTCCGGGATGATGTGCGCCGCTTCCTGCGCGGGGATGACAACAGCGTCACCGCCTTTGTCGAGCGGCTGTGCGGCAGTCCCGACATCTACCACTATCACCACGCCGATCCCGAGAAAAGCATCAACTTCGTTACCTGCCACGACGGTTTTACCCTGTGGGACTGGGCCAGTTACAACAGCAAGCACAACGAGGCCAACGGGGAGGAGAACCGTGACGGCTGCGATCACAACTTCAGCTGGAACCACGGCCATGAAGGGGTAACGGAAGATCCCCAGATCAACGCCCTGCGGATGCGTCAGGCCAAAAACATGATGGTGGCGACCCTGCTCTCGGTGGGCTCCCCCATGCTGCTGATGGGAGACGAGCTGCTGCGCACCCAGCAGGGCAACAACAACGGCTACTGTCAGGACAATGCCACCTGCTGGATGAACTGGCTGCCCAATGCCCGCAGTCAGGAGATGTTCCGCTTTATGAAGGAGCTGATCCAGTACCGTAAACACCTGTTCCAGCGCCCGGAGCAGGAGAGCATGCCGCTGTCGCTCACCGAGATCCTGCGCCACAGCGAGATCTGCTGGCATGGGGTCAACGCCGGGCAACCGGATTTCAGCCCCCACTCCCACGCCATCGCCATGTCGGCGCTGTCGAGCGAGACCAAGCTGGCGCTCTATGTGCTGTTCAACGCCTACTGGGAGCCCCTCACCTTCAACCTGCCGAGCCCCCCCAAGGGGGTCGGCGGCTACTGGCGGCGGATCCTCGATACCGCCCTCCCCTCGCCGCAAGATATCTGCACCTTCGGCATGCCGCTGGAGGGATTAACCCGGGAGTATCTCGCCCAGCCGCGCAGCAGTTGCCTCTTTATCTGCGGGGCCGACGATTTCTATTGATCGATTGCTGTGAATTGATAGCAGCGATACCTGCAAGCCAGATATGCAAAAGCCCCGAGTGTTGGCTCGGGGCTTTCTCATTTCAGCGCCAGTGTCAGATCAGCTGGTGCAACACGCTGGTAGCGGCGATCTGGGCGATCAGCAGGCCACACAGGGAGGTGGAGACCACCACTGGCGCGGTATCACGCTGCAAGTAGAGTGGGCTGAACCAGAGCAGCAGAGAGGCCACCAGCAGCGCTGCCTGGGTCACCACCGCCGGGATCAGGGCATCGAGATTGGCCTCACCCCCTTGCCAGCCCACCAGCACTGCCAGCCAGACAAGGCTGGCCATCGCCCCCACCAGACCGGCCAGCGGCAACAGGGTGTTGAATGCCTTGAGACGATGACGGGCCCGCAGCAGCATCAGGTGGGCAAAGGCCGCCCCCAGCATCGCCATCTGCAGCAGGCCGCTCACCCAGCCCTGCAGTTGCAGCAGCCCGAAGCCATAGAGAGCGAGCGGCAACGCCGGTAGCCAGAGCAGTGTCGAGGGGACTGAACGCTTGCCCTCCAGCCGTGACTGGGCCAGCGACAAGCCAACCCCGAGCACCAGTGCTACACCACCACTCCAGATAAGCCAACTGGCCGCCTTGGCCTCGACCGCCAGCATCAGGGAGAGCGCGGTAATAACCCAGATGGAGAAGAGCTGCTGAGTGATGCGCGAGCGCTGGCCAGGGCAAATATCACCGCGCCACAGCACGATGCCGAGGGCGATCAGGGCGCCAAGCGCCATCAATCCGGTGAGGGGAAAGAGCCAAAAAGGGAGTTGGACGAACACGACGCCTCCAGCAGTAAAGATTCGAGGTGCGCCACCGGGGCGCCAGAGAGGGGCGAGTATACCCAAACCGGCGGCTATCCCCAATCGCGACAAACAATCGTGGGCAAACAATCCGGGGCAATTTGCCGCCAGCAGAGCCCACCTTGAGGGGCGCCCTGCTGGCAGCCATATCCATAGTGACGGGATGCAGAGCTGGCTTTAGCCCTGACCGCGGGCCAGCGCCACCACCCGGGCAAACATCTGGCGGATCACCGGCGGAATATGCTCGGCGCCGAGCCGCTCCGCCTCTTCCACCACCGCCAGCGCCATTCCCGGCTTGCTGCGGTGATGGATCGCCTTGTTGATGATGTGACTGGCGCTCCACATGGCGCGCCCACCCACCCCGGCCTCGCGACGAAACACAGCTTCAAAACCGTTGTGATAGAGGTAGTGCTCGATGTCGGCGGCAGGGAGTTGGGTCAGTCGGTCCCGCTCCCGCTCGCCCTTGAGCTGGCCACGGGCCGAGGTGGCATACTTGAGCCCCGCCTCGTCGCCATCGGTCAGCAGGTGCCACTCGATGCCAAAATCCCGCGCCACCTTGATGAGCGGCGACTGGCCGCACTGGGCAAACTCGATGATCCGCACCCCTTCGGCCCGCAGACTGTAACCGCAGATCTGCGCCAACTCGGAGAGCAGCCAGATCTCGGTCTCCCCCTCCACCAGCAGCCAGCAACGGGCAAACAGCGACATGGGGCGGTTGATCCGCACGTGGAAGGCGATCTTGCGCAGATCGTCGCTGCTGTAACGCTCGCCCCCCAGCTGGTGACAGAGGATATCCTGTTGACGGCGCACCAGCCGCCGCACCTGATTGAGAGGCAGGGAGGAGAGCAAGTCCCCCGAGTTGGTGGTGAGCAGCTTCTGGCCCGGCAGTTGTTCCAGCAGCCCCCACGCCAGCGCCAGCATGGTCGGGTGCAGCCGGCTCTCCGGGTCCTCCAGGATCATGATGGGGCGGGCCCCCTCCTCCAGCTCGCGGTTGCCCCGCGCTTGCAACAGGGTCGCAGCCATCCCCGCCATTGCCAGCTGCAGGGCGCGGTTATCGGCGCGGCGCAGCAGGGTATGCAGGTTGCCAGGATTGCGCAATGTCATGGGGCGATTGATGATGTCGCGCTGACTGCGCGGCTTGTTCTTGATGGGGGCCAGAGCGTTGAAGTAGTGGTCCATCAACTGGCGCACCGCCTGCAGCGCCTCTTTGAGCTCCGGCTCGCCGATCCGCTGGGGTTCGTCGATCAGCTTGTCTGCCAGCTCGCTCAGGCGATGCTCGGAGAGATCACCCCACTGCAATGTCTCCACCCCGTTGCGAGCGGTACGGGCGTCCCGAAGCCGGAACACCGGGTTCATGGTGATGAGCATGCAGACAAGCTCGTGGGTGTTGGCAATGGGCAGGCTCTTGCCTACCCCGTCGAGAAAGTCGTGAATGGTGAGCACAGAGCCATCCGCCTGCAGCTCGGCGCTGGCGCGATAGTGAATGCGGTGGAATTTGTCCTTGTGCAGCACCCAGGAGGGGCAAAGACGGGCCAGCCGACGGGAGTGCTGACACATCTGGGGTCTGTGCTCACTGAAGGTGAGCACCAGTTGCAGGTGGCGCGCCGGGGCCAGTTCGGGATCTTCCGGTTGGTGAAAATCCTCGGCGGTGAACTGATAGGGCTCGGCATCCTGCCCCAGCAGACACCAGAGGGCGCGCAGCAGGCTTGATTTGCCCCAGGTATTTTCACCAATCAGCACCGTTGTCTGATCCAGCCCGAGCGACAGGCGATTAATCCCGCGAAAACCTTTTACTTCAATACGTTCCAGAAACATCCAGCCATGTCCACATCATTGTGATGGGGCAATAGTGGCAAAGTTACCGGAAAAATCCTATCGCAGGCGGGGCTTTTTCAACGTGAACTGTGAGGCACTGCAGGTTCGGGAGGGGTAACGACAGCGGTGCGATCTTGCGGGGCATTCCAGTGGCTGAACCAGAGATGACGGGTACGGATTTGACGTTTGCGATAATTCAATGGGCATTCCTTTCAATGGATAAGTGGTAGAGAGTACACCTCTTTTGCCCAAAGTCTCAGGGTTATCTGTGACGAGAAGATGACAATTGCGCCCGCCACTGCCCCGGCGTCAAACCAAACGCCTCGCGAAAACGATTACCGAAATGTGCCTGGGAAGAGAAGCCACACTGACTGGCGATGCTGGCCAGCGGCTCGGGGCCAGCCAACAGCTGCTTAGCCCGTTTGAGCCGCAGCCCCAGCAGATAGCGGTGGGGCGGGCAGCCGAGACTCTGGCCGAACATGCGGGCAAAGTGATACTCGCTCAGCCCCGCCTGCTGCGCCAGCTCTGCCAGCGTGACCGAATCAGCCAGATGGGCCTGCAGATACTCCTGCACCCGCTTGATCACCACGGGCGCCAGCCCGCCGCGCAGAGGCGGCAAACCGGGAGCCTCCTCGGTGTGGTGGCGATAGGCGTGGAGGATCAACATCCAGGCGCCGTGGGAAAGCGCCAGCCGATCGACCCCGTGCTGCCACTGCAGTTGCATCAACTGGCGCTGCACCAGTCCGGCCGCCTGCGGATCGTCGATAAAGGTCTTGTCCACCAGTTGCAGGTGGCGCCCCTCCTTGTCACACACCTCCTCGGCGATACGGGTGAGGTGAGTCGGGGTGAAGTAGAGATGAAAGAAGCGAAACTCTTCGCGCACCAGCCACTCGGATCTGTGGTGATCCGGCATGATGCACACCTTGCCGGTGCCGCCGTGGCCACCCGGCCCATCGAGTCGCTCGGTCTGCTCGCCCCCCTGCAGATAGACGCTCAGGGTGTGGTGGCCCGGCTTGTGATAACGGGTCTGGTCATAGCAGTTGCGCCAACTGGCCACCCCGAGCCCGGGTTCGAGCCAGCAGGCGTCCTCCAGCCGGGCGCCGGTGCTGACCAGTGCATCAAATACCCCTGCTGTTTTCATTCGCCCCTGCCGCCTGTTCCGGTGTACATATTATGCCGCTGCCATCCATCTTACCGACCGCGCCCGCAGATGACAGCGCAAGGCGATGAAAAACCGCAAGATGGTGCAATCCAGCCATCAGGGCTCGCCCCATAGTGGGTCATCTCTCCCTGACTCACCGGAACTGTGATGAATCTGATGCTCTATCTTGCCACCGTGCTTATCTGGGGCAGCACCTGGATTGCCATCGCCTGGCAACTTGGCCCCATTCCCATCGAGGTGTCGGTGCTCTACCGCTTCCTGCTGGCGGCGGTGGCACTGTTTGCCCTGCTCACCGCCAGCGGCCGCTTTCCACGCCTCCCCTGGCACGGCCAGCGTTACGCCGCACTGCTCGGTGCCCTGCTCTTTTCCACCAACTTTCTCTGTTTCTACCACGCCACCCGCTATATCCCGAGCGGCATGTCGGCAGTGATCTTTGCCAGTGCCAGCATCTTCAACGGCCTCAACCTCTGGCTGTTCGAGCGCAAGCGCCCCACCCTGCGCTGGCTGCAAGGCTCCTTGCTGGGGCTCTTTGGCACCCTGCTGCTGTTCTGGCCAGTGTTGGCAGATGCGCAATTGGGTGCAAACGGCTGGAAGGGGCTGCTGCTCGCCTGTTGCGGCACCCTCTGCTTTTCGCTGGGCAATCTGGTCTCGGCCCGGGGCCAACGCCACGGCTACCACGTACTGCAACTGGTACCCTGGGGCATGGTTTACGGCGTGGTGCTGTTGCTGGGCTGGGTCATATTGCTCGGGCAGCAACTGATGGTACCGACCGATGGCCACTATCTGGCAGCCATGGTCTACCTCGCCCTGTTTGGCTCGGTGATCGCCTTTACCGCCTATCTGACGCTGGTGGGGCGCATCGGTGCCAGCAAGGCCTCCTACGCCACCGTGCTCTTTCCGCTAGTGGCGCTTACCCTATCCACCTTTTATGAAGGCTTTGTCTGGCAGCCGGTCTCGGTGGCCGGAGTGGTGATCAGCCTCATCGGCAATCTGGTGATCTTCGCGCCGCCCTTGAGCGAGTGGCGCATTCGACCGGCCAAGGCAGCAAACGACCCTTGCTCCTTAGCCAGTCAGCCCCTAAGGTAGCGCTGATCAATCTGTGACGATCCTGATGGCGATAAACAAGGGGGCGAGATGTTACTGGAAGGGCTGGAGACGCTGAGCCTGCTGGCAAGTGAAGGAACCATGGCCAAGGTGGCCAGTCGCCTCTATATCAGCCAGTCGGCGGTGAGCAAGCGCATTGCCCAGCTGGAGCAGCGCCTTGGCAAGAAGCTGATTGAGCCGGAGGGGCGCCAGATCCGCCTCACCCCGCAGGCGCAGGAGCTGCTGGAGCGAGTGGCCCCGAGTCTGGCCGAGATGAAGGGGGTACTGGCCGATAGCCAGGATCTGGCGGATCAGAGCCCCCTCCCCATCGCCTGCTCTGAAACCCTGCTGGCGGGTTATCTCGCCCACTTTATGCGCGACTATCTGGAGCGCGATCCCCACCTTGCCCTCTCTACCCACCACACGCCGGTCATTCTGGCACGGGTGCGCAGCGGCGATGCCCTGCTCGGCATCTGCGCCGGTCGGCTCCCTCCCGGCCATGGCCTCGGCGCCGATCTGCTGCTTGAGGAGCCCTTCTATCTGGTGGGCGAGGCGCAGCAGAGCCTGCCGCCAGCCAGCGCAGAAAGCAGGCGCAAGATCCTCACCATGGATCTGGAGAACCCCTCCAACCGCTACCTGCGCGAACCGCTGGCTGATTTGGGGCTGGAGCCCGCCATGGAGCTCGACTCCTATCTTGCGCTCATCGAACTGGCCAAGGCAGGCATTGGCCCTGTGCTGCTCCCCGCTGGCCTACTGGGGCTGGTGGGAGAACAGGGGGAGATGGCCCGCCCACTGCCCGGGCTGGGCCGCCCCCTGCATCTGGTCTACCGGCCAAACAGCCTCAAGCGAGAGCGGATCGCCAGGCTGGTGAGCGCCTTGCACCAACACTTTCGCCACCGCAGCGACACGCCGAGCTAGCCGTTTAAACCACCAGATATGACAACGGGGCCCAAGGGCCCCGTTAACAATTGCGATGCGGCAAGCAAGGCGCACATCAGATCCAGACAAACAGCTCCGGATACTGGCTCCAGACCAGCTTGGCGGACATCAGCAGGGAGACGGTCACCAGCAGCGGCTTGATCAGCTTCACCCCTTTTTTCAGCACCATCTTGGAGCCAAAGCGAGCGCCGATAAACTGCCCCAGCGCCATGCAAAAACCAACACTCCACACCACCTTGCCACCGAGCGCAAAGAACAGCAGGGAGGCGATATTCGAGGTGAAGTTGAGCAGCTTGGTATGGGCGGTGGCGCGCGCCATGCCAAAACCCGCCAGCGCCACGAAACCGATGGCAAAAAACGAACCTGTGCCCGGCCCGAAGAAGCCGTCATAAAAGCCGACACCGCCGCCCACCAGCAGCGCAAACAGCATGGGAGTCAGACGGCGGGAGCTCTCGGCATCGCTTACCCGTGGCGAGAAGTAGAAGTAGCAGGCAAAAGCCATCAGCAGGAAAGGGAGCAGGCGCTCGAGAATGGCGGCGTCTATGGTCTGCACCGCCAGCGTGCCGATGGCCGCACCGATAAAGGTGCAGATCACCGCAGGCCAGATCATGGCCCACTCAAGCAGCCCCTTGCGGGCATAGAACCAGGTGGCGGAGAAAGAGCCAAAACTGCTCTGCAGCTTGTTGGTGCCAAGCACCAGCGCCGGCGGCATGCCGGTGGCCAGCAGGGCCGGCACCGTCAGCAGGCCGCCGCCACCGGCGATGGCATCGATAAAGCCGGCGACAAGCGCCACGCCAAACAGGGCAAACAGGGTAACCAGTTCCAATTCCATCCATAGACCTCACGAGAGTGGGTTGCCCGAAGGAGCAACCGGAGATAACCAAAACGACGTTGTGCGGGGGGCACAGACTGTCCGCTATCCTAGCGAGCCACTGACCATGAATCTAACGAAACAGTGGCAGCCAATTGATTCCTGATTTTCATTGATTTGAGCTCAGAGGGCCCGTTAGCAAGCCGTTGAAGCGACGTTCGCTTCCTTGATGGCCGCCAGCGCCTCACAGAGATGATCCTCATCGGCACCGGGGAAACGGCTGACCCGACCGGCCATGTAGCGGCTGCTGAACAAGTTGAACCAGTGCTGCAGTGCCAGCCCTGCCTTGAGCTCTCCCGCCACTTCCAGCACGCAGGCCGCCACTTCGGCGGTGCAGAGGTGCTCCTCGCTGTTGGCCACCCGCATGCCGTAGGTGGAGAGCGCATCGGGTTTGATGGCGAGCACAGGAAAACCGTCCAGGTAGGGGCTCTTGTTGAACATCTTGCGCGCCTCCGGCCAGGTGCCGTCGAGCAGGATCAAGAGCGGCTTCTTGCCCGGAGCCAGCGTCACCTCGCCGGTCAGGCGGGCAGGCTCCTTCTCGCAAGCGGGAAAGACCACATAGGGCTGCCAGGCGGGATCGGCCAGCAGGGCCAGCAACTCGGGATGGGGCCGGGTACGTGACCAGAGAAAGGCCCAGGTGGTATCCGGCAACACATCGGCGATGAGGCGACCGGTGTTGGAGGGCTTCATCGGCTCGCTGTCATACATCAGCAGGCAGAAACCGGCCTCCGCTTTGAGCTCGGGGCGCCACTCGCAGGCACACCAGTCCTCGCGCAGCTGACAGGCCGGACAGCGGGCCAGGGTGCCGCCACGGGCAAGAAACGGTCGGGTAGAGATACTCTTGCGCCAGGCCCGCAGGCGGTTGACGGCGTGATCAGGAACAGGCTTCATCTAGGTTCACAACTGGAGTCAAAACAGGAACGGCAGCGGTGCCAACATGTCACGGCGCCATAGGGCGCGATAACAGGGGGCTGCCGGAAAAGCGCAAGATTGTACCGAGTTACGCGCTGGCGGAACAGCAATCCCTGCCCCTTTCGCCAGATGCAGTGCCCACTCCTCTTGCCTTACGACTCCTGACAGCTGCGCAGCAGCTCCAGCAACAGGCTGCCATCGCGCAGTGCCTTGTGCACCTGCACCGAAGTGGGCTTGGTGGGATCTTCGTAGAAGTGGGTGGATTCAATCTGCAGCCGCACCAGATATTCGGCGGGCAACTGGCTGGCCAGCGACTGGTGCAGCATGGGGAACAGCAGCCGATCGGCACGGGTGATTTCCCCCCCAGTAGCAGCTTGCCCGGATTGAGCAGGCAGATGAGATTGGAGAGTACCTTGGAGAGACGACCCGCCGCCTGATGGAGAATATCCTGACAGAGGCTGTTGCCCGCCAGCGCCAGCTCGCACAGCTCGCGGATGGTGACGCTCTCGGGCAAGTCGTGCTCCTGCATCCGTTCGCGCAGATCCCGGTATTGCGCCTCCAGCGCCTGATTGGTCACCAGGGTGCAGGCGCAGCCAAAACCGCCGCAGTAGCAGCGCTGGCCATAGGGCTCGAGCTGCAGGTGGCTGAGATCCCCGAGCAGCGCATTCTCGCTCTCGATGAGCTGACCATTGACCACCATGCCGACCCCGATGTCGTTGTGGACAAACACCAGCACCGCATCGGCACAATTTTTGGCGGCACCCCACTCCCGCTCGGCCTGGATCCAGGTGCGCACGTCACCGCTCACCAGCACAGGTACCGAGAACGCCTGTTGCAGAGTCGGGCCAAGGGGCCAGTTGCGCAGATCGTAGAAGGGGAAGTGCTTGACCATACCGGAGTGGCGCTCTACCTGACCCGGCAGACAGAGGGCGATACAGGCCAGACTGAGAGATTTTCTCGGCAAAAACACCTTGATGGCGTGCACCAGACTGCCCAGCAGATCGGCGCGCTCCTCCTCGGTAAAGAGGTGGCGCTGGCGGGCCAGCGAGCGACCGGAGAAGTCAAACAGCGCCATATCCACGTAGCCACGGCCAAGACGCATGGAGAGAAACTGGAAGCGGCGCTCGTTAATGCGCAGCAAGGTCTGGCGACGGCCGCGCCCCACCGAACTTTCACCACAGGTGACCACCAGACCCCCATCGAGCAGTTCCCGGGTGATCTTGGTGATACTGGCAGGCGAGAGGCCGGTCAGGCGGGAGAGATCGGTACGCGACAGCTCCTTGTGCTCTTCCAGGCTGGCATAGACCAGGCCGTAGTTGAGCTGCCGGATCAAATCGATACTACCTTTCACGATCTCATTCATAGGGTATGGGGCAAAGGCTGAAAAAAAGAGGCTGGCAATTTTCACACATTATTGGTCAATCCCCAAATAAAGTGCGGCCTGAACCGGGGGTCAGGCCGCATCTTGTGGTTGCCGTCACGGACCATTACAAGATCAATAACGGAATTGCGATACCAGTTTGCGCAATTTGTCGCCGGTACTGGCCAGATCCCGGGTGGTGCTGTTGGATTCCACCGCTGCGCTGGTCAGCTCGCTGACAATCTGCTGAATGGCCACCAGGTTCTTGTTGATCTCCTCCGATACCGCGTGCTGCTCCTCGGCGGCGGTGGCGATCTGGATGTTCATGTCGTTGATGGTACTGACCGCCATCACCATGCTGTCGAGGGAGCTGGCGATATGGCTTGCCTCCTGCACCGTCTCCTGGCTGCGATCCTCGCTCGCCTGCATCACCTCCACCGCCTGCTTCACCCCGCCCTGCAGACGTTGCAGCATCTCGTTGATCTCCTTGGTGCTTTGTTGGGTACGACCCGCGAGCGAACGCACTTCGTCCGCCACCACCGCAAAGCCGCGCCCCTGCTCACCGGCACGGGCCGCCTCAATGGCGGCGTTCAGCGCCAGCAGGTTGGTCTGCTCGGCAATGCCGCGAATGACCTCCACCACAGAGCCAATCTTGGCGGTCTCTTGCGCCAATTGCTCGATAACGCCGGAGGCGGTATGCACCTCCCCCACCAGCCGGTTGATACTGTTGATGGCCCCGCTCACCACACCCCGGGCGGCGTCCGATTCACGGGCCGCATCACTGGTTGCCGTCGCGGCATTGGAGGCACTGGCCGCCACCTCCTGCGCGGTGGAGCTCATTTCTGTCACCGCGGTGACCACCTGATCGGTCTCGCGACTGTGGCCCTGCATCTGATGGTCATAGTGCTCGCTGAGATGGTGCAGCTTGTCGACCGCGCTAAAGAGGTGGTTGCTGGTCTCGCCCACCTGACTCACCACCGACTGGATCCGCTCGACAAAGCGGTTGAAGGCGCTGGCCAGCTGACCAATCTCGTCCTGGCTCTGCACCTTGAGCCGCTGGGTAAGATCACCGTCGCCGTTGGCGATATCGTTCAATGCCAGTACCGCATCCGCCAGCGGCTTGGTGACCCGATTGCCCACAATGACGGTCGCCGCCAGGGTGATACCTAGGATCAGCAGGATCACCAGCACACTGCTCTGCAACGAGGCATGCATGTTGCTCTCGCGCTCTGCTCGCAAGGCCGCCAGCTCGTTGTCGATATCATCGATATAAAAACCGGTACCAATGGCCCACTGGTATTTGTCCAGCACCAGAGTAAAGGCCAGTTTGGGAGCATCGCGCCCGATAGAGGGCTTGGCCGTCCAGTATTCGGTAAAACCATCCCCCTGACGGGCCGACTTGAGGATCTCCTGGATCAGCAATTTGCCCTTGGCATCCTTGTCGTTCCAGCGGTTTTTCCCCTCCAGCTCGGTACGTACCGGCAGCAGTATGGTGTTGCCCTCGAAGTCATAGACAAAAAAGTAGCCGTCACTGCTGTAACGCAGCGGCCTGAGCAACTCTTTGACCTTTTGACGATTTTCCGGTGAATCCGGCAGGGAATACACGGCATCGACGGCGGTTTTGGCCATCATGATGTAACTGCTGAGCAGCGCTTTACGCTCCTTGATGGCATTTTCCCTCGCCACCACCAGATCAGACTCCAGATCACTCTTGGAGACCATGTAGTTACTGAGATTGACCACTAGGGCCATCAGCAGCACGGGTACTGCACCCAGTAACAGGATTTTCTGCTTTAGCGTCATCTTTCACATCCTTGCAGCTGTTTTTATTGGAATTCCTTGCTTACCCATCAGTATAGGTGCTGGCAGGGCGAGCCCAGCTTTCGTTACAATTCCCTTAAACAAATCGGCCAGAACGTGAAAATCATGAATCTTTGTCCTTGTGGCTCAACCCTTTCTCTCGAATTGTGCTGTGGCTCACGTCACAGTGGCGCTGTGGCTGACACCCCGGAACAGCTGATGCGCTCTCGCTACAGCGCTTTTGTGCTCGGTCTGGGGGAGTATCTGGTCCATAGCTGGCACCCGGCCCACCTTGGCGGTCTCACCGCCGAAGAGCTTTCACGCATCGACACCCGCTGGGATGGTCTCGAGATCATCGCCAGCCAGGGCGGTCCGGAGGATGAAACCGGGATGGTGGAGTTCAAAGCCTGGTTTCTGGAGGGGGATGAGCGTCACTGCCTCCATGAGCGTTCCCGCTTCGTGCGTTATCAGGGGCGCTGGGTCTACACCGAGGGGGAGCAGGATCCGGCCCCCCTCAAGGCGGGACGCAACGATCCCTGCCCCTGTGGCAGCGGCAAAAAGCACAAGAAGTGCTGCGGCTGACCCATAACACACCCTCCAGACTCGTCAAACAGTGACAAGGGGCATCCGATGCCCCTTTTTTGTGTCTGCCATTCGCCACCAGCCCATCAACCGATGCGATAACAAGCGTGACAAATGTCACATAATGCTCATTAACGCGCGAGCAAATGAGCGTTTGCGAGCGCAAATTTGGCCCATATCAAACATTTTCACTCAGAAGTAGGCCACACTGGCCTCATCTGGAAGAGATGAGACGGGCAACAATGAAAAGAATAACTACACAAGTCGTCATCATAGGCGGCGGTGCCACAGGGGCCGGCATCATGCGCGATTGCGCACTGCGCGGCATCGACTGCATCCTGCTCGAGCGCGATGATATCGCCGCCGGCACCACCGGCCGCAACCACGGCCTGCTCCACTCCGGTGCCCGCTACGCGGTGACGGATCAGGAGTCCGCCCGCGAATGCATCCAGGAAAACCGCATCCTCAAGCGGATTGCCAGCCACTGTGTCGAGGACACGGGCGGCCTCTTCCTCACCCTGCCGGAAGATGACATCAATTTCCAAACCACCTTTATGGATGCCTGCGCCCTGGCCGGTATCGAAACCCGCCAGCTCGATCCCGGTGAAGCCCTGCGCATGGAGCCCAACGCCAACCCGGCGATGATCGGCGCCATCCATGTACCGGATGGTACGGTCGATCCGTTCCGCCTCGCTGCAGCCAACGTGCTGGACGCCAAAGAACATGGCGCCCGCATCTTCACCCACTGCAAGGTGCTGGGACTCTTGCGCACACAAGATCGGGTGCACGGGGTCAAGGCGATCAATACCCGCACCGGCGAAGCGTTCGAGGTGGAGTGTCAGGAGGTGATCAACGCCGCCGGCATCTGGGGCCAGCAAATTTGCGAATACGCCGATCTCGGCATCCGCATGTTCCCGGCCAAGGGCTCCCTGCTCATCATGGATTACCGCATCAACCAGCTGGTGCTCAACCGTGCTCGCAAACCGGCGGATGCGGACATTCTGGTGCCGGGCGACACCATCTCCCTCATCGGCACCACCTCCAGCCGCATCGATTACAACAAGATTGACCAGCTCACCGTCGAACCCGAAGAGGTCGAAGTGTTGCTGCGCGAAGGTATCAAGCTTGCTCCCATCATGGCCCGCACCCGTCTGCTGCGCGCCTACGCCGGCGTTCGCCCGCTGGTGGCGGTGGACGGTGACGACACCGGCCGCAACATCAGTCGCGGTATCGTGCTGCTGGATCACGCCGAGCGCGATGGTCTCAAGGGGTTCAACACCATCACCGGCGGCAAGCTGATGACCTACCGCCTGATGGCGGAGTGGGCCACCGATCTGCTGGCCAAGAAACTCGGTAACAACAAACCCTGCCAGACCGCCGAGCTGAGCCTGCCTGGCTCGCGGGATCCGGAGAAGGTCTCCGCTCCCGGTCTCTCGGTGCCGGTCGAAGGCTCCGCCCAATACCGCCACGGCGAGCGGGTCATCGCCTTCTTCCGTGACAATCCCAAGGCCAACGCCCTGATCTGCGAGTGCGAAATGGTCACCGCAGGTGAAATCGAATACGCCCTGCGCGAGCTGGATGTGGACAACCTCATCGATCTGCGCCGCCGCACCCGTCTGGGCATGGGCCCCTGTCAGGGCGAGCTCTGCGCCTACCGCGCCGCCGGTCTGATGCAGGAGTACGGCAAGGCCGATGGCCGTCAGGCCTGCGTCATGCTGCGCCAGTTCCTTGAGGAGCGTTACAAGGGAACCCGCCCCGTTCTGTGGGGCGATGCCCTGCGCGAGGCCGAGTTCACCTACTGGATCTACGAAGGGCTGTTTGGCCTGGGGGAATGGACGGCGCCACAGCTGGTCGCCGATACCCCACGCGACCCAACCAGCGAGACCACTCACAAGGAGAGCCGTCATGAAGTTTGACAATATCGTTATCGGCGGTGGCATGGCGGGACTCTCGGCCGCCCTGCGGCTAGTAGAGGCGGGCCAGAAGACCCTGCTGATGGCCTCCGGCCAGAGTGCCCTGCACTTCTCCTCCGGCTCGGTCGATCTGCTCGAAAGCGAGGGAGATCCCCGCGCCGCCCTGCCCGCCTTTATGGCTGCCCATCCGGATCACCCCTACAGCAAAGTCGGAATGCAAAATATCGAGGCAAGTCTGGCCGATCTGCAGCGCCACTGCGCCGAACAGGGATTGCCGCTGGTTCGCCACGAGACCAATCACCAGCGCCTGACCCCCATCGGTACCCTCAAGCGCACCTGGCTCTCCCCCGATACCTGCGCCTGTGTCACCGATGCACCGATCCCGGATGTACTGCTGCTGGCCACCCTCGAGGGCTTTCGCGACTTTCATCCGGCACTGGCTGCCGCCAATCTGGCGACCCATCCGCGTTTTGCCCACTGCCGCATTCTGACCGGCGAAATCCGCCTGCCCCAGCTGGCAGAATTCAGCCGCAATCCCCACGAGTTTCGCTCAGCCGATATCGCGCGCCTGTGTGACAAGCACCATCTGGTGGCCGATCTGGCCCGCGAGATCAGCCGCATGGTGCAGGAGAGCGGTGTACCCGGTTGCCGCCATATCGTGCTGCCCGCCTGTCTTTCGCTGGGGCTGGTAGGCCCGCGTCTGACGGAGCTGGAGCAGCGTACCGGCTGCACCATCAAGGAGGTGGCCACCATGCCGCCGTCTCTGATCGGAATGAGAATGCAGGAGGCGCTCAAGCGCCGCTTTATGGCCCTTGGTGGCACCTTCCTCACCAGCGAGCGGGTGCTGGGCGCCCGTTACGACGGTGACCGGGTGGTCGGCGTACATACCCAGAATGGCGATGATCAGCTGTTTGAAGCGGACAACTTCGTGCTCGCCTCCGGCAGCTTCTTCAGCCGTGGGCTGGAGTCCCGTCTGCGCGGCATTCGCGAGCCCATCTTCGATGCCGATGTGCTGAGTCTGGAGGAACGCGATGCCTGGGCCGGTCGCCGCCTGTTCGATCACCACCCCTTTATGGGCTTCGGGGTCAAGACCGACGACAAGCTCAGAGTGCTGCGTGGCGGCAAGCCGCTCACCAACCTCTATGGCGCGGGCAGTGTCTTGGCCCATTACGACCCAATTCGTGAAGGTTCCGGCTCCGGCGTTGCCGTTGCCACCGGCTGGCAGGCTGCCGGCCATATTCTGGGCGCGGCCCAATGATTACTACGTCCCATATCCCGTGTCTTCATCATCGCCGGGAGGAGAACTGACATGCTACTGGATCATGCCAACCAAACTTTCGATCAGTGCATCAAATGCACTGTCTGTACCGCCTACTGCCCGGTGGCCAAGGCCAACCCCGCCTACCCCGGCCCGAAACAGGCGGGCCCGGATGGCGAGCGGCTGCGCATCAAGAGCCCCGAGCTGTTCGATAGCGCCCTCAAGCACTGCACCAACTGCAAACGCTGCGAAGTAGCCTGCCCGAGCGGAGTGCGCATCGGCGACATCATCGCCAAGGCCAAGCATCAGTACAGCGGTTTCAAACCGGGGATCCGCGAGTTCGTGCTCTCCCACACCGATCTGATGGGCAGCATGTCTACCCTGATGGCGCCGGTGGTCAACTTCACCACCGGCCTCAAGCCGATGAAGCTGGTGCTGGACAAGGCGCTGGGGGTCTCATCCCACCGCGATCTGCCCAAATACTCCCAAGGCACCTTCCGCGGCTGGTACAAAAAGCAGAAAGAGACTCAGGCCAGCTTTGCGCGGCAGATCGCCTACTTCCACGGCTGCTATGTCAACTACAACCACCCGCAGCTTGGCAAGGAGCTGGTACAGGTGCTCAACGCCATGAACATCGGTGTGCAGTTGCTTGAGCGGGAGAAGTGCTGCGGCGTGCCGCTGATTGCCAACGGCTTCATGGACAAGGCCAAGCAACAGGCGGCCTTCAACATCAAGCAGATGGAAAACTCCCTGCTGGGCAACGAGATGCCGCTCTTGGCCACCTCCTCCACCTGCGGCTTTACCCTGCGCGATGAATATCCCCACCTGCTGGAGCAGGACAACCACAAGGTGCGGGATCGCATCTCGCTGGTGACCCGCTTCCTGTGGAACGAGTTCTACAAGGGCAACAAACCGGCGATGAAGCCGCTCAATCTGCACATCGCCTACCACACCCCCTGCCACATGGAAAAAATGGGGGGCGTCATCTACACCCTCGAATTGCTGCGCGCCATTCCCGGGGTCAAGGTGACGGTGCTGGAGTCCCAGTGCTGCGGTATCGCCGGCACCTACGGCTTCAAGTCGGAGAACTACCAGACCAGCCAGACCATCGGTGAGGGGCTGTTTGATCAAATCAACCGCCTCTCCCCCGATCTGGTGATCACCGACTGCGAGACCTGCAAATGGCAGATCGAGATGAGCACCAGCTTCCGCTGTGAGCATCCGATCCACCTGCTGGCACAGGCGTTGGCCTGACTACTCCGGCCCTTGCGGCCGTATAAAAAAACAATCCACGCAGAGATAAACAAAGAGCCGGCAATTGCCGGCTCTTCTTTTTTACGCTTCACGCTCGCTATCAGGGGTGCTGGATGATCAGGCTATGTTGATCTTCCAGCATGCTCTGCAGGATATCGTGGGACGAGGTGCTGGTGAGATTCCAGCTGGTCAGGTCCACATCCTTCAGGGTGATCTGTTGGGTTATCTGGCCATCACCAGCGGGTGAAACCGAGAGATTCACATCGCTCAGGCCATTGCTCCCCGTGGTCACCGAGGCAGAGAGATGCTTGAGCAGATCATCGACACCATTGCCAGTGACCCCTTGCAGCATGTCAGCCAGATCGATCTTGTCCCCTTGCTCCGGATGGAAGTCGGTGATGGTATCGATGGCGGGCAGCCCCAGACTCCCCTCGTCCCCGTGCTGCCAGACGAAGAGATCGCTGCCAGCCCCGCCGGTGAGGATGTCGTTGCCATGCCCCCCCAATAGACGGTCATCGCCGGAGGAACCAAACAGCCAATCCCCCTGATCGGAACCGACCAGCTCATTACCACTCTGGCCGTGCACCGTAATGGTCTCAAGGGGCGTGCTGACGGTTGAGCCGCCGACACTCGACTCGGCACTGATCCCCAGCACATGGTCACCGTCGCCAAAACCGCTGAAGTAGAGCGGAACCGAGTGATCGGCCGGGATCAGCCAGTCGCCATTGCCATCGGCATGACCAACGATCTGACCATGCTCGTCCTGCACCTGCGCCCCATCCAGACCGCTGATGCGGATGGAGAGCTCACCGGTTGCCGGATTGACCACGCTGGCATTGATGCCAAGGGGGATAACGGCCCCCTGCAAGGCATGGAACGCATGCTGATCCACCGTCAGACCCGGCATATCCGGCTCGGGAGTGACAGTGATGGTCACCTGATCGGTGTCGCTCAGCGGGCCACCCGTACCAGTGTTGCCCTGATCGGAGGTAGTGACGGTAAGGGTATCCTCTCCCCAGAAATCTTTGGCCGGTTCATAGTGCAGGTTGCTTGCCAGCAACTGGTTGAGATCAGCCAGCGACCCCACCAGGGTGATCTCGCTGGTACCCGCCCCCTGCACCATCACGGCGCCGGTTGCGCCCAGCAAGGTCAGCACACCATGCTCGACCCGCAGCACCATGGAGACAGGCGCACTGCCTGCATCCACATCCTTCACGCTGACACCGGAGAGCGACAGGGAGCCATCTTCCTTCACCGTCATGCTGCCAGGCAGCTGATTGACCGGGGCATCGTTGACCGGCTGCACTTCGATGGGCAGCACATCGGTATCGCTGAGTGCCCCGCCACTACCCGTGTTCCCCTGATCGTTGGTGACCATGGTCAGGGCGTCATTGCCGTAGAAATCACTGTTGCCCTGATATGTGACCCCACCAGATAGCAAGGCATTGAGATCGGCCAGCGTGCCGGTCAGCACCAGCGAACCGGTGCCGTTGCCGACCACCGTCACGCCGCTGCCAGCAGGCAGCGTCAGGGTGCCATGCTCCACCGACAGGGTGATCTTGATGGGGCTGTTGCCCGCATCCACATCTTTCACCTGCAAACCGTGGATGACGAAAGGCTGATCTTCCTGCGCGACCTGAGGGGTCGTTGGCAATACGTTGATTGGCGCATCGTTGACCGGGCTTACATCCACATGGATGGTGCCATTGACCTCGGGGCCAAGGGCGCCGTTGTCGAGGCTCTGGGCGGTGATCTTGAGATCCAGTGCACCGTTGGCATCATTGGTCACCAGCTCGACCGTACCCAGCTTGCCGCCCTCGGTAGTGACCTGCCAGCGACCGCCACCCAGATCAACAACCGTCCCCGCCACGCCATTTGGCAAGCGGATCTCGGCACCATCAGGCACCCCTTCGATAGTGACCCGCACCTGCTCGGGCTTGTTCTCATGCACATTACCCGCACTGCCGCCGGTTGGCTGGGTATCCCGGGTCTCCAGCCCCAGATCCAGAGTAATCACATCCCCTTCGGTACCGCTCGCCTGACCCTGAATGTCGGCGATAAGGGCATCCCCCACCGGATTGACGGTGACGGTAAAGCTGCCACTGGTTTCGAGCGGGATGGTGAGCCCCTTGTCCAAGGTAAAGGCGCTGAGTGACAGATCCACGGTGCCGCTGAAATCAGCTGGCGGGATCAGGGTCAGCTTGGAGAAATCGGTCCCCACCGGGATCTGCCAGACGCCGCCACCATTGTTGACCGCCGGAGCCGACAGGGTGAAGCCATCCGGTACCCCCTTGATCTGCAGCGCGACGATCTGCTCCGAGCCATCGTTATCGATTAGGGTTGCGCCAAATCCGGCAAGGTTGACCGTGCCATCCTCGCTCCCCGTGACGCTGTGCACCGAGAGCTGGGCCCGATCGTTGACCGGTCTCACCTCAAAGCCGACCTGCCCGCTCCAGCTGCCGCTGTCGGTCACCTGTTGGCCACCGACCAGCGCGGTATCGACAATATCGACCTTGATGTCGAGCGGCACCTGACCGCTGAAGTGCTCTTTGGGCACAAACACCAGATCTTTAAGCGCTGCCACATCGTTGACCACCAATGTGGTCAGTGGCTGGTCGCCGACTAGGAAATAGCCAAACTTGGGATCGACTCTAATGGTCACCGCCTTCACCGTCTCGACACCTCCGTCAGCCTCGCTCGGGCTGATATCAGCCAGTTTCACCGAGAGATCGAGGTGGATCTTGCTATCTTCCAGATTGTCCGGCTGCCCGTCCTGGTTGGTGTCCTGCACGGTCAGTGTCAGTTCCGGATGCTCGCCACGACCACCATTCACATCGACCACGGGGGTCACATCGACCCTAACCGTGCTGCTGTCGACTTTGATGTCGCCACTGGCGGTATCGGTATTCACCACCTTCACCTCGATATTGAGCGAACCGGCAAAGTCCTGTGGCAAGCCAAGGGTCAACCCTTCCAGGCCCGCCAGTGACGGTGGCACCTTGATGACGTATTCACCAGTCGAGATGTTGTGCTCGGCGCCGCTGATGGTCGCACCTGCCGGCAGCCCCTTGAGGACGATAGTCACCTCGTCGCTGCCCTGATCGGCCACGCCGATATGGATCACCTTCTTGAGCTGCTGTCCAAAGTCAACCCGGATATCCTCCTTGCCCACCAGCACGGCGTTGTCATCGATGTCGACAGTCGCCGCCGGAGTCTTGGGCGTCACTGGCGTGTTCTCAAATTCGGCACTGGTTTTCAGGCTCACTTTGACGTGGGCACTGGCATCGCCATCATCGCCCCGGTCGATCACTATGGCATCGATGCGGATCGGTTCGACCTTGCCGACAACCCCGTCCGGCGCATGCAACTTGAAGCTGCCGAGATTGCCCGCCGGCACGATCCAGCTGCCGTTACCGTTGTTGATACCGCCAATCACCACAAACTGATCGCCTGCGCCACCGTTCAACACCGGCAGGTTAATCACCAGATAGTCGATCTCCTCCACGCTCGAGGGATCGAGGTCGGTAAAGAGGAAACGCCCTGCCAGATCGATATCGGCACCGCCCTGACCTACCAGCGGGCCGCCGGTCTCTGCACCAGCTTGCCATCGGACTCCACCACGGCCTGGATATCGACATGCAGATTGCCATCGATCACCTTCTCGGCCACGGCTCCCGAATCCACATCGTGCTGGGTCACGGTGACATGGCTCTGGATATTGGTATCCCGATCGCTATCCTCCGGCGCCTTCACCAGCAGTTGTCCCCCGTTGAGCAGGCTGTCGAGCTGGGTGGCGGTCAGGGTGACCTTGCCACTGACCACGGTCAGCTGGCTCTCGACACTGCCGACTCGCAGCCAGATCTGGTAGCCATCTTCCACCCCGGAGAGACTCAGCGCCGTGACTTTCTCGGCGCCGTCAGTAAGGGTCGGATGCCAGTCCAGCACGGTGAACTGATCTTCCAGGCCATGACTGGTCTTGCTGTAGTCGGTGGCGTCAATCTCCGGTTCCACCTTGATATGCAGCGGCACATCGAAGCTCTTGTGGTCGCCATCGTTCTCGGTCACCACCACCTTGGCGATCAGGTTCAAATCCGCCGTGCTGTTATGGGGCGGCTGAATAAGCAGGTTGCCAAAATCGGAGACATTGACCTGATAGGTTGGCTTGCCGCTGGCATCGAGTCCGGCAAAAGTTAGAGTCAGCTCCTTGCCATTGGCATCAAAGACCCGGGCCCCTTCCGGCAGCCCTTGCAACACCACGTTGAGGCTCTCGGAAGTGTCGTGCGGGGTATCGACCCACTCGCCCGAGGTGAGGATAAAGTTGAGCGGCGCCCGCCCATCTTCGCCCACTGTGGTGGCATAGCCTGTCCCCTCTACCTCCCAGCCGGTATTGCCAAGCTCGAAATGGGGCTGATCCACCACCCCCACCAGATCCACATGAATGGTCTGGGAGCCCGTCTCCTTTTCGTTCACCACGGTATGGGTCTGGCCGTTGGCATCGGTCAGGGTGGCACTGTCTTTGACCACGCCCTTGATGGTCAGATCGAAATCGACGTTGCTGTTTTTGGGCGGCAGCAGCCTGAGCTCATTGATGCGCTCCAAGGGCACCTCGTAATACCCGGCAGCATTCTGGCTGACGGCAATGCCCCCGAGCAGCAGCGTCGCCCCGGCGGGCAGGCCGCTGATGCGCACAAAGAGCTGCTCGGAGCCATCGGTGGTGTCACCCAGGTGGGCGAGGGCAATCTTGCTGCCCAGATCGAGCAAGGTATCCTCTTTGCCCTGAATATCGCGCACGGTGAGTTTGGCGTCATCCGCCTGCGGAGTGACGTTGATCACCAGATCAATTTTGTCTCCCTGCGCCGTGCCCTGACCCTGAGCGATAGGGTTCTTCTCGGTGCTGATCGGCGTCACCGACAGCTTGATATCACCACTGAAATCCTCGCCCGGAACCACAGTCACCTTGTTGATGTTGCCTGCCGAAACGGTGTAGATGCCATTGCTATTTGGCTTGAGCTCGACACCGTCGAGCATCAGGGTTCCCTTGCCCGCTTCCAGCTTGATCTGATAGGTCAACGTCTCGGATCTGTCGGTATCAGTCAGGCTCGCCTTGACGTCCAGCTTGATACCCGTGCTGTCTTCATTGGTGTCATAGTGGCGAGTGGTGTTGGCTGTGTCCCACATCGGCTTGTCGGCCACGCCGCGCACCGTCACAGCCAGATCGCCCGTTACAGCCGCAGGTGCCGCCCCTTCGGTGACACCGACCTGCAGTTGCACCTGGAAGTGCAGCGGCTGACCGCCATTGCTCCAGCTCGACCAGTTGCTTGAAGGCACAAAGGTCACCCCCTGAGTGGTGTAGTGAACATTATCACTGGTCACCATGGCCGCTGGCGGCACGATAAACCACTTGCCATCAGCCGTGGTGGTGAGGGTAACGCCGTTGTAATAGAAGGTGCCATGGGCATTGGCAGGCGCCTGGATAAGCAACTGATCCACATGCTCACCGCGATCGAAATCGCCAATATCGAGCTGCATGTTGATAGGGATACCCTGCCTCGGGTCTTGCGCCCCCTGATCTTCGTTACCAATGGCTGCGCTAACGGTAAAGCGCACCGCTTCATCCTGCAGATTGAGGGTCAGTGTGCTGTCCGCACGATCGTCATCGCCATCGACCAGATGGGCTGTCACCACCTGACTGAGCTGACTTGCGTCGTGATTGAAACCGGCCGCAGGCTTGAAGGAGTAGGAGCCATCGGCAGAGATGGTCAGGGTTCCCATCACCTGCTTGCCATCGGGGCTCATCACATCTTGTATCAAAGAGCCATTGATGGCGTACGTCTGGCCATTGATGGTGATCGACTCGACACGGGCACCATCCGCACCTTCATTGGCGGTAGGCAGCAGATCGCCGGTCACGGTACTGCTCCCCTCGCTCAGGGTATGAGCCAGCACAGTGCCGATAGGCATGTCATCCTGCACCGTCACGGTCACGCTGACGTTCGGACTGCGATCGCCATCATGATCGGTGACAAACAGCGGCACTTCGATGGTCAACTCATCCTTGCCCTGTGCACCGTGATCAAGCTGGCCTACCAGATGGACGCTGTAACTGCCGTTAACATCGAGGTGGACCCAGAAAACGGGTTTGCCCCCCTCGGCCGTAGCCAGATACCAGCCGGTGCTGTGTGCAGCCAGCGTAACCGCTTTGCCACCCGACGTGAGATGATTGGCCTGATTGAATGCAGCCACATCCAGCTCAAGGGAGGCAACCCGATCCGAACCGGCTGTGATGGTCACCTTGCCACTATCGGTTTCTCCACTCTCTGCTGGTGTGGTCCCCGGATGCTGACCGTTCACTGCATCGAGATCAGACTCCTCGACCCGAACCGGTTCAATGGCGGATATGATCGGGTTGATGCCATCAGTCACCGTGACAGTGGCGGTGCCCTGATTTTTGCTGCCGTCGCTGTCGGTGACTTCGACCGGCAGATTCAGCTCCAGCTTGTTGTCTGCCCCGTGATCCAGGTTGGTATGCACCGTTACCTGATAACCGATCTCTGCGCTGGTGTGAGCGGCGATGGTGGCGGGCACTGTGGGGATGGAGACCGTCATCACTACCAGACCACCACTGGTCACCGCCTGGAAGGTGTGACCATCGGTGCCAACCGCTTTCCAGGTCAGGGTTTCGCCGTTATGGGTGATGGGCTTGCCGCTGGCATCCATGACCTGACCGGAGAGGGTCAGTCGTACATCGGTCACCGGATCCGAGTCAGCCTTGATGGTGATCTTGCCGCTCGCCTGCTGGTCATCAGTGGTCGAGTTGGCGCCATCGAAACGCCCTTCGCTTAAGGTGACGCCAGTCAGGGTGAGGGTTGGTTTCTCCCCTTCCCCAATCTGGATATTGAGGGTGCCGCTGGTGCTGTCGTTGTTGCCGCCCGCCTTGTCGTAGTCGTTGACGATCACCTTGATGGGCAGCTCGGTCACGGCGTTAGAGCCCTGATGAAGCCCCTGATAGAGGGTGACCTGATAGTCAAACCCGTTTTTGCCCGCCTGATCCAGGCTGCCAACCAGCTTGACCTCGAACACTTCGACCCGCAGGCCATCCACCATCACATAGCCCTTGAGCAGCTGGCTGCCCGGGATCAGCGGGTCACCATCCACCAGCTCGTACTGCACCGGTTTACCCAATGCGGTCAGCGCAGGTTGTTCGCTGCCATCGGCAAACACCACTTCGACCACCCGATCCGACCCTGCTTGCACATCGAAGTGACCGGTTTGACTCAGGCTGTTGCTGCCGGTGAGGTTCCCCTCATCCAGGGTTACACCGGTGCCCGGGATAAAGCTCGGCGCCTTGCCGTCCACGATGGTGAGCGGCAACGTGGTACCAATGCGATCGCCATCCTTGTCGGCCAGGGTGACGGCCAGCGGCAGGTTGAGGGATTCACTCCCCTTGTGATCCAGCTCGCCGCTCAGGGTGACCTTGGCGGTGACGCTCCAGTTGCCGTTGTTATCGACCAGGCTCAACTCGGCGCGCAGCACCACCTGGCCACCGGCGGTTCCGACCAGCTGGCCATTGGCATCGAGGGAAAAAGTGATCGGGTTGCCGTGACTGGTGAGTCCGGTCAGGGTTCTCTGAATGGTGGCGATATCAAAGCCGAGGGAGTTAGGGTCAAGGGCATCACTGCCGTGCGCGACCAAGAAACTCATGGTGCTGACGGCAGCCGTCTCCCCTTGCGCCATCTCGGTAATAGTGGTGCCAGTCACGGCGGAGATGGTCGGATTGGCACCATCCCCCACCGCCACAGTGATGGTTGATGAGACCTTGTCACCATCGCTGTCGAGCAGGGTAAAGCCCGCCTTGAGCAGGCTGTCGGCACTGCCCTGATCCAGCGGTTGATGGAGGGTAAAGCTGTATTTGCCATCGTTGCCGAGGGTCAGCTCAAACACCAGCTTGCCATCTGGGGTACGCCCCTCAATAAGATGGTCAGCCACCGTGATAGTCACGGCCTGCTTGCCAGAGGTGAACCCTTGCAGCCCCGGCTGTTTGGCATCGAAAGTGATGCTGGCCAGCGGATCGCTGCCCGCTGTGATAGTCAGATCGCCGTTAAGGGTCTGGCCCTGCTGCCAGTTGCTATCTTCGGTGAGCGTGAGGGAGACAGGATTAACCTGCGGCAAGGCACCGTCGGTAATGGTGATATTGAGGGTGCCGAGGTTGCTCTTGTCGCCGTCAAAATCTGAGCCCTGTACCTTCAGGTCAAGGTTGAGGCTGTTGGTCGCTTCCGGCTCGTCAAACACCCCGGTCAGGGAGACACTGTATTTGCCATCCAGCCCGATGGTCACGGTGAGGATTGCCTTGTCCTGCCAATCCTTGACGATCAGCCGGTTGTCCTGAACCTCGTAACTCGTCGCCTTGCCCTGGCTGGTGAGCCCCGCCAACGCAGGTTGGCTGGCCTCAAAGTGGAGGGAGACCAGACGATCGCTGCCCACCGTCACCGGCAGCTGACCATCGATGCTCTGGTTGCCCCCCTCTTGCAGGGCGACCCCCTTGTCGACGCCCAATACGGGATCACTGCCATCATTGACGGTCAGGGTCAGGTTGGCGCTGGTGCTGTCGCCATCGATCTCGTTGGCGCTCACCTGCAAGCCGAGGGAGAGGCTGTCACTGCCCTTGTGATCCAGCGGGCCGGTGAGGGTGACCTCCACCCGACCAACCAGATCGCTGCCCTGCTGCTCCGCCTTCAGCTCGGCACGCAGTACCTCCACTTGTTTGCCACTGCCATCCAGGTAGTAACCCACCAGGGTGCGAACATTGGCAAACTCAAAGGTCAGCGGATGGCCATCGCTGGCAAGACCCGATCCGTTGAGGGTAGTCAGGGTGCTGCTCTGATTGCTGAACACCAACGAATCCACCAGCAGAGGATCGACACCGTGTTTGACCACAAAGCTGCTCTCGCCCACTACGGCTGCGCCGTTGGTAAAGGCATCTTCAGTCAGAGGAATGGCCGGGATCTCGAAGCTGGGCGGATTGCTGTCCACCAGATTGATCACCAGCGGCGCCTTCACCAGATCGCCGTCGCTATCGCGATATTCGAGGTTAAACGGCAGGCGCAACGCGTCCTGACCGTGATCCAGGCTCTGACTCCAGACGATGCGGTAACTGCCGTCATTGTTGAGGGTCAGGGTGAAGACAGTCGCCCCACCGGCACTGGCGGTCAGGGACTGACCGTTGATGATGTAGCCAAGGGGCGCGCCATGGCTGACGAGCCCCAGCCCTTCCAAGGCACTCTGATCAGCGGCGAACTGGACTTGCAGATTGCCATCCTGGCCAGCACCGGTATTTAGGCTGCCGGTCGCGGTGATCGGGCCATCGGCCAATCCGGCTTCGGAGAGCGTCAGGGTCTCGCTCTGACCGATCAGCGGCGCCCCATCGCTGGCACTGTTGCCCGCCAGATCGGTGACACTGGCACGCACTTCAAAGGATTGCTTGATCCCGGAGAGATCAAGACCTGATACCTGCCAGCGGCCATCGGCCCCGACCTGTGCCGAGGTGGTCAACAGCAGTTGGCCATTGCTGTCGACCAGAGTGATGATGACACTCTGACCCGCCTCCACATTGCTGGTGGAGCCGCTCAGGGTGGCGCTGCTGTTGCCAAACAGGGCTGCGGAATCGAGATCATCGATATCGATAAAGGCCTGGGTATCGACATTGATAACGAGGGTATCGCTGGCGCGGTTGCCAGCAATATCCACGGAATTGACCTGAAACTGGTACTGGCCATCGGCCAGGGTCTGCGGCAGCTGATATTGCCAGTTACCGGCGGCATCCACCGTCAGGACGGTGAGCACGCTGCCGCCAAGGCTCAGGGTTACGGTGGCGCCGGGCTCCCCCTTCCCTTGCAGCAGCGGGGTATTGTCGCGGGTCAGATCATCAGTCTGGCTGGCGCCGGTGTCGCTCTCATCGGCGAGATCGAGGGTAATGGTGGTGATGGTATCGAGCAGAGTCTGTCCGGTATCGCTGGCGTTGTTGCCCGCCTGATCCAGGGTATTGGCCACAATCTGCAACGGGCCATCCACCAGCTTGCCGGTCACATCGCCAAAATTGGCTTCCCACACCAGGCCGGGCAGCACCACTGTCGTCACCGTCAGTGAATTTCCCGCCTGATCGATAAGAGTCACAGTGACTGGCTGGCCTACCTCCACATCATCCACCACACCACGAATGATGACGCCAGCCGCTTCATCGGCGTTGATAATGTTGTCGCTGGTTTGGGGCTCGGTGATGGTGATGGCAGCAAAGAAATCGCGCTCTTCGGAAAACAGCAGCTCATCGCCAACAGGTTGCACCGCATGGTCGGTATCAAAACCGGCCTCGGCCAGGGTGGCGTCATTGGTACGATCGACCACCACAAATCCACCCGAGCTGGAACCGGCTACACCACCGATATTATCGGCGGCGGCTGCGTTACCGGCGGCGGTCTCCTGGAACAATTCGGTCGGGTCAATACCCTGACGGATCGCCTCTTGCAACGAGGCCAGTTCCGGATCGGCCGGTTGCCCATCAGCAGCAGGTGTGGCGGGCTCAGGTTTGGCGGCCATATCTTGCTCACCAGCAGGCTCACTGCCCGGCTCGGCTAGTTGAAAGTGGCCCCCTTGGGCAGCTTGCAGGCGATCCCCCGGCTGCAATGCCATCCCCACTTTTGCTCGTCTGACAGATCCATCTGCACTGATGACAAACACGGAGCCCTCGAGTTGGGTGATCACCGTGGACTTTTCAATTTGCAACTCTGCCATACAACCTCCAGCAAAACCTTAACCACCAACATCAGTACCTACAGGGTACTTGTCTGTTCAATAATCATACCGCACCAGACTAAGTGGGTCTTTTCGCTATTTTCGACAATGATTGCCATAAAATGGCCATAACTTACAAGATTGTGCATCTAACAGGCCTTTTTAAATGAAATGAGATTTGGATGACCCCAATCGCATCACCTTTATTAACAGGTCTATCAGACTCCATGTGACTATTTCTGTCGTTTGACGATAAATCCACTGCAGCTTCAATAAATGGATCATAATCCGAAGGTCAAAAGCTCATACAACAACACCGAAAATTTGCATATTGAGTCAATTATTAGCATAAGTCATTGCCAAAATCTGTGAACAATACGGCAGCAATCAGGATCAGCAGCAAAAAGTGCCAGTATGTAACTGTACCGTTCAAACTCCTGCCATCGAATGCTCGGCAGTTAACAAGAAGTTGAGTTTCCATAAAATTTAATCCAGATCTCATTTCAGCGATCAATCCTGTGCACCAATTGATCTGGCACAACTCTCCCTCCGATAAATCATCATTAAATTTACCTATTTGTTAGGGTAACCCTCGAGCAATCATATATTGCGCGGTTTTATTCACCCGCAAGCGAATGTCTGCCCACCCCGCCCGACGGGGGGAAGATCCACACCAAGATGGAACGGGTCAGACGAGACCAAAACATTTATCTGGGAGTGATAAACGTGGGTTCACAACACAGGCATATCAAACTGGGCCTCGCCACCCTGCTGCTGACTACCAGCCTTGGCACCAGCGGCTGGGCACTGGCTGATGACGCAACCACCAATGGCAAGATAGAGGCGCGCAGCGAGCTGTTCGCCAAGGATCACGCCGATCAGTTCACCAGCTGGCAAGCCACCAGCGAAAGCAAGGAGCGCACCGACGCGCTGGCGGAAGATCCCAACATGGTGGTGCTCTGGGCCGGCTACCCCTTCGCCAAGGATTACAACAAACCGCGCGGCCACTTCTATGCCCTGACCGACGTGCGGGAAACCCTGCGTACTGGCGCCCCCAAGACCGCCGAAGATGGCCCCCTGCCGATGGCCTGCTGGAGCTGCAAAGGCCCGGATGTGGCCCGCATCATCGACGAGAAGGGTGAGGATGGCTACTTCAAGGGGATGTGGGCAAAAGGCGGGCCGGAAGTAGTCAACACCATCGGCTGCGCCGACTGCCACGACACCGTCTCGAAGGAGTTCAAGGAGGGTAAACCTGCCCTGCACCTCTCCCGTCCCTATGCCGATCGGGCCATGACCGCCATCGGCAAGCCGTTCAAGGAGCAGGGGCGCTTTGATCAGCAGTCCCAAGTGTGCGGCCAGTGCCACGTGGAGTATTACTTCAGCGGCCCCACCAAGGCGGTCAAATTCCCCTGGGACAAGGGCACCACTGTGGAGCAGATGGAGGCCTATTACGATGAAATCGGCTTTGCCGACTGGACCCATGCCCTCTCCAAAACCCCCATGCTGAAAGCCCAGCATCCCGAGTACGAAACCTGGCGCGCCGGCATTCACGGCCAGAACAACGTCGCCTGTGTCGACTGCCACATGCCCAAGGTGCAGAACGAGCAGGGCAAGATCTACACCGATCACAAGGTGGGCAACCCCTTCGATCGCTTCGAGCAGACCTGCCGCAACTGCCACACCCAGAGCAAGGAGATGCTGCAAGGGATTGTCAAACAGCGCAAAGAAGCGGTGATTGAGACCAAGCTGAAGGTCGAAAAGCAGCTGGTACACGCCCACTTTGAAGCCAAGGCGGCCTGGGATGCCGGCGCCACCGAGGCAGAGATGAAGGATATTCTGCAGGACATCCGTCACGCCCAGTGGCGCTGGGACTACGCCATCGCCTCCCACGGGGTGCAGATGCACGCCCCCGAAGTGGCCCTCAAGGTACTTGGCAGCGCGCTGGATAAAGCCGCTGACGCCCGCACCAAGCTGGCGCGCCTGTTGGCCAGCAAGGGGATCAGCCACGAGATCGCCATCCCCGACATCTCTACCAAGGAGAAAGCGCAAGCCGCCCTTGGCATGGATATGAAGCAGTTCAACAGCGACAAGGCCCAGTTCCTCAAGACCACGGTCCCCGCCTGGGATGCCGAGGCCAAAGCGGCCGGACGGCTGGCACAGTAACGGCGCCTGCGGGCCCGGCGCCAAGTCGGGACCGCAGCGGATGGAGGCTTCCTATGGGTGATTTAACGATGGATTTTTTACGACTGATGCTGATGGCAGCCATGCTGCTCACCAGCCTGCAGGGTCAGGCGGCCGAGCCGGCAGCTGCCCCTGTTCCAGCTACACATGAGGTGGAATTTTTACGCAATCCCGACAAGGCCTGCACCGACTGTCACAAGGAGCAGAGCGAGGGAATGCACGGCAAGCATGGTCAGGCGACCAATCCCAACAACCTCAAGCCGGTGACCTGCACCAACTGCCACGGCCAGCCCTCCCCCCAGCACCGGGAAGGGGTCAAGGATGTGATGCGCTTCAGCCACAGCCTGAAGGATAAAGAGAGCATCAAGCTTTATCCCATCAGCGAGCAGAATGGAGTCTGCATGAGCTGCCACGAGCCCAAAGTGCTTCGCGAGGCGCTCTGGGCCCACGATGTGCACGCCACCAAGTTCACCTGCACCAGCTGCCACCAGTTGCATCCGGCCAAGGAGCCCATGGTGGGGATCCCGGAAAAATCCCGCATCAAGCTCTGCGTCGACTGCCACAGCAAGCAGCATGAGGCCAGCAAGGCCCGGCAGGAGCAGTCCAAACCGGCTACCGGCAAGGAGGCATCATGAGCTGCTCTCGCCGTGACTTTATGGCGGGCATGGGCGCAGGGGCCCTTATCATGATGACGGGGCCGACTCGTTCCCTTGCTACTCCCCTAACTCACAGCCAGATCATCGACGGGATACGCTATGGCATGATCCACGACGAGACGGCCTGCATCGGCTGCACCGCCTGCATGGATGCCTGCCGGGAGGTGAATCAGGTGCCACAGGGGGTCTCGCGCCTCGAGATCATCCGTTCAGGCCCAGTCGGTGAATTTCCCGATGCCGAGTACCGCTTCTTTCGCAAATCTTGCCAGCACTGCGACAACGCCCCCTGTGTGCATGTCTGCCCCACCGGCGCCTCCCATATCCGCAAGGAGGATGGCATCGTCGATGTCGACGCGGATCTCTGCGTCGGCTGCATGTATTGCCTCGCCGCCTGCCCCTATCAGGTGCGCTTTATCAACCCTGTGACCCGAGTGGCGGACAAATGCGACTTTTGCCGCAAGACCAACCTCGCGGCGGGCAAGGAGCCGGCCTGCGTGGAATCCTGCCCCACCAAGGCGCTGGTGTTCGGCAATCTGGATGACCCGGACAGCCCCATCGCCAAACGGCTGGTGAAGGAGACCACCTATCGCTACAAGCAGGCGCTCGGCACCTCGCCCAAGATGTACCGCGTGCCCAAAGGGGAGATAACGTCATGACCATGCAAGCGGCATTTCACTACCCTTCCCTTGTCTGGGAATTTGTCCGATCGCCATCTACCGCAGTAACAGAGGGAGGAATGGATCATGTTGCATGACGCATTTCACTTCCCTTCACTTGTCTGGGACTGGCCCATCGCTATCTATCTCTTTCTGCTCGGCATCTCCGCCGGGGCCACCACCCTCTCGGTGCTGCTGCGCCGCAAGGGGGCCGGCAGCGAGAGCGGCATCATCAAGGCAACCGCCATTCTGGCGCCAGCGAGCGTGATATTGGGGCTGCTCATCCTTATCTTCCATCTGGCCCGCCCCTGGACCTTCTGGAAGCTGATGTTCCACTACCAGTTCGACTCCGTGATGTCGATGGGGGTCATGCTGTTCCAGCTCTATATGGTGGTGCTGTTCGCCTGGCTGGCTGTGGTGTTTCGCACCGAGATCGAGACAATGCGCTGCCGGTTGCTGAAAGAGAAGTTCGCTTTTGTGGATGGGCTGATTGGCTGGCTTGCCCGCATCGAGCGGCTGCTGGCGCCGCTGTTGCTGCTGCTCGCCGTGCTGCTGGGGGCCTACACAGGCTTTCTGCTCTCGGCGCTCAAGACCTATCCGCTCTTGAACAACCCGGTGCTGCCGGTGCTGTTTCTGGTCTCGGGCATCAGCTCCGGCATCGCCTCCACCATCTTGCTGGCGGTGACGATCTTCAAGGAGAACCATCACAGTCAGGGGGTGAGCTTTGTGCATCGCTTCGAGCGGCCCGTGCTGGCGGTGGAGGTGTTGCTGCTGGTCTGCTTCTTTACCGGCCTCTACTTTGGTGGCGGTCAGAAAGAGGTGGCCATGTGGGCCGCCATCGGCAGCGGCTTCTGGGCTCAGGTGTTCTGGCTCGGGGTGGTAGGCATCGGCATGCTGCTGCCCCAGTTGCTGGCTCTGCTGGCCCCGGCGCCCCTGCGGGAGCGCAACGGCCATCTGGTGCTGGTCTGCAGCCTGACTCTGGTGGGGATCCTGCTGCTGCGCTACTTCGTGCTTTATGCCGGCCAGATGACGGTAGTTTAAAAACCGGTTCACGCTCCTGTTGCGAGGCCGTGATCAAGGCTCATGTGCTGCTCGGAATCCTCATGTATTCACATACATTGCGGTTCCTGCGCTGCTCTTTACCTTGCTGACGACCTCTCACGACGGATCGTGAACCGGTTATTGAAAGCTGGGGATAAGCACCAGCCGCCCTTCGGTTGACTGGCGCTGGTTTGTTGCTGGCCCAATGAATTTCTGGTGATGCCACACCCGTTGCTTGGCAATGTTCCCCGCCAAAGCGAGACGACGCTACGTGTGTGCCATGACATGAATGAGATCAAAGATTGAACCGGAGGTTATGTGCTGGCGGAGCTCGGCTATCTCTCACTGTTGCTGGCGACCGGGCTCGCCCTGCTGCAAGGGCTGCTGCCCTGGCTGGGATTGCGGCTCGCCTCACGTCCGCTGCTGGGCTGCGCAAAGCCGCTGGCCCTCCTGGTCGCGCTCCTGTTGTTGGCCGCCCTGCTGCTGCTCGCCAGCTGTTTTGCCCAGGATGATTTCACCGTCAGCTATGTAGCCCAGCACGCCAACAGCGCCCTGCCTCTTGGCTTCAAGCTAGCGGCCGTGTGGGGCGGCCACGAGGGCTCCATGCTGCTCTTCGTCTTTGCGCTGGGGCTGTGGGGCGCTCTGGTGGCCCTTTGCTCCAAGCGGGTCGATCCGCTGATCCGCACCCGGGTATTGGCCATCATGGGGCTGATCGTCGGGCTGTTTTGCCTCTATACCCTGATCTTCTCCAGCCCGTTTGACCGCCAGTTTCCGGGACCGCTGGAGGGGCGCGATCTCAACCCCATGCTGCAGGATATCGGCCTTATCATCCACCCGCCCCTGCTCTATCTCGGTTACGTCGGCTTTGCGGTCAACTTCGCCTTCGCCATGGCGGCGCTGCATTCGGGCAGGCTCGATGGCGCAGTAGCCCACTGGAGTCGCCCCTGGGCGCTCGGCTCCTGGGTCTTTCTCACCGCCGGCATCGTGCTGGGCTCCTGGTGGGCCTATTACGAGCTCGGCTGGGGTGGCTGGTGGTTCTGGGATCCGGTAGAAAACGCCTCCCTCTTGCCCTGGCTGCTGGGCACTGCCCTGCTGCACGCCCTGATTGTCTGCGAGAAGCGCGGCGCTTACGGCCACGCCGTACTGCTGCTCTCCATCTTTACCTTTGCCTTGAGCCTGCTCGGCACCTTTGTGGTGCGCTCCGGGGTGCTCACCTCGGTGCACGCCTTTGCGGTGGACCCCAGCCGCGGCCTCACCCTCTTGTTGCTGCTCGGCTTGCTATTGACCAGCGCCCTCACCCTGTTTGCCCTGCGGGCGGACATTCGCGCCCCCTATGCCCGCTTTGGCTTGCTGTCAAAGGAGGGGCTGCTCGGCGCTGCTATCCTGCTGCTCTGCGTGGCCTGCGCCAGCGTGCTGCTCGGCACCTTCTACCCCATGGTGTTCCAGTCGCTTCATCTGGGCTCGCTCTCGGTGGGGGCCCCCTATTTCAATGCCATCTTCGTGCCGCTGGCCCTCTGCCTGATGGGGCTGATGACCCAGCTGCCGCGCCTGCGCTGGCAGCAGCTTGCGGCACATTCCCGACTCAACGCTCTGTTGCCGCCGCTGTTTGGACTGCTTGGCGGCGGGCTGCTTAGCCTTGCCTATCTGGAACAGGGATCGTTTTCCGGTAGCTGGATTGGCATCCTCGCCAATATGGTGAGCCTCTGGCTGATGGCCAGTCTGTTGCTCCCGCTCTTGCAACCGACGTCGTTGCGCGAGCTCACCCTCAATCGGCTCGGCAGCCTGCTGGCCCACCTTGGGGTGGCGGTGTGCGCCCTTGGCATCGCGCAGGTGAGTGACCACAGTCAGGAGGGGGGCACTGTGCTTGGTGCCAACCAACCCTACCAACTCGGCGCGTTCGAGTTTCGCTATGAGGGGCGCGAGCCGGTGATCGGCCCCAACTATACCGCCGAGCGGATCACGCTTAGCGTGCACAAGAACGGTAAAGAGGTGGCGCGGCTGACGCCGGAGCGGCGCCATTACAGCGTTCGCACCATGAACATGAACGAACCCGGCATCGCGTGGGGAATGTTCGGCGATCTCTACGTGGTACTGGGTGAGAAGATGGGACCAGATGCCTATGCCATGCGGCTGCACTACAAGCCGCTGGTGCGCTGGATCTGGTTCGGCGGCCTGTTGATGATGGCGGGCGGCACCCTGCGCCTGCTCGCCCGTCGCCCCTTGCTTGCCTCTCGTTCCGTTGCGGTTCGCACCTCCCATCAACGGCTCGAACAGGAGGCGTTATGAGATCCCGCCTGCGTCTCTTTCTTCCCCTGCTCCTTACTCTGGGGCTCGGCACTCTGCTCTGGCTCGGCCTTGGCAACAATCCATATAGCCAAGATGAAGCGACGCTCGGGCGTACCCTGCCTGCGTGGCAGAGCGACAATCTGCTGGACGGGAGTCCGATCCAGACCGCCAGCCTCAAGGGCGAACCCTTTGTCCTTAACGTCTGGGCCAGCTGGTGCGCCAACTGCCGCGCCGAGCATCCGCTGCTCAGCGAGCTCGCGGGCACAGTGCCCCTCTACGGTCTCAACTACCGGGACAAGGGGGATGCCGCCCGCGCCTGGCTTATCCAGGCGGGCAACCCCTATCGCGCCGTACTGGCCGACCCTGACGGCAAACTGGCTCTTGAGCTCGGCGTCTACGGCACGCCAGAGACCTATCTGTTTGATGCCGATGGTGCCCTGCTAGCCCGCCATACCGGCGAGCTTACCAAAGGGATCTGGCAACGTCAGTTTGCTCCCCTGCTCGACCAGGCGCGAACGGACGCGCAGATAAAGGCCGCCACAACGGCACCAGCTATTGCAATATCAGCTCGGGAGACACAGCCATGATGTGCCGTTCTCTTGCCTGCGCCCTGCTGGCCCTCGCCATGCTGCTGAGTGCAACTGCATATTCCAGCGGGATCGATACCTATCAGTTTCGCCACCCCGAGCTGCAAAATCGGGCGCAAGAGCTGGCCCGCGCCCTGCGCTGCCCCCAGTGCCAGAACCAGAATCTGGTGGAGTCCAACTCCCCCATCGCGCGGGATCTGCGGCTAGAGGTCTACCGCTGGGTGGACGAGGGGCAGTCTGATGAGCAGGTGATCGCCCGCATGACGGAGCGCTTCGGCGATTTCGTCCGCTACAATCCCCCCTTAAAGAGCAGCACGGCGCTGCTGTGGGGCGGTCCCCTGCTGCTGTTGGGGCTGGCGCTGTTGACCCTGTTTCGCCGCCTCACGCGCACAAAAGTACAAGCCATCCCTGTCGTTAGAGCAATGATTGAACCCATTCATCAACCTGCGGCCGATCCCCGCAGCAAATTGAATTGGCTGATCATGCACGGGGAGCAGGCAGGCCTCGCCCCCGACCAACCACTCTACAGGGAGCTGAGCGCCGCCCGCCTGGCCAACGCCATCCCGGCGGCTGAGCTGGCCCTGCGCGCGCAACTGGCCAGCCAGCGTGACAATCGCGGCCGCAATAACCAGCACGGGCGGGCCTTGTTGCTGCTTGGCATCATGGCCATCGCGGCCGTTGCCGCTGTGTATTTCAGCAGCGGCCGCTATCAGGCATGGCAGGATTATGCATCCCGTCCCGATCCGCTGGCGGGGTTGAGCCCGCGGGATCTGCAGGACAAGGAGCTGGGGAGTCTGCATCAGAAGCTTCAACGCAGCCCCGCCGATCTCGACAGCTGGGCGGCGCTCGGCCAGCTTTATCTCTATCGGGGTGAATATGACAACGCCCTGCTCGCCTATAAGCGTATTGCCCTGCTGGAGGGGGGCGCCAGTGCAGCGACCCAGGCCGCCCAAGCCACTGTACTCTACTATCAGGCGGGCCAGCAGCTGACTCCCGAGGCAACCCGCCTGCTGGAGAGTGCCCTCAAGCAGGACGCGGGGGAAGTGAGCGCCCTGATGCTGCTCGCCTCCGATCACTTCCTGCATGGCCGCTACAGCCAGGCCATTGCGCTGTGGCAGCAACTGCTCGATGGCGAGCGCCCTCGCATCAACCGGGCCGCGCTGATTGAGGCGATCCAGACGGCAAGCATAATGGGCGGGTAACACCTTGATTGAAGGAGGGTAATCGTGGTGATATGGCGCCGCGACCACGCAAGTGGCTCAGCACTCTCTTTCAATAGACAAGGATGTCTGGATGCAACTCACCCTGTTAAACGACTCGGGCAAATTCGATGGACTCGATGACACCATTAGGCACGTTTTTGCCGAGACGGCGCACAAATTGAATGCCTTGTTCGATCTCCCCCAACTGGATGTCACCTTCAGCCCTTTTGCCGAGGGGGATGCGCCCGACTCGGGTATCGGTGGCTGGGCCATCAACATGTATCGAATAGAACTCCAGCTTGATCTGGAACGGCCCGACATCAAAGAGGTGATCATCACCGAATTGCCTGCCGTGCTAGCCCACGAAGTCCACCATATCGTGCAAAAGAAGAACAAGGTGGAAGCAGAAACACTGGCCGAAAACCTGATTTTTGAAGGGCTGGCCTGCTACTTTGAGCAGAGGTTCAATGGTGGCACACTCCCCTCGCTGTTCAAGGAGTCTCATCATCATGACTGGCAATCGCTCCTGGCAGAGATGACGCCCCATCTATCCAGCAAGCAGTTCAACTTTTTAGACTTTTTCTACTGCCGTGATAACCGGCCATTTCCCAAATATGCCGGTTACTGGGTGGGGTTCAATCTGGTGGCCAACTATCTGGCCAAAAATGGCCTGAATGAAATAGAGGTCATGGGCCTACCCGCCGAGGCGTATTTCAATTAACACGCCTTCACACTGTTCGTGGCTATCACAGAGCCCAAATCCGGAGAGAAGATCATGATCCCCATTCGCTGCAAGGCCGTCTCTGGCGTTGCCCTTACCACTGTCGATGGCGAAACCAAATTGCTGGTAATGAAACGGGTCAAGGGGGGCTTCTGGTGCCATGTGGCGGGCACGGTGGAGGCGGGTGAAACCGGCTGGCAGACCATTATTCGGGAGTTTGGCGAAGAGACGGGGATCAGGGTCACCGAACTCTACAACGGCCAGTATCTGGAGCAGTTTTATGAAGCGAGCTTGAATACGGTGGAGGTGGTGCCGGTCTTTGTGGTCTATTGCCCGCCCAATCAGGCGGTGACCCTCAACGATGAGCACACCGAATATCGCTGGTGTTCCCTGGCCGAAGCCAAGGCACTGGTGAGTTTCCCCGGCCAGAAGGCGCTCTACGACCATATCTGGCACCACTTTGTCGACAACGTCCCCTCTCCCCTGATGCGGGTCAATATCCGCTGACTGCGCACGGCTTCCCCCTGTAAATGCAACACGCCCCCGGATGGGGGCGTGTTGTATCTCAAGCCAGCCAAGCGCTTTTGTTAGACCAAGCAGATGGCCTACGGCCGCTCGCCAGCGGCCAGACGGCGGTTGATATCGGCGATAACCGGAGCGATTTCGGCAAGGGTATCAATCACATAGTGCGCCCCCGCCGCCCGCAGTTTGGCCTCGGCCGGTGCGCGCCGGGCGGCGATCTCAGCCTCACTCATGGCGGCAAACTCGTCCCAAGTGGCACCAAATTCGTTGCCGGAAACCGACAATCCCACCGTCCACATGCCCGCGTTAAGCCCTTCGCTGATACCCGGCACGGCGTCATCCACCTTGATGCAGCGATGCACGGCGCTCACTCCGAGCTCAATTACGTTGGCCAGCGCCATCCAGGGGCTGGGACGACCACCGGCTTTGAGATCGTCGGTGGCGACCCAGTGATCCGGGCGGTAGCCGTGATTGGCCGCCGCTGGCACCAGCGCCTCCATCACAGGACGGGGGTAACCGGAGCAGGAGCCGATTTTCATTCCCTGCCCCCGCAAAGCATCCAGCACCGGCAGCACACCTGGGATGGGGGCGGCAAAGCGGGTCACGGCGACAATCTGCAGCGGCATAAAGGTGCGATAAATGTGGTCAACCTCGGCGTGGCTCATAGGGTGGCTAAAGCGGGCCTGCCAGCGCGCATCCACCGAAGGCAGACGGCCCAGCGCGGCAATATGATCCCACTTGCCAAGGCCCATGGGCTGGCGTGCTTCGTCCAGGGTAACGGGGAAGTCATAGGCGCGGGCGAAGGCCTCGACGAAGATGGAGGTGGGGGCGAAGGAGCCGAAATCGACGACGGTACCGGCCCAGTCGAGGATCAGCGCCTCCACGTCGGTGGTCGGGTCGATGGCAGTCTGCAAGTCAGTCATGGTGATGTTCCTGTTTCGGTGAAAGTGCGATCTCGCCCAATGCGCGATCGAGAATGGTGATGGCCCGCACCAGATCGGCGCGAGCGATGTTGAGCGGCGGCGAGAGCTGGATGACATTGCCCTGAGAGACCTTGAAGCTGAGCCCAAGCTCCAGACAGCGGTAGAGCAGCCGTTCGGCAGCCTGGCTGTTGCGGGTGCGACTCTGGTGATCGACCACCAGATCGAGCGCCCAGAGCATACCAATACCGCGCACCTGCCCGATCAGCGGGTGACGCTCGGCCAACTTGCCGAGCTCGGCCGCCATAAAACGGCCATCCTCCTGCGCTTTTGCCAGCAATCCCTCTTCACGGATGGTAGTGATGGTGGCGAGCGCCGCCGCGCAGCCGATGGGGCTCTTCTCGTGGGTGTAGTGACCGAGCGAAATAGCTGCGGCCTGATTGAAACGGTCGCGGGTGATGAGCGCCGCAAACGGCACCACCCCGCCCCCCAACCCCTTGCCCAGACAGATGATGTCGGGTTCGATGCCGAACTCCTCGAAGCTGAACCAGTGGCCGGTGCGGCCCAGGGCATTGGGGATTTCGTCGACGATCAACAGCACCTTGTGGCGATCGCAGATCTCCCGCACCCGCTGCCAGTAGGCCTTCGAGGGCACCTGTACGTCGGTGTTACGGATGGGCTCGGCGATAAAGGCGCCGATCCCTCCCTCCTTCTCGATGACGTACTCCAGATAATCGGCGTAGTGCAGGTCATCCCCCTCCCCGCGATACCAGACGCCGCGATAACGGGTGGGCGGCGGGATGCGCTCCACTCCGGCCATCAAGGGGCCCATACCGGCGCGAAAACAGGCCTCGCCGCCGACCGAGATGGCATCGAGGGAGGCGCCGTGAAAGGCATCCCACAGGGACACCACCTTGCTGTTGCCGGTGATGAAACGGGCAAGCTTAAGAGCAATCCCCACCACCTCGCTGCCGCCGGGGGCGAACAGCACCCGGTTGAGATCGCCGGGGGCCAGCTCGGCCAGGGTGCGGGCACAGTCGATGGCAACCTGATGGGTGTAGCGGCGGGGCGCAAACGGCAGATCGGCGAGTTGCTGCTGCACCGCGGCCACCACCCTGGGGTGGCCGTGGCCCAGCTGATGGACGCTGTTGCCGTGAAAATCGAGGTAACGCTTGCCCGATACACTGGTCAACCAGCTCCCCTGCGCGCGCTCAAGCAGATCCAGACAGGGGGTGGAGAGTGCCTGATGGAGGAAGTAGCGGCTATCCTCAGCCAATCCCGCCTGCACCGCCTCGCACTGGTCTGCCCACCAGCGCGCCCGCCCCTCGCCGAGGTTGATATCCCCTTCGCTGTCGGCGCGGCCGCTGCCGTGCAGCTTATGGTCATGCAAATCGCGGCCACGCAGATCACGACCCTGAGCCAGCATGCTGGTCATCGCGCGTCCCCTTGCCAGTAGCAGGCGCTGGCCATGGCGGCGAGCAAGCTGCGCACCCGCTCCGGGGTCACGTCGCCGATATTGCCGATACGGAAGCAATCGGCCTGGGAGACCTTGCCTGGATAGATAACAAAACCCTGCGCCTTGAGCCGCTGGTAGAAGTCGGCGAAGCGGTAGTCAGGGTGGGCCGGAGAGTAGAAGGCGGTGATGATGGGAGATTGCCATTTTTCTGGCAGCAGCGGCGCAAAGCCGAGCGCCGCCATCCCCGCCACCAGCGTGCGCTGATTCTCGCTGTAGCGCTGATGACGGGCTTCAATGCCCCCCTCCTCGTCCAGCTCGCGCAGGGCCTGGGCAAAGGCAAGCACGGTATGGGTGGGCGAGGTAAAGCGCCACTTGCCCCCCTGCTGCTCCATGGTCTGCCACTGGGCATGCAGGTCGAGGGAGACCGAGCGGGCGCGCCCGGCGCAGGCCGCCAACGCGACGCGGCGAGCGATGACAAAGCCAAAACCCGGCACCCCCTGAATGCACTTGTTGGCCGAGCTGATGAGAAACTCGATGCCAAGGCGACCCATGTCGATGGGGATACCGCCAAAGCTGCTCATGGCATCGACGATCAGGCGGATGCCGCGGCGCTGGCAGAGCTCAGCTACCTCTTCAAGGGGGTTGAGCATACCGGTGGTGGTCTCGCAGTGGACCATGGCCAGATGGGTGATCTCGGGGTGGCGCGCCAGCATCGCCTCGATGGCGGTGGGCTCCGGGCGGGTGGTCTCACCGCAGTCCAGCTCGTGGTGGCGCAGGCCAAGGCAGCGGGCCATCTCCCCCATGCGGGCACCGTAGGCGCCGTTGTTGATGATCAGCAGACACTCATCGACGCCGATCGCCGAGCCCAGCACACTCTCCACCACATAGCTGCCACTCCCCTGCAGCAGCACGGCGCTGTAGTCACTTTGATATTCCGGGCCAGTGGCCAGCCGCACCAGCTCGCGGCGGATGGGCTCCACCACCCCCTGGTTGTAGTCCGCATCCCAGGTGCAGCTGTCTTGCAGCATGGCGGCACGCACAGTCGCGGTGGTCGAGAGGGGGCCCGGGGTCAGCAGCAGGTAATCGACGGCGCCGGGGGCCGCAGGAATATGGGTCATGACTTCGCTCCTTTTGGTATATACCAGAATGAGCGCATTGTGGGTAACTGCCCCGCCAAGGTCAAAGGGGTGGCGCTACGTGCAACAAAAAATTCATTTTCAGCGCCGGGATCGCGATAATCTAGGAAGCCTGAACAGCAGGGGCGATACTGGTATCTACCAACGCATGTTGATGTTGCCGTGTAACGACCGGGCAGATGACCTGCCCTATGCCCAGCCCATTGCCCAACTCATTGCACAACTTATTGCAAAACCAGGGATTTTCATGAGCAAACCGCAATATCTGCAGATCAAGGATGCCCTCGCCAACCAGATCCTGGCGGGGGGTCTGGCCCCCAACGACAAGCTTCCCTCCGAGCGGCTGCTGGGGGAACTCTATGGCACCACAAGAGTCACCATCCGCGAGGCACTGGTGCAGCTGGAGGCGAACGGCCTTATCTATCGGGAGGATCGCCGCGGCTGGTTCGTCACTCCGCCGCGCTTTCGCTTGAACCCCAGACGCACCTCCAACTTTCACCAGATAGTGCGGGAGCAAGGGGGAGAACCGCACACCGAGCTGCTGGAGAAAAGCCGCCAGGCGGTGCCGCCCGCGTTGATGGCGCAACTGCAGCTCAAGCCGTTCGACAGCCTGTTTCTGCTAAAACGGCTGCGCTACGCCAACGGGCGCGCCATCTGCTACTGCGAGAACCACTGCCTGCCAGAGCGGGTGCCCGGCCTGCTGGCACTGGATCTCAACGGCAGTCTGACCGAGATCTACCAGGCCCATTACGATCTCCACTACGCCCGCATGCAGGTACGTTTCTTCCCCACAGCCCTGCCGGACGAGGTGGCCAAGGCGCTGGGGGCCACCGCCGGTCTGCCCGCCCTGCGCCTCGAGCGGCTCAATTTCGATCAGCACGGACGGGTGCTCGACTTCGATCTGGAGTACTGGCGCCACGATAGTCTGGAGATCGAGGTGGATACCCAGGATTAGTCACGGACAAATCAGGAACGGCAAAACGTCACGGGGCTGTCACGGTCACGTCATAAAGATCCCCTAGCCTCTCTCTCGACCAATCTGGTTTATACCAAACCAATTTAACTGGAGAAGAGGATGAAACAGGGAACCCATCTGCTGGCCGCCGCCATGCTGGCAGCCATGACAGCCCCGGCACTGGCCGCGACCGATCTCACCGTCTACACCGCCTTCGAACCGGAGCAGCTCAACGAGCTGAAAACCGCGTTCGAACGCCAGCATCCGGATATCAACATCAAGTGGGTGCGTGACTCCACCGGCGTGGTCACCGCCCGCTTGCTGGCAGAAAAAGCGCAGCCCAAGGCGGATGTGGTGTGGGGACTGGCCGCCACCAGCCTGATGCAGCTCGATCAGCAGCAGATGCTCAATGCCTATGCCCCGAAAGGGCTGGATAAGCTCGACAGCCGCTTTCGCGACAGTAAGGCCGAGCCGCACTGGATCGGTCTGGACGCCTTCTTCAGCGCCATCTGCTTCAACAAGGTAGAGGCGGAAAAACAGGGGATCCCGGCGCCCACCAGCTGGGCCGACCTCACCAAGCCCATCTACAAGGGCAAGGTGATCATGCCCAACCCCAGCTCCTCCGGCACCGGTTACCTGAGCGTTGCGGGCTGGCTGCAGACCATGGGCGAGCAGCAAGGCTGGCAATTTATGAACGGCCTGCACCAGAACATCGACCGTTACACCCACTCGGGCTCCGCCCCCTGCAAGCTGGCCGCCAGCGGTGAAACGGTGATCGGTATCTCCTTCGACTTCCCGGCGACCAGCCTCAAAGCCAAGGGAGCCCCCATCGAGGTGGTGTTCCCGAAAGAGGGATCGGGCTGGGATATGGAAGCTGCCGCCATCATCAAGGGCACTCCCAAGCTGGATGCCGCCAAACAGCTGCTCGACTTTGCCGCCACCGAACAGGCCAACGCCCTCTACAACAAGTCGTTCGCCGTGGTCGCCATCCCCGATGTAGCCCAACCGAGAGCGGGCTATCCGGCGGATATCAAAGGCCAGATGATCGACAACGACTTTAGCTGGGCTGCCCGCGAGCGCAATACCATTCTGGCCCAGTGGAGCGCCAGCTTCGACGGCAAGACCGAAGCCAAGCAGTAAGCGTGAAGGGCTGCGGTTTGTTCACACCCCACACACCGCCACCAATAAACTGCCAGTCGAAGGCCAACAGGTGTTGGCCTTCGCTTTTTGGTTTTAACTTCCCGAGTTTGTATTGCCTTCAATTAGCGACGCCTCGCCCATCCGCACGGTGCCAAGCCACCTGCTGTCGACCCGTCGTCATCTGACTGTCATCAAGCTGTCATCCCCCGATCACCTGACCGTCACACTTCCCCCGCAAACTGGTATATACCAAATCAGTAGCGAGTCGAACCATGACCCAGCCCTATCTGGACATTCAACATCTCAACAAGCAGTTCGGTGCTTTTCAGGCCCTCAAGGGGATCTCTCTGACCATTGAGCCGGGGGAGTTTATCTGCTTTCTCGGCCCCTCCGGCTGCGGCAAAACCACCCTGCTCAGAGCCATCGCCGGGCTGGATCTGCCGGACAGTGGCGAGATCTGGCAAGGGGGGCGCAACATCTCCCGGCTGCCACCCCAACAGCGCGACTTTGGCATCGTGTTTCAGTCCTACGCCCTCTTCCCCAACCTGACGGTGGCCCAGAACATCGCCTTCGGCCTTGAGAATCAGGGGCTGGCACGGGATCTCATCAAGGAACGGGTAGATCACTGGCTGGGGTTGGTGGATCTCACTGCCCAGTCCCACAAATACCCGAGCCAGATCTCCGGCGGCCAGCAGCAGCGGGTGGCGCTGGCCCGGGCCTTGGCTCTCTCCCCCGGCCTGTTGCTGCTGGACGAACCGCTCAGCGCGCTGGATGCGCTGGTGCGCACCCACCTTCGCAGCGAGATCCGCGCCCTGCAGCAGCGCCTTGGCATCACCACCATCATGGTGACCCACGATCAGGAAGAGGCGCTGACAATGGCCGATCGCATCGTGGTGATGGAAGGCGGCCGCATCGTACAGGTGGGCACCCCGCAGGAGATCTACCACCAGCCTGCCAGCCGTTTCGTGGCAAGCTTTGTCGGCACCATGAACTTCCTCGACACCCTGGTGCTGAGCCCCACTCAGGTGCGCCTCAACGAACAACCGCTGCAGCTTGCCAACCGGGCCGCCGCCGGCAGCAAATTGCAGGTGGCGATCCGCCCTGAGGCGATCACCCTGAGTGCGCCGAGCGAGCTGTCTCTTGGGCAGCACGGCATCGACGCTCAGATTGATCAGGTGGAGTTTCTCGGTGCCGCCCAGCGCCTTATCTGCACCGCCGACACCTATCTGGGCCCGCAGCAAATTCTGGTGGAGCGCCCGACCCACGAGCTGCCCCGCCACGAACAGGGTGGCTGGCGCAGCGGCATGCGCTGCTCGCTGCACTGGCCTGCCGGGGCGATGCAGCTGTTTGAAGGAGAGCGCCCATGACTGCCCCCATTGCGACCTCCTCCCTGCTGCCACCAGCGACAGCCCGCCAAGACTCTCGCTGGCAGCGGCTCTGTCGCGGCTGGAGCCGGGATCAGCTGCTGCAACTGTTCCTGCTTGCGCTCGGCATCGCCCTGCTCACCGGCGGTCTGCTGCTGCCACTGCTCACCATGTTGCAAAAGAGCCTGCAGGATGAGAACGGCCTCTGGGTGGGCCTTGCCAACTTCAGCGCCTACTTCGACTCCCCTCATCTGGGGCGCACCATCGGCAACACCCTCTGGCTCGGGGTGCTGATCACCGCGCTGGTGGTGACCATCGCCTTTGGCTACGCCTATGCCCTCACCCGCACCTGCATGCCGGGCAAGCCCCTGTTTCGCCTCATCGGTTTGATCCCGCTCCTGATGCCCTCCCTGTTGCCCGCCATCAGTCTGGTCTACTGGTTTGGCAATCAGGGGATCGCCAAGGGGCTACTTGGCGGCGAGAGCATCTACGGCCCCATAGGCATCGTCATTGGTCTGGGCTTCTGGTGCTTCCCCCACGCCCTGATGATCCTCATCACGGCGCTGGGTCAGAGCGATGCCCGCCTCTATGAAGCCTCCCGGGTGCTGGGCAGCAGCGGCTGGCGCACCTTTGTCACCGTCACCCTGCCTACCGCCCGTTATGGCCTGCTCAGCGCAGCCATCGCGGTCTTCACCCTCACCATCTGCGACTTCGGGGTTGCCAAGGTGATTGGCGGCCAGTACAGCGTGCTGGCCACCGACATCTACCGGCAGGTGATCGGGATGCAGAACTTCTCGCTGGGCGCCGTTGCCAGCGTCACCCTGCTGCTGCCGGCGCTCGTGAGCTTTGCCCTGGAGCACAGAGTGCGCAGCAAGATGCAGGAGCAGAGCAGCACCAAGGCGGTGCCCTATCAGCCCAAACCCCATCGGCTGCGTGACCTGCTGGCGCTCGGCTGGTGTACCCTCTGGCCCTGCTGTTTCTGGCGCTGGTGGGGATGGCGGTTTACGGCTCCCTGGTGCAGTTCTGGCCCTACAACCTCGAGCTGACGCTGGATCACTACGCCTTTGACAGCAATAGCGTCTACGGCTGGCAGCCCTTTACCAACACCTTGCAGCTGGGCCTCTATACCGCGCTTATCGGCACCGTGCTGGTGATGGTGCTGGCCTGGGCGCAGGAGAAGGGGCGCCACTTTGCGCCGCTGCGCCAATTGCTACATCTGCTTGCCATGCTGTCGCTGGCGGTGCCCGGCATGGTGCTGGGGCTGGGTTATATCTTCTTTTTCAACGGCAATCCGCTCTTTGGCGGCCTATACGGCACCCTGCCGCTGATGGTGCTCTCCTGCGTCATCCACTACTACACGGTGGGCCATATGACGGCGCTGACCAGCCTCAAGCAGTTGCCCAAGGAGCTGGAGCTGGTGGCCATCTCATTGCGCATTCCGCTCTGGAAGGCGTTCTGGCGAGTCACCCTGCCCGCCTCCCTGCCCGCGCTGCTGGAGATCTTCATTTACCTGTTCGTCAACGCCATGACCACCACCTCGGCGGTGATCTTCCTCTACTCGAGCGACAGCGTGCTCGCCTCCATCGCCGTGCTCAACATGGAGGATTCCGGCGATACCGCCGCGGCTGCCGCCATGGCCACCCTGATCCTGCTGGCCGCCGCCACCGTCAAGCTGCTCCAGCTCTTTTTGAGCCGCGCCCTGCTGGATCGCACCCAGCGCTGGCGCCACCAATAACCTTATCGAGGAGTCATCATGTCCACTCTCCCCTTCTGGCTGGCCGAAGCGCTCGCCGCCGAACAACCCGCACCGCCCACGCCCCTAGTCGGCAACCACGAGGCCGATGTCTGCATCGTCGGTGGCGGCTTTACCGGGCTGTGGAGCGCCATCGCCCTTAAACAGGCCGAGCCCCACCTGCACGTCATAGTGCTGGAAAAAGATCGCTGCGGCAGCGGCGCCTCCGGGCGCAACGGCGGCTGTTTGCTCACCTGGTCGGCCAAGTATTTGACGTTAAGGCGCCTCTTTGGCGAGCAGCAGGCAGCCTGGCTGGTACAAAGATCCGAGCAGGCGGTGCACGAGATCGCCCACTTCTGCGAAACGCACAACATAGAGGCAGAGCTGAGGGTCGAGGGCACCTGCTACACCGCCACCAGCGAGGCCCAGCGTGGCCTGATGGAGCCGGTATTGCGGGAGCTACAGCGCGCAGACCTTAACCAGTGGCAGGCGATTGAAGAGGGTGAACTGGCGAGCCAGTGCGGTTCCCACGTTCATCTGGAGGGGCTCTACAGCCCCCACGCGGGCTCGGTGCAACCGGCGCTCTTGGTGCGCGGCCTGCTGCGGGTAGCGCGGGAACTGGGGATCGAGGTCTATGAGCACTCCCCCATGCAGCGCCTTGAGGCGGGCCAGCCAGCGCGGGTGCAAACACCGCAAGGTGAGGTACGTGCCCGCAAGGTGGTACTGGCCCTCAACAGCGCCATGGTGCAGCACTTTCGCGAGTTTCGCCGCAGTATCGTGCTGGTCTCCTCCGATATGGTGATAACCGACCCCGCGCCGGATACACTGGCTGCCCAGCAGCTTGAGCACGGCCGCAGCGTGGTGGATGGCCGCACCTTTGTCCATTACTACCGCTCCACTCCACAAGGGCGGCTGATGCTGGGCAAGGGGGGCAACACCTTCGCCTTTGCCAACCGCCATCTGGCCGAGTTTGATGCCCCCAGCCGTTACCTTGCCCCCCTTACCCGCACCCTGCGCCGCTTCTTTCCGGCGCTCAAAGAGGTGCCCATCGCCGCCAGCTGGTGCGGCGCCTCCGACCGCTCGGTAGATGGCCTCCCCTTCTTCGGCCACTGGCGAGGGCAGCCCAATATCGTCTATGGCCTCGGCTACTCAGGCAACGGAGTGGCGCAAAGCTGGATGGGCGGCCAGCTCCTGGCGGCCCTGGTGCGCGATGAAGTGCGGGAGGAGGACAAGCCTTGGCGTGAATGCGCGCTGGTCAGCGGCCCGCGCGGCTATTTTCCGCCCGAGCCGTTTCGCTGGCTGGGCGCCATGGCGGTGCGCAACGCCATCAGGCGCAAGGAGCGTGCGGAAGATGAAAACCGCCCGGTGGCCTGGTATGACAAACAGCTGGCCAAACTTGCCGATGCGGCGGGCAAGGCGGATAAATAGCCTTCCCAAGACCATATTTATTGAAACTGCCGCCCCTTGGGTCGGCAGTTTACAGGTGAAACCAGAGGGACATTATCAAGCAACATGACCAGCTGATTGACCCCTGCGTCAGCAGAATTGATGCATCAGCAGGACAGCTCCAGACAACGTTGACGCTGCGCAACAATCTTGGTTTGTTCAATTCTGGCGGCAGGCAATAACTATGACATACTCCCCCCCATAATCCGAATTCGTGTCGCTTTTTAAAGTCAAGAGTTCAAAAAATCGCCACCAATCACCTTGTTAACAAATTTATTGATCTCCGACTGCTTTTTGTCTTCATTCAGTTTGCATAGTTCACTGCGTCAGTTACCATGCCTCAATTGAGGATAAACCGCCTTAGTTGATGTTGTTTTCTAAGGTTGCATTTTCAATAAAGATTATATTGGGTTGTGACTTTAAGAATTAGCTTTCGTTTGAGTGATTATTATATTTCATACTTACATGACATTTTGTATTAACTTTTTTGGTGTTATTTATGAGTCGCTGGATAGAAAATTTTGAAAAGCATCCCTTCCAAGATACTTGGTCTCAAATTGTATCGTTAAAAGATAGTATCAACTCAGATGATAAAACAGTCATCACCGATACAACTGAAATAGCAAGACTCAAGAAAGTTGTAGCATTTATAAATGAACTTTTATTAGCCTGCGACCCAGAATTAATACCAGAACAAACATGGAGCAATTTTTCAAGCCAAGCTACTGCGTGTCTGCAAAGCATATCGAGCTTTAATAGCAGCCGAAATATTCAACATATCATTCAAGCCAACTCTAACTTGGATAATCTGTTAACTTATATACGCCCATACCAAGTAATAACAGGAAAGGCAGCTAGAGCGGCTAAAACAGCCTTTTCATCCTATACAAAAGAGATTTCTATAAGCCTAGACTCAATTAATAGAGAAATCACCACAAAATTTGACTCTATCCAATCTGACGCCGATTACCTGTTAGATGAAATTGAAAAAATAAAGAATAACGCAGCATCAGAACTGGAAAACTGCGAAATAATTAGTGAAAAAATCACAAACCTAGATGAAGGTTATTTTAATAACTCCGTGAACAAAAGTTTAAAGACTAGGATGGAAGAGTTTGAGTCAGAAATAACTCAAGCCCATGAAAAAATACTGAATTTCTCTGAAATTCTCTTTGAGGGAACTTCAACCGATGACTCTGTAGAACAGAAAATAAACGTTGCTCTCGATAATATAGAGTCAGATGCGAAAGAAAGCGCATCCCAACTTGTAAAGCTCAGGTCAAAGATTGATGACTTCAGTAATTATTACAATCTAGTTTTTGGTGAACTTCAGGATGATGAAAATAGAAAAGGAGGATTGAAATCAGAAATTGACACTAGAAAAAAAGAACTAGAAAAATTCAAAGAAACTCAAGAGTTAAAATATAAAACTCTTGTTGAAGAGATAGAGAGTTTACTCCCTAGTGCAACTAGCGCTGGTTTAGCAAGCGCATATAGAGAAATGAAAGTCAGCTTTGATGGTCCGATTATTCAAAACACAATAATATTCTACGGTACAATTGCCTGTTTAATTTTTACTGCACTTGTATCAATGACTCAAGAGCTTGGTTGGTTTTATATAAAGTTTCATAACATTCCAGAATTAACAACATTGGCCTCTAATATTTTATATAAAGCACCGATAATTATACCTGTAATTTGGTTAGCGTTGTTCTCTTCAAAAAGAAGAAGTGAAGCATTACGTTTACAGCAAGAATATGCGCATAAGGAAGCCTTGGCAAAATCATTCCAAAATTTCAAGGCTCAAATTGAGGCGTTAGGGGAGGAAACCCCTGTACTCATGAATAAACTTCTTGAGGCAGCCATTGATGCTGTATCAAAAAATGCATCAGACACATTAGATAAGAAGCATGGGGACAAGACACCTGTTCATCAAACACTTGATGGAGCACTTGACTCATTAGGAAAGATAAAGGCTTTATTCGAATCTAAAAAACCTTAACCATAGTTAAAATTAGATTGTAAGTTCGAATCGCAAAAAGCTAATTCGTGCTTACGATAAAGAAGAACGTATCCATCATAATAAAAACGCCGCCCATCGGGCGGCATTTTTATTATAGATAACGGGCTAACGGGAATTACCAGCCGGTTACTTCGCGCAGGGCCTTGCCGATATCGGCCAGGGAGCGGACGGTTTTCACGCCAGCATCTTCCAGCGCGGCAAACTTCTCGGCGGCGGTACCCTTGCCACCGGAGATGATGGCGCCAGCGTGGCCCATCCGCTTGCCGGGAGGGGCAGTAACACCCGCGATATAGGAGACCACCGGCTTGGTGACGTGGGCCTTGATATAGGCGGCCGCGTCTTCCTCGGCGTTACCGCCGATCTCGCCGATCATCACGATCGCTTCGGTCTGCGGGTCGTTCTGGAACATCTCCAGAATGTCGATAAAGTTGGAGCCCGGGATGGGGTCGCCACCGATACCGACGCAGGTGGACTGGCCAAAGCCCTCGTCAGTGGTCTGCTTGACCGCTTCGTAGGTCAGGGTGCCGGAGCGGGAGACGATGCCCACCTTGCCCGGCTTGTGAATGTGGCCCGGCATGATGCCGATCTTGCATTCACCCGGGGTGATAACGCCCGGGCAGTTGGGGCCGATCATCCGCACGCCGGTCTCTTGCAGCTTCACTTTGACGTCCAGCATATCCAGCGTCGGGATGCCTTCGGTGATGGTGACGATGAGCTTGATGCCCGCGTCGATCGCTTCCAGGATCGCGTCCTTGCAGAACGGCGCCGGCACATAGATGACGGAGGCGGTGGCGCCGGTCGCTTCGACCGCGTCACGGACGGTGTTGAACACCGGCAGGCCCAGATGGGTGGTGCCGCCCTTGCCCGGGGAGACGCCGCCCACCAGCTGGGTGCCGTAGGAGAGCGCCTGCTCGGAGTGGAAAGTACCCTGACCGCCGGTAAAGCCCTGGCAGATGACTCGGGTGTCCTTGTTGATCAGTACGCTCATCAGTTGGCCTCCGCTGCTTTGACGACTTGCTGCGCGGCATCGGTCAGACTCTTGGCCGCAATGATGTTGAGGCCGCTCTCGGCCAGCTTGATACCACCCAGCTCGGCGTTGTTGCCTTCCAGACGGACCACGACGGGCACCTTGACCCCCACTTCCTTGACCGCACCTATGATGCCTTCCGCGATCATGTCGCAGCGCACGATGCCGCCGAAGATGTTGACCAGCACCGCTTTGACGTTGCTGTCGGAGAGGATGATCTTGAACGCCTCGGTCACCCGCTCCTTGGTGGCGCCACCGCCGACGTCAAGGAAGTTGGCCGGCTTGCCGCCGTGCAGGTTGACAATGTCCATGGTGCCCATGGCCAGACCCGCGCCGTTGACCATGCAGCCGATGTTGCCATCGAGGGCCACATAGTTGAGCTCCCACTGGGCGGCGTGCGCTTCGCGGGGGTCATCTTGTGACGGGTCGTGCATCTCGCGCAGCTTGGGCTGACGATACAGTGCGTTGGCATCGATGTTGATCTTGCCATCCAGGCAGTGCAGGTTGCCCTGCGCGGTGATCACCAGCGGGTTGATCTCCAGCAGCGCGAAATCGCAATCCAGGAACATCTGGCCCAGACCCATAAAGATCTTGGTGAACTGTTTGATCTGATCGCCGACCAGACCCAGTTTGAAGGCCAGTTCGCGGGCCTGATAAGCCTGCGGACCCACCAGCGGATCGATGGCCGCCTTGTGGATCAGATGGGGGGTTTCGTGGGCAATCTTCTCGATATCCACGCCACCTTCGGTCGAGGCCATGAAGACCACGCGGCGAGAGCCACGGTCAACCACGGCGCCCAGGTAGAGCTCTTTGGCGATGTCGGTGCAAGATTCCACCAGGATCTTGGTGACCGGCTGGCCGTTGGCGTCGGTCTGGTAGGTCACCAGATTCTTGCCAAGCCAGTTCTGGGCGAAAGCACGGATCTCATCCTTGCTCTTGGCCACTTTCACGCCGCCCGCTTTACCGCGGCCACCGGCGTGTACCTGGCATTTTACGACCCAGGTATTGCCGCCAATCTTGTCGGCCGCTTCGGCCGCTTCTTGTGGGGTAGCACAGGCATAACCTTCGGAGACCGGCAGGCCATACTCGGCAAACAGCTGTTTTGCCTGATATTCATGCAGATTCATAGATGCTCTATCCGTGTTGTAGGTATTTCCGTCCGGGGCTGGTGTTTCTCAATCCCCTGTGAATGGGGGCCTAGGCGGCCCCTCGTTATCTTTCAATCGCTCGGGTATTACTCAAACGTCCAGCAGCACATCCGGCTCGGGGCGCAAACCCCTTGCCTGGGTGCCACAGGCTTAGACGTCCAGCAACAGACGGGTCGGGTCTTCCAGCAGCTCCTTGACGGAGACCAGGAAGCCTACCGATTCGCGTCCGTCGATGAGACGGTGATCGTAGGAGAGCGCCAGATACATCATCGGCAGGATCTCGACCTTGCCGTCAACGGCCATCGGGCGATCCTGGATCTTGTGCATGCCCAGAATAGCGCTCTGGGGCGGGTTGATGATCGGGGTGGACATCAGGGAGCCGAACACGCCACCGTTGGTGATGGTGAAGTTGCCGCCAGTCAGTTCATCCACGGTCAGCTTGCCGTCACGGCCCTTGCCCGCCAGATCCTTGATGGCCTTCTCGATGTCCGCCAGGCTCATGTTGTCGCAGTCGCGCAGCACCGGCGTCACCAGACCACGGGGGGTGGAGACGGCGATGCTGACGTCGAAGTAGTTGTGGTAAACCACGTCATCACCATCGAGCGCCGCGTTCACTTCCGGATAGCGCTTGAGGGACTCCACCACCGCCTTCACGTAGAAGGACATAAAGCCGAGCTTGATGCCGTGCTTCTTCTCGAAGATCTCGCCGTACTGCTTGCGCAGATCCATGATGGGCTTCATGTTGACCTCGTTGAAGGTGGTCAGCATGGCGGTGGTGTTTTTCGCTTCCAGCAGACGCTCGGCAATGCGCTTGCGCAGACGGGTCATCGGTACCCGCTTGTCGGTACGACCACCCAGCGGGGCAACCTTGGCTGCCGGGGCTGCAGTTGCGACCGGTGCGGCTGCCGCAGGCTGGCTCTTGGCCTTGATGAAGGCTTCCACATCATCCTTGGTGATGCGACCGCCCTTGCCGGTACCGGTCAGCTTGGTCACGTCGATGTCGTGCTCGCCAATCAGGCGGCGCACCGAGGGGCTCAAGCCATCGGCACCATCATCGGCCACCGCTTCAGCGGGTTTCTCTTTGGTCTCTTCACCGGCCACCGGAGCGGCGGTGAGGATGGCAATCAGTTGACGGGACAACACGGTTGCCCCTTCCCCTTGCAGAATATCCCCCAGCACACCGGCTTGCGGTGCCGGCACTTCCAGCACCACCTTGTCGGTCTCGATGTCGACCAGCACTTCGTCACGGGCGACCAGATCGCCCGGTTTTTTGTGCCAGGTGGCGATAGTGGCATCGGCCACTGATTCCGGCAGATCCGGTACCTTGATTTCGATAGTCATCCAATCAGTTCCTTTTTACTTCTATGCCAGAGGCTTTACAGGGTAAGGGCATCTTCCACCAAGGCTTTTTGCTGCTTGGCGTGGACAGACATGTAACCGACGGCCGGTGAGGCTGACGCGGGGCGGCCGGCATAACGCAGGGTGGCTCCGGCTGGCAGCACGCCATCGTAGTGGTGACGGGTGCAGTACCAGGCGCCCTGGTTCTGCGGCTCTTCCTGACACCAGACAAAGTCGGTGACGTGGCTGTAATCGGCCAGAATGGCGCGCACTTCCTCTTCCGGGAAGGGGTAGAGCTGCTCAATTCGCACCAGTGCCACATCTTGCTGCTCGGCCTTGCGACGGGCATCGAGCAAGTCGTAGTAGACCTTGCCGGAGCAGAAGACCACGCGCTTGACCGCTTTCGGATCCAGCGCATCGATCTCGCCGATGGCGTTCTGGAAGGTGCCTTCCGCCAGCTCTTCGAGCTTGCTCACCGCCAGCGGGTGGCGCAGCAGGGATTTGGGCGTCATGACGATCAGCGGACGGCGCATCGGACGCACTACCTGACGACGCAGCATATGGAACACCTGCGCCGGGGTAGAGGGCACGCACACCTGCATGTTGTGCTGGGCACACATCTGCAGATAACGCTCCAGACGAGCGGAGGAGTGCTCCGGCCCCTGCCCCTCGTAACCGTGCGGCAGCAGCATGGTCAGGCCGCACATCCGGCCCCACTTCTGCTCACCGGAGGAGAGGAACTGATCCACCACTACCTGGGCACAGTTGGCGAAGTCGCCGAACTGGGCTTCCCAGATGGTGAGGCCAGCCGGCTCGGCGCTGGCGTAACCATATTCAAAGGCCAGTACCGCGTTCTCGGTCAGCACAGAGTCATACACCTCGAACGGGCCCTGCTCGTCGTGCAGGTTGCACAGCGGGGTGTAGGTGCTGGCATCGGTCTGGCTGTGCAGCACGGCGTGGCGGTGGAAGAAGGTGCCACGGCCGGAGTCTTCACCGGTAAAGCGGATGCGGGAACCCTTATCCACCAGAGTGGCGTAGGCCAGGGTTTCAGCAAAGCCCCAATCCACCAGCTTCTCGCCAGCGGCCATCAGACGGCGGTCTTCGTAAATCTTCTCGACCTGCCGCTGCAGCACGTGAGTCGCCGGATACTGGCTCACCCGCTCGCCGAGGCTCTTGAGGTGATCCATCGGCACGGCACTCTCATAGGCCATGTTCCAGTCGTGGCCCAGATACGGCGTCCAGTCGACGGAGTGCAGCTCCATCGGCCGCCACTCCTTGCTCACCCGCTCGCCGCGATCCAGCGCTTCGCGATACTCGTTGACCAGTTCGGTCGCCCGCTCCTGAGCGAGGCTCCCCTCGGCCACCAGCTGATCGGCGTAGATCTTGCGCGGGGTCGGGTGCTGCTTGATCTTCTGGTACATCAGCGGCTGGGTCGCGCTCGGCTCATCCGCCTCGTTGTGACCGTGACGACGGTAGCAGACCAGCTCGATCACCACGTCGCGTTTGAAGGTATTGCGGTAATCCAGTGCAATCTGGGTCACCAGCACCACGGCTTCCGGATCATCCCCGTTGACGTGCAGCACCGGCGCCTGCACCGCCTTGGCGATGTCAGTGCAATATTCGGTGGAACGCAGGTCACGGATATAGGAGGTGGTGAAACCAACCTGGTTGTTGATGACGATGCGCACCGTCCCGCCGACACCATAGGCACGGGTCTGGGACATGTTGAAGGTCTCGGCCACCACGCCCTGACCGGCCATGGCCGAGTCACCGTGAATGGTGATGGGCAACACGTTGGAGCCATCTTTGTCACCGCGACGATCCATACGGGCACGCACCGAGCCGATGACCACAGGGTTGACAATCTCGAGGTGAGAGGGGTTGAACGCCAGCGCTAGGTGGACGTTGCCACCCGGGGTGGCGAAGTCGGAGGAGAAGCCCATGTGGTACTTCACATCACCGGTACCCCAGGATTCGCCATGCTTACCGGCAAACTCGTCGAACAGATCCTGAGCGCGCTTGCCCAACACGTTGATCAGCACGTTGAGACGACCGCGGTGGGCCATACCGATAACGGCCTCTTTGCAGCCCTGCTCACCGGCGCGACGGATCAGCTCCTTGAGCATGGGGATCATGGCGTCGCCACCTTCCAGCGAGAAGCGCTTAGCTCCCGGGAACTTGGCGCCCAGATATTTCTCCAACCCTTCGGCGGCGGTCAGGCTCTCGAGGAAACGGGTCTTCTCTTCGAGGGTGTAACTCCCCTTCCCTTCAATGGATTCGAGACGCTGTTGCAGCCAGCGCTTCTCTTCCGTGGAGGTGAGGTGCATGTAGTCGGCGCCGATGGAGCCGCAATAGGTCTTCTTCAGCGAGGCGTAGAGGTCGGAGAGCACCATGGTCTCGCGACCGATGGCGTAGGAGCCCACATTAAAGGTGGCCTCCATGTCTGCGCCCTGCAGGTTGTGGAACGCAGGATCCAGTTCGGCAACGGTTTCACGCTGCCACAGGCCCAGCGGGTCCAGATTGGCATTCTGGTGACCACGGAAACGGAAGGCGTTGATCAGCTGCAATACCCGCACCTGCTTGGCATCCACTTGCGGATCGGAGACGGGGGCACTGTAGCGAGAGGGATCCTTGGCCAGACGACGGAAATAATCGCGGACCTGGGAGTGGGGTTGTTCAACCGCATGGCCATTGACCTGGGGCAGCTCGCTAAACAGGCTGCGCCACTCGTCGGACACGGAGTCAGGATTTTCCAGGAAGGATTCGTACAAATCCTCGATATAGCTTGCATTCGCACCAGCCAGGTGAGATGACTCCAACCAGGCCTTCATCACGCCGTTATGCATTTCTATCCCTTGTACTTCTTGTTACTGCTGCGCAGCTTGTAGGGGTCAAATAGCCATCCTGCCACGGGTGGGATGGCTATCCAGAGGTCGGGCCAGCACCTGGCCGGCCCTGATACTAAACAGCCCGATTGAGCAACATCGACTTGATCTGGCCAATCGCCTTGGTCGGGTTCAAGCCTTTCGGACAGACGTTCACGCAGTTCATGATGCCATGGCAGCGGAACACGCTGAATGCGTCGTCCAGATTCCCCAGTCGTTCGGTGGTCGCGGTGTCGCGGCTGTCAGCCAGCCAGCGGTAGGCGGCGAGCAGCCCGGCCGGACCGATGAACTTGTCGGGATTCCACCAGAAGGAGGGGCACGAAGTGGAGCAGCAGGCACAGAGAATGCACTCGTACAGGCCGTCAAGCTTGGCGCGCTCTTCGGGGGATTGCAGGTGCTCACGCACCGGCGGCAACTTGTCATCATTGATGAGGAAGGGTTTGACCTTCTCCCACTGGGTGTAGAACTGGGTCATGTCGATCACCAGATCACGGATCACCGGCAGGCCGGGCAAGGGGCGGATAACGACGTTATTGCCCTTCTTCAGCAGGTCGGAGAGCGGGGTGATACAGGCAAGACCGTTCTTGCCATTCATGTTGAGACCATCTGATCCACAGACCCCTTCGCGGCAAGAGCGGCGGAAGGCGAGCGTGGGATCCAGCTCTTTCAACTGGATCAGTGCGTCGAGCACCATCATGTCGGAACCTTCAGGAATATCAAGACGATATTCCTTCATATGGGGGACGTTATCAACATCCGGATTGTATCTGTAGACAGAGAATGTGACGTTCATAGGGCTGGCTCCGCAATCAGTAAGTCCGGACCTTGGGCGGGAACGCCTCACGGGTCTTGGGTGACATGTTGACAGCGCGACGGGTCATGGACTCGGTGTCCGGATGATAGAGGCTGTGGCACAGCCAGTTCTCATCGTCGCGATCCGGGAAGTCGAAGCGGCAGTGAGCACCGCGACTCTCGGTACGGAAGTTGGCGGCAACCGCCGTGGCAAACGCCGTCTCCATCAGGTTGTCCAGCTCCAGGCACTCGATGCGCTGGGTGTTGAACTCTTTGGAGGTGTCATCCAGACGAGCTGACTTGAGGCGCTCGCGGATAACCTTGAGCTCGGCCAGCCCTTCTGCCATCGCCGCACCTTCGCGGAATACGGAGAAGTTGTTCTGCATGCAGCGCTGCAGGTCTTTGCGGATCTGCACCGGGTCTTCACCGTCACGGCAATTTTCCCAGCGGTTGAAGCGGGCCAGTGCGGCATCCAGATCCGACTCGGAAGCATCGCGGCCGTGATCTATCTCGCCCAGGGTGTTGACCAGATGCATGCCGGCCGCGCGGCCGAACACCACCAGATCCAGCAGGGAGTTGCCACCCAGACGGTTGGCACCGTGTACGGAGACACAGGCAATCTCGCCCACCGCAAACAGACCGACCACCGGTACATCGTTGCCGTTCTTGTCCTGGGTCAGGCACTGGCCATTCACGTTGGTCGGCACGCCGCCCATCATGTAGTGGCAGGTTGGGATGATCGGGATCGGCTCTTTGACCGGATCCACGTGAGCGAAGGTGCGGGAGAGTTCGCAGATCCCCGGCAGACGGGATTCCAGCACCTCTTTGCCGAGGTGATCCAGCTTGAGCTTGATGTGCGGGCCCCAGGGACCGTCGCAACCACGTCCTTCGCGGATCTCGATCATGATGGAGCGGGCCACCACGTCGCGACCGGCCAAGTCCTTGGCGTTCGGCGCGTAACGCTCCATGAAGCGCTCGCCATCTTTATTGAGCAGATAGCCACCTTCACCACGGCAGCCTTCGGTTACCAGCACCCCAGCCCCGGCGATGCCGGTCGGGTGGAACTGCCACATCTCCATGTCCTGCACGCCGACGCCGGCACGCAGCGCCATGCCGACGCCGTCACCGGTATTGATGTGGGCGTTGGTGGTGGACTGGTAGATACGACCGGCACCGCCAGTCGCCAGCACGGTGGCCTTGGCCTTGAAGTAGACCACTTCACCGCTCTCCATGTCGATGGCGGTACAACCCACCACGTGGCCATCCTGGTTCTTCACCAGATCCAGCGCATACCACTCGGAGAAGACAGTGGTCTTGTTCTTGACGTTTTGTTGGTAAAGGGTGTGCAGCAGGGCGTGACCGGTACGGTCGGCGGCCGCTGCGGTACGAGCAGCCTGCTCGCCACCGAAATTCTTGGACTGACCACCAAACGGACGCTGGTAGACAGACCCGTTATCGAAACGGGAGAAGGGCAGCCCCATGTTCTCCAGCTCATAGATAGCCTCGGGACCGGTTTTGCACATGTACTCGATGGCTTCCTGATCGCCGATGTAATCGGAGCCTTTTACGGTGTCATACATGTGCCACTGCCAGTTATCGTCGTGGGCATTGCCCAGCGCAACCGTGATCCCGCCCTGAGCGGAAACAGTGTGAGAACGGGTTGGAAAAACCTTGGACAACAGAGCGCAGCTCTTGCCGGACTGGGCAATCTGCAGCGCGGCGCGCATACCGGCACCACCGGCACCAATCACCACCGCATCAAATTCACGAGTTGGAATAGTCACCTTACACACCCCACAGCACGACGAAACCCGTCATCAGATAGACAAACAGCACCACGACCAGGGCAAATTGCAGCGCCCCGCGCAGCCCTACCGGCTTGATATAGTCAGTCAGCACCTGCCACAGACCAATCCAGGCGTGGATTAGTACGCAGAGCAGGGTCAACAGGGTGAATACCTTGGTGAATGTTTTGGCGAAGAAGCCGGCCCACACCTCGTAGGTGATGTCGTTGAACGCGACAAAGCCCACCAGATAGAGGACATAACAGGTCATGATGAGGGCGGTGGCGCGGATCAGGATGTAATCGTGAACGCCGCTGCGCCCGAAGGTTGCAGAATTGGTTACCATACAAGCACTCCCGCCAATACAGCCAGGATCGCGGTGATCACGAAGGCCACGCGGGCGCTCTGATTGCCGGATTCCAGCTCTTCCCAATAGCCCATATCCATGACCAGATGACGCAAGCCGCCCACAATGTGGTATGCCAGCGCAGTCAGGATCCCCCACAGCACGAGTTTGACCAGGAAGTTGTCCATGATGGCAACCACGGTTGCAAACCCTTCGGGAGAGGCGAGTGAAGTACCAAGCATCCACAGCAAGATGCCCAGTGCAACAAAGGTAATGACCCCTGAAACACGGTGCAGGATGGATGCAATGGCAGTGACAGGAAAGCTGATCGTCTGTAGGTCGAGGTTGACCGGTCTCTGTTTGTTTTTCACGCTTGCCCACTCAGCTCCATTGAGCACGTTAGTTATTGTTTTAACTCACACTTGAGGGCACGGAATGGTGATTGTTGGTTTTTTGTTACCAAAACACTCTGAAAAAGCCAAAACGCGAGTTTTCGGTTTCACATCAGGCTTTGCCAAAGCGTTTCAAACACCCGCAGCCATGACCCACGTGGCGCAGTATATCGGCGGCCTTAACCGAAGACAATCAATTAGCTACAAAGAAAACACAAAACCGCAAACTCGATCGCATATTTAATTTAACATTTCATTAATGCCATTAATGGGGTTCCAGCAAAATTGACATTGATAAGGAACTCTGTTTCAAATAAGGCGCTCCAGCCACTTCGGTATGGGTAACAACCTTTGCCAGCGTCATAAAAGTCGTAATAGAGTAGGACTGGAACCAAATTATAAAGAGCAAAGGAGACGTGCTATGGCTGATAAGATAGCCACCCTACACCTGCCCGGAAAAGATCCGGTCGAACTGCCGATCCTCTCCGGCACCATCGGCCCGGATGTCATCGATGTCAGAAAATTGGGATCACAGGGGTATTTCACCTTTGACCCCGGTTTTATGGCCACCGGTTCTTGCAAATCTGCCATTACCTACATTGACGGGGATCAGGGTGTCTTGCTGCACCGTGGTTACCCCATCGCCCAGTTGGCCACCCAAGCCACCTATCTGGAAGTCTGCTATATCCTGCTGTACGGCGAAGCGCCGACCAAGGCCCAATATGCCGAATTCGAACGCCTGGTCACCCGCCACACCATGGTGCACGAGCAGATAGCCTTCTTCTTCCGCGGCTTCCGTCGTGACTCCCACCCCATGGCCATCATGTGCGGTGTGGTCAGCGCCCTCTCCGCCTTCTATCACGATGCCCTCGACATCAACAACGAGCAGCATCGCGAGATCTGTGCCTTCCGTCTGCTCTCCAAGATGCCGACTCTGGCAGCCATGTGTTACAAGTACTCCATCGGCCAGCCGTTCATGCAGCCGCGTAACTCCCTCTCCTATGCCGGTAACTTCCTGCACATGATGTTTGGCGTGCCGACCGAAGAGTACAAGGTCAACCCCATCGTTGAACGCGCCATGGATCGTATCTTTACCCTCCATGCGGATCACGAGCAGAACGCCTCCACCTCCACCGTTCGTCTGGCTGGCTCCTCCGGTGCCAACCCGTTCGCCTGTATCGCCGCGGGGATCGCCTCCCTGTGGGGACCGGCCCACGGTGGCGCCAACGAAGCCTGCCTGCGCATGCTGGAAGAGATCGGCTCGGTGGATCGCATCCCCGAGTACATCGCCAAGGCCAAGGACAAGAATGATCCGTTCCGTCTGATGGGCTTCGGTCACCGTGTCTACAAAAACCACGACCCCCGTGCCACCGTGATGCGCGAAACCTGCCACGAAGTACTGACCGAGCTGCAGATCAAGGATCCGCTGCTGGACGTAGCCATGGAGCTGGAGCGTATTGCGCTCTCCGACCCCTACTTCGTCGAGAAGAAACTCTACCCGAACGTAGACTTCTACTCCGGCATCATCATGAAGGCGATCGGCATCCCGATGAGCATGTTCACCGTGATCTTCGCCATCTCCCGCACCATTGGCTGGATTGCCCACTGGAACGAGTTCCACTCGGACCCGGACAGCAAGATTGGTCGTCCACGCCAGCTCTACGTGGGTCACCCACTGCGCGAGTTCACTCCGCTCGAGCAGCGCTAACCACTGCGCTGATATGGTTTGTTACAAAGGCGGTCATTGACCGCCTTTTTGTTTGCCGCTCTAATGCCCCCTTTCGCGTTAAGGAGTCCATTATGAAACCACTGTTTATCAGCGCAGCCTTGCTGCTGACCGCCTGCCAGAGCGCACCCGCCCCGTCACAGGGGGAGACCCTCTATATCAACAGCCAGTTGGTCGATTGCGTCGGGGTTGGCCCAATGCAGTGCATGCAGGTTCGCAGTGATGAGCAGCAGCCCTGGACGCTGTTCTACCAGAATATTGAAGGTTTCCAGTTCGAGCCGGGTTACCGCTACCAGCTCACTGTCAGCAAGGAGCAGCTCACCGATGTGCCGGCCGATGCCCCCTCCGTGCGCTATCAGCTGATCAAGGTGGTGAACAAGGTCGCCAGCAAGTAACAAACACGATCAAAAAACGGGGGATGGCTGATGCCATCCCCCGTTGGTTTATGGGTACTGCGCCTCATCAGGCACGATCAGGTCGGCGCCAGCGCCATATGCAGCAGCGGATAGGGCTTGCCCTGACCATCCAGCGGCGAGCGACCCGTCACGGTGAATCCCATCTTCAGATAGAAGCCCACCGCCTGTTCGTTCTGCTCGTTGACGTCAACCTGCGTCGCGCCGCCCTGCGTGATGGCATGGGCCACCAGCAAACGCCCCACGCCACTGCCGCGCGCCCCGGGAGCCACAAACAGCATCTCCAGCTTGCCCTCGTACACTCCGCTAAAACCCGTAATCTGCCCCTCTTCTGTGCGGGCACTGTGCAGTGTCACCGCATCGAAGTAGTGCTCCAGAATAAGCGGTTTAAGCGCGAGGATCTCGGCCTCGGGCAGGAAGTGGTGGGTCGCCCGAACAGAGGCCTCCCACAGATCGATCAGGGCCGGATAATCGGCCCGGGATACCTGAACAATCGTCATGAAATGACTCGATATGATAACCAGCGGGAAGAGACACCTTCCCGCTAGCAACGGTGATTAGCGCGCCTGCACCGCCTGCAGCAGCACCGACATATCAGCGCCAAAGTGGCGGCTGCGGATCGCCTCGCGAATATCCGCTTCGCTATAACGGCTGCCCGGATAGACCACCACGCAGGAAGTGTCGCCCGGTTTGAGGAAGTGGGTCTCGCCAAACGGGGTATAGCGAGTGGCACCGATACTGATGAGCGCATGGGGAGGATGTCCCGCCTGCGCTAGCAGTCCCTGAATGTGCTCCGCCGGCCCCTCATCCTGCTGATGATTGAACTTGTCGATGGCCCAGTCGAGCAGCTTGCCGTGGAAGTAGCTGTAGTCGATGGCGGCGCTGTCTACCCCGTAAGCGTGCAGCTCACCATCGCGCTCCAGATAGCAGGCGATGCGATAGTCATCGAGCTCGCAGCCGGCAGAAAAACCGGAAAGCGGCAGCAGCTTGTCCGCCAACCCCTTGCTCTCTTCACCCCAGTTCTTTTTTTCGCTGATCTTCTTGGCGTTGGGACGACGGATGGAGCAGTCGTTATAGGCACCAAAGGCGCGGGGATGGATCGCCACCACCTGCTTGCCGGCATACTCCAGCTCGCACCAGAGGGCTACTTCCGGCTCGATCTGCACCTTCTCGTCACCGCTGACCGCCGCTTCCGGCAGGAAGATCGCCTTGTCGCTCAACGGGAATACCCCGAGCTGATCCGGATGGCCCGGCACGAAAAAGGGAAACAGCGCCTTGGGCGCCGTGGTGTCGCGCACGACTACCGCTACGAAGTCCGACGCTTCACCCGCCTGCTCCAGATGACCGGCGAAATTGCCCGCGACTCCGAGTCCGATAAACTTGCTCTCTGCTGCTATCTGCATCTTGCTCACCTGCATCTTGCCAACGCAAGGTAGCAGGCTCGTCACCTACTACCGCTAAAGTGGCAAGATTAAACCACAAGGACCCCGCCTTCGCCCAGTCCGGCCCTGTCGTGATGTGCGCCAGTCCGCTTTTTTAGGGTCGAAAAGTCTGTGGCGAACCAGCCATTGCGCACTCATTCAGCTACGCGGTCACCGCGCTGGAAACAGTGTGTTTCCGGCCTATCCCCTCTTTCTACTTGGGACTCAACTTCATCTTTGTTAGGCTGCCTGCCACACAGGCTCACAGAGGGATCTTCTTGATGTCACAGGCGCACTTTCAGGGCCGCTTCGAAGTCGAGTTCAAATATCAGCTGACGGATCGCCCCGCCTTCCTCAAGGCACTGCTCGCCCTCAATCCGGAGATCATGCTGGAGGATAATCTGGAGCAGGATCGCTACTTCGACACCCCGGATGATGCCCTTGCCCAGGCTGGCAAAAGTCTGGCTATCCGCACCATGCAGCCCTCCGGCATCCAGCTCTGGATCGTCAAGGGGCCCGAGAAGGATCGCTGCGAGGCGGTCACTATCAATGATGCGGACAAGGCCGTCAGCATGCTCTTGACCATGAACTACCGGCAGATACTCGTGATCACCAAAAGGCGCAGCATCTACTTCATTGGCCCGTTTCACGTCACCCTGGATCATCTGGCCGAGATCGGGGATTTTGCCGAGCTCGCCATCATGACCGATGACGAGAAACGCCTCCCGGCGTTTCGCCAGCAACTGCTCGCGCTGGCAGATCAGTTGGGACTTTCTCCCGATGCGCAGGAGCCTCGCTCCTACCGAACCCTGTACACCCGGTACATGCAGACAATACACACCACACAACCAGAGGATGCAACTCAATGATCGACAAACTCGCCTGGCTCACCTTTAAAGATCAGCAGCTGCTCTGCGCCCGCTCCCACGGCAAGGACATCTATTACATCCCGGGCGGCAAGCGTGAACCGGGCGAGAGCGACGAGGCGGCACTGATACGCGAGATTGCAGAGGAGCTGGCTGTCACCCTGCAGCCCGATACCCTGCGCTTTGCCTGCGAGTTCAGCGCCCAGGCCGATGGCAAACCGGCAGGAGTCGAGGTGCGACTGCGCTGTTACACCGGCGAAGCGAGCGGCACCCCGATCGCCTCGGCAGAAATTGCCGAGCTGCGCTGGCTCGACAGCTCTCACCTCGATGAGCTCTCCCCCGTCTCCCGCTTGCTGTTTACCTGGCTGGTTGAGCAGGGGCTGATCCGCTGACAAGCCGTACTCACGGCGAGCACAAGTACCCACCTCATATGAACCAACGGTGGCAGTCAGCCACATAACAGCGCAACAACAAGGATGTCAGATGGACATAGTGGAAGTTAATAGCGCAGCGACCTACCAAAGCGCGCTCATCACCCTGCTACAAGATTGTGTCGATAGCGGCGCCTCGGTCGGTTTTTTACCGCCGCTGACCACGGAGGAATCTACCCGCTACTGGCAAGGAGTTGAAGCGGATCTAGCGGCAGGTCACCGAAAGCTGTGGCTTGCCCTTGAGCAACAACAGCTCGTGGGAGCGGTTCAGCTCGCGCTCTGTGGCAAGACCAACGGTCGCCACCGGGCCGAGGTGGAAAAACTGATGGTACTGCAAACGGCGAGAGGCAAAGGTGTCGGTCGTGCGCTGATGCAGGCAATGGAACAAGGCGCCCATGCCGCGGGCCGTTCGCTGCTGGTGCTGGATACTCGCGCCGGTGATGTGGCCTCCCACCTCTATCGTCAACTCAGCTATCTTGAGGCGGGCCAGATCCCGAGCTTTGCACGCAACGCCGATGGCTCTCTTGCTGCGACCGTCATCTTCTACAAACCGCTCTGACCATCCCCTATGCCTTATCCACATACAGCAGGGCCGCACCAAGCGGCCCTGCTTGTTTCCAGCGTGACTGTTTGTTGAAGCAGTATTGCTTGCGACGGATTGCCACGATAGAGCCATTGCTCCTGTATGCCTCAACACCGCCAATCGTTCGCCCCAAAATACAACCAAACAAATAGAAAGATTAATTAATGATTAAAACGCCCCCCCTTTTCTTCTTCATCTATTGCCTCATCAGGCGTATCGTGAGAGACCCATTTGATAATCAATTTTATGTTATTCACTGCCTTGAGGAATAATGGATGCCCACTTTGCCCCGTACAGTTACCTCCCCCAAAAAGTTCATCATCGGTCAACACCTTCTCCCGCAACTCCATGAGCACGTTAAAGATTTTGGTGACTATGCGTTGCTCATCAGCGATGAGTTCATTCTGGAGCGGGTACGGGAAGAAGCTTTGGCGGGGCTCCTGCAGGCAGGCCTCAGGGGAGTGGTCGACAAGTTTCGCTATGAATGCACCGAACAGGAGATCCACCGCCTGACCCACCTTGCAGAGCAATATGGTGCGAACGTGATTGTCGGGATCGGCGGCGGCAAGACGCTGGATGTCGCCAAGGCCGTGGCCTTCTATCTGCGCCGTCCGGTTGTGCTGTTCCCGACGATTGCCTCCACAGATGCCCCCTGCACGGCACTGGCGGTGATCTACAACCAGGCGGGTGAATTTGAACGCTATCTGTTCCTGCCGCAAAATCCGGACGTGGTGCTGGCTGACACGGCCATCATTGCCGCCGCCCCTCCCCGCTTCTTTTCCGCAGGCGTTGGCGATGCCCTGGCCACCTATTTCGAGGCGCGCGCCTGCTATCGGGCCGACGGGCTCAATCTGGTCGGCAAGCGCCCTTCACGCACTGGCCTTGGCCTGGCACAGCTCTGTTATGAGCTGCTTGGTGAGAACATCGAGCTGGCAATGGATGCGATACGCCACCATGTCTCGACTCCGGCGCTTGAGCAGGTTATCGAGGCCACCATCTATCTCAGCGGGGTCGGCGCAGAAGCCGGTGGACTGGCCGCAGCTCATGCCGTCAACAACGGCATGTCACTGATCGCTGAGCTCCATCGCGCCCAGCATGGTGAGAAGGTAGTCTTCGGCCTGCTGACCCAACTCGTGCTTGAGCGCGCCCCGCAACATGAACTTGATGAGGTGTTTCGCATCATCGACTGTGCAGGCCTGCCCATGACGCTGCAAGAGCTGGGGCTCACCCACTTCCATGAAAGCGAGTGGCGCAAGGTGGCGCAGCTGGCCTGCGATCCCCTCGATACCATGGGCAACATGCCGATGACAGTGAATGAACAGGATGTCTACGCCGCCATGGTAGCGGCCAATGCCATGGCTGAGCGTTATCGCCTCCGCCATCCCCGCACCTGATTGCTTGCCGCACTAAACAGGCAAACAGTAAAAAGGCTTGCCCATTGGCAAGCCTTTTTCATCTGCATCCCCTTGTCGGGATAGACGAACGTCCGCGTTGACTCAGGGGAGTTTCACCGCTCGCACTGCAACCTCTGGCAGGGCGAAGGCATCTTGCGCGGCGATGAGTTGCAGCTCGTAAGCCTGCTGGCGCCAGGTCTCCTGCAGCACCGCATCCACCGAGGCGTTGGTGCGCTCGAACGCGCTGACCGCATCGTGACCGGCCAGCAAATTGGCCAGCATCAGAGCGCTGATAAGATCGCCCACCCCCACCGGCTGGCGGGCAAAGTCATAGAGCGGACGGGCAATCAGGTAATCCCCTTGCGGGGTCGCCAGCAGCATCTCGAAGCGGCTGGAGTCCTGCGCCGCACGACCGAGATGCTTGACCAGCACCAGCTTGACGCCGCGGGCCAGCAGCTGATGGGCAGCCGCGCGAGTCTGATCCAGATCAGCCAGATGGGTATCACAGAGGGTCTCCAGCTCCAGCAGGTTGGGGGCCATCATGTCGGCCACCGGCAACGCCTGCTCGGTCAGGAAACGGGTGACGCCGGGAGCGACGATACACCCCTTCTCCGGATGACCCATCACAGGGTCGCAGAAGTAGATGGCATCAGGGTTGGCCGCCTTGACGGCGTTGACCACAGTCAGGATCTCGTCCCCCTGCTCGGCAGAGCCAAGGTAGCCGCTCAGCACGGCGTCACACTGGCTCAACACCTCGATATTGCCCAATCCTTTCACCAGCGCACTGATATGACCCGCCGGCATCGCCATCCCCTGCCACCCCTGGGCATATTGGGTGTGGTTGGAAAACTGCACCGTGTTGATGGGCCATACATCCATACCAAGGCGACGCATGGGGAAGACGGCCGCGCTGTTGCCGGCACAACCAAAGACCACGTGGGACTGAATAGAGAGAACGGATTTCATCGGGAATACCACAGCAAAGGATCAGCAAGGTGGGCAATATATCGGATGAAGATAACGATGCGCCACCTTGGCGCGGGATGAACAGGCAATTTCCTGACTAAAGACAGGTTTTTTACGCCATTTGGCCCGCGTCCACAGGGTGAGCGGAGCCATGATCCGCCGCATCACCGTCCATCACATGCCGTTGTACTCAACGCCATGACGGGCAAAGTGATAGACCCATCCCTCATCACACGGCATGTCAGTGGGTGGCGAAATCAGCTCAGGCAATACCGTCACCTTGCCACCAGCGGCATATTGCAGCGCCATCAGGGCGCAGAGCGCCGCATCGTAGCGATCAGTGCCGACCAGCACATCCGCAGGCAGCTGCGCCGCCAGCTCGGGCCGTGCCGGAGAGGCCTTGCCGCCCACTTTGGCCAATGCCGGATAGACCTCCAGCACGGCGCGACTGGCCTTCGGGGCAACGGTCGGTACCAGTTGCAGATCCGAAAGCCGCGGCAGCATGGAGAGCGCCAGGGTGGCATTGTTACCGAGCCGATCGAAGGTGGCCGAGAGGGGCTTCTTGCCGTACTGCTGATACAACCAGCGCTCGCAGTCGCGATAGGCGTAGGGGTTGTCTATCTCCCGCTCGGGAGCGGCGCAGCTGTGTGGTTGGCCGTTGAGCAGATCCCGCAAGGCGCGGGGAAAGGCGAGCGGCGCATCGATACCGAGCGCCAGTTGCGGGCAGGCTTCTACCTGCATCAGGGTCAGCTCGTTTTGCAGGGCCGGACGCAGCAGAGCGGCCAGATCCGGCGCCACCCGCGAGCTCAGACGAAACAGCGGCGACACCCCGAGCCAATGCAGGTGGTTAGAACCGGCCTGCCAGCCCACTACAGCAACCGCCTGGGCACTGCCCTGCCAGCCCCGCACATCCCAGCCGATCCCGATTGCACTCATCTGCCCTGCCGTCATCAATTACCTCTTTTCACCTGTCACACGTTGCAAGAGGCACAGGGTAATCAGCAGAGGCCTTTAACGCAAAGCGAACCGCCTTGGTCAGAACGATTTCTGGAAGTTCACCAGCGGCAGAATGGGGAACACGCCGTTGGCGGCATAGTTGGCCAGCCCGATCTGCAAGCCATCGAGGTGCTGGGTGGCATTGATAAAGCCAATCTGGAAGGTGGTACGCTCGGCATAGTTGACGAAGCCGACGTTGGCCAGCGCATTGCCCTTGGCGATGTTGACGGCACCCCAGTTGAGCCCCTGCACATTGTTGGTCAGGTTGACTACCCCCAGATTGACGCCGGTATCCTGACCTTCGTGCCAGTTGATGGCGTTGATGGCGACACCGCCAAACTGGTGACGCACCCGACCAGCACCGAGGAAAATCCCGAGCTGCAGACCGCTGAACTGATCCACATCGGAGAGGGCGAAGATCGGCAGATCAATACCCTTCACCTGACCGGTCCGGCCGTAGAGCAGCGAGGCGCGCGCTCCTTCCACCTGATGGGACGCGGGCAAATTGACCCCGGGCAGCGAGACCTGCACCGGAGTACTGGCCTGCGCAACACCGCACAGAGTAAGGGCGCTGCATGCCAGCAGCAGGCGGGAGAGTGTCATGGAAAGTTCCTTGGGCCATTGAGAGTGGCCCGATCCTAACAGTCAAGGGAGAGTGTGGGCACACCAGCAGGGACGAGGTGCGTCACGATACGTCACGGGTGGCCCTCTCACCTCTCCATCAGGTCTTGCGAAAGCGCCACCTTAAAGACAATCGGCCACTTTTTCGCAGCGAGTGGCCCCTCTTCCTTTCTTTGCCTGAGCGAACTGCCTAAAATAGTCGCCCTGCTGTATCCGGCATTCATCCATCTAGAGGATTTCCCATGGAGACGTTTCTGCTCGAAGGTCACCCCTTCGTTGCCTTGTGTGACCTTATCAAACATCAGGGGTGGGCCGATTGTGGCGGCGCCGCCAAAGCCCTCGTTGCCGAAGGGCTGGTCGAGGTGGACGGTCAGGTGGAGACCCGCAAGCGCTGCAAGATCGTGGCCGAACAGGTGGTCAACTTCAACGGCATGAAGGTCGTGGTGAAAGAGGGCGTCAGCCCGGAGATTGGCTAAACCCGTTTCGGGGAGCCACTCTCCGGCAACCCGCTAGCTGGCCTTGATCGACAGGGTCAGCACAAAACGCGCCATCGCCTCATCCCCGTTCAATGACGGACAAGTGGCCACCACCTGGATGGGGCGATTGATGCGCTGACCGCTTGCCAGCGATTCGTCGATCATGGCGTCAATCTCCTCCCCCGCTGCGCAGTCGAACTGCACATCCCCCTCCGGGCGTTTCAAAAACTCCCCCTGCACATCCTTGAAGGCGAAGTGCACCTTCTTGCGCCGCTGCCGCCCCTTCTCCATCACCAGCAGACCGCCTACCAGATCGGCGCCGGTCGCCAGCGCGCCAAAATACATGCTGCCCAGATGGTTGCGGGTACGCCATCCAAGGGGAATGCGAATGCGCAGCGCCTTGGCGTTCATCTCTTCGATGATCGGGGCACAAAACCCGATGACGGGAATGTAGCGCCAGGCAAACAGCCGAAGCGCCAGATTGGCTTTGAAGCGTTGCAAATCCATATGCGAACTGATCCGATGAGTTAATGTAAACAACATGTTGCCTGCATCTGCGCCATTCGACAAGCACAGGGATCACGGTTACGACCTTTTGCCCAACCCAAAAAAACAGAGGGAACCGCACCGGTTCCCTCTTTTCGCTCATGTCGCTGTTACAGCAAATGTGCCGATCAGGCGCGCTTCTCTTCCAGCCAGGCCCCCTGACTCTGCATCTCGAACAGCTGGGCATAGTGACCGCCGAGGGCCATCAATTCACCATGGGTCCCCCGCTCATTCACCTGACCGCGGGAGAGCAGCAGGATCTCGTCCGCATCGACGATGGTCGAGAGGCGGTGGGCGATGGCGATGGTGGTGCGGCCACGACGGGCAGCAGAGATCGCCTGCGACAGCGCCAACTCGGTCTGGGAGTCCACGCTGGCCGTCGCTTCATCCAGAATGAGGATACGCGGATCCCCCACCAGCGCGCGGGCAAAGGAGAGCAGTTGCCGCTGGCCGGCGGAGAGGTTCTTGCCCCCCTCTTCCATCAGGGTGTTGATCCCCTGTGGCAAGCTGCGCACAAACTCGGCCAGCTGCACCTCGCTCAGCGCCTGCCAGAGCCGCGCGTCATCTATGCCGGCGCGGCCGAGACGCAGGTTCTCCGCCAGGGTGCCGACGAAGATAAAAGGATCCTGCTGCACCAGCCCGATGCTGCGGCGCACCGCCGCCAGCGACAGGGTATCCAGTGCGTGATCATCGAAGCGGATCTGCCCCTGATCCAGTGGATAGAAGCCCATCAGCAAGCTGATGATGGTGGACTTGCCGCTGCCGGTATGGCCCACCAGCGCCAGCATCTGGCCCGGTTTTGCGGCAAAACTGACCTCCCGCAGCACCTGCTGCTCACCATCGTAGGAGAAGCTCACCCGCTCGAAACTGACCCGCCCTTCCAGCGGGCGCAGCTCGCCCTCGGTGCTCTCGCGGGTTTCATCGAGCAGGGCAAAGACCCGCTCCCCCGCCACCATCGCCTGCTGCAGCTGGTTAAGCTGGTTGGTCATCTCGATGAGCGGCTCGATCATCCGGCCCAGATAGCTGATAAATGCGTAGAGCACACCCACCTGAATGGCGCCAGTGCTGCTCAGTCCCTCGTGGGCAAACAGCGCCAACAGACCGATCAGCACCATCATGTAGAAGAGATCGATGAGCGGACGCAGCAAAATGCCGTTGATCTTGAGGCTCTTGATCCGTGCCGACCAGTGCTGCTGATTCACCTCGGCAAAGGCGTTGGCAAAGTGGCGCTCCTGCACCATCGCCTGGATCACCGGCATCCCCTGCAGCGACTCGTTGAGGCGGCTGTTGATGTCGGAGAGCAGGCTGCGGGTCGCTCGCACCACCGGCACGCTCAGTTTCTGGTAGAGCCACATCACCCCGCCCACCGCGGGCAGCAACAGGGAGCAGACCAGCATCAGCCGCAGATCCAGCAGCGCCATGGATATGAGGATGCCGCACAAGAGCACCACCTTTTGCACCAGCAAGCCGATCACCTGCACATAGAGGTTCATGATCGCCTCGGTGTCGTTGGTGATGCGGGAAATCAGCGAGCCGGAGCGATGCTTGTCAAAGTAGCGAGCCGGCAAACGGATGGCGGTAGCAAATACCTGCTCGCGCAGGGTTTGCACCACCGCCTGAGCGATGCGATTGAAGCGCAGGGATTGCAAATAGAAGCCCGCCGCCGACAGCACCTGCAAGCCCAGATAGCCCGCCGCAATCAGGGCTATGGTGGGCAGCACGATATTGCGAGGCGCCAGATAGTCATCGATAAAGAGCTTGATCAGCAGCGGCCCGGCCACTTCGGCGCCGGTAGCAAGCAGCAAACAGATCCCAGCCTGGAGCAGCCAGCGAGGATACTGGGCGCAGTAGGCGAGCAGTCGTTTAATGGTCGGATTCACAGGCTCTCCTCCACCGCTTCTTCGAGTCGCTGGTAACGCACCATATCTGCATACCATCCATTGTGCGCCATCAGGGTACCGTGATGACCCCGCTCGCTAACGGCTCCCTGCTCCAGCACCAGGATCTCGTCGGCCTGTTCCACCGCCGTCATGCGATGGCTGACCAGGATCAGGGTGCGACGATGGGCTTTGAGGGCATGCAGAATTTGCTGCTCGGTGTGGGCATCTACCGCCGAGAGCGCATCATCGAGCACCAGAATGGGCGCATCCAGCAACAGGGCGCGGGCAATGGCCAGCCGCTGTTTCTGGCCGCCGGAGAGGGTCACCCCTTTCTCCCCCACCTCGGTCTCATAGCCCTTGGGGAAACGCACAATATCATCGTGGACACAGGCAATGCGCGCCACCCGTTCGACCTCCTCGCGGCTCGCATCGGGTTTGCCCAGGGCGATATTGGCGGCGATAGTGGTGGAAAACAGGAATGGCTCCTGCGGCACATAGGCAAACTGGCTGCGCAGTGTGGCGAGCGGCAGCTGGTCAATCGGAACGCCCCCCATGACAATCGAACCGTGAGTCGGATTGGCAAGGCGCATCAACAGCTTGAGCAGTGAGCTCTTGCCTGCCCCGGTGCGCCCCACCACCCCGAGCATCCCCCCTTGCTTGAGGGTAACGTCGATATCCGCAAGCAGGGTGCGCTGCTCGAGTTGATAGCTCACCCCTTTGATCTGCAAAGTAAAGGCAGAGGTAAACACCGCCGGCTGGGCGGGCTCTTCGATATCGCTGCGCTCCCCCAGCAGACTTTCGATACGGGAGTAGGCGGCGCTGCCCCGCTCGATGATGTTGAACAGCCAGGCGATGGCAAACATCGGCCAGATCAGCTGGCCGAGGTACATGGTGAAGCTGGTGAGCTCACCCAGAGTCAGCTCATCGCGCAGCACCAGCACACTGCCCCCCGCCACCGCGAGGAAGTAGGAGCAACCGATACAGAGATAGATGACCGGATCGAATTTGGCATCGATGCGGGCCACCGCCATATTGCGCTCCCCCGCCTGTTTGGTCAGCTCGGCAAAGCCTTCATCTTCCAGCGATTCAACCGCATAGGATTTCAATACTCGCACGCCGGAAAGGGCCTCCTGGGTCTTGTTGTTGAGCTTGGAGAAGGCCCCTTGCGCCGCCTTGAACTGGGTGTAGATCTGGGTGCCGAAGCGGTTCATGAAATAGGCCATCACCGGCAGCGGCAGCAAGGAGACCAGCGTCAACTGCCAGGAGTACTGGCTGCACATGATGGAGAGCACCAATACCCCGACCATGATAGAGTCCACCAGAGTCAGCACCCCTTCGCCAGCGGTCATCTCCACCGCCTGAATGTCATTGGTGGCATGGGCCATCAGATCGCCGGTACGATGACGCTGATAAAAATCTGGGCTCATCCGGGTGAAATGACTGAACAGGCGATTGCGCAATACATAGGCCAGACGGTAAGAGGCACCGAACAGCATCACCCGCCAGACGTAGCGCAGCAGATAAATCAGCACACCCAGACCAAACAGCCCCGCCAGATAGCGCATCAGGGTGTCATTGTCGAGACCGCCCTTGGTGATGCCATCCACCACCCAGCCCACCACTTTGGGCGGAATAACGGTCAACAGGGCCACCATCAGCAGCAGGGAGATGGCAGCCAGATAACGGGGCCACTGCTCCTTGAAAAACCAGCTCAATCGTAGAAATACGCTCACACCACCAACCTTTAGCGCTCTCTGCCCGTGACCGCTCCAATGAGCCGCCATCAGAGAAGCCACGCAGAAATAGAAGAATGAAAACAATCGCCTCCGGCTGGAGGCGATTCGAACGAAAGCTCATCATATCCCGAACCGGGATGGTTGAGAATAATTACTATTTAATTCACTGTGACATGCGATCATCCCCTGATGAATAGGGATTATACGAATTTTCATGCTGCTCACCGGTCAACAGGAAGTGTGACACCTCTTCCCGGGTCTGGCTAAAGACCTGTTGCAACTGCTCCAGATCCGTCTCGCTTAGCACCTCGTTTTGCCGCAAGCGCCACTCCAGCTCGCCAGCCACCAATTGCAGGCGGGCAGCCGAGATATTGGCAGACACCCCCTTGAGGGTGTGCAGCAGCTTGCTGGCCACCTCGGGCTGCTGACGGCGCAGGGCGGAGCGGATCTCCCACAGATCGTCCTTGTGCTCCGACATGAACAGCTTGAACAGGATCTGCAATGCCTCCTTGTCCTGCTCCAGCCGCTTGAGTGCATCCTGCAGATCGAGGATCCCGATCATATCCGGTGGTTTCACCTCCATGATCCCCGCCTGCTCCACCCCTTGCGGCTTTACCCACTGCAGCAGGTTGTTGTAGAGATCCAGCTTGCTCACCGGCTTGGTGACATAGCCATTCATCCCCACCCCCAGACAACGCTCCTTGTCACCGGGCATGGCACTGGCGGTGAGGGCAATGATGGGCACATCGTGTTTGTCGACCATCTTGCGGATCTGGCGGGTGGCATCGAGTCCGTCCAGCACCGGCATCTGCAAATCCATCAGGATCACGTCAAAAGGCTGCTCGGCGACCCGCTCCACCGCCTCGCGACCATTGTTAACCACGCACACTACCGCATCGACCCGACGTAGATATTCGATGATGAGCTGCTGATTGACCCGGTTGTCTTCGGCCAACAGCACTCGGGTACCCTGCAACAGGGATTTGAAGTGCTGCTGATCCCCCTGAGCCTCTGCCTTGCGCAGATTGAGTTCATAAGAGCTGCCATTGAGCAACTCGTCCACCTTGGCCAGCAGGGCATTCTCGGTCATCGGCTTGGGCAGAAAATGGGTCAGCCCCATGCTGTCCATCCGGGCGTGCAGCCCCTCTCTGGCCCAGGCGCTGATCATCAGGATGGGTATCCGCCGCCACTGGCTGTGCTGATACATCTCCAGCGCCAGATCGAGTCCATCCTCCTGCCCCATGCGCCAGTCGAGGATTGCCAACCGCAGATTGGGCCCCTCTTCACGCAATAATTGACGGGCACGGGAAAGGGAGTTGACCGGCAGCACTCGCACACCCGCCCGAGTCAGGATGTCCCGAGCCAGATCCAGCACCAGTTCGTTGTCATCCATCACCATCACCAGCGGCTGGTTTTCGAAGAAAACTTTCCGTCCAGCCACACCGTAGACCGCCTGTGCCATCGGGATATCGAACTTGAACAGAGAGCCGACGCCAGGCTTGCTCTCTACGGTGATCCGCCCCCCCATCAGCTCCACCAGCCGCTGGGAAATATTGAGCCCAAGACCCGAGCCGCCATATTTGCGGGTATTGCCCGCCTCCAGCTGGGTAAACGCCTGAAACAGTTGGGTCTGCTTCTCTTCGGCAATGCCGATGCCGGTATCGCGCACACTGAAGCGGATCCGCATTGGATGGGAGTTGGCCAGATCGATGGAGACTTCGACCTCACCACGTTCGGTGAATTTGATGGCATTGTTCACCAGATTGACCAGAACCTGCCCCAGCCGCAGAGGATCCCCACGCAAGAAGACAGGCACCTCCGGCGATTTGCGAATAACCACCTCCACATGTTTGCGCTCCGCCAGATCGGCAAACATGCCCGCCAGCGAGTCGAGCTGCTCGCTGAGATCGAAGTCGATCTCCTCCAACGTCAGCTTGCCGGACTCCACCTTGGTCAGATCGAGAATGTCGTTGATAAGCAGCAGCAAGGTATCTGATGAAGACTTTATCTTGCCCAGATAGTCCCGTTGTTGCTGATCCAGCTCGGTCTGCAGTGCCAGTGAGCTGAAACCGATGATGGCATTCATGGGGGTGCGGATCTCGTGGCTCATATTGGCCAGAAAATCGCTTTTGGCCTGTGCCAGCAAGGCCGTCTGACGGGACAACTCGCTCAACTTCTGGTTGCGGCGCCACAGGGTGAAGGCCACCAGCGCAAAGCAGATCAAAGCCCCACACAGCACCATCAGATAGAAGCGGTTCATCAAAGAGGAGGCGCGCTCCAGCTTGTCGAGTTTCCAGCGCACCAGACTCTCGATCACATGCATGTCGATGAGCTGGTAACGCAAGGTGTGATAAGCAATCACCTGCTGGCTCATCTCCTTGCTCAGGCGGATCAGGGTGGCGATCTCCGGCAAGTTGCCATAACGGGATTGCAACTGCTGTTGCAGCTGGTCCAGCGTAGTCTGTTCACGTTTGTCCCAACTGCGCTGCAGATAGTTGCTCAGTTGCGCCAACTCCTCCAGGTCGCGATGGAGAGCACTGTCTGACGGGCTTATCCCCCGCACCTTTTTAATCTGGGCCTGCAGGGGCGCATTGAGGTACTCGATAGCCATCTCAATGGCATGAAGCCTGGCCAGCGCCATCAGATAGTTGTCCATGTCATCAAGCAGAGCCTGGGAAAGGTCGTCTTGCACCAGCTCGGGATCGCTTCTGACTTCCCGTACAAAACCGTCAAGGGTGATGGATAACTGGTTCAGGCGCTGCTGGACATTGCTGTCATTGGCCTGCTCCCGCCCAAGCAGATAGAGGGTATCGGCGTTGATCCTGTTCAGCACCACCTCGGCCGCTTCGTTCAGGTTGTGGGCCTGCTGCTGCTGACTGAGCGACTGCCAGCAGTAGCCCGAAAAGGCAAGCAGCAGGGCAACAATCAGCCCTGGCACAGCACGGTTTTTCCGTGATCCTTTATTCATCCCGTCTCGACTCTCATCTGGTGGTCGCTGAATTATCCGGTCAGGCAATGAACCCTGGGGGAATTATCCACTCCCGCTGGGCACTGTGTTACCGTTATTGCTCTGATATTTCGCTATTGTTTCGCGATTGCTTCATTCTGGCTTTTCATCATATCCCCGGCCAGAGCTGATTTAGAAGGAACCAATTATGTCATTTATCACTACTTATTGTAGCCACTGCTTTACCAGGAACCGCCTGCCCGTTACCCATATCGATACATCTGCCAAATGCGGGCGCTGCAAAGCCCTCCTGTTCAGCCAGACCCCTTGCCTCGGGAATGCGGATAACTTCGATACCCTGATCAACTCAGACATCCCGGTCGTGGTCGATTTCTGGGCCAGCTGGTGCGGCCCCTGCCAGCAATTTGCTCCGGTATTTCATGAGGTTGCCCATGAACTCGAACCACGGATGCGCTTTGCCAAAGTCGATACCGAGCAACAGAGCACCATTGCCGCCCGTTACGCCATTCGCAGCATCCCCACCCTGATGGTCTTCCAACAGGGCAAACTGGTGAACCAGATAAATGGCTCCTTGCCCAAGAGCATGTTCAAGCAATGGCTGGAACAGTTCATGGATGTTTGATTTATATTTCGCACATGTTTTATTTATGTGTTCATTTCCTCATTTTTATCAATGAGTATGTGAGTAGAGGCTGATTTTCAACATGTGAGTCTGTTTCAAACAAGTGAATGGATGTAATCTCGGCAACACAAAAAAAACCATAAATTAACCGAGAGAACATTATGCACACATCAGCTGTACCCTCTGCTCCATCTCGCTGGCTGGACATCAAATCAGGGATCGTCATCCTGGATGTCTTGCTACTTTGTGCCATGCTCGCCTGGCTCCCGTTTGACCCCATGGTTAACAAGGGGCTGGGCATTCTGGTCTTTATCGCCATCCTCTGGCTGACCGAAGCACTGCACGTCACCATCACCGCGCTGCTGGTACCCCTGCTGGCTACCGTGCTCGGGGTGTTTGACATGAGCAAATCCCTCACCGATTTTGCCAACCCGATCCTGTTCCTCTTTTTTGGCGGTTTCGCCCTCGCGGCAGCCCTCTCAAAACAGGGACTGGATACCCTGATGGCAGGCAAGGTGATGCACCTGGCCAATGGTCATCTGGGTTGGGGCGTCATCCTGCTCTTTACCATCACAGCCGCCATGTCGATGTGGATCAGCAACACCGCTACCACCGCCATGATGCTGCCACTGGCGATCGGTATGCTGGCACGCCTCGATAGCAAAAAAGAGCGCGCCACCTTCGTCTTCGTATTGCTGGGGATCGCCTACAGCGCCAGTATCGGCGGCATCGGTACCCTGGTGGGTAGCCCACCCAACGCCATCGCAGCCGCCCAGATGGGGATTGGCTTCACTGACTGGATGAAATTCGGTGTTCCAGTCGTGCTGATCCTGATGCCCTGCGGCATTGCCCTGCTCTATCTGGTAACCCGCCCGCGTCTCAGCCACCGCGTCGAGATCCAGGATGTCACCATCAACTGGACCCGCGAGCGTAAAGTGACGCTGGCAATCTTCCTGACCACAGTTGTGCTCTGGATCGGCTCACAACCCATCTCCAACGCCTTTGGCGGTATTCCGCAACTCGACACCCTGATTGCCATGGGCGCCATCGTGGCCATCGTGGTCAGCCGTGTCGCCAGCTGGGATGACGTCAACCAGAACACCGACTGGGGCGTGCTGATGCTGTTTGGCGGCGGTCTGACCCTGAGCGCCATTCTCAAGGCCACTGGTACCAGCGCATTCCTGGCCAGCCATTTGTCGGCTGTACTCTCCAACGCCAACATTTTTGTTGTGTTGCTTATGCTGGCCGCCTTCGTGGTGTTCCTGACCGAGCTGGTCTCCAACACCGCCACCGCCGCGCTGTTGGTTCCCCTGTTTGCCGGTGTCGCCGAGGCGCTGGGTGTATCACCTGTGGTGATGTCGGTGTTGATCGCTATCGGTGCCTCATGTGCCTTTATGCTGCCGGTCGCCACGCCGCCCAATGCCATCGTCTTCGCCAGTGGCCACATCCGCCAGAGGGAGATGATGAAAGCCGGTATGGCTCTGAACGTGGTCTTTACCGTGTTGCTCGCCCTGCTGGCCTACTTTGTTGGCGATATCCTCTGATCCAGCTCCCCCCAATAAACAAAAACCCCCGCATTGCGGGGGTTTTCTCATTTATGAATCCGATTAGCCGATGTTGCAGGCCTTCAGATCCCAGATCCGATCCACATAGTCCTGGATGGAACGGTCTGAGTTGAACTTGCCCATGGTGGCCGAGTTGATGATGGCCTTCTTCGCCCACAGTGCCGGATCCCGATACCAGGTATCGATCAGCTTGTGTGCATCCGAGTAGGACTGGAAGTCCGCCAAGGTCAGGTAAGGGTCTCCCCCTTCCAGCAAAGAGCGCTTGATGGAGGCCAGCTCACCCGGACGACCCGGCGTGAAGTAGTCGGTATCAAACCAGTCCAGCACGGCCTTGAGCTCGGAGTTGGCATAGTAGAAGTCGTACGGATTATAACCGCGCGCCTTCAACGACTTCACTTCGTCCACGTTCAGACCGAAGATGGCACAGTTTTCGGCCCCCGCCTCTTCAGCGATCTCGATGTTGGCTCCATCCAGCGTCCCGATGGTGATTGCACCGTTGAGTGCCATCTTCATGTTGCCGGTACCGGATGCTTCATAACCTGCAGTAGAGATCTGCTCGGAGACATCTGCCGCCGGGATCAGCTTCTCGGCCAGACTCACGCGATAGTTCGGCATGAACACCACTTTCAGCTTGCCCTGGATACGAGCATCGTTATTGACCCGATCCGCCAGCTTGTTGATGGCATAGATGATGTCTTTGGCCAGCTTGTAACCGGGCGCCGCTTTGGAGCCGAAGATAAACACACGCGGATGCATGTCATAGTCCGGGTTGGCCAGCAGACGACGATAGAGCGCCATGATGTGAATGAGGTTCAGCTGCTGGCGCTTGTACTCGTGCAGACGCTTGATCTGAACGTCAAAGATCGCCTCGGCACTGACATCGATACCGGTTTCGTCTTTGATGACCTTGACCAGCTTCTCTTTGTTGTGACGCTTGATGGTCATGAACTGCTGCTGGAACGCCTTGTCGTCGGCAAACTTCACCACGCCACGCAGTTTGTCCAGTTGCAGCGGCCACTCCTTGCCCACTACTTCGTTGTAGAGACCCGCCAGCTCCGGGTTGCAGGCCAGCAGCCAGCGACGCGGGGTTACCCCGTTGGTCACGTTGCACATTTTTTCCGGCCACAGCTCGGCATACTCGGGGAAGAGATCTTCCTTCACCAGCTTGGAGTGGATCTCGGCCACACCGTTCACTTTGGACGAACCGATCACGCACAGGTTGCCCATGCGAACCTTGCGCACGGCTCCCTCTTCGATGATGGAGAGCTTGGCCTTGATGGCATCGTTGCCCGGCCACTTGGGCTCCACCAACTCGTTCAGGAAGCGGGCGTTGATCTCGTAAATCACCTCCAGATGGCGAGGCAGTACTTTCTCGAACAGGCTGACCGACCACTTCTCCAGCGCTTCCGGCAGCAGAGTGTGGTTGGTGTAAGAGAAGACCTGATAGCAGATGGCCCAGGCGGTATCCCAGTTCAGATCTTCCTCGTCAACCAGCACCCGCATCAGTTCCGGGATGGCGACAGTCGGGTGAGTATCGTTGAGCTGAATGGCAATTTGCGCGGCAAAGTTGCTGAAGTCACTGCCATGGACCCGCTTGTAGCGGCGCATGATGTCCTTGATGGAGCAAGCACAGAAGAAGTACTGCTGGATCAGACGCAGCTCTTTACCTGCATCGGTCTCATCGTTCGGATACAGCACCTTGGAGATGGTCTCGGCCTGGGCTTTCTCAGCCTGAGAGTCGATGTAACCACCGGCGTTGAACACGTCCCAGTCGAAAAACTCGGAGGCGCGGGATTCCCACAAACGCAGGATGTTGACGGTGTGACCGCCAAAACCGACCACCGGAATATCCCAAGGCACCCCTTTAATCTTGCGACCGGCGTGCCATACCTTCTTCAGGCCGCCATTGTCACCAAACACGGTCTCGACGTAGCCATAGAGCGGCACTTCTTGCACCGACTCGGGACGGCAGATCTCCCAGGGGTTGCCATATTCACGCCAGGAGTCCGGACGCTCGATCTGGCGGCCATCCTGGATTTCCTGACGGAACAGACCGTGTTCGTAGTGGATACCGTAACCAACCGCCGGATAGTTCAGAGTGGCCAGCGAGTCGATAAAGCAGGCAGCCAGACGACCCAGGCCGCCGTTGCCAAGTGCCATGTCCGGCTCTTGTTCGCACAGGTCGGTCAGTTCCAGACCGAGTTCGCCCAGCGCCTCTTCGCAAGTCTTGTAGAGGGAGAGGTTGTGCAGGTTGTTGGAAGTCAATCGTCCCATCAGGAATTCAGCAGAGAGATAGTGAATCGCACGAGTATCTTTCTTGAAATGAGTCTGCTGAGTGCGGGTCAGGCGCTCGTACACCTGTTCATTGACAGCCGCAGCAGTGGCTTTCCACCACGCTTCGGGAGAGGCTTTCTGTTCGCTTGTTCCCAAGGTAGAACGCAGGTGACGCACGATACTCGCCTTGAGCTGATCTTTATCCAGTTGGAGATCCTGGTCTGTCTTCTTCTTGGTAGCCATAAACCATATTCCTTCGTTACAAATAAAATTGTTATCCCGCTTGCGGGACCGGCGCTGTTGTTATCTCAAAATATGTACCGGCGTGAGAATACTAACTAAAGCGGCAGAATTAAAAGTTAACGCAAGTCACACTTTAACCGATAAAAACAGCCTGAAAAGCTTGAAAACCCTTTCCTTTAATTGATCACACAAAAACAAACATTCCCTTTATTATCATAAACTTAATGAAATAATAAAAATATTCTGGCATGAATAGGTTTTCAGAGATTGCCAAGCCTTGAAAATCCCTGAAAATAGGCAGCAAGACGGCACATTGAAACCGGTTTCAATGTGCCTGAAAAATTACCGTATAAATATGAAGCAATCATTGCACCCTTAAAGATGTGCCTTGAACTGATTACTCAATGGATCGTAATGGTACCCAATCTGATCCAGACGCCCTGCCAACTGCTCTTCACTCATATCATAATAGGCCAGCAACTCCTCCAACCCGTCGCACTCAAGCCTTAGCTTCTCATTGATGATGCCCAGCAAGATGTTGGCATCAAGACGTTGCAAGGTACTGATATCCATGGCGGCACCTCCTGTAAATGACCTGTATAACCATGGGCGGTTACGCAAGGTTTGTCCATAGTACGAAAAACACCCAGCCAGCTTTATATTAAATAGTGTTTAAAAACATAACCTTACTAACGACACATGCCAACACCATCACATTTTTCAGCAAAAACACCTTGTCACTGCCACAGGATAGAACTACTGTATGCGCATACAGCTTGGATATTCATACAGGAACCCCATATATGAACCAGCCCCTGCACTCACTGCCCTTTGCGATGAATCGTGTCATGAGCAAGCCCTGGCCAACCAGAACCGCCTGCAAAGCGGAGTTGGCTCATTATGGTGTGACTATCCAGTCTGATGATCAGTTTCTGAGCGAGCTGACAAAGCTTGGGGAGGCTCATACCGGCTGGATCTTGTTGATCGCCCCGCCGGGACGCCCCACAGTCAGCCGTCTGGAAGAGCGAGGTATCGATCCCAGGAGAGTGCTGGTGGTACATAGCCCCAAAATCAAGAACTGGCAGCAAACCCTGGAACGCAGTCTGGGCAATGGTCACTGCGCCGCCGTATTTACCTGGCTACCCGAGCAGATCGAGCTGGATCACGTCAAGCTGCAGCGACTGGGACAGCAATCTGGCGTACTCACCCGCTTCTTTGGCGCGAAACGGACTAACCTCGGCACACCTCTGCTGGCCTATTCAGAGCAAGATATCTATCTCAATCATTAAGACAAAAAACGAACGCCTACGCAGGCTCTCCCGCGGGTCGCAGTGACAGAAGGGCGCAAACAATATGTGACCAGCTGCTTTATTTGAAAGACAAGCTTGCAACAGCCTGACGGTAGGCATCGGAGATCATTTGTAGATTGGCCCCTTGAAGATCCAGACACTTCGCCCCTCTTAACTTAAGAGGTAGTCTTGGAGCTATGTTCAGTACTAGTCACAACGAGAAGATGGTCGAAGTGTTAACAGGGGCCGAGCGCCGTCGACGCCGGACTCCACAAGAAAAGATCGCCATCGTGCAGCAGACCTTTGAGCCCGGGATGACCGTCTCTCATGTTGCTCGCTTGCACGACGTCAACGCAAACCAGCTTTTCAAATGGCGTAAGCAATTCCAAGAAGGGTCTCTCACGGCGATCACCGCCGGTGAGGATGTTGTTCCTGCTTCCGAGTTGGCTGCTGCCATCAAGCAGATCCGAGAGCTTCAGCGTCTGCTCGGGAAGAAGACCATGGAGAACGAGATCCTCAAAGAAGCCGTGGAGTATGGTCGAGCAAAAAAATGGATTGCGCATGCGCCCTTGTTGCCGGGGGACGACGATTAAGTGCTGTGAGCCAGGCTCTTAATGTATCGCGTGCGCAGCTATCCGTTCGTGTTCATCGAAAACCGGGTTGGCAAGATGGTCGTCATCATCGCCAGCGTGATGATGCAGCCTTACTTGGCCGTATCATGGAGGCGATGGCAGAGCTTCCCTCCTATGGCTATCGCCGGGTCTGGGCGCTGTTACGGCGTCAGTCTGAGGCAACAGAACAACCTGTGGTAAACGCTAAGCGGGTATATCGCGTCATGCGCGAACATGGCTTGCTGCTGGAAAGAAAACCAGCTGCACCATTGGCCCAGCAGGCACATAAGGGGCGTGTTGCCGTCAAGGAGAGCAATCGACGGTGGTGCTCAGATGGCTTCGAGTTTCGCTGCGATAACGGTGAAAAACTACGTGTCACGTTCGCCATGGATTGCTGCGATAGGGAAGCGTTGGACTGGGCGGCCAGTACTGGGGGTTACGATAGTGACACTGTGCAAGATGTCATGCTGAGGTCTGTCGAACGTCGCTTTGGGGATTCGTTGCCGGCATCACCGGTGGAGTGGCTGACTGATAATGGCTCGGCGTATCGAGCCCATGAGACCCGCGCGTTTGCACGAGAAATCGGGTTGGAGCCCAGAACGACAGCAGTGAGAAGCCCACAGAGTAACGGTATAGCGGAGAGCTTCGTGAAGACGATGAAGCGAGACTATATCGAGATGATGCCAAAACCGGATAGCCGAACAGCGGTAGGCAATTTGGCTATCGCGTTTGAGCATTATAACGAGCACCACCCGCACAGCGCCTTGGGATACCGTTCACCACGGGAATTTCTGCGCAGTCGGGTATCACAACCCTAAGCGGGAAAAAGTGTCTGGACCTATGGGGTCAAATCCAATTTGACCCTGCTTGCTGCAAGCAGACAAACATCAAAAGATGTAACGGATAAAGAAGCAGAAAATAAAACCTGAACTGGACAATCATGCAGCCCAAGTATTCAAACCTGCGGGACTTCCTGCCCACCAGCGAACCCGTTTGAGCAATATGATGAGGCTGAAAGTCATTGCATTCATTTGAGCTGATCACGACAATTTTCCCCCCGGAGTGACCCTCTCCTTGAAATACCGGGTAACAAGGGGTATAACCACGCGTTTTATCAGGTGTAATAAGTGAGCGGTATGATGCAAGCCCCTTTTTGGCAGACCAAGAGTCTGCAGCAGATGACTGAATCCGAATGGGAATCCCTCTGCGATGGTTGCGGAAAATGCTGCCTCAACAAGCTGATCGATGAAGATACCGACGAACTGGTTTTCACCAATGTCGCCTGCAATTTGCTTAACACCAAGACCTGTCAGTGCTCTGATTACGCCAATCGTTTCAAAAAAGAGCCTGACTGTCTGCAGATCACCCATGACAAGATCACCGAATATGACTGGCTCCCCTCAACCTGCGCATATCGCCTGCTGTCTGAAGGTGACGCTCTTCCAGAGTGGCATCCTCTGCTGACCGGCAGTCGTTCCGCGATGCATCAGGCTGGTCAATCCGTCCGTGGCAAAGTCATTCACGAGGATCAGGCGGGTGAATGGATCGATCACATCATCACCTGGGCCAGCTGACACGCTCAACCCGCTATTCTCCAGAGGCAAGGGCTGCACAATGTGCAGCCCTTGTTATTTCTGCAAGCAGGGTTTGTAGTTTGGTTGGCTTAAGCCACACACATATCTGGCTGGCTAAACCTGAGACCTCCCAGCTACGTATGGAGAGGCAGAGGCAGAGGCAGAGGCAGAGGCAGAGGCAGAGGCAGAGGCAGAGGCAGAGAATGATTCCATAGTCACAGGCTTATGGGTATTGCTTGATACCCGCGATGGCGCCTCTGTTCACCCCTTAAACCTGATCAGCTGTTCCACGAGCCATAGCAACACTGATGCAATGGCAGGCAAAGCAACCGCCTATCCCCTTAGAGCGCTAATAAAGCATAATCGCATTACAGACGGGGCCTAGGTCAATCCTGGTGAGCCCCTCCCCTTAATCCTCTTCGAATACCCAGTAACAACTGTTGTGGTTGCGATGGAACTGGAGGCGATTCGCAGGGGATGATTACTCCCCCTGAATCGCACGCATAAAAAAACCGGCGCCTTGGCGCCGGTTTTTGCTCACTATGTCTCGATTACAGAGAAGCAGTGAAGGTACGGGTGATGACGTCTTGCTGTTGCTCTTTGGTCAAAGAGTTGAAGCGAACGGCATAACCGGATACGCGGATGGTCAACTGCGGATATTTCTCCGGGTTTTCCATGGCGTCCAGCAGCATTTCACGGTTCATCACGTTAACGTTCAGGTGCTGACCACCCTCTACGTTGGATTCGTGGTGGAAGTAACCGTCCATCAGGCCAGCCAGGTTGGCTTTCTGGGCTTCCATATCTTTACCCAGTGCGTTTGGAACGATGGAGAAGGTATAGGAGATACCATCTTTAGCGTAAGCGAACGGCAGCTTGGCTACGGAAGTCAGGGAAGCAACAGCACCTTTCTGGTCACGACCGTGCATCGGGTTTGCACCCGGGCCGAACGGAGCACCGGCACGACGGCCATCCGGGGTGTTACCGGTCTTCTTGCCATATACCACGTTGGAGGTGATGGTCAGAACAGACTGGGTAGCAACAGCACCACGGTAGGTGTTCAGCTTCTGAATCTTCTTCATGAAGCGCTCAACCAGGTCACAGGCGATATCATCGACGCGAGCGTCGTTGTTACCGAACTGCGGGTATTCGCCTTCGATTTCGAAGTCGATGGCAACGCCATCTTCGTCACGAATCGGCTTGACCTTGGCGTACTTGATGGCAGACAGGGAGTCAGCGGCTACGGACAGACCAGCGATACCACACGCCATGGTGCGATATACGTCACGGTCGTGCAGCGCCATCAGAGAGGCTTCGTAGCTGTACTTGTCGTGCATGTAGTGGATGATGTTCAGCGCAGCAACGTATTGCTTGGCCAGCCAATCCATGAAGTGGTCCAGACGATCCATTACGTCGTTGTAGTCGAGGTACTCGGACTTGACCATCTCGGTTTTCGGACCAACCTGGATCTTGAGCTTCTCGTCCATACCACCGTTGATTGCATACAGCATGGTCTTGGCCAGGTTGGCACGAGCACCGAAGAACTGCATCTGCTTACCAACGATCATCGGGGATACACAGCAAGCGATGGCGTAGTCATCGTTGTTGAAATCCGGACGCATCAGATCGTCGTTCTCGTACTGAACGGAAGAGGTCTCGATGGATACCTTGGCACAGTACTTCTTGAAACCGACCGGCAGCTTCTCGGACCACAGGATGGTCAGGTTCGGCTCAGGGGACGGGCCCATGGTGTACAGGGTGTTCAGCATACGGAAGCTGTTCTTGGTGACCAGAGTACGGCCATCAACGCCCATGCCAGCCAGGGTCTCGGTCGCCCACATCGGGTCGCCGGAGAACAGTGAATCGTATTCCGGAGTACGCAGGAAGCGAACCATACGCAGCTTCATGACCATGTGGTCCATCAGCTCCTGGGCTTCTTGCTCGGTGATCAGGCCTTTTTGCAGGTCACGCTCGATGTAGATATCTAGGAAGCTGGAGGTACGACCGAAGGACATGGCTGCACCGTTCTGGGACTTGACTGCCGCCAGGTAGGCGAAGTAGGTCCACTGTACGGCTTCTTTGGCGTTCTTGGCCGGTACGGAGATATCGCAACCGTACTTGGCAGCCATCACCTTCATCTGTGCCAGGGCACGGTGCTGCTCGGAGATCTCTTCGCGCAGACGGATGGTGGCTTCCAGGTTGACGCCGTTTTCCAGGTCAGCTTGCAGGGACTTGAACTGGGCCAGTTTGTCGGCCATCAGGAAGTCAACACCGTACAGAGCAACACGACGGTAGTCACCGATGATACGGCCACGGCCGTAGGCATCCGGCAGACCGGTGATAACACCAGACTTGCGGCAGTTCAGGATGTCTTTGGTGTAAACGTCAAACACGCCCTGGTTGTGAGTCTTGCGGTATTCGGTGAAGATCTTCTCGACCATCGGGTCCAGTTGACGACCGTACACTTCGCAAGAAGTTTTAACCATCTTGATACCGCCGTTGGCGATGATGGCGCGCTTCAGCGGCTTGTCAGTCTGCAGACCAACGATCTGCTCCAGGCTCTGATCGATATAACCGGCATCGTGTGCGGTAATGGTGGAGGGCAGGTCAGTATCAAAATCAACCGGCGCATGAGTGCGGTTCTCGATTTTGATCCCTTCCATGACCTTGTCCCACAGCTTGGTGGTCGCTTCGGTCGCGCCAGCCAGGAAGGACTCGTCACCTTCATACGGGGTGTAGTTCTTCTGGATGAAGTCACGGGTGTTGACAGAGGTCTGCCATTCACCGGCCGCGAAGCCTTCCCATGCTTTTTGGAACTGTTCGTTAAGTTCTGCCATTTTTCATTACCTCACACGGTATTGATGTAGTATCCCGCAATCATCCTTAATGATGACGACGGAAGATAAACCAGTAAGTCAGACCAACCATCACGCCACCACCGATGATATTGCCGATGGTCACGGGGATGAGGTTGTGTAGGACGAAGTTGGATACGGTCAGGTCAGCAAAGGTTGCCGGATCCTGGCCGATGGCCTGCCAAAATTCCGGACTAGCCACGCTGTGGATAGCGATACCAACCGGAATCATAAACATGTTTGCGATGCTGTGCTCGAAACCTGAGGCAACGAACATGGCAACCGGCAGCAGCATAACCACTACCTTGTCAGTCGCGCTGCGGGCACCAAAGGCCATCCATGCAGCAAGACATACCATCAGGTTACAGAGGATACCGAGCGCCACCGCTTCGAAGAAGGTGTGGTGAATTTTGTGTTGGGCCACTTTGAGGGCGTTAAGGCCCCACTGACCGTCTGCTGCCGTGTACTCTGCAGAAACGATGATCAGCGCCACCATCAGCAGACCGCCAATCAGGTTACCGAAGTAGACCAAACCCCAATTCTTGAGCAGCTGAGCCCAGCTGATGCGATTGGCAGCCTTGGCCACCAGTGTCAGGGTGGTGGAGGTGAACAGCTCGGCACCGAGCAGCACACAGAGAATAAGTCCGAGAGAGAAGCAGAGACCGCCCACCAGCTTGGCCATACCCCAAGGCATGGAGCCGGTTCCGGTCGTCACTGTGATGTAGAAGATAAATGCGATGGCGATGAAAGCGCCTGCGGTGATGGCCAGTGGAATGACCTTGTATGCCGGCTTGGTAGCCTTGGCATAGGTGATGTCTTCAGCCAGTGCAGCGATGGCTTCGGGCTTGAGACAATCGAATGGAGATTCAGCTTTCAATTATTTTCTACCTGAATGTTTTGCCTGTTGAAATCATAACAAAGGGCCAAATAGCCAAAATTGACATTGATCAAGTTTATCAGAGTGCGAATGTAATTTTACTACAAATATTTTAGTGCGATGGCTACGCCACTTTACACCAGGTATCAGCTGAAACAGAAATATCACATTTTTAATGCAATGATTTTAAAGAATTTATTTCCAATCATGGAAATATGGTATTGGCAAGATATCTTTGCAGATCGCCAGCACATCCCCTGCCCTGCCATCAACCTCCTTAGGGGTATTTTTTGTTTTTTATTTCATCTTTGAATAACAATCCCGTGCCTTGCCGCACGATAAACAGAAGGGGCCACTCGGCCCCTTCCTTTACAGCAACAATCACGCCCAGTGATGGGCTCGCTTGGCCTTTTGCAGCTTCTCGTAAGCCGCCAGCAGCTTCTGGTGCAGCGGGAACTGGGAGAGCGACAGGTCGGCCGCCTCCAGCCCGTGGAAGCGTGCTTCGCCAGTGGCGTTGGCCCATGCCTGTGCCAGCGTCTCTTCGCCATACATGCGAGTGAAGACGGCGCGATACTGCTCCGGATCCCGCTCCTCGTCGAGGAACAACTCGACGCAGGCACGCAGGGCGCGGTAGTAGCTGGCACGCTCGGCAGTAAACACCGACTGGTTGAACTCCATGGTCCAGTCGATGAGATCCAGTGCGGTCTCCAGCTCACCGGCGGCCAGCGCCAGCATGGCTTTCAGCTCGCCAACGCGCAGGGTGTGCAGCGCGGTCCCCTTGGCAGCAGCGATGCCCAGCAGCTCGCGTACACGGGTGCGCTCGTCGTGCCCCTCTTCATCCAGTTGATCAAACAACGCCATGTACTGCTCGGCATCCCAATCAAGTGATGGCAGTGCCAGGATCACTTCGCGCAGGTTGGCGCCCATGTTGTTGTTGGCCAGCAGCAGATCTTCGGCCGGATAGATGTCGGACATGCCCGGCACCAGAATGCGGCAGGCGTAGACACCCAGATGCTCGTAGTCGGCGATATAGACCGGCTGCTCCAGCTCATGGAAGATGCCGATCAGGTGATCGAACTCCTCCTGCGAGGTGCCACGGAAGTCCCAGTCGGCAAACTCGAAGTCCGCATCCTGCTTGAACAGATCCCAGCTGATAAGGCCCGAGGAGTCGATGAAGTGGGTCTCGAGGTTGTGGTGATCCGCCACCTGCTCGTTGTCGAATGACGGCGGCACAAACACGTCGAGATCCTTGAGACCGCGGCCCTGCAGCAGCTCGGTGACGGTACGCTCGAAGGCCACTTCGAAGCGCGGGTGGGCACCGAAGGAGGCAAAGCAGGTGCCATTGCTCGGATTGAGCAGCACCACGCAGATGACCGGATAACGGCCACCCAGAGAGGCATCGAAGCTGTAAATGGGGAAGCCTTCCGCTTCGAGCGCCGCGATGGAGGCGGCAATCCCCGGATAACGGGCAATGACCTCGTCCGGGATCAACGGCAGGCTGATGGCCTCGGCGATGATCTTGTTCTTCACGTGGCGCTCGAACACCTCGGAGAGCGCCTGGGTGCGCGCTTCGGTCTTGGTGTTGCCAGCGCTCATGCCGTTGGAGACATAGAGGTTGCCGATGATGTTCATCGGGATGTAGACGGTCTCGTGATCGGACTGACGCTCGAACGGCAGGGCGACGATACCGCGCTCTTCGTTGTTTGACTGCAGATCCACCAGCATGTCGGCGGTCACTTCACCGTCCGGGTTGTAGAACTTGCGGGTGAAGCTGTCGAGCAGACCGGCCGGGAACTGGTCACCCTCGATGGGGAACCACTTTTCGTTCGGGTAGTGAACGAAATCGCCGTTGGCGACCTGCTCGCCCAGATAGAAGTCGGCGAAGAAGTAGTTGGTGGAGAGACGCTCGAAATATTCGCCAAGGGCGGAAGCGAGGGCTGCCTTCTTGCTGGCACCCTTGCCATTGGTAAAGCAGAGGGGGCACTCTTTGTCCCGAATATGCACCGACCAGACGTTCGGCACGGGGTTGAGCCAGGAGGCCTCTTCGATATCAAACCCTAAGGCTTGCAGCTTGGTCTGGAAGCGTTCGATGGAGTCTTCCAGCGCCGCGTCCTTGCCGGGAATAAAAGTGTGGTCAGTCATCACGATATCCTGATTTTTATTGGCTCATGTTCGGCCGCAGATAATAGCAGGGGTCGCCGACTTTGGCAGGACAAAATCGAGTCAATGAGTTCTCCAGAAAAATGAAGTCATCGCGTGAATGACAACGACCACCGAGATCCTGCCGGCACCTTGCATCGCAGACAAAACTGATCCAGTGATCCACACAGGCTCACAAAACCTCCATCGAGCCCTCGTCGATCGCCGTATTTAGCACGCCTCCCAACCAGTGAATGAACGCCAGAACCCTAGGTGAGAGCTGGCGACGATGCGCATAGAGCGCATGAACGGGCAAGGGAGGTGCCTGCCACTGGGGCAGCACCATGACCAGTTTTCCACTGGCGAGCAGCTCTTCTACTCCGATTCGCGGCATCTGGATGATCCCTAACCCCGCCAGTGCAGCTGCCAGATAGGTTTCACTGTCGTTTACCGTGAGCGCTCCGGTCATCGCCAGTACGGCGCGGGAACCATCGCTCTGCTGGTACTCAAAACCGGCTTCGCGGCCACCTGACACGGAGCCATAGTGGATCAACCGGTGCCCAGCCAGATCGGTCAACGTTTCTGGTACACCATAACGAGTCAGGTAAGCCGCGCTGGCACAATTGATTTGACGATAGTGGCCCAGTGGACGAGCTACCAGGCTGGAGGATTCCAGCGCCCCCATCCGCACCACACAGTCGAAGCCTTCGCGCACCAGATCGACCCGCCGATCTGTACTGCTCAGCATCAGCTGCAAGTCAGGGTGGTCCGCCAGAAAAGCAGGCAATGCCGGTATGACCAAATGGCGAGCCATCCGACTCGGCATATCCACCCGCAGCTGGCCGCTGAGCCGTCCCCCGTGCCGAAACAGCCCATTAAACTCCTCCATATCGGCCAGCAACTCCTGACAACGGGCATAACAGAGCTGCCCATCAGTGGTCAGTTGTACCCGCCTGGTAGTGCGATGGAGCAAACGAGTTCCCATCTGTTCCTCCAACCGCCGAATCGCTGCGGAAAGCGTTGCCTTGGGGATACCCAGTTGCTCGGCGCTGCGGGTGAAGCTCTCAAGCTCAGCCACCCGTATAAACAATCTCATCGCATCAAGTTGATCCATGGCCTCATTGTCAATGTAAACGGAACAGTGCATTCATTATTACCGGCTTTATCCATCACACAAGCACTAATAGAGTGATAACACATGCTCAGACCGAGCCCTCCCCACTCTTGATAGGAGTTGAACCATGACCCTTCCCATCGCTCTCATTACTGGTGCCAGCCGCGGCCTCGGTAAGCACTCGGCACTGGCCCTCGCAGCCAAAGGCGTCGACCTCATTCTCACTTACCGCAGTCAGGCGGAAGAGGCGGCAGCCGTGGTGGCACAAGCCAATGCACTCGGCGTAAAGGCTCATGCCCTACCGCTCGATGTGGCCGACTGTGCCTCCTTTGCAGCCTTCGCCGTTGAAGTACATCAACTGTTGCAACGGGAGTGGCAACGCGAACAGTTCGATTTTCTGGTCAACAATGCCGGGATCGGCATCCACGCCAGCTTTGATCAGACCACTGAGGAGCAGTTCGATACCCTTGTGAACATTCAGCTTAAGGGTACTTTCTTTGTAACCCAGCAGCTGTTACCTCTGATCCGCGATGGTGGCCGGATCATCAATATTTCAACCGGCCTAACCCGTTTTGCCCTACCGGGCTACGCCGCTTACGCGGCCATGAAGGGAGGAGTAGAAGTGCTGACCCGCTATCTGGCCAAGGAGCTTGGTCCACGGAGGATCGCCGTCAACGTGGTGGCCCCTGGTGCTATCGAGACCGATTTTGGCGGCGGTGTAGTGCGGGACAATCAGGCAGTCAACGACTTCATTGCCAGCCAAACAGCACTTGGACGAGTCGGCCAGCCCGATGACATCGGCGGGGTGATTGCAGCCCTGCTCTCGGATGACAATCGTTGGATCAATGCCCAGCGCATTGAAGCTTCGGGAGGAATGTTCCTCTAGCATCCCACGGCCAGTGCAGGTCAAAACATGCCATGCAAAAGGCCCTGACAGGAGCCAGGGCCTTTTCGTATGACAAGCCAAGGAGATATGTTAAAGCACCTTGCCGCCTGAAGTGATGACCGCCTGATACCAGTGGAAGCTCGCTTTCTTGATCCGGCGAAGGGAGCCCCCCTGCTCGTCACGATCCACATAGACGAACCCGTAACGCTTCTGGTAGCCGTTGAGCCAGCTCAGGATGTCGGTGAACGACCAGGCGCAGTAGCCGAGCAATTCCACCCCATCCTGCATCGCCTCCTGGCACGCCTTGACGTGGCTGCGCAGGTAATCGATACGGTACTCATCGTTCACCTTTTCGCCCGCCTCCAGCTTGTCGAACTCGCCAAGACCGTTCTCGGTGATCATCAGCGGCAGGCCATAGCGGGAAGAGAGGCGACGCAGGGCGATACGCATCCCGGTCGGATCGATGGCCCAGTCCCAGTTGCTGGTCTCAAGGTACGGATTGGGCGCCGTCTTGTAGAGGCCGGGGATGCCGCTCGATGGCGTAGTACCCTTCTTGCCGGTGGTGTTGATCCGCTGCAGGGTCTGACCGCCCAAGGGGTTATCTGTGTAGGTCAGGGTGTAGTAGTAGTTGACGCCGATATAGTCGGGCGTCCCCTCGCGCAGCAACTCCATATCGCCCGGCAGGATCTCCGGCGCCTCGCCGTTTTCTCGCAAGTAAGCGAGCGCCGCCTGCGGATAGCGGCCAAAGCAGTAGGCATCCAGCCACCAGAGGTTGTTGAACTCCTCGGCGTTCTCGTAGGCCAGCATATCTTTCGGATCGCACGACGCCGGATAGGCAGGGGAGTAGGCAAAGCTCGGGCCGATGAGGCCATTTGGCACATGCTGGCGAAACGCCTTGATCACCCGGGCGTTGGCCAGAAACGCGATATGGTTGGCGGCAAAGAAGCGCTTGCGATCCTGCACGGCCGGCGGATGGGTGCCGAGCTGATAGGCGTTGGTCAGGTTGTAGTTCTGCTCGTTAAGCGACACCCAGTACTTCACCTTGCCGGCAAAACGCTGATAGAGGGTCACGCAGTAGCGCTCGAAATCCTCGATAATGCGTCGATCTTCCCAGCCGCCGTACTCATCCTGCAGCGCCTGCGGCAGATCCCAGTGATAAAGGGTCAGTACCGGTTCGATCTTGTGGGCCAAGAGGGTGTCGATCAGCTTCTCGTAGAAGGCCAGCCCCGCCTCGTTCACCTCCCCCCGACCGGTGGGATAGATGCGTGGCCAGCTCACCGAGAAGCGGTAAGCCTTGAGCCCCATCTCGGCCATCAGCGCCACGTCCTCTTCCATGCGGTGGTAGTGATCCACCGCCACATCGCCGTTGCTCCCCTCAAAGGTCTTGCCCGGCAGCTTGGTGAAGAGATCCCACACCGAGGGCCCCTTGCCATCGGCATTCCAGCCCCCCTCCACCTGATAGGCAGCGGAGGCGGCGCCCCACAGAAAATCGCTCGGGAAGTCGTTGAACTTGTGGTGATGCATCTGGTATTGCTCCTTCTGCGCTGATGGTGTCAGCCATCTCTGATAACTCGGCGCCCCCTGTCTGGGCACCCGAAATGAATTGGCATAAGCATCTATCACTTCTAAAATTCCGTCCAATGACAAATATGACCACTCAACATTCCCAACAGGAATGAAAGGAGCTCTGATGGAGCTACGGGATCTGAAAGCCTTCGTCACTCTGGGGGAGGTGCTGCACTTCGGCCAGGCGGCGGTACGTCAGCATGTTACCCAGTCTGCCCTGAGCAAACAGATAAGGCGGTTAGAGGAGGAGCTGGGCGGTGAACTGTTCGAGCGCAACGCCAGCACCACTCGCCTCACCGGACTGGGCAGGGCGCTGTATGAGGATGCCCGCGCTGTGGTCATCCAGAGCGAGCAGCTCTCGCGCACCGCCCGCGACGTGCTGGCGGGCAATGTCGGCACCCTGCGCATCGGCTTTGGTGTCGCCACCAAGATCCTGGTGCCCGCCGCCATCGCCCGTTTTCGCGCCGAGCGGCCGCAGGTGACCATCGAGCTCAACGATCTCTCCACCCACCACCAGCTACTGGCGCTCAGTGAAGGCAAGCTGGATCTCGGTTTTTGCCGCCTGCCCGCCCCCAAGGGGTGGCACGCCCTGCCAGTGGTCGAAGCCCACTTTGTCGCCGTGCTGCCCGCCAGCTACCGCGATGTGAGGGAGTTGGCGGATCTGGTGGACAAGCCGCTGGCGATCCTGCGTCGGGACAAGGCGCCGTCGTTTTACGATCACCTGATGAACTATCTGGCCCAGAGCGGGCTGCGTTTTCGCGATATCCAGTATGTCAACGACTTTGCAGCGGGCGTAGCCACCGCCGCAGCCGAGATCGCCTGGACTCTGGTTCCCTCCTCCACCACCATAGAGCACCCGGATGTGCTCACCCTCCCCCTCAGAGATGGGGAAGCCTGCTGGACCATTGGCCTTATCCGTCCGCCCCACAGCAAGGGGCCCTTGATCGATGCCTTCTGGGCAACCATCGCCGATATGACGCCAAGATAGACACGCCGTTGGCAAACCGCAGATGGCGGCCGCGCATCAACGATATCGTTCGACGATACGCGCCAACTCGCCGCTTTGTCGCAGCTGTTGCAGGGCACTGTTGAACTCGGTTATCCGGGTATTGAAGCGGGAGTGCTTGCCGATGCAGAGATTGAACGGGGTAGCGTCAAGCTGCAGCGGCACCTCGACCACCAACCCGGAGAGACCCAGCTGGTTGAGTTTGAAGCGTGCCACCAGTGGGTCGGTCACCATCAGGTCCCCCCGACCCGCCGCCAGCATTTTGAAAACGTTATCAACATTGATGGTGTGATGAACGGTGAAGCCCGCCAGGTTCTCCTTGCCCCAGCCGTTACCGAAATAGTCGAGAAAGGTAAGCGATTTGAAGTCGCTCAAGCGGCTGGCACGCTGAAATTCCGCCATGCGGGGATGGGCACGCTGGGTAAAAATGGTTAGCACAGTGGTAGTGACCGGCTCTTCCACAACCAGGGTATAGCTGCGCCGCTCCCGGGTTGCGATGGTGACAAAACCATCGGCCTGCGCCATCCGCACCAGTTTTTGCGCCCGTTGCCACGGATAGCCTTCGTGGCGCACCCGCAGCCCCATCTGCGCAACCACCCGATCCATCACGTCGATCATCAGCCCGCGCATCTTGCCCTGTTCGTCACGCCACGAATATGGGGCAAAGTCGTCAAAGTAGACCATCTTCAACTCGGCCGCTGGCGCTGCCCATGCACTCTGCCACATCAGCAATCCCCACAGGATTGCGCTCCCCAGACTGACTCTCATGGCCGCGACTCCATCCACTTCTGCCAACTCTGAGCCTAGTGCAAAGCGGGCTGCGGCAAGGTTCAGGATCAAGTGGAAAAGTGGAAAAGTGGCCAACGAAAAAAGAGAGAGGAAGCAATGGCTTCCCCTCTCTCGTTCGTTTGTCAGCACGCCACCTTACCGATGGCAGTCACGGCTTGCCGGTTACGCCAGCTCGGCCCGCAGCGCCCTGGTGGCATCGACCATCACCTTGAGGGCGGCCTCTGTCTCTTCCCAGCCGCGGGTCTTGAGGCCGCAATCCGGGTTGACCCAGAGCCGCTCGGCCGGGATCTGTTTGGCGGCCTTGCGCAGCAGGCCTTCAATCCAGCTCTGGCTTGGCACGTTCGGCGAGTGGATGTCGTAGACACCCGGGCCAATCTCGTTGGGGTAGTTGAAGCGCTCGAACGCTTCGAGCAGCTGCATCTGGCTGCGGCTGGTCTCGATGGTGATCACGTCCGCATCCAGCGCCGCCACCGCCTCGATGATGAGGTTGAAATCGCTGTAACACATGTGAGTGTGGATCTGGGTGCGGTCCGCCACCGGGCTTGCGCTCAGACGGAAGGCCCGCACTGCCCAATCGAGATAAGCCTGATGATCCTGCTTGCGCAGGGGCAAGCCTTCGCGGATCGCCGGTTCGTCGATCTGGATGATCTTGATGCCAGCGGCTTCCAAATCTGCCACCTCGTCGCGGATGGCCAGCCCGATTTGCAGGGCGGATTGCTCGCGGCTCACATCTTCTCGCGGGAAGGACCAGCAGAGGATGGTCACAGGGCCAGTCAGCATCCCCTTCACCGGCTTGTCGGTCAGGCTCTGGGCAAACTTTGTCCACGCCAGGGTCATGGGGGTCGGGCGGTCGATGTCACGGGTGATCACCGGCGGCTTGACGCAGCGGGAGCCATAGCTCTGTACCCAGCCGAAGCGGGTGATGGCAAAGCCATCCAGCAGTTCACCGAAATACTCCACCATGTCGTTGCGCTCGGCCTCACCATGAACCAGCACGTCCAACCCGATCGCCTCCTGACGCGCGATGGCATCGCGGATCTCGGCCTTTATGCCCGCCTCGTAGGCGCTGTCATCGATGCGACCAGCGCGCCAATCCTGCCGCAATACCCGGATCTGCGAGGTCTGCGGGAAGGAGCCGATGGTGGTGGTGGGCAGCAGCGGCAGTTTGAGATCCGAGCGCTGCAGCTCGGCCCTGACCGGATAGGGGCTGTGGCGATCAAAATCACTGTTGGTGAGGCTGGCGAGCCGTGACTGCACCGCTTTTTTGTGCACTCGGCTGTCGGACTCCCGATCGACGATGGGCTGGCTGTAGGCGTTGATTTTGTCGAGCGCCCCCCCATCCAGATACTCTCTGAGCAGCCCCAACTCGAAGCATTTTTGCAGGGCGAAGGCGAACCAGCTGCGGGTCTGGGGATCCAGCTCCTGCTCCAGGGTCAAATCCACCGGGCTGTGCAGCAATGAGCAGGATGAAGCCACCCAGAGCCGCTCGCCGAGTCTGGCTTTCAGTGCCTTCAGGGTCGGCGCCAGCTTGGCCAGATTGGCACGCCAGACGTTGCGACCGTTGATCACCCCGGCGGAGATGACCCACTGGGCGGGCAGATGCGGCACCAGGGTCTCCAGCTGCTCGGGGGCGGCTACCAGATCCAGATGCAGGCCATCCACCTTCAGGCTGGTGATGATGTCGCGCTGATGAGCGACCGAACCGAAATAGGTGGTGAGCAGCAGCTTGCAGGGGCCACTCAGGCGCTCGTAAGCGTTGAGGTAGGCCAGACGCCACTCGTCTGGCAGGTCCAGCGTCAGCGCCGGTTCGTCGATCTGTACCCACTCCACCCCTTGCGCGGCCAACTTGGCCAGGATCTCCTGATAGACAATCAGCAGGCGATCGAGCAGTTCAAGGCGGGAGAAGCCGCTCTCTTTCTCCTTGCCGAGCCACAGATAAGAGATCGGCCCCAGCAGCACCGCCTTGACCGGCAGCCCCAGCGCCTTGGCCTCTTCCACCTCGTCAAACAGCTGGCTCCAGCCCAGCTTGAAGCGCTGGTCACGGCTGAATTCGGGTACCAGATAGTGGTAGTTGGTGTTGAACCATTTGGTCATCTCGGCTGCGGCCGCCGCCGGGCCGGTCGGCGCACGGCCACGGGCCACCCGGAACAGGGTGTCGAGGTCGGTCTCGCCATGACGGTGACGGGCAGGCACCGCATCCACCAGCAAGCTGGTGCCGAGCACTTGGTCGTACCAGGCAAAATCTCCCACCGGCAGCAGATTGACTCCGGCGGCATGTTGGGCCTGCCAGTGGCGCTCACGCAGCGCCTTGCCAACGGCCACGAGTTCAGCCTGAGTGGTCTCGCCACGCCAGTAGGATTCGAGGGCAAATTTCAGCTCGCGCTTGGCGCCGATGCGGGGGAAACCCAGGGTGTGTGCTCGTGTCATAGGTTCATTTCCTTATGCTCATTCATCTGATGGGAAACTGGATGATTTAGCCATCCAGATGTTTACACATCCAAAATGACAAGATAAGGTGACTCTGGCTATTGAATCCTCTTCAACTGGCTCTCAAATAATCCTCAACTGACCGCCGAACAGGTTCACCGCGAGGATACAGAGGCCCGTTCTTGCATGTGTTAAGAAGCGCAGCAGCAAGACGGCAGGAGGCCGAGGCTAAAGGTCAGGCCGCGCCGACAGCATTATCAGTGCCATACGCAATCTCACAAGGAGCCATCTTATGGCAGTGCCAAGCAATGCAGGGATAGAGATCAAACACTTGAAAACATTGACCGCGCTGGCTGAGCAGGGCTCGCTGGCCGGTGCGGCGCTGACCCTCAACCTCACCCAGTCCGCCCTCTCCCACCAGCTCAAAGAGCTGGAGACCCGCCTCAATCTGGAGCTCTACCTGCGCAAAAGCCGCCCGCTGGTGCTGACCGCGGCAGGCGGCCAGCTGCTCGCCCTCGCCCGTCAGGTACTGCCCGCTCTGGCCCAGACCGAGAAACAGTTGCAAGCCCTGCAGAGCGGCGATGCGGGCAGGCTGCATCTGGCGCTCGATTGCCACAGCTGCATCCAGTGGCTGCTGCCGCTGTTGCCCGATTTTCGCCGCCAGTGGCCTGGGGTGGATCTGGAGGTGGAGTCAGTGCCGGGCTTTGATGCCATCAATGCCCTGCTAGGCGGCCAGCTCGACCTGCTGCTCACCTCGGACGTGCAGGCCCGGGGCGATCTCCACTTCGAGCCGCTGTTTGCCTTCGATCTCACTCTGGTGATGGCGCCGGATCACCCCCTCTGCCACCAGAGCCGCATCGAGCCGGGCGATCTGGTGCCGGAGGTGCTGCTGGTCTACCCGGTGGAGCGGGCACGGATGGACGTGTTCAGCCGCTTCCTGCAACCAGCCAGCATCGAGCCCGCCCGCTGCAAACCGGTGGACAACACCTCGGTAATGCTGCAGATGGCCGCCGCCGGACTTGGCGTCGCCGCCCTGCCGCGCTGGGCCTGCGAGGATTTTGTCAGACAGGGGATGCTCTGCGCCCGCCCCCTCGGTAGCGGTATCCGTCGCCATATGTACGGCGCGGTGCGGGCCGCCGATCGGGATCAAGCCTGCCTGCAGAGCCTGTTCGAGCGCATTCGCACCAAGATGGAGGGATAGCCCTCCTCAGCGTGGCTGACCGACCTCTGCCAGCAGTGCAGGCAACTGCACCTTGATAAAGTCGATGAGGGCCCTGACCGCCGGTGACAGACCGCGCCGCGCGGGATAGAGCATCACCAGCTTGCCATCTTTGGGGCGCCACTCGGGCAGCAGTTGTTGCAGCCGCCCATCCGCCAGCTCATTCACGCAGGCGTAAAGTGGCAAGCCCACCATTCCTAGCCCCGCCAGCGCCGCCTGTTTGAGGGTTTGCACATTGTCGCTGCGCAGCAGCACATTGACCGCCACCTCCTCACTCTCCCCACTGTCGTGTCGCAGCCGCAACAGATCGGCCTGACGCTCCAGCGAGCTGAAGAGCAGGGCATCCTCTCCTTCCAGCTGGCGTGGATGCGCCAGCGCATTGTGGCGCGAGAGCCACGCCGGGGTCGCCAGCACGCCCCACTGCACCGTACAGAGCGACACCTGCACCAAGCTGGAGGGGGGCTGCTCAAAGGCCACCCCGCGGATCACCACATCCAGCCCCTCCTCCAACAGATCCACCTGCCGATTGTTGGCTTGCACGGCGAGTCTCACCTTGGGGTATTGCGCCATAAACACGGGCAGCAAGCGGGCGAGCAGAGCATCGGCCATGGTAATGGGCACGCTGATCCGCACCAGACCGCTCGGCTCCTGCTGCCGTTGCCGCACTGCCGCCTCTCCGGCCTGCGCCTCGGCTAGCATCGCCTGACAGTGGCGATAGAGCACCTCACCGGCATCGGTCAGGCTGAGCTGGCGTGAGGTACGTTGCAGCAGCCGGGTATCCAACCGCTCCTCCAGCAGCCGGATCCGGCGCGAGATCCGCGACTTGGGCACGCCAAGCGCCCGCGCGGCGGCAGTGAATCCCTGTCGCTGCACCACATGGGTGAAGAGATAGAGATCATTCAAATCAAGTTCCAGTGGTGTCATCGGGCAGCCTTGGTCAGGGTGAGGTGCATTCACATCGTTCCATTGATGGAACGATAAGAACCTATTTCACCAGATTGTCGCCATTTTTGCAGCCATCATAATGGCCCTGTCCCCATCAGACGGTTGCTGCGCGGGCAATCCGCCCCACCAGCAAGGGCCGTTTGACTGTTCCGATATCACAAGGAGTTCACCATGAAACTGCGACAAATCTGCTCTGCCACCCTGCTCGGTCTGGCGACCCTGACCGCCACGCTGGCCACCACAGCGACACCGGCCATGGCCGCCGAGGCTGCCAGCCATCCGACCGTATCACCCAACCGCTATCTGGAGATGCTCTCCCGAGACAATGCGGTACTACTGCTGGTCGACCATCAGGTCGGCTTGTTGAGCGGCGTGCGCGACACCACGGTGGGCGAGCTCAAGCACAACGTGGTGGCGCTGGCCAACGCCGCCCGCGCCCTCGGCGTGCCGGTGATCGTGACCGCTACCATGCCCGATGGCATGTGGGGCCCCACCATGCCCGAACTGACCAGTGCCCTGCCGGATGTGAAAGTGATCAACCGCACCGTCATCAACGCCTGGGACGATCCCGCCGTGCGCGCCGCCATTGAGAAGACCGGCCGCAAACAGCTGATCATCGCCGGGGTATCCCTCGAGATCTGCGCCAGCTTCCCGGCCCTCTCTGCCAAGGCTGCCGGCTATGATGCCCGGGTGGTGCTCGATGCCTCCGGCACCTTCAACGAAGCCAAGCGCACCACTGGGCTGCAACGCTTGCTGGGGGCCGGTATCCCGGTCACCGACTACGCCTCCGCTGCGGTCGAGATGCTGCGCAGCAACGTCGACCCCAAGGCGCACGATGTCTACAGCGCCCTCGACATGCCTTTCGCCACCCTGGTGTGGCAGATGCAAGAGGGTGCCAAGAAGTCGTAACTCGCCCCGCCTTCGGTCAGATGACCGAAGGCATCTTTTGTCTTCAAGAGGTTATATCGATGACCAGACGCCTGACTCTCTCCACCCCCGTCAAGGGCCAACCGCTGCGCATTGGCAGCGGCTTTGAAGCCAGCCATTTTGGCGAACACTTTTTCAACGGTCTGATAGACCCCGTGGTGATGGTGGATCACTTCCAGATGACCGCCCCACCTTCGAGCCCCATCCCCACGCCGGGATCTCTGCCGTCACCTATCTGTTCGAGGATTCGACGAGCCCCCACGTCAACTACGACTCTCTCGGCAATCAGGGCCCCATCGAACCGGGCGCGCTCCACTGGCTGGCGGCCGGGCGCGGGGCCGTACATACCGAGCAGCCGGAAGGGGCATCCCCCTATGTCCACGCCCTGCAGATCTTCGTCAACCTGCCTGCCCGTCAAAAGATGATGTCGCCTTTTGCCGTCCACGCAGCCGCTGCCACCATCCCCGAGTTTCATGGCGAAGGGGTGCGAGTACGGGTGGTCGCAGGCCACAGCAACGGGATAACGGCACCACACTCGGGAGCACTGCCCCAACCCTTTACCCTGCTCGATGGCCATTGCGCGCCCGGCAGCCGCTTCACCCATCTGCTGACGGCAGGCTGGAATGCGATGATCTATCCCCTGACCGGATCGCTGACCCTGCAGGCGGAGGGAGAGCGGCACCTCATCCCGGCAGGTCACGGGATGGGTGTCTGCCTCCCTGCCGATGGCGGCGAGGCGGAGGCTCTGCAGCTTGAGGCCACCGAGCCCTGCCACTTCGTGCTGCTCTCAGGCCAGGCGCTCAATGAACCCCTGGTCAAACATGGCCCCTTCGTCATGAACAGCCACGACGCCATTGCGGATCGGCTGCATGCCTATCAGCGCGGCGAATTTGGTCAGCTCAACGATGAGTGGCTGCGCAACGGCCAATATCGGCCATGAGCACGCTCATTAGCCACCAGCCACAAAGCACGCGCTGGCCTCTGGTCTTCCTCGCCATTTTTGCCGGTGCCAGCGGCGCCCTCTGCCTTGGCAAAGTGCCCGCCGTACTCGGCATACTGCGCAGCGAGCTGGGGTTGACTCTGGTCGAAGCCAGCTATCTCGCCTCAGCTTTCAATACGCTGGCGATCCTCTGCAGCCTCTTTCTCGGCCTGTTGCTGACCCGCTGGAGTGGGCGGCAAACCGGGGTTGTCGGGCTGCTGGTTATCGTCACAGGCGGGGCGTTGGCACTACCCGCCACCGGGCTGGCCATGATGCTGCTGTCGCGCATTGTCGAGGGGATTGGCTTTTTGCTGGTCTCGGTGGCTATGCCCGCCTTTATCGTGGCGGTGAGCCGGGAGGAGGATAAGCGACTGGCCTTGAGCCTGTGGGCGGTCAACCTGCCTCTCGGGGCGGCGGCGGGTATGCTGCTCACCCCCTGGCTCACGGCGCAAGGTGGCTGGCGACTGGCCTGGCTGATCCTGATGTTCCCGCAACTCTCTGCCCTGCTGCTTCTGCTCGCCAGTCGCTCGGCAGATAAACTGCGGGTCTGGGCACCCCAAAACTCGATCAACTCGGGCCACCCGCTGCGCCAGCTCACGGTGCTCCGGCAGAAGGCACTCTGGCGCTACGGGTTGGCGTTCACGCTCTACAGCCTGATGCTCTGGGCGCTCTTTGTCTGGCTGCCAACCATGTTGCAAGGCAGCCCCGGGATTGGCCAAAGCCAGATCGCCCTGCTTTCGGCGCTGGCGGTGGTCGCCAATATTCCCGGCAACCTGATGGGGGCATGGCTGCTGCGCCGGGGCGTAGCGCGAGACCGGCTCATCAGCTGGGCACTGGGTCTGATGGCGCTGTGCGGCATGCTCGCCTTCTGGCCCGGCCTGTCGCCGTGGTGGGCCTATGGATTGTGCCTCGTCCTCTCCCTTTCGGGTGGCATGGCGCCGCCAGCGATCCTCTCGTCTGCGCAGGGAGTGAGTCAGGGGCCGGTGCAACTGGCCATCGTGCAGGGCTTTTTTGTCCAGCTCGCCAACCTCGGTCAGCTGCTGGGGCCCTTGCTGCTGGCGGCCCTGATGACGGACAGCGGCCATTGGGGAAGCGCTCGCTGGCTCTTTCTGGGCGGCTTGCTGCTGACAATCGGGCTCTATCTGTGGCGCCGCCCGCTCGTTGGCGGGCAAGAGCCCAGCTGACAGCTAGGCCAAGCCGTATTGATATATGTCAGGAGGTGCCAGCAAAGTAGCTGCGCAGCGCCTCCACCACCCGCCGCACCTTCTCCGGGATCTCCCGCTGCGGCGTGATGGCGTGGATCTCCATCGGTGCCACCCGAAAACCGGGCAGCAGTTCGAGCAGACGCCCCTGCGCCAGATCCTCGCCAATTTCTCCCTCCGGTTGCAGCGAGATCCCCTGCCCCGCCAGCGCAAACTGGCGCAAGGGCAACACGTTATTGCAGAGCACCTTGGCCTTGAACCTCACCCTGTGTTCGCCCCCCTTTTCATCCTGCAGCAGCAAACCGTTGCCCAGCATGTCGCCACAGAGCCAGTCGTGGGTGGCCAGATCGGCGGGCATGCGCGGCGTCCCCTTGCGCGCCAGATAGGCGGGGGCGGCGCAGAGCAGCATCCGGGTTTGCCCCAGTTTGCGGGCCACCAGAGTCGAGTCGGGCAAGGTGCCGACCCGCAATGCCACGTCGATCCGCTCGGCAATCAGATCCCGTTTCTCGTCGTCGGCGATGATCTGGATGGTGAGGCCGGGGTGGGCCTGCAGCAGCGGCGAGAGGGCCAGTGCCAACGGCTGGCCCGCCATCCCCACCGGGGCGGTGATCCGCACTTCACCGAGCAGGGCGTCGCGCACCTCCGAGAGGCGCAACTCGGTCTCGCTCAGGGTCTGCTGCAACGCCCGGCACCCTTGCCACACCACCTCTCCCGCCTCGGTCAGACTGAGGCGACGGGTGGAGCGATGGAGCAGGGGCAGCCCGAGCAGGCTCTCCAGCTGGCTGATATGCTGACTGACGGCGGAGGGGGTCATGCCAAGGGATTTGGCCGCCCCTGTCATGCTGCCCGCTTCCACCACTGCGGCGAAGATGGCGTAACGTCTGAGCTGTTCCATTATTAAACCCAACTTATAAGTGAATGCATTTTTGAGGTGATTATTAAATCATAAATGGCGGCGTAGGATAGCCCCATTCCAACAGTGAAGGAGAGTTCCCCATGAAGATTGCCCTGATCGGTGCCAGCGGTTTTGTCGGTTCAGCCATCCTGAACGAGGCCATCAGCCGCGGCCATCACGTCACCGCCATCGTCCGCGATGTCAGCAAGGTGGCCGCCCATCCGCAGGTCACCGCCGTGGCGGTGGATGCCCAAAACCCGCAGGCATTGGCCGAAGTGCTCAAGGGGCACGATCGGGTGATCAGCGCCTACAACCCGGGCTGGACCACACCGGATATCTACGACCAGTACCTCAAGGGCGCCAACGCGATCGTCGCAGCAGCCAAAGCGGCCAACAGCTGGCTGCTGGTAGTAGGTGGCGCCGGCAGTCTGGAGGTTGCCCCCGGCGTGCAACTGGTGGATACCCCGGAGTTCCCGGCCGAGTGGAAACAGGGGGCACTGGCGGCCCGCGACGGTCTCACCGCCCTGCGCCGTGAAACCACCTCGACTGGCGCTTTGTCTCTCCCCCGGTGTTCCTCGAACCGGGCGAGAAGCGCGGCGGCTATCGGATTGGTGGCGATCAGGTGCTGTTCAGCGGCGAACAGCCTGCCGGGATCACCGCCGGAGATCTGGCCGATGGCGTGCTGAACGAGGTGGAAAAACCAGCTCACCAGCGCCAGCGCTTTACTCTGGGTTACTGAGAGCCAGCAGGCGGTTAAGGCCAGAATACGCGGTCACTCGCCTGTGCTTTCGGTCAGGTGAAAAACCGCTCAACCAGAAGGGAGGCATCCGCCTCCCTTCTGTTTTGGCCATTTTCTGTTTTGGTCATTTTTGCCACTGGCAGCTTGCCTCTGGTTATCACTCTCCCCCTCACCATTGCCCCTTTACCCCACAATGGCTGCGCAAAAAACCTTCAGCCCATCAGTTGCCGAATTCCATTTCGAATTTTGTATATAACTAAGAATAATTTGTTGTTTCCGTCTTCTAACACCGAACAGTAGCATCCCCCTTATTCCAGATGGCGCCAGAGATAACGAAAGAGTGAGGAGGTGCACATGGAACATTCACCACTGCCGATCATCAATCTGGCTGCCCTCAACGGGGCGCCCGAGGTGCGTCGCCCTATGCTGGCTAGGCTGGCCGCGACCGCCCGCGATGTGGGCTTTTTCTATCTGGTCGGCCACGGCTTGAGCAAGGTTGAGATGCTAGAGACCCTGGCGCTGGCAGAGCGATTCTTTGCTCTGCCGGAGCAGGAGAAGTTGGCAGTGCAGATGGTCAACAGCCCCCACTTTCGCGGCTACAACCGGGTCGGTGCCGAGCTGACCCGCCAGCGGCCGGATCTGCGAGAGCAGTTCGATATCATGAATGAGGCGCAAGCCCTGCCTGCGGTCTTGATCCGTGAACCCTGGCAGCGGCTGATCGGCCCCAACCAGTGGCCGACCGCCCTGCCCGAGATGAAAGGCCATCTGCTGGCATGGCAGGAGCGGCTGAGCGATATCACCCTCACCCTGCTCGCGGCCTTCGCCGAGGTGCTGGAGCAACCGGCCAACGTGTTTGACGACAGTATTCGCGGCGCCCCCTACCAGCACATGAAGCTGATTCACTACCCGGGGCAAGAGGCGGGTGGCAGCAGTCAGGGGGTCGGCGCCCACAAGGATCCCGGCTACCTGACGCTGGTGATGCAGGACAATCACTCTGGGCTTGAGGTCGAGACGGCCGACGGCTGGATCTCCGCGCCACCCCTGCCGGGAGCGCTGGTGGTCAATATCGGCGAGCTGCTGGAGCTGGCCTCCAACGGCTATCTCAAGGCGACCCTGCATCGGGTGGTGAGCCCGCCGCCCGGCGTCTCGCGCCTCTCCTGCGCCTTCTTTATGGCGGCGCGGCTCGATGCCACCGTGCCACTGCTCAGCCTCTCCCCCAAGCTGGCAGCGCAGGCGCAAGGGCCAGAGAGTGACCCGACCAACCCGCTCTTTAATCAGGTGGGGGAGAACGTGCTGAAAGGGCGGCTGCGCTCCCACCCGGATGTGGCGGCCCGTCACTATGGGCCGTTGGAGCCCGCTCGCCTCCCGCGCACTGAAAGCGAAGCGATACCGGCCTGAGCAGCGCAGAGATCCGCCGGCGGGTATATGCATAAGCCACAAGCAGCATGGATATACCCGCCCTGACAACGAACAACAAGCAACAAGCAACAAGCAACAAAACAAGTCATGGCCAGAGCCTGGCCATCACGGAGCAACACGATGAAATTCAAGACCATGAGCGTACACAGTGGCCAGCGGATCGACCCCCAGACCGGAGCCCTCACCACCCCGCTCTACCAGAGCAGCACCTTCAGCTACTTCAACGCTCAAGCGGGCAAGGAGCGCTTTGCAGGTCAAGCCCCCGGCTTTATCTACAGCCGCTTTGGCAACCCCACCACCGCCGAGCTGGAGCAGAAACTGGCGGCGCTGGAAGGGGCTGACGAAGCGCTGGTGGTGGCGAGCGGCATGGCGGCGGTGAGCGCCATCATGTATGCCCTGGCCGACAGCGGCGATGAGGTGGCCTATATCGGCCCGCTCTACGGCGGCACCGATGCCTTCTTGAAGCAGACCTTCAGCCGCGCCGGTATCAAGGTCACCGCCTACGAGAGTGACCGGGATCTGCTGGCCAACATCCGCCCCGCCACCAAGGTGGTACTGTTCGAAACCCTGACCAACCCCACCCTCAAGGTGGTGGATCCGCGACTGGTGGTGGAAGCGGCCCGCAAGGTGGGCGCCATCACGGTGTGTGACAACACCTTCCTTACCCCCTACCTGCTGCGCCCGCTGGAGCTCGGGGTCGATGTAGTGATGCACAGCGGCACCAAATATCTGGGCGGCCACGGCGACATCATCGCCGGGGTGGTGGCAGGCTCCCACGCCCTGATGAAGTCGATCCGCACCGTGGCCCTCAAGCATATCGGCTCCCCCATCGGCCCGCAGGAGGCCTACCTGCTGCAGCGCGGGGTCAAGACCCTGCCGCTGCGGATGGATGCCCACCTGCACAATGCCCAGAAAGTGGCCGAGTTTCTGGCGGCACATCCGGCGGTGAAGAAGGTGATCTACCCGGGGCTTGCCAATCATCCGGGCCACGATGCTCTCAGCGCCTTCGCCAGCGGCTTTGGCGGCATGGTGAGTATTGAACTTGAAGGCGGGTTTGAGCGCTGCGCCACCCTGCTCGATAACCTGCAACTGTTCGTGCAGGCGGTGAGTCTGGGGGATCTCGAGAGTCTCGCTTGCCATCCGGCCAGTACCACCCACGCCGCCATGGACGAGGGGAGCCGCCTCGCCGCCGGGGTCAACGACGACCTCATCCGCTTCAGCATCGGGGTGGAAGATGCGGACGATCTGATCGCCGATCTGGCTGCCGCGCTGGCGCAGATCTAACCGGGCGCGCTTTTACTCGCCGACAAAACAGCGGCGAGTGAAATGCCTCAAACACAACAACGGCCCATCAAGGGCCGTTGTTGTTTGTCGCGATGTGGAAAATGCGGGATTTACTCCTCCCACACCACCACTTGCGATGAGGGCCAGCGCTCCCCGACATGGGCGTACTTTTGCTCCAGCAGGTGACGCTTGATCTTCATGGTGGGGGTCAGCACGCCGTTCTCGATATTCCAGGGAGTCTTCACCACCAGAATGCCGCGAATTTTGGCATGAGATTCCAGCTGATCGTTGACCCGTACCCGCGCCGCTTCCAGTCTGGCGTTGACCTCCTCCCGATTGCCCTTCATGGCACTCTCGGCCAGTTGCACCAGCGCAATGGGCTGGGGCATACCGTAACCAATCACGCAGAGCTGTTCGATGATGGGCTCCTGCCCCAGCAGTCCCTCGATGGGCACCGGCGCCACATACTTGCCCTTGGCGGTCTTGAACACATCCTTCATCCGGCCGGTGATGGTGAGATAACCCTCCTTGTCCAGCTTGCCCATGTCGCCGGTGTGGAGCCACCCCTCGGCATCGATGGCCTCGGCGCTGTGCTCGGGATCCTTGTAGTAACCCAGCATCATCCCTTCGCAGCGGCAGAGGATCTCCCCCTCGTCGGAGATCTTGATGGTCACTCCGATCCCCGCCTTGCCGACGGTGCCGATCTTGTCGGCGCGGAACGGGTAGTTGATGGTGGAGTAGGCGTGGTTCTCGGTCATACCCCAGGCTTCAGTCACCTTGAGGCCGATGCTCAGATACCACTCAAGCAGCGCAGGGGAGACAGGCGCAGAACCGCAGCCCAACACCCGGGCCTGATCCAGTCCCAACCCCTTTTGCAGCTTGCGTTTGATAAGGCCGGAGATAAGCGGGATCTTGAGCAGCAGTTCGAGTTTCTTCTGGGGCAGCTTCTCGTGGATCTTGATGCGGAACATGGCCCACAGCCGTGGTACCGAGATAAAGACGGTGGGACGGCAGCGTTTGACATCTTCGATAAAGGTATCGAGGGATTCGGGGAAGGCGATGGTTGCGCCGCCATAGAGACTGCCGCCGTAGATGTAGACCCGCTCGGTAATGTGGGCCAGCGGCAGGTAGGAGAAGCCCCGATCGGCCTGGCTCAGGCTCACCGTCTCCACCAGCTTCTCGCACGACCAGGCGTAACGCTCGACGCTCAGCATCGCCCCTTTCGGCTTGCCGGTGCTGCCGGAGGTGTAGACCAGACTCAGCAGGGAGTCAGGGGCCTGCACCGGGCTGTCAGGGATCGGCTCATGCGCCTCCAGCAGATCGTCCCACTGGTGGCTGGCCGGCATGGTGTCATAGGGGAAGGCGATGCGCAGCAGATCGGCGGGTACGCCCGCCTCCTGACTCTTCCAGTCATCCAGCTTGCCGACGAAGATCGCCTTGGCTTCGCTGTGGCGCAGCACATATTCGATGGTGTCGACGTTGGCTGTCGGGTAGATGGGCACGCTCACATACTGCCCCATCTGCATCGCCAGATCGGCGATAAACCACTGGGCGCAATTCTTGGAGAGCAGCGCCACCTTGTCACCCGCCACCAGACCAAGGTGACGCAAGGCCGTCACCATCCGCCGCGCTTCATCGGCCACTTCACCCCAGGTGAAATCGACATATTCGCGGTTGATGGTTTGACGCAGGTAGGTTCGATCAGGACACTGCCGCTCCCAGTGATAGAGCATCTCGAGCGGCAGTTTATTGGCAATACTTGAGGAGGCCATAGTTTAATCCCTGAAACAAAAGGCGAAACTTATTATTAACCTTTCACTAACTTCAGGGGAAGGATAAACTCAAACTTCAGTTTGAATTGTGTATCCGATCAAGCTTCTGCGTCTTGTTGCAAACGACTCCACATCGCCTGCACCAGTTTTTCATCCTCTTCAGAAAGCTCACCTTGCAAGATCGCCTCGTTGAGGCTGCGCAGCACATAGCTCTTGACGTCCCGCACCAGGGTCTTGCCTTCCAGCTCTGCCCGGGCAACGGCCAATGAGATATGACCTCGCAGGTAACCCCCCGCAAACAGCTCATCGTCGGTCGCGGTAGCAACCATGCTGTCGATCAGTCCCAACAACTTGTGCTCAAAATCGTGAATCGTCATGTAACGCAGCCTCATTTGCGGCAAAAAATTCGGGGGTATGGAACCGCAATCCGGTTGATTGCAGCTCTCTGGCGCCAGGCCAGCAGCGTCCTTGGCGTCCTATTCCGGGTTGGCCACCGGGTAGATGACCTGATCCTTGTATCCCGTGGTTATTCGCAGATAACCACGCAACGCCCGGTTTAATTCGGGATCATCGGTGTCCACCAGCAGCGGCCTGCCCGCAAGGGCGGCAAGCTTGGCTTTGGTTGCCAGCACCTGGATATTGTCCAGCCCGACACACCGAATCACCTCAGGACTCAATTGCTGATTTCCGCGCCCGAACAGATGTCCCTGTCCGCCTATCAGGGTAATGATCAGTCGGCAGCGACGGCCGCGGATCCGGGTCAGGATCTCGTCGGCGCTGAGATCCTGCCCGATAAGTCGGCCATTTTCCACCAGATCCACACCGAGCAAAGTATTTTCCAGACCGAGCTCAGCCATACAGGCTGCCACCGTGCTGCCGGAGCCCATCAGATAGAGGGTATCGGGCTCCATCTGCTCCACCACACCGGCGGCGAGATCCGCCAGCACCAGCTCTTCGGACTCCTTGCCCCCCTGCTTGACCGCCTGCACATAACGCAGATCACCGGGCACCTTCAGCTGGCCGTAGTGGCGGGCCCGCACCTTGCCCGCGCGAAACGCCTCCTCGTCGATGTCGCGCACCTCGGCATCGATCAGGCTGAGCAGTTCCCCTGCGATCATCCGCGCCACCACCCGCCCGCTGGCAGCGGGCGTCACCCCGTAGACGCCGGAGTGGATCTTGCACCCCGCGGGAATGCCGAGCACATGGCAGGACTCCCCCACCGCGGCGCAGATATCCCGCGCCGTGCCATCACCACCGGCAAACAGCAGCAGATCGACCCCGGCTTCGCGCATCAACTCGGCGGCGTGGCGGGTATCATCGGCCGAGGTGCTCTCCCCGGCCGGTTGATAGATGACCCGACAGGGCAACCCCAGCTCGCGGGCTACCGTCTCCCCCATCTCTCCCGCCACCGTCAGCAGTTCGAACGGGACATTCAGCTCGCACAGTGGCAACAGAGCTTGCAGCGCCCGCTCCTGCGCTTTGGGCACAGCGCCTCGGGCCAGCGCCTCGGCAACTACACCGTCACTGCCCTTGAGCCCCACTGCACCGCCAATCCCGGCGACCGGATTAATAATGAACCCTAATCGAAACATGCCTGCCTCCCTTGCGATGGCCACCATTTTTATCTTTTCCCCCCTCTGGGACAAGCAGTGGCGCCCCTGCTAGAATGCGCTGCTTCAATTTTCCAACCAATTTTCAACCAAGGTTCAATCATGCTGGAATGGGTTCTTGATCCCTCTGCCTGGGTCGCACTCGCCACCCTTACCCTGCTCGAGATCGTGCTGGGCATCGACAACATCATCTTTATCTCCATCCTGGTCGGTCGCCTGCCGGAGGCGCAGCGTCAAAAAGCGCGCATTCTGGGTCTGGGGCTCGCCATGGGTACCCGGATCCTGCTGCTGCTCTCGCTGGCCTGGGTGATGCGTCTCACCGACCCGCTCTTCACCGTGCTGGGTGAAGCCATCTCCGGCCGCGATCTGATCCTGCTGCTGGGGGGCCTGTTCCTCATCGGCAAGAGTGCCCACGAGATCCACGTCACCCTGGAAGGGGCGGCCGAGCCGGAAAGCGTCAGCAAAGCGGCCTCGGGCTTTATCAGCACCCTGATCCAGATCGCCATCCTCGATATCGTGTTCAGCCTCGACTCGGTGATCACCGCGGTCGGCATGGCCGATCACGTGCCGGTGATGGTGCTGGCCATCATGATTGCCGTCTTCATCATGATGTTTGCCGCCAAATCCATCGGTGATTTCGTCGACAGCCACCCCACCATCAAGATGCTGGCCCTCTCCTTCCTCACCCTGGTGGGTTTCGCCCTGATGGCCGAGGGGATGGATCTGCATATTCCGAAGGGCTACATCTACTTCGCCATGGCCTTCTCGCTGGTGGTGGAGATGATCAACATCCGCCTGCGCAGCCATCACGACAATAACGGGCAAAATAGCGCGCAGTAATCCTGCCCCACATGCCCCCGCGACCCCAGCTGTCGCGATCAAAAAGAGCGCCGATCGGGCGCTCTTTTTTTATGGGTAACGAAACGATGAAAGGGTTATTGATCGCTGATGACGATGGCAACCCGGCGGTTGGCGGCCCGGCCCTCTCTGGTCTTGTTATCTGCCAGCGGCATGGTCTCGCCACGGCCATGGATCTCCAGATTGGCCGGCTTCATGCCGACCGAGACCAGCACATCGGCCACTGACTGGGCCCGCTTCAGGGAGAGCTGCTGGTTGTAGCTGCTCTCGCCGGTATTATCGGTGTGGCCATCCACCCGCGCCTTGTCCAACCCTACGCCAAGCAGTGTTTTACCCAGTTTTTCAACGGATTGGCGAGTCTGGGGATTGAGCGCCCCCACGTTGTTGGCAAACAGCACCCGGTTGGCCAGATCCAGCGTCCACCCCTCATCGGTCAGATAAAAGCCCTGCTCCTTGAGCACGGCGATCTGCTCCGGGGTCAACCCCTTGGGGGCACTCTGGCAACCGGCCAGCAGTGACAACACCAACCCCAGCAGGGTCACTTTCAACAGGTGGGTGATCTTCATGGTTTGCTCCTTGTTTATGTTGTTATTCTTGCCCGTCAGGCGATGGTTTGCTGTTCGCTGCGGCGCGCCCGTTTCGCCAGATACATGGCTGCATCGGCCTGATCACACAGCACGCTGGCACTCATGCCCGCCTGATAGACGGCGAAGCCGACACTCACCTCTGCCACCAGCTGACGACCGTCACGCAGCGCCACCGGTTCGCTCATCGCCTGCTGGATGCGGCCAATCACCTCTTCCACCTCATGCTGTCGCTGGAGTGGGCCAACCAGCACCGCAAACTCGTCACCACCGAGGCGAAACACCAGATCATCCGGACGCAGCTGATGCTGCACCCGTCTTGAGAGCGCGATCAGCACATCGTCACCGGCGTTGTGCCCCAGCGTGTCATTAATTTGCTTGAAGCGATCGCAGTCGAGATAGAGCAGCGCAAACCCCTCTTGCTCGCCGAGGGAGATGGCCTGCGCGAGCCGCGCTTCAAACAGGGCGCGATTGGGCAGTCCGGTGAGGGCATCGTGAGTCGCCTGATGGAGCAGGCTGGCATTTTCGCGGGCCTGCTGGGCCTGCCAGGCTTGCAGCTCGTCCAGCAGGGAGTTGAAGTCATCCCCCAGCTCGTTAATCTCGACGATATCGGCCGGTGGTGCCCGCATCCCCAGGGTGCGCTGTCGGCGTACCGAGTGGGCGACAAGTGCCAGTTTGCGCAGCGGTGCGGTGATGGAGACCTGCATCCGGTCAGCCACATAGAGTGCCACCATGGCGCTCAGCATCAGGCAAACCACCATCACCAGCAGCGCCGAGAGCAAAAACAGCAGCAGGTATTCACCGTGGCCGCGCAGTTCGATGGTGGCGATCTGCTCACCACCCCGCAGCATGGGGAGTTTGACTGGCCCCGGCATCAGCAGTTGGGCCAGATAGTCTTCGAGCGTCACCAGCGGGTTGCTTCTGGGGCGCTCCCAACTGGCAAGCAGCTGACCATTGGTCAGCACGATAGTGGCTTCGGCCACCTCTTCCTTGGCAACGATGCCACTGAGCGCCTCGCTCGCCGCCTCCTCATCGTGGAACACCACCGCCGCCTCGGCGCTGTAGCTGATGGCGCGGGCTACCAGCTCCAGATTGTGGTCGGCGTAAAAACGCACTACCAGCAGGGCCACCAGAGTAAAAAAGAGTCCTGCCACGCTGACGGCTGTAATGGCGGCCACCAGATGGGTTCGCCCCAGGCTCTGACGCAGGGTCAGACGGCGGGGAGCCGCGCTCACCTGTCGTCTCATGGGACCCCCTTGTCGGCATGGGCCAGTTGAGCACGGCGGGATGCACCCGCACGCCGCTCAGGGCCAAGGCATCGAGGTTCACTTTAAACCGCACTCGCACGCTGTCCGGCGAGGTCTGCAGGCAGAACACCGAGCTGGTGGAACAGTCGTGGTTGTATTCGCTGATGCTGAGCACTGGGTGTCCCTGCAGGCGGGCAAACAGCGCAATCCGGGTCGGCTCGTCGAGCACTCCCAGATAGAGCACATCGCAGTGATCGCTGATGGCCGGATCGCTCGCCTCGTAACGATGGACCTGCACGGTACGGCCATTGGCCTGACGATCGATGGTAAAGAGGGCACCGGCATATTCGGTCGGTGCCGCCACGCACATACGCAGCACCGCAGGCTCGGTGGGCCAGCGGGTGTAACTCATGATATCGAGCACCAGCTCCCTGACCGCCGTCGCCCGGCTCTCTGCGGCCGTTTCCGCCAGCGCGCGGGGCAACAGCAGGCCAAACGCAACCAACAGGATCGCCAGACGGGCAGTTAAACGAGGGGAAAAGAGTAACAGCATGATCGGGAGGTGGTCGCCTTGACAATACCGCTGCTATGGCATTGCGGTTCGGGTAGATGAACCCAGATAGTAAGTTGGCTGACACAGGCCTGACAAGTCTCACCCCGCCATCATCTACCGAGTTCGTGTAAAGAAAACGGAGAGCCCGTCTGGTAACGGGCTCTCTGGTAGCAGGCAGCAAGGTGGAAATCACTTCTTGCTGATGCCGTATTCCCGCAGCTTGTTGGCGATGGCGGTATGCGACACGCCCAGGCGTTTGGCCAGCTGGCGCGTCGACGGGAAGGCGGGATAGAGCCGGGCCAGCAGCTGGCTCTCGAAGCGCTTCACCGCATCGTCGAGGTTTCCCTCAAACCACTCGTCGATCAGCGGCATGGTATCGGCCGCCACCGGCAGGTCGATCTGCTCGGGCCCCAGTTCATCACCTTCCAGCAGGGTCATGGCACGGTAGAGACAGTTGCGCAGCTGACGCACGTTGCCCGGCCAGCGATAGGCGGTCAGGTAGTCTGCCATGTTGCGGGTAAAGCGCGGACGGGGTCGCTGCAACTCGCTGGCAAAGCGGGAGACAAACTGCTGGGCCAGCACCATGATGTCCGCCTTGCGCTCGCGCAGGGGGGGCAGCGCCAGACTGAGCACGTTGAGGCGATAGTAGAGATCCTCGCGGAAGGTTCCTTCGTGCACCAGATCCAGCAACTGCTTCTGGGTAGTGCAGATGAAACGCACGTTGACCTTCACCTCCTGCTCGTCACCGACCCGGCGGAACACCCCATCCTGCAGCACCCGTAAAAACTTGGTCTGCAGATGGGGAGACATGTCGCCGATCTCGTCCAGCATCAGGGTGCCGCCGCTCGCCAGCTCCAGCACGCCGCGCTTGCCCTCGGTGTTGTTGCCAAATGCGCCGGGGGCATAACCAAACAGCTCGCTCTCGGCCACGTTATCGGGCATGGCGGCGCAGTTGAGGGCCATAAAGGGGTGGCTGGAGCGCAGGCTGGCCCCGTGACAGGCACGGGCCAGCAGCTCCTTGCCGGTGCCGGTCTCGCCGACGATCAGCAGCGGCGCGTCCTGCATCGCCAGTTTGCGCGCTTGCGACAGCACCTCTTTCATCTTGGGACTCTCGGCCTGCAGATGCTCGAAGCCCCCCACTTCCACCGCATGAAGCGCGCTGAAGTGCAGACCGACCCGACGGGCAGATTTGAGCACCACCACGGCCCCGGCCAGCGCCTGCTTGCCGCGGGCTTCTGCCACGAACAGCGGCATCAGATCTGCCAGATACTCTTCGCCATTGAAACTGAGCTTGCAGGTCTGCGGCTTGATCTCGCTCGCCTCCAGCCAGCGGGTGAAGGAGAAACCCTTGACCAGCGAACCGAGCGCCACCCCGCGCACCTCCTCCACCGGCAAGCCGAGGGTGGTGAGGGCAGACTGGTTGGCCTGGGTCACCTTGCCCTTGCTGTCGAGGGAGAAGACCAGATCCGGCAGCGCCTTGAGCAGCGCCTCGATCTCGTGATGCTCTCGCTCGGAAGGCATGTAGGGGATGGTCTTGACGTCGTAGACGCCGGGAATGCGGCGGATCTCCGGCATCAGGTGCTGAAAATCACTGAACTCCAGCTCGGGAAAGTTGAGATAGATGATGCCTGAGGTATCGATTTCGATGCCGCGCAGATCGATATTGTGCTCCACCAGGCGGTCGAGCAGTTCCCGGGTCAGGCCCAGGCGGTCTTCACAGCTGACTTCAAGACGCATTCGGGACACACTTCCTAGCTAACTCTATGAATGAGCGGATAATACAGTCTCGATCCCCCCAGTGCGAGCGCCAGCCCATAAAAATGCGGGCCCGCCCCGCTTTCGCAGGCAGGCCCGGGTCAACCGATGACGCTGGTGTGGGGTGCGATTACCGGAGCAACTGATCGGTGCGCGCCGCCATGATGAAGTCGTTGCGATGCAAGCCGCCGATCTTATGCATCCACCAGCTGACGGTCACCTCCCCCATTCGGTCAGAAATGCAGGAAGGGGGATACTCCGCCTCAACCTGTTCTCAGATTATCTGGGCAATTGGTCTGTACGCGCAGCCATGATGAAGTCGTTGCGATGCAAACCGCCGATCTTGTGGGTCCACCAGCTGACGGTCACCTTGCCCCACTCGGTCAGGATGGCCGGATGATGGAACTCTGCCTCCGCCAGCTCGCCCAGGCGGTTGGTAAACGCCAGCGCCTCCTTGAAGTTGCGAAACGTAAATTCCCGCCGCAGTTGCAGCGCCCCCCCCTCCACCAGCGGCTGCCAGTCGGGAATAAGCTGCATCAGCTCACGCAGCTCCTCATCGCTCACCTTGGGGGCATCGGCGCGACACGCTTCACACTGTTGGCTGGCCAGTTCGGACATGGGTTACTCCTGCTTGAATTAATGAAAAATTAATGAAAATGAAATAGGGTTGTTTGCTTTTGGTCAGCTCGCCTGTTTGCCAGCGGGAACCTCAAAACGTGGCGGATAGAGGCCAAGCCGACTGGCCTCGGCCAGAGCAGCCATGATCTCCTCCCCAGTTAGTTGGTAGAGATGCTCGAGACTCGGCAGCACAAAATAGGTGGGCTGCATGATGTCGATGCGATACGGGGTGCGCAGCACGGTCAACAGATCGAAAGGTTGCAGCAGCGGCTGGCCGGAGAGGGCATAGGCGGTCTCACCGATGGAGGAGAGAATGCCGCCACCGTAGATACGCAGCCCGTCGGGCGTTGCCAAGAGGCCAAACTCCACGGTGAACCAGTAGAGCCGCGCCAGAAAAACCCGCTGCTCCTTGCTCGCCTGCTGCCCCAACTGACCGTATAGGTGGGTGAAGTGGGCAAAGGCCGGATTAGTCAGCATGGCGCAGTGGCCAAAGATCTCGTGAAAGATATCGGGCTCTTGCAGGTAGTCGAGCTCGTCCCGGCGCCGGATAAAGGTCGCTACCGGAAACTGGCGGTTGGCCAGCAGGGCGAAGAAGCGATCGAACGAGATAAGCGCAGGCACCGCCGCCACCGACCAGCCGGTAGCGGGCTGCAAGACAGCGTTGATCTCGGCCAGCTGGGGGATGCGATCACGGGGCAGCCCAAGCCTGTCGAGACCGGCCAGATACTCATCACACCCCTTGCCATCGAGAGCGGCGAACTGACGTTCGATCAGGATCTGCCAGGTGCCGTGCTCTTCGGCCGAGTAGTGGATCACCCCGTCAGCATCCGGCTGGTGGGCGGTGTAGAAGGTTGCCATAGCGGTTCCATCCTCTGGCGCCACATCAAGGCGCCTTGCCGTTTCATCACGATTTCACTGTAACGAAATGGCAACAAAAAAAGCAGCCGACCCATGAGTCGGCTGCCTGAAACAGTTGTAAATAAATTGTGACAACCCGCTAACCAATCCCCACTACAGCTTGACCATGATATGGCGCGGCACCGTGTAATCCTCCAGCGCATAGAGGGAGAGATCCTTGCCGTAGCCCGACATCTTCATGCCGCCGTGGGGCATCTCGGAGGTGAGCATGAAGTGGGTGTTGATCCAGGTGCAGCCATATTGCAGGTGGCTGGCCACCTTGCTGGCGAGGCTCAGATCCTTGGTCCAGACCGACGAGGCGAGGCCATAGTCCGAGTCGTTGGCCCACTGCACCACCTGCTCGGCATCGTTGAAACGGGTCACCGACACCACGGGGCCAAACACCTCGCGGCGCACGATCTCATCCTCCTGCCGGGCCCCGACAATCAGGGTCGGCTCGAAGAAGAAGCCGTTGCCTGGGCGGATCTTGCCCCCCGCCGTCACCTCCACATGACCGCTGCTCTGGGCCCGCTCGACAAAGCTGGCAACCCGGTTGCGCTGTCTGTCCGAGATAAGCGGCCCCATCTCCACCCCCTCCTCGTACTGGCTTCCCACCTTGATGGAGGCCACCGCATCGGTCATGGCGGCGACGAACTTGTCGTAGATCTTGCCCTGGGCATAGATACGGCAGGCGGCGGTGCAATCTTGCCCTGCATTGTAAAAACCGAAGGTGCGAATGCCTGCCACCACCGCCTCCAGATCCGCATCGTCGAAGATGATCACCGGCGCCTTGCCCCCCAGCTCAAGGTGGGTGCGCTTCATGGTGCGGGCGGCACTCTGCAGGATCTTCTGGCCGGTGGCGATATCGCCGGTGAGCGATACCATCCGCACCAGCGGGTGCTCCACCAGCGGCGCCCCCACACTCTCGCCCCGCCCGCAGATGACGTTGATAACGCCGCGGGGAAAGATCTCGCTGGCCAGCTCCGCCAAACGCAGCGCGGTGAGCGGGGTCTGTTCGGAGGGTTTGAGCACCACCGTATTGCCCGCCGCCAGCACCGGCGCCATCTTCCAGGCCGCCATCATCAGCGGGTAGTTCCAGGGGGCGATACTGCCCACAACACCTATGGGGTCGCGGCGGATCATGCTGGTGTGCCCCTCGAGATACTCCCCCGCCAGCGGCCCTTGCAGGCAGCGGGCCGCCCCGGCAAAGAAGCGGAAGCAGTCCACCACCGCGGGCAGCTCGTCGTTGAGCACTGCCAGATAGGGTTTGCCGCAGTTGAGGGATTCGAGCGCCGCAAACTCCTCGGCGTGGCGCTCGACGAGATCCGCCAGACGCAGCAGCATGTTGCTGCGGCTTGCCGGGGTGGTGCGGCTCCACTGGGCGAAGGCGCGCTGGGCACCGTTCACCGCCCGGTTCACCTGTTCGAACGAGGCTTCGGGTACGGCGGCGATCTGCTCGCCGTTGGCCGGGTTGAGAATGGGTTCGGCCTGCCCATCGCCGGTCACAAACTGGCCATCAATCAAGAGTTGGGTAGAGAGTTTCATGGTTGCATCCTTGCGCACGCGTTGAGTCATCATTTGCCACTGCCAGCGACATCATGGGTGTCGCGAGTGAGGTAGTAGGCAAGCAAAATAGGGATAGTGGTGAAGGCCACTATGATGAGGGCCACCACGTTGGTGACCGGCCTGTCTCGGGGACGGATCAGCTCCTGATACATCCAGATGGGCAGCGTGGTCTGCTGGCCCGCCGTGAAGGTAGTGACAATCACTTCGTCAAAGCTCAGGGCAAAGGCCAGCATGCCCCCCGCCAGCAGCGCCGTGGCCAGATTGGGCAGGATCACGTAGCGCAGGGTCTGGAAGCCGTCGGCCCCGAGATCCATCGACGCCTCGATGAGGCTCTGGTTGGTGCGGCGAAAACGGGCCAGCGCATTGTTGTAGACCACCACCACACAGAAGGTGGCGTGGCCGATAACGATGGTCCAGAAGCTGAACGGGATCTCCATCAGGCCGTAGGCCGAGCGCAGCGCGATACCGGTGACGATACCGGGCAGCGCGATGGGCAGCACCAGCAAGAGCGACACCACCTCCTGACCGAAGAAGCGGCTGCGGGCAATGGCCCCTGCTGCCAAGGTGCCGAGGATCATGGCCGCCAGTGTCGCCAGCCCTGCGACCTCCAGTGACAGCTGGATGGCACGCCACACATCGGGGCGATTGAGGGTTACCTCGAACCATTTGAGAGTGAGTCCGGGGGGCGGAAACTGGTAACTCTTGCTCTCGCTGGTGAAGGCGTAGAGGAAGATAAACAGAATGGGAAAGTGCAGGAACAAGAGCCCGCCGATGGCGGCGTACTTGAGCAGGCCCGAAGGGCGCTGTCCCTGACTGCTCACTGAGCTAGCTGACATGACGGCCTCCTTGCTGCCGGTTCAGAGCGAGATGGTCAAAGCGCATCAAAAGCCCCCAGTCGTTTCGCAATCGCCAGATAGATGGCGATGATAAGGATCGGCACCAGCGAGAAGGCGGCGGCAAAGGGCAAGTTGCCCGCCGTCCCCTGCTGCATGTAGACCACCTGACCGATATACATGGTCGAGTTGCCAATGATGCCGGGGATGATGTAATCACCGAGGGTCAGCGAGAAGGTGAAGATGGAGCCCGCCACCACACCGGGCAACGCCAGCGGCAGGATCAGGTTGCGAAAGGTCTGGCGGGTGTCGCCCCCAGATCGCTGCTCGCCTCCAAGAGGGATCGCGGTATACGCTCCACCGCCGCCTGAATGGGCAGGATCATGAAGGGCAGCCAGACATAGACGAACACGATAAAGGTGCCGAGCCGCGAGAAGGAGAGCGACGGGCCACCGATCACCGGCAGGGAGAGGATGGCATCGAGCAGCCACTCCAACCCCATGCTGTCCGCCAGCCAGCTCACTACCCCCTCCTTGGCCAAGATCAGCTTCCAGGCGTAGACCCGCACCAGATAGCTGGACCAGAGCGGCAGCATGATCCCCACATAGAACAGCGCCCGGGTCTTGCCACTGGTGTAGCGTGCCATGTAGTAGGCAACCGGAAAACCGAGCAGGGCGCAGGCCAGAGTCACCAGCAGCGACATGCCGACGGTGCGGCCGATCACATCCAGATTCTCCGGTCGCAGCAGGGCGACGAAGTTTTGCAGCCCCAGCTCGTGGCGCACCTGACCGCTGAACTCGTCCAGCCCGAACAGGGAGTTGGAAAGCAGCATCAGCAAGGAGCCGACATAGATGATGCCGAGCCACAGCAGCGGCGGCCCCAGCAGGATCGCCAGCAGCAGGCCGGGCCGACCATAGAGCAGGGTCGAGAGGCGCCGCAGCGGCCTGAAACGGGCAGGTTCGGGCTGATGGTTCATGGCAAGACTCGCACTGTGAGGGGCACTCATGGCTGCGCCCCCTGATGGGCGCCGCTCAGGCGATGGATGGCCTGCTCCGGCCAGCTGAGGCTGACCCTGCTGCCACGGGCCAGACGGGCCTGCCCCTCATTGGGGTGGTTGACGATGATCTCGAGCTGCTCCCCGAGATCAACCCGATAACGGACGAAGGGACCCAGATACTCCACCTCGCGGATCTCTCCCGACCAGCCCGGCACACCCGCCTCAGCGAGCCGGATCCGCTCCGGGCGCACCATCATCTGGCTGCCGTCGCCGCACAGCCGTCTGGCCTGCTCCCCTTCGAACAGATTGACGGTGCCAACGAAGCGGGCCACAAACGGCGTCGCCGGAGCGTCGTAGATGGTATCGGGGGCGGCAATCTGCTCGATCTTGCCCTGACTGAAGATGCAGATCCGGTCGCTCATTGAGAGCGCCTCCTGCTGATCGTGGGTGACGAAGATAAAGGTGATGCCCAACTGGCGTTGCAACGCCTTGAGCTCAAGCTGCATCTGCTCGCGCAACTTGAGATCGAGGGCCCCCAGCGGCTCGTCCAGCAGCAGGATGCGTGGCTGGTTGATAAGCGCCCGGGCGATGGCGATGCGCTGGCGCTGGCCGCCGGAGAGCTGGCTTGGGCGGCGCTTGCCGACCCCAGGCAGTCGCACCAGCTCCAGCATCTCGTCCACCTTGCGGTAACGCTGTGCCTTGGCGACCCCCTTGAGCATCAGGCCATAGCCGATGTTGTCGCGCACATCCATGTTGGGAAACAGGGCATAGTCCTGAAACACGGTGTTGAGGTTGCGATCATAGGGGGGCACGGTGGAGCAGGGTTCGCCAAACAGGCGGATCTCCCCATCGCTCGGGTACTCGAAGCCCGCGATCATCCGCAGGCAAGTGGTCTTGCCGGAACCGCTCGGCCCCAGCAGGGTAAAGAATTCCCCGGAGGGGATCTGGAAAGAGATGTCATCGACCGCCTTCACCTCGCCATAATGGCGACTGACCCGGTCAAATTGTACGGCGTTCATGGGGCGTCCTTGTCTGTACTGGGATGGGCCGGACTCCTGTCCGGCCCGCTTGATTATCCGGTTTTGGCAGTCATGCAGAGGAGGCGCAGCTCCCCTGCCGTTGGCAAGGTGGCAGTGGTTCCGACCACCTTGCTCACGCCGCCTCAGCGACCGCCCAGAATGGCGATATAGTCGGAAACCCAGCGGTAATAGGGCACGCAAGTTCCCTGGCTCTTGCACTGGGAGACCGGAGTGCGCCAGAAGCGAACCCGATCGAAGTTGTCGATACCGTTGGTTTTGCACCCGGTCGGGCCCAGCAGGGCATTGCCCTCACAGGCGGCAGGCACCACAGGCACCGAGCCAAACCAGGCGGCGAGATCCCCCTGCAGCTTGTTGCTCAGGGAGTGTTCCAGCCACTTGTAAGCGCAGGTGAGGTTCCTGGCATCGCTGTGCACCATGCTGGTATCGGCCCAACCGGTGACGCCCTCCTTAGGCACAGTGGTGGCGATGGGTTGCTTGTCGGCAATCAGGGCATTGGCCTGGAACGGCCAGGAGCCTGACGCGACCACCCCTTCGTTCTTGAAGTCATCGATTTGAACGAAAGCATCATGCCAGTAGCGTCCCACCAGCTGGCGCTGCTTGCGCAGCAGATCGAGGGAGGCCTTGTACTGATCCTCGTTCAGCTCGTAAGGATCCTTGATGCCCAGGGCAGGCTGATGGGTCATTAGATAGAGGGCGGCATCGGCGATGTGGATCGGGCCGTCAAAGGCCTGCACTCGCCCCTTGTTGGACTTGCCATCCGCCAGGGTCTGTTCCTCGAATACCACGTTCCAGGAGTCCGGTGCCTTGGGGAACACCTTGGTGTTGTACATCAGGATATTGCCGCCCCACTGGTAGGGCACGCCGTAGTGCTTGCCATCCACAGTGTGCCAGGGGGCATTTTGCAGCCGGGGATCAATCTTGCTGTAGCTCGGGATGAGTGCCAGATTGAGCGCCTGCACCTTGCCACCGGCAATCAGACGCAGACTGGCATCGCCGGAGGCGGTCACCAGATCGAATCCCCCCTCGTTCATCAAGGCCACCATCTCGTCCGAGGTGGCCGCCGTCTTGACGCTCACCTTGCAGCCGGTCTCTTTCTCGAATCCGGTCACCCAGTCGTAGTTCTTGTCGGTCTCGCCACGTTCGACGTAGCCAGCCCAGGCCACGATATTGAGCTGGCCTTCACCCTTGCCGAGCTCGGTCGGGGCAGCCTGGGTCTGGCCTGCCAGCAGCGCCGGCACAAGAGCCAGCATCAGAGGGGTCAATTTCATCATGCACTCCTTGCATTGTGTTGACTTGCATCAGGTGAAGGAACGCCACCATCGGCGTTAACATCCTGTTAACCAGCAATGAGCTTAGGGGAGTGGCAATACGATGAATATTTCAATTTTTGGTGGCTCAGGTATCAGCTAAATCGATATCGAGTGCAGATGAATCTGATTTTTGGTGGCTCCCCCGCAAGAGATGGCTAGCGAGGGAGCGCCTGACGGGCACGCAACCGGCTCTGATCCCGCGCAATATCGATAAATTCCCGCGCCGTCCAATCCAGCCGAGAACCACGGCGCCACACTAGCCCGATATCGATGGCGGGAATGGGCTCCTTGATGGGGCGCGCCTCGACCCGCTCCTGCTCCAGCGACCAGGGGCGATAGGCAAAATCGGGCAACAGGGCGACCCCGAGCTGGCTCGCCACCAGACTGCGCACCGCCTCCACCGATGCGGTGCGCAGCACGATACGGGGGGAGATGCCGTAGCGACGCAGGCCGCCACCGATGATCTGATCGAGCTGATCGGCGGTCAGCGAGATCATCGGCTCCTCCCCCAGTGCGGTGAGCGAGAGGGTCGACTCGGCGCAGAGCGGGTGGTTGGCGGCCAGCCAGAGCCGCAGCGGCGAACGGGTCAGCAACTCGGTATCAAACGCCTCTTGCCGAATGGTGCGGTTGGTCATCAGGATCCCCACATCCACCTCGCCGTTGACGATCTGGTGCTCCAGAAAAGGCTGTTCATCCTCCTTCACCTCGATCTGTACCGCCGGAAAGGCGCGGCGAAAACGGCCGAGCGCCTCTGAGAGGTAGTAACCCGCCACCAAGGTAGTCACACCGATAGTGAGCCGTCCCTGATCCTGCTGGGCTACTGCTTTGAGGGAGTGGCTCGCCTCGGTCATGGCGCCGAGAATACGGCGGGCGTGGAGCAAAAACTGGTGGCCCTGAGTGGTGAGGGTGACGCCGCGCGGATTGCGCTCGAATAGCGGGGCGCCGAGCTCGGTCTCCAGCTCGCGAATGGCGCTGGTGACCGCCGACTGGGAGATATGAAGCTCGGCGGCGGCACGACTCACTGAGAAGCTGTCGGCCACGGCCACAAAATAACGGATCTGGCGAAAGGTAAAGTTCATCGGGCATCCTTGCCGATTGGTACGATGGATGTGATTGGTAAGATTGACTGCCAGCTTAACCGTAAACGGGCGCCTCGCCAAAGCCGGGCACCAGGCAGCCAACTCAATGATCTGCCGATTAAAACCATGCCCCTGTGGCTTGGCGAGCACGACAGGGGCAAGGGTCATATCAGCAAGGTGCAGATAGGGCTATCAGGATTTGTTGAGATACCCCGCCAGCTGGCCGATCAGCCGCTTGCGCAGCTCGCCGAGTTTCGGTTTCTCGTCCGCACACCAAGGCAGCGGGCGGCACGCTTCGATGGTGCGCAGGCCAAGGCGAGCGGTGAGCAGCCCGGCCCCCACCCCTTGTGCGGCGCGGGCAGAGAGCTTGGCGGCAAACTCGGCGCCCAGCAAGTCCATCCCCACCTCGGTCACCAGCTCGGTGGCACCGGCGTAGAGCATGTTGCGAAACACCTGACGGATGAGGCGTATGCGGCTCCAGTAGCCAAGCTCGATGGCGTAGACATCGGCGATATCCTCGATCATCCGCAGGTTGCGCCACAGCATCAGCATCATGTCGATGGTGGCAAGCGGGCTTAGCGCCACCAGCACAGCGGCCTCCCCCGACCATTTTGCCACCCGCGCCTGCGCCAGTTTGTCGCGTTCGCTCAATACCAGCTGACTGTAAAGGGTCAGCACCTCCCGATCGCTGTGGCTCTCGTCGAGCTGGGCCAGCCAGGTTTGATACCCCTCGCGCCCCTTGTCGCCACTTTTGACCGCCAACCCTTCGCAAAAGGCCTGCCCCTGCCCGACACCCTGATGGGCCAGCAGATCTTCTGCTCGCGAGCGCACATCCTGACGCCGCTTGAGAGTGTGCAGCCGCAGCCACTCGCGCCCCACCACGCTGGCGGTGCCCGCCGCCACCAGCGCCGAGGCCGCCAGCCAGGCGCTGCCCCAGAGCGGGGTGGTGAGGAATTGATCGTAAAGAAAGGCGCCATACTGGCCCAACGAGAGCAGACCGACTGCCCCCAGCCCCCACGCCAGCAGCCGATGGCGGCGGCGCGGTTTGCTGACGAGGGCGCTCTCCACCTCGGTGAACTCGTCCAGCTCGTCGAGGCGCTCGAAACTTGCCTCCTCCAGCCGCTGAGCCGGTGCGGGCGGTCGCTCGTCACTGGCCACCGTCAAGGCAGGCTCAAGGATCACCTTGCCCTGCAACGGTGGCCGCTCTTTTATCTGATCGTTCATCGCATTGTTCTCCTGTGCGCAGCCTTCGGCTCAGGTGCCAAGACCGCACACCGTTATTCGAGGTGATCCCCGAGCAGAAATTCCAGCGCTGCATCGAGCCGGATATGGGGCAGCGCCTGATGGGCGCTCATGGGCATGGGACGAAACGCCTGAAAATCAAAGCCTTGACTGTTCCACCACTGCGCTGGCGGAATATGGGGCGGCACCTCCCCGGGGAACAGCAGCAGCGGCTCACCGCTCAGGCTGGTGCCGCGGATGGCGGGGAACTCGCGGCCATTGGCCATCCCCTTGCCCACCTCGGTCGCCTTGATGGCGGCGAGCGCCAGACACTCGGTGGTGATCCCCTCAAAACGGGCCTGACCGCGACCGCTGCGTACCAGATGCTGGAGCAGGGAGACCATGGGCGCATGCTGTTCGGGGGTGACGTGATCGGCCTTGCTCGCCACAAACAGCAGCTTGTCGATACGGGGCGAGAAGAGTCGCCGCCACCAGTTGCTCTTGCCGTAGGCAAAGCTCTCCATGATGCGGGCGATGGCCTGCTGCATGTCGCCAAAGCTGGCCGCCCCGGCGTTAAGCGGCTGCAGGCAATCCACCAGCACGATCTGGCGATCAAAGCCGGCAAAGTGCTGCTCATAAAAACCCTGCACCAGATGCTGCTTGTACTGCTCGAAGCGCTGCTTGAGAGTGGCGTAAAGAGTGCCATCGGCGGGCTCGCCGACAGGCATCTCCCACACCCAGGGGACAAATTGCAGCATGGGGGCACCGGCATACTCGCCCGGCAAGACGAAGCGGCCGGGCTGGATCAGGTGCAGCCCCAGCTCCTGTTTGCAAGCATGCAAGTAGGCGGTGTAACGCTCGGCTAGCTCAGCCACCGGCCGCTCTTCGAAGCGCTGATCGACCTGCCACCCGGGGGTCAGCCAGCTGGCGGCAAGTGCCTGCAGCTCTGGGCGACGAAGCTGCTCGCGCACCTGTTCGCTCCACTGCTCGTAGCTCATCTCAAGGAGCGGCAAATCGAGCAGCCACTCCCCGGGGTAGTCCACCAGATCCACGTAGAGGGTGGAGATCTCCCCCAGATGCTTGCGCAGAGGGTGACGGGTGCGATAGCGGATTTCGAGGCGCACTTCGGCCACCCCGCGGGTGGGCTCGGGCCAGGCTGGTGGAACGCCAAACAGGGAGTCGAGGCCACGCTCGTAGGCAAAGGTGGGGATGTGGGCATTGAGCTGCGGCACCCGGCGGGCGCCGAGGATGCGCCCTTGACGCAGGGCATCCCACAACGGCAAACGGCCATCGATGGCCGCGTGTTCCAGCTGGTTGACCAGCGCCGTGATAAAGGCGGTTTTGCCGCTGCGAGAGAGGCCGGTCACCGCCAGCCGGATATGGCGATCCCGCACCCGGTTCACCACGTCGTTCGCCTTGTGTTGCAGGCGAGTCAACTTCTGTTCCAGTTTATTGAGTATCAAGGCTTGACCCGTTCTCCCTTGGTGGTTGCATCTGGATAGCTGGTGTCGATGGTGGCGCATCACGGGAGGCGCCGCCATCGACATGGGGGCTTCAGCAAGAACTACAGCTTGCGAAACTCCCGCTGCAGGGTGAACTCCCTAGAGGTCACCAGCTTCTCGATCCGCTGAACTCTGGGCTCCAGCGCGTCAAGTTCCTGCGCGATGCGGCCCAGCGCCTGATGAGGGGTGATCCCCGCCTGCCAGCTGCGCGCCTTCATCCGCACCTCGGCAAAGTCGGCATCCTCTTGCGAATAGAGGGTGACCGGCTTTTTGTCGAGCAAGAACCAGGCGGCGATATAGGCGGTGAAGGTAATGAAACCGGCAAAGATAAGGCCACTGATGGCAAGCAGCCGCACGATCCAGGTCTCCACCCCGAAATACTCAGCCAAACCGGCACAGATCCCGGCTATCTTGCCACGCTGGGGATCACGATAGAGGTTACGCCCTTCACGACTGACACTGCTCATACCTTGTTCCTCCAACCGGGTACTTCCGCATCCAGAATTGATTCCAGCGCGCCCACTCGCTCCTGCATCTTCTCGGTGCGAGCCAGCAGCCCTTGCAGCTGTTCCCGCTCGCTATCGGCAAGACCGGCGCCAATCCGCCCCTTGGCACGATAGTGCAGCACCAGCCAGATGGGGGCTACCACCACCATGAAGACCACCATGGGAACCATCAATACGCCCAGCAGATCTTCCATCTGTTACTCCCCCTGTTTGCCTTCGCTTTTGCTGTCGCCCTGGCTCAGCTTCTGGCGCATCGCTTCCAGCTCGCGGCTTATCTGATCGTCCACTTCCAGCTCGGCAAACTGCTGCGCCAGCGCCTTGTCAGACTGACCCAGATCGGCGCGGGCCTCCATCTCGTCGATGCGACGCTCCATCCGCTCGAACTTGCTCACCACCGCCTGACTGTCACCACGGGCAACCTGGCTCTGCACGTTGAGACGGCTGCTGGCCGCTTCGGTGCGAATGGCCATCGCCTTTTGACGGGCGCGGGCATCTTCCAGCTTGGCTTCGAGCTGACGGATCTCTTCACCCAGCTTCTCGATGCCGCTGTCGACCGCCTGCTGCTCGCGGTAGAGGGTCTCTGACAACTCGGTCTGTTTCTTCTTCTCGATAAGGGCGGCGCGGGCCAGATCTTCACGTCCCTTGGTCAGGGCCAGCTCGGCCTTGGCTTGCCACTCGTCGACCCGCTCCTGATGACGGGCGACCTGACGGCCAATCTCTTTCTGGCTGGCGAGGAAGCGGGCCAGATTGGAACGTTCCTTGACCAGCTCGTCCTCCATCTCCTGGATGATCAGGCGCACCATCTTCTGGGGATCTTCTGCCTTGTCGAGCAGGGCCGTCAGGTTGGAATTGATGATGTCGGCCAGACGGGAAAAAATACTCATGATTGCACTCCTGTTATTGGCATGGCGTTGTTTCTCCATTGACAATAGCAACTTGTGTGCCAATCTGGAACAAAATTTAACTTGTTGATTTATATGGGGCAGAATAGCCGGATTGCAAGATGCCTCGCGCAAGTGATGATTAAAATCACCAACTTTTGGTAAGATTGACCAGCTTTTACAACTGACAGGGATCACTATGACCACGGCCACGGAAAGCCTGCTGGGGGAATCCAACGCATTTCTCGAGATCATTGAGCAGGCCTCACGGCTCGCCCCGCTGCGCAAACCCGTGCTGATCATCGGTGAGCGGGGGACGGGCAAGGAGCTGATCGCCCACCGCCTACATTATCTCTCGGCGCGCTGGGATCAAAGCTTTGTCACCATCAACTGCGCCACCCTGAGTGAGAGCCTGCTGGAGACCGAGCTGTTCGGTCACGAAGCGGGGTCGTTTACCGGTGCAGCCAAGCGCCATCAGGGCCGCTTCGAGCGGGCCGATGGCGGCACCCTCTTCCTCGACGAGCTGGCCACCACCAGCGCCCGGGTGCAGGAGAAGCTGCTGCGGGTCATCGAGTATGGCGAGTTCGAGCGGGTGGGTGGGGCCAAGCCCCTCAAGGTGGATGTACGACTGGTCTGCGCCACCAACGAGGATCTCCCTGCGCTGGCCGACAAGGGGCAGTTTCGCCACGATCTGCTCGACCGGCTCGCGTTTGATGTGATCACCCTCCCCCCCTTGCGGGAGCGGCGGGAAGATATCCTGATGCTGGCGGAGCACTTCGCCCACAGCATGACCCGGGAGCTGGGCTATCCGCTGTTTGCCGGTTTCTCGCGCAAGGTGACCCAGCTGCTGCTGGATTACCACTGGCCGGGCAACGTGCGGGAGCTGAAGAACGTGGTGGAGCGCAGCATCTATCGTCAGGGCAATCCCCAGCTGCCGCTCTCGACCCTGGTGCTTAACCCGTTTGATTCGCCCTGGCGACCACAGGTCACGCAACCTGCGCAAGAGGCCCGAAGCGAGGTACAATCTGCATCCCCCCTCGCCCTGCCACTCGATCTCAAGCAGGCGGTGGCGGAGTACGAGATTAATTTACTCAAGCAAGCGATGCAGCAATCCCAGTATAATCAGCGCAAAGCCGCTCAACTGCTGGCCTTAAGCTATCACCAGTTCCGTGGCATGCTACGCAAATATCAGCTGCTGGATGGCGATAACGATGCAGAACAAGAGTGAAGGAGTGCGGTTGATGCCGACTCCAGCAACACGCCAGCCTTCGCGCTGGCACATTTGTATCAAAACGTGCGTACAAAACCCCTATAAGAACATGGTTCAACAATGAGAATGCTCACACCCTTGCTGCTGGGTATGCTGGTGCTGGTCACCGGCTGCCAGAAGCAACCCGAGGCCTCCAAAACCGGACTCATCTATTGTGCTGAGGGATCCCCCCTCTCCTTCAATCCCCATGTTTCCAACTCCGGGGTGACACTGGATGCCAGTGCCCGTCCGCTCTACGACCGCCTGCTGGAGGTGAACCCCAACACCCTGGCGTTGGAGCCGGCGCTCGCCACCAACTGGCATGTCAGCGAGGATGGCCTCACCTATACCCTGACCCTGCGCAAGGGGGTGACGTTTCACCATACCCCCTGGTTCAAGCCCACCCGCACTTTCAATGCCGATGACGTGGTCTTTACCTATGCTCGCCAGCTGGACGAGCAGCACCCCTATCACAATGTCTCCGGCGGCGATTACCCCTACTTCTACAGCCTGGGGCAAGATCTACTGATCAAGCGGGTGAGCAAGAAGGGGCCGCAGACGGTAGTGTTCGAGCTGAACCAGCCAAACGCCTCCTTCCTCGCCACCCTGGCCAGCGACTATGCGGTGATCCTCTCCGCCGAATACGCCGAGCAAATGTTGCAGGCGGGCACGCCAGCCCTGCTGGATAGCCGCCCCATCGGCACCGGGCCGTTCAGCTTCAAGGAGTATCGCCACAACGAGTTCATCCGCTATCTGCGCCACCCTGGCTACTGGGGCGGCGATGCCAAGATTGAACAGCTGGTCTACGACATTACCCCCAAATCCGCCAAACGGCTGGCCAAGCTGCTGACCGGCGAGTGCGACGTGATGAGCACCCCTTCCGCCAGCCAGCTCTCGGTGATCAAGCAAAATCCGGCGCTCAGTCTCTCGGTCCAGTCGGGGATGAACGTCGCCTTTTTGGCCCTCAATACCCGCAAGCCGCCGTTCAACAACGTCAAGGTGCGTCAGGCCATTGCCAGCGCCATCAATATCGACAACCTGCTGCAGGCGGTCTATTTCGATACCGGTCTGCCCGCCAACAGCCTGCTGCCGACCCTCTCATGGGGGTACAACCCCAGCCTGCCCGAGCGCAAACCCGACCTGAAACGGGCGCGCCAGCTGCTCAAGGAGGCGGGGCTGGAGAAAGGGTTCGAGATGCAGGTGCTGGTACAACCGGACGCCCGCCCCTACAACCCGGATGCGGTCAAGACCGCTCAGCTGATCCGCAGCGATCTGGCCAAGGTCGGGATCAAGCTCAAGATCGTGCAACGGGAGTGGCCGGTGATCGAAGGCCGCCTCACCAAGGGGCTGTACGACAGCCTGCTCTCCGGCTGGATTGCCGACAACGCCGACCCGGACAACTTCTTCCGCCAGCTGCTGAGCTGCTCGGCAGTGGAGCGCGGCAACAACTACAGCCGCTGGTGTAGCCCGGCCTTCGATCAGCTGCTGGATGATGCGGTCACCACGCCCCAGCTCTCGTTCCGGCTGCGTAACTACTACTATGCCCAGACACTGCTCAACGAACAGCTGCCGCTGATCCCGCTGGCACACGCCTTGCGTACCCAAGTCAGCCGCAGCGACATCGAGGGGCTGACGCTGATGCCCTTTGGCGGCACCTCCTTCAACCAGGCTCACAGGGAGTAAGCATGCTTCTATACACCTTGCGCCGCATCAACCTGCTGCTCATCACCCTGCTGGCGCTGACCTTTGTCGCCTATCTGCTGGACTATCGGCTGATCGGCCATCAGCTCAGCTTCTGGAGCGGCTACCCCGATTTCCTGCGCCGCATTTTCGCAGGTGACCTAGGGCTCTCCAGCGTCTCCGGGCTGCCGGTGCTGGACGAGATCCGCCACTACTTCCCGGCGACCCTGATCCTTTGTCTGGCGGCGTTCGCCATCTCGCTGCTGGTGGGCATTCCCCTCGGCACCCTGGCGGCCCTGTCCCAGGGAAAGACGCTGGATCTCTCCATCATGACAGCCGGTCTTATCGGCTATGCGGTGCCGGTATTCTGGCTGGCGCTGCTGGTGGTAATGCTCTTTTCGCTGGATCTCGGCTGGTTGCCAGCCTCCGGGCAGATCAGCCTGCTCTACGACGTCCCCCCCATTACCGGCATCGCGGTGATCGATGTGCTGCTCAGCAACGAGCCCTGGCGGCAAGCGGCGCTGCACGATGCCCTGCGCCACCTGATCCTTCCGTCACTGGTGTTGGCGGTGGTGCCCACTACCGAGGTGATCCGCCATGTGCGCAGTTCCCTCATCGACGTGATGAAGCAGAACTACATCAAGGCGGCAGCGAGCCGGGGCCTTTCCAAGGCGCAGATCGTCTGGCGCCATGGTCTGAAGAACGCCCTGCCGCCGGTACTGCCGCTGCTGGGTCTGCAGCTAGGCAGCGTACTCACCTCCGCCATGATCACCGAGGTGGTGTTCGAGTGGCACGGGATCGGCCGCTGGCTCATCAGCAGCATCGCCCTGCAGGATTACGCCGCCATTCGCGGCGCAACCCTGGTAGTGGCCAGTTTCGTGATCCTGACCAGCGTCAGCACCGAGTTGCTGACCACCCTTATCTATCCGGCACGGCGCAAAGAGTTGTATGCCAAACAAGATTGAACGCGCTCATGGCGTGACCAGGAGCCAGGTATCCTATGCAAGATAAATCGAACATCTATCCCGAGCTCAAGATCCTCTCGCCCCTTGAGCAGACGTGGGCCTCCTACAGCCGCAATCCGCTGGCGATGGCAGGGCTCTGGTGCTTTTTGCTGTTGCTGCTCATCACGCTGGTGGGGCCGCTGGTCGTCCCCTACGGCATCGATGAACAGCACACCGACAAGCTGCTGCTGGCCCCCTCGTGGGCGGCGACCGGCAACATCGACTATTTTCTCGGCACCGACGATCTGGGGCGCGACATGCTCTCCCGGCTGGTGGTAGGGGCGCGTCTCACCTTCGGCTATGCGCTGGTCGTGGTGGTGATCGCCATGGTGGTGGGCTCCGCCATCGGTATCCTCGGCGGCATGAGCAAGGGGCTTAAATCGAGCGTGCTGCACCACCTGCTCGATACCCTGCTCTCCATCCCCTCCCTGCTGATGGCCATCATCATGGTCGCCATCATGGGGCCGGGTTTTGGCAATACCCTGATAGCCATTACTCTCGCCTTGATCCCGCCCTTTATCCGGGCCACCTACAACGCAGTACATGCCGAGATGCAGAAGGAGTACATCACCGCCAGCCGCCTCGATGGCTCGCCTCCCTTCCGGATCATGCGGCTGGCTATTTTGCCCAACATTGTCGAAACCCTGGTGGCCCAGACCACCCGCACCTTGTCTGCAGCCATTCTCGATATCTCGGCGGTCGGGTTTCTTGGCCTCGGCGCCCAATCTCCCCAACCGGAGTGGGGCACCATGCTGGCCGATTCGAGCGACCTTATCTATCTCGCCCCCTGGACCGTCACCCTGCCAGGCATCGCCATCCTGTTCAGCGTGCTGGTGACCAATTTAGTTGGTGAAGGCATTCGCGAAGCACTCAAAGAGGGGAACGACTGATGCCGCTGCTCGACATACGCAATCTCACCATCGAGATCGACACCCCGCAAGGCAAGGTCAAGGCGGTGGACAAGGTGAGCCTGACCCTGACCGAGGGGGAGATCCGCGGTCTGGTGGGTGAATCCGGCTCCGGAAAAAGTCTGATCGCCAAGGTGATCGTCGGCATCGAGAAGGACAACTGGACGGTTCGTGCCGACCGGATGCGCTTCAACGACATGGATCTGCTGACCATGGCTCCCAAGGAGCGCCGTCGCATCATGGGTCGCGAGATCGCCATGATCTTCCAGGACCCCATCAGCTGTCTCGACCCCTCCGAGGAGATCGGCACCCAGCTGGAAGAGGCGATCCCGACCGATTCGTTCGAGGGACAATTCTGGCAGCGCTTCCAGTGGCGCAAGAAGAAGGCCATCGCCCTGCTGCACCGGGTCGGCGTCAAGGATCACCGCAAGGTGATGCGCGCCTATCCCCACGAGCTGTCGGATGGCATGTGCCAGAAGGTGATGATCGCCATGGCCATTGCCAACCAGCCGCGTCTGCTGGTAGCCGACGAGCCCACCAGCGCCATGGAGTCCACCACCCACTCCCAGATCCTGCGACTGCTGGACAAGATGAACAAGCTGGGCAATACCACCATCCTGATCATCAGTAACGATATCGCCGCCATCGCCAACCTGACCGACACCATCAACGTGATGTACTGCGGCCAGATGGTGGAAGTGGGCACCCGGGAGCAGATCCTCGAGACCCCGCATCACCCCTATACCGATGCCCTGCTCAAATCGATCCCCGACTTTGACAAGCTGGTGCGCCACAAGTCGCGCCTCGAGACCCTGCCCGGCGTCATCCCGCCGCTGCAACACCTGCCCATCGGTTGCCGTCTGGGGCCGCGCTGCCCCTACGCCCAGAAGCAGTGCGTGCAAACCCCGCTGATGAACAAGGTGAAAGGACATCAGTTCAGCTGTCACTTCCCGCTGAACATGGAGGAGCCGAAAAAATGATGACCGTTAATGCCCCCATGAAGGAGCCCCGCTTGTGATCGAGCCATCCCTGTTGCAGGTCAGAGGCCTTAGCAAAACCTACCAGAACCGCACCGGTCTGTTCCGTCGTCAGGCGGTGGAAGCAATCAAGCCCCTCTCGTTCGACCTCGAAGTGGGCCAGACCCTCGCCATCGTCGGCGAGGCAGGCTCCGGCAAGAGTACCCTCGCCCGCATTCTGGCTGGCATGATCGAACCCACCAGCGGCGACATCGCCATCGACGGCCAGCTGATGGTGCATGGCGATTACCAGACCCGCTGCAAACTGCTGCGGATGATTTTTCAGGATCCCAACACCTCGCTGAACCGCAAGATCCGGGTCGGCCAGATCCTGGAAACCCCACTGCGCCTCAACACCGAGATGACCGAGGAGGAGCGCCGCGAGAAGGTGGTGCAGACCCTGCGTATGGTGGGGATGCTGCCGGATCACGCCCTGTTCTATCCGCAGATGCTCTCCTCCGGTCAGCAGCAGCGGGTGGCGCTGGCGCGCGCGCTGATCCTCAACCCCAAGATAGTGGTGGCCGATGAGGCGCTCTCCACCCTGGATATCTCGGTACGCTCCCAGATCATCAATCTGCTGCTGGAGATGCAGGAGACCATGGGGCTGAGTTATGTGCTGGTAGCCAACGATCTGGGTATCGTCAGCCATATCAGCGACGAAGTGCTGGTAATGCACGAAGGTCGGGTGGTGGAGCGCGGCAAAACCCTCAAGGTATTTGCCGATCCCCAGCATGAGGTGACTCGCCGTCTCATCCAGAACTACAACAACGAATACCGCAAATAGAGAGGCACTGGCCGCCGCCCTTGCCGCTGTTGTCGCCGCGCTCACACGGCGAGATCAAAAAAGCCCACTGCATGCAGTGGGCTTTCTGTTACCGGCGTTGCAGCTTAGGCTTGCAGCAACAGGCGGTTGATGCGGGAGACGAAGCTCGCCGGATCGTTCAGCCCGCCCTGCTCGGCCAGCTGGGCCTGTTCATGCAGCAGGGTGACCCACTCACCGAACAGTGCCTCGTCTTCAATGGTGTCGAGTTTCTTCACCAGCGCATGGTCAGGGTTGAGCTCCAGAATGTACTTCTGCTCCGGTACCGGCTGGCCGGCCGCACGCATGAGCTTGATCATCTGGGTGCTCATACCGTAGGCGTCGGTGACGATGCAAGAGGGGGAGTCGGTCAGACGGTGGGTGACACGCACCTCTTTCACTGCATCGCCCAGGCTCTTCTTGACCCGCTCAACCAGACCGGCGTTGGCTTTTTCGGCATCGATCTGCGCCTGCTTGGAGGCTTCGTCTTCCAGATCGCCGAGATCCAATTCGCCACGGGTGACGGAGATAAGCTGCTTGCCGTCGAACTCGGTCAGATGGCTCATCAGCCACTCGTCCACGCGCTCCCACATCAGCAGCACTTCGACACCCTTCTTGCGGAAGATCTCGAGGTGCGGGCTGTTCTTGGCAGCGGCATAGGAGTCAGCAGTGATGTAGTAGATCTTCTGCTGGCCTTCCTTCATGCGGCCAACGTAATCCTCCAGCGACACGGTCTGGGCTTCGCCCTCACCGGCGGTGCTGGCAAAGCGCAGGAGCTTGGCGATCTCTTCGCGATTGGCGTAATCCTCGGCCGGGCCCTCTTTCAGCACATTGCCGAACTCTTTCCAGAATTTGGCGTACTTCTCGGCATCGTCTTTCGCCAGCTTGGAGAGCATGGTCAGCACGCGCTTGGAGCAAGCCTTGCGCAGGGAGGAGGTCACCTTGTTGTCCTGCAGGATTTCACGGCTGACGTTGAGCGGCAGATCGTTGGAGTCCAGCACCCCTTTGACGAAGCGCAGGTAGGTCGGCATAAACTGCTCGGCGTCATCCATGATGAAGACGCGCTGTACGTAGAGCTTCAGACCGTGCTTCTGCTCGCGGTTGTAGAGGTCGAACGGTGCGCGGGCCGGTACGTAGAGCAGGCTGGTGTACTCCTGCGCCCCTTCCACCCGGTTGTGACCCCACAGCAGCGGATCTTCAAAGTCGTGGGCGACGTGCTTGTAGAACTCCTGATACTCCTCGTCCTTGATATCTTTCGGGTTGCGGGTCCACAGTGCCGTGGCGCGGTTGACCTGCTCCCACTCGCCCGGGGTGCCGACGATGGTCTCACCATCCTCTTCGCGATCCGGGGTGCCCTCTTTGAACATCTCCACCGGCACGCTGATGTGATCGGAATACTTGCCCACCACGGAGCGCAGGCGCCAGTCGTCGAGGAACTCGTCCTCTTCGGCACGCAGGTGCAGGATGACGTCGGTACCGCGACCCTCTTTGGTCACGTCAGCGACGGTGAAGGAGCCTTCCCCTTCAGATTCCCACTGTACGCCCTGCTCCGGAGCAGTACCGGCGGCGCGGGAGACCACGGTCACCTTGTCGGCCACGATAAAGGCGGAGTAGAAGCCGACCCCGAACTGACCGATCAGCTGGGAGTCACGTCCCTGATCGCCGGAGAGGTTTTTGAAGAATTCTGCGGTGCCGGACTTGGCGATGGTACCCAGGTGCTCAATCACCTGATCGCGGGTCATACCGATCCCGTTATCGGAGATGGTCAGGGTACGCTTCTCTTTGTCCACCACCAGACGCACACGCAACTGGCCGTCGTTTTCGAACAAAGAGGCATCGGAAAGCGCCTTGAAGCGCAGCTTGTCCGCCGCATCGGATGCGTTGGAGATCAGCTCGCGCAGGAATACTTCTTTGTTGGAGTAGAGGCTGTGAGCCATCAGGCTCAGCAGTTGTTTGACTTCAGTCTGAAAGCCGTGGGTTTCGGCATGAACACTTTGGGTCATGGACCAATCCTCAGAAACATCGGGTTGAACATATGCCCAACCTAGATGGGGACGGCCAATCAAATATCAAGGGGCGAGTGTGCAATCCCGCTCACTCGCCCCTTTAAATCCGCTCAAACGGCTATTTCTTACCCAGCTCGACCGCTATTAATGCGGGGAAACTGGCTGGCACCTTGCTATTTCAAGCGTTGGCGCCCCATCAGGGAGTGGGAGAGCGTGGTGCCATCCACCAGCTCCAGCTCGCCCCCTACCGGCACCCCGTGGGCAATGCGGCTCACCTCTACCCCGGCGGTGCGGGCCATATCGGCGATATACCAGGCGGTGGCATCCCCTTCAATGGTGGGGTTGGTGGCGAGGATCAGTTCGCTGATCGCCTCATCTTTCAAGCGGCGCTCCAGAATATCGAGCCCCAGCTCCTCCGGGCCGATGCCGTCCAGCGGCGACAAATGGCCCATCAGCACAAAGTAGCGACCGGAAAACTGACCGGTCTGTTCGATGGCGGCCACGTCCGCCGGGCTCTCCACCACGCAGAGCAGGCCATTCTCTTCCCGCTTGGGATTGACGCAGATATCGCAGCGATCGTTCTCGGTAAAGGTGCGACAGTGGCTGCAGTGGCCAATCTCGGTCAGGGCGCGAGAGAGCAACTGGGCCAACCGCAAACCGCCGCTGCGCTCACGCTCGAGCAGGGTAAAGGCCATCCGCTGGGCAGACTTGGGCCCCACCCCCGGCAATACCTGCAGGGCTTTCATCATCTCATCGAGCAGGGGACTGAACTTCATAACACTCCTTACACGGGCCTGCCCCTCGCCACCACCAGGGCCACGACGGGTCAGCAAAACAGGATAACGCCATTGGCGCAGGACTATACCCGAGCCCGCCGCCCATCGCCATCGGCTTGCCCACAGCGCTCGCAAAAACGCGGATAGCAAAAAGCCCTGACGTTTCCATCAGGGCTTTGCAATGTGGCGGTGAGGGAGGGATTCGAACCCTCGATACGTTGCCGTATACACACTTTCCAGGCGTGCTCCTTCAGCCACTCGGACACCTCACCAAATTTTGGTCTGTGGTTTAACGTGTTCAGCCAACACGGTGTTCGCTACGCTGTTGCGCTGGAACGGGGCGTAATTTAGGGGAAAGCCCCGCCCGCGTCAACGGCTTTTTTCACCTGGCGAACCGTTCGAACACTTAATGCACAGATTCCGGTGCGACCTGGATTTCCGGCAGGTTGAGGAAGCCGGAACGTTCGCATTCGGCAACCAGTTCGTGGGTTGCGGCGATGGTGCTTTGCACGAACAACAGGAACTGCTCGACGCTGAGTCCGGCCTTGGTAAAGACGGTGTGGCCGACCACCAGCCGCGGCAGATTGTCATCGATGATATCGAGGAACACCTTGAGGGAGGGGTACTGCATATTGAGTCGGCCCAGTTCGGCAACCAGCGGCAGCATTGCGGAGGGGCGCACTTCCAGCTCGGAGGAGAACAGCAGGCCTTCCTCTTCCACGAAGATCCGGCTCTCCTGAATACCATCGACCGACTGCAAAGAGACAATGTGGATACCGTGACACTGGTCGCAGACATAGTGCTCGATACGAGCCTGTTGCAACCAACGCATTATCATTTCGGAGCTGGGGATATTCATCATTTCCACGACAAGATTGGGATCAAGGGGCGCAGTCTAAACCAATTTGCTATCAACAAAAAGCACGCCAACCCGATAACCCTGCGGCTCGCTTCTTTTTGGCAAGCGCTATGCATATACTCAGCCAAATCCACGATGACGCTTGCCCCACAGGGGGCCCGATGACTATCCAAGAAAAGTATCGCCTTCATCTGAAATCACTCTCGGATGAGCTGCTCACCCTGCAAAAACCCATCCGCATTCTGGATGCCATCAAATGGCCACGCCATCTGCAGGATCGCTTTCTGGCAAGCGGTGGCAGGGAGCTGCCCGCTATCGACAGGCACTTCTATGATGCCCTCCCCCTCGGCTTCGATCCGCGCAACAAGTATCTGGAGCTCAAGGAGCTGCGGGACCGGATCCGCAGAAAGCTGGGGCCGCAGGACGATCTTGGCCGGATCCTGCAAGAGACGGTCGATCAGTACATGGTGGTGATCGAGATGCTGCGCCAGCGCGGCCAACCCGATTTTCAGCGTTATAGCCAGTTGCTTTATGGCTCCGCCAGCGATCACCTGCGCGGGGATCGCAAGACCCTCAAGGAGCTGGGCTCTCGGCTGTGCGATATCTTCTCCCTGCCCGGCGCCCGCCATCTGGTACGCCCCTACCCCAAGGAGTTCGAAGGCGAAGCGGCGGTAGCCAAACTACAGGGCAAGCTGTCGAGCTACTTCAGTGACGGCACGGTGCAGGTGAAGCTGAGCGATGGCATCGTCTCCGACGCCGCGGCCGGTGGCGACTACATCAAGCTCAACTCCCACGCCCGTTTCTCCGAGCTGGACTTGCAGGTACTGGAGGTGCACGAGGGGTGGGTTCATGTCGGCACCACCCTCAACGGTCGCCAGCAGCCCTATGCCACCTGGCTGAGCGCAGGTTCGCCGCGGATCACTGCGTGCCAGGAGGGGCTGGCGGTCTTGATTGAGACGCTCACCTTCAGCTCCTTTCCGGATCGGGCCAAGCGCATCTCCGATCGGGTAATGGCCATCGACATGGCCGAGCGCGGCGCCGATTTTATCGAGGTGTTTCAGCACTTCGTACAGCAGGGCACCAGCGAGCACGACGCCTACAAGATCACCCAGCGGGTCTTTCGTGGCGGTATGGTGGGCGGCGGCGCCTGCTTTACCAAGGATCTCTCCTACGTGCGTGGCTATGTGGAGACGGTCAACTTTATCCGCAGCGCCGTGCTGGAAGGGGTGCCCGAGATCCTGCCGATGCTGTTTGTCGGCAAGGTGACCCTGGATGACATCCCCGTGCTCTATCAGCACTACCTAGAGGGGCTGATTGCCGCCCCCCGTTACCTACCGCCGATGTTTCGCGATCTCACCGGGCTCTACGTCTGGTTCGGTTTTGCCTCCGGCATGTCACTGGTGGATATCGGCCGGGTACAGCACCATTTTCGCCAGCTGTTTCAACGCCTGCCGGTGGCCGACCCCATCATTGCGCCGGTGGATATCGAGATCGACTGAACCACAGCGATAGAAGTTGGGGAAAATAAAAAGGGCGCCAGATTGGCGCCCTGCTCGACGATTCAAATATCGCAGCCGAATTATTTGTAAGCCCGACCTTCGAGATAGTGTTTGCGACAGAGTGACACATAGCGATCGTTGCCACCGATCTCCACCTGTTCGCCATCACGCATAACCTGCCCCGCTTCATTGACCCGGGAGTTCATGTGAGCCTTGTTGCCACACCAGCAGATACTCTTCAGCTCTTCAAACTTGTCGGCCAGACAGAGCAGATGGTAGGAACCGGGGAACAGCTCGCCGCGAAAATCGGTCTTGAGGCCATAGGCCATCACCGGAATATCCTGCTCATCGACGATGCGGGCCAGCTGGTAGACCTGCTCACGGGTCAGGAACTGGGCCTCGTCCACGATAAAGACATCGATATGTTTCTTTGCATGGCGCTCTTTCACCATTTCAAACAGATCACAGCTGTCGCTGAACACGTCCACCTTCAGTTCAAGACCAACCCGGGCACTGATCACCCCAACCCCGAAACGGTCATCGATGGCTGGCGTCATCGCCAGAGGATGCATGCCCCGCTCCAGATAGTTGAAGTGCGCCTGAATGAGCTGGGTGGATTTGCCTGAATTCATGGTGGCAAATTTGTAGTGCAGTGAAGCCATGATACTGTTCCGAAACTGAATTTATGGGGCGCATGCTAACCAAAGCCCCTGACAAAACCAAGGGGCCCGCGGGCCCCTTGCTCTATAAATGTTACGCGGTGGCCAGCACTGGCCGCGCTTTGGCCTTTTTCAGGTGATAGCCGGTAAAAAGCACGAACCAGAGGGCGCTGATACTGAAACCGGCCAGGCTGGAGTGCATCAAGCCCATCGCCAGGTAACCGATGGCCGCGCCGAAGGCGATGGCCAGTGCATAAGGCAGCTGGGTCATCACGTGATCGATGTGATGGCAGCCGGCACCGGTGGCAGAGAGGATGCTGGTGCTGGAGATGGGTGAGCTGTGATCCCCGAACACCGAGCCAGCCAGTACCGCCGCCAGCATCGGCAGCATCAGGCTGATGTCGCTGGCGGCGGCCATGTCACCGGCCAGCGGCAGCATGATGCCGAAGGTACCCCAGCTGGTACCGGTAGCAAACGCCATGGCACAGGAGAGGATAAAGACCACGGCAGGTAGCACTTCGATCGGCAGGTTACCGTTAGCCAGCGAAGCCAGGTACTTGCCGGTCTCCACGTCGCGTACCACTGCACCTATGGTCCAGGCAAACAGCAGGATGTTGATGGCTGGCAGCATGGCCATGACACCTTGCGGAGCGGCCTTGATCCAGTTCTTGGCACCCAGCTTCAGGCGCATCGCCAGACCGATGGAGACCACCAGACTGCACAGGGCACCGTAGACCAGCGAAGAGCCGACGTTGGTATTTTCGAACGAGCCGAGCACGCTGAAAGGCAGCCCTTTCTCGCTCAGCACCGCAGCACCGGAATCGATCATGAAATAGATGGTGGCGGCGGTCAGGGTCAGGATCGGCAGTACCATGTCGATCATGCCGCCGTTGCTCTCCTCCGGGCTTTCCATATCCAGACCGATGGGGCGGCCCTTGGACTCATCCCACAGCTTGCCTTCCAGCGCCCACGCTTCGTGTTGACGCATCGGGCCGATATCGAGTTGGAATGCAATCACCACCAGCACCATGATCAGGGTGAAGACGGCGTAGAGGTTCATCGGGATCATCTCGACAAATGCCGCGATGGGGCTCTGTTCAGTCAGACCGTGGGCCGCCATGATGCCGCCAACCAGAGCGATGATATAGGCCCCCCAAGAGGAGATGGGCATCAGCACGCAGACCGGCGCCGCGGTGGAGTCCAGCAGATAGGCCAGTTTGGCACGGGAGATCTGGAAGCGGTCGGTCACCGGACGGCAGATGGCCCCCACCGACAGGCTGTGGAAGAAGTCATCGATAAAGAAGGCAAACACCATCATGCCAGTCAGGGCTTTGGCGCCCTTGCGGGTCTTGGCACGACGCTCGGCCCACTCGGCAAAGGCACGGGTCGCCCCGGAGACGCTCATCAGGCTGATGAGGCCACCCAGCAGCAGCATAAACAGGATCATGTTGACGTTGTCACGATTGAGCGCGCCATCGACCCAGAAGATCTTGAGCACGGTATTCAACATGTAATGCAGGGATTCGAGGGGCGAAAACTGATTGAGCAGCAAACTGCCGGTGACGATGCCCACACCAAGGGACAGCAGCACGCGGCGGGTCAGGATCGCCAGCGCGACAGCCAACAGGGGGAAGAACGGACCAACCGGAGTCGGCGAAATGACTAATGTCCATGATCTCTTTGCACCTAAAGATTACAGGTGGAGATCTACCGAGAGGATCTAAAGAAACAAAACCTATGGGGAGGTCATACTCCTCAGCCCCTTCAGGTAGCGCTCCATAGTGGATGACTATGGCAGTCCTGCACCTATTAGATGCAGAACCAGCAGCCCGGTATGATGGCCTGGCCACTTCGGCGCTGACTCCTTTCCTTGTGCATCACAGGCATCACCCTCCGCACAAATACTCATAGGCAGCGCGCCTCTACTTAAAGGTATTCGCCGCACATTTTATCGAGATGGCAGCTTATAGCAAGTTTTTTGATTAAATAGTCACGATAAACATATCAAGGTCGAATAATGGTAGTCAAATGATGCAACAACGCCTGTTTTGACGCTATTTTCACCTACTACGGCTTCATTGGCATCCAATCACCAAGCCTATTGCTGGCCATATTAAATATCCATATTGATGTTCCCCACGGATATTATATTTAACCCGGCTTGACTTATTTAAATCACCAAGCAAGAATCAGCTGGAACATAATATTTTTCTCTGACTCGACGTGGTAACTCATATGAATGAATTTTTAAAGGTACTGCTTAATATCCGCAGTCTGCGTGCGACCTGCCGCGAGCTTTCTCTGGAACAACTGGAAGAGGCACTGGAAAAACTCTCTACTATCGTTGCTGAACGTCAGCAGGATGAAGCTGCCGAGCGTCAGGCCCGTGAAGAGCATCTGCGGAAAATTAACGAATATAGCGAAATGCTGAAAGCCGCCGGTATTGACCCGGCAGAATTGGTAAGCGCTGTCGCTACCAACCCCGGCAAATCAGAAAAAGCCAAGCGGGCGCCACGTCCTGCCAAATATCGCTATCAGGATAATGGCGTAGAGAAAACCTGGACCGGCCAGGGCCGTATGCCTTCAGTCATTGCCAGCGCAGTGGCAGCAGGCAAATCACTGGAAGATTTTGCTATCTGACAGCGCTTGCGTTGCTAATAAAAAACCTCGCCAAGGCGAGGTTTTTTATTGCCGCTTAAACGTGAAATATCAGATAGCCGATTGCGGACGATCTGCTGCCTTGACCCACAGCACTTCACGATCCCCTGCCACGCAGATGAGATAGCGGGCAACGGTAAAGAACCAGTCACTCATCCGGTTCAGATAGGGCAGCACCTCGGGATTGACCCGCTCTTCCCGGCTCAAGGTCAGCAGCAAGCGCTCGCAATGACGCACCAGAGTACGCACCACATGCGCTTGCGCCGCGGCACGGGAACCACCCGGCAATATAAATTGGCGCAGCGGTGGCAATGGCTCGCTATAACGATCTATCTGCTGTTCAAGGCGAGTGGTCCAGGCAGCATTAACTTGCCAAATTGATTCATTCTGGGCGTCGCTGGAGAATGCCAACTCGCCCCCCAGATCAAACAACTCCTGTTGCAACAGCTGTAAATCAGCCAATAAGCCGACCTCTTGCGATGGCACGTCACAAATCAGCAAGCCAATATGGGAGTTGAGCTCATCGATATAACCGTAGGTCTCGACCCGCAAATGATCCTTGGGCAATGGGATACCATCGGCCAGCCGGGTCATGCCCTTGTCGCCCTGCCTCGTATATATTCTCATACCGACATCCTGTTAATAATGGGAATAATCATGGACTCGAGTCCATTGAGTTTGATTTCGTAAGCCAACGCCAGCGTCTGGCCCAATTTACCCGCCGGAAAACCGCTGCGCGCCATCCACACCAGATAGGGCTCGGGAATATCGATGATACGCCGCCCCTGATATTTACCGTAAGGCATCTTGTTAGTCAGAGTCAGCAGTACCTGTTCGTCGGATAGCCAATCCATATTAATCAATATCCAGATATTTATGAGTCTGGATTGAGAGTCGCCAGTTACGCGCGATACAGGTATCCATCGCCAATTGGGTGGCCCGTGGTTTCTGGCTGATCGGCTGCAAGGCAATGACCACGTCCGGGCGCAGAGTTGCGGTCGCCAGCAGCACATCCAGCTCTTCAATATGGTGCTCGGTGGCCACCGGATGCTTGATCTCGTTGGCCCGCTCCAGCGCCGAGACCAGCACAGGCAGCCCCCCTTTCATACCGATCTTGGGGGAGACTGTTACCCAGGTCTGCTCATGAGTCTTGATCTCGCTGGTGCCACTGGTTTCAATTTGCACCTGATAACCCGCCGCCAGTAATGCTGACGAGAGTTCGTGCAGATCGTAGAGGCAGGGCTCGCCACCGGTGATCACCACATGGCGCGCCTGATAACCCAGATCGCCAAAGCTCTTGATAATCTGCGCTGTGCTGAGTTGGCTCCAGCAATCGGATTCGTTGGAACGATCCAGTACCGCCGCCTTACCCACTTCACGAGCCGGATCAACAACCCAGGTATGACGGGTATCGCACCAGGGGCAGCCCACCGGGCAACCCTGCAGGCGAACAAAGATGGCGGGCAGGCCGGTAAAGATGCCCTCCCCCTGGATGGTCTGGAAAATCTCGTTGATTGGGTAGTACATCTCGATCACGGCTTGTTGCAAAAGTCGCGGATTATACCCCAAGCCACGGCAAGACGCAGGCTCACTCTGCGCTTTTCTCACCCAGCCCGGTTTTCTCAAACAGTCTGGCCATGATGCCCGCCTTGTCGGCCAGATAGTTGTTCAGGCCGCGACGGCGCAGTTCACACGCAGGACACGTGCCGCAACCGTCACCGGCAATGCCGTTGTAGCAGGTCAGGGTCTGCTGGCGCACCGTGTCGAGGTGACCATAGTGATCCGCCAGTGCCCAGGTTTCGGCCTTGTCGAGCCACATCAAGGGAGTTTCAAAACGGATGCCGCGATCCAGCCCCAGCGACACCGCCTGATTGAGGGCCTTGACGAACTCGTCACGGCAATCGGGATAGCCGGAGAAGTCAGTCTCGCAGACACCGGTGATCACCGCTTCGGCGCCCACCTGATAGGCATAGATGGAGGCCAGCGTCAGGAACAGGATATTGCGGCCCGGCACGAAGGTGTTGGGCAGCCCGTTATCCTGCAGCTCGCAGCTGACCGGAATGTCATCACGGGTCAGGGCAGAGACCGCCAGCTCATTGAGCAGCGTCACATCCATCACCTTGTGGGCGGCGATCCCCAGTGCACTGCCCAGGCGGCGCGCAGTGTCGATCTCTTCCCGATGGCGCTGGCCATAGTCGAAGGTGATGGCGTGCACTTCATCGTACTGCGCCAATGCCTGCACCAGACAAGTAGTGCTGTCCTGACCGCCGCTGAAAACCACGACTGCTTTTTTCATCTTGATAACTCCTTGAATTGTCACGCGCGGCGGCCTTCGGCAAAGTCCTGCCACTGGGTATTCAACCGATTGAACAGGGTCAGCAAGGGCGCATAGCGCTCCGGCCTCCCCTCCCACCGGGACAAGAGGTGATAGCCCGCCTCTATGGTAGAGAGGGCATCGGGAAAGGGTTTCTTTCGAATAGCATATTGACCGGCAATGGCACCAATGCCGATGCGGGGCAAGCGGGCCAGTGCCGGGTTGCTCTGCAACATGCGATAGGCTTTGCGCCAGGTGCCGTCAAGCAAGATAAAGGCGACGGATGCGGAGCCAGAGGATTCACTCTCCCACTGTTGGCGAAGATCGGTCAGCGAAATGGCATCCTCATCCGGCCAGAGTAGATAGCAGCGACGGGAAGGATCTGCAAGCAACCCATTGAGCCACTCATCGCGGGAAAAGTCCTCCCCCACATGGATCTCGCACTGTTGCAAAGAGGCCGCCAGCAGCGCCGCAGTCCCCTTGGGATGTGCCACCTCGTTGGGGTGCTGCAAGATGTAGAGGGGCGTGTGATTGTCAACCGGCACAATATAATCGCACAAGCAGGCTTTGAGGGCTCGGGTGCAACGTGTACAGTATCGACTGTTCTTGTCGTTGGACTGTTTCATGTTGTCAGACAAATCTGGATTGCTCTGGGTTATCACGCTCTCTCTCACCAGCTTGCTACTCTTCTTTACCGTTCCCAATCTTCAGCTCTCCTTCGATCGGCCCTTGATCGCCGGGGGCGAAGGGTGGCGGATCATAACAGGCAATCTGGCTCATACCAATCTGTGGCACCTGCTGCTCAATCTGGGCGGCCTCGCCATCCTCTATAGCCTATTTCGCGACTATCTGGGTGGGGCTCGCCTGCCGCTGCTGATGTTGCTGCTCTGGTTGGCAGTGGGCTTGGGGATCTGGTGGTGGTGCCCGCAGACCCAGTGGTACATGGGGCTATCTGGCTCGCTGCATGGCCTGTTTGTCTGGGGGGCAATGCAGGATATTCGCCACGGACGCCGCACATCGGGCTGGCTACTGTTGGCAGGGATGGGGCTCAAGCTGGCGATGGACTTCTACAACGCAGGAGAGAGCCCGATATCCACCCTGATCAATGCCAGGGTACACATCGGCTCTCATCTTATCGGGGCCGGTGCAGGCCTGTTGCTCGGCCTGCACCGCGTATCACTGAGTGAGCCTGTTACGCACCAGCCAGCTCGGCATTGATGCTGGCCAGCATGACGGCCGGATCGGCAGCCTGCGTAATGGGGCGACCGATAACCAGATAATCGGACCCCGCCTCGACCGCCGCTTTCGGTGTCATCACCCGGCGCTGATCCCCGGCCGCTGAACCGGTCGGGCGAATACCCGGGGTCACCAGCTTGAAATCTTCGCCCAGCAAGGCTTTCAACTCATGGGCCTCGTTGGCAGAGCAGACCACCCCATCCAGACCGGATGTTTTGGTCAAGGTAGCCAGCCGGATCACCTGCTCGGCGGGGCTTACATCCAGACCAAGAGGGATCATGTCGGACTGCTCCATGCTGGTCAGCACGGTCACGCCGATAAGCAGGGGGGCCTTGTCGCCATAAGGCAGCAGCGCCTCTTTGGCGGCACGCATCATCCGCTCACCACCACTGGCATGCACGTTGACCATCCAGACACCGAGCTCGGCACTGGCTGCCACGGCTTTGGCAACGGTATTGGGAATATCGTGAAACTTCAGATCCAGAAAGACATCGAATCCCTTGGCCACCAGCTGGCGTACAAACTGCGGGCCAAACAGGGTAAACATCTCCTTGCCTACCTTGAGACGGCACTGGGCCGGAGAGATACGTTCAACGAACGCTAAGGCATCTGCCTCATGCTGATAATCCAGCGCTACCAGTACTTTGGGATCTTGCATCTCACATCCTATTGCTTGTTATTCACCGTCCAGACCACGGATCGGCTTGATGGAACCCCACTGGCGACAAGACGGGCACTGCCAGAACAGCGAGTGAGTGGCAAAGCCACACTGCCGACACTTGTGGGTTGACTTGATTTTGATCTGCTCGCCGACCAGCTGTTGCAGCAGTTCGAGGCTCTCCTTGGCAGGCCCCTCTTCCGCACTGGCCAACTGAAAGCCGACCAGCTGGTAAAAACCTTTCATCGACGGATGACGACGCAGCTGACGCAACACCAGCGAACGGGCCTGGCTCAGGCCATCACGCTCTTCAACCAGCTTGGCAAGGGCCAAGGTCACGCTGACACCGGCGTGATCTTCCACTGCCTTCTCAAGCAGCGGGATCAACGCAGGCGTGCGGCCCAACTGCTGATAGCACTCGAGCAATTTGGGCATTGCCTCGGAGGCAAAGTCGATATCCTGCTCGAACACCCGCAGCAGCTCCTTGCTGGCCTGCTCATACTCTCCATCTGCCATGGCGAGCTCAGCGAGGCGCAAACTGGCCCGGGCACATGCCGGATTGATACTGAGCGCCCGTTTGAGCTTGGCCAGCCCCTCCCCTTTATTGCCCTCACGCAGCGCGATTTCGGCCTGTTCGCAATAGAAATGGGAGATGGGGTCGGCCAGCTTCTTGCCCTGGAATTTTTGCAGACGAACCGCCACATCGATGGCCTTGTCCCAATCCCGCAGTTGCTGATGGATAATCAACAACTGTGCCAGCGCCGTCTCTTCATAGTCGCTGTCGTCACACAGCTCGTTCCAGAGCGCTTCCGCCCGATCGAGCAGACCAGCAGCAAGAAAGTCGCGCGCCAGCTCCTGCAACGCCAGCTGGCGCTGTTCCCGGGTCAGTTGGCGGGTTACCAGGTTCTGGTGGATCTTGATGGCACGATCGACCTCCCCACGCTGGCGAAACAGGTTGCCGAGGGAGAGGTGTGTTTCGATGGTTTCACTGTCCACCTCAAGCAGCTGGATAAAGAGATCCACCGCCTTGTCGGATTCATCGGACAGCAAATAGTTGAGGCCCGCCACATACTGGCGGGAAAACTGGTTACTCTGTTTTTGGGTGTCCTGGCGAACACTCCTGCGACCCATGTACCAACCATAACCGGCGGCGATGGGCAACAGCAGGAAAAGCAGTTCAAGCATTGAGGAACATTATTCCTTACCCGGTGACCGGGCCAGCTCCAACTCGCGGGATTGACGACGCATGGTGCGGTTGAGGGTGCGGTTTTGCATTTTCAGGCGCAGGAACAGCAGGCCGAATACCAGCCAGCCCAGCAAAAAACCGCCAGCGAAGAAGAAGCCCAACAGCATGGCAAGCGAAAACTCACCCTGAGCGATCAAGTAATTGAACTGAACCAGCTGGCCATTTTGTGAGCCCAGCGCCAGGGTCAGAACAAACACCAGCACCAGCGGAATGAGGGCCAAAATACGCTTCATAAGAGCTCCCTGTCAGTATCTAATGAGAGGCTGATTATCCTTAAAATCGCAGGCAGACTCTAGAGTGAATGGGAAAAGAGTTTAAGAAACAAGACGATTGGCACAGGAATCGGTGCCAAAAAGAAAAAAGGCATACCCGAGGTATGCCCATTTCTGCATTATTCAATGATGTTGACGCGCTCGCGCAACTCTTTGCCAGGTTTGAAGTGCGGGACATATTTCCCGGTCAGTTCAACCTTGTCCCCAGTCTTGGGGTTGCGGCCCACACGGGGCGCACGATAGTGCAGTGAAAAACTGCCAAATCCGCGGATTTCAATCCGGTCGCCGTTTTGCAAGGTCGACGCCATCTGCTCAAGGATCTCCTTGATGGCGGCTTCGACATCCTTGGCCGGCATATGCATGCGGCTGGCTGCCAGTTGTTCGATGAGATCTGATTTGGTCATAACGTTAAATCTCCTTCCCCGATCACATGCAATATTCATTTTGCCAGGATAAAAAAGGGCGGCGCAATGCCGCCCTTTTCTTGCATCAAGGATTACTCACCCTTGGCGGCTTTGAACGCTTCCATCATAGCATTGCTGAACACAACTTCTTCTTGCTGGTTCAGGTTATCGATAGCAACACGCTCATCAGCCTCGTCCTTAGCACGGACAGACAGGCTTACGGTGCGGTTCTTACGATCAACGCCCATGAATTTAGCTTCAACTTCGTCACCAACAGACAGCACCAGAGTGGCGTCTTCTACACGGTCACGAGCAGCGTCGGAGGCACGCAGGTAGCCTTCTACGCCATCAGCCAGTTCGATAACGGCACCTTTGGCATCAACCTCGGTAACCTTACCCTTCACGATAGCACCTTTCTTGTTGTCAGCCAGGTACTTGTTGAACGGGTCTTCTTCGATCTGCTTGACACCCAGGGAGATGCGCTCACGCTCCGGATCCACTTGCAGAACAACGGCTTCGATCTCGTCGCCTTTCTTGAATTCACGAACTGCTTCTTCGCCCTGGTTGTTCCAGGAGATGTCAGACAGGTGAACCAGGCCGTCGATGCCGCCATCCAGACCGATGAAGATACCGAAGTCAGTGATGGACTTGATCTTGCCGGAAACACGGTCGCCTTTGGCGTGAGTTTCGGCAAACAGCTGCCACGGGTTGGATTTGCACTGCTTCAGACCCAGGGAGATACGACGACGCTCTTCGTCGATGTCCAGAACCATCACGTCAACCACGTCGCCAACGTTAACAACTTTGGACGGGTGGATGTTCTTGTTGGTCCAATCCATCTCGGATACGTGTACCAGGCCTTCAACGCCTTCTTCGATTTCAACGAAGCAGCCGTAGTCGGTCAGGTTGGTCACGCGGCCAGACAGACGGGTGGTCTCCGGGTAACGCTTGGCGATAGCAACCCAGGGATCTTCGCCCAGCTGCTTCAGACCCAGGGATACACGGGTACGCTCGCGGTCGAACTTCAGAACCTTGACAGCGATCTCGTCGCCAACGTTGACGATTTCGGAAGGATGCTTAACGCGCTTCCACGCCATGTCGGTGATGTGCAGCAGGCCGTCAACACCGCCCAGATCTACGAATGCACCGTAGTCGGTCAGGTTCTTGACGATACCCTTAACTTCTTGACCTTCTTGCAGGTTAGCCAGCAGGCTTTCGCGCTCGGAGGTGTTCTCGGTCTCGATCACGGCACGACGGGAAACAACAACGTTGTTGCGCTTCTGGTCCAGCTTGATGACTTTGAACTCGAGTTCTTTGTTTTCCAGGTGAGCGGTGTCACGGATCGGACGCACGTCAACCAGAGAACCCGGCAGGAAGGCACGGATGCCGTTCAGTTCAACGGTGAAACCACCCTTGACCTTGCCGTTGATGATACCGATAACGGTAGCTTGCTCTTCGTAAGCCTTCTCAAGCTGCAGCCAGGCTTCGTGGCGCTTGGCTTTTTCGCGGGACAGCTTGGTTTCGCCGAAACCATCTTCGATAGAGTCCAGAGCCACGTCAACGGTGTCGCCGACGTTGATTTCCAGCTCGCCCATGGCGTTCTTGAATTCTTCAGCCGGGATAGCGGACTCGGATTTCAGACCGGCGTCAACCAGTACGAAACCGTTCTCGATAGCAACGACAGTACCCTTGACGATGGAACCTTGACGGGTTTCAACGGCGTTCAGGGACTCTTCAAAGAGTTGAGCAAAAGATTCGATCATTGTTTATGTCACAAATGAAACATCCACTTGCAATCCGGCACAAGCGGGGCTGTTTTAAATAATCTGCGCCATCCTTGGTGCAGACGACCGGATGTCAGCTTGCGCTGGCATCACCAAGTTGTTGCTCTGCATAGGCGAGTACTGTTGCCAGCACTTCATCTATGGTCATGGCGGTAGAGTCTACCACCAGAGCATCTTCTGCCGGTTTCAGGGGGGCAACGGCGCGATTTCTGTCGCGATCGTCACGTTCCCGAATCTCGGTTAAAAGACGCTCAAAGTTAACATCAAAGCCCTTATCTTGCAACTGCTTATAGCGACGCTGGGCCCGTTCTTCGGCACTGGCGTCGAGGAAAATCTTTACCTCGGCCTCGGGGAAAACAACTGTACCCATGTCACGACCATCGGCAATCAGACCCGGGGCCTGACGAAATGCCCGCTGACGGCGCAGCAAGGCTTCGCGCACCCGGGGGAAGGCGGCGATTTTACTGGCAGCATTACCCACTTCTTCGGTGCGAATGGTGCGGGAGACATCTTCCCCTTCCAGGATCACCTTGACCAGATCGCCCTCAACCTGAAATTGCACATCCAGATTGGCGGCCAGCGGCACCAGTGAGGCTTCACTGTCCAGCTCTACATCGTGATGCAGGGCGGCCAGGGACAACACCCGATAGATGGCGCCCGAGTCCAGCAAGTGCCAACCCAGCTTCTCAGCAAGCAGCTGACACAAGGTGCCTTTACCTGCACCACTGGGGCCATCAATTGTCATTACGGGGGCCATCTGAGGCATAACTTCTCTCCTGCACTGTGTTGCTCCCATCCCGAAGGGGTGGGTTAATGGGCGCCGATTATACCCGAATGTGGTGAGCCTGGCAGTCATCAATCCGCACAAAGGGCCAAAACCCCGACGGACAGCTGTGCTTGTATCTCATTTGGAGATTTCATTAAGCAATGCAGGGACTTGTTCTTATGGTCGTTCCTGACAAGGCGCGCTAAACTGGCCCCCTTTTTTGAGCCGTTAGTAGTAAGGAGCAACCTATGAGCAGCGTTACCCTCGTGGCCAAATCAAAATTGCCAACCCCCTGGGGCACCTTCACGCTGGTAGGTTTTCAGGAAACCGGCACAGGCAAAGATCACGCCGCACTGGTGATGGGCGACATTACCGGTGAAGAGCCCGTGCTGGGCCGGATCCACTCAGAGTGCCTGACCGGCGACGCCCTGTTCAGCCTGCGTTGTGACTGCGGTTTCCAGTTGCAGGCGGCCATGGAGAATATCGCCAAAGCCGGTCGTGGCGTGTTGCTGTATGTGCGTCAAGAGGGCCGTGGCATCGGCTTGCTCAACAAGATCCGCGCCTATCACCTGCAGGATCAGGGGGCCGATACCGTGGAGGCCAACGTAGCCCTTGGTTTCGCCGCCGATATGCGCGACTACACCATCTGCGCCGATATGCTCAAGCAGCTTGAGGTCAAGTCTCTCAAACTGATGACCAACAACCCGCGCAAGATGAAAGCGATGGAATCCTTCGGTATTCCGGTGGCCGAACGGGTACCGTTACAGGAAGGGCGCAATCCCCACAACGAGTTCTATCTGTCGACCAAGGCCAACAAGCTGGATCACATGCTCAAAAAATGAGCCTGCATTGACGAATGCCAGATAGTCAAACGCCTCCCGAACGGAGGCGTTTTTCTTGGGACGACCACACATCAACCCAAGCTATCTAAGTGGCACGGTCAGATTGGCCAGCAGAGCTTCAAGCTCTTCGCCAGTGCGGGCAGCACAGTATTGTTCGACCCGCTCGCGGGTCAATTGCGGCGCGAGACGTTCAATCAGGTCATACAGATAGCCGCATAAAAACGCCCCTCTGCGCAACCCGATAGCGGCCACACCGCCTGGTAGCCAGGGCGCCGTTTTGAGCACCAGATCGCCATCGCGCTGGGGCTCCCAGGCAAAAGTTGCCATCACCCCGATGCCCATCCCTTGTCTGACATAGGTCTTGAGCACATCGCTGTCGCTCGCACAGCAGGCGATCCGGCTCTCGGCATGAGCGCAATCAGTGCCATGTGCAGCAGAGAGCGCCCTTCCATCGGTCACCAGCGCAAACCCCACCAGTTCGGCCGGGGTCAGCGAGTTTGCTTTGGCCAACGGATGATCCTTGGGCAGCACCAAGCCCCGTTGCCACTGAAAAGAGGAGAGCATGAGCAGATCGCTCCCCTCCTCCGGTTCATCCGCCAGCAGCAGATCGGCGGCGCCATCATGCACGGCTACGCGGCACTGCGCCGCACTCCCCTGCATCACAGTTACGGCAACTTTGGGAAAGCGGGCCATAAAACCCTTGAGGATGGCGGGCAGAATATAACGGGCTTGCAGATGAGTAGCGGCAATGGTGAGGGTTCCCTGCTCCGGATGCACATGCTGCCTGGCCATTACCTTGATCGTGGCGACCTTGTCCAGCACCTCCGCGGCCACTTTGATCACATCCCGACCGATGGGAGTGATTTGGGTCAAGTGTTTGCCGCTGCGCTCGAAGATCTGGATCCCCAGCTCATCCTCCAGCATCCGCACCTGTTTGCTGATCCCGGGCTGGGAGGTAAAGAGGCTCTCGGCGGTGGCCGACAGATTCAGCCTGTGGTTCGCCACCTCGACGATATAGCGCAATTGCTGCAATTTCATGGTGTAGCCCTCAAGCGAACTCACCGTTAATAGTAACAAACTTTCAGCAATGGCCCGCCGCCATCAGGCCGGGCGCTCCTTGAGTAGGAAATCACGCAAGGCACGGTTGGCCATGGAGAGTGGATCGCCACGCCGCCACGCCACGCAGAGATCGAGATAGATAGGCGGGGCGAAGGGCACGCCACTCAGATCCGGCTCCTCTTCCAGCACCATCCGCAAGAAGGTGGTCACCGCAAAACCTTGCCGCACCACCGCCTTGAGCAGAGGGATAAGATTGCTCTCGAAGGCGATATCGGGTTCAACACCCAGGCTCTGGGCCAGCGCCTCCATATGCTCCCGGTGGTAAAAACCACGGCGAAACAGCGCCAACTCCTGAGCAAAGAACTGCGAGAGGGTGACGGCCGATGCGCCACGCAAGGGGTGATCGTCCCCCACCACCATCAACATCTCTTCGCTCAGCAGATGCGCTCCCTCGATGGCGGGGGGAGATCACTGGTGATGAGAATGGCCAGATCGAGGGAGCCATCAACCATCCGGCTGAGCAGCTCACGGGTGCCGGCCTCTTCGACCCGGATCTTGAGGCCGGGATAGCGATGCTTGAAGGCCATCAGACGAGGGGGAAAATAGTAGGAGCCCATCATGTAGGGGATCCCGATCCGCACTTCCCCCCGCTCCAGCCCCTTGAGCTCGGCCATCTCGGCCTCGGCCTGATGCATCTGCAGCAACAGACGCTCGGCATGGCGACAGAGCACCTCTCCCTCCGGGGTGAGCCGTACCGCCCGGTCCTGTCGATCAAACAGCCGCAATTCGAGCTGCTGCTCCAGCTTGGCGATGGCCATGCTGATGGCCGGTTGTGCCACATGCAGACTGTTGGCTGCCTTGGTAAATGAGCCGGCATCCCTGACCGCCAGCAGATAGGTGAGCTGTTTCAGATCCATGTATCAATTCATCTTATGAGATGGATAACTTAAATATATTATATTTATAACCGCAAGGACTCTACCCTGACCAAAAGTAGTCAGGACAATACGCAATGATTGAAGTTGGAAGTCGCGAGTGGATACGTGCAACCCTGGCCCTCAGCCTGGGCTCTTTTCTGGTGTTTCTGAACCTCTACCAGACCCATCCCCTGTTACCCCTGATCGCCGAGGTCTTCTCGGTCAACTCCCTCTCGGCCAGCTGGACCCTGGCAGGATGCACTGCTGGCCTCGCCGCCTCCCTGCTGATCTGCGCCAGACTGGCGGATCGCCATGGCCGTCGGCAGGTCATGCTGGGTACCCTCACCCTGGCGATCCTGCTCTCACTGTTAATCCCGCTGGTTGAGCAGTTTGGCACCCTGCTGTTGCTGCGCATCCTGCAGGGCGCGCTGCTGGCAGGACTGCCCGCGACCGCGATTGCCTATATGGGGGAAGAGTTCAGCAAACGGGCGCTGCTCTCGGCGGTGGGGGTCTATATTGCCGCCAACTCCCTCGGTGGCATTGCCGGTCGGGTGGTCGGCGGCCTGCTGGCGGGCTTGTTTGGCGACTGGCAGCATACCTTTCTGGGGATCGGTGTGATCAGCCTGTCACTGCTGCCGCTGGTCTTCTGGCTGCTGCCCCATCAGACCCGCTTTGTGGCGAGCGCCCCCGTTCGCGGCCAATTTGCTCGCGCCTTGCAGCAACACCTGACCAATCCCTTGCTGGTAGGGGCTTACCTTATAGGCGGGCTCAACTTTATGGTGTTTTTGAACCAGTTCAGCTACCTCACTTTCCTGCTGGCCAAGCCCCCCTTCTCCCTGCCCACCCAGTGGCTCGGCATGCTGTTTCTCACCTATCTCTCGGGGACGGTGGCCTCCTCACTGAGCGGCCGCTTTGCCAACCGCTGGGGGGCACAACGCATGCTGCTGGTCGGGATCGCGCTGATGGCCCTCGGCAGTCTGTGGCTGCTGCAAGCTAGCCTGCCCGGGATCCTGAGTGGCTTGCTGATCTCCAGCTTCGGCTTTTTCCTGGCACACGCCTGCGCCAGCGCCTGGGTCGGTCATCATGTCGAACACAACCGCGCCCTCGCCTCCTCCCTCTATCTGGTGGCCTACTATCTGGGAGCCAGTCTGGGTGGGCTTTACCTGCACCCGTTCTGGGAGCAAGGCGAGTTGGTCGGTCTGGTCATGGGAATTGAACTGGTCCTCATCCTGACGGCGGGCTTGAGCCTCTGGCTCGGCCGTCTCAAGCAGCGAAGCCAGTCGCCACTGCCCGCCCAGCAACCCCACCGACACGGGTAATTGGTTCAGCGCAAACAGGGTCACTCACGAGCAGATGGCGATCTCGCAACCCTGCACCGCCAGATAACAAAAGGGGTCACACCGGTGACCCCTTTTGCTGTGTTATTCAAGAGCCTGTCAGGCTCGCACCGCATTTAGAGCAGGATCACTCCTGATCGAAATAATCCGCAGGCACCGCGACCACTGCACCGGTCGCCACCTCTTCGGCGATCACCTCAGCCAGCGAGCGCAGATGAAACTTGATCTGGCCGGAGGGCAACATCAGGCCAATATCGGGGTTGCGGGTATCCTGCATGTTGCCGGTTTTGAATGGCTGCTCGGGATAGCGCACTACCAGATCTTGCAGTGAAGCGACCACCAGCTCGATATGTTCCAGCCCAGCCTGATGGACGCGACCCGGTTTCGGTGCAGCCAGCTCGATACAGGGTACCTGTACCTCACCAGCCAACAGCGGCTGATGCAACTGATAAGTCGCAATCGGGCGCCCGCCAATCATACCCTCCACCAGCAAGGTGCCCGCCTCAGCCAGCACAGCACATAGCACGCGGTACTCCTGCAGGGTAGCCGCCCGATAACAGAGGTGATCGACCGTTGGCCGGGAAATTGTGACGCCAGTGGCGGCCAGTTCGGCCAACAGCTGAGAAACAAATGGGGCCATTGGCCCCAGTGTGGAATCGAGAGGGTGGGACATGCTTACCATTTCTTCTTGGGTTGAAACAGGACATCGAGCTCGTCGGCTTCCTTGTCCTTGATGTTTTGCAGATCCTGCGCGCTGTTTTGCTGCTGCAGCTCTTCAAGCTCCTTGAGCCCCTGACGCATATCCTCTTCACGGGCCAGCAGATAGGGATCCTTGTCGCCCACGCTCGCCATGGCCGACAGACCCTTGGTATAGAGCTGGCGGCAAGTACCATATTGGCCCTGAATGCGGGCATCCATCGCCCGCTTGACCAGATTGGAGATGTTGATCTTGAGCTGCATCAGCTCAAGGCGGCGCTCTTCCTGGGCAAACCCCTGAGGGTCAATCTTGCCCTTGTTGTGCTCTACCCGCAGCACGGCCCGCATCTTCTTGACCAGCTGCAGCATCTGGATCGCCTGACGATCGGACTCCGGGGTCTTGAACTGCCCCTCATCCTGCACGCTGTAGTTCTCCTGCACATTCTTGATCTGGGTCTGCACATCAACGATGCGCTGCTTGATTTGATTGTTCGGCATCACCTGGGCGATAGCGCGATAGGCATCGAGGATCCGGTGCTGCAACAGCAACACCATGTTCTTGGAGAAAGGCACCAGATTGACGTTCAGCAACACCTCTTCGGTCTCGTCGGCCACCGTCTTGTGTCTGGCAACGGCGTGACGCTTGTCCGCTTCTGCCTTCTGCTTATATTGCTGCACCACGTTATAGGCGATAACCAAAAACAGGAGTGCGCCAATAGACAGCAATACCAAAGTTAAAATCATAGGATGTCCAAACCCCTGTTCCTATCCAATTGCGTGATCCTACAACAGCTTACCCACTTAAGGTAGCCTGCAGATCCCCCCTTGCCCACGATTTGTCACCAAGCTGTGCCCCCGGTCTCAGGGAGAGATTGCAGGATCAGGGGATGATGACCATGACGGTCACCTCCCCATAGTATCGCCCATCAGCGCTATTACTTGAGGTTAAAGCCCCGCGATTGCAGGAATCCCAGCATGAAAGGGCGGGACTCCTTGCCCAGAATGGCGCGGATCTGACCGCTCCAGGTCTGCTGTTTGTTGTTGCTGCTGCGGGCCTGATAGTAGTCCGCGATTTGCTGATCGTACCGGGCCAGCAGGTCGCGATCCAGCTCGTGCTGGTAGCGCTCCTGATGCACCACCAATCCCCTGGGCAGACGGGGTTTCTGCTCCGGCTGCTGGGCAGGATGACCAAGGCAGAGGCCAAACAGCGGGATCACCTGATGGGGTAAGCCGAGCAGTTCGCTCACCTCGGCCGGATGGTTGCGAATGCCGCCGATATAGACCCCGCCCAGCCCCAGCGACTGCGCCGCCAGCAAGGCGTTTTGCGCCATCAGGGCACCGTCGATGGCTCCGATCAGCAACTGCTCCGCATAGCCGGTCTGGGCCTCGGGCACGATCTGGATGTGGCGGTGGTAATCGGCGCAGAACACCAGAAACTCGGCCGCCTGCACCACATAGGGTTGATTGCCCGCCAGCATGGCCAACTGCTGACGCGCCTCGGGCTCGCAGACTCGCACAATACTGGTCACCTGCAAAAAGCTCGAGGTTGAGGCGGACTGGGCGGCGGCGAGTATGGCATCCAGCTGCTGCGGGGCGATCGGCTCGGCAGTAAACTGACGAATGGAGCGATGGGAAAGGATAAGATCGATGGTCTGATTCATGGCACCTCCAAAATGAGGTAACACCATAGCGAAAAAAACGAGGGAGCCCAGGCTCCCTCGCACACCCAGCTTAAGGGGCCGGATAGACGTAAGGGGCTTGCAACCCGAGCGGGAAGCCGAGCGCCCAGTAGAGCAGCAGGAAAATCGTCCAGCTCACCAGGAAGGCAAGCGAGTAGGGCAACATCATGGAGACCAGAGTACCGATCCCGGTGCTCTTCACATACTGCTGGCAATAGACCACCACCAGCGGGAAGAAGACCATCAGCGGGGTAATGATGTTGGAAGCGGAATCCCCGACCCGATAGGCCGCCTGGGTCAGCTCGGGGGAGATCCCCACCGCCATCAACATGGGTACCAGGATCGGGCTGATCAGCGCCCACTTGGCGGAGGCCGAGCCGACTACCAGATTGACGCTGGCGGTGAGCAGGATCATCCCGACGATAGTCACCTCACCTGGCAGCGCCAGCGCATGGAGCACTTCGGCACCGGAGAGGGCCAGCAGGGTGCCCAGATTGGAGTCACCAAACGCCTTGATAAAGAGCGCGCAGAAGAAGGCCATCACCATGTAGGAGCCCATCTTGTTCATGGTGGCCGACATGGCATCGATCACATCCTTGCCACTCTTGAAGCTGCCTGCGACAAAGCCGTAGACAATCCCGGGCAGGATAAAGAGCAGGAAGATGAGCGGCACAATGGACTTCATCACCGGCGCGGCGAAGGTAGTCAGGGAGCCATCGGCAGCACGCAGCGGTGAGTCGCTCGGGGAGAGCGCCAGCGCCAGCAGCACGATAGCCGCCAGCATGGCAAACCCGGCCCAGTTGAAGGCCCGGCTCTCTTGCGCGCTGTAGCGCCCCATCTCGTCGGCACTCTCCAGATCCTCGTTGAGCGCCACGTGCTTGAGGCGCGGCTCCACCACCTTTTCGGTGATGAACCAGCCGACGCAGATGATCAGCAACGAAGAGGCACCGGTAAAGATGATGTTGCACAGGGTGTTGACCATGTAGTCAGGATCGAGCAACTGAGCGGCGGACTGGGTAAAACCCTGCAGCAGCGCATCCCCGCCGGAGGGCAGGAAGTTGGCGGCAAAACCGCCGGAAACGCCGGCAAAGGCAGCGGCGATCCCCGCCAGCGGATGGCGTCCGGCAGCGTGGAAGATGATGCCACCGATGGGGATCACCAGCACATAACCCGCATCTGCGGCGGTGTGGCTGACGATCGCTACCAGGATCAGCATGGGAGTGAGAAAACGGGCAGGCGTCACTTTCAGCAACTTTTTCAGACCGGTATTGATAAAACCGGACTGCTCGGCCACCCCGACCCCGAGCATGGCCACCAGCACGATCCCCAGCGGGGCAAAGCCGGTAAAGGTCGTGACCATGGTAGAGAGGAACTCGGCCAGACCGGCACCGGTCAGCAGGTTGTTGACCACTACCGCCTCCCCGGTACGGGGGTTGACCAGATCAAACTGGAATTGTGACAACACCCAGGAGCCGACCCAGACGATCAGCAAGGCGTAGAGGAACAGCATGGCGGGGTCGGGTAATTTGTTCCCGGCTTTCTCGACGCCATTGAGGAAACGGTTCAACCAACCTTTGGGAGGGCTGGCCGGACGGTCATTGACAGCAGCATGACTCATTATTGCGATACTCCTTTCCCTAGAAACGAGGGCGCATGCTAGCAATTCCAGCCAATCTGTCTCATGACCGATCGCAAAAGAATGATTAATTTTGATTAAATATTGCGGAATAAAACCCCAAGTTGTGGCCTAACGCACACTTGTTACTCTGCCATCACAGCATCTAGCAGTGGATAACGCCCGACCTGGCACTCCACCACAAAACCGCTCGCCTCGACTTGCGCCACCGTCAGCGGCTTGCTGAACAGATATCCCTGGAACACATGGCATCCCTGGGTCTGCAGGGCGGCCAGCTCGTGAGGCTCCTCCACCCCTTCCGCCATGATCCCCAACCCCAGATTGGTGGCCATGGCCGCAGTCGCCCGGATCACCGGCAAGTTGAGGCCGACCACGAAGGAGCGATCCAGCTTGATGTTGTTGATCGGCAACCGGTTGAGATAGGCCAGCGAGGAGTAGCCGGTACCGAAATCGTCGATGGCAATCTTGATCCCCTGCTCGCTCAAATCATCGAGAATGCCGAGACACCCCTTCATATCGAGCATCAGCACGGTTTCGGTCAGCTCCAGCGTCAACAGGGAGGCATCCACCCCGTGCAGCTCCAGCTGCTGGCGAACTTGCCCGGGCAACGCCGACGAGAGCTGGAAACCGGAGAGGTTGACGGAGACCGGCACCCGCTGATGGAAGCGCTTCTGCCAGCTGGCGACCTGTGCCAGCGCGGTGGAGAGCACCCAGCTGCCGATCTCGCGGATCAGCCCCATCTCTTCGGCCAGCGGGATAAATTCCACCGGCGACACATGGCCGAGCACCGGGTTGTACCAGCGCAGCAGCGCCTCGTAACCGATCAGACGCCGTTTGGCGGCATCGACCTGCGGCTGGTAACAGAGGCTCAGCTCCTGGCGGCCGATGGCCTTGGCCAGAAACTGTTTGAGATTGAGCTTGCGCTGCAGGGTCTGCTGCATGCTGGGGGTGAAACGCTGCCAGCGCAGCCGCCCCATCTGCTTGGCCTGATACATGGCCATGTCGGCACGGGTGATGAGGTTGTCCCCGTCATCCGCATCATCGGGATAGATGGCGATACCGATACTGCCGCCGATGGTCACCTCCGGCAGCCCGCTCAGTTGCAGCGGCTTGGTCATCTGGGAGAGCATCTGATCGGCCACCTCTTGCGCCCGATCCCCCTGATTGCCCAGCGGCACCAGTGCTGTGAATTCATCGCCACCGAGGCGAGCCAGCTCCACATCCCGCGGGCAAATCTGTTTGAGGCGACCGGCGACCCGCTCCAGCAGGCGATCTCCCGCCTTGTGGCCGTAGTTGTCGTTGACCAGCTTGAAGTTGTCCAGATCCATGAACACCAGCGCGAAACGCTCCCCCAGCCCGCAATAGGCCTCGAGAGATTTCATCAAGCCATACCGATTGAGCAGGCCGGTCAGGGAGTCGTGCCAGGCGAGGTGGCGATGCTCCAGCTCTTCGAGTTTGCGATCGGTAATATCGCGCATGGTGAGCAGAATGCGGGCCCCCTGCTGGATATAGCGGAACTGATACTGGAACCAGCGCATCCCCTTGAGGGTACGGCACTCCCCCTCGGTCACCACTTCATCGAGACGGGAGAGCTTCTGGTAGAAGCTGTCATCATTGCCGGAGAAAACCTGGGAGAGCTTGGCGATCTGGTGGCCGAAACACATTTCGAAGTGATAGTTGCCACTCTCGAAAACGCCCCGGCTATCGAACAGGCAGGCAAGGGTATCGCCGGTTGCCAGTGAGGACTCCTGATAGAGGGTATCGGAGTCGAGCACCGCTTCGGTCATCATCATCAGCCGGCCAGCCAGCTGAATGCCAGAGAGGCGTAGATAGATCTGCTTCTTGACCCCCTTTGGGGAGAGGGTCCACCACTCGTTGTAACTGCGCCCCTGCTGAAAATCACCCAGATAGCGCTGCAGCAGCAGATCAATGGCGGTTGCCATATCGGCAGAGAAGTCGCGGGAGCAGAGTTCGTCGAGAGACGTCGCCTCCCACACGGAGAGCGCGGCGCTGTTTGCCCAGAAAATATGGTGATGCTCGATGTCATAAACCCAGATCGGGGTATGCAGAACATCCATCGTCTTCAGTAACCGTTCGTCAAGCGTATTCATCTGGTCAAGGTCATTCATGCTGGATGGTCACTGGTTAACCGGAAAACAGATCTGGCAAACCGCTAGCTGCAGAATGCAAGGTGCAAATACCTCTCGGCCATTATCCCTTTTCACATAGCCAAGAGCGGACAAAACTATTTCAGATATCAACAACAGGGCAGCCTGTACGGCAATACTACAAAGGACTCAGCCAAGGACCCTGTTAACCCAAGCAAATCAGATAGTCGATTTTTAACTTTTTTCCCCAGTAAAAACAAGCACTAAGAGCTATCCACTCGAGACCTTGAAAGAGCAATTGCATATTTGCTGCGATAAATTTGTTATTAACATTTAAATCAATGGTGGAAATAGTCATCACTCTCTGTCACAAAGCTTCCATTAATTAACCAAGCGGATGGATAAACAGCCAAAAAAACGCCAAAACGGACAAAAATAGTTCACTAAGGCGGAATTGATATACCCCAAATTCATTTTTCAACAGGCAATGAGCAAAACCCGAATATATGATCTGCATCACATTGGCAGTGGATGGCAAACCACCTCGGCTGAGTACGCAGAGCAACCCGGCGCCCTTCCATCAGGTTGCAATATCGGCCTTCGCCTGCGGTTATAGCGGAACAAATCAGGGTATATGGCAAACATCACTGTCGCAGTACCATTTGGCATCGTGCCGAAATAATCACCAGCTCGGGGAAACTGAGATGACGGGCGGGTGGATAACTGGTATCAACAGAAATCGAATCCAGATCAATTAAACGCTGAATTACCCTTGCCAACGCGGAACGCTCTTTTTATGGTTGCCCCCTTGTTACACCCAGAACAGCGTTTATGAAGCACATCGAAGAGTTCTACCTGTTCGTCAAGGTGGTGCAAGAGGGAGGATTCTCCCACGCTGCAGCCGCACTGGGCATGCCAACAGGCACCATCAGTCGACGCATTTCCCAGCTGGAAGAGCAACTGGGTTGCTCCCTGCTACATCGCTCTACCCGCAAGCTCCGCCTTACCGATGATGGCCTCAGATACTACGAACGTCTCTGCACGCCACTCGCGCAAATCGAGCAGGCCACCAGCGAGATCCAGGGTCAAGAGGCCGATATCACCGGGCTTATCCGGATAGCTGCGCCCATCGCACTCTCCAACACCATCCTCATCGATATGCTGGCCGAATTCGGGCTGCACTATCCCGAGGTACAGTTCGATATCACCCAGACTAATGATCACCAGCACCTGTTCGACAATGATCGGGATCTGGTGTTCTTTAACGGTGAGCTGCCCCAGTCGCTGCCCAATGCGATCTGTCTCGGTCATATCGAGTACGGCCTGTTTGCCTCACCACTCTATTTGACCAAGAAGGGCACCCCCTCCCACCCCAACCAGCTGGAAGAGCACGATCTCATCTACTGCTGGCCTCACCAGCACTGGCAGCTGACCGACAAGGATGGCCAGAGCGTCTGCATCAAACGCAGCGCCAAACTGACCGTCAACCAGACCCAGGCCGCGGTACGCGCAGCCCGGCGTCATCTGGGGATCGTCAACGCCCCGCTGCACTATCTGAGCAGCTTCCTCCATGACGAGCAGCTGGTGCCGGTACTGACCGACTGGCAAACCGGCAATCGCCCCTTCTACATGTTGTGTTGCCAGCACCAGTTCGCTCCGTTGCGTGTTAAGATGTTCGTTGAATTTGTTGAAAAATACTCAGCACGCTATCGCAATCGGCAGTGGGACAACCAATTTTCACAAGGTGATAGCCTCACCCATTGCATCTGACCGTTAGCGGGCCACACTTATAGCATCCCTTGCCAACAGAGCCTGCCTAACGCCATGAATGTATTGATATGTGATGACTCCGGGTTCGCCCGCAAACAGCTGGCGCGGGCGCTCCCGGCCGACTGGAAAGTTGATTTGCACTACGCAGCCAATGGTCTCGAAGGGATCGAACAGGTGCTGATGGGTCATGGCGATCTCATCTTCCTCGATCTGACCATGCCGGAAATGGACGGTTACGGCGTGCTGGAGACCCTCCAACGGGAGGGTCTACGCAGTAAGGTGATCGTGGTCTCCGGGGATATCCAACCAGAGGCCTATCAACGGGTCATGGGGCTGGGAGCGCTCGATTTCATCAAGAAACCCGCCGCCCCAGAAACCCTGCTCGCCCTGCTCAAAAAGCATGATTTCTGGAGTGCCGCCCCGAGCAGTCAAGCAAGCGTCCCCGAACTGCAGCCAAACGGCGTTGTAGCCGATGCAGGCGTCAAGATCACCCCCGAAATCCGCGATGTCTATCAGGAGCTGGCCAACGTCTCCATGGGTCAGGCCGCCGACTTGCTGGCTCGTCTGCTCAACGCCTTCGTGGTACTGCCTATCCCCAACGTCAACGTGCTGGAAGTATCAGAGTTGCATATGGCCCTCTCGGCCGCTGCGGATTCAGATACCCTCTCCGCCGTCTGTCAGGGGTTTATCGGAGCGGGGATCGCCGGTGAAGCGCTGATCCTGTTTCATGACTCCAGCTTCAAAGATTTGGCCAAGCTGATGAACCATCAGGGGACGCTGGATCGCACCGCCGAACTGGAGCTGCTGATGGATACCGCCAACGTGCTGATCGGCGCCTTCCTGCGCGGCTACGCCAACCAGCTCGACACCCCCTTTAGTCAGGGGCACCCGGTGGTGCTCGGCCAGCACAGACCCATCAACGAGCTGATCAACACCAACAAGAGTCGCTGGCGCCGCACGCTCGCCATCGAGATCAACTACCGGATCCAGGATTACGCGGTGCAGTGTGATCTGCTGCTGCTGTTTACCGAAGATTCCATCGCCACCATGAACAACAAAATCATGCACATGCTCTAGGAGTGACTATGGAAATCCGTGAATTTCATTGGCTGATGAACATAGTCCAGAACCTGGACGTAGGCCTGGTAGTGCTCGACAAGGAGTACAAGGTACAGGTGTGGAACGGCTTTATGGAGAGCCACAGCGGCCGACTGGCCAGTGACGTGCGCGATGGCGTACTGTTCGAGCTCTTCCCCGATGTGGACAGAGCCTGGTTCGAACGCAAGGCCAACATGGTCTTCAAGCTCAACAACCGCGCCTTCAGCACCTGGGAGCAGAAGCCCTATCTGCTGCGTTTCTCCAACTATCGTCCCATTACCGGCTCGGCCCCCCATATGTTCCAGAACCTGACGCTGGTGCCACTGGCCGATTTCGGCGGTCAGGTGACCCACATCGCGGTGATGATCTACGACGCTACCGATGAGGCCATGCTGATGAGCGGCCAGCGGCAGGCTTGAGCTTTCAGCAAATAACAGAGGGCGCCGCGGCGCCCTCTGTTATTTCGGTATGAACAGGTCTTGGTATAACCTCTACCTGACCAGCCGTCTCAACGCACTCCGAGATACTCGGTGAAGGCGTCGATCACCTCTTCAATATCGTCATCGTTGATCTGCAGATGAGTCACCAGCCGCAGCTCGCCGTAACCGGAGAAGAGGATCCCCCGCTCCTTCATAAAAGCGAGCAGAGGGGCCGATTCCCCCTCACGCAGCCGCAGGAACACCATATTGCTCTGCACCAGCGAGAGGTCGAGCTCGATGCCAGGCAGTGCAGCCAACCCTTCGGCCAGCCGTTTGGCACGGCGGTGATCATCGGCCAGGCGGGTCACATGCTGCTCGAGGGCAAACAGACCGGCTTGCGCCAGAATCCCCGCCTGACGCATGCCACCTCCCAGCATCTTGCGTAGGCGGCGCGCACGGGCGATGAAATCGTGGCTGCCCACCAGCAGCGAGCCCACCGGTGCGCCCAACCCCTTGGAGAGACAAATCGAGATGCTATCAAATGGAGCTGCGATCACCTCGACCGGGGTCTCGCTGGCCACGGCGGCGTTAAAAAGCCGTGCGCCATCGAGATGGAGCTTCAAGCCACGTTCAGCAACAAATGCCCCCATCTCCTGCAGATAGGAGAGCGGCAGCACCTTGCCGTTGTGGGTGTTCTCAAGGCAGATCAGGCGAGTCTGGACGAAGTGGGCATCATCAGGGGCCAGCGCAGCCTTGATATCATCGAATGCCAGCGTGCCATCGCGCTGCATCGGCAAGGGTTGCAGGGCTACGGAGCCCAGCACGGCACTCCCCTGCGCTTCATAGCGATAGATGTGAGCGGCGTTGCCGAGGATGGCCCCCTCACCGCGCTGACAGTGGCTCATCACCGCCAACAGATTGGACATGGTGCCGGACGGCACAAACAGCGCCGCCTGTTTGCCCAGCAATCTGGCCCCAAAGGCCTCCAGCGCGTTGACGCCCGGATCTTCACCATAGACATCGTCACCGACTTCGGCGTGGAGCATGGCTTGACGCATGGCGCCAGTAGGCTGGGTGACGGTGTCACTTCGTAAATCGATATAGCGCATGAGATCCCTCCTGAAACAGGAGAGTGACGTTAGCCATGCGCCCCTCGCTTGGCAAGGGGCGCATGAGCAGAATGTGAAGCTAATAGACGTCCGCAGAACCCGCAGGCGGGATTTACCAGGGCAGCGGCTGACCGTTGAGATCCAGTAGCTGACCCGATTGGGTCAACGATAACCCCTTGATGAGATTGAGCAGTTTCACCGCCACCTCGCCAGGCTCCTGCAATTGCTCCGCAGGCAACTCGCTCAGAAAGGGAGCATTCATCGGGGAGTCCATCAAGCCGGGCGCCACCGCCACCACCCCCGCTTGCGGGAAACGCTGCGCCCACTCGAGGGCCAGAGTTTTCACCCCCATGTCGAGGGCCGCCTTGCTCATCCGGTAGCTGTAACGCCCCCCCTCCAGATTGGAGGTGATGGAGCCCGCCAGATCAGAGATGGCACAGAGCCACAGCGGATGGTCATTGCCCATCAACCGACTGAAACGGGCAGCCAGCGCCAGTGTTGGCCAGGCATTGGACAGCAGGCTGTCGCACAGCCACTTGGGATGCACCTCTTCGACCCACCGCTCTGGCATAAAGCTGACATCGTGCAACAGGCCGATTGTGTTGATCACCACAGTGGGGAGCGGATCGGTGTCGTAGAGGGTAAACAGGGCGTCGAACGAGATGGCGTCCACCTCTTGCAGCGGGAAGAAGGCCCCCATCTCGATCCCTTTTGGATAGGTGCGCCCGGCCAGAAGGAAGGACTCCCCCCTTGCCATCAGCTCTCTTGCCAGCGCCGAGCCCAGCGCACCGCTTCCGAGGATCAAGTAGCTCATCGCCCATTCCATGGAGAGTTATCTTGCTTAGAGCGTATCAGAATAATCAACCGGCCGTGACACGACCAAAGGGTAATATGCCCCTCATCACGCTTCCCCCAGATGGCGACCAAACTCCCGTGCCAGCGCCAAGTCGAGAAAAGCGTCCGCTTTCTTGTGGGTGCGCAAAAACTGGTAATAGGCGAGCAGGGTGACCAGTGCCTCCTCATCGGGCAGCCCCACCCCGGGTTGCTGCTCGCCCAGCAGTAGCTGCGCCGCTGCCAGCGCCTCCCTGTCTACCACTTCCGCCTGACGGTAGAGATAACCGCAGCCGGTTGCCAGCCACTCCAGCGAGCAGTTGGCCCCCATGGCGATCTGGTTGGCCCGCGCCAGGCCAGGCTCGGCTCCCTTTAAATATTTGCGGATCAGCGCTTCACTGAGCCCCACCTTGCGGGCAAACGCGCTCACGCTCATCTCCCCGATCAGGCTCTGCAAGCGCTCGGCAAATCCTTCCATCCAACTCTCTCTCCTACTCTGCGATCAGAACCAAAGTTCGAATCATGCCACTGCCCATTATTGCTTTGCCAGCCACATGAGGCCAAGATGCCCGCAGTCATCTATGTTGCACATCGTTTTCGCATCGTGTTTTTCAAGGAGTCAACCATGTCTGTATCCCGTGTCGCCCTGCATCCGCAAGGCCCCACCTTCTCTCGCCTCATCATGGGTTACTGGCGCCTGATGGAGTGGCAGCTCTCTCCGGCCGCTCTGCTAGATCTGATGAAATATCATCTGGATCTGGGGGTCACCACCATAGATCACGCCGATATCTATGGTGGTTACCAGTGCGAAGAGGCCTTTGGTCACGCCCTGCGCCTCGAGCCTTCCCTGCGCAGCCGGATGGAGATCGTCACCAAGTGCGGTATCGCCCTCACCGCCAAGCCGGAGCATGCTCTCAACCACTACAACACCGGCAAGGACCATATCATCGCCAGCACCGAGGCCTCGCTGCGCAAGCTCGGCACCGACCATCTGGACCTGCTGCTGATCCACCGCCCGGATCCCCTGATGAACGCAGATGAAGTGGCCGACGCCTTTATCACCCTGAAACAGGCGGGCAAGATCAAGCACGCCGGGGTATCCAACTTCACCGCCCGTCAGTTCGAGCTGCTGCAATCACGCCTCCCCTTCCCGCTGGTCACCAACCAGCTGGAGATCTCGCCGCTTCATCAGGAAGGGACCCTCGATGGTACCCTGGATCAGTGCCAGCAGCTTGGCATCAAGCCGATGGCCTGGTCATGTCTCGGCGGCGGCCGACTGTTCAGCGATGACGCCTATGCCCCGCTGCGTGCCGAACTGGAGCAGATCCGTCAGGAAGTGGGCGCCCAGACTATCGAGCAGGTGGTCTACGCCTGGGTAATGATGCTGCCAAGCCAGCCGCTGCCATTGATTGGCTCCGGCAAACGGGAGCGGATTGCTGCCGCCGTAGCCGCCGAATCTGTCGAGCTGAACCGCCAGCAGTGGTTCCGCATCCGCAAGGCGGCGCTCGGTTACGACGTCCCCTGATAACAGCAAAACGTCCAGAAACAAAAACGGCATGGGGGAAACCCATGCCGTTTTTTTATTGCCGAGGCACCTTAGCGGTGGCGCTGTTGCGGGCGACCACGGGGAGCATCTGTCTTCGGTTTGGCCTGGTTGACGGTGATGGTACGGCCACCGACTTCAGTGCCATGCAGACCAGCGATGGCCTTTTCGGCATCACCATTGACCGGCATTTCAATAAAACCAAACCCCTTTGACTGGCCGGTATCGCGGTCGATGATGATATCAACCTTGTCGACCTGTCCAAACTGGCTGAACAGGGTTTTCAGTTCGTCGGCCGTCATCCGGTACGACAGATTTCCTACGTAAATCTTCATGCCATCCACTCTCGATTCAAGGTGCCTTCTCTATGCAATTCCCAGCATAACGGTAAGGGCACAACCCCTATGCCGGACCTGCCATGGCTTCATGCCGTGGCCTTCTCCACACTGTCGTCAAGTGATTGATCTCTTGGGTTAACAGTGCAGACAAGATCAATTCGAGTCACTGGCAGTATCTGAGCTTTGCCGGGAATTGTCGAGAAAATAGTCGACTCAGGCCGATTGCAGATCTGACAACCGTTGCGCCAGCATCCGGCGACCGTGCCAGGCCCGTTTAAAGCCGAAGCGATAGACAGACGGGCTCACCAGATGCAGCTCCCCCGCCTTGAGATCCAGCAAGGCCATGGCCGCCGCCAGCTCCTCTTCACTCAGTTGCAGATCGAGGCTGAAGTCGAGCCACTGGCCGTCGTGGCCCACTCGCCGCTCCCGTTCAAGCGCCACCAGCTGGTTGCGGGGCAGCGCCAGCGCCTCATCCTTGTTGCCATTGAGCAGATAGATATGCTGTTCGTCCCACCCCAGCTCCGCCAGGCGCCAAGGCTGCCAGCTGCGGGGCAGCGACACCATGATCCCGGTGATGCCACCAAAGACCACGCCCACCCAGTTGAGCAGCGCCATGGCGCCCCAGCCATCCCACAAGGAGGCCGCCACCACGCCCCAACTCACCAGCAACAGCAGAAAAATGACGCAGCGATAGCGAACCGCTGGCGGCATCAACAGCTGCACCTGCGAACCGGCAAGCAAGGATGTAATACGCATGAAAAGCTCCTGTCATCACGAAATGGCGCCATTGTGAATAGCCATCAGGATGCTGACAAGGGGGTTTTCTTTGTCATCCCCCTATAAAATCAATACCATGGCGTAAATGATTCTCAGTGGAACCCGCTTCTTGACCAGCTCGCAACCCTGTGTGCGCTTTTGTGGCGTCGACAAATTCTATGGCGATTTTCAGGCTCTTCATCACATCGATCTCACCATTGAACGGGGAGAGAAGTGGGTTATCTGTGGCCCGTCAGGCTCGGGAAAATCGACCCTGATCCGCACCATCAACGGGCTGGAGGGGATCGACGGCGGCCAGCTGTTCCTGTTTGGCGAGCCGGTGACCCCTTCCTACCTGCGCCGCCTGCAAGGTCGGGTTGGCATGGTGTTTCAGCAGTTCAACCTCTTCCCCCATATGACGGTGCTGGAAAACCTGATGGTGGCGCCGGTGCATACCCTGGGGTTGCGCCCTGAGGAGGCCAAAGCCCGGGCGCTCGGGCTGCTCGAGCGGGTGCGCATTCAGGCACAGGCCGACAAGTACCCCCACCAGCTCTCCGGCGGCCAGCAGCAGCGGGTCGCCATCGCCCGCTCCCTCTGCATGCAACCCGAGCTGATGCTGTTTGACGAGCCCACCTCCGCCCTCGACCCCGAGATGATCCGCGAAGTGCTCGATGTGATCCGCGAGCTGGCTGACGAGGGGATGACCCTGATCTGCGTTACCCACGAGATGGGCTTTGCCCGTCAAGTGGCGGATCGGGTGATCTTTATGGACGAGGGGAAGATCATCGAGTCGGCCCCGCCCGCCCAGCTGTTCAACGCCCCTCGTCACCCGCGCACCCGGGCCTTTCTCGAACAGGTGCTCAGCTATCATGGCTAGGCTCAATCGTTCCCGTCTGCTTGGCTGGCTGTCAGGCATTGTGATGCTCTCTGCGCTACTGGGCTGGGCGCTCTATAGCGGCGCTCGCCAGATGGGCTATGAGTGGCAGTGGCCGCGGGTGTTGCCCTTTCTCGGCGAATGGGATGAGGGAACCTTTTATGCCGGCCCCTTGCTAAACGGCCTGCTGGTCACTTTGCAGGTGGCGCTGCTCAGCCTGTTGGGCACTCTGGCGGTCGGGGTGTGCGTGGTCAGCCTGCGGCTGCTCCCCTCCCGGCTCGGCCCCTGGCTCGCCATCGCCTATCTGGCGCTGGTGCGCACCACGCCCCAGTTGGTGCAGCTCTATATTCTCTATTTCTTGCTGGGCCCCATGCTGGGATTGGCCCCCCTTGCCTGCGCCGTGTTGAGCCTCTCCCTCTATCAGGGGGCCTTCACCGCCGAGGTGTTGCGTGCAGGCGTACAGGCCATTCCCAAAGGACAGTGGGAAGCAGCCCACTCCCTTGGCTTGTCGCGAACCATCACCCTGCGCACCGTGATCCTGCCCCAGCTGGTGCGCATCACCTTGCCGCCGCTCACCAACGAGCTGGTCTCCCTTATCAAACATTCGGCGCTGGTGAGTGTGATCGCCATCTTCGATCTGACCAACGAAGGGCGTACTCTGGTTGCCGATACGTTTCTGACCTTTGAGGTGTGGTTTACCGTAGCTGCCCTCTATTTGCTGTTAACCCTGACGCTGTCAGCCTGTTCGCGGGCGCTGGCCCGTCACCTGAATCCGGATCAACAAGGACGCTAACCATGAATCTGTCATTCAAGACCACCCTGTCGGGCGCTGCCCTGCTACTGACAAGCCTGCTCACTCCGGCACTGGCACAAACTGCCCCCTCCGACACCCAGGCACAGATCGAGCAGAGCGGTACCCTGCGGGTCGGCATGTCCACCTTCGCCCCCTGGGCGATGCGCGACAAGCAGGGGGCCCTGATCGGTTTCGAGATTGACGTGGCCCGTCGCCTCGCCACAGATAACGGCTGGCAGGTAGAGTTCGTGCCTACCGCCTGGGATGGCATCATCCCCTCCCTGTTGGCGAAAAAATATGACGTCATCATCGGCGGCCTCACCATCACCCCCGAGCGGGGGAAGAGCGTGCGCTTCACCCAGGCCTACTCCCATTCGGGGGTGCAGCTGGCCGCCTCCAGCACCATGGCCAAAGAGAAGAAAACCGTGGCGGACTTCAACCAGCGCGGGGTGATCCTGGCGGTACGTCGTGGCGCCTCACCGGTACAGGTGGCAAAAGAACACTTCCCCAAGGCCACCCTGCGCCAGTTTGATGACGAGTCACAGGTATTTCAGGAGGTGCTGAACGGCCGCGCCCACGGCGCCCTCTCCTCTTCCCCGAAACCCGAGCAAGAGGCGCTGCGCCACCCGGATGCCCTCTTTATGCCGTTTGCCGAGCCGTTGGCACAAGGCGATGAAGGCTTTGCCCTGCGCAAGGGGGATGATGCCCTGGCTGAACAGTTCAACGAGTGGATCGCCGCCCGTCAGGCCGATGGCTGGCTCAAGGCGCGCCATGACTACTGGTTCAAGTCGCTGGCCTGGGAAGCGCAGGTCGCCAACCCCTGATGCTGATTGCTCTAAAAGAGACCATCCGGCGCATCGTCCGTGGGGCATGTCGGAACATCAACTGGCTGGATGGGGCGATCGCCCTGATCCTGCTGCTGGCTGGCCTCTGGCTGGCCAGCCGCTTGCACATCGGGGTGGCCTATCAGTGGCGCTGGCATGAGGCCTTCGATCTGCTGTTCACCCCTGGCCCTCACGGCGAGTTGCCCTACTTTTTCAGCGGTCTGCTCACCACCTTGCGCATCGCCCTGCTCGGCATGGTGCTGGCGCTGCTGCTCGGCACTGCGCTGGGGGTAGCCGCCTTCAGCCGCCGCCCCTGGCTGGTGATGCCCGCGACCCTGTTTATCCAGCTGATCCGCAATCTGCCGCCGCTGGTCTTTATCTTCATCTTCTACTTCTTTATCGCCAACCAGCTGCTGCCTGCGAGCGGCCTCTCCCGCTGGCTCGGCACCGTATCACTCTCCCCGTGGCAAGAGGCGCTGTTTGGCCCACCTGCCCGCTGGGAAAACCTCATCTCAGGCACCCTCTGCGTTGGCATGATCAGCGCAGCCTTCGTCGCCGAGATCGTCCGTGCCGGGCTTGCCGCCATCCCCCGTGGCCAGTGGGAGGCGGCGCAGAGCCTCGGACTCTCCCCCAGGGTGCGGCTGCGCCATGTGATCCTGCCGCAGGCCATGCTGCTGATGTTGCCCCCCCTCACCGGTCAGCTCATCGCGCTGGTGAAGGATACCGCCATTGTTTCCCTTATCTCGGTGCAGGAGCTCACCTTCGTCGGTACCGAGATGGCCAACTCCAGCGGACTGGTCTACGAGATCTGGCTGCTGGTAGCCGCGGCCTATTTATTTATATGTTTGAGTCTGTTCGTATTGCTGAGCCGACTCGAAGCAAGACAAGGAGCACGCACATGCTGACGTCCCTGTTGCTGGCGACTGTATTGCAAGCGGAAGCCATCGGTGGTTATGCCGCCGGTTGCCTGAAAAACGGCGTATCCCTGCCCCTCGAAGGGCCGGGTTATCAGGTGATCCGCACCAAACGGCTGCGCTACTACGGCCACCCCGACCTTATCCACTACCTGCAAGCGCTGGCCAACCAGACCCGCATGGCCGGGCTGCCGGATCTCTATATCGCCGATCTGGCGATGGCCCGTGGCGGCCCCTTTACCTCCGGCCATCGCAGCCACCAGACTGGCCTTGATGCCGATATCTGGTTTCGCATGGCCAACCGCCCCATCAGCAAATGGGAGCAGGATGCCCCCAAGGAGTGGGCACTGATCGACGAACCCAGCTACAAGATGTTACCGGGTCGCTTTGGCCCCCAGCAGCTAACCCTGCTGCGGCTGGCGGCCAGCAAACCCGAGGTGGCCCGCATCTTCGTCAATCCGGTGATCAAATCCGCGGTCTGCCAACAGGCAGGCAACGAACCCTGGGTCGCCAAGCTGCGCCCCTGGGTGGGCCACTTCAGTCACTTCCACGTGCGGCTGCGCTGCCCGGTGGGCAGCCCCGATTGCGAACCACAGGCTCCCATTCCGCCCGGCAATGGCTGCGGGGAAGAGCTGGCCTCCTGGCTCAAAGACAAGCCCCAGCTGCCCAAGGTATCCGGCATCAACAAGCGACCTGAGCTACCTGCGCGTTGTGGCAACTGACCCCAAGCTGGTATGGTGATGCACTCTTGGTCGTACACCATCCATGGCGCACTATCGACTCGAAATACCAAAGGAGAACAACAAGATGGCCACATCACTCTGGCGCAGAACCACGCAGAGCCTGTTGACCCTGACACTGCTGCTCGGCCTGACCGGCTGCGGCATGAACAACATTCCGACCCTGGATGAGCAGGTCAAGGCGAGCTGGGGGCAGGTGGAGAACCAGTATCAGCGCCGTGCCGATCTCATTCCCAATCTGGTGGCAACCGTCAAGGGCTACGCCAGCCATGAGCAGGAGACCCTAAAGGCGGTCACCGATGCCCGTGCCCGGGTCGGCAGCGTACAGGTGAGCGATCCTGCCCAGCTCAAGGAGTTTGAAGCGGCGCAGAACCAGCTCTCAAGCGCCCTCTCCCGCCTGATGGTGGTGGTAGAACGCTACCCCGAGCTGAAAGCGGATCAGCAGTTCCTTGCCCTGCAGGCACAGCTGGAAGGAACCGAGAACCGCATCTCGGTGGCTCGTCGCGACTATATCGAGGCGGTACGCCAGTTCAATACCGAGATCCGCACTTTCCCCGGCATCATCTGGGCCAAGCTGCTCTACTCGGATCTGGAGGCCAAACCCAGTTTTAGTGCCAAACCCGGTGCCGATGAGGCGCCCAAGGTCAGCTTCCAATGAAGATGATGCTGCGCTGGTTTCTTCCCTGTCTGCTGCTCTGGGCCACTGCCCTGCAAGCGGCACCGGACTTCCCGACGCTGAGCGGACGGGTAGTGGATGAAGCCAGTCTGATGTCCCGCAAACAGGCCCATCAACTGACCCAACAGCTGGCCGCTTTTGAAAAGCGCAGTGGTATCCAGCTGGTGGTGGTCTCTGTCGATAGCCTCGATGGGGAGACTATCGAGGAGTACGGCTACCAGCTCGGTCGCCACTGGGGGATCGGCCAGAAAGGCAAAAACAATGGCGTGTTGTTGCTGATCGCCCAGGATGAGCGCAAGGTGCGGATAGAGGTGGGATATGGGCTGGAAGGTGCCCTGCCCGACGCCATCGCCGCCAACATCATCCATGGCCGCATCCTGCCCGCCTTCAAGCGCGGCGATATGGTGGCCGGGATCATGGCGGGCAGCCAGAGCATCATGAAGGCACTCGCCGGGGAATATCAGCCGGTCGAGCAGCCAAAGAGTGACAACGGTGGCGGCCCCTGGCTGTTTATTCTGGTGGTGATTGCAATGATCGTGCTCCACAACCTGCGCGGGGGTGGTGGCGGTGGGCCGGGAGGACGACGTCGGTCGACCTACATGGCTGGTGGATTGGGTGCCGGCTCCTTTGGTGGTCGCTCCGGCGGCGGATTCAGCGGTGGCGGCGGCAGTTTTGGCGGCGGCGGAGCCTCCGGTGGCTGGTAACAGGAGTAAAGAGACAAATCATGATTTCTAAACAGTTCTTCCACACGCTTCAGGCCAAGGTGCGCGAAGCGGAGCTAGAGACTGATGCTGAACTGGTCACCGTGCTGGCCCCGGCCAGCGATGGCTATCGCTACATTCCCACCCTCTGGGCGGCGCTGCTGGCGATGCTCACCCCGCTGCTGGTGTTCCAGCTCGGCTTCTGGCTAGGCTGGTACGAAATCCTGCTGGTGCAGTGGTCGGTCTGGCTGCTTCTGAGCCTGCTGTTCCACTGGACCCCCATCAAGATGCGGCTCATCCCGAAAAAGGTTCGCCAGCACCGGGCTGCGCTGATGGCTCGCCTGCAATTTGTCGAGCAGGGGCTGCACCGCACCCGCGACCGGCTCGGGGTGCTGATCTTCGTCTCGGCCGCCGAGCACTATGTAGAAATACTGGTGGATGACGGCATCGCCCAGCATATCGACAATGGCCAGTGGCAGGAGATCATCGACGACTTCGTGGCGCGAGTGCGCAACAAGGAGATCGAACAGGGTTTTCTGGAGTGCGTAGAGCGCGTTAGCGCCATTCTGACCGACGCCTTCCCGGCCACCCGGGATCAAAACGAGTTGCCGGACAGTCTGATCATCCTCGACAAGCCCTGATCCGGTTTAAAAAACCGGCATTCTGCACAAGGGTTAAGCATTCGGAAAAGATTATGAAAAATAAGGGGAAAAGAGGTTGACCCACACAGCCCTTTCCCCTAAATTACGCCCCGTTCCAGCGCAACAGCGCAGCGAACGAAAATTTGGTGAGGTGTCCGAGTGGCTGAAGGAGCACGCCTGGAAAGTGTGTATACGGCAACGTATCGAGGGTTCGAATCCCTCCCTCACCGCCAAATATAACCCGTTGAATTTCAACGGGTTTTTTCATTTCTAGACTTACGTGATTTTTTTCCTGGATCAACTAGGTGGAACAATCATGTATCTGAGTAAAAATGCCTCCGGCACCTACTACACCCGCCTCCCACTCCCCAAGGTTTTGCGTGACAGAGGCCTTCCATTTGCCATTCGCACCTCCCTGTGTACCAAAGATCGTCAGCTCGCAGTAGACCGAAACCTGGCTGTGGCAGCTCGTACTCGCGCACTTATCGCGGCTACCCCTGCTGATACTTCCCCTCGCAGTTTCTATCGCTGGATCCGCGCCGATCTAGACGCGTTCAAAGCTGCGGGGTTCATCCCTCCTCAAACACCTTCCACACCTCGTGAACCTTCTGTTAATGCCTCAGCTTGCCCTAGCAGTGGGATCACGCTCAGCCATGCACTGGCGAGATTCATCGAGACTAAAGCCAGTGAGGGGATCCAGCACAAGACGATGGGCCAGCTCCAACTTCGGATCAACGCCTTCGTCACCTGGGCCAAAGGGGTTAAAGTCGATGAGGTGACGCCCGCGCTGGCACAGGAGTATCGCAACATCTTGCTGCGCAAGAGCGACATCAGTTTCAAAACTAAGACCGATTATCTGGCTGCTCTGAAACAGTTCTTTCGTTGGTGCGTGGCACTGGACTATTGCAGTCGTAACCCATTCGATGGGCTGACGGCAGGTAAAAAACCGAACAAACGGGCGGATGAGGAGCGAGTGCGTTGGTATCGCCCTCAACTGGCTCAGCTGTTTGCCAGCCTGCGCAGCAAACAATCCCAGAAAGGTAAAAAATTGAAAATTCAGGACTGGTGGGTGCCCCTGCTGTGCCTGTACGCAGGGTTGCGGCCTTCCGAGGCCTGCCAGCTCAAAACTCAGAACATCAAACAGGTTGAGGGGATTTGGTGTTTGATGGTCGATGCGGGAGAGGCGGATCAACAGCTCAAAACTGCCAATGCGTACCGTACCGTGCCACTGCACAGTGCGTTGATCGGACATCAATTCCTGGACTATGTGGAGAGTCGTCGCAGTCAAGGGAAGGTATTTTTGTTCGATGACCAACCATCAGGCAAAGACGACGACTGGGCGCATAACATCACCTGTCGCTTCCAACGCCACCTCAATGATGCTGGCATCGTAGGTCAGGGCCGCCCCACCATTTACGGGATGAGACACACGTTTATCGATGAGCTGCAACAGGCGGACGTTGCTGAGCATATTGTGGCTGAGTTGGCGGGACATAGTAAAACAGGGATCACTTTTGGCCGCTATGGAAAACGGGTAAGTGTTTCCCTTTTGAAAGAAAAGATTGAGTTGATCCCCAGCGACTTAGTCGACAAGTGAGAACTAGAACCAATAGACCTATACAGGGTCAGTCGTAGCTACCAACCCATTTAGCAATTAACATGAGTTGGTAAAAAATGCTTGAAGAGCACCACATGGTGGTAGCAGCAGGCGACGATCTTGCAGGCAAAATGGTAATACCCATAGTCGCAAACCATTAGGAAATGTGAAAACCGGTAGGGGTTTTTCGAAACTTCCAGTTTTCGGGTAAATCAGTACCACATCGCCTTTGCCATCGAGATAGGACTGGCCGTAAGCATGTAACTGATAGAAATCATGCTGATCCAGCCCGTACTTTTCGCTGCCGTTGGCTTTTTTACCATCAAGCAACTTCCATTTTGTGTCCAGCACTAGTCGTCTGACTTTAGCTTCTTGTACCAGCAGGTCGGGTTTGAGGCGAAACCAGCTCTGTTTGTTGTGTGTGACCAGCGAAAAACTGCTGGTTTGTGTTCGTAAGGAGTAGCCATTGTTGAGTTGTCGAGCTAGATGTTTGGCGACGAAAGACTCAAAAATCGCCTCCATTGGAAATAGTAAGGATGGGGCATGATGAGCACCACTGCCGGTGAGGGGCGATTCACCTTGCAGAATCAAACGGGCCCAAGCTAGTGCCCCGTCATAATGCGCCATCCCACGATCCAGGCGAATCCGGGCAAAATCCGCGTCATGTTGGGCGGATGCAGGAATATCGCCGAATACAAAACACAGTTCTCGAGCCAATTGCTGGTGTACCTGTGAGGATGTCCACGCAAGAGCACATCGTAACGCAGCATGTAAAAGGCGGTTCTCTGGCCGATTAGGTGAATACTCATCAAACTCAGCAAAAAAGCGATCACGCCGACACAAGTTGTGGCGCAAATGCCCAGCTATTTGCAGCTTACCGCGTAGGGCAAAGAGGTTGTCTTTCTGGCTATGATAGTCACTTCGAAGGCCTCGCTTGACAACGTGCTCTACCGCTCGTAGGAACTCACCGATAAATACCTCCAACAGGGGTATGCGCCTAGCCTGCAATTGGGCGCTATCGGTCTGAATGTGGCGAAATCCTCCCAAACAGCACAGCATTTCGATCAATAGCCGCCGAGCGTCAGCCTTGCCGCTGGCTTTGCCGAGTTTGGGTAGCACTTCGATCTGATAGCCATCTGGACAGCGGATTACTCCGACAAAGCTCGTCACCTGCACGACTTTACGTCCACACCGCTGGGTCAGCCGCAGCCAAGCCGCTTCACCAGCATCAGCGGCACGCAAAGCACGGCTCTCCAGCCAAGAAAAAATAGGGGTAGGTACCTCATGTAAACCCACTTTATCGAGTAAACGATGTCCATCAACCGGTAAAGCTGCCAGAGTGTCGAACTCAAAGATTGTGATTCCTGTCATATTGGATCCCGTCAAACCAAGGCCTGATAAATGCCGATATAGGCATCAGGTTCAACGAGAACTGGTTGCTGCACTTGGTAGCGGCGTTTGGTTGAATAACTGTCAAGGCCGTGATCGCTGCCGAACAAGTCATTCAAATCTTGCTCATGGGCGTCACTCTCGGTGATAAATTGGGCCCTCAGCGGTTTTTGGTTGTCACCCAGCACAAGTCGGATTTTGTGCCAGTCCTCGAAAAAATACTCCTCTAGCAACGGGATGAGGCGTTTGCGAAAAACGTCGACCAACTTATCAAAACGCATGGGACCATCTACCACTTCACGAATTGAGGTGAAATAAGCATGGCCAATGCAGTGATCCCGGTCGTACAGTGCCTCAATGCGCTCGTTGATGCGTTCCAGCATTAGACGAACATCAATTTCCCCCCGCGCTGTCGTCACTAGCAAGCCCGCCAGTGGGGCGCTGTGTGGGTCATCCACAGATTTTGCTGCTCGGGTGTCGGGCATTAGTGGTACGAAATCGAAACGGCGACGCAATGCGGTATCGAGCAGCGCGAGCGAACGGTCTGCCGTGTTCATTGTGCCAATAATGTCCACGTTTACGGGCACCGAAAACGCTTCACCCGAATAGGCTAACGTCAGCTCTAAAGGTGGGGGATTACCATTAAGGGGATCGCGCTTGTCTGCTTCGATCAGAGTGATCAACTCACCGAAAATTTTACTGATATTGCCCCGGTTAATTTCGTCGATCACCATTGCAAAGCGTTGGTCGGGGAACTGACGTGCTTTACGGCAGAGTTGTTTGAAGGCACCAGAGTGGATCTTGTACCCGACTTCGCTAACTTCACCATCCTCACTATTCAGTATGGGACGCAGGCCCTCAACAAACTCTTCGTAGCCGTAGGACTGATGGAAAGTGACAAAGCTGTAACGTTGAATGGTGCTGGTTTTCTCTGGTCCCCGTTTGAATTGCTCGACCAGAGCAACCAAGTCCTCGCAGGACTCTTGCCACTCTCCCGACAATTCCCATGCAGAATTCTTGTCTTTATCGAAGATGAATGGGCTTTGCATTGCCTTTTGCTTTACAGTTGTTGATTCTTCGACAGTGTGCCTTTGCAGGGTGGATCTGACTCTGGCGGTTTTATGTATCCCGGACTTGAATGTGTGGATCGCCTCAATAAAAGGATGTTCATACAATGCCTGTAGACTGCCTTTGCCACCCAGCTCATATAAGGCTGCTGCGAGCCCCTCCCACCATGTTAGTCCTGCAATCTTGTCGGTGATAAACTGGCGACGCCATTCTTGCTGCGACATTGATGTAACCTGTGTCTCGTAATCACGTTTCAGCAGTTGCATCAGAGTGTAGGTTTTTCCAGTTCCAGGCGGGCCGTAATAAATACGGTTCAAACAGTTGGCTACAGGCTGTTTGGTTACAGGGATTTCAGTGGCCACTGACTCGGGCATCTTGACATTAGTTGCATTGACGTCATCAACTGACTCGTTTGCGAGTGCAGCTAATTCGGCCAAGCCAGTACCAAAAAATGGCTTGAGCAACGTTGCTTCAAACTCTGGTAAGTCAGCAGCTGGCACACGCTTGAAAGTGGAATTGTAGTTCGGAGTCCAGCCTTTCTTGCTACCTTGATACCCCCCCTGCTTTATTCCCTGCTTCAATACTCGGTAACGACGTTGCATCCAACCATCCCCCGCAGAACATGGTTCTGGTGCAGAGATAAACTGACCAACAAGTGACAGGCTTTCGTTGCCATGGCAGAGATAAAAAAGTGTACCGAGAGGAACTTCCAAAAACTCTTTTCCCTGGCCCTTTGCAGTTGCACCGTGCATCACTGCCAGTTCAGCGTCTAGGTATTGTTGCCATTCATCTGTAGAAAAGTCCTCTGTACCGTGCGATAGCTTCCAGATCGCAAGATTTTTCTGGCTCCATGCATCCCATACATGGTGCCCAAACTCTAAGATACCAATGTCATTCGGTCGCTTGGCTGATACCTCCCGCTGTAACGCGGCCATTCCTTGATTAGCAGAACTGCCTAGGTAAGAGGCAAGACACACAGGCTTGAAAATTGGGACAATTACAGGGTCTTGTCGATTTTGGTAGTGAAAAGCGATCTTCCACTTGAAGGCCTCTCCTAGTTGGTCAAAGGCATCTATGGCTTCTAGATCTCCTTTGGCAGCAAAATGTGCAACTTGCACGACGAAGTGACGGATTTTTTCGAAAGCTTCCCCGGCAGTTGAACCTAACGAGGAATACCAACCATGTGTATCTGAGTAGCTCAGTTTTGTATCCGAATCTTTATCCTCAGTACTTTTTCGCGAAAATACGCCAAACTTGAAGGCAGACCCTCCCCAAATGCTACCAAGTTCATCTAGACCTGATTCGAGCCAGTAGGTGAGGGTCTGCTTGGAACCTGCTTTGCTGTATTCATCTAATGTCATCGTGGCCAGCCTCGAAGCAGGCCAAACTTTCAAAAATTCATCCCAACGTGCGTACTGTTGCTGGAAATCATTCATGTAGTCATTCCTTAGTTGAGGAGCTCGGTGCAGACCATAGAATGCGGCGATTGCATCGCCTACTGCCGCTGTTAGCTCTTAATTGGATGAGTGAGCTGAGATTGAAAGCATCTTCTACCTTTGACAGCGCTTCACCGCAATATAAGAGGTGTGATTTTCAGATGTTTATCCCACTGGCTTGCTCATTTCGATGCTTTTTTGTCCGCCGATGTTGCTTACATGGATTTACGAATGTCTCTATGAGTAAGAAAAAGGTAACTGTTCACCCAGATGGCATTGACAGGAAAAAGTGAGACGATCATCCCTTGATCCACTGTTGCCCCTTGCCTGATCCCGCCAGCTTGGCACCATCACGTCATGAGCAAACCCATTACGCCACCACCCGGCCTGCCGCTGACCCTCGAGCAAGCCAACGAGCTGATTTACAAGCTGATGGCGCGCATCGCCGAGCTTGAAGACCGCCTCAACCAAAACAGCAATAACTCCTCCAAGCCCCCCTCCACTGATGGCTCGGGGACCCCGCCTGCGCGCAAGCGCCCCGCTTCCGGCAAGGCTCGTGGTGCCCAGCCTGGCCACAAGGGGCAGCGGCGTGAACGTCATCCTGAGGACGACCGACTGACGGCAATACCACACTATCCTGCCCGGCAGTGCGCCTGCTGTGGTGAGCAGGTGGTGTCCCATGACAAGCCCTACCGGGTTCATCAGGTGTTTGACCTGCCCGAGGTCAGCTATGTGGTGACAGAGCATCAGCTGTATCGGGGCACCTGCCGTGGGTGCGTCACCACCAGTGAAGCAGCCCTGCCCGATACGGTGAGCCACAGCCAGATGGGGGCTAATCTGCTGAGCTATATCGCTTTGCAGAGTGGTCAGTTCCACCAGAGCATCAGCAAGATACAGCAGCAGCTCAAGCAGCACTTCGGTTTGAGCTTTAGCCGAGGCGCCATCAGTGAAGCGCAAGGCCGGGTCAGCGCCATGCTCACCCCGACCCACCAAGCCATCAAACAGCAAGTGCAGTCTGCCGCCATCATCCATGCCGATGAAACCCGGCACCAGCGGGGCGGTGAGCGACGCTGGATGTGGCTGGCCCTGAGCAAGGTCGCGGTCTGCTTCATGACGGCGTTTGGCCGCGGTCAGGAGGCAGCGAAGCGGTTGCTGGGCAGTGAGCTTGATGGGGTGCTGGTGACCGACCAGTATGCGGGATACCGCTTCATCGACAGCGCCCAGCGCCAACTGTGCTGGGCGCATGTGCTGCGCAACGTGGCGGCGATTGCCGAGAGTAGCGACGCCGTCAACCAGCCTATCGGAGCCCGGCTGGTACTGCTGGCTGACACGGTGTTCAGAACCCGGCATGGCTATGAACAAGGCTGCTTAAGCCGGGAGCAGTACCAGCGAAGGTTGCAGCGATGTCGGCAAAGCTGGCGAAGGCAGCTGGAGCGGGGCAGTGTACTGTGTTCCAAGCGCTACCGTGGGCGCTGCCAGTTACTGCTCAAGGACGATGAGATGCTATGGCGTTTTATGGAAAACGACGAGATAGCGCTGACCAACAATGAAGCGGAGCGGGCGCTGCGTGGCTATGTGCTGTGGCGCAAGGGAAGCTATGGCGTCTGGTCGCATCGAGGCGAGCAGTTCAGGCAGCGTATCCTATCGTTGGTGGAGACGGCCAAGCGATTGGGCCGCTGCCCGCAGGAGTGGCTGAGGGCAGTTGTCAGGTCCTGCATCGAGAAAACCGACTACCCGTTCCCGGAGGAGTTGGTGCTGTCAACACCGTCCCGGTGAACGGTTACAGAAAAAGAAAGAGTGCGGGTTGTATAAAAAGCCTTGTGGCTTGCAGGAATTGCATTTATCGATTCCAATATTACCTGAACGGAGCTGGTATAAAGGGTTGAAATTGCTCACCACTGACGGATTTTAACAATTTCATCACATGACCGGTAAAAGGGAAATATCAACCAGAAATCGTGCCCTCTGTGGCTCAGATGTTGTGGTGGAACGATATTATTTAAAAAGCCAAATAATTTTCTTGACTTGCAATTTCGTTTGTGCATCAAAAATCTGTTGACTTATTTTTTTAATGCTCATAACCTATGCGCAAATCAACTGGATTAGAGCCGATGAACAATGATAAAAACTCACAGGCCAAAGATTTAAATAAGACTCTTGGACTGGCAATAAATGAAAATCTGAAATTTAAAGAAGCCCGCTATGCTGAATCAACCATTGGACCATATCGCCGCAAGAGCAAGCAGCTTGTAACTTGGTTCGGTAAGAAAAAGTTGATCGACTTTAGCTCTACAGACATAGAGATGATGGTCGTAAAACTTTTGAAGAAATATAATGGCTGTACAGTTAATCACTACCTGGAAATTCTGCGCAGTGTATTTGTTAGGGCGAAACTCGACGGTTTAATTCCATCTAATCCGATGGAAAACATAAAGAAATGTAAATTTACCAGAAAGAAGCCGAAACCATTCTTGCAGTCTGAGATTGCACTTTTGCTACAACAGAATAAGCAGGAAAACTATCAAATTGAAACTGCATTGATACAGGTAGGGATAGCAACTGGTTTACGAATTAGTGAACTGCTCGCCTTAAGTGCTGAAGTTGTTGATCTCGAAAAAAAGATGCTAACCATAGATCTGGCTTTGGTAAATGGTGTGTATAAAACCCCTAAAAATGAGGGGTCTAGACGAACAATAGAATTGACAGCGCAGGCAATAGAACCGCTAACTCTACTGCTAGAACAAGCCAAGAATAGAAAGGCAAAAAATATAAAAGTCACGCAGAATGATAATCGAACTAAATTAATCGAATCTCGGACATTGTTAGCCTATTTTTGTGCAAAGCGGCGCCCTTACGCCTCAGTTGATGAATACAGAGAAAAATTCTTTAAACCGTACTGTATCTCTCTTGGCGTTGATTATCGCGGGCCATCGCAATTCCGTCATACATTTGCCAGTCAACTATTGTCTGCCGGAATAAATGTACCATGGATTGCACGGCAGATGGGGCATGCTGGTACTGAAATGATTCAGCGCTGTTATGGCCAATGGTTAGTCGAGGATGCAGTCGATTTTGGAGCCCAGGCAGGAGCGGTTTTGCAACGGTGCTTACATTCGAATGCTGTAGATACGGTAGAGCAGTCTGCTGCGCCATCTGCCACATTGTACAGAAATTGGAATGAGTTGATGACCATGCCAGAGATGCAATCGATAATACCATTAATCGAAATGCTCCTTAAAAAGAAGTGAATTACGATAGCATAAATTAAAGAGAGTTATCGGGTTAATATGATCTAAGAGTGTACGGTATCGTTGCAGCTAAAAACTATCGTTGACGCTACTATCTAATCAGGCAGTTTATTGCTTTTAATAAAAAGAGCAAGGTCACTCCTACACCGTACAAATTGCGTTCCGCAATGTACGGTGTACGGAGCCTTGCCATGGCTGTCGCCCTGGACCTACCTGTGCTGCCGCCCAGACCCGCTAAATAAATATATAAATTAGAGCTGTTCAGCAGCCAGGAGACAATACGTGGGAAAAGAAAATAAAAAATTAAGGAATAGCAAAAATAACACTTTACGTGAGGAGCTGATAAGAGATCCTGATCTCATGCTGCTCATTGAAAGGGCCGTTATCAGGTGCATCAATGACGATGTCGCTGTCACTATTAACGGTATAGCTAGAGATGTAAATATGGATACAGACATCGTTCGACAAATGTTGCCGAGTTTTACAGAGATCCGGGATCATCGAATCGAGCTACGCTGCACATATGAGGAAAAACGTCGTTGGGAGAAAAAGGCTAAAAATGCAAAAGTCACTGTATCGAGGTTAGCATCTCAATCTCTCTCAAAATTGAAAATCGTCATTTCTCCAGCAGAAACATTACGCGACACAATAAATAATCTTATTGCGCAACAGACCGGGTTTTATAACAATTTCAATCAGCTGGTAAAATGGTGTAACTCCCATAAGGGCGATGTAAATCTACTTTTTATTTTATGCGAACTCAGGGAACTAGAAAAACAACATAGAGAGCAGGTTGATAAAGTTAACGAGATGTTATCACCACAATTAACACAGCCATCTCGGGTTATACGCTATGGCAAACGCGATACTGCGACCCCAGACACTACATGGTCACACTCAGGTGAGGATGACGAGGATGCAGTGGAGGTAAATCCAGCATTAATCGAGAGTGAGTATGAGGAGCATGAGCTATGGCGGTGATTAGATTTTTTGCAACCAATGGGCATCGCCAAACTAAATCCAGCGCCCCAATAGATTACCTACTGGGTATCTACAGCGCTCTGACGCCGCAACAAAAAAATGAGCGTAGTACAATCGCTGATGCGATTAGGGTTGCTCGTGATAAAAATGACGCTCCATTGGTTCATCGGTTGAACCAACAACTGAGACTGATCCATGGTGTACAACGGACTCCACCACCTGAGCTGTTGGCTGGAAATCCACGAGACATCGCTTATGCAATCGAGATATCGCCACATAAATATAAATACACCAGCGGTGTCATTGCACATGCAATTGAGGACAACCAGACGCTGAGCTCCAATCCAGATATTGCTCAAGAATTTCGTGCATTGATGGAGGAGCTGGTTTTTGCGGGATTACCCATAGAGGACAGGATGATCTTGTGGGTACAACATACGCATGAACAAAATCTGGAGAATCATTTCTTAATCCCACGGATTAATCTTCGCACTGGAAAATATTTCAACCCTCACCCACCAGGTGCGGAAGGAGATTTTAATGCGATCCGTGATTACCTCAACCTGAAACATAACCTTGCACGTCCAGATGATCCGCAACGCCAGAGGCTGACAGGAACAATACCACGGTACAGTAAAAATGCGGACTTAATTGCAGCGTTATCTGATGCGGTGCAGTTACGGGTAACTCAGGGTCAGTTATGTAACCGACAAGCTGTGATTGATTGGCTGGAGCAACCTCAGACTCGACAAATGTATGGTATTAGCGAAGTCGAGGCTAAAAAGGGTTACATCCGGATTGTGCCAGAGGGAAAGATCAAGGCTTTTCGGCTGAAAGGAGCTTTATTTAGCCGTTCGTTTACCAGTATTGATGCGGTGAGACCGACGTTGACGATAACAACGCCTCCACAACCGTCGTTGGATGCACTCTGGCAGCAGATTGAGGAGCGGATAGCCAAACGCCGGGCCTTCAATCAGAGCCGCTATAACGTCACTGAGACGCTGCACCCAATGCCCTCTCCGAGGCCTGTGAGACGACCGACAGGTATGGCCGCAGTGATAACCCAGAGACATCGCAAACAGCCAACAAATGCGCTTTTTTGGCAACAGCAGATGCAGCTATATGCAGGTTACACACTGACCCCAATTAACCCTGAGGGAACCCTAACAGTAGACACCGAAAAGGCATTAATTCAACTGCTGATGAAAATTTTGAGCGCTATTTTAGCATTACTAGGAGTTAATCATGAATTTAGAGAAACAATTATTAGAGTTGCTCAGTTTTATCAACACCGAGCAGATGAGCTCGATAGCAACACTCAGGGAGCAGGTTCAATCGCAGCATGTCACACAGCAGCAGATAATGAACGACCATCAGGTCTTGCTGACCATGTTGCAGCATTTGAACACGCATACCAGCGACAGCAACGTCTCTGCCGAGAACTCCATTCATCAGATGAGCGTTTCGCTCGAACTGTTGCAGGAGCAGGTTCAGACCTTGAGCGGCTCCGTAGAGAGTACGCAGAGGTCGGTGAGATTGCTACTCGAGGTCTTAGAATCATAATGGATAACCCTATATTAGCAGCCAAAAGAATTGCACGTTTCAGGATGAGGCCTGGAGCGTATGCATTAACATATCAGCACGAGCACTCTGGTCAGAGGACTGCACGTCATGAAATGGATTCAGATCTTTCTTTGTAAAATATTCTGAATGGCGTTTTTTTTTTATATTTCCTGAACATCATCAACAATAGATTATTTGCAATGTTTATTTTTATAAATAGCAATAATGAATATCTACCATTGATATATAAAAACAAAAAATAATAATAACCTTTTTTTTTGGGGGGGGGGAGTATGTATGCTCCAGAATAAAATGTTAGCTTGGGGGGTTAGTAAGGGGCGGATTGCCAGTGAGCAAAAACCGATTTGGTTGTTGGACGAACTTATTGAGCAGGGTGATCAGTGGATCATCAATGGCGCCCCAAAATCTGGTAAATCGCTGCTCGCAACGCAACTCGCATTGGCCATCGCCAGTGGAGGACAGTTCCTCAACTGGAAGAATCAAGCTCCAGCACGAGTGTTGTATATGGATTTTGAGCTAAAAGACCGGTTGTTCTGGAAACGCTTTTTAACCATGACAACACATAATAATGTGACTGACCAAACAATTGAGCGGAACTTTTTCCGGTGTGGTGATTTCCAGACAACGGATGTATTGGATCCTGTAGAGGCGAAAAAAATGATCTCCATCGTGAATGAGATCCAGCCTGACCTGATTATTTGGGATGTATTAGCTAGGATGCATACAACGGCGGAAAATGATAACGGTTTGATGGGGCAGGTAATGCGGTCCATAAGAAAGGTTAGTGGATCCGCCGCACACATCGTTGTGCATCATGCCAGAAAATCTTCACCAGGAGCTGAGAACTATAATGCTGGCGCTGCTGGTATCAGGGGGGCATCATCCATTCATGGTGAGGCTGATGGGGTTATGTCACTAGCATTGCGGGATGGGCAGGGGGCTAGATTCAGTCTCAGATTTAGTTCGAGAGCGGTTGAAACTCCTGATGAAATTTTATTAAACAGAACAGAACATCTGATATTCGTCAGCGCGAATGATAGTGATAAAAACACATTATTAACTTCCCTGAAAAAAGCTCTGAGTGGGCATACCTCAGTATCAGCAGCCGAGTTAGTGAACTCCTTTTGTGCGGAATTTTCCATACAGGAACGGCAGGCAAAAAACTATATCAGAAAATGCGTCGCAAATGCTTGGGTTCGGCGGGAGAGGAGGCCGGATAAAACGTATGAGTATATCGCAACAGATTTACTCACTGATGTGTCAGCCTAAACACACAATATTTACCACCTGGATGCAAGGGTGCAATGAACCTCTATCTATAAATAGATTGCATCCAGAATTACCCCCTTACATATCCCCCCTTTCATGCACAAGAGCGCCTAGTGCTTATTTTAGACATTGCATTTTAAATGCATTATGATTCTGAAATAAACAATTGAGCCTTTGTTTTCAAAATAAAATATGAATCACATTGAAAACAACTAGAACATTTCATTCAAGCATTGATGTCCTGCTTTATGCAGGAATTCGTCTGTTTATGCTCTATATAAGCCTCATGTCCTTTAAATCGAGTGGCAAGAATGTTTTTATTTATATTGCTCTGCGAGCATATTATCCACATGTAATGACTACTGCATTAGCGATATTTACCATCCCAACCACGTCCATTCTGTTTATGGACATGTTATATGTCAAATATAGTGCAGCCAATACTCAAAAAGAGCAAAAAATAACCAAGAGCAAAATTTGTACAATTATTTTTTCAATAAAAAACCCCTTAAAAATCAATGGTATGATCCATTTATCTCGCTTGACAGATGGCAATCTCTCGGTTTACCGTGGCGTTACTCTTAGAAACTCAATGGCGACTCATGATGGATCAACTATGCGATAGGAGTTTGAAAAGGAGGGAGAAATTTAAAAATTTCAATATCTCTATTTATACTAATTTTTCGTGGGGCTGGTGATCGGGTTCTGCTCCAAGAGTATTCAAATAGGATGATTGTTATATCATCACCACAGCAACCGTTTGCCGATTGCCGATTGCCGATTGCCCCCACTGGACTAATCATGATAATTTTAACTAAAAAGCCTTTCATCGGCCCATTCATCTACCACCTAAACGGCTATGTCACCAAGCCCGGATATGAAATTCCATTTTCCGACAAAAAATCCTATAACCAACCCATTATGCTGGCTAAACATTTCAACCAACTGCGACGTGACAGCGTCGAGGCTGGTTTTAATGCTGGCAGTGGCAGTGCAGACGTTCGACACTGCCTGATCACCCAACTGATCCTATTGGGTCATCCCGATCTGCCGAATTTCGAGTTCATCCCGCAGCCACCCAGGGAGCAGTGCTATAAGCAGCCGGAGGATGGCCATAGATACCTGGAAAACAGACTACTACGGGCTCGTACCTACACCTATCAGGTCAGCGGCTATATCATCGACCCGTCTAGCCATCCACAATCGTTTATGGAGCTGATTCGATTGGACACACCCCTGTTATCGGGCACTGATTTTTTCCAGATGACCCAGTATCTGCGTAACCACCTGCTGGGTGCAATCCCACACCATCTACTGGTGACTGAATTAAATTTGCTCCACGATCCGATTTACGACCTCCACGATATGTTTCTCTCCACTGTCGCGCGGTGTTCGGATGGAATGTTGCGAGATAACGGGATGTGTGTCGCGAGCAGTTAGTCTAGGGAAGGTGCGAACAAGTGGATCGCACCTTCACCACGAACTCTTTGTCCGCATTTGAAATGCCCATCACTCCAAAAACCTGACTTTTTGCAGCAAGTTTTCGGCTATTAAGCGCCATTTAGCCTTATTTTCGAGGCTTATCTCGATTTTTGGGCACAGCTATCCCATGCCCGTATCATCTGGTCCACGCGAAACAGACTCGCCAGCGTAAACAACATCGCCAGTTGGTTGTCGTTCTTGCGCAGCCCCTTGAACCGCGCCTTCACAAAGCCAAACTGACGTTTGATGATCCGAAACGGGTGCTCCACTTTGGCGTGGATGCTGGATTTGAGCCTCTCAAAGGCAATCAGAGCCTTGTTTTTTCGCGGATGCTTGTTGAGCTCCTTGAGCCTGCCAGGTCGCATCGCAATCGCCCATTGTGCCTTTACATCCGCCAGCTCTTCACGATTTTCCGCACCCTGATATCCTGCGTCAGAGAACACAAATGCCTCCTCGCCATGGAGCAGATTTCCCACTTGATTGAGGTCATGCTCATTGGCTGCCGTGGTCTCCAGACTGTGCGTCAGGCCACTCTTGGCATCGACACCGATATGAGCCTTCATGCCGAAGTACCATTGATTGCCTTTCTTGGTCTGGTGCATCTCACCGTCACGCTCGCCACACTTGTTCTTGGTCGAGCAAGGGGCAGTCTGTTAGTAATCGATTTTTTGCTCATGTAGGTTCATAGAAATCTCAGTTTACACACGTAAAAAAGCCACGGTTTTTTTCCAGAACATCTAAGCTTTTTTTTCATGAACTCATGATTTTTTGGCGAGATTTTTATACTGTTTTTTTACTTTTTATGTTGGAAATAATTATGTGAAACCCCATTATTTTTTCCACGAAAAAGACTTTTCTCCGTGTGGTTTTTTTTGATTTTCATTGTTTTAAACTTCTCACTATAGACAGTGAAAAGAGAGCGAAAAATCAGTTGAAATTTAATGGGAAAAATATTTTAGATATTTTTGATAATTGCTATTGCCATTTGCATGAAATCAACCTAAATTAACTGCAACTAGGCGCGCGCTATACATTTACACCTACAAATAGTGAATGTGTTTTGCGTTAACCTATAAGTTTTTATTTGGCAATAAACTCATTGCTTTGGGGTAGGTCTTCAACCTACCAATAGATAAACACAAGTGCTGGAAAATCTTCGTTAATATATGAGGTTGTATTATGATTGAAAAAGTTAATGATGACGTCTGTGCGATTGAATCTGAGGTTATTAATAATGCACTCGTCCTTTTGATGGGGGCCTATAACCTGAATGAAAACACCTGTGCCCTTGATAAGCATGTGGTGCTCAAAAATAGTAACTATATGTATGAACTTCATGATTTTCCCCCGTTTGTCCTTGTAAATAAGGACATTGCAACGCATGTTGCAAGAGCATTAGATGATGTGTCAATTAAGACATATTATGATGATCTCGCTGATGCATTTTACAATGATGAGAATGGTAGTACTGTTACTTATGATCAAGTACATTCTGATTGGGCCCGTAGCAACATGCCTAGTTACTATATGCCAGGTGGAGACTACCAATCTGCTGAGCATTTCCTTGCAGAGATGGGGGCTGACAATGTGAATGAATCTACTATTATAGAAAATCACAAAATGGCGATAAATGTACTCTCAAGAGTAAAAGTATAGCCATTATTGATGTTGGTTCAGTCGCAAAACTAACTATTGAAAGTTAGTCTGGCTTGCTCCATCAATCTTATTGATGTGTAAGAAGTTTGAACATGATATGTATGAGGTTCAAACACCTTCACCAATAACGTGAAATGCACATCTGATGAAAGTAGCAATCTTAAAATAAGCGGGACTGAAAGCGCAGCGCGTTTGCAGTCCCTTTTTATTTGTTAGATTTGGTATAACGCCTCGATTGTTTTTACGAGGCCAAACATTGTCTATCTAGCATCGATTTTCAGTTAATTTGGCTTGATGCATTAGCCAAATTATTGTCTGCCGTTGCCATCAAGAAAAGGCATTGCCCACCACTGGTTTTCTCCCATTGTGCTCCACTTTGTTCGCACCTTCCCAACGTCGATTGCTCAACTGAGCAAAATCGCATCTCTAGAGTCGGGATTTATCTCTTTCCATCGCTTGATTAGTGTTGTCACGCAGGGGTTACCCGCAAGCTGATTCATACGAACCCAATCAACATCTAGCAAATCAGCAAGTAATCCGATGTCCAGTTCACCTTGCAAGGTGTGCCATTGTCGGATGCTTGGCTGTCTCATTAACTGAGCTTTTGGAGAGGTTAATCCACCGACAACAAAATAACCCTTTTCTTTGTCGTACCATATGCGTTGAATACCCGGTATGTTACTCATCCAGCGTTTGATGTCGTTTAAAGGCTTATCAAAGTATCGAGATAACAAGGTATCTAAACTACCGCTGATTGATGTGTCCTTTTTCTTACCTCGCCTATCTAACCAACGCTGAATAACCTCTTTTTTTACCTGATAGTAAGTCACCTTCGTTTCATTTTGTTGATGAAGCGAAACTAATTGTTCTTGCCATAATTCAACTAATTCTGGCAGTTCACTTTCAAAGCGCATTGCTGCTTTTTGGCTGGACAGAACGCCATCATCACTCAACTCTTTGACAATATTGATTAATACTTCACTATCTGGCAGCATCCAATCCATCAACGGATAAGGCCTCTGTTTCTTGGTTAAATCCGTAAGCGCATCTTCCATACCCAGTGGCAATACATTCGTTTGGTCGTAAGATGGATCTTGCATCATGATTGATACTTGTGCGTCCTTATCCTTACTCAAAACAAGCGTAATTCTTGCCGCAAAGCGTCGTTGTTTATCAACTTCCGTACCGTAGTAATCCATTACAACATTCTGACGATAACTATAGGGCCAATTCTCATTCATCAAAGTGAGCAAATCATCTACAGATGTTTCGAAATTGGCCAAGTACTCATTTGTTTTCAAAGTCATACCAGAATCAGTGGGATCGAAGGGGATCAAAACCGGTCTGTCATTTGAAACCGTAAACAAATAACCATCAGTAATGACAATGGTTGATTCGTTTAAACAGGCGTGTTGCAATGGTAAGACTTGAGAAATAGACTTATTAGAATCAATCAGTAAACGTTTGATCTCTAACTCTTTAAGAACCACTTCAAGCTTTCTAATTATAGCTTCTTTGTATGCCTTGGTGTCTAATAAGTCGTAGTTGTAGGTGTAATATCCGCCTTCAGACGCAACGTATAGCTTTATCGGATCATCGTCTCTTTTTGACTCGATTAACAACCCTTTTTCGACTGGGTCTCCCGTTACATCATGAGGATTAACGTTGATATGTTGAACTGCACACCGTCCAACTAACGACTTCGTTAGTGGATAACGATCATCTTCAATACCTTTTTCCTGATCTAGCAGAATCAAAACGCGGTCAGAACGTTCAAGCTTTATCCGTTCAAAGTCATTTGCCGCAGTTCCATCTAGTAAATTCCACGAAACATCGACGCCTTTCTGTGCAATTATAGATTTAAATAAGTCTAATATTTCTTCACAAGCAACAACGGCATTAACTCTTAGGTCTATAATCTTGATTTCACCGGATATCTCGATGCTTGGGAAAGATGACTTGGCCTTATTGGCCTTATGCTTTGTTTTCAACGTCAGTGGTTGGAGATTTAACGTTTTAGCTGAAAGTTCAAAACCATAGTCACGCGCAAAAAGGATAAACGCATCTTGCACTGGTTTTAACACCATAGGCCAACTTTGCTCAAACCTGGTTGGTGTAGAAAGATCCAGAAACGGACGCTGCTTCCGTGAATTTTTACTCTTTCCAATTTCTTTAAACAGCGTAGCTCTCGGTTTTCTTTCATGGCCAGGATACCACCTGACGAGTACCTTATTTTTGTCATAGACCCATAGAGGCTTTTTAATGCGATCTATATCATCGTCATTAGATAACGGTCTTAATGGAACATTGGTATAGAACAGAGCAATTTCAGTGGTATTACCATCATTTAACTGCTGAGTTCTACAATCTAGACTAATCGCATTTACACCGCCAGCCCAGCTATCTACTTTCAATAACGGACAACCTAAACTGTAAGCGCCTTTACAATGACCGCCAAAAGCCCGTAATGATCGCATCATCAGTCGAATCCACACAGGATTTAACACCGGTGAATATTCAACTCGAACTGGATTAATAGGTTGCAACTCAGCGTCTACAATAGATGGAGGACTATCACTTGAACTTTGTAAAGCGACATAGAGACCAAACTGATTACCATTTTTTTTCATTAAATAGGCAAACTGCCGGCTGTCTAGTTCAGCATCAATACGTTCTTCCCAGGCTTTCTTCTCTTTCCACTGATAGTTGTTATTGAGAAGTGGATAGTGATAAACCACAAATTTGTTGGCTTTATCTGCATCAACCTCGCTATTTAAATAAACTAAATGAGACAGCGGCAACTTCCTCAAATCTTTATTATTATCCATTAACTTTGCTCCCTTATACGCTGCCAAACTATTTTAGAAAACCACTTAAAGCCAGACGTCATTTGATACCCATCGCTCACTAGACAGCCTGGTAAAAACAGGATTGAGGCATTCTCAACTTTTACTGGCTCCAACATTTCAGAGAAGCCAGATAAAGAACAATCTTCACCAGTTAATAGATTCGCGATAACCAAAATGGCATTTTCACCACGGATCTGGCGTATCTTTTCCAACTTTTTAATTAACCCAAAAGGAGAAAAATCAGGATGTTTGCCAGAAGCACACCATTGATCAAAGCCTTCATCAGACTGTTCTAGAGCGGCTATAGACCAAAATTTAGCATCAACAAAAACATCCGCGTTTGCTATCTCAAAATCATATAATTCAAACAGCTCATGGTTATAAACATCTTGTTTAGTAAAAAGCTGCTTATCACTAAGCAATGCGCGAATGCCTTCTTCTCCAATACGTCCTTGTAAAATTCGCTGAATAACGACTGGATGAAATGCAAATTGCTCTTCAATGTCATTAGCAGAAGGATGAAATGAAGTTCGAAAACCTTTGCGATTAAACCAATTCGAGATGGCCGGTTGTCGCTTAACTACTTCATAGAGCGCCTGGGGATTATATTTAATCAATCCGGCTGCTCGCTTCGCAAAGAACTGCCAACTTTTCGGGTCATACCATATTTCACCAGTAGCCTTTGACTCTTCCGGTCTTTCAAAACATGCCCAACGACACAAAGGCTCATTTATGCCGAAAGTATTTTTCTGAGGTTTCCATTGAAGATCATGCTGTAATACAGCTCGGCCTAGTTCATACCAAAGCCCTGAAATTTCTTCAATACAACCCTTACCTTGTCGTGCATCTCGGATAGCAGAAACCAACTTGTTATCAATAATATCTACTGCACCAGAGCCATCCTGGGATCGCGTTCTCAACAGCTCAAGAAAGTTAGAAACCGAAGCGTTTTCTGAGTAAACAAGATCATCAATAAGCTGATTGTTAAGGTTTGAAACCCAATTTCGGTTGTTAGTAAAAACTGTTAGTTGGCCGTAATTACGAAGATGACCTGCTACATCATCGCTCAAATGAATCGCTACATGAGGCACATATGCCCAAGCACGTTCAATACGACCAACTTGCTGCTGAACATCAGCGGCAAGATTCTTAACGTAGTCATTTGTCCCTTTATAAAGCTTGTTTAGCTCCTGGATTTTAGAGACTGAGTTATTCATCAATGGCATAATGAATTGCCGTTGCTGTTTACGTGAAAACTCTGAGCGCCTGACTAATTTTTCTAAGTTTCTGAGTTGAAAGCCAGCATGAGACATTTCATCATCAGCATCATTACTATCCCATGGTGAAAAGTAAAAGTGCTTACTTTCAATAATAAAAAGCGACGTCAGATCCATCCTTCCTTGAGAGTTAGGCAAGGAGTAATCCAAATTAATACCATTGGTTGCGGATGCGGTTTGTGTCATTACAACGACAATACGACCAGAGTCGAACGCCGCTTGATATGCGTGCTCAAATCCCTCTTTCTTTTGTGCCTCTGCATTTAGTAAGCAAATCATCATAGGCTTACCGTTGACAGTTAAAGGAATAAATACATCGTCAAAAGAAGACAATACTCCGGCCGTTGGTCGCTCCATTTCAAGCCAATCAGCGCTAATTCTGCTGTTTTCTGCGGTATCACTAATCAACCACTTCCTCAGGTATTTAACTGAGTTAACAAAGGCCAAATGCCCTTTATGTTGTGGCTCATTCGATGCTAAACGTAGAACATGTAGTAATTTAAACAGCACAGACTGCCGGTATGCATACTTGTAGTCTGAGTTCTCAGCCTCAAAAAATACTGCATTTAAATGCAGTTTTGCCTCCTGAAAAACTGGAGAATTGATTGCATCATCAAAGTCGTGGATCGCGGTTTTCAGTGCCGAGCGACGCTTTTCCGATTTGTCTTTAACCAATGAGCGGATCACAGCCATTTGTAGCTGCCTATCCTCGCCAGTTTGTAAATATGGAATCGGCTTCTTAAACCAATCTTCGGGGCGCGGCTCAAAACTATCACCCAAAAAACTCTCGTTACATTGTGGATTGCGGGCCTGTGCAACGTAACGCAAAGCGCTTTCAATCCAGCGTATATCAAAATGGCCAATTGCCCTCTCGATATAAGAGGTTGCGGATAACGCAAAAACGAGATTCCGACTAGATAGCGAAACCATTAACCCTTCAGGTGTTGTCGGCAATAGTGCTCGTTTAATCTTGATCCTCAGTGGGTCAATATCTGCTTCGGCTTCATCAGTGGTTAACAGCCAGGTTGTCAGGCCAAACATATTCGTTTGAGTATTTGGCAATAGGTTTGATTTACTCAGCGCCTCTAACTCAGCTAAGCTTGTACGGGGTAAGGAGAATAGTGATAAACTAGGTAAAGCTGTGCTGTAGTATGATGGTCGATAGTCATTAGCGGGGTCGAAAAGTAATCGGTTTAACCTAACAAGATACTCATAGGCTTCGGACTCATCGGTCGCAAACTGTGACAACAATAAACTGAAGCGTCTGATATATTTCTCCATCACCCGCAAAAAATCACCGACATCAACCGATACATCATCGCTTTCACCATGACTTTTCACTTCAAAGCCATAGGGTTTTTGCTGTAACTGCAAAGGTTCACTGGTCACTAAGTGATCTGAGCGAAACAAATATTTCTTTTCGAACGGAGCACCTGATTCATACTGCTTTAAAGGGATTACCAGCGCCCTAGACTGATTGAGATCGACACCTTTACTCGTTAGATCCTCCTCTAAGTCGGCAATAAGCTGTTTAAGCTCACTGTAAAGCTCAGGTATAGGTTCGGCAGTAACAAACTGCATTCGCGCTAATAAGCGCTTACCCCCTTCAAGTAATTGACCAATACACTCTGGCGGTTCTTGCACCATTTGAGACTGTGCGAGTAATGTTTGTAAAATGTCAGCTTGGTAATCAAATTCATCAACAAATACCACCTTACCGGCCAGTTGCCCGCTCGACATCCTGACTTTCTGTTTACCGTCGTAAAATGAAGCAAACATTTTTTGTGTCGTTAACACCAGCAAATGTTGCTTATCATCGTGCCAGGCAATAGCAGGAAAAATTCTGCGCACCCATTTATTTTCTCTGAATAAGCGAAGCTTTTCTTTTGCTTGCCTCGTGAGTTCATGCGTCTTGCCATAGTGCTTACTGGAATATTTCACTGCCTTCTCTAAGGATGACATACCACCAAGTAGCGAGCGCTCGACAAACCCACACAGTTTTCTTAGTTCCTGCTCTTCTCGTTCGAGTAAGACGCCCATCGAATCAGGACTTTTCTTTTTGTACTCAACATTACGGGCAATGGCTGAAACGTTGTGGCAAGCACGGACGAGAGCCTCTTTATCAGCATTAGAACGAAACACTCCTAAACCATGGATATCCTCAATAGCCTTATAAGGATCGGGCAAGTCAGATTTTTGAACACCTTGTTCATGTGGCAGTGCCCGTTGAGAAACGGCACTGACAACAGTTTCATCCTGAGCATAAAGAATACTAACGAGTAGTGGGTTACCTGAGCTATCTTTTGCACTCGTTGCACTTTCATAAATGTCATGCAGGATTCCAGCGATGGGTGACCAATATGGCCTGCAACCCTTTTGATTTTATAAATTCAAGGCTCGCTGGAATTTTCCCGCCTGGGCTACGATAAAGAGAACTACTTTTGCCACCGCCTGTTGGACCTTGTAACTGGCAAAAGCCAGCAATAGCATTTTCGTTCTTTGCATTAACCGATAGAGCAAGTGCCTGTTCAATCGTATGCGCAATGATTTGATTATAAGAAGTCGGTATTGGCTGACTCATCTAAATCCTCGTTAACTTGATAATCCTTTGGAGTTTCGCCCCTTTTTTAGAAGGAGCGACAAGGGTAACCGTTCACCGGGACGGTGTTGACAGCACCAACTCCTCCGGGAACGGGTAGTCGGTTTTCTCGATGCAGGACCTGACAACTGCCCTCAGCCACTCCTGCGGGCAGCGGCCCAATCGCTTGGCCGTCTCCACCAACGATAGGATACGCTGCCTGAACTGCTCGCCTCGATGCGACCAGACGCCATAGCTTCCCTTGCGCCACAGCACATAGCCACGCAGCGCCCGCTCCGCTTCATTGTTGGTCAGCGCTATCTCGTCGTTTTCCATAAAACGCCATAGCATCTCATCGTCCTTGAGCAGTAACTGGCAGCGCCCACGGTAGCGCTTGGAACACAGTACACTGCCCCGCTCCAGCTGCCTTCGCCAGCTTTGCCGACATCGCTGCAACCTTCGCTGGTACTGCTCCCGGCTTAAGCAGCCTTGTTCATAGCCATGCCGGGTTCTGAACACCGTGTCAGCCAGCAGTACCAGCCGGGCTCCGATAGGCTGGTTGACGGCGTCGCTACTCTCGGCAATCGCCGCCACGTTGCGCAGCACATGCGCCCAGCACAGTTGGCGCTGGGCGCTGTCGATGAAGCGGTATCCCGCATACTGGTCGGTCACCAGCACCCCATCAAGCTCACTGCCCAGCAACCGCTTCGCTGCCTCCTGACCGCGGCCAAACGCCGTCATGAAGCAGACCGCGACCTTGCTCAGGGCCAGCCACATCCAGCGTCGCTCACCGCCCCGCTGGTGCCGGGTTTCATCGGCATGGATGATGGCGGCAGACTGCACTTGCTGTTTGATGGCTTGGTGGGTCGGGGTGAGCATGGCGCTGACCCGGCCTTGCGCTTCACTGATGGCGCCTCGGCTAAAGCTCAAACCGAAGTGCTGCTTGAGCTGCTGCTGTATCTTGCTGATGCTCTGGTGGAACTGACCACTCTGCAAAGCGATATAGCTCAGCAGATTAGCCCCCATCTGGCTGTGGCTCACCGTATCGGGCAGGGCTGCTTCACTGGTGGTGACGCACCCACGGCAGGTGCCCCGATACAGCTGATGCTCTGTCACCACATAGCTGACCTCGGGCAGGTCAAACACCTGATGAACCCGGTAGGGCTTGTCATGGGACACCACCTGCTCACCACAGCAGGCGCACTGCCGGGCAGGATAGTGTGGTATTGCCGTCAGTCGGTCGTCCTCAGGATGACGTTCACGCCGCTGCCCCTTGTGGCCAGGCTGGGCACCACGAGCCTTGCCGGAAGCGGGGCGCTTGCGCGCAGGCGGGGTCCCCGAGCCATCAGTGGAGGGGGGCTTGGAGGAGTTATTGCTGTTTTGGTTGAGGCGGTCTTCAAGCTCGGCGATGCGCGCCATCAGCTTGTAAATCAGCTCGTTGGCTTGCTCGAGGGTCAGCGGCAGGCCGGGTGGTGGCGTAATGGGTTTGCTCATGACGTGATGGTGCCAAGCTGGCGGGATCAGGCAAGGGGCAACAGTGGATCAAGGGATGATCGTCTCACTTTTTCCTGTCAATGCCATCTGGGTGAACAGTTACTCACGACCCTCCCAGAAGGAAGAACAACTTCATATCGGTATTTTTCCCGACGTTCACTATCCTCAGTTCGAACATCTAATGGGTATGTTCTCCAAGGACCATTGGGATCATTGTCAGAATTTGTGTAGCGCCCAACCTGCTCTTCATTTTTAGCAAGATAATTCCAGCCATGCTCGGTAAAAGATGAAGTCTTTGAATAGATCAGCACATAATCATGATCGGTACTTATGACTCTCCCATTACTTTTAGGTGTATAGGTTTTTTCCCAAGCACAACAAGCAACAAAATTTTCCTCACCAAATATTTCATCAAAAAGCATCCTTGCTCGATGTATCTCGTTATCATCAAGAGTCATCCAGATACTTCCTTCATCTGCCAATAACTCTCTCAAAAGAGTTAATCTAGGCCACATCATACATAACCACTTGTCATGACGCTCCATGTCCTCTTTATCTACAGGGTTAGCAGATTTTTTAAGCCACTCTTGCATTAGTGGTGAACGCACATTGTCGTTATAACACCAGCCTTCATTACCGGTGTTGTAAGGAGGGTCGATAAAAATGCAGTCTACTTTACCGGCATGAGTCGGCAGTAACGCCTTGAGGGCTTCGAGGTTATCGCCATGGATGATCAGGGCGGGAGCGCACTTTGCTTGATTTTCAACCAAAGAATAACTGTGCCCGATAATCATCGTCCCAGCCCGCTCTTTTCAACTTGTTTCGCTGGCTTGGCGCGCCACATTGACTCTGAGTGAGAATGTTCATCACGAATCGTCGAAACAGGGCCATATTCTCCACGGCATCCTCCATGGCTATCCGGGACGCATCCTCACCAAACACCACGTCCAGAATGTAGTGCTGACTGTTTTCTATCCGCCAATGCTGCCGGATATAGTGACCCAGCAGCTTATGTTTGTGAGACAGTGAACTGACATAGTAGGACGTATCCACCGTGCCTTTCCCGTTGATAGTCCGGTGCCGTTCAACGGCGATAATGCTGCGAATCGTCGGCCATTTTGCGGCCAGCTCAGGCGGTAACTTGGCCTTCAACTGAAACACATAGCGCGCTTCTTCCCGGCCATGGCCGCACTCTTTGTGCTCGACCACGACCTTCTCTTTTCCCGCATCGAACAGCGCCTGAAATTGGGACTGCACCGCCTGACGCAGCAAGGGCTGATTGTGTTTCACCTGCACCACCACATGGGCATTTTTCTCACTGATTTTCTCCAGTGTCTCGCGCTGGCAATGCAGTGCATCCAGGGTGACTACCGCCCCTTTCAAGTTGAGGACATCCAGCATCGCCTTGACGGTGCCGAGTTCGCCACGCTTGGAGGGGGTGACTTTTTGGCTAAGCACCAGCCCATTTTCGGTGTCATAAGCGGTGACGAGTTGCAGCGCCTGCTTGGCATCATTGCGATAGGCCCCGCGCAACACTTTGCCATCGAATGCGATGAGGGGCTTGCCGCTGTGGGTGCGGCGCTCATTGACCCAACCGAGTAAGGCTTCGAGCAAGGACTCGACGACGATGGTCCGTAGGATGCGAGCGATGGTATGACGACGCGGAATGCCATGAGTAAAGGGGCGATATAAGCGCAACCAATCGACTTTCGACTCGCCGAAGGTCTGGATATCACGCCAGCCCTCAGCTCCGGCCATGATGGCGCTGATGACGAGGAACATCACGTCCACCAAATCATGCTTGCGGTTGATATCTGAACGGGTTTCTTCAACGAGAGTGAGATGTTCAATGAGTGTCATGGCTTGAGCTCCTCTGGACTAGGGGAGCGATTAGATCACAGACGATCTGCCAGTTCAAAGTTTGTTAACAAAGTGCGATCCCGCCCTGCATGGTCCACCACCTGGATTTATACCAAAGAATGCGACAGGATACTGAGGGGATAGCATGTTCTCATACCTACAGAAAAGCAGGTCCCACCCCATATCATTCTTTAAGTTATCATATTTGTTTTGGATGAACGCAAACAGACTCTCTTTACACAAGAAATTGATATCCGTACTCATACATTGTCCATTACATCGTTAAAGTGGAAGTTGGATTGTCATTCTGAATTAAATAAAAGTCAACAAGATAGCGTTTTTACCATTTATGTCTTAAAAGGAAAATTTCATTACTCGTACTTGTCTACTTTAGAAGCCTTTTTTTTTTTCAGGGGGGTGACGTTTAACTGTTGAAACTTCATTGCAGATATCAATTCTTCCCCAATTTCCAGAGGGCTTTATACATAGTGACATGATTTACTATCTCTGGAGTTTAGTCACAGCCTTGGACTTGTCATGTTGACTTCGCTAAAAAGTCATTTATGGCCATAATGCCCAGTTCCATTTTTATTCTTGCGGAGACATTTGCTGAATGAATATGAATTTTGGGAGGGATGAAGTGATTTGTCATTACCTCATTTTCTATCCAGAGAATCACGTCGTATCCGGTTCCTCTATCATCATCACCGAGGTCATGATCAAGACTAATTTCAGTCACCATCTCTGTTTTTAGCCATGCAATCGCCTCGTCCGGCCAAAAGACACGAATCCACCCTACCGGAGTTTTTCTTTCATCGTCCAGATACAATTTCATACCATTTTTTCCAGGTTCAGTTCCAATACGTGAGCAATCCCGCAATTGGCCCCATCCACAATCAGCTCACCGGGAAACGGTAGTCTGGATGACAAGCCAAGATCGGGATCGATGTAGTAGACACATGCGCCAGGGTTGATGTTTTGTAACAAAGAACTCGCAGGCTCAACAAGTAAACTGGTGCCGACAACTACTACGATATCAGCCTCGCAGAGCCAGCGACGAGCTTGTTGATACTCATAAATCTTTTCACCAAACAGCACGATATCTGGGCGTAATTGTGAGCCAGTGGATGGGCTGCGATCACCGACCTTCACATCTTCATGCCAGGGCTGGCGATATTTTTTGCTACGGAAACCGATGGGGACCAAAAACTGGATTGAACCATGCAGATGAAGGACTTCACGGCTACCTGCTCTCTCATGTAAGTCATCAATATTTTGGGTGATGACCCTAACAGTACATTTTTGTTGTAGCAGGGCTATCAGATAATGCACCTGTGAGGGGGCGGCTTCTAACATGGTTTGACGCCGTTTATTGTGAAAGGCCAAGAAGCCAGCCAAATCCGTACTCATGCTACTAGCGTGGGAATAGCGCCAGTTCTCATGATTACGCCAAATACCTTCACTTCTAAACGTGGGCACACCGCTTTCCGCTGATAAGCCCGCCCCGGTAAAGAAGAGGATTGTGGGATGGTAGTGTTGGCCATTTACCGAGGCTTGTGCTCTTTTTTCTCTGTGACGGCGCTGATGTCTTCGTGCTCGGGAAGAGATTGGTTGCATACGACCACCTTTTGTTAAGGTGTGACCGGCCCACCCGATTGATTTGTTACTGAACCAGGGGGTTGGGATCACACCTCATGACTATGTTCCTACTCACCTCGTTGAGGTAAGAATGAGGGGGAGTGGCAGTTACCAGCTGAGCTCAAACAAGCTGCGACTAATGGATGTTATTGCACTGGCAGACCTGGCACTTTGTTTACTGAAGGGTTCGCTATGCATGAAAAACCAGTAGCGATACTCCTGAGCAAAATGATCACATGCCTGCAAGAGTGGCTCTCGGTAATCGCGTCTTATGCGCTCCGTTATGGCCTGCTGTTCATCCAGATACAGAGCTTTGAGGCCAAAGCAATGTTGTCGGACACACCAGTCGACAGCACACAATGCGGTTAACTGGTTGTATCGCCTAAACGGTCGGATTGAACTAATCAGATATAACAGTTCAGCCCCTCTGGCAAAGATACAGGGATAGGCCTCCTCCCTTATTTGATTTTGCTGGACCCGCATGATGGTCCAGTCCAGGATTTGCAACATACCCTGGGTGGTTATAGTGGGTTTTTGATCAATGGCACGACTGACGAAACGATGGATTTGCAGGACTGTTCTTGTTGAAATCATGGTTGCTTACTCACACAGTATTTAGCGCAAAGCACACTCGTGTAAGGAAGATTTAGAAGCCTTGAGTTAATGCTGGGGACGATTCTGTGGCGAGGTGAAGCAACTTACCCATGATACAGATTTGAAGAGGATGGCGGAGATCAGATCACCGCCCCCTTGGTTATTTCCCTTCAAGCTTCATCGATTTGCTCCTCTTCAACATACCTCCCTTTGCGGACGTTACCCAGCGCCCATTAATTGCTCAGCGATTGGATATCATTTTGAAAAACTGATACTTAAGTAGCTACACTAGCGATTATCAACATGCAGGGATGTGTAAAAAATGAGCTTGATTGGCTTGGTACTGGCGTTGATCGCCATCCTTGGCGGCAACATGATCGAGGGTGGTCATCCCAGCGCACTGCTCGATCTGCCCGCATTTCTTATCGTGATCGGCGGTACCATAGGTGCTGCGCTGACCCAGTTCCCCTTCTCCGTCGTCGGCAGCACCATGAAGCGTTTCAAATGGCTGCTCTCCCCCCTCAAGCTCGACATGCATGAACAGGCCCAGTTACTGGAGACCCTGGCAGGCAACGCCCGCCGCAGCGGCATGCTGGCGCTGGAAGGGATGATCGACGAGATCAAGGATCCCTTCCTGAAGAAAGGGGTGCAGATGATGGTTGATGGTTACGAGAAAACCAAGATACACGAGGTGCTGGAGAACGAGATCGAATTTGAACAGGAAGATCTCGAACAGACGGTCAAATTCTATGAAGCCATGGGCGGCTACTGCCCGACCATGGGGATCGTCGGGGCGGTATTTGGCCTGATCCACGCCATGGGTCTGCTAGATGCCCCCGACAAGCTGGGCGGCGCCATCGCGGTGGCCTTTATCGCTACCATCTACGGGGTATCCGCCGCCAACCTGATCTTCTTGCCGTTCGGCAACCGCTACAAGGGGTTTGCCCACCAGATCCGCCACTACAAGGAGATGACCCTGACCGGCATTCTCTGCATCGTTGATGGCGAATCCCAAGCGCGCCTGCAAGTTACCCTCGAACCTTATCTGGGAGGTCACGGTGGCCAAAAAGAAAAAGGCTGAAGCACCGGAGAACCATGAACGCTGGCTGGTCTCCTATGCCGACTTCATGACCCTGCTGTTCGCCCTGTTTGTGGTGCTCTACTCCTTTGCCATGGCCAAGCAGTCCGAAACCCGGGTGCTTATCCAGGGCTTTATCGAGTCGCTGGGTAAAATCGGCCTCATCTCCCCGCCTGCTGGCTCACCCTTGATGCAGGGGGAACAGGGATTCTCGAGCCGGAATCGAAGACCACGCCGAGCAGCCCGAAAGAAGAGACTGTACTGGAAAAAGATGCCCCCATGGCGGCATCGGACCCCTTCAACGAGACCATAGGTGCCTCGGAAAAACCGAGCGCCACCGAAGCCTGGCCCCACAAGACCCGGGAGCAGGAGTGGGTGCAGGTGACCAAGCAGAAGCTTGAGCAGCAACTCAAGGCCCAGATTGAATCGAAGGATCTCGAGGTCGAGCAACTCGGCAGTCAACTGGTGATCCGCATCGGCGAGAAGGCGCTGTTTCCCGCCGATTCGGCGTTCCTGCAGCCCCAGTTCATCCCGCTGGTCAACAAGATCGCCGGCATTTTGGCCAACATCCCGGGGCAGGTAGTGGTCACCGGTCATACCGACAACTCCCAAGCACCGGTGGAGCTCTATCGCAACAACTGGGAGCTCTCGGTGCTGCGGGCCTCTTCCATAGTGCAGACCATGCTGACCAACCCCCAGCTGGATGCCAGACGAGTCATCGCTCAGGGTGTTGCCGACACCCAACCCCGCTTTGCCAATGACACCCCCGAACATCGCCAGGCGAACCGCCGGGTCGATATCACCCTCTCCCAAGGCAAGGCCGCAGAAGAGTCGCTGCAACTGCTCAAGCCCTGATCCCCCCGCTCCCGCCTCGCGCGGGAGCCTCTTTTTAAAAACAAATAACTCAACAATATCAACACCATAAGATCTTAATGATAATGATTGCCATTTATTGTCAAGTGGTCAGGCCTCTGCAATAATGCCGCCCTTCAGGCTTAAATAAAAACAATTATCATTATGAACAAACTGCTTCAGGCATGGCCGGCACTCCTGTGTGCCTCCGCTGGCGCGGCCTATCTTCCCCCTGTGGAGAAGGCGCGCAGCGACGACACCATCATTGTCACCGGGCAACGGGTACAACAGAAACTCTCCGATGTTTCCGGCTCCATCACCGTCATCACCCAGGAAGAGCTGGACCGTCAGGTCGCCAGCGAGCTGACCCATGTGTTTCGCAAGATCCCCGGTGTCTCGGTCACCGGCTCTGCCGGGCGACCGCAAAACATCAGCGTGCGCGGCATCGGTGGCAACCGTATCCTGCTGATCAAGGATGGAGTGCGCGTCAGCGACGGCTTTGGCGCCGACAACATCAATGACAAGGTGGGTCGCTTCAACTTCGACCTTGATGACATCAAGCAGATTGAGGTGGCCAAGGGGGCCGGCTCCTCCCTGCATGGCTCCGATGCCATCGGCGGCACAGTGGTGATGAATACCAAGCAGCCGGAAGATTATCTGCAACAGCAAGATAGCTATCTGGCGGCCAAAACCCTCTACGGTGGCGACAGCAACAAGAAGAAGCTCAGCATGACCGGCGCGGTGCGGGCACTGGAGAGCGAACATCTGTTGCGCCTCTCCGGCTGGCGTGGCAACGAAACCGCCAACTTTGAGGAGAACCGCATTCCGGCTGATTTGGATGGCATGAGTGCCTCCACCAGCAGCCGCCTCCCCCTCAATGCCCATCACGCTCTGCGGCTGGAGCTGGACTACTACGAGGATCACGCCAAACGCCAGATGGGGCCCAAAGCGGTGCCCCAACCCGATGGCAGCTGGGACGTGGTCGGTTTTCAGGAAGATGGCGATCAGCGCACCCAGGGCGGCAAGTTCAGCTGGGAAGCCAGCGATCTGGGCATGGTCGATACCCTCAACTGGAGCCTGTTTGGCAACCAGTCACGCAACGAAGCCAACCAGCGCCAGCTGCTGCGCAACGATGCCCTGAGCGGCTATCCCAGATATCGCAGCCAGCGCACCCTCTCCACGTTCGAGGAGCTGCGCCTTGGCAGTGAGCTGGAGTTGCAGAGCAAGCTGAGCACCGGCTCGCTGGATCACACCTTCAGCTACGGTGTGGAGCTGGAACAGGCCAACCACGAGCGGCCGGTCAGCAATCTGACCCTGGAAGATGGCATCACCACCCAGGGACAGAAAGCCCCCTTCAGCAAGGCCGAAACCCGCCGCGATGGCATCTGGCTGAGCGATGTGATCGATCTGGGCAACTGGCAGTTTACCCCGACCCTGCGCTTTGACCGCCAGCGCCTGCGCGCACCGGACAGTAATCTGGCCGAGAACCACAGCGACCACATCTCCCCCAGTGTGGCGGCCAGTTACCGCTTCAACGAAACATGGCGCAGCTGGCTCAGCTATGCCAACGGCTTCCGCGCCCCCGCTTACGATCAGGTTTACGGCAACATTCCTCACTACTTTGCCATGCCGCCGTTCGAGATCATTGCCAACCCCAACCTCAAGGAGGAGACCAGCCACAGCCTGGAGTGGGGAGTGAATGGCCAAAGCGACAACTGGAGCGTCAAACCGGCCGTTTTCTACAACCGCTACTACAACTTCATCGACTGGCGCCAGACCGGTTTTCGCCTCGATGACGGTGTCTTCCTGCGCCAATATCGCAACGTTGCCAAAGCAGAAACCTGGGGCGCCGAGCTGCCCGCCAGCCTCTGGCTGAGCGACGAGTGGGAGCTTTCGACCAATCTGGCCTGGATGGATGGCAAGGATCACCGCGGTGAGCCGCTGCGCACGCAGACACCGCTGGAAGGCAACACCACCCTGCGCTGGCAACAGCTCGACTGGGGGGTTGAGCTCAGTGGCAACTATGCCGCCGCCATGACCAAGGTGCCACAGTGCGCCAATGCGCAGACTGGCTACAACGGTGCCTGCCAGAGCAGCGCAGGCTGGTTCAGTCTGGATCTCACCGGCGACTGGCAGATCACCGAGGCGCTCAAGGTCAATGCCACCATCGGCAACCTGCTCGATACCCGCTACGTCCGCTATCAGGATGTGGCCGGACTTCCGGCTGGCAGCGATACCTCCCTCTACAGCCAGAGCGGCCACTACCTGTCAGCCAGCCTCAGTTACCGTTTCGTGGGGATGTGATGAAACATCATGCAATCATGGCGGCCCTGTTGGCCGTCCCGTTGGCGTGGGCGCAAGAGGCCCTGCCACCCCCGATCCCGTCCCAGCCACACCTGATTTCAGGCAATCCCGTACGCCAGGATCCCTACTTCTGGTTGCGGGACGAGAGCCGCAGCAACCCGGCCATTCTCGCCCTGCTCAAGCAGCAAAATCGCTGGAGCGAGCAGCAACTCGCCGCGCAGCAGCCGCTGGAGGCAACCTTGCGCGCCGAGTTTGCCCGTCATCCGGCGGGGGAATCTGTGCCAGAGAACTGGCTTGTCCGCGGCGATCAGGCATGGCTGCTGCGCCCGGATGGCTCACTCTGGCAACGCTACGGGGGCAAGGTGCAGCAACGGCTTCCCGCCAGAGCGGGTGAGGGCTATTACGAAGCGGGCGGCTGGGCCCTGAGCCCGGATAACCGCACGCTGGCCATCGCCGAAGACAGGCGCGGCGATCTCGACTATCAGGTCACCCTGCTCGATCTCCAGAGCGGCAAGGTGCTGTCCAGTTTGGCGCAGCGCAGCGCTGATCTCGCCTGGTCACAAGATGGTCGCACCCTCTACACTATCGTCAACGAGCGCTACACCCTGCGCCCCTGGCAGCTGCGCGGCTGGCAGGATGGCCAGGAGCAGACTCTCTATGAGGAGCAGGATCCCGCCTGGCTGCTCAGCCTCTATCGCACCACGGATGGCCAGCATCTGGTGTTGCAGGGCAACAACCACGACAGCTCGGAGCAGTACCTGCTCGACTCGGGCAAGCCGCAGCAGATCAAACCCCGCCAGCGCGGGGTGGAATACTATCTGGACAGCCAATCCGGCTGGGTGATCAAGAGCAACCGGGAGGGCGCATTTGCCCTCTATTCAGCCAACACGCCGCTCGATGAGTGGCAGCGTCTGTGGCCCGCCAAAGGGGAAGATCTCGGCGATCCCGACAAGTGGCGGCTGTTTGATCGCCATCTGGTGGTGCAGTTTCGCCAGCAGGGGGAGGATTGGCTCGCACTGCTCGACCGCAACGGCCATGAACGCCAGCGCCTGCCGCTGGCCAGTGGCGCCGGTACCGGCTGGCTGCAAGGAGAACATGACCCGGCCAGCGACCGTATTCTGGTGCGCAGTCAGGGCTTGAGCCAGCCCCCCGGCCAGCGCTGGCTGGATTTGAACAGCGGCCAGTGGATCAACGACCAGCACACCGGTGACGACAAGGGATTGCCCTATCAGAGCGAGCGGCGCTGGGTCACCTCCGACGATGGCACCCGGGTGCCTGTCTCGCTGGTATGGCGCAAGGATCTGGCCCCTCGCGCCGTACTGCTCTACGGCTATGGCGCCTATGGCACGCCGATGCGCCCCTACTACCAGAAAGAGCTGTTAAGCCTGCTGGATCGGGGCTTTGTCTACGCCATCGCCCATGTGCGCGGCGGCGGCATGCTGGGGGAGCAGTGGACCCGCGACGGACGGGGCATCCACAAGCAGAACGGCATCAGCGACTTTATCGCAGCCGGTCACGCCCTGCGCCACTGGTCGCCCGACTCTGCTCCCCTGCCCCTGTTTGCCATGGGGGGCAGCGCGGGGGGCACGCTGGTTGCTGCGGCCCTCAACCAGCAACCGACACTCTTTAGCGGCGCCGTGTTGCAGGTTCCCTTCGTCGATATGCTCGGCACCATGAGCGATCCTGCCCTCCCCTTGACCCGTCAGGAGTATCAGGAGTGGGGCAATCCGGCCAAGCCCGCAGAGTATCAGGCGATGCGCCGCATCAGCCCCTACGACAACCTGCACCGCGCCCCCTACCCGCCCCTGCTGGTCACTACCGCCCTGCACGACAGCCAGGTGCCCTACTGGGAGCCGGTCAAGTGGCTGGCCCGCCTGCGGGAGCACAGCACGGGCTCCGGCCCCTACCTGCTGCTGACCGAACTGGAGGGAGGCCACCGCGCCGGTGGTGGCGATCGGGCTCGTGAATTTGCCTTCTTGTTGCATCTGGCGGGGATCAATCAATGACCCTGCCGCTGATTGGGAGTACCACTATGAAACCCCTGTTGCCCGCCCTCTTGCTGGGGCTGGCTGGCTTTGCCACCGAGGCCGCCGAACTGCGTTTTGTCGAACAGGACGCCCCGGCCGATCCCCGCCTCTGGCTCGAACAGCAGCTCGGCATCACCCTGAGTGATGCCCCGGCCTATCAGCGCCAAGGCAAGCTGGGCCACTATCTGCATTATCGTCAGCAGCTCAATGGCGCACCGATCGCCGGCCTGATGGCCGCCGTCAGTCTCGATGAGCAGGGTCGCCCGTGGCGCCTTTATCACAATACCCGACTGATGCAGGCACAGGCGACGCCATGTGATGAAGCAAGCCGCGCCGGGGTGGATGCCTATACCGCCACGCTGGATGGTACAGTGTGGCAATTCGCCGGCAGTGACGAAGCCCAGCCGTGGTACTGGCAGGATGGCGACACACTGACTGCGGCCTGGCGCCTGCTGGCGGTGGAAAGCCAGCCGGGCAACAGCAAAAGCAGCCACTGGCAACTGTTTGTCACCTGCGATGGCAACGCCCTGCTGGGGCGCACGCTGCAAGAGGCCAACAGCCGTGCCGAAGCGGCACCGCTGGCAGGGGAAACGGCCACGGTGCAGGCCCGCATCTTTGCCCTCGACCCACGCACTCAGCTGCAAGATGGCAATTTGCTGTGGCGCCACGATCTGGTGCTGGACAACGGGGCCTATCGCACCGTGCCGCTCACGGTACAAAAGGTGGATGACACCTACCAGCTGAGTGGCCCTCGCGCCCGGGTTGTGGATGGTACGGCGCCGGAAACTGCCCCCTTTAGCAGCCCTGATGCCGATGGCTTCCAGCTGGATCACCAGCAGCCCGCCTTCCTCGATATCAATGGCTACTACCATCTGGATCTGGCCCAGCGCCATGTGGAATCCCTGGGCTACCCAACACTGATGGGCGGCCCCCTGGCCATCGATACCGATGCCGGGGAGCAGGACAACTCTCTCTATGACCCCTTCCTGCGCCGGTTGGAGATTGGCCGGATAGGGGTGCCCGACGCGGAAGATCCCATGGTGATCTGGCACGAATTTGGCCATGCGGTGCAGCACCATATCCTGCCCGACATGGGAGACGAGGGTGACTGGGGCGCCATCGGCGAGGGCTTTAGCGACTATCTGGCCGCCAGCTGGCGCCAGCGTAGTCCAGAGGCTCGCCAGTTCGAGCCTTTCATGGTCTTCAACTGGGATGCCAGGATCAGCGGCCGGACGCCCCGTCAGCTCGATGATCTGCGGGCGCGCTATCATCCAGGCTTCCTCTATCCGGCTCACCTCACCATCAACGGCAGCAACGGCGACCAGCTGTGGGGCACCCCGCTCTTCACCGCGCTGCGCCAGGCTGTTGAACAGTATGGCGAGGTAGCCCGTGACGAGTTCGATACCCTGCTGATTGAATCCCACTTCGGCCTCGGCCCGCAGGTGCGGATGCCCCAGTTGGCGCGGGTCACCGTGGATACCGCCAACCGCCTCTATCCGGATCGCAGTTATGGCAAGCTGCTGGAGCAGGCCTTCCGCCACCACGCCCTGCTGCCCACGCCCATCGCGGCCCGCCTTGCCGATGACAGCTACCTGTTGCCCGGGGAGAAAAAGAGCCTCGCCATCGAATTGACCAACCAGAGCGGCCGCCCCCTGACCGTGGCTGACGCCAGCCTGCTCCCGACCAAGGGGCTCATGGGTGATGGTCACTGGCAAGGAGAGCTCAACGCCGATGGCACCGCCCGCTGGACCCTGCCGCTGGAAGCGGCGAGCAACCTGACCTGTGGCGAGGCAGTCACCTTGCCGCTGCAGTTCCAGCTCACCCTGCCCAGCCCCACCGAGCGCCAGACCCGTCTTGACCTGCAACTGCCGATCGGTGAACCGCTCTGGCAGCGGGCCATCGGCCAGGGTGGCCAGATCAAGGATGCGGTGAGCGATGAACGGCACGGCCTGTCCCGCTTCACTCTCACCCTGCCCGAGAGCAAGGCCCGTATCGACAGCGGATTCGTGGTCGCCCTCGATCTGGAGCACAGCAAACTGGAGCAGCTGGAGATCTGGCTCACCTCCCCTTACGGCACCCGGATCAGCCTGTGGAACAAGGGTTACGCCAGCCATACCCGGCTCAAGGGGGAGTTCCCCCGTGAACTGGTACCGTTCGAATCACTCGATAAGCTGCACGGTGAACCGCTTGCTGGCCGCTGGCTGCTGGAGATCAACGACACCAGCGCCGGTGACACCGGTCAGTTGCGCAACTGGCGGGTAGCCCAGCAAGTCGGCGCCCGCTGCGACAAGGATGAAGCCCTGCCCAACACCGGCATCATTCCCCTTGAGCAGGATGAAGGGGGTGGCGGCACGACTTCCCCCCTGCTGCTGTTGCTGGCCCTCTGGCCCCGCCTCTGGCACCGGAGCACCCCGCGCCGTTGAATCCTGTACCACGGGGGTTACCGCCCCCGTGAACCTGTGACCGAATCAAGGAATGTGAAGTGAAACCATCCGTACTGGTTATTGCAACCCTCTCAGCCCTGCTCAGCGCCTGTGGCGGCGGGGAAGATAACGCACCACTGGCGATCCCGGACTACCGGGTCGATGTCGCCCTGCCAACCGCCGGTACCCTGTGCGCCGATCTGGATCAGAACTGGCAATGTGATCCTGCCGACCCTGCCGTCAGCGGCGAAGGAGTTGTGGCCCTGGTCAGCCGTTCGGCCAACATCGTCAACTCGCCCCTGCTGTTCGTACCGAGGAGCGGAGGCCTGCTGCTGGCACATCCGGCCGCCAAAGGGGATCCACAACGGCTACAACCGACCCTGCTCAGCACCCTGTGGCAGAGCCGCGTTGCCGAAGGGGTGGCCGCCGATCGCGCACTGACGCAGCTGCTGACCGATCTCGCGCCGCTGCAACCGGGCAGCGACCGCGCAGCCCTCGCAGGTCTAGGACAGTTTGATCAGGCGCTACAGCAGGTGGCGATCAGCTTGCAGCAACAGGCCCGCACACGCCTTGCCACCGCCAAGGAGACCCAGTTGCTCACCACCAGCTATCGCGCCATCAGCCTGATGCTGGCGCAATTGGCTCAGGAGTGGCAGCGCAACGGCCAGTTTGCCGAAGAGACCCAAAGCGAGCTACTGACCCTGCTGGTGCAGCAGCAGCCACGCAACCTGCTGACCGTCACCGGTGTCACCACCTTCAGCGATGGCAACGACCCGCTGCTGGAGCAGGAGCCCGACGACTATCCGGGACAAGATGCCAGCTGGAATCGCACTCGTCCCCAACTTACCTATCGCAAACTCGATGATCGCGGTCAGGCGCTCCCTGACAACGCGCCGAGTTGGCAGTGCGTCAAGGATCTCAATACCGGTCTGGTGTGGGAGGTCAAATCAGACGATCCCTTGAGCCCGGCCTGGAAAAGCAGACCCTTTGCCTATGAGGATGAGCAGTTCAAGGCGACCGCAGGCGAGCAGCAAGCGGCCTACCAGCATATTCATAAGAGGATCGAACAGCTCACCGCCGAAGGAGATCTGGCGGCCCTAGCCCGGGCACAGGCGCTGACCACCATGCTGACCACCCGCGCGTATCAGCAGTGGCTCAATGGCGAGCAACGCTGCGGCATCAGCCAGTGGCGGCTGCCCACCATGGGTGAGCTGATGTCACTGATGCACTACGGCAGCCTGGCCAAGGACCCGCTGGGTCAACGCATCATCGTGGATACCCGTTACTTCCCGGATATCGCCCCCTCGGAAGATGACACCTACCATGGCTACTACTGGAGCGCCACCAGCAACACAGCTCAGCGCTTCTCCGGTGGCCCCATCAGCAAACGCACAGTCCTGCTCCTGGGAGAAGATGCGGGCACCACCTATCCCGCGCTGGTGCAGCAAGATACCTATATCGAGCTGATGCAGGTACGACTGGTCGCTACTCCCCAATAATCCGAGGAATATCATGAGCCTTTATCGCTTTTCGTTCGCCATGATGGCACTGCTGGCCCCCCTGGCCCACGGTGCTGCCATTTGTGATGACACCATGGATCGCACCGCCCCCTCTGCCCGTTTTCTTGACCATGGCAACGGCACCGTCACGGATCAACACACCGGCCTCACCTGGATGCGATGCAAACTGGGGCAGACATGGAGTGGCAGCAGTTGCCTGGGGGAACCGACCGTTTACTACTGGCAGCAGGGGCTGCAAGTGGCGGAGCGGATCCGCAGTGACAGCAGTCATGCTCTCTATCACTTCGGCGGTATCAGCCAGTGGCGTCTGCCCGACATCAAGGAGCTGGCGACCCTGGTCGAGCATGCCTGCTACAAGCCCTCTCTCAATGAAGCCATTTTCCCGCGTGCCATGGCGGGGGGCGGTAAAGAGGTCAATGAGGGCTATGTCTATCTGATGAGCAGCACGGTAACCTCCGCCAATGGTCAGCGGGCGTATCTGGATATCACCTCGGGAGATATCGGTCTTCGCGCCATTGGCGCCTACCCGGATCAGGTCTTGCTGGTCGCCAATAAACCCTGACCGCCCCACGCTCGAAACCGGAACGCGATGACAGGAGAGGCTTGAAAGCCTCTCTTTTTATTGCTCTTGCCACCCCCTATCTCACCCGCCATCACGCTCTTCTCCCGCCAGTGCCCCCTGCCCGCGATACCGACCTGATCCGGCTTCGCCCGCGGCATTTACCCCTTTCAGGTGATGACGAGGAGCAGCTCTCTGCGCTTTCCAGGCCTTTCTCGCCCGCCATAACCAACAAAAAAGTGCGCTTCTTAACAAAATTTAATTACCGGTTAACCGATTAATAATTAACCCGTAAAAATGACATGTAAATCAGTGCGAAAGTGTCATAATGCGTAACATTATTGTTAAGTCGCTTGATTAATTTGGTTAGGAAAAACCTCTATGTTTGCTGATATTTCTGCTCAACATTGGGCTTTTGCCATTTATGTCATCGGTGCCATCACCATCTGTCTGGTGATGATAGGCCTCGCTGCCCTGCTGGGAGGTCGTGCCTACGGCCGCACCAAGAACAAGCCATTTGAATCTGGTGTCGACTCGGTCGGCAGTGCCCGCCTGCGTTTTTCCGCCAAGTTCTATCTGGTCGCCATGTTCTTCGTCATCTTCGACGTCGAGGCGCTCTACCTGTTTGCCTGGTCTGTTTCCGTGCGGGAGAGCGGCTGGGTCGGCTTTATTGAAGCCACCATTTTCATCGGACTGCTGCTTATCGGCCTGATCTACCTCTGGCGCATCGGCGCACTGGACTGGTCACCGCGCAAACCGCAGTTGAACAACAAAAACAGTGATTGAACCACAGACCCTTTCCTTGAGGTTGCACCATGAAGTACACCCTGACCCGGATTGACCCGGATGCACCCGTTGAGCGCTACCCCCAGGAGCAGCGCCAGACCGTCGATGACCCACTGGCGCAAGAAGCGACGCGCGGCATCATGATGGGCCGCCTCGAGGAGGTGCTGCAAGACACTGTCAACTGGGGCCGCAAAAACTCCCTCTGGCCTTACAACTTCGGCATCTCCTGCTGCTACGTGGAGATGTGTACCGCCTTCACCTCCCCCCACGATGTGGCCCGCTTCGGCGCCGAAGTTATCCGAGCCTCGCCCCGTCAGGCCGACTTCATGGTGATTGCAGGGACCCCCTTCATCAAGATGGCGCCAGTCATCCAGCGCCTGTATGAACAGCTGCTCGAACCCAAGTGGGTGATCTCCATGGGGGCCTGCGCCAACTCCGGCGGCATGTATGACATCTATTCCGTGGTGCAGGGGGTGGACAAGTTCCTGCCGGTCGACGTCTACATTCCGGGTTGCCCGCCCCGTCCCGAAGCCTTTTTACAAGCCCTAATGCTGCTGCAGGACTCCATCGGCAAAGAACGCCGCCCCCTCTCCTGGGTGGTGGGCGATCAGGGGATCTACCGTCCCCAGATGCAGGCCGAAAAAGAGCGCAAGCGCGGCGAACGGATCAATGTGACCAACCTGCGCACGCCGGATGAGATCTGACCATGAAACTGACTCGTGATTTTCCCAGCAATTACGCCATGGCCCAGTGGCAGCCCAGCGACCACAAGGATGCCAAAGTCATTGGCGAACTGTTTGCCCACTTCGGGGCCGAGCACTTCACCGTGCAGACCACGCGCACCGGCGTGCCGGTGGTCTGGCTTCCCCGCGAACTGCTGCAGGATGTGATGGGCTTTTTGCGCAAGGTGCCCTCCCCGTTCGTGATGCTCTTCGATCTGAGTGCGACTGACGAGCGGCTGCGCAGCCATCGCGACGGTCTGCCCCAGAGCGATTTCACCGTCTTCTATCACCTCATCTCCATCGACCGTAACGCCGATGTGATGTTGAAAGTGGCGCTGGCCGAAAGTGACCTGCATCTGCCCACCATCACCAACCACTTCCCCAATGCCAATTGGTACGAGCGGGAAGTGTGGGATCTGATGGGCATCACCTTCGATGGCCATCCCCATCTGACCCGCATCATGATGCCCAAGAGCTGGCAGGGTCACCCGCTGCGCAAGGATTACCCGGCGCGCGCCACCGAATTCGATCCCTTCATGCTCGATGCCGCCAAACAGGACATGGAGCAGGAGAACCTGCTGTTCAAACCGGAAGAGTGGGGCCTAGCCCGCGGCAACGAGAACGAGGACTACATGTTCTTGAACCTCGGCCCCAACCACCCCTCTGCCCACGGCGCCTTCCGGTTGGTGTTGCAGCTCGATGGCGAGGAGATCCGTAACTGTGTGCCCGATATCGGCTACCACCATCGCGGTGCCGAAAAGATGGGCGAGCGCCAGTCCTGGCACAGCTACATTCCCTATACCGACCGGGTCGAGTATCTGGGCGGGGTGATGAACAACCTCCCCTACGTGCTGGCGGTCGAGAAGCTGGCCGGCATCAAGGTGCCCCAGCGGGTCGACATGATCCGGGTGATGATGGCGGAGCTGTTCCGCATCCAGAGCCACCTCTTGTTCCTCGGTACCTATATCCAGGACGTGGGGGCCATGACCCCGGTCTTCTTCACCTTCACCGATCGGCAGAAGATCTACACCATCATCGAAGCGATCACCGGTGCCCGCATGCACCCGGCCTGGTTCCGCATCGGCGGTGTGGCCCACGACCTGCCGAAGGGATGGCAACGGCTGGTGCAGGACAACCTGCTGAGCTGGCTGCCCAAGCGGCTGATGGATTACGAAAAAGCGGCGATGCGCAACAGCATACTGCGGGGTCGAACCATAGGCGTCTCTGCCTACACCACCGAGCAGGCGTTGTCCTGGGGCACCACGGGTGCCGGATTGCGCGCCACCGGCCTCAACTTCGACATACGCAAGTGGCGCCCCTACTCCGGTTACGATCAGTTCGACTTTGAAGTGCCGGTCGGCAGCAATGGCGATGCCTACGACAGAGCCACCGTGCGGATCGAGGAGATCCGCCAGAGCATGTCGATCATCGAGCAGTGCATGAAGAACATGCCGGAGGGCCCCTTCAAGGCAGATCACCCCCTCACCACCCCGCCGCCCAAAGAGCGCACCCTGCAGCACATCGAGACCCTGATCAACCACTTCCTGCAAGTGTCTTGGGGCCCGGTGATGCCCGCTGCCGAGTCGTTCCAGATGATTGAGGCGACCAAGGGGGTCAACAGTTACTACCTGACCAGTGACGGCTCCACCATGAGCTACCGGACCCGGATCCGCACCCCGAGCTTTGCTCACCTGCAGCAGATCCCCTCGGTGATTAAGGGCAGCATGGTGTCGGACCTCATCGTCTATCTGGGCAGTATCGATTTTGTTATGTCGGATGTGGACCGTTAAGTGATCCGCCCTCCCGGCCATGGCCGGGAATTGGGATCGCCGGACGAGCAGTAAAAGGACAAGCCACCAAAGGTCAAGTCATGAGCCAGCAATGTCAGTGTCACAATAATCAGACCCCACAGGGGCAAGGGGCATGCAGCAGCAAACAGGACGACTTCGTTCTGAGCCAGGCTGAACGCGATGCCATCGAACGCGAGAAACACCACTACGAAGATCCCCGCGCCGCCAGCATCGAAGCGCTCAAGATCGTGCAACAGGCCAGAGGCTGGGTTCCCGACGGCGCCATTCATGCCATCGCGTCCGAGCTCGGCATTCCCGCCAGCGACGTGGAGGGGGTTGCCACCTTCTATAGCCAGATCTTCCGCCAGCCGGTAGGGCGTCACATCATCCGCGTCTGCGACAGCATGGTCTGCTACATCAATGGCCATGAAGATCTGCTGGCCGGTCTCAAGGAGGTGATGAACCTCGGCCCCGGTCAAACCACCCCGGATGGCCGCTTCACCCTGCTGCCGGTCTGCTGCCTTGGCAACTGCGACAAGGGGCCTGCGATCATGATCGATGACGACACCTATGGCGGCCTCGATCCGGTGACCTTGCTGAAAACGCTGGAGGCTTACCCATGAGCCTGCCGCAAAACAAAATCCTCGCCTCTCTTGGCACCGCCAATCGCACCCCGCGTGCCCCCGAGACCCATCCGCTGACCTGGCGGCTGCGGGATGACGGCCAGCCGGTGTGGCTGGAGGAGTATCAGGCCAAACAGGGCTATGACGCCGCCCGCAAGGCGCTCGGCCAGATGAGCCCGGACGAGATCGTCAGCACCGTCAAGGATGCCGGTCTCAAGGGACGCGGCGGTGCGGGCTTCCCCACTGGTGTGAAGTGGGGGCTGATGCCCAAAGACGAGAGCATGAACATCCGTTACCTGCTCTGCAACGCCGACGAGATGGAGCCCAACACCTGGAAAGATCGCCTGCTGATGGAGCAACTGCCCCATCTGCTGATCGAGGGAATGATCATCTCGGCCCGTGCGCTCAAGGCCTATCGCGGCTACATCTTCCTGCGTGGCGAGTATGTGGATGCCGCCATCCACCTGCGCCGGGCGGTGGAAGAGGCCAAGGCCGCCGGTCTGCTGGGCAAAAACATCTTGGGCTCGGGTTTTGATTTCGAGCTGTTCGTCCACACCGGTGCCGGTCGCTACATCTGTGGTGAAGAGACGGCGCTGATCAACTCGCTGGAAGGGCGCCGCGCCAACCCGCGCGCCAAGCCCCCCTTCCCCGCCGTCTCCGGCGTCTGGGGCAAACCCACCTGCGTCAACAACGTCGAAACCCTCTGCAACGTCCCCGCCATCATCGGCAACGGGGTCGCCTGGTATCACGGGCTGGCGCTGCCGGGCTCGGAAGATCACGGCACCAAGCTGATGGGCTTCTCCGGCAAGGTGAACAACCCCGGGGTCTGGGAGCTGCCCTTTGGCATCACCGCCCGCGAGCTGTTTGAAAATTACGCCGGCGGCATGAAGAGCGGCTATCGCCTGAAAGCCTGGCAACCGGGCGGCGCGGGCACCGGCTTCCTGCTGCCGGAGCACCTCGATGCCCAGATGTATACCGCCGGTATCGGCAAGGTAGGTACCCGGATGGGGACTGGCCTCGCCATGGCGGTGGATGACTCCATCAGCATGGTCTCCCTGCTGCGCAACATGGAGGAGTTCTTCGCCCGCGAGTCGTGTGGCTGGTGCACGCCCTGCCGCGACGGCCTGCCCTGGAGCGTCAAGCTGCTGCGGGCACTGGAGCGTGGCGAAGGGCAATCCGGCGATCTGGCGACCCTGGAGCAACTCTGCGGTTTCCTTGGCCCGGGCAAGACCTTCTGCGCCCACGCACCGGGCGCCGTCGAGCCGCTGGCCAGCGCCATCAAATATTTCCGCTCCGAATTTGAGGCCGGGATCAAAGGCAGCGGTGATAACCGCAAGCCGGTCAAAGGGATCCAGCCCAATCTGCTGGGCGAGCGCTGGTAACGACACCACAGATTTCACAAAACAGGTTTCAGGGAAGTTGTATGGCAACCATTTATGTAGACGGCAAAGAGTACGAGGTAGACGGGGCAGATAACCTGCTGCAAGCCTGTCTGTCGCTGGGTCTGGACGTCCCCTACTTCTGCTGGCACCCGGCGCTGGGTAGCGTTGGCGCCTGCCGCCAGTGTGCGGTGAAACAGTATCAAAATGCCGATGACAAACGCGGCCGTCTGGTCATGTCCTGCATGACCCCGGCCACCGATGGCAGCTACATCGCCATCGAGGATGAAGAGGCTAAAGAATTTCGCAAGAGCGTGGTGGAGTGGTTGATGACCAACCACCCCCACGACTGCCCGGTGTGTGAAGAGGGCGGCGCCTGCCACCTGCAGGATATGACGGTGATGACAGGCCACAACAGCCGTCGCTACCGTTTCACCAAACGCACCCACCAGAATCAGGAGCTGGGCCCCTTCATCGGTCACGAGATGAACCGCTGTATCGCCTGCTACCGCTGCGTCCGTTACTACAAGGATTATGCCGGTGGCGAGGATCTCGGGGTCTACGGTGCCCACGACAACGTCTATTTCGGGCGGGTCGAGGATGGCACCCTGGAGAGTGAATTTTCCGGCAACCTGGTGGAGGTCTGCCCCACCGGCGTCTTCACCGACAAGACCCACTCCAAACGTTACAACCGCAAGTGGGACATGCAATTTGCCCCCAGCATCTGCCAACAATGCTCCGTGGGCTGCAACATCAGTCCGGGCGAGCGTTATGGCGAGCTGCGCCGCATCGAAAACCGCTTCCACGGCAGCGTCAACCACTACTTCCTCTGTGACCGTGGCCGCTTTGGCTATGGCTACGTCAATCTGGCCGACCGCCCGCGCCAACCGCTGCTCAAAGATGGCAACGACCAGCTGACCATCACAGTCGATGGTGCCCTCAACCGCACCGCCGATGCCCTGCGCACGGCCCGCGGCCTCATCGGCATCGGCTCGCCCCGCGCCTCGCTGGAGAGCAACTTTGCCCTGCGCGAGCTGGTGGGTGAAGACAACTTCTACGCAGGCGTCGAGCAGGCCGAATGGGCCTGTCAGCTGAAGATGCTGCAGATCCTGCAACAGGGCGGCGTGCCGACTCCGAGCCTGCGGGACATGGAAGAGACTGACGCCATTCTGCTGCTCGGCGAAGATGTCACCATGAGCGCAGCCCGTATCGCGTTGGCGCTGCGCCAAGCCGTCAAGGGCAAGGCTCGCGAGCTGGCCCGCAAGATGAAGGTCGATCTGTGGCAAGTCGCCGCCGTTCAGACCCTGGGTCAGAACGAGCGCTACCCGCTGCTCATCACCAGCCTCGACACCACCCGTCTGGACGATGTGGCGGCCGACAAGCTGCATGCCCCCTATGCCGATCAGGCGCGCCTTGGCTTTGCCATCGCCAACCTGCTCGACCCGAGTGCACCGGCCGTGGCCGACCTCTGCCCCGAGCAGCAGGCACAAGCGACTCGCTGGGCCGAGCTGCTCGGCAACGCCAAGAAGCCGCTCATCATTGCAGGCTCCAGTGCCCGTGACGTGGCGCTGATCGAGGCGGCCAGCAACATTGCCCGCGCCCTGAAAGGTCGAGCTCAGGAGGTAAGCATCGCGCTGGTTGGCCAGGAGGCCAACTCGCTGGGGCTGGCCATGCTGGGCGCTCAAACCTTGTCAGACAAGTCGCTCGAAGCCGCCCTTGCGCGTATCGAGTCCGAAGAGGGGTTGGCACTGGTCACCCTGGAGAACGATCTCTACCGCCGCGCGCCGCGCAACCGGGTGGATGCTGCACTGGCACGGCTGCAGCACCTGCTGGTCATCGACCATCAGGCAACCCCGACCGCCAACAAGGCTGATCTGGTGCTGCCAGCGGCCAGTTTTGCCGAGGCCGATGGCACGCTGGTGAACATGGAAGGGCGCGCCCAGCGCTTCTTCCAGGTCTATGCACCCGCCTTTTACAACGCCGATATTCAGGTGCGTGAAGGGTGGCGCTGGCTGGCGGCGCTGCAAGGGGCGATCGAACGCAAGCCGCTGCGCTGGCAGAACTTCGACCAGGTCAACCATGACTGCGCCACCAGCAATCCGCTGCTGGCTACCATGCTGGAAGCGGCGCCCAATGCAGGCTTGCGGATCCGTGGCATGCGACTGGCCCGTGAGCCGCATCGTTACAGCGGTCGCACCTCCATGCTGGCGGATCAGAACGTCAGCGAGCCGCGGGTAGCGCAAGATCCCGACTCCCCCTTCAACTTCTCCATGGAAGGGTATGCCGGAGCCCGTCAGCCGCTGCCGCAAGTACCGTTCGCCTGGGCGCCGGGCTGGAACTCTCCCTCCGCCTGGAACAAGTTCCAGGATGAAGTGGGTGGTAAACTGCGTGCTGGCGATCCGGGTCGCCGTCTGCTGGAAGCAACAGACCCGCAGGCAGAAGGCAAGGCGCTGCTCGGCTGGTTCACCACCATCCCCGCCCCCTTCAAGGCCGCAGAGGCGCTGCAAGTGGTCAATTATGCCCAGCTGTTTGGCGGCGAGGAGCTGTCGGCCCGCAGCCCGGTCATTCAGGCCCGGATGAACGAACCCGAGCTGGTGCTCAATCCCCTTGATGCGCAGCGTCTGGCCCTCCACGGGGGCAGTCAGGTCTCCTTCTCCTGGGGCGGGAGCCACTGGCAACTGCGTCTGCGGCTTAGCGAGCAGCTGAGCGCCGGTCTGGTGGGGCTCCCCCTTGGGGTGAACGGCCTGCCGACGGCCCTGCAACAAGCCTCAATCACTAACCTGCAGGAGGTGATCGCATGAGCGAGTCGCTGATCGATCTGTTGCTGGAGGTGGGCAAGGCACTGATCGTGCTGGTGGGGATCGTGGGGGCTGGCGCCTTCATGAGCTTCATCGAGCGCCGTCTGCTGGCCCTGTGGCAGGATCGCTACGGCCCCAACCGGGTGGGGCCGTTTGGTCTGCTCCAGCTGGCCGCCGACATGATCAAGATGTTCTTCAAGGAGGACTGGATCCCGCCGTTCGCTGATCGACGGATCTTTATCCTGGCCCCCATCATCGCCTTCACTGCCTTTATTCTGGCGTTTGCGGTGGTGCCCATCACCCCCACCTGGGGCGTGGCGGATCTCAATGTGGGGCTGCTCTACATCCTGGCCATCGCGGGGCTGGCGGTCTATGCGGTGCTGTTCGCCGGCTGGTCGAGCAACAACAAATACTCATTGCTCGGCAGCTTGCGCGCCTCGGCCCAGACCCTCTCCTACGAGGTGTTTCTCGGGCTATCCCTGATGGGGATTGTGATCCAGACCGGCAGCTTCAACCTACGGGATATCGTCGAGGCACAGGCAGACTTGTGGAACGTGGTGCCCCAGATCCTGGGCTTTGTCACCTTCTTGTTTGCCGGTGTCGCCGTCACCCACCGTCACCCGTTCGATCAACCAGAAGCCGAGCAGGAGCTCGCCGATGGCTATCACATCGAGTATGCGGGGATGAAGTGGGGTCTCTTCTTCGTGGGCGAATATATCGGCATCGTGCTGATCTCCTCGCTCATCGTGACCCTCTTCTTCGGTGGCTGGCACGGCCCCTGGCTGCCCCCCTTCATCTGGTTTGCCCTGAAGACCGCCTGTTTCATGGTGTTCTTCATCCTGCTGCGGGCCTCCCTGCCTCGCCCGCGCTTTGACCAGGTGATGTCGTTTGGCTGGAAAGTCTGCTTGCCGCTGACCCTGATCAATATGCTGGTCACCGCGGCAGTTGTACTGATAAGTACGCAGTGAGGCACTCAATATGAAAATTGTTAGCATTATTCAGGGTGTCGGCACCCAGTTACGCAGTCTGGCCATGGTCTTCTCCCATGCCTGGCGGCCCCGTGAAACCCTCAACTATCCGGAGCAGGCAGTCTATGCGGCCCCCCGCTACCGCGGTCGCATCGTGCTGACCCGCGACCCCGACGGGGACGAGCGTTGCGTGGCCTGCAACCTCTGCGCAGTTGCCTGCCCGGTCGGCTGCATCTCGCTGCAAAAATCTGAGCGGGATGATGGCCGCTGGTATCCGGAGTTCTTTCGCATCAACTTCTCTCGCTGCATCTTCTGCGGCCTGTGTGAAGAGGCTTGCCCCACCACCGCCATCCAGCTGACACCGGATTTCGAGATGGGTGAGTATCGCCGCCAGGATCTGGTGTACGAGAAGGAAGATCTGCTGATCAGCGGGCCCGGCAAATACCCGGACTACAACTTCTATCGCATGAGCGGGATGGCCATCGACGGCAAGCCGAAAGGGGATGCCGAAAACGAAGCCAAGCCCATCGATGTCAAGAGCCTGCTGCCCTGAGGAGTCAATCATGGAACTGGCATTTTATGCCTCGGCCCTGGTGGCCATTTACAGCACGCTGCGGGTGATCAGCACCAGCAATCCCATGCATGCGCTGCTCAATCTCATCATCTCCCTCATCGCCGTGGCCATGATCTTCTTCTGCCTGGGTGCCGCCTTTGCGGGCGCCCTGCAGGTGATCGTCTACGCCGGCGCCATCATGGTGCTGTTCGTGTTCGTGGTGATGATGCTGAACCTGGGGAGTGCCCAGGCACAGGAGAAAAAGTGGCTCACCCCCATGACCTGGGGGGGCCCAGCCCTGCTCTCGCTGATCCTGCTGGGCTTTCTGGCCCACGGCATTCTCGGGGTGACCGGGGGCCTGATCGGAGTGACCGAGGTGACCGCCAAGCAGGTGGGTGTCGAGCTCTTTGGCCCCTATGTGCTGGCGGTGGAGCTTGCCTCCATCCTGCTGCTGGCGGGTCTGGTAACCGCCTATCACCTGGGTCGGGAAGAGAAGAGCGGTGAAGTGCTCTCCGTCCCGCGCTCTGCACAAGAAGGAGGTCAGCAATGAATGGAATCCCTATGGAGCACGGCCTCCTGCTGGCCGCGGTGCTCTTCTGCATCGGCTTGTGCGGTCTGCTGATCCGCCGCAACCTGCTCTACATCCTGATGAGTATCGAGATCATGATGAATGCCTCGGCACTGGCGTTTGTGGTGGCGGGTAGCCGCTGGGCCCAGGCCGATGGCCAGATCATGTATATCCTGGTGATTTCTCTGGCGGCAGCGGAGGCCAGTATCGGCCTTGCCCTGTTACTGCTGCTCTATCGTCGTTACCACACCCTAAACGTGGACACTGTGAGCGAGATGCGCGGATGAGCCTCTTATATCTGACTTTTCTATTTCCGCTGCTGGGATGGCTGGTGTTGGCCTTCTCCCTCGGCCGGTTTGGTGAGCGTACCTCGGCGCTGATCGGGGTGGGATCCATTGGCCTGTCGGCCCTCACTACCCTGTGGGTCGGCATCGACTTTCTGGGCAACCCGCCTGAGGGTGGCGTCTATATCCAGCGCCTGTGGCAATGGATGGCGGTAGGCAACTTTACCCCGAGCTTCTCGCTGGCACTGGATGGCCTGTCGCTGACCATGCTGGGGGTGGTGACCGGGGTGGGTTTCTTTATCCACCTGTTCGCCTCCTGGTATATGCGCGGAGAAGAGGGTTACTCCCGCTTCTTTACCTACACCAACCTCTTTATCGCCAGCATGCTGTTTCTGGTGCTGGCCGATGACCTGCTGTTTGTCTACCTCGGCTGGGAAGGGGTGGGGCTGTGCAGCTATCTGCTGATCGGCTTCTACTACAAGGATCGCAAGAACGGAGCGGCCGCCCTCAAGGCATTTGTCGTGACCCGGGTGGGTGATGTCTTCCTCGCCATCGGCCTGTTTATCCTCTATCGGGAACTGGGCACCCTCAATATCCACGAGCTGCTGGTTCGTGCCCCGACCCTGTTTGCCGAGGGCTCCCCTGCCCTGTCACTGGCCTGTCTGATGCTCTTGGGCGGCGCGGTCGGTAAATCGGCACAGTTGCCGCTGCAAACCTGGCTGGCGGATGCGATGGCAGGCCCGACCCCGGTCTCCGCGTTGATCCACGCCGCCACCATGGTGACCGCCGGTGTCTACCTGATTGCTCGTACCCACGGCCTGTTCCTGCTGGCGCCGGAGATCCTCCATCTGGTCGGGCTGGTTGGCGCCATCACGCTGGTGCTGGCAGGTTTTGCGGCGCTGGTTCAGACCGACATCAAGCGGATCCTCGCCTACTCCACCATGAGCCAGATTGGTTACATGTTCCTGGCACTCGGTGTCGGCGCATGGGAAGGGGCCATCTTCCACCTGATGACCCACGCCTTCTTCAAGGCGCTGCTGTTCCTCTCCGCCGGTGCCGTTATCGTCGCCTGCCACCACGAGCAGAACATCTTCAAAATGGGTGGCCTGCGCAAGAGCCTGCCGCTGGTCTATGCCTGCTTCCTGGTGGGTGGCTCGGCGCTGGCGGCGTTGCCGCTGGTCACCTCCGGTTTCTACAGTAAGGACGCCATCCTGTGGCAAGTAGAAGCCTCTGGCCAAAGCGCGCTGCTGTGGGCAGGTCTGGTAGGGGCATTCCTCACGTCGCTTTATACCTTCCGGCTGATCTTTATCGCCTTCCATGGCCAAGAGCAGACCAAAGCCCATGCGGGCCATGGTCTGGCTCACCACCTGCCGCTCTTGGTGTTGCTGGTGCTCTCTACCGGCATCGGGGCGCTGATCACCCCGCCGCTGGCTGGGGTACTGCCCGCAGGCCCGGGGGATCACATCGAAGAGGGTCGCCATGCACTGGAGGTAGCCTCCGGCATCATTGCCATCGCAGGCATTGCGCTGGCCGCCTTGCTGTTCCTCGGTGAGCGCCGACTGGCCACCTCCATTGCCAACAGTGCGCCGGGCCGCCTGCTCAGCACCCTCTGGTTCAACGCCTGGGGTTTTGACTGGCTCTATGACCAGCTGTGGGTCAAACCCTATCTGCTGGCGACCCGTCTGGTCGGGCAGGATCCGCTGGACTGGATGATGGGCCTACCCGCCTGGCTTGCCCTGCGTGGCAACCAGCTGCTGGCCTGGACCGTGACCGGCAAGTTGCGCTGGTATGCCGCCTCCATGGGGATCGGCGCCGTGCTGGTGCTGGCGCTGTTGCTGCTGGGATAACGCGATGAACAACACGAAGATCGTACAGCCGGGCTGTTTGCTCTCCCTGATGGAACAGGGAGCGCAATCTCATATGAACTTGAACGAGAGCTGATACCGTGACCTTACTCTGGATCTTGCTAATTCCTTTTATCGGCGGCTTGCTCTGCTGGCAGATGGAGCGTCTCGGCGGGCAGTTTGTCCGCTGGGTAGCCCTGCTCTCCATGAGCGCCAGCCTGCTGCTCTCCTGTGCCATCTGGCTAAGTGGAGACTTCTCCCTTGCCACCACGGGTCTCGACAGCGCGGGCGTCTCTGGTGCTGCCTCCGCCTGGGCCGCCGAGTGGCGCCTGCCTTGGATCCCGCGCTTTGGCATCTCTTTGCATCTGGCGGTGGATGGCTTGTCACTGTTGATGGTGATCCTCACCTGCTTTATCGGGGTACTGGCCATTCTCTGTTCGTGGAAAGAGATCGTGCAGCGCATCGGCTTCTTCCACCTCAACCTGCTCTGGATCCTGGGCGGCGTGCTCGGGGTCTTTATGGCGCTGGACCTGTTCCTCTTCTTCTTCTTCTGGGAGATGATGCTGGTCCCCATGTACTTCCTGATTGCGCTCTGGGGCCATTCGGTCACTGACGGCAAATCACGGATCAACGCAGCAACCAAGTTCTTCATCTACACCCAGGTAAGTGGCCTTATCATGCTGGTGGCCATCATCGGGCTGGTGCTGACCCACCAGCATGCCACCGGAGTCTTCACCTTCAACTATCTGGAGCTGCTCAATACCCCGATGAGCAAGGGCGTTCAGTGGCTGCTGATGCTGGGCTTCTTTATCGCCTTCGCGGTCAAGATGCCGCTGGTACCGCTGCACGGCTGGCTGCCGGATGCCCACAGTCAGGCGCCGACCGCAGGCTCGGTGGATTTGGCCGGTATTTTGCTCAAAACCGCCGCCTATGGTCTGCTGCGCTTTGCCTTGCCGCTCTTCCCCGAGGCGTCCGCCGAATTTGCTCCCTACGCCATGGTGCTGGGTCTTGTCGGCATCGTGTATGGCGCCATCGTGGCCTTTGCCCAGACCGACATCAAACGGCTGGTAGCCTACACCAGCATCTCCCACATGGGCTTTGTGATGATCGCTATCTACTCGGGGAGCGAGCTGGCCCTGCAGGGCGCCGTGGTGCAGATGATCGCCCACGGTCTCTCCGCAGCCGGCCTCTTTATCCTCTGCGGTCAGCTCTACGAGCGGTTACACACCCGGGATTTGCGCCAGATGGGCGGCCTGTGGGGACGCCTGCGCTATCTGCCCGGCGTGATGCTGTTCTTCTCGGTGGCGTCGCTTGGCATGCCGGGCACCGGCAACTTTGTCGGCGAGTTCCTGATCCTGGTCGGCAGCTTCCAGGTTGCCCCTGTCATCACGGCAGTCGCCACCTTCGGTCTGGTACTGGCCTCTGTCTACTCCCTCATCATGTTGCAGCGCGCCTGCTTTGGCCCCGCCAAGGATGAGAGCATGCTCAAGGGACTGGATCGCCGCGAGCTGACCATGATGATGGTGATCGCGGGCCTGCTGGTTCTGCTTGGCCTCTATCCCCAACCCGTGATTGACACCGCCAGCAGCAGCCTTATCAACGTGCTGCACTGGTATCTGCTGCCGACTGCTGGAGCCCTGCAATGACTTTCTCCGCTTCCCAACTGCTGGCACTGCTTCCCCTGCTGTTGACCACCGGGGCCATGGCGGCCCTGATGCTGGCCATCGCCTGGCGCCGCTGTGTCACCACCGCCTTTACCGTGACCATTGTTGGCCTCAACCTTGCTCTGTTCTCGCTGCCCATCGTGATGGCGCAAGGGGATCAGGGGGTCACCCCGCTGCTGCAAGTGGACAGTTACGCCGTCTTCTACATGGGACTGGTGCTCATCGGCGCCCTGGCCACCTGCACCTTCGGTCAATCGTGGCTGAAAGCCTACCCGGATAACCGGGAGGAGTTCTTCCTGCTGCTGCTGATCGCCACCGCTGGTGGTCTGGTGCTAGCCTGCTCCCGTCACCTCGCCTCTCTCTTTATCGGGATCGAGATGCTGACCCTGCCAATGTTCGGTCTGGTGGGTTACGCCTACCGCGAGCGCCACTCGCTGGAAGCCGCGGTGAAATACATGGTGCTCTCTGCCGCCGCCACCGCCTTCCTGTTGTTTGGCATGGCGCTGCTCTATGCGCAGGCAGGCAGCCTGAGCTTTGCAGCCCTGGGGCAGACCCTGGCCGAGAGCCCGGCTCACCATCCGCTGCTGATGGGCGGTTTGGGGTTAATGCTGGTCGGCTTTGCCTTTAAACTCTCCCTGGCCCCCTTCCACCTCTGGACCCCGGATGTCTACGAAGGTGCCCCGGCACCGGTCGCCACCTTCCTCGCCACCGTCAGCAAGGTGGCGGTCTTTGCCGTGCTGCTGCGCTTCTATCTGGCGGTACCGGCGGCGAGCGATCCCATGATCCACTGGCTGCTGGCAGCCATGGCGGTCATATCCATCCTGGTCGGCAACCTGCTGGCCCTGGTGCAGACCAACGTCAAACGGATGCTGGGTTACTCCTCCATCTCCCACTTCGGTTACCTGCTGGCGGTGATCGTGGCGAGCCGATTCGGCCAGATGCCGGTGGAAGCAGCCGGGGTCTACCTGCTGATGTATCTGTTCACCAGCCTGGGTGCCTTTGGGGTGGTGAGCATGATGTCGAGCCCCTATCGCGGCAAGGATGCCGACTCCCTGCACAGCTATCGTGGTCTGTTCTGGAAGCGCCCCTATCTGACTGCCGTACTGACGGTGATGATGTTGTCACTCGCGGGCATCCCGATGACCCTCGGCTTTATCGGCAAGTTCTACCTCATCGGCGTCACCGTCGAGGCGCAGCTCTGGTGGCTCTCCGGTGCCATCGTGCTCGGCAGCGCACTGGGTCTCTACTACTACCTCAAGGTGATGGTGACCCTCTATCTGCGCGAACCGGGTATGCAGCAGCGCGATGCCAGCGCCGACTGGGCACTCTCCTCCGGTGGTTTGGTAGTGCTGCTCTCTGCAGCGCTGGTGGTGTTGCTCGGCCTCTACCCACAACCGGTCATCTCTCTGGTACAGAGTTTCCAGAACGTAGTTCTGCAATAATCCCCTTCTCCAAATCAAAACCGGCAGCCTTGGCTGCCGGTTTTTTTTATCCTCATCCTTTCCCCCGAACCCATTTGCAGAGCATGGATCAACTCTCTCCCTCATCAACATACGCTGCGACAAAGCCATTGGCTGACTGGCCACCTCGCTTGCCTAACCCACTCAGTTGCTCCATAAAAAAACCGGCCAATTGGCCGGTTTCTGTTTTTATGCGCTCGTGCTGTCTCTATTAACCCAGACGAACCCGGGCGTTGCGGAACATCCGCATCCAGGCGCCGTCCTCGCCCCAGTTGTCGGGGTGCCAAGAGTTGGCCACTGTGCGGAACACCCGCTCCGGGTGCGGCATCATGATGGTGGCGCGACCGTCGGTGGTAGTCACTGCGGTGATGCCGTCCGGCGAGCCGTTCGGGTTGGCCGGGTAACGCGAGGTCACCTGACCGCGGTTGTCGACAAAGCGCAGCCCTACCAGACCGCTCTGCTGCAGTGCGCTCAGGTGAGCGGCATCGCGCACCTCGACACGCCCTTCCCCGTGGGAAACGGCAATAGGCATCACCGAGCCTGCCATGCCGGCGAAGAAGGCCGATGGGGACTCCTGCACCTGCACCAGACTAAAGCGGGCCTCGAAGCGCTCGGAGCGGTTGCGCACAAAGCGCGGCCAGAGATCGGCACCCGGGATGAGATCCCGCAGGTTGGACATCATCTGGCAACCGTTGCAGACACCCAGAGAGAGGGTATCGCCACGCTCGAAGAAGCGCTGGAACTGCTCGCGGGCGTTGTCATTGAACAGGATGGACTTGGCCCAGCCTTCCCCCGCCCCCAGCACGTCACCGTAGGAGAAGCCGCCACAGGCCACCAGGGTCTGGAACTCCTCCAGCTTGATGCGACCGGAGAGAATGTCGCTCATATGGACATCGACCGCCGCGAAACCGGCGCGATCGAACGCCGCCGCCATCTCCACGTGGGAGTTGACCCCCTGCTCACGCAGCACCGCCAGACGGGGGGAGACCCCACGGGCAATGTAAGGTGCAGCCACATCCTCGGACGGGTTGTAAGTCAGCTTGGCATGCAGACCCGGATCGGTGGCGTCCTGACGAGCAGCATGCTCCTGATCCGCGCACTCGGGGTTGTCGCGCAGGCGCTGCATCTGCCAGCTGGTCTCGCCCCAGATGGTGCGAAGAGCGGTACGGCTGGCACGATAGACCTCCTGACCGCCCCGCTGCAAGGTGATGAGATCCCCTTCGCGCACTGTGCCGAGCACATGGGAGCAGGCTGCCAGACCGTGACCGGCCAGCAGGGTCATCACCGCCTCTTTATCTTCACGACGCACCTGAATGACGGCGCCCAGCTCTTCGTTGAACAGCGCCGGCAGCAGCTCGCCGCCGATGCGATCGAGCTGGATGTCGAGGCCGCAGTGGCCGGCAAACGCCATCTCGGTCAGGGTGACGAACAGGCCACCGTCGGAGCGGTCGTGGTAGGCGATCAGTTTGCGATCAGCCACCAGCGCCTGAATGGCGTTGAAGAAGCCCTTGAGCTGGACCGGATTGTCGAGATCCGGCGCCTTGTCACCCAGCTGGCGATAGACCTGCGCCAGCGCCGAGGCGCCGAGGCGCTGCTTGCCATTGCCAAGGTCGACGAGGATAAGGTCGGTTTCACCGAGATCGGTACGCAGTTGCGGAGTAACCGTGTTACGCACATCCTCGACCCGGGCAAAAGCGGAGATGAGCAGGGAGAGCGGCGAGGTGACGCTGTGCTCCTTGCCATCCTGCTGCCAGCGGGTCTTCATGGACATGGAGTCCTTGCCCACCGGAATGGTGATACCAAGAGCCGGGCAGAGCTCCTCGCCCACCGCTTTGACCGCCTCATAGAGACCGGCATCTTCCCCCGGGTGACCGGCAGCGGCCATCCAGTTGGCGGAGAGCTTGACCCGCTTCAGCGACCCGATATGAGCCGGCGCCAGGTTGGTGAGCGCTTCCGCTACCGCCATGCGAGCGGAGGCGGCGTGGGAGAGCAGCGCCACCGGGGTACGCTCGCCCATGGACATGGCTTCGCCGTGATAGCTGTCGTAGGTGGCAGCAGTGACGGCGCAATCGGCCACCGGGATCTGCCAGGGACCAACCATCTGGTCGCGATTGACCAGACCGGTCACGCTGCGATCGCCGATGGTGATAAGGAAGGACTTCTCCGCTACGGTCGGCAGACGCAGAACCCGCTCGGCCGCGTCACTCAAAGTGATGCCATCGAGCTGGAGCGCTTTGCCCTGTGCTGGGAGGGTCACCACGTCACGGTGCATCTTGGGCGCCTTGCCGAGCAGCACGTCCAGCGGCAGATCGATGGGCTGATTGTCAAAGTGGCTGTCAGAGAGGGTCAGATGCTTCTCTTCGGTCGCGGTGCCGATGACGGCATAGGGTGCGCGCTCACGTTCGCACAGGGCCTTGAACAGCGGCAGCTTGTCCTGCGCTACCGCTAGCACGTAACGCTCCTGGGATTCGTTGCACCAGATCTCCAGCGGGCTCATGCCCGGCTCGTCGCTCTGGATGGCGCGCAGATCGAAACGACCGCCACGCTCACCGTCGTTGACCAGCTCCGGCATGGCGTTGGAGAGACCGCCCGCCCCCACATCGTGGATAAAGACGATGGGGTTGTCGTCACCCAGCTGCCAGCAGCGATCGATCACCTCCTGGCAACGGCGCTCCATCTCGGGGTTGTCACGCTGCACCGAGGCAAAGTCGAGATCTTCGGCTGACTGGCCGGAGGCCATGGAGGATGCGGCACCACCGCCCAGACCGATGTTCATCGCCGGGCCGCCCAGCACGATCAGCGCAGCGCCGACCGGGATCTCCCCTTTCTGGACATGTTCGGTGCGGATGTTGCCGATGCCGCCTGCCAGCATGATGGGTTTGTGGTAGCCACGCACCTCGACGCCGTTGTGGCTCGGCACCTCCTCTTCGAAGGTACGGAAGTAGCCGAGAATGGCCGGACGGCCGAACTCGTTGTTAAACGCGGCTCCGCCGAGCGGCCCCTCCTGCATGATGTCGAAGGCACTGACGATACGGCTCGGCTTGCCGAAATCCTGCTCCCAGGGCTGCTCGAAGCCGGGAATGCGCAGGTTGGAGACGGAGAAACCGACCAGACCCGCCTTGGGCTTGGCACCGCGACCGGTGGCTCCCTCGTCGCGGATCTCGCCGCCGGAGCCGGTGGCTGCGCCCGGGAACGGGGAGATCGCGGTCGGGTGGTTGTGGGTCTCCACCTTCATCAGGATGTCGACCTGTTCCTGGTGATACTGGTATTCGCCGTTGGCCGGGCTCGGGAAGAAGCGGCCACCCTGGCTCCCTTCCATCACGGCGGCGTTGTCTTTATAGGCAGAGAGGACATGATCCGGCGTCTGCTCGAAGGTGTTCTTGATCATCTTGAATAGCGACTTGGGCTGCTGCTCGCCATCGATGGTCCAGTCGGCATTGAAGATCTTGTGACGGCAGTGCTCGGAGTTCGCCTGGGCGAACATGTAGAGCTCGATGTCGTTGGGGTTGCGACCCAACTTGGTGAAGTTCTCCACCAGATAGTCGATTTCGTCGTCGGCCAGCGCCAGACCGAGCGCCACGTTGGCGTCGGCCAGGGCTGCGCGACCACCGCCCAGCACATCCACCTGGGTGAAGGGGCGCGGCTCGTGGTGAGCAAACAGGGCGGCAGCTTCGCTCATCTCGGCAAACACCACTTCCATCATCCGATCATGGAGCACGGCGGCAATGGCGCTGCGCTGGGCGGCACTCAGCTCACCCTGCCCCTTGATGGTCAGGTAATAGGCAATACCACGCTCCAGCCGCTTGACCTGTTTCAGGCCGCAGTTGTGGGCGATGTCGGTTGCTTTGGAAGACCAGGGGGAGATAGTGCCGGGGCGGGGGGTAACAAGAAACAGCTGACCGCTGGGGGTGTGTTCGGGGATGGTCGGGCCGTAGCGCAAGAGCTGGCCCAAGGTCGCTCGCTCGGGGGAGAGAGGGGACTTGTCAGCTCGGCAAAGTGCACATACTCGGCATAGACATCCTCTATCTCTACTCCGCTCTCTACTCCACTCTCGTTTCTCATCTGTGCGAAGCGTTGCAGCAGTTTTTGGACACGAAAATCAGACAGTGCTGGGGCACCACGCAAGATATCCATATGACCTTTCTCACCAAGTTTTAAAGTGGGGGGGAATTGAGACGCGCGTATTATAGGGATCTGGCTCACAGCGGACAAACGTTTTTCTCACTTCGTGCAGTGTGACTCTGCGCACACTCTCTGGTATAAAGGTGCCTCTTTTTTGACAAATGCCGATTTTTTCAACAAAGGTACTCACCTACTTGCGCTGCATTTTTCGACTGTTTATCGGGCTGTTGTTGACGCTGACGCTGGTTGGCTGCGACTTCTATAGCCCCTCCAGCCAGCTGGAGCAGATCCGCCAGCGAGGCGAGATCCGGGTTGGCACCATCTATGGTCCCACCTCCTATTACCAGCGTGACGACCTCGCCCAGGGGTTCGATTACGAGCTGGCGCAAAATTATGCCGACTGGTTGGGGGTGAAACTCACCATCATCCCGGTCGACACCACTGACCAACTGGTCACCCTGCTGAAAAAGGGCAAACTCGATCTGGCAGCTGCCGCCATCATGGTCACCCCCGAACGGCGCGAGCTGTTTCGCTTCGGCCCAGGCTTCTATCAGGTCTCTCCCAAACTGGTCTACCGCAACGGCAAACCCAAGCCTGCCTCGTTAAACGATATCAAGGGCAAGCTGGTGGTGGCCGCCGGCTCCACCGGTGAAGATCTGCTCAAAGAGATGAGCAAAGAAAATCCGAAACTAGCCTGGAGCACCAGCGACAACGCCGATGTGGAGGAGCTGCTCAAGCAGGTGGTGGATGGCAAGATTGACTACACGGTGGTGCAGGATACCGTGCTGGCCCGTACCCAGCGCTACTACCCGGAGCTCACCGAGGGGCTGACCCTGGCCCAGAAGCAGACCGTTGCCTGGGCCATGAGCAAGCTGCCCGATGACAGCCTCTATGCCAGCGTGATCGACTTCTTCGGTCAGCGCTTTATGGATGGTGCCATCGCCAAGCTGGACGAGAAGTACTTCGGCCACGTGCAGAACTTCGACTTTGTCGATACCCGCACCTTCCTCAAGCGCGCCAAGAGCCTGCTGCCCAAGTACCAGCCGCTGTTCCAGACTCACGCCAAGAATATCGACTGGCGTCTGCTCGCCGCCATCAGCTATCAGGAGTCCCACTGGGACCCGCAGGCCCGCTCCTACACCGGCGTGCGCGGCATGATGATGCTGACCGAGCCCACCGCCAAGGCGATGGGAGTCAACGACCGGCTTCATCCGGAAGAGAGCATCAAGGGTGGCTCCCTCTATCTGCAACAGATGATGGAGAAGGTGCCGGATTCGGTGCCCGATGACGAGAAGGTGTGGTTTGCCCTCACCGCCTACAACATAGGTTACGGCCACATGATGGACGCCCGCCGCCTGACCAAAGAGCTCGGCAAGAATCCTGACGCCTGGAGCGACGTGAAAGAGGTGCTGCCGCTGCTACAGCAAGCGCGCTGGCACCGCAAGGTACGTTACGGCTATGCCCGTGGCAGCGAGGCGCGCAACTATGTCAACAACGTGCGCCAGTATTACCAGAGTCTGCTCTGGCTCGACAACGAGCAGCAGAAGGCACATCAGCGGGAGAGTCTCGACAACGACAGCGAGCCCGAGCTAGCCGAGCGCCCCACCGCCATCGCCGAAGTGGTCAATCAAATCACCATGCGCTAACCAGCCATTATTCGGCTGTTTTCACGCAAACTTCTCTGTTACCATCGATTCACATCGGAGCCTATCCGAAATCGCATTGTTTTCATTATGTTGAGAGATTAAATAACAGCAATTTCGGATGGGCTCCATCAATGACCCAAGGCCGGGATGGCCACCTGAGTTGGGAGGAGACCAAGATGCAAAAACGTAGAAAAATCAGTCTGGTCAGAAAAGCGAAGTGCAGCTGGAGCCCCAGACGCAAACTCAAGCTTAATGACATCAAGCGCAACCTGTGGCGCAGAAATCGATCCTATACCCTGCTTATTGCAGAGCACACAGCATAAACCCGGCATTCGCCGGGTTTTTTTATCTTCTTTCTCACCTGATTATCGTCTTACACCAGCGCCGCCTTGAACTGTACCGTCCGCTTGGAGATCAGCGAGTTGCAGTGGTTGCAGAAGTAATCCACCGCGCCGCACGCCTTGAGACGCTCCAGCTCCTGCTGGCAGGTGGGGCAGATGGCCGTGACGCGGACATTGACCTGACACTGGCCACAGGTTTGCTCCTTGCTGCGGGTATCCAGTTCAGCCTGGCATGACGGGCAAAACAGGGCTTCCATAATCAACTCCTCGAAAGTGGATCTGCCATGGTCTTGTTCCATGGCAGATCCCCCTCCCCTTATTCCTCACCTTAACATGGCGAGGATAACAAAGCGGCTGCCGGTGAGGGCAGCCGCAAGGACTTATTTCTTCTTCATTTTCAGCAGGCGTTTGCGCTGACGTTCCTGACTCAGGGTCATGGTGTTTTTCTTGCCTTCAAACGGGTTGACCGACTCCTGGAACTCGACCCGGATCGGCGAGCCCATGATCTTGAGGGACTTGCGGAAGTAGTTGATCAGATACCGCTTGTAGGAGTCCGGCAAGTCGTTCAGCTGGTTGCCGTGGATCACGATGCGCGGCGGGTTGTAGCCACCGGCGTGGGCATACTTGAGCTTGACGCGGCGACCATTGACCATCGGCGGCTGGTGATCTTCCTGCGCCATCTGCATGATGCGGGTCAGCATGGCCGTGCTGGTACGACGGGTGGCGGACTGGTAAGCCTCCTGAATGGATTCAAACAGGTGGCCGACGCCGCTACCGTGCAGGGCGGAGATGAAGTGGACGCGGGCGAAGTCGATGAAGCCCAAGCGACGATCCAGCTCGTTCTTCACATCCTCTTTCACCTTCTGATCCAGACCATCCCACTTGTTCACCACCAGCACGACGGAGCGACCGGCGTGGAGCACATAGCCAAGGATGCTCAAGTCCTGATCGGTGATGGTCTCCTGGGCGTCGATCACCAGCAGGCAAACGTTGGCATCTTCGATGGCTTTCAGGGTCTTGATAACGGAGAACTTCTCCACCGTCTCGTGCACCTTGCCACGACGACGCACACCGGCGGTGTCGATAACCACATACTTCTGCTCGTCACGCTCCATCGGAATGTAAACGGAGTCACGGGTGGTGCCGGGCATGTCATAGACGATGACCCGATCTTCACCCAGCATACGGTTGGTCAGGGTAGATTTACCGACGTTGGGACGACCGACGATGGCGAACTTGATGGGCAGGTCGGCGAACGGGGTCTCCTTGGTGTCCTCTTTGGTATCGAGTTCACCGGCAGCCACCATGCGCAGCAGGGCTTCTTCGTCGAAGTCCTCCTCTTCCTCATCCTGCGCATCTTCATCGGTAGCGGAGTCGACCAGGGTCTCCAGATGGGGAGCCAGGGCCAGTTCCAGCAGGCTCAGCACGCCACGACCGTGTGCGGCCGCGATCTGGTAGACCTCGCCCAGCGCCAGACCGTAGAACTCGGAGACCGCGGAATCACCGTCGATACCGTCGGTCTTGTTGGCCACCAGAAATACCTTCTTGTGGGCCTTGCGCAAGTGCTCGGCGATGGCTTGATCCGCCGCGGTCAGACCGGCACGGGCATCCACCATGAACAGCACGACGTCCGCTTCTTCGATGGCCAGCAGAGATTGCTCGGCCATCTTCAGCTCGATCCCCTCTTCGGTGCCATCGATACCGCCAGTATCGACCACGATAAATTCCAGCTCGCCCAACTTCGCCTGACCGTATTTACGGTCCCGGGTCAGACCGGGAAAATCGGCAACCAGGGCATCCCGAGTACGGGTCAAGCGGTTAAACAGGGTGGATTTCCCCACGTTGGGGCGGCCCACCAGGGCTACTACAGGAGTCATAAAAGCCTCATTCTCAAGACGACAAAGGCTCCGGGTCCGAAGACCAGGAGCCGGATATTCACATTATCGGACGATCAAGGACGCTTGAGGGCGTACAACTTGCCGTCACGGCTCTGCACATACAGGGTCTCGCCATCCACCAGCGGGGCGGCATAGAGACCACTGCTATCGAGCTGCTGCATCGCCTTGATGGTACCGTCGGTACGATCAAGCCAATACAGGTATCCTTCCACATCACCCACCACCACATAGTCACCGAAGATGACAGGTGCAGTGACGGTACGATTTTCCAGCTGGGTGTTGGACCACAGCTCCAGACCGTTGCGACGGTCGATGGCAAACAGATGGCTGCGACTGTCGGTCAGCACGATGGCATTGCCGGTCATCGCCAGATCGCGATAGCCGGAATACTTGCGCTTCCACACTTCATCGCCGGTCATCAGTTTGCGCGCCATCAGCTGACCGTTGTAGGCGATGGCATAGAGCTCATCACCGGCAATCAGCGGGCTGGCATCGACGTCAACCATGCGGTCCAGCTCGGTGGCACCGCGCGGATCAGCCACCTTGGACTGGCGCACAGGCTGGCCGTTGCTCAGCAGGGCGATGCCCACCTTGCCATCGGCACGACCGTAAATCACGGCGCCGTTGGTGATCACCGGTGCACCGACACTGCGCAGGGTCAGCGGTGGTTGCTCTTCGGAGAGCGACCACTGCATCTTGCCTTCATCAGTGTCGAGGGCGATCAGGCTACCGGAGGTGGTCAACACCACCACGCGGCCATCTTCCACCGCGGGGCTTGCCACCACTTCACCGGGCACATTGGTCTGCCACAGCACTTCGCCATTCTCTTCGTTCAGGGCGTAGACCACCCCGTTCTCGGAACCGAGGAACAGCTTGCCGTAACGGGAAACCAGGCCGCCGGAAAGGCGGGCGCTGCGCTTGTCGGCGTTGACCGGCAGGTCGGCCAGATCGACGGTCCAGAGGCGATCACCACTGGCACGGTCAAAGGCGCTGACATCGCCGTCACGGGCCGCCGCATAGATACGATCCTCTTCCACCACCGGCTTGAGCTGGGAGTAGAAGTCACCGATGCCATCACCCACAGTAGATGACCATGCAGTGTCGGCAGTGAAGGCAGATTCAACCTTGGGCAGCGGCGCCATCGGGTTGAGATCCTCTTCGGAACTGAACAGGGAGCAACCCTGCAGAGCGAAGGAGACCGCAGCCCCCAGCGCCACCATCTTGAATAGATTACGCATCCGGTGCCTCACCAGTCGCAACGGCTGGCAAGGCCAGATCGTCCATTTTCAGCTTGAGCTCGGCGCTACCCTGCAGGCCGCCGGCATCCGCCGCCGCCTGATAGGCATCACGAGCCTCTTCGGTCTTGCCCTGCTTTTGCAGCACATCACCACGGGCTTCGGCTACCTGCGCCTTGAAGGCCTCATTCTGGATGGTTGCCAGCTTGGCCAGCGCTTCATCTGCCTTGCCCTGATCATTCAGCACACGGGCCAGACGCAGCGCCGCGATGGGACGAATGCTCTCGTCACCCGTGGTCGCCACCAGCTCCAGCTGCTCGACAGCCAGATCCAGCTTGCCCGCCTTGACGGCAGCTGCAGCCAGTTGCAACGCGGCCAGTTCACCGTAGGAGTCACCCTTGTTGGCGGTAACAAACTGCTGTGCCTGCTCGAAACCGGCGGCATCGCCCTTGGCCAGCTGCTCAATCACCTGGTTGTAAGAGTGGGAGGAGGCCTCCATGGTCTCTTGCTGGTGCTGGTTGTAATAGCGCCAGCCGAACAGACCGACCAGACCGATCACGGTCCCGGCAATCACCGAGGTTCCGTTCTCTTTCCACCACTCCTTGATAACCTCAACCTGTTGTTCTTCGGTGGTATAGACTTCCACAGCTTACTCTCCTTTGGCTGCCAGCAGGGCAATGGCGGCGTCAACCTTGACGGTCTGTTGCTCGGCCTGACCACGCAGATATTTGATAGTGATCTCCCCGTTTTGCACCTCGGTTTCACCAAGGATCAGGGCGATTGCCGCGCCGCTCTTGTCGGCACGTTTGAGTTGTTTCTTGAAGTTGCCACCACCGCAGTGGCTCATCAGGCGCAAGTCCGGCAGGGCATCGCGCAGACGCTCGGCCAGCTGGAAGCCAGCCTGCTCGGTCCCCTCGCCCACCATCGCCAGATATACATCCACCGCCGGGCGGATATCGGCGTTGAGCTCGAGGGTCTCCAGCATCAGCACCAGACGCTCCATGCCCATGGCAAAGCCCACGGCCGGGGTCGGTTGACCGCCCAGCTGTTCTACCAGACCATCGTAGCGGCCACCGGCACAGACGGTGCCCTGGGCACCCAGACTGCTGGTGACCCACTCGAATACGGTCAGGTTGTAGTAGTCAAGACCACGCACCAGACGCTCGTTCACTTCGTATTTGATACCGGCAGACTCGAGCAGGCGCTTGAGTCCCTCGAAGTGGGCCAGGCTCTCTTCGCCCAGATGGTCGAACAGACGCGGGGCATCTGCCAGAATGGCCTGCACCTTTTCATCCTTGGAGTCGAGCACCCGCAGCGGGTTGCTGTACATGCGGCGCTGGCTCTCTTCGTCCAGCTGCTCCTTGTACTGCTCCAGATAGGCCACCAGCGCATCGCGGTAAGCGGCACGCTCGGCGCTCTGACCCAAGGTGTTGAGCTGCAGGGTGACATGCTCGCTGATGCCAAACAGACGCCACAGACGGTGGGTCAGCATGATCAGCTCAGCGTCGATGTCCGGCCCGTTGATGCCAAACAGCTCGACACCGAACTGGTGGAACTGGCGATAACGGCCCTTCTGGGGACGCTCGTGACGGAACATGGGGCCCATGTACCACATCCGGCGTTCCTGGTTGTAGAGCAGACCGTGTTCAATACCGGCACGGACGCAGCTGGCGGTCCCTTCCGGACGCAGGCTCAGGCTGTCGCCGTTGCGATCTTCAAAGGTGTACATCTCTTTTTCGACCACGTCGGTCACTTCACCGATGGCGCGCTTGAACAGATGAGTCTGCTCGACAATCGGCATGCGCACTTCGCTGTAGCCATAGCTGGCAACGACCTGGCGCAGGATCTGTTCAACCTTCTGCCATACCGGGCTCTGCTCCGGCAGGCAATCATTCATACCGCGAATAGCTTGGATCTGTTTTGCCACGTTGATACTCGAGAAAAAGAGGTAAAATTTGGCCGCATTATAGGGATTTTCCCCCCCAAGGTAAAATCAGGGAATCCGGATGCGGGATTTAAAATCAGTCACCTGGAAAAAGGGCCACCCAATGTGGCCCTGTTTCGCTCACTCCTTGTCCATCGGGATCCGGTTAGCGGGATCCAGCATGGCGGCGCGGGCGCGAATGCGGCGCTCCAGAGTTGGAATGAGATCCTTGTTGTCGAGCCGATCGACCCGCTGGCCCCCTTCATAGAAGGCACTCTTGTTGGCGGCACCCGCCAGACCAAGATCGGAGACGAGTGCTTCGCCCGGGCCATTCACCACGCAACCGATGATGGAGACATCCATCGGGGTGATGATATCTTCGAGCCGCTCTTCCAGCGCATTGACGGTGGCGATCACATCGAACTCCTGCCGTGAGCAGGATGGGCAAGCGATAAAGTTGATGCCACGGGAGCGAATACGCAGGGATTTGAGGATATCGAAACCGACCTTCACCTCCTCCACAGGATCCGCCGCCAGCGAGATACGCAGGGTATCGCCGATGCCGTCGGTGAGCAGCATGCCCAGACCGATGGCAGACTTCACCGCGCCGGCACGGAAACCGCCCGCTTCGGTGATGCCAAGGTGCAGCGGCTGCTCGATCTGCTTGGCCAGCAGGCGATAGGCACCGACTGCCAGGAACACATCAGAGGCCTTGACACTCACCTTGAAGTCCTGGAAATCGAGGCGATCGAGGTAGTCCACGTGACGCATGGCGGACTCCACCAGCGCTTCGGGGGTCGGCTCGCCGTACTTCTCCTGAATATCTTTCTCCAGCGACCCGCCATTGACCCCGATACGGATCGGGATATTGAGGTCGCGCGCGCAATCGACCACCGAGCGCACCCGCTGCTCGTTGCCGATGTTGCCCGGGTTGATACGCAGGCAGTCGGCACCGTACTCGGCCACTTTCAAGGCGATGCGATAGTCGAAGTGGATATCGGCGACGATGGGGATGCGGGTCTGCTGTTTGATGAGCCGGAAGGCTTCCGCCGCCTCCATGGTGGGCACGGAGACACGGACGATATCGGCACCGACCCGCTCGATCCGCTGGATCTGCTCGATGGTGGCGGCGATATCTGTGGTCTTGGTGTTGGTCATGGTCTGCACGGTAATGGGGGCATCGCCCCCAACCGGTACATTACCAACCATGATCTGTCTGGATTTACGACGAATGATGGGTGATTCGTGAGAAGACATGGGAAACAGATTACTCCTGCGGCAGTGAGAAGCGGGCTGTACGACCGTTGTTGTAACGGCTCATATCAAACGACTGCCCCTTGTAGTCAAGCTTGACGGCCATGGGCGCGCCAATGATGAACTTCAGGGGCTCGGCGCCTTCCAGCACCAGCTCGTCGTTGGCCTTCTTCAGACCACTGAACAGGGTCTTGCCGTTGGCATCCTTCACATCCAGCCAGCAATCGGCGGTGAAGCTCATCTTCAGTTGCGGCGCAGTCGCCGGATCAACGACAGCCTCTTCAGATTCGGTGCCATTGGCACCGGATACCGCAGCATCAGTCGCAGTGCCGACAGCCGCACTGACATCGCTCGGGGCCACAGCCGCAGAAGCAGGCGCCAGGGTAGCCGTCGCATCGGAAACCACCACTGGGGCAGTCATGTCAGTTGCGGCCGGTGCGATGGCTGCGCCTTCCACCGGGGCGGTGTTGATCGCATCGGGCGGCGTGATAGCAGGTTCAGCCGGAGTCGAACTGGTTGCACTCATCTCGGTGGCTGCCAGCGCTTCATCACCGGCGGAGCGGCGTGAAGTACTCTGCCACCACCAGGCGACCGAGAGCGCAATCAACACCAGGATCACCAGCCAGGTCACCACCTTGAGCCGACTGTCGTTGGCTTGCTGGCGGGAGCGACGGGAGAAGCTCTGCATGTCGATATTGTCGGGAGGAGTCAGACCCAGCTTGTCGTAAGCGGCCAAAATGGTCTCGTCGGGGATCCCGACCAGCTTGGCATAGGTACGCAGATAGCCCCGAATAAAGGTATGGGAGGTGTGCTTGTCGTAGGTATCCGATTCGATAGCGGCGATCAGGGTCAGACGAAGGTGAATGCGGGACGCAACTTGTTCTCGTGTCCAGCCAAGCTGTTCACGGGCGTTGCGCAGCAATTGGCCTGGGCCTACTGCCTGGGAGTCGTCTTGGAAATCGTGTTGCTGTTCAATAGTCATTGGCTAAATAACGCTTGGCTTGTTGCGAAGTGGGATATTGCCTTACCAGCTCAGTCCCGAATTGGTGAAGTAATGCCGGCTTGTCCATCGCCTGTGCCAGCTGAAGTCTCAACCAGAGACTCTCCTCGTTCTCGTCTGACACATCGGCAAAACGGGCGAGGTAGGATTGCACATCAGGCAGCTTGCCATCTTTCATGGAAAGCTCGGCCAAGTCCAGCAATAACCCTGGATTGCGGGGATTATACCCCAAGGCCAGGCGATAGTACTCGCCTGCTTTATCATTTCTGCGATTTTGCAGCGCACAAAGTGCCGCATTTTCATAGGTATCGGCAATTTTTACATAGCCTGGCTGAATAACAGCCTGGTTGAACGCCTGATCTGCCTCGGCATACCTGCCGCGATCACAGAGGAAGGCACCATAGTTGTTCATTGCGTCAGCATTGGACGGATCCATGGCAAGGGCGTTCTTGTAATGGGTCTCGGCTGCCTTGAAATCTCCTACCTTCTGGTAAAAGTAGGCAAAACCGATCTGGATCTGGGGGTTGGAGGGGTCATACTGGAGGGCGCGGTCAAGATTGAACTTGGCCTGCTCGGCATTGCCCTGACGCAGGTACTGGATACCCAGGTCAAGGCGGGTTTGGGCAGCCGCCTTGAGGTCAGGACCCACTTCACGCTGGGTCGAGTTCTGGCCAGCGTAAGTGGTCTCGGTCACACAGCCAGGCAGCGCGCAGAGCGCTGCCACTACGATCAATGTACGTGTATCCATTCCCTGTCTATACAATGGCTTAGCATTTAAACCATTTTGACGGAAATCCCATCCTGTTGCATCCGATTTTTGATAGTTCGCTTGGTACGGTCAATCACGTCACCCACCAGCTGACCACAGGCGGCATCGATGTCATCACCACGGGTCTTGCGGACAATTACGGTGAAACCGTACTCCATCAGCACCTTGGAGAAGCGATCGATACGACTGTTGCTCGGCTTGCCGTAAGGGTTGCCCGGGAAGGGGTTGAACGGGATCAGATTGATCTTGCTCGGGGTATCCTTGAGCACCTTGGCCAGCTCGTGAGCATGCTGCATATCGTCATTGATATGATCGAGCAGCACATATTCGACGGTCACCCGACCACCATTGGCATTGGATTTGGCCAGGTAACGACGGACACCGGCGAGGAACTCCTCGATGTTGTACTTGTCGTTGATCGGCATGATCTCTGAACGCAACTTGTCGTTCGGGGCGTGCAGGGAGATAGCCAGCGCCACGTCGATCTGGTCACCCAGCTTGTCCAGCGCAGGTACCACGCCAGAGGTGGAGATGGTCACCCTGCGCTTGGAGATGCCAAAGCCGTAGTCATCCATCATCAGACGCATGGCGGGCACCACGTTGGCGAGGTTGAGCAGCGGCTCGCCCATCCCCATCATCACCACGTTGGTGATGGGACGCTTGCCACCGACCACGCGGGCCGCACGCCACACCTGACCGATGATCTCGGAGACTTTCAGATTGCGGTTGAAGCCTTGTTGAGCCGTGGAGCAGAACTTGCACTCCAGCGCACAGCCAACTTGAGAGGAGACGCAGAGGGTCGCGCGGTCATCTTCCGGGATGTAGACGGTCTCTACCTCCTGATCGCCCACCTGCAGAGCCCACTTGATGGTGCCATCGGCAGAGCGCTGCTCGCGGCTGATCTCGGGCGCCTTGATCTCGGCGATCGCCTTGAGGCGCTCTTTGAGCACCTTGTTGACGTTGGTCATCTGATCGAAATCATCACACCCAAAGTGATAGATCCACTTCATGACCTGATCTGCCCGGAATGGCTTCTCGCCCAGTTCGACGAAAAAGGCACGCATGGCATCCCGATCAAGATCCAGCAGGTTGATTTTTGTTTCGCTCATCAATGGCCTCAGTTCAAACACTTCATCAATTATTGGCTGACGACGTCAGGGGGCGGCATTGTACAAATAATGGGTCTGGCTTTCCACCTGGAGAATAGAGGGATATTGCGTAAACGGCGAAAACAACAAAGGGAGCCGAGGCTCCCTTGGGTCATCATCCACAAAAATCAGCCGCGCGGGCAGATCTCGTTGTCAGAGAAGAAGTAGGCAATTTCGCGGGCAGCGGATGCAGGTGCATCAGAGCCATGCACTGCGTTGCGATCGATGCTCTCGGCATAACAGGCACGCAAGGTACCAGCCAGCGCCTCTTTCGGGTTGGTAGCACCCATGATCTCGCGATTGCGACGGATGGCGTCTTCCCCTTCCAGCACCTGCACCATGACAGGACCAGAGGTCATGAAGCTGACCAGATTGTCATAAAAAGGCTTGCCCTGATGCTCGGCATAGAAACCGGCAGCCTGTTCACTGCTCATGTGCAGCATTTTGGATGCCACCACTTTCAAGCCTGCGCTTTCGAAACGGCTATAGATGGCACCGATCAGGTTCTTGCTGACAGCATCCGGTTTAACGATAGAGAAGGTACGTTCGATGGCCATTGATATCTTTCCTTAACTACAGAGTTTTATTGTTAGAATCCATGTTCGCTGGCGATTATACGTAAACAAAAACCGGAAAAACACACAAACAAGCAACTTTTTATTAAACATCACTCCCTTGCAATCAACATCCACACTCATCTTGACCGAGCAGAGCCGGAAAATATGTGCGCTTGCGCACGATAGTTACCTTAAGCCGCCAAAACCCCATCTTTTGTTCACAATTCGAACAGCATGAAAAAGGCACCCGAAGGTGCCTTGTCTCGCCTATTTGGCTTCCGCCAGCAGGGCCCGCGCTATGGTGCGCATCCCCAGGGTATTGGCCCCCGGCGCCCAGAGGGCATCGCCGTTGTCACTGAAGCAGGCGGCCAGATCGATATGCAACCAGCCCATCCCTTCGTTGGCAACGAAACGGGAGAGGAAACCCGCCGCGTTGGAGGCGCCACCCGGCCCGCCCCCCTTCACCGGACGGCTGTTGGCCGTGTCGGCGTAATGGGAGGGGCACTGCTGGCGGTGCCAGGCCTCCAGCGGCAGCGGCCAGGCAGGCTCATGCTCGGCATCGGCATAGGTCATTGCGCGGCTTACCAACCCTTTGTCGAGGCCGAACAGAGCATTGTAGCGCCCACCCAGCGCCATCACGGCAGCACCAGTCAGAGTCGCGGCATCGATGATCAGCGGTGCGCCGGACTCGCTCGCCAGTTGCAGGCCATCGGCCAGTACCAGCCGCCCCTCGGCATCGGTATTCACAATCTCGACCGTGGTGCCGTTCTTGTAGGTGAGGATGTCGCCCAGCTTGTAGGCGTGGCCGGAGACCAGGTTCTCGGCGCAGCAGAGGATCAGCTTCACCCGCTTGTCGAGCCCGCGCAGCATAGCCAGCGCCAGCGCACCGGTGACAATCGCCGCACCACCCATGTCGCACTTCATGGTGAGCATCCCCTCGGAGCTCTTCATGGAGTAGCCGCCGGAGTCAAAGGTGATCCCCTTGCCCACCAACGCTGCCGCCACCGGCGCCTTGGGGTCACGCCCCGGGTTGAAGTCGAGCTCCAGCAATACCGGTTCACGCGCACTACCGCGGCCCACCTGATAGAGGCCGACCCAGCCCGCCTGTTGCAGCGCTTCGCCTTTCAAAATGCGATGACTCACCTTATCCGGCGCCAGCTCGGTGATAAATGAGGCCGCTTCCACCGCCAGCTCCAGCGGGCCCAACTGCTCCGGGGTGGCATTGGTCATCTCGCGCACCCAGCGGCCGCAGAGCCAACGCGCTTCCAGCTCCTCTCTGTCCTCTTCCGAGGACATGGCCCACTGCAGTTGCACCTCCGCCTTGGGGGTTTGCAGCCCTTGGGCAAAAGCCCACTGCTGTTCACGCTCCCAGTGACCAGCCAGGGTCACTTTCTGGATCCCCTGCTGGCAGAGGCGACGGGCCGCCTGCTGGATATCGAGCAGCGGATTGGCCGTCACCAGATGGATCACCATGCCGTCGGCACGGTGAGAGAGCAGCGCCCCCTCCCCCCACTCGGCCGGTGCAAATTCACGACTCAGCCAGACATTCATGCGGTCACCTCCTGCAGCCAGCGTGCGATGGTGCGCAGACCGTGGCCCTTGGCGCCGGTTGCCCAGAGATCATTGCCCGATTTCTGATAGGAGGCTGCCAGATCCAGGTGCACCCAGCCTTTGCCCTCATCACGTACGAAACGGGAAAGGAACGCAGCAGCCGTGGTGGCACCGGCCGTGCCTTCGGCCGAGGCGACGTTGCCCAGATCGGCAAAGGCCGAGGTGAGCTGGCTGGCATGCCAGGGCTCCAGCGGAAGCGCCCACGCCTGCTCGTTTTCCAACTTGGCGGCGGCCAGCGCACGCAGCTGTTCGGTCTCATCGAGGGCAAACACCGCATTGTAGTCGCGCCCCAGCGCCATCTTGGCGGCGCCGGTCAGGGTGGCTGCGTCAAGGATATAAGCCGCACCGCTGTCGGAGGCCGCCATCAGGCCATCGGCCAGCACCAGACGCCCTTCCGCATCGGTGTTCTGGATCTCGACCGAAACCCCGTTCTTGTAGGTAAGGATGTCGCCCAGCTTGAAGGCGTGGCCGGAGACCAGGTTCTCGGCGCAGCAGAGAATGAGCTTCACCCGCTGGTTCAGACCGCGGCTGATAGCCAGCGCCAGCGCGCCGGTCACCATGGCCGCGCCGCCCATATCGGACTTCATCGGCAGCATGTTGTCAGAGGACTTCATGGAGTAGCCGCCAGAATCGAAAGTGATCCCCTTGCCCACCAGCGCCGCTACCACGGGCGCATTGCGATCACCGGTCGGGTTGTAGTCAAGCTCCAGCAGCACCGGCTCGCGCTCGCTGCCACGGCCAACCGACCAGATCCCGATATGGCCGGACTCGCGCAGCGCTTCACCGGCGGTGATGCGGGCAGTAACCTGATCCCCGGCGATACCACGAATGAGCAACAGGGCCGATTCCGCCAGACTCATGGGGTAGATCTCTTCCGGACAACCATTGGTGATGTCACGTACCCAGCGAGCCGCCTTGAGCAGCGCATCCAGTTCACGGGCTTCCGCGTCGCTCTGCTGGCCAAAATCCAGTTCACGCGCACCCTTGGCGGCGTAGAACCCCTGGGCGAACGCGTAGCGACGCTCCAGATCCCACCCCTCACCAGCCAGCGTCACCCGCTTGATCCCGCTCGATTCGAGGCGACGGGCGGCGCGCTGAACGGTACGCAGAACATCCTTCTCCTGAGCGGCGGCACCAAGATGGATCAGTGCCTCGTCGCCATTGAAACTGAGCTGGGCGCCCTCGCCCCAATAGGCGGCCGCAGCCTGGGTGGATAACGCTACCTTCATCATGTCAGCCATCGTGTTTGCTTCCTTTTTACTGGCACTATGTATAAGCACTCTTTATGGGAAAGAGCTTATTGGCAAAGAGAGAATAACGAATACAAAAAAGGCCGTGCCCCCGAGGGTCACGGCCTTCCACCATATCACTGAAGCACCACAGGATGCTGCACGTGCAATTCACTCATGTGTAATTAATGGCGTTCAGAGGCAAGGTTCAGGGTGTACTTGGGCAGTTCCACCACCAGATCCTCGTCCGCCAGTTTTGCCTGGCAGCTGAGACGGGATTCCGGCTCCAACCCCCACGCCTTGTCCAGCATGTCGTCTTCCAGCTCGTCACTTGGCTCGAGCGAGTCAAAGCCCTCGCGCACCACGCAGTGGCAGGTAGTGCAGGCACAGGATTTCTCGCAGGCATGCTCGATTTCGATACCGTTGCGCAGCGCCACATCCAGAATGGTCTCGCCGCTTTGCCCCTCGAGGGCGGCGCCATCCGGACAGAGTACGGGATGAGGAAGAATGATCAGTTTTGGCATATTACACCTTGTTGACGTTTTGTCCGGTCAGCACCTTGCGGATGGAGGCGTCCATCCGGCGGGCTGCAAACTCGCCACTGACAGCATCGGCTGTCTCAATGGCTTCTTTGATTTGATGGGTTGCGCCGCTGTTGCGCATGGTCAGCAGATGGGCGATGGCGGCATCAATCTCGGCACGCTCTGTCGCATTGAGCAGAGCATCGCCATCGGCGGCCAGCGCCGCATTGAGACTCTCGACCACACGGTCGGCTTCAACCTGCTGCTCGGCCAGCATGCGGGCATCCATATCCTGCTGGGCATTCTCGATGGAGGCACTCAGCATGTTGAGGATATCCTGCTCCGCCAGCCCGTAAGAGGGCTTGACCTGGATCTCGGCCTGCACGCCGGAGGATTTCTCCATGGCGCTGACCGAGAGCAGACCATCCGCATCCACCTGAAAGGTGACGCGAATATGGGCGGCGCCGGCTGCCATCGGCGGAATACCGGTCAGGGTAAAGCGGGCCAGGGAGCGGCAATCGGCCACCAACTCGCGTTCACCCTGTACCACGTGAATGGCCATGGCGGTCTGACCATCCTTGAAGGTAGTGAACTCCTGGGCGCGGGCAACCGGGATGGTAGTGTTGCGCGGGATCACCTTCTCGGCGAGGCCACCCATGGTCTCCAGACCCAGCGACAAGGGGATAACGTCCAGCAGCAGCATCTCGGCATCGGGCTTGTTGCCCACCAGAATATCGGCCTGGATGGCGGCGCCAATGGCGACCACCTTGTCAGGATCGATACTGGTCAGCGGCGTACGCTGGAAGAACTCGCCCACCAGTTCGCGCACCAGCGGCACCCGGGTGGAGCCACCGACCATCACCACTTCCAGCACTTCCACCTGCTCGAGACCGGCATCGCGCAGGGCGCGGCGACAAGCCAGCAAGGTCCGTTTCACCAGCGGGGTGATGAGTTCATCAAACTGGCTACGGCTCACTGAGCCCTGCCAGCCAGCAAAGGTGCACGCCACCTGCTCGGCATCGGTCAGGTCGTGTTTGACGGCAGCGGCCACATCCAGCAGCTCGCGCTGCAGATGGGCATCCAGCTCGCCGGAGAGGCCCGCCTGCTCCTTGATCCAGTCCGCCAGCAGGTGATCAAAATCATCACCGCCGAGGGCGGAATCGCCGCCGGTCGCCATCACTTCAAACACACCGCGGTGCAGACGCAGGATGGATATATCGAAGGTGCCGCCCCCCAGATCGTAAACCGCGATCACCCCTTCCTGACCGGAGTCAAGGCCATAGGCGATCGCGGCTGCGGTCGGCTCGTTGAGCAGACGCAGTACGTGCAGACCGGCCAGACGGGCCGCATCCTTGGTCCCCTGACGCTGGGCATCATCGAAATAGGCGGGCACGGTAATGACCACGCCATCGAGATCGCCCCCGAGTGTCTGGGCGCCACGCTCGGCCAGCTTTTTGAGAATTTCGGCCGATACCTGCACCGGATTGACCAGTCCCTGACGGGTTTGCAGTTGCGGCATGCCATTGTCGGCAGCGATGAACTGGTAGGGCTGCTGGCGGGTATCGATATCGGCCAGCGCCTTGCCCATCATCCGTTTGACCGAGACGATGGTGTTGTGAGGATCGAGCGCCGCTTCGCGCTTGGCATCAATCCCCACTCGAATGGCGTCGCTTTGATAGTGCACTACTGACGGGAGCAGGTCGCGCCCTTGCTCATCGCAAAGGGTATCAGCGTGACCACTGCGAACCGCAGCGACGAGAGAGTTGGTGGTGCCGAGATCGATGCCGACGGCACGTTTGTGCTGATGAGGAACAGCGCTCTGGCCGGGTTCGGCGATTTGCAGTAATGCCATGGGTAATGAAACTTCCAGCGTTAAAGGATCAAGACTCGAGAAGCGAGTCTTCGAATCGTTCCAGCTCTTCGAGGAGCTTGTCGACAAACTTGAGTTTGCGAACGCAATCAGCGGCAACGAGATCTCTGCCGGCGGCAAGAGACTCGGTCAGCTGCTGCATCAACATCTGGTGATCATGCCTGATCTCGCTGCGAAAATCCTTGATGGCGCGCTCAGGGTCGGCGTCATCTTTCAGATCGGCCAGACGCTCACGCCACTCCAGCTGCTGCATCAGAAACGCGGTATCTTGCAGAGTCTGCTGTTCACCACGGATATCAGTGCCACGCAGGGAGAGCAGATATTCTGCACGGCGCAGCGGCGCCTTGAGGGTGGTGAATGCTTCGTTGATCTGGGCGGCACGTTGCACCGCAGCCAGCTGCTCCCGTTCGGGGGCGGTGGCAAAACGATCAGGATGGAATTGGGTTTGCAGCTGGCGGTAGGTATCAGCCAACTGACGGGTATCGAGCTCGAAGCCTTCAACCAGCCCAAACAGCTCGAAATGATTCATGCAAACCTCTCGGAAACGTTCGCCACAACCTCACTCGCCCCTAGCAAATGAGATGTGGTTGAACGGGTCATGGGCGACCCGCTCAACCACAGACGAAGGATCATTGACGTCAAACATCTCAGACACTGAAGCTTTCGCCGCAACCACACTCGCCTTTGGCGTTGGGATTGTTGAACTGGAAGCCCTCGTTGAGGCCCTCCTTGACGAAATCCAGCTCGGTGCCATCCAGATGGATCAGACTCTTGGCATCGACAATAATCTTGACGCCCTGCTGCTCGAACACCTGATCCTCATCGGTCAGTTCATCAACGAACTCAAGCACGTAGGCCAGACCGGAGCAGCCGGTGGTTTTGACGCCGAGGCGCAGGCCAATGCCCTTGCCCCGGTTAGCCAGAAAAGAGGAAACCCGTGCCGCGGCGGCATCTGTCATGGTAATAGCCATACTGCTCTCCGGCGCTTAGAGACCTTTCTTCTGCTTGTAATCGGCGATGGCGGCCTTGATGGCGTCCTCAGCCAGAATGGAGCAGTGGATCTTCACCGGTGGCAGGGCCAACTCTTCAGCGATATCTGTGTTCTTGATGCCAGCCGCTTCGTCCAGGGTCTTGCCCTTGACCCATTCGGTCACCAGGGAGCTGGAGGCGATAGCGGAACCGCAGCCGTAGGTCTTGAACTTGGCATCTTCGATGATGCCTTCGTCGCTGATCTTCAATTGCAGCTTCATCACGTCGCCACAAGCGGGCGCACCGACCATGCCGGTTGCAACGCTGGGATCATTCTTGTCGAAACCACCGACGTTGCGAGGATTCTCGTAGTGGTCGATTACTTTTTCACTGTAAGCCATATCTCACTCCTGCTAATTCTGTTACTCACTGACCAAATAGATCAGTGATGAGCCCATTCGACCGTGTTCAGATCGACGCCGTCTTTGTACATCTCCCACAGGGGGGACATCTCGCGCAGACGACCGATGGAGTCACGAATAAGCTTGACCGCGTAGTCAATCTCTTCCTCGGTGGTGAAGCGACCCATGCTGAAACGGATGGAGCTGTGTGCCAACTCGTCGTTCAGACCCAGTGCGCGCAGCACATAGGAAGGTTCCAGGCTGGCGGAGGTACAGGCCGAACCGGAAGAGACCGCCAAATCTTTCAGCGCCATGATGAGGGATTCCCCTTCCACATAGGCAAAGCTGACGTTGAGGTTGCCCGGAACACGTTGATCCAGATCACCATTGATATAGACGGCTTCAATGTCCTTGATGCCATTCCACAGACGCTGGCGCAGTGCCAAGATACGCTCGCCTTCACTCACCATCTCTTCTTTGGCGATACGGAAGGCTTCGCCCATCCCGACGATCTGGTGGGTCGGCAGAGTACCGGAACGCATGCCGCGCTCGTGGCCGCCACCGTGCATCTGGGCTTCCAGACGAACGCGGGGTTTGCGACGAACAAACAGTGCACCAATCCCTTTAGGACCATACACCTTGTGCGCAGAGACGGAGAGCAGATCCACTTTCAGTGCCTCCACATCTACCGGGATCTTGCCCACACTCTGAACGGCATCCACGTGCAGCAGGATCTTGCGGGAACGGCACAACTCGCCGATGGCGGCAATGTTCTGAACCACGCCGATTTCGTTGTTCACATGCATGATGCTGACCAGGATGGTGTCATCACGCATGGCATTCTCAATCATCTCGATAGTGAACAGGCCGTTGGGCATCGGCTCAAGATAGGTCACCTCGAACCCTTCACGCTCCAGCTGGCGACAGGTATCGAGCACCGCCTTGTGTTCGGTCTTGGAAGTGATGATGTGCTTGCCCTTGCTGGCATAGAAGTGGGCAACACCCTTGATGGCCAGGTTATTGGATTCGGTCGCACCGGAAGTGAAGACGATCTCGCGGGGATCGGCGCCGATCAGATCTGCCACTTGATTACGGGCCAGATCCACCGCCTCTTCGGCTTGCCAGCCAAAGCGGTGAGAACGGGAAGCCGGATTGCCGAACAGGCCATCCATGGTGAGACACTGCATCATTTTTTCTGCGACACGCGGGTCCACCGGACAGGTTGCCGAATAATCAAGGTAAATAGGCAGTTTCATGTTTTTCTCCGTCACAGTCCGGGTCATACAGAGTCCCGCTGTGGAAAGCACGTTTATAGTTGGACTTTCAAGCTCACATCGCCGTGTTCTGCCCGATCAACCAGGGACAACACGGTCTTCATTTGTTCATCTTGCTTGCCGGCAATGCGGCGCACATCGGCCTGGCGTACCAGCTCGGCCAGGGTGATATCCCCGAGGAAGCTGGAGATCCGCTCACTCAGGTCACGCCACAGGGAGTGAGTCAGGCACTGGGTACCGCCGTGGCAGCCGCCCTTGCCGAGGCACTTGGTAGCATCGACCGACTCATCGACCGCAGTGATCACCTGACCAACCGAAATCTCGCCTGGGGCCAAACCGAGGCGATAACCACCGCCCGGGCCACGTACACTGCTCACCAGACCATGTTTGCGCAGGCGGGCAAAGAGCTGCTCGAGATAGGACAACGAGATGCCCTGGCGCTCGGAAATATCGGCAAGGGGGACGGGCCCCTGCTCTGCATGCAGCGCCACGTCGAGCATGGCGGTTACAGCGTAACGTCCTTTTGAAGTCAGTCTCATGTGCCTTACCGTCTTGCGAAGCAATTTAATGGGGCACATGGTCACATACCCGACCAAATCAGTCAAGTATATGGTTGAGTAAATCAGTCGGATTAATCCGGTACGCGCGCTTTCTGCACCGAGGTCAGAATACCGCGCAGAATGTTGAGCTCAGCCGCTTCCGGCCGAGCCCGATTGAACAGGCGACGCAGCTTGCTCATCACATGACCCGGATGGTCATCGGCAATAAAACCGGTCTTCATCAGGGTTTGTTCCAAGTGCTTATAAAACCCTTCCAGCTGGGCGGCACTCGGATAGGCCATCTCCTCTTCAGGCTCGGCGGCCTGCCCCTGCAGCCAGCGCATCCGCACTTCGTAACAGAGGGTCTGCACCGCCATGGCCAGATTGAGAGAGCTGTAATCAGGATTGGCCGGAATGGCCACGTGGTAGTGGCACTTTTGCAATTCGTCGTTGGTGAGACCGGTGCGCTCACGACCAAACACCAACGCAACCGGGTGCTGCATCCCCTCAACCACCGACTTTTCGCCGGCCTCACGGGGATCGAGCATGGGCCAGCTCAGGGTTCGAGAGCGGGCGCTGGAGCCAATCACCAGACCACAATCGGCGATCGCGTCGTCCAGTGTCGGGACGATACGGGCATTGGCAAGCACATCGCTGGCACCAGCCGCCAGGGCGAAGGCATTGTCATCCGGCAAGGCTTGCGGATCAACCAATACCAGCTGGGTCAACCCCATGGTCTTCATGGCGCGTGCCGCAGACCCCATGTTGCCGGTATGAGAGGTGTTTACCAAAACGATACGAATCTGATCCAACATGCCCAGTCAATCTTCAGTCAAAAATGGCGCGCAATTGTAACATAAGAGAACACCATGTTGGCACCGTAAAAGCCGAGCCATTTCAGAACAAAACCACCCGTTTGTATAACAAACCAGCATGAGGGAAGTGAGAGGGGGGGACTAAACTTGATGGATATCCGATAAACGGCACAGGAGACACCACGCCATGCTTCCTCCCTTTATCTATGAGAGATTGCCCAGCCTCTACCTGCTGGCAGCCATTGCCATTATTACGTTGAGTGAACAGCCCCTGCTCTGGTTTGCAGGCGCCTTGCTGTTTATCGCCGGAGCGGTGACCTGGATGATGCGCTCCAGCTACCGACGTACCGATCTGATTATCTTTCCGAGCAAACGCTGGCTACAGCCGGAGTGGCTGTATGAAGCGCAACCCTTTATCTGGCTGGCTGCGGGGCTGGCCATGTCACAGCTGCCCGCCCCTGCGGCACTCATCGCCTTGGTGCCCTGTCTGTGGGCCTGTCGTTGCCTCTGGGCACGGCACCATTATCGTCGCCATGCCCATGGGGTGATTGTCCACTTAAGACGGGATCCCGCCCGGCGCCGTCTGCACCGGAGCCTGCGCTGACTCGGTGCGGGCGCGTTCGATAAACGTCGCCAGATCCATCAGGGGATACTTCATCAGGCTTGGCAAGCCATCGAGATCCAGACTGTCCATCAGGTTTTTCACCTCAAGGCCCAGTTCGGTATCCCCTTCTATCTTCAACTTGCGCTGGAAAAAGAGCGAATCCGGATCCTCTTTGCGACCAGCGATGAGGATCAGGTCGTTGGCGGTACCGCTGAAGCAGACATCGGCCTTGTCACACTCGCGAGCTACCACCAGCAGGCCATTCTGCTCACTGATAAACCAGCACAGCTCCAGATCAGAGACTTCGACTTTCAGCCACTTGTCTGCCAGAAACTCGAAATCGCCATCTTCGATAGCCTCTTTGAATACCCGGGCCAGCAAACTCTCCATCAGCTGCTTTTGCAGATTGAAGGGAACCAGCTTGAGGGGATGGCGCAAGAAGCGCGGAGCCTGTTCGACCAGGCGGCGTTGCAGTTGTTGAAACACGATAGACTCCCTTTTTTGCGCATTCAAACACAGGGAGAGTGGCAAGATCCTGTTGGAAATCAAACTTGTGCAGGGTTACCTCAAGAAGGGTAAAGCCACATAAAGCTGCCTCAGGTCAAAAAGCGGGAGTGCATGGCTGCATACAATCAGGGCTCGTTTGCCCTTCATATGCACTCTCGGAGCGTACCAATGGAATTACTCTGTCCGGCAGGCAGTTTGCCGGCACTGAAAACCGCCGTGGATAACGGGGCCGATGCCGTTTATATCGGTTTCAAGGATGACACCAATGCACGCCACTTTGCCGGTCTCAACTTTACCGACAGCAAGCTGGAGAAGGCGGTAGATTATGTGCATCAACATGGTCGCAAGCTGCATATTGCCATCAATACCTTTGCCCATCCCGGGGCCGATACTCGATGGAAACAGGCGGTTGATCGCGGGGTGGCCCTCGGCGCCGATGCGTTAATCATCGCCGATCTCGCCGTGCTGGAATATGCCAGCCGCCACTACCCCGAGATGGAACTCCATGTCTCGGTGCAGGCCAGCGCCACCAATGCCGCCGCCATTCGCTTCTATCAGCAGCAATTCAATATCACACGGGTGGTGCTGCCCCGGGTGCTCTCCATGCATCAGGTCAAGCAGCTGGCCCGCGAGACCGATGTTGGCCTTGAGGTATTCGCTTTTGGCAGCCTCTGCATCATGGCCGAGGGGCGCTGCTATCTCTCCTCCTACATGACTGGCGAGAGTCCCAACACCGTCGGCGCCTGCTCACCGGCCAAGTTCGTCCGTTGGGAAGAGACCGCGAACGGCCTCGAGTCGCGACTCAACGAAGTGCTGATCGACCGCTATGGCCCGGGCGAAAATGCTGGCTATCCGACCCTGTGCAAGGGGCGTTTCGACGTGGATGGCCAGACCTACCACGCGCTGGAAGAGCCCACCAGTCTCAATACCCTGGGTCTCCTGCCCGAGCTGTTCAAGACCGGGATCCAGTCGGTCAAGATTGAAGGGCGCCAGCGCAGCCCCGCCTATGTGGAGCAAGTGACCCGGGTCTGGCGTGCGGCCATCGATGCCTATCAGGCCAATCCCGAGGCCTATCAGGTCAAAGCTGAGTGGGATGCCCAGCTCGCCCGCGTCTCCGAAGGTAGCCAGACTACCCTCGGCGCCTACCATCGTCAGTGGCAATAAGGAGTCCACCCATGCAATTTTCTCTCGGGCCTCTGCTCTTCTACTGGCCCAAAGCCGATACCGAGGCCTTTTACCATGCCGCGGCCGACAGTCAGGCCGACATCATCTATCTGGGGGAGACCGTCTGCAGCAAGCGGCGCGAACTCAAAGTCGATGACTGGATTGCGCTGGCCCGTCAGGTCGCAAACTCCGGCAAGCAGGTAGTGCTCTCGACCCTCGCCCTTATCTCCGCCCCTTCCGAGCTCAAGGAGGTGAAGCGGCTGGTCGACAATGGCGATCTTATGGTCGAAGCCAACGATCTCGGTACAGTGCAACTCGCCTGGGAGGCAGGGATCCCCTTCGTCTGTGGTCCCGCCATCAACGCCTATAACGCCGATGTGCTGCGCATGTTGCTCAAACAGGGGATGAAACGCTGGGTCATGCCGGTGGAGCTCTCCCGTGACTGGCTGATCCAGCTCAATCAGGATCTGGGCTCCCTGCGCGACCAATTTGAGGTGGAGGTGTTTGCCTACGGCCATCTGCCGCTCGCCTACTCGGCGCGCTGCTTCACCGCCCGCTCCCTCGACAAACCGAAAGACAACTGCGAGCTAGCCTGCATCAACTACCCCACCGGACGACTGGCCAACAGCCGCGAGGGGCAGCGGGTGTTCAATCTCAACGGGATCCAGACCCAGTCCGGTTACTGCTACAACCTGGGTAACGAGCTGGCTGGTATGGAAGGTCTGGTAGATGTGGTCAGGCTTTCGCCGCAAGGGATGGAGACGCTGGAGATGCTGGCCCGCTTCAAAGTCAACCGGCAGGGCCAGGCTCCCCTCTCCTTGCAGCAAGGAAGTGACTGCAACGGCTACTGGCGCCAGATCCCCGGCATGAGCCTGGTGGAGTAAACCCGCCATACGCCCAACAAAAAGGCCTCATCGCGAGGCCTTTTTACCACTATCTGGCAGTGGTTCAGGAGGGCTGATCACCCTTGTTACGAGCGCTCTGGGCACCTGGCGGCAAGGGCTTGCGCGCCATCAACTCCAGCTCCAGCAGCGCATAGCGGTGCTCGATGAAGTCATAGACGTTGTTAGATAAGGCCAGCTTGAAGTAGCTGATGGCTTCCTTGCGGTTACCTTTGCCCAGCTCGAACTTGCCCAGATAGAAGTAGGTTTCACACAGGCGCTCGGCAAGCTCCCGGTTATCCTTCACCCCTTTCACCACGTTGCCCATCAGCTGGGAAGCGTTGATCTCGCCGGTATAGAGGCGAACCAGATCCCAGTTCCAGGCGTCGTCATCGTACTTGTTGAGACGCTCGCGCATCCGGCTCATGGCGGCCGACGGGTCGAGTTTCTGCTCAGCCAGATAGAGCCAGATCACCCGATAGGGGTCTTCCGGCTGCGCCTCGTAGAAACGCTTCATATCGGCCGCGGCCAGCTCGGGACGGTTACCGTAATAGAGGGCGATGCCACGGTTGAGATAGGCATAGTCATAGTCCGGCGCCAGTTCGAGGGCGGAATCGAACGCATCATAGGCTTCGTCGTAATTCTGCTGCTGTACCAGATAGACGCCGATGAAGTTGTAGGCTTCGGCGAAATCCGGCTTCTCCCGCAGGGCACGGTTGAAATCGAGCCGCGCGAGGGAACGCAGACCAACCCGATCAAACACCACGGCACGCTCATAGAACAACTCTGCCCGTTGCTCGGTGGTCAGTTCCATTTCACTGAGCATCTGCCCGAGTCGGGCGAGCGCCAGCTCACTCTGGTAGGAGACCTGCAGGGGGGTCGCCAACACCAGTGAAGCAGGCTGCGGCTTGGGAACCTTGGGGGTGTTAACCTGACTGCTACTGCTGCAACCCCACATGGGAAGCAACAACAGGATACCGAGGAGGTATCCAATCCCTTTCCTGACGTTCAATGAACACTCCGACGCTTACGCTTGACCCCGCATATGGTAAAGGTCAACTGCCGCTTTGTCATGTAGCTGTGCCCCTCTACCTCAAATAAATCAGGATTCGACAGGGTATCCGGCATCGCACCAACCGCGAAACCCGCCGTCGACGCTGATCACCTTGCGATAACCCATCTGTTGCAGGTTGTCCGCAGCCAGAATGGAGCGAAAACCACCACCACAATAGAGGTAGAGCTCGGTCTCAAGATCCGGGAACTGGGTCTCGATATCCCGCTCAATCACGCCACGCCCCAGGTATCGGGCACCGGGCAGATGGCCTTTGGCCCACTCGCTCTCTTCCCGCACGTCGATTAGGTGAAACGTGCGCCCTTCGTCCTGCCAGCGCTTGATCTGGTGAACATCGGTTTCGGTAATGCGGGAGCGGATCCCGTCAACCAGCGCCAAAAAACGGGGATTGTGATGCATGACAAACTCCTGTTGTTTAAATCATGTGCGTCAGCAAACGACACGCAGAGATAAGAAAAGAGCGCCATGAGGCGCTCTTCACTGTTACGGCAGGATTTCCTGTTGGTCCGCACCCTCTTTCTCTACCTGGGTGGGCAGCATGTGCTCGCGCTTGACGCCGAGGAACATGGCAAACGCACTCGCCACATAGATGGAGGAGTAGGTACCGAACGCCACACCGATCACCATGGCCACGGCAAAACCGTGGATCAGCGCACCACCCTTGAGCAGCAGCGCCAGCACCACGATAAAGGTAAGGCCGGAGGTGATGATGGTACGACTCAGGGTCTCGGTCATGGAGAGATCCAGAATGTACTCGGTATCCCCTTTACGCACCTTGCGGAAGTTCTCCCGCAAGCGGTCGAACACCACGATGGTATCGTTCAGGGAGTAACCCACCAGGGTCATCAGTGCCGCCAGTACGGTCAGGTCGAACTCGTACTGGAAGTAGGCAAAGACACCCAGCGTGATCACCACGTCGTGCACCAGGGAGAGAATGCCCCCCAGCGCCAGACGCCATTCGAAACGCACTGCCACGTAGGCCAGGATACAGAGGATGGAGGCCAGCATGGCCAGCGCACCGTCTGTCGCCAGTTCATCACCCACGGAAGGGCCGACGAACTCGACGCGTTTGAGCACTGCGCCCTCGTCGAGCTGCTTGGCCGCCGCCAGCACTTCGTTACCCTGTTGTTCTACCTTGACCCCCTCTTTCGGGGTCAGGCGGAACAGCACGTCACGGCTGGAGCCAAAGTGTTGCAGGGTTGCCCCTTCAATCTTCTGCTCTTCCAGAGCGTCGTGGATCTTGTCCAGGCTCACCGACTGCTGGAACCCCACCTCGATGGTGGTACCACCGGTAAAGTCCAGACCCCAGTTCAGCCCCCGATCAAACAGGAAGAACAGGGCTACCACCATCAGCACGGAAGAGAAAACCACACCCGGCTTGGCATAGCGCATAAACGGGATCGGTTTTTCAAAATGTAGAATCTGAAACATCTCTCTATCCTCAGATGGGCAGCTTGTCGATACGCCGTCCACCCCAAGCCAGGTTGATAATGGCACGGGAAACTGTGATGGCAGTAAACATGGAGGCGGTCAGACCAATGCCCAGCGTCAGGGCAAAGCCCTTGATTGCGCCAGTACCGATACCGAACAGGATCACGCAGGTGATCAGCGAGGTCACGTTGGAGTCGGCGATGGTGGAGAATGCCCGATCAAAGCCCAGATGGATGGCTTGCTGAACACCGCGACCGTTGCGGATCTCTTCACGAATACGCTCGTAGATCAGTACGTTGGCATCCACCGCCATACCCAGCGTCAGGACGATACCGGCGATACCCGGCAATGTCATAGTGGCCCCCGGGATCATCGACATGATGCCGACAATCAACACCAGGTTCATACAGAGCGCCAGGTTGGCAACCCAGCCAAACGCGCGGTAGTAGATCCCCATGAACAGCACGATCACCAGCATGGCCCAGCCGATGGCTTCCATACCGCTGTCGATGTTCTGTTGACCCAGGCTCGGGCCAATGGTGCGCTCTTCCACGATCTGGATCGGGGCGATCAGAGCACCGGCACGCAGCAGCAGCGCCAGGTTGTGGGCTTCGTTGGCGTTGTCGATACCTGTGATACGGAACTGGCTGCCAAGACGCGACTGGATGGTGGCGACGTTGATCACCTCCTCCTGCTTGCGGAACTTGCGCTTGCCATCCGGACCCGGTTGACCGACCGGCTTGTACTCGATGAAGACGGTCGCCATCCCTTTACCGACGTTGTCCTTGGTAAAGTTGGCCATCTTGTTGCCACCCTGGCCATCCAGCTTGATGTTGACCTGGGGACGGCTGTACTCGTCGAAACCGGACTGGGCACCCACGATGTGGTCACCGGTCAGGATCACCCGCTTTTGCAGCACCACGGGACGACCATTGCGATCGTTGTAGACCTTGGAGCTGGGCGGGACACGGCCATCGGCCGCAGCCTGGATGTCGGCAGTCTCATCGACCATGTGGAATTCCAGGGTCGCGGTTGCACCCAGGATCTCCTTGGCGCGGGCGGTATCCTGAATACCGGGCAGTTCAACGACAATGCGCTCGGCGCCTTGCTGTTGTACCAGCGGCTCGGCCACGCCCAGTTCGTTGACCCGGTTACGGATGATGGTGATGTTCTGCTCGAGGGCGTACTTCTTCACTTCCTTGATCTTGGCTTCGCTCAGACCAGCCAGCAGGATGAACTCATCCCCTTTCTGCTCGGTAGTGAAAGTCAAATCAGGGTTCTGACGACGCAGATGAGAAACGGCGCGTTCCTGATCGGCTTCGTCACGGAAGATCACCTGCACCTGATCACCGACCCGGCGCACGCCGGAGTAACGGATCTTCTGGGTGCGCAGCTCGGAGCGGAAATCCTGCACCATCTGCTCTTGCTGCTTGGTCAGTGCTTCGGCCATGTCCACTTCCATCAGGAAGTGCACACCACCGCGCAGATCAAGACCCAGCTTCAGAGGCGCCGCACCGATGGCTTCGAGCCAGGCGGGAGTGGAAGGTGCCAGGTTGAGTGCGGTAATGAAGTTGTCGCCCAGCTTGTTGGCAACGATATCGCGCGCCTTCAGCTGGTCTTCGGTGTTCTTGAAACGGATCAGGATAAAACCGTGCTCGAATGCAGCATGTTTGACCGGGATCTTGGCCGCTTCAAGGGTCTCTTTCACCAGATCAAGAGTATCTAGCTTGACTTCGGCACCACGGCTGGCAGAAACCTGCAAAGCCGGATCTTCGCCGTAAAGATTGGGGGCTGCATATAGAAAACCGATGGCGATCACCAGGATCACCATCAGGTATTTCCACAGCGGATAGCGATTCAACACGCTGTGCTCCTTGGGAGATTAAAGGGACTGGATAGAACCCTTGGGCAGAACGGCAGAGACGAAGTCCTTTTTGATGGTGACTTGAGTCTGGTCGTTCAGGGCGATCACCAGGTAATCGCTGTCTGCAGCCACTTTGGCAATTTTGCCAACCAGGCCACCGGAAGTGAGCACTTCATCACCCTTGGACAAGGAGCTCATCAGATTGCGATGATCCTTGGCACGCTTGGCCTGGGGACGATAGATCATGAAGTAGAAGATCAGGCCGAATACGGCCAGCATGATGATCATTTCCATACCACCACCCTGTGCACCCGGTGCTGCGCCTTCTGCATACGCCTTGGAGATAATGCTCATTTAACAACCTCTTATTGATGTAGATTTAAAAAAACAAAATTATATGTTGTTGTTATTTAACGTCATTTTCAGCTAACGGAGGCACAGGCTTCCCTTGCCGACGGTAAAACTCTGTTACAAAGTCGTCTAATTTACCCTGCTCGATCGCGTCCCGCAAACCCTGCATCACACGCTGGTAGTAACGCAGGTTATGAATCGTATTCAGACGGGCACCGAGGATCTCGTTGCACTTGTCGAGATGGTGCAGGTAGCTACGGCTGTAGTTCTTGCAGGTGTAGCAATCGCATTCGGCATCCAGGGTGCTGGTGTCGTTGCGGTGCTGGGCATTGCGGATCTTCACCACGCCATCGGTGGTGAACAGGTGGCCGTTGCGGGCGTTGCGAGTCGGCATGACGCAGTCGAACATGTCGATACCACGGCGCACCCCTTCCACCAGATCTTCCGGCTTGCCGACACCCATCAGGTAGCGCGGCTTGTCAGCCGGAATTTTCGGGCAGACGTGCTCGAGGATGCGGTGCATGTCCTCTTTGGGTTCGCCCACTGCCAGACCACCGACCGCATAACCGTCGAAACCGATCTCCAGCAGCCCCTTGAGGGAGACATCACGCAGATCTTCGTAGACCGAGCCCTGGATGATGCCGAACAGGGCGTTCTTGTTGCCCAGCGCATCAAACTTGTCGCGGGAGCGCTTGCCCCAGCGCAGGGACATCTCCATGGACTTGCGCGCTTCTTCATAAGTGGCCGGGTACGGAGTGCACTCGTCGAAGATCATCACGATGTCGGAGCCCAGATCGTACTGGATCTCCATGGACTTCTCGGGGTCGAGGAAGATCTTCTCGCCATTGATGGGGTGACGGAAGTGGACGCCCGCTTCGGTGATCTTGCGAATATGGCCCAGGCTGAACACCTGGAAACCACCGGAGTCGGTCAGGATCGGGCCCTGCCAGTTCATGAAGTCATGCAGATCGCCGTGGGCACGCATCACTTCCTGACCCGGACGCAACCAGAGGTGGAAGGTGTTACCCAGTAGGATCTGGGCGCCGGTTTCACGCACTTCTTCCGGGGTCATCCCCTTGACGGTGCCGTAAGTCCCGACCGGCATAAAGGCCGGCGTTTGTACCACACCACGTTCAAAGACCAGTTGACCGCGACGGGCACGGCCGTCGGTGGTTTTCAGTTCAAATTTCATTGCTACCTCGGCTGCGTCAGATAAACAGTCTGACAATAGGAGGGCCGCTCACGACCCGGTAAATAAGCTGAAGCTTATGCTTCAACCTGGCGACGGGTGACGAACATGGCGTCCCCGTAGCTGAAGAAACGGTACTGCCCGGCCACGGCTGCCTGATAGGCCGCCATCACGTTGTCATAACCGGCAAAGGCGCTGACCAGCATGATCAGGGTCGACTCCGGCAGATGGAAGTTGGTGACCATGGCATCGACAATCTGGAACTGGTAGCCAGGGAAGATGAAGATATCGGTGTCACTAAAGAAGGGCGCCAGCGGTTTGCCCTGTGCCAGGGTGACCTTGGCCGCGCTCTCCAGCGAACGGACCGACGTGGTACCTACCGCAATCACCCGACCACCACGGGCACGGGTGGCCGCGATGGCATCCACCACCTCTTGCGGCACTTCCGCATACTCGGAGTGCATGTGGTGATCTTCAATCTTCTCAACCCGCACCGGCTGGAAAGTCCCCGCCCCTACATGCAGGGTGACGAAGGCCGTTTCAACCCCTTTGGCCCGAATTTTCTCAAGCAGCGGCTCATCAAAGTGCAGACCGGCGGTCGGCGCCGCGACGGCGCCCGGCTTTTGATTGTACACGGTCTGGTAGCGCTCCTTGTCGGCATCCTCGTCGGGACGGTCGATATAGGGGGGCAGCGGCATGTGGCCGATGGCCTCCAAAATCTCCAGCACCGGACGCGGGTCGAGGAAGTGGATCTCGAACAGGGCGTCGTGGCGGGCGCGCATCTCTGCCTCCACACCACCATCCATGATCATCCGGGTGCCGGGCTTGGGCGCCTTGGATGCACGGACATGGGCCAGCACGCTGTGCTCGTCCAGAATGCGCTCGACCAGTACCTCCAGCTTGCCGCCGCTAGCCTTCTGGCCAAACATGCGCGCCGGAATGACACGGGTGTTGTTGAATACCAGCAGGTCACCCGGATTGAGCTGATCCAGCACATCCACAAATTGACCGTGGCGCAGGGCGCCAGTTTGACCATCGAGCTGCAACAGGCGGCTGGCGGTACGCTCTGCCATCGGATAGCGGGCAATCAGCTCGTCTGGCAGATCAAAATGAAAATCGGATACTTGCATCTTTCACCTCGGGGGGAATCGGCGGCTAGTCTAGTTATCCCCATCTTCCAAGGCAACCCAAAAGACCAAAAACCCAAGAGAGACAAGGGGTAGCGAGCAATATTGAGACACACCTCCGGTTAATGATTCTTTAATGTTCTGTATTGACCCTGATCATGTTTTGCCAATGGGCGCTGGGCTAGGGTGAAAGCAGATACACAAGGAGGCCCACCATGATGACCCTATCCGAAATCATGACCGAACATCCCTTCACTCTGGGTCCGTCAAACAGTGTCAAACAGGCGATGGACCTGATGCAGCAGGAGCGGATCCGCCACATTCCCATCGTCGACGAGCAGCATCACCTGCTGGGGTTGGTAACCCTCACCGATATCCTGGCCACCCGGGAATCCAAGCTGCTGCTCATCAGCCCGGAGCGGGAAGCCGAATTTACCGACAGCGTGCAACTCGACGAGATCATGACACGGCAAGTGGCGAGCGTAGATCCTCACGCCGGCATCAAGGAGGCGGCACTTTACCTGCAGCGGCACAGATATGGCTGCCTGCCGGTACTCAAAGGACGCAAGCTGATCGGCATTGTCACCGAGTCGGACTTTATTTCCGTGGCCATCAACCTGCTGGAATTGATGGAAGAGCAGGAACCACCTATCGACTTTTGATAGATCAACCTGTAATTAAATTACAATAAAAGCGTTTTCAGCTGTCTAAATAAGCTTAAATGATGAAACACTTTCATTTTGATTGAAAAATTACACCAAATGCTTGCCTTGTGATCTGCGTCACACTATCATCCCTCTCATGCAATAGTTGCCGAGGGGGAGACGAGGGATTGTGCACCCATTATCTTCCTCTCATATGTCTGCAAGTTTGCACACCCCGTAGTTAGTCTTTGCTGTAAAGCATTTGTTTATATAGCCATTCCTTGTTTGATGACCCGGCCCTGTCGTTGCGATAGCGCCGGGATTTTTTTATCCGCGTTTTCTGCTCTCCCCCTTGCCAACACATCCCCCATCGCTGCAAGCAGCTGCCTCAACCTCCTGCGCCACCTGTTTACATCATATGTTTGCACCACCGTTTATCTCATCGCGTCATCGTGGCTCTGCACACCCCTTCTCATGCCTTGAAAAGGCGATGTAGCGCACAGATATTGAACCACGACAAGGAGTTATCTCAGTAGGCCAGAGATATTCATGTTAGGTACAGCCATAGTGAGCTATCTAATAAGTAGATTTAAGCGATTCAAAATTGCGGCTTTTATCGATTAGCGGAAGCCCCTATGATGAATCCATCGAAAGTTAAGCGCCTCGTCTGGCAAGACTCTTCAACACCAGACCGGCATATGTACATCACCAAGGAGCAATTACATGTCTACCTACATCAACACTGAAATCAAGCCGTTCAATGCTACCGCCTACCACAATGGCAAATTCGTTCAGGTGTCTGACGCTGACCTGAAAGGCAAGTGGTCCGTGGTCTTCTTCTACCCGGCTGACTTCACCTTCGTTTGCCCGACCGAGCTGGGCGACCTGGCTGACAACTACGCTGAATTCCAGAAACTGGGCGTCGAGATCTACTCTGTCTCTACCGACACCCACTTCACTCACAAAGCATGGCACGACACCTCTGACACCATTCAGAAGATCCAGTACCCGATGATTGGTGACCCGACTGGTACCATCACCCGCAACTTCGGTGTGATGATCGAAGAAGCTGGTCTGGCTGACCGCGGTACCTTCGTGATTGACCCGCAGGGCATCATCCAGATCGTCGAGATCAACGCTGGCGGCATCGGCCGTGACGCACTGGAACTGCTGCGCAAAGTCAAAGCGGCCCAGTACGTTGCCTCCCACCCGGGCGAAGTGTGCCCGGCAAAATGGAAAGAAGGCGAAGCCACTCTGGCCCCGTCCCTGGACCTGGTAGGCAAGATCTAAGCCTCCCGCTTCCAAGACCGGCCCGCATAAGGGCCGGTCTGCTTTCCGGCATTGCCAAATAGGCCTGAAAGCAGACCGACTCACATTTAATGCCAACTCGCCATTACAAGAAGGAATTCGACCATGTTGGATACCAACCTCAAACAACAGCTGAACACCTATCTGCAGTACATCGTCAATCCCATCGAGATCAGCGTGTCCGGCAACGACAGCGACAAATCTGCAGAGCTGCTGGCACTGGCCAGCGAGATCGCCGAGATGTCCCCCAAGATCACCCAGACCTCTGGCACTGCCGCTCGCAAGCCTTCCATGAGTGTCGCGCCGCAGGGCCAAGCCCCGCGCGTTCACTTTGCCGGCATCCCCATGGGTCATGAATTTACCTCTCTGGTGCTCGCCCTGCTGCAAAGCGGCGGCCACCCCTCCAAGGCCGATGCGGCCGTGCAGGAGCAGATCCGCAATCTCAAGGGTGAGTTCCACTTCGAGACCTATATCTCCCTCTCCTGCCACAACTGCCCGGACGTAGTACAGGCCCTCAACCTGATGGCGACCCTGAACCCCGGCATCACCCACACCATGATCGACGGCGCCCTGTTCCAGGAAGAAGTCGCCGAGCGTCAAATCATGGCGGTACCGAATGTCTACCTGAACGGCCAACCGTTCAGCCAGGGCCGTATTTCGCTGGAAGAGATCGTCGCCAAGCTGGACACTGGCGCCGCCGAGCGCAAGGCTGCCGAGCTGAATGAGAAAGATCCCTACGATGTGCTAGTGGTAGGCGGTGGCCCGGCTGGCGCCGCAGCGGCCATCTATGCCGCCCGTAAAGGCATTCGCACCGCCATCGTTGCCGAGCGCTTTGGTGGTCAGGTGATGGACACCGTCGGCATCGAGAACTTTATCTCCGTGCCCTACACCGAAGGCCCCAAGCTGGCCGCCAGCCTGGAGCAACACGTCAAACAGTACGGGGTGGAAGTGATAACCGAGCAGCGCGCCGCCGCCATCAGCAAAGATGGATATGTGAACGTGGATCTCGCCTCTGGCGCCACCTTGAAGAGCCGTGCCGTGATCCTGGCGACCGGAGCCCGCTGGCGTGACCTGAACGTGCCGGGCGAGCTTGAGTACCGCACCAAGGGCGTGGCCTACTGCCCGCACTGCGATGGCCCCTTCTTCAAGGGCAAGCGAGTAGCTGTGATTGGTGGCGGTAACTCCGGTATCGAGGCGGCCATCGATCTGGCTGGCATCGTCGAGCATGTGACTGTGGTGGAGTTCGCCGACACCCTGCGTGCCGATGAAGTGCTGCAGAAGAAGGCTCGCTCCATGGGCAATATCGACATCATCATGAGCGCTCGCACCACCGAAGTGATCGGTGATGGCAGCAAGGTGGTCGGCATGGATTACGAAGATCGCACCACCGGCGAGATCAAGCACCTGGCGGTAGCGGGCATCTTCGTCCAGATCGGCCTGGTACCGAACACTGAGTTCCTCAAAGGGAGCGAGATTGCCATGACCCGCTTTGGCGAGATCGAGATCGATACCAAAGGGGCGACCTCCCTGCCCGGCGTCTACGCCGCAGGGGATGCCACCACGGTACCGTTCAAGCAGATCATCATCTCCATGGGTGCTGGCGCCACCGCCGCACTGGGTGCGTTTGATTACCTCATCCGCAACCCGGCGCCGGAAGCGACCAAAGCTGATGCTGTGACCGCCTGATAAACCCAGCGCAACAAAAAGCCGACGCCCGATGAAGTAAACACGAGCGTCGGCTTTTTTATATCTGCATCGATGCGCAATAAAAACCCCGCAGCAAATGGCGGGGTTGTTCATGACTGGACTTCAACGACGGATATCACTCCAGCAAGAAAACAGCCTCGATATTATCGCTTACCGTGATCTGCTGTTGTTGATAACTGTTGTCAGCCATATCCGCCGCGGGAGCAGCCATCGCCATGGCCTGCACCAACTTCAGGTTGCGGCTGTAGGCGGTAATGGGCGAAGCATTGCGGTACTCCACACTGTAGACCTTGCCAAGCTTCATCCCGAACGCCTTGGCCAGAGATTCAGCCTTGGTTTTGGCATCCTCAACGGCATTCAAACGGGCCTGCTCCTTGATGACCTGCGGCGACTTCAACCCGTACTCAATCTGGGATACGGACTCCAGCCCGGCTTTGAGTGCGGTATCCATCAGGGGGCTCAACTTGTCGAGCTGATAGAGCTTCACCGCCAATTGTCGCTGAGCACGGTATCCCAACAATAACGGCTTCTTGTTCTCGCCATACTGATATTCCGGAGAGACCATCAGGTTGCCAGCCTCAACATCGCTGCGCTTGATCCCCAACCCTTCCAGTTGGCTGAAAAAGGCTGCGACCTTGGTATCGACCTGCTGCTTGGCCTTGAGGCCCTGCTTATCCAGTGCACTCACCGCCACATTGAGGGTGAGCATATCGGGTTCGGTCTTCTGCTCGGCATAACCGCTCACCACCAGATGGGGCGCTTGCGGCACTTCAATCGCCAGCAGCGGAGCACTGACAACCAGAGCGGAAAGAGTAAGAAGGGGACGCCACATAGAAAAAAACCTCAATCGGAAAGATTGAGGCCATTATGCCCGTGCAGCTGCGGGATTCATATATCGTGCAAGGGGGGGAGCTGATCCAGTATCTGATTGGTCAGATCGAGACTAATGGTGACCATGCTGCCGGGATCCTGGCTCTGGTTTGCCATATCCAGCGCAGGAGCCGCGCCACAGACCAACACCTCATCATCGAAATGGAACGAGTCCCACGACAGAACGTGTCCTTGCACCGCCTGTCCGATATTGGTGCCACCACTATCCTCCTCCATCGCAGACCAAGGGATGGTATCAGATGGTCCTAGCAAATCTTGCAACAACGGAGAGTGAAAACTGGCCAGCGGATACTCCTGCTGCCCCTGATGATGGCCAACCAAAATCATGTTATGGGCAGACTCGGTATCCATGACCGGCACATAAATGATAGAGGCCGTAGCGAAGTCAACATAGAGCGAGCCCGCTACATCACCGGCCTCATTCTCAATCTCCATCCCATCCAGCCGATCCCCCGCGATCGAGGCCTGATAGCCAAACTGGCCTGCGCAGGTAATGTTCCCCTGCCCATCCCAGCTATAACGGATGCCATCAATGTCGACCCAGTTGAATGACTGCATGATTACCCCTCTCCTCTACTGCCGCTATCTTATCCATCCCCTGGGGGAAAAACAGGGGCCAGGCAAGCCTGGCCCCGAGACAGGGTTACGGATCAACCTTCAAGTTACCGTCACCCAACAACTTCTGAATGATCTCCAGGTCACTGTTGCCCAAGGTTGTCAGGTCAATACTGTCAAATTTTATGACGTGGGTGGTTCCTCCATTCGTACCATCCAAATCAATCGTCAATGTTGATTTGTTTGTGCCTGGCCCATCACTACTGAAATTGAGGTACGCATCAAGCCAACCAGAGTTGGCATGTTCGCCAGTGAGCAGCTCGCTTATATCCAGCACATCCCCACCGGTACCGGTAGTGAAGTCCTTGATCACATCGGTACCACCCACATCCCCAGCCATCCACTTGAAGGTGTCCTTGCCAGCCCCCCCAGTGAGGATGTCAGACCCGGTCCCACCAATCAGAATGTCGATACCTTCACCGCCAATCAGGATGTCATTCCCTTTTTGGCCATAAAGCACATCATTACCGTCGCCACCTTCAAGGGTATCATCGCCCCCGACAGCCCCCTCCTTACCATACACTGCATGCTGACTGTAAAGTTCGTTGAGCAGTTGCCCATCACTCTTGCCCGGATTGTCTGTAACAAACTCGAACCAACCACCATCCACATTGTCTGCATGAATGCTATCACCAAACATCACATCATTGCCGTTACCACCGACCAGATGGTCGTTGCCTACCGAGTTAGCGTTGATACTTGCGCCCGTAAGCTGTCCAATCACACTGCTCAATTGATTGGCATTAGTCACATTGGTAGCACTGCCACCAGCTCCCTCGACTTGGCTCAGCAGGCTCCGCGCACTTTCGTTAACCTGAATGCCAACCGCCTCGACGGTAAAGGCCTGTCCCGTCGATGAGCCGACGTTCTCGATCAGGTTGATCTCATTGACAGTATCATCATTGCTGTTGGGGGAGACGTCATAGGTGCCCAGCACATGTTGCATGGCCCCTTTGGTGCTTAACGAAACTACCGAACTGGTTCCATTGCCTTGCAGCGCCCTGTTGGGCTCACCGTCGGAGACAAAGATGACCTTATTGACATCCGCCGCCGCTATAGGCGCATTTACCCCTGCAGACTCGATCCAAGTATTCGCTGCCACCAGACCCGCTTCATAGTTGGTGTATTGCGCAGCATCCGAGCCCGGCACCGTGATGGCATTGACAAAAGCTATCGCGGCCGCCAGTTGAGCTGCGTTATCCACACCGCCGGAAGTCAGGGTGAAGGTGCCGGAACCATTAACCTGGGTCGCAAATGTATCCAAATGCACCCGGATATCACCAGCGCCCGAGTTATAGAGACCATTCAGTGAACTTATCACCGCCTGTTTCATGGCATCCAGACGAGTCATGGTCGTTGTGGTGCCATTTGCATTGGTGAACTGAATGGTATTGGTCTGCATGCTGCCGGAGTTATCCAGTACAAAAGCGATATTGGCCTTTTGTCCGGGCAACTGCGTGGTGCCCCCCACGTCCCCGACCAACACATCATTGCCACCCTTGCCGGTAATAACCCCAGCACCGCCCGATACCTCATAGGGCACCGAGCTGCCGGTAACATCATCCGCATTGGTGCCCACAATCAGAACCGGGGCAACCACAGGCTCAAAGGTCACATCAAGTGTGGCCGAATCCCTATCCCCGTCGGCATCGACGACGGCCAGATCAAAGCTGCTCGTTACTGGGCTCTCGTCTACACGATCGACCAGCGTGACCTTCTGCACCCGGTAGCCGTAAGCCCCACCGTTGTCAGACAGTTCAACTCGCGTGATGTCCGTCAGGGTCGTCGGCACCTGCTGAAGCACACCGTCAGTGAACAGCGTGCTGCCACTTTCAGTGACCAACTCACCGTTAGCGTTGGTGCCATACACAGTCCAGTTAACGCTATTGGTCGTAGCGCCGGTTTGTACGTCAATGGCAAACGACACCTTGACGGCAGGCTCACTGAAGTCGAAATACAGCTTCTCGCTGCCGTCGACCCACTGATTGTCTGTCGCCAGCCCCTGAGTACTGGAATTGACAGAGTCTATTGATGAGTCGATAGACATGATTACGAACTGACCGGCCGGTACAACCTCTCCGGGTTTGTAGATGCCCCCGGTATTACTGACCACGAGATAATCCTGATTGCCGCCAGGAATATTCGAGAATGTCGCCGAGTATTCTTGGGTAGCGTTGTCCAGTTTGCCATTCATGTCGATGACATAATTACCAGACGTATTCAGGCTCAAGGTGAATATCAGTGACTGACCGGCACCACCGGTATAGGCGCCGGGCACCGTGCTGGTATAGGCATAGAGGATGCTCGGATCGGCTGCACTGACGTAGTAGTAAACCGTTGCCCCACCTGAGGTCAACGCGCTGGCAGCATAGGTAGTGCTTGAACCATCCCACCCACTGATGTTACCCGTCAGATCAGCCCAGCCGGCACCATCAGTGCCAATATCGACAACCGAACCACCTGAGAAGTAGCCACTGGCAGAGTTAGCCAAGACCGCATCCTGCACATTGCTGATTTCTGGGCCATCGTCCTCAAAGCCAAGCACCGGCCCCAAGTCCAAAGTGTTGGAACTGGCCGAATCGCCATCGTTGTCATACACCGTCACCTTGGCACCTACCAGCCCTTGGCTGATCTGGGCCAGGAAGTCGTGATTGTTGCTGATGTCGGTGTGCTTGATGGCCTTGTACTGAATCAGGGTGAGGTCGCCGTCATCAGCATCCATATGCAGACGGAAGACAACCGTGCCGTCAGCCGTGCCAAGGATATCGCCAGTGCCGTCTTCCTTCGACAACAGGATGTCGCCGCCTGTTGTCGCATCTAGGCCCGAGTTGGCGCTCGGCGCGCTTAGGGTCAGTTCGTACTTGGTCTTGCTGGCATCCTGACCGTCACTGCCGGAGTCTACCGTCAGACTGAACAGACTGGCGCCGGTGATGCTCTTGTAGCCAATAACACCGACTCCCTGGCCGGACTCATCATTGTTGGTCGCCTGCCCAGATTCGTCCTTAGTCGAACCGGTAGTGCCCACCGACTCGTCCACGAACAGTTTCACGCCCTCCTTCAGGCTGAAACTGCGAACCACCGGCACATCATCGGTGATGTTCACATTCACCTTGATGCCACCCACCACCGGGTCACCATCGCCATCCTGCGCCGCAAAGGTAAAGCCATCGGTCAGCAACTTAACTACGTTCTCTCCCTCACCTGATACCAGCAGGTTGTCTGCCAGCGTGAAGGTGTATGAACCATCCGCATTCACCAACAAACTGGCCGCAGCACCGGCAACACCAGGTTGCACGGCACCTTTCGCATCGAAGTACACCGTCACCGAGGTCTGGTTTTCACCAATGGTGGCACTGCCATCTGCCCAACTCACGCCAGTAACCTTGCCAAACCCATCCGCCCCCCACGACACGTTGTCGACAATACTACCAGTGAGTGACAACGGCTCACGCTCACCAACGTCATTACCCTCTGACTCATCCTCGCCACGCAAGGCCTGCAAGTCATCCTCATCGACGTCAACAGTGTCACTGCCCCCTGTTTGCTTGAGCACCGGTACATCATCGGTGATGTTTACATTCACCTTGATGCCACCCACCACCGGGTCGCCATCGCCATCCTGCGCCGCAAAGGTAAAGCCATCGGTCAGCAACTTAACTACGTTCTCTCCCTCACCCGATACCAGCAGGTTGTCTGCCAGGGTGAAGGTGTACGAGCCATCTGCATTCACCTGCAAGCTGGCCGCCGCTCCAGTTGCTTCAGCCTGCACCGCGCCGTTCGCATCAAAGTACACCGTCACAGAGGTCTGGCCTTCATCAATGGTGGCCATGCCACCGCTCCAGCTCACACCAGTCACCTTGCCAAAGCCGTCCGCACCCCAGGCAACGTTGTCCACTATGTTGCCTGTGACTGATAACGGCTCGCGCTCACCAACGTCATTACCCTCTGACTCATCCTCGCCACGCAAGGCCTGCAAGTCATCCTCATCGACGTCAACAGTGTCACTGCCCCCTGTTTGCTTGAGCACCGGTACGTCATCAGTGATGTTCACATTCACCTTGATGCCACCCACCACCGGGTCGCCATCGCCATCCTGCGCCGCAAAGGTAAAGCCATCGGTCAGCAACTTAACTACGTTCTCTCCCTCACCCGATACCAGCAGGTTGTCTGCCAGGGTGAAGGTGTACGAGCCATCTGCATTCACCTGCAAGCTGGCCGCCGCTCCAGTTGCTTCAGCCTGCACCGCGCCGTTCGCATCAAAGTACACCGTCACAGAGGTCTGGCCTTCATCAATGGTGGCCATGCCACCGCTCCAGCTCACACCAGTCACCTTGCCAAAGCCGTCCGCACCCCAGGCAACGTTGTCCACTATGTTGCCTGTGACTGATAACGGCTCGCGCTCACCAGCGTCATTACCCTCTGACTCATCCTCGCCACGCAAGGCCTGCAAGTCATCCTCATCGACGTCAACAGTGTCACTGCCCCCTGTTTGCTTGAGCACCGGCACATCATCGGTGATGTTTACATTCACCTTGATGCCACCCACCACCGGGTCGCCATCGCCATCCTGCGCCGCAAAGGTAAAGCCATCGGTCAGCAACTTAACTACGTTCTCTCCCTCACCCGATACCAGCAGGTTGTCTGCCAGGGTGAAGGTGTACGAGCCATCTGCATTCACCTGCAAGCTGGCCGCCGCTCCAGTTGCTTCAGCCTGCACCGCGCCGTTCGCATCGAAGTACACCGTCACCGAGGTCTGGTTTTCACCAATGGTGGCACTGCCATCTGCCCAACTCACGCCAGTAACCTTGCCAAACCCATCCGCCCCCCACGACACGTTGTCGACAATACTACCAGTGAGTGACAACGGCTCACGCTCACCAACGTCATTACCCTCTGACTCATCCTCGCCACGCAAGGCCTGCAAGTCATCCTCATCGACGTCAACAGTGTCACTGCCCCCTGTTTGCTTGAGCACCGGTACGTCATCAGTGATGTTCACATTCACCTTGATGCCACCCACCACCGGGTCGCCATCGCCATCCTGCGCCGCAAAGGTAAAGCCATCGGTCAGCAACTTAACTACGTTCTCTCCCTCACCCGATACCAGCAGGTTGTCTGCCAGGGTGAAGGTGTACGAGCCATCTGCATTCACCTGCAAGCTGGCCGCCGCTCCAGTTGCTTCAGCCTGCACCGCGCCGTTCGCATCAAAGTACACCGTCACAGAGGTCTGGCCTTCATCAATGGTGGCCATGCCACCGCTCCAGCTCACACCAGTCACCTTGCCAAAGCCGTCCGCACCCCAGGCAACGTTGTCCACTATGTTGCCTGTGACTGATAACGGCTCGCGCTCACCAGCGTCATTACCCTCTGACTCATCCTCGCCACGCAAGGCCTGCAAGTCATCCTCATCGACGTCAACAGTGTCACTGCCCCCTGTTTGCTTGAGCACCGGCACATCATCGGTGATGTTTACATTCACCTTGATGCCACCCACCACCGGGTCGCCATCGCCATCCTGCGCCGCAAAGGTAAAACCATCGGTCAGCAACTTGACGATATTCTCTGCATCACCCGATACCAGCAGGTTGTCTGCCAGCGTGAAGGTGTATGAACCATCCGCATTCACCAACAAACTGGCCGCAGCACCGGCAACACCAGGTTGCACGGCACCTTTCGCATCGAAGTACACCGTCACCGAGGTCTGGTTTTCACCAATGGTGGCACTGCCATCTGCCCAACTCACGCCAGTAACCTTGCCAAACCCATCCGCCCCCCACGACACGTTGTCGACAATACTACCAGTGAGTGACAACGGCTCACGCTCACCAACGTCATTACCCTCTGACTCATCCTCGCCACGCAAGGCCTGCAAGTCATCCTCATCGACGTCAACAGTGTCACTGCCCCCTGTTTGCTTGAGCACCGGTACATCATCGGTGATGTTTACATTCACCTTGATGCCACCCACCACCGGGTCGCCATCGCCATCCTGCGCCGCAAAGGTAAAGCCATCGGTCAGCAACTTAACTACGTTCTCTCCCTCACCCGATACCAGCAGGTTGTCTGCCAGGGTGAAGGTGTACGAGCCATCTGCATTCACCTGCAAGCTGGCCGCCGCTCCAGTTGCTTCAGCCTGCACCGCGCCGTTCGCATCAAAGTACACCGTCACAGAGGTCTGGCCTTCATCAATGGTGGCCATGCCACCGCTCCAGCTCACACCAGTCACCTTGCCAAAGCCGTCCGCACCCCAGGCAACGTTGTCCACTATGTTGCCTGTGACTGATAACGGCTCGCGCTCACCAACGTCATTACCCTCTGACTCATCCTCGCCACGCAAGGCCTGCAAGTCATCCTCATCGACGTCAACAGTGTCACTGCCCCCTGTTTGCTTGAGCACCGGTACGTCATCAGTGATGTTCACATTCACCTTGATGCCACCCACCACCGGGTCGCCATCGCCATCCTGCGCCGCAAAGGTAAAGCCATCGGTCAGCAACTTAACTACGTTCTCTCCCTCACCCGATACCAGCAGGTTGTCTGCCAGGGTGAAGGTGTACGAGCCATCTGCATTCACCTGCAAGCTGGCCGCCGCTCCAGTTGCTTCAGCCTGCACCGCGCCGTTCGCATCAAAGTACACCGTCACAGAGGTCTGGCCTTCATCAATGGTGGCCATGCCACCGCTCCAGCTCACACCAGTCACCTTGCCAAAGCCGTCCGCACCCCAGGCAACGTTGTCCACTATGTTGCCTGTGACTGATAACGGCTCGCGCTCACCAGCGTCATTACCCTCTGACTCATCCTCGCCACGCAAGGCCTGCAAGTCATCCTCATCGACGTCAACAGTGTCACTGCCCCCTGTTTGCTTGAGCACCGGCACATCATCGGTGATGTTTACATTCACCTTGATGCCACCCACCACCGGGTCGCCATCGCCATCCTGCGCCGCAAAGGTAAAGCCATCGGTCAGCAACTTAACTACGTTCTCTCCCTCACCCGATACCAGCAGGTTGTCTGCCAGCGTGAAGGTGTATGAACCATCCGCATTCACCAACAAACTGGCCGCAGCACCGGCAACACCAGGTTGCACGGCACCTTTCGCATCGAAGTACACCGTCACCGAGGTCTGGTTTTCACCAATGGTGGCACTGCCATCTGCCCAACTCACGCCAGTAACCTTGCCAAACCCATCCGCCCCCCACGACACGTTGTCGACAATACTGGCAGTGAGTGACAACGGCTCACGCTCACCAACGTCATTACCCTCTGACTCACCCTCACCACGCGATTTCAGCAAGTCATCCTCGTCCACATTAACCGTGTCGCTGCTACCTTCTTGCTGCAGCACCGGTACGTCATCCAGCACAACGATATCCAGCGTTGCGCTGGTTGTATCACCGTCATCATCGGTCAAGGTCACCGTTAGGCTCTCACCCAATTGCAGGTCAGAAGCGGGTTGTTGATGAGCTTCATTATCAAGGAGGGTATAGCTGTAGGAGACACTGCCGTTACCGGTAACGGGATCGTAGGTTATTGCGGTGATTTGCAATCCATTGCCAAGCGGTGTCTCAATGGATACAGGCAGAGCAACCACGGTGCCATTGCTGATCAACTGGATCGCCCCGATTGCCAGCGTTTGCACACCATCAGGGGCATTAAAAGTAAACACCCCACTTTGAGTTAACGCGGCAGCATTAGGTGCCGAACCGTCGGCCAAGTTGGCATCACTGACCAACACCTCTCCCCCTTCCAGAGTCAGCCCATCAAGGCCTACCGCCTCATCTACCGGAGTAATGGAGATAACGAGTGTTGAAGTCACTGTATCCTGGCCATCAGTTACCTGATAGTTCACCGGCGGAACTGCACCATCATAGTTAGGAGCCGGAGTAAAGGTATAGCTCCCATCCGGATTGATGATCAGCGTGCCCACTCCGGTAATGGTGGCAGCAACACCGGCAGGGACTCCGATATTGATACCCCAGTCATATGAAACGATAGAGGCATCAGCAGGTCCATCTGGATTGGTGCTATTTTCGAGCAGATTCCCGCTGACCTGAGAGTCTTCGAGAGTCACGACGGTTTCACCCAAATCATCAAGCTGATTCTCAAGAATTAAATCTTCGGCCTGATTTTCATTGATGACAGCCGCCGTATCGTAGGTGGTATCAAACCCTGCAGCCGCTATCGTAGCATCACCAGTTCGATCGATAGTGACAAAGCCACCATTACCACTCGCTCCGGCTACGCCTCCAATACCGCCACCACCACCGGCAGCAGGAGCACCACCAGCGGCAGAAGCCTCAAAATTCTGAGTAGGATCCACACCTTGCAAAATCGATTGCTGCAATGCGGCAATATCGGCAGGGGCACCTTCGGTGGGCGAAGCCCCTTGCGGTTGACCTGGTTCAACCGACTCGGAACCCGAAGCTGAATTCTGTGCAGGTGTATCGTCATAAGGGGAAAGTGCCAGCTTGGCATCGTCCGCTATGGTCAACTTGGCTCCGGGTTGGAGGATTTCACCTTTTTGCAGAGGGCGGCTGCTTCCATCAGCCAGCACAATCTCCACATTGCCTTCGACGGCTGAGACAACCACGGACTTGTCGATAATTTGGGTACGCATATCCATTGCTCCAACGTGACAGATCTTGATGTCTATACCGTAGAAGGAGATAGCGTTCTGTTCCGTTGCAAATATGTATGCATTTCGCTCAGCATCGAACAGATACACGGAAATAAATCGAAAAGTTGAGTTTTTTCAATATAAATCAGCACACTACGAATAGCTTCATTCAGCGCCGCGCGTACTTTGATTATATAAAGATGGAGAAAAGAGAATTGATAGATATAAAAATGACCCCATTCGGGGCCATTTCATTGCGTCTAATTCAAGACAACGGAAAGGCAGGGTGAACAAATCCCTGATAACCATCGATATGCAACTTGGAAAGCAGTTCCACTTGATGTTGATCCTCGACACGGGTCGCAATGGTGGTCACACCGGCATTGTGTGCGGCGCGACACACTGCAGCCAGGAATGAGGTGTCAGCCCCCGGCTCCATGACCTGACTGGTATAACCGTGATCGACCTTGACATAAGCCGGCGACAGCTCCTCCAGATAGCCCAGAGACTGGAAGTGACGACCATAGTGGTCAACCCCCCACTGGAAGCCATGAGCTTGCAAGGTGCCAACCAACGCAGCCACGTTGTCTTTATGTTTCATGATGGCAGCTTCAGGTATTTCAAATAACAACCGCTCTTTGAGCTCTGCATGCTCGGTCAGATAGCGCGTCAGCCAGGTTAAAAATTCATCCGAGCAGAGCGAGCCAGCAGTGATGTTGATCGCCAGTACCAGATCAGACTGTTTTTGCAGTAATGGAACGCAAGCATCAAGCACCGCTTGGTCAAACTCACCACCCAATTTGAACTGTTCAATCGCGGGCAAGAACTGACCTGCAAAATAATCAGTGCCATCCCGAGAGATAGAAGCAAACAGCTCGGCATGCAACCTTGCTCCATTATCAAACCGGCAAGCTGGTTGGGCTTTGAAGCGCCAAAGTTGTCGTGAAATGGCATCTTGTACCAAATCTCGCCAGGCCAAACGCCCCATCAAACCTTGTTCGGTCCCCCCTTCCATCACCACAGCACCACGGCGTTCATTGCGCGCCTTGCCAAGCGCATTATCGGCTTTGGTCAACAAGGCAGAGAGATCATCATTGCCATCACGACCGGCAATACCAATGACGGAGAGCGCATCCCCTTCTCCCATTGGATTCACCACCAGATCGGCAATGCGGCTATTAATCACTTCAGCCAGCTCTTTTAGCTGAGTCAGATCGTCAGTTGGACAGAGCAGCGCATATTCCGTCGCGGAGATCCGTGCCAAGGCTGCGCCATCCCACCCTTTTAATTGCTCTTTCAAAGCCTGAGCTATCGATTTGACCATGTTGTCACGGGCAGCAAAGCCTTCATCGCGATAGATATCATCCAGCATGTCGACCGCAACCAGCATGACGCCACCTTGGCCAGACTCCGCTATCCATGCGTTTACCTGACCCACAAAATAGGCTCGGTTGCCAAGCCCCGACACAGCATCGACATAAACCCGCTCACGCAATTTCTCGGCCTCATCGGCTTGTTCTTTGAACTGCAACGCCAACTTGCTTGAGAGGGTGTTGATCGCCTGAACGACCTGCTTCAATTCATGGGTTTTAGGCTCCGGGATCGTATGACCGAAATGGTGCAGCTCAATCTCGACGGCTTGATCACAGATCTGTTTGAGTGGCTTGAGCAAGTAGTTGAGTGCTCTCATCAACAAAATTGTGGTGATCAAAAAGCCGACCAGAAACCAGCTCGCCAGCTCGCTCATCCCACGCCACAACTCGTAATAAGCCTGGCCGGGGTGACCCACTACTTTTAATTTTCCAAGCTGCAACCAGCCAGACGTCAGAATTGACTCGTTAGATACCTCAGGAAACAGTCCCAATTTCACAAACCACTGTGGCACCCCCTGAATATTGTTGGTATTTTCCTGCTCGATGACATCCTTTGATGCCAGCAGATCAAGGCGAACCAGTCGATAATAACCACCATCAAAAATGGCCTGGATCACCGACTCGGCACCAACCTTGTCACCGTTTTCCAGATAGGGGGTGAGCGCAAGCCCCAGCGAGGTTGCCGTATTGATGACCGTTGTTTCCTGTTGCTGCGCCAGATAAGTGCGGGTTGAATTGAATTGCACCCAGTATGTGGCCGCAAATAACAATCCAAACAGCAGCAGCATGGTGGCTAATAACTGTCGATAGAGCGTCATAGGTTAATCATCCAAATTCACCACTGGCCGAGCCAATCGCCCCGAGGTCATGCGATTGCGTAAATCATTCCATAATCCCAAGCGGGATGATTGACCAGCCAGTTCCCCTTGGCCTCGTGCCTTCATCAACCACAAGTGACTACCGTTAAAACTGTAAATAGGCACCAGATCACGCCGCTGTGTGGCAGGGCGAATCGAGCCTATCAAATTATCCAAAATAACCGGAACGGAAGAGGGTGTCTCATAATATGCCACCACCATGTGAAACTGGTTGTAATCAAGAGCCTTGACGTACACCATCCGCATTTTATCATCCGGGATCCCAAGCTCGAGCAGCGTAGAGTATTTGGCAATACTGAAATCTTCACAGTCTCCTCCAGCGGCTCCCAAAAATTCTAGCGGGGTTGCCCAATAATCCTTTTTGCGCCACAACTTGATATCGTCAATAAAACGCATCCGATTGAAAAAATTATTAACCCGCTCAAGCTTTTTTTCTTCGCTCAGGGCCCTGCCCTTCGTCTCCATGACCAGCATACGCCAACTGGTTACACGCTTGCCGGCTCTGGCGCCATAGGTCTGCTCCGCCCGTTTAATCAAGTTGAGATCTTCCTGTGGCAGAGGCTGACTGGCACAGAGCAGAAGTGAGAAGGGTAACAGCAGGATCCATAAGGAGTGGCGCAAAGCGCGTAGGGATCTGTATCTCCATTCATTAAGAAGATAACACCATCTGCCGCCGGTTTCGCGCTGGAGTGTCACGTCATATTCCTGCTGCATTATTGCTGCTGCACTCCTCAAAGCCCGTGCAACCATCTGCTTTAGCCAAACATGGTGACTGCCAGCAGCAGTCACCATATTGGCGTTCATGATCCCAGCGGGATCATGGGCAAACGGTTATTGCCTGGCCTGCCATTCAGCGGGTTGTTTGACGCTAAATGCATTGAGCAGGCTACCTGTCGCGTTGAGAATGCGATAGTCCGCCAGCAGTGCATCATACTCGGCAGTAATGTAGCTGCGACGCGCCTCGAACAGTTCGTTCTCGGTGTTCAATACGTCCAGCAATGTCCGTTGACCCAACCCAAACTGCTTCTTGTATGCCTGTACGGTGTCATAGCTGGCGTCAACATGCTCTTTCAGGAAGGTCTTCTGCTTGGCCAGCGACTCTTTCGCGTTCCAGGCCAGACGAGTGCCTTCCTCCACCTGGCGGAACGCATTCACATGAATGTCTTTCGCCTGAGAGTAGAGCGCCGATGTTGCATTGCTCTCTGCCACATCAGAGCCGCCACGGAACAGGTTGTAACGCATCCGCACCATGGCGGTCAGGTCATCATTACGGCCAGGAACAGCATCGATATCCTCATTCCAGTTCTGATCGACCTCGAATGTCACATTGGGATAGAAACCGGATTTGGCACCTTCATGCTGATACTTGGCCGCTTCGATATCCTGCAAGGAAGAGAGCAGGGTGGGGTGGACTTCGGTCGCCGTTTTCAGCGCACTATCGAGGCTGGTCGGGATAAGCTCGGTATTGGGAACCGGCTGCACCAGATCTTTGGGTACCTCGTTCACGACACGAATAAATTCACTCTCTGCATCGCGATAGTTGTTTTCAGCAGCAGCCTGATTTGAATAGGCTCGGGCAACACGACCTTCAATCTGGGTCTGATCCGCAGTAGAACCAAGCCCTGAATCAGTCCGCTTGCTGATGTCGCTGCGGATCTGTTCGTGGGTTTCCAGGTTTTGTTTGGAGAGTTCCAAAATCTCCTGCTGACGCAGCATATTGAGGTAGACCTCAGCCACCCGCAGCGCGGTGTTTTCTGCTTCGGAGATCATCGCCAGACGCTGGGCATTGGCTTCAGCTTCGGTTCTGGAGACGTTGTTGCTGACATCAAAGCCATCAAACAACATTTGCCGCAGACTGAGTCCAGCCTCTTTACGAGTCAACGAATCATCACTAGTTGGATCACGACGCGTTGAAGGGCTGTCAGTTTTTTCATAACCTACGCCGCCACGCAGATCGATCGTAGGATAATAGCCACCCTTGGCTCCATCATGCTGATAGAGTCGTGCCTGATACAGATCAAACGCTTCCTTTATCTTGGGATGCGTAGCAAGTGTCTGTGCCACCGACTCTTCCAGAGTCTGGGCCTGACCCAAACTCGGGATCAGGATGCAGCCACTGACCAGCATGGCAACAATCGTTTTTTTCATGTTATCTCCAGTCATGTTTTGTTTTTAGATTGTTGGCTTATCGTTCTCTCAGTGCCGACTGCTTTGCCCGTAAAATCGGCTTAAGCAAATAGTCTAGGACACTTTTTTTACCAGTAATGATATCAGCACTGGCTAACATACCGGGGATGATGGGAAGTGCGTTAAGCTCATCGCCCAAGTAACTCTTCTCTGTCCGAACCCGAACCAGATAAAAGGAGTTCCCCTCCTCATCCTGGATCGAATCCGCACTTATCTGTTCAACCTTGCCATGCAATCCTCCATAGATTGTAAAGTCGTAGGCAGTAATCTTGACGATGGCATCCAGCCCAGGTCGCAGGAAGGCGATATCTTTCGGTGACACCTTGGCTTCTACCAGCAAGGTATCCTCCAGCGGCACAATCTCCATCAGATCCATGCCGGGCTGAACCACACCGCCCAGGGTGTTGATCTTGAGCTTCTTGATGGTGCCCTTGAGCGGTGCAATCACGCTGGTCCGGTCGACCCTGTCTCGCAAGCCAACCTGCCCTTCTGACAACTGGCCAAGTCGCCCCTGCTTCTCGTTCAGTTCAGTCTGGGAGTCTGCTCTGAATTTTAGCGCAATATCATTACGCTTGGAGATGGTCTCACGCAGTACCGAATTGAGTTTTGGGATCAGCAGACGGTTGCTCTCCAGCTCCCCCTGCATCTCGTTGACCTGCCGCTCAAGCTTGATTAGCTCCACTTGAGGCACTATACCCTCTTTCGCCAGCGGACGGCTAATATTCAGTTCCTGTCTGGCCAGTTCCACACTGCGATTCACAGTGCGGATCTTGGCATTCAGTTCAATCAGCTCCTGCTCTTTCTGTTCGATTTGCTGACCAAGAATATAGAGCTGGTTCTTCAGGTTATTTAGGCGATCCCGCTGTACAGAGCGCTCACGGTGTGCGTATTCGGCAAAGACAGTTTCATAACCATCGGGAAACTGGATTGGCGCTTCGCCTACCACTACCTGCTCACGCCACCCCAGTGCCGGGTCGTTTTTCACCTCGACGCTGGCCATCTCGGCGCGCAGACGGGCCACATCCCCCTTCAGGGTGACGACCTCTTGCTCCCGTTCTCTAAAGTCGGAGCGGAAACGGGTGTCATCAATACGCAGCAGCGGCTGCCCCTTTTCGACGATGTCCCCCTCTTTGACGAAGATCTCTTTGACGATCCCCCCTTCCAGGTTCTGGATCACCTGCAGCTGACGGGACGGAATAACTTTGCCCTGACCCACGGTGACTTCATCCAGTTCGGCCCAGGCCGCCCAGACGATGGCACTCATGAAAAAGAGGAAACAGCACCACAACAGGATGCGAGCTCCGGTCGGCGTGGTCAGCAGTACAGCTGCCGCGCCGTCATCGACAAACTCCAGATGCTCGGGTGCTGGCAATACCTCGCCGGAAGGCGTCTTTTTGCTGCGCTTGAACCAGTCCATGAGCCCCTTAACCATGGGACACCTCCTGCACGCGCACCTTGCCTTCCTTCAACTGCTGTAACACCACCTCTTTGGGGCCATCAGCAACGATCTGCCCCTGCTCGATGACGATCACTCGCGATGCCACATCCAGCATCGAGGTTTTGTGAGTGATGAGGATCAATGTGGTTTCCGGGCCAAGTCTGGCAAGCTCTTGCTTAACCTGCATCTCGGACTGGTTGTCCATGTTGGAGGTCGGCTCATCCATCACCAGAATGGGGGGGTCATTGAGCAGGGCGCGAGCCAGCAGGATCGACTGACGCTGGCCACCGGAAAGCTGACGGCCACCCTCACCTATCTGCCGATCCAGCCCGTTGGGATCCCGGTTGGTAAAGTTGGTGACACCCGCCCGCTTGGCGGCGCGCAAGACCCTCACATCATCCACCAGCGGATTACCCAGCATGATGTTGTCCCGCACCGATCCAAAAAAGAGAATGACATCTTGCGGAACACAGCCGATATTGCGACGGATCACCGCAGGCGGCAGTTGATCAAGTTCAAAACCGTCGATACGTACCGAACCATCGGTCGGTCGATACAACCCCATCAACAGCTTCTCGAGGGTCGTTTTACCCGCCCCAATCCGGCCGATAATCGCCACCTTTTCGCCCGGCTGAATGCGCAAATTGATATTGTGCAGGGTGCTGGTTTCCATTCCCGGATATTTGAAGGATACATTTTCAAATTCAATGCGACCGGCAATCACCGGATGATGGATATATTGCTTGCCCTCCTCCTGCTCACCCGGGGTTTGCATGATTTTTTCCAGAATATCCAGTGCAGATTTGGCCTGGTTATAACGGGTCGACAACACGGAGAGTTGCACCATGGGCGCAATGGCGCGGCTGGAGAGCATCACGGCGGCAATCATGCCCCCCATAGTGACCAAGCCTTCCGAGATCTGGTAAACACCGACGATCACCAGACCGACCGTCACCACCTGCTGGATATAGCTGGCCAGCGAGGACATGGAGTTGGTAATCCGGCGGGTCTGTACGCCCCAGGTGGAAATATGGGAGACGGCCTGTTCCCAGCGATGCTGGAACATGCTCTCGGCGCCGAAAATCTTGACGGTTTCCAGCCCGGAAATACTTTCAATCAGGTTGGCGTTCTTCTGGGACGCAAGGCGTGACCCCTCTTCGATGGACTGCTTGAGGGGCTCCTGAATATAGAAGCTGTAGGCGATGAGGATCAGCATGGCGACGATGGGAACCACCACCATTACTCCTGCAAACATCCAGATAATAAAAAGGAAAAATACGGCAAAAGGGAGATCGATAAGAGTAGAAACCGTTGCGGAGGTGAAAAACTCCCGCACCGATTCAAATTCCTGCAGATGTTTGGCGAACGCGCCAGTGGAAGCGGGACGAGACTCCATCCTCATGCCCATCACCTTGGCGAAAATCTTGGCGGACAGCAGCACATCAGACTTTTTACCGGCAATGTCGATAAAGTAACTACGCAACTGCCGCATCACAAAATCGAAGGTAAAGACCACCATGGCCCCGACCGCCAGCACCCAGAGCGAATCAAACGCCAGATTGGGCACAATCTTGTCATAAACATTCATGGTAAAGAGCGGACTGGCGATGGCAAACAGGTTGATCAGAATGGAGGCGATCAGCACATCGCGATAGATGCCGCGGGATTCGAACAAGGTGCTCCAGAACCAGTGTCCATCACGGGTTTCCAGTACCTTGGGCGAGCGCTCGTCAAACTTGAACTGCTTCTTTACATAGAAGAGGCGTCCCAGATACTCATCACCCAATTGGGCTGCGGTCAGCCATTGCGCGGCATCACCGGCCTGCGGGAAAATCACTTTCCCCTGGCTGCGATCTTCGTTCCACTCCAGCAAAATGCAGGCGCCACCACTGCGCATCTGCAATACACAAGGCAGCAGCAAGGGAGAAATATCGGCCAGTGGCTGTATCACTTCACGGGCGGATAACCCGCCCCGCTCGGCAGCACGGCAAAAGAGTGCGGTTGTCAGGCGTCCGGAGACCAGTGGCAACCCGGTCGTCAGGGCATCCTGGCTGTTGGGCACACCATAAAAACGGGTCAAGAAGACCAGACACTCCAATAACTCATCAATACGACTTGTTTCTGCTTGCATAGCATCCTGTCACTGCATAAATGAGGTAGATAAGAGCGTTCATCGCTCATATTTCCCTGCTATAGCCACGCTAAAACCGAGTGGCCTTCCCGCTGATGAGACTGATCAGGGGATAAACCTGTCCAGATAGATCGCGACACTCATCGCCAATTTCCCGGCACAGCAGCAATGGCGGCATGATTCGTTATTGGTAAAAATAATCGGCTCATCAACACCATGCTAACACTGCAATCAGGGTGAATGTCGGAGTTAATTGATAATGGCATTTATTATGGCGCACCACTATATCAACCGGCACGTAGCAAAACTATAGTTTAGGGTATGAAGTTTTTTATATAACCCTATGTTTTACGTGAAAATAATAATCTGGCGCTCAATTATAGGTCAGGAAGTATGAAGGGTCTGCCCAACGCGTGACCTTGCGGGCCGTTCAATGAGAGTGCTTTGGCAATGTCCGCCATGGCCGTCCAGCGATTTTCACACCAGGCTGGCGCCAACAGGGTTGGACGGCGCGCGGAGGCCGAAATCCGGTGATACACCACCTCGGGCGGCGTGTGCTGGATCATGGCAACGGCCGCTTCCACATACTGCTCCAGCGTCAAGACCTCAAGGCGCCCCGCCTGCCACGCTTTGCCAAGAGTACTACCCTCTACCACATGAAGCGGATGCAGCTTGATCCCCTCAACACCGGTCTCAACGATGCGATGCAGGGTATCGAGGCTGTCCATCGGCACTTCGCCCGGCAGGCCGACGATCAGATGAGCACATACCTTGATGCCGCGCTGATGGGCACGTCTTACCGCATCCTCATAGGCGGCATAACCGTGGCCGCGGTTGATCCGTTGCAGGGTCTTGTCATTGGCACTTTGCAGCCCGAGCTCCAGCCACACCTCGTAGCCCCGGGCCTGATAGCCCGCCAACAGATCCAGCACCGCATCCGGCACGCAATCGGGGCGAGTGCCCACGCAGAGCCCCACCATATCGCTCACTGACAGCGCCTCTTCATACATCCGCTGCAGATATTCGACCTCGGCATAGGTGCTGGTATAGGCCTGAAAATAGGCAAGATAGCGCTTGGCACGGGTGACTTCGTCCCGGCGAGCCAGCAGTTGTTGCACCACGGAGAGTTGCTGAGCCGACTCGTCGGCAAAAGAGGATACGTTGCAGAAGGTGCAGCCACCACGGCCCAAGGTGCCGTCCCGGTTCGGGCAGGTGAAGGCCCCGTGGATGGAGAGTTTGTGGATCTTCTGACCATGACGCTGCTTGAGATCCTGACCGAATGTATTGACGAGTTCGTGTAACTGCATGACACCTCCGCTAAAGGAGCGCCATTGTACGAGCTTGCGCAAAACAGGGGCTGAGCTGGATCAAGCTAGCGGAGAGGGTAAAACATATAAATACCCGACCAATTTTGAATAAATATAGATAAAAAGCGCAAAAAAAGGATTTTTACAGTTCTTTGACGATTCAAACAGTAAACATCCATATGAAAATGAGACCTGATAACCCACTGTTGAACAATGAAAAATTCAAAGAGACCCGACAGCACACAATTGCAAGCATGGGATATTGAAAATGTGATCACTTCCGCTCTCGGTAGCATAGGGTTGGTAAAATTACTACATTCGCCCATCGTCGCCGAGCGCACCATTGAGCCCGTCAATAGCGATATATTTAACCAACAAAATCAAATTACACAGAATAAATACTTCATAACTGCGAGCGAATCCCCCTAACCCGACATTTTGTTATGCGAATGTAACCATGAAGACAAACCTGACCTGCGATTGACCTCGCCATAAAATCCCATTAGTTTGGAGATTCGCCACGTCAGGCAGACGGAACCACAAGAGCCAATCGCAATTTATGCAGTCAGGTGATGACTGTGCGATACAAGGCCGAGCAAGGGAGAAATGCAATGTCACTATATGATCCAAAGCTGGAGAGGGATAACTGTGGCTTCGGCCTGTTGGCCCACATGGAAGGGGAAGCCAGCCACAAGCTTGTCCGTCTCGCGATGTCAGCATTGGCTCGCATGCAGCACCGCGGCGGGATCTCCGCCGATGGCAAGACCGGCGATGGTTGCGGTCTGCTGCTGCAAAAACCGGACAGCTTCTTCAGAGCTGTCGCCGAGGAGAAGGGATGGCACCTTGGCCGCAACTATGCGGTCGGCATGCTGTTTCTCAACCCTGACCCCGTATTGGCCCAGCAGACCCGCGACATCATCGACGAAGAGCTGGAAAAAGAGACCCTGAGTCTGGTCGGCTGGCGCAAGGTGCCTGTCGATACCAACGTACTGGGTACCATCGCCAAAGCCTCCCTGCCCAGCATTGAACAGGTCTTTGTCAACGCACCGCCCGGCTGGGTCGACAAGGATCTCGAGCGCCGTCTCTATATCGTGCGTCGCCGCATCGAAAAGCGCGTCAACGACGACTACTTCTATGTGGTCAGCCTCTCCAACCTGGTCACCGTCTATAAAGGACTGTGCATGCCGGTGGACTTGCCGCGCTTCTATCTGGATCTCGCCGACATCCGTATGCAGGCGGCCATCTGCGTCTTCCACCAGCGTTTCTCCACCAACACCAGCCCGCGCTGGCCGCTGGCCCAGCCGTTCCGCTATCTGGCCCACAACGGCGAGATCAACACCATCGCCGGCAACCGCCAGTGGGCCAAGGCGCGCAGCTACAAGTTTGCGACGCCGCTCATTCCCGATTTGCAGGAAGCTGCCCCCTTCGTCAACACCACGGGGTCGGATTCCTCCAGTCTCGACAACATGCTGGATCTCTTCCTCGCCGGTGGTATGGACCTGTTCCGCGCCATGCGCTTGTTGATCCCGCCTGCATGGCAAAAACACCCGAACATGGATGACGACCTGCGCGCCTTCTACGACTTCAACTCCATGCACATGGAGCCGTGGGACGGCCCGGCCGGTATCGTCATGACCGACGGTCGCTACGCCACCTGCGCACTTGATCGCAACGGTCTGCGTCCGGCCCGCTACGTCATCACCAAGGACAAGTTCATCACACTCGCCTCCGAGGTCGGCACCTGGGACTACACCCCGGACGAAGTGCTGGAGAAGGGCCGGGTCGGCCCGGGCGAGCTGTTCGTGGTCGATACCAGCAACGGCAAGGTGTGGACCAGCTTCGAGATCGATGACGATCTCAAGAGCCGCCACACCTACAAACAGTGGATGGACAAACATTGCCGCCGGCTGGTTCCCTTCGAGCAGATGGACGACAGCCAGACCGGTAGCCGCGAGTTCTCCGATGAGCAGCTGAAAACCTATCAGAAGCTGTTTGGCTACTCCTTCGAGGAGCTGGACCAGATCATCCGGGTTCTCGGTGAAAATGGTCAGGAAGCGGTGGGCTCCATGGGGGATGACACCCCGATGGCAGTGCTCTCTTCCAGCGCTCGCACCCTTTATGACTACTTCCGCCAGATGTTTGCGCAGGTGACCAACCCGCCCATCGATCCGCTGCGGGAGAATCACGTGATGTCGCTCGCCACCTGTATCGGTCGCGAGCAGAACGTCTTCAACGAGACCTTCGGCCACGCCCACCGGGTGCTGTTCCAGTCACCGATCCTGCTCTACTCCGACTTCCACCAGCTGCTGGCACTGGAGGGAGAGTACTACCGGCACAAGGTGATCAGCCTCAACTTCAAGCCCGAAGAGGGACTGGAGGCCGCCATCCTGCGCATCTGCGAGGAGGCCAAGGCTGCCGCCAGGAGCGGTACCGTGCTGCTGGTGCTGTCGGATCGCGACATCAGCATCGATACCCTACCCATCCCGGCCGCCATGGCGGTGGGTGCGGTGCAGCGTACTCTGGTGGACAACAACCTGCGCTGTGACGCCAACATTCTGGTGGAGACCGCGAGCGTGCGCGATCCGCACCACTTCTCGGTGTTGCTGGGCTTTGGCGCGACCGCCATCTACCCCTATCTGGCCTACGAAACCCTGGCCAAACAGGTTGAAGAGGGGGTGCTCGCCATGCCCCTGCGCCAGGCGATGGTCAACTACCGCAACGGCATCAACAAGGGGCTCTACAAGGTGATGTCCAAGATGGGCATCAGCACGGTCGCCAGCTACCGCTGCTCCCAGCTGTTTGAAGCGGTGGGTCTGGCCAAAGCCGTGGTCGAGACCTGTTTCCGTGGCGTATCGAGCCGTATTCAGGGCGCCGACTTTGCCGACATCCAGCAGGATCAACTCAAGCTGGCACGTCAGGCCTGGCTGGCCCGCAAGCCCCTCGCCCACGGCGGCCTGCTCAAGTTCGTTCACGGCGGCGAGTACCACACCTACAACCCGGATGTGGTGCAGACCCTGCAAACCGCGGTGCGCTCCGGCAACTATGCCGATTACAAGGAGTACGCCCGTCTGGTCAACGAACGCCCGGTCTCTACCTTGCGTGACCTGCTGGCCCTGAAGAAGGTCGACAATCCGGTCGCACTGGATCAGGTTGAGCCAGCCGACAAGCTGTTCCCCCGCTTTGACTCCGCCGCCATGTCCATCGGTGCCCTCGGCCCTGAGGCCCACGAGGCGCTGGCTGTCGCCATGAACCGCCTCGGCGGTCAGAGCAACTCCGGTGAAGGGGGCGAAGATCCCAAGCGCTTCGGTACCGAGAAGAACTCCCGCATCAAGCAGGTGGCTTCCGGCCGCTTTGGCGTCACCCCCCACTACCTGATGAACGCCGATGTGGTGCAGATCAAGGTGGCTCAGGGGGCCAAGCCCGGCGAGGGTGGCCAGCTGCCCGGTGACAAGGTGACTGCCCAGATCGCCCAGCTGCGTTATTCCGTGCCCGGCGTGACCCTGATTTCACCGCCGCCGCACCACGACATTTACTCCATCGAGGATCTGGCCCAGCTCATCTTCGACATCAAGCAGATCAACCCAAGCTGTCTGGTGTCGGTGAAACTGGTCTCCGAACCCGGCGTTGGCACCATCGCCTGCGGCGTGGCCAAGGCCTATGCCGACTTCATCACCATCTCCGGTTATGACGGCGGTACCGGTGCCAGCCCCCTCACCTCGGTCAAATATGCCGGCTCCCCGTGGGAGCTGGGTCTGGCCGAGACCCAACAGGCGCTGGTCGCCAACGGCCTGCGCCACAAGGTGCGACTGCAGGTGGATGGTGGTCTCAAGACCGGTCTCGACATCATCAAGGCGGCCATCCTCGGCGCCGAGAGCTTCGGTTTTGGCACCGGCCCCATGGTGGCGCTCGGTTGCAAATACCTGCGGATCTGCCACCTGAACAACTGCGCCACCGGCGTTGCCACTCAGGATGAGAAGCTGCGTCGCGAGCACTTCACCGGCCTGCCGGAGATGGTGATGAACTACTTCAAGTTCATCGCCGAGGAGACCCGCGAGCTGATGGCCCAGCTCGGTGTCACCCAGCTGACCGACCTGATTGGCCGCACTGATCTGCTGGAAGCCCTGCCCGGCCGCACCGCCCGTCAGGCCAAGCTGGATCTCTCCGGCATTCTGGCCCGTCCGGTGGCACCGGCAGGCTCCAGCCTGTTCAGCCAGCAGCACAACCCCACCTTCGACAAGGGGCCGCTCAACCTCAAGATGGTGGAGGATCTGCTGGAGGCGGTGGAAACCTCAAGCGGCGGCGAGTTCCGCTACGACATTCGCAACACCGACCGCTCGGTGGGTGCGCGCCTCTCCGGCGAAATCGTCAAACGGCACGGCAATCAGGGGATGGCAGCGGATCCGGTCAAGGTGCACTTCAACGGCACCGCGGGCCAGAGCTTCGGCGTCTGGAACGCGGGTGGCCTCGAGATGATCCTCACCGGTGACGCCAACGACTACGTGGGCAAGGGGATGACCGGCGGCAAGCTGGTGATCAAGCCCCATGTCGGCGTGGCGTTCAAATCCCACGAAGCAGCCATCATCGGCAACACCTGCCTCTACGGCGCCACCGGCGGCAAACTCTACGCCGCAGGCACTGCCGGCGAGCGTTTCGCGGTGCGCAACTCCGGCGCCCTGGCGGTAGTCGAGGGGATTGGCGACAACGGCTGTGAATATATGACCGGCGGCATCGTCACCGTGCTCGGTCAGACCGGCGTTAACTTCGCGGCGGGCATGACGGGCGGCTTTGCCTACGTGCTCGACGAGTGCGGCAACTTCGCCAAGCGCACTAACCCCGAGCTGGTGGAACTGCTGGACGTGGCGGATCTCGCCATCCATCAGGAGCACCTGCGCGGCATCATCACGGCGCACCTCAATGAGACCGGCAGCTCGCGCGCCGAGGAGATCCTGGCCAACTTCGACTCCTATGTGCCCAAGTTCAGGCTGATCAAACCCAAGTCCAGCGACGTGAAATCGCTGCTGGGTCACACCAGCCGTTCCAGTGCAGAACTCAGAATCCAGGCGCAATAAGGAGGGAACCCTATGAGCCAGAACGTATTTCAGTTTATCGATGTCCAGCGGGTCGACCCGCCCAAGAAGCCGCTCAAGATCCGCAAAATCCAGTTTGTGGAGATCTACGAGTCCTTCAATCAGCCGCAGGTACAGATGCAGGCGGATCGCTGCCTCGAGTGCGGCAACCCCTATTGCGAGTGGAAGTGTCCGGTCCACAACTACATCCCCAACTGGCTGAAACTGGCCAAAGAGGGGCGCATTCTTGAGGCGGTGGAGCTCTCCCACCAGACCAACAGCCTGCCGGAAGTGTGCGGTCGGGTCTGCCCGCAGGATCGCCTCTGCGAGGGCTCCTGTACCCTCAACGATCGCTTCGGTGCGGTGACCATCGGCAATATCGAAAAGTACATCACCGACAAGGCGTTCGAGATGGGCTGGAAGCCCGACCTCTCGAACGTGGTCAAGACCGGCAAGCGGGTCGCCGTTATTGGCGCCGGCCCGGCGGGTCTTGCCTGTGCCGATGTGCTGGCACGCAACGGCGTCACCCCGGTGGTGTTTGACAAATATCCCGAAATTGGCGGCCTGCTCACCTTCGGTATCCCCTCCTTCAAGCTGGAAAAAGAGGTGATGCAGCGTCGCCGCGAGATCTTCCAGGGGATGGGCGTGGAGTTTCGTCTCGAGACCGAAGTGGGCAAGGACATCACCTTCGCCGATCTGCTCGGCGAGTTCGATGCGGTCTTCCTCGGGGTCGGTACCTACAAGTACATGAAGGGTGGCTTTGCCAACGAAGAGGCGCCGGGTGTCTATGACGCCCTGCCCTACCTCATCGCCAACGCCAACCGCTTGCTGGGGTTCGAGAAGGCACAAGCCGACTACATCGACTTCGCCGGCAAGCAGGTGGTGGTGCTGGGCGGTGGCGATACCGCCATGGACTGCGTGCGTACCGCCATCCGTCAGGGGGCTGACAAGGTGATCTGCGCCTATCGCCGCGACGAGGAGAACATGCCGGGCTCCAAGCGGGAGGTGAAAAATGCCCGCGAGGAGGGGGTTGAGTTCATGTTCAACCTGCAACCGGTGGCAGTCGAACTGGATGCCAACGGTCGCACAGTCGGCATCAAAGTAGTGAGCACCGAGCTGGGTGAACCCGACGCCAATGGCCGCCGCAATCCGGTGATCATCGAGGGCTCCGAGCAGGTGCTGGCTGCCGATGCGGTGGTGATGGCGTTTGGCTTCCAGCCCAACCCCCAGCCCTGGATGGCGGAGTTCGGCATCGAGCTCGACAACCGGGATCGCATCAAGGCCCGCGAGCAGGCGGAATATGCCTTCCAGACCAGCAACCCCAAGGTGTTCGCCGGTGGCGACGCGGTACGTGGCTCCGATCTGGTGGTGACCGCCATCTACGAAGGGCGCAAAGCGGCCGAAGGGATCATGGACTATCTGGCGGTCTGATCCGACCGACCAAGACCCTGATGCGCTTTCACAATCAGCCTCGCCAATGCGAGGCTGATTTTTTGTAGCTACCCCCTACAAACGCACCACCAGCCACTCCCCCTTACCGACCGGCACCAGCGAGGTGGCAAAGGCCGGATCCTGCCCGACCTCGTTCATCCACTCCACCATCTCGCTGCGATGAGAGATGGCGTTATCGACCACCAGCAGGCCACGGGGTGCCAGCAGGCGGCGGATCTGCGGCCACCATGCCAAGTAGTGCTGACGATCCGAATCGAGGAAGATGAGCTGATAGCCGCCTTGCGGCAAGGTCGGTAGCAACTCGCCCGCATCCCCTGCCAGCAAGGTTACCCAGGGGGCCAACCCTGCCCTCTGAAAGTTGTCATGGGCCAGCACGCGCTTATCCTCATCCAGCTCAATGGTGGTAACGTGCCCCTCCAGCCGACGCACAGCTTCTGCCAGCCAGAGTGTGGAGTAACCATTGGAGGTGCCAATCTCCAGCACCGCCTGCGCCCCACGGGTCTGCACCAATATTGACAGCAACTCCCCCGTGTCGCGGGTGATATTGAGCAACTTGCGGTGGCGAGCCTGCTGCATGCTGTCATTGCGCTCGCCAAGCTGCTCCAGCTGGCGTTTTAACTGTTCCAGTTCCATTGATATCCCTCTCGTCCTTGCCCAAAACCGTTAGCCCACACCTCCAAGCTTGGCATTTGGGAGTCAAATGATTGCTTTCAACCGCCATTCACACCACAAAGGATGAGAAAAGGACAACCATTTGAGGCAGAATTTGTGACGTCTATCTGTTACACTTCGCGCCCGCCATTTTCCGGCTCACTCTCTGACTTGATGTCAGGCGCAGCCGTCGGTGGTTACAACCTCCGTCTCGCTCATGCCGAGCTAACCAAGCCAAACACAGCCCAGCTGGAACACAGGAACCCATTATGAGATTTGAATCGTTCGATTTTGCCCCCGAGATTTTGCGTGCTGTCTCAGATTGCGGTTATCAGGAGATGACCCCTGTGCAGCAACAGGCGATCCCGGCCATTCGCCGTGGCCGCGATGTGCTGGCCAGCGCCCAGACCGGTACCGGCAAGACCGCCGCCTTCGCCCTGCCCATCTTGCAGCGTCTGGTAGACAATCCGGCGCCAGTCCAGCCTTCCAACGCCCGTGTGCTGATCCTGACCCCGACCCGCGAGCTGGCGGCTCAGGTGGCGAGCAACATCAATGACTTCGCCAAGTATCTCGATATCACCACCATCACCATCGTCGGCGGTGGCAAGCAGGACGTGCAGGCCAAGAAGCTCAAAGCGGGCGCTCACATCATTGTGGCCACCCCGGGCCGTCTACTGGAGCACCTCACCGCCTGCAACCTCAGCCTCTCCGGCGTCGAGTGTCTGGTGATGGATGAAGCGGATCGCATCCTCGACATGGGCTTCAGTGCCGATGTGCAGAAGATCCTGCAAGCGGTCAACAAGACCCGTCAAAACCTGCTCTTCTCCGCCACCTTCTCCGATGCGGTGAAGAAGCTGGCCAACCTGATGCTGGACAGACCGCAGATCGTCAGCGTCAACAAGCAGAATTCCACCGCCGACACCGTCAGCCACACCGTCTATCCGGTCGAGCAGAAGCGCAAGCGCGAGCTGCTCTCAGAGCTGATTGGCAAGCAGAACTGGCAGCAGGTGCTGGTGTTCGCCAGTACCCGCGAGAGCTGTGATGTGCTGGTCGAGGAGCTGAACCTCGACGGCATCAAGTCCGCCGTGGTCCATGGCGAGAAGGCTCAGGGCAACCGTCGCCGCGCCCTGCGCGAATTCATGGAAGGCAAGGTACGGGTACTGGTGGCCACCGAAGTGGCCGCCCGTGGTCTGGATATCCCGGACCTGGAATACGTGGTCAACTATGATCTGCCGTTCCTGGCGGAAGATTACGTGCACCGCATCGGTCGTACCGGTCGTGCCGGCAAGCGCGGCATGGCCATCTCCTTCGTCAGCCGTGAAGAGGAGCGCACCCTGCTGGAGATCGAGGCCCTGATCGGCCAGAAGATCCGTCGCATCATGGTGCCGGGCTATGAGGTGAGCAGCCGTGACGAGCTGATCAAACAGCTGCAAGAGCGTCGCCGCTTCGGCAAGCGCCCGCAGCGTGAAGATAACGCCGTAGCCCAGGTGATGGCCGAAGCCAAGCTGCAGGGTCAGCGCCTCAAGCGTCTGGCCGCCGCCAAGAAGCCCCGTCAGCCGAAATAAGGCGGGCAGTTGCTCTATTGAACCGCAAAGGCGCCACTGGCGCCTTTGCCATCTCTGTCATCGGTGTTGACCCCTGGTGGTCAACTCAAGGATTGCTTATGACCTCTCCGACCTACAATCAGGCCCTGCTCGAGATGGCCACTCAAAGCCTGGCCGAACTGGCCCGCACCGCCGAGCAAAAGGCGGGCAAGCGCACTCCGGCGCAAGAGAGCCACTTTCTCTGCACCTGGATGGCTGACTCCCTCAAGGAGAAGCGCTTCTCCCGTCTGGTGATGGAAGATTTGAAAGCTTGGGTGCAGCTTGGCCGCACGCTGGGTGCGGGTGCCGATCTCAAGGGATTGCTGGAGCGCATCGCCTTCCAGTACCAGTGCGCCATGACCAACCCGCAACAACTGGGGGCCAAGCTGGCGGCGCTGCTGGAGGAGCTCTCAGCGGCAGGCTGGCTGGTGCTGACCGAGAGCGAAGTGAACGCCAAGCTGCGCCTGCAATCGGGCGGGCAGGCGAGTCTGGTGGTAAGCCATAGCGAATATGAAGGCCATATCGAGGACGGTGAGCTTGTCAAACCCCTCACCCTCTATGTGCGCGGTGACGAGAAGGTGCTGGCCGAGGCGGCCTTCAAGCACGGCCTGCTGCTGAGCCAGGGCAACAAGAAGACCACCCTGGTCAAACATCACAAGGCCTACCGGCTGATGCCGGACAACGCCCAACCGGCGCTGGCACTGCTGAGCGAGGCTCGCCAAGGCGCCTGATCCCGCCTGTTTTCAACAATAAAAACGGCAGACCCTTGTGCAGGATCTGCCGTTTTTTATTGTTCGATGTTTGATGATGAGGTTGGGTAGTCGTTTAGCGGATCTTGATGCCAATCTGGCCCGCGTCACACCACTCGAACATCACCTCTTCGCTCTTGCCGCAGCAACTGCCACCACAGACCCGGCTTTCACGCTTGATGACCCGCCCCTTGCGCATCCAGACGCCGAGCATGGCCTCCACCACATCTTCCGAGGTGTGGAAGTGGCGAGCCAGATCACGCCGGCTCACCTTCTGCTGCGCGGCGAGGTAATCCCCCAGCTCGCGCAGGATCATAAGGTCACCACCTTGCGGGCAACGATGTCACCGTGACGGCGACCGGCCCACCAGAGCAGTCCCAGAGAGAGGCCGTAGCTGACGATCCAGAACAGGCTCTGCTCCGGGTGAGCGGCGAAGGTGGCCACCTGATAGAAGAGGGTCGCGCACATAAAGGCCATATAGTTGCACCATACCGCCGTCATCAGCGCCCACTGACGACCGGTTTCCCGCACCAGCGCGCCCATGGCGGCGGCGCAAGGCATGTAGAGCAGCACGAACAAGAGGTAGGCAAAGGCACCGGCCGCCCCGTCGAAGTGGGTCTGCATATTGCCGTAGGTGGAGACATCCACCTCCTGCGCCTCGGCGGCAGCTTTCTGATCGTCGAGGTTGCCAACATCAAGTCCCATGGGGTCGCTCGGGTTGATCTCCGCCAGATTGGCCGCCACGGCATCGATCGCCTCGTGGAAACTGGCCACCAGCGAGAACTCGCTCTCCTCCTCTGCATCGCCACCACCGGCGTAGAGACTGTTGAGGGTTCCGACCACCGCCTCTTTGGCGAAGATACCGGTGACGATACCGACCGTGGCCTGCCAGTTGTCATCGCGTACACCGATGGGGTGCAGCACCGGGGTCACCGCTTGGCTTATCTTGCTCAGAACCGAGCTCTCCTGCTCCTGATGGCCAAAGCTGCCATCGGTACCCAGGGAATTGAGCACGCTCAGCACGGCAACCACCAGCACGATGGTTTTACCGGCGCCAAAGACGAAGGATTTGAGCTTCTGCCAGGTCTTGATGGCAACGTTGACCGGTCGCGGCCACTCGTAATCCGGCATCTCCATCAGCATGGAGTCGCTCTTGCCCGGCAGCAGGGTGCTACGCAGCAACAGGCCGGTGAGCACCGCCACCAGAATGCCGATGAGGTAGAGACCGAACACCAGGTTCTGGCCTGATTCAGGGAAGAAAGCCACCGCAAACAGGGCGTAAACCGGCAGACGGGCACCGCACGACATGAAGGGGGCCATGGCGGAGGTCATCAGCCGCTCCCGCTCGGAGTTGAGGGTACGGGTCGCCATCACCGAGGGGACGGTACAGCCAAAGCCCATCAGCATCGGCACGAACGCCTTGCCCGGCAGGCCGAGGCGGCGCATCAGGGCATCCACCACGAAGGCGGCACGGGCCAGATAGCCGGAGCTCTCCAGCACCGCGAGGAAGAGATAGAGGCAGCCAATCACCGGAATAAAGGTGGCCACGGTCTGCAAACCAACGCCGAAGCCGTCTGCCAGAATGGCGCCCAGCCACTCGGGGGCATTGACCAGCCCCAGCAGGTGGTGCACCCCATCGACAAACAGGGCGCCGCCCATGATGTCAAAGAAGTCGATAAAGGCGCTGCCAACGTTGATGGCAAACAGGAACATCAGGTACATGACAAACAGGAAGAAGGGGATGCCAATCCAGCGATTGAGCAGCACCCGATCCAGCCACTCGCTCTGGGCCTCGGTGAGCTTACCCTTCTGCTGACGAGCCTGTTGTACCCACTGGTGGATATGGCCGTAGCGAATATCCGCCAGTTGCAGGTCGATATCCTGTCCCTGATGGGCGCGAGCCACTACATTGGCGGCGGCCGCCTGCTGACCGGGCAGCAGAGTCTCCTGCATCACCGCATCCTCTTCCAGCAGGCGCAGGGCGCGGCCACGGGTAGTGAGGTGATGCGGGGCGAGCAGGGTCTCCAGCTCCGCCAGATCGGTTTCAAGCTCGTGGCCGTATCGAGCTGCAAGGCGGCTTGCGGCTGACCGATAAACTGGCGGATCTGCTGTTTGAAGGCGGCAACCTGCTTGCTGTTGTGGGCAGAGAGGGCCACCACCGGGCAACCGAGGGATTTGCCGAGCTTGCTCTCGTCGATGACGATGCGGCGCTTTTGCAGGATATCCAGCTTGTTGAGCACCACCACCATCGGCAGGCCCAGTTCGCGCAGTTGCAGCGTGAGGTAGAGGGAGCGCTCCAGATTGGCGGCGTCGATGACGTTGAGCAGCAGGTCGGGTTGTTGGCCCTGGGCAAAGCGGCTGGCGATCTGCTCGTCCAAGCTGCCGTCCTGACTGGCCAGGCTATAGATGCCGGGCAGATCCATCAGCTTGAAGTGATGCTCACCCGCGCTGAATTCACCCATCTTCTTGTCGACGGTGACACCACTCCAGTTGCCTACCTGCTGGCGGGCGCCGGTCAGGGCGTTGAACAGGGAGGTCTTGCCGCTATTGGGGTTACCTACCGTTACCAGGGAATAATTCATACCAGCTCTACCTCTATTTTCTTCTGAACCCGCCGCGTGCGTGTGGCAAGCTGCTTTGCAGGTTCGACTTCTTGTCTCTGAACCGCTCCCGGTGACTTTCTTGACCGAAGCGGTAGCCGAACAGGGGTTTATACCGGCTCGACTTCTATTTGCTGGGCCAGACTCTTTTGCATGGAGAGACAGATCCCCTGGCACTGGATCTGGAGCGGGTCCCCCAGGGGGGCGGAGCGCAGATAGATGACTTCAGTCTGGGGCAACAGGCCCATCACCATCAGTTTGCGGCGCAGCGGCCGGGCGAGCTGATTCATATTCTTGATGCGAGCACTCTGTCCCGGTGACAACTGCGTGAGTACCATGACTGACTCCTGAAGTTAAACAATAATAATTCGCTTTTACTTGGGGCATTATAAGCTGTGTCTTCAACTTTTATTTGAGTAAAATCAAACTCCGCTTAGCTAACCCATAAAGTATTGCCATGAGTCACGACAACAACAGCCGCCTCGTTTACAGCACAGATGGCGGCATGATCAAGGAGCAGAGCGCTCCCCAATCCGCCTCCCCCTTCCCCACCGACGGCACCGTGCGCATTCGCCGCGAGACCAAGGGGCGCAAGGGTGCCGGGGTGATCACCATTCATGGCGTACCCGCCGATCAGCAAAAATCCCTGGCCACCCTGCTCAAGAAAAAGTGCGGCACCGGAGGCGGTATCAAGGAAGGGATAATCGAGATCCAGGGGGATAAACGGGACCTGATCAAAACCGAGCTGGAGAAAGCCGGTTTCAGCGTCAAGCTGGTGGGTGGCTGATCCCCTTGTCACTCATGCGGTTTTTCCCTAGAATGCCCGCTCCCATCGAGGGGGAGTAGTCTCGCACGCCGGTGCCATCCATTGCATGAATACCGGTTTGCGACCCTGATCAACATACTTGGTGCCAAATCACCATGGTCAGGGTGATCCATGCCAGCCATGGATTTGACAAGACCTTTGACGGGCCAGTGCCAATACCGGGGACGGATGGCGCAGGCTTGTCTTTGGTTTATAACAATTCCGTCCCCCGGTCATTTTTATGGAAGCCTTGTTAACCTCAACCCTCAGCGTCGCTATTGCCGAAATCGGCGATAAAACCCAGCTGTTGGCGTTGCTGCTCATCTGCCGTTTTCGCAAGCCCTGGCCCATCATCGCCGGCATGCTGGCGGCTACCCTGCTCAACCATGCGGGCGCTGCCTGGATTGGCGAGTTCATCAGTCGCTGGCTCGATCCCAAGATAATGACCTGGCTGGTCGCCATCGCCTTTATCGCCATGGCTATCTGGATTTTGGTGCCGGACAAGATGGATGACGAGGAGAGCTCGCTGGATAAATACGGCCCCTTTATGGCCACCTTCGTACTCTTCTTCATCGCCGAGATCGGCGACAAGACCCAGATCGCCACCGTATTGCTGGCCGCCAAGTATGACTCGCTGGTGCAGGTCATTACCGGGACCACCCTCGGCATGATGCTGGCCAACGTGCCTGTGGTGCTGATCGGCAAGCTGGGGGCAGACAAGCTGCCGCTCAAGGGGATCCGCATCGCCTGCGCCATCCTCTTCGTCGGCCTCGGGGTGAGCACCCTGATCTTTGCCTGATCGCCTTTTCCGCTGACCAAGCCCTCCACCTCGGAGGGCTTTTTGTTTACTGCTGTGTCTATTGCGTAATCCGCTGTCGCAACCACCAGCCGTAGAGCCAAGGGGCAGTGCACGGTTGCGGGTGCCTCATGCCATAATGGGGCAAACCTCGCGGAGTCCCCCCATGCACAACGTATCAAGAGAGACGCTTCTCGAATGGGTCAAACAGGGACGGCTAGCGCCAGAGAAGCTGGTGGACGCCCTGACCCTCGCCGATCTTCCCCCCCATCCGGCGCGCTGGCAGTGGCTGTTTGACCGGCTGTTGCTCTGGCTCGGTGCCCTTTGCATCGGGGCCGGCCTTATTTTCTTCGTCGCCTTCAACTGGCAAGAGCTGGGCCGGGTCTCCCGCCTCGCCCTGCTGGAGGCGCCGCTGCTCGCCATGCTGCTTCTGCTGTGGCGCAAACCGTTGGGGGATACCCCCCGTCAGGCGCTGCTGCTCGCTATCGCCCTCAATATCGGCGCCCTGCTGGCGCTGGTGGGTCAGACCTACCAGACCGGCGCCGATCCCTGGCAGCTGTTCGCCACCTGGGCGCTGATGCTGGTGCCGCTGGCGACATTTGGCCAAATTCCCCTGCTCTGGACCTTGAGCTGGCTGCTCGGCCAGCTGGCGCTGGTGCTCTACTGGCGGCTCGGCCTGTTCACGCTCTTCTTTACCTTCGATGAAGAGGGATTGGGCTGGTGCCTTACCCTGCTCAACGCTGCCCTCTGGGGTCTGCTTCTGCTGGCACCAAACCGCTGGCGCCTGATGCCAAGCTGGCTGGCGGGCCTTGCTGCCGGTCTGGGAGCTACCCTGCTCACCCTGCTGGCGCTGTTTGATGCCGCCTCTGCGCTGGTGTGGCCGCTCTGGCTTGGCTGGCTCGCTGCGGCCTATGCCCTTTGGCATCACAGATTTATCGCCGGACTCGCCATGGGGTGCCTCAGTCTGATTGCCGTCATCCTCGCGGCGCTGGGCAAGTGGATGGAGCCCGACATCAACGGCTTCTTGCTGCTGAGCCTGATTGCCATCGGCCTTTCGGTCACCGCCGCCCGCTGGCTGCAACAACAACGGAGGTCTCATGAGTGATCTGACCCTTTGGCAAACGCTGCAACAGGCCAATCTGGTGGAAGGGGAGATGCCCCGTGATACCCAACCCCACTGGTCGAGCCGCTTTCTGCTGGGGCTGGTGGGCTGGATTGCCGCCCTGTTCCTGCTCTTTTTCCTGTTTCTCACCTTCGAGCAGCTGACCCGCGAGGCCAACAGTGCCCTGCTGCTGGGTGCCGTGCTGCTGGCGGGGGCCTACGCCCTCAATCGCAGCCAAAGCGGCGATCTCTGGGATCAGTTCGTGCTGGCCCTCACCCTGGCGGCTGATGCCTGGCTGCTCTATGGCCTGCTCGATCAGCTGGATCTCCATCACGCCCTGCTCTGGTTTGGGTTGTGCCTGCTGTCGCTCGCCATCGCCGTGCTGTTCGATCACTGGCTGGTGCGGCTGTTTCACAGCGTGGCGGCGGCCCTGCTGCTCACCCTTGGCCTTGCCTGCCTCGGGCTGCAACTGCTGGCCCTGCCGCTGGTGATGGCGGCCATCACCTTCTGCTGGCTGCGGGCAGATAGGGATCCAGAGCGCCACCAGCTCTACCACTCCATCACGTTGGGGCTGGCCCTCTCGCTGCTGGTGCTGGGCCGTCTGCACCACCCGCTGTGGGATGGCGGCAGCAGCGTGCTGGACGAGCTGGGGCTGTCCCGCCTGCCGCTCTGGCTCAATCCGCTGCTCTGCGCCGCCCTGCTGCTGGCGGTGATGGTGAAACTCAAGCTCCCCCTGCTGTTTGGCCTGCCGCTGGTGCTGATCAGCGCCATCATCCCCGGCATGGGGGCAGGCGCACTGGTGCTGATCCTCGGGTTTTATGCCGGCAGTCTGGGGCTGATGACCCTCTCGGCCTTGCTGCTGCTCGGTTATGGCTCGCTCTATTACTACGATCTGGGGCTCACCCTGATGACCAAATCCTGGCTGCTGCTGGGCTCCGGCATCCTGCTGCTGGGGGCCCGCCAGCTGCTCACCACCTTCGCGGCAAGGAGCGATTCATGAAACCCGTCACCCGACAGCTCGCCCTGTTGCTGAGCGGCCTCGCCATCCTGGCAGGCATCAATGCCACCGTCTGGCGCTATGAGCACGCCATGAGCAGCGGCGAAGTGGTGCTGCTGCGGCTCGCTCCGGTCGATCCCCGCTCCCTGATGCAGGGGGATTACATGCGGCTCAACTATGAAATTGCCCGCGAGCTGACCAGCCGCGACGCCCGTGCTAATCAAGACAAGGGCAGCGACACCCTGGTGATCCGCCTCGATGCCCATCAGGTGGCCACTCTGGTGGCCGATGGCAAACCGGATCGGCTCGCCAGCGATGAGCGGCTATTGCAGGTGCACCAGAGCGAGCGGCAGTGGCAGATTGGCCCCGATGCCTACTTCTTTGAAGAGGGCACGGCAGAGCAGTACGAAGCGGCCCGCTACGGCGAGTTCCGGCTGCAAGCGGATGGCAAGACCCTGCTGGTGGGGCTGCGGGATGAGGCCTACCAGCCCATCGGGCAGATCCGCGCCCGCTGGTAACGGCAGTGAGTGGCTATTTACTCTGTTCATGGTCACACTCAAGGGAAGGTTGATCGCTAAGGATGTTCCCAATGAGGATATGGCTGATCTGTCATCTGTTGCTGCTCTGCTGGGCCTCGACGGCCCGGGCTGATCTGGGCAAGCTCGAGTACCTCACCGAAGAGTACCCCCCCTACAACTACAGCGATCCGCAAGGCCAGCCCACCGGCCTTGCGGTCGATCTGCTGCAGATGATCTGGCAACACAGCGGCGTGACACCCCAGCCGGTGCGCATCCTGCCCTGGGCACGAGGTTATTACTTGCTAACCCAGAAGCCCAACGTGGTGCTCTTCTCCACCGCCCGCACCCAGGCGCGGGAGGATCTCTTCAAGTGGGTCTGCCCCATCGGCTACTCGGAGTACATACTGCTGGGCCGCACAGCGCAGAACATCACCCTGACCGCCTTCGATCAGATGAGCCAGTACAAGATCAGCGCCGTGCGCTCGGACGCCGCCGAGCAGCTGCTGCTCAACAACGGCATGGATGACAACAACATCATCCCGGCCAACCGCCTGTCGCAGGGGTTGAAGATGCTGCTCTCCGGCCGCGCAGACCTGCTCGCCACCAGCAAACTGGCGGGATATGACGCCATCCGCGAACTGAAGCTGAGCAGCGACGACTTCAACGTGGCCATGGTGCTGAGCGCCGAGCAGCTCTGCTACGCCTTCAGCCGTCAGGTGCCCGACAGCGAAATCACCCTCTTTCAGCAGGGCCTGACCCGCGCCCTCGCCTCGGAGGAGTTTCGCAAATTGCAGGCCAAATACCTGCCGGTGCGCTGAGCACTCACTCACCCGATGGGCAGCAGTTCGCTGCCCATCTTATTGATGAAAGATGCAATAGAGGTGGCTAGCTATTCCCGCCGCAAGCAGTCAAACTGGGCTACATGGTTGATTGCGAAGGATCTTTCCCGTGCGGACATGGCACCTACCTCATCTGCTACTGCTCTTGTGGGCCACCTTCGCGCAGGCCGATCCGGGCAAACTCGAGTATCTGAGCGAAATCTCTCCCCCGTTTAATTTCAGCGACCAACAAGGGATGCCGACCGGATTGTCGGTGGAGCTGATGCTGCTTATCTGGAAAGCGCGGGGCGTGTCGCCCCAGCCAATCCGCATTATGCCCTGGGCCCGGGGCTACAACTTGTTGCAACAAAAACCCAATGTGGTGCTGTTTGCCACCGCCCGCACCCCGCAGCGGGAGGCACTCTTCAAGTGGGCCTGCCCCATCGATCACTCGGAGTTTGTGCTACTGGGGCGCAAGGCGGACAACATCACCCTAGGCTCGGAGGCCGAGATCAGCCGCTACAAGGTCGGCGTGGTGCGCTCTACCGTCTCCAAACAGCTGCTGCTCGAGCGCGGTATCGATGAGCGCCAGCTGATGCTGGCCAACCGCCTCACCCAGGCGGCCAAAATGCTCACCTCCGGTCGCGCCGATCTGTTTGCGACCAACAAGCTGGCGGGCTATCAAACCCTGCAGCAGCTCGGCTTCAAGCCGGATGACTTTCATGTCGCCTTCGTGCTGGATGCCAGACCGCTCTGCTACGCCTTCAGCCGTCAGGTGCCCGACAGCGAGGTCGCCCTCTTTCAGCAGGCGCTGACCCAGGTCGTCGCCTCGGCGGATTTCTCGGCCCTGCAAGCCAAATACCTGCCACTGCGCTAACGCCCTGATCACCGCTGGCATAGGGTGCGTGATGGCGGCGTGCACCCGCGCTTTTTTGCCAAACATGCTCCGTCGCCTTGGCGAAATCGGCCAGCTTGGTCACACTTGAGCAGATATTCCCTTGATCAGGATGGCAAAAATGAAACCATGGATTGGATTGGCCGGGGCGCTGCTGGCCACCCTCGCACAGGCGAGTCCTGAGCTCGGCAAACTGCACTACATCACCGAAGAGTACAAACCCTACAACTACGCCGATGCCAGCGGCGCCCCCACCGGCCTCGCGGTCGAACTGCTGCAACTGGTATGGAAAAAGACCAATACACCGGCGCAGCCCATCACCATCATGCCCTGGGCGCGCGGCTACTACCTGCTGACCCAAAAGCCCAATGCGGTGCTCTTTTCCACCGCCCGCACCCAGGCGCGGGATCCCCTGTTCAAGTGGGCCTGCCCCATCGGGTATGCCGAGATCGTGCTGGTGGGGCTGGCCGATCGCAATATCACCATCACCAAGCTCGACGATGCCAAGGCATTCAATATCGGGGCGGTGCGAGCCGATGTGGGGGAGCAATTGCTGCTCAACAACGGCTTTGACGAGACCAAACTGATGGCCGCCAACCGGCTGGCACAGGCGCTCAAGATGCTCACCTCAGGCCGGGTCGATCTGGTCTCCACCAACAAGACCACCATGGAGCAGCTGATCGTCGAGCAAAAACTCGACCCCGCCCGCTTCAAGGAGCAGTGGGTGCTGAGCTCGGAGCAGTTCTGCTTCGCCTTCAGCCATCCGGTGAGCGACGAGCTGGTCAAGGAGTTCCAGACCGGCTTGACCCAGGTGTTGGCGAGCAGCGAATACCCGCTGCTGCACAGCAAATACTTCCCAACCCCCGCAGCCAAATAGCGGAGCCGCGTCGAGCACCAACAACAAGGGGCCCACCGCGGGCCCCTTCGCTTTTTTCCGTTTGCGCTCCCCTCCTTTACCGTTTGCACTCCTCTCGCGGCGTCACCCCACCGCCCTGCCAGCTCCAAGCCCCGACAACCAACAACTAATCGCTAATTAATAAAAGTTTGTGCCAGCGCAAAAAATCACTCTTTTCTGATAGTTAGCTCATCAAAACCATAGATAAGACCACTCTGGCTCCGTAATATGGCGACGGGCGTCTGTTGACCCCTTTTCCGAGATCAATGGTCAACGGCGCAATCTGGTAGCGACAGTCAGGGGCGGTAGCGACTTTAGCGTAGGGTCGAGTAGGGTCGATTAGCGAAGCGTAATCGTCCACGGTAACCATCCCCTCTCCCCTTGCGGGAGAGGGTTAGGGTGAGGGGTCGGTAACGTCTTTGCCCTGCAACAGGGTATTGGCATGGCTTCGCCAGTAGGGTCGATTAGCGGAGCGTAATCGTCCACGGTCGCTGTTCCCTCTCCCCGTGCGGGAGAGGGTTAGGGTGACGGGGTCGGTAACGTCTTTGCCCTGCAACAAGGTATTGGCATGGCTTCGCCATGCAGGACGCGAGGACTCCGTCCTCGACGGGGTTTCGCCGCCGCTGCGCGGCTTGGCGAGTGACTTTGGAAAGACCCAAAGTCACCAAAGGTCTAATCCCCCACTTGTTCGCCCTCCTGCGTCGGGTTCCCTCGGTTCACCCGTTTGTCCCACGGCACGCGCCGATGGGCCATCCATGGCCCAGCGGCGCTCGCTCGGCGTCCTGCCTCGCGGCCTGGACAAACGGGCTCACCTCGGCGAACAACAGGGGGCAACACCCAGCCCGCAGCCCCGAGGCCAGTTAACAGGCGTAGGGTGCAATAAGCGCAGCGCATTGCACCGCGGTAACACTCCCCAGCCTATTCGGGGCAAAGATCGGGCGGGTTGTTGTCTCGCTGCCACCCCCTCGCCACCCCATGGCGAGAGCAGATTGTCGCACCTATGCAACAGGTATCATCGACATGGTTGCATAGGTGAAAAAAACATGGCGGGTATAACGGCAAGCGGCAGATATCCCAATTTGGAAACGGCTTTATATTGAAGGCCCGACAGTGAGTATTTCACCGTAATAACACCATATTTCTCGAACGTCCGATTACGCTTCGCTAATCGAACCTACGAACTATAAATAAATACATTTAATTGCCAAGGATATCAACATGACACCTATTGAAAAAATTAAGGGTTGGATTGAGGACAAACCAATCTGGTGGAAACACACTATACGTTTGGCATTAGTCAATGGAGAGCTAGATCAGGATGATATCAATGAGATATATCAAATTGCTAGAATTGAACATTATTTAGAAGATGAACAGCAATTTGATCGTTCTCGATTAGATGTAGCGTTAGATTTTTCTGGTTATACGACTGAAGTAGATAAAGTTAACTTGGCATCAATAGAAAATGTCCAAGGAGTCGGAGTTCTTCATGACGAACAAATTCTGAAATTTAATGAAAGTGGATGTTTTATTGTTTACGGTGATAATGGTGCTGGTAAGTCAAGTTATGCCAGCATTTTAAAGAATGCATGCCTAACTCGTGGATCATGTCCAACGATATTGGGAAATGTTTTTTCGGTAAACAATCCAACTCCAAGTGCAAATATTAGAATCACTGTAGGTGGAAAAGATGAGATTCACGCTTGGTCTTTAAACAAAGATATAATACCCTCTCTTAAAGCAATAAGGGTTTTTGATTCCACATCGGCTCAACACTATGTCAACAAAGAAGACTCCCTTGGTTTTAAACCATCAGGGCTAAATCTATTGACCGAACTAACCAAGACGATTAATAGAATCAAAGCATTTATTGATGAAGATACCATGGCAGGTAACGGCTTTATCAAAATTAATCCTTTGGAATCCAACTCAGTTACAGCTCAATTTTTCAATGACATATCTTACAAAACTAATGAGGCTGATGTACTTAATCATGTAGCCTCGAAAGAAGAAATATTGAGAATTGAACCTCTCTTGCAAGAGATATCTAAGTTTAAGTTACAAACACCAGAATCAATTAAAGCATCACTGCGTCAACAAATCGACATTTTAACTCCATTGTATCAATCAACAACAAACATTTTAAGGCACTTAGGAGATAAAGCATTTGAACGATTAGTCGAATTGCAAGATGATTATCATAAAAAGCAAAAGATTGCTGATGATATAATGCAGGCAACATTACAAGGATTACCTCTGGATACAATTGCAGGTATAGCTTGGCAAACAATGTGGACAGCCGCAAAGAACTTTATTAAGTCTGAACCAAAGGCTCATAACTTCCCACCTATTCAGGGTGATTCTTGCCCTTTATGTTTACAAGATATTTCTGAGGTCAGCGCTGAACGACTAGCTTCATTAAGCACGTTTTTAGCGAACTCAGCAGCTACAGATGCAAAAGATGCGCACAATTTACTTAAAAATGCTCTTTTAATGATTTCATCTCAAGATGTCAGCCTCACTAATCATAATGCTGCGCTAACAGAAATAGATAAGTTACAACCAGGAATGGCAGATAAGATAACTGTACTATTTAACACATTATCTGAACGTCAAAAGCTATTCACTACTTCATCATCATATCCAGCTAGCGACTCACCTCTAGATACTTCTGCTGCTACAGGATTATATACAGCTATTAACATAATCGCTGAACAATTAAGCTCAATTAATGATAATAATGACCTATCTAAACTAATAATTAAAAAGGAATCAGAGCTAAATGAAATCAAAGACAGGAAATACATACAGGAAAACCTTGAGCACATACTTAATAATATCAGAAGGCATAAAGTTATCGAGAAAATGAATAAAATAAGGAGTGAGTGTGATACAAGAGGCATCTCTTTGTTGTCATCAAAAATTTATCAGCAAGATGTAATAGAACCACTCAAAAACTCCTTTCAAAATGAATTGAAAAGTTTCGGTTTTACTCGTTTCTCTGTTGACGTACAGACAAGAAACTCTGGAGGTTATCAGCAATTTAAGTTATCGATAGCTGAATCTGGTGAACAAATTGTTGCGAAGGTGGCAAGCGAAGGAGAGCAACGCTGTATTGCTATAGCAGCTTTCTTGGCCGAAATGAAAGTTGATAACAGACAGTCCACTGTTATATTTGATGACCCAGTCAACTCATTGAGTCATCAATGGAGCTGCAAAATTGCAAAGAGGCTTATTGACGAATCTATAAATCGCCAAGTAATTATATTTACACATGATATAGTATTTTTTAAAATTCTGTTAGAGCAAGTGGAAATTCAACAAGCAAAATATGGGAGCTTAACTCTCGAAAGATCAAGAAAGCATGCAGGAATTGTCAGAGATAGCGCCCCTTGGGAAGCATTAACGACCTCCAAGCGTTTAAATTATTTGAACACCAAGCTTCAAAATTTAAGAAAAATCGATAAGGATGGAACAGAAAATGACTTCCATCGTGCCTCTAGAGAGTTTTATGGCTTACTCCGAGAGTCATGGGAACGTTTGATTGAAGAAAAGCTTCTGAACAAAGTAGTATGTAGATTTGAACGAGGTGTTTCTACGCAACGCTTGTCACGGCTAATTGACATATCGGAAAGTGACATACAATTAATAGATAATGCCATGAGTAAATGTAGTGCTTATTTTACCGGTCATGATAACGCCCCAGCTGTTGGTGCCCCCTGCCCAACTATTGATGAAGTGGAAGCAGACCTTTCTCAGATTAAATCATATCTGAGTGACTTACAGGTTCTAAGGAAAAGAACTTAACTTATTAAAGGCTTATTTAACGTCATCAAATTACATTTCCATATAAAGATTTGGGTTATCTCTATGACCATTAAAAACCGCAGCCTTGAGCTGCGGTTTTTATTTCTATTTCCCTGACACTTTTTAACTCAAGCCAAAGCCCTATTTCCCCACCTCCTTGCTCTGCCCTCCCCTTTCAGCGGAAAAGGCGGTCAACATGCACGCTAAAGCCACGGGCGGGCACGGTATTGGTTCCCCCTGCAAACCGCCGAGTCGAGTTCAACGGGTCAGGAGCGCCATCAGGGATGATGGCGCAGCCGCAGCCGGCACAGGGATGTGCCGTCTGCGGCGCTCCGTCCGACCCGTTGGACGAGACGAGGGAACCCGCGAAGCGGGCGGGTTGCCGGGGGAGAAGACCTTTGGTGACTTTGGGTCTTTCAAAAGTCACTCGCCCGTAACCGTTCACCGGGACGGTGTTGACAGCACCAACTCCTCCGGGAACGGGTAGTCGGTTTTCTCGATGCAGGACCTGACAACTGCCCTCAGCCACTCCTGCGGGCAGCGGCCCAATCGCTTGGCCGTCTCCACCAACGATAGGATACGCTGCCTGAACTGCTCGCCTCGATGCGACCAGACGCCATAGCTTCCCTTGCGCCACAGCACATAGCCACGCAGCGCCCGCTCCGCTTCATTGTTGGTCAGCGCTATCTCGTCGTTTTCCATAAAACGCCATAGCATCTCATCGTCCTTGAGCAGTAACTGGCAGCGCCCACGGTAGCGCTTGGAACACAGTACACTGCCCCGCTCCAGCTGCCTTCGCCAGCTTTGCCGACATCGCTGCAACCTTCGCTGGTACTGCTCCCGGCTTAAGCAGCCTTGTTCATAGCCATGCCGGGTTCTGAACACCGTGTCAGCCAGCAGTACCAGCCGGGCTCCGATAGGCTGGTTGACGGCGTCGCTACTCTCGGCAATCGCCGCCACGTTGCGCAGCACATGCGCCCAGCACAGTTGGCGCTGGGCGCTGTCGATGAAGCGGTATCCCGCATACTGGTCGGTCACCAGCACCCCATCAAGCTCACTGCCCAGCAACCGCTTCGCTGCCTCCTGACCGCGGCCAAACGCCGTCATGAAGCAGACCGCGACCTTGCTCAGGGCCAGCCACATCCAGCGTCGCTCACCGCCCCGCTGGTGCCGGGTTTCATCGGCATGGATGATGGCGGCAGACTGCACTTGCTGTTTGATGGCTTGGTGGGTCGGGGTGAGCATGGCGCTGACCCGGCCTTGCGCTTCACTGATGGCGCCTCGGCTAAAGCTCAAACCGAAGTGCTGCTTGAGCTGCTGCTGTATCTTGCTGATGCTCTGGTGGAACTGACCACTCTGCAAAGCGATATAGCTCAGCAGATTAGCCCCCATCTGGCTGTGGCTCACCGTATCGGGCAGGGCTGCTTCACTGGTGGTGACGCACCCACGGCAGGTGCCCCGATACAGCTGATGCTCTGTCACCACATAGCTGACCTCGGGCAGGTCAAACACCTGATGAACCCGGTAGGGCTTGTCATGGGACACCACCTGCTCACCACAGCAGGCGCACTGCCGGGCAGGATAGTGTGGTATTGCCGTCAGTCGGTCGTCCTCAGGATGACGTTCACGCCGCTGCCCCTTGTGGCCAGGCTGGGCACCACGAGCCTTGCCGGAAGCGGGGCGCTTGCGCGCAGGCGGGGTCCCCGAGCCATCAGTGGAGGGGGGCTTGGAGGAGTTATTGCTGTTTTGGTTGAGGCGGTCTTCAAGCTCGGCGATGCGCGCCATCAGCTTGTAAATCAGCTCGTTGGCTTGCTCGAGGGTCAGCGGCAGGCCGGGTGGTGGCGTAATGGGTTTGCTCATGACGTGATGGTGCCAAGCTGGCGGGATCAGGCAAGGGGCAACAGTGGATCAAGGGATGATCGTCTCACTTTTTCCTGTCAATGCCATCTGGGTGAACAGTTACACTCGCCCCAGCCCGAAGGGCGGGCGAAACCCCTTCGAGGGCAAGGCCCTCGTGTCCTGCATGGCGAAGCCATGCCATTAAGGAGAGAGGGAAGGTGCCAGCCCTCAGACCGGCCACAAAAAAAACCGCAGCCCTAGGGCTGCGGTTTTTTATTAGCTCAACCTGTTGGCACCAGACGCCAACAAGGCCAACCGGCCTTAGGCACGGCGCCAGCTGGTCTTGCCGGCGCTGTCTTCCAGCACTATGCCCATCTCGGTGAGACGGTTGCGGGCGGCATCGGCAGCAGCCCAGTTCTTGTCGGCACGGGCCTGATTGCGCTCGGCGATCAGGCGCTCGATCTCGGCAACCTCTTCGTCCGCTTCGTCACCCTTGAGGAAAGCCTCGGGGTCTTGCTGCAGGATGCCGAGCACGGCGCCCAGTTCGCGCAGACGGGCGCCCAGCGCGGCGGCAACGGCCATGTCTTCACCCTTCTGGCGGTTGATCTCGCGCACCAGATCGAACAGGGCGGAGTAGGCTTCCGGGGTGTTGAAGTCGTCGTCCATCGCTTCCTTGAAGCGCGCCACCTGCTCCTCGCCACCGGCAGCCGCGGCCACCGGCAGATCGCGCAGGGCGGTGTACATGCGCTCCAGCGCGGCGCGGGCTTGCTTGAGGTTATCTTCCGAGTAGTTGAGCTGGCTGCGGTAGTGGCCAGACATCAGGAAGTAACGGACGGTTTCGGCATCAAAATGGGCCAGCACATCGCGGATAGTGAAGAAGTTGCCAAGGGATTTGGACATCTTCTCTTTATCCACCATCACCATGCCGCTGTGCATCCAGGTGTTGACGTAGTCGCCACCGTGGGCGCAGCAGGACTGGGCGATCTCGTTCTCGTGGTGCGGGAACTGCAGATCGGAGCCGCCGCCGTGGATGTCGAAGTGGTTGCCAAGGTGCTTGGAGTTCATGGCGGAGCACTCGATGTGCCAGCCAGGACGGCCCGGGCCCCAGGGGCTCTCCCAGGTCGGCTCGCCGGGCTTGGACATCTTCCACAGCACGAAGTCCAGCGGGTTGCGCTTGGCATCCACCACATCAACGCGGGCACCGGCTTGCAGCTGCTCCAGATCCTGGCCGGAGAGCTTGCCGTAGTCGGCGTAGGATTCGACGATAAACATCACGTCGCCGTTATCCGCCACATAGGCGTGCTCTTTTTCCAGCAGGGATTGCACCAGCTCGATGATCTCTTCGATGTGCTGGGTGGCGCGCGGCTCGATATCCGGGCGCACCATGCCGAGGGCGTCGAAGTCGGCGTGCATGTCGCCAATCAGACGCTCGGTCAGCTCGTCGCAGGTGACGCGGGTTTCAGCGGCGCGCTTGATGATCTTGTCATCCACGTCGGTGATGTTGCGCACGTAGGTGAGGTCGTAACCGGCGTAACGCAGGTAGCGAGCGACCACATCAAAGGCGACGAAGGTGCGGCCGTGGCCGATATGACAGTGATCGTAGATGGTGACGCCACACACATACATGCCCACCTTGCCCGGGTGGATAGGTTTGAATTCTTCTTTTTGACGAGTGAGTGTGTTGTATATCTTCAGCATCTTCTAACCACTGCCTGTGAGTAAAATGGTTGGTCATAATACCCCGTTCGGGGGCAGAAAACGAGGCAGAAAAGCGGGCCAATCCCGCCTGCCAGCACGGTTACGGCGCCAGAGAGACTATGCCGCCAGCCCCTGATGGGCTAGAATTGCCACCACTTTATGCCATACACCTGCGGGCACTTCGTCGCCCGCATCAAATGAAAGGACATATCATGGTCACTCTGCACACCAATCACGGCGACATCACCCTCACCCTGAATGCTGAAAAAGCCCCGGAAACCGTGGCCAACTTCCTGCAATACTGCCGTGACGGTCACTACGACAACACCATTTTCCACCGTGTCATCGACGGCTTCATGATCCAGGGCGGCGGCTATGCCCCGGGCTTTGAAGAGAAAGACACCCGCGCGCCCATCAAGAACGAAGCGGCCAATGGTCTCTCCAACAAGATCGGCACCATCGCCATGGCCCGCACCATGGAGCCGCACTCTGCCAGCGCCCAGTTCTTCATCAACGTGAACAACAACGACTTCCTCGACTTCAAATCCGCTACCACTCAGGGCTTCGGCTACTGCGTATTCGGTGAAGTGACCGCCGGTATGGACGTGGTCAACAAGATCAAGGGCGTCAAGACCGGTAACTACGGCCGCATCCACCAGGACGTGCCGGTAGAAGACGTGGTGATCACCAAGGTGACCCTTGCTGACTGATCTCTGCCGACTCGGCACAGACAAAACTGCGGCCCCGGCCGCAGTTTTTCCATCTGCCTCCCCCACTGCCAGTCCGAACTGGCGCCGCCTCGACTATCTGGCCCACGGCAACCCGCGCCAGCGCTCGGCCCATGCCCTGCTCACCGCCGGTGTGTGGGATGAGCTGGCCGCGCAGTGCGCCGATCTGGCGCTGGTGAGCACGCTCGCCATCGGCCTGGATCGGCCCGGCAGCGATCTCGATATCCTCTGCCAGCATCCAAATCCCGCCGAGTTTGCCGCTACTTTTGCAGAGCAAGGCTGGCAGGCGAGCCCCAAGGGCGACAATGTCTGGCTGCTGGAGCGCACCTTTTCCTGTCTCGAGCAAAAGAGTATCGATAGCGATTGCTCCAAGAGCGAGGCCCGCTGGCCGCTGGAGCTCTACGTGACCCCAGCTCCCATCGAGACGCTGAACGGCTGGCGCCACCTCACCCTGATGGCAGCTTTGCTCGAGCGGTTTGGTGATGCCTTCTACCGTGAAGTGCTGCGCCTGCGCCTTGAAGAGGGATTGAAAGGGGAAGCGGCCACGTGCCGGTTGCTGGGTCTGGCGGGCGATCCTTACGCCGCGCTGCTGACGCTGGAGGGACGCAATCTGGCCGAGCTGGCATGGCAGCCGCCATCCCGTGACGATATCCATACCTCAACTGGCACGATGGCGCCCGCAGCGCACGATTCGTCCCCTGTTGTGTCTACTACCTCTGCCACCCCTGTTTGCCCTGTTTCGACCGAGAGCCCGATCCCCACATCATGAGCACCCTCTTTATCAGTGACATTCACCTCTCTGCCCAGCGGCCCGATATGACCGCGGCACTGGTGCGCTTTCTCGAGCACGACGCCCCCGGCGCCGATGCCCTCTATGTGCTGGGGGATCTCTTCGAATTCTGGATTGGCGACGATGACCCCAATCCGCTCCATCAACAGATGGCCGACGCCTTTTTGGCCCTGAGCCAGCAGAACGTGCCCATCTACTTTATCCACGGCAACCGCGACTTTCTGCTGGGCCAGCAGTTTGCCAAGCGCGCGGGGATGACATTGCTGGGTGACCCTTGCGTCATCGACCTCTATGGGGAGCGGGTAGTGCTCAGCCACGGCGATCTGCTCTGCACCCTGGATGAGGGGTATCAGAAGTTTCGCCGCATCACCCAGCTCAAGTGGCTGCGCTGGCTCTTTTTGCGGCTGCCGCTCTCCCGCCGTCAGGCCATCGCCTGCAAGATGCGCGGCCAAAGCCAGATGGAGAACGCCCACAAGAGCCAGATCATCATGGATGTGACGCCCGCGGCGGTGGACGAGATGCTGCGCGCCCACGACTGCCGAATGATGATCCACGGCCACACCCACAGACCCGCCATCCACGACTTCACCCTGGACGGCCCGCCCGCCCGCCGCATCGTGCTGGGAGACTGGTTCGAGCAGGGCTCGGTGCTGATCTGCCGCCCCGGCGAGCAGCGGCTGGAAATGCGGGCGCTGGCAACGATCGACCCCGCCGCTCAGCCATCCGTCTGACATCCCCCCTGTGCGGGTTGCAGGTAAAACCTGCGGCCCGGCGCCCCCCTGTAAACCTGGTGAACCGACGTATCACGATGAGATCAGGCTGGTATGGCCTGTGCCGATGGGGTGCTCGCCCCATCCCTATCGGTTCTGCTGCGCCAGCAACACCAAATACGGCAAAAGCCGGCCAAAAAAACATCCAAGATGCTGAAAATAAAGCAAAATGACCATTCAATCAGCGTTGAAATAAGCAAGGCAGCTCATTAGACTACCGACTCCCCTACCCGTCGTAACACAAGGAACGTATCAAACAATGAAAAAGACGGTTCTCACCCCCTTACTGGCGCTGTTGATCACAGGCTGTGGCGGCGGTGATGGCGAACAGGAAGAGACCCCTATCCGCCCCCCTGTCACCCCCAACTATTTCGAGGCATCCAGCCAGAGCAGCGCGGGCGGACAGTTGAACCCCACCAACCTGCGGTTGGCGGCGGGTGAACAGGGGCGCTTCTCGGTACAGGCTGACAGCGGTTACCTCCTGACCGATATAAGCGGATGTGATGGCACCCTGGACGGCCTCACCTATACCACTGGCCCCATGCGCAGCGATTGCCAGATCTCGGCCAGCTTCACGCAGGAGAGTGCCGCCGTCTATTTCAACGCCACCACCCACGCTTCTCAGGGGGGGGCGCTAAGCCCCGACTCCCTGCGCCTGAATGCGGGTGAGCAGGGCCGTTTCACCGTGCAGCCCGAGAGTGGCTTCGTACTGGCGCAGATCGCTGGGTGTGAGGGCACCCTGACGGGTAATACCTACACCACAGCCCCCATGCGCGCCGATTGTCAGATCTCGGCCCGCTTTATCAGCGATGCCGCCAATGCGATTGCCCGGGAAGATCATACCCTTGCCAGCGAGCAATCCCTGATCGCCCATGCCCGTGCGACGATTGCCGACAGTGAGGCGCACCGCACCGAACTGGTTCGCAGCCTCTATCAGGGAATGGCACAGATCAGCTGGAACCCGAGCCACGACTCCATCACCTTTTCCAGCTTCCAGCCGGAGAGCACGGTGACCCTGCTCCCCTCCAACATCAATGGCAAGGGGGAGAGCGAGATCCGGGGTCTGGTGATGGTCTCCGAGCAAGCCGATTACCGTCAGGCCGCCATGGGGGCGAACCTGTTTTCCGTTGACCGCACAGCGCAGAGCGAGGCGCTGCTCAAGGGGCTGATTGGCTGGCTGACCCGGGGCAAGGATAGCGATGGCCTGCGCATCCTCACCACCCAGATGCCTAGTCGCGCCGATAGCGTCTATTTTCCCCACAACGAAGGCGTGCGTGACTGGCTCAAGGCGATCTATCCCGACAAGCACAACATCAACCCGGCCAATACCTGCGATTATCAGGCGCTGAGCGACTGTATCGACACCATGGCGCCGGAGCTTATCGTGATCAGCGATATCGACCGCCAGGGGCTGGGGTATCAGGGGATCGCAGAGGCGATCGCCAAGGCCAAAGCGGCCAGGATCCCGCTGCTGCTCTCCAACTATCGGCGCGATGCCAGCCCGCTGCTAAGCCCCCTCTATCTCGATATGGGGCTGGTCACCTGGGGCAACTACTGGTCAAAACTCAGAGCCAGCGATCTGGCAGTGAACACCATCATGGCACCCGACACCCAGCTGATAGCGGTCGATACCCTGCTTGGCAACCTTCTGGATCGCAACTTCACTACCCAGTGGCTCGATAGCTGCGGCGGCAACTTTATCAATTGCGGTGGCTCGGAGAGCTTCAACCAGCAGTTCAAGCTGGGTGCCGACTGGCTGAGAAATGCGGCCATCACCCTCGACAAGGCCGGGATCAGTCCCTTTGCCCGTGACGGCGTGACACTGTTGCCCGCCACCCTGCTGCTGGCCGACAAATACCGTGCCGCCATCGACTACCCGATTGCCTGGGATGAACATCAATCCTGGCAGCAGGCGATGTTTGCCGACTGGCTGGTGAGCTATGCCCGCCCCCGTACCCCGGCCCAGCCCGATCTGGGGGAGTACGTCACCGATCGCAACAAGGTGGTGAAGGGACAAGCGGCTCACTATGCCTATCCCGCAACGCTCACCGACAGTCGGCGCATTGCGGTTCCCTACAGCGGGCAGTGGACCACCACCGGCTGGTATGCCCTGCCGGGACAAACCATCACCCTGAGACGCACCGATAACGCCGATGTGTCTGCTACCGTCCGACTCAACTACCATAGGCCCAACACCAATCGCGCCTATGAGCAGAAGATCTATCGAGCCCCGCTGGAGCTGACCACCGGACGACTGATCTTGGCCAAGGGGGGCAGCGTCACCTTCACCTCTCCTTATGGCGGCCCTATCTATCTCTATCTGGAAGGGGGGGCAGCATCGCTGGCCGTCCAGGTAAGCGCCACGGGCGTCACCCGTCATCCGGCCATCATGGATTTCAGTGATGAGCAGCAGATACGCGAGTTCAACGAGCGGCTGGAACAAACCGAGCTGCCCCATATCGATCTGCGGGCCGATGGCGCCGAACAGCATCTGCGCCGGGATCGCTTCACCAAGGCGGTGGGGGGCGTCATCCCCGACACCAATGCCCTGCTCGACAGCATCGCCCGGGATCACATCAATGGCGTCTACACCCTGGCGGGCCTGAAAATTCAGGGAAAGGGGCTCGATGAGTCGCTGCCGGCAGATGTTAAAAACGCCTGCGTGGCACTGCTGGGGGAGGGTTGTCTCGATGAGTCGATTCATACCCGCACCATCATCCAGCATGCCAACTATGACCAGAATGCCCATTGCGGCAGCGGTTGCAGTGGCAACCCGTGGGACTCTTCCGGCAGCATCAGCCCGATCGGCTGGCTCGACAATCACGAACTGGGCCACAACCTGCAGACCAACCGGTTGAACGTGCAGTACGCAGCGGCAGACGATGCCGACAACTGGAGTGGCTACGGCAGCCGGGCGGGGGAAAACTCCAACAACATCTTCCCTTATGTGGTGAAGTGGCGCGCCCATTATCTGAGGGATGGCAACACGGCGCCCATCAAGGATGGGCACATGAATCACAAGGATCTCTTCTATGTGTTCATGTCTGATGCGGCGCAGGTACGGGACAGGAGTGGCAACCGCGTCGTGCTCGGGGCCAACTGCCAGGTGCTCGATACCGGCGAGAGTCGCTACGAAGCCCCCTGGAAGAGCAATGCCTACGCCGTCCACAACGGCTATCGCATGGCGTTTTATATCCAGATGGCATTACGCGCCCACCGTATGATTCTGACTGATGGCACCCGTCTGAACGATGGCTTCACTATCTTCACTCTGCTCTATCAGCATTCACGGATCTTCGGCGCGGCAGCCGACAGTGAAGCGCAGTGGAATGCCAGCAAGGATAGGCTCGGCTTTAGCCTGTTCCCCTACTCGGGGCATGCGGTCTATGGCGGCAAACGGGTGCGCGACATACCGGGCAATGACTTTATGCTGATTGCACTCAGTCGGCTCACCGGCTGGGACTGGCGTAATCACTTCGATCTGCTTGGCCTGCGTTACTCCAGCCTCGCGGTCGCTCAGGTGCAGGCCAACCAGCGTTATGGCAGCCTGCCGATGGGGATGTATGTGCTGGAGGATGACCTGCCCCCAGCCAACATGAGCGAAGGCGTCACATTCCTGCCGCTCTCTGAAAGCGACGGATCCACCCTCTGGCCCCGCAACAGTGGCTCGCCAAGCGCCTGCCCAACACCCTAAATAGGGTCATCGCGATAACCACAACAAGCGCCCGGCAGGGCGCTTGTTGTTTATCCGGCCTCTGGCCCCGTTGTTGATGATGTGAAGAGGGTGGAATTAAGTGGTGATCGCTCACAGATCAGCAAAGCAAACCTGCACTCCTCCTTCAGTCCCCAGGTTGTGTGAACCCCGTCACCTTGCCCCTTGCCGATTGAGAGGATGATAGCGCTCAGGCAGAAACGTCTTTCTCGCCAGTATTTCAACAAGTTGAGGTTTGTATGCCTGACAGCAATGCGGTCGCTCACCCGTTCGATGCCAAGAAGATCAATGTCAACGATCCCTATGAGATGAAGCAGTGGATCAAAATGTTCGAGTGCACCGAAGTCCAGCTGAAACGGGCGGTCAAGGCAGTCGGCACCTCAGGCAAGGCGATCAGAAAATACCTCAAGAAGTGAGGGTGCAACCCCGTCACAAACCCGGCCCCGCTGACGGGCTTTTCTCATTTTGGCCTTTACGTGGGCCATCCCCGCCCCTGTTTGGCGGTGCACATACCGCCATTCAGCCGCTCATAACCGGACTGTGCAGCCCGACCAGCACTGGCCGCCGTCCGACAGCTTGTGACCGGCCAGCGCCGTCTGGCCCTTCGCATCCCGGCATCCCTGCCTATAATGCGGGCTCAAACACACAGAGAGGATTAATCCATGGGCTTTATCACCTGGATCGTATTGGGACTGTTGGTGAGTATTCTGGCGAAGTGGATCATGTCGGGCCGCGATGGTGGTGGCTTCTTCATGACCGCCCTGCTGGGGATTGTCGGCGCCATGGTCGGCGGCTATGTGGGCACCTTGCTGGGTCTGGGCTCGGTGACCGGCTTCAATATTTCGAGCATTGCCATCGCCACCGTGGGTGCCCTTATCGTCCTGTTTGTCTTCAACAAGATCCGCAGCTGACAACCCAACGCCATCTTATGTGTAGATAAACAGGGCACCGCGAGGTGCCCTCTCTTTTTGTATCACCTTCACTATTTTGCCAGCGGCAAGATCAGCCTCACCAGCAAGCCACCCAGCTGAGTGGCAGGCAGCAGCACCACCTCGCCGTGGTGGTAGTGGGCGATGTCGCGCACCAGCGCCAGACCAAGCCCTGCTCCCGGCTGTTCGCTCCCCTGCTCGAGGCGCTGGAACGGCTGCCAGACCCGCTCTGCCAGCTCGGGGGCAATGCCGGGGCCGCTATCCTCCACCTCAAGCCAGATCTGCCCGTTGCCGTGCACCACCCGCGCCGTCACCGTGCCGTGGGTCGGGGTGTATTTGATGGCGTTGTCGAGCAGGTTGGCGCACAGCTCCCCGAGCAGCAGCGGCTCCCCTGCCACCATGACGGCGGACTCCTCCCCTTCGTAACCGAGATCGATCCCCTTGCTGCGCGCCTGCGCCAGCCGTGACAGACAGGCCTGCTGCACCAGCGCCGTCAACTCGATGGGATCCCGCAGGCGCAGCCCGGAGCACTCGTCCGATTTGAGCCGGGCCAGCAGCAGGAGCCGCTCGGTCAGGGCGATGGTGTGATCGAGCCGCACGGCCATGGCATCGAGGCTTTCGCTCATCAGGGCAGGATCGCCGCTGCCGCGCGCCACCTCAACCTGGGTTTTCAGGATGGTGAGCGGGGTGCGCAGCTGGTGGGCGGCATCGGCGCTGAAACGTTCCTGCCGGGCCACCAGCTGGCGCAATCGGGCCAGCTGGCGGTTGAACGCCTGCACCAGCGGCCGGGTCTCCTGCCAGGGGAGCAGATCCGGCAAGGGAGCGAGCGTGGCGGCATCGCGGCGCAGGATCTCCCGCGACAGGCGGCGCATCGGGGTGAGCAGCCGCTTGAGCAACAGATAAGCGAGCAGCAGGGTGAGCACCACCAGCGCCCCCTGCGTTAGCACGGCCGACCAGAGCAGCTGCTGTGCCAGTTGCTGGCGGCCGAGCAGGGTTTCCGCCACCGTGATGCGGGCCATGCCGGTGACGCCCCCCTCGCCTACCGGTTGCAGCAGCATCACGGCGCGGATTGGCGCCTCCTGATAGAGGCCGTCGTAGAAGTAGGCGAGCGCCGGATAGCGGTCGGTCAGGGGCGTGCCGACCGGCATGGGGGGCAAATCGTCAAAGCCGGAGATGACCCTATCGTCGATGCCGCGCACCTGATAGAAGAGGCGATCGCGCATGTTGCGCTCGAAGCTGTCGAGCACCACATAGGGCACATCCACCTTGAGAACACCATCGTTTGCCGTCAGCCGCTCGGCGACGGTGCGGGCCGAGGCAAGCAGGGTGCGATCATAGGCCGAGGTGGCCGCCGCCAGCGCACCGTAGTAGCTGTACCAGGCCGAGGCGGCCCAGAGGATCAGCAAGGGGCCCCCCAGAAACAGCAGTAGTTGATGGAGCAGGGAGCGACTAATGGGAGGCCTCCGGCGCCGCTTCCAGCAGATAGCCCAGCCCGCGCAGTGTGGTGATCACCACCCCGCTGCCCACCAGTTTTTTGCGCAGCCGGTGGATATAGAGATCGATGCTGTCGAGCCCTACCTCGTCATCGAGGTTGAACACCTGCTCGAACAGCTGTCCCTTGGCAACCGGCCGCCCGTGGCGGTACATCAGCGCTGTCAGCAGCGCCAGTTCGCGCGGAGTCAGGGCAAGGCGGGCATCGGCCAGCAGAAAATAGCCGTCGGGATGCAGGGTCAGACGCCCCAGCCGCAACTCGGCACCACCGCTTTCGCTGCGCCGCAGCAGGGCTCGCAACCGGGCATCCAGCTCCCCCAGATCGAACGGCTTGGCCAGATAGTCATCGGCTCCGGCATTGAGACCGCAGATCCGCTCCTCCACCGCGCCGCGGGCGGTGAGCAGCAGCACCGGCACCCCCTGCCCCCGACTGCGCAACCGGCCGAGTACCGCCAGCCCGTCGAGCTTGGGCATCTCGATATCGAGCACCGCCAGCGCGTACTGTTCGTGGCGCAGCAGGTGGTCAGCCTGAGCTCCGTCAGCCACCCAATCCACCGCGAAACCGGCGCTGGTGAGTGCCCGCGACAGCCAGTGGGCCAGTTCGTGATTATCTTCCGCCAACAGCAAGCGCATCCCTCTCCCCTTGTTCCTAACCACGGCATTCAGCCGCACTGCTTCAACTGCATCCCTTCGTCACTGCCATTGCGGGAGAAGGTGCGATCAGGGTCACACTCCCGGCTCTTGGTCAGCGATTGAAAGGTGAATGAAAGGTTGTTGTTTTAACAATTCCGCATCACTTCGTCTATCGACGGAGTCACACCCAGGAAAAACAACGACAAGATGGAGCACACAACCATGAAGCAACGCACACGTCATGCCCTCGCCCTGCTGACCCTGCTCGGCGCCCTGCCACTGCAGGCGGCCGAAAGTGCCACGACCCCGAGCCGTACCGAATGTATCGCACCGGCCAAACCGGGCGGTGGTTTCGATCTCACCTGCAAGTTGCTGCAGGTGAGCCTGCAGGAGACCGGCACCATCGACAAGCCGATGCGGGTCACCTACATGCCGGGCGGGGTCGGCGCCGTGGCCTACAACGCCATCGTGGCCCAGCGCCCTGCCGAGGCGGGCACCGTGGTCGCCTTCTCCGGTGGCTCCCTGCTCAACCTCTCACAGGGGAAATTTGGCCGCTACGGGGTGGACGATGTGCGCTGGCTGGCGGCGGTGGGGACCGATTACGGCATGATCGCGGTGCGCCACGATGCCCCCTATCAGAACCTCAAGGAGCTGGTGAGCGCCATGGAGCGCGATCCCAATAGCGTGGTGATCGGCGCGGGTGCCTCCATCGGCAGTCAGGACTGGATGAAGACGGCGCTGCTGGCCAAACAGGCCGGGGTTGACCCGCACAAGATGCGCTACGTCGCCTTTGAAGGGGGTGGCGAGCCGGTCACCGCGCTGCTTGGCAACCATGTGCAGGCGGTCTCCGGCGATCTGAGCGAGATGGTGCCCTATATCGGCGGCGACAAACTGCGGGTGCTGGCGGTGTTCTCTGCCGAGCGGCTGCCCGGCAAGCTGGCCACCATCCCCACCGCCAAGGAGCAGGGTTATGACCTGGTGTGGCCGGTGATCCGTGGCTTCTATGTCGGCCCCAAGGTGAGCGACAGCGAATACCAGTGGTGGAAGCAGACCTTCGATCAGTTGGTGAAGACCGACACCTTCAAGGCGCAGCGGGATCTGCGCGGCCTGTTCGAGTTTGACCTCACCGGCGAGGCCCTCGACAGCTACGTCAAGGAGCAGGTAGCGCAATATCGCGAGCAGGCCAAAGCCTTCGGTCTGGCCAAATAGGAGCCGCAGCCATGAGCGATCGCATCTTCGCCGCCATCTGGCTGCTGCTCTGTCTGGCGGGGGCCTCCCTCGCCTGGCAGTACCAGAGCGAATACAGCTATGAGCCGCTGGGGCCGCGCCCCTTCCCGCTCGGCATCATCGGCCTGATGGCGCTGTGCGCCCTGTTGCTGCTGCGCCGCCAGCCGGACACCGTTACCTGGCCGCCGCTGCGTACCCTGCGCCACCTCGCCATCATGGTGGTGGCGCTGGCCGGGTACGGTGCCAGCTTCGAGTGGCTGGGCTTTCCGCTGGCCACCACCCTGCTCACCTTTGTTCTGGGGCGCCTGTTTGGCGCCTCTGCCAAAGCCGCCCTGCTCTCCGGCGTTGTCGGCGGTCTGGTGCTCTATCTCGCCTTCGACCGGCTGCTGGATGTCACCCTGCCCCTCGGCGTCTGGTTCTCTTAAGGAGTCAATATGGATACCTGGATGTACCTATCCCAGGGCTTTGCGGTGGCACTCACCCCGGAGAATCTGGTGATTGCCCTGATCGGCTGCTTTGTCGGCACCGTAGTCGGCCTGCTGCCGGGCCTTGGCCCCATCAACGGGGTCGCCATCCTGTTGCCGCTGGCTTTTGCCCTGAAACTGCCCCCCGAATCGGCGCTCATTCTGCTCGCCACCGTCTATATCGGTTGTGAGTATGGCGGGCGGATCTCCTCGATCCTGCTCAACGTGCCGGGGGATGCCGCCGCCATCATGACCGCGCTGGATGGCTACCCCATGGCCCAGCAGGGCAAGGCGGGAGTGGCCCTCTCCATCTCGGCGGTCAGCTCCTTTGTCGGCTCCATGCTCGCCATCGGCGGGATCATTCTGTTCGCCCCGGCGCTGGCGCGCTGGTCACTGGCCTTCGGCCCGGCGGAGTATTTCGCCCTGATGGTGTTCGCCATCGCCTGCCTTGGCAGCATGATGAGCCAGAACCCGCTCAAGTCCTTTATGGCGGCGCTGATTGGGCTGGGACTCGCCACCGTCGGGGTGGATGCCAACACCGGCGTCTATCGCTTCACCTTCGACAGCGTTCACCTCTCGGACGGTGTGCAGTTTATCGTGGTGGTGATCGGCCTCTTCTCGGTGAGCGAGATCCTGCTGATGCTGGAGCACACCAGTGGCGGCGGCAAGCTGGTGCGCACCACCGGACGGATGCTGTTCAACTTCAAGGAGCTGGTCCATTGCACCGGCACCATGCTGCGCTCCTCCACCATCGGCTTCTTCGTCGGCATTCTGCCCGGCGCCGGTGCCACCATCGCCAGTGCCATCACCTACATGACCGAGAAGCGCCTGGCGGGGCCCAAGGCCAAATTCGGCGAAGGGGACATTCGCGGCGTGGCCGCGCCGGAGGCGGCCAACAACGCCTCAGCCTGTGGCTCCTTTATCCCCATGCTGACCCTGGGGGTGCCGGGTTCGGGCACCACGGCGGTGATGATGGGGGCACTGACCCTCTACAACATCACTCCGGGCCCCACCATGTTCACCGAACAGCCCGATGTGGTGTGGGGACTGATCGCCGCCCTCTTGCTGGCCAACGTCATGCTGCTGGTGATGAACATCCCCATGGTGGGGCTCTTTACCCGCATGCTCTCCATCCCGCTCTGGTTTTTGGTGCCCGCCATCGCCAGCGTCTCGGCAGTGGGAGTCTATGCGGTGCACAGCACCACCTTCGACCTGTTGCTGATGGTGGCCCTCGGGGTCTTTGGCTACCTGCTGCGCAAGATGCACTTCCCCATGTCACCGCTCATTCTGGGCTTCGTGCTGGGTGAAATGCTGGAGCAGAACCTGCGCCGCGCCCTCTCCATTAGCAATGGCGATACCACCATCCTGTGGAGCAGCGGCATCAGCCAGACCCTGCTGGTGCTGGCCATCGTTGTAATCGCCCTGCCCCCGCTGGTACGCCTGCTGCGCCGCCGCAAAGCCGATCCGCTGATCCCGGACGCCCGCCCGGAACAGGGGGCCTGATCCGATAAGAAAGATGACGGGATATATTGATATAAAAGGGCGAGATCTGAACGATCTCGCCCTTTTTAACAGACCGCATCCATCTGTCACTAACGGTATAAAAACATCCAATATATCAACGCTAATCGCCCCGCGTTCTCTGACACCTCAAGAGTCTCAAACTGACGTCATTCAGCAGGTCTTATGAGCAAGCCGCTACGTGACAAAGTGTATGGAGATGGTATTCACCTGACAGTTGCCCACAAAAGGGAGTGGTCATACGGCTTCAAACCGGATAACAAAACGGTACCCCTACCGTGTTATCCGGAGTCACCATATGACCACCAACGAGAAAGTAGCACGTCGCAAACTCAGCCTGCTAGAGCTCGCCAAAGAGCTCAATAACGTCAGCAAAGCCTGCAAGCTCATCGGCTACAGCCGTCAGCAGTTCTACGAAATTCGCCGTAATTACCAGACCTATGGCGCCGAGGGCTTGCTTGACAAATTGCCTGGCTGTAAAGGGGCTAATCCCAACCGGGTTGCGCCCGAGATTGAACAGGCCATCCTTGATTACTCCCTCACCAGACCAACTCATGGCCCACTGCGGGTAGCACAAGAACTGGCCCTGCAAGGTATCAACGTCAGTGCCGGTGGAGTACGTGGCGTGTGGCAACGCCACGATTTGCTCTCTAAACACGACCGCTTTTTGCGCCTTGAGAAAACTCACCGTGAGCAGACCATTGAGCTCAATGACGAACAAATTCGCCTGTTAGAACGCTTCAGCCCCGAGTTTCGCGAACGCCAGATTGAGGTTCACTACACCGGGGAACTGGTGGCGGTCGACACCTTCTTCGTCGGCGCGCTCAAGGGGGTTGGTAAGGTGCATCTGCAAACCGTGCTGGACTGCTATAGCCGCCACGCCAGGGGGCGGCTCTACACCAGCAAGCTGCCGGTGACCTCGGTTCATGTGCTCAATGAAACGGTGCTGCCGTTTTTCGAGGCCCACGAGGCGCGGGTCTATACCATCCTGTTGGACAACGGGCGCGAGTTCTGTGGGCGTCCTGACCACCATCCCTACGAGCTGTTCCTGCAACTGGAGGGGATTGAGCACCGGACAACCAAGGTACGCAGGCCATAGAGCAACAGCTTTATCGAGCGGCTACATCGAACCTTGCTGGATGAACACTTCCGTATCAAGGGGAGGACAACCTGGTATGAGTCGGTAGAACAGATGCAGACAGACCTGGAAGCTACCTAGAGCACTACAACACCCAGCGGCCACATCAGGGCAGGATGATGGAGGGTCAAACCCCCTATACCATGTTCAAGAAGGGGCTGAAATTGATACCGAAGGAAGTGCACACTAAAGTAGCGTAAACAAGACACCGGTTTGAGGCCGGTGTCAGGTGATAACTAGATCTGTACACCGATCAGGGCTACACCAATCGCCTGCAACTCGAAGTGAAACTGGCAGAACTGCCGGAGTGATATCTGGATGCGAGAAGGGCCCCACAATGTGGGGCCCTTCTCATTCTGCCTGACAGCGCACTGAGACATGGCCAAGGAAAGGCGCCGCATGAAGTGCGCCATCAGGCAGAGCGGCATCATACAAGAAGACCGTACCACTACCCATGAGAAGAAGAGGTAAGCCCCTCAAAAAAACGCTGTCGCCACTTTGGCGCCATTTAGGCAAAAGAAAAAGGCCACTATTTCTAGCGGCCTTTCGTAACTCTTTGATTTTAATGGTGCCCGAGGCCGGAATCGAACCGGCACGACGCGAACGTCGAGGGATTTTAAATCCCTTGTGTCTACCGATTTCACCACTCGGGCACCGCAATCGGTATCAAGCTCGCGTGGCGGGCTTGTCAATATGGAGGCACGTTCCGGAGTCGAACCGGACTAAACGGATTTGCAATCCGCTGCATAACCGCTTTGCTAACGCGCCATGCAAAAGAGAGTTGGCTCTCGATTGTCTGAATTTGGAGCGGGAAACGAGACTCGAACTCGCGACCCCGACCTTGGCAAGGTCGTGCTCTACCAACTGAGCTATTCCCGCATTGGTCTGGCTGACTGCCTGACTACGAGGACGCATTCTAGCGATGTTCCTCGCCCAGTCAACCAGAAATATTTAATTACCTGATCGTTCGGGCATTTTTTGCCCTTTTTGAACAGTTTTAGCGCCTTTGGACGTTTCCTGCCTCAAATCAGTGGAAACATCACCTTGCGGCGCAAGTGACTCACAGGTTGGCGTGGTGGGTCAAATCGCCCCAGGCTGCCTTCATGTACTGGAACATCGACCAGAAGGTGAGCACGGTGGCGACATAGAGCATCACATAGGCGAGCCACACCATCCAGACGTTGTATTGCCAAATCAGACCGGTCAGCGACACCATCTGGATCATGGTCTTCCACTTGCCAATCCAGCTGACCGCCACCGAGGAGCGTTTGCCGAGCTCAGCCATCCACTCACGCAGGGCGGAGATGATGATCTCGCGGCCAATCATGGTCATGGCGGGGATGGTCACCCAAATGGTGTTGTAGTGTTCAACGATGACTACCAGTGCGGCGGCAACCATGATCTTGTCGGCAACCGGGTCAAGGAAGGCGCCAAAGGCGGTGGACTGATTGAGCTTGCGAGCCAGATAGCCATCAAACCAGTCGGTGGCAGCGGCCAGAATAAAGATGATGGCGGCAGCCAGATAGGACCATTGATAAGGCAGATAGAACAGGATGACGAAGACGGGAATGAGCAAAATCCGGAAAAACGTCAACAGGTTAGGTATATTTGTCATTATTTTCAGCCACTTCTTGTACGTCGCTACATAGTGCGCCAAAGCCGATTTGCGATGCAACCGCACTGGCGCCCGTCTTGGTCTTTTTAATCCATCAATCTTCTCAAAATGCGAGGGCCATTATGGCATTTACGGCCCCCCCGCGTCACGGCTCTTGTGCATCAAGGAGTTAGCGATTTTGCCATGCGGCTAACCCAGCTCAGGCGCTGTGCAAGCCATCGTGGATGGCCTGGGCCAGCTCCTGGCTGATGCCGGGTACCTTGGCCAGTTCATCCACGCTCGCCTTTTTGACCTCCTGCAGGCCGCCCAGATATTTGAGCAGCGCCTGTCGCCGCTTTGGCCCCACCCCCGGAATATCCTCCAGACTGCTGCTGGTGCGGGCCTTGGCCCGTCTGGCACGGTGGCCGGTAATGGCAAAACGGTGGGATTCATCGCGAATATGCTGAATCAGGTGCAAAGCGGGCATATCTGCCGGTAAATGCAACTCTTCGTGACTCTCCCCCATGATGAGCGTTTCCAACCCTGCCTTGCGAGTCACCCCCTTGGCAATCCCCACCAGCAGCGGATATTTGCCGCCGAGGAACTCCAGCTGACGGGCCAGGATCTCTTCGGCGCGGCGCAACTGGCCGAGGCCACCGTCGATAAACAGCACGTCCGGCACCTTGTCCGGCTCCTGCTGCTTGCCAAAGCGGCGCTCCAGCGCCTGCTCCATCGCTGCGTAGTCATCACCGCCGGTGATACCGTCGATATTAAAACGACGATATTCCGATGAGAGCGGCCCCTCCCGGTTGAACACCACGCAAGAGGCCACGGTGCGCTCCCCCATGGTGTGGGAGATATCGAAACACTCCATGCGAGCGATGGGGCGCTCAAGCTCCAGCAGCTCTTCCAGCTGGTCGTAGCGAGCGGTGATGGTGCTCTTGTGAGCCAGCCGCGAGCGTAGCGCCGTCTCGGCATTGATGGAGGCAAGCTTGATAAAACGGGCCCGCTCGGCGCGGGTACGGCTCACCACCCGCACCTTGTAGCCTGCTGTCTGGCTCAGGGTCTCGGCGATGACGCTTTCATCTTCGAGAGCCACATCGAGCAGCACCTCGCTCGGGATCTGCCGCCCCCCCTGCCCCGACAGATAGAACTGCAGCAGGAAGGATTGCACCACCTCGTCGAGCTGGGTATCGGCCGGCACTTTCGGGAAGTAGCTGCGCGAGCCCAGCACCTTGCCCTGACGAATAAAGAGCACGTGGATGCAAGCAGCACCTTGCTGGAAGGCGACCCCCACCACATCCAGCTCGTCCAGCACGTTGCCGCTCACCGACTGCTGTTCGGTGACCCGCCGCAGCGCCAGGATCTGATCCCGATAGCGGGCTGCCTCTTCAAAGCGCAGATCGCCGCTGGCAGACTCCATCTTGCCCACCAGCTCGCCAATCACCTGCTGGTTCTTGCCCGCCAGAAACAGCTTGGCCAGCTCCACCTGCTGGGCATATTCGGCCTCGCTCACCAATCCGGCCACGCAAGGGCCAGCGCAACGCTTGAGCTGGTAGAGCAGGCAGGGACGGGTGCGGTTGGCATAGACCGCATCCTCGCACTGACGCACCGGGAAAATTTTCTGCATCAGATGCAAACTCTCACGCACCGCGCCGCCAGAGGGGTACGGGCCGAAGTACTCTCCTTTGATCTTGCGGGCGCCGCGATGGACGCCGATACGCGGATGCTGGTGCGCGGTGATGATGATCCAGGGGTAGGATTTGTCGTCCCGCAGCAGCACGTTATAACGGGGCTGGTACTGCTTGATCAGGTTGTGCTCGAGGATCAGCGCCTCGGTCTCGGTGTGGGTGACGGTGACCTGGATATCGGCGATCTGGCGCACCAGGGTGCGGGTCTTGATACTGTCGACGTTGGTGCGAAAGTAGGAAGCGAGCCGCTTTTTCAGATCCTTGGCCTTGCCCACATAGATCACGGTGCCACCGCTGTCATACATGCGGTAGACGCCGCTCTGGTGCGTAACGGCGCTCAGAAACGCCTTGCTGTCGAAGAGAGGTTCGGGAGAGAGGGTCATCAGCTACTCGGCTCACACAAAGGCAAAAATTGACGGGCAGAGCATACTGCCCTCGTCGCCCGAAAAGCAAAGGGGCAGAAAAGCAAAAAGGCGGCACTCGCCGCCTTTGTGACCACACGCCACCCGATTAGAGGGTATCGGCATCCAGCATGCCATAGCGAATGGCCAGATGGGTCAGTTCCACGTCACCGTTGATCCCCAGCTTGCTGAACAGACGATAGCGGTAGCTGTTGACCGTCTTCGGGCTCAGGTTGAGCTGCTCGGAGATATCGGTCACCTTCTGCCCCTTGGTGATCATCATCATGATCTGCAGCTCGCGCTCGGAGAGGGACTTGAAGGGATTCTCGTCAGCGGAGGCAAACTGGCTGAGGGCCATCTGCTGGGCAATCTCCGGGGAGATGTAGCGCTGACCGGAGTGCACCAACCGGATCGCCTGGATCATCTCGTCAGGGGCAGCCCCCTTGGTCAGGTAACCGGCGGCGCCGGCCTGCATCACCTTGGTGGGGAACGGATTTTCTGAATGAATGGTCAGCACTATGATGCGCACATCGGGGCGGATCCGCAGAATTTTGCGGGTCGCTTCCAGACCACCAATACCCGGCATGTTCATGTCCATCAGGATCACGTCCGGATGGTGTTGGCGACAGAACGTAACTGCGGTCTCGCCGCTCTGTGCCTCGCCCACCACCTTGATCCCGCGCACATCTTCAAGAATGCGTCTTATCCCTGTACGCACCAGCTCATGATCATCGACCAGGAATACATTTATCACCCAAACACCCCGTTTTATCTCGTTTTAGCCGCCCGGTTAGGGTTAACAGGGCGTCTTGCATCATAACCAAACTCGTCGCTTTGGCAAACCATGCACGCCAAAAGTTTGAGAAAACCCATGTTTAGCGTTTAAAATCAAATAATTATATAAATTTTCAAAACAAAAAACGGTGCCCTGCGACACCGTTTTTCATGACGTTAGTGCTGTGGCCATCACTTGGCCAAAAAGGTGCGCACCTTCTCCAGATCGGCCTGGGTATCCACCCCGACCGGCGGCGCTTCAAGGGCCTGGGCGACGTGGATCTTCTCCCCGTACCAGAGCACCCGCAGCTGCTCCAGCGCCTCGACCTGCTCCAGCACGCTCGGTGCCCAGTCTACGTAACGCTGGATAAAGCCGGCGCGATAGGCATAGATACCGATATGACGCTGGTAGTGGTCACCAATCTGTTCGTGGCTCCCAGAAATGCGGTCACTGGCAGCAAAGCGATCCCGATCCCAGGGAATGCTGGCGCGACTGAAGTAGAGGGCGTAGCCATCCTTATCAGTCACCACTTTCACTGCGTTCGGATTGAACGCCTCTTCGGCATCCTTGATCGGCACCGACAGGGTCGCCATCGGCGCCGTAGCGGCGGCCAGATTGTCCGCCACCTGACGAATAATGGCGGGCGGAATGAGCGGCTCATCCCCCTGCACATTGACGATGATGGTATCGGTAGCAAAACCGTAGTGACGGCACACCTCGGCCAGACGCTCAGTGCCGGACTGGTGATCCGGTGAGGTCATGCACACCTCGACGTCGGTGCTCAGCAGTGCCTGCTGCACCCGCTCGTCATCGGTGGCGACGATCACCCGATCGGCACCCGATTGCAGGGCTTTCTCCACCACGTGCTGCACCATGGGCTTGCCATGGATATCCGCCAGCGGCTTGCCCGGCAGACGGGTTGACGCATAGCGGGCCGGAATGACGACGACGAAACTCATGACGGCAGCTCATCGCTGTTGAGCGGACGGGCACGGTTCTCCAGTAGTACCGGGATCCCCTCTTCCAGCGGATAGGCCAGCTTGTCGAAGCGGCAGACCAACTCATGAACTGCTTTGTTGTAATGCAGCTTACCCTTGCAGACCGGGCAGGCGATGATGTCGAGCAACTTGATGTCCAAAGCCAAAACGATACTCCTTCACGATGTCGCGCTGGCGGCTTCATCACGCCAGCGATGGATGTCGAGCAACCAGATATTCCATACGGGACCGCTATTGGTCCACTTCTCCCCCGCTCAGGCAAGAGAGATTAATCTTGCGCCCTGGTCGCGCCCTTTGCCTTCACCCCCAGCTTGTGCAGCAGGGCATCGAGCAGGGAAGCGGGCAACTCGGCGCTGACCGGCAGATACCACCAGTTTGCGAGGGCAAACGGACGACACTTGACCGCATCCTTCTCGGTCATCAGCAGCGGCTTGCTGGCAAAGCGGCCAACCAGCTCATCCCGATCGAAGGGGTGATGATCGCCGTAGGCGGCCTGCTGATCCAGCGGGTAGCCGAGCCCTTCCAGGGTGGCAAAGAAGCGGGGAGGATGACCGATCCCCGCCAGCGCATCGACCGGCCCCGACAAGGGGGCAGCCAGCGGGGCATCGTCGCATACCCGACGCGGCGCATCGGCGACCAGTTGCATGGGGTACTCCCCCTTGCCCGGCTCGCCGCCGTTGCAGATGATGGCGTCCACCCGTTTGAGGCGAGTGACCGGCTCGCGCAGCGGCCCCATCGGCAGCAAGCAGGCGTTGCCGAAACGGCGCATCCCATCTACCACCACCAACTCGATGTCGCGGGCCAGCGCATAGTGCTGCAGACCATCGTCGGTGATGATGATATCCACCTCACCGCTCTGCTCCAGCAGTCGTACCGCGTCGGCACGTTTCGGAGCAACCACCACGGGGCAGCCGCAGCGCCGGGCAATCAGCACCGGCTCATCCCCCGCCAGCGCCGTGGTGCTGGTTTCATCCAGACGATAGGGGTAATGGGGCGCCTTGCCACCATAACCACGGCTCACCACCCCGGGGCGATAGCCGCGGGCTTGCAACTGCTCCACCAGCCAGACCACCACCGGCGTCTTGCCGTTGCCCCCCACCGAAATATTGCCCACCACGATCACCGGCAAGGAGGCGCGATACCCCTTGCGCCAGCCGTGACGATAGGCGTAGCGGCGGGTGCCGCTGATGATGGCAAACAGCAGGGCAAAGGGGGCCAGCAACCAGCGCCAGCCACTTTTGCGATACCAGAGCCGTTCCAGCATCAGGCCTTGCTTCCCGCGTTGCCAAACTGAATGGCTCGCAGCTGGGCATAGGTGCCACGCTGCTCCATCAATGCTTCGTGGTTACCGCGCTCGACGATATGACCTTCGTCGATCACCAGGATCTCGTCCGCCTTCTCGATGGTAGAGAGACGGTGGGCGATCACCAGCGAGGTACGCGCCTTGCAAAGCTCGTCGATAGCCGCCTGAATGTGGCGCTCGGACTCGGTATCGAGGGCCGAGGTGGCCTCATCCAGCAGCAGAACCGGCGCATCGCGCAACAGGGCGCGCGCAATGGCAACACGCTGGCGCTGACCACCGGAGAGGGATGCACCGTTCTCGCCAACCACAGTGTCATACCCGTTGCTCATCTTGCTGACGAACTCGTCGGCGTGAGCGATACGGGCGGCCTGCACGATCTGGTCGCGGCTGTATTTGTCTTCTGCGGCGTAGGCGATGTTGTTGGCCACCGAGTCATTGAACAGGTGGACATGCTGGGAGACCAGCGCGTACTGCTTGCGCAGCTCGCTCAACTTGTATTCGCGGATGTTGATGCCGTCGAGCAGGATCTCGCCCTGATCGATGTCGTAGAAACGGGTCAACAGGCTGGCAATGGTACTCTTGCCAGAGCCGGAACGGCCCACCAGCGCCACCGATTTACCCGCCTCCACCTTGAAGCTGACGTTGTGCAGCGCCGGGGTGTCCTTGGTCGGGTAGGTGAAGGTGACGTTGCGAAACTCGATCTCGCCGCGAGCACGCTCCAGAGTGCGGGTGCCGGTATCCTGCTCCGGCTCGGTGTCGAGCAGGCCAAACAGGCTGTGGCAGGCGGTGATGGCGCGCTGGAACTGGTTGTTGACGTCGGTCAGGCTTTTCAGCGGCTTGAGCAGCATCATCATGGAGGTGATCATGACGGTAAACGTACCGGCAGTCAGAGTTGACTTGACGCTGTCAATGGTCGCGACGTAGAGGAAGGCCGCCAGCGCGATGGAGGCTACCATCTGCACCACCGGGCTGCCGATGGCATCGGCGGCGACCATCTTCATAGTCTGCTGGCGCATGTTGTTGCTGACCTGGAAGAAGCGTTTCTCTTCAACCTTCTGGCCACCAAACATCAGCACCTCTTTGTGCCCTTTGAGCATCTGCTCGGTGGAGGTGGTGATATCCCCCACCGCCTGCTGAATGTGACGGCTGATCTGGCGGAAACGACGGCTGATAAGGCCGATGATGACACCCACCAGCGGGCCAACCACCAGGAAAATCACTGACAGCTGCCAGGAGTGCCAGAACATCAGGCCGAGCAGCCCGACCACGGTCGCCCCTTCCCGCACCAGGGTCACCAGCGTGGTGCTCGCCGCCGAGGAGACCTGACTGGCGTCATAGGTCACTTTGGAGAGCAGATGACCGGTGTTCTGACGGTCGAAGAAGCTCATCGGCATCGCCACCATGTGATTGAACACCTGCTGTTGCAGACGCATCACAACGTGGTTGCCGACCCAGGCCATGCAGTAGTTGGAGAGAAAGTTGGCGACACCGCGCAGGGCCACAATGCCGAGGACGAAGAAAGGCATCCATTTCAAAACGGTGCTGTCGTTGCCATTGATGCCCTGATCGATCAGCGGCTTGATGGAGTAGACAAAGGTGGTATCCACGGCAGCGTAGCCCAGCATCCCTATGATGCCACCGACCAGGCCCAGCTTGCGATCACGGACATAACCGAGCAGGCGTTTGAATACTGGCCAGCTCTCTTGTGAGGTTTCTTGTTGCATGAATAGCCGTTAGTAATGGAAATGACGGGCTATTCTAGCCAAAGCGCAGGCTTACACCAAGCGCCGCCACCTATATCGCATTCCTACACGGCAGAAATGGCGGATTATTGCTCAAACCACACTCGCGGTCGCCACCACTCGCCACTGCGTCGGTACCAGGGCCCCAGATCTCGCTCGGCGGTGACGCTCAAGCCCGCGGCGGTGGGTTCGACCAGCATCGCCCCTTGCTGACCGGTGATCCACTGGCGGGCATCCCGATAGCGGGCCACCACATCGGGACGGGGAAAGCCCCACTGATTCATAAAGCCGGCGCTGTGGATCACATCCTTTGCCGCTACCGCCGCAACAAAAGGGGGCGTGGAGGAGGTGCGACTGCCATGATGGGGGCTCACCAACAGGGTGCTGGCCAATCCCTTTCCCTCCAGCGCCACCAGCCGTTGCTCGGCCTGCCGCTCGATATCGGCGCTCAGCAGCACGCTGCGCTGCCCATCGCTGATGCGCACCACGCAGCCATCGTTATTGCGCCCGCCACCGGGGTGCTCGGGCCAGAGCACTGCAAACGAGAGCCCCTGCCAGCGCCACTGTTGCCCACGCTGGCAGAGCGTCGTTCCCTCACTGAAGGGGTAAGAGGAGAGCTCGTGACGCACCGGCATGGCGCTGAGCAGTCGCTTGCGATTGCCGGCATGGTCCCGATCCTTGTGGCTGATAATGAGGCGATCGATGACCCGGATCCCCAGATGGCTCAGCTGGGGCAGGATCACCGCATCCGCCATGTTGTAGCCTCCGGGATAGCGATCACCGGTGTCATAAAGGATGGCACGCTCCCCCTTGCTGATCAGCACCGCCAGCCCCTGTCCCACATCCAGCACCCGCAGTTGCCAGCGGACCGGAGCTGGCCAGCACGCCAACACCAGCGCAAGGGAGCCCGGTAACCAGAGCCAGCGTGCCGAGCGCCACTTTGCGGCAAACCAGAGCAGCAACAGCAGGGTGCAGAGCGGCAGCCACCAGCCGGGTAGTGGCCACCACAGTTGCAGTTGATCGGCCAGCCAATTCAGGATCGCCAGCACCCACCCGAGCCCCAGAACCGCCAGCCAGAACAGGACATAGGCAAGCGAGGTGGAAAGCGGCGCAAGCAGCACACCGATCAGGGCCAGCGGAATGATAGCGATACAAAAGAGCGGCACAGCCAACAGGTTGATCACCATGGCAAGGGGCGCTATCCCCTCGAACAACGCCAGTTGCAGCGGCATCAGACCGAGCAACAGCCAGAGCTGGATCTGCCAGAGCCCCGGCTTGTCGTGGAGATATCCCACCAGCAGCAAGATGGCCACCGCCAGAAACGAGAGCCAGAAGCCGGCCGAATAGAGGGCGAAGGGCTCCCAGAGGGTCAATACCACAAAGGCCCACAGCCAGATGCGCCAGGCCGGCCACTCTCGCCGGCTCCAGCGCAGCACACTCCACACCAGCACCATGATCAGGGCCCGCTCGGTGGCCACCGCAAACCCGGCCAACGCGCTGTAGACGGCGGCAAACAACAGGGAGGTGATGATGGCGCCGCGCAGACCAAACAGCCTGCCCAGCCACCACCCGAGCACCGCCACCAGCGCGATGTGTTGCCCTGAGATGGCGATGATATGGGTCAGGCCGCTGCCGCGAAACAGCTCCCACTGGGCATCCGTGATACCGCTCTGCTCGCCAAAAGTGAGCGCCGCCAGCAAGGGGGCATGATCAAGTGGGCGCCAACTCTCGGTCGCGGCCCCCAACCAACGTTCACGCCAACCCGCAGGTGCCTGTTGAATATCTATCACCCGACGCAGATTGCCGGTGGCGGTGATCCCCTTGCCCAGCAGCAGACGCCGCCCATCCATCCCCGCCTCGTTGGCAAGACCGTGAGCCGGTTTCAACGAGGTCACCAGGGTGATCCGGCTGCCTACCGTCATGGCGGGTAATGCCTGATAGGCATTGACCCGGATCAGGGGCTCAGGTGTCACCGGTTGCTCGTCGAGGGTGCTCACCCGCAGCAGCAGCCGGACAAATTTATCCCCCTCGGGCTCTGCACTTTGCAGCTCTGCGGTTATCATGTGGCTCGTCTGATCGCCCAACCGCTCCAGCCAGGCCAGCCGATAGGCAAGATTGGCCTGCATCCAGAGGATGCCGAGCAGGAGAAACAGCCACCGCCAGGCACGGCAATATGCAAGGGGGATCAGCAGGGACAACAACAGGCCCCCCCATGCGAGTGAAGGTAACCATGGCCAGAGCAGTGAGGAGCTTGCCCCCAGGGCAAACGACAACAGACGCAGATCCATGGAGCAAGTATTTAGCAAGGTTTCAATATGCCCAAACGACTCATTAAACGCTGGATGCCCGATCAGCAAACCCTGAAAGAACACAAGCACCTGCGGCTGTTCGGCAAACTGCTGCTCGATGCCAACCTCTGGCACCTCAACCGCCGCTCGGCCGCCGGGGCCTTTGCGGTGGGCCTCTTCATGGCCTGGGTGCCGCTCCCCTGCCAGATGCTGCTGGCCGCCGGTGGCGCCATCCTGTGCCGGGTCAATCTGCCGCTCTCGGTGGCGCTGGTCTGGCTCTCCAACCCTTTTACCATGCCGCCCCTACTCTATGGTGCCTATCTGGTGGGTTGCCAGCTGCTGGGACATTCGGCGCAGCAGATAGAGATTGAGTTCACCTGGGAGTGGCTGGTATCGGTACTGGGCACAGTGGCACCGCCGCTGTTGCTGGGCTCGCTGATCCTGGCCCTGCTCAGTTCCCTTATCGGCTACACCCTGATCCGCACCTTCTGGCGGATCAGCACGGTGCGCCAGTGGCAAAAACGCAAGATGGCCCGTCCATGCTGAGTCGCTGGTTTGCCCGCTTCAAGCTAGATCCCGATACCCTGCGCCAGCAGAAGTGGTTTGCCCTGTTTGGTGAACGACTGCTTGCCCCAGCACTCTGGCAAGGGGGAACCCGCGCCCTGAGCGGCGCGGTAGCAGCCGGGATCTTCGCCTGCTGGTTCCCCATCCCGATGCACTCCCTCATCGCAGTCGGGCTGGCGCTGGCATTCAGCCTCAACCTGCCGCTGGCGCTGCTGGCGGTCTGGTTCAACAATCCGCTGACTTTGCCGTTCATGTACCTCTACGCCTATCGCACCGGTTGTCTGGTACTGCACCAGACGCCGGAGCCTTTCCACCTCAGCTGGACCCTCCACTGGCTGGAGCAGGAGGCTGCGACCCTGGTGCCCCCCTTCCTGCTCGGCAGCCTGCTGCTGGCGGTACTCACCGCCCTGAGCGGCGGCGCCCTGACCGCGCTGCTGCTGCAACTGCGCAAACTGTGGCAAGGTGCCCGCCACCAGTGAGTCCCCCTTCCCATTGTTTGACTGTTTGGCGATCAGCCGTTGGCGATCAAAAAAGCCCGTCACCAAGGTGACGGGCTTTTTCATGGCATAGTGCCAGAGCACAAGGCGATGCGATTACAGCACCTTGGCGATCGCCTCGCACAGAGGATCGATATTGGCGCGGGTAATACCGGCTACGCTGATCCGGCCTGAGCCGACGATATAGATGGCAAATTCGCTCTTGAGGCGCTCCACCTGCTCCTTGGTGAGGCCGGAGAAGGAGAACATGCCGTTCTGCTCGCGGATAAAGCTGAAATCCTGGCTCACGCCGAGGGCAGCCAGCTTCTCTACCAGCAGTTCGCGCATCTCGCGAATACGCACCCGCATGGCAGCCACTTCTTCGACCCACTCGGCATAGAGAGCCGGATCGCTCACCACGGCGGTGACCACGGCGGCACCGTGTGACGGCGGGTTGGAGTAGTTGGCACGAATGACGGTCTTGACCTGGGTGAAGGCCACATCGGCGATCTCTTTGGTCGCGCTCACCAGCGTGAAGGCGCCGACCCGCTCGTTGTAGAGGCCGAAGTTCTTGGAGAAAGAGCTCGCCACCAGCAGCTCGTCATGGCACTCGGCGAAGATGCGCAGGCCTTCGGCATCCTCTTCGATACCACGGGCAAAACCCTGATAGGCGAAGTCAAACAGCGGCAACCAGCCGGCAGCAGCACTTTGCTTGGCCAGCGCGCGCCACTGATCGCTAGTGGGGTCGATACCGGTCGGGTTGTGGCAGCAACCGTGCAGCAGCACCAGCTCACCCGGCTGCACTTCGGCCAGCGAGGCCTGCATGGCGGCAAAGTCGAGTCCCTTGGTCGCTGCGTCGTAGTACTTGTACCACTTGACGGTCAGGCCCGCGGCCTGGAATACGCTGACGTGGTTGGCCCAGGTGGGATCAGAGATCCAGATGGTCTTGGCCAGACCGTTGCGCACCACGAATTCGGCCGCGATACGCAGGGCACCGGTACCGCCCGGCGCTTGCGCGGTCTTGGCGCGGCCACTGGCAACCAGCGCAGAGTGCTGCCCGAACAGCAGTTGCTGCACGATGCGGCCATATTCGATATTGCCTTCAATACCGAGGTAGTTCTTGGTCTTCTCGTCGGTCAGCAGCTTCTGCTCGGCTTTCTTGACACAGTGAAGAATGGGGGTGGCACCGGACTCGTCCTTGTAGATCCCTACGCCCAGATTGATCTTGTGGCTGCGAGAGTCAGCGCGGAAGGCTTCGGTCAGGCCCAGGATCGGATCCGCTGGGGCGGCAACAACCTTTTCAAACATGGTATTCCCTGTATTCCGTTGAGTTCGTTGGGTGGCAAAGCGGCTTGATAAACAAAAGCGCTCATCTGGCGAGCGCTTCGTCAACTCTTTATATCACCGCGTTCAATGAGGGAAAACCGCTTTTTGGCTCGCTTTCAGGCCAATTTCAACCAACGGCATGCCACGCTGGCGCCAGTGCGCACACCTCGGCAGACAAGCCACCATTTGACTCAACCAAACCGCTACAAACTGCTAACAATGGCTTGGGGATCCGGCTCGGTTCCCACGGCCGGGCCTCAGTCAAAGGTTGGGCATACGCACTGAGAATGGGGGCCAGATCACGGGGAAGCCACCAGCTGGCCGGACGACCCAAGCGCTGGGCCAGCGCCTGCAGCCGATCAACCCCGGCAGGGTCGAGGGCGGTGAGATGACTCCACAACACATTGGGGGGCAAGGCGGCAACTACCTGCTGCAAGGCAAAAGGAGCCGATGGGGGAGCCCACACCAGCAAGGTGCCGGGTTCAAGAGGCAGCTCGGCAAAGGCGCCGACGCTGTCTGTGGTGATCACCCGCTCGATGCTCCCCTCCCCCCACAGGATCTTGCCAAGACCCGCCAGGGTGCGCTCGGGTAGCGCCACCTCCCCCAGCGCCTGCAACCAGGGGGCTGCGTCGATCAGGGTGCCACCGCTGAAAAAGAGGCTGAACGGCTGGGCTGCGCGCAAGCGCAACAGCTGATCGGCGCAGAGCCGGATCCCCTTGTCCTCGAAATCGATCTGCTCGTTGGGGGTGAAGTTCACCTCGCTCTTGCGATAGAGCGCCGCCAGCACCCGCTCGTTGACCTGCTCCCCCAATTGCCAGCCCTGAGCATGCAACCACTCCTCGGGCTCGGGGGGAGCGGTGGCGATCTCGGCCAACGTCAGCTCGCGGGTGAGATAACGCCGCCCGGCCGGGGTGAGCTCATAGCTGTGGCTGCCATGGGCGAGCAGCAGCTGGTTATCCTTGAGCAGCCCCACCAGCGGTTGCCACTGGCGGCCACGGATCACCACTGGTGAGTGACTCAGCAACTGCTGCGCCAGCGCCCGCCATTCGGGGTGACTAAAGTCGATCAATTACAATCCATCCCTGTCAGTGCTCAATCGGATAAACAGCCTGAAAAGGTACCGTTACAGACCGATGACGCCAAGCCTCCCGCGCCAATTACGTGACCTCGCTCCCTGCAATTTTCCCCAAACAGAAGAGCCCACCGTGGGGTGGGCTCTTTCTTGGATAACACTCGACGCTTATTCGACGTTGAGACGCAACTCGGCATCGTGCCAACCCAGTGGCAGGGTCAGCAACTGATCGATCAGCTCCCGGCGATCGGATTTCTCCAGATAGGCGAGATAGAGCGGACGGCTCAGCGGCTGGCCCCCTTCTACCAGATGCAACGCCCCCTTCTCGAGGAAGGGGCTGACCATCCGCCGTGGCAGGTAGGCAGCGCCACCGTTGGCCAACACAAACTGCAACGCCATGCTGGCGGAGCTGGAGTGCAGCACTGGGGTCTTTTGCAGGCTCTGCAAGCGGCTGGGTTGCGGCTCGAAGCTGGTACCCCAGTCGAGGTGGATGTGCGGCATCTGCATCAGGTTGTCGGCATTGGCGGCCGGATCCCGGCTCACCAGCTCGAACACCAGCTCACCGATGGGATGCAGGGCAATCTCGTCGATCTTGGTGGGCTCGGAGAGCAGGGCCAGATCGAGGGAGCGCTCCAGCAACTGGCGGCAGAGGTGCTCGCGGGAGGCTGTTTCCAGCCGTACCGCCAAACCGGGCGCCAGCGCATAGATGTGGTTGAGCCAGTCGTTGAAATCGAGCTCCCAAAACACCGCGGGCGCGCCGATGGCCAACTGCTGGCTGAATCCTGGCGAGAGCGCCACATCCTGCTTGGCACGACCAAGGGTGTGCAAGATAGCGTCTGCGTAGGGCAGCAGACGCTCACCGGAGGCGGTCAGGCGGATGTTGTTGCGATGACGTGCAAACAGACTGACACCCAGTTGCTGCTCGAGCTGGCGGATCCGGAAACTCACCGCCGACTGGGTCAGGTAGAGATTTTCAGCAGCCCGGCCAAAATGCCGGGTCTTGCTCACCTCGATAAAGGTCCGAAGCAGCTCGGTATCCATTAATCGATGGACTCGTCACTGCCACCACCGCTGCCACCACCGACATCAAAGCTGCCGCCACCGCTGCTCTCTTCGCTGGCGCCGCCAACGACGGTGCAGAGGCGATGAACGCGCTTGGGACCGATCACCTTGAGGTATTTGAACCACACCTTGGCATGGGGGTTGGTACCGGCTGCGCCGGATTTGACCTGCTCGACGAAGGCGGACTCGACATCGTCACGGGGTGCAAGGTTGCCCTGGTAGAGTGCCAGCATAGCGGTACCATACTTTTCCAGACTGTCCGCTTCGGCCACAGTGAATTCACCACTGCGACGCAGGCCACGGGGAAAATGTTTGAAGTCGTTGAAACGCTTGTCTGATTCGAAGCTCATAGTGCTCTTTTTTCTGGTTAGTTTGACCTTTGCGGGCAAGTATCATCAGGCCATCGCCGAGTGCAAAATCAATTTTCTCACTATGTTAATAAATATCTTTTATCGAAGTCACTTTGCCCCATCGCTGACGCTGATTTTGTGGCATAACACACAAAAAACGTTGATAAATAATAAACTTATGTAAACGTGCAGCCAATTTGCACGTCACTTTTTGGACTGTGCAGGCAAAAATAAAGCGCCATACGGCGCTTTATTTGTCACATCAGGTGAACCAGCTGAACCTTTGGTTCAAACATGCTTACTCAATCATGGCCGGTTGGGCCAGGTTGTCTGCACGCCACAGACGGTAGCGCACTTCATACTCCTGCGGCACGTAGATCACGAACGGCAGTTTTGAGTTGTAGTTCACGAAGAAGCCCTGACCGTAGATCTGGACGAAGGTCTCTTTCTGCTGGTTATCCGGGCACATCATCAGGGTGCTGATGGGGTCGGAAACCTTGCCCAGTTTCAGGTAGTTGTAGCCCCAGCCTTTGACGCTGTGCTGTTCCAGGTTGCCTGCAAAACGCGGTACGTTGCAATCAACCATCATCTTTTTGCCGACCTGCAGCTCGACCATCATGTCGGCTTCTTTCTCGACTTCAGGCAGGCGGATCACCACACGTTCCTGATTCACGTCAGCGGCTGGGAACATGCTGATATCAAATTTTTTCGGCTCGGCGGCGAAGGCATGGCCACCCAGCAACAAGGCGCCCAGCAGGCTAAAACGCAATACGGTTTTCATCTGTACCTCATGGGGTTGGTTCAACGCCGCTAGACTAACCGCTCTGCCGATTTCATGCCAGCGATCTGCTACGTAAAAACTGCGTAAAATGATGCAGATCCGGCACACCATGACGTGATCTGGCTATTTTCTGACAGGGCGCACACTCCCGTTACGGGAACCTGAAACAAAAAGCGAGGCCAATTAGCCTCGCTTTGCATTCAAATGGCGCCAGAGTGCTATTTGGCCGCCTCTTGATGGGCCTTGATGACGGCCACCGCCTTGTCGGGGAAGTCGCTGAACACCCCATCCACATCGGCCTGATAGAGGAAAATATTAAGGAGATCGGTGAAGTCCTTGGCATAGGCCGGGATCTGCCCCTCATCCTGACGGAAGGTATAGGGGTGAACTTTCAGGCCCGCCGCGTGGGCTTCTTTTACCATGCCGGTGAAGACCGGCTTGCCCAAAGTGCCCGGCTCGGTGACGATCATCGGTTTCCACGGGCCAATCCCTTCGGCATAGCTGGCGATGGTTTTCATCGCCCCCGGCTTGAACATCCAGTCATAGTTGTAGGGGGTAGCCTTGCCCTTGGCGTCGTAGACCATGGTCTCGTTCCAGTCGGTCTCGGCCATCAGCTGCACCAGTTTCAGATCCATACCCATGGCGGGCATCAGTTCGCTGTTGATGCGCTTGAGTTCATCGGCATCGAAGCACTGCAGATAGACCTTGTCATCCTTCCCGGTGTAGCCGTACTCCTTGAGCACCTTCAGCACTGCTTTGGAGATATCCTTGCCTTCGTGACGGAACAGCCAGGGCGCCTTGATCTCCGGGTAGATGCCGATGTTCTTACCGGTGCTCTTGTTGAGCCCCTGGATCATCTCGATCTCCTCCTGGAAGGTGTGGATCTTGAAGTCTGACTTCCAGAGCGGGAAGCGGGCAGGATAGACCGGCACCTGCTTGCCATCCACCAGCTGGAACGGCTCGGTCATGCGCAGGGAGCGCACCTCGTCCAGGGTGAAATCCACCACATAATAACGGCCGTCCGGACGGGCACGGCCGGGGAAGCGCGCCGCCACATCGGTGATGCCATCGAGGAAGTGATCGTGCATCACCACCAGCTGGTCATCCTTGGTCATCACCAGATCCTGTTCCAGATAGTCGGCCCCCATGCCATAGGCCAGCGCCTTGGACTCCAGGGTATGCTCGGGCAGGTAGCCGGAAGCGCCACGGTGGGCGATCACCACCTTGCCTTCATCGGCAGCCAACACGGGTAATGAGAGGGATGCCCCAAGGCTCAAGGCGATGAGGGAAACGGCGAGTTTTTTCATATGTGATGCTCTTTTATTATTGTGTGTAGGTAATTGTTCTATCAGAGGTTTGTTTCATATTTACGGTGGAAAGCGGTGGGCAGCAGCGCACTGCCCACCGTCACTCATCAGCTCGCCTTGCGCAGAGCCTGATGGTATTGGTCGAGCCAGATCTGCAGCATCTGCTGCTCTGACTCGTTCAAGCGCAGCCCCAGCTTGCTGCGGCGCCAGAGGATATCGTCCAGTGAACAGGCCCACTCCCGTTCGATGAGATAGCGCACTTCCGACTCGTACAGGCCACCACCGAAGTGAATGCCGCGATCCTCTTTCAGCCAGAGACGGGCATGGGCGCCATAAGCTTCGGCAATGCGCAGGGCGCTGCGATCATCGAGCCAGTCAAACTCCAGCGCAAAGGCGCGGGCCAGCTCGCGCACCGAGCAGTCAAACTCGCCACCTGGCAGCCGGCTGGTCGCAGTCCAGTCATCCCCCATCTGGCTGAACCAGGGCTTGAGCTTGTTGCAGGCAGCCTGCGCCAGCTTGCGATAGGTAGTGAGCTTGCCGCCAAACACCGACAAGAGCGGCGCACCATCCGATTCGCCAGAGAGCTCGAGGGTGTAGTCGCGGGTCACCGCCTGCGGCGAGTCTGACTCGTCATCACAGAGCGGGCGCACCCCGGCGTAAGTCCAGATCACATCTTTCGGCGCAATCTGGCGAGTGAAGTGGGCGTTGACCACCTTGCACAGGTAGGTAATTTCGGCCTCGCTGATCTTCGCTTCCCGCGGGCTGCCGTGGTGCTCCACATCGGTGGTGCCGATGAGTGAGTAGTCCTGCTGATAAGGGATGACGAAGACGATGCGGTTGTCTTCGTTTTGCAGGATATAGGCCTCTTCGCGCTCATGGATGCGCGGCACTATCATGTGGCTGCCTTTAATAAGGCGAATGCCGCGGGGGGATTTCTCGTGCAGGCTCTCGTCGTAGAAGGTCTTGACCCAGGGGCCCGCCGCATTGACCAGACCACGACAGGTGACGGTGAACTGCTCGCCCCCTTCCCGCTCCAAAGTGAGCGTCCAGTGTTTGGAACCGCGCACCGCCTTGATGCAGCGGGTGCGGGTCTGCACGTCGGCCCCCTTGTCACGGGCCATCATGGCGTTGAGCACCACCAACCGGGCGTCGTCGACCCAAGCATCGGAATATTCAAACCCCTTGTTGATCCCCGCGCTCAAGCCATCTTGCGGCAGGAAGCGCACGCCACAGCTCCCCTTTAGCTTGTCGCGCTTGGCCAGATTGTCATAGAGGAACAGACCGGCGCGGATCATCCAGGCCGGACGCAGGTGCGGGCGGTGCGGCAGGCGAAAACGCATGGGACGGGCGATGTGAGGCGCCATACCGAGCAGCACCTCCCGCTCCGCCAATGCCTCTTTCACCAGCCGGAATTCGTAATGCTCGAGATAGCGCAAACCGCCGTGGATCAGCTTGCTGGAGTTGGACGAGGTGGCAGAGGCGAGATCTTGCGCCTCAAACAGGGCAACCTTCAGGCCCCGTCCTGCCGCATCGGCTGCGATGCCGACCCCGTTGATGCCGCCACCGACGACGACCAGATCATAATGTTCGCTCATGTTCACCTACTTTCATTTTTATGATTGCCATAACAGCAATGTTTGATTTCGCTCATTTTAGAACATGAAAATACAACAAACGAACATTTTATGATGAAAGTGTGATCGCCACAGCCCGCCAGAGGTGGCAAAGGGGACAGGTCAGCGGAGCAAATGGCGTCGGGCCAACATCGGCGGGTTGATAGCCAAAAAAACCAGATTGAATAGTGGTTTTGGCAATACCTATAAAGGGGTGAGATGGGTGCAGGGATGGGGGAGAGAAAGAGAAAGGAGGCCGCCCTGACGGGCGACCGGCACAGCCTTGGCGTGTTTCGCCGTCAGCAGATGTGGCAGGCGATCTGGTGTTGCGCCATCAATCGCGCCAGCTTTTCCGGTGGCTCCTGATCGGTAAAGAGGGCGTGGATCTGGCTGAGATTGCCCAGATTGACCATGGCATTGCGACCGAACTTGGTGTGGTCGGCGGCCAGAAAGACCTGACGGGAGTGGGCGATGATGGCCTGGGCGATCTTCACCTCGTGATAGTCGAAATCGAGCAGGGAGCCGTCGTTGTCGATCCCCGAAATCCCGATAACGCCATAGTCCATGCGAAACTGACCGATGAAGTCGCGGGTCGCCTCCCCCACGATGCCGCCATCGCGGTTGCGGATCTCGCCGCCGGCAATGATGACGGTGAAGTCATCCTTGGCCGTCAAAATGCTGGCCACGTTGAGGTTGTTGGTGACGATGCGCAGCTCGCGGTGATCGAGCAGGGCGCGGGCGATCGCCTCGGTGGTGGTACCTATGTCGATAAAGAGCGATGAGCCGTCGGGAATATTGGCCGCAACCTCGCGGGCGATGCGCTCTTTCTCCTTGAGTTGCATCACTTTACGGGCGCTGTAGGCGGTATTGACGGTACTCGAATGCAGGGAGGCACCGCCATGATGGCGCCGGATCTTGTTCTGTTCGGCGAGATCGTTCAGATCCCGGCGAATGGTCTGGGGGCTGACGTCAAAGTGGGTCACCAGATCGTCGGTCGAGACAAATCCCTGCCGCGTCAGGACGTCCAGGATCTCCAGATGTCGTTGGGTTTGCTTCACGCTTGCACTCCGATGATGAGACAAAAAAAGGCCCCGGCAGATGCGGGGCCTTTTGGCAGTTTACCTGATCCCCTTTGGGATCAATAAGCTGAGGATCACGTTTTATGCCTTATGGGCAGCCGCTTTCTTGGCCGCAACGGCAATGTTCTCGTGCTTGAGGGTCATCGCCAGCAGAATGATGGAGAGCACGCAGGAGACGGTCAGCACCATGAAGCCGCCATCCCAACCGAAGTGGTCAACGGTGTAGCCCAACATGGCGTTGGCTGCCACGGCGCCGCCCAGATAACCGAACAGACCGGTGAAACCTGCCGCAGTACCGGCTGCTTTCTTCGGTGCCAGCTCAAGAGCATAGAGACCGATCAGCATGACAGGGCCGTAGATCAGGAAGCCGATAGCCACCAGCGCCATCATGTCGATGGTCGGGTTGCCGGCCGGGTTGAACCAGTAAACCAGCACAGCCAGGGTCACCAGCACCATGAACAGGATACCGGCCGGTGCACGGCGGCCCTGGAACATCTTGTCAGAGATCCAGCCACACAGCAGGGTGCCCGGAATACCGGCCCACTCGTAGAGGAAGTAAGCCCAGGAGGAGTTGTCGACGGTGAAGTGCTTGGCCTCTTTCAGGTAGGTTGGCGCCCAGTCCAGCACACCGTAACGAATGAGGTAAACGAAAGCGTTGGCGATCGCGATGTACCACAGCAGTTTGTTGTGCAGCACGTACTTGACGAAGATCTCCTTGGCGGAAAACTCCTGCTCGTGGCTCTCGTTGTAATCCTTCGGATAGTCGTTCTTGTACTCCTCGATGGGAGGCAGACCGACCGATTGCGGGGTATCACGCATCACGAAGAAGGCGATCACCGCGATGGCGGCCGCCGCTGCCGCAGGCACATAGAAAGCGCTGCGCCAGTCGTTGAACCAGCCCATCCCGAGGATAAACAGCGGGCCAATCATGCCGCCACCCACGTTGTGTGCCACGTTCCAGACCGCAACCACTTCGCCGCGCTCTTTCTGTGACCACCAGTGCACCATGGTGCGACCGCAGGGCGGCCAGCCCATACCCTGTGCCCAACCGTTCAGGAACAACAGCACAAACATGATGGCAATGCTGGAGGTGGCCCAGTGCATGGTACCCATCATGAACATGATGGCAGCCGAGAGCAGCAGACCGGCGGAGAGGAAGTAACGGGCGTTGGAACGGTCGGAGACGTTCCCCATCAGGAACTTGGACAAACCGTAAGCGATGGAGACCCCGGAGAGCGCGAAACCGAGATCACCACGGGAGAAGCCCTGCTCGATCAGATAGGGCATCGCCAGACTGAAGTTTTTCCGTACCAGATAGTAGCCGGCGTAACCGAAGAAGATCCCGAAAAACACCTGCCAACGCATGCGTTTGTAGAAGGGATCGACCTTGTCAGCCGGGAGCCTGTCGATGTGCGCCGCAGGCCTGAAGAGACTAAGCATGTTCTGCTTCCTTATTGTTGTTATGGGCGGTTGAGGATGCCCTGACCATTCCAACGAATCATGTGAGTCCACTAATTCGTAAGCGAGCCTATTGTGCTCATATGCGCTCATTTAATCTGTGATGCATGCTCAAATATTGCAGTTTTATTACAAATAAAAGCTCCAAATGAGAAATCACTCAGCAAGCGTCAGCCCTTGTGTGGCAAGGGTTGCAAGCTACCCCCTAAGTGGTAACTGGCGGTAATCAAGATGCTTTACGTCACATTTTCTTAGCAATGAGTGGGATCTTGTCCACATTTCCTATGGAGGGGGGATGGTGAAATTATTGGGAAGGGTTATTTTCTGTCACGACCGATAACGAGCGCAAACGAGCATAACGTTTGCGCAAGACGCAAAAACAACAAGGAAACGTTTTCGGCAGCAACGGATAGACACAAAAAGATAAAACGGAACATCAAACCTCTACGGGTGGATATAAGGAACAAAAGTATGAGCATACAAAGACCCAATACCCTGCTTGGCGAGTGCATCGCCGAGTTTATCGGAACCGGCCTGCTGATATTTTTCGGCGTCGGATGTGTGGCGGCACTGGTGCTGGCAGGCGCCAACTTCGGGCAGTGGGAAATCTCCATTACCTGGGGTCTGGGTGTGGCCATCGCCATCTATGTGACCGGCGGCATTTCAGGTGCTCACCTGAACCCGGCTGTAACCCTGGCGCTGATGACCTTCTGCGGTTTCGACAAGCGCAAGGTGGTACCCTACATCATCGCCCAGATAGCCGGTGCCTTCTGCTTCGCGGCCCTTGTCTACTTCCTTTATGGTAACCTTTTCACCCAGTGGGAAGTGACCCATAACGTGGTGCGCGGCAGCGTCGAGAGCCTCGGCACCGCCGGGATCTTCTCCACCTACCCCAATGCCCTGCTGACCAATATGCAAGCTTTTGCCGTCGAGCTGGTGATCACCGCCGTCCTGATGCTGGGCATCATGGCGCTGGGTGACAACAACAACGGCGCTCCTAAAGGTTTCGCAGCCGCTCTGCTGATCGGTATCCTGATCGCGGTGATCGGTGCCTCCCTTGGCCCGTTAACCGGTTTTGCCATGAACCCGGCCCGTGACTTTGGTCCGAAACTGTTCGCGTTCTTTGCTGGCTGGGGTGATGTTGCCCTAACCGGTGGTCGTGACAACCCCTACTTCTGGGTTCCGATCCTTGGCCCCATCGTTGGCGCCCAGATTGGTACCGCTCTGTATGTCAAAGTGCTGGCTCCCTGCGTCCCGGGCAACCGTGTCGTCACCACCGAGCAAGCGACCCAAACCGCCAAAGAAGAGGCTGCCGCATAAGAGCGGCCCCCTCCAACGTATAAAAACGTGGAAAATAGAAACGTGGAGAACATCATGTCTGCTGAAAAGAAATATGTCGTCGCTCTGGACCAGGGAACCACCTCTTCCCGCGCCATCGTGTTTGATCAGGATGCCAACATTGTCGGTACCTCCCAGCGCGAGTTCACCCAGCACTACCCGAAAGCGGGCTGGGTAGAGCACGACCCGATGGAGATCTGGGCGACCCAATCCTCCGTCTTTACCGAAGTGCTGGCCAAGACCGGCCTGCGCAGCGAAGAGATAGCCGCCATCGGTATCACCAACCAGCGTGAAACCACCGTTGTCTGGGAAAAGGCCACCGGCAAGCCCATCTACAACGCCATCGTCTGGCAGTGCCGCCGCACCGCAGCCATCTGTGAAGAGCTGAAAGCACGCGGTCTGGAAGAGTACGTTCGCGAGAACACAGGTCTGGTGCTGGATGCCTACTTCTCCGGTACCAAGGTGAAGTGGATCCTCGACAACGTGGAAGGTGCCCGCGAGAAAGCAATGAACGGCGAGCTGCTGTTCGGCACCATCGACACCTGGCTGGTCTGGAAGATGACCAATGGCGAAGTACACGTCACCGACCCGACCAACGCCTCCCGTACCATGCTCTACAACATCCGCGAGCTGAAGTGGGACGAGAAAATGCTGGACGAGCTGGGCATCCCCATGTCCATGCTGCCGGAAGTGAAACCCTCTTCCGAAGTGTACGGCTACACCACCCGTGGCGGCGGCTCCCGCATCCCCATCGCCGGTATTGCCGGTGACCAGCAGTCTGCCCTGTTCGGCCAGCTCTGCTTTGAAAAAGGGATGGCCAAGAACACCTACGGCACCGGCTGCTTCATGCTGATGAACACCGGCACCGAGCCGGTTCGCTCCAGCAACGGCCTGCTGACTACCGTTGCCATCGGCCCGAAAGGGGAAGTGAACTACGCGCTGGAAGGTGCAGTGTTTATGGGCGGCGCCACCATCCAGTGGTTGCGTGACGAGCTGAAGATCATTCACGATGCCCGCGATACCGACTACTTCGCCTCCAAGGTGGGCGATACCAACGGCGTCTATCTGGTACCGGCCTTCGTTGGTCTGGGCGCGCCCTACTGGGATCCGTATGCTCGCGGCACCATGGTCGGTCTGACCCGTGGTGCCAACCGCAACCACATCATCCGCGCTGCGCTGGAATCCATCGCCTATCAGAGCCGCGATGTGCTGGATGCGATGCAGCAGGACTCCGGCATCAAGCTGGCAGCCCTCAAGGTAGACGGCGGCGCCGTAGCCAACGACTTCCTGATGCAGTTCCAGGCTGACATGATGCACACCCCGGTGGTACGTCCGACCCGCATCGAGACTACCGCCATGGGCGCCGCCTTCCTGGCTGGTCTGGCAGTCGGCTTCTGGAAGAGCTCGGACGAGCTGGAAGACAAGTTCAGCGTGGACCGCGAGTTCATCCCGCAGATGGACAGAGACGATCGCGCCAAACGTTACAGCGGCTGGCAAAAAGCGGTTGAGCGTTCACGCCGTTGGGCTGAAGAGGATTGATCGGGCACCCGACATTCCGTTGAGATAAAAACCCAAGAGGCCGACCGCAATGTCGGCCTCTCTTTTTTATGCTTTCCCTTGCCGCTTTCTGCCCTCTTCCCCGCTCATTGCTCCCTCCTGTTTTTCTGCCGCCCTCTGTTGTCACCATCCATCACAACACAATTGAGTTCTCTATCTATAATCATCATCTGGGTCGCATATGCGACCTTATTTATGAGGAGAGCGATATGGAGAGGGCGATACACCGTTTTACACTGCACTCACTCTGGTCAGGGCTCGGGATCCGCACCCGGATCCTCGCAGGCGTGGCGATACTGATGGCCATCGCCATCAGCTGCATCACCTTGATCCTCGAGCAGATATCCCACAGTCAGGCCCAACAGCGGGTCGAACGCTACGAGCTGCCAAGCAGCGTGGATCGCATTGCCAACCAGCTGACAGCGCAGCTTATCCAGCACCTCACCGAGGCGCAGGCGTTGGCCAGCAACCGTTTTGTCATCGACTGGCTGACCGCTGGCATGCCAGAGCAAGAGTGGCCCGCCATGGAGCGTTACTTTCAGGATCTGCAACAGCGGATCGGCGGCAACGTCTTTATCGCACCCCGCCAGAGCAACACCCTGATCAACTTCAGCGGCGGCCCCACCGCCCAGAAATCGCTGAGCGAATCAGACCCGAAAGATGGATGGTTTTTCGGCTTTCTCAAACGCAGCAAACCCTATGAGCTGAACCTCGACATCTCGGATTTTGACAAGCGAGCCTCCCTCTATATCAACACCGCCGTCACCCACGAGGGCAAGACCCTGGCGGTGGCAGGCACCTCCATCGACATGAGCGCCCTGAGCAAACTCATCAGCGGCTACCGGATCGGCAAGAGCGGTCAGGTCTATCTGGCGGACATGGAGGGCAATATCGAGATCCACCCCGAGCAGGAGGTGGAGGGGGCCGCCCACCACCAGCAATCCTTCCTCGATACCGTCAAGCGGCTTATTCCCAATGCCCGGGAACAGGTGGCCGTAGAGGCGCTAACGCTGGAGGGGCAAACCTACCTCATCGCGGTACGTTACATTCCCACCCTCAACCGGCTGCTGATTGGCGAGATCAACAGCGCCGAGCTGGAAGAGGGACTGCAGGAATCCCGCCAGCTCATCATCATGGTATCGCTCGCCATCGGCGGGATCGCCATGCTGGCCTCCGCCTGGCTGGCTCACTCCATCAGTCGCCCGATTCGTCAGGCAGCCGATGGCATGCACCACATCACCGCCGATCGGGATCTGGCGACCCGCCTCGACTTCTCTGATGAGTCGGAGCTGGGCATGATGGCCCAGAGTTTCAATCAGCTGATCCAGAGCCTGAACCAGAGCTTCTCCCGCTTCCAGCAGTCAGGCAGCGCCCTCTCAGCGCAGTCGTCCCAATCCATGCAGCAGGCCCAGGCACTGGCAGGAGAAGCGTGCCAGCAGGCCCAGAGCATTCAGGAGCTGACCACTGTGGTCACCACCATCGGCGACAACGCCGAGCAGATCGCCAGCCGCTCTGAAGGGGTCAACGACGTAACCCAACGCATCGCCAACCATATGCTCAGCATCGAGCAGGATGTGACCCAGAGCGCCGCGCAACTCGACACCTTGCGCAGCAGCATCGGCAGCTCCTCGGCCCTGCTCGATGAGGTGGTGAAAGACAGCAACAACATCACCCAGATCATGAACCTCATCCGCGATGTCTCAAACCAGACCAACCTGCTGGCCCTCAATGCGGCCATCGAAGCGGCCCGGGCGGGGGATATGGGACGGGGCTTTGCGGTGGTGGCCGACGAGGTACGCCAACTGGCGGTGCGTACCCAGACCGCCACCAAGGATGTGCAGGATCTTATCTTGCGCCTGCAGGAGGGAACCCGGCAGGCCAGCAGCTCGATGGCAGACTCCCGCAACCTGAGCGAAGAGGGATACAACCGGATGAATCAGGCCAGAGAGGTGCTGGTTGATGCCACCAGCCAGATCAACCAGACCGCCCTCGAGATCAACGAGATCAGCGCGCTGGCGCAGGCGCAGAATCAACAGATGGGGCAAGCCAGAACGGCGCTCGACGAGCTGGCCATGGTGGCCGAACACCAGCGGGAACACGCACAGGAGAGCAATGCCGCCAGCCGCGAACTGTTCGAACTGGCCAAGGCCATCGACGAGCAGATCCGCCAATACCGGATTGGCTAGGCCCGGCGCTTCCCCCTCTCCCTCTCCCTCTCCCTCTCAATAACCAAGACGCCACCGCAGGGTGGCGTTTTCATTTTGCAAATCATTTTGCCTGCGCTCTCGAAACGGGAATGACGACAAGACTCGCAACCAATTGATAATTAACATTAAAAAATGTGGAATGGCCATTGCTTAGTGATATCAGACTCAACAGAGGGATATCGCCATGAAACCGACCACCACTCAAGCGCCCGTAGCCCACGTCGCCACTCAAAAAGAGACACTGACCCCCCGCGAAGGCACCTTCCTGATGATGGTGGCCCAACTGGTGGTGCTCACCTGCATCGTACTGGCCGCCACCGTCGGCGGCCTCTCCTGGCAGTGGACCCTGCTGCTGGCCATTCCGCCGGTGATCGGCGGCGCCCTGCTCAGCCGGGTATGGGGCAAACTGCCACGGTAACTGCGCTTCACCTCACACACCTTCCCGAACCGGCGGCCGACCCTCAAGTCGGCCGTCTGTTTATCTGCCGGCTGGCTAATGCTGATTGGCCGCAACGAAGGCGCGGCTTGTTCTTCGCCAAGCAAACCGCAGCGACGAACCGTTGAAACAAACCGCACAAACCAACCTGCACTAAAGGGTATGGCTGCCAAGCTGCTCTTTAAGAAAGTCGAGCCAGACCCGTAGCCGGATATCCCGCTGGGCATCGGAGTAGAAGACCGCATTGATGGGGCGCGAGGCGCCACTGTTGCTGCGCGCCAGCACCTCCACCAGCGCGCCGCTCTCCCGATCCGGCCCGGTCATAAAATCCGACAGACAGACAATCCCCTGCCCCGCCAGCGCCAGCTGACGCAAGGTTTCACCGCTGCTGGCACGCAGGCTGGGGGTGATGGCAAAGCGATCCCCCTGCTCGGCACTGAGCAGCGGCCAGTGGTTGAGGTGATCGGGATGCAAAAATCCAAGCAGCTCGTGACCGCTCAGCAGATCTGCCGGTTGGCGCGGGGTGCCGCGCTCGCTCAAGTAAGCAGGAGAGGCCAGCAGCCGCAACCGCGAACGGCCAAGGGGCAGCGCGCGCAGGGAGGAGTCGGTCAGCTCGCCGATGCGGATGGCCATGTCCACCCGCCGCTCCATCAGATTGATAAAGCCCTCCGAGCTGTGCAGTTGCAGCTCGATGGCAGGATAGCGAAGTCGAAACTCGCCGATAATTGGCACCAGCCGATGCAGAATAAAGGGGGTAGCGGCATCGACTCTCAACACCCCTTCGGGTTGTTCCCGGCGCATCAGCAGATGCCCCTCCGCCTCGCTCATCTCGGTCAGGATCTTCACCGCCCGCTGATAGAACCAGCTCCCCTCCTCGGTCAGGCTGACCCGGCGGGTGGTGCGATTGAGCAAAACGGTTGAGAGCTTCTCCTCCAGCCGCTTGATGCCGCGACTCACCACCGAGTTGTCCATGCCGAGGTTCTCCGCCGCTTGGCGAAAACTGCCCGCCTCCACCACCGCCACAAACAGGGTCAGTTCATCAGAATGGGTCTTCATTGCTGTTATCCGGACAAGAGTAATGGGCCTTTATAGGCGCAGCCGCTGTGGATTGGCAAGCGTGCGATGAGGCCAGTTCTTTTTTTCTACAGAGAAAGAACGTGACCGCGAGCCCACATCATACCCGCGATTTGTCAGTACAATGCAGCCAGAAAAGCACCGTATGGCACCACCCGTTTCACAAGGATTAATACCATGACATTTGAAGCACAGCTGGCCGCCGCCCATCAGGAGCTGGCTAACAAAGGGGTATGGCATGCCAACTACAATCCCCCCTTGTTCTGGTTGTTGCGCCAACTGGGTTGGTCTGTCAAACCGCCACATTACGAGAGCTGGCTTACCAACTTTCTGGTATTTGGCATCGGCCTTGGACTGATCTGGAGCATACTGTTGTGGCTTTTCAGCTGGCAACCATGGGAATGGATCTGCTATTTGCTCTACGTCAAACCGCATTTTTTGCGGGATTTATCGGCCTCATTATGGCCAGTGTCCTCAGGTTACGGCATAAGCAACTTAAACTGACCCCGTGGGAACAACTTGCTAAGCCCAGCGATGCTGATGATGAGGGAGACGAACTGAATGAAAGCCCATGAAAAACTGAACTATGTGGAGTTTGCAGCGCGGGACCTTGCGGCCACCAAGACCTTCTTTCAGGCTGTATTTGGCTGGCAGTTTGTCGATTACGGCCCCGACTACTGCGCCTTTGCCGATGAGGGGCTGGATGGCGGATTCTATCGGGCAGAGCAGTGCAATCAAACAGCTCAGGGCGGCGCCTTGCTGGTGTTCTACAGCGCTGATATTGAAGCAACCCAAGCCAAGGTGATCCAACACGGTGGCACAATCAGTCGCCCACTATTCGACTTCCCCGGTGGCTGCCGTTTCCACTTCGTTGAGCCCAGCGGCAATGAGTTTGCAGTCTGGTCAGAACATTCCCACGCCTGATGAAACAGGGCGGTACGTCCGCCCCTTTTCTCTTTGATGCCATGCCACCATGGCACTTGCGCCATGTATTTCTGGCTACAGGATTGCTGCTCTCCCCTCAATACTGTTTTGCAACCAGCGCCCTGTTTCCAGCAAGTCACGGCAGGCATACTGACCCTTCGTTTTTGCCAAGGAGGTTCAGATGTCATCACCCGTGATTGTGATTGCCCAGCTTGAAGCCAAACCCGAATTCGCCGCCCAGTTTCGCGCCGCCCTTGAGCCGCTGATTGCGGCCACCTTGCAAGAGGCGGGCTGCCAGCGCTATCAGCTGCATCAGGACTTGGACAATCCAAACAGCTGGATGCTCTACGAGGTGTGGGAGAGCGAAGCGGCCCTCACCGCCCATCAGGGCCAACCCCACTTTACCGAGTTTGTCGCCAAGGCCGAGCCCTGGTTTGCCAGCAGCACCATTCGCCGCTATCAGCCACTGGGCGCCTGACTGGCCCTAGAGCCTGTTTCTGTTCAGCCCATCAAGGGCCAACCACCACCCCATTGAGGAACAAGATGATCAATATGCCACCCATGGGTCTGGGCACCTTCCGCCTGAAGGGCGAGCCGCTGCTTGCCACCCTGACCAACGGTCTGGAGCTGGGCTATCGCCATATCGATACCGCCCAGATCTATGACAATGAAGCCGAAGTCGGCGCCGTGCTGACCCGCAGCACTGTTGCCCGCCACGAGATCTACCTGACCACCAAGGTGTGGACCAGCGAGTTTGGCCCGGGCAAGCTGATCCCGAGCCTTGAGGTGAGCCTCGAAAAACTGGGCACCGACTATCTGGATCTGGCGCTGATCCACTGGCCCTCCCCCAAGGATGAGGTGCCGATGGCAGTCTATCTGGAGCAGTTGGCCGAGGCCAAGGCCCGGGGCCTGACCCGGGAGATCGGGGTCTCCAACTTCACTGTGGCCCAGCTCAAGCAAGCTATCGAGATTTTGGGGCCGGGGGCCATCGCCCACCAGCAGATCGAGGTTCATCCCTTGCTGCAAAACCGCAAGGTGGTCGAGTTCTGCAAGGCCCAGGGTATCGCCGTCACCGCCTATATGCCGCTCGCCTATGGCAAGGTGCTGAGCGAGCCGCTGCTGATGGAGATTGGCAAACGCCACGGGGTATCGGCAGCGCAGGTGTCGCTTGCCTGGCTGCTGGCGCAGGACATGGCAGTGATCCCGAGCTCCACCAAGCGGGAGAATCAGGCCGCCAATCTGGCCGCTCTCGATATCACTTTGAGCTGCGAGGAGATGGCCGCCATCGCCACGCTGGATCGGGGCGAGCGCTGCGCCAATCCCGACTTTGCCCCTGCATGGGACTGACGCGAAAGGCGTGAGACTAACGCGAAAGAAAGGCTGGCTCGCCAGCAAGCCAACTTAAACAGGGAGAGCATCATGCTCTCCCTGTCTCTTTTCTTGCCTCACGCTTTGCAGCGCTTGCTGAACGTCCAGTCGCCACATTGATGCCAGATACAGCCCCGCAATCAGGGCGCGTTCTGGCAAAGGGCGGGATCGAACACTTGCTTCCAGTCTGATTTCATATCGACCACCACCCAGCCCCGCGCTTTTGCCTGTGCCAGCCCATCGATCAGCTTGCCGCTGGCAGGCGGATGGCTGTCGTAGGCGTATTCGCGCGTGGCATCGGTGTGGTGCACCAACAGACCAAAAGTGTGGTAATCCGGGTTGGTCGAGGTGTATTGCAGCATGGGCACGTCGCCATCGCTGTTACCAAAAGCGCCGACCGGACGCTGCCCCATAAAGAGGTGAATGGCGGCCGGTTTCGCCTTGCTGTCATCGAAATAAGCGCCGTTCATGGTCTTGCGGATCTCGCTGCCCTCCCCGGTCAGGGCAAACTCGCCGAGGGTAAAGAAGCCAATCACCTGCTGGGGCGGGATACCATACATCTGCTCGGACATCACCCGCATAAAATCGACGCCGCCGGAGACAATCCAGGTCTGGAAGCCATTATCCCGCAGGTACCCCAGCAGCTGCTTCATCGGCAGATACCCGAGCTGATCGTAGTGGCAGCCAAAACGGGGATCCTTGCTGCTGTTGACCCAACGGCTAACCCGCTCGGTAAACTCGGTGGTGGTCATGCCGCTGTGGGTCAGTCCCACCAACTTGGCGAGCCCCTTCTCCCCCGATTTGGCCACGGCTTTGAGGTCGTTGTTCAGCACTGCCGCGACGATGGGGTCAGCCTTCCACTCCGGGTGTTCCGGCGCCAGGCGCTTGATCTCGTCCATCGCAAACTGCAGCTGATAGGTCATGGGCGCTTCAGGCCAGAGGGTGCCGTCATTGTCAAACACCACATGGCGCTTCTCTGGCGGAATAAAAGTGGCCTGCTGCTGATCGGTGGCATTGGTCACCCAGCGGGTAATCGCCTGCTTGGCCGCCGTGTCATTCCAGGCAGAGAGGGGATCGCTCTGGCCAGCCTGTACCGCAAAGGCGCCGCACAGCAGCAAAAGAGAGGAGAGTCGATTCAATGTCATCATGTTACCTGTCAGCTGGGTATTGCCTGTCTATTGCCTGTAGATGAAAGCGCACGGCCATCACAATACCGGCGCGCATGGGTTCAACACACACGGGTTTCACAGGGAAAATCCTATGGCGGCCAGCTTGTACTGGAGCTTAAGCAAGCTCAGAAAAGGAGCAGCGTTCATCCCGTTCTGCGAGGCAGATCACTGCGTTGCGCTCACGCCGCGGGCACCACAATCCCCTCCCACTCAGCGTTATTGCTGCTTATTTGGCAAAAGTAATTTGATGTAACCGTCATTTTTGCCAACAAAACCCATCGGCATACTGGCGCCATTCTCCCGTCGGGAGTCCCTAACCAAGGAGTTGTTATGCCACTGGCGTTATTTGCCCTTACCCTGAGTGCCTTTGCGATCGGCACCACCGAATTTGTGATTGTGGGGCTTATCCCCACCATTGCCGAGCAGCTCAATGTCTCGCTCCCCTCGGCGGGCCTGTTGGTCAGCCTCTATGCCCTTGGGGTGGCCATCGGCGCCCCCGTGCTCACGGTGCTCACCGGCAAGGTGCCGCGCAAGTGGCTGCTGGTAGGGCTGATGGCGCTCTTTACCGCCGGCAACCTGCTGGCCTGGCAGGCCCCCGGTTACGAGAGCCTGATCGTGGCCCGCATCCTCACCGGATTGGCGCACGGGGTCTTCTTCTCGGTGGGCAGCACCATCGCCACGGGTCTTGTGGCCAAAGAGAAGGCGGCAAGCGCCATCGCCATCATGTTCAGCGGCCTCACCGTGGCGCTGGTGACCGGCGTACCGCTCGGCACCTGGATTGGTCAGGTCTTTGGCTGGCGTGAAACCTTTCTGGTGGTGAGCCTGCTCGGCCTCGTCGCCATGGTGGGTAGCCTGCTGCTGATCCCGGGCAACCTGCCCAAGGGAGCAGCCTCGACCATCCGCGAGCAACTCTCGGTACTGACCAAGAAGCCGCTGCTGCTGGTCTACGCCAAAACCGCCCTCGGTTATGGCGGCGCCTTCACCGCTTTCACCTTCCTCGCCCCCATCCTGCAGCAGGTGAGCGGCTTTAGCGCCGGTGCGGTGAGCCTGATCCTGCTGGTCTACGGGGTATCGGTCGCCGTCGGCAATATCTGGGGCGGCAAGCTGGCCGACAAGATGGGCCCCCTGCCGGCGCTGAGGCTGCTGTTTGCCGGTCTGGCGCTGGTGCTGCTGGCCCTCACCTTCACCGCACCCCATCCGGTTCTGGCGGTACTGACCGTGCTGGTGTGGGGCGCCTTTGCCTTCGGCAACGTGCCGGGTCTGCAGGTACTGGTGGTCAAGCAGGCCGAGCTGCACACCCCCAAGGCGGTGGATGTGGCATCGGGCCTCAATATTGCCGCCTTCAACGTCGGCATCGCGCTGGGATCTGTGGTCGGTGGTTTTGTGGTGGAACACCTCGGCCTGATGCACACACCCCGGATCGGCGCCCTTATCGTGCTGCTGGCCTACGGGTTGACCCATGTCAGCGAGCGCCGCGAAGCCCTCCGGCTCGCCGCCTGTCAGGCATAAGTTGCGCCAGCAGGCGTCACGCAAGGGCGTGGCGCCTGCTGCAATCGGCGCGGCAGGCTTCTATGCTGTGACACAGCGCCAAACCGGCAACCATTTCAGCAACTGTTTCAGTAACCAAGCCTGCCCCTAGCATCATTTGCCACGGAGTCTGTTATGAAGGTGCTTATCGTCTATGCCCATCCCGAACCCAAAAGCTTCAACGGTGCCCTCTTCTGCCACGCCATCAGGGCGCTGGAGCAGGCGGGCCACACAGTGATGACCAGCGATCTCTATGCCATGGGCTTTGATCCCGTCTCGGATCGACGCAACTTCACCGCCACCAGCGATCCCGATTTTCTCAAGCTGCAACTCGAAGAGCTGGCTGCCACCGAGCAGGGCAACTTTGCCCCGCAGCTGGAGCAGGAGATGCAAAAGCTGGAGGCGGCCGATCTGCTGATCTTCCAGTTTCCGCTCTGGTGGTTTGGCCTGCCTGCCATCCTCAAGGGGTGGGTGGATAGAGTCTTTGCCATGGGGCGGGTCTATGGTCAGGGCCATATCTACGAGAGCGGCAAATTTCGCGGCAAGCGGGCCCTGCTGAGCCTGACCACCGGTGGCCCTGCCGAGACCTATCTGCCCGACGGCTTCAACGGCGATATCGACGGGGTGCTGCGCCCCATCCAGCGCGGGATCCTGCAATTTGTCGGCTTCGATGTGCTGCGCCCCCATATCTGTTATGCCCCAGTGCGGGTCTCGCAAGAAGAGCGGGAAACCTGGCTCGCCCAGTGGGCCGAGCGCCTTGGCCAGATTGAGCAGGAGTCCCCCATCGCGGTCGGCCGCTACCAGTAACGGCTGACGCAGCTGACACTCCCCCCCACACAGCACAAAAACAGCGAGCGGCCCCCGGCCGCTCGCTGTTTTTCACGCTCTGTCGTTATGGTTTTTGTTATCCGTTGGCGGGTCTTATGCCGCCTGTTGCACGCCTGCTTTGCCGGTCACGGCACGTTTGAGCCAGTAGTCGAGGCTGACGTAGCGGCCCCCGCCGTAAACCAGCAGCACCAGCAGCATCACGAAGTAGGTGGCGGCAAACTCCATCCCGTTGTTGAGCATCACGGGATCCCCGAGCTCGGTGATGTAGTTGTAACGACCGGGGAAGTTGGCGGCCAGCCACTCGATAAAGCCGTTGAGGCGCACAGTGGCCTCCATGCTGCCGGTAGCGATGGCATCCCAGCCGTGCTTCCAGTGCACCATGGCGCTCGCCACGCTCATCAGGAAGATGGTAGGAATGGCCATGATGCGGGTAAAGAGGCCAAGGGCGATGCAGATGCAGCCCAGCACCTCGGTGCCCGCCGCCAGAAAAGCGAGCAGGGTCGGGAACGGCAGGTTGAGCCCCCCTTCCGAGACTGGCGCACCAAACCAGGCGACCGTGCCGGCAAAGCCCACCACCTTGGAGTGGGCCCCCACATAGATGACCGGAATGAGATAGAGACGAATGGCCAGCAGGGCCAGAAAATCGAGCCGCTTGCACTGGGCCACCGCCCGCTCGTACCACTGGATCAGAGTGTTGTTCATGGGAATTCTCCTTGGTGTTTGCTAAATGGGGGCAAGGGGGGGCCGGACTGGCGCTCGCCGACGGGCAGGATCAACAGACCCAGCCGGTGAAAATGGCGTACCCACTCGGTCAGATCAAAATCGCTGCGAACCTGTTGCACCTGTTGCTGGAACGCGGCTTGGGTGATCCCCGGCTGCTGTTGCAGCAACTGGATCAGTGCCACGTCCCATTCGCGCAACAGCTGGGTCACCACCTGATGATCCGGGCTGCGAAACAGGCCATAGAAGTGGTTGCCCTGCCGGGTCGGCACCACGCCGCTGCGACGAATAGCAAAGGGGAGCTCAAGCAGTTGCAGGGTAGGATTGAGCCCAAGCGGACTCTCCGCCGTTACCTCCTCCCCCGGCAACACTTGCGGCACCACCCCTTGGTCAATCTCGACACAGAGGCAGGCCCACTCGTACTCCAACAGCGCCAGCCGCTGCCTTGGCCAGTTGAGGGTGCACTCGCCGTGGCGATGTTGCACATAGCGGACAAACTCGGTGGCGATATGGTGAAACTCGGGGGCCTCGGCGCCGTGCGCGATGACAAAGCCTTCCACCAGCTGCCACCTATCCACCGGTGCCCAGTGAGCGTGGGTGAGCGGAAAAGCGCTCTCCAGTACCGACTCCACATTAGCGCGCACGCTGCGGGCATAGTGGCTGGCGATGCCATCCTGCGGCAGCCGCACCCGGCTCGCCAGCCAGGCGGTCTGCTGCTGCATCCGCTGCGGCGCCGTTTTGGGCGCAGTGATCAGTGATAACCGTCTATCCATAGCGCACCTCCCACACCTGACGGTCGATCGCCTCGCAACAGGCGCCGTGCACCCGCGCCAGCTCGGCCTCCAGCTCTGCCAACGGTGGCAGATGGTGATCCCGCTCCAGCAGCAGGGGGCGCAGGCCATGGGTCTGCACCGTATAACGGGCCAGCGCCACCACCTCCTCACAGACCGGACGACCATGGGTATCCAGCAAGGTGCCATCCGCCTCTTCCAGATGACCAGCGATATGGAAGTAACGGATCGCATTGCCCGGCAGCCCGGCGATCATCCGCTTGGGGCAGTAACCGTGGTTGCGGCTGTTCACAAAGACGTTGTTGATATCGAGCAGCAGCTCGCAGCCGCTGCGCGCCACCAGCTCGGCGAGAAAATCCTCCTCCGGCATCTCGTGGTCATAGCCGTGGTAGTAGGAGATATTTTCCAGCACCAGCGGGCGGGCCAGCGCCTCCTGCACCTGCGCGATCCGCTCTGCCAGATAGGGGATGTTCTCCCACTGGCGCGGCACCGGTAAGAGCTCGTAGAGATAACCCTGCCCGTCGCGGGAAAAGCTCAGGTGCTCGCTATAGATCTCTATTCCGAACTCGTCCAGAAAGGTGCGGATCTGGCTGAGCAAAGTGCGATTGAGGGGCTGGCAATCGCCGAGAGAGAGGCTGAGGCCGTGGGCCACCAGCGGGTAACGCTCGGCAAGCTGATGCAGCTGCGCCCGCTTGGCGCCGCCGATGGCCATCCAGTTCTCCGGCGCCAGCTCGAGAAAGTCGATGCCGGGGTGGACGGGGCCGGCGCAGAGCGCATCCAGATGCTCCTGGCGCAGCCCGATCCCCCGACTGCGGGAGCTTATTGGCCGCATACCCCCTCCGTCATCTTGCTGCCCTTGCTGGAGCTGTCGCCATCAATCCCCTCGCCCGCCACGCCACACTTGCCATCGCGAGCGCGCACCAGTCGACCCTGCGGATCACTGTCGAGGGCTTGCTTTTCAAAGCGCTTCTCGGTGCCGCACTTGCCCGCCGCACACTTGCCACCGTGCTGTTCGCTGGGGGCGGCCTTGACTGGGGCATCGCTCGGGGTGGCCGCCAGCGCCAGCCCCGGGGTCAGGGCAATCAGGCTGGTCATGGCGATGGAGAGGGTCAGTTTGCCGGTGGTTTTGTTGCTGCTTGAGTTACTCATGGGCGGACTCCTTGACGGATGAAACGGGGTAGCTGGAGAGATCGCGGGCGGCCACGATCTGGCCGTGGAACTGCTGTTTGACGATGGCCATCGCCTCTTTCTTGTGATTGAGGCCAACCCCCATCCAGTGGTTGAGCACCAGCAGCTTGGGGTTCACCTCGGCGGCAATCTTGGCCACCACCGACGGCTTGGCGTGAAGCGAGGCGGAGACAGGGTCGGCCCCTTCGTGGATGGCGAGCGGCATCACCAGAATGTCGGCCCCCTTGGCAAACGGCACAAAGGCCGGGTTGCTGCCGTTCTGATCCGCCGAGATAACGATGGTCCCCTCGGCGCTCTCGATGCGATAGGCCAGACAGGGCACGTCACCGTGAGGGATGCCGAGCGCGGTGATGGTCAGCCCATCCTGCTGATAGACGGTGTGAGGCTGCGGGCTCTGGTAGGGCACATCGTGCAAGGTGATGGGGAAGATGCCATCAGTGCCATCCTTGAAACCGCTCAGGTAGGCATAAGCGCCCTTGTCTTTGTTGAAGAGGGCATCAAAATAGCCGCTCATGCTGGGGAAGACCGAGCCGGCTTGTGGCCCCGCCAGATCCAGCGGATCGCTGCGCTCGAAGAAGTAGGCCCCCTTGAGCAGGGCGGGCAGGTCGGTCACATGATCGGTGTGAAAGTGGGTGATGCCGATAAAATCGACCTCTTCGAGCTTGGCCCCCGCCTGGCCGAAGCGCAGGTAGACGCCGCCACCGGCATCGATCAGGATGCGGGATTTCCCCTTCCACCAGATCACCTCGCTGGAGGAGGCGCGAAGGTCGTCGGAGATGGGGCCGCCACTGCCGAGCACCTGCAGGGTGAAGGTTTTATCCAGTGGCGTCAGTTGTACCGGTTCGGCACAGGCCGGGGCGACGGTGAGCGCGCACCCGATGGCCAGCGCCACCGCTTTCAATCTCTGTTTCATCACAATTACCTGTCGGTTGGTTGTCGGTTGAAAGTGTGTCGTTTGTGTCGTTTAAAGAGGGGGAGAGAGGGGCCGATGGCGACGTGTGAACGCCAACCACCGGCCGTGGCGGGGCGCGAACCCCGCCGTCAGTTGCCGTCCCGTTCGTCCGCCTGCCAGCGCGCTTCCAGCCAGAGCAGGTTGCACAGGCCCAGCAGCAGGGCGAATCCGAGGCCCAAAATCCAGGTGAAGTACCACATAGCAGATCCCTTGAGGTCAGTAGAGTTGATGGCTGTCGCGCTTGATGCGGGCACGGTCGAGCTTGCCGCGCACCACCCGATAGACCCAGCCGGTGTAGCCCAGGTTGACCGGCATCAGCACCAGCACGAGGCCGAACATGATGGCCAGGGTCTTGTAGCTGGAGGTGCTGTCCCACAGGGTCAGGCTGCTGACCGCATCGAGGGATGAAGGCAGCACGAAGGGGAACAGGGCGATGGCCACCGAGCAGAGCATGGCGGCGCAGGCGATGGCGCTGGCCAGCAGCGCAATCCGGCCCCGCTCCAGCCAGGAGGCAATCCCGCTCACCAGCGGCGCCAGCGCCCCGATGATCGGCACCAGCCACAGCAGCGGATAGTCAAAATAGTTGCGCAGCCAGCCTCCGGCGTGGGGGATCACCCCCTTCATCAGCGGGCTGATGGCAGCATTCGGGTCAAAGGGTTGTGTGCCGACACCGGTCAGCTGAAACCCTTGCAGATCCACCAGATGCCAGCCGGCCAGCAGGTAGCAGAGGCTCACCAGCGGGGCCAGCAGGATGGCGATCCCCCGTGCGCGCAGCGCAGGGGTGCCAGTCACCTTGGCTTGCAGAAAACCGGCGCCGTGCAGTAGCAACAGGGTGATGGCGGTGGCCAGCACCGAGAGCAGCCAGCCCCAGTGGAAGTCGAACGCGCCGTAGTGCAGACGCAGCGCCGTATCGAAGCGAAACGGCAGCCCCTCCATCACCAGACCGATAGCCGCACCGAGGATGAGCGCCGGTATCAGGCCGCCGGCCACCAGCGCCCGATCCCACCAGCGGCGCCACAGCGGATCGGCCAGCTTGCTGCGATAGTCAAAGCCGACCGGACGCAAAAATAGCCCGAGCAGCAGCACCACCATGGGGATGTAAAGCCCCGAGAAGGCGGCGGCATAAACCAGCGGCCAGGCGGCGAAAAGGGCACCGGCGCCGGCAATCAGCCACACCTGATTGCCCTCCCACACCGGTCCCACGCTGTTGATCACCAGACGGCGGTCGTCGTCATCTTTCGACACCACCGGCAGCAGCATGGCGATGCCGAGATCGAAGCCATCCATCACGATAAAACCGACCATCATGAAGAGCACCAGCGCCCACCAGATGAGTTTCAGGGTTGCGTAATCCATCAGGCGATCCTCGCAAGTTCGGGTTGTTCACCGCTGTAGCGGCCGGTATGGAGAATGGCGGGCCCCTTGCGGATCACATGGCGCAACAGGAACAGCTCCACCACCAGCAACAGGGTGTAGATGGAACAGATGGCGATGAGGCTGAACCAGAGTTGGCCCGGCTGAAGCAAAGAGACCGAGGCCGAGACCGGCAGCACGTCGCTGATGGTCCAGGGTTGACGGCCAAGCTCGGCCACCAGCCAGCCCGCCTCGATGGCAATCCAGGGCAGCGGAATGCTCCAGAGCAGGGTCTTGAGCAGCCGTGGCGAGTCTTGCAGCCGGTTGCGGCAGAGCTGAACAAAGCTCATCACCATCAGCCCCAGCATGGTGACACCAAGCCCCACCATCACCCGAAAGCCCCAGAAGAGCGGTGCCACCGGCGGGATGGAGTCATCGACCGCTTTGGCGATCTCCGCCTCACCGGCCTTGGCGATATTGCTGGCATAGGGGGTCAGCAGCATGCCGTAGCCAAGATCCTTGCCGTGCTGCTCGAAGCGGGCACGGTTGGCTGGGCTGTCATCACCCTGCCGGACTGCTCGAGAGCCTCGGCCGCCACCATGCCGCTGCGAATGCGCTCCTCGTTCTGCACCTTGATATCCTTGAGGCCGGTCACCGCCTCGTCGATGGAGCGGGTGGCGATGATCCCCATCAGATACGGGATCTTGATGGCGGCGTGGGTGGTCTCGGCAGTCTGATCCGGGAAGCCGAACAGGGTAAAGGAAGCTGGCGCTGGCTCGGTCTCCCACTCCGCCTCGATGGCGGCGAGCTTGACCTTCTGCACCTCGCCGGTGCGATAGCCCGACTCATCCCCGAGCACAATGACCGAGAGAATGGCTGCCAGCCCAAAGCCGGAGGCAATAGCGAATGAGCGCAGGGCAAACTGCACTTCCGTCTTGCGCAGCAGATACCAGCTGCTCACCCCCATCACGAACATGGAGGCGGCCACATAGCCCGCCGCAACGGTGTGAACGAACTTCACCTGAGCCACCGGGTTAAACAGCACGGCGGCGATATCCACCAGCTCCATCCGCTGGGTCAACAGGTTGAACTCGGCCCCCACCGGGTTTTGCATCCAGCCGTTACCGATCAGGATCCAGAGCGCCGAGAGATTGGAGCCGAGCGCCACCAGCATGGTCACCAGCAGGTGCTTGCCGCGGGAGAGCTTGTCCCAACCGAAGAAGAAGAGCCCCACCAGGGTCGATTCGAGAAAGAAGGCCATCAGCCCCTCGATGGCCAGCGGGGTACCGAAGATGTCCCCCACATAGTGGGAGTAGTAAGCCCAGTTGGTGCCGAACTGAAACTCCATGGTGATCCCCGTGGTGACCCCCATGACGAAGTTGATGCCAAACAGTTTGCCCCAGAAGCGGGTGATGTCCTGATAGATCACCTTGCCGGTCATCACATAAGCCGACTCGGCGATCACCAGGATCCAGGACAGCCCCAGCGTGAGGGGCACAAACAGGAAGTGGAACAGGGCCGTGGCGCCAAATTGCAGGCGAGACAGGCTGACCACGTCATCCGGATTGATCATGCGTCACTCTCTTTTGTTGTATTTGCCTTGCACGTTTCGTGCGTGACAAGTACATCACGGAGCATGACACCTATAACAGATGCAGTTATATTGAATTACACCTATAACAGTTGATCCAAATCATGTCCCTTTACCAGCAGTTGGCCGACCGCCTGCAAAGCCAGATTGACGATGGCATCTGGCAACCGGGGGAGCGCATCCCCTCCATTCGACAGAGCTGCAAGACCCACGGGCTCAGCCCCATGACGGTGTTGCAGGCCTATCAACTGCTCGAAAGTCAGGGGCGGATCCTCGCCCGCCCCCAGTCCGGCTACTACGTCAAAGCCGCCTCACCACAGGTCGTGCAGCACACCCCGAGCCAGACCCACTACAGCGGCTCGGTGGATATCAACGATCTGGTGTTCGAGGTGTTGCAGGCGAGCAAATCGCGGGATCTGGTGCCCCTTGGCATGTCGGTAGCAGACCCGACCCTGTTCCCCCATCCCCAGCTCGGGCGTGCGCTGGCCAGCTGCATGCGCAAGCTAGATCCCTTCAGCACGGTGGCCGACCTGCCCCCCGGCAACGAAGCGCTGCGCCGCGCCATCGCCCAGCGTTACGCCAGCGACGGGGTGGCGGTCAATCCGCAGGAGATCATCATCACCACAGGCGCCATGGAGGCACTCTCCCTCAGTCTGCAGGTGCTGACCGAGCCCGGTGACTGGGTGGTGGTGGAGTCCCCCACCTTCTATGGCGCCCTGCAGGCCATCGAGCGGCTGAAACTCAAGGCGGTGGAGATCCCGGTCATTCCGGGGGTGGGCATCGATCTGGCGCTATTGGAAGACGCCCTCACCCGCATTCCGGTCAAGGCCTGCTGGTTGATGGGCAATGTTCAGCACCCGCTGGGCCACACCATGCCGGATAGCCACAAAGCGCGGCTGATGGCGCTGCTCAACAGCCATGGGGTGCCGCTGGTGGAGGATGACGTCTATGCCGAGGTCTACTTCGGCCGCGAGCGCCCCAAACCCATCAAGCACTGGGATCAGCGTGGCGACAGCCTGCTCTGCAGCTCATTTTCCAAGTGTCTGGCGCCGGGCTTTCGGGTCGGCTGGGTGGTGGCGGGACCCCATGCCGAGCGGGTGCAGCGGCTGCAACTGATGTCCACCCTCTCCACCAATGTACCGAGCCAGCTAGCGCTGGCCGAGATGCTGCGCCAGGGCGGGGTCGATGCCCACTTTCGCCGCCTGCGCCACACCCTAGCCCAGCGCCAGCAGCAGATGCGGGCGGCCCTGCAGCGCTTGCTTCCGGACGAGGTGCGGATCTCCTCCCCCGATGGCGGCTACTTCCTCTGGCTAGAGCTGCCTGCCCATTTCGACAGCCGCGCCCTGCACGCCAAGGCTCTGGGCAGCGGTTTTTCAGTAGCCCCCGGCGCGCTCTTCTCCAGTCAGGGGCAACACAACCACTGCCTGCGCCTCAACAGCTCCCATCCCTGGAGCGAACAGCTGGAGCAGGCCCTCACCCGGCTGGCCGCACTGATTGCCGCACAACTCGGTGAAAAGTAACGTGGCAAAGAGCCGCTGACGAAACGAACAAAGGCCCGTAGCGGGCCTGTGTAGTTGGGGAGTGACGCGCCTTGGCTCGCCATCAGAAACTGGTTATCTGGCCATGATCTGCGACTGCACCTTGAAGCCCAGCGCCTCGTAGAGGGCTTGGGCGCGCTCGTTGAAGGCCATCACCTCCAGCCGGATTTGCTGAGCATCACGGGCCTTGGCCCACTCATCGCAATGGGCGATCAGCGCCTTGCCAATCCCGCGAGAGCGGCGCTGCTCATCCACCACCACGGAGCCGATCCGGCAAATCGGCGCACGGGTGAGAAATGGCACGCTCTCATTGATATCGATCCGCGCCGTCAAAAAGCCCACCACCATGCCATCCTGCTCGGCAACGCAGAACAGACGCCCTTCCACGCCGATGGCGCTCAGCAAAAACTCCCGCTCCTCTGGCGAAGGGGGGCAGAACACTTCGGGATAGTGCTGATGGTGGATCTCTCCAATCTGCCGGTTCAGCTCGACAATGGCGTCGATATCCAGTTCGCTTGCCTTGCGTATATCCAACGGTTGCTCCTTGCAAAAATGGTGATGGTCCTGCGCCATCTTAGGGGCTGTGCCCCACAATCCAAATAGGCTCATCCGTATCTTTTGGCGGGCAGCAGAAACAACAACGCCCCTTGAGCGGGGCGTTATCGGCAATCCATGACGATGAGGGATATCAAGCGGGGGCGTTAAGCTGGGCCACCTGCCGCTCGATGCTCCCCTTGAGGTTGTCATCGAGCTTGAGGGCGCGCGCCAGTTCGTCGAGATAGCCTCGCTCCATAAAGTGATCCACCTCGATGGCGAGCAGGGAGGCGAGATAGACCTCGGTGGCCAGCTCCATGTCGGTCACTTCCCGCGCCAGCGCATGGGGATCGAGGGGACGGGCCAGCTCGGCGTCAATCCAGCGGGCCACATCGCTCTGACCCTGTTCGGTCAGGTACTCCTGAATTTTCTGGCGCTCGGCGCCGTCGATATGGCCATCGGCCCGGGCTGCCGCCACCATGGCACGCACCAAGAGTGCCGCGCGGGCATCCAGCGCATTGCCTTCCAGGGTACTGACGGGATGGGTAGGCTGGGCGGGTGCCGCCTGCTGGGCCTGCCAATCCTGATAGAGCTTGTAGGCCAGCCCGCCAAGGGCCGCCGCGCCGCCCACGGCAGCGGCCTTGCCGCCATATTTGCGCACTTTTTTATTGCCCAGCAGCAGACCGAGCGCGCCACCGGCCAGCGCTCCCTGCATCTGCCCCTTGCGCTTGTCTCCGCCTTCGTTGAGCCAGCCTTTGCCAGCCCCCAGCAACTGTTCCAGCATCTGTTTCATGGTGTCACTCCTGCGGCTATGTTCCCGTCGATAGAGCCAGATAGTGACCCCGCCCCCCTGAATCGGGGATGAACCCTTGACCGGGCAGGCCGATGGGGCAAAGCTCAGGGAAACCCTTCAGGCAATAAGGATGTAACTGTGCCAAATCGCGAACTGACCCTGCAATTTCTGGCCGAACCCTCCGACGTCAATTTCGGCGGCAAGGTACACGGCGGCATGGTGATGAAGTGGATCGATCAGGCGGGCTATGCCTGCGCCGCTGGCTGGTGCGGCGGCTATGCGGTGACCGTCTATGTGGGGGGGATCCGCTTTTTGCGCCCCATCCAGATTGGCCAGCTGGTAGAGGTTCACGCCCAGGTGATCCACACCGGCACCACCAGCATGCATCTGGCGGTGGATGTCTACAGCCGCCACCCCACCGAGACCGAGCGCCACAAGACCACCCACTGCATCATCATCTTCGTGGCGATGGATGAGCAGGGCAAACCGACCCCGGTGCCCCAGTGGCAGCCACTGAGCGAGAGCGATCTGCAGTTGCAGCAGTACGCCAAAAAGCTCATCGCCCTGCGCGAGGAGATCGACAAAGAGATGCGCCAGCACCTGTGACCTTCATGCCTCACAGCCCGACAGAGCGGGCGCTTTCGGCCAACGGCGGCGCCCCTGTATAATCCCCCCTCTTCCCGCAACCGGAACCCTGCCCATGTCACTGGAAACTGCCCCGCCCGAGGTGAAACTCGCGGTGGATCTGATTGAACTGCTGGAAACCAACCAGCTGGCCCCCGAGCTGGTGCTGGCGGCGCTGGCCATCGTCAAAAATGACTACGAGCGCAAGCTGGCGGAGGGGAAGGATCACTGATCCCCCCGTTTATCTTTCCGACTTCAGTTTTCCCCATACCACAAGTTACTGCGGCCCCATCACCTCGTCACAGAGGGCGATCAGGGCCGAACTCAAGTGGCTAAGCGGTTCGCCCCCATCCTTTGCCGCATGGAGCGCCAGCTCCACCGGCGCCACCTTGGGCCACTGGGTCAGGGCCAGCTGATCGGCGGGCATCAGCCGTTTGGGCAGCAAGCTCACCCCGATCCCCGCGCTCACCGCCCCCTGCAAACTGGCAAGGCTGGCGCTGACATAGGCGATCCGCCAGCGCCGACCCAGACCATCGAGCGCCTCGGTCATCTGCTGGCGATAGAGCCCTTCGCTCGGGAAGGCGACCAGCGGCAGCGGATCACGCCCCTTCGCTGGCCAGTCGCGACTATCGACCCACACCAGCGGCTCACGCCAGCTGGCGAGCGGCGAGCCCTGTCCGCGCACCTGTTTGACCAGCGCCAGATCCAGCTCCCCCGCCGCGAAGCGCTGCCAGATCTCGTGACTCAGGCCACTTTGCACCTCCAGCCGCACCTCGGGGTAGTCGCGGGCAAAGGCGGCCAGCACCGGGGTAATGGCGCCTGCGGCGAAATCCTCCGGCACCCCGAGGCTGAGCGATATGCTCCCCTCGCTCACCTGCTCCTCGGCCTGTGCCAGCAGCGCCAGAATGCGGCGGGCCAGACCCAGCAATTTTTCTCCCTCCGCCGTTGCCACCACCTGCCGACCGGAGCGGTCCAGCAGCGGACAGCCAAGCTGCTGCTCAAGGCGGCGGATCTGCTGGCTGATGGTGGATTGGGTCAGATGGACCCGTTCACCGGCGCGGGTAAAGCTGCCGGTGTCGATAATGGCGACAAAACTGCGCAGTAACAGGGGATCCAGCATGGGGCACTCCATTTACAAAACCACTGAAGCCCATTCTATCATTTAATTTCCAAATGACTTTCGAGCCCGCTAGGCTGACGCTTTTGCCTCCTTTAGACGGTGATCAGCCATGTTCAGCCTCGATGACTCCGCGTCCCGAGTGCCCCCTGTCTCTCCCAGAACCGGAAACTGCACCCGATGAATCAACGAAATACGGATCAACCCGCAGGCCAGACTGCCCTGCTGGTGCTGGTGATCCTGACTGGCCTTAACCTGCGCCCCTTTCTTACCGCCATCGGCCCGCTGAGCGGCGAGATTGGCCGCGCCCTGTCGCTCGGGATGGATACCCTGGCCTGGCTCACCCTGCTGCCGCTGTGGCTCATCGGGATTGGTGTGCTGCTCACCCCCAGCCTGCGTCGGCGCGCCAGTGCGTGCCAACTATTGGGGGCGGCCCTGCTGCTGCTCGGCATTGGCAGCGCCATCCGCTTCGATGCCCAAAGCGGCAGCTTGCTGATCGCCAGTGCTGCGCTTTGTGGATTGGGGTCGGCACTGGTGCAGGGAGTGCTACCGGCGCTGATCAAGCAGGCCTTCGCCCACAAGGTACCGCTGGTGATGGGGATCTTCTCCGCCTGCATGATGGGGGGCGGAGCACTGGGGGCCAGCCTCACCCCAAGGCTGGCGGCGAGCCTCGACTGGTCGCGGGCACTGGCGCTCTGGAGCCTGCCGCTGCTGCTGGCCCTCGTCTGGCTAGGGTGGAAAGTGCGTCTGCCACGGGCCGCCGCGGTCGCCATTCCCCACGGCGAACAGCGGCTGATTGCCTTGCCCCGCAGTTGGTTGCTGATCGTCTGCTTTGGCATCATCAACAGCGGCTACGGCATCGTAGTGGCCTGGCTGGCCCCCGCCTATATGGCGCAAGGGTGGAGCGCCGCACAGGCGGGCGAACTGGTCGCCTGGCTGGCACTGGCGCAGACCGCCAGCGGCCTCGGCCTGCCGCTGCTGGCGGCGCGCAGTCTGGATCGGCGGCCGTGGATGGGGCTTGCCATCGCCATGCAACTGGCGGGATTCGGCGGCCTCTGGCTGGCGCCAGCCAGCGCCCCCATTCTCTGGTGCATGCTGTGCGGCGCCGGTCTTGGCGGCAGTTTTTCGCTCATCATGGTGATTGCGCTCGATCACCTGCCAGACCCGCGCCGCGCGGGCACCCTGAGCGCCCTGATGCAGGGATTCGGCTTTATGCTGGCCGCCACCGGCCCCTGGGTGGCGGCGCGGCTCTATCACTATGTGGGCGACTTTGCGGCCGCCTGGCTGTGGCAACTGGGAGGATTGCTGCTGATGAGCCTGCTGGTGCTGCGCCTCGACCCGCGCCACTATCCCCGCGTTATGCGGTTACCGACCGCCAGCGAGCCGACCATCTCGGCGCCCCTCCCAACCAGCTCTGCTGCCCAAAACAACACACCGGCCTGAGGCCGGTGTGTTGGGGATAACAGTGCTGGGGGTGACAAGACGAGGCTGACACCGCTCAGGGGAGCAACTCAGCGCCCCTTCTTCTGCCGTCCTGTGTTAGCGGTGCGCGGCTTGCCAGCGGCCGGTTTGCCACCCTTGGGTGCCCCTTTGCCTGCACTGCCCTTGCCAACACCGCCCTTGTTGGCTGCACCTTTGCCCGCGCCCCCCTTGCCCACCGGCAGCTTCTTCTCGAAGGCTTCCGGGCCCGGCACATTGGGACGCCCGCCAATCTCGTGATCGTCATCGCGGCGCGGCTTCTTGCCCTGCCCCGGCTTGGCGCTTTGCGCCGCAGGAACCTTGGCCGCCTTGGGCTTGTCGCCTTTGGCCGGTTTCACCTCGGAGGAGGAGTCCTCAATCAGCTTGAACAGATCGATCAGCTCGTCGTCGGTGAGATCGCGCCACTCGCCTACCGGCAGCCCCTTGAGGCTGACGTTCATGATGCGGATGCGCTCCAGCTTGGTCACTTCAAAACCGAAGTGCTCGCACATCCGGCGGATCTGGCGGTTCAGTCCCTGCACTAGCGTGATGCGAAAGACGAACGGCGCCTCTTTCTTCACCTTGCACTTCTTGGTGACAGTACCGAGGATCGGCACCCCGGCCGCCATGCCGCGCACAAACTCGTCGGTCACCGGCTTGTCGACGGTCACCAGATACTCTTTCTCATGATCGTTACCCGCCCGCAGGATCTTGTTGACCAGATCGCCGTGGTTGGTGAGGAAGATCAGCCCCTGCGAATCCTTGTCGAGACGCCCGATGGGGAAGACCCGGGTGCTGTGGTTGACGAAATCGACAATGTTGTCTTTCTCGCCCGCCTCTGTCGTACTGACGATGCCCACCGGCTTGTTGAGGGCGATCAGCACCAGACTGTCCGCCTCGCGCGGCTCGATCACCTGACCATTGACCTTGACCAGATCGCCAACCTGCACCTGATCGCCAATCCCGGCACGCTTGCCGTTGATAAAGACGTGGCCCTGCTCGATAAAGCGGTCGGCCTCGCGGCGCGAGCAGATACCGCTCTCGCTGATGTATTTGTTCAGGCGCATGGATTCGTTAGCCAGCATGGATCACCTGCCACAGGTTCTGGGCCGTGCCCGGTTGTGCCATCGCCTGTTCCGGCTGCGCCGGGGAGGCTGTTTGCTGCATCAGCCAATTCACTACGTCAAAGTTCTGCATACCATTCCATCTTCAAAAAAGGCCAATGCCAGCTTATCCATCAAAAAACGCCGCTACAGTAGCATAATTGCCCCCTCTCAGGGGCAGATAGTTGCAAGGTCGCAGCGCCCAAGCTTGCATCTGCGGATAAGTTCAGGCCGCCAGATGGCCCGCGATACAACCTTCGAACGGCCAGCCTGATGCCAACGACGGGATCCGGCGCCCACAGCCAGCGCGGCCGAACGCCATCAACTATACATATCACCTTGTTTCAATTAGGCTTTAAGCCGGTTGGCTGCGCCCAATGTGCTGCACCAAACTCGCCCGCCCAGAGGCGGACCCACCCCTATCGCCAAGGATTGCACCATGCTGGCTCACACTCGCCGCCTTGTTCGCCGTGCTCTGCTGACCCTGTTGCTGCTGTTGCTGACCGCGTGGGCGGTGATCGCCTACTTCGCCTGGCAGGCAGCGCCGCTGCAACTGTGGCACACAGTGGTGCCCCCCGAACTCAGCGCCGATGAGCTCGACAACAGCGACTGGCAAGCCTATCTGGCCCGCGAAGCAGAGCTGTTCGAGCTGGTGGCCACCAAGGTAGTCGCCAAAACACCGCCGGAGCAGCAACTGGCCAGCAATCGCTACTATCAGGACGCCCCCATCAATCCCGCCCGCTTTCAGCAGAACTGGAACCGCTCCTACCTGCTGCGCCCCGAGGGGGAAATCAAAGGGGTGGCGGTACTGCTGCACGGCCTGACCGACTCCCCCTATAGCCTGCGCCATCTGGCCAGACGCTATCAGGAGCAGGGCTTTATCGCGCTGGGGCTGCGGATCCCCGGCCACGGCACCGTGCCCGCTGGCCTCGTGGATGTGGATTGGGAGACCTGGCTGGCCGCTACCCGACTTGCGGTGCGGGAGGCCAGATTGCTGGCACCGGGCAAGCGGCCGCTGCATCTGGTGGGCTTTTCCAACGGCGGCGCGCTGGCGGTGAAATATGCGCTCGATGCGTTGGCCGACCCGAGCGGCACGCTGGCAAAACCGGATCGGCTGGTGCTGATCTCCCCGATGATCGGGGTGACCCGCTTTGCCCGCTTCGCCGGGATCAAGGCCGTGCCTGCCCTGCTGCCCGCCTTTGCCAACGCAGCCTGGCTCGACACCATGCCGGAGTTCAACCCGTTCAAATACAACTCGTTTCCGGTCAACGGGGCGCGCCAATCCTATCGCCTGACTCACGCCATCCAGCAGCAGGTGCGCCAGCTGGCCGCCAGTGGCGAGCTGGCGGCGTTTCCCCCCGCCCTCACCTTCCAGTCGGTGATGGACTACACCGTCAGCACCCGCTCCATCATTGCCGATCTCTACCACTACCTGCCGGCCAACGGCAGCGAACTGGTGCTGTTTGATATCAACCGCAGCACCCTCTTTGGCCCGCTGATGAGCTCGGCCTCCGAGCTGGCGCTGCACCGCTTGCTGCCAAACGCCCCTCAGCACTATCGCCTCACCGTGGTGGGCAATGTCGACCCCGCCTCCCCCGCAACGCAGGCCAGAACGCTGGCCAGCGCCGATCAGCCTGAGCAGCTCCGCCCGCTGGGCATCGACTATCCCAAGGAGATCTACTCCCTCTCCCATGTGGCGCTCCCCTTCCCGATGGACGACCCCCTCTATGGCATGGCGGCACGCCCGGAGCAGCGGGAGCAATACGGCATCAATCTCGGCGGTCTGGCCCTGCGTGGCGAGCGCGGAGTGCTGATCGTCAACCCCGGCGCCCTCACCCGCACCTCCTCCAACCCCTTCTACCCCTATCTGCAGCAGCGGGCGATGGAGACCCTCACCGCCCCTCCCGTGGCTCGGTCTGCAGCCGTAACCCCTGCCAGCAGCGGTCAACCTGATGCGGCCTATCAGGCCGAGCTGGAGCAGTTTTTACAGGAGAGCGACGAGAGCAGCGCGCCTTTCTAGGGTGTTTCTGGAGTATCGGCAAAGAGCCACTGGCGCTGGGTCGATGGCGATACAAGAAAGGGGCCGTCAATTGACGGCCCCTTTCTATTGATGATGGCGATGGGAGTGATGGCTTGGTGGGCTCAGGGATAGATGCTGACTTCTATCAGGTTCTGGTCCGGATCGAGGAAGTAGATGGATTCTATCGGCCCACAGGCACCGCTTTTGGTCACAGGCCCCTCGACAATCTCCACCCCGTGGCAGGCAAGCTGGGCCATCACCTGCTCCAGCGGCCAGCGGGTGATAAGGCAGACATCTCCCGACCCCACCTGCGCCCGATTGCGCGGCTCCTGCCCCAGCAGTTGCAGATTGATCTTCTGGTTGCCAAACCCTACCGCCCGGCGCCCCGCACCGAAGGTGATGGCCTCCATATTGAGCACCGAACTGTAAAATTCCACGGCCCGTTCGATATCACTGACCGTCAATACCAGATGGTCGATATGGCTGATCATGGTTACCTCCTGGTGGTGATCTGGCTGATGTGACCGACATATGCCCGCAAACATCCGACTGTCGTCGCCACAGCGGGCAACCCCATCTTACCCGGCAAGGGAGAGCCCATGTGTGCCGTGGCGCGCAAAGCGAGCGCAAATGATCTGGTCAAATAAATTCGCGTTACTGCACCGCTGCGCACGCTTTATCCCGCTGGGCCAGCAGGGCTTCATCATCACTGTCCATTGCCGCCAGAATCGCCTGATTGCAGGCACGCTCCGCCAGCTTGGCCGGACTCTGTTTGGCATCCCCTATTTCGGCGATAAGGGGCCGATAACTGACGGCCGCCGAGCAGTACATGGTGCGAAATTTGGGCAGTTGCCAACTGCTGTCATCCTGCCGGGTCAAGTCATCGCACAGCTTGTGAAACAGGGCGGACGCCTTGACCGTGCACTGGCTAAAACGCCGCACATCCTGCTCGTAGGGACGACAAACGCTCGGCTGCTGGATCTGCCACAGCTGAAAAGAGAACGGGACTGACTCCCCCTCATACTGCACCACCAGCGTCTTGGCCTCGGTGCCATAGATATCCGCAACCTGCTGCTGTACCAGATTGAGATAAGCCGAAAAAAGATAGGAAACCGGATCCATCACCACCTCCCTGTGGTTGTCACTGCCGGGCTTTATTACCGAAAACCGGGGCGATTTTCAAACGAGTAACAGGCGACAACAGCTTACTGATTTGGTTGGAAAAAATGATACTCTTCTCGCCACCCTCATGTACAACGTTCAAGGCTAAAGTGCGATGCAACAATGCGGTATTTATGAACAGCTCATTACTCAACTGCTGACATCTCGACTCGACCGCGCGCGCTTTTACGTAGGGGAACGCCAACTTGAACCTGCCGAAGCGGCAGTTTGGTTATCCAGATTTCTGAGCCGGGTTTTGGAATATGCGGTGGGTTCGGTCACTGGAGAGGATCAGCTGCAACGGCAGATCGAGCTGGCTAACCAGTTATTGCTTTGGCTAAAGGATCGCACCCAAGACCCAGACTTTATTGGCGAGAACCTCATCGATAGTCAGGGGAAAATTCTGACCGCGCTTTACCAGTTGGATAACCCCATCTCCGCCAATTTAAAGCAATATGCCGAGGATATTTTCCCTCTGACAGGTCTCACTCAGAGCGAACTGTTTTGTGGCAGCAATGCGGGTTTGTCGATGGAGTCGGAGATTAAACGGGAGATATTATCTGCAGATAACATCTGCTGGCTGGTCTCATTTATCAAATGGGCAGGTATCCGGATTTTCCGTCATGAGCTGGAAGAGTTCACTCGCAGCGGCCGCCAATTAAAAGTAATTACTACCTCTTATATGGGAGCGACCGATGCCAAGGCAGTTGAATTTTTAGCCAACCTCCCAAATACCGAAGTCAAACTCAGCTATAACACCCAGCGCGAGCGGTTGCATGCCAAGAGCTATCTCTTTTGCCGAAATACCGGCTTTCATACCGGCTATATAGGTTCCTCCAATCTCTCTCACTCTGCCCTCACCAGCGGCTTGGAGTGGAACCTAAAAATCACCTCGCAAGAGATCCCTCATATTATCGAGAAATCCCTGAGTACCTTTGAAACCTATTGGGAATCCGATGATTTTGAGCTGTTTGATGGCAAGCTGGAAAGCCGTACAAAATTGCAGCATGCACTGCAAGAGGCCCGTGGGGATGTGGACAAAAATAGCCCTGCCTATTTCTTTGATATCACGCCGTTTCCCCATCAACTGGAGATCCTTGAACAATTGGCGATGGAGCGCGCTTTACACCAGCGCTTCCGTAACTTGGTGGTTGCGGCCACCGGTACAGGGAAAACCCTGATCTCCGCTTTTGATTTTGCGCGTTTTCTGAAAACCAAACCCGACGCCAAGTTCCTGTTTGTCGCCCACAAAGAGGAGATCTTGCGCCAAGCATTGGCCTCGTACCGCGGTGTGCTCAAGCAATCCAATTTTGGCGAACTCTTAGTCGGCGGCGCCGTGCCAACCCACTACCGTCAACTATTTGCCTCGGTGCAATCCTTGAATAACCAGCTGGCTAATTTACGTCTTAGCCCAGATTATTTCGATTACATCGTCATTGATGAGGTTCACCATATTGCGGCAGCCAGTTATCGCGGTCTGCTCGCCGCCTTTGAACCTCACATTCTGTTGGGATTAACCGCAACGCCAGAGCGCCATGATGGCGGTGATATTCTTGCCGACTTTTGTGGTGTCATCGCAGCAGAGATCCGCTTGCCCGAGGCCATCAATCGTCGCCATCTCTGTCCGTTCCAATATTTTGGTATCGATGATGATACTGACTTGCGCCAAGTGGCTTGGAAAAATGGCCGTTATGACATCACTGAGCTCACCAATATTTATACCCACAATCAGCAGCGGGTACAGAAGATAGTCCAGAGCCTCAATGAGATCGTCACCGATATTACCAAGATCAAAGCGCTGGCATTTTGTGTGAGCCGTGAACATGCCGACTTTATGTGCAAGACATTTTTATTGAAGGGCATCAAGGCTGACATCCTCACTAGCGATAACCGAGACGAGCGGCATAGTAAACAACAATATTTGCGCACTGGGGTTATCAATATTCTCTGCGTGGTGGACATCTTCAACGAAGGGGTTGATATCCCGGAAGTCGATACCTTACTGTTTTTACGACCAACGGAAAGTCTCACCATCTTCTTACAGCAATTAGGGCGCGGCCTGCGGCTGGCGAGCGATAAAGAGTGCTGCACCGTGTTGGACTTTGTTGGCAATGCCCGTGCGGAGTATGACTTTGCCCAGAAATTCCGGGCACTGGTGGGCAAAACCAACAAGGCGATCAGCCACGAAATCAAACAGGGCTTCCCTCACGCCCCCTTGGGCTGCCGCATCGAACTCTCAAAACAAACCCAAGAGTTAATTCTGAGCAATATCAAAAAGGCGACCCTCAATACCTCGCGCCTCATGGGCCTGATCCGCCGTTTCTCACTGGATTGTGATTTACCGCTGACGCTGGCGAACTTTTTGAAGTTCTACCCTCACATCAGCCTTGAGGAGATCTACAAGCGCGGCAATTGGAGCACCTTGGTCAAACAGGCCCGCAACCATACCATTTCTGAAATGAGCGATGAGAAGCTGTCGACCCTCTACACCCGGGCCATCAAAACCCGGCTATTGGGCTGCGATGCGCTCCATTACTTGAACTTCTTACAAACCTTGGTGGCAGACGCCTTTACCTTAACGGCCGAACACGATGAACGTATGGCCTTGATGTGCCATTACGACTTCTGGCAACAGAGCGGCCCCAATGCAGGCTTTAGCTCCTTGGCGCACAGCCTGAAACAACTCAATCAACCAGAGTTAAGGGCCGAGCTGGCAGATCTGTTGCCCATGCTGCTCAACCGGGTGCAACACGAACAAAGCGCCATGCCAAACCTTCCCGGTAATCCGCTGCAACTGCATGCTCGCTATGCCAGAGAGCAGGTGCTGGTTGGCTTTGGCGCGACCACCTTCGCGCAGCAACCCACGGCTCGCGAAGGGGTCTATGTCATCGCAGAGCAAAATATCGAGTTGCTGTTCGTGACCTTGAACAAAACGGAACAGCACTTCTCCCCCACTACCCGTTATCACGACTACGCCATCAACGAGTCGCTGTTTCATTGGCAGAGCCAAAACAGCGCTCGCCCAGAACGGGGTAAGGGGCTGAGTTACATAAACCACAGAGCAGAAGGTAAGCGCTTGTTTCTGTTCGTTCGTGAGCAGAGCAAAGATGAATTTGGCCGCACCCTTGGCTTTGTGAACTTTGGTGAGGTGGAGTACGTATCCCACACTGGCAGCCAACCGATGAACATTAAATGGCGTCTCACTACTCCGATGCCGCCATTTATGTGGAAAGAGGCCGCCAAACTGGCTGTTGGTTAGTAAGGCTTCTCACCCGGTGGGAAGATGACGTAAAACCCACCGGATTCTCGCCCAAAACCCCGGCTAAATTATCCAGTTGCATAATAACCATGCGGCCTTGCGGTTGTTTAACTGGCCCTAACGTCAGATAATACCGCCCGCCTTCAAACCCCGATAACCCGACTTTCAGTGACGGTAATTGATGACTGAGTACCTGCTTTTATTGATCGGCACCGTGCTGGTTAACAACTTCGTGCTGGTGAAATTCCTCGGCCTCTGCCCCTTTATGGGGGTCTCCGGCAAGCTGGAAACCGCCATCGGCATGGGGCTGGCGACCACCTTCGTGATGACCCTTGCCAGTGCCAGCTCCTATCTGGTGGAGCACTATATCCTGCTGCCGCTGGATATCGCCTATCTGCGCACCCTCGCCTTTATTCTGGTGATCGCCGTGGTGGTGCAGTTTACCGAGATGGTAGTGCGCAAGAGCAGCCCGACTCTCTATCGCCTGCTGGGGATCTTCCTGCCCCTCATCACCACCAACTGCGCGGTGCTCGGGGTGGCGCTGCTCAGCATCAATGAGCGACACGACTTTATCCAGAGCGTGATCTACGGCTTTGGCGCCGCCACCGGCTTCTCGCTGGTGTTGATCCTGTTTGCCGCCATGCGCGAGCGTCTGGTCGCCGCCGATGTGCCCGCCCCGTTTCGCGGGGTGTCGATTGCCATGATCACCGCCGGTCTGATGTCGCTGGCCTTTATGGGCTTTACCGGCCTTATCAAGATATAACCATGATCCATATTCTCTTTGCCATTCTGGTGCTCACCCTGCTGGCGCTGGCGTTCGGGATTATCCTGGGCTTTGCCGCCGTCAAGTTTCATGTGGAAGCAGACCCCATCGTCGATCAGCTCGATGCCCTGCTGCCCCAGACCCAGTGTGGCCAGTGCGGCTATCCCGGCTGCAAACCCTACGCCGAGGCGCTCGCCAACGGCGATCAGATCAACAAGTGCGTGCCCGGTGGCGAGGCCACCATGCGCAAGATTGCCGATCTGATGGGGGTCGAGCCCCAGCCGCTGGGAGGCAGTGACGAGGCCGCCGTGCCGGTCAAAAAGGTCGCCTTTATCCACGAAGATCAGTGCATCGGCTGCACCAAGTGCATTCAGGCCTGCCCGGTGGACGCCATCGTCGGCGCCACCAAGGCGATGCATACCGTGATTGCCAACGAGTGCACCGGTTGCGATCTCTGTGTCGATCCCTGCCCGACCGACTGCATCGAGATGATCCCGGTGCCCACTACGGTCGATAACTGGAAGTGGGATCTCAATAACGTGCATGTTCCGGGCAAGATTCCGGTCAAGATAGTGGAATAAACAGCGGAGCAACCATGCATTCCTTACTCGAACGTATCAAAGCCGGCACGCTCTGGGACTTTCACGGTGGCATTCACCCCGCCGACAACAAGCTGCAATCAAGCCAGAGCCCGGTAGTAGACGCCGGTCTGCCGCCACGCCTCATCATTCCGCTGCGCCAGCACGCAGGCCCCGCCGGCGATCTGCTGGTGCAGGTGGGCGACAAGGTCAAAAAAGGGCAGCCGCTGACCCGTTATGCCAAGGGGCGGGTCGTCCCTGTCCATGCCTCCACCTCCGGCACCATCACCGAGATTGGCAACCACACGGTTGCCCACCCCTCCGGACTCGGCGATCTCTGTGTCATTCTCACCCCGGATGGGGAGGATGAGTGGGGCGAGCGCAATGGCAAAGCCGATTACTGGAATCTGGAGCGGGGCGAGCTGCTCGAACGCATTCAGCAAGCGGGGGTGGCGGGCCTTGGCGGCGCCGTGTTCCCCACCCACAGCAAGCTCGATGGCCGCGGCCAGCTCACCGAGATCCTGATCGTCAACGGGCTGGAGTGCGAACCCTATATCACCACCGACGATCGGCTGATGCAGCAGTACGCCGACGAGATCATGGATGGCATCCGGGTGCTCAAGCACCTGCTCAAACCGAAACTCACCCTGATCGGGGTAGAAGACAACAAGCCCGAGGCGATCGAGCAACTGACCCGCCACGCCACCGATGAAGATGTGCTGGTCAAGACGGTGCCGACCAAGTACCCCTCGGGCGGTGCCAAGCAGACCATCGAACTGCTCACCGGCCGTCAGGTGCCCAAGGGGGGCCGCGCGGTCGATATCGGCATCATGGTGCTCAACGTCGCCACCGTGTTTGCCATCAAGCGCGCCATCATAGACGGCGAGCCGCTGATCGAGCGGATCGTCACCCTCACCGGGGACAGCTTCAAGAAACCCGGCAACGCCTGGGTGCGCCTGGGTACGCCGGTACGCTGGCTGTTGCAGCGTTTCGAGCTGCAACCGGAAGCGGAGCAGCGGGTGATCATGGGTGGCCCCATGATGGGCTTTACCCTGCCCCACGCCATGGTGCCTGTGGTCAAGGCCACCAACTGCCTGCTGGCGCCGACGCAGGCCGAACTGCCCGCCCCCGGCCCGGAGCAGCCCTGCATCCGTTGCAGCGCCTGCGCCGATGCCTGCCCGGCCACCCTGCTGCCGCAAGAGCTCTACTGGTACAGCCGGGCCAAGGAGTATGACAAGGCCGAGAAGCTCAACCTGATGGACTGCATCGAGTGCGGCGCCTGCGCCTGGGTCTGCCCGAGCGAGATCCCGCTGGTGCAGTACTACAAGATCGCCAAGGACGACATTCGCGAAGCCCGCGCCGAGGCCGAAAAAGCCGAACGAGCCAAGCAGCGTTTCGAGGCCAAGCAGGCCCGTTTCGAGCGGGAGAAAGCGGCCCGCGAAGCGCGCCACGCCGAAGCCGCCGCCCAGCGCCGTCAGACCATGACGGCCGCAGGCGGGGAAGATCCGGTAGCCGCCGCACTGGCCCGTATCAAGGCCAAGCAGGATGCCCCCATCACTGCCATTGCCGCCACCGCCGAGGGCTTGCCCGACAACAGCGTGGTGATTGCCGCCCGCGAAGCCCGCAAACGGGAAGCGGAAGCGCGCCGTGCCGCCAAGCTGGCAGAGAGCGCAAACAGCGAAACAGCCGCTGCGGCGCAACCCGCCGAGGCGGTTGACCCCGCCAGCGATCCAAAAAAAGCAGCCATCGCCGCCGCACTGGCGCGCGCCAAGGCCAAGAAAGCCGCTCAGGCTGGCGATAGCGCCGAGCCTGTGGCTGCCGAAGCCGTTGCTGCGCCTGCGGTAGATGCTGATCAGCAAAAAGCAGAGGTTGATCCGAAAAAGGCAGCAATTGCCGCCGCCATTGCCCGTGCCAAAGCCAAAAAGGCCGAGGCCAGTGGCGAGCCGGTAAGCGCAGCCAACAGCGCAACAACCGACGCTGACACCCAAAGCGATGCACCCGCAGATCCCAAGAAAGCTGCAATTGCTGCTGCCATCGCTCGTGCCAAGGCCAAAAAGCTGGCGCAGCAGGGCGACAGCGCTGAGGGCAACCTGACCGCAAATGCTGGCACCAGCGAATCCGCTGCAACCCAAAGCACTGTGCCATCTGCGGCCAGCGAAGCGGTCGATCCCAAGAAAGCCGCTATCGCTGCTGCCATTGCCCGCGCCAAGGCCAAAAAGCTGGCCCAGCAGGGCGAAAGTGCCGGTGCTGAGGGTGCGCAGAGTGAGCCAACTGCCAGCGCACAGACCCGCGACGTGGCGGTAGCCAAGAGCGAAGTAACCACCAGCCACAGCGATACGGCAGCAAGTGAAGCGGTCGATCCCAAGAAGGCCGCTATCGCCGCTGCCATCGCCCGTGCCAAAGCCAAAAAGCTGGCCCAGCAGAGCGCAAGTACCAGTGCTGAGGTAGAAAGTGCTGGTACTCAGGTAGAGAGTGTCGGAACTGAGGGTGAGCGCGCACCGGCCGAGCCGATGCAAAGCGATGCAGCCAGCAGTGAGCAACCACTTGCCGTCACTGTCGCGCCTGAAGCGAGCGCCCCTGCGGCTGATGCCCCGGTTGATCCGAAAAAAGCGGCCATTGCAGCCGCGGTGGCCCGCGCCAAGGCGAAGAAGCTGGCGGCCGAGGCAGCAAGAGCCGCAGAGAGTGCTGCTGAAGATGTCCCGTCAGCCGACCGAACAACCACAAGGTAATCGACAGACTCATGTTCAATATTGCGACTGCGCCGTTTGCCCATAACCGCAAACAGACCCGAACCCTGATGCTGCTGGTGATCCTGGCCTGCGTGCCGGGCTTGCTGGCCCAGACCTGGTTCTTCGGCTGGGGCTCCTTTATCCAGATCCTGCTGGCGTTGGTCACTGCGCTGCTGTGCGAGGCGCTGGTGCTCAAGCTCCGTGGCCGCGCCATCAAGCCTGCCCTGATGGATGGCAGTGCGGCGCTCACCGCCGTGCTGATCGGTCTCTCCCTGCCGCCGCTGCTGCCGTGGTGGATGCTGGTGGTGGGCACGGCCTTTGCCATCATTGTCGCCAAACACCTTTACGGCGGACTGGGTCAGAACCTGTTCAACCCGGCCATGGTCGCCTATGTGCTGCTGCTGGTCTCCTTCCCGGTGCAGATGACCAGCTGGCTGCCGCCGGAGAGCGTGCGCGCCTACAGCCTCGGTTTTGGCGATGCGGCGTCGGTGATCTTCACCGGCTTTAGCCTCGACGGCTACAGCATGGCCCAGCTCAAGCAGGGGGTGGATGGTCTCACCATGGCGACTCCCCTCGATACCCTGAAAACCGGCCTGACTCAGGGGCTCACCACCGGCGAGATCCTGAGCGGCCCGCTGTTTGAGGGTTGGGGCGGCATCGGCTGGAGCTGGGTCAACCTCGGCTACCTGCTGGGCGGCCTGTTCCTGCTGCAACAGAAGGTGATCAACTGGCGTATTCCCACCGCGATTCTCGGTGCCCTGCTGGCGGCCTCCACCATCGGCTATCTGGTGAGCCCGGATGCGACCGCCACGCCCATGTTCCATCTCTTTAGCGGCGCAACCATGCTGGGGGCCTTCTTTATCGCCACCGATCCGGTCAGCGCCTGCACCACGCCGCGCGGCCGACTGGTCTATGGCGTGCTGATTGGCGTGCTGGTCTACATCATTCGCCGCTTTGGTGGCTATCCGGATGCGTTCGCCTTCGCCGTGCTGCTGGCCAACCTTTGCGTACCCTTTATTGACAGTCTGACTCGCCCGAAAGTGTATGGAGCCCGTCGCCAATGATGTTTCTGCCCTTTTCCACCATCACAGCTGACGGAGCCCGGACATGTTAAAGAGCATGCGCAAGAACGGCCTTATTCTGGCGATGTTCGCGCTGGGCTGTACCGCGCTGGTGGTACTGACCAACGAGCTGACCAAGGATAAAATCGCCCACCAGCAGCAGCTGGAGAAGCAGCAGACCCTCTCGGTATTGCTGCCGGAGGGGAGCTATGACAACGATCTGGTGGCCAGCTGCAAACAGGTGACCAGCAGGAAGTATCTGGGCAGCGATCAGCCGCAGGCCCTCTATACCGCCAGCAAGAATGGCGTGGTGACCGGCTATGCATTGGAGGCGATTGCGCCGGATGGCTACAGCGGGGCGATCCGCATCGTGGCGGGTTTTGATGCCAAGGGCACCATCACTGCCGTGCGCGTGCTCGCTCACAACGAGACCCCTGGCCTCGGTGACAAGATCGAGCTGAAAAAATCTGACTGGATCAACAGCTTTGCCGGAAAATTCCTGACCCATGACAACGAGCCCCAGTGGGCGGTTAAGAAGGATGGCGGCGAGTTCGATGCCTTTACCGGCGCCACCATCACCCCGCGAGCCGTGGTCAAGGCGGTGAAAAACCTGCTTAAACTGCAGCAGGAGCAACCCGAACTGCTCAGCAACGCCCCGGCTTGTCCGGCGGCGAACTAACGGAGTCGAGCCATCATGAACCAGATGGAACAGATTGAAACGGGCGCAACCCCGATTGCCGAGCTGGAAAGCCGCAAGGGCGAGCTCAAGGAGCTGATGAGTCAGGGGCTGTGGAAGAACAACCCCTCGCTGGTGCAGGTGCTGGGGCTCTGCCCGACCCTCGCCGTCTCCTCCACCTTTACCAATGCGCTGGGGCTGGGCCTTGCCACCATGGCGGTGCTGGTCTGCTCCAACCTCGCCGTCTCGCTGGTGCGCAACTGGGTGCCGAAGGATATTCGCATCCCGGTCTATGTGATGATCATCGCCTCGCTGGTGACCAGTGTGCAGCTGCTGATGAACGCCTACACCTATGGCCTCTATCAGGCGCTCGGCATCTTTATCGCCCTGATCGTCACCAACTGCGTCATCATAGGCCGCGCCGAGGCCTATGCCTCCAAGAACCCGCCGCTGCTGGCGGCCCTCGACGGTCTGATGATGGGCCTTGGTTTTACCCTGGTGCTGCTGATACTGGGCGGCATGCGCGAGATCATCGGCATGGGCACCCTGTTTGATGGCGCCGAGCTGCTGCTGGGCGAGTGGGCCAAATCCCTGCGCGTCGAGCTGTTCCACGCCGATGCCAGCCTGCTGCTGGCGATTTTGCCGCCGGGCGGCTTTATCGGGCTGGGGCTGCTGATCGCCGCCAAGAACGCCATCAACGACTGGCGGGACCGCAAACAAGCAGCCACAGTGGCCCACTGCAACGTTGCCCCGGCTCGCGTCCGGGCGACCGAACTATGATCGGACGCAAGGCATGAACAACCAGAAACGCAGAGAGATCCTCGAGCGACTGCGGGAAAACAACCCCCACCCCACCACAGAGCTCAACTTCAACTCGCCATTCGAGCTGTTGATTGCCGTGCTGCTCTCGGCGCAGGCGACCGATGTCAGCGTCAACAAGGCGACCGACAAGCTCTATCCGGTGGCCAACACCCCGCAGGCGATGCTGGATCTCGGGGTGGACGGGCTCAAGGAGTACATCAAGACCATTGGCCTCTTCAACACCAAGGCCGAGAACGTCATCAAGACCTGCGCCATCTTGCTGGAGCGCCACGGCGGCGAGGTGCCGGAGAACCGCGAAGCGCTGGAAGCCCTGCCCGGCGTCGGCCGCAAGACCGCCAACGTGGTGCTCAACACCGCCTTTGGCTGGCCCACCATCGCCGTCGATACCCATATCTTCCGGGTATCGAACCGCACCGGCTTTGCGGTGGGCAAGAATGTGGATCAGGTGGAGGAGAAGCTGCTCAAGGTAGTGCCCGCCGAGTTCAAGCTGGATGTTCACCACTGGCTGATCCTGCACGGACGTTACACCTGTCTGGCTCGCAAGCCCCGCTGTGGTTCCTGTATCATCGAGGACTTGTGCGAGTACAAAGAGAAGGTCTATCCCGAGAACTGACCGCCTCGCAACCGAGATTGAAAGCAGTACACATCACCAACCAGGAGAACTGAGCAATGAGAATTCTGCATACCATGCTGCGTGTCGGCGATCTGCAACGCTCCATCGACTTCTACACCCGCGTCCTCGGCATGAAGCTGCTGCGCAAGAGCGAGAACAGCGAGTACAAGTACACCCTGGCCTTTGTCGGTTACGGTGACGAGAAGGATGAAGCGGTGATCGAGCTGACCTACAACTGGGGGGTGAGCGAGTACGAACTGGGCTCCGCCTACGGCCATATCGCGCTGGAAGCGGACGACATCTATGCCACCTGCGAAGCGCTGCGCGCCGCCGGTGCCAAGATCACCCGCGAGCCGGGCCCGGTCAAGGGCTGCACCACCGTGATCGCCTTCGTCGAAGATCCGGACGGTTACAAGATTGAACTGATCGCCAAGAAAGATGCCGGTACCGGCCTGGGTGACAGCTTCTAAGCTACCCGACTCCCGCTGCCGGATGGCAGGATCAAAAAAGAGCGCATCTGCGCTCTTTTTTATGCCTCTTTGCCGGGGACGGCGCTAGATCTCGCCATTGCGCCCCATGCTGATCACCACCCGCCGGTTCTTGGCACGACCCTGCTCGGTTTCGTTGGAGGCGACGTGCTGCTTCTCGCCATGCCCCTCCACCGAGATCTTGCCGGGATCAATCCCCAGATCGACAAACACCTTCTTGATGGCATCGGCCCGCTTCTCGGAGAGTTTCAGGTTCGGCCAGCGGCCGCCATAGCTGTCGCTGTAGGCGTCGATCACCACCACGTCGATGCTCTTGTCCGCCTTGATAAACTCGCTGATCATCGCCAGCCGCCGCTTGGAGGGAATGGAGAGCTGATCACTGTTCTTGTCGTAGGTGAGCACGCTAAAAGCGATATCGTTGAAGCTGTAGGGCAAGAGCCCGCTCAGACAGTCGATAAAAGCTTGATATTTGACCCGAAAGTTGACCGACGAGAGAGACACCCGCACCGCACGGTTCTGGCGATACCAGTCCCGATACTGGAAGGTCGGCATCCGCCCCCCCTCCAGCTCGTCGAGCATGGTCCAGGCGGTTTGCCCCTCTACCAACCCATCGAACTGCTGATAGAAGCGCAGTTGACTCACTTCTCGTCCGGCTATTCCCGGGCGCCATACCGGCGGCATGATGCCAAGGCTCACCGTCTGGGTCTGGGCCTGCGGCCGCTTGCCCTTGAGCTCGAAGTCGAGGTTGATCTTGCGCCCGGCGCGGCTGACAAAAGCCCCCGTTCCCCAGTTGGGAATAGGATGCTCGAGGCGACACTCAATCTGGGTATCGGAGGTCAAACGCCAGACGGATTGATCCAGACCGGCACCAAATTCGGTGACCCCAGCCTGTAACTGCATACTCACGGATATGCTGACCAACCCCAACACCCAAGCGTTCAATTGCTTGCCCTCCACACGATCTCACAAGAGATATCGGCGGCAAGAGGCCAAGCTTTAGCGACAAACTGCAAAGGCGTGCCGTTGGTGTGGCAAAGGCTTGCCCCCAAGCGGCAATCGACCGCAAACGGCGCTTATTCCCCCCTCTTAGCTCCGTGCCAACCGGCGGGAAGCTCGCTACAGTAAAATCAGGGCAACCAGACACCGCTTATCGGGAACCACACTCATGCACCACTCTTGCTTCTCTTTATTGCAGATGTTGTTGCCAATGCTGCTGGCGCTATCCGGCAGCGCCGTCAAGGCCGCAACACAGGATCAGGAGTGGGCACAGGAGCGCGCCAATGCGGTACTCTCTCTGATGACCTTCACGGTGGTGCCCGACATCACCGCCAGCAACCTCGATATCGGCAGCGGCACCAATCAATCTGCCGCCCTCAACATGACCCAGATCGGCGGCGGCGCCACCATGAGTGAAGCCGTGCCCATCTATCTGGAAGGGGCGATCGGCTTTAGCCGCTACGATCCCCAGTTTGTGGTGAGCAACGGCACCGAGAGCCGCACCCTCCCGACCAAATGGAACAGCCTGACCGCTTCAGGCGGGATCGGCTGGGATATCGCCCTCCATGAAGACCCGCGCGGTGGCCACTGGGTGCTGCGCCCCATCGCCAACGTCTCGCTCGGTACCATGGCAAGCGATCTGCGGATCGGCAACTGGCTGCTGGAGCGTACCAAGGGCTACTCGCTGGATTTTCTCGATGGTGGGCAGCTCAATATGTACGGACTGGGGGGGGTCGCTGATGCTCGACTACGAGCTCTTTTCAAAGACGCAGGATATCGATCTCGAAGTGCGCTACTCCTACCAGCACCTGCAGAGCGTTGGCGGTACCTCGACCAGCGTCCGTGGTCACGCCGAGGCGGAGAACCTCGGTCTCTATCTGCGCCGCCGGGCCCCGCTATTCCACTGGACACTGCTCGACAGACCGGTGCGCTATGTACTGGAGGGGGCTCATACCGCATATCTGGGGGAACAGCGGGGGTTGCTTGGCTTTGACTCCCTCAACTCTATCGGCGCCGGTCTGGAGCTGGACAGCAGCAAGTACGACATCATAGTCACCCGTACCCGGTTGGTTGCCCGCTATATGTTCAGCCACAACACCAGCGGTTATTCCATCGGGTTGGCCATGAGTTTCTAAGTCGTTATATTTTCCTGCCACGAGTGGGCAATCCTCAGGGAAAGCACAGTAACACTCCAGATAATTATGTCCGTATTGATGGAGGATTTATTGATCTGCCACCTTTCATATTTCTCACTACCCAGTCATATCAGGTAAAAATATCCACCTGCTGGCAAGCCCATTTTTCCACCCTCGCACACCGAATATTGGCGTTTTTATCTGTATATTTACGGTGCGCAATGGCTCAGTGATGTCGCCAGCCTGCGCCCGCTTGCAACAGAAAAAATACCAAATGCCCGACATCACAGACCGACGGCCAACTTTATCGATGTCCATAAGGAACCAGCCCGGAGGTCCCCCATCATTTTCACAGTGACTTGAACCACACCTAACTCACTGTTTTAAATGATTTATAGTTTTTCATATTTTATGAATCCAATTAATCCTGTTTTATTTTACTTACATCACCCGACTGCTAAATTTGGCGTCATCCCGGCAGGGCGAGGCGCACTGAAACGACTGACTGCGGGCTACCGATAACAGGTGTGCAATGAGCACAGAAATAACGTTCAGGCATAGCAACCGTTATTTTGACGACATCACACTTGCTGATCCTTGTTGATTTGAGGTTATCTGATGAAAAAAACGCTGCTTGCTCTCTCTGTATTGGTCATGACCGGAACCGCATATGCAGGGGTGCCTGATTTATCCGCCAGTTGTCCTGGACATATTAATCTTCGCGTCGAAGATGGCACGGCTTATATCAATAGCCAGCAAGTTCCACTTAAAAAAGTGAATTCAAATTTCTACGAGGCGAGCAAGGGGCGCACCACCCTCTCCATGGTGAAAAATGGCGACTGGGGCATCACCTATTTTGTCAAAAATGGCGACAGCGGCGCCTGCCAGCTCAATGACGATGAGAACGATGACGACGGCGATGATAATGAAATCGCCAGTAGCAGTGCCTACAACGGCAGCACTGCACAAACCAAGGTTGCCGAGAACGCCTGCATGAACGCCGTCGCCAGAAAAGCGGGCGTCAGCCGCAGCAAACTGACCCTCGACTATGTGGCCGACTCCCAGGCGGGGATGATGATTGACATCAAAGGGCCCCATGACCGGCTCTGGCACTGCCTCACCGACTCCCGCGGCCATATTTCTGGCATCAATCAGGACTGATTTCGAGCCACGGCTCAACGGGGCCCACACCTACCGTGGGGGCTCCACCCCTTATCCATTGCAATTATTTTGATACAGGTAAATGAAGATGAAATCCAAACAGACTCTGCTCAATGTCGCCCTCGGTTGCCTGCTGGCGGTCGGTATCTCCGGCTGCGCCGTGGCCAAAACCCATCACGGCCACAAGACCCATGCCCAAGCGCACGCTCAGGAAGGAGCCGTGCAGTATGGCGACGAGAGCCCGTGGGCAGGCAACTATAAAGCGGTCACTGACGATGGCCGCACCGTGGCCGAAATTCACGTCGATACCACAGGGGAAACCTATATCGATGGCAATCAGGTCAAACCAAATCACAGCGGCAGCGACTACCTGAAATTCAAGCAGGAGACCATCACTTACACCCTGCGCAAAAGCGGTGCCAGCTGGAAAGACAGCGATGCCGGCACCAGCGGCCGCATCCTGTTCGATTGATAATCCCGACACAGGCCTTGCCAGACACCAAGCCCCGCCAAGGGGCTTTTTTGCACCTGCAAAATACTATCAGCCTCTGCATGACCACCAACGAGAAAGTAGCACGTCGCAAACTCAGCCTGCTAGAGCTCGCCATAGAGCTCAATAACGTCAGCAAAGCCTGCAAACTCATCGGCTACAGTCGTCAGCAGTTCTACGAAATTCGCCGTAATTTCCAGACCTATGGCGCCGAGGGATTGCTCGACAAATTGCCCGGCTGCAAAGGGGCTCATCCCAATCGGGTCGCTCCCGAGATTGAACAGGCCACCCTCGATTACTCCCTCACCAGACCAGCTCATGGCCCGCTGCGAGTCGCGCAAAAACTGGCTCTGCAAGGCATCAATGTCAGTGCGGGCGGTGTGCGTGGCGTGTGGCAACGGCACGACTTGCTCTCCAAACACGACCGTTTGTAGCGCCTCGAGAAAACCCATAGGGAACAAACCATTGAGCTCAATGACGAGCAAATTCGCCTGCTCGAACGCTTTAGTCCCGAGTTCCGCGAACGCCAGATAGAGGTTCATTACACCGGGAACTGGTGGCGATCGACACCTTCTTCGTTGGCGCGCTCAAGGGGGTTGGCAAGGTGTATCTGCAAACCGTGCTGAACTGCTACAGTCGCCACGCCTGGGGGCGGCTCTACACCAGCAAGCTGCCGGTGACCTCGGTTCATGTGCTCAATGAAACGGTGCAGCCGTTTTTCGAGGCCCACGAGGCGCGGGTCTATACCATCCTGTCGGATAACGGGCGCGAGTTCTGTGGGCGCCCTGACCACCATCCCTACGAGCTTGCTCCTGCAACTGGAGGGAATTGAGCACCGAACCACCAAGGTGCGCAGGCCGCAGAGCAACGGCTTTATCGAACGGCTGCATCGCACACTGCTGGATGAACACTTCCTTATCAAGGGGAGAACGACCTGGTATGAGTTGGTAGAGCAGATGCAGACAGACCTGGATAGCGATCTGGAACACTACAACACCCAGCCAACACCCAGCGGCCACATCAGGACAGGATGATGGAGGGTCAAACCCCCTACCGCATGTTCAAGAAGGGTCTGAAATTGATACCGAAGGAAGTACGCTCTAAGGTAGCGTAAACAAGACACCGGTTTGAGGCCGGTGTCAGGTGATAACTAGATCTGTACAACCTGTGTTTATCACATCGCAGCGCGCTGAGCATACAATACGGGCAATAAGAAAGCTCTTATTGCCCGTTTAATAAACATTATTGTGTTTACCCTAAAGTTAACACACTGCACTCATTAGAATGCGTAAAACAGACCTGCATATACAACATCATCGCTGTTCACTTCGGCATTTTCGAATACATATTCGCTGTATGCCAAGAAGTTGCTGGTGAAGTTGTAAGTCAGACCCAATGTGGTGTAGATGGCACGCTCATTGGTCTCTTTAGTCTCGGCGTTGTTGTAAACAACATACGGAGTCCAAGCATCCACATTGTAGGATGCGGCAAGCTCGTAGCCACGAGTCTTCTCTTCGTTGTCACCTACACCATAGTATTTAACTTTGGAATTGCTGTAAGAGGCACCCAGGTAGAGGCCTTCCAGGGTATAGGAGGCACCCAGACCCCAATCTTTCTTGCTCTCAGCACCGTCAAAATTGTCGACAGTATCATTGAACTCTTTTTGCTCCAGACCGGCAATCAGCGCCAGACCGAACGGGGCTTCATAGCCCAGCTTGGCAGCGTAGCCACGATCCAAGTCGCCTGTCAGCTGAACAATACCGTTATTGCTTGCGACATTTTTATAACCGGTATTGGCAGTAATATAGCTCGCGCCGAAGGAGACACCGTTCCACTGGCCATCGTAACGAACCTGACCTTCCTGACGGCCATCGTAGACACTGGCCAGGCCAGAGTTTTCATTCGCAATATCAGCCTTGTTGATAACGTCGTTAAACACGGTATCCAGCTGACCAAAACGGATCATACCAAACTGGGATCCATCCAGACCGACATACACTTCACGGGAAGTAATGTCATCTTCTTTACCATTACTTTCGCCAGATTTGTTTGAAGTCAGCTGCCACTCACCCTTGGCCAAGCCAGACCAAGTGTCGTTCAGGGCAACTTTGGTGCTCAGACCGATACGGGCACGACCTGCCAGATCTTCAGCGTTGTCATCGTGCTTGCTGGCAAATTGGGTACGCAGGTTACCGGTGATGCCAACTTGAGTACCGTCTTTGTCATAGATGACGGCGGCGTTAGCGGCGGACGCAAACAGAGCCGGGATAGCAATTGCCAGAATTGTCTTTTTCATAGTTTCCAATGCCTACTGTAAGTTAAACACTAAGTCGTTGTTATTCCCTGTGTTAGCGATGTTCTTTGCATCACTATGCCGCCGAGACTAGCACCGGATTTTTTGAACCGCAATGAAAAAACTTGGAACTTTTTATGGAAATCATGGTCACCAAGATGAAAATGTGATGCGCATCTCACTTAAAGCAGAACCAATGGGAAAACGTTTACAATTTATTCTGCTGATTATTTGGACTCAAATAGTCTATTTTGCATGCAAATGACGCTAACTATCTGATAAACAACCAAAGTGGTCTGAACAGCGTAAAACTGCCGTGATAATGGCTGCTGCCTCGACCTCACCAAGGGGTTGCGGGTATCCTTGTCCTTCGATTAACCCCTAACTGGCCTTCTCTTCATGCTCTCTACTCGCCTTAAAGCCACCATTCGTCAAACCTATCGCCAGATTTCGGATGGATTACCCGGTTTTGTGCCGCGCAAAGAGCAGAACTTTCTGGTGGCCGAGATAGCCAAAACCCTGACCGGCGAGTACGACAAACAGCGCCGTATTCTGGTGGCCGAAGCGGGCACCGGTATCGGCAAGTCTCTTTCTTATGCGCAGGGCGCCATCCCGGTGGCACGGCTCACCCAGAAAAAGCTGGTGATCTCCACCGCCACAGTGGCTCTGCAAGAGCAGCTGATCCACAAAGACCTTCCTTTTTACCATCGCCACAGCGAGCTGTCGTTTCGCTTTATGCTGGTCAAGGGGCGTCAGCGCTACTGCTGCGAGCATCTGCTGGAGCAGGCAGCCAGTGGCGCCGAGATGGCCAACTTCGAGCTCGACTTTGGCAGTCTGAGCAAATCCAAACCATCTGACAGCGACAAAGATCGCTACCAGGCTCTGTGGCAGGCCTACACCAATGGCAAGTGGGACGGGGATCGGGACAACTGGCCGGAGCCCATTCCCGACACTTGCTGGGATCGCATCGCCGCCGACCGCCACACCTGCAACAAGGCGCTGAGCCATCACCAGCACTGCCCCTTTCATCGCGCCCGCAACGACATGGAGAGCTCAGATGTGCTGGTCGTCAACCATGCGCTGCTGCTCTCCGATCTCACCATGGGCGGAGGCATCATTCTGCCGCCCCCTGATGAGTGCATCTATGTGCTGGATGAGGCCCATCACCTGCCCACCATCGCCCGGGATCACGGCGCGGCGTCGGCCAGCGTCAAAGGCTCACGTCGCTGGCTGGAGAAGCTGGTACAAAGTGCAGGCAAGCTGGCGCGGACTCTTAATAAGGAGAGCCTGCTCGACCCCCAACTCAAACTGCAGGATGCACTGGCCTCCATCCAGCCTGATCTGAAGGCTGTCGAGCAGTGGCTCAGCGCCAACGATCGGCTGTTTGGCAGTGAACCTCACTACCGCTTCGCCGAAGGGGTATTGCCGGATCCCCTGCCCATGCTGGCAGAGAATCTCAAGGAGTCGAGCAAGAAGGCGCTGCGGGCGCTGGATCGGATGCAAGGGGCCATAGGTGAAGCGCTGAAAGATGGCGAGATCCGCCGCAAGGAGGCCGAACCCCTGCTGGCAGAGAGCGGTTTTCATCTGCAGCGGCTGGAGAGTTTCTGCGCCCTCTGGGAGATGCTGGGGCGCCATGTGCCGACCGGCAAAACCCCGCTCGCCCGCTGGATGGCCAAGAGCGATGACGGCGATATCTGGCTGCACGCCTCACCGATTGAAGTGGGCTATCTGCTGGAGGAGTGGCTCTGGTCGAAATGTTTGGGGGCCGTGCTGGTCTCCGCGACCCTCACAGCACTCTCTTCCTTTAGTTATTTTCGCCATCAGGTGGGGCTCAAGGAGCACGACGGTACCCGCTATCTGCGCCTGCGCTCACCCTTTGACTATCAGAAAGCCGAGCTCTATCTGCCCAAGATGGAGCACGAACCCAACTCGCCGGCCTTTACCAACGAACTCATCAGCGTGCTGCCACGTATTCTGGCGGGCAAGGAGGCGAGTCTGGTGCTCTTCTCCTCCTACCGCCAGATGAATGAGGTGGCCGTTGGCTTGCGAGCCAAGGGGCTGTCACTGCTGGTGCAGGGGGAAGCCTCCCGCAATGCCCTGCTCACCCTGCACAAACAGAAATGCGATGGCGGTCAGGCCAGCATTCTGTTTGGTACCGGCAGCTTCTCGGAAGGGCTGGATCTGCCGGGTCACTACCTTACCAATCTGGTGATCACCAAACTCCCCTTTGCCGTGCCCAACTCGCCGGTCGAGGAGGCCACCGCCGAGTGGGTGGAGCAGCGAGGCGGCAACCCTTTCCTGCAACTGACAGTGCCGGAGGCATCGCGCAAGCTTATCCAGGCCTGTGGCCGCCTCATCCGCAAAGAGGCTGATCGGGGACGGGTCACCATTCTCGACCGCCGCCTGCTGACCAAACGTTATGGCAAGGGGCTGCTCGACGCCCTCCCACCGTTTACACGGCGGATCGAGTAAATAAGCCGGCCGCTATTGATAAACAAACTGACAGCCGCGCGAACATCGACCACCAGAAAGAGCCATTGCCGCAGTAGGCCAAACCTGTAAAAATGAGCCCCTGTTTTCAGTGGGCAATCGCCTGACTGTTCAAGGAGATGAAATGAAACTGACTGTTCTGGTACCGGCGCTGGCTGGTCTGTTGTGGGCCGGTAGCGCCCTTGCTGATGCCCAATTGGAAGTGACCACCCCGTATGTCGTCCAGCTGATCGATGGTCAAGCAATCAATCCCTCATTACTCGATAACACCAAAAAGTTTCCACTTAGCGTTGGTAAACATCAGCTCGTGGTTGCATTTGAAGGCAATTATTCTAATCGAGACGAAATCAAGCTGGTGACCGCCGAGCCGCTGGTGCTGAACTTCACCGCCGCCGACAACCAGCAACTGGTGCTGGACTATAAAAAGCCCCGCAACGAAGCAGAAGCCAAGCAGTTTGTCAAAGATCAGAAAGTCACGCTGAAAGACAAGGTCACAGGCCAGCAAGTAAGCAGCGAACAGTTCGTGATGCCGAAAGTAGAAGGCTTCCAGCTGACCCGTGACTATCAGCAAGAGCTGATCAACATGGGCAAAGCATTCAACCAGCCCAAGACCGTCGCCGTCTCCTCTGCTGCCGTGATGGCTGCCGCCAGCGCACCGGTTCAGGTTGCCCCCAGCAAGGCTCAAAGCAATCCGGAAGCGCTGACCCAGTTGCAAAACTGGTACAACAAGGCAGATGCGGAAACCCGCAAAGCCTTCCAGATCTGGGTTATCCAGCAGCAATAAGCCGGACTGAGAGATTGACTGAAAGGGGAGCCAAGCTCCCCTTTTCCATATCCTGCGGTCTCACTCACGACGCGTCTTGATTTGTGCGCTGCCACTTCCCCTTTATATAGGGAGTGTATATATGGATTCATCTGCTGATTTCATATATAGAAAGCGCCACCTTGCCAGGGAGAATGGCACCATGTCGTTGCGCATTTTCTATCACCCCCTCTACTCCTCCCTGACGCTACCCGAGCGCCATCGCTTCCCGCTGGCCAAGTATCAGGGGCTGTTTGAGCACCTGCAGGTGCAGGGTTACCCCCTTGGCGAAGCGCCGGCCGCTACCCGGGAGCAAATCTGTCGCATTCACGATGCCGATTATGTCGCGGCGGCCCTGAGCGGCCAGCTTGAAGAGCGCGCCATCCGCAAGATCGGTTTCCCCTGGTCACCCATGCTGATGGAGCGCACCTTGCGCTCGGTGGGTGCCACCGTTGCCGCCAGCCGCCATGCTCTTGAGCAGGGCTGCGGCTTGCAGATCTCCGGTGGCTACCACCACGCCCATCGCGATCACGGCAGCGGTTTTTGTCTGTTTAACGATTTGGTGATTGCCGCCCAGGCTTGCCTCGACGAGGGGCGCTGTGAACAGGTGCTGATCGTCGATCTCGATGTGCATCAGGGAGATGGCAGTGCGGCCCTGTGCGCCGGACGGCGCGATATCATCACCCTCTCCCTTCATGGGGAGCACAACTTCCCCTATCACAAAACCACCTCTCACCTCGACTTTCCGCTGCCAAGCGGCATGGCAGACGATGCCTATCTCACCACACTGCAACAGGCACTCTCGCTGGCACTGCGCCTCTATTCGCCGGATCTCATCCTCTATCAGGCGGGCGTCGATGTGCATCATGCCGACGAACTTGGTTATCTCTCCCTGAGCGATGAAGGGGTTCGCCTGCGCGATGCCATGGTATTTGACTGTGCAATCAAGCATGGGTTGCCTGTCGCCGCAGTGCCCGGTGGCGGCTATCGCCGCGACTGGCAACAGCTGATCCCGCTTCATATGTCGCTGTTTGAGACGGCGCGCCACCGTTTTGGTTGATGACATGCCTTTATATGTCGGGCACTTCACCAGATAAAACAGAAGAGGCGACCCTGGGGTCGCCTCTTCGTGTTTCGTCATCTGGGTCACACAAGCTCGCTCGTTGTCAGGCAAGCTCGGGACGCCTGAGGATAACTATTTCTGACGCTTGCGGGCGTACTTGCGACGGGCGCGGGCCTGACGCTCCTCTTCCCGCTCGGCCTTCTCTTTGGCTTTTTGCTCGGCTTCAGCGGCGGCTTCGACAATCTCGACGCTCACCATCTCCGGCGTCTCCAGCGAGATGCGGCCAAGCAAACCGGAGCGGAACTCGTTAATCAGGATCTCGGACGCCTTGTGCAAGTCGGCCAGCCCCCCTTTGCGCATAAACGCTCGCTGGCGGGCGATCATCTCCAGCAGCTCGATCTCGGTCTCGGGCAGCTCGTCAATCTGGTAGCGCGCCTTGATCCGCTCCGGATAGGCCTTGATGAAGTAGTCAGCGGCAAACATGGCGATATCGGCATAGTCGAACACCGTGTCCTTGATGGCCGCGGTGATGGCCAGACGATAACCGCAGGAGGGCGGGTTGAGCTTGGGCCAGAGAAAACCCGGGGTATCGGTCAGGATAACGTTGTTATCCAGCTTGATCCGCTGCTGGGACTTGGTCACCCCCGCCTCGTTGCCGGTACGGGCGATGATGCGCCCCGCCAGAGTATTGATCAGAGTGGACTTGCCCACGTTGGGGATCCCCATGATCATCGCCCGCACGCCGCGCAGCTCAAAATTGCGCTCCGGCAGCATCTCATGGCAGAGGGTCAGCAGTTGCTTGATCTTCTCCGGCTCTTGTTGTGTCAACGGCAGCGCCTTGATCCCCTTCTCTTTTTCCATGTGCGCCACCCACAGATCGGTGATCGCCGGATCGGCGAGGTCCGCCTTGTTCAGCACCTTGATCACCGGGGTATCACCACGCAGCTCGGGCACCAGCGGGTTTTCGCTGGAGAAGGGGATGCGGGCATCGAGCATCTCGATGATCACATCGACCTGGGGCATGACCTCGGCAATCTCTTTGCGGGCCTTGTGCATGTGACCGGGGAACCAGTTGATGGACATATCCGTTACTCTCTGTGGGGGCTGCGGGCGCGCGCATGGAACAACAGGCGCTCTGCCGCGGGCATCGAACGAAGGGGGCGCATTTTACCTGCTGCGGGCCTCTTTTGACAGGTCATTCTAACCATCACCTCATCAAATCAGCAAACCGCCGAGGTGGAGCGACCTTGCCGGAAACGACCGGGCCAACTCGCCCAATTGACAGATAACACTTTGATATATTGTAACATTTTCATCACTTTTTCACACAACCGTCACCGATAGTCAGTAAAAGTGTCATCTGCCCCCTCTAGGCTGCGCTCAGGTTTTACAAGGAGCGAACCCCAATGAGAAAAATGGCAGGACTTGCAGTGATGATCGGCGCCGCCCTGGCTACCGGCTGCAAATCAGACAATGACACGGTGGCGACCAAGCCCGCAGCCCAACCCACCAACATCATCTTCTTCCTCGGTGACGGCATGGGCCTCAACACCCTGACGGCGGCCCGCATCTACGGTGTCGGCGAAGAGGGTGATCTCACCATCGATACCCTGCCAGAGACGGCCTTTATCAAGACTTTCTCCCACGATGCCCAGGTCACTGACTCGGCCCCCTCCATGGCGGCCTACATGACCGGGGTCAAGAGCAACAACGGCGTCATCAGCATGGACGGCGACGCCACCTATGAGAGTGACTGCAGCAAGAGCGCCGGCAAGCCGGTGACCACCCTGCTGGAGCTGGCCAAAGCCGATGGCCGCGGCACCGGTGTGGTAACCAGCACCCGGGTAACCCACGCCACCCCTGCGGCTACCTATGCCCATATCTGCAACCGGGATCTGGAAGCGGATATCGCCGTCCAGCTGGTGCCGGGCGGCAAAGGCTACAACAGTGCCCTCAAGGAGGGGCTGGATGTGGTGCTCGGTGGCGGCAGCAGTTTCTTCCTGCCCAAAGCCGACAAGGGCAAGCGGGAGGATGGCCGCAATCTCATCAGCGAAATGCAGGCCAAGGGCTACCAGTTTGCCAGCAATCTGGATGAGCTGAACAAGGCCGATGCGGGCAAGCCGCTGCTGGGTCTGTTTGGTTCCAGCCACATGAAATATGACCTGGACCGCCCCGCCAGCGAGCCGTCACTGGCCCAGATGACCCTGGCCGCCATCAAGCAGCTCAAGGGCAAGGAGAAGGGTTACTTCCTGATGGTGGAAGGGGGCCGCATCGACCACGCACTGCACGACACCAACGCCAAGCGGGCGCTGCAAGACACCATCGCCTTCGACAACGCCATCAAGGCCGCCATCGACGAGGTGAAAAAGAGCGACCCCGAGCTGAAAAACACCCTGATCGTGGTCACCGCCGACCACGACCATACACTCGTGCTCAACGGCTATGCCAAGCGCACCGGCAAGACCACCGCCGACAACCCCGGCGTACTCGGGCTGGTGAAGAACTACGAGACTGGCGAGCCAAGCAAGGATAGCGAGGGCATGCCCTACACCATCATCGGTTTTGGCAACGGCTACAACCGGGTGGATGGCCCGCGTAGCAGCGTTGCCCCGCTCGACGATGCCACCGTCTCTGCCAATGACTACCACCAGGAAGTGGTGGTCAAGGTGGGCGAGATCGGCAACGAGACCCACGGCGGCACAGATGTCTTCCTCGGCGCCATCGGCAAGGGGGCTGACAGCTTCCATGGCTCACTCGATAACACTGCCGTGTTCGGCAAGATCAAGGCTGCGGCCAAGCTGTAAGGAGCACTTTCATGAGCAAACAGATGAACACATCCATCAAGCACACACTGGTCTGCGCCGCCCTGTTCAGTGCGCTGGGCGCTACCTCCCAGGCACAGGCCGGTGATGCCAAAAACGTCATTCTCTTTATCGGTGATGGCATGGGTCCCACCGTGCTCACCGCCACCCGGCTGTTCAAGGTGGGGGAAGAGGGCAATCTGGAGATGATGAAACTGCCACGCAGTGCCCGCATCAAGACCTTCTCCAACGATGCCCAGACCACAGACTCGGCCCCCTCCATGGCGGCCTACACCACCGGGGTCAAGATGAACAACGAGGTGATCGCCATGAGCAGCGACACCAAAGCCGTTGCCCCCGGCAAAGACGTCAATGGCAACAAAACCGTCAACAATTGCAGCAGCGATAACGGCAAGCCGGTGCCCACCATCCTGGAGCTGGCCAAGGCGGCAGGCAAATCGGTCGGGGCCGTCACCACTACCGAGCTGACCCACGCTACCCCGGCGGCCACCTACGCCCACATCTGCCATCGGGATGCCGCTTATGACATCGCCGCACAGGCCGTTCCTGGGGGCGCTGGCTATAACAGTGCCCTCAAGGATGGGGTCGATGTGCTGATGGGTGGTGGTGCCAACCACTGGACCCCCTACAGCGCCAGCAACAAGGGCGGTCGCAATGACAACCGCGACCTGACCGCCGAGATGAAGGCACAGGGATACAGCTATGTCACCACTCAAAGTGAACTGGCCAAGGTCACCAGCGGCAAGCTCATCGGCCTGTTCAGCGCCAAGTCCCACCTCGACTACGAGCTGGACCGCGTCGCCAAGGGGGCAGCCAATACCCAGCCGTCGCTCTCCGAGATGACCGCCAAGGCGATCGATCTGCTGAGCCAGAACAGTCAGGGTTACTTTCTGATGGTGGAAGGGGGCCGGATCGACCACGCCCTGCACGGCACCAATGCCAAGCGCTCGCTCACCGACGCGGTGGCGCTGGACGAGGCGGTCAAGACGGCGCTCGGCAAGGTGGATTTGAAAGATACCCTGATCGTGGTCACCGCCGATCATGACCACACCATGACAATCAACGGCTACTCCGCCAAGGGCAACAAGGTGCTGGATCTGGTGAAAAATGGCGACGGCTCGACCCAGAACGACGTGGATGGCAAGCCGTTTACCACCCTGGTGTTCGGCAACGGCCCCAACCGCCCCGACGTGCGCCCCACCCTCACCAGTGATCAGGTGATGGCGGACGACTACCTGCAAGAGACCGGGGTCAAGCTCGGCTCCGAGACCCACGGCGGCGGCGATGTGATGCTGTTCGCCGATGGAGCTGGCAGCAGCCGCTTCAAGGGGACACTGGATAACACCAAGGTGTTTGGCAAGCTGAAGGAGGCGCTCGGCCTGTAAACGACAGGGCCCGGCATCGCGCCGGGCCCTGCTCGTGCGAGCGATCACTCATGATGCGATATTTACTTCCGCTGTGGCTGCTCGCCAGCAGCCTCTCTTTTCCCCTCCTTGCCGATGAAGCACCCGATCTGGCCGCCCGCATCCGCTATCAGGACAGGGTGACCAGCAGCGACGGCATCAGCAAGGAGAGCCAGTGGCAGGAGAAGTGGCTGCGGGTTGGCGATCAGGTGTGGAGCCAGCGGCTCATCCCGCTGCCCCTTGCCCGTGCTTACCACGCGGCTCACGATGCCACCCCGGGCCACAAGCACTTTACCCACCAGATGGCGGCGCGCTGGGTAACCCGCGACCAGCAGGGGATGCTGCAACTGCGCTACGCCGACAGCTGGCACAACCAGCTGGTGGAGGTACCGGAGGAGGAGTTCGGTCAGGTGGCTTTCAAACCCGACTGGCCGCGGATCCGCCACCTCATCAATCCGGCCCTGCTGCAAGAGATGACGCCCCTTGATGAGATGGCCCCCGAACAGGCGCGCTGGTATGAAAAACGCGAGGGCAACCAGCGCACCCGTATCCTCTGGTCGAGTCGCTGGCAGCTGCCGCTGGTGGTGGAGTCGGCAAGCTTCGATGGCTATCGCAGCTACCGGATGGAGGTGACCCTAAAAACGCTGCCCAAGAATTTGCCTTGGCAACAGCTGGAGGGGTATCAGACGCTCGATCTGCGGGACTTCTTCGATTGAAATGAGGCTCCATAGCGGGCTGACTTGTCTCTGCGGGATGTTACACTCTGTGTACTCATCCCGGATCAGGTCTGCCATGCGAATTTCCACTCTCCTGCTACTGTTCTCCACCCTGCTTTTCACCACTGCCGAAGCCCATGCTGTAGTGGTTATCGCCGCCGAGATCCCGCCTTACGTGATCCGTTCTCACCAGGGCGCCCCGAGCGGCATGGCCATCGAGGTGCTGGAGGAGGCGGCCCGCCGTCTCAAAGAGCCACTGACCATCGAGCTGATGCCGCTGGCTCGCGCCCTCAGCCAGACCCAGCACCGGCAGGATGTGCTGTTGGTGCCACCGGTGAGGAGCCCCCAGCGTGAGCCGCTGTTTCTCTGGATTGCCCCCTTGCTGGATGAGGCCTTCGTACTGGTGACTCATCGCCGGCACCATCCCCAGCCGCTGACAATCGGTGAGATGCCCGGCCTCACCATCGGCGTGATGCGCAGCTCCTATGGCCAGAGCCTGCTGCTCCCGTTCAAACGGATCAAACAGGAAGAGGTGGCCGAAGAGGTCAACAACGCCAGCAAGCTCGCTCGGGGCCGCATTCAGGGCTGGGCGGTGGCCTGGAACAGCGCCCGCTACAACCAGCTGCAGGCAGGCTTGCCGCTGGCGGATCTGGTTCGCGGCGAAACGCTGAAACAGGCTGCGCTCTACCTGGCGGCCAGCCCCCATTTTCCAGCCAAAGAGGCAACACGCTGGCGCGACACCATCGCCGCCATGCGTGATGACGGCAGCCTGGCCCGCATCATCAAGCAGTACGATTACCAGGCACCCTGACAAACTTGTCAGGATAATTGCCAAAGCCGTCCAGAATGGTTATGGTAGCCCCATGAAAAGATTCACTATTTCCTCTCACAAGCTCACACCCTGCTGAGCCCCCGCCTCGCTCCTTCGGCCGCGAGTCGCTTGGGGGCATGGCACTTTCTCGATCTCTCGACACCCTTGTGATGGCCAGCCTGCGTGAGTGGGCCTGGCCCTGTAAGCTATTGATAAGGATTATCTTATGAAACAACCGCATCTCGTTATCTCCAGCCTTGATCTGGATCGGATTGAGCAACTGCTCGGCAACCATCCCCAGCACCTTGCCCTGCAAGAGGAGCTGGATCGCGCCGAAATCCGCGAGCCGGCCGATATGCCGCCCGATGTCGTCACCATGAACAGCAAGGTACGCTTCAAGATGCAGAGCAGCGGCAACGAGTTCTGCCTCACCCTGGTCTACCCGCGCGATGCCAAGGGTGACGAGACCAACATCTCGGTACTGGCACCGGTGGGCAGCGCCCTGCTCGGTCTGAAAGTGGGCGACAGCATCGCCTGGCCGGGCCCGGCCGGTCGCACCATCGAGGTGGAGATCCTTGAAGTGGTCTATCAGCCGGAGCGTGCCGGCGAGCTGCACCGCTGATCCCGGTTGCGGGCAGGCCAACCCGGGAGGCCAGCCCGCACAGCCTGATCCCGATCAAGCTTCCCCTGCTTATCGGGTCGATTTTCCCCCTATTCCCCCCGCCCCTTGAGCCTGACTCGGGGGGCAGGTATCTTGTTGGCCGCGTCATGGTCATGACGCACCGAATTTCAGGCTGACATCATGATAAACATTGCCCTCATCGACGATCACCAAATCGTCCGTTCCGGTTTTGCCCAACTGCTCAATCTGGAGCCCGACCTGCAGGTGGTCGCCGAATTCGGCTCCGCCAGCGATGCCCTTGCCGGCCTGCCCGGCAGCGGGGCGCGGGTCTGCGTCTGCGACATCTCGATGCCCGACCGGTCGGGGCTGGAGCTGCTCAAGCAGCTCCCCTCCGGTCTGGCGGTGGTGATGCTCTCGGTACACGACAGCCCCGCCCTCATCGAGCAGGCCTTGCAAACCGGCGCCAAGGGGTTTCTCTCCAAACGCTGCAGTCCGGACGAGCTGATCGCCGCCGTACGCACCGCCGCACAGGGGGGGTGTTATCTGACGCCGGACATCGCCCAGAAACTCGCCAGCAGCAGCCGGGATCCCCTCACCAATCGGGAGCGGGAGATTGCCCAGCTGCTGGCGCAGGGGCTGGAGGTGAAGAGCATCGCCGAGCAGCTTGGCCTCTCCCCCAAGACGGTGCATGTGCACCGCGCCAACCTGATGGACAAGCTCAAGGTCAGCAACAACGTCGAGCTGGCCCACCGCATGCTGGATAGCTGGTGATCCACCGTCTTGCCAGCTATGTCGCCATCACGCTGGCGGCCTGCTTCATCTTTGCCGCTGGCTGGTTTTGCCTCTGGAGCATCAGCCTGCATCTGGCGGGTGGCCCGGCGCTGGCGGTGCTGCTGTTCCCCTTCGGCCTTCGCCTCGGGTTGTTGTTGCAAAGTCCCGGCCACTACTGGCCGCCGCTGTTGCTGTGCGAAGGGCTGCTGCTCTACTGGCTCAATCTGGAGGTAGGGCTCCCCCACTGGCCGTGGCTGGTCGCGGGCAGTCTGCTGACCCTGCTACCGCTGCTGATTGCCCGTCGCCAACAGGTGCGCAACGACTGGCAGCAACTGTTGCTGCTGCTCGCCACCGTCACGGCGGCGGCGCTGCTGCAAGCCCTGCTCTGGCATCTGGCCGGGGAAGATGGCCTCTCGGCCCTGCTGCTCAGCCTGACCGGCGGGCTGACCCTGACCTCCACCTGCATGCTGATCTGGCACTACCTCACCCGCGCCACCTGGGTGCCGCTGGGGCCTGCGCTGGTGGATCAGCCGGTGGAGTGGCGCTTTCGCCATCTGGTCTGGTATCTGCTGCTGTTCATATTGAGCCTCTGGCTGCAACTGGGATTGCCCAACTCGCTGGTGCGCTTCACCCCGTTTTGTCTGGCCATCCCCATCATCGCCATGGCGTGGCGCTACGGCTGGCAGGGGGCGCTGCTCGCCACCCTGATGAACACCATCGCCCTGCTGGCCAGTCAGGCCTGGCACGATCACCCCCTCGACTTGCTGCTCTCATTGCTGGCCCAGAGCCTCACCGGCCTGCTGCTCGGCGCCGGGATCCAGCGCCAGCGCGAACTCAATCAGGCGCTGACCCGCCAGCTCGCCCATAATCGCCAGCTCACCGAGCGGCTGCTGGAGACCGAGGAGAGTATCCGCAAGGAGGTGGCGCGCGAGCTGCACGACGACATCGGCCAGACCATCACAGCCATTCGTACCCAGGCTGGCATAGTGCGCCGCCTCGCCCCCGACAACGCCGGGGTGGGCCAGAGCAGCGCCCTCATCGACACGCTGTCGCTCGGGATCTATGACGCGGTACGCGGTCTGCTCGGGCGGCTGCGCCCGCGTCAGCTCGACGACATGACTCTCGAACAGGCGGTACGGGCACTGCTGCGGGAGCTGGAGCTGGAGCGTCACGGCATCGTCACCCGTCTGGAGTGGCAGCTGGCGGATGGGGATCTCTCCGATGCCCAGCGGGTCACCCTGTTTCGGGTCTGTCAGGAGGGGCTCAACAACGTGGTCAAACATGCCAACGCCCACTCGGTCACCATTCGCGCCCGGGCCAGCGGCGAGCAGTTGCAACTGGTGCTGGAAGATGATGGCCGCGGTCTGCCGGAAAGCCGCCCGCAACAGGGCTATGGCCTGCTCGGCATTCGCGAACGGGTACAGGCGCTCGGGGGCAGTCTGCAACTCTCCTGCATCCACGGCACCCAGCTGACGGTCAACCTGCCCAGTCGCAGACGGGAAGAGAGTCATGGCTAATCACCACCAGAGGGCCTGCCTGTGCTGAGTTTTATGAGAAGCGCGCCGCCCCGGCACCTTATCCGGGATCAGGCCGAGATCGATGCCACCTATCGCCACTGGCGGCTGCACCTGCTGCTGACCATGTATCTGGGCTACGCGGTCTTCTACTTCACTCGCAAGAGTTTCAACTTCGCCATGCCGGACATGCTGGCGAGCGGTATGCTGGACAAGTCCGACATCGGCATGCTCTGGACCCTGTTCTACATCACCTACGGCTGCTCCAAGTTCTTCTCCGGCATCATCAGTGACCGCGCCAACCCGCGCTACTTTATGGGTGTCGGACTGATGGCCACCGGCGTTATCAACATACTGTTCGGCCTCTCGTCGGCACTCTGGATGTTTGCCGCCCTCTGGGTCGCCAACGCCTTCTTCCAGGGCTGGGGCTGGCCCCCCTGCTCCAAGCTGCTCACCAGCTGGTATTCGCGCACCGAGCGCGGGGTCTGGTGGTCGGCCTGGAACACCGCCCACAACGTCGGCGGCGCGCTCATTCCCCTTATCGTCAGCACCATCGCTCTGCAACATGGCTGGCGCTACGGCATGATAGTGCCCGGCCTTATCGCCATCCTTGCGGGATTGTTCCTCTGCTGGCGACTGCGGGATACCCCGAGCGCCATGGGATTGCCAACAGTGGGCGAGTGGCGCAAGGATGCCATGGAGTTGGCCCAGCAGACCCAGGATGCGGGACTCTCCCATCGCCAGATCCTGCGCAAATATGTGCTGGGCAACCCCTATATCTGGCTGCTCGCCTGCTGTTACGTGTTGGTCTATGTGGTGCGTACCGCCATCAATGACTGGGGCAATCTCTACATGACCGAGCAGCGCGGCTTCAATCTGATGAGCGCCAACTCGGCCATCTCCATGTTCGAGGTGGGAGGCTTTATCGGTGCGCTGGTGGCAGGCTGGGGATCGGACAAGCTGTTCAACGGCAACCGTGGCCCGATGAACCTCATCTTTGCGGTGGGGATCCTGCTGGCGGTGGGATCGCTCTGGCTGATGCCCTTCTTCAGCTATGTGATGCAGGCGGCCTGCTTCTTCACCATCGGCTTCTTCGTGTTTGGCCCCCAGATGCTCATCGGCATGGCGGCAGCGGAGTGCTCCCACAAGAACTCGGCGGGGGCGGCTACCGGCTTTGTCGGGCTGTTCGCCTATATGGGGGCGGCGCTGTCAGGCTATCCGCTGGCCAAGGTGATGGAGATCTGGCACTGGAACGGCTTCTTCGTGGTGATCTCGGTGGCGGCAGGCGTCTCGGCCCTGCTGCTGCTCCCCTTCCTCAAGGCGCAGGCACCGCGCCCCCAGCCTGCCGAGATAACGTAATACCGGACTGAACGGGAGTTACACCTCCCGACCAGCCTGACAGACCCGGTTCTTGCCTTGCCGCTTGGCGCTGTAGAGCGCATGGTCGGCCTGAGTGAACAGAGGGTCAAAGTGCCACTCCCCTTGCCAGTGGGAGAGTCCCATACTGACCGTGATGTAGAGCCCCCCCATGTCGCGGTTCGCGACCTCCTCCAGCAATCCCTCGCAGCGCTGCAGGGCCAGCACGCCGGGCTGCGAGAAGAGCAGCACAAACTCCTCGCCACCGAAACGACTGCACACCAGATCGGGCTGACTACCCAGATAGGCACCGAGCTCGGCCAGCACCCGATCACCCACCTCATGACCATGCTGGTCATTGATCTGCTTGAAATCATCGATGTCGAGCACCGCCAGCGCGCCACTGTCACCCCACTTTTGCTGCTTCAGCTGCTCCATAAAGCCACGTCGGTTGAGCAGACCGGTAAGAGGGTCGTGGCTAGCCTGCTGGCGCAGCGCCAGCGCACGGTACTGGGTACAGAGCAGCAGCACCCCGAAGGTGGAAAGATAGCTCCCCATCAGCATGGAGAGGAAGGGCAGCACATTGACCCCGCTCTTATCCATCAGCATCTGTACGTTGTCCTGCCAGAGGAACCAGAGCCGCATCAAGTAGAAGGCGTAGAGCAGCACGTTGACCAAGGTAAAGACCATCACCGCCGGCAGATAGTGGGGGTAACCGTGGCGCCAGACCAGATAGACGATCACAGCACCCAGCACCATGTAACTCAAGCAAGCCAGCAACACCCGGGATGCCATCCCCCCCTCCACAATGCACCAGCTCAGAAGCAGCAGATAGACCAGCATGAAGAGCCCCCCGGCACGCCAGTTCGGGGGCTGTCCGAAAAAGCGCTGCAGCGCCGGCGGCATCAACACAATGCAAAGCGTGATCAGGGTATTGGCCAGCCAGATGCCGGAGGAGCTGGGGAAAAATGCCTGTAACGAGAAAAGTATCTGGGCCACCAGCGCACAGAGACTGGACCACCACCATAACCCAATGCCCGGGATCTCCCGGTGGGTCGACCAGATAATGGAGAGCGTGATAAACCCGAGGCTATATCCCCCCAATGCCATCACCATCAGGGTAAATACATCCAGCTTCAGCAACAACGAGACATCCATATCAAAACCAGGCAGAGGGAGGTAAGTGAGTATATGAGAACCGTTTGCCAAGACCCAGAGACCCTGACTGTTTTCACAATAAAAACATATTGTTCGTCTGTTTTTCACACCACCAGATAACTCACACCATTCCGCTATAGCAGGTTTGAGATATGCAAGAAAGATAAGCCCAACCAGACTCGAGCCACATACGAGCCCCTCTCTATGTAACAAAATGTCTTGGGGATAATTTGGGCTTGAACCCACTCAATTAGATAGATATGTTGTTTTCGTGTGATTTTATGAATGAAGCCATGAGCAATAAATGTCTCTAACCTGTTGAGTCTTCTGACACAATCTGTTTTTGGTACATTTTTCACTCAACCACTATTCATAGCATCTCATATGGGGCTTTTGTCCCGTTCAAGACATTCATCCTGTCTTGCCTGTTGCCGGATGCAGCAGTCTCTTGTGCCACGGAGTCGCACGGGATCAGGTTCAAGGCCGAACACACCACCGACAGAGACGTCACTTATGATCAAAAAACTGATTCTTTCTACCCTGCTGTTTTGCGGGATCGCCACGGCGGCCCCGACCCCAGCCCCCACCTCCACCCTGGATGCTGTGCTCGAACGCGGCGTGCTGCGAGTCGGCTTTGATGCCGGCTATCAACCCTTCGAGATGACCAACAAGCAGGGCCAGTACATCGGCTTTGACGTGGATCTCGCCAAGATGGTCGCCAAAGAGATGGGCGTGAAGGTCGAGTTCGTCAACACCGCCTGGGATGGCATCATTCCGGCGCTACTGACCAACAAGTTCGACGTCATCATGGGCGGCATGACCGTCACTCCCCAGCGCAACCTGCGAGTCAACTTCGCCGATCCCTACATCGTGGTCGGCCAAACCATCGTCCTGCGCAAAGAGAAGGCGGGCGAAATCAAATCTTTCACCGACCTCAACGACCCGAAATACAAGATCGCGGTCAAGCTCGGCACCACCGGCGAGCAGGCAGTCAAACGCCTGATCCCCAAAGCTACCCTGCTGCAGTTTGAAACCCAGGATGACGCCAAGCTGGAAGTGATCAACGGCAAGGTCGATGCGTTCGTCTATGACCTGCCCTACAACGCTATTTTCGCCTCCCAGAATCAGGGCGCCGTGGTGCACCTCGACAAGCCGTTCACCTTCGAGCCGCTGGCCTGGGCCATCCGCAAAGGGGACCAGGACACCCTCAACTGGTTCAACAACTACCTGCGCCAGATCAAGGGCGATGGCAGCTACGACCGTCTCTACAAGAAGTGGTTCGAATCCAACGCCTGGCTGAACCAGCTCAAATAACCTCCGGGGGGCGGCACATGCCGCCCCTGCACCACGCAGCTCCCCACACAATAACGAGAAGAGGTTGTGACTGTGCACACACCCAAACCGACAAGACAGATGGAAAAACAGCCCAATCAGCTACTCTGGCATGGGGTTTTCCTGCTGATGCTGCTGGTTGCCGTATTCGGCATCTATAAGGCTGTCCAGTCAGTGGATTACACCTGGCGCTGGGAACGCATTCCTCAATACATCGCCTATCAGGCTGAGCAGAAGAATGTCGCCGAATTTGACGGCACCGTGATTGCGGGCACCAGCGAGGCCGAGAAGGGCAAGCTGTTCCTGCAAGACGATCTCGACCCCAATGTGCGGCAAGCCATCGCTAGTACCGGCGTACAAGTCGCCGAAGGGGATACCGTTTTTCGTGGCGATACCCTCGACACCCAACTGAGCTGGACCGCAGGCCCCATCGCCTGGGGCGTCTGGGTCACCGTCAAGCTCTCGCTGGTAGCAGGCATCTTCGCCATTTTGCTTGGCACCCTGGCCGGACTGGCCCGCCTCTCCCCCAATCCGGCCCTGCGCAATCTGGCCATCACCTATGTGGAGCTGATCCGCGGCACGCCGCTGCTGGTACAGATCTTCATCGTCTACTTCTTTATCGGCACCGTGCTGAACCTCGACCGCTTCACCGCCGGGGTCGCCGCGCTGGCGGTCTTTACCGGTGCATATGTGGCGGAGATCGTCCGCGCCGGTATCAGCTCCATCCACAAGGGGCAGATGGAGGCGGGCCGCAGCCTGGGCATGACCTCTGCCCAGACCATGCGCTACGTCATCCTGCCGCAGGCGTTCAAGCGGGTACTGCCACCGCTGGCGGGCCAGTTCATCAACCTGATCAAGGACTCCTCACTGGTCTCGGTTATCTCCATCACCGATCTGACCAAGGCGGGGCGCGAGGTGGTGAGCTCCACCTTCAGCCCGTTCGAGGTATGGTTCACCGTGGCCTTGCTCTATCTGGTGCTGACCGGCACCCTCTCTTTCCTGGTACGCCGTCTCGAGGTGAAATATGCACGCAGTAACTGATCCCATCATCAAGGTGCCACAGGCGTCGAGAATTGCTGCCATCACCGGCACCCCCTTCGCCTTCCCGGTTCGTTTTCTGGAGGTGAAATATGCGCGCAGCAACTGATCCCATCATCAAAGCGACCGGCGTAGAGAAGTTCTACGGCAGCGAAGTGCACGCCTTGAAAAATGTCAGCACCCAGGTGGCCGAAGGGGAAGTGGTGGTGATCGTCGGCCCCAGCGGCTCGGGCAAGTCCACCTTCCTGCGCACCCTCAACCAGCTGGAGACCATCAACGACGGCAATATCGTGGTCGATGGCATCAGCCTGACCGAGCCGGGCGATGTCAACAAGCTGCGGGAAGAGGTGGGCATGGTGTTCCAGTCCTTCAACCTCTTTCCCCACCTGACGGTGCTGGACAACATCTGTCTCGCCCCGCAGAAGGTGCGGGGGCTATCGCGCAAAGAGGCCGAAGATCGCGCCAAAGCCCTGCTATTGAAAGTAGGGCTATCCAACAAGGCCAAGAGCTACCCCTCCCAGCTCTCCGGCGGTCAGCAACAGCGGGTGGCCATCGCCCGGGCGCTCGCCATGCAGCCACGCATCATGCTGTTTGACGAGCCCACCAGTGCGCTGGACCCCGAAATGGTGGGGGAAGTGCTCGATGTGATGAAGGGGCTGGCCCGTGAAGGAATGACCATGGTGGTGGTGACCCACGAGATGGGCTTTGCCCGCGAGGTGGCGGATCGGGTGCTCTTTATGGAGAGTGGCGAACTGCTGGTAGATGAAAAACCGGCCGATTTCTTCGACAATCCCCCCTCCCCGCGTCTGCGCCAGTTCCTGAGTCAGGTGCTGTAGCCAACATGCTCTGCTGGATAAACGAAGAGGGACCGCAAGGTCCCTCTTCTTGTGTGTCACGCTGAGCAGACTCAACCCAGCTGAACCCGAGTGCCCATCTCATCGGCTCAGCGCGGGGACTTTCCCAGATAGCGCTCTACGATCACTTTCACCCCATCACGTTTTTTGAGCTGATAGAGCTCCTTGTCAAACTGGTCGATAAAGGCCTGTTTGTAGGGGTACTCCCCCTTGCGGCTATAGCCGAGAAACCCCTGCTCCTTGCTGAGCACCGGACCCTGTTTGAGCAAGGACATATCGGCCACCGCCAGCTGATCGGCCTTTATCATATTGAGCAACTCATAGAGCAGGGAGAGACGATCATTGATGGTGCAATCGACCCGGCCGCGGACAATCTTGAGCAGGTTCTCCCGATTGCTTTTCACCTCCTCCACGTCGATCTGCTTCTCTTTTACCGCCTGCCAAAAGGCATCGCCGCCGACGGCAAAACCGGCGTTCATGCCAAAGCGCAAACCATGATAGTCGAGCGGAAACCTGGCCTGCGGGGTATTGGCCGCCACACTGGCGCCGCACATCACCACCAGCTCTTCATCCAGCATCGGCTGGGAGTAGGGCCACATGTAAGGGCGGGTATCGGGCATGTAGTAGGGTGGAAAAATGGCGAAGGCTGTCCCCTGTTCCACCATGCTCAGACCGCGCCGCCACGGCATGGGCTTGAGCACCACCTCATAGTCAGGCATGGCAGAGGTCACCTCGCGGATGATGTCGGCATAGATCCCCCTGACCTCCTCCCCCTCCTGCCAGGAGTAGGGGGGATAGGCGGCATCCGCCAGGATCTCGACCCGGGTCTTGGCGTGCGCCATCATGCACAACCCCAGCAACAAGCAACACCAGACGCGCATAAGCCAGCACCTCCTGAAAAAGCCTGCATCAAGCATAGCCATCCGCCGCGCCTTCCTCTGCTGGTGCGCCATTTTTCATGCCATCTCTTCGTTGGCTGAAAAATGTTAATGAAATATTAAAACCATCCTTTATGCTGGAGAGCAATTGCTCTGAATGGATGGTCGCATATGGATGTGCAACTGCTTCTGCTCTACCTCTCCCCGATTTTTCTGGCCTTTGTCGGCTGGGAGATGCTCTACCTGCGCAAACATGGCGCTGCCTTTCCAACCGCCACCTACCAGTGGCGGGATCTGTTCGCCAACGCAGCCCTAGCCCTGATGCACCAGGGGGGCGATGCGCTGGCGGCCATCGCCATTGCTTATCTGTATGACACCCTCTGGGGCTGGCGACTGTTCGACATCGACCTCACCTTCTGGAGCGTATTGCTGCTGTTCCTGTTGCAGGATCTCTGTTACTGGCTGTTCCACTTCACCAGCCACCATGTCCGCTGGCTGTGGGCCTCCCACGTGGTGCATCACAGCTCGGAGCGGCTCAACCTCTCCACCGCTTTTCGCCAGAGCCTGATGTATCCCATCTCCGGCATGTGGCTGTTCTGGATCCCGATGATTGTCATCGGCTTCCCGCCCGAGGCAGTGGTCGCCACCGTGCTATTGAGTCTGGGCTTCCAGTTTTTCGTCCACACCCAGGTGGTGGGCAAGCTCGGCTGGCTTGAGTGGATCTTCAACACCCCCTCCCACCACAGGGTGCACCACGCTAGCAATGCCAAGTACATAGACCGCAACTTCGCCGGGGTGCTGATCATCTGGGATCGGCTGTTTGGTACCTTTGTCGAGGAGGATCCGGCCGAGCCGTGTCGCTTTGGCATCACCAAGCCGATCCACAGCTTCAACCCCCTCACTCTCACCTTCCATGAGTGGCGCGACATGCTGCGTGACGCCCGTGGCCTGCCATGGCGACAAAAACTCGCGGTGCTGTTTGGCAAACCGGCCGGGCCTGCCAGCCGTTGAGCCTTCGCATCGAATAACAAACTCCGGATAGCAAGCCTCTGATAACCAATCCCTGATAACAAGAGAGCGCCACTGTGGCGCTCTCTTTTATGGTCAATCACATCTTCGATGTCAGAGATGGGCGAACGACCAGACGGCGGGGATCTGGCTCAGCAAGGTCACTCCGGCCAACAGCCGTTCGCGACCACTCAGGCAAAGATCTGCGCCCAGCTGACGGCGGCTGTAGAGAAACAGCAGCAGACCCGGCCCGTAGAGCAGCAAGGAGAGCAGCAGATACTCCACCCCGGCAGCATAGAGCAGCCAGAAACCGTAACAACTCGATACCAGCGCTACCGCCCGCATCAGGCCTCGGCCCTGCCCGCCCTCACCCTTCTTGCTGAACGAGAGCTTGAGCAAAAACAGGCCGATCAGCAGGTAGGGCACCAAAATCATCGAGGTAGAGATAAGCAGCAGGCTGGTGTAGCCCTTGCCGAGCAGCCACACCAGCAGCAGGCAAGTCTGCACCGTCAGGCTGGTGAGCCAGAGCGATGCGATAGGCGTCCCATTACGGTTCTGGCGCCGGAAGATGGCGGGAAACGCGCCGTGGCGGGCTGCGCTGAACGGCACCTCGGCCGAGAAGAGGGTCCAGCTCACGTAGGAGGCAAGCACAGAGACGATAAGGCCGACGCTGATGAGCAGCTTGCCCCAGGAGCCGGTCATCTGGGCCATCAGCCCTGCCATGGAGGGGTTGGGCAGCGCCGCCAGCTCGGGTCGGCTCAATATTCCGAGCGCCAGCACCGAGATAAGCATATAGAGCAGCAGTGCCAACACGACCCCCAGTACGGTGGCCGTGCCCACATCCCGCCGGTTTCGGGCGCGGGCCGACAGCACCGCGGCCCCCTCGATACCGGTAAAGACCCAGAGGGTGATGAGCATGGTATTGCGCACCTGCTCGGAAACCGGCACCGCCAGGCTACTGCCCTGCTGATCCGCCGCGAAGGTGACCGGATCGAACCAGTAACAGGCAAACAGAATAAACAGCAGCAGCGGCAGGCTCTTGGCCAGGGTCGCCACCAGATTGAATAGCGCCGCCTGCTGCACGCCGCGGGCCACCAGCAGGTGCACCGCCCAGAGGATGCAGGACTCGCCGACAAACGCTGCCAAAGTGTTGCCCTCACCAAACCAGACCTGCTCGGGGGTGTCGATAAAGCTGCCCAGCGCCGCAAAGGCGATCACCAGATAACCCACCACGCCGATGGTGGCGCAGAGCCAGTAGCCCCATGCGGAGAAGAAGCCCACCAGATCGCCAAAACCGGCGCGGGCGTAGCTGTAGATGCCGCCGTCGAGATCCGGTCTGAGTCGCGACAGATAGAGAAAACTCATGGCGAGCGCCAGGATGCCCACCCCCGTCACGCCCCAGCCGATCAGCACGGCGCGGGCGCCTGCCACCTCGGCCATGTTCTGGGGCAGGCTAAAGATCCCCGCCCCCACCATGGAGCTGAACACCAGCGCGGTGAGGGACCAGAGCCCAATCTTGCTCTCTTTCATGGAAGCTCCTTAGCGCAACCGGCTGCTCAGCGCCTGAATATGCTCGGGGCCGATGCCACAGCAGCCGCCGATGAGGTTCGCCCCGGCCGCACGCCAGCGCTCGGCCCAGCCGAGATAATCCAGCGGCCCCAGATCGGCGCGGATCTCGTCCAACCCATCGTTGGCGGTGGCCTCTTTGGGTTGCGGCGGGAAGGCGTTGGCGTAAGCACCGAGGCGAATGTCTGCGCGGCCCAGCGCCTGCAATCGGGTGCGGGCAACCTCGAGGGCCCCCTCGATCACCTCGGGCTGACAGCAGTTGAACAGGATGGCATCGACCCCGGCCGCCACTAACGTGGTCACCGCATCAGCCACCCGCTCGCCGGAACGCAGTCGCGGTTCGTTGCCAGGCGCCTCATCTTCCAGCGTGAAGGAGACCCAGAACGGCTTGCCGTCATCAGGCAATAGCGCTTTCAGGGCCACTGGTTCGGCAATCAGGCTCATGGTCTCGGCCAGCCAGATATCCACATGGGGAGATAGCGCCCGGATAAGCGGCATCGCCAACTCGCTCACCCGGTCCGCCTTGAACAGGTCGGCACGGTAGGAGCCAAACAGCGGTGGCAGAGAACCCGCCACCTGCACGGCGCCCTTCTGCTCGTCAGCCACCTCACGGGCCAGCTGACCAGCCAGCGCTGCCAACCCCTCCCCGTCGGCAAAGAAACGCTCATCGCCGATATGAAACGGCACCAGCGCATAGCTGTTGGTGGTGATGACCCGGGCCCCGCTAGCCACATAGGCCTGATGCACGTCACGCACCGTCTCTGGCGCCTCCATCAAGGCCAGCGCCGACCACTCGGGTTGACGAAACGGTGCCCCCCGCCGTGCCAACTCGCGCCCCATGCCCCCATCCAGCACCCACAATTCCCTGGTTTTCATCTGTCGTGTCTCTTTGTTATATGCGTTGTTTATTTGCGTATTTATCTGTTTGTTTTGTTGATCTGCGGTTTCGCATCGAATCGCTGCAGATCGTCCCGCTTCATCCTGGGAAGCCCTTTTATTATTCAGCCATAAAAACATATAGATGTTTAGATGGCCAAAGCAAGATAAAACAAAGTGCCACGGGCGGCAATCTGTATCAGCAGAAATCAGCGTGCAAACGGCGAGGCAAATGCAGAAATGCAAGAGGCCACCCGAAGGTGGCCTCATCACTATCTTGATCCGCTGGCAGCTTAACGCCCGGCCAGTACGCGCTTGATCTGTTTGACCCAGTCGGAGACCCGCCCCTGCTGCGGCAGGCCACGCCAGATCTGCTCCCACTGGACAGGGCTGAGCGGACGACCGAGGCGACGCTGCACACCCGCATAGAGGTAGTCATGGGCCGTGGTGGCCGCATGCTCGGAGGTGAGGAATTTGGAGACCGGATCGGTCAACCGCACATCCCGCATGCCGAGCAGCGGATAGTCGTTGTGCACCGCTGCCAGCATGGTCTCGCGCATGGCGGACTCGATGTAGCCACGAGCAAACAGGGCGGTCACCGACTCCAGTGACCCCTGATCCGGGCCATGATACTGCTCATCAAAGACCGGGCTCGGCTCTGCCATGCCGCTTTGTACCACCGCATCGGGATCCGGCTGCGGCACGACCACGGCAGGCTTGGGGGTTACCGGCTTGGCTGCCACTGTGGCTTTGCGCGGCGCGCTCTGACTACAGGCACCCAGTGCCAGGGCGAGCGCGACACAGGCCAGCGCACGGGAATGAGACTGCATCTTCATGACTCTTATGTCGCTCCTTTTACGATTCCTGAGCTGGCTTCTCGGCCACAGCCGGTTCGACCCGGGTAACCAGCAGCTGATCAATCTTGTAACTGTCGATATCGACCACTTCGAACTTGTAACCGGCGTATTTGACCGAGTCAGTGCGCTTGGGGATCTTGCGCAGCATATACATGATAAAGCCGGCGATGGTCTCGTAGTTCTGGTTCTCGGGGAACTCTTCGATATCGAAGGCGCGCATCACGTCGGAGATGGGGGTGACCCCGTCCACCAGCCAGGAGTTCTCGTCGCGCTGGACGATCTGCTCTTCCACCACGTGGGTCGCCCACTCGCCCATGACGGTGCTCATCAGGTCATTCATGGTGACAATCCCCACCACCAGCGCGTACTCGTTCATCACCACGGCAAAGTCGCCACGATGATTCTTGAAGTACTCCATCGCCTCATAGAGGTTCAGGGTATCGGGGATGATGATGACGTTCTGCACCAGGTTGCCACCGATCAGGTCGATGCTCTGGCCGCCGATAACGCGGATCAGCAACTCTTTGGCATCGACAAAGCCCTTGATGCTGTCGAGGTTGTGGTCACAGACCAGAAACTTGTTGTGGGGATGTTCGGCGATCTTCGCCTTGATGCTCTCTTCACTCTCTTGCAGGGTGAAATAGATCAGGCTCTCGCGGGCCGTCATGGCGGAGGTGACGCCAAGGGACTGCAACTCGAATACGTTCTCGATGAGCTGATGCTCCTCGCGCTGGATAACCCCCGCCTCGGCACCGGCATCCATCACCGCATAGATATCGTCGGAGGTGATCTCGTCGTTACGCACCGTGGAGACGCGCATCAGACGGAACAGGGAGTTGGCCAATCCGTTGAAGACCCACACCAGCGGCATCAACACGGTGACGAAGAAGAGCATGGGGCGCACCACCACCACGGCAATCTGCTCGGGCATGGTCATGGCCAGACGCTTGGGCATCAGGTCGGCGATCAGGATAAACATGCCGGTGACGAACACGAAGGAGGCACCGGAGCTGATCTCGCCAAGCCAGGGGCCCTGGTAGAACTGGGAGACAATCCCCTTGATGGCGGGGTTGAGGGCAGACTCACCCAGGATACCACCCAGAATGGCGACGGTATTGAGGCCAATCTGCACCACGGTGAAAAAGTTGCCCGGCTGGGCCTGCAGGGCCAGCACCTTTTCGGCCTGGCGATTACCTTCATCCGCCATCACCTGCAATTTGATTTTGCGAGACGCGGCGAGAGAGATCTCGGAGAGGGAGAAGAACACACTGCCGCCAACAAGCAGCATTAAAAAGAACAAACTATCGGCAAAACTCATGATTAACCTATTGCTACACCCGCCTTAGCACAAGACGGCAAACTGGGCCCGGGAGACCGGACCGTGAGCCCATCCGGGACTCACACAGGGGGAGTATTCTATCAGAAAACAGCCAGTTGGGGGCTTTATCTTACTCCGACCAGTTATGCAACAAAAAAGGCGCTTCACGCGCCTTTTTATTCACTTCCGGTTAGCCCTTGCCCAGCAAGGTGCCCAGATCGTCCGCCTTGGTGTGGCGCACATCCTTGCCTTTCACGTAGTAGACAATGTACTCGCAGATGTGCTGGCAACGATCGCCGACCCGCTCGATGGCCCGCGCCGCCCACAGCACGTTGAGCACCTGGGGGATGGTGCGGGGATCTTCCATCATGTAGGTCATCAGCTCGCGAATGATGGACTCGTACTCGCGGTCTACCTTGTCATCTTCCTTGTAGACCGCCAGCGCCGCATCCAGATCCATGCGGGCGAAGGCGTCGAGCACATCGTGCAGCATCTTGATAGTACGACGGCCCATGTTCTCCAGCGACACCAGCGGCGGCTGCGGCTTGTTGGCGTTGTCGGTCAGCATGCGGGCGATCTTGTCGGCCACATCGCCAATGCGCTCCAGATCGGTGATGGTCTTGATGATGGCCATCACCAGTCGTAGGTCGGAGGCAGTCGGCTGACGCTTGGCGATGATGCGGGTGCACTCCTCGTCGATCGCCACTTCCATCGCGTTGACCTTGTGGTCGTTGGCCACGATCTTGCGCGCCGCATCGAGATCCTGATCGTGGATCGCCGCAATGGCGTCGGTGAGCTGCTGCTCTACCAGACCGCCCATCACCAACACCTGGTTGCGCACGCTCTCTAGCTCGGCATTGAACTGACCGGAGATGTGTTTATTGAGGTTCATATTGTCCATACAAATAATCCTTGATTGCTCCGATTATGCCTTAGCCGTTGAACCGACTGCCAATCTGTTTGCTGAGATTCATCCTCTCCTCTCCTTAGCCGTAACGACCGGTAATGTAATCTTCGGTTTTTTTCTTGGCCGGGGTGGTGAAAATGGTGTTGGTATCCGAGTACTCGATAAGCTCGCCCATATACATGAAGGCGGTCTGATCCGACACTCGCGCAGCCTGTTGCATGTTGTGGGTCACGATCACCACGGTGAACTGGCTCTTGAGCTCGTTGATCAGCTCCTCGATGGTGAGGGTGGAGATGGGGTCGAGCGCCGAGGTCGGCTCATCGAGCAGCAACACTTCCGGCTCGATGGCAATGGCGCGGGCAATCACCAGACGCTGCTGCTGACCACCAGAGAGACCGAAGGCGTTGTCGTGCAGACGATCCTTCACCTCGTCCCACAAGGCCGCACCGCGCAGGGAGCGCTCGGCCGCTTCATCCAGAGTGCGACGATCGTTGATCCCCTGCAGGCGCAGACCATAAACCACGTTCTCGTAGATGGACTTGGGAAACGGGTTCGGGCGCTGGAACACCATGCCCACCTGACGGCGCAGGGCGGAAACATCGACGCTCTTGTCATAGATGTTGTGGCCGTGCAGCTGGATTTCCCCCTCGATGCGGCAGATCTCCACCAGATCGTTCATCCGGTTGATGCAGCGCAGCAGGGTCGATTTGCCACAGCCTGACGGGCCGATAAAGGCGGTCACCTGCCCTTTGGGGATCTTCATGTTGACGTTGAACAACGCCTGCTTGCTGCCGTAGTACAGGTTGAGATCCTTCACCTCCAGTGCGGTCTGCTCCGGGGTCAGGTTGAGCAGGTCCAGCGCGGTGTGCTGGGTAGACGTGGTCGTTACGTTGATCATCTGTTACCTCAAAATCTATCTGGAGTGGCCGAACTGCTGCCGGCGACCCTCACGTATTGGTGCAGAGAGATGGCGGCTCGCGCTCGGCCGCCCCTCTGTTATCTCACTCTTGTATCACTCAAGCGGCGCCGGATTAATGCTCCAGCGACCGGAATTTCTCGCGCAAGTGGTTACGAATACCGATAGCGGTCAGGTTCAGACCCACGATCACCGTCACCAGCAGGAAGGAGGTGGCGTAGACCAGCGGGCGGGCCGCTTCGACGTTGGGGCTCTGGAAGCCGACGTCATAGATGTGGAAGCCCAGGTGCATGAACTTGCGCTCCACATGCAGATACGGGAAGTTGCCATCCATCGGCAGGGTCGGCGCCAGTTTCACCACCCCCACCAGCATCAGCGGCGCCACTTCACCGGCTGCACGGGCAATCGCCAGAATAAGGCCGGTCATGATGGCCGGGCTCGCCATCGGCAGCACGATGCGCCACAGGGTCTCGGCCTGGGTGGCACCCAGTGCCAGCGAGCCCTGACGGATGGTGCTCGGGATCCGCGCCAGCCCCTCTTCGGTGGAGACAATCACCACCGGCAGGGTCAGGATAGCCAGGGTCAGCGCCGACCAGATCACGCCGGGTGAGCCAAAGGTGGGGCTCGGCAGCGCTTCCGGGTAGAAGAGGCGGTCGATGCTGCCCCCCAGGGTGTAAACGAAGAAGCCCAGACCAAACACGCCGTAGACGATGGAAGGCACGCCCGCCAGGTTGATCACCGCAATGCGGATGATCTTGGTCAGACTGTTCTTGCCCGCGTATTCGTGCAGGTAGACTGCCGCCACCACCCCCAGCGGGGTCACGATGATCGCCATCAGGAAGACCATGAACACAGTGCCGAAGATAGCCGGGAACACCCCGCCCTCGGTGTTGGCTTCACGGGGATCGTCAGAGACGAACTTGCCGATCTGGTGGAACCAGTGACCCACCTTGGCAAGCAGGCTCATGTCGTTGGGCCATACCACGTCCAGTACCTTGGACATCGGCATGGTCACCAGCTCGCCACGCATATCCTTGACGGTAATGGCGTCGCGGTCCGCTTGGCTACGCAAGGAGAAGAGCTCTTTTTCCAGCACCTGATAGCGATCGTTGAGAGCCTGACGCTCGCTGGCCAGTTCGGCTTTGAGCTGCTCGGTCAGCTTGTCATCCAACTCGGCCTTGCGCTCTTTCAGGCGCAGCCGCTCCAGTTGATAGTTGATGCTGCCGATGTCCCCTTTTTGCAGATCGTTGGCCTGTTCTGAAAGGGCATTGGCTCGCGCCAGCACCCGCTGCAGGGCAGGATGCAGATCAGAGGTGAGCTCGCGGCCATCCTCTTTCACCCCGACGATATAGCCATAGAAGTTGCCGTTGGTGGCACGCTCAACCATGGCCAGCTCAGCCGGCTGACTCTGGGACTTGATGTCCGTCTCCAGCACCCAGCGAAAATCGAGGTCAACGAACTCACGGTTGCCGGTCTTGACCAGATAGCGGGTCAGCAGCTCGCGCTCTTCCCCTTCCAATGGCAGACCTGCAGCGCGCAGTCGCTCCACCGGTACCTGCTCGCGATCGTTGATCTCGCCGATCAGTACGCTCTTGTTGCCGCTGGCGTCTTCCAGCTGCCACTCATAGATGGGGTGCGGCCAGAAGTAGACCAGACCACGCCAGCCGATCAGCAGCAGCAGACCCAGTACCGCCACCAGACTCAGGCTGACGGCACCGCCGGTCATCCAGATCCAGGGGGCCCCTGATTTAAACCACTTACCCATTGTCGATTCCTTGTCCATTACAGAGTCGCCCCTTACATCGAGCTGTATTTTTCACGCAACCGCTGACGGACAAACTCGGCCAGGGTGTTGAACAAAAAGGTGAACACAAACAGGACGAAGGCCGCGAGGAACAGTACCCGATAGTGGGAACTGCCCACTTCCGATTCCGGCATCTCCACCGCGATGTTGGCGGCGAGGGTGCGCAGCCCCTGGAACATGGAGAAGTCCATGATGGGGGTGTTGCCGGTAGCCATCAGCACGATCATGGTCTCGCCCACGGCGCGGCCGAGGCCCATCATCACCGCAGAGAAGATGCCCGGGCTCGCGGTGAGGATCACCACCCGGCTCAGGGTCTGCCACGGGGTGGCCCCCAGCGCCAGCGAGCCTTGGGTCAGGTGCTTGGGCACCGAGAAGACCGCATCTTCAGCGATGGAGAAGATGGTGGGGATGACCGCAAAGCCCATGGCGATACCGACCACCAGCGAGTTGCGCTGGTCAAACTTGATGCCCATTTCGTGAGTCAGCCAGATGCGCGAATCGCCGTGCATAAAAGCATTCTCGATGAGCGGGCTCAGGGCGAAGGCCCCCCAGCCAATCAGCAGCAGCACCGGGATCAGCAGGATGGCGTGCCACCCCTCCGGCAGCAAGGACTTGCCGCGCTCCGGCAGATAGTTCCAGAGCAGTGCAGTCAGCAGCATCCCCATCGGCAGCAATACCAGTAGCAGGATCACCCCGGGCAGCGCCCCCTCGATGATCGGCGCCAACCACAGACCCGCCAGGAAGCCCAGGATAACGGTCGGCAGCGCCGCCATGATCTCGACCGTCGGCTTGACGTATTTGCGCAGCCCCGCCGACATGAAGTAGGCGGTATAGATGGCACCGGCCACGCCGAGCGGCACAGCAAACACCATGGCGTAGAAAGAGGCTTTCAGCGTACCGAATACCAGCGGCACCAAACTCAGCTTGGCTTCAAAGTCATTGCTGGCGGAGGTGGATTGCCACACATACTGGGGCTCCGGATAGCCTTCGTACCACACCTGTTGCCAGAGGGCAGACCAGGTCACTTCGGGGTGCTCGTTCTCCACCGAGAAGAGCTTGAAGGTATTCCCTTGCTGCATCAGCAGCAGGTTGTGACGGGGGGAGATGGCCAGAGCAGAGAGTTCGCCCCCTTCCACCGTCTCGGTCAACAGCTTGGTCTCGCCGGTGGCGTGGAAGAAGCTGATGATGCCGTCCTTGTCGGCACTGATGAAGCCTTTGCGAAAGTGCTCGGGAGTCAGCAGATCTACCGCGCCATCACCCTTGAAGTCACGAATTTGGGTGAACTGGCGTTTGCCATCCTTCGCCACTTCGAACCACTGAGAAATCACACCGTTGTCATTACCCACCAGCAGTGAAGAGGCGCCGGAGAGCAGCTGAACCCGGGTCACATTGGCGTTGGGGGCATTGATCTCCAGCACGTTGCGCAGGGAGATTTCGCTCAGGTTATGAATGTCATAGACGGAGAGGCGATTGCCCTCGCGCACGAACAGGATCCGCAGATTGGGGGTCAGCAACATCTGATCCACATGGCGCGGCAGGGAGGGAATCGTGTAGTTTTCACTGCTCCACTCAATCTCCCCGGAGATGAAGTTCTCCTCACCGCTCATCACCGTCATCACGCCACGACCATCTTCGGTCACGGCGGCGGTCGCCATCTTGTCCTTGGTGGCTTCGAACACCATCAGTTGCAGCGCCTTCCCTTGCGGGTCGATCACCACAGGCTCTTCGCCGAAGGGATATTGCAGGCTGGGTTCAATCACCCGCACATCGTTGGGATAGGAGACCTTGAACGCTGGCTGGACGATCTGCGCCTTGCCATCGGCAAAGCCGTAGGCGATCAGCCGCTGACCAGGAGCCGGGGTCGCTACCGTGGTGATGTCACCAGCAACCTGGGCCTGACCCAGTGACTGGCCGACCTTGATCTTGTCATCTCCCTGCACCGCAAAGAAGTTGACCTGCCCTTTATCGCTGAAGCGATAGCCGATCTCGTTCTGCTCTTCCACGCCGAGCCAGGCGGTCTTCCCTGCGGCAGGCAGGGTAAACGAGGCGGTCGGCTCCATGGAGGCGCCATTGAAGATGGGTTTCACCACATAGAGCAGATAAAAGAAGATAAGCAGCAGCGCCACCAGTACCAGGGCTCCGCCTGTGGTGACGCCATATTTGGCCAATTTATCCTTGATCCGGCGTTTTCTACTGCCCGCCATGACCAGGTTTAACGATTCCGATGACATGCAAGACCTCAATGTAAGCTAGGCTTCGCGGCATTATATGGCGGTTGCATGACAGTTTTGTTACATCGAGAACGCTTTAACAGAGGTTGTTAGCGGAAAAATGAGCGGGGATCCTTTCGAAGGCGGGTGAACGCAATATATTGTTTATAAAGGGATATTTATGATGGTGATCAGCAAGGGCAGCCTGCGCTGCCCCCGAATGATTCAGGAAAGGGTATCGTTTGATTGTTGCAACGCCAGTTTGGCCGCCTTTTTCTCGGCGCGGCGGCGCTTGAAGAAGGCCGACAACTGAGCCGAGCAGGCATCGGCCAGCACACCACCGGTCAGCTCGACACTGTGGTTGTGGCGCGGGTCCTGCAAGATCTCGAACACCGACCCCGCGGCACCGGTCTTGAGATCTCGGGCGCCGTAAACCACCCGCTTGACCCGGCTATGGATCAGCGCACCGGCACACATACAGCAGGGCTCCAGCGTCACATAAAGAGTGGTGTCGAGCAGGCGGTAGTTCGCCAGCTGCTTGCCCGCCGCCCGGATTGCCATCACCTCGGCATGGGCACAGGCATCGTGTTCGCTGATGGAGCGGTTCCACCCCTCTCCCACCGCCTGACCATCCAGCACCAGTACGGCACCGACCGGGATCTCGCCAATCCCTTCGGCCCGGGCGGCCAATGCCATGGCATGGCGCATCCACTGTTCGTCCTGCTCGGTTTGACTCGGTGTCTCTGGGACCTCTGATGGTTTCACGCCCATCCCCTCTTTATATTGTTCAATTGTGCTGTTTGCATTCCAGCTATCCACATCTGTCAGATAATTCCATAGATAGCAGGCATGAGAGCTCGCGGTGACAGGGCGGCGATTATGCCAAATCTGCACGTCAGACCCAAGCCGCATCCCGACTGAGCAATAAAGAAGCAATCAGCATCTCTATGATAAAAAAGGAGTTGCACCCGTTTGGCCATGCTATTAGACTTCCTCCCCGTCAGCCGAGTCTGACTCCGTCGGTGTGTAGCGCAGCCAGGTAGCGCATCTGCATGGGGTGTAGAGGGTCGGAGGTTCGAATCCTCTCACACCGACCATTTTCCCCGAGAATAGCCCAGTCAAACGACTGGGCTATTTTTTTGCCTCCGATTTATCCTCCTGACAACGCCAGCCTACCAAGAACAAAAAACACTCAGAACCACTTGAATCTTTTTGCCGAACTCATTAAGATGCGCAACTTTCCGCCGGTAGACAACACAGGGAGGTGGAAACACGAGTGAAGGGATCACTGTCCGGCTTGCGTGCAACACAGGACCAGGCATGAACCAGAACACCGATTTCGCACCCGCCATTACGCTTTATTCCGTTCCTCACGACACCCCTTGCCACACCGAAAGCGAAAATGAACAGGTCATTCAGCTGGATGTGATCGATCTTGCCGAACCGGATGATGACTATTGAGCCCGGCCAGATGGCCGCTCAATCACTGGGGCATCGCCTGTTCAACACACTCAGTTTCACACCCTTGGCGAGAAATCTGCAAAAAACGACAAACTGCTAATTCTATCAAGGATGACAGTATTATTGACTGATGCGTCTCCCCCTTTCCTCTCCAGCATCCCCCCCGACAATTGATACAAACCTACGTTATTGCGCTTCACTTTCCATCGTTGCAACCGCTGGTGCCAACAGAGCCTGCATCACCACACCAAGTTTAAAACGCACGTTCACCAACTGGGTCTAGCAATAGCAAAACATTCATTGCCACATTCAAACGCAATTTATACAGCTGTTTTGGCAAAGCCTGGAGTTAGGTCGGGATTTGTTTTTGCATTTGTAATTTTATTACGTAATAAGTTACAAAATGAGGGGCAGGGTAACGGCCCAAATTAGCCGTTGTCCGATGGGAAAAAGCAGGAGCATAACCATCTGTGTAGAGCTTTTACACCAACCAAATAAAGCAATAAAAAACATCAACTTAATCATATCCAAAAAACAGGTGTTTAAAAAAAACTGTTGACGTACTCAACAATATTTCGCACCTTATCAATCGTGTTACCCCGTTGTTGCGGGAACGTTTCAGGAACAGGGATTCGACTTTAGTCGTAGTTAGTAAGTTCAAAATGTAATTCTCAAAGGAGTGAACCTTATGTCGGCACCGGCTCAGACCCACTGCAGCGCCCGCCTTCGCATCCAGGGCGAGATGCTGCCCGAATACGCGCAAATTCTGACGCCGGACGCGGTGGCTCTGGTCTCCGAACTGGTGGAACGTTTTGCTCCCCAAAGAGGGGAATTGCTGAAACAACGTGTGGCACGCCAGGCCCGTATCGATGGCGGCGAGCTGCCGGACTTCCTGCCGGAAACCGCCCACATCCGTGAAGGTGACTGGACCATTCGCGGCATTCCCGCCGACCTGCAAGACCGCCGTGTGGAGATCACCGGCCCGGTCGAGCGCAAGATGGTGATCAACGCCCTCAACGCCAACGTCAAGGTGTTCATGGCGGACTTCGAGGACTCACTGGCCCCCGCCTGGAACAAGGTGATCGAGGGCCAAATCAACCTGCGCGATGCGGTCAACGGCACCATCTCTTACACCAGTCCGGAAGGAAAGGCTTATACCCTGAACGCCGATCCGGCCGTCCTCATCTGCCGGGTGCGCGGTCTGCACCTGCCGGAAAAACATGTCACCTTCGATGGCGAGCCCATCCCCGGCGGTCTGTTCGATTTTGCCCTCTACTTCCTGCACAACTATCAGGCGCTGCTGGCCAAAGGCTCGGGCCCCTACTTCTACGTGCCCAAGTTGCAGAGCCATCTGGAAGGGCGCTGGTGGAGCGAAGTATTCGCCTGGACCGAGGACAAGTTCGGTCTGCCCCGTGGCACCATTAAGGCCACCGTGCTGATTGAAACCCTGCCAGCCGTATTCGAAATGGATGAGCTGCTCTATCAGATGAAGGATCACATCGTTGCGCTGAACTGCGGCCGCTGGGACTACATCTTCAGCTATATCAAAACCTTGAAGAACCATCCGGATCGGGTCCTGCCCGACCGTCAGGTGGTGACCATGGACAAGCCGTTCCTCTCCGCCTACTCGCGGCTGCTGATCAAGACCTGTCACAAGCGCGGTGCGCTGGCGATGGGCGGTATGGCTGCCTTTATTCCGGCCAAGGACGCGGCCGTCAACGAGCAGGTCTTCGCCAAGGTCAAGGCCGACAAGGAGCGCGAAGCCAACAACGGCCACGACGGTACCTGGGTCGCCCACCCTGGCCTCGCTGATACCGCCATGGCGGTGTTCAACGCCACCATTGCGGCGGGTGCCAAGAACCAGATAGGCGTACTGCGCGAGCAAGATGCCCCCATCACCGCCACCGACCTGCTGGCCCCCTGTGAGGGCGAGCGCACCGAGGCGGGGATGCGCACCAATATCCGGGTTGCCCTGCAATATCTGGAGGCTTGGATCAACGGCAACGGCTGCGTCCCCATCTACGGTCTGATGGAAGATGCCGCCACCGCCGAGATCTCCCGCACCTCCATCTGGCAGTGGATCCGCCACGGCAAGAGCCTGTCTAATGGCAAGGTAGTGACCAAGGCGCTGTTCCGCCAGATGCTGGCCGAGGAGCTGAAGGTGGTCAAAGCCGAGGTGGGCACAGCACGCTGGCAGGCAGGACGCTTTGCCGAGGCAAGCGAGCTGATGGAAGAGATCACCTGCGCCGACACCCTGATCGATTTTCTGACGCTGCCCGGTTACGAGCGGCTCTGAATCACGGGCCCCCAGCGGGGCTCGCCAATAACAAGTCAATGGAAACGTGAAATCAATGAAAGAGGGAACTGATATGGCACTGACCCGTGAGCAACAGATCCAGGCTATCGAGAAAGACTGGGCGGAAAACCCCCGCTGGAAAGGGATCAAACGCGGCTACAGCGCCGAAGATGTGGTGAACCTGCGCGGCAGCTTGCAGCCGGTGCACACCCTGGCTCAGCGCGGTGCCGACAAGCTGTGGGGCCTGATCCACGGAGACGCCAAGAAAGGCTACGTCAACTGCCTCGGCGCCCTGACCGGCGGTCAGGCGGTGCAGCAGGCCAAAGCGGGGATCGAGGCGATCTACCTCTCCGGCTGGCAGGTGGCAGCGGACAACAACTTGTCCTCCACCATGTATCCGGATCAATCCCTCTACCCGGCCAACTCGGTACCGTCCGTGGTGGAGCGCATCAACAACTCCTTCGCCCGTGCCGACCAGATCCAGTGGGCCAACAAGGTAGGATCGCAGGATGAGGGCTTTATCGACTACTTCCTGCCGATCGTGGCCGATGCGGAAGCCGGTTTCGGTGGCGTGCTGAACGCCTTCGAACTGATGAAGGGGATGATTGAAGCGGGCGCCGCTGGCGTGCACTTCGAAGATCAGCTGGCATCGGTGAAAAAATGCGGCCATATGGGCGGCAAGGTGCTGGTACCGACTCAGGAAGCGGTGCAAAAGCTGGTTGCCGCCCGTCTGGCAGCCGATGTGTGTGGCACCACCACGCTGGTGATCGCCCGTACCGACGCCAACGCCGCTGACCTGCTGACCACTGACGCCGACCCGTACGATGCAGATTTCCTGACTGGCGAGCGCACTGCCGAAGGGTTCTACAAAGTGCGTGCCGGTATCGATCAGGCCATCGCTCGCGGTCTGGCTTACGCCCCCTACGCCGACATGGTGTGGTGTGAAACCGCCAAGCCGGATCTGGACGAAGCGCGTAAATTTGCCGAAGCAATCAAGGCCAAGTTCCCGGATCGCATCCTGGCCTACAACTGCTCCCCGAGCTTCAACTGGAAGAAAAATCTGGACGATGCCACCATCGCCCGCTTCCAGCAGGCGCTCTCCGACATGGGCTACAAGTACCAGTTCATCACCCTCGCGGGTATCCACAACATGTGGTTCCACATGTACGAACTGGCCTACCAGTACGCCCGTGGCGAAGGGATGAAGCACTACGTCGAGATGGTGCAGGAGCCGGAATTTGCCGCAGCTAGCCGTGGCTACACCTTCGTGGCGCACCAGCAGGAGGTCGGTACCGGTTACTTCGACAAGGTGACTACCGTCATTCAGGGTGGCCAATCCTCGGTCACAGCCCTGACCGGCTCCACCGAAGAAGATCAGTTCCACTAATAAGAGAGCTGCCTTGAAATAGCAAAACCCCGGCCTGATGCCGGGGTTTCTTTTTATCTGTAATTCAAACGAAAGTCAGGCCACAACCGCACACCGCAGAGAGGATCAGAGCTCGAGGATCTCTTTGACAAAGGGGATGGTCAGCTTGCGCTTGGCGCGAAATGAGGCGTTGTCGAGCTGATTGAGAGTGGTAAGCAGGGTTCGCATATCGCGGGAGAGTCGGTTGAGCAGGAAGCGGCCCACATCGATGGGCAATTTGAAGCCCCGCAGCTCGGCGCGCAGCTGCAGGGCACTGAGCTTGCCTTCATCATCCAGCTCTTCGAGATGGAAACTGACACCCCAGTCGAGGCGCGAAGCGAGATCCGGCAGTTGCAGTCCCAGTTTACGCGGTGCGCTGCAGCCGGTGACCACCAGCGTCCCCTCGCCCTTCTCCTGCCAGCGGTTGTAGAAATCGAACAGCGCCCGCTCCCACACGGCATTGCCGGCGATCGCCTCGAGGCTGTCGAGACAGACCAGCGGCAGGCTTTCGAGGGCATCGAGCATGCTGGGATCGAGCTGTTCAAACTGATCGAGAGAGAGATAGGCCGCCGCCGCATCGCGGGCATTGACCTCGGCACAGGTGGCATGGAGCAGATGAGAGCGTCCGGATCCCTTGGCTCCCCAGAAATAGAGGAAAGGCGATCCCTGACCGATGGCCGCATTCTTGAGGGCGGTGATCAGATGAGCATTGTTGCCGGGATAAAAACTGACGAAGGTTTCATCATCCGGTAGTTGTACGGCTAAAGACAGTTGTGCCGGTTGCTTCACTCGTTGGGCTTTGACTGTGACATTTGTGGCTAAGTGTATCATCGCAAAGGCAGATAGAGAACCGCCCGGACAAGCCGGGCGGTCTACAAAAGCCTTATAAAATCAGGGCTGCGACCATTGGTAACGCAAACCGCTGCCATTATCGTCAACCTTGCGCAAACGACTCTCAAGTTGCAGCGCCCGTACCAGCTCGGCCTGATCCCCTTGCAGGGTAAAGTTGAAGGTGACCTGGTCCCCCTCCAGCTTGCCGATCGCCACCTTGCTGACGTTGGCCATCCCCTGCAGCATCTTCTGCACGGCGATCATGCTGTCCACTTCGGAGAGGCCATCTACCACCAGGGTCTGGCTGGTTGCCGGACCAGAAATGCGGGCACCGTAGTTTTTCACCAACCAGGCCGCCAGGGTATCGGTAAACCCTTGCGCCACTTCGGCCTGAGTGCCGGTGCTATTGCCACGGGTCAGCTCGGTCACTTCACCGGCTGCTTTGGGGCCGTAGAGTCCCCAATCGATGCTCCACTTGTCACCTTCCGGTGTCAGCTTGCCCAACACCACCATCTCGGCGCCATAGCGCTGGCTTGCCTGCAAAATCGGGTCGGCAAAGCGTCCCCAGACGTCGGTGGCACTGACCGCCATGTTGTCATCGAGATCCATCAGCGGAATGCTGATGGGTAGCCCCAGCGTCTGGGCCTGCTCGCGCAAGGCTTGCGCCCAACCATCGCTGGATTGATCCGCCAGCAAGCGACGCTCACCCTGATCCACCACCAGCCAGATGGCCATTTGGGGACGCGCCGGGCCAAGCAGGGCAAACTGGCTCTCGGAGACCAGGCTGTTGACCTTGTCACTCTTGAACTCGGCTTTCAGATACTTGACGGAGTCCTGATCCTGATAGCCATAGCTTTTGACATAGTCGCCCGGCGCCGCCAGCGCCTTGACCACCACCGGCTGGGTGAGGATGTCGCGCTTGCCGGTCACCTTGATCAGCACCTGACCGAGAGCCTGCCCCTGAGCGGCCACCATGTCACCACTGGTCGGGGCCTTGCCCTGATAGAGGTCGGTCACCTGAGCGGCCGAGGCCATGAATGACAAGCCGCAGCAGAGGGCGGTCACAACACGTTTGAACATGAACAGAGTCTCGAAATGGGAGAGTGTGCTTATGGTAGCGGCAAGGCGCGTCCTGCGGCAAGGCTGGCACAAGCGGCCACAAACAGCAGAGCCGGCGATGCGCCGGCTCCGATCACCCCTTCCACATGGGAAGCAGGTCAAGGCATAAACTTATTTGGTACCGAAGATCTTGTCGCCTGCGTCGCCCAGACCCGGCACGATGTAGCCTTTCTCGTTCAGCCCCTGGTCGACAGAAGCACAGTAGAGTTCTACGTCAGGGTGAGCGGCTTCCAGCGCCTTGATCCCTTCCGGCGCGGCAACCAGTACCAGCACCTTGATGGATTGGCAGCCTTTCTTCTTCAGCAGATCGATGGTGGCGATCATGGAGCCGCCGGTGGCCAGCATCGGATCGATGACCAGCGCCAGACGCTCTTCGATGTTGCTGACGATCTTCTCGAAATAGGGAACCGGTTGCAGGGTCTCTTCATCGCGGTAGATACCGACTACGCTGACGCGGGCACTCGGCATGTGCTCCAGCACGCCATCCATCATGCCAAGGCCGGCACGCAGGATAGGTACGACGGTTACCTTCTTGCCTTTGATCTGGTCAACTTCTACTGGCCCATTCCAGCCATCGATGATAACCTTCTCGGTTTCGAAGTCAGAGGTAGCTTCATAGGTCAACAAACTGCCCACTTCTTTGGCCAGTTCACGGAAACGCTTGGTGCTGATATCGCCTTCACGCATCAGACCGATCTTGTGTTTGACCAGGGGGTGTTTGACTTCAACGACTTTCATTATTATCTCCTCTAACCTGCCGCAAAAAAAATCGCGGAATCATACAACAAAAGCCCCCGCTTGTAGAGCATTTCCGCGCAAAAACGCGCAAACGATTTCCTTTCTGGTTTTTCACCGCCACTGTTAGAATACGCCCCGAATTTTACCCTCCACTTCTTTACATGACGGGGAATACTCGTGACTGACAAAACCTCACTGAGCTACAAGGATGCTGGCGTAGATATCGATGCCGGCAATGCACTGGTTGAACGTATCAAGGGCGTGTCAAAGCGCACTCGTCGTCCTGAAGTCCTTGGTGGTCTTGGCGGCTTTGGGGCCTTGTGTCAAATCCCTGCGGGCTACAAGGAGCCGGTACTGGTCTCCGGTACCGATGGTGTGGGCACCAAGCTGCGGCTGGCCATCGACCTGAAGAAGCACGACACCGTGGGCATCGATCTGGTGGCCATGTGCGTCAATGACCTGATCGTACAGGGCGCCGAGCCGCTGTTCTTCCTCGACTACTATGCGACCGGCAAGCTGGACGTGGACACCGCGGCCGCGGTGGTCACCGGGATCGGTGCCGGTTGCGAGCAGTCAGGCTGTGCCCTGGTGGGCGGCGAGACCGCCGAGATGCCGGGTATGTATGAAGGGGAAGACTACGACATCGCCGGTTTTTGCGTCGGTGTGGTGGAAAAGAGCGAAATCATCGACGGCAGCAAGGTCGGTGAAGGGGATGCCCTGATCGCCCTGGCCGCCAGCGGCCCTCACTCCAACGGCTTCTCCCTGATCCGTAAAATTCTGGAAGTCTCCAAAGCCGACGTGCATCAGCCGCTGGGTGACACCACCCTGGCCAACGCGCTGCTGGAGCCGACCCGCATCTATGTGAAACCTGTGCTCAAGCTCATCAAGGAGTGCGAGATCCACGCCCTCTCCCATATCACCGGCGGTGGCTTCTGGGAGAACATCCCCCGCGTATTGCCTGCCAACACTCAAGCGGTGATCGACGAGCAGAGCTGGCAGTGGCCGGCGGTGTTCAGCTGGCTGCAGCAGGCTGGCAACGTCACCCGTCACGAGATGTATCGCACCTTCAACTGCGGTGTCGGCATGATCATCGCCCTGCCCGCCAACCAGCTGGAGAAGGCGCTGACCCTGCTCAAGGCGGAAGGTGAAAATGCATGGCACATCGGTCATATCGCCAAGGCAGCAGATGGTGAGGAGCAGGTCGTCATCAAATGATGCGGATCCTCGTCCTAATCTCTGGCAGCGGCAGCAACCTGCAGGCGATCCTCGACCACTGCGCCAGCGGCAAGATTGCCGGTGAAGTGGTCGGCGTTATAAGCAACAAGGCCGATGCCTATGGTCTGGTTCGCGCCAAAGAAGCTGGCGTGGCGACCTCCATTCTGGCCCAGCAGCAGTTTGCCAGCCGGGAGGAGTATGACACCGCCCTGCTGGCGCTGATGGCAGACTATCAGCCGGATCTGGTGGTGCTGGCCGGGTTTATGCGGATATTGAGCGGCGATCTGGTGCGACATTTCGCCGGCAGGATGATCAATATCCACCCCTCCCTGCTGCCCAAGTATCAGGGCCTGCACACCCACCAGCGCGCCATAGATGCCGGTGACAGTGAACACGGCGCCAGCGTCCACTTTGTCACCGAAGAGCTGGACGGGGGCCCGGTGATCCTGCAGGCCCGCGTGCCCATCTTTGAAGGGGACACGGCGGACGAGGTAGCGGCACGAGTACAGGCGCAGGAGCACAGCATCTACCCGCTGGTGGTACGCTGGTTCTGCGAAGGCAGGCTGCAGATGGTAGATGGCGCCGTGCAACTGGATGGCGCCCTGCTGGGCCCCGCTGGTTACGCCTGCGAGTAACAGCTAACAACTGCATGTCAGATACAACAAGGGAGGCTTAGGCCTCCCTTGTCATTTCTACCTACCGCACGATGGCAGCGGTTAGGTCGGATTACTCGGCCAAGCGACCCTACACCGGATTGTCGATATCGATAAAGGTCACATCCAGCCCGTGCACGGTCGCCAGCCACTCCCCCAGCGCCTTGACGCCGTAACGCTCGGTAGCGTGATGGCCAGCGGCGTAGAAGTGCATCCCCATCTCGCGAGCGGTGTGAATGGTCTGCTCGGAGGCTTCACCGGAGATAAAGGCATCGATGCCCTGCTCCGCCGCCAGATTGATGTAGCTCTGACCGCCACCGGTGCACCAGGCCACGGAACGGATAAGCTCGGGGCCGCTGTCGCCACAATAGAGTGGTTCGCGGCCAAGGCGCTCGGCAATCAGTTTGGCAAAGTCGGCGCCGCTCATCGGCTCTTCCAGCTTGCCCACCATGGCGACGCTCTTGCTGTTCCACGGCTCCAGGCCGCGGCGTACCTTGATGTCGAGCAGCTTGGCTAGCTGGGCGTTGTTACCCACCTCGGGATGGACATCCAGCGGCAAATGGTAGGCAAACAGGTTGATATCGTGGGTCAGCAGGGTCTTGAGCCGACGCTGCTTCATGCCGGTGATCTGGGCCGGTTCACCGCTCCAGAAGTAGCCGTGATGGACCAGAATGGCATCGGCCTCGGCAGCCACCGCCGCGTCAATGAGCGCCTGACTGGCGGTGACACCGGTCACTACCTTGCGAATGCGCTCACGCCCCTCCACTTGCAAGCCGTTGGGGCAATAATCCTTGATGGCGTGCGGTTCGAGCAGATGATTCAGTACGGTTTCGAGTTTTCGATGAGAGATCATAGGGGTCCCTTATTAAGGCTCGGTCCCCTGCTTTACCAATAAAAACAGGGCCCAGGCTCAAAGCGCCAAGGGCCCCATGATAATCGAGCCGGGCCGTCAAGACCATGACAGCCCCCACACAGTGCGGTTTCCCTCCCGGCCTCAGGCTGGCAGATCGATCCCCGCCTCCCGCATCTGGGCCAGCTTGTAGCGCAGGGTGCGCGGGCTGATGCCGAGTCGGTCGGCCACCGCCTTGCGGCTGCCGTTACAATCTTGCAGGGTGTCGAGGATGATCTGGTGCTCCTGCTGCTTGAGCTCGCTGCCGAGGCGATCGCCACCATAGCTGCGCTCCACGCTGACAAACTCCATCTCCTGCTCGTCCAGCTCTTCCAGAATGAGGTGGTCACAATCAATGACCCCGTCGGGGCTGAGGATCAGGGCCCGCTGTACCACGTTGTCCAGCTCCCGCACGTTGCCGGGCCAGGGGTGAGCCAGCAGCCGTTCCCGCGAGGCATCCGTCAACTGTGGTGTCGGCAGCCCCTGCTGACTGGCATGGAGGGCCAGCAGGTGCTCCGCCAGCGGCAGAATGTCGCCGGGCCGCTCACAGAGGGCAGACCAGCGCAGCGGGAAGACGTTGAGGCGATAGTAGAGATCTTCGCGGAACAGGCCATCCTGCACCGCTTTTTTCAAATCCCGATTGCTGGTGGCGATGACCCGCACATCCAACGGGATCATCTTGCGACTGCCGAGCCGCTCCACCTCTTTCTCCTGCAGTACCCGCAGCAATTTGGCTTGCAACCCCTGATCCATCTCGGTGATCTCGTCGAGCAGCAGGGTCCCCCCCTGCGCCTGTTCGAACTTGCCCGGGCACCCCTGCACCGCGCCGGTAAAAGCTCCCTTCTCATAGCCAAACAGGGTCGCCTCCAGCATGTTTTCTGGAATGGCGGCGCAGTTGATGGCGACGAAGGGCTGCTCGGCGCGGCTGGAGTTGTCGTGAATGTAACGGGCCAGCACCTCTTTACCCGTCCCGCTCGGGCCGCTCACCATCACGGTCGCTTCGCTTCTGGCCACCCGGGTCGCCAACTGGAACAGCTCGGCAGTTTTGGGATCCCCGTAAACCACGGCGCGCTTCTCCACCTTCTGGGCGGGCACATAGCGGCTGACCTGATTAAGCAGCACCTCCGGCGAGAACGGCTTGGCCAGATAGTCGATGGCCCCTTCACGCATGGCGCGCACTGCGCCATCGATATTGGCGTAGGCGGTCATCAGCAGCACAGGTATCTGCGGATATTGCTGGCGAATGGTGGCCAGCAGGGTGAGGCCGTCCATCCCCCCCATCTGGATATCGGAGATCACCATGTCAAACGGCTGACGGGAGAGGGCCAGCAGAGCCCGCTCGCCGCTGTCCGCTTCACGGCACTCATAACCGCCGAGCAACAAGGTATCCACCAGCGCTTCGCGCAGGCCATTGTCATCTTCAACTACCAGGATCCTGGCCTGTGTCATGCTACACCTCCAAGCTGCACCGTTTGCTGGTGCAGGGGGAACGACAGAGTAAAGCAGGTGCCTTCACCGGGAACCGAGGCCACACCGACCTCCCCCTGATGGGCACGCACTACAGATTGCACCACCGCCAGTCCGAGACCAGTGCCTTGGGAGCGAGTGGTAAAGAAGGGTTCGAATACCTGACCGAGCTGATGGGAAGGGATCCCCTTGCCATTATCGATGACCCGCATCTCCACCCGGGCACCGCTGCGCACCGCGCTGACCAAGAGTGACGTAGCCCCTGCCTGCTGGGCATTGGCAATCAGGTTGTTGATGGCCCCCGCCAGCGCACTGCTGTTGGCCAGCAGACAGAGATCGGGCTCCGGCGCCTCCATGTGCAGCTCGCAGCCCTGCTGCTGGCAAAAGGCCTCGGCACCGGCCTGCACTTCGGCCAGCAGCCCTTGTACCGAGATGGGGGTGACCACCTGATTGTCGCCATTGCGGGCAAACAGCAAGATGTCGTTGATCTGCTTCTCCAGATCCTGCAAACGGGCCATCAGCTTTTGCTGAAACTGAGTGCGGGATTCCGGTTTGAGGGTGCGGTTGGCCAGGTTTGCGGCATAAAGCATGGCAGCGGAGAGCGGCGTGCGGATCTGGTGGGCGAGCGAGGCCGCCATATTGCCCAGCGCCGACAGCCGCTTCATGTGGTTTATGCGGTCTTGCAGTTTACGGGTTTCGGTCAGGTCATTGATAAAAACCAGCTGGCCGGGCTGATCCGGCAGCGGTTGGGTCGATAGCTGCACCCGGCGCCCGTCACGCAGGGAGATCTCGTGGCCATCATCCTCGCGCGGCTCGAAGCAGCGGGCAATGATGTGGCGCCAGAGCTCCCCTTCCAGCGGCTCCCCCAGCAGGGAGATGGCCGCCGGATTCGCGCGGGTGACCACCCCTGCCCCGTCAAGCAGCAACACCCCGGTGGGGAGCGCCTTGAAGATGGCATAGAGCTGGCTCACTTCGTGGGACTGGAGTGGCATGTCCTGCTGCTGGATTGTCATAAACCTGACCTCAAACTGGCTATTGGGTCAGGTCATTCAATTTCCATGCCACTAAATTACATGAAGTAAAACAATGAATTGCGCATTAGCGTCAAGGCTTTGACCCTCAGACGTCCTTGCTCATCCCGTACTTTTTCATCTTCTCCACCAGGGTGGTACGGCGCATGCCGAGCAGATCGGCGGCGCGGGCCACCACCCCGTCCTGAGACTCCAGCGCCTGACGGATCAGCTCGACTTCGAGGTCGGCCAGCATCTCTTTGAGGTTGACCCCCTCCTCCGGCAACTGCATGGTACGAGCCGAGGCGAGGGAGTGATCCAGCTCGGGCGGATCCTGAAACACCGCCGCCAACGCATCCCGTTCATCCATCTCGGTCAGCCGCTCATCCCGCGGCTCACTCGGCAGCAGGCGATAACGGCTCGGCAGATCGGCCACATCGACAATCTGGTGTGGGTAGAGGATCAACAGTCGCTCCAGCAGATTGGATAGCTCGCGCACGTTGCCGGGCCAGGGGTACTGCATCAGTGACTCCAGCGCCCGCTGGGTCAACCGGATAAAGCCATGGTGCTGCTCGGCATGGCGGTTGAGCAGCTCCTGCAGCAGCAGCGGGATGTCATCGATGCGATCCCGCAGCGGCGGCGTCTCAATGGGGAAGACGTTGAGGCGGTAGTAGAGATCTTCACGAAAACCCTGAGTGCGGATCATCGCCTCCAGATCCCGGTGGGTCGCCGCGATGATGCGCACATCGGCCTGAATGGGCTTGCCGCCACCGACCCGGTCGAACAACCGCTCCTGCAGCACCCGCAGCAGTTTGACCTGCATCGGCATCGGCATATCGCCGATCTCGTCGAGGAACAGGGTGCCCCCCTGCGCCAGCTCGAAGCGACCGCGACGAGCCGCGATGGCACCGGTAAACGCCCCCTTCTCGTGGCCAAACAGTTCGCTCTCCAGCAATTCGGCCGGAATAGCGCCGCAGTTGATGGGCACGAAGGGGCCACTGCTGCGGGAAGAGAGTTCATGGATAGCGCGCGCCACCACCTCTTTACCAGTGCCGGACTCGCCGAGGATCAGCACGTTGGCATCGGTCTCGGCCACCTGGCTGATGAGGCGGCGTACCTCCTGGATCCCCTTCCCTTTGCCCACCAGCAAACGCAGCAGGGCCTGCCCCTTGTCATGGGTCTGCTGACGGGGATGCAAGGATACAAAGGCCTGACAGAAGTGCAGATGACGAGTAAGGGATTCATAGGTAAAGGGCGAGATCGCGACCCCGATAAAGTTGCTGTTGGGCAGATCGGCCTCAACCAGCGAGAGGAAGGGGGTACGGGGGAAGGCGGCCAGCAGCTCTGACAAGGGACGGTCGGTCAGCTCACCCACCAGCACCCCTTGCAGCGGACCGGAGGATTCGATGGCTACATCCAGATCGCTTTGTGCCACCTCCTGCCACGGGATCCCCATAAACGAGAGCACGGTTCCCAACTGTTGGCGCCGCTGCGCATCGGCATCAACAATCAACACCCCCATCTCCACCATATCCATTCCTCGCGATGTCCTGAACTAACTTATTGTTTTATTTAATGATAAAACAGCTACCGACTGTCTTTTTGCTGGCACACAAAGTGCCAAAATTCCGACGCATTGTCAAAAATTGTCGTATTCAGGCTAAGTGTATCGACAGAAACGGGAGATTAGATAAATTTTGCCGAGGAATTTTCTGCATTGGCGCCGTTAACAAACGCCGCCAATAGCGGAAAGAAAACTGCCCTCGTCAGAGGGCAGCATGGGACACGGTGAAGCGCATTCAGTGGCGATTATGGTGGTGCGGCGCCGCGTAACGACACTCGGGGAAACGGCTGCAAGCCAGAAAGAGTCGACCGGCGTGGGGGCCTTTTTTCGCCTCCCGCTCCACCAGCGGCGCATCACAACGAGGGCAGTGGTGCACTTCATGCTCTTCATCATCCTCTACATCGGCGAACAAGCCATCGACCAGCTCCCCCTCACTCTGTGGCGCCTCCACCATCCCCTTGGCCTTAATGGCGGGCTCGTGAAATGGCGCGGGCGAGATCGCCTCGGCATGGGGAGTGCGGCCACGCATTCCGGCACTGACATCCACGCCGTCCAGCAGCAGAGGGTTGAACGTCGGCTCGCGGCGCGCCCCGTGCAGCAGATCGTCGATCAAGGGTTCGCTGGTTTTGACCAGCAGCGGCAGGATCTGTTCGCGCAGCTCTTCCACCAGATAGCTGGCACTTGCCGGGATCTGCAGCAACGGCAGTCCGGCGCTGTCGCAGGCGGTTTTCAGAAAGAGATCCCGCGCCTTGCGCTTCTGGTGACGGTGGGAGCTGTCATCGAGTTCGATGGCACAGATAAAGGAGAGATCAGCGGGGTGGCAAAGCAGATAGTCGAAATGCTTGGCGCTGATCTTGTTGAAGTACTGCTGCCATTTGCTTTTGCCGATCCCGGCCTGCGGCGTCAGCACATCGGCCACCCGCACCTTGGCAAAGACCCGGGCCTTGTCACCCACCGCCAGATCCAGCACCCCGAGGAAGGATCGCTCGGCGGGACTGAACAGGGTCTCCTGCATATCATAGGGCAGGCGCTTTTGCTGTCTGCCTCTGCTCCAGAAGATCGCCAGCACAAGCAGCGCCAGCAACAACAATCCCGATAGGACAAGGGTATTCATGAGAGCACGATCCAGTTCACGACACGAAAGGGGAATCACTTTACCACAGCCGCCACGGAGCAAGGCAGCAGACCCGTGTATAGAAAGTGAAAAGTCCCGTCTTTTTATCTATTTGTCAGCAGGCGGGGGTTCATATGACCAGCCCCAGCAGGCACAATAGGGATAGAGCACAAAATCCCATTTCAAGGAGAGCAGGATGCAAAAGCAATTGGTGGTCACCGTGATCGGTGCAGACAAACCCGGGATTGTCGAGAGTCTGGCAGCAGTCATCAGCCGCGAGCAGGGTAACTGGCTGGGCAGCGCCATGAGCGAACTGGCGGGCCAGTTTGCCGGTATCCTCCATGTCTCTGTCCCCGATGAGCACTATCGCAGCCTGTGCGAAGCACTAGCCCTTCTACCGGATCTGACCATCAGCTTTGCCGAAGGGACACCTACCACCGAGCCAGCCCATCAAGTCATGATGACGGTGACCGGCAACGACCGCCCCGGTATCGTCCATGAAGTAGCCAGCATCCTGCGCCAGCTCGAGATCAACGTGGCCGATCTCACCACTGGCTGTGAACCGGCTCCCCACTCCGGCGCCCCGCTCTTCTATGCCCATGCGCTGGTTGCCCTGCCCGACGGGCTCGCGATGGATACGCTTATCACCGCGCTGGAATCCCTCTCCGACGATCTGGTGGTCGACATCGACGAAGCGTTCAGCGAGCAGTAACAATACTGTCATTTATTTGTCATATATTAACGCCATAACTGCCGCGCAGACGCGACCTGAAACAGAGGCACAAGATGAGCACCGACAAGCAGTATGAAGAGAAAGAGCTGAGCTGGCTCTCATTCAATGAACGGGTGTTGCAAGAGGCAATGGACAAGACGGTGCCCCTTATCGAGCGGGTTCGTTTTCTGGGGATCTTCTCCTCCAACCAGGATGAGTTCTTCAAGGTACGGGTATCGGACGTCAAGCGTCGCATCCTCATCAATGAAGTACATGGTGGCGACGATGAAGCGAAAGTGCTGCTGCGCGCCATCCAGCAAAAAGTGATGGCGCTCGGTGAAGCGTTCGACAACACCTATAAAGAGCTGTTGATTGCGCTGGCCCGCCACAACATCTTTCTGGTCAACGAGAACCAGCTCTCAGATGCCATTCAGAAGTGGCTGCGGGTCTTCTTCAAGGAGAAGGTGCTGCGCCACATCATCCCGATCCTGCTCAACAAAGAGGTTAATCCGGTCAAATTCCTCAAGGATGAGTACACCTATCTGGCCATCGAGATGAAGAAGAACGGTCAGGTGATCCAGTACGCTCTGGTGGAAGTGCCGACCGACGACCTGCCCCGCTTCTTCCAGCTGCCGCCGGAAGGGACCCGCCGCAAGAAGCAGATCATCATTCTTGATAACGTCATCCGCTTCTGCCTCGACGAGATCTTCAAAGGCTTCTTCGACTACGACGAGATTGCCGCTTATGCGGTGAAGCTGACCCGGGATGCCGAATATGATCTCTCCGACCAGCTGGACTTGAGCCTGGTGGACAAGATGAGTGACGGCTTGAAGCAGCGCCTCACCGCCATGCCGGTGCGCTTCGTCTACGAGCGGGAGATGCCCGCCGCCATGATAAGCTTCCTCAAGCTCAAGCTGCAGATCAGCTCCTACGACGCCATCATGCCGGGTGGACGCTATCACAACTTCAAGGATTTCATCGGCTTCCCCAACGTGGGCCGTGACTATCTGGAAAACCCCAAGCTGCCGGCCCTCGATTGCCGCGATTTTGACGGCTTCGTCAACGCCTTCGATGCGATTACCAAGCAGGATATCCTGCTCTACTACCCGTATCACAAGTTCCACCACTTCACCGAGCTGGTGCGCCAGGCGGCGTTCGACCCGGCGGTCAGCGCCATTCGCATCAACATTTATCGGGTGGCCAAGAAGTCGCGGATCATCCACTCCCTCATTGATGCCGCCAACAACGGCAAGAAGGTGACCGTGGTGGTCGAGCTGCGCGCCCGTTTCGACGAGGCGGCCAACATCGACTGGGCCAACATCCTTACCGATGCCGGGGTCAAGGTGGTGTTCGGGGTACCGAGCCTCAAGATCCACTCCAAGCTCTGCCTCATCACCCGCCACGAAAATGGCGAGGCGGTGCGCTACGCCCATATCGGCACCGGGAACTTCAACGAGAAGACCGCCAAGATCTACACCGACTTCTCGCTGCTGACCCGCAATCCGGATATCACCGCCGAAGTGGAAGGGGTATTTGAATACATCGAGTACCCCTATAAGCGTTACAAATTCAACCACCTGCTGGTCTCCCCCATCAACAGCCGCCGTCAGCTCTATCGCCTCATCGACAACGAGCTCTCCAACGCCAAGGCGGGCCAGCCGAGCGGTATCATCCTCAAGATCAACAATCTGGTGGACAAGGATCTCATCAACCGCCTCTATGCCGCCGGGCAGGCGGGAGTACCGATCCAGATGATCATCCGTGGCATGTGCGCCCTGCGCCCGGGTGTGCCAGGTCTCAGTGACAACATCAAGGTGATCAGCATCATCGACCGCTTCCTCGAGCACCCTCGGGTGATGGTGTTCCACAACAAGGGCAACCCCCAGCTCTATATCTCCAGCGCCGACTGGATGAGCCGCAATATCGACGGCCGTATTGAGGTGGGCACCCCCATTTATGACGAGCGCCTCAAGCAGCGCATCATGGACATTCTCGAACTACAACTGAGTGATACCTGCAAGGCGCGGGTCATTGATGCCGACCAGCAGAACGAGTATGTGAAGCGGGGCAACCGCCGCAAGATCCGCTCTCAGGTGGCGATTTACGACTATCTCAAACGTATCGAGTCAAACAATGGACAATAGTCTCTATGCCGCCGTGGATCTCGGCTCCAACAGTTTTCATATGGTGATCGCCCATCTGAGCGAAGGGCGTTTTCGCATCGTCGATCGCATCAAAGAGCGGGTGCGTCTGGCGGAAGGGATGGATGAGCAGAAGCGGATGAGCCCGGAGGCGATGGAACGCGGCCTCGCCTGCCTCTCGCTGTTTGCTGAGCGCCTCACCAATATCAAACCGGACCAGATCCGCATCGCAGGTACCTACACATTGCGCCGGGCCAGCAACGCGCGCGAATTTGTGAGTGAAGCAGCCAAGGTGCTCAACCACCCCATCGAGATCATCAGCGGGCAGGAAGAAGCACGGCTCATCTATCAGGGGGTTGCCCATACCCAGCATATCGAGGGCCAGGTACTGGTGATCGATATCGGTGGCGGCAGCACGGAGCTCATCATCGGTGAAGGGTTTGAACACAAGGCCCTTACCAGTCGCAAGATGGGCTGCGTCAGCTTTACCCAGAGCTTCTTTGCCAGCGGCAAGCTGAGCGACAAGCACTTCACCAATGCCGTGCTGGAGGCGCAGCACCAGCTCGCCCCCATCGTCAACCAGTACCGCAAGCTGGGCTGGCAGAGCTGCCTTGGCAGCTCAGGCTCCATTCGTACCGTGCGCGACGTGCTGCAAGGTGAGGGGCTGACCGATGGCAGTATTACGCTGGAGGGGCTGGAGCGGCTCAAGGCGCTGATGATTGAGCGCAAGCGAGTCGATAACCTCAAACTGGTCGGGCTTACCGAGGAGCGTCAGGAGGTGTTTGCCGCTGCGGTCGCCATCCTGCTCGGGCTGTTTACTTCGCTGCCCATCCAGCGGCTCGACTACTCCGATGGTGCGCTGCGCGAAGGATTGCTGTATGAGTTCGAGGAGCGCTTGCAGCACCACGATATTCGCGAACGCACCGCACAGGCGCTCGGTACCCACTACCGGATGGACCGCAAACAAGCCGCCCGGGTGGAGCAGAGCGTGCTGACGCTGTTCGATGCCCTGCAAGAGCCCTGGCAGATGGAAGTAGAGCCCTATCGAGCCATCCTCGGCTGGGCGGCCCGGCTTCACGAAATTGGCCTTGCCATCAACTACAGCGGCATTCATCGCCACTCCGCCTATATCCTGCAACACACCGACCTGCCCGGCTTCAACCAGGACGATCAGGCGCTGCTGGCTGCGCTGGTACGCTTTCAGCGCAAGGGGCTCAAGCTCTCCGAGCTGCCGCCCCTACCCAACCACGACATGCAGACGGTGCTGCGCTGCATCCGAATCCTGCGCCTCGCAGTCGCCGCTCACCACAAGCGGCAGGACAACCTGCTGCCTGAGTGGAAAGTCGCAGTGCAAGGGGATCAGCTGGTCGTGACCCTGCCGATCGACTGGTGCGAGGAGAACCGTCTCCTGATGCAAAATCTGGAGAAGGAGCACCGCTACTGTCAGGAGCAGGGCTGGCCACTGTTGTTCCAGCTCGGCTAAACCGGAAAGATAAATGCAAAAGGCAGCCCAATGGCTGCCTTTTTCATATCAATCTACCCGTTACTGCAACTCGGGCAGCAACCACTTGGCCATCTCGAAGTAGATGATAAGGCCGGTGCCATCCACCAGTGTCGCGATGAATGGCGCAGAGACCACCGCCGGATCGATGCGGAAACGACGCAGCACCATGGGAATAATGGATGCGACCGTAGCACTCCAGAGCACGATGGCGATGATGGTAAAGGTCACCACCATGCCAATCTGGGGACCGACGCCGAGACTCCATGCCCGTACCCAGGCCGCCATGGCAATGGCACCCGAGATGAGCAGACCGGTGGAGAGCTCCTTTTTCAGCACTGTGCCGAGATTGCGCAGACTCACCTCCCCGACCGCCATGGCACGTACTATGGTGGTGGTGATCTGGGTGCCGCTGTTACCGCCAGTACCGATCAGGAGCGGAATAAAGAAGGCCAGCGCGATAGCCGCTTCCAGCTGCTCCTCGAATGCCCGCAGCACGGTGCCGGTGTAGGCTTCCGCCACAAACAGGATGAGCAGCCAGCCCACCCGTTTGCGCCACAGCTGCCAGGGAGTCGCCTGCAGATAGGGAGTATCGAGTGGCGAGGAGCCACCCTGCATCTCGGCATCCTCGGTGGATTCGAGCTCCAGAATATCCGCAGCATCATCGACGTGGAAAATACCGACCAGTCGCCCCTGATCCTCGACAGGCAATACCGACAGGTCGCGGTCGATGAGCAGGCGCGCTGCCAGCTCCTGATCGGCTCGGGCGTTGATCCGCACCGTCTCCCGATCCATCAGGGTCGCGACACTGGCCAGCGGGTCGGCGATCAGCAAGGTCTTGAGGGAGAGGCTTCCTTGCAGACGACCATCCCCGTTGACCACATAAATATGGCGAAACAGCTGGGCATTGTCCCAGGCATCGTGGATCAGCTGTTTGGCGTGACCGACCGTGTCCTCCTCCCGCACCGCCAGATATTCGTGGCGCATGTTGGCACCCACCGACTCGGTGGGCCAATCCAGCAGGGAGTAATACATGGCCTGCGCCTGGGTCGGGAAGCGAGCCAGCAACATGGTTCGATCCTGACGACCCAGTTTGCGCAGGATGGCGACCATCTCGCGGCGGGGAATGGCCTCCTGCAACACGCTGACGATGCTGCCATGGAGCCGCTGCAACAGGCGCCCGGCACTCTCGGCCGAGAGTGAGCCGAGCAGTTCGGCACCTTGCGGAATTGGCAGGGTATCAAAGATGCAGTTGAGCTCTTCCGGACGCAGGGTCAGCAGTTGATCGGCGCGCTGAACCGGATCCAGATTATGTTCCAGCCAACCCTGCAGGGCGGCCAGATCGAGCAGTTGGTGACGGTTAAGAATGGTATGTGTTTTCTTCATCACAGATATCCTCATGTGATTTCAGGCGAGCCTGAATGCCTCCGAAAATAGCCGGATGCAACGACAAGAAAACAGCAATTTGATTGACGAGTAATAGGCAGGAAATGACGCCGTTCGGCGTGTCATCATCCCCACGTACCAGCTTTAGCACTGTATAACGTATCCGGCATGCCGGAAGCCACTTGGGTTTACACCTTAATCCGATGAAAACTGTCCTGATCTTGGGCGTCTCTGGACGTCGTGAGATCAGTGGCCTGTGTTTATACAGGAGCCTCGCCTAACGAGATGCTGCAAATAATTCGCACAACCCTCTGTTGTGCGGGCGGCATGATTATCCAATCCCGCTGGGAGGTCAACCCCGCAGCTCCCATTAAATGGGCAACGGCAACAGCTTGTTACAATTGGCAGGAGATGACACGGAACCAATTTCCATAGTCTGGACAAAAGCAAAGGCCCCAAAGGGGCCCTTCTTTAATTAGCGAATATAGTCAAATAGCGTCAGACGGCTTATTTTGCTGAAAGAGAGTTGCGAGGCACTCAATGCCGCATCCTCTTTTGACAGAGCGGAAATCACTTCATAGAGATCCGCTTCCGACACCTTGGCTCTCGCCTCGGCGTTGAGGGTACTCAATCCCTCATTGGAGCCCATAGCCTGTTCCAGACTATTCATCCGGCCGCCCAACTCACCCAACCCATGATCGATATTCAGGCGGGCATTTTTCATATGAACGGTGGCATCGGCTATTTTCTGCTCGAAGGTCTCGGCAGAAATAGCCGGATCTCGCAGAGCCGTAATAAAGTCCGACATACCATTCAATATGTTGTCATTCTTCGGTGGATTAAGATCAAACTGCTGAGCCGCACCACCTGCAGGCAAATCAAGGGTCAACTCCAACCCATTGAAAGGGATCTTGGTGCCAGCAGTGTAGTTACCCGTTTGCAACGTATTGCCACCGGCATCCTTGATATCATAGGTATCTGGCGGGCCTATGGTGGTTGATACGGTATAAGTGTTGTTGGGCAGTGCCGAGTTATAATTGGACTTATAGAAATTATCAAAGTTACCCTGATCGCCTATCCCGACATTGATATTTGCTGTGGTTGCACTGGCGGTTCTTCTGGTCGCCACGATTTCAAACAGATCCTGCCCGGAATCATTGGCAGCGATTTGTACTGTGGGTGAGACCTGAATATTTCGCTGACCTGGATCACCCTGATAAATATATTTTCCGTTGACGTCTTTTATATATGGCTGGGTCTTGCTCTGATTGCCACCAAATATAAATTCACCCGATGAGTTTTTGCTATTCATCAGGTCGAACATCTGCTGCTGCAACCCTTCAAGCTCGCTGGCGATGGCCTTGCGATCATCCATGCTGATAGCGCCATTATTTGACTTCTGGATCAGGGTCTGGGCACTGAGCATCGCCGTATTAAGAGAATCCAATACTGTCTCTTCATGCCCCAGGCTGTTTTCCAGCAAGCTGCCATTGACACTGTACTGCTTGAACAGGTCAATCTCCTTGGTCAGTGCCATCTTCTGACTCATCCCTGCGGGATCTTCTCCGGCTGTCTGAAATTTATTGCCGGTTTGCAGTTGTTGATAGGCAGTATTCAACCGCTCGTTGGCACTGTTGAGGGAATAGATATTCCGGTCGTAGATCATGTTGGTGGTGATGCGCATGACGTTACCTCACGGAAGAGAGCAGTGTATCGAAAATGGTTTTGGCCGTGCTGACGATTTGCGCCGATGCCGCATAGGATTGCTGGAAGCGGATCAGATTGGCCGCCTCCTCCTCCAGATTGACCCCAGACACGCTTTCAAAAATGCCGGTGCTCTGGATAAGCTTGGACTCATTGGCCTTGAGCAGCGTTTTTGCCTGACTGGTATTGTTGCCCACTTCCATCACCAACCCGGAATAGGCCTGATTGAAGGTCATCTTGTCGTTGGTCGTCCCACCATTGGTGCTCTTGCGCACCAGATCCTTGTTTTGCAGCTCGGCCAGAACCAGGCCATTGCTGTTATCGGCAAAGCCATTGCTGTTGTAACTGAGCTTGAAGCTGTCACCGGCATCCACCGTTCCGGTGATGCTGAACTCGTAGCCTGGCGCCTGTTTCGGGTTGGCATAGACTGCGGCTCCGGCGGGGAAAGGGTTGACGATCGCAGACATCAGGTTTTGCCCTTTGCTGCTCGCAGGGGCAGTGCCAATCAGGGTAGTGCCATCGGCTTGAAACACCTGATAGTTACCACTGGCATCGATTTTGACCACCTGAGGCGCTGTCGGGCTCAGACTATTGGTACCAAAACCTGACCCCACACCTGTATTGAATACGCCACCCAGTTTGATATCCGCCCCGCCGCCATTATTGGTGGTCTTTTCCGCTTTAAGCGGAGAGGCCAGGGCCAAATCTTCCGGTCGGGTGATCAGCTGACCCAGACCGGCGGCCGCACTTTTGGTGGGTTGCAGCAACAGTTTGTCACCCGCAGCCGGCGTGCCGGTGAGATCGATCGAGATCCCGTGCCCAGTCAGTTCAAAGGTTGTTGGTGGGGTAGCCCCCGCTGTGATCAAGGTACGATTGCCAGACTTGTCGAGCGAGAACACCTCATAACCGGTAGCACTGCTAAAGCGCACTTCGTAATCAAACGGAGTCACTGATGTCCCCTTGCCCGGCACGAAGCTGACATTCGCCCCGACCGTCCCGGTGTTATTGCCATAGGGTAAGCCCTTGCTGGTAGGCAGGGTGAAAATATCGCCGCCAATCTCGTTATCCAGATCCATCCCGAGGCGGTTCTGCTGGTTCATCGCATCGGCCATCGCCACGGCCAGCTGCCCCAGTTCGCGCTTGGTAGGCTCAAGGTCGGTACGCGCCTTGAACAGCCCCCCCATGGCGCCACCAAACGTATCGTGGTCGATGGTTGCCTGATTATCCCCCAGAGTCAGTTGCAGCTCCTGATCTCGGGAGTCAGGATCTCCTGCAATCACCTTGAACTGGGCGACGCCCCCATCGAGGATCAGCGAATGGCCGGTGCTCATATTGACCAGCATGCTGCCGTTGGGTTGGGCTACGGTACGAATATCCATCTTCTCCGACAGCTGGCGGATCGCCTCATCCCGCTGATCAAACAGCATCAGGTTCTCTTCGGGTGACCCCTGGGTGCGGATGATGGCCTGATTAAGATCATTGATGCTGGTGAGCAGGCTGTTGACCTGCTTGGTTTCATCTTCAATGCGGGTATTGAGGGTATCGCTCTGCTTGTCGAGCTGTGCCGAGAGAGTATGAAAACGGTTGACCATGCCACTCAACTCCGTCATCACCACCTTGCGCCCACCGATCTCGGCAGGCGATTCATTGGCAGAGTGAAATGACTTGAAGTAGGAGGTGATGGCTGCCCCCACGCTGTTGCTGGTATCCCCAAGCAAGCTGTCAACGCCAGCCAGCTGTTCATAATGGGTCAGGGAGGCATGATAGGCGGAGGTATCACGGCGCACCTCCCCCTGCATATAGTCATTGATCACCCGCTGGGTCTTGATGTCACCGGTCCCAAGACCGATGGTATTGGTATACACCAGCGTACGCTCACGCACATAGCCCTGGCTATTGACGTTCACTATGTTGTTACTGGTGGTCTGCAGCAGGCGTTGCTGTGCCAGCACGCCCGATGAACCAATCCCAAGCAGGTCGCTTGCCATACGTTACAGCTCCATCTCGTGGTATTGGGCAATGGCATCACTGCGCAATACCTGTTTCAATTTTCTGGCGTAGTGCGGGTCGGTGGCATAACCCGCCTGTTGCAGCGCCTCAAAGTAGCGATCAGGACTATCCACCTTCGCCAGGGCTCCCTTGTAGCGAGAGCCGGAAGTGAGGAAGTCTACGTAGTCATTGAAGCTCTCTTCAAACGACTCATAGGAGCGAAATGCCGCTTTCTGGCGGGAGGCGACGCCTTGCTCATACTCGAGCGTGCTGACCACCGCCTTGGGCCCTTCCCAGCGCGGATCGGCCTTGATACCAAACAGGTTATGGGTCACCTGCCCCTCGCCATCCTTGATCACCCGCTTGCCCCAACCGCTCTCCAGTGCCGCCTGAGCGACCAGTACCGCCGGGCTTAACCCCAACTTGTCGGCCGCTTTCTTGGCAAGCGGCATCAGGCGATTGACGAACTCTTCCGGCGTATCGAACTCTTTGCCCCCACTACCGGTGACACTGCCCTCTTCGCTGGCCATGCGTCCCATGGGCGGAATGCTGCGGTGCGGTCGACGGGGCATAGTGAGTGCATGGCTCTCCTTGACCCCCTCAGTCATCTCTTTTTCAGCAAAATCTTTGCCAACTTTTGATGCCGAGATCAAATCATCTGCTGCGGCCGTGGGTGGCTGATAGGGTTTGTAGGTCCTTTCGGTGCGCTGCGGCATCTTGAGCACCCGTCCATCCTGATGGGTAAAGGTCTCGGGAGAGAGCTGTTTGGCCACCATGTCAGCCAATCCCAGCCCCCCCTTGCTGGACATGTCGGCGACTCGCTGCTCATCCAGCATCCCTTCATAGAACTGGGTATAGCTGCTGTTCATCGGGTTGTCCTGAGTCAACACTCCGTTGGCCTGACGCATGCTCTGAAACAGCATCTGGGTAAAGATTGACTCGAACTGGCGTGACGCACTCTTGAGCGCTTCGGCCTGCCCCTCTTTGCTTTGGCTCATCTGGCGCAGACGATCCAGGTTCTTGATGTCCTGTACCATCCCGAGATTCATGCCGCTGTTGCTGTCAAACTCCGCCATTTTGCTTACCTCATTGCCACCCGTGGCAACCACTTGCCGCTTGTTACAATATGACCAGTTGCCCCTCGATGGCGCCTGCCTGCTGCAGCGCCTCAAGGATGGCCATCAAATCACCCGGGGCAACCCCGACCTGATTGACCGCCCGGACCAAATCGTCCAGGGTCGCACCGGTATCAAACTTGAACATCCGCCCCGGCTCCTGCTGGACATTGATGGTCGAGTTGTTGGTCACCGTCGTCTCTCCTCCCGCCAACGGGTTGGGCTGGGAGACCTGCTGGTTTTCGGCGATGGTCACCGTCAACCCGCCGTGGCTGATGGCCGCCGGTTTGAGCTTGACCTGACTGCCGATCACTATGGTGCCGGTGCGGGAGTTGACGATGATCTTGGCCGCCTCGTTGGCCGGATCCACCTCCAGATTCTCGATGGTGGCGAGATAGGAGACGCGTTGACCCGGATCCCGCGGGGCATAGACCTTGACCGAGGTGGCATCGAGCGCCTGAGCGGTATTGGGCCCCACCAGATCGTTGACCACATCGGCCAGACGGCGCGCCGTAGTAAAGTCGGGGCGGTTAAGGTTGAAGGTGATAGTGTCACCCTGACTGAAGGAGTTGGGCACCTCCCGCTCCACGGTCGCACCGTTGGCAATCCGCCCGACGGTCGGGGTATTGATCACTACCTTGGAACCATCAGCCCCCTCGGCCCCCAGACCACCGACCACCAGACTGCCCTGCGCGACCGCATAAACCCGGCCATCGAGCCCTTTCAGGAAGCTTTGCAGCAGAGTGCCGCCCCGCAGGCTCTTGGCCTCGCCGATGGCAGAGACCGTCACATCGATGGTCTGGCCCGGCTTGGAGAAGGGGGGCAGGTCGGCATGGATCGCCACCGGCGCCACATCTTTGATCTTGGGCTTGATGTTATCCGGCACCTTGATGCCAAAGTTGTTGAGCATCGTACGGAAGGTCTGCTCGGTGAAGGCGTTGTTCTTCTCGCCAGTGCCGGGCAACCCCACCACCAGACCGTAACCAATCAGCTGGTTGTTACGCACCCCTTCAACCGAGCTGATGTCCTTGATCCGGGCCGCATTGGCCACGCCCAAGGGCAGCAGACAGCAGAGCAGAGTGACAAGACGGAGTGACTTCATAACATCTCCTAGAGCGGCCACCAGGGACCATTGAAAAAGCTGGTAAGCCACCCTTGCTCCTGGCTATTGGCCAGATCGCCGGTACCACCGTAGTAAATGCGGGCATTAGCCACTTTCTGGGACGAAACGCTGTTATCAGATGTCACATCCTCCGGGCGAATAAGGCCGGTGATCCGGATATATTCATTGCCATTGTTGAGCATGATCCACTTCTCACCACGCACCACCAGATTGCCGTTGGGCAGCACCTTGGCCACGCTGACCGAAATATTGCCCTGCAGGCTGTTGCTCTGATCCGCCTTGGCCTGGCCCTTGAACGCGCTGTCTTGAGCAATGGAGGCTGAGAGATCATAGGGGCTGGCGGTCACGGGCACGCCACCCAACTTGACCGGGTCCAGATTGAACTTGTTATTCTTGCCACTCTGGGTATTGGCCTTTTTCGAGGCGGAGGTCGACTCCGACAACTCGATGGTAATGATGTCGCCTACCTTGTGTGCCTTGATATCCGAATAGATGCCATTGACCTGATCCGGCTGGAAAATCGCCCCTGTCGGTCGCACCGACACCGGCTCCGACTCCCCGTAGACGGGGGAAAACTCGGGATCATCAGGCTTGGGCGTATTGGGAGTGCTGCTACACCCTCCCAGCACCAACAATCCCAGCATCCATACAGCTTTCATCATGCGCCTCCTAATTAGGTACGCTGGATCAGGAAGGACATCATGCCGTCCACGGCGGAGAGCACCTTGGAGTTCATCTCGTAGACCCGCTGAGCCTGAATGAGGTTCACCAGCTCTTCGGTCACGTTGACGTTGGAAGTCTCCAGCATCCCCTGCTTGATCACCCCCAAGCCATCGGCACCGGCAGTCCCCTGAGCGGCAGCACCACTGGATTGGGTCTCGACAAACATGTTCTCCCCCATCGGCTGCAAGCCGCTGGCGTTGACGAAGTCGGAGATGTTGATCTGACCGACCACCTGAGAAGCGCCATCGCCCTTGAGCTGCACCGAGACCTGGCCATCTTCACCCACCGTCACGCTCTGGGCATTTTCCGGGATCTGGATTTCCGGTTGCAGCGGGTAGCCATTACCCGGGGTCACTATGGTCCCTTCATCGTTGAGGGTGAACTGACCGTTGCGGGTATAGGCCGCACTGCCATCCGGCAGCTGAATTTCAAAGTAGCCACGACCACTGATCATCAAATCGAGCGAGTTGTCAGTGGTTTGTACGTTACCCTGGCTGTGGTTTTTCTGGGTCGCCACCACCTTGGCACCCGCCCCCAGCATCAAGCCGGAGGGGAGCTCGGTATCGGCAGAGGAGCGGCCACCGGGCTGATTGATGTTTTGGTACAGCAGATCTTCAAAGATGGCCCGTGACTTTTTGAAGCCCACGGTGCTGGCGTTCGCCAGGTTGTTCGAGGTGACCGAAATATTGGTCTGCTGTGCATCCAACCCGGTCTTGCTGATCCAGAGTGCGGGATTCATAGGTAACTCCTTGATTAGCTGATTCGCAGCAGTTGGGTTTGAGCTTCATCATTCTCTTCGGCCGTCTTCATAATTTTGACCTGAGTTTCGAACTGGCGTTGCAGCCGGATCAGGTTGGTCATCTCATCCACCACATTGACGTTGCTCCCCTCAAGGGAGCCGGCAATCAGACCGACATTGGCAGAGGCGGGTTCATTCTGACCATCCTTGCGGCGAAACAGACCATCTTGGCCCTTCTCCACCGCATCGGCGGCAGGGTTGACCAGCTTGATCCGCTGGAAATCCTCCGGCAAATTGGCAGCAGCCCCTTCCGGACGGCCGCTGATGGTGCCATCCCGATTGATCTCGAGTTTCTCCATCGGCATCGGCAACACGATGGGCTGACCACCGTCATCCACCACATTCAGACCGGTCGAGGTCTGCAAATTGCCGGTCGCATTGACCTGCAAATTCCCCATGCGGGTATAGGCCTCACCGCCCTTGGGATCCTGCACGGCAATCCAGCCAGGACCATCCACCGCCACGTCCAAATCCCGTCCGGTGGTCATCAGCATGCCATGCTGCAGGTTCTGCCCCGGGCGCTCAGCCATGGCAAACACCCGGCTTGGCAAGCCCTCTCCGAACGCCTGCATGCTTCTCGCCTGCTCAAAATCTGACTTGAAGCCGGTGGTATTGGCATTGGCGAGGTTGTTGCCCCGAACAGCCAGGCTGTTCATGGTCTCTTTGGCCCCGGACATGGCGATATAAAGCAGGTGATCCATGGAATTCTCCGTCAAACAGATGACTCTGACAGGAGAAATGCAATTAGAGTGCCAACAGCAGAGATATGGGGGATAGGAGGATGGGAATGCGACAGAAACAGAGAGGGGGGCCAAGCCCCCTCTCATTATCATTTATTGCGGGATTAACGGATCTGCAGGATGGTCTGCTGCAGCGAACTGTTGACCTCCAGAGAACGGGAGTTGGCCTGGAAGTTACGCTGGGCAGTGATCAGGTCCACCAGCTCGGAGGTCAAATCCACGTTGGACTGCTCCAGGGAGGATGATTTGATGGTGCCAAATGTCCCTGAGTTTGGCGTCCCCGGCAAGGCATCGCCAGAGAGCAGAGACTGACGCCAGGAGGTATCGCCAACCTGAGTCAATCCTTGCGAGTTGGCAAACTTGGCCATTGCCACCATGGCCACCTTGATGGTGGTTGCGTTACTGTAAGTCGCGGACACGATGCCATCCGGAGTGATCTCCACCTTGGTCAACCGGCCGACAGTGGAGCCATCTTGCGACAACTTATTGACTTCAAATGGTGAGGCATATTGAGTTATTGTGCCCAGTGAAATCTCAAAAGTCTGAGTGGGGTCAGCACCATTAGTGATAATACCCGCACCGGCGGCACCCAATTGCTCCGTTTGGATTGTTGCAGGGGTGGTTGGGGTAATCATTTTACCATCGGCACCAAAGGTAAAACGCGCAGCCAAAGGTGCTTGGGCCACACCAGCAGCCATTTGAGTCTGCACCCCTGTGGCTATATCAATAGGCTTTTCACCCTCATATAAATACATACGCCATGCTGTAGGATCTGCCGGTTTGGTCGGGTCGGCATCGCTGGCTTCTTTAACGAAATATTTAGTGATGGTATGGGGCTCACCTAAAGAGTCATACACGACAACAGAGGTGGAGGACGAGTAGGTTTTCGAGTCCTTTGGATCAAAGCTCGACAGGCTACCAACTATTGGAGGTACAGCAAGAGGATCCGGCATTGTGCCCGCCGATAACGGGGTCGCCTTGGACGGCAAATTGAAGCTTGCCTCAATCTTGCTGGTCTTGATTGGCTCGCCCGCCCGATCCGGTATCTGGATCGGCTTGGTAGCATTGATGCTGACCGCCTTCGGGGTGCCATCGGCGTTAATTTCATAACCTTGCAGGTAATGCCCCTGATTATTGACCATATAGCTGTTTTCATTAAGCTTGAAGGCCCCGGCACGGGTATAGGTGCGATCCAGGTTGGTCAAGCCATCAGAGGTCACAAAGAAGCCATTCCCCTGAATTGCCAAGTCCAGCGCGTTATTGGTAAATTGCAACGCCCCCTGGTGGAACTGCTGGGCAACCGCGCCAGTCGCCACACCATTACCGACCTGGGTCTTGGCGTTGACAAAGATGGAGTTGGCGTAAACATCCGCAAACTCAGCTCGGGACTCTTTAAAGCCCATGGTATTAACGTTGGCAATGTTGTTGGCGGTGACGTTCAAGTCTTTTTGTGCCGCGTTGACACCGCTCAAGGCATTGTTAAATGACATATCCAGCTCCTTAGATCGATGCTGTCGACGTGGTTTTTGACGGTGTAACCGTCGGATTTGAATTAGTGCCTGAAATTTGCAGAATATTGTTCAGATATTCGCTCCCCAGCCCTCTCAAGTTGAGACGAGTCGGGTTGGTGGCATTGCCCAAAGCAACGCTATCTACTTTGGCATAAGCAAATGTGGCAATACTTTCCGACTTCCCATCGAGCGCACCACTAGCTTTGATGACATATTTGCCTGAAGCGACTCGGTTACCGGCCTTGTCTTTACCATCCCAAGCAATTTCCACATTACCTTTTTGGTCGCCTTCGAGGGGAAACTCCTTGATAACCTGCCCCTTTTCATCCTCAACGGTGATTTTGACATTCGAATATTTATTCGTTGTGCCAACAGCAACAACTGCAGATAAAGGACCATCCTTGTCTAGAAATCCTGTATTGCCTTGTAACAGCACATTTTGTCCAACCAAAGAAGACGCCTGGAGAGCCTGGCTGGAGATCATCTGGTCATTAAGCTTACCCATTTGAGTAGACAGGCTACTGATCCCCTCAGACGTAGACATAGAGGCCATCTGGGAGAGCATCTGGGCATTGTCGACAGGCTTGAAGGGGTCTTGATACGATAATTGCATTGTTAGCAGCTTCATAAATGAAGCTTGATCCAGCTCTTTCTTGGGCGTCGTGGTTGTGCCTGTCGTCTGGGTCGTGGTACGGCTGATGCCGTTCACATTATTGGTTGTATCGACCATGCTGCATCCCTCCTATCAGGATTTGCCAAGCTGGAGCGTCTGCTGCAGCATCTTCTTGGCCGAATCTGCAACCTGTACGTTGGTCTGGTAGCTGCGCGAGGCGTTGATCATGTCGGCCATCTCTTCAACCATGTTGACGTTTGGTTTGAAGATAAAACCGTCTTTATCCGCCATCGGGTGGTTGGGGTTGTACTCCTTGAGCAGTGGCGCCTTGCTCTCGACAATCCCCTTCACCTCAACCCCGACCGAGCCCTGCTTGTCAGACATCGCCTGATCGAGCTGGGCGGCAAAGACTGGCCGCCTGGCGTGGTAAGTATTTTCCACACTGGAGCTGACGCTGTCCGCGTTGGCCATGTTGCTGGCAACCGTGTTGAGGCGCACTGACTGTGCGCTCATAGCCGAGCCTGCTATGTCAAAGACCTTGAACAAACTCATCACTGCTCTCCTTTCAGGGCCTTTAGCAGACCACTGATCTTGCTATTCATAAATTCAAGGGAGGTTTGATACTCGAGGCTATTGCGCAGAAATTCGCTGCGCTCCTGCTGCACATCGACTGTATTGCCGTCACCGGTATCCGGTTGCAGCGGGTTGCGATATTGCACGGTACCCGGGGCGTCCATATTCAAGGCAAAGTGCTTTTCGCTGGTCGTTGCCAAACCAAACCCCTGATGCGACTGGGCCTCCTGCAATGCCTGAGCAAAATTGATATCCCTGGCTTTGAAGCCTGGGGTATCTGCGTTGGCAATATTGCTGGAAAGCACCTCAGCACGCTTGGCGCGAACGCTTATGGTGTGTTGATGCACACCGAATGCCTTGTCAAATGAAAGAGCCATAGCATACCTCCTGCTTGGTTGATTTTGTTTGCAAGAGGTGTGCCATAAGCAAACCACTCAGATCGATGGTTTGGGTATGAGCACATTTCAGACCGAAAACGGCAGGAGCATCTCGCGCATTGAGTCAGACGGCATCATTTGGCCACCTTAAGGCTTCAACCACTTTTGCAGTGGCGAGATATGGTAGGTAAATAGAAAGACTGATCTGTAGATAAAGAAAGAGGGAAGCTCGTAGCTTCCCTCTTTGTATGAACTGGCAATATCCGGCAGACCCCGAATATCAAGGCGGTCAGGCCTATTTGACCTTGTAGACAATCCCCGGATTGCAGCGGATCATCTCGAACCGGTCAGTCAACCCGGCCAGTGACTCCGACGCTCCCAACATCAGATATCCACCGGGGTTGAGACTGGCAGCAAACTGGTTGAGGATCTTCGACTTCACTTCCGGCGCAAAATAGATGAGCACGTTACGGCAAAAGATAATGTCAAACTTGCCGAGCAGACTATAACTCTCCAGCAAGTTGAGTGGCCGGAAGGTGGTCAATTTTCTGACTCGCTCGGCAACCCGCATCTTGTTGTCACCATAGGGCTCAAAAAACATCTTCTTGCGCTCCGGTGACAAACCGCGCGCCAGAGCAAGGCTATCGTAAACGCCTTCCTTACACTGATTGAGCATGGTCGTCGAAATATCCGTCCCGACAATCTGTACGCCACCAGGCAAGGTCCCTGGCTTTTTCATCTGCTGCTCCAGTGCCGTCATGGCAATGGAATAGGGTTCCTGACCTGACGAGGATGCAGCCGACCAGATCTTGATGGGGCGGCCACTTTTCCCCAACTCGGGGAAAATCTTGTCGGTAAGAAGCTGAAACGGATAAGTATCACGAAACCAGAGGGTCTCGTTGGTCGTCATAGCATCCACCACGGCCATTTTCAGATCACGCTCTCGCACACTCATTGCACGGGTAACCAGATCAGACAGACTCTCGATGCCAAACTGAGCCATCAAAGGTGAAAGACGGCTCTTCACCAGATACTGTTTGTTATCCCCCAGCACAATTCCGCTCTGTACCGCCAGAAAGTTGCTGAACTGTTTGTATAAGTCGTCCGAAAGTGTCTTCATGCAGCTGTTCTTCTTTATTAGAGTGCGTTTTGTACGGCCTTGGCCAATTCATCAGGCTGGAACTTGGCGATAAAATTGTTCGCACCAACTTTCTGCACCATTGCCTGGTTGAATACTCCACTGAGCGAGGTATGCAGAATAACATGCAAATCCTTGAGATTGGGATTATTCCGGATCTCGGCAGTGAAGGTATAGCCATCCATTTCCGGCATTTCGATATCCGAAATAACCAGCGCAACCTGATCCTTGATAGGACCATTTTTGGTCATTTCCAGCAGCATGTTCAATGCTTCGCGGCCATCTTTGGCCAACACGCACTCGACACCGATAGCCTCAAGCGCACGTTGTACCTGTTTACGTGCCACTGAGGAGTCATCCGCAACAAGAACAGGACGCCCCAGAGTCGGGTGGTCGACGCTGGCCTGAACCAACTCCTCACTAACATCCGTTGCAACCGGCGAAATTTCGTTCAATATCCGCTCAACATCGAGGATTTCGACCAACTCGCCATCGACTTCAGTCACGGCTGTCATGTAGTTGATGCGACCCGCACCTTTGGGCGGAGGCAGGATGGATTCCCAGTTCATGTTGATGATGCGCTCGACCGAATGCACCAGAAAACCCTGAATAGAGCGGTTGTACTCGGAGATGATAATGAAGCATTTGCTCAGATCATCAATCGGGCGTTTGCCAACCGCCATGCTGAGGTCGATAACCGAGATCGTCTGGCCACGAATATGAGCCACTCCGCGAATGCAGGAGTTCAATTTTGGCATCACGGTCAAGGGGGGGCACTGCAACACTTCACGCACTTTGAATACGTTGATGCCAAATCTTTGACGTCCATTGAGACGAAACAACAACAACTCCAGCCGGTTTTGCCCCACTAGCTGGGTACGTTGGTTGACCGAGTCCAGGATACTGGCCATAAACACTCCCTAAAAACGCTTGGCATTAATCATGCATGCGTGATGGATTGCGTCAGACTATCGATGTGACAACGAACAGATTCTGAAGCAATCATAGTTAAATATGGTGATATGCGTGAACAACTTATCGACCAACGAGCGAAAATGATTAACCGACTTTTACTCATCAGCCTCTTTTTTGGCAGCATATCTTCCAGCTACGCCTCGGACGTCACTACTTATCTACAAGAAAAGGCACAAGAGTTCGTTTATAGCCAGCTGGATATTCCGTTGGATGCCAGAGCCGAGGTCACCTCTGCCACGCTGGATGAACGGCTCCCACTGACCCGCTGCGAAGATCTACTCACTATCAGCTTACCAGCAAAAATGGAAATTCGCCGTAATACAACAGTTTACCTTAAATGTGAGGAAGAGAGACCCTGGGACGTCTATCTCCCGGTGCGGGTCAGCATTCAAAAGCCCTATGTCACTGTGACCAACCCCATCGCCAAGGGGGACCTGCTGAGTGAAAGCCAGTTGGTGTTGGCCTATCAGGATCAGACCCTGATCCGCGGCGACTACCTGACTGACACAGCCCCTCTTATCGGAGTACGCAGCAAGCGGGAGATAAAACCTGGGCAACCCATCCGTTTGAGCCAGGTTTGTGTAGTGTGCAAAGGGGATCAGGTCACCCTGACGGCAGAAAACAGCAACTTCCAGATCAAAACCATGGCCCGAGCCTTGCAAGATGGCAGCTTCGGAGAGATCATCAAACTCGTCAATATTCGCTCCGGCAAAACCGTTGAGGGTAAAGTCAGTGCAGTAGGTGCCGTATCGGTCACTTTTTAAATCCGGATCCTTGACAACTTTTTTTCTAAAGTTTTGATCTGCCGCACCGATAAACAGGTAAGCAAACCTTAAAGCAGACGAAGGTAACTAAAATGGCCATCAACAATATCAACAACTTGGCGAATAATCGGTTGCAAAATACCGCTAATAGCCAGGGGACAGGCAGCAAGTCAGTCACCTCATCGCCCGAAAACAAAGCGGCTACTGTCAAGCTGGACTCCGTCTCCTTGACCAGTGAGGCGCAACAATTGCAAAAGATGCAACAAAACCTCAATACCGCCTCGACCGGCAATGAGAGCAAGGTCGAACGGCTGAAAAAAGCCGTCGCGAGTGGCGAATATCAGGTTAACAGCGACGCTGTGGCCAAGAAGATGTTCAGTTTCGAGGCCAATCTGGACAAAGTTCTGGGATGATGGATTTACCTTCGTTACTGCACACCCAAGATGATTACCTCAGCCAGATGCAAGGCATTCTGGAAGAGGAGTTCAGCTTGCTCGAACAGCATCAGGCACTGGCCCTGCCCGCACTGACCGAGCGCAAACAGCAGTTGCTTGCTGCGATAGAAACTCTGGACAAGACACTGGCAGAGATGCCGGAACTGGCACTGCAGCTGGCAGCCTATCCCGACGAGATGGCGCAACTTCGTGCAAAACTGGATGCCTGCCAGGCACAAAATGATATCAACGGTCGCTTGCTTGAATTGAGCATCGTATCAAACCGTCGTCTGGCAACCTTTCTGAGTCAGCTGCGCGATCGCAACAGCCTGACCTATGACGCCAAGGGCAACACTCGCTCTGGCACCCGCTCCTACGGTATAAAGGCCTGACATCTCTTATCAGGCCTTGCATTTTTGCTCTCCGTTTTAAAGCACCAGTCGCAACAACTCTCGCCCGTCCTCACACGCATTGACGCGCAGTACCCCGTCCTCATAGCACCCGTAACTGGCCGGCAGCTCACCGCGCGGGAAACAGATTGACCCCGGGTTCATCAAGATCCGTTCTCCCTGCCACTCCAGCACCGGTACATGGGTGTGACCGCTCAGGAACAGACTGCCTGGCGGGAGCTGAACCTCGTCTGATCGATAAAGATGGCCGTGGCTAACAAACCAGCGCCGCTCGTCGATCAGCAACTGGTTGTAGGGGGCGGTGATGGGAAAGCGCAACAGCATCTGATCCACTTCGGAATCACAATTGCCCCGCACCGCGATGATTTGCGGAGCCAACTCGTTGAGCCGATCGGCCACAGCGGCCGGGTTATACCCTTCCGGCAGAGGATTGCGCGGGCCATGGTTGAGCAGATCGCCGAGCAGCAGATAGTGATCCGGCTGCCAGGGCTCAAGTTGGGTCAGCACCCGCTCCAGCGCAATGATGCTGCCGTGGATGTCGGAAATGATGGCAAGTTTCATGAAATGCTCCTCACTGCGGGCTGAAATAGAGATCCTTGGTGGCAATCGTCCCTTTCAAATTCTGGCTGGGCAGCCCTCGCAGCGCGGGATCGACCAGTCTCATCTGATTGTAATGATACACGGGGAGGATCGGCGCCTCCTCAAGCAGCAACTGTTCGGCATGCCGGTAGAGTTCAACCCGGCTCGCGCTGTCCAGCATATTGGCCGCCTGCTCCAGCAGCAGATCAAAGTCGGGATTGCAGTAGCCGCTCTCGTTGCGCAGATCCTGACAACGGAAGCTGCCCAGCATGGCTGATGGCTCCACATAATCGCCAAACAGGAAGCTTCTGGCCACCTGGAAATCACCGCTATCCTTGGCCACCTGATAGGCACCCCACTCCAGACTGTTGAGGGTGACCTGCACCCCCAGCTTCTGCCACATGGCGGCAATGGCCATCGCCATCTGCTTGTGGGTTTCTGCGCTGTTGTAGGTAATGCTCAGCTTGAGTGGATTCGCACTGTTATACCCGGCCGCTGACAGCAGCGCTGCCGCTTTGGCCTGGCGGGTTGGCATATCTTCAAGCGCCACAGGCAATATCACCCGGGGGTAACCCGGCATCTCCGGCAACAGCGACCATGCTGCCTGCTCATCCTGCCCGCTCACCGATCCAATGAGCTGCTGTCGATCAACCGCCATGGAGAGCGCCTGACGCACCCGCACATCCTGCAGTTCGGGGCGCTTCAGATTGAACGCATAGAGATAGGTGCCAAACAGCGGCACGCCCCAGAGCCGCTCCGGAGACTCGCGCTTCATCTTCTGGTAATAGCCGAGGGAGACCTTGTTGGTAAGCTGGATTTCACCAGCCTCATAGCGCAGCCGTTCGGCATGTTGCGAGGTGATCGGCAGGTAGGTGACCCGTCCGATACGGGTGTGAAGGTCATCCCAGTAGTGAATATTGCGCTCGGCTTCGATCCGCTCGTTTGGCGTCCAGCTTGCCAGCCGGTAAGCACCATTGCTCACCAGCTTGCCGGGCTCGGTCCACTGTTTGCCGAATTTGGCAATCGCCTTCTGATTGACCGGCACAAAGGGGCGCTGACTGATGAGCTGCAGGAAATAGGGAGCCGGCCGCTCCAGGGTGATTTTCAGGATCTGATCGCTTTGCGCTTCAATGCCCAGATTGCCGAGCTCCAGCGCGCCGGCATAGATGGATTGCGCATTGTTGATCCCCGTGGCCAGCAGCAATCCGGCAGAGGGAGAGTTGATGGCCGGATCGAGCAGACGGCGCCAGGCATAGACAAAATCAGCGGCCACCAGCGGCTCGCCATTGGACCACTTCAGTTGGGGGCGCAGGAAGAATCGCCACTCCAGCCCATCTTCACTCACCTCCCAGCGCTGGGCCTGAGCGGGGACGATATGCCCCTGCTCATCTTCGCTGACCAGCCCTTCAAACAGATCGACCAGTACCGCCTCACCCGGAAAACCGGAGCGCACCAGCGCAGGATCCAGCGACTCCGGCTCGGCACCGTTGCCCTTGACCAGGGTTTGCCGATCGGCAAGCAAAGGCTGCTGCTCAACGGTGGTGGCATGGGCCAGGGGCCCTGCCAGCACGGCAAGCAATAGCGGGGAGAGCCAGCGTTGCGCCAGCTTGGGGAAGAAACCATACCTCATGACAAAACCTCGAATAAAACCACTGCAGGAGGGGAAGGCCGACGGCGCGCCTGATGAATGCCTGATACCGCTCTTGTTATCCCCGAAAACGCCCCGTATTGTATCGGGCTTGCCCGGGAGATGGAGTCTTTCGGGTTAATTTTTTCAGGAGTTTTTATGGGTTATGAGTGGCTGGCCCTCGCGTCGGCCAGTTTATGGGCAATTGCAGCGCTAATTTCGGTCAAACCGGCCCGTCATCTCGGCGCATTTGCCTACAGCCGCTGGCGCATGTTTCTGGTCAGCCTGATGCTCGGCACCATGAGTCTGCTCACCGGTGGCTGGCAAACCCTCACCGCAAGCGCCCTGCCCCTGCTCGCCATCTCGGGGCTGGTCGGCATCTTCGTGGGCGATACGGCGCTGTTTGCCTGCATGAACCGGCTGGGGCCAAGACGCAGTGCCCTGCTCTTCTCCTGCCATGCGCTGTTTTCCGCCCTGCTTGGGCTGTGGCTCTTTAATGAACAGCTGACAGGCTGGCGACTGCTGGGGGCCATGCTGGTCTTTGCTGGCGTGATGCTGGCGATCCTGTTTGGCAGACGCAGTAGCAGCAACGAGTGGGAGCAGATCCGTGGCAATCTGGCGCTGGGGATTGGCCTTGGCCTGACGGCGGCACTGTGTCAGAGCGTGGGGGCCATCATCGCCAAGCCGGTGATGATGAGTGGTGAGGTGGATGCGGTGAGTGCATCGGGTATCCGAATGGGCAGTGCCCTGCTGGCCCACTGCGTCCTGCGGCTGGGGCGCTTGCCGCTGGCCATGCCGCTCAAACCGGTCAATCGCCAGATCCTCGCCATGATTGCCACCAACGGTTTTCTGGCGATGGGGCTGGGGATGACGCTGATCCTGATGGCGCTGCGGCAGGGCGAGGTGGGCATGGTGGCCATTCTCTCCTCTACCACACCGGTACTGCTGCTGCCGCTGTTGTGGTGGCACTCGGGGGAGCGGCCATCCATTGCCGCCTGGGCGGGGGCACTGATTGCCACCCTGGGCACCGCGCTGGTGCTGGGTTTCAGCACTCACTGACACCCGGCCCCCCCTGATCAGAACAGGGCAATCTCCTCAGCGGTCAGCTCGCGGTATTCACCGGGTGCCAGATCTTCATCCAGCGTCAAACCGCCCACCCGCTCGCGATGCAAGCCAACGACCTTGTTGCCGATGGAGGCAAACATCCGCTTGACCTGATGGTACTTGCCTTCGTGGATGGTCAGGCGGGCCTCGCACTCGCCGAGAATTTCCAGCTGGGCAGGACGGGTTTTATCGGTCTCGTTACGCAGGTAGACCCCTTCGGCGAACAGCTCGATTGCATCCGGGCTCACCGGATCGGCCAGCCAGACGTGATAGGTCTTGGCACACTCGTGGCGCGGCGAGGTGATGCGGTGGGACCATTGACCGTCATCGGTCACCAGCACCAGACCCGTGGTATCGAGGTCGAGGCGACCCACTACGTGCAGCTTGCCCATCGCCGGTTCATCCATCAGGAAGAAGACGGTCGGGTGATCCGGATCCTCGTTGGAGCAGACGTAACCTTCCGGCTTGTGCAGCATGAAATAGCGGTTGCGCTGCTCCAGCGTCAGCAGCACGCCGTCAAACTCGATCTGGCTCTGCTCATTGATATGAAAGGCGGGCTGCTTGACCACAATGCCATCCACCATGACCTCACCCTGACGGATCAGTTTGCCTGCCAGCGAGCGGGTCAAATCGGAACAATCGCACAGAAATTTATCAAGCCGCATTCACAACCTCGGAGTCCAACAAGTAAAGGGGCGTCATTATATCGGGCGGGGGCGACAACGCCACTGTTAAGGGGTTGCCAATTATGACGAACTGGTCATCCGATGTTACACTTCTCCGGTGTGACCCATCCGAACGATACTCATAATAATAAGAGTCAGGAAGCCCTCATGAAGTCTCAAGCATCCTATCCCGTCATTCCCGTCAACCAGCTGAAACCCGGCATGTATGTCATTGCTATCGCCAGCCAGACAGGTGGGATGGAGATCGCCCAGATGGGCTTGGTGACCAGCGTGGCGCAAATTGCCAATCTGGTGCGTCAGGGGGTGCTCACGGTACGCATCGATCTGGCCCGCAGCAAGCTGGGCAGTGCCGAGAGTGACGCCGTTACCTCCCCCGATCTCAATGCCAACAGCGCCCAGGTAGGGCGCCGGGCCAGTGCCAACGGCGAAGGACGGGAGCTTAAAATCCGCCGCCTCTATCAGGAAGCGCGCGAGCTGCAAGGCAAGTTCATTCGCCACCTCAAAGCGGGTGAGCCCATCGACATCACTCCGCTGGCCGAAGTCGCCGAAGAGATGGTGGACACCATGTTCACCCACGGCGATGCCATGCTCTGTCTGGCCCGTATTCGCGCCAAGGATGCCTACCTGATGGAGCACTCCATGAACGTGGCCATTCTGCTGGCCAACTTCGGCCGCTATCTTGGGCTTGAGCGCAGCGTACTCAAGGAGCTGACCCTGGGTGGCCTGCTGCACGACGTGGGCAAGATCATGACCCCGGACGAGGTGCTCCACAAACCGGGCAAGCTGACCGATGAGGAGTTCGCCATCATGCGTCAGCATGTGGTGCACAGTTACGAGATCCTCAGCAATACCCCGGGCATCACCCCCACCATGCTGGAAGTGGCAGCCAACCACCACGAGCGGCTCGATGGCTCCGGCTACCCGCAGCGACTCAAGGGGGAGCAGCTCTCCCTCTATACCCGGATGAGCGGCATCGTCGATGTCTATGATGCCATCACTGCAGATCGGGTCTACAAAGCAGGTATGCAGCCGACCCAGGCCTTCCGCATTCTACTCAAGGGGATCAATCAGCACTTTGATGCCGAACTGGTTACCAAGTTCATCAAGTGCATGGGAGTCTATCCGGTGGGCACTCTGGTACAGCTCTCAAACCAGCGCCTGGCTATCGTGATGCAGCGCAACGAGCAGCAGCCGCTCAAGCCAGTGGTCAAGGTGATCTATCACGCCACCCAGCGTCACTACCTCGACGTACAGTGGCTGGATCTGGCCAAGTCAGGGGTGCAGGAGAGCATCGAAAACACGGTCGACCCCAAAGAGTTTGGCATCAACCTCGCCAACTTCTTCTAAATCTCTCACCTCAGATATTCATGATTGGCGCTGGCTGTCGAGCCAGTGCTGGATCAGAAACTCCTCATCCAGCGGCGAGAGATCAAAACGCAGGCTGGCCTCTTCAATGGCAGAGATATCGTGCTGGTGGTGCTCACTGAGCCAAAGCACCGCACGACGCAAATCTTCACCATGGGGGAGTAGCAGATGGTCGCTCATGGGATACCTCCGGTAGACTGCAGGGCGGCCCGCGAACGTGGCCACCTCTTTCCAGTCTAGTCGGTCAATCCCCATCACCCGCGCTTCTTCACCCTCCCCCCTCAATCACGGCAATCAGCTTGCCACCGGGATCAGCGACCGAAAGCGCGCAGCCAATCCTGATCGAACTTCACCAGCGCCGCATCCACCGCAGGCACGTTCAGCAGCTGCTCCGCCACATCGAGCGGCAAGGTGATGGACTGGCAACCGGCCAGCAGGCAGTCAAGGGCCTGACGGGGAGTGCGGAATGACGCCGCCAGCACCTTGCTGTTCGGCGCGTGCAGCGCAAGCAGCTGTTGCAGCTCCTGCACGGTGGCGATGCCATCGCCCCCCTGAGCATCCAGCCGGTTAACGTAGGGCGCGACATATTCCGCCCCCGCCACCGCCGCCAGCCAGCCCTGCAGCGGGGTATAGACAGCTGTGCCCAGGGTCGGCACGCCGTTGGCGGTCAGGCTCTTGATGGCAGCCAGCCCCTCTGCGCATACCGGGATCTTGATCACCAGATCTGGGTCCAGCTCACGCAGGGCGAACGCCTCACGCACCATCTCGGTTTCGGTTTTGGCCATCACCTGGGCAAACAGGCGCACCTTGGGGCCCAGCACGTCGCGCAGGGCGGGCAGCAGCTCACAGAGCGGCAATCCCCCGGCGGCGGTAATGGAAGGATTGGTGGTGACACCGGCCAACGGCAGGATCCGTGACCAGCGACGCACTGCCGCCACATCGGCGGTATCGAGATACAGCTCCATCTCTAACTCCTTAACGGGATGTTCAATATGTCGCCATTCTAGCGATAAAACATCTGCAAATAGCTTGATCGAAATCAAATCAACTTTCGAATGAAAGCAAATAGAATGCAAATACAAAAGGAGGCGGTATGATTTTCGACCTGCAACGATATTCAACTCACGATGGCCCCGGCATTCGCACCCTGGTATTTCTCAAGGGGTGCTCGCTGGCCTGTCGCTGGTGTCAAAACCCGGAAAGCCGCTCTCCCAAGCCGGACATACTACTCGACCGGCGCCAGTGCATCGAGGGATGCCAGCTCTGCTGCCAGGCCTGTCCGGCAATCTTGCGTGACAGCGAGGGCATCCAGCTCAGTCGTTCTGCCCTCAAGGCCGACGATATGGAACGGCTACGCGGCCTCTGCCCCAGCGAAGCGCTGCAGGTGTGCGGCCGCGATGAAACCCTGGACACCCTGATGGACACCATCTTGCGGGATCGCCCCTTCTTCGAGCGCAGCGGCGGTGGCGTCACCCTCTCCGGCGGCGAGCCGTTTATGCAGCCCGACTTTACCGCTGCCCTGCTGGCCCGTTGCAAGGCCAAAGGGCTGCACACCGCGGTCGAGAGCTGCCTCCATGTGCCCTGGCACCAGATTGAGCCAAGCCTCCCCTCACTGGATCTGGTGCTGGTGGATCTCAAACACGTGGATAAAGAACGATTCTTCCACTGGACCCGCGGCAAGGTGGAGTTGCCCATCGCGAACCTCAAACGCCTCGCCGAGCACGGCGTGCCGATGCAGATCCGGGTGCCACTCATTCCCGGCTTCAATGCCGACCACGCATCGATAGAAGCCATCACCGACACCGCTGCCAGCCTCGGCACCGTGCAGGAGATCCATTTCCTCCCCTATCACACTCTGGGGATGGGCAAATATGCCCTGCTGGATCTGCCCTATCAGGCGCCGGAGACACCGCTCGACGACCCCGATTTACTCAGCTTTGCCCACGCATACGCCCAACGTCAGGGGCTGACCCCTGTGACCAGAGGATAAGATCATGACCCAGCTCGACCTCAATACCCTCAGCCCGCGGATCCGCGCCCACAAAGAGAGCCTGATCCACATCGTTCAGCCACCGGTCTGCACCGAGCGTGCCCGCCACTACACCGAGGCCTATCAGGCTCATCTCGCCCGGCCGCTGCCGGTGCGCCGCGCTCTGGCGTTGGCCCATCACCTCAAGGAGCGCACCATCTGGATCAAGCACGACGAGCTGATCGTCGGCAATCAGGCCAGTCAGGTACGGGCGGCGCCACTGTTTCCTGAGTACACGGTGAACTGGATTGAGAAGGAGATCGACGAGCTGGCAGACAGACCCGGCGCCGGTTTTGCAGTCAGCGAAACCGACAAGGCGATCATCCACGCCCTCACCCCCTTCTGGCGCGGCCAGACGGTGCAGGATCGCTGCTTCGGCCTCTTTACCGACGAGCAGAAAGCGCTGCTGGAGAGCGGCATCATCAAGGCCGAGGGAAACATGACCTCGGGGGATGCCCACCTCGCGGTCAACTATGAGCAGCTGCTCACGCTGGGTCTCGATGGCTTCAAGGCCAAGGTGGCCGAGCGGCGCAGTCGGCTGGATTTGGCGGATTGGGCCGATCTGCAGCGCGAGCAGTTCCTGCACGCCGTCGCCATCACTCTGGATGCGGTCAGCGCTCATATCTCGCGCTACGCCGCACTTGCCCATGATATGGCAGCACAAGAATCTCGCCCCGAGCGCCGAAACGAGCTTGAGACCATAGCGCTCAACTGCGCCCATATCACCCACCAGTCCCCCGAGACCTTCTGGCAGGCGCTGCAGCTCTGCTACTTTATCCAGCTCATCCTGCAGATCGAATCCAACGGTCACTCGGTGTCGTTTGGCCGGATGGATCAGTACCTCTACCCCTGGTATCGCCGCGAGGTGGAGCTGTCGGAATCCCTGTCACGCCCCCGCGCCATCGAACTGCTGCAAGGGTGCTGGCTCAAGTTGCTGGAGGTGAACAAGATCCGCTCCGGAACCCACTCCAAAGCCTCCGCCGGCAGCCCGCTCTATCAGAACGTCACCATCGGCGGCCAGAACTGGCGGGATGGCACTGCCCATGACGCGGTCAATGGCCTCTCCTACGTGATTCTGGAGTCCTGCGGCCAGTTGCGTTCAACTCAGCCCAACCTCTCGGTGCGCTACCATGCCGGGATGAGCGAGGATTTTCTCGACGCCTGCATTCAGGTGATCCGCTGCGGCTTCGGCATGCCCGCCTTCAACAACGACGAAGTGGTGATCCCCGAGTTCATCAAGCTCGGGGTTAGTGTGGAAGATGCCCACCACTACGCCGCCATCGGTTGCATCGAGACTGCTGTGCCCGGCAAGTGGGGCTACCGCTGCACCGGCATGAGCTTTATCAACTTCGCCCGCATCCTGCTGGCGGCGCTGGATGGCGGCCGCGATGCCACCACCGACAAGGTATTCCTGCCCCAGCCTCAGTCGCTGCGAGACGGGAGCTTTGGCAACTTTGACGAGGTGATGGCCCGCTGGGATGAGCAGGTGCGCTACTTCACCCGCAAATCCATCGAGATCGACTGCGTGGTCGACAGCGTGCTGGAGGCTCAAGCCCACGACATCCTCTGCAGCACCCTCGTGGATGACTGCATCGAGCGTGGCAAGACCATCAAGGAGGGAGGCGCCGTCTATGACTGGGTCTCCGGTCTGCAGGTGGGAATTGCCAACCTCGGCAACAGTCTGGCGGCCCTGAAGAAGCTGGTGTTCGAGCAGGGGATTGTGGATCAGCAAGAGCTGGCCGAAGCACTCGAGCAAGACTTTACCGGGCTGGCAGGGGAGCAATTGCGCCAGCGCCTCACCAACGCAGCCCCCAAATACGGCAACGATCTGGACGAGGTTGACCTGCTGCTGGTGCGGGCCTACCAGAGCTACATCGACGAGCTCAAAGGTCTGCACAACACCCGCTTCGGCCGTGGCCCCATCGGCGGTACCTACTATGCGGGCACCTCCTCCATCTCCGCCAACGTGCCCTTCGGTGCCGCCACCATGGCCACCCCGGATGGTCGCCATGCCCGCACCCCGCTGGCGGAAGGGGCCAGCCCCTCGTCGGGTTCGGATCGTCTCGGCCCGACGGCGGTGTTCAACTCCATCGGCAAGCTGCCCACGGCGGCCATCCTCGGCGGCGTACTGCTCAACCAGAAGCTGAGTCCGGCGAGCCTTGAGAACGAGCGGGACAAAGCCAAGCTGATGAGCCTGCTGCGCACCTTCTTCGAAGTGCACAAGGGGTGGCATGTGCAGTACAACATCGTCTCGCGGGAGACCCTGCTGGCAGCCAAGGCCCATCCCGATCAGTACCGGGATCTGGTGGTACGGGTGGCGGGCTATTCAGCCTTCTTCACCGCCTTATCCCCGGATGCGCAAGATGATATCATCGCCCGCACCGAGCACAGTCTCTGACGGGGCGCACCCATGGCGCCTGTGACATCATATGATTGGCAAGCCACCCTCGGGTGGCTTGCCGCTATCCACCACCTTGCATGCGAGCCCACCATGAATCCACGCCACCAACTGATCCTCACTCTGGTCCATCAAGCTCGCAAGATGAGCGTGAGTGAACTCTCCCGACACACAGGTGTGTCTGAGGTGACGGTGCGCAACGACCTCACAGCGCTGGAGAAGCAGGGGCTGCTCAGACGGGTACACGGCTCGGCCATGGCGCTGGAGACCGATGACCCGGATGCCCGGATGAACATCAATTACCTGCTCAAGGAGCGCCTCGCCGAGCGGGCCGCCCAGCTGGTGGAAGATGGCGAGACGGTCTTTATCGAGGGGGGCAGCGCCAACGCCATGCTGGCGCGCCATCTGGCCCTGCACAAACGGGTCACCATCATCACCATCAGCAGCTATATCGCCCATCTGCTCAAAGACACCCCGGCTCAGGTGGTGCTGCTCGGCGGGCTGTTCCAACATCAGAGCGAGAGCGTGGTGGGGCCGCTCACGCGCCTCTGCATCGAGCAGGTGCACTTCTCCAAGGCCTTTATCGGGGTCGACGGTTTTCATCCCGAGATGGGTTTCACTGGCCGCGACATGATGCGGGCCGATGTGGTCAACAGTGTGCTGGCCAAGGGGATGACCAATGTGGTGATCACCGACAGCAGCAAATTTGGCGCCATCCACCCGAGCCAGCTTGGCGCGCCGGGCCAGATCAACGTGCTGGTTACCGACGATGCCCTGCCCGCCCCCATGCGGACTGCCATCGCGGCCAAGGGGATCACCCTGCACTGCGTCGCGGCCTAGGCCGCCCGCTAATTCACGCTATTTCATTGACCTGACAGGATAAAATTTTCATGATGAGCCAGTCCCCATCGGGACTGACATCATCAGAGCGTGATCTGCAGGAAGCAGACTTCAGGAGAGCAAGGACATGCCATCGACCATCACCGCCGGGGAGCGCCGACTCCCCCCTATCATTCGCGCCACCGCCATCACCCTGACCCTGTGCTGGAGCCCGTTTGACTGGAGTGCCACGCTGCCCGCTGACTTGAAGTGGGAGAGCAACAACCAGGATCCTCTCTATGCCGATCCGGCCGCCAAGCGCGGCGGCACCTTTCGCACCTTTATGACCAGCTTCCCCCTGACCCTGCGCAAATATGGCCCCGACTCCAACGGGGGCTTTGCCGGTTACGTGCGGGAAACCAACCTGCCACTGCTGAGCACTCATCCCGTTACCGGCAACCCCATGCCGATGCTGGCAAATGAGTGGGCCTTCGGCGCCGACAACAAGACCCTCTATTTTCGCATCAATCCCAAGGCGCGCTGGTCAGACGGCCAGCCGGTCACCGCCGATGACTGGCTCTTTACCCTCAAGATGATGCGCAGCAAAGAGATCAACGACCCCTGGTACAACAACTACTACAGCACCCAGATAGCCGATATCACCAAGTTTGATGATCACACCCTGGCCATCACCAGCGGCACCGAAAAGAGCCGCCAGGATCTGCTCGAGTCACTGCCCATCAGCCCGGAGCCGAGCCACGCCATCAAGCTCACCGCCAACTGGGTCAAGGAGTACAACTGGAAGGTGTTGCCAGTCACCGGCCCCTATCAGATCGATCAGGTGAAAAAGGGTAAATCGGTCACCTTCAAGCGGATTGAAAACTGGTGGGGGGATGACGAGCGCTACTTCCAGCATCGCTTCAATCCTGCGCGGATCGAGATCAAGGTGCTCAGGGATCTGAACATCGCCTGGCAGCACTTCCTGCGCGGCGATCTCGACACCTTCCCGCTGGTGATGCCCAACTGGTGGCACGACAAGACCAAAACTGCAGAGTTCGAGAAGGGTTATATCGCGCGTACCTGGTTCTACAACCAGACCCCGCAATCGCCAATGGGGCTCTATCTCAACACCGCCGATCCGCTGCTGAATAATCTCGATGTGCGGCTCGGGATCCAGCATGCCCTCAACCTCGACAAGATGCTCACCACCCTGCTGCGGGGGGATTACCAGCGACTCAACAGTTATGGCTCAGGTCAGGGTGAGTTTACCAACAGCGAGATCAAGGCCCGTCCGTTCGCTCCCAAACTGGCACGGGAATACTTTGCCAAAGCCGGTTTCAACAAAGTGGGGCCGCAGGGAATTTTGCAAAACGACAAGGGGCAGTCACTGACCCTCGCTATCACCTACACCACGGCGGAGCACGCCCAGCGGCTCACGCTGTTGCGGGAAGAGGCCAAGAAGGCGGGGCTTAATCTGGAGCTCAACCTGATGGATGCATCGGCCGGTTTCAAATCGATGCTGGAGAAAAAGCACCAGAGCGCCTGGATGGCCTGGGCGGGCAGCCGCTATCCCGCCTATTGGGAGTTCTTCCACAAGGTCAACGCCAACAAGCCCCAGACCAACAACATCATGAACATCGATGACGATGCCATCACGGCTCTGGTGGAGCAGTATGACAAGGAGTTCGACTTTGCCAAAAAGGCGGCCCTGTCACGGCAGATCCAGCAGCGGCTCTATGAGCTGGCAAGCTTCGTCCCCGCCTATCAGGTGCCCTACACCCGGGAAGGCGCCTGGCGCTGGATAAAACTGCCAAAAGTACCTGCAACACCCAAGAGCGAGCAGCTTTACTGGCCTCTTGGGGGCGACAACAGCGGTTACAGCTATGGCGGTCTGCTATGGATTGATGAAGAGCTAAAATCCGAGACCAGGGCAGCCATCAAGAGTGGCAAGACTTTCCCGGCCGAGCCTATCATCGACACCACTTATCGCCAGCCCTGATTGCATCAGCCCATCGGCAAAAGTCCTTAAAACAAAAGACCCCGCCAGATAGCGGGGTCTTTGTTGGCAACCGGTGTTGCGAATAGCTCGGTGATCAGCCGCGTTTGGCCTGCTTCTCGGCAATGGCGTCAGCCACGTCAGCCGGCTCCAGTACGATGCCTTCCTGATCCGGGGTCGGGAACACGGCAACACACAGCTCGTCCTGCTCCATACCGTCAACCCAGCGCTCCAGCCACACCTTGAGGGTGATGGACTGCGGCTTGCAATCGGCCCACTCACCTTCGGCCCACGCCTTGGCGTACTCCGGGTGCGGCCATACCGGGATGCAATCTTCATCGTCGGTGGTCAGCATCATGACGCCATGCTCGTCAGTCAGGACGAACAGCTCTTCATGCTCGACCAGCTTGCTGATGAAGTGATCGTAACGGTAATCAGCGTTCAGTTGCAGCGCGGCATTGCGCTCGGTGTCGCTCAGTTCATAGCTCATTGGCCAAGTCTCTCTCTCGATAAAGGGCGCCATGTTCACATCTTGTCGTCAGCTTGTCCAGCTTGCAGCCCCTTGGCACCGGATGGGGAAGGCAATGACGCCAATAAGGATAGAGCAGCCTCCTCGATAGCGAGACCGCCAGCCATCATATTGCCCCTTTTACAGCGCAGGGGTGACCAGCTCTACATCAGGCTGCTCGCTCAGCTTTTGCCGCAGCCAGTAGGCGGACTCCACTTCGACAAAGCAGAGCAGATCCCGGCCATTGGCCGCCATCGCCATCAGCTGCTCAAAACGCTGCTGTTGCTGTTGCTCCCAGGCGGCAGCAAGTTTAGCACCGTGGGCTTCATCCACCACTTCGCGACGCAGCTCGAACAGGTTATCGGTGATCGGGCTGTTGATCTTGGCGGCGCAGTGCCAGTACATCAGCAGGTTATCCATCATCTCGCTGTCGTAGTTGGCCAGCGCATCCAGCTCGGGTGTATCACCGCTGTCGCTGGCGGCAAAATCACACCAGCCCGCATCGAGTGACGCCAGCTCATGAGCCCCATTGGCATGCTTGCGTAACAGTGCAATGTCGGCCCCCTTGCGTGCAGGTAACCACACCTCGCCCTGATAGGCATCCAACAGGGAGGTCAACGAAGCAGCGGGGTAAACCGGAAAGCGGGTACAAAGTGAATGCAGCAGGGATACCAGAGTGATCTTGACCATGAGCGATACCTTGAACAGGGCGAACAGCCACCAATAGACCGTCCGATATAAAGAAGTGCCCTATCCTACCACGTTTGGTCCGGCTCGGCCCTTGGCGAAGCTGTCAGCCAACCATCTGATTACGCCGAAAAAAACAGCATTTGAAACACAGCATCCAGCCAAAGATCAATAATTTGAGCCAGCGCCCACTAAAGTGGATCCGGGGATGCTAGTTTGCATACATCTTTAGCGTAAGGAGTAAATCCATGATTGGGATCGACCAGGTTTCTAACGAATTCGTGAACGATTTGAAAATACTGGCATGCTTTGATCCGGCCAACATGAGCCTGGGGATTAAATTACGCAGCGATATGTCTGAAGAGTTGTGCCAAGCGGCAGCCCGTCTGCATCAACAGGGGCTCATCAGCGCAGAAGATGGCGGCTATCTCACCCCGTTTGGCATGACCATGGTTGAACACCTGCAACATCTGCTGGTCGCACTCAAACCGCTTTGACCGGCTGTGGTGCCCAGAGGGAAAAGTTGAGTAGCTCCCAGCGCTTCCCTTGGTGAAGATGACAGGCAAACAGCAAAGGACCTTCGGGTCCTTTTACTTTGCCATCCACCAGCCACTCCCCCTCCCTTTCAGGCATCAGTCGCGCATTTACCTCATCGGGTTGCAGCGCAGCGCCTATTCGAACCTGGACAAATTGCTGGCAGATCACCTGCGCTTCCATCGCGGATTGAACCGGTACCGGCGCATCGGACGTCGGAGTCAAGGTGGCAGCAAGCAGGAGCGATAGCAACATGATTCAGCACATGGGAGTCAGTAGCAGAAGCCATATAAACAAAAAGCCGTGGCACCATAGGTACCACGGCTTTCTTAAATTCTGTAAGAATTACAGAGCGGTTACGTTCTCAGCCTGCGGGCCTTTCTGACCTTGGGTCACAGAGAACTGTACGCGCTGACCTTCAGCCAGGGTACGGAAACCGTTACCTTGAATGGCGCTGAAGTGAACGAAAACGTCCGGGCCGTTTTCTTGCTGGATGAAGCCAAAACCTTTGGTTTCGTTGAAAAACTTAACGGTACCGGTGATCATGTTAGACATATCTTTTAAACCTGTATTCAAAATAATTACTTATGCTTTTCAGCGGGTAAAGCTCAAAAAACGGGATTAACTTATGAACAACAGGACAAGATGTGAAACATCGTATTCATTGACATAACTATCGCCCTTTCAAGCTGGTTTGGATTATACGTGGCTTTGTAGATTACGCAAACAAATTTGTGCCCTGCCAATGACAGGGCACAAACCGTTATAAGGTGGCTGCTTCCAACGCTTCGACCAGCGCTCTGAGAAAACGAGCCGCCTCGCCGCCGGTGCAGGCTCTGTGGTCAAATGTCATCGACAGCGGCAATGCCCTGACGGGACGCGCTTCACCATGGATGAACACCACTTTTTCGAACAATTTGCCAGCCCCAATGATAGCCACCTGCGGCGGCGTGACAATGGGGCTGGCATAGCGGCCTGCGATGGCGCCGAAGTTGGTGAGCGTAATGGTCGCCCCCTGCAACATCTCGCGCGGCACGGCGCGCGCCTTCACATCGGCGATCATCCGATCCAGCCCCTGCCGGATATCCGCTCCCTCCCGCTCGGCCACGTTCTCCATCACCGGCACATAAAGGCCATGCTTTGAATCCACCGCGATGGCCACATTGACCTCTTTGAACAGCCGCCGTGACAGGGTTTCACCATCAAACCAGGCGTTCATCGAGGGCTCGGCGCGGCACGCCACGCCAATGGCCTTGATAAGGCGCACCGTCACATCCTCATCAGGACGCCAATGACGCAAATCCACCTCGTCGGTGATGCTGACCGGCACCACAGTCTGATGAGAGAGCTCCATCGCCTTGGCCATGGCCCTCCGCGACCCTTTGAGGAATTCGTTGCCACTGCTCTGCTGGGCCTCGAATGCCTGCTGCACATCCAGCTCGGTCACCATGCCGCCGCTGCCACTTCCCTTGATCCGGTCGATATCCAGACCCAGTTTTTGTGCCAGCAGGCGCACGGCAGGCATGGCTTGCACCAGCGCGCCACCCGGGGCAATGGCCCCCACCACGAAGTGATCCTCGATATGCTGCTGATGGGCGCTCACCTTGCCCACTACGGTGCCATCATCCTCCCCTCCCTCGAACTCCACCAGCGGCGCACCGATATGGAGGATATCCCCCTCGGCGCCGCAGAGACGGGCAATCACCCCGGCTACCGGAGAGGGTACATCCACCAGCGCCTTGGCCGTTTCCACCGACAAGAGCACCTGATCGACCGCGACGGTATCACCGGCACTCACCTTCCACTCGACGATCTCGGCTTCGGCCAACCCTTCACCCAGATCCGGTAATTTGAAAAATTTCATAGCCACTGGTTCTCCATCAGCTGGTGAGCGGCATCGGCGATATCCTGCTCGGTGATGAGGTAATACGCCTCGTTGCGATAGTAGGGGACGGCGGCATCCACGCCGGTCAGCCGCTTGGGCGGCGCCTTGAGGCAGGGAAGTGCCTGCTCGGTCACCCGCGCCACAATTTCGGCCCCGACCCCGAAGCTGCCACACGCCTCGTGTACCACCAGCAACCGGCCGGTCTTGCGTACCGAGGTGAGGATGGTCTCCATATCCAACGGCTTGATGGTGGCCAGATCCAGCACCTCGCACTGGATATCCTGCTCGGCCAGCAGGTTCGCCGCCCGCATCACCTCCTGAATGCAGGCCCCCCAGGCCACTATCGTGATATCCCGGCCCGGGCGCAGGGTGAAGCAGACATCCAGCGGCAAGCCGACACCGTCATCCACCACCTCGGATTTCATCGAGCGATAGATGCGATCCGGTTCGAAAAACATCACGGGATCCGGATCGCGGATGGCCGAGAGCAGCAGGCCATAGGCGCGTCTCGGGCTGGAGGGGATCACCACCCGCAACCCCGGAATATGGGCAAACAGCGCCTCGACACTCTCGCTGTGGTGTTCCGGCGAGTGAATGCCCGCGCCATAAGGGGAGCGATAGACAAGGGGACAGGAGAGACGGCCACGGGTACGGTTTCGCATCCGCGCCGCCTGACAGATGATCTGCTCCATCCCGGGGAAAATGAAACCCTGAAACTGGAACTCCGCCACCGGCTTGAGCCCCTGGGTGGCCATACCGACCGCCACCCCGGCGATCAATCCCTCGGCGAGCGGCGTGTCGATCACCCGCTTGAAACCGAACTTGTCGCGCAGGCCCACGGTGGCGCGAAACACCCCGCCGTTGACTCCCACATCCTCACCCAGTACCACCACATCCGGGTCGTGCTCCATCTCGTAGTGAAGGGCCATGTTGACCGCTTCCAGCAAACTGATCTCACTCATGGCCAACCTCCTGCTTCATCCCTTTGGCAATTACTCGCTCGCGCTGGGGCACGAGTTCGGCGGGCAGGCTGGCGTAGTGATAATCGAGCATCGCCTCCGGCGGCTGGGGCGCCATCGCCTCATAGCGGGCGACCGCCTGCTCTACCTCCCGGGTGGCTTCCGCCAGCAGGCTCTGCTCCTGCTCTTCATCCCACCAGCCTTTGCTATGCATAAACTGGCGCAGCCGCTTGACAGGCTCTTTCGCCCAGGCTGCCTCGACCTCGGCCCCATCGCGATAGCGAGTGGCATCGTCGGCCGTGGTGTGATCGCCGAGGCGATAACTGACCGCCTCGATCAGGGTCGGCCCCTTGCCGCTGCGGGCCCGTTCGACGGCACTGCGGGCGGCATCGTAGACCGCGACCACATCGTTGCCATCCACCTGCAGGCTGCGTACCCCGGCGCCAATACCCTTCTGGGCCAGCGTAGGGGCGCTCGATTGCAGCTTGCGCGGCACCGAGATGGCCCACTGGTTGTTGTTGACGATGATGACCATCGGCAGGTGCCAGACACCGGCGCAGTTAAGCCCCTCCAGAAAATCCCCCTTGGAGGTGCCGCCGTCGCCGATGGTGACTACGGCGACGCGCGGTTGATTACGCAGTTTGAAGGCAGACGCAATGCCGCAGGCGTGAGTGATCTGGGTGGCGATGGGGACGCAGATGGGGAGATCTTCAGAGGGAGTCCCATCGGGTTTGAGAAAATAACTGCCCCGCTCGTCCCCACCCCAATATTGCAAGTTCTTCTCCATCGGCACGCCACGCACATAGAGGGTGGGCATGTCCCGATAGTAGGGGACGTAGACATCCTGCGGCTGCATGGCCAGACCAATGCCAATCCCCACGGCTTCTGCGCCGAGATGGGAGGGAAAAGTACCGAGTTTGCCGGTTCGTTGCAGCGCAATCGCTTTTTTGTCATAGCTGCGCACCATCACCATATTGCGGTAGAAGGTGTGCAGTATCGCCTTGTCCAGCCAGGTCGGTAAGGTGGCGACCGGGCACCCTTCCGCATCGAGGTAACGAAGGAAAGGGATGTCGACATGGGTCATAACTGGCTCCTTGCCGTTGTGAGCGTCACCGATGCTGGTGACACCTAGATGTAAATGCCTTGTTAAATAAAAAGCAAAGAGATTTACTCAGGTAAGACCAGTAGAAACTTCTTTAAAGTAGCGAAGGAGCTGAATTTTCGGCGATGAGTGGCAAGGTATGCCGTAAATGGTGCAACTTTGCAGCGCTGAAGACAGGATGCCAAATATTGAAAAGGGGAGCCTTGCTCCCCCTTCTGTTACTCAAGTCAGCGGTTACGCCAACCAGCAGTTACGCCAGCCACTGTTGCAGCTGGCTGGCCATGCCAGCTGGCAGCAAGTGAGCGCGACTTAGCAAGCGCCTGCGCCAGGGCTCGGCCAGCAAGGTGGGGCAAATTCGCATCTCCCGTCCCCGATCAGCCACCCGCACCAACCTGTCGATAAGAGTCTCCAGCGGCGGATGCGTCGGCCAGTGGGGATAGAGGTCGGCAGTCGCGATCCCGGCCAACTCGCACACCCGCTCCTCTTCCTCATTTCCCTTTCCATCAGCCATTGGCCAGGGGTGAAGCACCTGCAGCCAGCCCGGCCGTGCGGCCTCCAGCAACTGGCCCAGCGTCGGCTGCGCAAAGTGGGGATCCCCTGCGACTTTGAGCAGATGGCGCGCCCCTGCCAGCACCACCACGCCGCGGGCGGGAAGTGCAAGAAGATAGTCGGCCAGCGCCTGATCCCGCCCCCTGTTGTGTTGCTGCCACAGCTCCGGGCTCATCTCCTGCCACTCGAATAAGGGCTCGCAGAGATGCACCCGCAGCCGCACATGTTCGGGGCGCGCCAGATTGCTCTGGCGCAGGGCGGCAAAGAAGGCCGGAAACTCGGGGGCCATCCAGGCGGGAAAGGCGCAAGAGTCGAGCCAGACCGGATAGAGCCGCGCCAGCGTCAGCGGCTCACCCTGCCAGCTCTCCTGCCCCGTCAGCCAGGCATCGAGCAAGCCCTGATGGCGGCGATTGCCGCACTCCAGCACCAGATCAGTCATGACTCCCCAGAGCGCCGGATCACACAGCCAGGCGTGCTGGCGCCGGATAAAATCCGGGTGCCAATGCGGCTCCCCTAGCCCCACCAGTTTGCCCGCCAGCAAGGCTTCCCTGATAGCGGCAACAGGGGTCATACGTCCCCCTCCTGCCGGATGTGCGGTTGTTGCCCGACCCCATCGACCCGCTCACAAATAAAAGCGCCGATCTTCGCCAGCCAGTCAGGATGCACCATCTCCTGATGCAGACAGGGGAAGCGCTCATAGCGGATGTCCCCTGTTGTCAGCGACTCCCAACCACGCCCATCCAGCCAGGGCTGGCGAGAGGCTGACGCCTCGATAAAGATCACCTCCCCGTGGTAGCAATAGTCGACCGGCTGACGGATTAGCCGGTTGTTGTGGCCCACCAGCTCAATCATCGCGCTCACCACCTGCTCGTCGAGCATGGCCAACGCACTCCCCTCTGCCCCCAGTCGGGCCACCACCTCATCGTGAGTAAGGGAGTCCAACGCCTCGTCCGCAACCGCAATGCCCCCCATCCGCAGCAGCGCATCGAGCATCCGCTGCTCGTCGGGCAACGGCTGGGTCTGCCACTGCTGACAGGGGTAGGCGTCGAGCAGCAGCACCATGGCCACCTCTTGTCCCTGCTCTTGCAACATGGCGGCCATCCGGTGCACCAGCATGCCCCCGAGCGACCAGCCGAGCAGCCAGTAGGGTCCCTCGCTCTGTTGACGACGCAGCTCGGTCACATAGTCGAGGGCCAGCTCGTCGAAACTGGCGGGCAGCGGCGCATCCGGCTGACAGAGCGCCCGCGCCTGCAGGGCATAGACGGCCATGTCGGTCGTCAGATGGGGCACCAGTGGCGCATAACACCAGCCGAGCCCCCCTGCGGGGTGGACGCAAAAGAGGGTGGGGCACGATGTGCCAGACTGCGTACCATGCGCCCGCAGGGGCAACAGCATGGGCATGGCCTCCCGCTCGCCGCCAAGACGGCGCGCCAGCTGGGCAGGGCTCGGTGCTTCGAACAGGCTAGCCAGAGTGAGAGTCTGTCCAAGCGACTCTTCAATACGCACCACCAACTGCGCCGCCAGCAGGGAGTGGCCGCCGAGGGCAAAGAAGTTATCGTCGGCGCCGACCCGCGCCAGCCCCAGAACCTCGGCGAAGAGGCGACAGAGCCGCTCCTCCAGCAAGGTTTTCGGCAGTGACTGACCCACCGCCGACGCCATGTCGGGCAGCGGCAGCCCCTTGCGATCCAGCTTGCCATTGGGGGTAAGCGGCAGCTCAGCCAGGTTTACCAGGAGCCCCGGTACCATGTAGTCGGGCAACGCCGCGCCAAGGGCGGGTGCCAGCTCGGCCAGCGTCAGCTCTGTGCTATCTGCGGTCACCACATAGGCCACCAGACGGCGATCGCCGGGGGCAAATTCGGGAGCCAGCACCACCGCCTGCGCCACCCGGGGATGGCGCAGCAGCACCTGCTCGATCTCCTCCAGTTCGATGCGTTGACCACGGATCTTCACCTGAAAATCGAGGCGCCCCAGATACTCGATGGCGCCATCCTCGCGCCAGGCAGCCAGATCGCCGCTGCGATAGAGCCGCCCCGCCCCGAAGGGGTTGGCAATAAAGCGCTCGGCGGTAAGCTCGGGCTGGCCAAAGTAGCCCTCTGCCACCTGCACGCCGCCGATCCAGAGCTCCCCCGCCACACCGGGCGGCACCGGCTGCAACCAGGGATCAGAATGTGGATGCAGGTATTCCAGACCGGATAGCCGATGGGCACGCTGGTCACCGCCTCGTCTGCCCGGCAGGGATACCAGGTGACATCCACCGCCGCCTCGGTCGGGCCATAGAGGTTGTGCAGGGGGGCTGAAAATGCCCCATACCAGCGCTGCACCAGATCCGCGGGCAGCGCCTCGCCGGAGCAAAATACCTGCCGCAGGGCTCGGCAACGCGCAGGCTCGGCTTGTGCGACGAAGATCTGCAGCATGGAGGGGACAAAATGCAAGGTGGTGATCCCCGCCAGCTCAATCAGCTCGGCAAGGTAGGCGGGATCCTTGTGGCCGCCCGGTTTGGCGAGCACCAGCCGCGCCCCGGTCATAAAGGGCCAGAAAAACTCCCAGATGGAGACATCAAAACCGGCCGGGGTCTTTTGCAGCAACCGATCCGCCGGGCCGATGGGATACATGTGCTGCATCCAGAGCAGCCGGTTGACGATGGCGCCATGGCTCACCACCACCCCTTTGGGCCGACCGGTCGAGCCTGATGTGTAAATGATGTAGGCCGCATCTTCCGGTTTGGGGGCTGGCAGATCACAAGGTGCTGTCGTTGCCAACTCTACTGCCGCCAGCTGCTCTGCCACACCGGGGGCATCGAGGCAGACAAGTGGCGCCGCCACATCGAGCGGCATCCGCAAGGTGCGACTGGTCAGCACTAGCGCAGGATCGCTGCTGGCGAGAATGTAGCCGATCCGCTCCGCCGGATAGTCCGGATCAACGGGTACATAGACGGCACCCACCGCCATGATGGCCTGCTGGGCGAGGATAAGCTCGGGAGAACGCGGGATCACCACCGCCACCCGACAACCTGGGCCCACGCCCCTCCCCGCCAGATAGCTGGCCAGCTGGCGGGTGCGCTGGCGCAACTCGGCCACACTCCAGCGCTCGGCGCCACACTCCAACGCGATTGCGCTCTGATCTGCCGCCGCCAGCCCCTCGGCCAGCAGTGCGCTCAGGGTAGTGGTCGGCAACGGATGGTCGGTTTGGTTCCAGCGCGTCAGCTCAGCCTGCTCGCAGGGCAGCAACAGCGGCAAGCGCACCGCCAGGGTCTCGTCAGCCGCCTCACTCCAGGCGGCCAGATAGGCTACCAGTCGGGCCAGATGACGTTCACTCTCCTGTTGGCTGAAGCGCCCCTGATGTGCTTCGAGGGTCAGGGTCATCGCGCCTGCCTCCTCGGCAAAGTAGAAGGCGCATTCCTCCACCGGCCCTGCCGCCAGCACCTGCACCTCGCCACGAACCTGGTTGTGCCCTTCACCAAAGCTGAGGGTACGGGCAAAGGGCATCAAATTGACCTGAGGGCCAAACAGCGGCTGGCCCGGCTGACGCTGTTGCAACCACTCCTGACGGCAGCCCTGATGACGGCGCAGGGCGGCAAATTGCCGCTCGACCTGTGCCAGCAACTCCCCTACCCGGCTGGTGCCGCTCAGCTCGATGCGCAGGGGCACCACATTGACCTTCATGCAGGGGGTATCGGCCGCCGCTGAGCCCAGCCGCCCCATCAGCGGAATACCCAGCACCACCTCGCCAGCGCCGCTCATCCGCTGCACATAGCTGGCCACTGCTGCCAGCAGCAGGCTGTAGGGGTGACAAGCCGAGCGACTCGCACGTGCCACCAGTGCCTGCCACTGGCGGCCCACTAGCCGCTGCTCAAGACGATATGTGGAGCCCGGCCCTTGCGCCGGACGGCGGGAGAGCGACGCAGGACTCTCCACCCCGGCCAGCTGCTGCACGAAGAAATCGCGATCCCGCGCGGCGCGCGGCGAATCCTGATAAGCCGCCTCCTCGGCCAGCAACTCCTGTTGGGTCGCATAACGGCAGGGGGCTGGCTGCTCACCTGCGCAAAGCGCCTCATACCAGCTCGCTACTCGCTGGCAGAACAGGCTCAGGCCAAAGCCGTCGATGGCGATATGGTGCACGGCGATAAACCAGGCCCACCGCCCCTCGCCAAGGCGATAGAGGGTGGTAGCAAACAGCGGCCCCCCGGCCAGATTGAAGGGGGCGGCCAACTGCGCACGCATCTCGGCCTGCGCAGCTGCAAGCGGGTCGGCTTCACTGCGCAGATCCCGCTCGGTCAGCTGCCAGCAGGCGGGGTTGGCCACCATCTGCGGGCCATCGGCAGTAGCCACAAAGGCGCAGTGCAGACCGGGGATCTCGTCGATGGTCTGGCGCACCGCGCGGGTGAAGTGATGGGGAGCCAGCGCCCCTTCCAGCAGCCAGTATTCGCCGGTATTGCAGGCGGGGCTCTGCGGGTATTTTTGCTGGGCAAACCAGATGCCCGCCTGAGCGGTGGTAAGTGGCCAGCGCGGCTGCTCACCACGCTGGTGGGTGGCGCGCATCGCCATTGTCTGTTCCATGGGAATGTCCTTGCGCAAACATCGAGCGGGCAGCGGCTTGCCCCTGCCCGCATGGCTGAAAAGCGAGGAGGCCTGGCCTCCTCCATCAAGAGAGTGTCACGCCTGTCAGATCGGCAGCGCGAGGGCTAGACCCCCAGGGTGGCACCGCCATCGACCACCAGATCCTGCAGGGTGATATGGCTGGCGGCATCGGAGGCGAGAAACAGCACGCAGGCAGCCACCTCGTCGGGGGTTCCCAATTTGCCAAGGGGGATCCCCAGCTTGAACTGCCCGGGCAGGCCCGCGATGGTGCGCTGCTCTCCCTCCCGCTGCTCAGCCTCCCCCTCCTGCCACATGCCGTACAGCATCGGGGTACGGGTCGAGCCCGGCGACACCAGATTGCAGCGCACGCCGTAGGGAGCAAGCTCCAACCCCGCCGTTTGGGTGAGGCTGGTCAGCGCCGCCTTGGAGGCGCCATAGATGCCCATCCCCACTCGCGGCACCCGACCGGCATTGGAAGAGACATTAACGATGGCGCCCCTGCGCCGCCCCTGAAACCAGGGGGTCAGGGCCCGCATCAGATAGAAGGGGGCGAAGGTATTGATGGCGAAGGTGCGTTGCAAGAGGGCGTCATCTACCTCATCGATCCTGCCGGTCGCCAGTATGCCGGCGACATTGACCAGCACATCGGGCCCCAGCCCCTCGTCGAGCAGCTGTTCGCAGCAGCGGGTCACAGCCTCGCTGTCGCTCACATCGATCACCCCCCCCTTCACGTTGCCAGGCAGCGCCTCAGCCAGTTGCAAATCGAACACCACCACGCTGGCCCCCGCCTCGGCAAAAGTGCGCGCCACCGCATGGCCAATTCCCTGCGCCGCGCCGGTCACCCAGACGGTTCTGCCTTGCCACTCGCTCATGGGGTGCACTCCGGTTCGCTGACGTGATCTTCGTTGACCACCTGATAAGCCGTGGCCTGACTGACATTAAGCTGACGGGAGAGGAGCGCCCACCAGTGAGCCAGGGTCGGCGTGCGGGCCAGCTCGGCCAGATCCACCGCCAGCCCCTGCTGGCGCCACTCCTCCACCAGCCCCATTATCGCCAGCGAATCGAGACCGTAGTCGAGCAGGTTGTCATCCTCGGTGGGCTGCTCCTGCTGCATCTCGGCGGGCAGCCGCGCCAGCACCTGAGCACGTAGTGACTCGCGAGTCAGGGGGCGCTTGCTGGCCGCCATCACCTCGGCCACGGTAATCACCCGACCGGCATTGCGGCTGACGTAGGAGAGCGCCAGCAGATGATCCTCGCGGGAGAAGTCGGCGATGGCATCAGCTACCAGGAAGGGGCGGATATCGCGCATAAAGGCATCGACCGCCGTCTGCATCACCCCGATATGGCCGTAGATGCCGCAGATCACCAGCTGATCCCGCCCCCATCCGGCCATCAGCTCCGCCAGCGGTGAACGGCAAAAAGCGCTGTAGCGCCACTTGGTCAGCACCGTATCCTGCGGCTCGGGTGCCAGCGCCGAAACAATCGGCTGACGCTCTGGCGCCCGGGTCAGCCCCGGCCCCCACATGTCATTGAGCAGCGCACGATCGGCCTGACTCTGCTCGGCGGGCTGGGCGGTATAGACCACCGGCATGCCAAGAGCTCGCGCCTGACGGATCAGGGTGGCGATATGGTCGATGACCTGATTGATCAGCGGATTGTCCGCCCCGTAGAAATCGACGAAATAGTGCTGCATATCGTGGACTAGCAAGGCGGCACGGCCCGGTTCGAAGGGCCAGTTTACCCGCCCGCTGGGCAGCTCCTCAGCGGTGGGCAGCGGATAGGCGGCGAGGGATTGAATGGTCATGCACACTCCTTGGCGAGCTGCTCGCGCAGCCTCTGTTTGTCTATCTTGCCGACCGGGGTGTGGGGCAGTTGCTCCACCAGCACCAGGCGATCGGGCAGTTTGTAATCGGCCACCCCCTGCTCGCGCAGGAAACGGCGCAAGCGGGGCAGATTGAGGGGCTCGCGGCACATCAAAAAGGCGCAGCTGCGCTCCCCGAGCATGGGATCCGGCATGGCGACCAGCGCCGCCTGCCGTACCTCCGGGTGGGTCAGCAGCAGCTCTTCAATCTCGAGGGCATCGATCTTCTCTCCGCCCCGGTTGATCTGATCCTTGTTGCGCCCCACCACCATCAGATGGCCGTCGGGCAAGCGGCAGACCAGATCGCCGGTGCAGTAGAAACCGTCCCGGTCGAAGGCACGCTGATTGTGGGCATCGGCCTTGAAGTAACCGCGAAAGGTGTAGGGGCCACGCGTCCAGAGCTCGCCGCACTCACCATCGGGCAAGGGGCGTCCGTCGCTATCCCGCACCTCCACCTCGTCGCCCGGGCTCATCGGGCGGCCCTGGGTATTGACGATGTGCCACTGGTCATCCTCGATGCGGGTGTAATTGACCAGCCCCTCGGCCATGCCGAACACCTGCTGCAGGCGACAGCCAAGACGGCTCGCTACCGCATCGGCATGAGCCGGGCTGAGGCGCGCACCGCCCACCTGCACACACTCCAGAGAGGTCTGCGGATAGTGGCTGGCCGCCTCCAGCCAGAGCGCCAGAGCCGGTGGCACCAGCGCCGCCCAATTGACCTGATGACGCTGCACCAGCGGCAGACAGGTTGCGGCGGAAGGATCCTTTGCCAGCACCACGCAGCCACCGGCATAAAACACCCCGAGTGCCCCGGGGGAGCTCAGGGGAAAATTGTGGGGCGCAGGCAGGGCACAGAGATAGATCACCCGCTCATCCCAGCCGCACACCGCTACGCTCTGGCGCACGCTGTAGCCATAGTCATCGTGGGTACGGGGGATCAGTTTGGGGGTGCCGGTGCTGCCGCCGGAGAGCTGGAAAAAGGCGACCTGATCTGCTGGGGTAGGAGTTGGCGCAGTGGCCGCCAGCGGCGAACCATCAGCACGGGCTATCGGGTCAGGCTGACACCATGCAAATCCTGACTGAAGATCGGAGCCTTCTGCCTGCTCGAACAGCAGTGTCTGGCAGGAAGGAGATACCAGCTCATCAAGGGCCACGAGGCTCCCCGCTTCACCGGCAAAGCCGGGATGGGAGGGGCTGAGTACCAGCAAGGCGGGCTCAATCTGGCGGGCAAAGGCCACCAGCTCGCGCCGCTGATGGCTGTAGAGGGCATGCACCGCCACTACTCCGCAGCGGATCAGGGCAAACCAGCAGATATAGAACTCGGCGCAGTTGGGCAACTGCACCAGCGCGGTATCGCCGTGGCCCAGCCCGCGCGCGGCCAGCCGCGCCGCCAGCGCATCGACCTCACGCTTTAACTGGCCATAACTGAGGGTTCGCTCGCCGCAGATCAGGGCCGTGCGCTCGGGATAACGTTCGGCAGATTCATCGAGCAGGGCGATGAGCGGTTGTCCGCGCCACCACCCTTGTGCCCGATAGTGGGCTGCCTGCTCGGCGGGCCAGGGGGTAAAGGGCACCAGCGGCTTCATGCGGTTACCTCCAGCTCCCGGCTTTCGAGGCCAAACGCCCGCAGCATGGTGCCAAGCTTGGCAGCGGTCTCTTGCCACTCAGCTTCCGGCGAAGAGCCCACCACCACCCCGGCGCCGGCATAGAGCCGCAGTTGCCTGCCAGCCAGCACGCCACAGCGGATGGTGACCACCCATTCGCCATTACCATCGGCATCCATCCAGCCGACGGCGCCGCAGTAGAAGCGGCGATCGTACCCCTCGAGCCGAGCGATGGCCTGACGCGCAGCCGAGAGCGGTGTGCCGCACACCGCCGGTGTCGGGTGCAGCGCCAGCGCCAGTGCCAGCACGGGAGAGGGCTCATGAAGCCGTCCGGCAATGCGGGTCGAAAGGTGCCACATGGTAGGAGTGGCGATCACCTGCGGCTCAAGGGGGACATCCAGCTCGCTACAGAAGGGAGCGAGGGCGGCGGCGACCGCATCGGCCACCAACGCATGTTCATAGCGATCCTTCTGCGCCCCCAGCAGTTCGGCACTGGCCGCCTGTTGATCGGAAAACGCGTGGCGCGGACGGGAGCCCGCCAGCGGATTGCTCACCACCGCCATCTCGCTGCGTGATACCAGCAGCTCGGGGCTGGCGCCAAGCAGGGTCTCCCCCTCCGGCAGCGGGATCTGGAACACATAGGCGCCCGGATTCTGGGCCAGCAGAGAGCCATAGGCGTGTGCGGGGGAGGTCTGCTCTGCGCTCTGCACATCGATGGCGCGCGACAACACCACTTTCTCAAGCTGACCCTCGCTAAACTGCTGCAGCGCTGCCCGCACCGCCCCCTGATAGTGGGCAGAGCCGGTCACTTCACTCACCTCGCCATGGAGCTGGCAACAGCGGGCAGGCAACAGCGCATCCCTTGCGACCCACTGCGATTGCTCCGGGATCACCAGATGCCAGGGGGATTGGGTATCAAACGGAATGGCGCCGATGGCGATGGGATTGACCATCCCCTGCTGGCGCAGCTGACGCAGATGGGCGAGCAGCTTCTCCGGTGGGATGCCGGTATAACTGTCGTGGATACCGGAGGCGACCAATACCCTGTCACCGCTTGCAAAACAGCACACTTTATCCAACCCGACCGCTGTGGCGGGCCACTCTCCTTCCAGTGCATGGTCACACATGACGGTGCTACTCCTTGGAATGAATCACTGCCTGATACCACTTAAAGTGAGTCATTTGACTCACCAGATATCAGGGTGAACGGCATCCTAACAAGGAGCGAAAAAACGATCAATACAAATGAGAATCAATTTCATTAACTTCTTTTTAGTCAAAAGAAGGTGACGAACGAAACTGAACTTCGCCGATAAAAAAGAGTTGCGATCGGAGCAAATTCAACTTGATAATGATAACGCTTATCATTTGTATATTATGGAAGATGTAAATAATGAAATCCTCAACCTCCCGTTTTATTGCTCCCAGCCTGCTGGCTACTACCATCGTCACTCTGCTGACCCAGCAAGCGATCGCCGCCAGCAACGCGCCTCAAGCCGATGAGGTGATCACCGTCACCACCACGGCGCACAATACCCGCTCGGCACCGGCCTCCATCTCTGTCATCACGGCCGAACAGATCGCCGCAGCGCCCGTCAATGACCTTGCCGACCTGCTGCGCCACGAAGTGGGCATTCAGGCTGAAGCTGACACCAATGGCCGCAGCGATATCGGTATTCGCGGCATGTCCGGCAAATACACCCTGGTACTGGTGGATGGCAAACGCCTCTCCTCCTCCAATGCCCTGTGGCGCGGCGGCAACTTCGACAACACTCCCGTGCCCCTTGGCATGATCCAGCGGGTCGAGGTGATCCGTGGCCCCATGTCGGCACTTTATGGCTCCGATGCCATCGGTGGTGTCATCAACATCATCACCAAGCAGCCGGGCAAAACCTGGCAAGGGGCGGCCGATGCCGACTTCAAAGCTATCGAAGGCAAGGATGGCGGCGATCAACACAGAACCAACCTGGGCTTTACCGGCCCGCTGACCGACAACCTGCTGATCCGGATGAACGGCGAGGTGTATGACCGTCAAGCCTGGACCCCCACCGAAGCTGCTGACGGCATCCCCCTTATCGAAGCCAAACAGACCCGCAACTTCGCCTCCACCCTGAGCTGGCTGGTGGATGAGCAGCAGCGCTTCGAGCTGGATTACCTCTACAACCAGGATGAGCGGCCTCTCGATATCTTCCGCAAAACCGGCAACAAGGTGCACAGCCGCCAGCAGCAAAACGATCGCAACCTGTTTGGGCTGACCCACAAGGGGAACTGGAGCTGGGGTGACACCACCGTCATGGCCAACTACGAGAGCTCCCAGATCGACGACTTCAACACCAGCTACTCTGCCCCACAGCAGCGGGAGCTGGAAGAGAACACCTTGACCCTCAAGGGCTATACCAACCTGGCGCTGGCCAACCACTACCTGACCCTGGGTGGTGAATATCTGGACCGGGAGCTGGTGGATGCGGTGAGCTACAAGGATATCGGCGGCAAGGAGAGTCACTCTCAGGAGGCGCTGTTCGCCCAGGATGAAATTGGCCTGACCGACAGCCTGACCTTCACGCTGGGCGGCCGTTACGATCACCACGAGATCTACGGCAGCCACTTCACCCCGCGCGGCTATCTGGTCTATGAGATGAACGATGTGGTGACAGTGAAAGGCGGTGTCAGCCAGGCCTTCAAGGCACCGGCACCACACCAGTACTCCAACGGTTACAGCATCGAGAGCTGCGGCGGCAGCTGCCGCATCTATGGCAGTGACAAGGTCAAGCCGGAAACCAGCACCAACTACGAGCTGGGTGTCATCGCAGGAGAAGGGATCTGGGAAACCAGCGCCACCCTGTTCTACTCCGACATCGACGACATGCTCACCTTCAAACAGCTGCCGAACTCCACTGACCGCACCTGGTACAACCTGGAGAAAGCCACCACCAAGGGGTTGGAGCTGACCGGCAAGCTCGATCTGACCGACAATATCAACCTTGGAGCCAACTACACCTACCTCAAGGCGGAAGGCGATCAGGGTCAGGCTCTGCCCGAGCGGCCGGAGCACAAGGCCAACGCCAAGATCACCTGGCAGGCCACCGAGCGGGTCAATGCCTTTGTCGGCACCACCTACACCGGCACCCAGTTTGCCGAGCAGACCGTCAACAAGGTTGTCGTACTGCACAAGCTGCCCAGCTATCAGACCTTCGATCTCGGCACCGGCTTCAAGGTCACCGAGAACTTTGACCTGCGACTGGGGATCAACAACCTGACCGACGTGCGTCTGCAAGAGAAAGACACCGTCTTCCAGAACGTCGAACCGGGTCGCAGCTACTACGTCAGCGGCTCAGCCCGCTTCTAAGGTAGCCAAGGCCGATATAACAGAGCGCGGGCCCATGCCCGCGCTCTATTAACCAAGAGAATAAGGGGAAGATCCCCACTGGACAGCAAAGAGCATGCAGATTTCCATTTGTCATCAGGATCGCTCATGTTCACCTCACTTCTGAATGCTTCACCCCTTGCCACATTGCCCACCCCTGACGAGATGTTAAAGGCCAGACCCTGTCCGGCACGGCTCGCTCGCCAAATCGCACGCAGCCGCCAGCAAGCCCGCCATATTCTGCAAGGAGAGGATGAGCGCCTGCTGCTGGTGATCGGCCCCTGCTCCATTCACGATCCGGCAGCCGCCCGCGACTATGGTGGCCGGCTCGCTGAACTGCAGGGCCAATACGGGGAGCAACTGCAACTGGTGATGCGCACCTATTTCGAAAAGCCGCGCACGACGCTCGGCTGGAAAGGATTTATCTTCGATCCCGACCTCGATGGCAGCGATCAACTGGAAAAGGGACTAACCCAGGCCCGGGAGTTACTGTTGGCCCTTGGACAGGAAGGGCTCGCCTGTGCCACCGAATTTCTCGATCTCACCAGCATGCTCTATCTGGGGGATCTCATCAGCTGGGGCGCTATCGGTGCCCGCACCACCGAATCCCAGCTCCACCGCCAACTGGCCTCGGCCCTTCCCTGTCCCATCGGTTTTAAAAACGGCACCGACGGCAATATTCGGATCGCAGTCGAAGCAATCCTCGCCAGCCGAGCGGCCCACCTCTATACCCAGCCTTCCGGTGATGGCCAGCTGGCACTGGTGCGCAGCCATGGCAACCCCGACTGCCACTTGATCCTGCGCGGTGGCCGCCAGCCCAACTATCAGAGCAATCATGTGACAGAGGCTGGCGAGCTGCTGCGCCAGCATCATCTGTCACCTCGGCTGATGATCGATTGCAGCCACGGTAACAGCCAGAAACAACATGCCCGCCAGCTGCTGGTTGCCCGTGACATTGCCGACCAGCTGGGTGCTGGTAGCCATGCCATCGCCGCCATCATGGTGGAAAGTTTTATCTGCGAAGGGCGTCAGGATATCGGCAACAAACCGCTGCGCTACGGCCAGTCGGTCACCGATGGCTGCATCAGCTGGGAGCAGACGCGGGTAGTGCTCGATACCCTTGCCGAAGGGGTGGAAGCGCGCCGCCAGCAGCGCATTGCCCTAGCGGGGTAAACCGGAACTCGCCTGTGGCAGATAAAGATATGGCCCCGACGGGGCCATATTGCTCTGAACCTCTCGCCACACATCAGGCGACTGACTCCCGCTCCACCAGCTGGGCTTCAAACTTGAGCGCCAGGCCGTCCACCGGCTTGTGATCGAGCAGGCGCAGCGCCAACTCGGCTGCACGGCTGCCCATCTCCTCAATGGGGTAGCGCACCGTGGTGAGCTTGGGATAGATGTAGCGGGCGTAGGGGATATCGTCGAACCCCACCACCGATACCTGCTGCGGGATCTTGTAACCCCGCTCCAGCAGGCAAGAGATCGCCCCCGCCACCATACCGTCGTTGAAACCGAGCACGGCAGTGAACTCGACACCACGGGCCAGCAATTCACTCATCGCCACATAGCCGCCATTTTCGTCGGCATAGGCGCGGCTGACGAGTGCAGGATCAAAGGCGATCCCTGCTCTCGCCAGAGTTTGGGTGTAACCGGCCATCCGCTGCTGACCATCGACAAACTCTTCATCATCGGAGGTGATAAAGGCGATGTTGCGATGACCGGCATCCAGCAAGTGCTGGCACGCGGTGGTGATCCCCGCCTGGTTATCGAGCCAGACGCAGCGATCTTCAGCGCCCGGCACCTGACGGTTGATGAACACGATGGGGGTAGAGCCTGCCGCCAGCTCGCTCAGCTCCTCGTCCGGGAGCGCCTTGCTGTGGAGGATCAGCGCATCGCACTGGCGCTGCAGCAGCGCCTGAATGGCATGACGCTCGCGCGCGATATCGTGGTTGCCAGACATGACGATGGTGAACTTGTTGGCCTGATCGACCATGGTTTCGATGCCACGCATCATCTGGGCAAAGAAGGGGCCGCCGCAGAGGTCGCCAACCAGCACGCCAATGCAGTTGGAACGCTTGCTGACCAGTGCCTGGGCAAAACTGTTGGGTCGAAAATTCAGTTCCTTCATGGCCGCCAGTACGGCCTCACGCTTTTCCGGTGCTACCTGTGCCGTGTTGTTGATAACCCGCGACACGGTGGAGATAGACACATTTGCCAGCTGAGAAACGTCTTTAATCGTTGCCACTATCCATTCCTTTATTGTGGGGGAACCTGTCGGTGCCGACGCCCGAGTATACCCTGCGGCCTGATGCAATTCCCGGAGCCAGGTCACCAGGCATGTTTCCTTTGGTAACAAAACCTTACCCGATGATACCCGGCAGCAGGGAAATTTGAAAACAGGGGCCGGCTGGCGGCCCCCGACTCAATAGGCGTGATTGAGCTCCCGCTCTGACATGAAGCGCAGCGGCTGCTGCAGCTTGTGCTGATAGATGAGATCGAACGACAACACGTTTTGCACGTAGTTGCGGGTCTCCTTGTAGGGAATACTCTCGACCCACACGTCCATCGGCTTGTTGTCACTCTGCTCTCGCCAGCGTTTTACCCGTCCCGGCCCGGCGTTGTAGGCGGCCGCCGCCAGGATCCGGTTGCCGTCATAGACATCCAGCAAGCGCTTGAGATAGGCGCTCCCCAGACGAATATTCATCGTCGGATCAAACAGTTGCTGCTCGTTGCGATAGGGCACCCCCAGCTTGCCGGCAGTCTCTTTGGCAGTAGCAGGCATCAGCTGCATCAGACCGCGCGCCCCCACCGGCGACTGGGCCAGCGGATAGAGGGCACTCTCCTGACGGGAGATGGCATAGAGCAAACTGGTGTTCATGGTGCGCTCTTGCGCCATCTGGGAGAAGGTGCGTTTGAGCGGCAGCGGGAAGCGCAGGTCGAGGGCATCCCACGCTTCGGCGCGAATGCTGGCGAGAATGGCCAGCTCGTGCCAGCCCTGATTGAGGGCGATATGACCAAACTCGATGCGCTGGGCCACCGGATTGCGATCCATGTTGTGGATCCACTCCGAGCGGGCCGCCGCAATCTCGTTCATCGACAGCAGCTCACGCACCCGCAACAGGAAGGGCCAGCGCTGACTGGCCGTGCGCCAGTCCGGTACATGCTTGACGCTCTGGTTCTTGATGCGATAAGGCACCCCGGTGCGCTGGGCGGCCATAAAGCCGTAGAAACCGCGCAGGTTGGCAGTCTCCAGATAGAGATCCCGCGCCGGTTTTTGCTGCCCCTGCACCTCAAGGGAGCGCGCCATCCAGTAGCGCCAGCGATCCTCTTTCTGACGGGCCATCGGCATCATCTTCACCCAGCCGGAGAGGCCACGCCAATCCTGCTCCCAGATGGCCAGTCGCGCTCGCAGCTCGGTAATGTCGGGATCCGCCAGCTTTTTCACCGTGCTGTCGACCCAGCTGCGCTGGGCAATGGAGCGATCCAGCAGCAGGCGGCGGGCAATGGCACGCTCTACCGGTTTCACCTCGGCCTGGGTCAGGCCGAAACGGCTGCGAAACAGCGCAAGCTGGCGCAGCACCGACTCCGGTTCCTGATTGGCATAGCGGGTCAAACCAAGAGAGAGCAGCTTGCGGGAATAGGGGTTGCTGCTGAAATAGGCCGGGTTCATCGCCTTTGCGGGCTGCTCGAACAGGGTCACCATCTGATCGCCATAGCTTTGCAAGCCGCTACTCAGGGTCGCGCCAAGGTGGCGGATCAGGTTGGGGTTTTCCGCCTCGAACGCCAGCGTCATCCGCTGCCAGATCTTCTCCTGGGTACGCTGACCGGATGCCTGCCACAGCTGGAACAGCGGGGAGCAGGCATCCGGACGGGATTGGCCGCTCATCCAGATCTTGCCCGCCCCCTGCAACGCCTCTTTCGGCTTGCCAGTGTAATAGAGCGCCTGATAGTGCATGCAGAGCAGATCGGTGGAGCTCGGCTTGGCCGGATAGAAGCGCAGGAACTGCGACCACTGCTGGCTCTGGGCCAGATAGGTCAAATAACTGCGCTCCAACCGGTTGGACTGGGGGGTATCCCCATGCTGGCGGATAAAACGGGTCACATCGTTGTAATCGGCCGCCCCCGGACGAAAGGCGAGCTGATAGTAATCGAGATAGGGCAACAGGGGATAATGGGTCAAACGGGCACGAATTTGCTGGAAACGGGCCTGATCATTGGCCCGTACGGCGTCATACGCCTGACGGTAGAGCGTCTGGTCGGCAGTCTGCGCCATCAGAGTCGGCACAAACAGCGCCGACAAAACAATTCCCCATACAGCTTTCACTGAACATCTCCATTGAGGGCAATACACCGCCCGGTGGCGGTGGGTCTACTGCTTCTCATTCTACCCGTTGCCGGGCAGCGCTACAGCGGGGAGCAGAGACTATTTTTCTGCCTCGCTCAGCTGCATTTCGCGCAGTTGCTCCGGTCTGGTCAGCCGCTGTACATATTTCTCCAGATAGGGCACCGGCAGCGGCTTGGAGGCGAGATAGCCCTGATAGAAACTGCACCCCTGCGCCTTGAGAAACTCCAGTTGCTGGCGGGATTCCACCCCTTCCGCCGTGACGTTGAACCCCATATGGCGGGCCATGGCGATCACCGCCTCGACGATGGCCATGTTGTCACCATCTTTCGGGATGTCCTGAATGAAGGATCGGTCGATCTTGAGCTCATCGGCAGGCAGCCGCTTGAGGTAGCTCAGAGAGGAGTAACCGGCGCCAAAATCGTCGATGGCAAAGCTGATACCGAGCTCCTTGAGCTCGGTCATCTTGCTGATGGTGTCCTCTGCATGACCCAGCACCACGGACTCGGTGATCTCCAGATTGAGGCAGGCCGGATCCATGCCGGTTTGCGCCAGCACATCGTGGATCCGCTCGACAAAGTCGGTGGCATGGAACTGCTTGGCACTGACGTTGACCGAGATCTGCGGAATGTGGATGCCGTTCTCCTCCCACAGCACATACTGGGCGCACGCCTCGTGCAGCACCCAGTTGCCGATATCGACAATCAGGTCCGTCTCCTCGGCGATGGGAATAAACTCGGCCGGTGAGACCAGCGAGCGACCGGCCGGCTGCCAGCGAATGAGCGCCTCGACACCGATGATATCGCCGCCATCGACCATATGCTGGGGCTGATAGTAGAGGGTCAGCTCTTGCTGGCTGAGGGCGTTGCGCAATTCGTTGTGAATGAGCAGACGGCGATCCGCCTGCTGCTGCATCGAGGCATCGAAGAAGCGACGGGTCTTGCGGCCAGCGGACTTGGCCTGATACATGGCGGTATCCGCCTGCTTGAGCAGATCATCGACCCCCTGCTCCCGATCCGGAAACAGGGTAATGCCGACACTGGCGCCGATGTGCAGCACCTGCCCCACATAGCTATAAGGAGCGGCAATCTCGGTGATAAGCCGTTCGGCAATGATATCGGCCTGCATCTCCGCCTGGGGCGGGCTGGCCGAGAGCGATGGCAGCAGCAGTACAAACTCGTCACCACCGAGGCGGGCCAGACAATCCCCCTGTCGCACCAGCCGTTTGAGACGGGCGGCGACCTCTTTGAGCAACCAGTCGCCGGTGGCGTGGCCGAGGGAGTCGTTGATGGTCTTGAAGTGGTCGAGATCGATAAAGAGCAGCGCGCCAATCAGACCGTCGCGGGTCGCCTCGTTGAAGGTCTGCACCAGAGTCTCGTGGAGCTGACGGCGATTGGGCAATCCGGTCAGCTCGTCGTAATAGGCGAGATCCTGAATGCGTCGCTCGGCCGCCTTGCGCTCGGAGATATCCTCGAAGCAGATGACAAAGTGGCTGATCACCCCTTTTTCATCCTGCACCGGTGTCACTATCTCCCACTGGGGATAGGTGTGACCATCGACATGGCGACGCTGGGTCTCCCCCTGCCAACGGCTGAGGGTATTGAGCTCGTAGCCAAGCCCACCCAGGTTGGGCCAGAGATCCTCTTCCAGATGCAGGCCCAGCACCGACTGGCTGTCGAAGCCGGTGATCTGGCTGAAGGCGTTGTTGACCCGCAGGATCTTGAACCCCGGATCCGTGATGATGATCCCTTCGTGGGTCTCGAATGCAACGGCAGATAGGCGCATCTGGGCATCGGATTGCAGACGCTCCAGCTCGGCCACCATCCGTACCGAGAAGGTATTGAGCACCGAGGTGAGGTTGCTGGTATCTGCCGGAGCCGAATAGAGCAGCGCCAGATGGCCCAGAAGTTGGCCTCTGGCATCAAACAGCGGCTGACCATAATAAGTCTGCCCGGCCGCCAGCCAGGGTTGATACTCCTGCGACTCGTCGATCACCTCGAAACAGATGGCCCCCTGCTTGTAGAGCTCCTGACAGGGGGAGCCCGCCAGCGGATAGTCCTTCTGCGCCAGCCCGTCGGCGGCCAGCACTTTGACCCGATCTGCACCGCACAACTCACCCACCCAGACCGCATCCACCTTGAGGATATGGGCCAGCTGGCTGACCAGGGTATTGAAGAAATCGAGCCCGGTGCGGGCAGAGAGCGCCTGCGCCAACTGGGTGAGCAGGGTGGTTTGCAGCAACGGCAAAGAGAGGTTGAGAGAGGATACTGCACTGTTGGCGGTATCAAGAGGGGCCAGCCAGCCACAGCAGATCTGCTGGGTGGGCACAAACTGGCCACTCCAGAGCACATGGTTGAGCTGCCCCTGATCATCTTTCAGATGACCGATGAACTGTTCAGGCAGATGTGATTCATGAAGCCGGACGAGAAAGTCGGCAAAGCCTGCCTCATCTTCCGGTAACAGGCGAGCGGCCCAGGGATGATTGCCCTCCCCTTGCCACTGCTGGTAGGCCCCCTGATCAGAGAGACTCCACTGATCATGTTGCCGATCGAAAAACCACATGACTTGCGTGGCCTGCTGCTTCATTTACCACTCCAACACAACAACCAACCACGTTTGATGTCCAATCAGGCATAGCAACGCCCCCTGCATCCGCTCATCAGATCAGAGGTTGCGAGGGAAGAGTACAAACATGCGATATCAAGCAGTGGAAACCGGACATGAGGTCGACACGAAGTGCTGCCAAGAAGGGACAGAAACGATCCTATTCCCGTCATACTGCCTGCCAGTTTCATGGAGCTCAAGCTGTTTTTGGCACGAAACCGGAAAAGATCACAATTTATAAATTGCTGAATAGCCAAGGGAAGGTTATGTGACACGGATCACATTTCAATCTTTACCAATGAGTAATCTGAAGGTGAAGACACAAGCAAGACGACCCGAAGGGGGCCAATATGAAAATCGAAATTACCAGCAAAATCATCGACATCACCCCGGCTATCCGCGAGCGCATCGAATCCCGTTTTGAAAAGCTCGAACGTCTTCAGGTGCCTCTCATCACACCCCATGTGATTGTTTCCAAAGAGCGTCTGATGTTCACTGTCGAAGCCAGTGCTGGCATCCCCAACGGCAAACTGTTTGCCCAGGCAGAGCATGAGGATCTCTACGCCGCCATCAACGAACTGGGGCAAAAACTGGAGCGCCAACTCAACCGTCACACCGAAAAGCCGATTGCCCGTCGTGCCAATGCCGCGCTCAAAGAGCAGCCGCAACCGGATGAAGCTGACGCTTGATTGCATGCCGCAAGGCTAAAAATTCCAAAGAGCATAAAGGCGGGGTCACCCGCCTTTATGTTGCCTGTGATTTGCCGACAAGCATCGCGTTACACCAGTGAACAGGCGCCATCAACTGAGCCAGTGCAACCGGGTATCCACCCCCTCTTGCAAACGATCGAGGATCGGCAGCAATACCAGCGGATCCTCCTGGCGTGGCATATCGGCCAGCTTTCCTTGCAACCGCTCCCGCGCCAGCGGTGACAGGTTGTCGTAGACAGCCTTATCCAGCAGCGGTTGTTTGACCGCCAGCGGCGGTGTTTGCAGCGCCAGCCAGAGCCGCACATCCACCATGCTTCCCCCCTGCTGCAGCCGCTCATTGATGGCACTGCAGTCACTCCCCGCCCCTTCAGCCACCAGCACCTCTGCCGGTCTCAGCACAAAGTGCAGACGCCAGTCACGGCTCTGGGGAGTGGCCGCCGGTTTGGCATCAAACCAGGGCTGCTCCTCCACCGCGTCGGTCAGCAGGGCCAGATGCAGCCGGAAATCAGCCCGATCCCCATGCTGCAGGTCACGGTTGAGGCGCTGTCCCAACTGGCCCTCATCGACGAGCAGGTGATTACGGATTGAACTGGGCAGCATGGATAACTCTCGAAAATGGCGATTTCACTGGTTATCGGCCACAAATCCAATTCTTTTAATGGAAAAATCCTGCTTGGGGGTTCACAAAACCGGAAGATCTGTTAGTATGCGCCTCGCACTTGTGGAGGGGTTCCCGAGCGGCCAAAGGGATCAGACTGTAAATCTGACGGCTCTGCCTTCGAAGGTTCGAATCCTTCTCCCTCCACCATTTCAAGTGCGACAATTTGAAAGCTATACCCCGTGGAGGGGTTCCCGAGCGGCCAAAGGGATCAGACTGTAAATCTGACGGCTCTGCCTTCGAAGGTTCGAATCCTTCTCCCTCCACCATCATTCAGAAAACCCGGCCTGGTGCCGGGTTTTCGCATTTATAGCCCGCCGCAATCCATTCTCCCTCTGCACTCCAGTCCCTTATGCCATTTACCTGCAGCCGATCGCGCAATAAAAAACGGGAGGTCTGCGCCTCCCGTTTACGTTCATATCAGCCCTGTTACGGGATGAAGCGTTACAGAGTAAAGCGATAGAAGATATCGACCGCCTGAGCCACCCCGCTCATCGCTTGCAGATAGAGTCGTGGCAATACCTCGTAGCGCAGCTTGAATTCGGCGATGGGGCTGAAGACCCCGACCCCGTACTGGAACTGCAATCCCGGCAGCAAATAGGCCGACAGAGTCACCTGGGTGTTGTCACCACTGCCCGCGGTATCAAGGGAGACATCGCTCATCCCCAGCGACTCGCCGATACTCGACACCACGCCATTGGCCTGATTGACCGCGCCAGCCACCAGCAGGCCGTTGAAACCGCCATCTTCTCCGTTGGTTTGCAGCCCTTTGCCGCGCAGCAGATAGGAGAGCTGCTCTGACTGCGCCATCTGCGGCTCGGAGTAGACGGTGATCTCCGGCTTGCTGGCAGGGCCGGTCACCCGCACCCCGACCGTCACCTGACCCTCGATGGTATCGGGATCCCGGTTGGCTTCGATGTTAAGGAAGGGCCGATCCAGCGGACCGGAGAAGAGGATCCGCCCCTCCTTGATGATGAGGTTCTGACCATAGGCCTTGAAGCGGCCGTTGGTCAGCACCAGCTGGCCGTTACCTGCCAGCGGCTTCTCGGGATCCTGACGGATATTGAGACCGCCGGAGACATCGGTCTTCAGCCCCATGGCATCGAGCTTCACATCGTTGCCAAGGCGGATCGCCACCTTCATCGCCAGCGGCAGAGTTGCCTGCTTGGGAGCCGGGGGCAGATCGTCATAGACCACGGTCACGTCATCAGAGACCGCCACCGCCGAATCTGGCAGGCTCTTGACCAGAATACGTGCCCAGGGAATATCCACCTGACCGGTAATCCGGGTCTCCTCACCCAGCGACACCGCGATATCGGGCGAGACTCTGACCCGGCCCATGCCCGGATATTGCGCCTCCAGATCCTTACCCTGAATGGTGAGGCTGCCGCTGACCGGCATCTTGGCCCAGCTGAGCCAGCCGCCCAACGCCAGCGGCCCCTTGCCAACCAGCATGGAACCATCCAGCTCGGCCCGATTGCCTTCAATCTTGAGGCGGGTCACCAGCTTGGTCAGGGTCACCATGTCGGAGTGGGTCTGCACTTCACCGTCACGCAGGTTGAGCTGGCCAAACAGCAGGGGCGCCCCCAGGGTGCCGTCGAAGCGGGCATCGGCGGAGATGATCCCTTGCAGGGAGCGCACCTCAGGGATCAGCGGCGCAAAAGTATTGAGCTTGAGATCGTCAAACTTGAGCTGACCGCCGAGCAGACCGCGACCGGCGGGCTCCCTGATCAGCAGATCGGTATCGATATTGCCGATCTGTTTGGAGGCAAAATCGAGGCGAATGGCCGCCTGCTGCCGCTCGAAATCCAGGGCCAGTGCCAGCTGCTGATAGTCGGTCTTTAGACCATCTGCCACAAAAGTGCCCGGCGTGGTGCGCACCACCGCATGCAGGGTAGGCTGATTGCCACGCCAGCTGGCACGCCCATCGGCGGAGAGCGTCGCCTGCCAGCGGAAGTTGTCCGGCAACCAGGGGCGCAGCCGCTTGAGATCAAACTCGCTCAGGGCAAACTCCAGGGTGCCCTGCGCAGCGGAGACCTGACTCCCCTTGACGCAGAGGCTGGCCCCCTGGGAACCGAGGCAGAGATCCCCCATCGCCAGCCGCTGACGCGGCAGATCGAGATCCAGCGCCCACGGGGAGCTCAAGTCCCAACGGCGCAGCGGGGTTTTCAGCCGCAACTCGGAGAGCGCCCCGCGCCAGTGATCCCCGCGCACGCCGCCACCCAGTTTGAGGTTGGCGGCAACAGGGTCACCCTTCATGGTCAGGGTCAACAGATGCTGACTGATATCGCCGCTGAGGTTCAGGGCCAACTGGCTGAGCTTGGTCTCACCCTGTTTCAGCTGCGCCACCAACAGCGAGAGCTCTCCGGCCGGTTTGGCGCCGATCACCGCATTGCCCTTGAGGCTAATACCCTTCAGGTCGGTGCCGGCATAGTAGAGCCGGTCGGAAGCCAGATCCGCATCGATTTTTGGCGTCTGCTGATTGCCACTGACCTTCACCTGTCCCTTGATATCCCCTTTCAGGCCGGGATAGATGCCCCCCAGCTGGGGAGCCTGCAGGTTGGCATCGAGCTTCCACTGGGCGCTGCTGATACTGCCCTTGGCCTGCAACTGGTTGGGGCCACTTTGCAGCGAGAGCGCCGGGATCAGCCACTCCATCTTGTCGTTGCCGCTAAGCTCCCCCTTGAGGGCCAGCGGGTACTGGTTGAGCTTGCCATCCACCTTGAGCTTGGGCAGTTTCAGCTCCCAATGACCCGCTTCGTTCATCACGAAACGGCTCTCCAGCTCACCGGCCAGCGTCCCTTTCAGCTCGGGCAGCAGCTCGGCCGGATTGATCCCCTTGAACAGTGTGGTCCCCTGCCACTCGATCCCCTTGTTCCAGGCGAGCTTGCCATCGAGCTTCAGCTCCCCCTTGAGAGCGTTGAGCTGCAAAGCGATCTTGCTGAGCCGCTCCAGGTCCCCCTTGCCGTCCAGCGCAAGCTTGAAGGGGGGGACATCGGTTCCCTTGCCGGAGGTATTGAGGGCAAACTGGTAGCCGGAGAGCTTGCCCTTGGCAGTCAGGTTCCCCTTGTCCAGCCGATAGCTCGGCTCATCTTTGGCAGGCTTGTGCAACGGCCAGCCGAGGATCTTCCAGTCGAGGGCCAAATCAAAAGGGAGATCCGGGTCGAGGGTTGCCAGAGAACCCTTGAGATTGGCGGCGACCGGCCCCTTGGCCGACAACACCAGCCCCAGCTTGCCGACCGAACCGTTCAGCGCCAGCGTGGCCTGCTCACCCTGCAGCTCGCCATCCAGCAGCCCCTTGCGGGCCTTGGCATCCAGCGTCACCGCCAGCGGGTAGTCATCACTTAGCTGGATATGGCCCTTGAGCGCCAGATCGGCCATGGCGTGGCGCAGCGAGAGCTCGCGCACCTCGATGCGATCATCGGCAGCAGTGGCCGACAGCAGCAGCTTGTCGAGCCCTTCAATCAGCTCACCCTGCTTATATTTCACGCGAGTCGCGCTGACCCCTTCCAGCTGGATGGGGAAAGGAAGGTAAATGGCGGGCAGGAGAATGGGGGCTGCCTTTGCCGTGTTCGCAGCAGGCGTCCCTTTACCCTGTTTGGCTGTCTCAGCGCTGGCCTTGTCGTTGCGCGCCACCGCAGTTCCGGCTTGCTTCTCGTTAGCGGCCGGCTGTTTGGCAGATTTGGCTGTGCTGGCGGGTGCCGCGTCATCCAGCGTCACCGTCAGGTTATCGAGCACCGGGCCGCGTACAATCAGCCCCTTGCGGTTGAGGGTGGCGCCGATATCGAGGGACCCCAGGGTCACGGCCACGCCGGGCACTGCCAGATCGAGATCGGCCACCTTGAGGCTGTCGACCTGAATTTTGAGTGGCAGCGGGCGCCAGACAAAGGGTTCGGAAGGCTCTTCCGGTGCAGGCTCCGAGTCGGCCACCTTCACCACCGGATGAGTCACTTCAAGCGATTTGATCCAGAGTTTGCCCTGCAGCAACTTGCCGAGATCCCAGTCGAGCACGGCGCGATCCACCGTGACATCCACCAGCTCATCCTGCCAGCCCACCCCTTCCAGGGTCCAGCCATAGCCAAGCTGACCCGCCACCAGCTCCCCCTTAAGAGAAGGAAGCGCTCCCTTGGCCTGTTGCCACAACCACTTGTTGCCCTGATGGGTAAAGCCCAGCAGGCTGACGCCGATGAGCAGCAGGAACACCAGCCCCATCAGCCAGAGAAAAATGCGTTTTAGCCAGATCACAATGCAGACCCCCGCGCAAGATACAGCCGCAGCGGCCAAAGAAAAAAGCGTTTAGACAACATCATAATTCAGGCCCCAATGCGAAATGCAGCCGCAAGGGCTTGTCCTCTTCCGATACCCCGACCGCCAGATCCAACCTGACCTGACCGATGGGGGTGACCCAGCGCACACCGACGCCGGTACCTATTTTCCAGGGCTCACTGTAATCGGTGGTGGAGGTGCCGCCATCCACAAACATGGCCCCCAGCCACTTCTCGCTGAAGCGGTAGTTGTATTCCAGACTGGCCACGCTGGTGTAGCGGCCACCGGTCAGCTTGCCATCCGGTCCGGTGGGGGAGATGCTCTCGTAACCAAAGCCGCGCACCGTCTGATCGCCACCGGTAAAGAAGCGCAAAGACGGCGGCACCAACGAGAAGCTGTCACCTATGATGGCCCCCTGCTCGGCCCGCATCAGGAATCTGTGGTTATCGCCAAGAGTTCGCAGCCACTTGCTGCGTCCCCACACCCGCATAAAGCTGATGTCGGAGCCCCATCTGGGATCGGAGAACTCCAGCGTCAGCTGCTGGCGATCCCCCCAGTCGGGCACCAGGGTGCCGCGCACCCGCAGTCGGGACCAGGAGACCCCGGGGATCAGCAGCAAGCTGTTCCCCTCGTCGGCGCCCTGGGTATAGATCTCGTTCTCCAGCCGGATAAAGACGTCCCGATCCCAGCTCTCCGGCCGTCGCGTCCAGCGGTGCACACCGATGGTAGTGAGATCGGAGCGGGTATCGTTGTTGTCCTTGTACTGGTAGCCGGTCTGGATGGAGTAGTAGTCCCGCAGCGGATTACCCACCGGGATCTGGTAGTCGAAGCTGAGCTCGGCCTCCGGCGCCGACACCTTGGCGGTGGCAAACAGGCGGTGGCCGTAGCGGTTGACCCAGGGCTTCTCCCAGGTGGCACTCATCCGCGGGCCTACGTCGGTGGCGTAACCGATACCTGCCTCGATTTCGTGATCGACCCGGTTATCCAGCGTCACCGCAATGGGCACCCGATAGTTGCTCGCCTCGCTCAATACCGGCTTGATATCGACCTGACGGAACAGCTTGGTGGAGGAGACATCCTGCGACATCTCGGCCAGACGGATGGCGAGATAGGGGTCGCCGCTCTTGATGTTGATAAGCGGGCGAATAAGGTGAAGCGCTTCGGGGGTGGCATCGTAGCGGATCTCGCCAAAACGGTAGCGATGGCCCGATTCGAACAGAATAAAGATCTCCGCCGTCCCCTTGTCCGGGAACACCTTGACCTGACTCTTGCTCAGCTTGGCATCAAAGTAACCGCGGGCCAGCCCGAGGCTGCCCAGATCCGCCTTGATGGATTCATACTTGGCGTGGTTGAGGGGCTCCCCCTCTTTGAGGGGCAACTTGTCCAGCAGGGCGCTGTAAAGCTCGTCGCTACCCGCATCCCCCTCCAGCAGAATATCGAGGCGGGAGACGATGACCGGCTCCCCCTTGTCCACCTCAATCACCACTTTGGACGGGGTTTTCTTATCGCGACTCAGGGTGATTTTCGGCTGGTAGTAGCCATAAACCTGCAGCGCCTTTTGCACGCTCTCGGTGATTTTGGCGCGGGCCGGGCGGTATTGCCGCTCCTGATAGACTGGCAGGGCATTGAGGTAGGCTTCGACGTTATCCTTGTTCTCCCCTTTCAACCCCTTGACCTGATAGGTGAGCTTGGCGGCAAACGCGGGCGAAGCCAGCAGCGACAGCAACAGGCCCACCCCCAGTACCCGCAGGCCGCGGCGAAAGGCAGAGCCAGACAGTGAACGCCCTGCCAGCAGGGATGAAATGCATCCTGTCAAAGGTCAATATTCCTGAATCTGTGGTGAAGGAAACCAGCGCCCTTTCGGGCCAACCCCGAATGCGGCGCAGCACGCCATGCCGTGCATGGCCGTGACACCAAAATGCGCGCCAGAAAAATGGCGAACCTTATCCTAACATAGGCATCGGCCAGCGACAGCGCGGTGCCATTGGCAAATTCGCCATATCTTTTAAGAGGTTGACCACAAATCATACATTTTGGTGACAATGACGACGCCCACTTTCCCGATGGAAGCGAATTGACCTGCCCTGAACAAGGTTCACTTCGTCGTCAGACACCATTTGTCACCTCTCCTCCTCTCTTTACCACCAGAAACCCACCACGACAGAGTTTGTCGGCATAGCCCCACCCTCACCGTTTAACAGGCCCGGCACACCCTAAAGCCCGCCGTAGCGGGTGATTAAGAATTGCTCGTTCAGCGCAATCGAATTATCCCGCTGCCTTTGCGAACGTCCCTCCCTCACACTTGAACCATCAACTGAAGGAGACACATCATGCATGCACGTAGCGAACAGATGGCTGACTATATTGCCGATCGTCTCGAGTTCATCACCTTCCTCGCCTGTTGCAGCGCCCTGCTGGCCCTGCTGACCGGCATGAGTGGCCAGCAGGCGCTGGCCTTTACCGCCCTGAACCTGCCGTTTGGCCTCGGCATTTTGCTGGCGATGGCGCTGCTGGCCCCCCTGCCCGCCCACTGGCGGCTGCCGGGGATCACCTTGCTGCTGGCAGGTTGCGCTCTGATGACCCTGCAACTGGGGGGCGAATGGCTCAATCCGCTGGCCATCTGGAGCCTCTACGCCCTGCTCGGTCTGGAGATCATCTGGCAAGCGCGTCCCGCGCCGTGCTGGCCACCCGCGCTCGCCAATAATACGGCCGATAAAGGGCGGGCTGTGATGGCTGACGCCAGTGGCAAATTGGGGTACTCTTGCGCCCCGATTTGCTACCACCCTTGGCGTTAACAACCTTCGCCATCACTCCCAGGAGCGCCCCGATGAAAAAAGCCTGTGCCCAGCACATTCTGGTCAAGACCGAAAAACAGTGTCTGGAGATCAAGGAGAAGATCGAGAAGGGAGCCGACTTCGGCCAGATGGCCAAGCGCTTCTCCACCTGCGCTTCTGCAAAACGCAGCGGCGATCTGGGGGAGTTCAATAAAGGGGATATGGTCAAGCCCTTCGACGATGCCGTCTTCAAGGGCGAACTGCTCAAGGTGCTGGGACCGGTGCGCACCAAGTTCGGCTTTCATCTGATCAAAGTGCTCTATCGCAACTAAGTCATCGCAACTGACCATTTTCTCGGTGAAGCTCCCATCAGGCGGGCTTCACCGACCTCTGCATCCCCCCTCGCAAAACTGACCAAAACCACGCCAAACTCTCATCAATTTACTAACGTTATCAGGCAATTAAGTTTATCCTTCTCGGCATTGTCCACATTCGACGATAGATCCCGTGCTATGCCCCGCTCTTGCTTGTGGCCCCTGCTGGCCTGGTTACTCCCGCTCGCTGGCGCCCTCGGCAGCCGCTTTCATCTCTGGCCATGGTGGATCGGTTTTGCGATCTGTCTCATCGGAGCCCTTGTTTCCCTGATCTTGCTGGTACGCCTGCCCTGGAGCCGTAACCGCTACGCCAGCGGCCTTGGCGCCTTGCCGCTACTGCTGCCCCTGACATTTGTGGCACAGGCGCTGCGGATGCCGCTGATCAACGATGTGAGCACAGATCCCTACAATCCCCCCCAGCTACGCTGGGCGGCAGAGCTCAGAACGGCGCAGGATCTGCCAATAAATAGCGCACCGCTGAAAGCAGTTGAGGCAAAACCCGGTCCTCTCTTTACCAGGGCCTCTCCTGCCGAAGTGGTGATTGAAGCCAGCGAACTGATGCAGGAGCTGGGCTGGCAGGTACGACCCAGCCCCGACGGTCTGGATGCGGTGGTTACCACCGGCTGGTTCGGCTTTCAGGATGATGTGGCGCTGCGGGTCTTTGCTGGCCCCAAAGAGACCCGCATCGATATGCGATCAGCCTCCCGTCAGGGGCAAAGCGATCTGGGCACCAACCGGGCGCGGATCGAGGATTTCCTGACCCGCCTGAATGAGCGCCTCGGCCAGGCCTACAAACCCAATTTGAAACCGTAAGTGTGAAACAACAAGAAGGTAACTGATGCGCGTTGAGGTCAAACCCGACCGGGAATATGCCTGGTTTATCCGCCCTTTTTTCTGGCTGCAAAAGCGCAACTATGGTCAGGTGCTTATTCCGGGCAAGTGCTGGGGCCGCTCGCCGCGCCTCTTTGCCGCCGTCGCCACCCTCTACGGCGTCATCAACCGCAAGCGCTCCCCCATCGACCCCGTGCTGCGCTCGCTGGTGACGGTGCGGGTCTCCCAGCTCAACTGGTGTCGTTTTTGCGTCGACATCAACGCCATGACCCTGGTAAAGAGAGCCGGCTCCAGCGAGAAGGTGGAGGCGCTGGCCAACTGGCGCGAAAGCCCCTTGTTCGACGAGCGGGAGAAAGCGGTGCTCGACTACACCGAAGCGATGACTGGCATCGATGGGGTGAGCGATGAGCAGGCAGCCCGCCTCAAGCCCTGGTTCGACGACGATGCCATGGTGGAGCTGACCGGCCTTATCGCCTTCCAGAACATGTCGGCCAAGTTCAACGCCGCCCTCGATATCGCCCCGCAGGGCTTCTGCCAGCTGCCGGTGCAACCGGAACGCCCCGCCCAGCCTGACAGCAAGGACGCCTGATGAACCGGACCCGCCTGCTGCTTGCGCTGGTGATGGGGAGCCTTATCGGCACCTTTTTTGCCCTCGATCTCGGTCGTTACCTCACTCTGGACGCCTTGCAGGCCCAGCAGGCGGCAGTGGCGCAATGGGTCGACAGCCACTTTGTCTCGGCCAGCCTGCTGTTCGTGCTTATCTATGTGCTGAGCACCGCTCTCTCCCTGCCCGGCGCCAGCCTGCTCACCCTGGGTGGCAGCGCGGTGTTTGGTGTCGCCTGGGGACTGCTGCTGGTCTCCTTTGCCAGCACCCTAGGCGCAACCCTGGCCTTTCTCAGCGCCCGCTTCTTGCTGCGCGACTGGGTCGAGCAGCGCTTTGGCGACAAGCTGGCCACCTTTCAGTCCGGCATGGCGAAGGAGGGGGCCTTCTATCTGCTGAGCCTGCGCCTAATCCCCATCTTCCCCTTCTTTTTGGTCAATCTGCTGATGGGGCTCACCCCCATCAGAGTCAGCACCTACTACTGGGTCAGCCAGCTTGGCATGCTGCCCGGCACCTTCGTCTATGTGCTGGCGGGCAGCGAGCTTGGCCAGTTAACCAGCACCGGCAATATCCTCTCCCCCGGCCTGATGGTCGCGTTGACACTGCTCGGTCTGATGCCCTGGCTGGTCAAGAAATTGACCACACACCTTGCGCAGCGGCGACTGCTCGCCCCCTACGGCAAACCCGCTCGCTACGACTACAACCTGCTGGTAATAGGTGCGGGCGCAGGTGGGCTGGTCACCAGCTATATCGCCGCGGCGGTGAAGGCCAAGGTGGCGCTCATCGAGAAACACAAGATGGGGGGAGATTGCCTCAACAGCGGCTGTGTCCCCTCCAAGGCATTGATCCGAAGCGCCCGCTTTGCCGCAGAGCAACGTAAAGCCGACGAGCTGGGCTTTAGCCCAAGCCACTCCCGCGCCGATTTTGCCGCCGTGATGGAGCGGGTGACGCAGGTTATCAAGGAGGTCGAGCCCCACGACTCCATCGAGCGCTATCAGGGGCTTGGAGTGGAGTGCATCGAAGGAGAGGCACGACTGGTCTCCCCCTGGGAGGTAGAAGTGAACGGCCAGCGCCTTGCCAGCCGCCATATCGTCATCGCCACCGGCGCCCGGCCGCTGGTGCCCAAGCTGCCGGGGCTGGATCAGGTGCCTTACCTCACCTCGGATAGCCTCTGGCAACTGCGCACCCCGCCGCGCCGCCTGCTGGTGCTGGGCGGCGGCCCTATCGGCTGCGAGCTGGCCCAAAGCTTCGCCCTGCTCGGCATTCCCGTGACCTTGGTGGAACTCTCGGAGCAACTGCTGCCCCGCGAAGAGAGAGAGGTAGCCGACGCCCTGGCCGGGCAGATGAGCCGCGATGGCGTGCAGCTACTCACCGGCTGGCGTGCCGAACGAGCCGACTATCTGCCCGCAGCCGATGGGGATCTCCCCATCCGGCTGCAACTGCGCCGGGGCGATGAGACACAAGTGGTGGAAGGGGATCAACTGCTGCTGGCACTGGGTCGGGTCGCCAACGTCAGCGGCTTCGGGCTCGAAGCGTTGGGGGTCGAGCTTGCCCCCCGCGGCACCATAGCGGTCGATGGTTTTCTTGCCACCAACTTCCCCAGCATACTGGCAGTGGGAGACGTAGCGGGCCCTTACCAGTTCACCCACTTTGCCGCCCATCAGGCCTGGTATGCGGCAGTAAATGCCCTGTTTGGCCAGTTCATGCGCTTTCGGGCCGACTATCGGGTCATTCCGGCGGCCACCTACACCATGCCAGAGATTGCCCGGGTCGGGCTCAATCGCAAGGAGGCCGAAGCGCAGAGGATCCCCTTCGAGGCGACCCGCTTCGAGCTGGCCGAGCTGGATCGCGCCATCGCCGATGGCGAGCGCCACGGTTTTGTCGAGGTGCTGACCGTGCCAGGCAAGGATACTATCCTTGGCGCCACCATAGTGGGCACTCACGCCGGTGAACGGATCGCCGAATTTGTGCTCGCCATGCGTCACCGCCTCGGTCTTGGCAAGATCCTCGGCACCATTCACGCCTATCCCACCCTGATGGAGGGGAACAAATATGTGGCGGGTGAATGGAAACGGGCCCACCAGCCCACCCGGGTGCTGGCGTTGCTGGCCCGTTATCACCGCTGGCGCCGTGGCGCCTGACAATCAGGGAAACGTTTATGCTCAAGCCATTCTCACTGCTCGGCTCACACCTCAACTCGCACCGCAACTCTTGGCTCAAACAGCGGCTAAATGCGCTGCTGTGCGCCCTGCCACTGCTGGCCAGCGCCCCGCTGTTAGCCACCCCTCACGACAACTGGCAACGGACACTTGAGGAGGCGAAGGGGCAGACCGTCTACTTCAACGCCTGGGGTGGCAGCCCGGAGATCAACGCCTATCTGGTGTGGGCCGGGCAGGAGCTGGCGCGCGACTATCAGGTCAAACTGGTGCAGGTGAAGGTGGATGACATCGCCCAGAGCGTCAGCCAACTGCTGGCCAACAAGCAGGCGGGCAAGCAAGCTGGCGGCCCCATCGACCTGCTCTGGGTCAACGGCGAGAACTTCAAGGCGCTCAAGGAGCAGGGGCTGCTCGGCGCTCCCTTTACCGCCGAGCTACCCAACATGGCGCTGGTCGACAGCACCCTGCCGGTGAGTGAGGACTTCACCCTGCCGGTGGAAGGGCTGGAAGCCCCCTGGGGCATCGGCCAGCTCAATCTGATGGTCGACACCGAAGAGGTCGCCAGCCCACCCACCTCGGCTACAGCCCTGCTGGCGTGGGCCAAGGCCCATCCCGGTCGCTTCACCTATCCCAAGCCGCCCCAGTTCCATGGCTCCAGTTTTCTCAAGCAGATCCTGCTGGAATTGACGCCAGATCCCGCCCCCCTCTATCGGGAGGCGACCGAGAGCGACTTTGCCAAGCTCACCGCCCCGCTCTGGGCCTGGCTCGATGAGCTGCATCCGGCGCTCTGGCGCAAGGGCAAACTGTTCCCCACCAGCGCCGCCGAGACCCGCCAGCTGCTCGATGATGGCGAACTGGCCATGGCCATCAGCTTCAACCCGCAGGAGGCGCAGAGCGCCGCCCAGATTGGCGCCCTGCCCCCCAGCGTGGAGGCGATTGCCATGAAAAAAGGGGCGCTCACCAACAGCCATTTTCTCGCCATCCCCTTCAACGCCAGTGCCCGTGCGGGAGCCAAGGTGGTGGCCAACTTTTTGCTAAGCCCGGCGGCGCAGGCGCGAAAAGCCAATCCGGCATTCTGGGGTGATCCCAGCGTGCTGAGGGCCGATGCCCTGCCTGATTCAGCCAAGGGGCAACCGGCGCTGCGCTTCAAATCGGTAGCCGAGCCTCACCCCAGCTGGCAGCTCAAGCTGGAAGCGGCCTGGGCCGAGCGTTACGGCCACTGATGAGTGCCGCTGGTCACCCGCTGGCCCGCACCCGGCCGTGGCGCCGGTTAACACGCCACCCCACTATGAGTGCGGGGATAGCGGTCATTTATCTGGCGCTCTTCGTCATCCCATTGCTGGCGGGACTGTGGCAACTGCTGGCGGAGGGGATGACCGCCTCTCATCTCGCCTTGCTGCTGGCCCAGCCTGGCCTATGGCACTCAGCTGCGCTGAGCCTGTGGATTGGCGCCGCCTCCACCCTTGGTAGTCTGCTGTTGACCGCCCTGCTGCTGGCCCACAGCAACAGCCGGGCTTTCGGGCTGCTCCGTCGCCTGCTCTCGCCCATGCTGGCCATGCCCCACGTCGCCTTTGCCATCGGCTTTGCCTTTCTGCTCGCCCCCTCCGGCTGGCTGCTGCGGCTCGTCTCGCCAGCGCTGACGGGTTTTGATCTCCCCCCCGACTGGCAGACCATTCGGGATCCTTGGGGGCTCGGGCTGATTGCACTGCTCGTTTTCAAGGAGACCCCCTTTTTGCTGCTGATGGCCATGGCCGCGCAGCAACCCATCCTGCTGGCACGCCAGCAGTGGCTGGGGGCGAGCCTCGGTTTCAGCGCCCCCCAGATCTGGTGGCGCCTGCTGCTGCCAGCGCTCTGGCCTGCCCTGCGCCTGCCCATCTATGCGGTGGCGGCCTACGGAGTGGCGGTGGTGGATCTCACCCAGCTGCTCGGGCCCGACGCCCCCGCCCCGCTGGCGGTGCGGTTGTGGCTCTGGTATCAGGACCCGGATCTGCTCTGGCGCGGCGCCACCGCCAGCGGCGCCCTGCTTTTGCTCGCCATCACGGCGTTGCTGATCGCTCTGTTCAGATTACTGGAGTGGCTTCATCAAGAGGTGGGCAAAGGCTGCTGGCTCAATGGCAAACGGGCGGCGCCCCACTTCTTTGCCAACCGGCTCGCAGCGGGCTTTGCCTTCACCCTGATCACCCTCAATCTGGCGGTGCTGGCGGCGCTGCTGCTCTGGTCGCTGGCGCGCCGCTGGCCCTTTCCCGCCCTTTTGCCCAGCCAGTGGAGCAGTCATTACTGGCTGGATCTGCTGCCAACCCTGCTGCCGCTTCTGGCAACCAGCGCGCTGCTGGCGCTGGCGAGCGGCTTGCTGGCACTGGTGATCGCGGTGTGTAGTCTGGAGGCGCAAGCCGGCCGCCGCCCCTGGCCGCTCTGGCTTATCTGCTTGCCGCTGTTGCTGCCGCAAGCGAGCCTGCTGTTTGGCATCCGGCTCGGGCTGGACTGGCTTGCACATGACTCGATAAGCAGCGGCATTGGCTGGGGATGGGTGCTCTGGAGCCAGCTGTTGTTTGTCTTTCCCTATGTCTATTTGTGCCTGCACGGCCCCTATCGCCAGTTCGATCCACGGATCACCCAGAGCGCCCTGCTGCTGGGGGCAACGCCATGGCGAGCCTGGTGGCAAGTGAAAGCGCCGCTACTGGCGCGCCCGCTGCTGTTTGCCTTCAGCGTCGGGGCGGCGGTGAGTTTGGCCCAGTATCTGCCGACCCTGCTCTTTGGTGCTGGCAGAGTGGTCACCATCACCACGGAAGCAGTGGCCATCGGCAGCGGCCTCAACCGGCGGCTGGCGGGGCTCTACGGCCTGCTGCAACTGCTGCTGCCACTCGTTATCTATTTGCTGGCGCTCTGGCTGCCAGCGCGGATCAATCCGGCGCTCAAGGGGGGCGGCTCACGATGAACTCTCACGATGGAAACAGCCATATGCTGAGCACCACGCCTCTTCGACTTTACCTTGATGAAAATCTGCTGCTTTCACTCCCTGCCCTGCAAGTGGCCCCCGGCGAGGTATTGACCCTGATGGGCCCCAGCGGCTGTGGTAAAAGCTCCCTGCTGGCGGGGCTGGCAGGAGTACTGCCCGGCGCGCAGACAGATGGCGGCCCGATCCGGCTGGAGGGGGAGATAAGGCTCGGCGAGCGGCCACTCAACACCTTGCCTGCGCAAGCGCGGCGCATCGGCATGCTGTTTCAGGATGACCTGCTGTTCGACCATCTGACGGTGGCGGAGAATCTGATGTTCGGCATGCCTGCGATCATCAAGGGAAAACGCACACGGCGGGAAAAGGCAGTGGCCGCATTGGCACAGGTCGCGCTGGCGGATCAGGCTGACAAGCTGCCACAGCTGCTGTCAGGGGGTCAGCGGGCGCGGGTCAGTCTGCTGCGGGCACTGTTGGCGGAACCCGACGCCCTGCTGCTGGACGAGCCCTTCTCCCGCCTCGACAAGCCGCTGCGGGCCGCCTTTCGCGAGCTGGTGTTCGCGCAGATCAAGGCGCTGGCCATCCCCGCTATTCTGGTGACCCACGATGCGGAAGACGCACCGGGCACCATACTCAACCTCACCGAATGCCACTGTTAACCGAGGAGTGTTCACCTTGTTTGATCGCCATCTGATCCCCGTGATCCGCAGCCCCCTCACCCAGCTTGCCAAACCGCTCTGCCGTGCCGGGATCAGTGCCAATCAGGTGAGCCTCACCGGCTTTGCCATCGGCATGCTGGCGCTGCCGCTGCTGGCCTTTGGCTGCTATTCATGGGCACTCGCGGCCATCCTGCTCAACCGCTTGCTGGACGGGCTCGATGGCGCCGTGGCGCGAGAAACCGGCATCACCGACTGCGGCGGCTTTCTCGACATCACCCTCGACTTTATTTTCTACGCCGCCGTGGTGCTGGGCTTTGCCCTCGCCGCCCCCGCCAATGCGCTGCCCGCCGCCACCCTGCTATTTGCCTTTATGGGTACCGGCTCGAGCTTTCTGGCGTTTGCCATCATGGCGGGCAAGCGGGGGATCGACAATCCGGTCTACCACAACAAATCCCTCTACTATCTGGGTGGCCTCACCGAGGGGAGCGAGACCATCGCCCTCTTTGTGCTGATGTGCCTGTGGCCCGCCGCCTTCGCCCCGCTCGCCTACGGCTTTGCCCTGCTCTGCGCCATCACCACCCTGACCCGGCTCTGGAGCGGCTACCACACCCTGCGTCCCCCCCAGCCATAAACAGCACAGCCCTCACCGGAGGGCTAATCCATCGCACGATGAATTGGCGGCAAACAAGGCGCACGGAACACTTGCACGGGGATGACAATGTTTTACCATTGCGACACTTTATCAGTCTCTTTGAGAACCCTATGCGTCGCCTTGCCTCTCTTCTCACTCTGTCATTATTCCCCCTGCTCGGTGGCTGCAGCAGCGCCCCCGCGCTAAAGCCCGTGGTCGTCCCCCAACCCAAGAGCGCCTTTATCAATCAGGCGCCATCCAGCAAACCCGTTTATACACAAGGGGTTAGCAAGGGGGACTTCGCCAATCGCCCCAACGTGGACAGGTTCGTCCAGAAAATGGTCGAGAAGCACGGTTTTGACAACGCCCAGTTGCATCAGGTGCTGGCACAGGCAGAGCGTTACGACTGGATCATCCGCCTGATGGATGCCCAGGCGCCGACTACCGCCAAGCCCACCGGCCCGACCGGCGCCTGGAACCGCTATCGCGCCAAGTTCATCACCCCGGACAACGTACAGAACGGCGTCAACTTCTGGCGTGAATACGCAAGCGAGCTGAACCGGGCGGAGCAGATCTACGGGGTGCCGCCGGAGATCATCGTCGGCATTATCGGGGTCGAGACCCGCTGGGGCCGGGTGATGGGCAAGACCCGCATTCTGGATGCGCTGGCCACCCTGGCGTTTGATTATCCGCGTCGCGCCGAGTTCTTCACCAGCGAGCTGGAAGCCTTCCTGGTGATGACCCGCGACGAGGGGATGGATCCCACCGAACCCAAGGGCTCCTATGCGGGCGCCATGGGCTATGGCCAGTTTATGCCCTCCAGCTTCCAGCGCTATGCGGTGGACTTTGACGGCAACGGCCACACCAACCTGTGGGATCCGGTGGATGCCATCGGCAGCGTCGCCAACTACTTCAAGGCCCACGGCTGGGAGAAAGGCCAACCGGTAGCGGTGCGCGGTCAGGGCCAGCTGCCCGGCTACGAGCACGGCTTCCAGACCCGCTACCCAGTGGCCTCCCTGCGCCGCGCCGGGCTCACCCCCACCAGTACCCTCGGCAACCACAGCGAAGCGAGCCTGCTGCGCCTCGATGTGGGCACCGGCTACCAATACTGGTACGGTCTGCCCAACTTCTACACCATCACCCGCTACAACCACAGCACCCACTACGCCATGGCGGTGTGGCAGCTGGGGCTGGCGGTGAAAGAGGCCAAAGGCGGTTACTGAGTCATTTGCTTATAAACACGAGGCAGGCCTGTCCAGGCCCGCCTCGTCTGCACTCCACACGGCGCCTTCTGGCGCCGTGTCGGTTTAAAGCATCCCAGCCGCGGTCAGTCTGTCCAGCTCAGCGATCAGCTGGGTCGGTTCTGCCCGTTGGGTGTAGTCCACATTGACGAAGTGGTAACGTACCACCCGATCCTGGCCAAGGATATACGTCGCCGGGACTGGCAAAGTAAAACTGTCATCCCCGTTGCTGGCCGGAATATCGATACCAAAACGCTCATAAATTGGGCGCAGCACCTCGGGCAGCTCGAATACCAACCCCAGCGAAGCCGACACCCGGTTGCCTTCATCGCTGAGCACGGTGATCGCCAGCTCGTTGGCGGTGAGAGTGTCCTGCGCGGTTGTTGGCATCTCGGGAGTCAAACCGAGGAGGGTGACCCTCCGTTTCACAAACTCGGGCAACGCGATATTGAGTGCCTGCATCTCGAGATTGCAATAAGGACACCAACCACCTCGATAGATGTTGAGCACTACAGGCCCCTCAGCCAGATAGTGGGAGAGCGGGCGCACCACCCCGTGCTGATCGGGCAACGCAAAGTCTGGAAACTGATCGCCAGTGACAAATGCCCCTTGTTCCAGTCCGCTCGCCCGTAGCGCTTCTGTTGCCCCCTCCATCACCGCCAGTACATCACCTAGGACTTTAGTTCGCTTTATCGCATCGTACTCTTTGATTTTTTGCTCAAGTGTGGGCATGATTACCATCCTTTCTGTAGTGGTCACTACAATATCAAACAAGCCACCAACACTGGTCAAGATATTTTTTAGTGATCACTACAAAAAGACAACGCAAGCAGGAATCGAAATGGCAAGACCGGCATCATTTGACAGAGAACAAGTTCTGGAGGTTGCCCTCAACAGCTTCTGGGAAACGGGCTTCAGCAACACTGGCATCGCCACACTCGTTGACAGAATGGGGTTGAAGCCCAGCAGCCTGTACGGCGCCTTCAGCTCAAAAGAGGGATTGTTTATCGAAGTGTTGCAGCGCTATTCAACACAGAGTCTGGCGCAGATCGAACTGTTGCTGGCCTCGGCAGATTCTCCCCTAGCCGGTGTGCGAGCACTGCTCGATGCTGTTGCTCGGGATGCCATTGCCAGCGAGACACATCGTGGCTGCCTGCTGGTCAATACCCTGCTGGAAGTGGGGCGCCAAAATCCAACGATTCAGCATGAAGCCAGCGTGCACTTAGCCGAAGTGGAAAAGCGGGTGGCCAATAACTTGCGCCAGGCACAAGCAGCTGGAGAGTTGGCCGCCGAGCGCGATATCGACACCCTCGCGGCTTTGTTGATGACCATGGTGTGGGGAATGCGCGTACTGGGTCGCACCCATCCACCTGCCGCCAAGGTACAGGCTGTGTTGGCCCAGATACAGGCCATGCTTTAAACCCCAGACCAGCAGGCCCTCGCACAATTCGTAGCCACCACAGAAAAACAGAGGAGCCGATTTGGCTCCTCTCTTCACCTTGTCTTTAGCCCGAGGACCCGGGCGCTGACGTGATGCGTGGCTTATACACCAGCCTTGGCCAGTGCCGCGGAGACGATCTGCTGGGCCTCCTGCTGGATGAGGTCGAGGTGCGCGTCGCCCTTGAAGCTCTCCATGTAGATCTTGTAGATGGACTCGGTGCCGGAGGGACGCGCCGCGAACCAGCCGTTTTCGGTCACCACCTTGAGGCCGCCGATGGCGGCATCGTTGCCCGGCGCCTTGGTCAGCTTGGCGATGATGGGCTCACCAGCCAAAGTTGAGGCTTCCACCAGCGCCGGATCCAGTTTGGAGAGCACCGCTTTCTGGGCACTGTTGGCCGGTGCGTCGATACGGCGATAGCTGGAGCGGCCAAACTTGGCTTCCAGTGCGTCGTAGTGGGCCTGCGGATCCTTGCCGGTCACCGCCAGAATTTCCGCCGCCAGCAGCGCCAGAATGAAGCCATCCTTGTCGGTGGTCCAGACTGTGCCATCTTTGCGCAGGAAGGAGGCGCCCGCGCTCTCCTCGCCGCCAAAGCCGAACTCGCCGCTGTAGAGGCCATCCACGAACCATTTAAAGCCGACCGGCACCTCTTTGAGGGTGCGGCCAATCTCGCCGGCCACCCGGTCGATCATGGAGGAAGAGACCAGCGTCTTGCCAACGGCTGACTCTTTGGACCAACCGGTTCTGTGGGTAAACAGATACTGGATCGCCACCGCCAGATAGTGGTTCGGGTTCATCAGACCGGACTTGGTGACGATGCCGTGACGGTCGTAGTCAGGGTCGTTGCCAAGGGCGATGTCGAACTTGTCCTTGAGGGCAATCAGGCTCGCCATTGCGAACGGGCTGGAGCAATCCATCCGGATCTTGCCGTCTTTATCAAGAGTCATGAAGGAGAAGGTCGGGTCGACCTTGTAGTTCACCACCTCGATATTCAGGCCATAGGTCTTGGCGATGACGTCCCAGTAGGCGACGCCGGAGCCACCCAGCGGATCGACACCGATCTTGATGCCCGCGTTCTTGATGGCATCCATATCCAGCACGTTCTTCAGATCATCCACATAGGGGGTGACATAGTCGTGCTCGACCACGAACGGGCTCTTGAGCGCCTCGGCGAACGGCATCCGTTTCACGCCAGCCAGACCCGCTTCCAGAATGGCGTTGGCACGGTCCTCCACCCACTTGGTGATCTCCCCTTCAGCGGGGCCACCATGGGGCGGGTTGTACTTGAAGCCACCATCTTCCGGCGGGTTGTGAGACGGGGTGATCACCACACCGTCAGCGCGGGCAGCAGGCTTGCTGGCCCCTTCTTTGCCAGAGTTGTAGCGCAGGATGGCGTGCGAGATGACCGGGGTCGGGGTAAAACCGAGGCCAGCCTGAATGCGGGTCTCGACGCCGTTGGCAGCCAGCACTTCGACGGCGCTGGCAAAGGCGGATTCGGACAGGGCGTGAGTATCCATGCCGACAAACAGCGGGCCAGTGATGCCGGCCTGCTGGCGATACTCCACCAGCGCCTGGGTCACCGCCAGAATATGGGATTCGGTAAAGGCACTGTGCAGGGCGCTGCCACGGTGGCCGGAGGTACCGAAGGCCACCCGCTGCTCGGGGCGGCTCATGTCCGGCTTGTTGAGGTAGTAGGCGCTGACCAGACGGGGGATGTTGGTCAGGTCGCTTAAACGGGCCGGTTGACCGGCGTGGGAATGCTGAGCCATGGCGTTTTCCTTGCGTAATGGCGGCCTTGCCGGGCAAGGCCTGAGTCTTGAAGAATCGTTAAATTGCGCCACACACTTGCGCGATCACCTCTTCGCCATAGCCCATGCTGGCCATCAGCTGGGCCACCATGTTCTGCTTGCGGCTGGTGTTGGTGTTGGTGATCACCCAGAACGGGGTCTCCGGTACCGGCTTGGGCTTGGTGGTGCTGCCACTGGCGCGCAGAGCCTCGGGATCCTGCGAGAAATAGACGCGCTTGCGCCCCTTGATTTCGGTGGCCTGGGTAAAGCCTTCCGGGTTATCCTGGTAGAGGGTACTCAGCACCAGCATAAAGCGGTTGATGGACTTCTCTTCTTTTTGCAGCTCACCGGAATCGAGCAGGGCTTGCAGCCCTTGTTGGGTGGCTACCGTACTGGGCTGCGCGACGGCAACGGGCTCGGCAACCGGCACACCTTGGTTAGCAGGCTGTTCCAGCAGACGGCGCAGGATATCGGAGGCACTCTCACCAATGTGCCGGGTCTGGCTGGCGATATAGAAGTAGAGATCGTCATCAAGCTCGATGGTTTTCATAGGGATGCGCTGGACTCGTCGAAATTCGGATGCGGCGATTATACATAGGCAAACCCGACAGCCCAAGCAAGGGGCTGGCAGATGTACATGAATCTCATCGAGAATACGGCATAATAGCGGGCCAAGTGTGTGATCAGCCGCACTGATAGCCGATCCGGACAGGATTTTTTAGAAAAAAAACCACATAAAATCCCAATCCATTGGACGAAATCCTTTTCTTTCCAGTGCGTTAAATAAAACAGCGATACGCACCCACGACCGACAAGGTGTCATTTTGCAACAAAACAGCATATTGAACTTCAAGGTGCAGGGTCAGGGCCCGGCGGTCATTCTGATCCACGGCCTGTTTGGCAGCCTCGACAACCTCGGCCTGCTGGCCCGAGCCCTATGCGAGCACTATCGGGTAGTCAGCGTCGATCTGCGCAACCATGGCGCCTCCTTTCATAGCAGCGAAATGAGCTATCCGGCGCAAGCGGCCGACATCATGACCCTGATGGATCGGCTGAATATTGCCGAAGCCACCCTGATTGGCCACTCGATGGGTGGCAAGGTGGCGATGCAGCTCGCCAAGCTGGCGCCAGAGCGGGTGACCAAGCTGGTGGTGGCCGACATGGCGCCGGTCGCCTATCCCCACTCCCGCCACCAGAATGTGTTCGCCGGACTCAACGCCACACTGCGCACGGCGCCGCAAAGCCGCAGTGAAGCGGAAGCCATGCTGGCGCAGCACATCGAGATCGCCGGGGTACGCCAGTTCCTGCTCAAATCGTTCGCCAGAGGCGAGCATGGCTGGGGTTGGCGCTTCAATGTGCCCGCCCTTGAGCAAAACTACGCCAACATCATGGGCTGGCCAGCGGATAAACGCCGCTTCGAGGGGCCGGTGCTCTTTATCAAAGGGGGGGATTCTGACTATATGCAGCCCCAATACAGCGAGACGGCACTGGCCCAATTCCCGGCGGCAAAGGTGCGGGTTATCGCCGGAACAGGCCACTGGCTGCATGCGGAAAAACCGGCCCTGTTCAACAAATTGGTTGTGGATTTCCTGTCGACAGGCGGTTAACAGTTTCAAATCCTTTGTGATATAGTGCGCCGGTCATAAGGAGTGTGCGCAATCCATGCTAAGTGAACATATCGACCTGATCGAAAGTTTGGGCCTCAAGTTATTTTTTGTGGCCATTTTCATATTGATTGGCCTGGCCATTCAGGACGTGCTCAAGCGCGGCAATGTGCCCCGTTTCGGTCGTTTCATCGTCTGGTTGGTACTGTTTCTGGGTTGTGCAGGTTTTGTCGCCAAGGGGCTGATCGAACTGGGCTGGGAAGGCTCAGGACTCGGCTAACTTATTTTCATCTGTGATGTATGGCCAAACAGCAAACTGATCGAACAACACTGGATCTGTTCGCAAATGAGAAGCGCCCCGGCAGGCCAAAGACCAATCCACTCCCCCGCGAGACCCAGCTCAAGATCAACAAGCGTAACCAGCTTAAGCGCGATCGGGAAAATGGGCTGAAGCGGGTAGAGTTAAAGGTGGAGGCCGAGTTGCTGGAGCGCCTGAACCAACTTGCGTTACAACAGAACATCAGCCGAGCCGAGCTGATCCAATCTATCCTGAAACAACAGATTGAGTCCGCCTTTGCGGTGGACATTGCAGTCTGAGCGTTGAGCATTAACACCAAATACGGGTAACTAAACACTATGGCAAGTGTAGGTCTGTTTTTTGGCAGCGATACCGGTAACACCGAAGCTGTCGCCAAGATGATCCAGAAAGAGCTGGGCAAAAACCTGATTGAAGTCCGTGACATCGCCAAGAGCAGCAAGGCCGACATCGAGAGCTTTGATCTGCTGATGTTCGGCATCCCGACTTGGTACTATGGCGAAGCCCAGGCCGACTGGGACGACTTCTTCCCCGATCTGGGCGAAATCGACTTCACCAACAAGCTGGTCGCCATCTTCGGTTGCGGTGATCAGGAAGACTATTCCGAGTACTTCCTCGACGCCATGGGCACCCTGCGTGACATCGTCGAAGCCAAAGGCGCCATCATCATCGGTCACTGGCCGACTGCCGGCTACGAGTTTGAAGCCTCCAAGGCACTGGTCGATGACAAGCACTTTGTCGGTCTGGGTATCGATGAAGATCGCCAGCCGGAGCTGACTGCCGAGCGCGTCAAGGGCTGGTGCAAGCAGCTGCACGAAGAGATGTGCCTGGGCGAGCTGGAGTAATCCGCCTCCCCTCATACCTCTGACAACAAGGGCCCCGACGGGGCCCTTGTTGTATCTGCAAGTGGCGATGCCTGCCTTCATTCTCCCCTGTTATTCACCTCTGTGCTCCGGTTTGGCTCGCACATAGAGGGTGCGCTTGACCTGCGCCACCAGCTCGCCGCTCTTGTCCTGTACCGTAACCTCGAATTCGGGGAAGTGTTTGTTGCCACCTTCGGTCGCCGCCATGATTTCGGTCAACTTGCCCTCGGTCAGGTTGAACTCGGCCACCAGCTTGCCCTTGCCGGGCTTGATGTAGTTGATGCTGCCCGCCTTGTCCCAGACGTAGTAGCGATTCTTGAAGTAGCCCATCAGCATCAGTGGATAGATGGGGTCCGTCATGGCAAACATGCTGCCGCCAAACTGGGTGCGGTTGGCGTTCTTGTTCCACCAGCGGGATTTGAGGGTCACCCGGCAGTAGCGAAAGTCATCGCTCAGGGTCTCTATCTTGATACCGGCACCCCAGAAAGGGGGCCAGGCGTTGAGTGCGCGGCGCACCCAGGCCGCATTGTCAAAAAGCCAATCCATGGATCTCATCCGACCAGAAATATGAAAGTTACATCTTATCAACATCTGCCATGCCAGCAAGTCGGACGACACGATTGATTATTTCAATCCAACCGGCAATTTATGGCTAAACCCCTTGAATTGCTGGGTTTATTTTTAGGGAGGCTACGACCTATAATGACAGGCCAAGCGAGTTCAAGGTTGCCATTCCTGCGGCAGTCCATCAGAATAACCCCACCTTCGAGAATGCGAATAAGTAGAATATGGCAGACAACAACCAAGCGTTAAAAAAGGCCGGGCTCAAGATCACCTTGCCCCGGGTCAAAATCCTGGAAATCCTGCAACAGCCGGACTGCCAGCACACCAGCGCCGAAGATCTCTATAAACGACTGATCGACCTGGGTGAAGAGATTGGTCTCGCTACCGTCTATCGCGTTCTCAACCAGTTTGATGATGCCGGTATCGTTACCCGTCACCACTTCGAAGGTGGCAAGTCGGTATTCGAGCTGGCCACTCAGGAGCACCACGACCACCTGGTTTGCCTCGACTGCGGCAAGGTGATCGAGTTCTCCGACGAGGTGATTGAGCAACGTCAGAGCGAGATTGCCAAAAAGCACAACATCCGTCTCACCAACCACAGTCTCTACCTCTACGGTCACTGTGCCAGCGGTGAGTGCAAGCACGACGACTAAGTCGGCTGCAACATCAGATCACGGACAATAAAAAAGCCAGCATCAGCTGGCTTTTTTATTGTCCGAAACAGGATAGAAGCACAATGGAGGGCAGAGTCTCCCCTGCCCCACTGTATCAGCCTTCTACCTTGCCCCAGGAGTCGCGCAGGGCAACGGTGCGGTTGAACACCAGATGCTCCGGGCTGGAGAGCTTGTTGTCGGCGCAGAAGTAGCCTTCGCGCTCGAACTGGTAAGCCTGCTCCGGCTTTGCGTTCTTGAGCGAAGCCTCGACACGTGCACCTTCGATGATCACCAGGGATTCCGGGTTCAGGGCCGCTTCGAAGTCCTCCTCGGCGCCCGGGTTCGGCACCTTGAACAGACGGTCATAGAGACGCACTTCTGCCGGCAGGGAGTGAGTGGCGCTGACCCAGTGGATCACCCCTTTCACCTTGCGGCCATCGGCCGGATCCTTGCCCAGCGTCTCGGGGTCGTAGCTGCAGTAGATACAGGTGACCTTGCCGTCGGCATCCTTCTCAATGCGCTCGGCCTTGATGACGTAGGCATTGCGCAGACGCACTTCCTTGCCCAGCACCAGACGCTTGAACTGCTTGTTCGCTTCCTCTTTGAAGTCGGCTTCGTCGATGAGGATTTCGCGGGTAAAGTTCAGCTCGCGGGTACCCATCTCGGCGTTGCTCGGGTGAGCCGGGGCGGTCAGCACTTCATCGGCAGCCAGGTTCTCGATCACCACCTTCACCGGGTGCAGCACGGCCATGGCGCGCGGCGCATTCTCGTTGAGGTCTTCACGGATGCAGGCTTCCAGCATGCTCATCTCGACGATGTTGTCCTGCTTGGTCACGCCGATGCGCTTGCAGAACTCGCGGATGGAGGCCGGAGTGTAACCACGGCGACGCAGACCGGAGACGGTCAGCATGCGCGGGTCGTCCCAACCATCGACGTGCTTCTCGGTCACCAGCAGGTTCAGCTTGCGCTTGGACATGACGGTGTATTCGAGGTTCAGACGAGAGAACTCGTACTGACGCGGGTGGCAGTCGATGGTGATGTTGTCCAGCACCCAGTCGTACAGACGACGGTTGTCCTGGAACTCCAGAGTACAGATGGAGTGGGTGATCCCTTCCAGGGCGTCCGAGATGCAGTGAGTGAAGTCATACATCGGGTAGATGCACCACTTGTCACCGGTCTGGTGGTGGTGGGCAAACTTGATGCGATAGATAACCGGATCGCGCATCACCATGAAGGGAGAAGCCATGTCGATCTTGGCGCGCAGGCAGACAGAGCCCTCGGCAAACTCGCCGTTCTTCATCTTCTCGAACAGGGCCAGGTTCTCTGCCACGCTGCGGTCACGGAACGGGCTATTCTTGCCGGGCTCGGTCAGGGTGCCGCGGTACTCGCGCATCTGCTCGGGCGTCAGCTCGTCCACATAGGCCAGACCCTTTTCGATCAGCTCAACGGCGTAGCCATGCAGCTTGTCGAAATAGTCGGAGGAGTAGCAGATCTCGCCGTTCCACTGGAAGCCGAGCCACTGCACGTCCTGCTTGATGGACTCTACGTACTCGATATCTTCCTTCACCGGGTTGGTGTCATCGAAACGCAGGTTGCACTGGCCCTGATAGTCGCGGGCGATGCCGAAGTTCAGGCAGATGGATTTGGCGTGGCCGATATGGAGATAACCGTTCGGCTCGGGCGGAAAACGGGTATGCACGCTGCTGTGCTTACCGCTGGCCAGATCTTCATCAATGATCTGACGAATAAAGTTAGTTGGGCTGTTCGCCTGACTCATGGCTCACCTCAAAAAAGCGTCACTGGCGGAAGTTGTGCCGGCTGGCACCCTCATCCCCCCGCCGTCAAGCCGGGTATGATCCCTCATTACGCGCCCTGCCTCAACCTGAATTTGGCACTTCCGGGCCTTTTCCCGGCCATAGCGCCACTAAAAACGGGAGGGGTTGACACATTACGCACCAAATGCATAAAAAAGCCCCGCACAAGGCGGGGCTGAAAGTGATGAAAAACACAAAACAGACAATTACACACAACAAAGGCTCACACGCACAGTCAACCTTTCCCAAACCCGATTAGCCATCGCCCTTGGGAAAGGCGGGTCTTGCGACCCACCTGATGTTAACGGTTGACTGCTATCAGTTCAGTTCGGTGACGCGGCTGGTGCGCTTGCCATCGAAGCTGGTGGTACGCAGGTAGACCTTGCCATTCACGCTCGGCTTGGCAGCGGCGTCATAGGCACTCCAGTTGGTACCGTCCAGGCTGTACTGGATGGGCAGACCCGGCAGATCCACGTTCGCTTCCAGCACACCGTTCACTACCTTGGCACCCGGTACGGAGAGGCGGTATTCAACACCGGCCTGATCCAGTTTCGGCAGCACGCGCTGACCCAGTACGTTGGCGAACTGGTTCCACTCTTTGTTGAGGGTGGCCTTGTTAACGAACTTGGTCTCGCCGGAGAACTCGCGGTTCTTCACGTAATCCAGCTCGAAGCCACCTTTGTGCCAGGCACGCTCAGCCACAGAGAAGATACGCGGGTAGACCATGTACTCATACTGAGCATCGGTACGCACAGTTTCACTCCACTGCTGACCGGAGATACCCTTGAACTTGACCGGATCCTGGTCACCCTTAGCCACGAAGGCGTTACCGTCGCGGTCAACCGAGGTCTCGGCGTTCTGCGGCAGGTTTTCCGGGGCGAAGGCAAACACCTTGCGAGTGTCGTTGAAACGGGTTGCCCAGTAGTAGCCACGCTCAGCCGGGTGTACTTCATTCGGGAAGTCGAAGTAGAGGTAATCCGGGTTGGAGAGCACCACTTCGTAACCCTTGTGCGCCCACTTCATCGCTTCGTTGAAACCACCCCAGTAGAGGGTTTCCCAGAAGTTGACACGGGTTTTGTCGGTGGCGAAGTCCTTGGCACCGCTGGCGTACTTCAGACCATCTTCCCACGCCTGCAGGGTAGAGAAGCCGCGGTCTTTGACCATTTGGCCCACTTCCTTGGCGAAGTAAACCGGCAGCTCGCCCACTTCCTTGATCTTGCCATCGTCGATCATCTTCTGGCACATCGGGGACTTGCCAAACGGCTTGTCCTGCTTGCTGGAGTCGACGTTGCCTTTCCAGGCGACCAGCTCCTCTTTCTTGGTGACGGCCGGATCCTGATAGCCACCGCCCTGCATGATGTTCTTCGCTTCGTCACCACCGTAGTGCCATGCGGTCAGCGGCTGACCGGCGGCCTGGTGCATCTGGGCAACTTCATCCATCACCTTGGCAACGAAGGTGGCAGCACCCGGCTGGCAAGGGTTGATGAAGGACATCTTGTCGTAGAACTGGACCGAGGTGACGTTGGAGGTGTCAGCCGGGTCAGTCAGACGGAACTGGTTGGCTTCCGCTTCTTTGCCTTCCGCCATCAGACGCTTGTAGCGCGCTTCCATGGAGACCACGGCGGCACGAGCGTGGGCCGGCATGTTGATCTCGGGGATCACAGTCACACCATGCGCCTTGGCGTAGCGAACCAGATCCACGTAGTCAGACTTGCTGTAGAAGCCGGAGCCCTGATTGTCGCTGGTCGGGCCAGAGCCCAGTTGCGGCATCAGGCACTTGGTTTCGGACTCGTCGTGGCAACGCTGGCTACCGACCTGGGTCAGCTCCGGCAGACCCGGGATCTCCAGACGCCAGCCTTCATCGTTGGTCAGGCCGAGGTGCAGCACGTTGAGCTTCATGGCAGACATCTGGTCAACCAGCTTCTTCATGGTCTCCAGGCTACGGAAGTGACGGGCCACGTCGGTCTGCATACCGCGGTACTCAAAGCGCGGCGCATCCTCGACGGTCATCGGGCTGACCATCTTGTCGTTGACGCCCAGCAGCGAGATCAGGGATTGTGCCCCCCAGAAGGCCCCTGCAATATCGTGCCCCTGGATCACGGTGCCCTTCTGGCCGATGGTCATGTCATAACCTTCAACCTGCTTGAACTTGCTACCAAGCTTGATAGTGACCGGGTAGCCGGTGTCGGAGAGGGTAACACCCAGCTTGGTCAACTGCGCTTTCAGGGCCTCGGCGCGATCGGTCGGCAGATCCAGGGCATTGAGCTTGATAGTGGAGAAGTCGACCTGCGGACCGGCCTGGACCACCTGCTTCATCGGGGTCGGCAGGATCTGGTTGTCGATCTTGCCCGCTGGCAGCAGGGTGCTGGTCTGGTTGGCGGCGAAACGGGTTTCGCTGTTCATCAGGATGTTCTTGTCATCCTTGGTACGCTTCCAGCCATCAGCCGGCATCGGCTTCTCGTAGGTGCTGGCATCATTGATGTTGCTCATGCTGGCCAGTACTTTCGGCTCGGCACCTTCGCTGGCAACATACCAGTTCGGCATGATGTCAGATTCGAACAGTACCCAGTATTCCACCACCAGCGGCACTTCGACCGTGGCATCCTTGGCAAAGCCCTGGAACTTCTCGGTTGGCGTCAAACGATAGAGATCGCCGGTCAGGTGAGTGATGGTGAACTGGTCGTTATCCACACGCTGGATACGACGGATGGAGGAGACGTAGATGCTCCAGTCTTTGGAGGTGACGTCAGCACCGGTATTGGTCAGGTGCAGCTTGGCAACGCCACAGCTCGCCCACTCGGAACCGAGCGCCTGGCAATCGAGGCCGGCACCGGCACCGTCGTTGGTGACCACTTCATACTTGACCACCAGGTTGTTGGCGAGGGAGTCGACCACGGCCTGCTTGGCGGCATCGGCTGCCTGGACCTGGCTGACAAAAGCGGTAGACATGGCAATGGCTAACAGAGAATGTTTCAAGTTCATAACTGCTGCTCTCATTTGAAGTAAAGGTTGGATTTTCTTGGCTTTTTTATATGGGGCCCCTGAGCGGGGCCCTTAGTTATGTCAACAATGGACTTAGACTTGAGGTGAGCGAGTCGCTCGATTAACGCAGGGCTTTCATCTCACCGGCGATGATTTCGGCCAATGGGCCCAGAATCACCTGCAGGTTCTGCTCACCGAGTTTGACCACACCGGCCGCACCCAGGGCTTTCAGCTTGCGCTCATCGACGATGCTGCGGTCTTTCAGAGTCAGACGCAGACGGGTAATGCAGGCATCGATGGAGACCAGGTTCTCTTGACCACCCAGCACTTCCAGGTATTGCTTGGCCAGCTCGGTACGGTTGGTAGATTGAGCGGCAGCCGGAGCAGTATCTTCGTCATCTTCACGACCCGGGGTTTTCAGGTTCAGCTTGGCAATCACTACGCGGAACACTGTGTAGTAGAGGCCGAAGAAGACCAGACCCTGAGGGATCAGCATGTACCAGTTGGTCGCCAGCGGGTTACGGCTGGAGAGCACCATATCCACCAGACCGGCACTGAAACCGAAACCGGCCATCCACTGCATGGAGGCAGCGATGAACACGGAGATACCGGTCAGTACGGCGTGGATGACATACAGTACCGGCGCCACGAACATGAAGGAGAACTCGAGCGGCTCGGTAACACCGGTGAAGAAGGAGGCAAAGGCAGCTGCGATCATGATGGAGGCAACTTTCTCTTTGTTCTCTTTCTTGGCGGAGTGGTAGATGGCCAGAGCGGCACCCGGCAGACCGAACATCATGATGGGGAAGAAGCCAGCCTGGTACATACCGACCACGCCTTTCACCTGATCCAGGCTCTTGCCAGCGGCCAGAGCGGCATCGATGGTAGCCTGACCACCCAGGAAGTTCGGGATGTCGTTGATACCGGCCACGTTGAACCAGAACACGGAGTTCAGGGCGTGGTGCAGACCGATCGGGATCAGCAGACGGTTGAAGAAGGCGTAGATACCGGCACCGGTAGAGCCCAGGCTCACGATGGACTCACCGAAGGAGACCAAACCACCGTAGATTGCCGGCCATACGGCCATCAGGATGAAGGATACAACGATCATCACCACTGAGGTTACGATCGGTACCAGACGGCGACCGGAGAAGAAGGAGAGTGCCTTGTGCAGCTCGACGCTGCTGAAGCGGTTGTACAGCTCAGCGGCGATAACACCACACAGGATACCCACGAACTGGTTGCTGATCTTGGCAAACGCGGCAGGAACCTGCTCCACCGGGATGCTCTTGATCTGGGCCACAGCGCCCGGGCTCAGCAGGGTGGTAACGACCAGGAAGCCGACCAGACCTGCCAGCGCAGCAGAACCGTCTTTATCCTTGGACATACCGTAAGCGACACCGACTGCGAACAGTACGGACATGTTATCGATAATGGCTGCGCCCGCCTTAATCAGGAAGGCAGCCAGCGCGCTGTCACCACCCCAACCATTCGGGTCAATCCAGTAGCCAACCCCCATCAGGATCGCTGCGGCAGGCAATACCGCTACCGGCACCATCAGGGCACGGCCGATCTTTTGCAAATAACCGAGAATGTTCACGGTTCCTCTCCTTAGTTAATGTTTTTCTAGAAATTAAGTGCTTATCACGTTTGACGCATAAGCCATCAAGGCTTGATTGGCAGTCTAGGGCTTTTATTTCGCTGCGCAAATTAATAAACCGATAATCGTGATCGTTATCACCCAAACAAGATAAAGGTGGTGGATAGATGTGGCTTAGTTCGCAATCTTTATTTACGCTATAAAACAACTTGAATCCGTCTTAGCCAATTGCCACCGCCAAACCGGTCGCAACCCGACACAGAGGTATCCCATATGCGCCTGATCCCGTTGAAATCTGCCAGCCAAGTAGGCCTGTGGTCTGCTCGTTACATCGTTGACCGCATCAACGCGTTCAAGCCGACCAGCGATCGCCCTTTCGTACTGGGCCTGCCCACCGGTGGCACCCCGCTCAACACCTACAAGCGCCTGATCGAGTTGCACAAAGCCGGTGAAGTGAGCTTCCAGAACGTGGTCACCTTCAACATGGACGAGTACGTCGGCCTGCCGGAAGATCACCCGGAGAGCTACCACAGCTTCATGCACAACAACTTCTTCAGCCACATCGACATTCGTCCCGAGAACATCAACATCCTCAACGGCAATGCCGAGGATCTGGTGGCCGAGTGCAAGCGCTATGAAGACAAGATCAAGTCCTACGGCAAGATCCACCTGTTCATGGGTGGCGTGGGTAACGACGGCCACATCGCGTTCAACGAGCCGGCCTCTTCCCTCTCCTCCCGCACCCGGGTCAAGACCCTGACCGAAGACACCCGTATCGCCAACTCCCGCTTCTTCGGTGGCGACATGGAGCAGGTGCCCAAACTGGCCCTGACCGTGGGTGTCGGCACCCTGATGGATGCGGAAGAGATCATGATCCTGGTCACCGGTCACGGCAAGGCACTGGCCCTGCAGGCCGCCGTGGAAGGCAGCGTCAACCACATGTGGACCATCTCCACCCTGCAACTGCATCCGAAGGGAATGATGGTGTGCGACGAGCCCTCCACCATGGAGCTCAAGGTCAAGACCGTTCGCTACTTCCAGCAACTGGAAGCCGCCAACATCGGCCGTCTGTAAGGAGTCGTCATGTACGCATTGACCAACTGCACCCTCTACACCGGCAGCTGCGTGCTGACCGGCTACGGGGTGCTTATCGAGGGCGACAAGATTGTCGCCATCTCTCACCTGGCCGAACTGCCTGCGGGCATCGAGCAGATTGACCTCAAAGGCGCCAACCTGACCGCCGGTTTTATCGATGTGCAGCTCAACGGCTGTGGCGGGGTGATGTTCAACACCGACATCACGGTCAAGACCCTGGCAACCATGCAGGCGGCCAACCTCAAATCCGGTACCACCAGCTTCCTGCCGACCCTGATCACCAGTCCGGATGCCGACATGAAGCAGGCCGTTGCGGTGACCCGTGATTACATGGCTGCACACCCCAACGAGGTGCTGGGCGTCCATCTGGAAGGGCCTTACACCAACCTCAAGCGCAAGGGGATTCACCCTGCCGCGCAAATTCGCCAGCCAGCGGACGAGATGATCGACTTCTTCTGCGCCAACGCGGATGCCATCACCAAAATCACCCTGGCTCCGGAGCGCAACGAGCTGGCCCATATCCGCCGTCTGGTGGAAGCGGGCATTCTGGTCTCGGCCGGTCACACTGCCGCCAGTTACGATCAGGCCATGGCCGGGTTCGATAACGGTATTCGCTTTGCGACCCACCTCTACAACGCCATGACTCCGACCCTCAACGGTCGCGAGCCGGGCGTCGTGGGCGCCATCTACGATCGCAAAGATGTCTATGCGGGCATCATCGTCGATGGCCACCATGTGCACTGGGCCAACGTGCGTCTGGCTCACAAGGCGCTGGGGGAGCGACTGGTGCTGGTCACCGATGCCACTGCGGCAGCCGGAGCGCCGGAAGGCTTTGAGAAATTTGATTTTTGTGGCACCACCGTCTTTTTACGCGATGGTCAGTGTGTCGACGAGAATGGTACACTCGGCGGTTCCTCCCTCACCATGATTGAGGGGGTGGAAAATCTGGTCAAGCAGGTCGGATTACCGCTCGATGAAGCACTGAGAATGGCCAGCCTCTACCCCGCTCGCGCCATTGGATGGGACTCACGTCTCGGTAGTATCCAGGTCGGTAAAGTAGCCAACCTCACTGTCTTCGATCAGGACTTCACGGTCCGTGGGACCGTGGTTAACGGACACTACACACAACAGTGACATCATGACTGGCGGACAAATAGCAAACGTAGATCTTATCAAGCAGGTCAACAGTGCAGCCGTGTATCGGCTCATCGACCTGCAAGGCCCCATCTCCCGGGTCAAGATTGCCGAGTTGAGTCAGCTGGCCCCGGCCAGCGTGACCAAAATAACCCGGCAACTGATCGAGCATGGCCTGATCAAGGAGACCTCTCCGCAAGCCTCAACCGGCGGGCGGCGTGCCATCTCCCTGACCACCATCAAACATCGCTTTCAGTTTGTCTCTGCCAAGCTGGGCCGCGGCTACCTGCAACTGAGTCTCTATGACCTCGATGGCAAGGAGCTCGACCAGCACGTCATTCAGGTGACCGAGATCGACCAGCAACCCGTGGTCGACATGCTGCTGCGAGAGATTGGCGCCTTTATCGATGCCAACCGCGAACGTTGTCGCAACCTCATCAGCATCGCGCTGACCATGCCGGGTCTGGTCAACCCGGAATCCGGCATGGTCATCTACACCCCCAAGTACCAGATCCGTAATCTGGGGCTGGCGAAGCTGCTTGAGAACCACTTCAACCTCCCCTGCTATGTGGGCAACGACACCCGCTCGCTGGCGCTGGCCGAACACTTCTTCGGCGAGTCCCGCGACTGCATGGACTCCATTCTAGTGAGCGTCCATCAGGGGACGGGCTCGGGGATCATCACCAAGGGTCAGGTGTTCCTCGGTCAGAACCGCAACGTCGGCGAGATCGGCCATATTCAGGTCGAGCCGCTCGGCAAGCGCTGCCACTGTGGCAACTTCGGCTGCCTCGAAACCATCGCCTCCAACGAAGCGATCATCGACAAGGTGAAGGAGCTCATCAGCCGCGGTCACCAGAGCGCACTGCAAGAGAAACACATCACCATTCAGGAGGTGTGCAAGGCGGCACTGGCAGGTGATGAGCTGGCCCGCAGCGTGATCGAGAACGTGGGTGAGCATCTGGGACGAGCGGTGGCTATTACGGTCAACCTGTTCAACCCGCAGAAGGTGCTGATCGCCGGTGAAATCACCGCCGCCGAAGAGATCCTCTTCCCGGCAATTCGTCGCTGTGTCGAGCATCAATCCCTGCCGAGCTTCCACCGTGGCCTGCCCATCGTGAAAGCCCGCTTCCAGAACCAGCCGACCTATGGCGGCTTTGCGCTGGTCAAGCGCGCCCTGCTGGAGGGAGATCTGCTGCAGATCATCATGGAGCAGAAGTAAGGCACTGATCTTGCGAGATAACAAAACGGCAGCCACTGGCTGCCGTTTTCTATTGTGTGCTTGCTGGCGATTTAGCCCGCCCGACATGGCTTGAACAGATCCAGCTTGTTGTCGTAAACACGGGTCTGCACATCCATGATCCCCAGCATGGAGTGAAAGAGGTTGTCATGGGAGAAGCGCTGACTGCTCGCCTCCGCCGCCAGGCAACCCATATCCAGCTGGCGATCGGCCTGCAACTGAGGCGAGAACCAGGTCAGCAGCGGCACCCGGGTCTGATCATCCGGCGCGAACTTGTATGGCGTACCGTGCAGATAGAGTCCCATGGCCCCCAGGGATTCGCCGTGATCGGAGAGATAGACCAGTCCCACATCGTACTGGCTCTCCAACGACTTGAGCTTGTCTATCAGCAGCCCCACCACCTTGTCGGTGTAGCGGATGGTGTTGTCATAGGTATTGACCAGCTCTTCGTTACTGCAGTTTTCAATGTCGCTGCGCGGGCAGTCCGGCATAAAGACGCGCTCGCTGGCAGGGTAACGACGAAAATAGGTCGGGCCATGGCTGCCCATCAGGTGAAAAGCCACCAGCTTGTTGCCCTTCATGCTGGCAATCTGCTGATCCAGCCCCTCCAGCAGCACCTCGTCATAGCAAGACTCCCCCTGACAGAGCGCAGGATAGGATTTGGGGAGGATCTCGATGGTCGGCACATTGCGGCACACCCCTTTGCAACCGCCATCGTTCTCTTTCCACAACACCGAGACTCCGGCATGTTGCAGCACATCGAGCAGGCCGTCACGGGAGCTGGCGAGCTGGTCATCGTAGCCACGGCGCGTGAGGTTGGAGAACATGCAGGGCACCGAGACCGCAGTAGCCGTACCGCAGGAGCGCACATTCCTGAACGACACCACTCCCTGCTCTTTGGCCGTAAAGCTGTTGGTCGCCTTGCCATACCCGTTAAGGGAGTAGTTCTGGCTGCGCGCCGTCTCCCCCACCACCAGGAACATCAAAGTCGGCTTGCTTCCCCGTGCCACCACCCTGGCATCGGTCCCCAAGTGCTGGTAAGGGATCGGCGTGGCAAACAGCACATCCCGCCCATATTTGTAGAGGCCGTGCACATAGTTGGCAGGCACAATCTCTTTGGCCAGCGACTTGTTGTTGCGCCCGACCGAGGCGTAATCCTGATAGTAAAGTGACGCGACGCCCCCGATAAACAGCAGAGAAATAGCCAGTGCACCTGCCCGCCACGCCAACCCCTGATACCAGCGAGCCGGATAGCGGATCCGCAGTGACCAGAGCACCAGAACAGGCAGCAGCCCGGTCAGCAGAAACCAGAGCGCAACCGAGCCATTCAAATAGGCCCCGGCCTCACCGCTGTTGGTCTCCACTATGTTCTGGATCATGCCTACATCAAAGATGACGCCGTATTTGAGCATGGCGTAGCTGACGATGGAGCCAGTCAGAATGAGCACGGTAAAAAAGGGCTTGAGCACAAACCGGAACGTGAAGGGAATAAACACGGCATTGAGCGCCGCGATCAGCACCAGCGGGATCGAGATGGCAAATCCGGCTTTGACATGGGTCAGGGCGCTAAGCACCGTATAGAAATGCAAAAAGATTGGCCAGTTCAGTACCAGGGCGAAAAAGAGCACCAGCAACAGATTGGTCTGCAGTACACCGAGAGTTACACGCATAAACAACTCCTACATACCGGCCTGCAGCGCAGCGGGCCGGCCAAGCCAACAAAAACGACGGGGCCAGCGTAGGAAGTAAAACTTAAGCGCGAATTAAGAGGAGAAGCATGGCGCTCGTGCGCACCATCACAGCACGGAGTGCTCCGCGGCACCGAAATGGATTTTTAGTTGTCTATCCATCGGATTTTGCTAGCTTGTTGAGTAGGCATTCACGAAATGCAGGTTAACCGATGGCACTGATCCAAGCCTCGATAGAGCAATTGAGAGTAGGCCACTATATCCATCTCCCCACGGGATGGACCAACCACCCGTTTATGTTCAATACCTTCAAGATCAAGGATCAGCAGCAACTCGACATTCTCCGTCATCTTGATCTCACCCTGCTGATGGTCGACCCCGACAAGAGCGATCTGCCCATCGAGCCGCTGCTGCGCGGCGATATCCCGGATGCCGGGCCTGATCTTGATGAACTGGAAGAGCTGATTGCCTCGGGCCCGCCCCCCTTTGATGAGAAAGCCTTTCGCCGCTCCATGCGCGCCGCCGACAAAGCCTTTGGCCAATCCATGAGCGAGCTGCGCGATGCACTCGGGGCACTCAACCTCAAACCGGATGAAGGACTGGCCAACACCGCCCAGATTGTCCGTAATGCCGCCTTCACCCTCAGTCAGCATGAAGGGCCTCTCGGGCTCCACCTTATTCGCAGCCCCCACACCGATATCCTGCTGCAACACAGCCTCAATGTGGCTTTTATTGCCATGCTGATGGCCCGCGAACTCGGCATGAACCCCATTGAGATTGAGGAGACGGGACTTGCGGGACTTATCCACGACATCGGCGAACTGAAAATCCCGAGCCAGATCACCCAAAAACGGGGGGATCTCAACAAGGCCGAGCAGAACTTCCTCAATATGCATCCCCAGTACGGGCTGGAGATGCTGACCCAGCTCAACGCCTTTGAACCGAAAATCCGTCAGGTCGCCCATCTGCACCACGAGCGGCTCGACGGCAGCGGTTATCCGCTCGGGATCAAGGGCGGGGAGATCCCGCCGCTGGCGCGGTTGATCGGGCTGGTCGACTTCTACGACGAGCTGCTCCATCCCCGCAACAGCGGTAACCCGGCCGCGCCGAGTCAGGCCATCAGCCAGCTCTACAAGTTATCCCAGAAGAAGTTCGACCAGAATCTGGTCAAGTTGCTGGTCAAGGTGCTGGGGGTCTATCCGCCGGGATCACTGGTGAAACTCTCGGACGAGAGCATTGCGCTGGTGCTCTCCACCGAGCCCACCATGCCCCTCAAACCGAAGATCCTGCCCTATATCAAGGCCCAGCGGCCGGAAGCCGTCGCCATGATCGATCTGCGGGAAGATGAACGCACCATCACTGCTTTTATCAAACAGGAAGAGCTCGATGAGGGGCAACGGCAGTTCTTCAACCTGACCCGCCGCTTCTGCTACTACTTTGCATTCTGAGTTATCCCCAGAAGCTGGGGATAACTCATTGGACAAACCGGAATAATTGCTCAAACCCCCATCAGAAGGTTGCCAACTGACCATGTATAAAAAACGCCCAGCCAAGAGGCCGGGCGGAGCATGCCACCTCCGTGTGGCGTATCCAGCGGATACATTCATGCTCCATCCATCAATATCAACCCGCTGCCGCTTACACAAATATCAATTTAACATGCTGATTTAATATGGTTTTATCCACTTGTTCTGGCAAACTGACGGCCTGTTACTCCCAGTTGGGCCAACAGAACAAGATCCTGATCACACTTATTCACGGGCTGGCTATTTTTTCAGCTGGCTTATGAGGAGCGTTTTTTATGCAGTTGGTCCTCTCCTTGCTGCAACAGATGAGCGTCAGCCTGGTGATCGCCTATCTCTTCTCGAAAAGCCCGCTGCTGCGCCCGCTTGCCAACTATTCCGTGAGACTACCTCACAAGATACTGATATACATCATCTTTTCTAGCTTTTGTATCCTCGGCACCTATGTGGGCCTCGATATCGATGATGCCATCGCCAACACCCGGGCGGTCGGCGCCGTCTTGGGGGGATTATTGGGGGGGCCGCTGGTAGGCTTTCTGGTGGGGCTGACCGGCGGCCTGCACCGCTATACGCTGGGGGGATTTACCGATCTCGCCTGCGCCATCTCCACCACCTGCGAGGGGTTGCTCGGGGGCATAGTGCACTGGCGACTGATGCGCTCGGGGCGAACGGATGCCCTGTTTGAACCGCGTATCGCCTTCTTTACCACCCTCTATGCCGAGATCATGCAGATGGTGATCATCCTGCTGGTGGCGACCCCGTTCGACAAATCCCTGCTGCTGGTGCGCACCATCGCCACCCCGATGATTCTGGCCAACTCCTGCGGCGCGGCGCTCTTTATCAGCATGATCCGCGACCAGCAGCGGATGTATGAGAAGTTCTCCCGGGTCTTCTCCGCCAAGGCGCTCAATATCGCCAACCGCACAGTGGGGATCATGAGTCAGGGCTTTACCCCGGAGGCGAGCAACAAGATTGCCCGTATCATTCAGGAGGAGACAGGCGTGGGGGCGGTCGCCATCACGGACACCGAGCAGATCCTCGCCTTTATCGGCACCGGCGAAGATCACCATCTGCCGGGTACCCCCATTGCGTCAGCCATTACCATGCAGGCCATCGCCCAGAACAAGGTGCTGTTTGCCGATGGCAACAGTCAGCCCTATCGCTGCAGCCTCTCCCCCGCATGCCAGCTGGGCTCGGTGCTGGTGATCCCGCTGCAGGGGGACAAAGGAGTGATCGGCACCATCAAACTCTACGAGCCGAAGAAGCGGCTGTTTCTCAAGATCAACCACACCCTGGGTGAAGGGATTGCCAACCTGCTGTCACAGCAGTTGCTGGCCGGTCGGCTGGAGCAGCATCAGCGGCTGCTGGTGCAGTCCGAGTTGAAACTTATCCAGGCCCAGATCAACCCCCACTTTCTGTTCAACACCCTCAACACCATCAGTGCCATCACCCGGCGCGATCCGGACAAGGCGCGAGACCTTCTGCTGCACCTGTCGCTGTTCTTTCGCAAGAACCTCAAACGCCAGAGCGGCCTTGCGACCCTGCTGGAGGAGCAGGAGCACTGCCAATCCTATCTGGAGATCGAGCTGGCTCGCTTTGGCGATCGGCTGACGGTGATAAACGAGATCCCGCCCCATCTGGCCACACTGCGACTGCCCAGCTTCACCCTGCAACCGCTGATCGAGAATGCCATCAAGCACGGCATCTCGACCCTGCTGGAGCAAGGGCGCATTCGCCTTTATACCGATGAGCAACCCGCCAGCGTCACCATCCATGTGGAAGATAATGCAGGCACCTGGCAAGCACATCCCGCTGGCGACGGTCTGGGCATGACCATTGTCGATCGGCGACTGAAAAGCGCCTTTGGCGAGCGCTATGGCGTGACTATTGCCTGCGAGCCTGAGCAGTGGACCCGGGTGTCGTTCACCATCCCCAAGGAGCAACCATGATCCGCACCCTGATAGTCGATGACGAACACTACGCCCGCGAAGAGCTGAGGCAGCAGCTGGCCTGCGATCCTGCCATCGAGATCGTGGGGGAAGCGGCCAACGCCATCGAGGCGCTGCCGCTTATTCAGCGCCTCAAGCCCGATGTGGTATTCCTCGATATCCAGATGCCCAAGCTGAGCGGCATGGAGCTGGTCGCCATGCTCGACCCCCTGCCCCGGATCGTCTTTGTCACCGCCTTTGACGAATATGCCATTCAGGCCTTTGAAGAGAACGCCTTCGACTACCTGCTCAAACCGGTGGAGCCCGCCCGGCTCGCCAAGACCCTCGCTCGCCTCAAGCAGGATATCTCCCCGCAGCCCATAGATCGGCTGGCCCCCACCATCGAACATATTCCGGGCTATCTGCACAATCGGGTCAGGCTGCTGCCCATCGCGCAGGTGGAGTATGCCTTCTCCGATCTGGGCGGGGTCCATGTGGCCTGTCAGGGCGAGCTGTTCCACACCCAGCTCACCCTCAAATCGCTGGAAGAAAAGAGCCCGCTGCTGCGCTGCCACCGCCAGTATCTGGTCTCCCCCAACGCCATCTTCGAGATCCGGCTGCTGGATAACCAGCTGGCAGAGATTGTCACCCCGAGCGGCGCCCGGGTGCCGGTCAGCCGTCGCTATCTCAAGGAGCTCAAAGATCAGCTGGGGCTGGACTGAACCGCGGAGTGTGCGCCTGATCACAGCCGCCGACCGCTCGGCGCGCCAAAGCGCCGCTCGGGGAGTTTCACCTGCCAGTCAGGCGCAACCGTTTTAGACTCGCTCTGCACACTAAAAAATAACAATGCAGGAGCGTAGCAATGATCTGGTTCTTCCTCTGTGTCGGCTTACTTGTGGCCGGCTACTTCATATACGGCAAATTCATCGAACGGATATTCAGCCCGAAACCCGAGCTGAAAACCCCCGCCATCACCATGGCTGACGGGGTGGACTATGTCCCCATGTCGGACAAGAAAGTCTATCTGGTTCAACTGCTCAACATCGCAGGTGTCGGCCCCATCTTCGGCCCCATCCTGGGTGCCCTCTACGGCCCGGTCGCCATGCTCTGGATCGTCTTTGGCTGCATCTTCGCCGGTGCGGTACATGACTACTTCTCCGGCATGCTGTCTGTACGCGCCAAGGGGGCCTCGGTGCCAACCGTGGTCGGTGAGCATCTGGGCACCGCCGCCAAGCACTTCATGAACCTGTTTGCCGTGGTGCTGCTGATGCTGGTGGGCGTGGTATTCGTGCTGAGCCCGGCAGGCCTCTTGGCCAACCTCACCTCCACCGATCTGGTCTACTGGATCGTGGCAATTTTTGCCTACTACATCCTCGCGACCATAGTCCCCATCGACAAGATCATCGGTCGCTTCTATCCCATCTTCGGCGCCCTGCTGGTCTTCATGTCGGTCGGCCTCATCGTTGGCCTGATCGTCTCCGGCAAAGGCTTCTACAACACCGGGATGGACTTCTCCAACCTGCACCCGACCGAACTGCCGCTGTGGCCGCTGCTGTTCATCACCATCGCCTGTGGCGCGGTATCAGGCTTCCACGCCACCCAGTCACCGCTGATGGCGCGCTGCATGCAGAACGAAAAATCCGGCCGCTTCATCTTCTACGGCGCAATGATCGGTGAAGGGATCATCGCCCTTATCTGGTGCACCCTGGGTCTCTCCTTCTACGACAGCACCGAAGCGCTCAACGCTACCATGGCCAACGGCGGCCCGGCAGCCGTGGTACACGAAGTCTCCACCAGCCTGCTCGGCACAGTCGGCGGCATTCTGGCCATCCTCGGCGTGGTGATCCTGCCCATCACCTCTGGTGACACCGCGTTTCGCAGTGCTCGCCTGATCGTGGCGGACTTCCTGAAGATGACCCAGAAGCCGCTGGCCAAGCGTCTGCTGATCGCCATCCCCATGTTTATCCTTGGCTTCATCATCTCCAAGGCTGAATTCGGGGTGATCTGGCGCTACTTCGGCTGGGCCAACCAGACCACCGCCGTCATCATGTTGTGGGCTGCGGCTGCCTACCTCATCAAAGAGGGCAAGCTGCACTGGATCTGCACCATTCCCGCCATGTTCATGACCGCTGTGGTGATCACCTATCTGGCCAACGCCCCCATCGGGTTCGGGCTGGAGATGGGGACCTCCACCATCATCGGCTTGGCTGCAACGGCGGCCATTACCGTGGCCTTCCTGATGAAGTTCCGCCAACCACTGGTTAGCAATCCCAGTGAAGGGTGATGTCTGACTTGAGGTGGTAAAAAAGGGGCCAAAAGGCCCCTTTTAAATTGATAAAAAAACCAATAAAACAACTCGTTATTCCCTTAAGCTCCTATACAGCACAAGCCCTTAAGATTCCGTGCGGCCTGACGATAAATATGTGATTTTCAATTGCTTTCCCGAATATATGAATCAATGATAAAGCTGTGCTTAAAGCCAGTGGAGGTTATACATGTTCCTTGATTACTTTGCCCTTGGCCTGCTCGTCTTTGTCGCGCTGGTCATCTTCTACGGAATCATCGTGATCCACGATATTCCTTACGAAATCGCCAAACATCGGAATCATCCCCATCAGGATGCCATCCATGTTGCCGGCTGGGTCAGTCTCTTCACCCTGCATGTGTTGTGGCCCTTCCTCTGGATCTGGGCAACCATCTATCGCCCCGATCGCGGCTGGGGCTTTAACCAGCGCCTGCAAAAAGATGAAGATGATATCGCGGCCCTCAGAGAAGAGCTGGCTGAACTGAAGGGCCGTCTCAACCATATCGAACAGCAAGAGCAACAGGGATAAATCATGGACCTGCTACTGATCCTGACCTATACGGCACTCTGTGTAGCCATTTTCAAAATCTTCCGCATCCCGCTCAACAAGTGGACTGTTCCGACTGCCGCGCTGGGTGGTGTGGTGCTCATCGGCACCCTCATCATGCTGATGAACTACAACCACCCCTACTCCGAGATGGCGCGCAACTACTACCTCTCAACCCCCATTGTGCCGCTGGTCAAGGGCCGGGTGGTCGAGGTGCCGGTACAAGCCAACCAGCCGGTGAAAAAGGGTGACGTGCTGTTTCGCCTTGATGATGAGCCCTTCAAGCTGAAGGTGGAAAGCCTGACTGCACGGCTCGATGCCAACAAGGATCAACTCAAGTCGATCGATGCCAGACTGCGCTCCGCCAAGCTGGATCGGGATCGCGCCAGCGACCTGATGCGCCGTGGCGTCGGCAAGCAGCGCGACCTCGACGTAACCCAGGCGAGCGTGGACGAGATCGCCGCCCAGATGGATCAGCAACGCGCCATGCTGGAAGATCTGCAGGCCCAGCTCGATGAAGCCAAATACCAGCTGGCCCAGACCGTGGTCTATGCCCCAAGCGATGGCCATGTGGTGCAGCTCGCCCTGCGTCCCGGCATGATCGCCACCCCCTTCATGTATCGTCCGGTGATGACCTTCATCCACAAGGATGAGACCGCCTATGTCGGCTGGTTCTGGCAGAACAGCATGCAGCGTCTGGCGGTGGGTGACGAGGCCGAAGTGGTGATCGACGGTATCCCCGGCAAGATCTTCAAGGGCAAGGTGACCGCCGTGATCCCGGCCATTGCCGCCGGCAACGTGCAGGCCAACGCCATGCTGCTGGATCAGATCAGCGCTATCCGCCCGGGCCGCATGCCGGTGCTCATCTCCATCACCGACCCCGAGTGGGCCAAGTATCAGGTGATTGCCGGTGCCAGCGGACAGGCCGCCGTCTATACCGAGTACTTCCACCACGTCTCTGTGATGCGCAAGGTACTGCTGCGCATGGCAAGCTGGATGAACTACATCTTCCCGTTCCATTGATCAGCACCCAGGCACCCTGCGGGCCGGCATCATGCCGGCCCGCTGTTTTTGTGACGGCAAGCACCCTATAATGGCGCCATCTTGCACCACCCCACATCGACATACCCAAGCCTGCATGTTCGTCCTCAGACCCTATCAGACCGACGCCGTCAACGCCGTGATCAGCCACTTTCGCAAACACCCGGATCCCGCCGTGGTGGTGCTGCCAACCGGTGCTGGCAAGAGTCTGGTGATTGCCGAGCTGGCCCGCAAGGCGCGTGGTCGGGTACTGGTGCTGGCCCACGTCAAGGAGCTGGTGGAGCAGAACCACGCCAAGTACGAGGCGTGGGGGCTCAAGGCCGACATCTTCGCCGCCGGTCTGGATCGCAAGGAGGCAAGCGCCCAGGTGGTATTTGGCTCGGTGCAGTCGGTAGCGCGCAATCTGGCCGCCTTCGACGGGGCGTTTTCGCTGCTCATCATCGACGAGTGCCATCGAGTCTCGCTCGATGACGACAGCCAGTACCATCAGGTGATCGACCACCTCAAGGCCGCCAATCCGGCCCTCAAGATCCTCGGCCTCACCGCGACCCCCTATCGGCTCGGGCTGGGCTGGATCTACCGGCGCCACTACCACGGCATGGTCAAGAGCCACGGCGAGCGGCTGTTCGGCGACTGCGTGTTCGAGCTGCCCCTGCGTTTTATGGTCAAAAACGGCTACCTGACGCCGCCGCGCATGGTGGATGCTCCCATAGTCCACTACGACTTCAGCAAGCTGGTGGCGCGGGAGAACGGCCTCTTCAGCGAGGCGGATCTCAACGGCGAGCTCAAACGCCAGCAGCGGGTCACCCCCCATATCCTGAGTCAGGTGCTGGAGTATGCCGCCGACCGGCAAGGGGTGATGATCTTCGCCGCCACCGTCGAACACGCCCGCGAAATTCACGGCCTGCTGGGCGCCAGAGGGGAGCAGGCAGCCCTTATCACCGGCGAGACACCTGGACCGGAGCGCGATGCCCTTATCAGCGCCTTCAAGGCGCGCGAGCTCAAGTTCCTGGTCAACGTGGCGGTGCTCACCACCGGCTTTGATGCCCCCCATGTCGATCTTATCGTGATGCTCAGGCCCACTGAGTCGGTCTCCCTCTACCAGCAGATCGTCGGGCGGGGCCTGCGTCTCTCGCCGGGCAAGAGCGATTGTCTGGTGCTCGACTATGCGGGCAACAACTTCAACCTGTTTGCCCCCGAAGTGGGGGAGCCCCGCCCCCACGCCGGTACCGAGCCGGTGCAGGTGCCCTGCCCCGCCTGCGGTTTTGCCAACACCTTCTGGGGCAAGACCGACGAGGATGGCAAGGTGATCGAGCACTACGGCCGCCGCTGTCAGGGACTGTTTGAAGATGACGAGGGCAACCGCGAAGAGTGTGACTACCGCTTTCGCGCCAAGATCTGCCCCGGCTGCGGTGCGGAGAATGACATCGCCGCCCGCCGCTGCCAGAGCTGCGATCAGCTGCTGGTGGACCCTGACGACAAGCTCAAAGAGGCGCTCAATCTCAAGGATTGCATGGTGATCCGCTGTGCGGGGCTAACCCTCACCGCAGGACGCGGCAAACAGGGGGAGCGGCTGGAGGTGACCTACCACGATGAGGATGGGCTGACCCTCAGTGAATACTTCGGATTTCACTCCCCGGGCGCACGGCGCTTGTTTCAACAGCACTTTGTGCGTCATCATTGGCCCGCCCCGGGGCTGGAGCCCGAATTTGCCACCCTGGCGAGCGTGCTGGCCGCGCAAAGCCAGTTCCGTCATCCGGATTTTGTCATCGCCCGCAAATCGGGTCGCTTCTGGCAGATAAAAGAGAAAATTTTTGATTATGAGGGTCGCTATCGTACCGCCAACTCGCTGGCATGATGGCGACCGGCATACATGGCATGAATTGCGTTATCCCGTCGATCCCGCATCGGCTGGTTGAATTATCAGGGTCGGCACCACTGCCGGGCCCTTCGTCACGTTAGAGGATGTTATGCAGCGGCTGTTGATTGGTTTTTGTGCTCTCTTTTCTTCTCTGGCGGCTCATGCCGCCCCGCTGACGCCCCCTCAGGGTGGCCAGTACGCCATCATGGTGCAGGGCAATAACGGCGTCGAGTTCGCCCGCCATGCGGATCAGATGATCGCCCCCGCCTCCACCATGAAGGTGCTCACCGCGCTGGCGGCCCGCCTCGAGCTGGGTGCAGATTTCCGCTTCGCCACCGACATTCAGGCCCAACCCGGAGCCAAACAGGGTGACACCATCAACGGCGATATCTGGATCAACTTCGTCGGCGACCCCACCCTCTCCCGCATGGATCTGCTGGCGCTGTTCAAGCAGCTCGGCGTCACCAGCATCAAGGGGAATGTCTACGTCAACACCGGCGCCTACAACGGCTACGAGCGCGGCAACGGCTGGTCGTGGGGGGATCAGACCCTCTGCTTCGCCGCTCCCGTCTCCTCGGTCATCATCGACAAGAACTGCGCCTACGGCACCATCACTGCCACCCAGATTGGCAAACCGGCGGTGGGCAATGTAGCTACCGGCGTGCCCATCGGCATCGGTGCCGACAACGTGGAAGTGATGAGCTACGCCGACATGGCGCGCCAGTTCTGTGCACTGGAAGTGGACATGGCCAAGGGCAACTTCTACGAACTCAAGGGCTGCATCACCCCGAACAAGGATCCGCAGGGTCTGCGCTTCGCCATCCACGACGTGGAAGCCTGGGGCTGGGACAACATCCGCTGGGCGATGAACCGCGCCGGCATCAAGCATGATGGCCTGCTGCGGGTCACCCACAAGGCCCCTGAAGGAGCAGAGACCCTCGGCACCCACTACTCGGTCTCCCTGCCGGTGATGCTCGCCAAGATGCTGAAGAAATCGGACAACCTCTACGCCGATACCTTCCTCAAAACCGTGGGTCGTCACTACTACAACAAGCCGGGCAGCTATCGCAGCGGCACCATGGCGGTGCGCGCCATTCTGACCAAGAACGGCATCGATCTGGGCAATGCCACTCTGGCTGACGGCTCCGGTCTCTCCGCTCACAATCTCATCAGCGCCCGTCAGATGATGTCGGTGCTGAACTTCATCCAGAAGAATGATGCCGAGCTTGGCCTGATCAAGCTGCTGCCGAGTTCCCAGGTGGATGGTACCCTGGCGTGGCGCCGCAGCGTCACCGCCCCCATGATGAAGAACAAGGTGCACGCCAAGACCGGCACCATCACCGGCACCTCCAATCTGGTGGGCTTTATCGACACGGCAGGCGGCCAGCGCAAGGCGTTCGTGATGTTCCAGCGCGGCCTGTCCCAAGATCCGGCCACCCATGAGCGCTACCGTGCCAGCAAGGCGCCGTGGCCCTGGACGGTGTTCGAGAAGGGGGTGCTGGAGAGCATCTATCAGCAGCAGCCGATCCATATCGCCGATGAGAGCTGAGCCAATAGGCCCGCTCGAATCAGGGTATCGATAATTTCGGCTTCAAGTCGCCACGAGGCAGGGCTATGCTGTTGCCTGCCTCATATCAACGGCCATACATAAACGGCTTAAAAAACGGAGAGAAAATATGTTTGCAGTGATTTTTGGTCGCCCGGGTTGCCCCTACTGTGTCCGTGCCGTACAGATCGCCGAGCAGCTGACCGAACAGCGCGATGACTTCAAATTCCGCTACGTGGATATCCATGCCGAAGGCATCACCAAAGAAGATCTGGCCAAGAGCGCCGGCAAGCCGGTCAATACCGTGCCGCAGATCTTCCTGGATGAGCAGCATATCGGTGGCTGCACCGATTTCGAAGCCTACGCCAAAGCGAATCTGGGTCTCTACCAGTAATGCCAGCGGGTCATCCCGAGCGGGTTGACCACCAGATCGTATAAAAAAATCCGGCGCTATCAGGCGCCGGATTTTTTTATGGGCAACACGCGCACATCATCCCCGATCAGGGGGTCACCGACTGGGCGGCAAAGCGCGCAATGATGGGGTTGTGATCCGAACTGTCGGTCGCCGGTGAACTCACCTCGACCAAATCCAGATTGCGGTAGTAGAGGTGATCCAGCGGGCGACCGAAGGCGGTGCGGCGCAAGTCAGGCACCGGCACGGCCTCTTGCAGACCCAGCTCGTCCACCAATTTGCTTAACCAGAACTGACGTTTGTCGCTCCAGGTATTGAAATCACCGGCCAGGATCACCGGCCCCTGATGGCGGCGCACCAAGGCAGTCAAATCGTTGAGCTGCTCGCGGAAGGTGGCCATCCCAAGCTCGAAATTGACCGCATGGATATTGATGACCATGACGCCATCAGGATCGCCCTGCAGCGGATAGAGGCTCACCAGCCCGGATTTGGGGATACGCAGCAATGGCTCGGGGGAGCGCACGCCACAGACGAACGCCTGCGGGGTCTTGGCCACCGTCATCACCCCGAACGACACGCCGCCCTGAGTGAAGGCTTGCAGCTGTTGCCACTGGAAATCACCGGCGCGCAGCCAGTCGAGCATATCGGGACGGGTGGCCGACTCTTGCAGCAGCACCAGATCCTGCCCCTTGGCATAACTGTCCATCCCTTCACGCCAGTTCTTGCGCTGGCCCTTGTAGAGATTCCACACCGTCACCCCAAATTCACGGGGCAACGCCGTGGTCGCCAACGCTACCAGCGGCGGACGCTGGCAGTCGAGTCCCGGCACAATCCCTTGAGCTGTGACCAGATGGTTCTGATCCGGCACATCAAAACAGCCTACCAACCCCAGGGTCAGCAGGGAGGTGCCAAGAATGCGATAACTATTTTTCATTGGCTAACAACCGCCCGCCTTTGCTTTTTGTTGCGACCATCACAAACGTCATCCACGCCGACTAAGCTGATAGTCCCTGTTCCACCCAACCAGAAGGACGCTGTCTCATGGCGAAAGAACTTCGGTACAACGTGACGTTTTATGATCAACAAGGAAATTGTCATCAAGTGGAGCTGGCCACCGTCTATCAGATAAGACGGGACCCTCAATGCGATCTCTGCCTGTTCGACACCCTGCAATATGTGGGCTCGGAAGAGATGCTGGAACGCATGATACGGCAAAAAACCGGGCTTGAGCAGGAAATATCCATCATCAATGCCCGGCTGATTTAATCAGGCACTCACCGGAACCGGGCGGGATTTGCCCTGTTCGTCGATGGCGACATAGGTGAAGATCCCCTCGGTCACGCAGTAGCGCTGGGCATCGTTTTCCCGCAGTACCGGTTTGACCCACACCTCCAGCTTGAGCTTCATGGAGCTGCGGCCGATCTTCATGCAGCGGCCGTAGCAGCAGACCACATCGCCCACCTTGACCGGACTGTGAAAGGTCATGCCTTCGACGGATACGGTACAAATACGTCCTTTTGCCAGCTCCTTGGCCATAATGCCCCCACCTATATCCATCTGGGACATGATCCAGCCACCAAAGATGTCGCCATTGGGGTTGGTATCGGCTGGCATTGCCAGGGTTCTCAGCAACAACTCCCCATCGGGGTGACGTTTTGTATCTACCATCATTACCGCCTCTCTCTCATGGATGGCGGCATGATAGGGGGCGATCACCCCCTTGGCAAACCTCAATTGCCCGAGGCGGCGAGCTCGGCAAACCAGTGGGCCGGATCGGGCCAGCGATAGTTGAATCCCATCTGCTGGCAAATCAGCTGACCGTCGATGGGCTGAAATTCACCGGCAGGCTCGATAAAGACCGGCACGGGCAATCCCTGCTGACGCGCCGCAAAGGGGTAGAACTGCTCGCGGCGCGGATGCACCGGCGCGCTCAGGTTGAAGACATCCCCGTCCTTGCCCCGCTCCAGCAGCAAGATGCAAGCCGCCACCACATCGTCCAGATGGACCAGATTGACCGACTGGGCGCCGCCATCGAGAGTCTTGCCCGCAAGGAAACGGCCGGGATGGCGATCCGGGCCATAAAGGCCGGAGGGGCGCACTATCATCACCGTCTCGAAACCGGCTGCCAGCACCGCCTGCTCCGCCGCCAGCATCCGCTCGCCACGGGCATGGCGCGGTTTGGGCTGCTCACCCTCTTCTTGACCCGCCCCCCATACCGAGGTGGCACTGACAAACAGCACCCGCCGGGTGCCACTCGCTTTGGCCAACGCGCAGGCCTTTGCCACCGCCTGCGGGTAGTCATCGGTCTTACTCGGCGGTACGCAGATAACCAACGATTCGCAGGGGATGGGCCACGGCGCGTTTTGATCAGCAACGGGCATCTCGGCAGAGCCCATATTGGCAGAGATGGTCAGCGGATGGGCGTTGATCCCCTCCCCCTGCAGACGGGCCGCCTTCTCGGCGCTGCTGACCGTCACCACCACCTGCTTGCCTGCCGCCAGCAGGGCCCGCGCCAGCGGCAGCCCGAGCCAACCCGCCCCCAGAATGCCGATCGTCCCGGCTACATCTTGCTCTGTCATGGTCGCCTTCTTATCTATCTAACGAAAGTAGAACATATATTCATGAGAATATATTACGACAAAATTATTTAGTACAAAATAGAGTTTATATACACGCATATATGAATATTATTATATTGCTTTATTAGCATAAATTGCTTCCAGTACCCAATCATATACGTGTTGTAGTTCTGAAATTTTCCTTTTTATGTTATCCTCAATGTTGCCATCGATACTTAAAAATGCCCAAATCGTTAAATGCGGGGATATATCTTTTTTTAGCTTTCGACCATCTGACTCTAGTGTTACGGGATAGTTTCTTTTCCTACCACGAAAACTTTTATTTTCATCAAGACAAGTTAAAGCTTCGTCTAAAATCGAACCCCATATTTTCCGATTAAGTTCTGACAATAGATATTCACGGCCCCCTAAAAACCTCTCCCTAATATTTAATCTTGAGGCTCCTTGCCAAGCATCACGTGAAAATCGAATAACAATATCATTTGAACTTTCTATTTTTGACTTTAATTTTTCTATATCAGGATTATTCAATATGAATGGAGTAATTAGCCACCGCCCAGTCTTTGCACTACCTTCTAGATTAACACCTATTCTTACTTTACCAGTTTCCGTATCTACAGAAATATTCCATTGGACTCCTTCTCGTCCATCACTCATGCCAAATATTGGTCGATTTAATTGTCCAAAAGGCCTACCTTTTACATTGAGGCATGATGAAAAAATCTGGAGAAGCTCTACGTATCGTGAATCAATTCGCTGAAAATGATACTTACGTTTCCCCCCTCTATTATCTGACTCTGCATCAAGGCTGGAATCAATTCCCTCTGGAACACGCACTCTTTTTATGTTTGTTTGATTTTCAAGAATAGAAATTATTGCAACATGCGCATCATCAGCACTTAAGTTAAAAAACTCGCGTCCTTTTTGGCGTAATGGAGCTAGTTTCGAATGAACTAGAGATTCAAATTCCTTGCATTTATCCACGACTATGGAATAGGCTACCACCCATATAAAGTCCCCCGTAGCACCGCTATTTATTTCATTACACCTCTCATATGGTGTTCTTGTCGTCATACCAATTTTACATACAGGTAAATTTATGTCTTTCACCTCTAAAATGTAAACATAACCACTACTATTATCTACTGGCTTATCCATTCATTCCCTTCTATTAAATTAGTTGTCACATGAACAATAAAACCCTTTAACAACCCTCTAGCCTTACAAATCACACTCTATATTTTTTGAGCCATAGTTTCCACTACATCAATAATATCGAGGATATGCTTCCACATAAATCCGACTTGCAGACAAAAATATTAATACCGTACCTCAATTGTACCCTAATCATGTCTATTTAAAAAAGCGGGCCAATGGCCCGCTTGGTTATATTTTGCTCACCCATCCTCACACCGGCGGATGGAAATGGCTGGCTTCGCGGGTGGCCATCTCCTCGTAGGTGGCCCACTTCTGCCACGCCACTTTTTGCGCCACCTGCATCAGCCGTTCGGCCTCCTCCGGATGGCTCTGGGCCAGCACCCGATAACGGGTCTCCTCCTGCCGGTATTCAGCAAGGGGAATGGTGGGGCGCAGGCTGTCGAGGCTGAAGGGGTTCTGCCCCGCACTGCGCAATACCGGGTTGTAGCGCATCAGCGGCCAGTGACCGGAGGCCACCGCGCGTTTTTGCTGGGTCAGGCCAAACTCCATATCGATGCCGTGGGCGATACAGTGGCTGTAGGCGATGATAAGCGACGGGCCCGGATAGGCTTCGGCCTCACGCAAGGCCTGCAGCGCCTGCTGCGGATTGGCACCAAAGGCGATGCGGGCCACATAGACGTTGCCGTAGGAGATGGCCTGCAACGCTACATCCTTCTTGGCCAGCGTCTTGCCCCCCGCCGCGAATTTGGCGACGGCACCGAGCGGGGTCGATTTCGACATCTGGCCGCCGGTGTTGGAGTAGACCTCGGTATCCATCACCAGCACGTTCACATCGCGCCCGGAGGCGAGCACATGATCGAGCCCCGATGAACCGATGTCATAAGCCCAGCCATCGCCGCCGATGATCCAGACCGAACGGCGCACCAGCTGATCGATGAGTGACAGCAGCTCGCGGGCCTTGCCGGATTTCACCTCTTCCAGCCGCTCGCGCACTTGCGCGACCCGGGTGCGCTGGGCGCGGATCTCCGACTCCAGCCGCTGTGGGGCGCTAATCAGGGTATCGACCAGCTCTGCGCCCAGCTCTCCCTTCATCGCTTCGAGGGCCGCCACCGCCTGACCGTGATGCTGATCGGCGGTGAGACGAAAACCAAAGCCGAACTCGGCGTTGTCCTCAAAGAGGGAGTTGGACCAGGCGGGCCCCTTCCCTTCGCCGTTCTTGGCCCACGGTGTGGTCGGCAGGTTGCCGCCATAAATGGAGGAGCAACCGGTGGCGTTGGCCACTAGCATGCGATCGCCAAACAGCTGGGTCAGCAGCTTGAGATAAGGTGTCTCGCCACAACCGGCGCAGGCACCGGAGAACTCGAACAGGGGTTCGAGGAACTGGGCACCGCGCACCGTGGAGAAGTCCACCCGCTCGCGAGCAGGCCAGGGCAGGCTCTCGAACCAGCGCAGCGCCTGTTTCTGGCCAGCGAGATGCGGCGCCTTGTCCATCATGGCGATGGCGCGCTCGCCCTCATGACTCTCATCCGCTCCGACCCGCACCGGACAGGCCTGCACGCACTGGCCGCAGCCGGTGCAATCCTCCGGATAGAGCTGCAAGGTGTAGCGGCTGTCGGGGAAGCCCTTGGCGGTGACGGGCACCGACTGCGCTGCCTCGGGGGCGGTCGCCAGCCAGTCCTGATGGTAGAACTTGGCCCGCAGCGCCGCGTGGGGGCAGACAAAGACGCAGTTGCCGCACTGGATGCAGATATCGGAGTGCCAGATCGGGATCTCGCGGGCGATATCCCGCTTCTCGAAGCGGCTGGTGGCAGTGGGGTAAGTGCCATCCACCGGCAACATGGAGACGGGGATCAGATCGCCGCGCCCCGCCAGCATCTCGCCAGTGACCCGCTGGACAAACTCGCTGCCACCCGGTGCCAGTGGCAACGGATAGTCGCTGATCTGCTCGTCACCGGCCGGGATCACCACCTTGCAGAGGTGAGCCAGGGTATCGTCCACCGCCGCGAAGTTACGCTCGACCACCTCGGGTCCCTTGCGGGCATAACTCTTCTCGATGCTCTCCTTGATCAGCGCAATGGCCTCATCCCGTGGCAACACCCCTGCCAGCGCGAAGAAGCAGGTCTGCATAATGGTGTTGATGCGATTGCCCATGCCGTTTTGCTCGGCCACCCGATCCCCATCGATGCAGTAGAGCTGGATATTGAGGGCGCGAATACGGGCGCGCAGCCGCTCGGGCAGCTCAGCCCAGACTCGTTCAGCCTCGTAGGGGGCATTGAGCAGCAGGGTCGCCCCTTCCGCGGCGTGCTCCAGCAAGTCTACCGACTCGACAAAACCCCACTGGTGGCAGCCGATAAAGCTCGCCTGCTCGATAAGCCAGGGGGCGTCGATGGGCTCGGGGCCAAAGCGCAGGTGGGAGACGGTGCGCGAGCCCGACTTCTTGGAGTCATAGACGAAGTAGCCTTGGGCGTGGAAGCCCTCCAGCTCGCCGATGATCTTGATGCTGTTCTTGTTGGCACCAACCGTGCCGTCGGCGCCGAGACCGAAGAAGAGCGCCCGCACCCGGCTGGCAGGCTCAAGATCACCGATGGGATGCCATGCCAGACTGAGGCCCGACACGTCATCGACAATCCCCACGGTAAAGCGGGGGCGCGGCGCATCGGATGCCAACTCCTCGAACACCGCCGCGCACATGGCGGGGGTGAACTCTTTGGACGAGAGGCCGTAACGGCCGCCACTGAGCCAGGGCAGCCGCTTGATAAGGCCGCGCTGCAAACCGTCGATAAGGGCGCTCTGCACATCCAGCAGCAGCGGCTCACCGCCCGCCCCCGGCTCCTTGGTGCGATCCAGCACCGCCATGCGCCGCACGCTCTGCGGCAGCGCATCGAGCAGCGCCTGTACCGGGAAGGGGCGATAGAGGCGAATGACCAGTACCCCGGTCTTTCGATCCTGCCGATTGAGCCAATCCACAGTGGTACGGGCAGTAGCCGCCCCCGAGCCCATCAGCACGATGACGTCGGTGGCATCGGGCGCGCCGTGGTACTCCACCAGCCGGTAGTGGCGGCCGGTCAGCTCGCCGAGATTGTCCATGCATTGCTGCACCCGCGCCGGTACCGCTTCGTAGAAGGGGTTGACGCTCTCGCGGGATTGGAAATAGGTATCCGGGTTCTGGGCGGTGCCACGCATCACCGGATGATCCGGGTTGAGGGCCCGCGCACGGTGGGCGCGCACCCAATCGTTGTCGATAAGAGCGCGAATTTCATCCCGATGCAGCGCGGTGATCTTGTTCACCTCGTGGGAGGTGCGAAAGCCGTCGAAAAAGTGGATAAAGGGCACCCGGCACTGCAGGGGGACGCTGTGAGCGACCAAGGCCAGATCCTGCGCCTCCTGCACCGAGCCGGAGGCAAGCATGGCAAAGCCGGTGCTGCGCGCCGCCATCACATCCTGATGGTCGCCAAAAATCGACAGCCCCTGCGCTGCCAGCGAACGGGCCGCCACATGGAACACCGCCGAGGTCAGTTCACCGGCGATCTTGTACATGTTGGGCAGCATCAGCATCAGCCCCTGACTGGCGGTGAAGGTGGTGGCGAGCGCCCCCGCCTGCAGGGCGCCGTGTACCGTGCCTGCCGCCCCCCCTTCGCTTTGCATCTCCACCACTGTGGGAATGTTGCCCCACAGGTTGGTCTGCCCCTCCGCCGCCCAGGCATCGGCCAGTTCGGCCATGGTCGAGCTCGGGGTAATGGGGTAGATGGCACACACTTCGCTCAGCTGGTAGGCCACCCGGGCCGCGGCTTCGTTGCCGTCGACCATGATCAGTTCATGTTTCATTGGGACTCCTCCGGTTGGCGCAGCTCGATGGCGTGACAAGGGCACTGGTCGTGACAGGCACCGCAGCCGGTGCAGCGCTCGGCATCCACCTGATAGCCCTTGCCCGGCCCCAGCTTGGCGATGGCCTGCTCGGGGCAGCTGCCATAGCAGCCGTCGCACTCGAAGCAGTTGCCGCAGGAGTAGCAGCGCGCCGCCTCGTAGCGGGCGGCCACCTCATCCAGCCCGCCGATGATCTCGCCAAAGTCATCCCGCGCCCATGCCGGTTTGACCGGCTGACTGCTGGCCGGGGCGTGGGTCTGGAACCAGAGTTGCAACTGCTCTGGCCCCACCAGCGGGTAGGAGACCATCTTTTGGTAGTGGCGACCGCGCAGCCAGGCATCCATATGGCGCGCCGCCTTCTTGCCATGGCCGGTGGCGATGGTGACGGTGCGCTCGGAGGGCACCATGTCGCCGCCCGCAAACAGACCCGGCACATCCGTCATCAGGTTGCCAGCCACCTGCACCACTCCCTCCTTGTTGACCCGCACGCCGGGAATGCTCTCCAGCACCGAGAGGTCGACCTCCTGACCGAGCGCCAGAATAAGGGAGTCTGCTTCGAGGGTTTCAAACTTGCCGGTGGGCACCGGCTTGCCCTCGGTATCCAGCGCCATCACCTCCACCTCGATGTTGGTGTTGTCGAGCTGGCGGATGCTGCGCAGCCAGTTGATCTTGATCCCCTCCTCCTCGGCCTCGTCGGCTTCAAAGGCGTGAGCCGGCATATGGTCCCGGTCACGGCGGTAGATGATCATCGCCTCTTCCACACCGAGGCGACGAGCGGTACGGGCAGCATCCATGGCGGTGTTGCCGCCGCCGTAGATGGCCACCCGCCGTCCCAGTTTGGGGGGTGGCAAGCCCTGCTCTTCGGCCAGACTGGCCTGTTCGAGGAAACTCACCGCATCGAGGATCTTGCCCGCTTCCCGGGCCGGAATATCGACCCGCTTGGCCAGATGGGCGCCGATGGCCATAAAGACGGCGTCAAAGCCCCCCTCATCGCGCTCGCGCAGCACATCCTCCACCTTGTGGTTGAGGGTCAGGGTCACCCCGGCCGCCACGATGCGGGCCACCTCCCGATCCAGCACATCGCGGGGCAAGCGGTAGGCGGGAATACCAAAGCGCAGCATGCCGCCGGCAAGCGGCCCCGCTTCGCGGATCTCCACCTGATGGCCGAGCCGGTTGAGGTGCCAGGCGCAGGAGAGGCCGGAGGGACCGGCGCCTATGACCAGCACCTTCTTGCCGCTGGCAGGGGCAGGGTTTGCGGGCTGCCAACCACGGGCCAGCGCCTCGTCGCCGAGGAAACGCTCGATGGCATGGATAGAGACGGATTCATCCACCTGACCGCGGTTGCAGGCGCTCTCGCAGGGGTGATAGCAGACCCGGCCATGAATGGCGGGCAAGGGGTTCTCTTCGATCAGGGTCTGCCAGGCCGCCTCAAAACGGCCGGCCTGCGCCAAAGAGAGCCAGGCCTGGATATTTTCTCCGGCCGGGCAGGCGTGATTGCAGGGTGGCAGGGCCGGCCGCCAGACGGGTAGCCGAGTACGCACCGGGCCTGTTCCCGTTTTCAGGGAGAGATCCGGCAATGGGGTCATGTCCAGTTGTTTGCTCATACATTGCTTTCTTCTTTTTGTGTGACAGGCCCCACCCGATGGCGCTTGATACCGTGTAGCCGAAGCGGACGGTGGCCGGATGGGGAAGAAGCGAAAGCGTTAGAAACTGGGAACTGAGTCGATAATGGCCGCTTTTTTGTACTGATTAGCGAATCAGGATCAAAAAATGTTGCACTTTATGGTTCATAGAGACCAGAACGTGACTCAAGTAACATCTTCTCCAGCTGACCGCTGGCTTTCAGTTTGGCGAGCCCCCGATTGAAGGTTTTGATCAGTTCGTCAGCATTGGCGCGCTTTCGGCTGATCAGCAGGTGACCTTCAACTTTCATGACTGGTTTTGAATGGGTTGCAAAGAGATCGACCGTGCTGGCCGGGTAGAACTGACGCAGGGAGTAGTAGCCGACATCGATGTTCTCCAGGGTCAGGTCAGCGCGGCCGGAGAGCAGCAGATCAAAGCTCTGGCGCAGTCGGGTGACGAACTGCACCTGCAGCGGCACCTGCGCGATGGCTGCAAAAAAATCTGCATTGTAGGTATAGCCACTGACCGCAGCCAACTTGCGATCCGCCAGATCCTGATAGCCACGCCATTCCAGCGGATCTGACTTGAGATAGAACCAGACGTAGGTCTCGCTCAGGATGGGATCGCTGTAGAGATGGGTTTTGCGCCGCTCGCTCGACTCATACCAGTGGACAGTGCCATCCACCACCCCCTCCTCCGACAAGCGAAAGGCCCGCTTCCAGGGAAGAAACTGGAACTTGACGCTTACCCCTTCACTCTTGAACGCCTCGCTCACCACATGAGGGATAAGCCCCTGATATTTCAGCGTCTCGGAGCAGTAAGGGGGATACTCTCCCGTGGTCAGGGTCAGCTCCTGCGCCCAGAGCCCGTGGCAAAAAAGGCTCCCCGCCAGCAACCAGCTTATTTTCATCCCGATGCCCTCTTGTTCTGTTTTCCCAACTATAGACCGCCCCCCTGAAAGGATTGCCGGATCGCCGGGGAACCGTTATGTTCCACTTTTTCCAGGCGAACGCGCCGCGTCACAAGGATATGAAGATGCCCAGGCTAGACAGCATTCACCTCTACCCCATCAAATCGACTGCAGGTATGCCGCTGGCTCGCGCCCGGGTGACCGAAGAGGGACTGGCAGGGGATCGCCGCTACATGGTGGTCAAACCGGACGGCACCTTTATCACCGCCCGAACCCATCCCCAACTGCAACAGGTCGTGGCCACCCCCATCGAAGGGGGCTTGCAACTGCGCTATCCGGGCTTTGAACCGCTCACCCTGCAAGAGGCAGACTTTAGCCGCACCCCGCAAGCTACCGGAGTCTGGAGCGACCGTTTCACCGCCCTGCACACCGACCCCAAAGCCGATGGGTGGCTAAGCCGGGTGACAGGGGAGACGGTGCAACTGCTCTGGCTGGGTGAAACCTCTGATCGCTTTCGCGAGAAGACCGGCACCCGGGTCAGCTTTGCCGACGGTTATCCGCTGCTGCTGATAAGCCAGGCATCCCTTGAGGATCTCAATCTGCGCTCCGATGCGCTGCACCAGATGAGCCAATTCCGCACCAATCTGGTGGCAAGCAATACCCAGCCCTTCGAGGAGGACAGCTGGGTGCGTATCCGCATCGGCGAAGTGGAATTTAAAGTGGTCAAGCCCTGCAGCCGCTGCATCATGACCACGGTGGAAGCAGGCACCGATCGCTTCAACGCCCTGAAAGAGCCGCTGACCACCCTCACCCGCTACCGCCGTGGCGAGGATGGCGAGGTCTACTTCGGCCAGAATCTGGTGGCGCTGAACGAGGGGTGGATTGAGGCAGGCAGCGAGATAGAAGTGCTGGAGCGTACCCGTCCGGTAGTCTATCCCGCCGCCGCTCCGAAGAAGCGCGAGCTGGTCTGCGTGGCCCGCGAACCGCTGGCGCGGGATCTGGAGACCTTCTGGTTCGAAGCCGCCGATGGCGAGCCTCTGCCCGACTACCTGCCTGGCCAGCATCTGCCCATCAGCCTCGATATCAAAAACGAGAGGATTCAACGACGCTATACCCTGAGCTCCACGCCGGATCACCCGGAGCGTTACAGCATCAGCGTCAAAAAGGTGGAGGGTGGCCGCATCTCCCACTGGCTGCACCAGCAGTTGCAGGTGGGTGATCGGCTGCTGGCCGCCAACCCCGCTGGTGAGTTTCACTTAGGGTCCGAGCGCAATCTACTGTTGCTCTCCGCAGGCTCCGGCGTCACCCCCATGCTGGCGATTGCCAGCACCCTGGCGCTACGCGGGGAGCTGGAAGAGGTTCACTTTATGCACCTGTGCCGCAGTGAAGCGGACATTCCCGCCGCCAGCGAACTGCACGCAATGGCGCAGCAGGGGATGACCCTCACCATTATCCTGAGCCAGCCGGACAATCACTGGCAGGGGCTGCAAGGGCGACTCAATGATGAGCATCTGCAACTGGTCAAAGGGCTGGCCGAAAAAGAGGTCTTTATCTGCGGCCCCCACGGCTTTATGGCCGATGCTGCCGCCAAAGTTGCGGCCCTCGGCGTTCCGGCCGCGCGTATTAAACAGGAGAGTTTTGGCGGCGCCATTCTCTCGGTGGCCCGCCCCCATCAGGCGGTGCAACTGCGTATCGGCGCCCAAGCCTTTACCGGCAACAATCAGGGCACTGTGCTGGATCAGGCCAACAAGCAAGGTGTAGAGCTGCCATGGAGCTGCCGCGCCGGCATCTGCGGCAGTTGCAAACAGACGCTGATCTCGGGCGAGGTGGATCACCCCGACGCTCCCGCCATCACCGCCGCCGAGCGGGCGGAGGGCAAGATCCTTGCCTGCTGCGCCGTGCCGCTCACCGACCTTGAAATCCTATGATCGGGTGATCGGACCGCATTAACTCACGCCACCCCAGATGACCGGGGAATTGACCCCGGTCATCTTTATCCACACTTGTTCACCTGACCCGCCCTTAATTTGTCCCCACGGCCTTCATCAGTTAGTTTCCCTTCCTATACTCTCAGAGCAAAAAGCCTTGCCAGCCATTGACTTGGCGATGCTCCATACGACACTCAGCCATAGGGAAAGGACGCCCATACCATGGAACAGAACAAGCCCGCCTTTCAGCTCAACCTGCTGCTATCCGTCATCACCCTGATCCTGCTGTCACTGGTGTTTTTCGCCTACAGCTGGGCGGGTAAACAACTGGAAGAGAGTTATCGACAACAATATGTCTCCTACCTGCTGGCCGACGAACTGCGCCAATCCTCTGATGATCTGACCCGACTCGGGCGCACCTACGTCATCACCAAGGATCCAGCCTACGAACAGCAGTACCTGCGGATCCTGGCCATTCGCAACGGCGAGCAGCCGAGACCGGATGGCTACAACCGTATCTACTGGGACTTTGTCGCCGCCAACGGCCAGAATCCCCGCCCCGACAGCAATGTTCGCCGTGGCCTGATCGACCTGATGAAGGATGCCGGTTTCACCGACGGTGAGCTCGCCAAACTGAACGAGGCCAAAAACAACTCGGATGCGCTGGTCAACACCGAGGTCGCCGCCTTCAAGCTGGTACAGCAGACCGATGGCGATCTGGTTGCCAACCAGCAAAAAGCCATCGCCATGATGCATGACAAGGCCTATCACCAGAACAAGGGGCGCATCATGTCCCCCATTGATGACTTCTACGTGATGATGGAGCAGCGCAACCATGAGGCAGTCGAGAGCGCCATCGCCAATACCGACATGCTGCGCTATCTCTTTATCGCCCTCGGTCTGGTGTTGATGTTCTTCCTCTGGCGCACCTATCGCTCCCTGCTCGATCTGGTGGGCACCTCGGTCGAACAGCTCAAGACCGATCTCCATATGATGGCGGAAGGGGACTTCTCGCGCCCCATCAAGGTGCCGCCAGGATCGAAAGAGAGCCTGATCGGTCTGCTCGGCGGCATGCAGACCACCCTCAAGGGGATCATCGCCAAGGTCTCCCACTCCACCGAGGAGTTATCCCACTCTGCCGACAGCATCGCCCAGATCGCCGAGCAGACCGCCCAGTTTGCTACCGATCAGCAAACCAGCACCCAGACCATGGCCGCCGCCATCGAGGAGCTGGTGGTGAGCATCAGTCACCTCTCCGACAACGCCACCCATGCCGACGAACTGAGCAAGGTCTCAGCCAATACCCTGGAGGAGGGATCAGGGGTCATTAAAGAGACGCTCGGCAGCATCGAGAATATCTCCACCACTGTGGGGGATGCAGCCAGCACCATCTCCGAGCTCAACGGCCATACCCAGCAGATTTCGGAGATCATCGGGGTGATCCGCGGCATCGCCGATCAGACCAACCTGCTGGCCCTCAACGCGGCCATCGAGGCGGCGCGGGCCGGTGAACAGGGTCGCGGCTTTGCGGTGGTGGCCGACGAGGTGCGCAATCTGGCCAGCCGCTCGGCGGCGTCAACCCAGCAAATCACCGGGATGATCAGCAAGATCCAGAGCGGGGCCGATGCCTCCATCCGCAGCATGGAGAACACGGTCAACAACGTCTCTCGCGGTGTCACGCTGGCCAACCAGACCGGCGAGGCGATCGCCAGCATCCAGAGCCACGCCTCCAACCTCACCGGTCTGATGGGGGAGATCAGCCACACCCTGCGCGAGCAGTCCACCGCCGCCAACGAGGTGGTCTCTACCGTCGGCAACATCACCTCTCTCTCCGAGCAATCGGGGGATGCCGCCCGTCACGTATCTCAAGAGGCGGCCAAGCTCAAGCAGCTGTCACGGGTACTGCGCCAGGAGATGGGACACTTCAAGCTTTAAAGAACGCTGAAAAGCAAAACGGCTGCCCGAAGGCAGCCGTTTTTTATGCGGGGTTATCCCCCGTCATTCAGTATCTATCAACCACGCAGGGCGGCGATACGCTGCTCGATGGGCGGGTGGCTCATGAACAGCTCGCTCATGGAGCGCTTGCCGTTGATGCCAAAGGCCATCATGGAGCCTTCCAGCTGCGGCTCGGCACCGCGGGAGAGGCGCTCAAGGGCGGCAATCATCTTGTCGCGACCGGCCAGCTTGGCGGCACCGGCATCGGCACGGAACTCACGCTGACGGCTGAACCACATGACGATGATGGAGGCCAGAATGCCGAACAGCATCTCCAGCACGAACACGGTGATCATGTAAGCAAAACCGCCGGTGCTGCTGCTCTCTTCCTCGTTGTTGGAGCTGAAGAAGTTGCTGATCACGCCAGCCACGATACGGGCGAAGAACATCACGAAGGTGTTCACTACACCCTGGATCAGGGTCAGGGTCACCATGTCGCCATTGGCCACGTGGCTAACCTCGTGGGCCAGTACCGCTTCCGCCTCGTCACGGCTCATGCTGTAGAGCAGGCCGGAGGAGACAGCCACCAGCGAATCATCGCGGCGGGCGCCGGTCGCAAAGGCGTTCATCTCGGGAGAGTCGTAGATCCCCACTTCCGGCATCTTGATACCCGCTTCGCGGGCCTGACGGGCCACAGTGCTCACCAGCCAGTGCTCGGTCTCGTTACGGGGTTGCTCGATGACCTGGACGCCATAGCTGCGCTTGGCCATCCACTTGGACATCAGCAAGGAGATAAAGGAACCCCCAAAACCGAACACGGCACAGAACACCAACAGCCCGGAAATGCTGGACTTGTTGATCCCCAGAACCGAGAACAGGATATTGAGTACCACCCCCAGCACCAGCATGACGGCCAGGTTGGTCACCAGGAATAGCATAATTCGCTTCATATAGACTCCTTGTGAAGATAAGGGACATGACCGGGGATCACTCGGGATCCCCACCTGATCATGTTAATGTCGACATTCTAGGGAGATTCGATGAATGTTCGCTGAATATGCCGTCAAAGTAGCGGCGAGATATCGAGACGCCCCTGCAAATCGGCTTCAAGCGGATTGTTTATAAACGGAATTTCGCCGAGGAAGGGGGCAGGCAGCAAGCCCCTCAGGGTGTCCAGATTTTCCTGATAATGGCTCATGGAACCATGGAGCCGATTAATTACCCACCCCGCCACCGGCAGCTGATCATTGCGAATGGCGGCAAAGGTGAGCAGCGCATGATTGAGGCAACCCAGCTTGGCCCCCACCACCATGATCACCGCCATGTTCTCCTGCTTGACCCAGTCCGACAGCAGATGCTTGCGATCGAGCGGCAGATACCAGCCCCCCGCCCCTTCCACTACCGCCAGCTCGGCCCCGGCCTGTTCAATCTTGCGTAGCCCCTCGCTCAACCCCTGCATAGTGATGGGCTGGCGCGCCTCGCTGGCGGCGATATGGGGCGCAATCGGCGGCTCATAGGCGAACGGATTGACCACCTCATAGGGCAGCGGCAGGCTCGCCGCCTCCTGCAACAGAACGGCATCCAGGTTGCGCAGCCCGTCCGGAGTGCGAGCACATCCGGCCGAGACCGGCTTGTAACCCGCGCACTTGATTCCCTGTGCGCTAAATTCGCGCAGCAGGGTGCGCGCCACCAGCGTCTTGCCCACATCGGTATCGGTGCCGGTGATAAAGAATGATTTCATACGGTTCTCTCCTTGACAGGGGGTGGCACACTGCCCTGCAAACTCTGTGGTTCCCGGCGCTCAACGAGGCTTGCTGAGGCGGCCGAGGCACACTCGATAACTGGCGACCAGCCTGCCATCGGGCTGGCGAAACGCCTCATACGCCTGAGCCAGCTGCTGCAATCTGGCGCGACCGCTTAGACCGGCCGGGGCGGCACTCCCCTGATTGTCATTGACCTGATTGGCCCCAATCCCCTTGAGATCGCGCAACAGCTGCGGCAATTCAAGATAGGCGAGATCCCAAGTGATACAACGCAGCTCGGGAGCAGATACCCCGGCGCTCGCCAGCGCCTGCTCCAATTGTGGCAGGCTGAGGAAGCGATTGACATGGGCGCGACCATCAAGCTGCTGCCAGGCGGCTCGCAACTGCCAGAGCGACTCATCGAGCAGGGTCGAGAAAAAGATCTGGCCGCCCGGTTTGACCACCCGCAGCAGCTCGCCAAAAGCCTGGGCCGGACGCTCGCACCACTGCAGCGCCAGACTGGAGAAAACCCAGTCGAACGTGCTGTCGGCGAAAGGAAGCTGCTCCGCATCGCCGCAGAGCAGGCGAGCACCGCTGTCACGCAAGGCGGCCTGCGCCAGCATGCCGGGGGCGAGATCCAGCCCCACCAGCTGGTGACAACGGTTCGCCAGTTGGGGCAAGAAAAAGCCGGTACCGCAGCCCAGATCCAGCCCGCTCACCGTCAGATCAGTGCCAACCGGCCTGCTCGGCATCCATTCCAGCAGCGCCTGACCCACCTCCTGTTGAAAGCGGGCATGGGCATCGTAATGACGAGCGGCGGCGCCGAAGCGACGAGCAAGCTGCGCCTTGTCGACCGTTTGAAAACGCTCAGTCATGGTGAGCCTCCCCAAGCGGTGTAACTGCTGGGCAGACCCCCAAGGCATCGAGCAGGCGATCCACATCCTGCTCGCGGTGAGCCGCGCTCAGGGTAATACGCAGCCGAGCCGTAGCGACTGGCACAGTGGGCGGGCGGATGGCGCTCACCCAGACGCCGCATTCGCGCAGCCGTTCAGCCAGTTGCAGGGCAACACTGCTCTCCCCCACCAGCAGCGGCTGAATGGGAGTGTCGCTCGCCCCCAACTGCCAGCCCAACGACTGCCCCCCTTGTCGGAAGTGGGCAATCAGCTGGCCAAGATGGGCACGGGCATCATCAGCGGCGCGCACCAGTTCGATGCTCTTGCTCACCGCACAAGCCTGCGCAGCCGGCATATGGGTGCTGTAGACATAGTGGCGGGCGAAGTTGGCCAGATAATCCACTAGCTCACGGCTGCCGCCGACAAAGGCGCCAGCGACGCCAAGCGCCTTGCCAAAAGTGCCCATCTGGATGTGTACGCTGGCAGGAGGAACCCCTTGCGCCGCCAGGGTACCGCGCCCCTCGGATCCCAGCACACCGAGACCGTGGGCATCGTCGATCATCAACCAGTTGCCGCTCTGGGCGGCGAGGGTTGCAAGCTCGCGCCAGGGGGCCTGATCCCCGTCCATGCTGAACACCCCCTCCGAGACAATCAGTCCGCGATTTGGCTCAAGCTGCCGTGCAAGGGCCGCCATATTGTTGTGGCCAAAGCGCTTCATCTTGCAAGGGAGCTGGCTGCCCATCTCCTGCAAAGAGGCGTGGTTGAGTTTGTCCTGCCACAGCAGGTGCTCCTTGCCGAGCAGCGCTTTGAGCACCGCCTGATTGGCGGAAAAACCGCAGTTGAACAGCAGCACCGCCTCCACCCCGAGCCACTCGGCCAGAGTCTCCTCAAGCTGTTGGTGGGCACGGCTGTAACCGGTCACCAGCGGCGAAGCACCAGCGCCCGCGCCATAGCGCTCAATCCCCGCGTTGAAGGCGGCCTTGATGGCGGGATGATCAGCCAGCCCCAGATAGTCGTTGGCGGAAAAGTTGAGGTAGTCGCGCCCTGCAACCCTGAGCCGCCCGCCACTCGCGCCATCGGTCGCGATGCGGTTGCGCAGCAGGCCGACCTGCTCGCGCCCGGCCAGCGCCGCGCTCAACCCAAAGGGGCCCGTTACTGCAGGGCCGCTCATGAGCGCGCAGCCCCTGCACGGGGGCGGGTGGCGTCATAAAACATCTCGGCAGGCTCGCTCTGGCGACTCACCTCGGCCAGCAGTTCCTCTTCTTGAACCTTATCCGGCTTCTGGGCCCGCTGGGCAGGGCGAATGCCGAGCCGCTTGAACAGCTGCATATCGCTGTTTTCGTCCGGGTTGGGGGTGGTCAGCAACTTGCAGCCATAGAAAATGGAGTTGGCCCCGGCCATAAAACACATGGCCTGCATCTGCTCATTCATCTTCTCCCGCCCGGCTGAGAGGCGCACATGGGAGGCGGGCATCATGATCCGTGCCACGGCGATGGTGCGGATAAATTCGAACGGATCGAGGTTCTCCTGATCCTCCAGCGGCGTTCCCTTCACCTTGACCAGCATGTTGATGGGCACACTCTCCGGGTGGCGCGGCAGGTTGGCGAGCGCCATCAAGAGGCCCGCACGGTCTTTGGCCTGCTCGCCCATGCCGACGATACCGCCGGAGCAGACCTTCATGCCGGCGCTGCGCACATGCTCCAGGGTATCGAGCCGATCCTGATAGGTGCGGGTGGAGATGATCTCGCCGTAAAACTCCGGCGATGTATCGAGGTTGTGGTTGTAGTAATCAAGCCCCGCAGCGCCAAGACGCGCCGCCTGATCGGCGGTGAGCATCCCCAGCGTCATGCAGGTCTCCATGCCGAGCCCGCGCACCTCCTCGATCATCCGGATGATGTAGGGCATGTCCTTCTCTTTGGGATTGCGCCAGGCGGCCCCCATGCAGAAACGGGACGAGCCGTTGGCCTTGGCTTCGCGGGCCCGCTCCAGCACCTTCTCCACCTCCATCAGCCGCTCGGCCTCAAGACCGGTGTGGTAACGGGCGCTCTGGGGGCAATATTTGCAATCTTCCGGGCAGGCACCGGTCTTGATGGAAAGCAAGGTGCTCACCTGCACTTCGTTCGGGTCAAAGTGAGCGCGGTGGACAGTCTGGGCCTGAAACAGCAGATCGTTGAACGGCAGGGCAAACAGGGCCTGAACCTCGGCGAGGGTCCAGTCATGGCGAAGGGCGTGACCGCCCGCGGTGAGAGCATTCATACATGGCTTCCGGTTGTTATTAGTGGGATCCTGCGCCCGCCATCTTGGGATGGACGGCCACAAAACCCGCCGCCGGGCCCGCGCGCTCAGGGTTATGCGCAGTGCCAAGTGGCTGAAATTGTTGGCTAGTGTAGAGAGCACGCGTAGACTGTCAACACCGACCAGATCAAACCAATTGACAACAGAACAACAAATGACCAATCAAGAATTCGACCTGCACCACATCTGGCACCCCTATACCTCCCTCACTCACCCCCTGCCCTGCTATGAAGTGGCCAGCGCCAAAGGGGTGACCATCACCCTCAGCGACGGCCGTGAACTGGTGGATGGCATGAGCTCCTGGTGGGCTTGCGTGCACGGCTATCAGGTGCCGGAGTTGGACGCCGCCGCCACCGCCCAGCTCGGCAAGATGTCTCACGTGATGTTTGGCGGGCTGACCCACACCCCGGCGGTCGAGCTCTGCCGCAAACTGGTGGAGATCACTCCGAAGGGGCTTGATCGGGTATTTCTGGCCGATTCCGGCTCGGTGGCAGTGGAAGTGGCACTCAAGATGGCCCAGCAGTACTGGCATGCCAAGGGGACGCCCAGAGCCAAATTTGTCGCCCTGCGCAGCGGTTATCACGGCGACACCTTTGGCGCCATGAGCGTCTGCGATCCCGATGGCGGCATGCATGAGCTCTACAAAGGGTTTCTGCCGGAACACTATTTTGTCGATGCGCCGAGCTGTCGCTTCCACGCCGAGTGGGATGAGCAGTGCGTAGTGGAGCTGGCGACACTCATGGCGGATCATCACGAGGAGATCGCCGCCATCGTGCTTGAGCCCATAGTACAGGGCGCTGGCGGCATGCGCTTCTATCACCCCCGCTATCTGCAGTGGGTGCGCGCCCTGTGCGACGAATTCGGCGTGCTGCTCATAGCTGACGAGATTGCCACCGGCTTTGGCCGCACCGGCCAGCTGTTTGCCTGCGACTGGGCGGGGATCAGCCCCGACATCATGTGTCTGGGCAAGGCGCTTACCGGCGGCTACCTCACCCTCTCGGCGACCCTGACCACCGAGCATGTCGCCCGCACCATCTGTGACGGCAAGGCCGGCGTCTTTATGCACGGCCCCACCTTTATGGGCAACCCGCTCGCCTGCGCGGTGGCCAACGCCTCCATCGATCTGCTGCTGGCCTCACCGTGGCAGGAGCGGGTGCGCACCATCGAGCATCAGCTGCGAACAGAACTGGTAGAGCTGACCCTGCACCCGGCGGTCGCGGATGTGCGGGTGCTCGGCGCCATCGGGGTGGTGGAGATGAAAGAGCGGGTGGATGTAGCGCGCATCCAGCGCAAGTTTGTCGAACTGGGCGCCTGGATCCGCCCCTTTGGCAAGCTGGTCTACCTGATGCCCCCGTTCGTCATCACCCCTGAAGAGCTGCGGGTATTGACCGGCGCCATCCGTCAGGCCATCACCGAAGGCGAGTTTTAAGGCATGCAGCGGGCGGCCATCGCAGCCGCCCGTTTGACTACCGGCATTTGATATATAAAGAGGGCAACTTTATCCACTTCAGTGCAGTTTCACTTGCCGTAATGTGAGCAAAACACCAGACCTGAGGCCCCAAGAGGGGTAAACTGCTGCGGTTTTACCATCAAGAAAGACTGCTCATGCGCCTCTCCATTGCTGCCAAAATCAACTTTTTCCTGCTCTTCATCTTCTCCATGGTACTGGTCTTCTCCGCAGCCTATCAGGCGGTGCGCGAGCGCGATCTCATCCTGAGCCTCATCAAGGAGCAGAGTCAGGAGCAGACCGAAGCCTACTTCGACGGTCTCAACATGCTGATGCTGACTGGCAAAATGGATGCCCGCGATACCCTGCGCGCCAAGTTTCTCGACCATGCCCATGTGGAGGATGCCCGCATCGTTCGTGGCGACGCGGTGAGCAAACAGTTCGGGCCGGGACGGGAGACCGAACAGGTAAAGGATGAGTTTGATGAGCTGGCACTGGCGGGCAAAGGGAGCCTGGAGGTGGTGCACAACGGCATGCACAGCCGTCTGGTGGTAACCCGACCGCTGCAGGCCAAGAAGGATTTTCGCGGCACCGACTGCACCAGCTGTCATCTGGTGCCGGAGAACACTGTGTTAGGAGCGGTGCGCTTTGACTACTCCCTCGATTCGCTGTTTACCCGGGTCGAGCAGAATATTCTCACCTCGGCGCTCATTCTCACCGGCATCTTCGGGATGGGACTGCTGCTGACCCTCTGGGTCATCCGCACCTGGATCGTGCGCCCTCTCAACCAGTTGACCCGCTCCATGGAAGAGGCCACCGACCTGCACGACTTCGGTCACCGGCTGGAGGGGGATGACGGCGACGAGATTGGCCGGGTGGCGGTGGCCTACAACCAGATGCTCGACAGTGTGGAGCGCCAGCTCGGCAAACGCACCAAGGCCAGCAGGCAGGAGCCGGATCAGCCCCGCTAAGACGAACGCTTAACCGACGTAGTAGAAGAGCAAGCTGGCGATCAGCACCAGTAGCAGGATGGCCAGATTGACATGCCGGGAGTCATCCTGACGGCGGCTGCGCTTGCGCTCCAGCAGCAACACCACCAGCGTCAGGGCGCAGCAGCTCCAGAGCCCGTAGACCAGCCATGGGGTAAGGGCCGGGTCCCAATAATCGCGCACCTCGATCCCGCCATAGACCAGAAAACCGTAGGCAATTTCGGGACGGGCATAGTGGTAAAGGGAGAGCAGCACGATAAAGCCGCCCCAGCAGAGCATCACCAGCCCCTGTAACACCCGTGTCAGCCAATCTGGCCCATGCCGCCGATCTTTCACCCACCTCTCCTGCGCCCGTGACACTCTTGTTGAGTGAACCATGCCGAAAACCCCACCAGAGTCCGACATTTTTGCTTGTTTATCAAACCCGCGCGGGTAAGATTGACGGCTTAGTCTGCCATGGTGGGCCATCTGTGCCCGGGCCAGACTCCCTAGTGTTGCAAATAGCGCTGCAAGAACAAGCTGGAGACAATATTTCGATGACGCACGCATCCGTAGTAGATGTGCTGGCCGGTAAGTATCCGGTCGGCACCACCCAAACTGTCAAAGGGTGGATCCGGACTCGCCGTGATTCCAAGGCGGGGATCTCATTTTTGGCCATTTCCGATGGCTCCTGTTTCCATCCGGTACAGGCAGTTGTCCCCAATACCCTGGCCAATTACGAGAATGAAGTGCTGCGTCTGACCACTGCCTGCTCCGTGGAAGTGACCGGCGTGGTTGCCGCCTCTCAGGGCAGCGGCCAGGCTTTCGAACTGCAGGCGACCGAGGTGAAGGTAGTCGGCTGGGTCGAAGATCCGGACACCTACCCGATGGCCGCCAAGCGCCACAGCATCGAATACCTGCGTGAACAGGCCCACCTGCGCCCGCGCACCAACATCGTTGGCGCCGTGACCCGCGTTCGTCACTGCCTGGCGCAAGCCATCCACCGCTTCTTCCACGAAGAGGGTTTCCTCTGGGTTGCGACCCCGCTCATCACCGCCTCTGACACCGAAGGTGCCGGCGAGATGTTCCGCGTCTCCACTCTGGATATGGAAAACCTGCCGCGCACCGACGCCGGCAAGGTGGACTACAACGAAGATTTCTTCGGCAAAGAGGCTTTCCTGACCGTATCCGGCCAGCTGAACGCCGAAACCTATGCCTGCGCCCTCTCCAAGGTCTACACCTTCGGCCCGACCTTCCGCGCTGAAAACTCCAACACCAGCCGCCACCTGGCCGAGTTCTGGATGGTTGAGCCGGAAGTGGCCTTCAACGATCTGGAAGATAACGCCGCACTGGCCGAAGCCATGCTGAAGTATGTCTTCAACGCCGTACTGACCGAGCGTCGCGACGATCTGGAGTTCTTCGCCCAGCACGTGGACAAGGATGCCATCGGCCGTCTGGAGCGTTTCGTCTCCTCCGACTTCGCCCAGATCGACTACACCGACGCCATCGAAGTGCTGAAAAATTGCGGCAAGAAGTTCGAGTTCCCGGTCTCCTGGGGTATCGATCTCTCCTCCGAGCACGAGCGCTATCTGGCCGAGGAGCACTTCAAGTCTCCGGTGGTGGTGAAGAACTACCCGAAAGATATCAAAGCCTTCTACATGCGCCTCAACGACGACGGCAAGACCGTTGCCGCGATGGACGTACTGGCACCGGGCATCGGCGAGATCATCGGTGGTTCCCAGCGTGAAGAGCGTCTGGACGTGCTGGATGCCCGTCTGGCCGAGATGGGCCTGAACAAGGAAGATTACTGGTGGTATCGCGACCTGCGTCGCTTCGGTACCGTGCCGCACTCCGGCTTCGGTCTGGGCTTCGAGCGTCTGGTGGTCTACGTGACCGGCATGGGCAACGTCCGCGACGTGATCCCGTTCCCGCGTACTCCGCGTACCGCCGAGTTCTGATAAGCGGCATCTTGCCACTGCATTGCAAAAGCCGACCTGCGGGTCGGCTTTTTTATTGTCACCGTTATGGGTGATACTCAGGATCAACCGGCACAAGGAACTCGTCGCCTATGGGATATCGCCTGCTGCTCTCGCTACTGCTGTCCTGCATGCCTGTTCAACTGTGGGCCGAGCCCGTTCGTCTGACCACCCTGGAGTGGCCCCCCTACACCAGCCAGAGCCTGCCCGATGGCGGCCTCACCGGTCATATCGTCAAGCGTGCCTTTGCCGAGGCGGGACTGGAGGTGACATTCGACTTCTACCCCTGGCAGCGGGCAGTGCGGCTGGCGGCCGACCCGACCCAGCCTTATAGCGGCTATTTTCCCGAGTACCTCTCCGACACCCTGCCCACCCTGTGGCGCAGCTCCCCCAGCGTAGGCGACAGCGTGCTGGGCATGGCGCAGCGCTCAGGCCCCCCCATCCCCTGGCAGCAGCTCACGGAGCTCGCGCCCTACCGGATCGGCGTGGTGGAGGGATACGTCAACACCCGTGAATTCGATGCCCTGATGGCCAGCAAGCGCCTCAACACTGCCGCCGTCGATGCAGACCTGCTCAACCTGCGCAAATTGCAGCGCGACCGGCTCGATCTGGCGGTGATCGACCGGGATGTCTTTCACTGGCTCATCAACCATGATCGCAAGCTGAGCAGCGCCGGATTGCAATTTCACCCGAAGATCCTCGAACACAAGAGCCTGCACATCATGTTTCGTCCCGATCAGCAGGCGTTGCAGCAACGGGTGGCGCAGGCCATTGTCAGATTGGATATTGCCAAGCTGAGCGAAGATTATCAGCGCCGCTATCTGCAGCAAGCACCTGCGGCCAAGTGAGCCAACCCGCCGAAGTCAGCCCTTGCTGGCAAAAATAGCCTGAGCGCTTGCTTTTTCATCCTCTTCTGCCGCAATCGAGCCCTTTTTATGCCCCTCCCCTGTAGCCCTGTTGCCGCACTGTGCTGCCACCATGACCACCGGATGGCTTGGCCCCGAGTGATACCACTCTGTGACAAAAATAATCTTTTTGTTAGTACGTGGTTTTTAAGTGGTTTAATCAAAAATTCATCGAGTTATTGAAGTAACTCAATTTTTTCACTTTTTCAGGGGAGCAGAATAGCAACTAACCCTTTTGGGCTAAATAAAACAGACAATGACAATTCATGGTTCAGGCTACCCGCGGCAATATGGGTTGAATCACACGAGGTAACGGAATGATCTTGATGGAATTTTTAGTGGTACTCGGCTGCTTGCTGCTGGGTACCCGCTTTGGGGGCATGGGACTCGGTCTCATCAGTGGTATCGGTCTCTTCCTTCTGACCTTCGTCTTCGGCCTGGTGCCGGGCGAACCGCCTGTTCAGGTAATGCTGACCATTCTGGCGGTGATCGGCTGTGCCGCCACCCTGCAGACTGCCGGTGGCCTCAACCTGATGATGCAAGTGGCCGAGCGTCTGCTGCGCCGTCACCCGCAATACATCACTATCCTGGCGCCGCTCACCACCTGGACCCTCACCTTCCTGTGCGGTACCGGCCACGTGGTCTACACAATGTTCCCCATCATCGCTGACATCGCGCTGCAGAAGAACATCCGTCCCGAGCGCCCGATGGCTGTCGCCTCCGTTGCCTCCCAGATGGCCATCTGCGCCTCCCCGGTCTCCGTTGCCGTGGTCTCCATGGTTTCCATTCTGGCGGCCGGTCACGGTATCGGTCAGGCTTACGGCCTGCTCGACATCCTGATGATCGCCATCCCCTCCTCCCTGACCGGTGTCATCGTGGCTGCCCTGTGGAGCCTGCGTCGCGGCAAGGATCTGGACAAGGACGAAGAGTTCCAGGCCAAGATCAAAGACCCGGAGCAGCGTGCCTTCATCTACGGTGGTGGCGAAACCCTGCTTAACACCAAGTTCCCGAAAGAGGCCTACTGGTCAACCTGGATCTTCTTCGCCGCCATCGCTGCCGTGGTATTGCTCGGCGCTAACGAAGGTCTGCGTCCGGTGTTCACCATCAAGGACAAGACCGGCCCGCTCTCCATGAACCTGGTGATCCAGATGATGATGCTGATCGCCGGTGCCATCATCCTGATGCGCTGCAAGGTCAAGCCGGGCGAGATCGCCAACGGTGCCGTCTTCAAGGCAGGCATGGTCGCCATCTTCTCCGTATTCGGGGTTGCCTGGATGAGTGAGACCTTCTTCCAGGCCCACATGCCGCTGCTCAAAGAGACCCTGGCCCATGTGGTACAGGCCCAGCCCTGGACCTACGCCCTGGTGCTGTTCCTCATCTCCAAGCTGGTAAACAGCCAGGCCGCCGCCCTCACCGCCATCGCCCCCATGGGTCTGGCGCTGGGTGTCGAACCCAAGCTGCTGATCGCCTTCCTGCCGGCCAGCTACGGCTACTTCGTGCTGCCGACCTACCCGAGCGATCTGGCCTGTATCGGTTTCGACCGCTCCGGTACCACCCGCATCGGCAAGTTCATCATCAACCACAGCTTCATCATTCCGGGGCTGATCGGGGTGGTGACCTCCTGCTCACTGGGCTTTATCCTCACCAGCATCCTGCTCTAATCGCAGCGGCGTTTACCACGCCATTGCAATACAGGCCCCCGCTTCGGGGGCCTGCTTTTTCCCGCTCTGTTACCCCAACCATTTCCCCGCCGCCATTTCCGGACACAATGCCTTTACCTCTGCCCCTGCCGCTGGGTAGCATGCTCCCTCGTTCACCATTGGAATCTCATCCATGTCTCGCGTCATCCTGCTCTGGAGCGGTGGCAAAGATGCCATGCTGGCCCTCTGTCATGCCCGCCAAGCGGGCCATCAGGTGGTGGCACTGGCCACCTTTGCGCCGCCAGAGCCCCGATTTCTCGCTCACCCCTTGCCGCTGGTGCGCCGTCAGGCGGAAGCCCTCGGGCTGCCCCATCTGCTGGTCACCATAGAAGCGCCGTTCGATCTCGGTTATGAGTGGGCACTGGCACGGCTCAAGGAGGAGTGGCAACTCGATGGGGTAGTCACCGGCGATATCGACAGCGTGGGCGGTGCGCCTAACTGGATCCGCGAGCGCTGCCGCCCGCTTGGTCTCACCGTCCATACCCCGCTCTGGCAGCAATCTCGCCAAGCCTTGCTGGCGGATATGCTGGCCCGCGGCATCGTCGCCCACCTCTCCTGCATCGATACCCGGGTGCTGGCGCCGGAATGGGCCGGGCGAATGCTGGATGCGGCCACCCTGACCGAGTTGCAGCAACGGGCCGAGCACGAGGGCTTCGATGCCTGCGGCGAGCAAGGGGAGTACCACACCATGGTGACCGACGGCCCGGGCTTTGCCACCCCGCTGCGCCTCGATGGCTGGCAGGTGGCGCGGCAGGATCACCTGGCCTATCTGGCCGAACCGCAGGGGTAACGGCCGCAAGCCATCTGGCCAACTCACTCAGCTAGCGCGAAAAATCGAGATAAAAAAACGGGGGGCAACAGCCTCCCGTTTGGATTTGAGCGGACCAGTTTTGAGCGGGCCATGACGACCCGAACAAGGGATAAACCGGCTTATTTCGCCAGCTTGCCCAGCACCCGCTGCAGCAGGCGGATGCGCGGCTCGATGCTCTCCAGCAGCAGGAATTCCGCCTCCGAGTGGAAACCGCCGCCCATGGGGCCGAAACCATCCAGCGACGGCACCCCCGCGGCGGCGGTGAAGTTGGCATCCGAGCCGCCACCGGCTTCCAGCCAGTTGAAGGGGATCCCCTCCTCCTTGGCTGCCGCCTCCACCAGCGCCATCAGCGCCTCGGTGTCACCGCTCGGTCGCATCGCCGGCTTGAAGGTCTGGCGATCCACCTCGACCCGACAGCCCGCGAGGAAGGGGTTGTTGGCCATAAAGGTGAGCCGATCGTGTACCGCAGCGGCCTCTTCGTTGCTCCAGAAGCGCAGATCGACGATCGCCTCGGCAAAGTCCGGCACCACGTTGACGCCGGTGCCGCCCTGTACCACGCCGACGTTCATGGTGGTGCCCGTGGTCATGTTGACCTGCTCGTTGATGGCCAGCACCCAGTGCGCCAGCTCGGTGATTGCAGAGATCCCTTCGGTCAGGGCCGAACCGGCGTGGGACGCCTTGCCGTGGAAGGTGATGCGGTACTTGGCATTGCCCTTGCGGGCGCTGATAAGATCTCCGCTCGGGCGAGCAGCTTCAGCCACCAGCACGCAGCCGCTCTGTTTGGCCTTCTCCACCAGCCAATCTTTCGACCAGGGGGAGCCAATCTCTTCGTCGCAGTTGCAGCAGACCAGCACCTTGAGCTTGGCAAGCAATACCGGATCCATCTCTTTGAGGGCATACCAGATAGAGAGCAAGCCGCTCTTCATGTCCGAGACGCCGGGGCCAAAGGCTTGATTGCCTTCGATGTTCAGCGGGCGTTTGGCCGCCGTCCCCTCGGGGAAGACGGTATCCATGTGGCCGCACAGCATCACGTCGTAGTGATCGGCACCCGGCGCATTGGTGATCTCGAGGCAGGGGCCGCACTCGGCAGCAAACTGGTGGCGAGTCACCTGCCAGCCGATGGCCTCATATTTCTCGGTCATGATGTCGGCCACCTTCGCCACCCCGGCCGGGGTGCGAGTACCGCAATCGAGGTTGATGAGCGGGGCCAGATCGGCCAGATAGCTATCGAGGGAAAACGGGCTCTTTACAACTGTCATTATCTTCTCCATGCAACAATCAGCGTTGATGGCCGATCGTCTATTGCAACAATGCGACACAGTGAGAAAAAGGCGGGCAGCCATGCCACCCGCCCGACCGGTAAATTCCAAACACCACTACATAACCCACATCACTACATAAACAGCAGATAGTTGAGGGTCAGCGCCGTCAGCAGCGCCCCCGCCATCGGCACGCTGGTGCGCTTGACCACGGTAAAGGGCGATACCTTGGCAATCCCCGCACAGGCGATCAGCACAGCCGCGATGGGGGAGACGGTACGGCCGATACTGGAAGCGAGCTGCATCGGCAGCAGCATGGTTACCGCAGGTACGCCAAACTTGGCTGCCACCGCCGGTGCCAGGGTCGAGAAGCTTAGGAACGCCGCATTTCCGGAGCCCATGATGACCGCCGCTACCATGATCAGCGCCACCATCACCAGCGTCATCAGACCGCTGCCGATACCGGCATTGCTGGCAGAGTGCAGCAGGGTATCGATGGCGCCGATGGCCTTGAGGGATTCGGCAAACAGCTCGGCACAGACGATGAGCGCCACCACGGGGCCAAACACCTTGCCCATGCCGTCGAGGAAGCTCGACAGCCCGGCAAAAGCGGTACGCACCGAGCGGCTACGCAGCAGCTCGCACAGCATGCCGATAAAGACCGACAGCAGCATGGCCACCTCCACGCTCATCTTGATGTCGCTCACCAGCAGCTTGGAGAAGGTCATCATCAGCACGAAGGGGATGATCGGCAGCAGGGCATACCAGGTGGGCGCCTGCACGCTCTCGGTGCCCTGTTCGTCCAGCTCGGCGTGATCGCCGCGATGGAGCGCAGGATCCCAGCCATCCTTGCGATCGCAGTGACGCTGCCAGAAGAAGTGCAGCACCATGGTCACCAGCAGCATGGGAGCCACCAGCCAGATCTGGTAGTCGACAAAATAGCTGGTCGGATCCATGCCGGATTGACCGGCGGAGAAGATGGCGTTGGTCTGGGTCGGGCCAATTTCAAACGCCTGGGAGGTGGCGATGACACCACAGGCGGAGGCCGGGCTGATGCCGAGGTTGCGCATCACCGGATACATGGTGACCATCAACAGCAGGCCAAGGCCGGTGGCGGAGGTGACGAACAGGGAGACGAATACCGCTACCAGATAGCAGATGGAGAGCATCAGGTAGCTGGACTGGATGCCGGCCACCGGCTTGACCGCCACTCGCACCAGCGCCTGGGAGGCCCCGATATGAGACATGTAAGTGGCAAAACCCGCCACCGCCATGATGGTGAGGCCGAGGCCCGCCGCGCGGTAGGAGAAGATCCCCTTGAACACTTCGAACAGGTCGAACAGGGCGAAGCCGGTGCTCTTGTCAGCGGGGAGAATGGGGTGCAGCCCCAACCAGTAGGCCACTGCAAAAATGGCCATGCCCGCCAGCGCCAGCACCGCCTGCGGGTTGTAATCCTTGATGATGCCGTAGACCACGGCGACCAGAACGAGCAAGACGAATAAAAGTTCCAATATTCACTCCTGATAAATTTATCGAAGAGCGAAATCTAGTGATCTGACCACTGTTTGCCTTTGATCCCTATCAATAAAGGTGCCGTCACCGTGACTCATTAGCATAATATGTCGGCCATGTAACAATTTTTCGTTATTTCAACTACCGGAAAACCTTTATCACCCCATATCCGGGAATTGTGTGACGCGACTCCCCTCTTTTTTGCGTTGGATCAACATATGACGGCGCCGAACTGGCGAAGATGCGCTTCGACACATAGCGACCATTTCGCGCCGGAGAGAGTTATGACAAGCCAAGCCACCGCAGGTGCTTCGACCTGCGACTACAAGCTGTGGGACATCCTCGTCGAGTCTGCAAAGGAACGCACTACCATTCGTTACTCCAAACTGGCCAAGCAGGCCGGGCTGGAGCAGTGCCAGGATGAACTGCGCACCCTGCTGCAACGCATCCGCATGTACTGCACCGAAAACAACCTGCCGATCCTCTCCGCCATCGTGGTGGACGACGTGGGCAAATACACTGGCCTCTCTTCCAGCCTGCCTGATGCACCCTGGGAACGGGCCCGGGTCTTTGACCATGAGTGGACCACCCTGCACTGATTGAGGTGCTTGATAATGCCGACCAAAACGCGCCCGCTGGCGCGTTTTGGCTATCTGGCCTTTGCCCTTTCTCTTTTTCTCCTGCAAAAGCGGCTTTTCTCCTGCAAAAGCGGCTTTTCTCCCGCAATAGCCGCCCCATTGGGCACGCCCGCCGCACAGCTTATGATCTTGAGCTCAAAGCGCCGTTCAGGTGTGACCAGTCCCGGTAAAACCCGCGAGCCGGACCATCGGCGTTGCCATGGGATTGCCACAATGCCAGAATCGGGCCCTTGCACTGTGTTGATTCGGATTTTCGGGCACGGCCACGGCCAGCGCCCACAAGAGAAGGACTCCCCATGGCCATCACCCTCTATGGCATCAAGAACTGCGACACCATCAAGAAAGCCCGCAAGTGGCTGGATGAGGCCGGTATCGACTACCGCTTTCACGACCACCGCGCCGACGGCCTGAACCCGGACGATCTGGACAGCTGGCTGGCAAAACTCGGCTGGGAAGCCCTGCTCAACAGCCGCGGCACCACCTTCCGCGCCCTGCCGGATGAAGCCAAACAGGGACTCGATACCGCCAAGGCGCGCGCCCTGCTGATGGAACATCCGGCCATGATCAAGCGCCCGCTGCTCGACCGTGACGGCGAACTGACCCTGGGTTTCAAGGCTGATCACTACCAATCCCTCTTCTCCCGTTAAGGACAACTAAGGACAACTGATGTCGGATGTCATCGCACTGGCCAAGGATCTGATCCGCCGCCCCTCCGTTACCCCCCTCGATGAAGGGTGTCAGACCCTGATGGCGGAGCGCCTCGCCAGGATCGGGTTCGTTATCGAGCCCATGGTGTTTGAGGACACCACCAACCTCTGGGCCCGTCGCGGCAGCGAGGGGCCGCTGTTCTGCTTCGCCGGCCACACCGACGTGGTGCCCGCCGGGCCGCTGGACAAATGGCACACCCCGCCGTTCGAGCCGACCATCAAGGATGGCGTGCTCTATGGCCGTGGTGCCGCCGACATGAAGGGCTCGCTGGCTGCCATGGTGGTAGCGGTCGAGCGCTTCGTGGCCGAGCATCCGGATCACACCGGGTCCATCGCTTTTCTCATCACCTCCGATGAGGAGGGGCCCTTTATCAATGGCACCACCCGGGTGATCGACACCCTGGAGGCCCGCAACGAGAAGATCCGCTGGTGCATCGTCGGTGAACCCTCCTCCACCGCCGTTGTAGGCGATGTGGTGAAGAACGGCCGCCGCGGCTCCATCACCGGCGATCTGTTGGTTCGCGGAGTGCAGGGCCATGTCGCCTATCCCCATCTGGCGGACAACCCCATTCACAAAGCCGCGCCAGCGCTGGCGGAACTCGCTGCCACCGTGTGGGATGAGGGCAACGCCTACTTCCCGCCCACCAGCTTCCAGATCGCCAACATCTCGGCCGGCACCGGCGCCTCCAACGTCATTCCGGGCGAGCTGCAGGTACAGTTCAACTTCCGCTTCAGCACCGAACTGACCGACCTGGATATCCGCGAGCGGGTCGAAGCGCTGCTGGATAAACATGGCCTCGATTATCAGCTGAGCTGGACCCTCTCCGGCCAACCGTTCCTCACCGACACCGGCAAACTGCTGGCGGCGGCAGTCTCTGCCATCGAGGCGGTGAATGGCCAGCAGCCAGCCCTGCTCACCACCGGCGGCACCTCCGACGGGCGCTTTATCGCCCCCACCGGCGCCGAGGTGATTGAGCTCGGGCCGGTCAACGCCACCATTCACAAGGTGAACGAGTGCGTGAAGGCGGACGATCTGGATCTGCTGGCGGACATGTACCAAGGGGTGCTCGAGAGATTGCTGGCATGACGCAGGAACAACTGCTGGGGCTCGACGAGAGCCACCTTATTCTGGTGGGGCGCGGCCCCCATCGTCTGACCGCCGCCACCGCGGCGGCCTTCAATGACATGCAGGTGGCGGCCGCCTATGAGGGGTTCAACCTGCAGGCTGCCTCCAGCTGGCGCAGCTTCGAGCGCCAGCTCGCCATCTGGAATGGCAAGTGGCGCGGCGAACGGCCTCTGCTCGATGCCAACAGTCAGCCCATCGATGCCCTGCAGCTGGGCGAGATAGAGCGGCTGCACGCCATCCTGCGCTGGAGTGCCCTGCCCGGCACCAGTCGTCACCACTGGGGGACCGATCTCGATATCTACGACCCGGACTGCCTGCCCGCCGATACCAAACTGGCACTGGAGCCCTGGGAGTATGAAGCCGGGGGCTGGTTTGCAGATCTCAGCGAGTGGCTCAGCGATCATATGAGCGACTTCGGCTTCTTCCTGCCCTATGCCAAACCAGTCGGTGCAGGTAGCGGCGTCGCCTACGAGCCCTGGCATATCAGCTTCTCGCTGGAGTCCGACGAGCAGCGACTCGATCCCGCGGCACTGGCGCTTTGCCTGCAACAGGCGGATATTGAAGGCAAGTCGACCATATTGGCCAACCTTGATGAAATTTTGGCCCGTTATGTCACCACCTGTCCTGACGAAAGGAAAATCCCATGAATCTCTGGCTGTGGATAGGGTTGCCGCTGCTGTTCCTGCTCGGGCTGTTTCTCAATGCCATCAAAGACATGAAACGGCTGGAGAAGCAGTTGCCCAACTACAAGGACAAGATCCGCGAAGTGAAGGATGACGAGGACGACTGAATCCCGCCCCATCCCGTGGGGAGCGCCCTTGTGCTCCCCTCTCCCTCTGCTGTGCCGTTTCGCTTTTCCCCGCCCTTTCTTCCCTGCGCATCCTGAAATCGACGCTCCTTTGACTCCGCTTTCGATAACCCCGTCACTGTCAGAATATGGCGCGGCCATGCTGAAAAAAGGGATGAAAAATGTAAGAAAGTGCAAATTGATGCACAAATAAGCCACACAAGGGGGGCCTAACTGCATATAATGTGCCTACTTTGCACATTACTAGGAAGGAGTTCGCCCTTGGATGCCGCTACCATCAACAGTTTCTTTTTTGTCGCTGCCCTGTTGGTGGGAGCCAGCGTACTGTTGAGCGCCCTCTCTTCCCGCCTCGGTATTCCCATTCTGGTTATCTTCCTCGCCGTCGGCATGCTGGCCGGTGAGGATGGCCCAGGAGGCATCCACTTCGCTGACTACTCCATCGCCTATCTGGTGGGCAACCTGGCGCTTGCCATCATTCTGCTCGACGGCGGCATGCGCACCCGGGTCTCCTCGTTCCGGGTGGCGCTCTGGCCTGCCCTGTCGCTGGCGACGGTCGGGGTGGCCATCACCACCGGCCTGACGGGGCTCGCCGCTGCCTGGTTGTTTGACCTCAACCTGATGCAGGGGATGCTGATCGGCGCCATCGTCGGCTCCACCGATGCGGCGGCGGTCTTCTCCCTGCTTGGCGGACGCAGCCTCAACGAGCGGGTGAGCGCCACTCTGGAGATAGAGTCAGGCAGCAACGACCCCATGGCAGTGTTTCTCACCGTCACCCTCATCGAGGTGCTCGCCACCGCCCAGCAAGGGCTGGATGGGGGCTTCCTGCTGCTGCAACTGGTCAAGCAGTTCGGTCTTGGCGCCGGGATTGGCCTTGGCGGCGGCTGGCTGCTGTGGCGCCTCATCAACACCGCCCGCTTGGCGCCGGGGCTCTATCCGCTGCTCACCGTCAGCGGCGGCCTGCTGATCTTCGCCCTCACCACGGCGGTCGGTGGCAGCGGCATTCTCTCCATCTATCTCACCGGTCTGTTGCTCGGTAACCTCGCCCTGCGCAGCCGCAGCACCACATTGTCGGTGCTGGACGGTCTGACCTGGCTCAGCCAAATCGGCATGTTTCTGGTGCTGGGGCTGCTCGCCTCCCCCCACAAGCTGCTGCCCATCGCCCTGCCCGCGCTGGCGCTGGCGATGTGGATGATCCTGTTTGCCCGCCCGGTGTCGGTCTGGATCGGGCTGCTGCCGTTCAAGAACTTCGCCCCCCGCGAGCGCTGGTTTATCTCCTGGGTCGGCTTGCGCGGCGCCGTGCCCATCATTCTGGCAGTGTTCCCCATGATGGCGGGACTTCCCAATGCCCAGCTCTACTTCAACGTCGCCTTCTTCGTGGTGCTGGTCTCGCTGATTTTGCAGGGCAGCTCGCTACCGCTGGCATCAAAACTGGCACGGGTGGAAGTACCTGCACCACCGTCCCCCATCAACCGCTCCGGACTCGAGATCGATCTCGACAGCCAGTGGGAGACCTTCGTCTACCAGCTGGGGGAAGAGAAGTGGTGCATCGGCTCGCCACTGCGGGATCTGCAGATGCCCACCGGCACCCGGATCTGCGCCCTGTTTCGTGGCCGCGAGCTGCTCCACCCCTCGGGCAGTACCTGTCTGCAGGCCGATGACATCCTCTGCGTCATCGGTCACGAACGTGACCTCCCTGCCCTCGGCCAGCTCTTTAGCCAGGCGCCGGAGCAGGATCTCGGCCCCCGCTTCTTCGGTGACTTCCTGCTGGAAGCAGCCGCGCGGCTGGTGGATCTCGCCCCTCTCTACGGGCTGGATGTGAGCGAGGTGGCGGATCAGACACTGGGTGATTTTATTGCCAGTCAGTTGGGCGATAATCTGGTGGTCGGTGACCACATCGAATGGCAGGGCCTGATCTGGACCGTGGCCGAAATGGACGAGAGCGTGCCGAGCAAGATCGGGGTGCGCTTTCAGGAAGATGACCCGGTCTGACCGACCGTCCCGTATCAAGTCCCCAGCAAGAAGGGAGAGAGTTATGCCATATCAAAGTTTGCTGTCCGGCCCCCTGCCCCCCGCAGCCAATCTGGGGGTGATTGAAGGCTTTTTTGGCAAGGGATGGAGCTGGCAGGCCCGCGCCCGCTACGCCCAGTGGCTGCCACGCCACGGTTACGGCTTCTATATCTACGCCCCGAAAGAGGATGGCTATCTGCGCAAGCATTGGGCCCTCCCCTGGCCCGAGCAGCAGTTGGCAGATCTCGCCGAGCTGGCGCGTCAGTGCCGCGCCAACGGGCTCGCCTTCGGGGTGGGCTTGAGCCCGATGGGGGCTCATCACGACTACGATCGCAAACGCCCGGCGCTGCTTGAGAAAGTGCGCCTCATCGACGAGATGTTGCAGCCCGATATTCTGGCGGTGCTGTTTGACGATATGAAGGGGGATACCCCGGATCTGGCCCGTCACCAGCTCACCATCGCCCACGACATCGCGGCCCACAGCAAGGCGGCCCGCCTCATCTTCTGCCCCAGCTACTACTCGACCGATCCGGTGCTGGAGAAGGTGTTCGGTGCCATGCCACCGCGCTATCTGGAGGAGATTGGCGAACAGCTAGACCGCCGCTTCGAGATCTTCTGGACCGGCCCCAAGGTCTGCTCGACCGAGTATCCGGCGGTACACCTCAAGCAGGTGACCGAGCTGCTCGGCCGCAAGCCCTTCCTGTGGGACAACTACCCGGTTAACGATGGCAGCAAGGCGAGCAGCTACCTGCACCTGCGCGCCTTCGAGAACCGCCCCGCCGAGCTGGCAGAGCTGGTCTCTGGCCATGCGGTCAACCCGATGAAACAGGCAGCGCTCTCCGCCCTGCCCCTCGCTACCCTGCCGATGAGTTACCGACTCGGCAAGCAGTACGACCCCGACAAGGCGCTGCATGCAGCCCTCAACGCCACCTGTGGCCCGCAGATCTCGGCGATGATCGAGGCCGACCTGCCGCTGTTTCAGGATCTGGGGCTGGCACAGCTCACCCCCGAGCAGATTGCCGCCCTCAAGGCGCGCTACCTGCCGTTTCGCGATCAGGCTTGCGTAGACGAAATCGTGCGCTGGCTGGACGGCGAGTATGTGTTCGACCCGGACTGCTTGACCGATTAAACCGCCCCGCGGGGCTGGAAGGAGGTTGTATGGATGCACACCTGCTTTATCAGAATCTGGCGGTGATCGCTGCCTTCTTGCTGATCTACAGCCTGATCGCGGGGCGCTTTGAATCAAAACTGGTCAACGGCCCCCTGCTCTTTCTGCTGACCGGCTGGTTGCTGGGGCCGGGTGGTGTGGAGCTGATCGCCCTCTCTATCGACAGCGCCGGCATCAAGCTGCTGGCCGAGCTGACGCTGGTTATCGTGCTGTTCAACGATGCCGCCAACACCAACTGGCAGGTATTGCTGGCCAACCGCCAACTCCCCATCCGGCTGCTGCTGATTGGCCTGCCCCTCACCCTGCTCTGTGGCGCCCTGTTTGGCCACTGGATCTTCCCCGACCTGCCACTGCTGGAGATGGCGATCCTCTCGACCATTCTTGCCCCCACCGATGCGGCGCTCGGCAAGGCGGTGGTAAGCAACCCCGCGGTGCCGGCACCGGTGCGTGAAGGGCTCAATCAGGAGAGCGGCCTCAACGACGGTATCTGCGTGCCTGTGCTGCTTCTGCTGCTGGCTCTTATCGCCCCCACAGAGCAGCACGCAGGCACCGCCACCTTGGCTATCACCCTGATGCTGGAGGAGATCGGCATTGGCCTGCTGGTCGCCTTTGTACTGACCAGCCTCACCATCCGGCTACTGAAAATCTCCTATCTCAACGGCTGGCAACTGCCGCTCTGGCGCCAGCTCACCATGCCGGGGCTGGCCCTGCTCTGCTTTGCGCTGGCACAGACTCTCGGTGGCAGCGGCTTTATCGCCGCCTTTGTCGGCGGTCTCTTTATCGGCCACCGCCTCGGCGAGCACAAGCACGCCTATATGGACAGCTGCGAAGGCTACGGCGACCTGCTCTCCGTGGTGATCTGGATGGTGTTTGGCGCGACCCTGATGCCCATTCTGCCGGAGCTGCTGCACTGGCAATACTGGCTCTATGCTATTGCCAGCCTCACCCTGCTGCGGATGGTGCCGGTTTGGCTGAGCCTCATCGGTACCGGCCTCAAGCCGGAGCTCAAACTCTTTATCGGCTGGTTCGGCCCGCGGGGCCTTGCCAGTATCGTCTTTGCGGTGATGGTGCTGCAAAACGAGCCTGCCCTGATTGGCCAGCGCCCCATCATCGCCACCGTGCTCTGCACCATCATATTGAGCGTCATCCTGCACGGCCTCACCGCCAACCCCTGGGTCGAGCGTTTCAAGCCTCGCTGAGCCACCCGGTGCTCATAAAAAATGCCACCGACCGGTGGCATTTTTCTTTTGTGGCGAGAGTCACTGACAGCTCTTACCCGAGCGCCAGCCAGACTCCCACCCCCAGCATCAGAGTACCGGCGATGCGGTTCATCAGGGTGACGTTGCCGCTCTTGGCGAGGAAGTGGCGCAGAGTGCGGCCACCGCTGGCGTAGAGCAACAGGCAGGAGAACTCGATGACCAGGATCAGCGCCACCAGCGCGCTGATCTGCGGCGCCATCGGCTTGTCGGCAGAGATAAAGGGAGGCAGCAGGGAGATCATGAAGGCCCACCCCTTGGGGTTGGCGATGGCGGTGACAAAGCCCTGCAGCGCCAGCCCCATGGCGCTGGTCTGTTGACCGGCCGAGAGATCCGCCGGAATGGCCATCTTCCCCTTGGCCTGCCACATCTGGATGCCAAGCCAAACCAGATAGGCGCCCCCCACATATTTGAAGGCGGCGAAGATCCCCGGATAGTTGAGCATGATGGCTGCCACCCCGATCACCGACAGCACCGAGACCAGCCCGACCCCGATCAGCTCTCCCCACATCATGTGCAGGGTACGGCGCACCCCAAGGCTCATCCCCAGCGTCATCGACAGAGTCATGCACATGCCGGGGGTCACCGAGACAAAGAAAAAGGTCGGGATAAACAGAGCCAGAATGGCCGGATCGATCCAGCTGGACACAACACACCTCCATATGACGAGAGCGGGAAATCACGAAAACGGGACAGGATTGACACAACCCAGCCAGTTGTACCACATATTCAGGGGATAAAGCGCTAAATCATGCCTAAATGGCTCCTTTCTCACAAGAAAAAACCTTTTCTTCAGCACATTTCAGCAATAAAAGCCTGTGACAGCTCCTGACGTGCATGTGTAATATGTCGGCTCCTCCAATTCCGGATTAGAGCCATTTATGTCATTGAATAATCTATCAATACGTGTCCAGGTCTTGATACCTTTGCTGCTGGCCAGCCTGCTGATGATGGTGATGATCGCCATCAGCAAACAGGGTCTGGATGAAGCCATCAATGACATAGATGAGACGACCCAGACCGTGGTCCAGCACAAGGACGATATTGCCAAACTGATCCACGCCACCTACCGGCTACGCACCAGCGCCATCTATGGCCTCTACGATGCCAAGCTGTTTGCCGCACTGCCCGCAAACCTCAACAGCGCCGAGCAGGAGATCAACGCCATCCTCGGCCGTCTGGTGCTCCCCGGTGCCGAGCAGGATAACCGTCAGGTCGCTGCTGCCCTGCAGGCCTACCTCAGCCATACCCGCAGCAACATGCTGCCGCTGCTGGCGCAAAAACATCAGGGTGGCGGCGATCCGGTCGCCTACGAGGCGGCTCGCCTCCATTTCCGCGAGCTGGGTGAACAGCTGATCAAGCAGATCGACAGCATGTCCGCCCACATCAACCAGCTGATCCAGCAAGAGCTGGCCGAAGAGCAGGCCCACTACGACGCCACCCTGCTGCGTACCCTGCTGCTCACCGCCGGTACCCTGCTGGCGGCGCTGATCTGTGGCTGGGTCCTCTCCGGGCGCATCGTCAGCCCCATCGGTCAGTTGCAAGAGGTGATGCACGCCGTGGCGCAAGGGCGCTTCAACGTGCGCGCCAAAGCGGAGGGCAACAACGAGCTGACCCGTCTGGCCAAAGATATCAATCTCACTCTGGGGCAACTTGGTAGCACCATCGAGAGCCTGACCGGAATCAGCAACAGCGTCGCCTCCGCCGCCACCGAGCTGGCCGCCGTGATGACCCAGTCCGAGGCCAATGCAAAGCAGCAGCACAGCGAGATCGAACAGGTCGCCTCCGCCGTGACCGAACTCTCCAGCACCGCTGACAACGTCAACCACAACGCCGCCATCGCCGACGAGCTGGCGCGGGATGCCAATGGCCGGGTCGAACAGGGGCTCGCCCTCTTTACCGAAAGCATCGCCGCCAACAGCCGGATGGCAGGCAGTCTGGAAGATGCCGCCGCCATCGTGGCTCAGCTCAAATCCCAGTCCGAGCAGATCGGCAAGGTAATTGAAGTGATTCAGGGGATCTCCGAGCAGACCAACCTGCTGGCGCTCAATGCCGCCATCGAAGCGGCACGAGCCGGTGAAACGGGGCGCGGCTTTGCGGTGGTGGCCGACGAGGTGAGAATGCTGGCAGCCCGCACCCAGGACTCCACCAAGGAGATCCAGGCCATCATCGAGCGGCTGCAGGGCCAGTCCCAGTCCGCCAACAACGGCGTACAGGAGACTCTGGAGATCCTCAGCCATAACCAGCGCTTGTCGGCTCAGGTGCAGGATCTGCTAAGCGGCATTACCGGTGCCGTGCGCCAGATCAACGACGCCAACGCCCAGGTCGCTACCGCCGCCGAGGAGCAGTCCTGCGTTACCGCCGACATCAACCGCAACATCACCAATATTCACGAGATCGTGAGCCAGAGCTCTGCCGGCATCAGCCAGAGCGCCAGTGCCAGCAACGAACTCTCCCAGCTCGCCGAGCAGCAACGCAAGCAGCTGGCCCAATTCCAGCTGTAAGCGAACAAAGTGAACCAGACAAAAAGGCCCGCAGGGGCCTTTCTTGTTGATGGAGCAATGGCTTTGTCTCTGTTTTAAACGCCATTTTTTGGCCGTTGGTGCCATAAGGGGCTGGGCTGCCCTGTCAAATATCGGTATGGTAGAGGCACGTCACTCCCCCTCACGTGAGAACACCATGAGCCTGAGATTCAAGAAACCCGCTTTTATCGCCTTGGGGCTCATCGCCCTCATTTCCGCCGCCTGGCTCGACTACTACCTGCCGGAGCACACCATCGCCACCATCACCGGGGTCGAGGTGAAGCGCACCGACAAGGATGGCCCCATCAGCCAGAAGAACCCGGCTGACGGCCCCACCACCGACGTCTATTACATCTACACCGAGCGCCCCGGCGAGAAGATCCGGGTGTTCCGCAACGAAGATACCGAGTGGGGCTGGCCCTTCTACTTCAAGTTCAACGCCGCCGACGTCCAAGCCAAGGCCAAGTCCATGGAGTTCGAGAAACGCCTGGCCATCATTACCTCCTACGGCTGGCGCGTGAACATGTTCTCCATGTTCCCCAACGTCACCAAGATTGAGAGCACGGAACCTGACGCCTCCACCTGGAGCTTCTTCCGCTGGTTCTGGTTCGGCCTCTGGGCACTGGTGATGGGCAAAGCAGCCATTGCGACCTGGCGCTACTTCGATCGTCTTGAGGACGAGATATGAGTGAGCCGAGCAAGACCCGCACCAGCTTTTACCGGCGACTCTACGTGGCCTGGCTGATCAGTCAGGGCACGGATACGGTACCTGCCATCATGGAGGCGACCGGCATGCCGCGCCGCACCGCGCAAGATACCCTGAGCGCGCTGGCCGAACTCGATATCAGCTGCGCCTTCGAGCAGACCGAGGGGGCTCGCCACCTGCAGGGGCACTACCGTATCAGCGACTGGGGGCCCATCAATCCGGCGTGGATCAAGGCCCAGCTGCCTCTTATCAAGGAGACGCTGAGCTATCCCTGATCAGGGCGCTAAGCAACAATAAAAAAGAGAGGCCAGCCGGCAAGGCTGGCCCCTCTTTTTTCAGGCCGATGGCGTGACAGGTGGCTCTACTCGGGCATGGCCGAATCCTCAAGCTCCCCGTCTGACTCGCCGCGGGTGCAGTCGATGATGGAGCGCTTGGGGTTGTTGGGATCGCGCAGCAGCAGGGGCGCCAACCCCTCGTCATGCTTCTGCTCGTCACCAAACTCGCTGCCGTAGGCGTTGTGGGTCAACCGGCGGGCATTGGCGATGGGAGTATCGACAAAGAGAGCGTGCACTTCGAAGCTGGAGGCGGGCACGATAAAGCCGACCACCGGCAAGCCGTGCAGCTCCTCGTGCACCTTGTACCAGGCAAAGCCGTCGCTCACCTTGTAGGGGGTGTAGTTGGCCAGTTGTAGATTGGCGGGCCTGCCCGTCTCATCCACATAGAGATCGGTAAATTCACAGGTCGCCAGCCCCTGCCACATCCGCTCGAATGGCGTCGCACAGCCAGTCAGTTGCAACCCGGCCAGCAGCACCAAGCCTCTCTTCCACATTCCCCGCCCCTTCTTGCAAAAATGAACCGGCGCTCAGTCAAACGCCCGCAGCCGCGTCACCAGCAGATCGATAAAGCCCGGACGATCCAGCCCCAACAATACCAGCGCATTGGCTGGCTTGCCGGTCAGACCATAACGATCCACCACCGTCATCCCCACGGTATGCTCACCCCGGGTCTCGATATCGACCCGGCACTCGACCCCGTGGAACAGCTCGGGAGCCAGCAACCAGGCAATGGTACAGGGGTCGTGGAGCGGTGCACCAGCAAATCCCCACTTGGGATCCCGATGGTAGATCATGAAAAAGTCGAGCAGCCCGGCCACGCACTGGGCCACCGGATTGGTGATGGCGCGCACCCGCTCGATATCCTCATCCATCACCTGCGCCTCATGGGTCACATCGAGGCCACACATGGTGATGGGGATACCCGACTTGAACACCATATCGGCCGCTTCCGGGTCCACATAAATATTGAATTCCGCCGCCGGCGTCCAGTTGCCAGCCCCTGCGGCGCCCCCCATCAATACGATGCGGGCAATCTTGGGTTTGAGCTCGGGATGCGCCGCCAGCAGCAGGGCGATATTGGTCAGCGGCCCGGTCGGCACCAGGGTCACAGGTTCTAGGCTCTCGCGCAGACATTTGGCCATCAGCTCGATCCCCGTCATCCTCTGCGGTGCAAAGGCGGGATCCGGCAACTTGGGGCCATCGAGGCCCGATTCGCCATGGACGTTGTCGGCGATGATCAACTCGCGGGCCAGCGGTTTCGGTGCCCCCGCCGCCACCGGAATATCGTCACGTCCCAGCAGGGTGAGGATGCGCAGGGCATTGTTGAGGGTCTTGTCCGGCGTCTGGTTGCCCGCGCTGGTGGTGACCGCCAGCACGTCAAGTTCAGGGCTGGCCAGCGCCAGAATCAGGGCGATGGCGTCGTCGTGGCCGGGATCACAATCGAGAATAACGGGCAGTGCCATGGGATGAGTCCTTACAACATAACAGGGAGCCATACCTTAACAAGCAAGCCTCGGATGAACTCGGGAGGGGGTCACAAAACGGGGCCTTGTTGCTGACCTGGGCGGTTTGCACGGCACACCGCCCCGCTCAACGCGGCTCATTATCAAAAGGTTGCATGGCGTCATCCCATTCATTTTCCGAGACTGCGCACCGCCCATTCGCCCAGCCGCGCCGGTTCGGGTATGATCGCCCCCCGTTTTCTGCCCGTGCCCCCTATGTCCGTTATCGTCGATACCTTCATTGCTCCGCCCTGCAAGGCCGCCATCGAGATCCTGTTCGAAGATGAGCACCTGCTGCTCATCAACAAGCCAAGCGGCCTGCTGAGCCTCTCGGGCAAAAATCCGCAGAATCTCGACTCTGTTCATTATCGACTGGTGCAGGATTTCCCCGGCTGCACCCTGGTGCATCGCCTCGATTTTGGCACTTCAGGCATCATGGTGGTGGCCAGAAACAAGGCCATCAATGCCCTGCTCTGCCAGCAGTTCAGTCAGCGGGCGGTGAGCAAAGCCTACAGCGCCCTGCTGTGCGGTCATTTGATTGACGACGAAGGGGTTATCGACGCCCCCATCGCCAAGGATCCGTCGATTTTCCCGCTGATGAAGATCTGCGCCGCCAGCGGCAAGCCCGCCCGCTCCCGCTATCAGGTGATTGAGCGTCTGGATCAGCTAATGCAAGATCAGGCTGTGCCACTGACCCGGGTGCGGCTGGTGCCAGAGACCGGCCGCACTCATCAACTGCGGATCCACAGCCAGTTGCTGGGCCACCCCATCCTCGGCTGCGATCTCTATGGCGGTCTGCTGCAACCGGGTTGCGAACAGGCGCCGCGGCTGATGTTGCACGCCAGCGAGCTGGATTTTACTCATCCGGTAAACAGCGAGCCGATGCAGATCCGCTGTGCCGCCCCTTTTTAGAGGCAATGGGTAGAGGCCGTCAGTAGATGGTAATAAACGCGAGTGCGGCGGGATCAGTGAAAGGGGTGACGGGAAAAGAACAGGGGACAAACGGCGGATAAAGATAGGGGCCGTGCTTTCGCAACGGCCCCCACCCCCCACTCTTTGTGATGCTATCAGATCAGCTTGCGGGCAGCGCCCAGTACGATCTTGATGGCATCAGATTCGGTCTTCGCCATGGTCTCGGCGTTCGGGATCTCTTGCTGGGTACGGTTGACGATAACGCCAGCCACCATACCGGCACGCAGGCCCTGGCTGGAGCACATGGTCAGCAGGGTTGCGGACTCCATCTCATAGTTCAGCACGCCCATGGCTTGCCACTCTTTCATGGAACCCTGGAAACGGCTCACTACGCGGCCGGATACGGTGTCGTAACGCTCCTGACCCGGGTAGAAGGTGTCAGAGGAGGCAGTCACACCGATGTGCAGCTTGGAGCCCATCTCTTTGGCGGTGTTCACCAGCGCAGTGGTGCAGTCGAAGTCGGCAACAGCCGGGAACTCCATCGGAGCAAAGTGCAGGCTGGCACCGTCGAGGCGCACGGAACCGGTGGTCACGATCACGTCACCCACGTTCAGGTGCGGCTGGATGGCGCCAGTGGTACCGATACGCAGGAAGGTGCGAATACCCAGCTGGGCCAGCTCTTCTACCGCGATGGAGGTGGACGGGCCACCGATACCGGTAGAGCAGATGATCACGGCCTTGCCGTCCATCTCGCCGCGCCAGGTAGTGAATTCACGATGGCTGGCCAGGTGCACCGGGTTATCCAACAGCTCTGCGATACGCTTCACGCGCTCGGGGTCACCGGGGACGATCGCCAGGGTGGCGCCTTGCAGATCCGCTTTCTTCAAACCCAAGTGAAATACATCAGACATATTGGACTCCTGGTTGCCCCCTGCCAGCATGGTCAGGGCACAAGTTAAGATGATTCTTTATGATACTTTCAAGCCTTTACCCCCCTCTTCGGGGAGGCGCCAACTATGGTCGAAAGCGCTTTCCAATTCCTTGAAGCGCCTCACACTTCCACGCATTGACAGTGACAAACATTGCGCAAAACGTTTGCTAACTCAATGAAATAATTGACAAACGTTTTCTGCCAATCGAGTCAGATGCAGGAAAGTCAAGCCTGGTTCAGCGCTTAATTAACGACTCGTGATCGACCCCGTAAAGTTGTAAACAAGATGCTTTTGTATCCCTTTCTAGATGGTAGCCTAGCTCTCAACTACCACTTAATGGCTAACTATAGGAAGTCCATCATGGCTACATTCAAGTTCTATATTCCCGCTATCAACCTGATGGGTGCCGGCTGTCTGCAAGAGGCTGCCGCCGATATCAAAGGTTACGGCTATCGCAAGGCGCTGATCGTCACCGACAAAATTCTCAACCAGATCGGCGTGGTCGCCAAGCTCACCACCCTGCTGGCTGAACATGGTATTGAAAGCGCTGTTTTCGATGAGACCAAACCCAACCCCACTACCAGCAACGTCGAAGCGGGTCTGGCCATGATCAAGGCCAACGGCTGCGATTGTGTCATCTCGCTGGGTGGCGGCTCGCCCCACGACTGCGCCAAGGGCATTGCGCTGGTCGCCGCCAACGGTGGCAGCATCAAGGATTACGAAGGGGTGGATCGCTCCGCCAAGCCGCAGTTGCCGCTTATCGCCATCAACACCACCGCCGGTACCGCCTCCGAGATGACCCGCTTCTGCATCATCACCGACGAAGCGCGCCACGTGAAAATGGCCATCATCGACAAGCACGTTACCCCGCTGATGTCGGTCAACGATCCCGAGCTGATGCTGGCCAAGCCGGCCGGTCTCACCGCCGCCACCGGTATGGATGCCCTGACCCACGCCATCGAAGCCTATGTCTCCACCATCGCCACCCCGGTAACCGATGCCAGCGCCGTGATGGCCATCGAGCTGATTGCCAAGCACCTGCGCACCGCCGTTCACCATGGCGATGACCTGCATGCCCGCGAGCAGATGGCCTACGCCCAGTTCCTGGCCGGCATGGCCTTCAACAACGCAAGCCTCGGCTATGTGCACGCCATGGCCCACCAGCTGGGCGGTTTCTACGACCTGCCCCACGGTGTCTGCAACGCCGTGCTGCTGCCCCACGTTCAGGCGTTCAACGCCCAGGTGAGCGCGGCTCGTCTGAAGGATGTCGCCCGCTACATGGGGGTGGATGTGAGCGCCATGAACGACGAGCAGGGCGCCGCCGCTGCCATTGCCGCCATCAAGCAGCTGGCGCTGGATGTGAAGATCCCGGCCGGTCTGGAGCATCTCGGCGTCAAGGCCGATGACTTCGATACCCTGGCCAGCAACGCCCTGAAAGATGCCTGCGGCTTAACCAACCCGAAACAGGCGAGCCACGAAGAGATCGTTGCCATCTTCCGCGCGGCGATGTAAAGGCCACCGGATTGCCAGAAAGGGTCGCAGTGCGGCCCTTTTTATTGGCTGATGGATCAATGGCTTTTTACTTCCGTGGAGGGAGTCGGTATGATTTGCCGAGCCAAAAAGACTGTATGGATGATCTGAACTCGATATGCGGATGAAACACCTGATTGCCGCGGCTTTGACCGCCCTCACCCTCTCCGGTTGCAGCCTGGTCTATCGTATCGATATTCCCCAGGGCAACTATGTGGAACAAAAACAGGTCGACAAACTGCGCCAGGGGATGACCCGCGAGCAGGTCAGCTATGTACTGGGAACCCCCATGCTGCGTGACGGCTTTGACCCCAACACCTGGTACTACCTCTATGAATTCCAGCCGGGCCACGGCGACAAGGAGCGCAAAGAGCTCACTGTCACCTTCGCCAATGACAGGCTGACCACAGTGACGGGTGACTTCCCACTGCCAGCAGCTTTCAATACCCCGCTCTGATATCCCGCAAAACCGGCCTCGCGCCGGTTTTGTTTTATCCAGCCCCGCGTAATTCATCCTGCCCGACAACACTGAGTCATTTCTCCCCATTGCAGCTGCCCGCAAATTGCCTGATGCTGATGAGCAGCCACCATGGCATCAACACCATCGAATGACACAGGGAGAATCCCCATGAGCCGGATCCTGATTGCCGGAGCCAGCGGCCTGATCGGTCGCGAACTGCTGCAGCAACTGCCTGCCGAACATGAACTGACCCTGCTATGTCGCCAGCCGGGCAAGGAGGCACACCACTGGCTGCCGGTCAATTTTGATGATCTGGCCAGCGTCACCCTCTCCCGCCCGGTCGATATCGCCTTCTGTGCCCTTGGTACCACCCGCAAGGAGGCGGGCTCTGCCGAGGCGTTTCGCCGGGTCGATCTCGACTATGTGGTCGCCTTTGCCGAGCTGGCCCGCCGCCACGGTTGTCAACGGCTGATCGTGGTCTCGAGCATGGGGGCCAGCGCATCGTCCCCGGCTCTCTATCCGCGTACCAAGGGAAAGATGGAGCAGGCCCTGCTGGCCCAATCCTGGCCACGGCTCGCCATCGTGCGGCCCGCCATGCTGCTGGGGGATCGCCAGCCACCGCGCCTCTCCGAGCAGGTCTTTCAGACCATCTACCCGCTGTTTCGGCCACTGCTGGTGGGCAAGCTCGCCCGCTGGCGCGCCATCGAGGCCCGTCAGGTGGCTCGCGCTATGATCGCCCTCTCGAAAATGCCCGCCGGGTGCGAAATTGTCGAAAACGAGCAGTTGCTGACCCTCTGAACCCGGCCTTCCCCACTGATTACGCACAGTGCTGCAAAAACAGCAGGGCAAGCCAATTGGCTTGCCCTTTGTCTATCTGTTGGCGAGGTATCCTGACCGCCTCTTGCCATCACAGGCTGCGCTCGGCTGTCAGGGCAACATCCATCAACCGCGAATATGGTCGATAAAGGTGTCGATCTGCTCACGGGTGCAGGCGGGGTTCATAAAGACCGCCTTCTCTCCGGCGATATAGGAGTACTTGCCGCGGGCGTCATAGTCGGAGTGGGCCACCGCCTCCACCCAGTTGGTGTAGAGCCCCACCTTGCCGCGCCCCTTGAACAAGCTGCGGTGATAGTCAGTGTTGCGCTGCAACCGCGTCTTGTAGGCGGGATCGCTTGAGCGGGCCAGCTCGAAGGCGAATTCGGCTTCCGGATCGCTCACCCACTCGGGGTTGTAGATCTTGAAGCCGACGCTCGGCCCCTGATTCTCCTGCGCCACCAGCTTGACGTTGCCGAGCTGGCTTAACCGGAAGCGGAAGTAGTTGGCATTTTGCAGGCAGTGGGCCAGCACGATACGATACCCCTCCACTCCCATGTAGTTGAGCGCCGCATAGGCACCGAACAGGCCGCTCGCGCCGCGGGAGCACTCGATGGTGGATTGCAAGTGGGTCTGGCCCTGAATGTCCCGCTCGAAGTAGGAGAAGTTCTCCGGGTCATTCTCCATCGCCTTGAGATCATCCTGCTCCTTGATCATCACCAGACTGGAGGTGTAGGGCACATAGCCCCACTTCTGGAAGTCGACGGTAAAGGAGTCGGCATATTTCAGCTCGGCAAAGCGTGCCACGTTGCGCTCGATCCCCGCCAGAGTGGCGCTGTTGATGGCGAGCGGGTTGGCGGCAAAGTCGTAACCCAGGAAGAAGATCATCGACCAGCCGATGGCGGCATCGACGTGGATGTGAGGTTTGACCGCCACCTCGAACTGCTCGCAGAGGCGATTGCGCAGCTCGAACACGGGTTTCACCTGATCCACACCGAAGGTGTCGGTGGTGCCCATGGTGAGCATGATGGTCGGCACCACGTGTTTCAGGGCAAAACAGGCGGTCAGGGTGCGCTCGAGGTGGTCGAGATCGATGTCGTTGTTCTCGCCGACCTGAATGCGGATGGTCTTGTTCTCGATGTCGACCCCGAGCAGGGAGAGGTTGGTAATGTTGGAGTAGTGACCGCCCTGGGAGTTGATTATGCGGTAATCCTGATAGTGGCCTAGCCCCTTGTGCTTGGCCTCCGGCAAGGTTTTGCGAATGCCGAGCAGGTAGCCGTAGAGGTTACAGAAGGTACCCCCCTGGGTGAAGATGCCGGTGGCCCGCTCGGGGTCATAGCCTGCCAGCAGGGCAATCTGGCGCACCACCTTCTTCTCCAGCTCCTCGGCCACTCCGGCGTATTCGGAGTAGACCAGATTGGGGTTGGCCAGAATTCCCATCTGGGCGCCGTAGATGGCGGGATCCGCCGACATGGTGATGACGTTCTCGACGCTGGAGGGATTCTCCCAATCCTTCGACAGGGCGGCGGCAAACAGCAGTTCGGCCATCGGCTCGCCCGAGGTGCGCATGGTGGCGGGCACCGGCATGGTCTCGCAGAGATCGGCCAGGCGGGCACGGCCATCAGGCCAGGCGTTCAGGCGGGCATCGGGCGCCAGACCACGGGCCCGAAATTCGTTGAGGGTGGCAAATCCGGGTTCGCGAAAAACGGGCCAGAGATCGGGATTGCGCGAGAAAAAGTTGGCTTTGACTGTGGCGAAACGGGCGGAGAAATCGGGGTGAACGGCATTGACGCTTTCGTCTTGCAAATAAACTAAGTCACTCATTTTTATACCATTAGTACAGCAAATGTGCGGCCGTTATACCCCTGTACCTGCGGGGCCGACAGTGACAATATCTAATGGCCTACCCTACTTTTTGTCATGTATCAGCCATAACAAGGGCTGGCAAAAAGGCGCCTTTGAGGCGCCTCTTTAGATTTCGTGATCTTGCTCCCACCCTGGCTGACAGCGCCCTCACTACCAGACCACCATCAGCGCAGCGTCCCCCTCAACGCAGGGAGGTCAACAGCCACTCGGCAAACTCCGCCAGCTCGCTCTGCTGATGCGGAAAGGCCGCCAGCCAGGGCTGCAGGCGCGCGGCGACAGCCTCCGGTCGATAGCCGCAACCCGCCAGTTCGGCCGCCAGCAGATCAAACGGGGCCGGCTCCAGAGTATCGCTAAAGAGCTGCGCCCGGGTGATGACCCCTTTCTCCACATCAAAGTGCAACTCCACCCCGCCCCAGCTGAACCGCTCCTCCAGCAGATGGCTGAAGGCCGGGGCATGGCCATAGTTCCACTCCCAGCTGCGCTGGCGGGCGAAGGTCTCGGCAAAGCCCGGCAGATCCGGCATCTGCTCGGGGGAGATATGCTCGGGCTCAACTCGCGCGCCGTAATGGTGGAAGAAGGCCTCGACCAGCGCCTCGCTCACCTGTTGATGACCGATCCCTGGCAACAGTTCGCACAGATTGGCCACCCGGCTGCGCACCGAGGTGATCCCCTTGGCCGCCAGCTTCTTGGGGTCGGGGTTGAGGTAGTTGGCAAGGCGGCCGAGATCGGCATCCAGCAGCAGGGTGCCGTGGTGGAACCCGCGATCCAAAGTCTCCCGATAGGCCGACCCCGATACCTTGCGCTCCCCGTCAGGGGTGGCCACCAGCAGATCGTTGCGACCGGAGGCAAACGCCTCGATCCCCAATCGCTTGAGCCCGTCCAGCACGATGGCGGTGGAGACGCTCTTGTCATACTCCGGCTTGCCCGCCATGAAGGTGAAGCAGCTGTTGCCAAGGTCGTGGAACACGGCGCCGCCACCGCTGCTGCGACGCGCCAGGGTCACCCCGTCCTCTTCCATCCGGCGGGTATTGCACTCCTTCCACGGGTTCTGGGCTCGGCCGATCACCACGGTATTGGCGTTGCGCCAGAGGAACAGCACCCGCTGACCGGGGTCCATCTGGCGGAAGATGCACTCCTCAACGGCCAGATTGAACAGGGGATCGTGAGAGTCGGAGAGAAGCAGACGCAAGCGGGACATAAAAAGACCTTATCCGGAACTGGGGGCAGCATGATAACACTGACGGGGTACCATCACTGAGCCGTTGCACATTAACCGGTGCGCAGCAGCCGCGATACATTTGCGTCACACCTGACTGCCCTATAAAAGTATCTATTGATATAACGACACAGCTTGACGTGCAACCACGGAAAAAATGCAGTCAAGCCACAATGACAACGATAAAAACGGGAAAAAGTGGCTAGAATGCGACCACTTCGATAGGCCATATGACTCTCTTATTGGTCACATAACTTGCAAAAAAACGGCATGTATCCATCCCGTGTGATGAACGACACAAAAATGACTTCCCAACCCCCCTATACCCCATTGCAAACGCCTTTTCTCCCCTTGCAGGTGACACAAAATTGCTTGAATCTAGCCTAGACACCGCTCCCGAGAGAAACGTTGTATGACGGAGAACGCAGCCCCCCGCCAGCCCCTCAGCTGGTTTCTGCCAATGCTGGTCGGTATGGTCATCGCGACCCTGACCTCTTCCCCCGTGCGAGCCGGCGAGCAGGTCATCGTCCAGTTGCCGTGGCAACACCAGTTCCAGTTTGCCGGTTACTACGCGGCCATCGCCAAAGGGTTTTATCGGGAGGCCGGTCTGCATGTCACCCTGCGCGAAGCGGACTCCCGCACCGATGTGGTCAGCGAGGTGATCTCGGGAAAGTCCCAGTTTGGCATCAGCGGCAGTGACCTGCTGCTGGATCGGGCTGCCGGTCGCCCGGTGGTGGTGCTCGCCGCCCTGCTGCAGCACTCGCCGCTGGTTCTGCTCACGCTGGATAGGCCAGATATTCGCAACCCGGCCGATCTGGCCAACAAGCGACTGATGCTGGAGCCTGGCTCCAACGAGCTGCTGACCTACCTTTCCCACCATACCCGCAGCCGCGACTGGGTCACCCTTCCCTACAAACAGGGGATAGAGGCACTGCTGGCGGGCAAGGTGGATGCCATCAGCGCCTACAGCACTACCGAGCCCTTCTATCTGCAACAAAAAGGGATCCCCTATCGGGTCTTCAGTCCGCGCACCATCGACTTCGACTTCTACGGCGACAACCTGTTTACCTCCGAGCGGGAGCTGATCACCCGACAGGATCGGGTCTACGCCTTCCAGCAGGCCAGCCTCAAGGGGTGGCGCTATGCGATGGACCACCCCGAAGAGATGATCAACCTGATCATGGAGCAGTACCCGACCGGGGCTGGCCGTGAACAGCTGGAGTTCGAGGCTCGCGAAACCAGAGAGCTGATGCAGCCAGATCTGATCGAACCTGGCTACATGCAGCAGGAGCGCTGGCTACAGATCGCCAAAACCTATCTGGAGGCGGGCATGCTCACGGTATTGCCCAACCTCGACCGCTTTATCTACGACCCGGCGCAGGAGCGGCTGCGCCAGCAACGGCAACTGCTCGACAAGAGCGTGGCGGTGGCCATGCTCATCACCTTTACCCTGATGACCCTGCTCGGCATCTTCTTGCACCTCTATCTGCGCCTGCGTGAGGAGGCGCGGGATCGCCAGCGGCTGACCCGTGAACTGGCCCAGAGCGAGCAGCACTATCGCTTCGTGGCGGAGAACAGCGCCGATGTGATCTGGACCATGGATGCCGCCAGCTTGCGCTTTCGCTATGTCAGCCCGGCCATCGCCCCTCTGAGCGGCTACGAAGCCCCCGAGTTGTTTGCCCTGCCCCTCAAACAGCTGCTGCCGGATGCCTCAAGGCAACTGCTGCGCGAGGAGATCTCCGCCACCCTGGAGGCCTGGCAGCGGGGGGAGCATGACCAGACTCGCCGGGTCATTCGCACCCAGCTGCGCCACAAGGATGGCCATCTGGTGGCGACCGAAACCATCATCACCCTCCATGGCAACCACAATGCCCAGCCGGAGGCGATCCTCGGGGTCACCCGGGATATCACCGAGCGGGCAGCGCGAGAGGAGATGATGCGCCGCCTCGCCTTCTACGACCCCCTCACCGGGCTGCCCAATCGCCGCTTGCTGCAGCAACGGCTCAAGGAGCTGATGGAGCAGGAGACGCCCCGTCCGCTGGCATTGATGTTTATCGATCTCGATCACTTCAAGCCGATCAACGACACCTTCGGTCATGAGACCGGGGATATTCTGCTCAATATGGTGGCCGAGCGGATGAGCCACTGCGTGCGCAAACAGGATCTGGTGGCACGGCTGGGGGGCGACGAGTTCGTTATCTTGCTGCCGGAGACCGGCGACGAAGTGCTGGCAGTAGCCGACAAGCTGCACCAGCAGCTGCGCCATTCGTTCCAGCTGGAGGGGCAGGAGCTGCTCATCTCCAGCAGTATCGGGCTGGCGCTCTACCCCGAGCACGGGGAGGATGCCAAGACCCTGATGCACCACGCCGATCAGGCCATGTATCAGGCGAAGAATCGCGGCCGCGGCCGGGTCTGCCTCTATACCGAAGGCCTTGATCCCGAGCAGGGCGCCCTGCTGTGGCAACCCGGCCACGAGTGCGGTCACCCGCGCATCGATGCCGAGCATCGCCAGCTCTTCGTGCTGACCAACCGGCTGCTGGAGCGGATGAAAGATCAGCACGAGGATCCGGCCCCATTTCTGGAGAGTCTGGAGAGCCTGTTCGACATGGCTCGTCACCACTTCGCCTTTGAAGAGCAGATGCTGGCGGAGATAGACTATCGGGAACTCGTCAGCCACCGTCAGGATCACCAGCGCCTGCTCAACAAAGCGAGCCAACTGCTGCACGCCGCCAAAGCGGGGACATTGGGCAACGACGAGCTGCTCAACTTCATCATTCAGGAGCTGGTAGTCGGCCACATGAGTCAGGCGGATCGCCGCTACTTCCCCCTGTTCAGATCTGAGCGCAGCCTGTCGGTTGCGGAGGTGGTCGCCTAGTCCCCCTCTGCTCAGACCCGAGCGTAATGCGCCTCTTGCGAAAGGGGCGACCTAGTCACCGCGCAGGGCCACCACGGGGTCGAGACGCACTGCCCGCAGTGCAGGAGCGACCCCGGCCAGCAGACCCACCAGAGCGCTGCAACCGAGCGCCAGCAGCAGATAGAGAGGATGGAGGGTGAGCGGCAAGCCGGCCGCCAGCAGGGTGAGCAGTAGCTTGAGCCCCCCGAGCAGGGCCAGTCCCATGGCCCCGCCCAGCAGCGCCAACACCACGGCTTCGAGCAGGAACAACAATAGAATGCGCCGCCGTGGGCAACCCAACGCCATCAGCAAGCCCACTTCAGGGATCCGCTCCTGCTGGGCGATGCTCATGATGCTGAAGATGCCGACCGCCCCGATCAGCAGCGAGATAATGCCGAGCCCGCCAACCGCCAGCTTGATGATGGAGAGGATCTTGTCGAGGCTGGTCAGCATGTCCTGCTGGGAGGTGAGGGTGAAGTCCTCGGCGCCGTGGCGGGCGATCAGCACCCGCCGGATCTGGGCGGTGATATCGGCCTCCGTCTGTCCGGCGCGATAGATGACGTCGATCTCCTGCAGCCCCTCCTTGTTGAACAGCGCCTGGGCGTGAGCGGCGGGCAGATAGATCATGTCATCCAGATCAAAGCCGAGAAATTGCCCCTTGGGCGCCAGCACGCCGGCCACCCGAAAACGGCGATCACCGGCCCGCAGCAGACTGCCCGGCGCATCTCCGCCGGGAAACAACTCAGCCGCCACCTTGGCCCCCAGCACCGCATAGGCGCGGGGCATGGCACTGTCGTCCGCGGGCAGAAAACGTCCCTGCACCAGGGTGAGTCGCCAGCCGGAGAGCGCCGCCGAACCGGTGCCCAGAATGGCAGTGCTGCGGGTCAATCCGCGGCTGCGCACCTCCCCTTGCCCCTGCACCACAGGGAGCGCCGCCTCTACCCCTGCCAATCTGGCTAGGGCATCGGCATCCTCCAGCAGCAGGGGACGGCTGCTGGAGAGGATGCCGGGCGGGCCGCCGGCGGTCTCTGTCTTGCCCGGGGTCACGGCGATCAGCCGGGTGCCAAATTGGGAGAAGCTGTCGAGCAGATAGAGCCTGAGCCCCTCGCCGATGCCGGTGAGCAGGGTCACCGAGGCGATCCCGATGGCGATGCCGAGCGCCGACAGCAGACTGCGGCTGCGCCCCGCCAACAAGGCGCGCCAGAGCCAGAACAGCAGATCAGCTGCGCGCATCAGCCACCGCTCCATTGCCCGCTGCGCAGGCTGCTGACCGGATCTTGCCTTGCGGCCCGGGAGGCGGGCAGCCAGCTAAAAAACAGTCCAGTCAGCAGGGCCGCCGGTATGGTGCAGAAAGTAGCGAGCAGAGGGACTGCCGCCGGAAATCCGGGCCAAATCACTCCGGCGAGGCCAACCAGGGCATAGCCCAACACAGTGCCAAACAGCGCGCCACTGCCGCTCAGCAGCAGCGCCTCCCACAAAAACAGCTGGCGGATCTGGCGACTATCGGCACCCAGCGCCTTGAGCAGGCCGATCTCGCCGGTGCGCTGGCGGGTGCTGATCAGCGCCAGATTCATCATCATGATGCCGGAGACCAGCAGGCTGATGGCGCCGATGCCGGCAACTGCCAGGGTGAGGGTCGAGAGAATGGTGGAGAAGGTGGCCAGCATGGCGTCACGGCGCACCACGGTTACATCGAGCACCCCGTGGCGCGCCTGCATCAGCTGCTCCAGTCGCTTGACCAGCGGGGGCACTGCTTGTCCCGCCAGCGGCTGGATCAGCAGCCGAAACAGCCCCTCGGTGTTGAACAGCCGCATGGCGCTACCCACCGGGATCAGCGCCGCCTCGGCCATATCCATCCCCAGATTGCTGCTCTGGCTGGTGAAGACCCCCACCACCCGAAAGCGGCGATTGTCAAAACGCAGCCACTGACCGACCGGATCGGCCTGACCGAACAGCTCACGGGCCACCTTGGCCCCGAGCAGGACGGCCGGTCGATCCTCTGCGGCATCCCCTGGCAGCCAGCGGCCGGAGAGCAGTTCCAGCCCGTGGGTATCGCGTAGCCCGTTGCTGCTGCCAAGCAGCATAGTCTGGCGCAGCCGCGCCCCCTGCTTGGCCTCGGCAAAGCCCATCACCAGCGGCACCAGCCGCACGTTTGGCTGATGCTGGCCAAGGTAGTGCATGTCATCGAGTGTGATCTGCCGCAGACTGTTGCCGGTGACCGGCGGCAGCCCGCCGGTGGTCTCCTTGCGGCCCGGGAACATTACCAGCAGATCCTTGCCAAGGGAGCTGAACTGGTCGGCCACATAGCGCCTCGCCCCCTCCCCCAGCGCGGTGAGCAGCAGCACCGAGGTGACGCTCAGACTCACCGCCAGGATCAAGACCAGCGCCCGTGAACGCTGACGCAGCAAGGCCACGGCGGCAAAGCGGATCACATCGGGCCGCCGCATTCAGCCACCGCCGCTATCAATGTTGATGCGGCCATCGTTCATCAGGATCCGCCTGCCCGCCCGCTCACCGAGGCGCGGGTCGTGAGTCACCACCACCAGCGTGATCCCCTGCTCCCGGTTGAGCCCCTCCAGCAGGGTAATCACCTCCTCCCCGGAGCGGGAGTCGAGATTGCCGGTGGGTTCGTCGGCCAGGATTAGCCGCGGCGCCATCGCCATGGCACGGGCGATGGCTACCCGCTGACGCTGACCGCCGGAGAGCTCGGCGGGGCGGTGCCCGGCCCGGTTCTCCAGCCCCAGCTCCCCCAGCAACTGCTGGCTTCGGCGATGGCGCTCGGCGGGGGCGATCCCGCACAACATCAGCGGCAGCTCGACGTTTTCACGGGCGGTGAGGCGGGAGATAAGGTGAAACGACTGGAACACGAAGCCGATGCGATGGCCGCGCAGCTGGGCTAGCGCCGGCTCTGACAGAGTGGCGGTATCCTCCCCTCCCAGCCAGTAACGCCCCTCATCGGGCCGATCCAGCAGCCCCAGCACATTGAGCAGGGTCGATTTGCCGGAGCCCGAGGGGCCCATCACCGCCAGATACTCCCCCTCGGCAACCCGCAGGGAGACGCGGTCGAGGGCAGCCACTTCGCTCCCCCCCAAAGTGAAACGACGGCTGACGGCATCAAGGCGAATGAGATCACTCATCCGTCTGCTCCGTGGCGGCGCTGAAAGGGCCCTCCCCGACAATCTGTCCGGGCTGAGCTGCCAGCCGATCACCGGCGGCGAGCCCCTCGGCCACCTCAATCCAGTTCCAGTTCTCCACACCCCAGCGGGGTACCACCCGCACCAGCTTATCCCCTTCCAGCCGCAGCACGCTGCCATCGTCGGCCCGGCTGCTGGCCGCTACCCGCAGCACATCGGTGGCGCGGGTCACTTCGACTTCGAGGTCAGCGCTGTAGCCGATAAGCAGGGGCACATCGGTGGGCAGGGCAGTGAGCGCCGCCTCCACCTCCACGGTGCGGGCCTGCTTCTCCAGCTCCTTCACATAGGGGGCGATACGGGTGACGGTGGCGGCAAAATCGCGCCCAGGCATGGCATCGAGCAGTACCCGGGCAGACTGGCCCACCTTGAGGCGGGCGGCATCCACCTCATCGATGGGGGCAGAGACATACAGACAGCGATCGTCGATGAGATCGATAACCGGGGGCATGGCCACTCCGGGCGGTGAGGGGGTCATGTATTCGCCCAGCTTGCTGTTGACCTCCGCCACCACGCCGGCAAACGGCGCCAGCAGACGACGCTCGCTCAAGCGAGCCTCCACCTGGGCGACCTGCGCCTCGTCGACCCGCTCCTGCTGACGGGATGCCTGACAGACATAGCGGCGGGTATCGGCCAGATTCTGGGCCTGCTCGGCGAGGGTGCGGGAGGTGAGATTTTTGGCCAGCAAGGTGGCCAGCCGGTTGGCCTCCCGCTCGTAGTAGGCCGCCTCGCTGCAACGCTCCTCGCGCTGGGTCTTGCCAAGGGCCTGCTGGGCACGGGCACGGGCAAGATCGGCGTGAATGTCGTCACTCCAGAGGGTCAGCAGCAGATCTCCCTGCGCCACCCGCTCCCCAGCCTTGACGGCGATCTGCTCCACCACGCCGCCACCGGGCAGACTGAGTCCGGCCCGCTGACACGACTTGATGGTGCCAGCCCGGGTGTTGACCACGGTGACCAGCACATCCCCCCGCCCGACCTCAGCCAGCCTGATCGGCGTCGGCTGCGGTCGCCACCACCATGCCACAGCAGCCACCGCCACCACAACGCCACTTCCCCACCACAACCAACCTCTCTTCATCGCGCATCCTTTCGCTAGTGACTCCCGTCATGTGCGTCGGGAGAGCAGGGCATAATAGAGCAAGGGTATCACCACCAGGGTGAGCAAAGTGGAGACCAGGATCCCGAAAATCAGGCTGATGGCCAGTCCGTTGAAGATGGGATCATCAAGGATAAACAGAGCCCCGATCATCGCCGCCAGCGCCGTCAGCATGATGGGTTTGGCCCGTACCTGCGCCGCTTCGATCACCGCCTGCTCGAACGCCACTCCGGCGCTGCGCTGCTGCTCGATAAAGTCCACCAGCAGGATGCTGTTGCGTACGATGATCCCGGCCAGGGCGATCATCCCGATCATCGAGGTAGCGGTAAACTGGGCTCCCAACAGGGCGTGGCCCGGCATCACCCCTATGATGGTGAGCGGAATGGGGGCCATGATGATGAGCGGCACCAGATAGGAGCGGAACTGGGCCACCACCAGCAGGTAGATGAGGATCATCCCCACCCCGTAGGCGATACCCATGTCGCGGAAGGTCTCGTAGGTGATCTTCCACTCACCGTCCCACAACAGCGCCACCTCCCCCAGTTTGTCGGGCTGCTGCACGTAATATTGGGGCAGGTCGATATCAGCACCGGCGGCAAACATGCCGTAGAGCGGGCTGTCGGTATGGCCACCCATGTCGGCCACCACCATCACCATGGGCTGCATGTTCTTGTGCATGATATAGCTGGGGGCCACCTCATCACGGCGACTCACCAGCTCGGAGACCCGCACCAGCTGGCCACTCTGGCTGCGCACCTTGAGGGCCAGTACGCCCGCCAGATCCCGTTTGTCACCGGGAGCCAGTTCGATGCGGATCGGCACCGGATACTTGGCGCCGTGTCCCTGCAACCAGCTGGCATCCTGATAACCCACCCCGCCATTGAGGGTGTTCACCAGATCGCCGAGATCGACCCCGAGCAGGGCCGCCTTGCTGCGATCCACCACCAGCCGCCACTTGGGCTGCGGGTCAGTCAGATAGATATCCACATCCACCAGATCCGCCGTGGCTACAAAACGGGCCTGTACAGCGCGAGCGGCCGCTTCGCGGGCGGCCTGAGTCGGGCCATAGATCTCGGCAACGATGGGGGACCAGACCGGCGGGCCGGGCGGCACCTCAACGACTTTCAGGTTGCCCCCTGCCGCACTGGCGATGGCCTGCAGCGGCTCCCGAACCGACTGGGCAATCTGGTGACTGCTGCGATCCCGTTCATGCTTGTCCACCAGATTGACCTGAATATCCCCCACGTTGGCGCCGCTGCGGATAAAGTAGTGGCGCACCAGGCCGTTGAAATTGATGGGGGCTGCGGTGCCGGCGTAGACCTGGTAATCCTTCACCTCCTCCACCTTGGCAAGCTCCCTCCCGACCGCCAGCAGGGTGCGCTCGGTCTGCTCCAGGGTCGCCCCCTCCGGCATATCGAGCACCAGCTGAAATTCCGACTTGTTGTCAAAGGGAAGCATCTTGAGCACCACCCACTGCACCACCGGCATGGCGGTGGCGGCCCCGACCAGCAGCAACACCACCAGCCAGAGTTTGCGTCTGGCGCGCTTGGCGCCATCACCGATCAGGAAAGGGGTCATCAGCCGGTGAAAAAGACCCGCCTTGGCCTCGCCGTGGGCACCGTGCACCTCCCCCTTGAGCAAATGGCTCGCCAGCCAGGGTGAGAAGATGAAGGCCACCAGCAGGGAGATAAGCATCCCCATGCTGGCATTGATGGGGATGGGGCTCATGTAAGGGCCCATCAGGCCGCTGACAAAGGCCATCGGCAACAGGGCCGCGATGACGGTCAGGGTCGCCAGTATGGTCGGCCCCCCCACCTCGTCCACCGCCCCCGGAATAAGCTCCTTGAGCGACCCCTTGCCCAAACCGCGATGGCGGTGGATGTTCTCCACCACCACGATAGCGTCATCCACCAGAATGCCGATGGAGAAGATCAGCGCAAACAGCGACACCCGGTTGAGGGTAAAGCCCCAGGCCCAGCTGGCAAACAGGGTCAGCGCCAGGGTGATGACGATGGCAACGCCAACTACCAGCGCCTCGCGCCAACCCATGCTCACCAGTACCAGCAGCACCACCGCCGTGGTGGCAAAAATCAGCTTGCCGATCAGGGTGTTGGATTTGGTCTCGGCGGTGACGCCGTAGTCCCGGGTCACCGTCACCTCGACTCCTGCCGGGATAAGCCGGTTCTGCAAACTCTCGACCCGCGCCTCCACCCGCTTGGCCACATCGACCGCGTTCTGGCCCGGCTGCTTGCCGATGGCCAGGGTCACCGCCGGATAACTGGCTTGCCCCATCCCCATCCAGCTGCGCTTGGTCGGGGTCTCCTGACCCAGAGAGACCCTGGCCACCTCCCCCAGATAGACCGGCTTGCCGTCGTGCAGCCCCACTACCAGCTCGCGGGCCTGCTGATCGTTTTGCAGGAACTGCCCGACCTGCACCTTGATCTCCCGGTTATCTTGCTCGATGGCCTGTGTCGGGCCCACCTGATTGGCGGCCGCAAGTCGCTGGCTCAGCTCACCCCAGCTGATGCCGTGGGCGCTGAGGGCCGCCGGATCCGGCATCACCCGCAACACGGCGCTCTGGCTGCCCAGCGTGTAAATATCGCGGGTACCGGGAATGCGCTTGAGTTCGGTCTCCAGCTCATGGGCGACCTGGGTCAACTCGGGAGCCCCCAGTTGCTTGCTCCCCTCTTTGCTCCATAAGGTCAAACTGACGATAGGGACATCATCGATCCCCCGGGGTTTCACCAGCGGCTGACCGACTCCGATCCCCTGTGGCAACCAATCGCGGTTGGAGTCGAGCTGGTTGTTGAGATCGACGATGGCCTGCTCGCGGCTCACCCCCACCTTGAACACCACCACCAGCAGGGCGCCATCAGGTTGGGAAAAAGAGTAAAGGGTATCAATACCCTTTATCTGAGAGACCACCTGCTCGGCTGGGGTGGTAACGAGAGAGGCCACTTCAGCCGGAGTGGCTCCCGGGAAGGGAATATAGACATCGGCGAAGGTGACATCGATCTGCGGCTCCTCCTCCTTGGGGGTCACCAGCACTGCAAACAGACCGAGCAACAGCCCCACCAGCGCCAGCAGCGGGGTGATGGCCGAGCCCTGAAACAGCGCAGCCAGCCGACCGGCAGGCCCCAGCCTCTCCTTGTTGCCGTTCAGCTCGCTACTCATGGGCCACCTCCTGCTGCTGCGCCCAGGCATCGGGGGCCAGCTTGTCACCGGCTTGCAGCCCGGCCAGGATCTCGCACTGTCCCTCGACGCAATGGCCGACCCGCACCGGCGTCAGGGCCCAGCCAGCGGGCTGCTGCAGATAGACGCCGTTGAACTCCCCTTGCCGCAGCAGGGCGCGATCCGGCACCTGCAACACCTGACGCTCACCCTGCTTGAGCTGCACCTTGAGCCACATGCCGGGCAATACCCCGGCAGTTTGCGGCGGCAAGTCGAGGCGCAACTTGAAGGCGTGGCTCTGGCTGTCGGCATAGTTGAAGCGGGTCAGTTTGACCGGGGTAACAGACTTGCCATCCGGCAGCAGCACCTGCACATCCGCAGGCTCACGAGCCAGCGAAAGGGCGGATTGGGGCAACTCCACCTCCACCCGCAGTGTGTCTAGAGAGAAGCCGGAGAGCAGCGGGGTACCGGGGGCGACAGTCTCCCCCAACTCCACCAGCCGTTTGGTCACCACTCCGGCGTAGGGAGCCAGAATGCGGGTATAACCGTAGGCCTCGCGGGCCTGAGTGAGAGCTGCATCGGCAGCGTTCACCTCGGCGCGGGCGGCGCGATCAGTCGCCTGGGCATTGTCGAGCTGGGCGCGGGTGATCACCCCCTTGGCAATCAGCGCCTGAAAGCGGGCAAGCTGGCGCTCGGCTTCCACTTGCTGAGCCTGCGCCCGCGCCAGCCGCGCCTCGGCACCCGTGACGGCGGCAAACTGCTCCTTGCCGCTGATCTCCAGCAGCGGCTGCCCCGCCTGCACCTGATCGTTCACATCCACCAGCATACGGGAGACCCGGCCGCTGGTCTGGGCCGCCACCGTCCCCTGATTGATGGCACTGACGGTGCCATCCAGCGTCAGCCAGTCGGTCACCGCCTGTGGCGCCACTGTCAACAAGGGCTCTGGCTCCCCGTCCGCGGCAAAGGCCCGGGGGGATGTCATGGCCTGCGATGTCATCACCAACAAGGTGATCCCCAGCAACCGGATCTTTTCCATCATTACTCTCCTTCCCTGGCGTAATCTGTCACTTCACGGGATCAGGCGGTATGGGACTGGCGCACCTTATCCACTCCCCGAACTGGCGCCTTGGCCAGCACCCTGGCCAGCCCTCTGTCAAACAGCAAGATCCCGGCCACCATGGCCGCTATAAACAACATTATCATGGGCTGCCCGCTGGAAATGAGACTCAGAGCAGGCCCCGGGCAGATACCCACCAATCCCCAGCCGATGCCAAACAGCGCCGCCCCGCCGATCAGCCGGCGCTCCAGCCGAGGGGCTGGTACGGCTGCGATGGGATCCCCCAGCACACTCTGGCGACGGGGTTTCACCAGCAGAAAATAACCCGGCATAAAGACCAGCAGGGCCCCTCCCATCACGAAGGCGAGGCTGGGATCCCAGGCCCCGGCCAGATCGAGAAATCCGGTGACCCGGGCGGGATCCACCATGCCGGAGATGGCCATCCCCAGTCCGAACAACACACCCGCAAACAAACTTGTCAGCAACTTCATGGCGAACAGCCTCTTACAACAGATGATGAGTAACGAAGACGGTGATAAAGCCCGCCGCCATAAAGGTCAGGGTAGCGACGATGGAGCGCAGGGAGAGCCGCCCCATGCCACAGATGCCGTGGCCGCTGGTGCAGCCATTGCCAAGACGGGTACCGACCCCGACCAGCAGACCGGCCAGTAGCACAACGGGCCAGCCGGGCAGCGTGGTGAATGCAGGCATACTGGCCCAACCCAGAGTCAGCGCCAACCAGGCGCCCGCCCCGAGCCCCAGCAGAAATAGCACCCGCCACGGCGCACGGTGTTGCAGCGCACCGGCCAGAATGCCGCTGATCCCGGCCACCCGGCCGTTGAACAACATCAGGATCAGGGCCGACAGCCCCGCCAGCATGCCACCGCCCAAAGAGAGCAGCCATTGGCTTTCCATCATCAAGATTCCTTATTTTCTGAGTGACAAAAATGGGTTTGCAGCGCCCCCAGCACATCAGCTGCCGCCTCGCTCACCAGCGAGTAGTAGATCTGCTGGGAGACCTTGCGCGAACGGATCAGGCCGTAGCGCTTCAATACCGAGAGTTGCTGGGAGAAGGCCGACTGCCCGAGTTGGCTATGGGCCAGCAGCTCCCCGACGCCCTTCTCCCCCTCCACCAGCTGGCAGAGCACCATCAGGCGTTCGGGATGAGCCAACGCCTTGAGCAGGGAGGCGGCGGCGGTCGCATGTCTGTTCATCTCGTCGAATTGGCTCATAAGAGTAAATTAGCAATTGCTGATATTTGTTCTATTGTATAAAACAACACTAAATTAGCAATATCTAAAGTAGATAAGGAGAAGGACCATGACAGTAGATAACGGAGTCAGAATCGTCGCGGGTTGCATATTGCTGCTCTCGCTGATCCTTACCACCTGGGTTCATCCGGGCTTTGTCTGGTTGAGTGCCTTTGTCGGGGTCAACCTGATCCAGAGCGCATTCACCGGTTTCTGTCCGGCAGCGATGATCCTCAAACGGATAGGATTTAAATAAACGGGTCGGATGACCCGGCTCACATGAGCGTGTAATAAACGCAGGAGGCTGAACATGGCAACGGTAATCGTCATCGGCGCGGGTCTCGGAGGCATGTCTGCCGCCTACGAACTCAAGGCCGAACTGGGCAAGCAGCATGAGGTGATCCTCATCAATGACAAGCCGGACTTTGAATTTACCCCCTCCAACCCCTGGATTGCCGTCCAGTGGCGGGAGCGCAAGGAGACCTCGATCCCCATCGAACCCCATGTGAAGAAAAAGGGGATCCGCTTTATCCATGCCGCCCTGACCGAGCTGCAACCGGCGGCGCAGCAGCTCACCCTCTCCGATGGCCAGACCCTGCGTTACGACTTTCTGGCGATCTGCACCGGCCCGGCCCTCGCCTTTGACGAGGTGACGGGGGCTGGCCCCGAATCCGGTGGCACCACCAGCGTCTGTACCCTCTCCCACGCCGAAGAGTGCCGCCACAGTGTCAGTGCCCTGGTCGATGAGCCCGGCCCTGTGATTGTCGGCGCCATGCCGGGCGCCTCCTGCTTCGGTCCCGCCTACGAGTACGCATTCATCCTCGATCGCCACCTGCGCGACAAGAAGGTGAGAAAAAATGTGCCCATGACCTTTGTCACCAGCGAGCCCTACATCGGCCATCTGGGTCTCAACGGCGTAGGTGACTCCAAGGGGATGCTGGAGAGCGAACTGCGGATGCGCGATGTGCAGTGGATCTGCAATGCCCGCACCGTGGCGGCGCAAGATGGCCAGATGACGGTGGAGGAGCTGGACGATGAGGGCAACATCAAGCGCACCCACACTCTGCCCTACAAACACGCCATGATGCTGCCCGCCTTTGTCGGCATTGCGCCGCTGCGGAGCATCGAGGGGCTGGTCAATCCCCGCGGCTTTGTCATCGTCGACGAACACCAGCGCAACCCCACCTTCCCGCAGATTTACGCCGCCGGGGTCTGCATCGCCATTGCCCCGCCGCACAAGACGCCGGTACCAACCGGGGTGCCCAAGACCGGCTATATGATTGAGGCGATGGTGCGCACCCTGAGCCACAACATCAAGGCGGAGCTCAGCGGCCAGCCGCCGGTGACCAAGGCAGTGTGGAATGCCATCTGTCTGGCAGACATGGGAGACACAGGCGCCGCCTTCGTCGCCATGCCGCAGATCCCGCCGCGCAACGTCGCCTGGTTCAAGAAAGGAAAGTGGGTCCATCTGGCCAAGATCGCCTTCGAGAAGTACTTCCTGCACAAGATGCAGGTGGGGGATACCGAGCCCATCTACGAGAAACTGATGCTCAAATACCTCGGTATCGACAAGACCGAATGACCCCGCAGACCCGGCCCTCGCCGGGTCTGCTTTTGGCGGCCCTGCGCGGCAAAAACGGGGCTTTCGATTATGTTTCAAGATGTTGCTGCGGGCAGCGCGGGGTTTACCCTGCCCGCCGCCTCGGCTATCATTCGAGCCTCTTATCAATAGCGGAGACCATCAGTGGGCAACTCATCAAGTGACAGTTGTAGACCGACCCTCATCGTCGGTACCAAGGTTGCGAGCTAGCCGCAGGTCTTTCTCTGCCGCAACTCGCAACCCTGCGAGAAGCGGAAATCCACTCCCCTCTTCTCCCTTTTTACACTTGACGTCTGGCAACCAGTGGCCAACCGCCACGGTCGCCATGCCTGCATAGTTTCTGCTTCCCACAAGGAGGCTGCTATGCGTTTTATCTCAATCAAACCGGCTGCGGATCGCGCGGTCGCAACAGGTTCTGTTGCTACCCGGGCTCACCCCCTGTTGAGCCGGCTCGGCCGTGGCATGCTGCCACGCTGGCTGGGCGGCAAACAGCGTCAGCACCACTATAGGCTGCAGATCCGCTGTGAGGATCGCGCCGATATGGAGCAGGTGCTGGATATGGTGAACCACACGTTGCAACCGGCTGGGCTGCAACCGATGCAATCGATGAAGCCGGGTCGCGGCGGCGGGCGAGAGCTGGTGCTCAACCTGCAGTGCACCCCGCCCCAGCGCCGCTATCTGGTGCAGTTTGTTCATCAGGTCGGGGTGGCACATCCGGTGCGCTGGCAACTGCGCCCGCGCATCGACTGCGATCCCGAGCTCAACTGACCGCTCATCTGCGTTAACCACAGTGAAAGGGGCCAGCCACGCTGGCCCTGCTTGTTGCGTCCTCTCCGAGCGTCAGGGCATCTGATGATGCTCGCGCCCCGGGACGCCGCGTTTTTGTTTTTCTGCTGGCCATCCGCGCAATCATCCCCTGATCCATCCGCCTCCCGGCGTTTCATCATGGATTGCGCCAAGCCAGCACTTATCGGAAGGAGTACGCCATGAAGATGTGGCAACAAATTGACATGATCTCCCTGCTCGACACCCTGGCCAGCCTCTTGCTCGCCTTTGTGCTCGGCAGTCTGGTCGGGCTGGAACGCCAGTACCGCCAACGTACCGCGGGCCTTCGCACCAACGTGCTGGTCGCCGTAGGGGCCGCCCTGTTCGTCAGTCTGGCCCAGCGCATCTATGACCTGCACGGCGGCAACTACAACGTGGTCCATGTGGTGGCCTATATCGTCTCCGGCATCGGCTTTCTCGGCGCCGGCGTCATCATGCGCGAGTCGGGCAATATCCGCGGCATCAACACCGCCGCCACCCTCTGGGGCGTAGCAGCGGTCGGCGCCGCCTGTGGCGCCGGGTTAGCCATGGAGGCCATTCTGGGCGCCCTGTTCGTGCTGGCCGCCAACACCCTGCTGCGACCGCTGGTCAACCAGATCAACCGTCGCCCGGTAGACAATACCGACACCGAAGTGACCTACAAGGTGACGGCCCTGACCCAGCGAGAGCATCAAAAAGAGGTGCTGCACTGGCTCGAGGAGATGCTGGAGCAGGCCAACTACCCCTTGAGCGAACTCGATATCGAGCCGTTTGGCGAGGGGGATCTGGAGATCTCGGCGGTGCTGCTGGCTACCTCCATCGATGGCGACGAGCTGGATGCCCTGATGGTGAAACTCGGCATCCACCCCCATATCAAGCAGGTCTTCTGGCGCACCAGTACCACCGACTGAGCTGTCGGTCAGAGTCATGGCTCCATCCGCCAACAGCAAAAAGCCCCGCCAGCAATGGCGGGGCTTTCTCATATGGATGGGCGAAGAGTGGCTAGCGGCGACTGCGCCAGCGCACCCTGGGGGTGATCACCTGGGCGGTCTGTGCGGGAGGATTGCCCGCAATCAGTTGCTGCATCAGCTCGAAGGCGGCGAGGGCCAGCGCCGGACAATCCTGCGCCACCGAGTCGATGCGCATGGGGATGCAGTCGAGCAGGTCGTGATCGTCGAAGGTGCACAGGCGCATCCCTGTCTCCATCAACCCCGCCTCGTTAAGGTAGCGCAGTACCCCTTCCAGCAGGGTAAAAGAGGCGGTAAAGAGCCCCCTTGGGGGCGCCCCCAGCTCGGCCACCAGCTCGGCCATCAGCTGATAACCGGAGCTCGGCTGATAGTCGCGATGGCGCACCCGGGCGGCATCGGCTTCAAAACCGGCGCGATGGAGCCCCAGCTCATAGCCCGCCAGCCGGTGACGACTGGGGGAGAGATCCAGCAGGCCGCCGAAGTAGTAGATCTCCTCGCCGCACTCGCTGGTCATGTCCCGCACCAGCTCGGCGGTGGCCTTGCAGGCATCGGAGATCACCATGGGCAGGCGCGACTCGCCAATATGGCGGTCGAGCTGCACCACCGGCAGGCGGTCGTGGATGCGGGCATAGATGTCATCGCTGTGGCCGCTGGAGGCGACAATCAGCCCATCCACCTGGCGGCTGATGAGGTTGTCCACCACCCGCTGCTCAAGGGCGGGATCATCCTCGGAACAGGCGATCAGCAGCTGGATGCCCGCCTCCCGGCAGTGGGCCTCGAGGGCACGGGCGATGCGGGCAAAACCGAAGTTGGTGAGATCGGGGATCACCAGCCCCCAGGTGTAGCTGCGGGTCTCGCGCAGGGAGCGGGCATGAAAGCTCGGCAGGTAGTGACACTCCTCCGCCACTGCCTGAATGCGCTTGCGGGTATCGTCGGCGATCCGGTACTCCGCACTCTTCCCATTGAGCACCAGACTGGCGGTTGCCTTGGACACCCCCGCCAGTTCGGCGATCTGGGCAATCGTGATCCGTTTCTTCTTCTCCACCTGGCCTCCCGGCTGACTAGAACCGGGCTATTGTACTAGGCATGCCGACAGCGGCCAGTGATTGAGGCAAATTTTGCAGCCATCATCGCCGTTACCTGATGATAGTTGTGGCTTTTCTCCGGGGAAGTAGCGCGCCGACAGGCTGTGACGCCCCTCATCGATGAAACACTCCAGACTGGAGCGATCGCACAGGACGGTGATCAGCCCGCCAGCCCATGGGCTGCTGCGGGTCTCCCACGCTCCGCTCTGCCAGTTCTGGCGCCGCAAGGTGATGCGCCACGGCTGCCAGCACAGCTCGGCCACGGCACCGAACCAGAGGCTCCCCTCACCACACAGATCCAGATCGAGCCAGGCCGAGTCGATGGCCAGCCCCGGAAACTCGCCAAGCGTCCCCTCAAAACGGGTCAACTCTCCCTTCAATGCCGCCAGCTCCGCCACCGGCCGCTGGCAGAGCCACTCATCCTGCCAGAACAGCTCCCGCGGGCAGCTCATCTGGTGGATCCAGCCGTAAGCGACAGTGGGTTGGCTCATCTCATTCTCCTCCGGCAGCCCCAGCCAACCGAACAGGAGGCGGCGACCCTGAGTGTCCAGGGTAGTTTGCGGCGCATAGAACTCGAAGCCCCGGTCCAGCTCGTGGAAAGCCCCGTGCTCGAAGCGCTCGCCGTCGAAGTTGCCAGAAAGCCAGCCGCACTGGTAGAGGTTGCGATAATCCTCGCCTGCCGGGGCAATCCCCTGCGGGCAGCTGATCAGCACATGACACTCCCCCAGCGGGAAGAGATCTGGGCACTCCCACATATAGCCAAACTCACCCAGCCCCCCGCGCCCGCTACCGGCGATGGGGCCCACCCGCTGCCAGCTTTGCAGGGTCTCGCTGCGATAGAGCAGCACTTCCCCCTTGTCATCCAGGGTGCGGGCCCCCAGCACCATCAACCACTGTTTACCGTCGTGCCACACCTTGGGGTCGCGCACGTGGCCGCTGTAGCCTGCGGGCAGATCCAGCACAGGCCCCAGCTTGGCAAAACCACCCTCACCGTCGGCCCGGGCCAGACACTGATAGGCGGCGCGGCTGCCATCCGGGTATTTGACATTGCCGGTGTAGATGAGGGTCAGACGCCCCTGCTCGTCTCTCACCGCCGAACCCGAATAGCAGCCGTGGCTCTCATAGGCTTCGGTGGGCAAGAGCGCCACCGGCTCGTGCTGCCAATGCAACAGATCGGTGGAGGTGACATGGCCCCAGCCCTTGTTGCGGTGCTCGCAGCCCAGCGGATTCCACTGGTAGAAGAGGTGGTAGCGCCCGTCGTGCTCGATAAAGCCGTTGGGATCGTTAAGCAGCCCCACCGGGGCTGCCAGATGCCAGCGGGGCCGATGGGGATCGGCCGCCGCCTTGAGCTGTCCGGCCAGCAGCGACCGGACAATCTGGTTGAGAAGATCGCTTTCCTTCATCACTCCACCTTGTACTTGAGCAGGTAGGATGCGGCGAAGGCGGCACCAAAGGCGATCACCAGCCCGATGATGTAGTGAATAAGGCTCATGGGCTGGACGATGGCCATGCCGGGAATACCGGTCAGCCCTACCGCCGTCATCCCCACCTTGGCCGCCACCACGTAGGCGCCGCCGCAGGCCCCGCCAAACAGACCGGCGAGGAAGGGTTTGATGTAGCGCAGGTTGACGCCAAAGATGGCCGCTTCCGTGATACCCAGCAGACAGGACATGGCCGCCGGCACGGTAATGGCCTTGATCTTCACATCACGAGTCTTGAAGTAGACCGCGAGGCAAGCCCCACCCTGTGCCACGTTGGCCATGGCCCAGATGGGCAGCAGGAAGTTGACGCCAATTTGCGGATTCGCCAGCAGCCCCGCCTCGATGGCGTGGAAGCTGTGATGGATGCCGGTGATGACGATAAGCGAGTAAGTGCCGCCAAACACCAGCCCCGCCAACCAGCCCGCCTGCTCATAGAGGGCACTCAGACCGAACGAGATGCCATCCCCCAGCACCCGACCCGCCGGGCCGATAAAGAGCAGCGCCACGAAACCGGTGATGATGACGGTGAGAAACGGCGTGAGGATCAGATCCAGCGCGTCCGGAATGCGCTTGCGCAGCTGTTTCTCCAGATGGGACATAAACCAGACCGCCAGCAGCACCGGGAAGACGGTGCCCTGATAGCCGATCATGGCGACATCGAGCCCGAAGAAATCCATGGTCTTGAAACCACCGGCCACGCCCCAGGCGTTGGTCAACGCCGGGTGGGTGAGAATACCGCCGAGGGTCGCCCCGAGATAGGGGTTGCCGCCAAACTCACGTGCTGCAGTAAAGCCGATGAGGATCGGCAGTATGATAAATGCCGCCGAGCTGAACATGTCGAGCATCACAAACAGGGCGCTGTCGGCATTGACCCAACCGTAGGTGCGCACCATGCCGAGCAGCCCCATCAGCAGACCCGAGGCGACGATGGCCGGAATGATCGGCACGAAGATGTTGGAGAGGGTTCGCGCCAACCGCTGGGCCACGTTGAGCTTGGCCGTCGCCATGTCGGTCAGTTCCGCCTTGCTGGCGGTGCCGGTACCGGTCAGCGCCACGAACTCCGCATAGACCTTGTTGACCAGACCGGTGCCGAAGATCACCTGAATTTGGCCCGCGTTGCTAAAGCACCCCTTGACCCCCTCCAGCTTGTCGATGGCGGCCTTGTTTACCTTGCTGTCATCGGCCAGCACCAACCGCAGCCGGGTGGCACAGTGGGCAGCGCTGACGATATTCTCCTTGCCCCCGAGCAGGGGCACCAGCTCCTTGGCTATCGCACTGATATTCATATTCTTCCTCTTATGACCCGCCACGCTGGCGGGCCCTTGTCACATGAGAGTAGGGGCTGTCGAGCCGGGCTTCTAGCCTCAGCTCAACGGCCGCTTGTGTCTGATCGCAAAAAGGCATCCAGTTCGGAGCGGGTCGGCAGCGCCGTCATCGCCCCCTTGGCGGTGGTGGCGAGCGCCCCGCAGCCGTGGGCCTGAGCCAGGATGGCGGGTAGCTCGGCCAGCGTCGGCAGCGACGAGCGCCCGGCCAGCGCCGCCAGCAGACCGGCGACGAAGGCATCCCCCGCCCCTGTGGTGTCGATGGGCGTCACTTTCTGCCCCACCCACTCCAGCAACTCGCCATCAAGGCGAGCCACCACCCCGGCCGCCCCTCTGGTCACCAGCACCAGCGCCGGGCCAGAGAGAGTTGCAAGCCCGGCAGCCAGATCATCCTCGCCACTCAGCAGTTGCAGCTCCTCAATGGAGAGCTTGACCACATCCGCCTGTGCAATTGCCTGACGCACCAGCGGCAGCATCTCGGCGGGGTTGCCCCACACCTCGGGGCGCAGGTTGGGGTCGAAGCAGACTCGCCCGCCTTCCGCCTTGATGGCTGCCATGGCCTGCAGGCAGCTGGTGCGCACCGGCTCGTTGGCTAGCGCGATGGAGCAAGTCAGCAACCACTGACCGGCATCGAAGCGGGGCAACTCATTTGGGGTGAGGAACTGGTCGGCACTGGGGCGCACCATAAAGGTGAAGCTGCGCTCCCCCTCGTCATCCAGTGCCACCAGCACGGTAGAGGTGCGATGGTCTGGATCGAGCCGCAGCGCACCGATATCCACCCCCTCCCCGCGCAAGGTGTCGGCCATAAAGCGGCCGAACGGATCGGCACCGACCCGGCCGATAAAGGCCGCATCGCCCCCCAGCCGTGCCACACCAACCGCCACATTGGCGGGCGCACCACCCGGACACTTGAGGTAGTGCAACGCCCCTTCCGGGATCAAGTCCACCACCGCATCCCCCATTACCCACACACGATTCGTCACCTTGCTACTCCACTGCTGCATCGGATCCACGGTCAAACCCGAACTCTGTTCTATTGGCTGGCATTATCAGCTAAACCGTTTTAGCCAACCAATAGATCTCGGCACCGGTTGCCATTTTTGTGATCGGGATAACGAACTAGAACCAGGTTTCCATCTGCACACCAAAGTTCCACTCGCCACCGGCGGTGAAGTTGCTCTGGCCCATGGCATCGTCGCTGGCGTAATTGTCGAGCTCGGAGGACCAGTCCATCCAGCTGGCGAACACCCTAAGCTCAGGCCGCTCGAAGAATCCGGCGGTTTGCGCCTTGAAGGTGGGGGCGAAGGTGAGTTTGGTGAAGTTGCCGTTCACCGCCTGGCGTCCCTTGTAACCCTTGGGGTCGAGATCCATGTACTGCCAAGCCGCCTCGTAGACCAGCTCGACGTTCTGGCTCAGCACCTGTGCCACCCGGGTATTGAAGGTGAGCCAGCGGTACTCGTCCCCTTTCACGTAGCGATCCTGACTTTGCTCGGCCAGCAGGGCCGGGGCAAAACGCCAGCGCGAGTTGAGATCGGTGGCGCCAAACACGGCGACCCGCACTGCATCGGCGTCCGGCAGCAGCTCGCTGTCAGAGCCCAGCCCCTTGACCTCGGCCCCCAGCCCATGACCGTACAGCACCGCCGCCTTGGCAAAACCGGGGTTGATGCCGAAAAAGCTCTCGCCGTGGTAGGCCAGCAGGGTGTGTGCCCCCTTGTCCGCCGCCTCGCTGCCCGCCCCCTTGTCATTGATGCGGGCGTCATTGTCCTTGGCCGAGAGACCGTTCACCATCCATTGCCAGTTGCCGACGCGGTTGTTCATGGTGAGGATGTAGCTCTCGATATCGGAGAGGCCACTGGCGCTGATGTCGCCGTAATCGCGACCATAGAGAGAGAAGTTGGCCTTCCAGCTGTCGGCCAGCTGCACGTCGTAGACGCCGCCGCCGGTACCGGCCAGGAACACCACGTCGGAATCGAGCCAGTGGATGTCAAAGTTGTCGCGGTCAAAGCGCTTGCCCGCCCACAGCACCGCATTCTTGAAGGGGCCGTCGAAGCTCGCCAGATTGCCGATCTCGGCAAACACCTGACGGGTATTGAGGCTCGAATCGCTGGCGGTCCAGTCGTTGCTGGTCTCCACCCCGTCCGCCAGCATCAGCTTGTAGCGGGCCCAGCTGCCATCCTCAAAGGTCTGGGTTTTCAGCAGGTTGGCCTCCATGTAGGTGTCATCCTCGTTGCCAAGGCGACCGACGGCCCCGCCCACCGAACCGGCTGGCGTGATGTAGGGGCCGCCGCGCCCACCGTTGCCATTGCTGTTGACCAACAGGCCCGAGCGAGCGTAACCGTGAAACTCGAAGCCCTGGGCACCAGCGGTCTTCTCATCCACCTTCTGGCTGCGGTTGTCGGCCACCTGCGCCTGCTCGCTGGCCGCGCTCGCCTTCACTTCCGCCTGACTGGCACGGCTCTCTGCTGCCTCGGCTCTCGCTTCAGCCGCCTGTACCCGTGCCTCCAGCGCCGCCAGTCTGGCCTCGACACTCTCACCTGCGATACTCGCCTGCGCCGCCCACAGCGGGCTGCTCATCCCCAATCCCAGCGCTACCGCCAGCGCCAACTTGCTCTTGAACATCATCATCTTCCTCACCTGTCATCTGTGGCCCGGACGGGCGCTGTTGTTATCGACAGACGGAGCATAGCTAAACCGCTTTAGCAAACTCAATATGACAACTAAACCGTTTCAGCAACAGTGTGAGCGGGATAACATTTGTACAGCAGGAATTGGCGGGAGTTGTGAGGAGGATCCCTCATCAGGATCCACTCAATAGGGCGGATCCTGGCTAAACGGCGGGCAAAAAAAGAGCCGGCACAAGGCCGGCTCTGTTTATTCGGGTCGCTGAAATCAGCTGGTCAGATCGTCGAAGAAGCGTTTCACCCCTTCGAAGAAGCCTTCCGATTTCGGCTTGTGGGTCTTGGCAGCGGCACCGCTGAAGGATTCGTCCAGCTGGCGCAGCAGCTCTTTCTGCTGCTCGGTGAGGTTGACCGGAGTCTCGATCACCACCTTGCACATCAGATCCCCTACCTGGCCGGAGCGTACTGACTTCACGCCCTTGCCGCGCATGCGGAACATCTTGCCGGTCTGGGTCTCCGGAGTGACCTTGAGCTTGACGCGGCCATCCAGGGTCGGTACTTCAATCTCGCCACCCAGCGCAGCTGCGGTGAAGCTGATGGGCACTTCGCAGTAGAGGTTGTTGCCGTCACGCACGAAAATTTCGTGCTCTTTGACGTGCACCTGTACGTAGAGATCCCCTGCCGGAGCTCCTGCTTCCCCCGCTTCCCCTTCGCCGGAGAGACGGATGCGATCGCCGGTATCGACGCCCGCCGGAATTTTCACCGACAGGGTCTTGGTGCGCTGGTAGCGACCTTCACCGTGACACTTGCGGCACGGATCCTTGATGATCTTGCCGCGGCCGTGACAGTGCGGACACGCCTGCTGCACCGCGAAGAAGCCCTGACGCATCTGCACCTGGCCGGAGCCGTGGCAGGTCGGGCAGGTCTGGGCACTGCTGCCGGTGTGGGCACCGGAGCCGTTACAGACTTCGCAGTGAACCAGAGTCGGCACCTTGATCTCCTTGGAGACCCCGCGCACCGCCTCTTCCAGCGTCAGCTCCATGGTGTAACGCAGGTCGGAGCCACGGGCCGGGCCACGACGGGCACCACCACGACCACCGCCGAAGATGTCACCGAATACGTCACCAAACATGTCGGCGAAGTCGGCACCGCCGCCAAAGCCACCGTGGCCACCGCCACCCTGGCTCGGGTCGACACCGGCATGGCCGTACTGGTCGTAACGGGCACGCAGGTTGGCATCGGTCAGGACCTCGTAGGCTTCCTTGACCTCTTTGAACTTCTCTTCGGATGCGGCATCACCCTGGTTACGATCAGGGTGATACTTCATGGCCAGGCGCTTGTACGCCTTCTTGATCTCGCGATCGTCGGCATCTTTCGCCACACCCAGTACTTCGTAGAAATCGCGCTTCGACATACTCATCCTGTGGTTACGCAGACGGGCGTTGGTTACCCAACGCCCGTGAATTCATTGACCAAGCCGATGGGCGAAGCGGACTTCGCCCATCTGGGTAGGGCTTACTTCTTGTCGTCTTTCACTTCTTCGAACTCTGCGTCGACTACGTCGTCGTCAGCCTTGGCAGAAGAGGAGGACTGACCGGCGTCTGCACCGGCGGCACCTTGTGCCTGAGCCTGCTGCTGGGCAATCTCCATCAGCTTCTGGGACGCTTCCAGCAGAGCCTGCTGTTTGGCTTCGATGGCAGCCTTGTCGTCACCCTTGATGGCGGTTTCCAGCTCGCTCAGAGCGGCTTCGATCTTGGTCTTGTCGTCGGCAGGCAGGGCTTCACCGGCTTCGGTGATCTGCTTGCGGACGGAGTGGACCAGACCATCAGCCTGGTTGCGGGCATGCACCAGCTCTTCGAACTTCTTGTCCTCGGCCGCGTTGGCTTCGGCTTCGCGTACCATGCGCTCGATCTCGTCATCAGACAGACCAGAGGAAGCCTGGATGGTGATCTTCTGCTCTTTGTTGGTCTCTTTGTCTTTCGCAGAGACGTGCAGGATACCGTTGGCATCGATGTCGAAGGTCACTTCGATCTGCGGCAGACCACGCGGAGCCGGACGGATGCCTTCCAGGTTGAACTGGCCCAGAGACTTGTTGTCGCTGGCGCGCTTGCGCTCACCCTGCAGCACGTGAATGGTCACGGCAGACTGGTTGTCTTCGGCAGTGGAGAACACCTGGGACTTCTTGGTCGGGATGGTGGTGTTCTTCTCGATCAGCGCAGTCATCACGCTGCCCATGGTTTCGATACCCAGAGAGAGCGGGGTAACGTCCAGCAGCAGTACGTCGGTCTTGTCACCGGACAGTACGGCACCCTGGATGGCAGCACCCATGGCCACGGCTTCGTCCGGGTTAACGTCTTTACGCGGCTCTTTGCCAAAGAACTCGGCAACGGTCTTCTGAACCAGCGGCATACGGGTCTGACCACCAACCAGGATCACGTCGTCGATCTCGCCAACTGCCAGACCGGAGTCTTTCAGGGCAACACGAACCGGCTCCAGAGAGTCCTTCACCATGTCTTCTACCAGGGATTCCAGCTTGGCGCGGGTTACCTTGATGTTCATGTGCTTCGGACCGGTGGCATCGGCAGTGATGTACGGCAGGTTGACGTCGGTCTGCTGGGCAGAAGAGAGCTCGATCTTGGCTTTCTCGGCGGCATCTTTCAGACGCTGCAGAGCCAGCTGGTCGTTGCGCAGGTCGATGCCCTGCTCACGCTTGAACTCGTCAACCAGGTAGTTGATAACGCGGTTGTCGAAGTCTTCACCACCCAGGTGGGTGTTACCATTGGTCGCCAGTACTTCGAAGGTGGTTTCGCCTTCGACTTCGTCGATCTCGATGATGGAGATATCGAAAGTACCGCCACCCAGGTCATATACGGCAACCTTGCGCTCGCCCTTGACCTTGTTCACGCCATAAGCGAAAGCAGCAGCAGTCGGCTCGTTGATGATGCGTTTTACATCCAGACCGGCGATGCGACCGGCATCCTTGGTAGCCTGACGCTGGGCGTCGTTGAAGTAGGCCGGAACAGTGATAACTGCTTCGGTTACCGGCTCGCCCAGGTAGTCTTCAGCGGTCTTCTTCATCTTTTTCAGCACTTCGGCAGAGATCTGCGGCGGTGCCATTTTCTTGCCCTTCACTTCAACCCAGGCGTCGCCGTTGTCAGCTTTGGCGATGGCATACGGCATGATTTTCAGGTCACGCTGCACTTCTTCATCTTCAAAACGACGACCGATCAGACGCTTGATGGCGAACAGGGTGTTTTTCGGGTTGGTGATGGCCTGACGCTTGGCCGGCTGACCAACCAGGATCTCGCCATCATCGGCATAGGCAATGATGGACGGAGTAGTACGATCGCCTTCTGCGTTCTCGATCACGCGAGCAGTGTCGCCATCCAGAATAGCGACGCAGGAGTTGGTAGTACCCAGGTCAATACCGATGATTTTACCCATTTGACGAATCTCCAAATACTTTGAATAAACTGGCGAGGAACTCGCCTTAATGCGTTAACGGCTAGGTGGGGGCTGCCTATCTGGCTTTCAAGCTCCCGGCATCAAATTTTTTGTGCCGCCGCGGCCTTGCTACCTATATGGGGTCGCCAGACGCAGCTTCAAGCCCCAACCCTAAAAAACCACACCCTTTGTCATGGTTGCGCGGTCACGTTGAGCCGTAAACCGGGCAAGATGAACAGGGGCTGCACTACGAAACAAAAAGCCCGCCACGGGGCGGGCTCGGGCACCCACAGCCAATCAGTCAACCGCTTTGGCGATCATCACCATGGCAGGACGGATCACCCGACCGTTGAGGTCGTAGCCCTTCTGCATCACGGCAATGACGGTGTTCGGGGCCACGTCAGCGCTCGGCACCATGCTCATCGCCTGGTGGGCGTTGGGGTCAAACGGCTGGTTGAGCGGGTCGAGCGCCACCAGACCAAACTTGGCCACGCCGCTCTGCATGGATTTCAGGGTCAGCTCGACACCTTCGATCATCGGCTTAAGGGCTTCGTTCTCCTTGTCGGCCAGTTCGATGGCACGCTCAAGGTTGTCCAGCACCGGCAGCAGTTCATTGGCGAACTTCTCCAGAGCGAATTTGTGCGCCTTCTCCACATCCAGCTCGGTACGACGGCGCAGGTTCTCCATCTCGGCGGCGGTACGCAGGGCGCGTTCACGCTCTTCCGCCGCTTTTTGGATGGCGGTTTCCAGCTGCGCTTCCAGTTCGGCAATGCGGGCCTGCTCGGCTGTCACTTCACTGTCTACATCGGTCGGCTCGACTGGCTGGGCTTCCACTTGCTCCATCGCTTCAACCTTTTGCTCTTCGTGGTTCATGACATCTCCAATTCCGGGGTTACTTATGAGGGCCCTGACGTCTGGTTGAGCGACCGGACGACAACAGACCGACTATGTTGGCGCTATTATGGGGATGCATCCCCGGCTTTCAAGGGGTAAAGGGCAATCAGGGTTGCTGAATAGCCGCAACCGTCGGTTATCCGGGTTACCGCTCACCGTTTAACCATTAGCCTCAAGGGGATAGCCAGCCCCGTCACACGGGAGAGCGTCACAAGCGGAGCAAAGCACTGTATACTGGCCCGCAATACCCATCCCAGATTTGACTGACTATGGATTCTCCGTTCAAAACCATCGCCCTGATTGGCAAACCCCACCATGAGGGGGCCAACCAGACGCTGACCGGCCTGCATCAATACCTGACCGCCCGCGGCTTTCGGGTTCTGGTGGAGAGCCGGGTCGCCCAGACCCTGAGCATCCTCGATGAAAACGTGATGGATCTGGTGCAACTGGGCCAGCAGGCCGATCTCGCCATCGTGGTCGGCGGTGACGGCAACATGCTGGGGGCGGCGCGGGTGCTGTCGCGCTTCGATGTGGCGGTGATCGGGGTCAACCGGGGCAACCTCGGCTTTCTGACCGATCTCTCGCCACAAGATTACCTGCTGCCGCTGGAGCAGGTGCTCTCCGGCCACTACAAGAGCGAACACCGCTTCCTGCTGGAAGCCTCGGTCTATCGCCACGGCGAGCGCAAGTCGAGCAATCTGGCGGTCAACGAGGCTGTGTTGCACCCGGGCAAGATCGCCCACATGATCGAGTTCGAGGTCTATATCGATGGCAGCTTTATGTATAGCCAGCGTTCGGACGGCATCATAGTGGCCACCCCGACCGGCTCGACCGCCTACTCCCTGTCGGCAGGTGGCGCCATCCTCACCCCCAAGCTCAACGCCATCACGCTGGTGCCCATGTTCCCGCATACCCTCAGCAGTCGCCCCATCGTACTCGATGCCGACAGCGAAGTACGGCTGCTGGTCTCGCCGGATAATCAGGACGATGCCATGCAGGTCAGCTGTGACGGTCAGGTGACGCTGGCGGTCCACCCGGGGGACGAAATCCTGATCAAGAAGAGCCACCACCAGCTTCATCTGGTGCATCCCCTCGACTACAGCTACTTCCACGTGCTGCGCAACAAGCTCGGCTGGGGCAGCAAGCTGTTCTAATCAGCTTTGACCGACAACGGCATTGCCAGAGAAGGGCGCCTGAATTGGCGCCCTTCTCTTTTCTGTCGTGGCAACGTCCCCTGCACTCTCATATCAGTACCGCATTTTCATAGCCATACCACACTGGCTCCCCCCTTCCTGTGTTAAAAATGGCTGCGCCCTCTTTACTGTATATAAGACCAGTATATACTGGATACATACACAGTAATGTTGACCTATACAGGATGAGACCATGCTGACCCAGCTGACCGTCAACAACTTCGCCATCGTCAAGTTTCTCGAACTCGATCTGCAACCGGGCATGACCTGCATCACAGGTGAGACCGGTGCCGGTAAATCCATCGCCATCGACGCCCTCGGTCTCTGCCTTGGAGAGCGGGCCGAAGCGGGCATGGTGCGACCCGATAGCGACAAAAGCGAGGTCAGCGCCCGCTTCCTGCTGGACAACAACCCGGCCGCCCGCGCCTGGCTCGCCACCAACGAGCTGGAAAACGAAGGTGAGTGTATCGTCCGGCGAGTCATCTCAGCCGAGGGGCGTTCACGCAGCTATATCAACGGCGTGCCTGTCCCCCTCACCCAGCTCAAGAATCTGGGCCAGCTGCTGGTCAACGTACACGGTCAGCATGCCCACCAGATGCTGCTCAAACCCGACTACCAGCTCGCTCTGCTCGACGGTTATGCCGGTCACCATCTGTTGCTCGACGAGGTACGCCAGCACTATCAGCAGTGGCGCCAGCTGCAAAACGAGCTCAACCGGCTCAAGGCCGAGCAGCAGCAGCGGGAAGCCCGTCGCCAGCTCATCGAGTATCAGGTGCAGGAGCTGGACGAATTTGCCCTGCAGCCGGGCGAGTTTGAAGAGATCGAGGAGGAGCACCAGCGGCTGGCCAACGGCACCGAATTGATGCAGGAGTGCGGCTTCTGCCTCGATCTGCTCTATGACAACGAAGAGACCACTATCGCTGGCCTGCTGCAATCAGCCGTCGATCGGGCCGAGGGGCTGGTCAGCATGGACAGCCGCCTCACCCCGGTACTGGAGATGCTGAACGAAGCACTGATCGGGGTGCAGGAGAGCCACAGCGAGCTGCGCAGCTATCTCGATCGGCTGGAGCTGGATCCCGAACGTTTCAACGAGCTGGAAGCCCGCCTCTCCAAGGCGATCAATCTGGCCCGCAAGCACCATGTCAAACCGGCAGATCTGGCTCAGTACCATCAGGAGCTGGCCTCTGATCTTGCTCGCCTCAACTCCGATGAAGAACGGTTAGAGGGGATGGAAGATGAGCTGGCTGAGGCCCGTCAGGCTTTTGTCCAGGCCGCCGAAGCCCTGAGTCAGAGCCGTCAGCGTTACGCCCAGGAGTTGGGCGCCAAGGTAACCAGCAGCATGCACGAACTGGCGATGCCCGATGGCAGCTTTGCCATCGAGGTGCGCCCCGATGCCCAGAGCAGCCTCTCTCCGCTGGGTATAGATCGGGTCGAATTTATGGTCACCACCAACCCTGGCCAACCGATCCAGCCGCTTGGCAAGGTGGCTTCGGGCGGTGAACTGTCGCGCATCAGCCTCGCCATCGTGGTGATCAGCGCCCGCAAGATCTCCACTCCGACCCTGATTTTCGATGAGGTGGATGTGGGGATCAGCGGCCCGACTGCCGCTGTGGTAGGTCGCCTGCTACGCCAGCTCGGGGAGTCCACTCAGGTGATGGTGGTCACTCACTTGCCTCAGGTGGCAGGCAACGGCCACCAGCATATGGTGGTGAGCAAGCATACCGATGGCAAAACCACCGAAACCCAAATGAGTGCCCTTGATGAGACAGCCCGTCTCAACGAGCTGGCACGCCTGCTCGGTGGCGACCAGATCACCGATAACACATTGGCCAATGCCCGCGAGCTGCTGCGTCGTTGAATCAGGCAATAAAGCCCATTTGCAGCGATGGCGACTGATAACGCTGACAGAACATGCTGACTGCACAGGCACGAACGAGTGCCATAGCCTGCACAGTCAGCAATAGCCAATAGCCAATAGCCAATAGCCAATAGCCAATAGCCAATAGCCAATAGCCAACTGTGAGAACCGAACTCGCGTCAGGATTACCGACCCAGATCAATAAAATGGCGAGTTAGGCGAAGCTGGCAGCAACATGGGCGTGGATCCGGTTGCCTTCATGTGGCGGATTTCGCATAGTGTTGCCCCCCTTTATGGGTATCCAATTGTGAGGCTTTGTCTATGATCCACGTTTTTGGTCACAAGAATCCTGATAGCGACAGTATCTGCAGTGCGCTGGTTATCACCGACTGGCTCAATGGCCAGGGCCGTCAGGCCACCCCATGGCGTCTGGGTGACCTGCGCACCGAAACCCGTTTTATTCTGGAGCAGGCTGGCGTCAGCGAACCCGAGTTGCTGACCAAAGATCTGACCGGTGAAGATGTCTGGCTGGTGGATTTCAGTGATCTGGAACAGGGCCCTGCCACACTGGCACAAGCCAATGTACTGGGTCTGGTGGATCACCACCGTCTCGGCACTCTGGTCACCCAGTCTCCGCTGGATGCGTGGATCCGAGCCGTCGGTTGCACCTGCACCATCGCCTTCGATCTGCTGAGCCAGCAAGGCACTGTAACCCGCAGCCAGGCTCGCCTGATGCTGGGTGCCATCATGAGCGACACCCTCTGTCTCACCTCGCCCACCACCACCGAGCAGGACAAGATCGCCTGCGAGCGTCTTGCACCGCTGGCCGAAGTATCGCTGGCCGAGTTCGGCCAACAGCTGCTGATGGCCAAAACCGACCTGAGCGGCCTGACTCCGGCTCAACTGCTGCAGCAGGATGAGAAGGCATTCCAAGCCGAAGGTCTGAACTTCATCATGAGCCAGATTGAAGTGGGCAGCGAACAACAGCTTGCCGACCAGATCGAAACCCTGCAGCAGGAGATGGCCCTGCGCGTGGAGAGCGAAGGGCTCGACTTCTTCGTGCTGATGGTGACTGACCTGACGGCCGCAGCCAGCCGTATCTACTTTACCGAGCACGCCAAAGTACCGGCCGAGTCCAGCTACCACCCGGGCTTTGTCAGCCGCAAGAAGCAGGGTCTGCCCTGGGTGATGGATCTGCTGGCCAAGGCCTGATCCTCCCTCGCCATCACCTATTCCAAAGCCCTGCCTCTGCCCAGGGCTTTTTCATCGCCACCACCAGTCGCACTCCCCCCTCTTGCTGACCATCTTGCTCACCACTGCGGTCTCTCGCTTACTCTTTTCACGGCTTATTGACAGTTAACGCCATAACTTTGCTTACATATTTGCGGCTGTTATTTATCAGGGCTTTGCTGCAGGATAATCGCCGCGCACAACCTTTTCCGTTTCCATTCAGGTGATCGATGAACATAACCCCCAAGCAGAGAACCCTGGCCATCACCATGCTGATCGCCGTGGTACTCCTCGGCTGGCTGCTCTGGCCCAGTCAACCACCCAAGGCGATGCTGACCGCTCAGGTTACCCGCGAGGATATTGCCCAAACTGTACTGGCCAGTGGTGTGCTGCAGGCCGTGGAGCAGGTGGATGTGGGGGCACAAGTCTCCGGTCAAGTCACCAAGCTGGCCGTCGAGGCTGGTGATCAGGTCAAGCAGGGAGACCTGCTGGCCGAGATCGATCCCCTGATTGCCCAGAACAACCTCAAGACGGCCGAGGCGGAACTTGCCAGCAACCGCGCCCAGCTCAAGATCAAGCAGGCACAACTCAAACAGAACGAGCTCGCCTGGCGGCGCCAGCAGCAGATGTTCAAGCAGGAGGCGAGTTCACGGGCCGATCTGGAGAGTGCCGAGGCACTGCTGGCGGTCACCCGCGCCGAACTGCAAAACAGCCAGGCCAATATCGACAATGCCCTGATCAAGGTTGATCGGGCCAAGACCGAGCTGGGCTACACCAAGATCCTGGCGCCGATGGATGGCACCGTTATCAGCATTGTGACCCGTCAGGGCCAGACCCTGGCTGCCAGCCAGACGGTGCCGACCGTGCTCAAGCTGGCCAACCTCGAGACCATGACGGTCAAGGCGCAGATCTCCGAAGCCGATGTCACCAAGGTCAAAGCCGGCATGCCGGTCTACTTCACCCTGATCGGCGATCCGGATACCCGCTATCAGGGTACCCTTCGCGCCGTGGAGTTAGCGCCTACCAACATCAACGATCAGGCCACCACAGGTACCACCACCAGCAATGCGGCTGTCTACTACTACGCCCTGTTCGATGTACCCAATCCCGACCATACCCTGCGGGTGGCAATGACCACCCAGGTGACCATTGTGCTCGGCGAGCGCAAGCAGGTGCTCACTGTGCCGCAAACCGCCCTCGGCAAGTCGTTGGGTGACAACGAGTATGAAGTCAGCGTGATCAAGGACGATGAGACAACCGAAACCCGCCATATCAAAACCGGTATGAAGGACGAGATCCGCATTGAAGTGATCAGCGGGCTGAGTGAGAAGGAGGAGGTGCAGCTCAATCACGGAGCCCCCGCCGACAATGATGAGATGGCGGTGATGCTATGAGTGAGCCCCTGAACCAGCTGCCGTTGATCCAGCTGAAAGGGGTCGAGCGACGCTACCAGAGCGGCGACAGCGAAGTCACCGTGCTCCACCCTCTTGACCTCACCATCACGGCAGGAGAGATGATCGCCATTGTCGGCGCGTCCGGCTCCGGCAAGTCGACCCTGATGAACCTGCTGGGTTGTCTCGATAGCCCGAGCAGCGGCCAGTATCTGTTTCGCGGTCAGGACACCGCCACCATGGATGGGTTGGCGCTGGCCCGGCTGCGCTGCCACCACTTCGGTTTTATCTTTCAGCGCTACCATCTGCTGCCCCATCTCGATGCCGCCGCCAACGTGGAGATCCCGGCCGTCTATGCCGGCACCAGTCGCCCGGATCGCCAGGCACGTGCGCGTCAGCTGCTGGGCAGACTAGGTCTGGCCGATCGCAGCCACCATACCCCGGGCCAACTCTCCGGCGGTCAGCAGCAGCGGGTCAGTATCGCCCGGGCGCTTGCCAATGGCGGCGAAGTGATCCTCGCCGATGAACCGACCGGCGCACTGGATAGCCAGAGCGGCAAGGAGGTGATGGCGATCCTCAAGGAGCTGCACGCTCAGGGCCACACCATCATTCTGGTCACCCACGATATGAACGTGGCCAGCCATGCCGACCGGATCATCACTCTCAAGGATGGTCGGATTGAACAAGATAGCGGCCCCTGCCAAACGGCCGTGTTGGCTCCAGCCACCGCTGTAGCCCCTCAAAAAATAGTGCCCACTAAAGGCGCCATGGGTCACGACTGGGATCGTTATCGGGAAGCGGGACGGATGGCGATCCATGCCATGCTCGCCCACCGGATGCGCACCTTCCTCACCATGCTCGGCATCATCATCGGCATCGCCGCCGTGGTGAGCGTGGTGGCGCTGGGGCAAGGGGCGCGCGCCAAGGTGATCGACCAGATCAATGCGATGGGCACCAACACCATCGAAATCTTCCCGGGCAAGGGATGGGGCGATGAGAAAATGGCCAGCATCCAGACCCTCAACAAGGGGGATCTCGATGCCCTGTTGGGGCAGCCCTATCTTGCGGGCGCCAGCCCCGAGATCGGCAGCTCCGGCCAGTTGCGCTATCGCAACAAGACCAACAGCGGCAATGTGACCGGTGTCGGTAACGACTATTTCAAGGTAAAGGGGATGACGCTGGTCAGTGGTCGCTTACTGGAGTGGCAAGATATCCAGCAGCGTGCTGCCGTTGCCGTGGTGGACAAGAAGAGCATCACCAGCCTGCTTGGCAAGGAGGACCCGGTCGGCAAGGTGGTACTGGTCGGCACCTTGCCGGTGCGGATTGTCGGTGTGGTTTCGCAGGAGACCGGCTTCGGCCCCACCAGCCAGTCGGTCAATATCTGGCTACCCTACAGTGCGGTGATGAGTCGCCTCATCTCGCAGCACCACTTCAGCCAGATCACTATACGAGTCAAGGACGGGGTACAACCGGCACTGGCCGAGCAGGCGGTGATCGAGCTGATCACCAAGCGCCACGGGGTGAAGGATTTCTTCACCTTCAGTAGCGACAGCATCATCAAATCGGTAGAGAAAACCACCGCCACCATGACCCTGATGGTCTCGGCCATCGCGGTGATCTCGCTGATCGTCGGCGGGGTGGGCGTGATGAACATCATGCTGGTGTCGGTGGTGGAGCGCACCCGCGAGATCGGCATTCGCATGGCAGTGGGCGCCCGCCAGTCGGATATTCTGCAGCAGTTCCTGATTGAAGCCGTGATGGTGAGCCTGCTGGGGGGGCTCTTCGGCGTCGGCCTCTCGCTCGGTATTGGCGCGCTCTTTTCACTGCTGGTGGACTCCATCAAGATGCAGTTCTCGCTCTTCTCCATCTTGATGGCCTTTGGCTGCTCGTCACTCATCGGGATCCTGTTTGGTTACCTGCCGGCACGCAATGCGGCGCGGCTCGACCCTGTTGTCGCACTGGCGAGGGAATAACAATGCACAAACTCTCCTGGCTGGCTCTCTCTATGGCTCTCAGCGGCTGCAGTCAGCACAGCACCTATCAAAGACCCGAACTGGCGATCGCCCCTGCATGGCAACAGGCAGAGGGCGCCCAACTGGCTGCGCAGGCAGGCCCATGGTGGCGGGAATTTCATGATCCCCAGCTCGACAAATTGGTCGAGGCGGTACTGGCCGCCAACCCGGACATGCATGTGGCGGCCCTCAAGCTCAAAAGCGCCAGACTGGGCGCCGAGCAGACCGATACCAACCTCACCCCCTCGGTCAATGGCACTATCGCAGCCAGTGGCAACAAGGATCTGAAAACCGGCAAAGGCACCAACAGTCTGGGCCCCTCGCTGAGCCTCAGTTACGAAGTGGATTTGTGGGGCAAGCTTGCCTCGGTGCGAGATCAGGCAAGCTGGGAGGCGGCGGCAAGCGAGCAGGATCTCGCCAGCATCCGACTCCTGCTGATCGGCAATACTCTGGAGCAATATTGGCAGCTCGGCTATCTCGGCTCTGCCATCGCACTCGGAGAACAGCAGCTGGCCAACCTGACGCGAACCAAGCAGCTGACCCAAACCAAATACCAGGCAGGCGCCATCACCCGACTCGATCTGGCGCAGGCACGCCAGCAACTGGCAGGCAAGCAGGCTGAGCTGGCCTCCCTCAAAGCGCAGCAGGAACAGGCTCGCAATGCCCTGCGTCTGTTGCTGGGCCGCAGCAGCGGGCCGCTGGAGTATGCACCCGCTTCCCTTGCAAAGCAGGCCATTCCTGAACTTGCGGTGGGTATTCCGGCCGATGTGCTGGCCCGCCGCCCCGATGTCAAAGCGGCCGAATTGCGGCTGCGCAAGACGCTAGCTAAAGGGGATGAGATCCGCACCAGCTTCTACCCCAGCCTGACCCTGACCGGCAGTGCCAGCACCGCATCCGATAGATTGGCGCAGGTGCTGCAAAATCCGGTAGGTACGCTGGGAGCCAGCCTCGCCCTTCCCTTCCTTGAATACAACCGCACCCAGCTCGCCATCGAAAGCTCAGAGCTGGATTACCAGATTGCTGAAACCGAGTTTCGCAAACAGCTCTACACCGCACTGGTGGAGGTTGAAGACAATCTGGCCGCACGCCACTATGGCCAGCAGCGACTCGATTATCTGCAGGAGCAGCTGAGTTATGCCCGGGAGGCCGAACGACTGGCCAAGGCACGCTTCCAGGCGGGTGCGACCGGCGTGCAAGCCTGGCTCGATGAGCAGAACCGACTGTGGGATGCCCAGCAGAGCCTGTTGGCCCAGCAAAAAGAGCAGCTCACCACCACTGCCAAAATCTATCGCGCCCTGGGTGGCAGCGATAGCGTGGCGCCCCGATAACGCTTCACCCGGCCATTCCCCGCTCAGCCGGCAGAGTGGGGAATGCCATCGCCATGGACCGCACAGCCCCCCCCTCGCCCACACGGCAACCGAACTCCATTGCCCATCATCAGGGGCAGTCATGGCAGCACTGCCAATTACATGCATCGGCGACCCAGAATATCCGGGCCATACCTTGAGGCTCTCTCTATACCTCACGCTCCCTGACCGGAGGTAACGATTACCGGATATTCCATCAGCAGAGAGCTCGACTCTTGCCGAGCGGCGCCCCGTGAATCGTGAGATGCATTTCCGAAGCTCATATCTGCACGACGCATACAAATAGCGATATCACGCAGTTAATCCTGCACGACAAAATTAATCGCAAACAGCGAGGGATATTGAGCAAAGTAACAGTGAAGTGAAACGACGGTAAAAAGGATACAAGCGAGGATGTAGATAGCAGAGCGGCAGAAGGCGGATTGGATAACGACGAGTAAAAAGGCAAAAAATAATGCCGCCCAAGGGCGGCATTATTCAATCTCTGAACCTGACGAATTAGATCAGGAAATCGTTCAGGTCTTTACCCAGTGCTACTTGAGCAGCAATGGCTTTCGGCATACGGCCTTGACCGGTCCAGGTTTTTTCCTGGCCATCTTCTTCGTACTTGTATTTAGCCGGACGCGGAGCACGCTTGCTCTTGGCAGCGCCAGTCGCAGCAGCCGGAGCTGCGGCAGTCGCCAACAGCTCGCGAGGATCAATACCAGCCTGCTGCAGCATTTCGGTGAATTCATTCAGCTTGCGCTGACGCTCTTCCTGTTCAGCACGCTCCTGTTCAACAGAATCGGCGCGCTCTTGGTAAACCAGGTCAAACTTCTCTTTAGCTTCCAGCAGTTGCTCAAACGGCAGTTCACGAATAGCCGCACGCAGACTGCGAATGTTCAGCAGAACTTTCAGAAACTCGTTCATTATTTCCTCACAAAAAAGTCGGTTACAGGGATAACTGTTTCAGAATAGCATGGACAATTCGCGAGAACATACAGTTTTTCTATATTAACGTTCTTTTTTTCTTAAATTTCACCATCAAGATTGAATGCTTGCCACTCTTAATAACAAACTGGCTGGAATGCAGCTCTTCTGGGTAGAGAGATGATTACCATCTTGTGTTCAAGAAACATCGGTATTTCAAGACTCATTAATTTCCAGTTCAGCATCCAGCAAAACTAACTCGGTAACCTGCTTTATAAGCATGAGCGCACATTTCTACCACACGTTCAACATCATGTGACAAGACTATGCCTATCTGTTTAGCAATGAACACATCTAGAACCTGTCCCTTCACCCGATGATGAGGGGGATACTCCCAATTGACTATCAACCCATTCGACACTTCCAACAAAATTACATATTAATCAATTGGTTGAGAGCGAAGCATGACATTTCAAATATGCTTTTCGTAGCCCGTTTGACAGTGGTATGCGTCCGAAAACAGACTGTTCGGATAGTGGCCGTCCAGAAGGTAAACAATAAAAAAGCCAGCCGTTTTTAAGGGCTGGCTTTCTATGTAGCCAAATAGCACTATTTATTTTTGGTTATATTCTTGCCTGATTTGTCAACACCAGTAATCACTGCCTGTGAAGCGGATCCAGTTAAAAGGGGCTCGGTTGGATAGAGCTTGAGCGCTTCCACTCGCATCGTATTGGCTTCCTCCCTACGACCCAATGCATTAAGCGCGATCACCATATTGGCGTATATGTTGGCACGCGGTGTATGGCGTACGAATGCCTGCCCCCACTCCAGATAAGCTTCCAGTTCGGTCTTGTTATTTGTCTGCAAACCCACCATCAGACGAACCGAGTTCACATCAAATTCCACTCGGGTCAACCAAGCCATGGGATTGACGATATCAAGTAGCAAAGTCGGCTCTTTATACCCACCCCGTTCATATTTGGTGACTACCCATGCGGTGTGAATTGCTGTGAGCATAAAGGGAACGACCAGCAGCGGGATAGCGATCGCCATAAATCGCAGTAACAGCCATAGGCGGCACTCCATATCCCACCATGATGAGCGACCATGACTCACCAAGTTACTTTCTTCGATTTCAGTGTCGATGCTATAAATTAGCGTCAGCAGCAACCACCATAGTACGATTGCATGGTAGAGAGGATATTCCATCTGGGTATGGAGCAATATCGGTGTAACCAGGGCAAGCAGCCCCATGGCATTAACAGGGGGGACTCCAATGAGGCGAAACAATAATGCACCGCCCATGATTACCATGCCGACCATGGGTGCAATCCCCCCCTCAACAGCCCAGTAGAGAAACTCGTTATGGGGGTGGTCAAGATTGTACTCAATCTGCACCATGGACGGATCCAGTACTTTATCAGCCATGTAGTGATGGAGAAAAATAGATTCAAAACTGCCATATCCCCAACCACTCCAGGGAGCCTGTGCAATTAGTTTTGCCGCATAAGACCAGTAAATAGAGCGCATACCACCAGATTGATAAATCTCTAATCCGCGCTTTGCTCCAGCCAGCCAATATTGTGATAACAGGCCAATCGCTACAGCCAAAATAACCAGACCCAATATCCGCCATAGCAGCTGCTGTCGATAAAGCTGAGGCATCAATAAAAACAGTGCTAGCAGACCGCCTAACTGCCCCACTCGGGATTGCAAAACAACGAGCAGCAGTGCTGCAGAAAGAATGACGCCATAGCGCAGCGCCATAAGCAAGCGCCCCCCCCCTCGGCGTAATTCCAGCCAGATAGCAAGAGCAAGGCCAGTTGCCATAAACGTCGCCATCACGTTTGGCTGTTGAAAGATCCCGTATGGACGATTGGCTTTGGTGTCATAACCAATCCAGTTACCTGGCGTTAAGAGGTAGAATTGCACTAGACCCAGCAATGCCTCCATCGCGATCGCAACCAGGATGAGATAGAGCAAGCGATCACGCTGTGCTTTATCAAAGCGCCATTGATAAAGTCCAAACAAAAACAGCAGGCCAGCAAACAACCCCAGTAATCGGGGAATGGCATAATCCTTGAAAGCAAACCCGGAATAGAGCATCGGAAGCAGCAGCAAGAGCGCCCCTATCCATAAACCCGCTTGTAATGGAGAAAAGACCAGACGCTGGCGTAACGTCACCTGCCAGAGCCCCAATCCGATAGCCAGCGAGGCAAACACCCACCCCCATGCGTTAAATGGCAGGTACAGCCCAGCACCACCTGGGTTGTGCATAAAAAAGTGCACACCCAACACCCAATAAAGTACACTTAAGCTGATCATAATTAGTTTTAAAGTCATAGTTGTGCTGCATCTAGTCGGTATATGCGTTAAAGGTGTAGTGGTCAACTAAATCCGGACACTTGGTTAGGTCGAACCTCGGCTTTTGCTGGCGGTATCCCGTCATTGTATTGATGTGGACGCCGCCAGTTGTAGTAATCCATCAGGTAATAACTGATATCCCGCTTCGCCTCTCGCAAGTTCATATATCCCATAGCCGGGAGCCACTCTGACTTCAGGCTTCTGAACAACCGCTCCATCGGGGCGTTATCCCAGCAGTTACCACGACGACTCATGCTCTGGGTCATGCGATAGCGCCACAGTCGTTGCCGAAATACCATATTGGCTGCCCTAGTCAGAGTGAAATAGTACACCGGATGGCAACCCCGCTGCTGATAGGCCAGCTCTGCATCAGGCTTATCAGACATCGCCCAGCCCACGACCCGCCGGGTGTGCAGGTCAAGAAGCACTGCCAGGTAATGCCAACGATCACCTGCCTAGACGTAGGTGATATCGCCACACCACACCTGATTGGGTTGCTGGACATCAAATTCGCGGGCCAGCAGGCCGTTCAGACTGTGCCACCTTATAGTGGTGTGCGCCCGGCTGTTTGGATACCAGCCCTGCTTCCTTCATCAAGTTACGTAATTTGAATCGGCCAATCTGATACCCCAACTCCCGCATCATCGGCATCAAGGCGCGGCTGCCTGCCGAGCCTCGGCTCTCTTTGAACAACCGGCGCAACTCGCTGCGTTGCTGTATCCGCTTACGGTTAATCATCCGCTTGCGAGCCAGATAGTAGTAAAAACAGGATGTTGGAACATCGAAAGCGCAGCAGACCAGGGTGATGGGGGCTTGCTCTCTTAATTGGTCTATCAGCGCGTACGTGTGAACGTAACCGTTCACCGGGACGGTGTTGACAGCACCAACTCCTCCGGGAACGGGTAGTCGGTTTTCTCGATGCAGGACCTGACAACTGCCCTCAGCCACTCCTGCGGGCAGCGGCCCAATCGCTTGGCCGTCTCCACCAACGATAGGATACGCTGCCTGAACTGCTCGCCTCGATGCGACCAGACGCCATAGCTTCCCTTGCGCCACAGCACATAGCCACGCAGCGCCCGCTCCGCTTCATTGTTGGTCAGCGCTATCTCGTCGTTTTCCATAAAACGCCATAGCATCTCATCGTCCTTGAGCAGTAACTGGCAGCGCCCACGGTAGCGCTTGGAACACAGTACACTGCCCCGCTCCAGCTGCCTTCGCCAGCTTTGCCGACATCGCTGCAACCTTCGCTGGTACTGCTCCCGGCTTAAGCAGCCTTGTTCATAGCCATGCCGGGTTCTGAACACCGTGTCAGCCAGCAGTACCAGCCGGGCTCCGATAGGCTGGTTGACGGCGTCGCTACTCTCGGCAATCGCCGCCACGTTGCGCAGCACATGCGCCCAGCACAGTTGGCGCTGGGCGCTGTCGATGAAGCGGTATCCCGCATACTGGTCGGTCACCAGCACCCCATCAAGCTCACTGCCCAGCAACCGCTTCGCTGCCTCCTGACCGCGGCCAAACGCCGTCATGAAGCAGACCGCGACCTTGCTCAGGGCCAGCCACATCCAGCGTCGCTCACCGCCCCGCTGGTGCCGGGTTTCATCGGCATGGATGATGGCGGCAGACTGCACTTGCTGTTTGATGGCTTGGTGGGTCGGGGTGAGCATGGCGCTGACCCGGCCTTGCGCTTCACTGATGGCGCCTCGGCTAAAGCTCAAACCGAAGTGCTGCTTGAGCTGCTGCTGTATCTTGCTGATGCTCTGGTGGAACTGACCACTCTGCAAAGCGATATAGCTCAGCAGATTAGCCCCCATCTGGCTGTGGCTCACCGTATCGGGCAGGGCTGCTTCACTGGTGGTGACGCACCCACGGCAGGTGCCCCGATACAGCTGATGCTCTGTCACCACATAGCTGACCTCGGGCAGGTCAAACACCTGATGAACCCGGTAGGGCTTGTCATGGGACACCACCTGCTCACCACAGCAGGCGCACTGCCGGGCAGGATAGTGTGGTATTGCCGTCAGTCGGTCGTCCTCAGGATGACGTTCACGCCGCTGCCCCTTGTGGCCAGGCTGGGCACCACGAGCCTTGCCGGAAGCGGGGCGCTTGCGCGCAGGCGGGGTCCCCGAGCCATCAGTGGAGGGGGGCTTGGAGGAGTTATTGCTGTTTTGGTTGAGGCGGTCTTCAAGCTCGGCGATGCGCGCCATCAGCTTGTAAATCAGCTCGTTGGCTTGCTCGAGGGTCAGCGGCAGGCCGGGTGGTGGCGTAATGGGTTTGCTCATGACGTGATGGTGCCAAGCTGGCGGGATCAGGCAAGGGGCAACAGTGGATCAAGGGATGATCGTCTCACTTTTTCCTGTCAATGCCATCTGGGTGAACAGTTACCGTGTGAACTAGTCCGCCATCAAGAGAGCAGTTGTAGATTCAACTTGTCAACGCAACACTCTTTTCAATAACTTCTTTTGGCGTTTTAAATTTCAGGATTTTCCTCAGTCTGCGGTTTAGTTGAGCTGCAACCGTATCCAGCTCTTGCTGGGAATATTGGGCAAGACATGTCTTTTTGGGGAAGTATTGTCGGATCAGCCCATTGGTATTTTCATTCGCCCCCCGTTGCCAGGGACTCTGGGGATCACAGAAGTAAACCTTCACCCCAGTGTTTGCAGTAAACCCCAAATGCTTGGCCAGTTCCATGCCGCGATCCCATGTCAGCGACTAATGCCGTTCACTATATTGATGGTCCCCCTCTCTCCCTAGCGGGTATGGCGTTTCCCATGACGCATGGCTGTGAGAACGACGTAGATGCTTGACAAGCAGATGGTGCAGTACGGTTTCACCGACATCCAGTGTACGGCTGGCTTCAGGGACAGAATATCCCTGGTCGAGCACTAGGGATGCGGCGTCGAGTTTGAATTCGGCAGTAAATGAGCGACGTAATCTTGTCATTGAACACCTCAGATCATGGTGGCAACTGTACCACCCAAATGGTGTCCGGGATGATTAGACCATATATGGACGCCCCAGGGTTGTGCAAGAACTGAACTGATACGGTTTGCGACCATATATCCGGCGTTATGATGAGATTAACTCCCTAGCAATGATGTCATCCGAGCCTTGCTTCCTTATCACTACACCAGTATATGCATACCCAAGTCTAATTCAGGCTGTTACAAGGACAGTACCCGTTTCTTCATCAGTGCCTGCAAACTTAGTAACGTAGATTTTCTAAGCAAATATCAAATGAATTTCCTGCAAAAGCTCTGCTCATACTGAAATCAACCGAGTCAGTTAGTACGCGCCAGATAATCCGAGTTAACTTATTTGCCAGGGCGACAGTGGCTTTCAAGAAGCCACGCCGCAATTCAATTGCCTTGATCCATCTCCCTAAACTGTCATCCCGTTTTTGCACACAACGCATCACCGCTCGAGCGCCATGGATGATCAAGGTCCTCAAGTTACGATTACCGTTCTTGGTCATGGATGAAAGCCGTTGTTTTCCACCTGAACTGTGCTGTCGAAGGACTAAGCCACACCAAGCCGAAAGCTCACGGCCGCTGGAAAACTGGGTGGCATCAACCTCACTGACCACCGCAGCGGCAATCAGTGGCCCGACGCCAGGAATGGTCAATAAGTGGTGATAGGCAACCTGCTGGCTGGACAGTTCAGCTAGTTCCTTATCCAAGACATCAATCCGTTCAGTGAGTATCTGCATATCTTCTCGTAACAGGCTCGGTAGTCGGCGAAGCGTGAAGGTTATCGTATTGTCTCCGTCTTCAAGCACTTCTGGCAGTTGTTGTTGCAGGCGTTGTAACCCAGCTGGAATAATGACCCCGTACTCGGCAAGTAATGCCCGTAGTTGGTTAGCCAGAGCTGTTCGCTGCTCAACTATGAGCTGGCGAGCACTACGTAACGCCTTGATATCTTGTTGCTCTGTAGTTTTAACTGATACGAAGTGGATCCCTGGTCGGCAAGCAGTTTCACAAATAGCTAATGCATCGTTGACATCATTCTTCTGGTGTCTTGCAAAGGCTTTGACATGCTGTGTGGGTATGAGTTTTACGTCATAGCCCATCGATATCAGTGTCCGTCCCCAGAAGTGAGATGTTGAGCAAGCTTCCATAGCAATCAGTGTTTGCGGTGGGAAACTGGCGCAACGTGTGGAGCAGTTTCTGGCGAGATATTTTACGACTCCAGGCAACAGAACCATCAGCCATCCATACACACACCTGAAAAACAGACTTAGCAATATCGATTCCAATTACTTTGATCGTGTTCATGTGGTGCTCCCCCAAGTTGAACGCTGTCAGCCTAAGTATGAAACTGACCACGCTGGGAGGGGGCCTCCATCACATCACTACAGCTTGATTTTTGGGCGACGAATTAGATCGCACAAACTGGACTGAAGTTCCTACCTCCGGTGAGCGATAATTCGTAACAGCTATTTAGATGGAAGGATATATAATACATGGAAAGATCTTAGTCATGAACGACTCCTCAGCCAAGAGATAATTTTCCATATGTGGCTCAACATTACATAATAGAACATTGAAATAAATAAAAACATTATCATAACCATAAAATCTGGTATACCACTATACTCCATAAATATACCAAAAATAGCGAGCAATGCTGCCATAAAAGAGATTAAAGCCAAAGATTTACCTGATGACAGGCCAGCTCTCAAACAAATATGATGCAAATGTTCTCTATCAGCTTTAAATGGCGATTGCTTCTTTTTTATTCTCCTTACCATTGTCGAAATCATGTCGATAAGAGGAATGGCAATCAACCATAAGGCCGTTACCGGCTTCATCTGAGAAGTTGCACCTTGTGTGCCCTGCAATAATATCCATACGATGGTGAATCCAAGCAGCATGCTTCCTGCATCACCCATAAATATTTTGCATCTGTCTTTTAGTATAAAACCAAGATTTAATAGTAAATACGGCACAGTGACGATAATAAAAAGCAAAGAGAACCATGCAAGATTGAACTGTTCATCTTCATAGTGTATGTAAAAAAGCCCTGCAAACGCGACTAGAGATAATGTCCCCAATAAACCATCAATACCATCAACCATGTTAAATGCATTTATTGCTCCCAAAACAGCCAGTATCGTAACGATGTAGCCAAGAGGTCCTAAAACCAATTCCGAACCAAAGAGTATATATCCTAGGCTTTTCAATGAAAGACCAGCACCAAAAATCATGAGACAAGAAACAATGATTTGAACAATTAATCTTATTCTATAATCTACGTCATACTTATCATCAATCACACCGATCATAACAAGTATTGAAGCACATAGAACATAAATATCAGAGTGCACTAGCAACTCTTGTTTCCACCAAAGAGCTAGCATTACTGATGTATAAATTGATAAACCACCGACTAACGGGACGTTACCTACGTGTTGTTTTCTTTGTGTGGGTTTGTCAACCAAGCCAAAAATATGTGCTAGCTTGCTAAAAAAAAGGGATAATAAAAATGACGCTGCGCCAATAAAAATAAAGAAAAATAATATGTTTGAATTCATGCTATTACCGTTACTTTACACTTGATATTTTGCTATGGTTTTTTTATAAAAATCAAAAACTATCTCGTTTGCGTACTTATTAGCCACATAGTTTCTTCCATTACGTCCGAGCAATACTAATTCAGAAGACTCCAATCCAAGAACATAAGTACACGTTTCGACTAAACTATCTACATTATTTGGCTCACAAAGGAAGCCGGTTTCCCCATTGATAACGACATCTTTACACCCTGGGGCATTTGATGCAATAACTACTTTCGACATGGCCGAAGCTTCAAGCAGCGTGCGAGGAATCCCCTCTCGATATGATGGTAATACAACACAGTTTGCTTTATTTATGAACGGTCTAACGTCATGCTCAAATGGTAAATAATCAATCACCCCTTCTTGTATCCAAGCCTCCAGCATTTCTTTTTCTATCGAATTAGGATTACCAGAATCAACATCTCCCATTAATATAAACTTACACTCTGGGAAAAAACATTTAATTCTTCTTGCTGCTTCAACAAATTCAAAAATGCCTTTATCTGAAAGCATTCTTGCAATCAAGAGAAATGAAAAACCTTCACTAAAAAATGGCTGAAAATGGATGTTTGAAAAATAATCAACATCAATCCCCTCACCAGGGAGTATTCTTGTTTTGTTCTTATCGACTAGCCTTAATGAAATAAAATAACTTTTATCATCCTCATTCAAAAACCAAACTTCATTTGAAAAGAACAATGCGACCTTATATAAGTAACGAGATATTGTTGATACTAAGTTATTATTTATAGCTATATAACCTAAGCCAGTTGTAACCGCTATATTTTTAATCCCCGCGAACCATGAGGCAATGGAGCCATAAATTATTGGCTTTATAGTATAGTTGAAGATAAGGTCTGGCTTAATTTCTTTTATTTTTAGATAAATTTTGAAAAGAAGCAATATTTCGTAGATTGGATTTATTCCTTTTCTCGAAAGATTTATATCTAATAACGTGCACCCAGGTATATCTTTAATCTTATTGAAGGAGTGATCATTTGGCGCCAAAATATAGACTTGATGCCCTAAACCAATAATATTTTTAATTAAATCCATTCTGAAGTTATAGAATGACCACATTGTATTGCCAATTAATAATATTTTCACATTTAAATACTCAAGATGTTTTTATATGGAAGCCAAAACAAGCCTGCGAATGGAGAGAAACATAGCCAAATATATAATAAAAAAAAGTATAGCGATAAAACAAATGTCACTGCGTGACGAAGATATTTAGAATCACGAATCCTATCTAAAACTAACATCAATAGAAGTGGTTGGAAATATATAAAGTACAAGTAAAATCTATCCACTAGTGTTGGATAGAAAAAAACTAGAATCATAGATATGCATGTAACTATGGCTCCACTTTTTAGTAAATCAGACTGTCTATCCGCAAACAAAAAAAAATGATGGCGATGGATTCACCATCAAATATAGACATAAGATAAAAATCCCCAGACCGACACGTAAAATTGCACCCTGCGAATAGACTAAATTTTTTATATATAGTTCTGATATATGATTCCAATAAAAAAGATATATATAAATCATCATTGCAATAAAAAACAACAACATAGAAAAAATAATTTTCTTATTATTAAGCCCTAATATAAACACAGGAATAAATGATAATGAAGACTTATGAAAAAGCACAGATAGCATAATAACCAGAAGTGATTTGTATACTTTTCCATCCAAGAAAAATGAAACCGCTAATAAGGACAATCCAATTGCTACAGACTGTCTAGTGTAACCCATTCCCACAACAACAATTAAGTATGGATATAAAACAGCTAAACACAACCATGGATATGGCTGCTTGGAACAAAAAATGAATATGCAACTAAAAAAAATAAGCGCACAGATAAAATTAACTATATATATAGTCCCGAATGTTCTTCCAACAATCCAGTTTATAGCCGCATATGCTGGGTCTGTATACCTGATTGCATCAAAAAATGAAAGCTTTGATATCTCAATAAAGAATTTATTATATAGAAGCCAGTCTCCACCAATAGACTCTCTCAATCCAATAAATAAACATAAAAAAACATAAAAAAGTATCCATGGGAACTTACCTCGCAATATTCCATTATGCCTAAATGTAAACAATGATAAAATAATATAAGGAAATATATATGCAATATAAGAACCCATGAAATAATGCTCAGTTGATTATTAATAACTCTTTTATCGACTTGTATTGCTGTTGAACACAATATATATTTTCGACCGCTGCACGTCCATTTTTTCCATACATTTCACGGAGAGCACTTGACGATATGAGCGTAGAACATGCAGAAATCCACTCCTCTTGTGTAGATGCTAGCAATCCTGATTTTGAGTCATTTACAATATCAACATTAACGCCTATTGGGGAAGCAATTACTGGAATGCCGACGGCCATATACTGAATTATTTTATATCCACACTTACCCTTTTCCCACTCACTGTCTATTAATGGCATGATCCCAATGTCCATTTTTTTAATTAGCTCCACTTCACTATCTGCAGACCATGAAACCAATTCAATATGATCATTCTTAAAATGACTTAAAATCTTATCACTAGCACCAACCACCAAGAGTTTTACAGAAAATTTTTCACAGATAGATGACAGAGCATTTTTCATTTCAATTAGATATTTCTCCGTTGATGGAGAGCCGATCCATCCGATATAAGAGACTTTATCTCTGTAATTGTAATTTGGAACTTGAGAATAACGACGGATATCAATCACTGTAGGTATAATCAAAACGTTTTTAGCACCGGATAACTTTGCTTTATCCGCCAAATTTCTATTTCCTGCAATAACTAGTGATGCATGCTTCATCACCTTTTCAATTTTATTTCCCAATAGAATCTTTTTTAAATTACCATGTTTATATTGTAGATACACCGCATCATCATAGTCAACAACAACTCTTTTCCCTATAAGGACAAAAAAACGTTCAAACCAACCAGGTAAATAGGGAAAGATTTCTTTTTCTACCCATATCGTGTCAAAAAAAACACATAATAAACAATGAAAAAAACGCCTTATATAACACCAAACAATATTGAGATATGATAGTTTTCTCTTTCCATTAAGAAATAGCATATACTTTGCGTTAAAGAACGATGTTACATAAAAATCATCATGGCCAGTAGTGATAAAAGGTAAGTATTGTAATAATCGCAGTCTTGAGCTAGCTCCTTCTACAGGGTAACGACTCATAATCATAATTTTTTTTCTCATTCTCGCCCCTAAAAATCAATCTAAATAAAACTCAAAATATTCGATAGTAAAAAACCATGAAATAAATTTATTACTATCTCCCATCAAATTATGGGTTCTTCTTATATAGAAGTAGAAAAATAAATAAGTTTTATTACCAACCTTTTATTTTTATTGATTGCACTCCTATTAAAAACGGCCGAACGAATTTCACTATGACAAATAGGCAAAACAGAAGCTTAGGGAAAACTGTATCTCAGTATCGAATTTCATTCGTTGATTTACCTATAGAAATTATGTTTATTGCCGAAATATCTTTTTATACGAAATAAAACAAAAGTATAAAAATGACTTTAAAAACCCCATCCTTAAACAATTATAGAATTTTAGTGATTCATTAATAGTTCCTCCTGTATGCAAAAATCCCTCTAACTCAGCAGCATCAACACTCTTATTTTCTTCTAACATAAATCGATTATAAATAGCCAGATTTTGCTTTTTAACATTGATATAGTGCTTTTCTAATAGGCTTAAATTATCCATTATACTTCTTGCCTTGAAAGCAGAAAGAAGAGAGTTCTGCTTTGCACCTATACAATTAGACTCATGTTGTCTATATAACATTGTTGGCTCTAGACAATAAGATGTTTGCCCAATAAGAGAGGCGACAGATATTAACCACCAATCATGCATAATGGCCTCGTCTGGGATAGGAAGCGCAATATCTAATAGCTTTCTATTGAAAATCATCGAGCATCCTGGAAATATGTTACTATACAAAATATTATTAGTTCGTGCATCTTGCGGTAGCTTTACACCTTTATAATTTAAAAATGATTCATGTATTACAGATAACTCACTATCAACGACCATTACATCCGTTGAAACTAAACAGGGGTAGTTTCCGTCCAATTTCATTATAGTATCAAGGCTAAGCTCAACTTTATGTGGTAGCCACACATCATCCTGATCACAGGTCATCACAAAGTCAGATGATGTTAAAGATAGTCCAAATGAAAAATTATTCTTCGCTCCACTTTTACCCGATGAGTTTTTATAAAGCTCTATGCGTGGATCTTTTTTAAGAGCCAATAACAAATAAGTTTTGTCTGTTGAATTATCATCAACAATAATGATTCTATTAACTTTATCTATAGATTGCTGAGACAATATTGAGTCTATCTGCTGTAGTAAATAAACTTTAGGATTAAACGTAGCTATAATGATATCTATCATACTGTAATACTCAACTTAAATACATAATGAAAATATCTTATTAGTCGCATTAAAACGACTGTGAAATATTGAATAGTAGTCACCAAGAGAGCATTACCAAAGATGTTTAAGTAGACGATGATGTATACTCTATACGAATATAACTATCGCCTTATACAGGCTTCAAACAAGTGCCTTTTCACAGTCTTTAGTGTGCCCTGCTTATTGCATCAATTCTTCCCTTTCAGGAACATGTTGAATATCTTATCCTGCCATCAACTGGTACTGATATTGTACTAATCATTGCAATTACCTAGACAATGACTCATCACTCTGTCTACATTTCTTCAACTGATCCATAGCAGGTCACCTTCCTTTTGATGCGAAAGTGTTCACCCCGCAAAAGTGTTGATGCCGTGCTCAATCTCCCCTCAGTTCTAGAGACTGCGTATTGGGATTATATAAGCTTGTAGATCTCGCAAATTTGCCTGACGGGATGCTATATAGCCGGATACTTTTGCAATCAAATACTGTTTACAGATACAGCATGTCAAGCATATGAGCTTACTGACGAAGGGGTTTACAACTACTAACTTTACTAAATGGCTGTTCCGAATAGTAGATCACCGGAGGAAGGGAACTCAGTCCAGTTTGTGCGATCTCATTAGTCGCCAAACAAAACAAGCCGCACCCAAAGGACTGAGTTGATGCCTATCCTACCCCCCCTGCCACGACCACAACGGCGCCGTATTCACAAAATCACCCATGTCACGAGTGATAAAGGACATGCTCGTCGCTTTATGGCACCTTGCTGTTACATGAAGGCCGCACGATCACTGATGTCCATCACCATACCGGCGCGGCTGGCCATGCCCCGGCCCTACCTGTCGCCAAGATTGCCACCTTACTGGTGCTGCTCATGCAGTTTTTTCCGCAAGATTTTGGTTATCAGCGCAGCCGCTGGTGTACCGAACTATTGGCCATCAAAATCAATCGGTTAACAGGCATTATGGCAGCCTCCACGCTCCGCAGTAACCGTTCACCGGGACGGTGTTGACAGCACCAACTCCTCCGGGAACGGGTAGTCGGTTTTCTCGATGCAGGACCTGACAACTGCCCTCAGCCACTCCTGCGGGCAGCGGCCCAATCGCTTGGTCGTCTCCACCAACGATAGGATACGCTGCCTGAACTGCTCGCCTCGATGCGACCAGACGCCATAGCTTCCCTTGCGCCACAGCACATAGCCACGCAGCGCCCGCTCCGCTTCATTGTTGGTCAGCGCTATCTCGTCGTTTTCCATAAAACGCCATAGCATCTCATCGTCCTTGAGCAGTAACTGGCAGCGCCCACGGTAGCGCTTGGAACACAGTACACTGCCCCGCTCCAGCTGCCTTCGCCAGCTTTGCCGACATCGCTGCAACCTTCGCTGGTACTGCTCCCGGCTTAAGCAGCCTTGTTCATAGCCATGCCGGGTTCTGAACACCGTGTCAGCCAGCAGTACCAGCCGGGCTCCGATAGGCTGGTTGACGGCGTCGCTACTCTCGGCAATCGCCGCCACGTTGCGCAGCACATGCGCCCAGCACAGTTGGCGCTGGGCGCTGTCGATGAAGCGGTATCCCGCATACTGGTCGGTCACCAGCACCCCATCAAGCTCACTGCCCAGCAACCGCTTCGCTGCCTCCTGACCGCGGCCAAACGCCGTCATGAAGCAGACCGCGACCTTGCTCAGGGCCAGCCACATCCAGCGTCGCTCACCGCCCCGCTGGTGCCGGGTTTCATCGGCATGGATGATGGCGGCAGACTGCACTTGCTGTTTGATGGCTTGGTGGGTCGGGGTGAGCATGGCGCTGACCCGGCCTTGCGCTTCACTGATGGCGCCTCGGCTAAAGCTCAAACCGAAGTGCTGCTTGAGCTGCTGCTGTATCTTGCTGATGCTCTGGTGGAACTGACCACTCTGCAAAGCGATATAGCTCAGCAGATTAGCCCCCATCTGGCTGTGGCTCACCGTATCGGGCAGGGCTGCTTCACTGGTGGTGACGCACCCACGGCAGGTGCCCCGATACAGCTGATGCTCTGTCACCACATAGCTGACCTCGGGCAGGTCAAACACCTGATGAACCCGGTAGGGCTTGTCATGGGACACCACCTGCTCACCACAGCAGGCGCACTGCCGGGCAGGATAGTGTGGTATTGCCGTCAGTCGGTCGTCCTCAGGATGACGTTCACGCCGCTGCCCCTTGTGGCCAGGCTGGGCACCACGAGCCTTGCCGGAAGCGGGGCGCTTGCGCGCAGGCGGGGTCCCCGAGCCATCAGTGGAGGGGGGCTTGGAGGAGTTATTGCTGTTTTGGTTGAGGCGGTCTTCAAGCTCGGCGATGCGCGCCATCAGCTTGTAAATCAGCTCGTTGGCTTGCTCGAGGGTCAGCGGCAGGCCGGGTGGTGGCGTAATGGGTTTGCTCATGACGTGATGGTGCCAAGCTGGCGGGATCAGGCAAGGGGCAACAGTGGATCAAGGGATGATCGTCTCACTTTTTCCTGTCAATGCCATCTGGGTGAACAGTTACGCTCCGCAGATGGTTACCTCGTATGGGACTTGTCTGGCGCAGGCCCGTGCCAACCTTGCGGATAAAAGACCCAGCCTATCAGGAGAAAATGGCGGATATCGACGCCACGCTGGCCCGTAGTGATGCCGATAATCCGGTGTTTTATGAGGATGAAGTCGATATAGACCTCAATCCAAAATTAGGGGCCAACTGGATGTTCAGAGCGCAGCAAAAGCGGGTTGTCACACCAGGACAGAACGCGAAACATTACCTAGCGGGCGTTCTCCATGCAGGCAAAGGAAGAATGCTTTACGTCAGTGGGATAAAGAAAAAGTTATCCCTGTTTTTCGCCATGCTAGAAAAGCTGCGTCTCCACTACCGACGAGCCAAAACCATCACGCTGACCCTCGATAACTACATCATTCACAAAAGCAAACAGACCGAGCGATAGTTGAAGAAAAATCCCAAGTTCTGCTTGGTGTTCCAGCCAGTTTACAACCCTTGGGTTAATCACATAGAACTGCTGTGGCACAAGTTACATGAAACTATCACGCGCAATCAACAATGTAGAGAAATGACCAGCCTGCTAGCCGAGTGAAACACTTCATGGATACCGTGTCTCCTTTCCCGGGGAATGGCTATGCCACAGCGAAGGTGTAGCACTATTATGATCAGTTATTTAGTTCAAATTGCATTAACAAAATGCGTTCACACCCTGACGAGCATCCCCTTAAAGCCACGCCTCGCTCAATTGAGCGGGGTAGCTAAAGATGAATAAGGTTCTAAATAGTGATAACCACGATTATATCTTACATCGAAAAATATATCGAATCAGAATTACAAGTCAATAACTTCAACCAATTAGAAACCTCACAAACCTCTAACACCTTACTTTCATCTAAAGTAAGAAAAGAACTTAACAAAAAATTATTTTGAACTATATTATTCGATTTAAATTCTGATAGTGAGATAATATGTCCTTTACTGACATTGAGTTCTGAAGAGTTAGCAACCACAAATACAGACCCATTATCTAAAGACTCTAAGTAACGCTGAGAATAACCTATCTGCTCACATTTAGAAATCTCAATAATAAATTTTGACCTTCTAAAAATATCATTATATTTTTCCTTGCATATCTTTTTATTAGTTATGATCTCATCTTCCTGTAAAAACTTGGAGTATAATTTAAAATAATATGAATATCCATTTACGTTAGCCCAAACAATTAAATCAGCCAATATACGCAATCTAAGGGGGGAATATACTCCAACAAAAAACAAATCATTTGATTTTAAGTTGATTTCATCTTTTTTAGATTTACTTGACAAATAAAAGTTTGGTAAAAACTTCCATCTCATAGACTGCGCATCTGCCTTGTCAAAAGAATAGACTACATCAAATACCTTAGATAAGGATATAGTAGATGGAAAATGTATTATGTTATCCCATTGATACAATGATTTACACTTGGCATTAATAGATTGAATCGCATTTTCAGATAAACCATACCCCTTTACAACAACTAAATTGTCATAAACCAGTTTAGTATTTATTTGGTTTAAAACCCATTTTTCAAACTTAGGAAATGCGTGAAAGGACAAAATGAAATCTCTAATTTTTATAAAAAAACTATTTTCATGCGGATTTCCCGCAACCAAAAAACTGATAATAAACAAAATAGATTTTTCGAAAAAACTCAATTTTCTTAATGAAAAAAAATCTGTTTCATCATAAAAAATGGCTGTTACACTCTTATACTGCTTAGATGCTTCTTTTTCCAAAATTTTTTCATAACCATTGAACTTAGGCATTATCAATATAATGTTATTATTCAATTTAATTTCCCAGTATTAATGTGGCCAACATCCCTCGTGGGGAAATATTAACTTTATTTGTTATTTTTTCGTTATGGCATTATATTTTAGTTTAATATCATTCACATTAAAAAGACATAGCAACATAGATATAAAGTAAATCTGAGCAATACCACTAGAACCAAAAAGATATATATCTTTAAAGTTACCAATTAATATCAGAAACAAGGAAAACAAATATACTGAAAAAACATCTTTATTTTTATGGCTTTGTAACAGAATTAAAAAATTAAGAAAAAGCATCAAAAGAAAACTAAGCACCCCTAAAACACCAAAATACCAAATAAGTAAAACATAACCACTATCAATACCTAATCCTAGCATAGAGAATATTCCTTCACCAAAAACCATATCAGAAGGAAATCTATACATACTTTTTAGCACATCTGATGATGCAGTACCAATCTCATTGCGCATTAATATATTAATAAATAACTCCAACGCCCAATCAATAAGATTTTTAAAACTCTCATAATAAAATAAAACAAGACAAGCTAAAAGAGATATTGAGAGTGCCAAAACCTTAATAACAAATAACTTACTTACTCTGGTCACACGAGCGGGCAAGATCAAAATTAAAGAAAGTGTGGCCAAAATTATAATGAATCCCATTCGACCTGAAAGAAAAATAGCTGAAATATTAAACACAATTAAAATCATATCAGTAATAATAAACTTGGCATTGGTATGTGACAGCTTATATTTAACATGAACCAATCCGATATAGACAATTAGACAATGAAACAATGACATAATAGACCCCCCGAATACAAATAACCCGGAACTTCTCATGCCTAATGCCAAATATTCTTCTGTTGTTTCATTGGTATCCACGATACTATATACGATTTGCTTTAATTCTGGACTTAATAGCACCAAAACGGCTATAACTGCATTTAAACTACCAATAAGATATAGATGTCTCAATACAACGTATTGATAGCCATCTTTATAATGGCTTCGATAACAAACCAATAAGAGAACTGAGCTAATAAAAATAAAAAAACCATAACAAATAAACACAAGGAGATCAAATGAATTAGTACCGTGAATCAACGGAACCAGAGCAACAAAAACAAGAAAAACTAGATAGATAAAAATCGATAAAATAATTTCCCTAGATAAAAACCGTGGGTTACTTTTGATAAAGTTAAAAATAAACAAAAGTAGTATTATCGGAAAAGACAAATTTGCAGAACCTATACCTAGAATCGACATAGGCATAACCAGCATTAATGTCACTAGAAAATATAATCCATGATAAAACATCCACTAATGCCTCGCACTGATAACGCTTTTATTAATAATAACATTATATTATAAACAATATTTTAAACTGTTTTATCTCCGACAAAAAACATTAACCTTTCTCGCAGTACATTTATCTTTTACTTTGTTAATGGCTAATACGAACAAATCTAACAATAAATATTTTAATGCTAAAGTAAAACTATAATCGGAGACTAACCTTTCAACCTCTCCATGTCTATTATATGCAAAGCCATTTCTCCTTAACAAAGCAGTTATTTTTCCATACCAAGCATTGGCTTTTATTTTAGATGATTCTTTAACACTTAACCTCGACTGTTTGATGCCATCAAGTCTCGCCTTATGAACTAAGTCTCCAACTAGTGTTGGCGTAGTTAAACATAGACTGCCATCGGCTCCTTTACGATAGAAGGCTAATGGAGTTTCAATATAACCTAAAAATCCACACCGAGATAAATTTATGTGTACATGATAGTCCACAATCAATTCTTTTACAGAAAACACTGCACCAATATCAGAAGAACGATAGACCATTGAACTATTATTAAGAAAATTGAACCTTTCCAATAAGAAACCTGTATTTATTTTATCGGGTATTCTTTCGACATTATTAAAACAACCAAATACACTACCATCCTCATTTACAACTGTTGCATTAGCATAAACTGCACTACAGTCACTATTATCAAGTAAATAGGAAATTTGTAAATCTAGTTTATTTTCGGCCCAATAATCATCAGCATCACAATGAGCAACAAACATTGTTTCAGCCTGACAATGTACATACTTAAAATTTTCAAGAGCGCCAATATTCACGGGATGACGAATATGTTTCACAAATGAATATTTTCTTTGGTATTCAGCACACACTTCTGATGTTCCATCAGTAGAGGCATCATCTGAAATAATAACTTGATATGAATAATTTGTTTTTTGTTGCACAATGCTATCCAGGCATTGTCTTATGTATTTAATTTGATTATAAGTGACAACACAAACCGTAAGGATTGCATCATTCATGATTTCTGGCCGCCTTAATTTATGCTATATATTTATTTATGTCATTTGAAGTCAAATATTTTGCGATTTATTTAATTTTTTCTTTTAACTCTCATAATTGCTCAATTTCAGTTGCCGAAGAACGATAACGGATGATGTTTGCAGAATTCACCCCAAAAATTGCACAAAGTGGTACATTATTAGTCACTAATGATTCATGAGCAACCATAACTCCATCTCCGATGCATTATTTTACATCAACGGCAATACACACATTTTTCTGATGTAAATTGATCAATGTAGAGGTAAATGATTTAATGACACATCCAATTTCATCATTATTTGAAATAGAGAAATTGATACTAAACCAATATGATGCTTGTCTCTAAATAAAATTTAGAAAAAATAAATACCACCTGCAATTAATCAATATTTACCTATTAATGAACATTGATGCAATAATTCCACAGCATCATGTTAGCCACCATGAATTTAGGTTCAGGCCCATACGCACCCCGAGTTGTCTTAATAGTATTATCTTTCTTTGATTTTTTTTATTTCACTACTTCATTTTTTAACTTTTAATTAAACGCTCTAACACTACACAGTTCTTTTGTTATTATCGATAACTGTTACATAACAATCCTCTCAACCAAAACAATTCTTACTTTCTATTTTTAGCAGGAACGTCGATACAAAAGTAAAACCTTTCATAGTATAAATCGTTCATAGAACCTAAATCCTCAATGCATATTTACCGTTATGTTATAACGACTTTTACGTATCTTTTGACACCATCATTATCAATATAATAAGCATTTTTAAAATCGCCATGGCTTAAGGCTCTAAGCATATCAATGTGCTCTCTAAAAGTACCGGTATGCTCAAGTTCCAAACAACATAACTGATTAAAGTCATAAATAGAATTATAGTTCCCAACCTCTTTAGGAGAATATGTTTTATAATCCTCAAATACAATACGTTCAAACCATTCAGAAAGTAACGCTAACTCAACATCCTGGACTTTCTCATATACATCTAGAGATGTATCACTTTCAGCTATGCAGACTTCTTGCTGAACAATTATATCGCCTGCATCCACGTCTTCATTCATGATATGAATTGTCGCACCTATTGGTAGCTTATTTATAATGGAAAAAACTTGTGGAAACCACCCTCTATTATAAGGATTTAATCCTGGATGGACATTTACACAAATGGTGTTGTTTACTATTTCTGCTGGAAAAATCTGCTTGCAGTGGAGAGAAAATATCACATCATAAGAACGTGCAAAATCTGCATCTTTGGTTTTTATATCTATCTCTACAGCACCAAGCTGCTGCATGGCAAATGGCTTTTTGTTTACTTTGGAATAACAAAAATCACAGCTAGCATTTTTAATGTTGGGGAGAATATGATCTTTCAGAAATAGAGACAACTTCGGATTGTCAGATACAACTAATACTTTTTTCATTATTTCACCTAGTAACTACATATCAAGTGTAGAAATACTGTTTATTACCAATGACTGCTCTAAATAATTCAAATCACTGTAAATAGGTAAACAAAGCACTTTTTCCGCCAAGGCATTAGCATGTGACAAATGTGTGGTATCGGCACTTGGCAACCCCCGATACATCGGCATATTGCTGATCAATGGATAAAAATAGCGGCGAGATAAAATCCCATTGGATTTCAGTTTTTCATATAACTCATCACGGCTGAGCGGGTAATTTTCCTCAACCAAGATAGGGAAGTATGAGAAGTTACTATTAGCGTTGCAGTCATGCTGATACATGGTAATACCTGTTACGTCTGCAAGCTCAGTGCGGTAACGCGCATCGATAGCTTGGCGCTGCGCCATGGCCCGATCAATATGTTTAAGTTGTACTAAACCAAAGGCCGCATTGATTTCACTCATTTTTCCGTTAATGCCTGGAGCAGTGACGGTGAGTTCATCGGCAATGCCAAAGTTCTTTAAGCGATCAATACGCTGCTTGGTTTTGGCATCTGGGCTGATTATAGCCCCACCTTCGAAAGTGTTAAATACCTTTGTCGCGTGAAAGCTTAAAATCGATAAGTCGCCCCATCTAAGTAAACTCTCACCTTTATAATTCACACCGAAGGCATGAGCTGCATCATAAATCACCTTCAGTCCGTAGTTATCCGCAATTTTTTGAATGGCTTCTACATCGCAAGGATTAGAGTAGCAATGTACCGGCATAATGGCAGTGGTACGTGGGGTAATCGCAGCCTCTATCTTGGCAGGATCAATATTAAAGGTGGCGGGATCAATATCGACAAACACCGGCTCTAAGCCATTCCACATGATCGAATGGCTGGTTGCCACAAACGAATAAGGAGTGGTGATCACCTCACCGTGAATACGCATTGCCTGCAAGGCGGTGATGAGTGCAATGGTGGCATTATTAAATAAAGAAACATGTTCAACACCGAGGTATTCCGCCAGCTTGGCTTCCAGCTCTTGGTGGAATGGACCATTGTTGGTTAACCAACGGTTGTCCCAAATTTTTTCAAGGTAAGGTACGAATTCATTTAACTCTGGTAAAAATGGCTGAGTGACTGGGATTGTTTTATTCATCATGTTACGCCCAAAGTGAAAATAATTAAACCGTTAGCGTAGAAAGGTGCTGCGTAATTGCAACAGCAACGGCTTTTGCGCCAGAACTAAATACATGCCATATACTATTAAGGCCACCCCCAAGTTAACCCCGACTTGCAACCAAGCTTGTGGGAAATATAACCCGGCCCCATACCCCAAGGTGGCTGCTACCACCACGGCTAGCCAGATGGGTAAAATATCTTTGCACTGCTGCCATTGGCTTAAATTGGTTAACTTGGCTGTGTAATAGGTATTAAGCAGCAAGGCTAAATAGGAAGTAAGAGTAAAACCGGTACACATTGCCAACACGCCATAAGGAATGCTAAACCATAATACCGTCACACCAATAACTTTTTTAATTACTTCAAGCTTTAAAAATAGATCGCTGCGACCAGTAACTTGCAATAAATTCAAGTTGATGGAATGAATTGGGTATAGCATATAGCCTAAACACAATACAGTGAGCAATTCTGCGGTTCCCTGCCACTGCTCACCTAATAGGCTGGTTAACAACGGCTTTGCAATTAAACCCAAACCAACAATTAACGGAAAAATAACTAACGCCGATAACTTTAACGTTTTCCGATAGGCCTTAGCCATTCTATCTTGGTCGTGTTGTAGCTGGCTAAACAACGGAAAAGTGACACGCTGAATAATACCCGTAAGGGTGGTAGTTGGCACACTAGCTAATTGATTGGCTTGGCTAAATTGCCCCACTATCGCAGGACTGAATTTTTTACCAATAACAATTTGATATAAATTGTTGTAGGTGACATCTAGCAAACCAGATAATAACAATTTGCTGCCATAACTAAACAAGTAGCTAAAGGAATTTTTAGTACTGTATCCACGCGGTAACCAAGGGGAAAAAAAGTTAAACAACAAGGTAGCACAACTGGCATTGAGCAATGCTTGCGTCACCAAGGCCCATACGCCATAACCATTAATTGCCAATATAATCGCTGTTGGCCCACTGATCATCACACTTAGCACCGATATTTTGGCTTGGGTTTTAAAGTCCATCTCCACATTAAGTTTAACTCGCGGGATTAACGTGAATGCATTGATCAGCACAGTTAAGCCCAATACTCTCAGCAGAGGTTGCAGCTCTGATCGCCGATAGAAATCGGCAACAAAAGGCGCACTTACATAAAGGGCAAGATAGCACAAACCTGCCATGGCAATATTGTAGTAAAAAGCTGTCACCAAGTCGATTTCAGTGCGATCTGTTTTCCGAATCAACGCCGAAGTAAAACCGCTATCGACAAACACATTGGCGATGGCAATAAACACTGCCAGCATACCCACCAAGCCAAAGGCAGTTGGCCCTAGTAATCTCGCTAAATATAAAGTAATCGCGAGCTGAATGCCTTGGGTTAGAAATCGCTCCAAGGCGCTCCATTGCAGGCCTTTTTTTGCTTTGGTTGCCAAATCTGACATTAAAAATACTCTGCCAGTTTAAAGATTGGTTGTTTTTGGTCTTTATCAGATAAGGTGAGATTCATACCTTCTACTGGCCATGCCACAGCTAGTTGCTCATCATTCCACGCGATGCCTCTATCACTGGCTACGCAATAGTAGTTAGTTGTCTTATACAAAAACTCCGCAGTGTCGCTCAAGGTAACAAAGCCATGGGCAAAGCCTTCTGGGATCCATAGTTGGCACTTGTTTTCGGCAGACAGATGCACACCAACCCACTGGCCAAAAGTGGGCGAGCATTGGCGAATATCCACCACTACATCAAACACTTCACCTGCAACACAACGCACCAGCTTGCCCTGGGCATGAGGAGGCAATTGATAGTGCAAGCCACGCAGTACCCCTTTTGACGATTTGGAGTGATTATCCTGCACAAAAGTCACCGGATATCCTACCGCCTCTTCAAACAACTTGTGGTTGAAACTCTCAAAGAAAAAGCCACGTTCATCACCAAATACTTTTGGCTCAAAAATAAGCACATCAGGAATTGCTGTCTTGATTACATTCATCTGTCTATCCACATTAAATTCGATCTTTATGGGGAGAACATCTTCCCTCTCCCCATATCACTTCAAACTTTGGCAACCATTCTCAGCAGATATTGTCCATAAGCATTCTTTGCCAGCGGTGCAGCAAGTTCACGCACCTGTTTAGCATTAATGAACTTCTGGCGATAGGCAATCTCTTCCGGACAAGCGACTTTCAACCCCTGACGGGTCTCGATGGTCTGAATAAAGTTGCTCGCTTCAATCATGCTCTCGTGGGTTCCGGTATCAAGCCAGGCATAACCACGGCCCATCATCGCCACCGACAGATTACCTTGCTCCAGATAGATACGGTTCACATCAGTGATTTCCAACTCACCACGGGGTGATGGCTTCAGGCTCTTGGCGATCGCCACCACGCTGTTGTCATAGAAATAGAGGCCGGTCACCGCATAGTTGCTCTTGGGCTCCAGTGGCTTCTCCTCCAGAGAGATAGCGGTACCCTCTTTATCAAATTCCACCACCCCATAACGCTCGGGGTCATGCACATGATAGGCAAAGACGGTAGCGCCGCTCTCTTTGGCCGCTGCTGCCGCCAACTGTTTCTGCAGATCGTGGCCGTAGAAGATGTTGTCGCCTAGCACCAGTGCACAGGGGTCTGAACCGATGAACTCTTCACCCAGAATAAAAGCTTGTGCCAACCCGTCCGGACTTGGCTGCACCTTGTATTGCAGGTTCAGTCCCCACTGGCTGCCGTCACCCAGCAATTGCTCAAAACGGGGGGTATCTTGCGGCGTACTGATGATCAAAATATCGCGAATCCCGGCCAGCATCAGGGTGCTGAGCGGGTAGTAGATCATCGGCTTGTCATAGATCGGCAGCAGCTGCTTGCTCACCGCCATGGTGACTGGATAGAGACGGGTGCCAGAGCCACCGGCCAGAATAATGCCTTTACGTTTGGTCATAATGCTTGTTTCTTATTTTTAAATTGCAAAAGAAAAGGGTGGCGTTAGGCCACTCCTTTCTGTTTTATCCCTGCCAGCCAGGGATGCATTCAACACATCCCTGGCCAGTGATTTACTTGCCCAGGATCTCGGTCAACATCCGCTCCACACCGACGGTCCACTCCGGCAGCACCAGATCAAAGGTGCGCTGGAATTTGCCGGTATCAAGACGGGAGTTATGGGGGCGTTTGGCCGGAGTCGGGAAAGCACTGGTTGGCACTGCATTGAGCTGTGTCACAGCCAGTTCAACGCCCGCCTCTCTAGCTTTGGCAAACACCAGCTGGGCGTAGTCAAACCAGGTGGTGGTGCCGGAGGCAATCAGATGGTATAGCCCGGCGACCTCGGGTTTGCTCTGCGCCACGCGGATCGCATGGGCGGTGCAATCGGCCAGCAACTCGGCACCGGTCGGGGCGCCGAACTGGTCATTGATGACTGACATCTCGTTACGCTCTTTGCCAAAACGCAGCATGGTCTTGGCAAAGTTGGCACCACGGGCGGCGTAGACCCAGCTGGTGCGGAAGATCAGGTGACGGGAGCAAATAGCGGCGCCTTGTTCTCCTGCCAGCTTGGTTTCACCGTAGACGTTGAGCGGGGCGGTTGCATCGGTTTCCACCCAGGGGCGCTCACCGCTGCCATCAAACACATAGTCGGTGGAGTAATGCACCAACCAGGCACCCAATACTTCCGCTTCTTTGGCTATAGCTGCCACACTGGTGGCGTTAAGCAGCTCGGCAAACTCACGCTCGCTTTCGGCTTTGTCGACTGCGGTATGGGCTGCAGCGTTGACAATCACATCCGGCTTGACCAGACGTACCGTGTCGGCCACCCCTGCCGGGTTGCTGAAATCGCCGCAATAGTCGGTGGAGTCAAAATCAACGGCAGTGATGCGCCCGAGCGGCGCCAGTGCGCGCTGCAGCTCCCAACCGACCTGACCATTTTTGCCAAACAGCAGAATATGCATCAGGCACGCTCCCCATCGTTCTTTTCAATCGCAGAATAGTGCTGCGCAATCCAGGACTGGTAGGCACCGCTCTTGACGTTATTGACCCACTGCTGGTTATCCAGATACCACTGCACAGTTTTGCGAATACCGGATTCAAAGGTCTCTTGCGGTTGCCAATCCAACTCGGCGCTCATCTTGCTGGCATCGATGGCATAGCGGCGATCGTGGCCGGGACGATCCGCCACATAGGTGATTTGCTCATGATAAGAGCCCACCTTCGGCACCATCTCGTCCAGCAAATCGCAAATGGTGTGTACCACCTCCAGATTCTGCTTCTCGTTATGACCGCCGATATTGTAGGTCTCCCCCACCAAGCCCGTGGTCACCACCTTGTAGAGCGCGCGCGCGTGGTCCTCCACATAGAGCCAGTCACGGATCTGGTCGCCTTTGCCATAGACCGGCAACGGCTTGTCATCCAGCGCATTGAGGATCACCAGCGGGATCAATTTCTCGGGGAAGTGGTACGGGCCGTAGTTATTGGAGCAGTTGGTGACGATGGTTGGCAGGCCGTAAGTACGGCGCCAAGCGCGAACCAGATGGTCGCTGGAGGCCTTCGAGGCGGAATAGGGGCTGCTGGGGGCGTAAGGAGTGGTTTCGGTAAAGAGCGGCAATGGTTCACCGACGGCTACTTCATCCGGATGGGGCAGATCACCATATACCTCGTCTGTGGAGATATGGTGGAAGCGGAAGGCCGCCTTGCGCACATCATCCAGACCATTCCAGTAGGTGCGGGCCGCTTCCAGCAACATATAGGTGCCGACGATATTGGTCTCGATAAAGTCAGCCGGGCCTGTGATGGAGCGATCAACATGGCTCTCGGCGGCCAGATGCATCACGGCATCCGGCTGGTGCAGGGCAAACACCCGATCCAGCTCGGCGCGATTGCAGATATCTACTTGTTCGAAGGTATAACGCTCGTTTGACGAGACATCGGCCAAGGATTCCAGATTGCCGGCATAGGTGAGTTTATCGAGATTGATAACGGAATCTTGAGTATCACGGATGATATGGCGTACAACAGCAGAGCCAATAAAGCCTGCGCCACCGGTAACAAGTATTTTCATTTATATGCGTTCTCTTGCGAGGAGTTGATATGGATGCGGTTGCGGGCTGAGCCAGAAATACAAGACCGCGCATAGGGGCCTTTTAACATCACCAGAATGTATATAGATGAGTGCTATTCAATCAAGTTAGCGAAAAATGCTATGGCTACCGCCCCTGGGTTACAGCCCCCAGTTTGCTGCTTTTAACCTGATTGTGCTTGCTGTTGGTCATCATGCCCTCCAGCATTGTTATGTTTTGATGGCGCATAACCATGTTTTCATTTCGTGTTAAAACGACGAAACAGAACTTTCATGGCAAAAAAACGCACAGTACCAGCCCGATAGAACGGCAGATTCTATCTCGATTCCAACAAGACTGCACACCAAAAAATGTTTCAGCATCTCGTTTTTGACCAAGATTCGATAGAACACCATGGGGGCTGTATGACCCCACTGAAAGTACGATTAAAAATTGAACTGAAATTGTGATTGGAACAAAAAATGGGGTAACCATGCTGGTTTCCCCATTTGTATTGTTGGTCAGATTGGTCTGACACTATCTTTTGGTAGCGCTGTTAACTGAGAAAACACAGCCATCAGTCATGTTTTGACTCATGGGCATGGGTCAGACGCGCTTCTTTGCTGCTGTGTTTGGTGAAGTAGCGCATCACCAACACAAAGAAGAGCGGTACGAAGAAGATGGCCAGCACGGTGGCACTGATCATCCCCCCCATCACGCCGGTACCGATGGCGTTGCGGCTGCTGGCACCTGCGCCGGAGCTGATCACCAGCGGCAGCACCCCGAGGATAAAGGCGAGCGAGGTCATCAGGATCGGACGCAGACGCAGGCGTGCAGCCTCCACCACGGCTTCACCCAAGCCCATCCCCTTGTCGTAGAGCTCTTTGGCAAATTCCACGATCAAAATCGCGTTCTTAGCCGACAGACCTATGGTAGTGAGCAGGCCGACCTGGAAGTAGACGTCGTTCTCCAGCCCGCGCAGGGTGGCAGCCACAATGGCCCCCAGTACCCCGAGCGGCACCACCAGCATCACCGAGAACGGAATGCTCCAGCTCTCGTAGAGGGCTGCCAGACAGAGGAAAACCACCAGCAAGGAGATGGCGTAGAGCGCAGGTGCTTGTGAACCGGCCTGACGCTCCTGGAAGGAGAGCCCGGTCCACTCGATACCCACCCCTTCCGGTAGCTGTTTCACCATCTGCTCGATGGCGGCCATCGCATCACCGGTACTCTTGCCAGGCGCCGCCTCACCGACGATCTCCATCGCCGGCACGCCGTTGTAACGCTCCAGACGGGGTGAGCCGAAGCTCCACTCGGTGCTGGCAAAGGCGGAGAAGGGCACCATCTGACCGGCACTGTTGCGCACATACCAGAGCTTGAGATCTTCCGGGTTCATCCGGAAGGGGGCATCCGCCTGCATGTAGACCTTCTTGATCCGGCCCCGGTCAACGAAGTCATTGACGTAGGACGAGCCCCAGGCGGTAGCCAGGGTGTTGTTGATGTCCGCGATGGAGAGCCCCTGCGCCAGCGCCTTCTCGTAGTCGATCTTGATATCGAGCTGCGGCGTATCTTCCATCCCGTTCGGGCGTACCCGCACCAAGGTGGGATCCTGCGCCGCCATGCCGAGCAGCTGGTTACGCGCCGCCATCAGCTTGTCGTGACCGATACCGCCACGATCCTGCAGGAAGAAGTCAAAACCGGTCGCCGTCCCCAGCTCCGGGATCGGAGGCAGGTTAAAGGCGAACACTTGCGCCTCCTTGATGCTGAACAGATAGCCCATGGCGCGGCCGATAATGGCATTGGCACTGCGATCCGGGCTCTTGCGCTCGCTCCAGTCCTTGAGCTTGATAAAGGCCATCCCCGCGTTCTGGCCACTACCGGCGAAACTGAAGCCAGATACGGTCAGTACAGAATCGACATTATCCTTCTCGTTTTTCAGGAAGTAGTCGCGCATGTCCGCCAGCACCACCTCGGTGCGCTGCTTGGTGGCCCCCACCGGCAGTTGCACCATGGACATGATGACCCCCTGATCCTCTTCCGGCAGGAAGGAGGTGGGCATCCGCATAAAGAGCACTGCCAACACCGCCAGCATGGCGCCGTAGATCAGGCTGTAGCGCACGCCCTGCTTGATCACCTTGCGCACACCGCTCTGATAGCGGTTGGTACCGGCATCAAAGGCGCGGTTGAACCAGCCAAAGAAGCCGCGCTTGGCACCAAACTCGCCATGTTTCATCGGCTTGAGCAGGGTGGCACAAAGGGCCGGTGTCAGGATCAACGCCACCAGCACCGACAGCACCATGGCCGAGACGATGGTCAGTGAGAACTGGCGATAGATGGCACCGGTCGAACCGCCGAAGAAGGCCATCGGCACGAACACGGCGGAGAGCACCAGGGCGATCCCCACCAGCGCGCCGGTGATCTGGGTCATCGACTTGCGGGTCGCTTCCAGCGGGGAGAGATCCTCCTCGCTCATCAGCCGCTCCACGTTCTCCACCACCACGATGGCGTCATCCACCAGCAGGCCGATGGCCAGCACCATACCGAACATGGTGAGGGTGTTGATGGAGAAGCCAAACGCCGCCATCACCCCGAAGGTACCGAGCAGCACCACAGGCACCGCAATGGTCGGGATCAGGGTGGCGCGGAAGTTCTGCAGGAACAGATACATGACGCAGAACACCAGGAAGATCGCCTCGATCAGGGTCTGCACCACCTCCTCGATGGAGATCTTCACAAACGGCGTGGTGTCGTAGGGGTAGACGATCTCCATGTTGGCCGGGAAGTAATCCGACAGCTCATTGAGCTTGGCACGCACCTTCTCGGCGGTATCCAGCGCGTTGGCGCCGGTCGCCAGCTTGATGGCAACCGCGGCGGTAGACTGGCCGTTGTAGAGCGCATCGGCGTCATAGCTTTCACCCGCCAGCTCGACCCGGGCCACATCTTTCAGTCGTACCTTGGAGCCATCCTGATTCACCCGCAGCAGGATGTCGTTGAACTGCTCCACGGTAGATAGGCGGGTCTGACCCATGATGGTGGCGGTGAACTGCTGATCTTCCACCGATGGTGTGCCACCCAGCTTGCCGAACGCTACCTGGGCGTTCTGCGCCTTGATGGCCGCCTGCACATCCCCCGGGGTCATCTGCACCCGGTTAAGCTTGTTGGGATCGAGCCACACCCGCATGGAGTACTGGCTGCCGAACAAGGTGATATCCCCTACCCCGTCCAGACGACTCAGAGGCTCCTTGATGTTAGAGACCACATAGTCCGCCAGGTCGTCGTTGTTCATGCTGCCATCGCTGGAGATGAAGGCCGCGACCATCAGGAAGCTGCTGGAGGTCTTCTGTACCCGGATCCCCTGCTGCTGAACCTCTTGCGGCAGCAGCGACATCGCTTGTTGCAGCTTGTTCTGCACCTGCACCTGGGCGATATCGGGATCGGTCCCCGGCTGGAAGGTGAGGGTCACCGACACTCGCCCCGCGGAGTCAGACTGGGAGGACATGTAGAGCAGGTGATCCAGCCCGGTCATGTTCTGTTCGATGATCTGGGTCACCGAGTCTTCCACCGTTTTGGCGGATGCGCCCGGATAGCTGGCAGAAATACCGACCGCGGGCGGCGCAATGCTCGGATACTGGGCGACCGGCAATTTGATGATGGCCAGGCTGCCCGCCAGCATGATCACCAGCGCGATCACCCAGGCAAAAATGGGTCTGTCTATAAAAAATCGAGCCATGAAGCGACTACTCCATCCTACTTGTTGGCCGGGGTGTTGGACGCGGCTTGAGCAGACGGTGCATCAGCACCTTGCTCAGCGGGATTGACAACGGCGCCCGGTCGTACTTTCTGCAGGCCAGCCACGATCACCCGCTCGCCGGAGGTGAGCCCTGACTCCACCACCCAGTTGCTGCCAACGACACGGCTCAGCTGCACGTTGCGCAGCTCCACCTTGTTATCAGCGGTTACCACCATCACGGTGGCTCCGCCGTTGGGGGTGCGAGTCACGGCAGTTTGCGGCACCAGCAGCCCTTGCGCCCGCTCACCCTCTTGCAGGGTGGCGCGCATAAACATGCCGGGCAGCAGCAGCTGGTGAGGGTTGGGCACAATCACCCGCAGGGTCACCATGCCGGAGGTCTCATCCACGGTCACATCGGAGAACTGCAACGAGCCCTCTTCGCCGTAAGTGGAGCCATCTTCCAGCTGGAAGGTCACCTTGGCCCCCTTCTGCTCGTCCTGAGTCAACTTGCCCTCGGCGACCAGTCGCTTGAGGCGCAGCAGATCGGCCGTGGACTGACGCACATCCACATACATGGGATCGAGCTGCTGAATGGCGGTCAGGCTGTCAGCCTGCTGGGCGGTCACCAGCGCCCCCTCGGTCACCGCGGATTTACCGATGCGGCCACTGATGGGGGCGGTGATGCGGGTGTAACCGAGATTGATCTCGGCAGTGCGCAGGGCCGCCTTGCTTGCCATGATCTCGGCCTTGGCCTGCTTCCAGCTCGCATCGGCGTCGTCATAGTCCTGACGGCTGATGGATTTGACCTTGAGCAGCTCCTGATAGCGCTGCGCCTTGAGGCGGGCACTCTGCTCGTTGGCCTCGGCCTTGGCCAGATTGGCCTTGGCGCTGGCGACTGCCGCCTGATAGACAGCCGGGTCGATCTGATAGAGCAGATCGCCCGCCTTCACATCGCTCCCCTCGGTAAAGAGGCGCTTGAGGATGATGCCGCTCACCTGCGGACGCACTTCGGCCACCCGCAACGGGGCGCTGCGGCCGGTCAACTCGGTGGTCAACATCAGCGGACCGCTCTGCAGGGTCACCACGTTGACCGCCGCGGGGGGCATGCCGCCCTGTCCCTGGGGTGCGCCCCCCTTGTCACCACAACCTGCCAGCAAGCCTGTAGCCAGCAAGGCAAGACCAACTGAACGAGCAAGAATATGTTTATGCATGAAACACCTGAGCCTTTGCCAGTCAATGAACAATCAGGGCCACATGGGCCCTGTTGGTAAATAGTCGAAAGATGAGGCAATATACATACATTCATAAATGTATGTAAGTGACTTTTTGCTTGCATGAGGCACAAATTTCGATGGCCAGACGAACCAAAGAAGAGGCGCAGCAAACACGCTGCCACATCATGAGCACGGCGCTGGATCTGTTCTGCTCTCAGGGCCTGGCCAAGACCAGCCTGACCGACATCGCCAGGGCGGCAGACCTGACCCGCGGGGCCATCTATTGGCACTTCAAGAACAAGGATGAACTCTTCATTTCGCTCTGGCAGGAGCTCTGCAGCCCCCTCGCCCACCAGCTCGATGCCTGCCTCAATCCAGATGAGCCGGATCCGCTGGGGCAACTGCGCCTCTTCTTTGAAGGGGTACTCCATAGCTTCATTCACAATCCGGCACAGCGGCAGATGTTCACCATCCTGTTCAATCTCGAATCGCTGGAAGGGGAAGCCATCTCACTGCGCGAGCATATCCGCAGCCAGTCCGCCAACTTCTTTCGGGACCTGGAGACCACCCTGGCCAATGCGGTACGGCGGGGCCAGTTGCCAGCCAACCTCAACCTGCAGCGCGCCGCCACCCTGCTCCACTGCACCCTGGATGGCTACATCATCAACTGGCTCCACTTTCCGGGGCGGATCGACCTGCAGGGCGAATCCGCCTTTATGATAGAGAGCATGTTCACCATGCTGGCCCAGCCCCACGGGCCTGCCTGCGGCCGCTAACCGGCTCCGGCAACGTCCTCACATCCAAATCGGGGACTGACCGCACGTTTTGGCAGTCAGGCCCCGATTTGTTACCCTGTGCGCCCCCTGCTTGAGGTAACCCCTGTGCCACACTCTGACGCCATCCCCGCTTCCCGGCTATTTAACGACCAGCACGCCCACGTTCGAGCTGCCTTTGTGGCGCGTCTCAAACCCGGTGCTCACCTGCTCAATGGTCAATGCGGTATGGGGGAGGATCTCTGCTGGCTGCGTGCAGAAGGGTATGTGGTCACCGCCTGTGAAGCTGTGCTGGCTGACGCCAAAGTTGCCTCGCAGCAATCCGGGCAAGCAGTGCGGGTCTGCCCGCTGGCGAAGATGCACTCGGTGCTCCCTTACGATGGCATCTGGCTAAGCCGCCCGCTTGATGACGACGCGGCCACCCTTGTCCCCCAGTTGCAACAGCTGGCGACCCTGCTCAAAGCGGGTGCTCCGCTCTGCTTCCCCCTACAGCCAAGCGGCAAGATTAGTCACGATGAGCTACAACAACTGGTCACCACATCCGGGATAGCGCTGCAACTGGCGCCGATGGAAGCCGTATCAGCCAGTACGTCAGATTCCTCAAGTCAAAACGCCAATCAGTACGTCATGTTGCTGCGTAGCGATCATCAGGCCACCTAACGGGCTAATTCATCACGGATTTCCCCGTTCAACGCCAAGCCGACAGCTAGTCGGCGATCTTGGCTTTCGACAATATTTAACTCGGTGTTAACGCAGAAAAGGCAGACATAACACGGCTTACGTGTTAAAAAGTGTGATTAATATCAAATTTTAATAACAAAACAGACAATACAACCAACTCCGGATTTCCTTATGAAACTTGTCCTGAAACTCATTGCTGGCATCCTTGCCGGTCTCTTGCTCGGTCTCTACGCCCCTGAGTGGGTGGCGCGCGTGCTGTTTACGGCCAAGACAGTGATAGGTCAGCTGATCACCTTCACCATTCCGCTCATCATTCTGTTCTTTATCATGAGCGGCATCGCCAGCCTGCCGAAAAACTCCGGCAAGCTGCTGGGCAAAACCGTGGCCCTCTCCTATTGCTCCACCATTCTGGCGGGGCTGTTCGCCTTTACCGTGGCTAGCCACCTTATCCCGCAGTTCACCACCGCCGCCGAGCCCACCACGGCCACGGCTATCGAACTTGCCTCCTACGTCAATCTGGAGATCCCGCCGCTGTTTGGCGTGATGTCGGCACTGGCCGCCGCCTTCGTGTTCGGCATCGGCATCAGCGCCACCCAGGCCACCGATCTGCGCCGGGTCGCCGATCAGGGTCGTGACATCATCGACCGCCTGCTGGCCAAGGTGATCATCCCGCTGCTGCCGTTCTATATCGCAGGGGTCTTTGTCGAAATGACAGTAGAAGGCACCGTGTTCGCTACCCTGAAAACCTTCGGCGTAGTGCTGGTGATGGCCATCCTGATGCACTGGATCTGGCTCTCCGTACTGTTCGTGGGTACCGGTCTGGCCCTTGGCCGCTCACCGGCCCAGCTCATCAAGAACATGCTGCCCGCCTACTTCACCGCGCTGGGGACCATGTCGAGCGCCGCCACCATTCCGGTCGCCCTGCAATCGAGCAAGAACAACGGCGTGAGCGACGGTATCGCCAACTTCACCGTGCCGCTGTGTGCCACCATTCACCTCTGTGGCTCCACCATTACCCTGGTCACCTGCGCCACCGCGGTGATGTTCCTCTCCGAGCATCTGGCCATTCCGGGCATCGAAACCATGCTCCCCTTCATCATGATGCTGGGGGTGATCATGATCGCCGCCCCGGGCGCCCCGGGTGGTGGCGTGATGTCGGCGCTGGGCCTGCTCACCTCCATGCTCGGTTTCGGTGAAGCCTCCATCGCCCTGATGATCGCACTCTATCTGGCGCAAGACAGCTTCGGCACCGCCTGCAACGTCACCGGTGACGGCGTGATTGCCCTGTGGGCGGATCGCTTCGCCAACGGTAGCGAGAGCGCAGCCCCCGTGGCCGAGGCCGAACAGGCGTAAGCTCGCCGGGATAGCCCGACCATCCTCTGCAAAACCGCAGGCCCGAACCATGTTCGGGCCTGCGTCGTTTCTGTCCCCTTTACTGCTTTTGTTAGTATTCCTCCTCCCCCTCTTTACCCCTCTCTACCGTGAACAGCACTGGCGCTACCCTCTGCATCAGACAAAATTATTGGCATATGCTACATATGAGCGTATAAATGGCTTATGCCAATTAGGAGCCACCATGCCAAGACCCAAGATTGCCCGCCAGATCTGTGGCCGCCCCGCCAACAGCTGCTTCAAACCCAACGGCCGCCCCATGCATCAGCTGGAACAGGTCACGCTGGCCCCTGATGAGTTCGAGGCACTGCGCCTCGTCGACCTTCAAGGAATGCAGCAGCAGGAGGCCGCCCTGGTGATGGGGGTCTCCCGCCAGACCCTGGCCAATATCCTGAAAAAAGGGCGCTACAAGGTGGTGGAGTGTCTGAGTCTGGGCAAGGCATTGATGATGCAACCCGCCGAGCCCGACCACCCAACCAGTGGAGAAGAGCCGACATGAATGCTGTCACAACCATGACCACCACCCTCTGCAACAGCGCCCTGATGCTGAGTCAGGGGTTGCTGGCTGGCCACTTTACCCGTGCCGAGCAGCTGCAAATTCTTAACCCCGAAGGGAACGTTATCGCCACCCTGCCCAATCCGGCCGCCGCCGAAGGTTGCCACGGCAAGCAAGCGCTGCTCGACGCCCTCGCCCATCATCAGGTAGGTCAGGTGGTGGTGCGCAATATCGGCGAGCGAATGCTGGGGCGCCTGCTGGCGGTCAATATCCGGGTGCTGCAGTGTCGCGCTGCCCGCCTGCCGCTGCCCGCGCTGCTAGCCCCCACCAATTTGCAACCTCTCACCGAGGCAAGGCAGGGCCGTCCGTCTCGTCGTCATCAGAGCAAGGCGACTATCCGTGCCATCCAGCCCGTCGGCGCAGGCCACCCCCATTGTCACGGTGGTTGCAACAGTGGCTCCGATCACTGTTGCGCCAGTAGTGGCAATCAGGCAGAGAGCCCACTGCAAGGCCATACTTGTTGCCACGGCAGTGAAGGCGCCAACCAGCAGGGCGGTTGCTGCCATCATCACTGATGCCATCTCTGTGCATGTCATCACCATCAAGGAGAAGAGATCATGTCCATCTGGTTGTTGAGCCTGCTCGCCTCGTTCGTGCTGATCCTGACCATGGGCACCATCATCTGGTGGCGCCAATACCAGCTTGCCCAGAAGCGGGAAGATAAAGAGGTGCGTCCCTGTGGCTGCTCCAGCGCCTGCGCGGATCACCTCTACCAGATCAGCGAGCCGACGCCCAAAAAGTAACCTGACCGCAAACGCCATAGCCACAGAGATAAAGTCGGCAAAATAAGGGCGCGTGGAATCGAGAGGCGCATAAAAGAGAGGGGGCACCTGCTGGTGCCCCCTCTCTATTTACTCCTCGTCATGCTTGAACCGCCTCTTTCCCCCTTATGCTCATCACACGCGCTCAACCCGGCTCGGCGCCGCTGGCCGCCACACTCGCAGAGCAGGCCGGATCCTGATACTGCTGATAGATGGCATAAAACTCGGCCTTGTTGTGCAGGGCTGCGGCAACGCAGGCGGGATCAAACTGGCTGCCGGCATGCTCCTCCAGATAGGCAAACGCCGTCTCGAACGGCCATGCCTTCTTGTAGGGGCGCTCGCTGGTAAGGGCATCAAACACATCGGCCACCGTCACGATGCGCGCCGCCAGCGGGATCGCCTCCCCCGCCAGCCCCAGCGGATAGCCGGTTCCGTCGAAGCGTTCGTGATGGCTGGCGATGATATTGGTCAGCATATCGGTGTGATGAATGCCATCGAGACCAAACTCGTTGATCATCAGGCTGATCATCTCACGCCCCTTGCCGGGGTGGATCTTCATGATCTCGAACTCTTCCGGGGTCAGCTTGCCCGGCTTGAGCAAAATGGCATCCGGCACCGCAATCTTGCCGATATCGTGCAGCTCGGAGAAGAGGTAGATAAACTCCACCTCCTCATCGCTCAGCCCGCAAGTCGGGGCCAGCGTCTTGGCAATCAGCCGGGAGTAGGCCGACATCCGGTGCAGATGGTTGGCGGTCTCCTCATCCCGATAGCGGCTGAACTCCCGCGCCGTGGTCAGCGCGCCGCCAAGGGTCTGGATGGAGAAAAACTCCACCGCAATGATGGCCGAGAGCGCCTGGGCATAGGCCGACAGCTCGCTGCGGATCGGCTCCTCGAAGTATCCCGGCTCCATGGCATCACAAAACAGAAAGCCAAACAGTTTGCTGTTGAACAGCAGCGGCTCGGTATAGCTGGAGGCATAACCCGCCTCCAGTACCTTGCGGCTGTGCTCCGACGCAGAGCCACGCAGGGCATCGAGATTGCCGAGCACCCGGGGCTGCTTGTGCTCCGCCAGATAACTCAGGGAGGGAACATCGCTCAGCTTCACCTCATACTGCACCAGCGACGAGGGCCCCTCGGTGCTATGGGCAAAGGTCTTGAGCTGATCGGTATGGGGATCGTAAATCGCGATGGCCACCCGACTCAGCTTGTCAAAGCGCTGCCTGAGCGTGGCATGTACGCTCTGCATTTTTTCGCCAAATGAACTTTCCATCGCCTTCTCCAACGGGTTCCCGTACTGGGAGTATAGTGACTCCCGGTGTTCTCCTCTCTGTCACCAAATCAATATTGAGAGGAAAATCAACAAAGCAGCATCCCCACAACCAACCCGCATGGCAGAGGCAATAGCCCTACCAAGGGCGCGTCATCACCGGCTGTTGGTGCGGCGCAATCTTGCCTGGTCGGAGATATTGTTCGGTTCTGCCATGCTGGCTGTATAGTTTTTGGTTAACCATTCCGGTAAAATCCGCGCCCTTAAAGAAGAGCCACCTAAGAGTGATTGAGCGATGTCCAACACAAAACAGGCCCCCAAAGTAGGATTCGTCTCCTTGGGTTGACCCAAAGCAACAAGACCAATCCATGGCTAATACTGTCAGTAAGGCTTGTGCTGGCGGGCTCCCATCACTGTACCGGTGCCGGAGTTGCAAGCTGTAGTACTGACATGTTGCTCAACACAGGATCATATATTCCGTTACCTAGGATGTGTTCGTCCGTTCAACCATCAGGATACGCCCGAACTCGCTCAGGCTGTGCTCGACCTCCTCAGCCGCATCGAGCATGGGATCCTGACTGAACGCCTAGGCTAGGATGTTATGTTGGGTTTACCGATATTAAAGAGGTGCTTAATGACGTCCGTCTCTATGGAGACTCATAAGGCGATAAAAACGCTAATTGGCGCCGGTTATAATCCAAAGAAGCTGAGGCTACGTTGGCATTACTTTACGAGGATGAGCTACAAATAAGTCCACCAATACAGCAAACCGCGAGAAAGACCCGAATGCCCTCCATCATGTCAGAGACTTGTTCACTTTCTTAGCTCCTGAGGTATCGGCCATTGCTGCTTAAAATCCATAAATTCGGCAACAAACGAAACCATAATGCTCTTAACAAATTCATCATATACGGATTGATTGATAGTGACATGTACGAATGACTCCACTCTCAAAGAATCTCCTACTGCGGCTAGGAAATCCGCATCTTGAAAGGTTAGTGTCACTGTGCCACTTTTTTGATTCTGGCTCAGAACGATCTGCTGATTGGACATTTTCCACCTCGAAATGATGCTTATATGCAGTGTCATTATATGCGTGTACTCACAGCCGTGTACAGCACGCCGTATAACGTAGACCATAGATCCTCTAGTGAGGAGATAAAATGGATTCTGACGAGTTTGAGCTGGCGATGCTCGCAACTGCATTCGGTAAAAATGTACGAGAGCTGCGGTCTGCACGAGGTATGCAACAGGAAAAACTAGCACTAATTGCTGGTATAGACCGTGGTCATATGGGAAAAATCGAACGTGGGGAAACTAGGGTAACCCTGGAAAAAGTTTATCAGATCGCCAAGGCCCTAGGGGTCTCGCCTGCATCATTGCTGCCATAACCATAGCTGTGTAGTGGTCAACTAAATCCGGACACTTGGTTAGGCCGTTCTTCGGCTTTTGCTGGCGGTATCCCGTCATTGTGTTGATGTGGACGCCGCCAGTTGTAGTAATCCATCAGGTAGTAACTGATATCCCGCTTCGCCTCTCGCAAGTTCATATATCCCATAGCCGGGAGCCACTCTGACTTCAGGCTTCTGAACAACCGTTCCATCGGGGCGTTATCCCAGCAGTTGCCACGCCGACTCATACTCTGGGTCATGCGATAGCGCCACAGTCGTTGCCGAAATGCCCCGCTGCCATATTGGCTGCCCTGGTCAGAGTGAAACAGCACGCCTGACGGACAACCTCGTTGCTGATACGCCATCTCAAGTGCTTTGATGGCAAGCTCTGCATCTGGTTTATCTGACATCGCCCAGCCCACGACCCGCCGGGTGTGCAGGTCAAGCACCGCTGCCAGGTAATGCCAACGACCACCTGCCCAGACGTAGGTGATATCGCCACACCACACCTGATTGGGTTGCTGGACATCAAATTCGCGGGCCAGCAGATTGGGAATGTCCGGTCGTTCAGACTGTGCCACCTTATAGCGGTGTGCGCCCGGCTGTTTGGATACCAGCCCGGCTTCCTTCATCAGGTTACGTACTTTGAATCGACCAATCTGATACCCCAACTCCCGCATCATCGACATCAAGGCGCGGCTGCCAGCCGAATCCCTGCTCGCTTTGAACAACCGGCGCAACTCAGAGCGCTGTTGCATGCGCTCACGGTTAATCGCCCGCCTACGGGCCAGATAATCGTAAAAACAGGAGGTGGGAACATCGAAAGCGCAGCAGACCAAGGTGATGGGGGCTTGCTCCCTTAATCGGTCTATCAGCGCGTACGTGTGAACTCGTCCGCCATCAAGAGAGCAGTAGCCTTTTTTAGAATGTCCTTTTCACGTTCGAGCCGGTTGATACGGGCTTCCAGCTCCTGAATTTTTTGCTGCTCCGGAGTCAGTGCTTTGCCGATTGGGGTTGTGCCAGTTCGTTCGGATTGCAGTTGCTGAACCCAGCGACGGAGCACGGTTTCACCGACATCCAGTGAACGGCTGGCTTCAGGGACAGAATATCCCTGGTCGAGCACCAGGGATGCAGCTTCGAGTTTGAATTCGGCAGTAAATGAGCGACGTAATCTTGTCATTGAACACCTCAGGTCATGGTGGCGACTGTACCACCTAAAATGGTGTCCGGGATGATTAGACCACTACAGTTTGCCACCTGTGACCGCTCTAGGTTGCGTGCAGACTGGTAGTCCACCTCTTGCACCGTGGCTTGGAGTTTGAGCCGCGCCTGCTTGACTAGCCGAGCTTGTTTACGTTGCTCCCGGCTCAGTTGTTCGTGTTCGACCAGCAGGCTTAGACGCTCGATGAAGGGCAGCCCTTCGTAGGTACTGGCCTGTTCCAGTTGTTGTTGCACTGCATCCGCCATGCCGGTCAGTTTCAGGTTTCTCAGGCGGGTCAGGGTTTGTTGGGTCATGGGGCGTATCCTCTTTAGTGGAAGCTCTGGGGGCCACGGATGTTCTCGTGCTCTTGCGGTAACTCTGGGTAGCTCAGCGGGCTTTCGGGCAGTTGGTCGCGGCCACTGGTCAGCACCGACTTGAGCTGTTTGAGTCGCACCAGTCCTTCCCGATTAGCCAACTGACAGCAGGCCTCGACCCGTGATGGCGGATACTCCCGGCTAAGACTCAGTAGCCCCAGGCAGAGTCGGTATGCCTGCTCGACATGGGCTTTCTCTTCCAGCCGTTCGCTCACCCAGCACAAGGTGCCCGGTCCGATATCAGCAGCCCACTGCTTGAGACGGCCTGGCGTCCAGCGTTGCTGCTTGCTGTGGCGTTCCGGCATGTGCTCCGGGATCGTGCTCATCCCCGGGATGGTTTTACGCGGATGGCTCGCGACCAGCTGTTGCTGGTGATAGACCTGAAGCAAAGTGTCGCCAGCATGGAGCTCCAGTTGCTGGCCCACATACTGGTGTGGCACCGAGTAGTGGTGCTGCTCATAGCTGACGTGATAGTCGATGTTGACCTTGACCGTTTTGATGGCGACATAGCGATAGGGATGCACCGGCAGTGGTCCCAGTGCCGGGCGGTCCAACTGCTCAAATGCGTCACGTCGGTTACCGGGCAGTTGCTTGAACGGACGCTCGTTGAGTTCGTTCAGCAAGGCACGGATGCACTGGTTGAGATCGGCAAGCGAGAAGAAGGTCTGATGGCGTAGACGGGCCAGGATCCAGCGCTCGACGATCTGCACACCCACCTCCGCCTTGGCCTTGTCCTTGGGCTTGTAAGGACGAGCTGGCATCACCGCCACCTGATAGTGCTCGGCCAACTGCTGGTAGCTGGGGTTGAGCTCGGGATCGTATCGGCAAGCCTTGCTGACACCGCTCTTGAGGTTGTCGGGGATCAGCAGTGCCGGTGTCCCGCCGAAAAACTCAAAGGCACGGACATGGCTTTGCAGCCAGTCCGGCAGTGACTGTGACCAGGTGGCCTCGGCAAAGGTGTAGTTGGACGCACCGAGCACGGCGACAAAGACTTGTGCCTGACGGACCTCACCCGTAGTCGGCGACACGATGGGCACCGTGGGCCCGCAGTAGTCGATAAAGAGCTTTTCCCCCGCCTTGTGGATCTGGCGCATGGAGCGCTTTTGCAACTGACACCAGGACTTGTAACGGTCACAGAACTGGGAGTAGCTGTAACAGCTATTGGGATAGCGCTGGGTGTACTCCTCCCAGAGCAGCTGTTTGGAGACCCCCTTGCGCTTGAGCTCCTGATGGACAGAGGGCCAATCCGGCACAACATGGCGGGCCGAGATGGTGGTATCGGCCTGCGGATAGAACAGGGCAGCCAGTCGGCCATCATCAAGATCGGTAGGTAAGGGCCAGGTAAGGCCGAGCGCCTGGGCACTTTTGAGGAGTTTCTGGATGGAGCCGACACTGACCTTGGTACAGATACTGATTTGGCGAACAGAGAGGTCAGCTTCCAGCCGCAGTCGCAGTACTTCACGAATTTTACGCATTGCAATCCTCTTGGCAGACATAGGCTCTTCCCTGGCAAAAGGGAGAGCGTATCAAAGGTTTTTAAATCAATGCGTTAAGGATGATTCCGGTGAATGTGAACAGTGATTCCGGGATGTTGAACACTGTTTCCGGAAAGGAGGAGCAAAGTGTTCAGGTTGAGCCGGAATGGTTCACATTGGTCCGGAAATGGTGTTCACGTTGAATCGGAATTGGTGTTCATGATCGGCCGGAATATGCAAGAGTTACTGGGGCAACTCCGTAAGCCTATTGAACTGGATGGTCAACGCCTTGACGTTGAGGGCAGTCTGGGGATCGCGATATTTCCAGAAGATGGTAATAACAGCAGCTTGCTAATGAGGCGAGCAGGTATGGCAATGCGTCATGCCAAACGCCGCCGTGACGGTTTCGCCTTTGCGTGCAAGATTGCAGATGAATCCCCCCATGAGCAATTAGCCTTGATTGGTGAAATGCGAGATGCCTTGATCAACGAGGAGTTTGTCGCCTTCTTTCAACCCAAGTTGGAGCTTGCGAGTGGCCTCGTCAAGGGAGCAGAAGCATTATTGAGATGGCAACACCCAACCAAAGGGTTGGTGCCACCTGGACGCTTTATTCCGTTTGCCGAGCAAACGGGATTTATCCGTGAGATCACGCCATGGTTATTAGCGCATGTGATATGTCAAGCGGCTTCCTGGCACCGAGAGGGACACGATATCGTCACGTCAGTCAACTTGTCTACGCTCGACTTGACATCCCCAGACCTAGTACCAAAGGTCATAAAGTCACTGCAAGAGAATACCTTACCTGCTCAGCTGCTTTGTCTGGAAGTCACTGAGAGCGCACTCATGGATGATCCTGATATTGCGTTACAGCATTTGAAAGAGCTTGCCAGCCTGGGGGTGAAGCTATCCATTGACGATTATGGTTCAGGGCAAGCCTCTCTCGCTTATGTGAAGAATTTACCTGTGCATGAATTGAAGATTGACCGCATTTTCGTGAGCGGTGTTGACCAGCATTTTAGAAATGCAGCTATTGGTAACCGTTCACCGGGACGGTGTTGACAGCACCAACTCCTCCGGGAACGGGTAGTCGGTTTTCTCGATGCAGGACCTGACAACTGCCCTCAGCCACTCCTGCGGGCAGCGGCCCAATCGCTTGGCCGTCTCCACCAACGATAGGATACGCTGCCTGAACTGCTCGCCTCGATGCGACCAGACGCCATAGCTTCCCTTGCGCCACAGCACATAGCCACGCAGCGCCCGCTCCGCTTCATTGTTGGTCAGCGCTATCTCGTCGTTTTCCATAAAACGCCATAGCATCTCATCGTCCTTGAGCAGTAACTGGCAGCGCCCACGGTAGCGCTTGGAACACAGTACACTGCCCCGCTCCAGCTGCCTTCGCCAGCTTTGCCGACATCGCTGCAACCTTCGCTGGTACTGCTCCCGGCTTAAGCAGCCTTGTTCATAGCCATGCCGGGTTCTGAACACCGTGTCAGCCAGCAGTACCAGCCGGGCTCCGATAGGCTGGTTGACGGCGTCGCTACTCTCGGCAATCGCCGCCACGTTGCGCAGCACATGCGCCCAGCACAGTTGGCGCTGGGCGCTGTCGATGAAGCGGTATCCCGCATACTGGTCGGTCACCAGCACCCCATCAAGCTCACTGCCCAGCAACCGCTTCGCTGCCTCCTGACCGCGGCCAAACGCCGTCATGAAGCAGACCGCGACCTTGCTCAGGGCCAGCCACATCCAGCGTCGCTCACCGCCCCGCTGGTGCCGGGTTTCATCGGCATGGATGATGGCGGCAGACTGCACTTGCTGTTTGATGGCTTGGTGGGTCGGGGTGAGCATGGCGCTGACCCGGCCTTGCGCTTCACTGATGGCGCCTCGGCTAAAGCTCAAACCGAAGTGCTGCTTGAGCTGCTGCTGTATCTTGCTGATGCTCTGGTGGAACTGACCACTCTGCAAAGCGATATAGCTCAGCAGATTAGCCCCCATCTGGCTGTGGCTCACCGTATCGGGCAGGGCTGCTTCACTGGTGGTGACGCACCCACGGCAGGTGCCCCGATACAGCTGATGCTCTGTCACCACATAGCTGACCTCGGGCAGGTCAAACACCTGATGAACCCGGTAGGGCTTGTCATGGGACACCACCTGCTCACCACAGCAGGCGCACTGCCGGGCAGGATAGTGTGGTATTGCCGTCAGTCGGTCGTCCTCAGGATGACGTTCACGCCGCTGCCCCTTGTGGCCAGGCTGGGCACCACGAGCCTTGCCGGAAGCGGGGCGCTTGCGCGCAGGCGGGGTCCCCGAGCCATCAGTGGAGGGGGGCTTGGAGGAGTTATTGCTGTTTTGGTTGAGGCGGTCTTCAAGCTCGGCGATGCGCGCCATCAGCTTGTAAATCAGCTCGTTGGCTTGCTCGAGGGTCAGCGGCAGGCCGGGTGGTGGCGTAATGGGTTTGCTCATGACGTGATGGTGCCAAGCTGGCGGGATCAGGCAAGGGGCAACAGTGGATCAAGGGATGATCGTCTCACTTTTTCCTGTCAATGCCATCTGGGTGAACAGTTACAGCTATTGTCCGCTCCACCATTTTGTTGTGTCAGGAACTGGGATTGTCAGTTGTCGCGGAGGGGGCCGAAACCCAGGAAGAACTTGCATGGTTGAGGGCCAATCATTGCGATACCGTGCAGGGCTATGTTGTCGCCAAGCCAATGCCCGCAGAGGAATTTGCTGGTTGGGTTACTGTCCATCATACTCAAAATAGGGAGGATGGTATTTTTCCTCACACAGTCGAACTGTATACAGAACAAAAATAAAGAAGTATTTACACCTTGTACTTATCACCTGAAAATTAAGCGGTTTATTTTTTTAGCTTGCATGAATACATTTCTTCATCGGCCAAGCACAGTAGACTGTCTAAATTAGGAGGGGTGAGAGCATCGTATACAACGATACCTAGTGAGCAAGAGAGTTGATAAGGCTTGCCGCTGGTGTGGTTAAAATTCTCTAGTGCATTATAAAATCTCTCTTTTATCCGTGAGCTATGTTCATGACCCGTGCCAGGTAAAAGAACAACAAACTCATCGCCACCTAAACGAGCCGAAATATCGGCATCTCTAAATACGCGACACAGTAATTCAGCCATCTGGCATAAAGCATCATCACCGACATTATGCCCATATGTATCATTGATCACTTTGAAGTGATTAAGATCTAAAAATAACAGCGTGACTGGATTTTTTACGCGAAATGCATATTTCAAACTTTTGTCGGCAAGGAGCATGAATCCACGGCGGTTGGTAATCCCCGTCAATTCATCGATTGTGGCCATCTGGACGGCTCTTAGCTCACTTTCGACCATTGATGCCAAATCTGCTAGCATGGCTTGGTCTTTATCACTCAATGACCTGGGCTTTCTGTCTATAATACAGAGGGTGCCCAGTTTCAGGCCATCTCCCACTTCCAATGGATGGCCCGCATAAAATCGGATGTGAGGCTCCCCAGTGACTAAGGGGTTGTCAAAGAATCTGGGGTCTTGAGTTGCATCTTCGACTACGAATAGCTCCTCGCCGAGGATCGCGTGACCACAAAATGAAATCTCTCGTGGTGTTTCCAGGACAGGCAATCCACAGCACGATTTGAACCACTGTCTGTTTTCATCAACTAACGAAACCAGCGCAATGGGTACATCAAACATATTACGAGCCATCCTGGTTATGCGGTCAAAACGCTCTTCTGCTGGGCTATCAAGTACAGCAAGACGGCGTAGCGCATCTAACCGCTGCTTCTCGTTATCTGGCACTACAGGGCTTTGCATCAACATCTCCTTACCGCGTTTGACGACATGATGATGTTAGTTTATATAGTAGAACGCTATGGTGGAAACCTTAATTTGTATGGGAGAGATTGATTGAATAAAAATTTATTCAAAATGAATGAAAACACACCAAAATAAGCGGCAACACTTTGTAATATCAGGTCACCATCTTATATTAATGAATTTGAAATATCCAGAGTAAGCCTATCAGCTTCATCATAATCAAAATCTGTTTTCTGAATTTTTTTTACACCGTACTCATTAAGTAAAATATGATGTTCAGGGATGATATTGTGAATTGATAAGCAACTTTTTACACACTGTAGAGGGCATCCATCGATAGCAATGATAGATCTACCCGACTTAGCTATTCGGACTAGATGCTTTACATTTCCACCAACACCAGCAATGCAGGACATTTCTGCGTCGCCTCGTTTATCTAGCTGAATAGCCATATAGTTTGCCATCTGCGCTGCACTTGAACAACCAGAGCATGAATAAACCAATGGTAAAGAACGTAAACATTCACTCATAAATCATCCTTTAAATATCATAGTCCTATAAAGATGCCCTTAATAAATAGGGCATCAGCGAAATCAATTATCAAATTTAAAGTTTCTACCAATAGTGTTGGTAATTCCGTGGTAACTCCTGAAACTATAAATTAGAGGGCTCCACAAATCCGCGTCAATAACGTCATATTTTTTAAGTAAAGATGCATCTGCATGCACATGAGTGGCTCGCAATTCAACGATAGCAAAATTATTGCGTTTTGTTATATGTTCAACTAAACACTCGACCTGAATTAAACATTCCTGGATACGAGATGGTTTAACAGTACAAGACGCCAACTCTGTAAATCTACCAAGACTAAATTTATCACCACAATAATTGAAACCTATCTTTTCAGATGGAACAGGATCCTTTCCGGTAAATTTGGCAATAGATTCAATTCTATCCGCAAGGTTGTCTGATGCAATATTCAATACGACTTCTGGACATGTCTCAATATTTTCGATAGCCTTTGAATTTAGACTAAGGCCGATGACAATATTGTTCGAAAGAGACCAACTTGATGATATTGGCGTAATGTTAGTTGTATCAGTATTATCGATGGTACTAAGTAGAATTACAGTATTTCCCCAATAAAGTGATTTTGGGTGAATTTGCTTATGCATTGCCATCTCCTTTGTAACAAAAACACTACAAAATAATATATCACAATGTGATATAATTGAACCTATTGTATTTCACCTGAGAAGTCAACAACCGAGTAAGCTATGCTAACAAAAGCTCAATTTGAGGCACTTTCTGAGTTTCGCTATCAGTTAAAGCGTTTCCTTCACTTCAGTGAAACCGCAGCCAAGGAGCTCGGACTCACTCCATTACAGTATTTATCCCTCCTACATATACAAGGATACCCAGGGCGTGACTGGGCAAGCGTGGGTGAGCTAGCTGAGAGACTGCAAATGAGTCATCACGCTACAGTGGCTTTACTAACGCGATGTGAGGAACTAGATCTCGTGGAACGACGTAAAAGTGAAAATGACAAGCGCAGAGTTGATGTACATTTGACAAATAAAGGAAGAGACTATTTACAACAATTGGCACAACAACATAAGGCAGAATTACAATCGCTACAAAATACATTCCAAGTAGCACGAATTACAGCACTGAACGAATATCATGTTCCTGATAAGTGAAAGACAACCATGAAAAGTATGAGCAAGCTAATTGCTCATACTTAATCATACAAAGACTCTAACTATACTCGACATTAAACTGCTTACAATAAAATATAACTTGTGAACAAATCTTATCGTGGTCTTCAAAAAGAATTAAGTCAATAGTTTCATTATCAGGAAGTATATTTAGTACTCTAGAGCCAGGCTTGCTTTCAACCAACTTAATTAAAGTTATTTGGTGCCATGAGAAAAATAGATGTTTTTTATGGCAATGAAACTCAATGCCGCTGAAGTTCAATTCCAGTTTTACTTTCCTTGCTATACAAATGTATCTTATATCTATAAATGCAGTAATAATGAATATTAGCAATGAAAATAAAATAGTATTGCGATATAACTCTTCAGTTATTGGCAAACCGGTCACTTCGGATACCAACAACAGCAGAGTTGGCCAGAAAATTGCAACAAAGAAAGGTTCGACTAACTTAGTCACAAACTGCTTATTTGATACGTGATATACCATACTACACCTGATAAATAGTAGTCGCAGTTTACACTGCGACTACTACCCTAATCATGTTACCGACGAGACCTTACGATCTGGATGCGTCTAGTTAAATATTCGAGCGGTACACTCCAAACGTGTACCAATCGACAGAATGGAAAGACAACAAACAAAGTCATACCTAAAATCATATGAATTTTGTAGATAAACGATACCCCTTCTAAATTTTTAGATGCCCCTGTTTGGAACGTTACAACATCTTGTGCCCAACTTACGAGCTTCATCATGACACTTCCATCAAGATGGAAAGCAGAAAATGGAATTGTCAGAAGACCAAGCGCTGCCTGGGAAACTAATAGCACTAAAATCAAAATATCCGCAGTCGATGATGTTGCTCTGATCCTTACGTTTGTCAGACGCCGCTTTAAGAGCAGATAACCACCGTACAACGTCATTGCACCAAAGATACCGCCAGCACACATCGCTATGAGTTGTTTTGATTGCAATGATAAGAATGACTCATATACCCAGTGAGGTGTCAGCAAGCCAAAAAAGTGGCCGAAGATGATACCAAGAATGCCAATGTGGAACAGTCCAGATGCCAGCCTCATATTCGAGTTATCAAGTAACTGGCTTGATCCTGCTCGCCAAGTGTACTGCCCATAATCGTAACGAACCCAACTACCAAGTAGAAAAATGGTAACTGCAATATATGGGTATATATCAAAGAAGAAGCTATGAATATAGTTCATTTGTTTGCCTCACCAATTTCAAGGTACTGTGGTACGACTGCATTCTTAAATCGGTTGCTATGAATCGATTGAATTGAACTGGGACATGATTCTCCTCCTAAAAACTTCACCTGCTCTTCCTCCCAAACAGCATCTAACGCAGCGGGTGTTGCATCATCAGCCTCTTTCATAACTTGTGTGCTTATAAGAGCGCTATCGTACTCTGTCATGGATAGATCAATTAGAACCCCAAATAGAACATGATATTTGCTTTCTCTTTTGAGTAGCCTCTCTTTAAGCAACCCCAAGATCGGAGTGATAAAACACAACCCCTCTATAATTTCAGCGTTATTTCTTGTTGAAAGGTATTCCAAGTAAACAGGAAGAAAATCCGGTAATTCTCTTTTGTTAAGAGAAAATCCTGCATCTTCATATTGCTTAAGCAGGTCTACCATTGCTTGTCCGCGATCACGCGACTCACCATGAACATGCTCAAAAAGAAGCAGAGAGGTGGAACGGCCACGGTCGAAGATATCACAATATATTTCTTGGAATGAAAGTAGAGAACGATCAAACGCATATGTTACAAAATCACATATTGATGATTTTTGTGCCGATGTCAGCTCATTACATTCAGCTATGCAATCAAAGATTTCATCCTTGTTTTCCCACAGATCAATATCTGGGTAGTCCAAGAGGATTGATATGATCTTTAAAGATTTCATTTTTTATCCTCACTTGGATTTGTAGATACATTAATGGCATTAATTCTCTGGCTATTAAACAGGTTGTACTTAGTGTCGCTACCTTTACAACCATCACCAAAGCTAAAGCCACACCCTTTAGCTTCAGGAAATGCTTCTCGTGCTAGCTCGCGATGACTGGAAGGAACTACAAAGCGGTCTTCATAGTTAGCTATAGCCAAATAACGATACATTTCCTGCGCTTGGTGTTCAGTTAAACCAACCTGCTCTAATGCGCTGGTATCCACCTTTTTATCTACAGTTTCAGCTCGCTTATAATGACGCATTGCCAACATACGATTCAGTGCACTCTTAACAGGTGCTATATCGCCAGCGGTCAACAGATTCGCCAAATACTGTAAAGGAATTCGCAAGCTAGAAATATCTGGTAGAACACCATCATCACCTAAATAGCCTGCATCTTTGGCTGATTGGATAGGGGAAAGAGGTGGTACATACCATACCATCGGTAACGTGCGATACTCTGGGTGTAATGGGAGTGCAAGCTTCCATTCCATCGCCATCTTGTACACAGGTGACTTCTGAGCAGCATCTAGAACATTTTGAGTGATGCCTTGCTTTAAGGCTTCTTCAATGATAGCAGGATCATGTGGATTTAAGAAAATCTCCAACTGCTTGTTGTATAAATCCTTGTCATTTTCAGTTGATGCTGCTTGCTCAATACGATCTGCATCATAAAGGATTACTCCCAGATATCTAATTCGTCCTACACATGTTTCAGAGCAGACGGTTGGTTGACCAGACTCAATTCTGGGGTAGCAGAAGATACATTTTTCAGATTTACCACTTTTCCAGTTAAAGTAAATCTTCTTGTAGGGGCAACCAGTAAGACACATACGCCAACCACGACATTTGTCTTGGTCAATAAGGACAATGCCATCTTCTTCACGTTTATATATTGCCCCACTAGGGCAAGTAGCCACACATGCAGGATTCAAGCAATGCTCACAAAGCCGAGGGAGATACATCATGAACGTATTTTCAAACTGTCCATACATCTCCTTTTGGATGTGGTTGAAATTGTAGTCTTGTGAACGCTTAGTGAATTCCCCGCCCAAGATTTCTTCCCAGTTTGGGCCATTGTTGATCTTGTCCATACGTTGACCAGTGATCAGTGAACGTGGACGTGCTATTGGCTGATGCGCACCTTGTTTAGCATTATGTAAATGCTCATAGTCAAAGGTGAAAGGCTCATAATAGTCATCAATAGTCGGCATGTCAGGGTTGTTAAAAATCTTGGCTAAAACGCCAATCCGGTTACCCATTCTTGGAACGATTTTTCCATTGATATTTCGAACCCAGCCACCCTTCCATTTATCCTGGTTTTCCCAATCGTTTGGATAGCCCACGCCTGGCTTGCTTTCTACGTTATTAAACCAGGCGTATTCCATTCCCTCGCGACTTGTCCATACGTTCTTACAAGTAACAGAGCAAGTATGACATCCGATGCATTTATCGAGGTTTAGCACCATTCCAATTTGCGCACGAATTTTCATTTTTACTTCTCCCCTGCCTTGTTACTGTACATATTGTCAGCCTGTGTATAGTCATTATTTTCGTCATCAAGCCATTTAACCTGATTCATGCGGCGGACGACAACAAACTCATCACGGTTAGAGCCCACTGTGCCATAATAGTTGAACCCATAAGCCTGATGTGCATATCCGCCAATCATATGAGTTGGTTTAGGGCAGACACGAGTAACGGAGTTATGAATCCCACCACGTTGTCCTGTTATTTCGGAGCCTGGAATATTCACCAGGCGCTCTTGAGCGTGATACATCATTACCATTCCAGCAGGGACGCGCTGACTCACCACTGCACGAGCAGTTAATGAACCATTGATATTAAATGCCTCTATCCAGTCGTTATCCTCAATTTTTAGATCTTTAGCATCATCTTCACTTATCCAAACAATTGGCCCACCCCGAGACAGTGTAAGCATCAACAAGTTTTCGCTGTATGTTGAGTGGATACCCCATTTCTGGTGCGGAGTGATCCAGTTCAGAGCTTTCTCTTTGTTACCGTTACCCTTCTTACCCATAATATTTTTAATAGTCTGGGTATTGATTGGTGGTCGATATGAAATGAGACTTTCGCCAAAATCACGCATCCATTGGTGATCCTGATACAGCTGTTGACGACCAGTAATGGTTCGCCATGGAATTAGCTCATGAACGTTTGTATAACCTGCGTTATACGAGACATGCTCGTCTTCCAAACCAGACCATGTTGGGCTAGATATGATTTTTCTCGGCTGAGCCTGAATGTCACGGAAACGAATTTTTTCCTCTTCCTTGTTGATAGCAAGATGTGCATGTTCTCGGCCAGTCAGCTTACTTAATGCATTCCAAGCCTTAACAGCCACATGACCATTAGTCTCTGGGGCTAAAGTAAGAATTACTTCAGCCGCATCAATTGCAGTGTCAATCTTTGGCCGCCCAGCATTCGCGCCATCATGGTGTGTGTAGTTAAGTTTTTTAAGAAGGTCTACTTCGGTTTCTGTGTTCCAATTAATACCCTTGCCACCATTTCCTTGCTTATCAAGGAGTGGACCTAACGATGTAAATCTTGCGTAGGTGTTAGGATAATCGCGCTCAACGGTCATTATATGTGGTGCAGTTTTTCCTGGAATGAGATCACATTCACCCAATTTCCAGTCTTTTACTTCAAACGCTTGGGCTATTTCTGCTGGAGAGTCATGCTGCATTGGCAATGTAACCACATCGGTTTCAACGCCAAGATGTCCTTTACAGAGCTCAGAAAACGCTTTTGCAATTGCCTTATAAATTTCCCAGTCGGATTTTGCTTCCCAGGCTGGATCTACAGCTGCTGACAATGGATGGATGAATGGATGCATATCCGAGGTATTCATATCATCTTTTTCATACCAGGTTGCAGTAGGCAACACGATGTCTGAAAACAGACAGGTACTCGACATCCGAAAATCTAGAGTCACAACGAGATCAAGCTTGCCTTGGGTTGGGGTATCTTTCCAATCAACTTCAGATGGTTTGCTATCACTGAATGAGCCGAGATCTTTTCCTTGAATGCCATGTTCTGTGCCCAACAGGTACTTGAGCATGTATTCATGACCTTTACCTGAAGACCCAAGAAGATTTGATCTCCAAATAAACATATTGCGTGGATAATGATCTTCGGGACACTCAGCAGCAAAACGAATACTGCCGTCCTTCAGCGAGTTAACCGTGAACTCTACAGGGCTTACCCCAAGCGCTTTTGCCTGTTCAGCAATACTCAGTGGATTAGTATTCAGCTGAGGGCTTGAAGGAAGCCAACCCAGCCGCTCTGCTTTCACGTTCATATCAATGAGATGCTTACTATATTTACTTGCATCAGCTAAAGGTGAAAGCAATTCTTGGGCATCTAACTTCTCATATCGCCATTGACTAGAGTGGTTATAGAAGAAAGACGTCCCATTCATGTGGCGTGGAGGCTTTTGCCAATCTAGGCCAAATGCCAACGGTTGCCAGCCCGTCTGGGGACGAAGCTTCTCTTGCCCTACGTAGTGAGCCCATCCACCACCGCTCTGTCCTACGCAACCACAGAATACCAGCATGTTAATCAAACCACGGTAATTCATATCCATGTGATACCAGTGGTTCATGCCTGCACCAACGATGATCATTGAGCGCCCATGTGTTTTGGCTGCATTGTCAGCAAACTCACGAGCGATGCGGATAATCTCATCTTGTGGTACACCCGTTATTTTTTCTGCCCAAGCGGGTGAATATGCCTTCACTTCCTTATAGGTATGTGCGCTGCTAGGGTCATCAAACCCTCTTTCTACACCATAGTTAGCCACGGTGAGATCGTAGACGGTGGTCACAAATTCTTGGCTTCCATCTGCCAACACGATGGATTTAGCTGGAATTTTTCTTCTGATAACTTCTTCTAATTCAACAGGTGTGAAATGCTCACTTTCCAATCCACCAAAATATGGGAAAGCCACCTCAACTAAATGTTGAGGTTCCTTTATTCCAACAGACAAAGTGACTGGTGTCTTGGACTGCCCAGCGGTCTCTTCAAGATTCCACTTTCCATCCTCTCCCCATCTATAGCCAATCGACCCTTGTGGCGCGACCAGATCACCAGAAACCTCATCAATCGCTATGGTCTTCCATTCAGGGTTGTTCTGTTCACCTATGTTATTGACCAAATCTGATGCTCTCAGGAAGCGTCCTGCTTCATAGCTACCATCTGGTCGTTTGGTCAATCTGACCAACATCGGAAAATCGGTATATTTCCTTGCGTAACTAACAAAATATTCATTTTTATGTTGAACGTGGAACTCGTTCAAAATGACATGGCCCATAGCCAATGCTAACGCGCTGTCTGTACCTTGTTTGGGGTTAAGCCAGTGATCACAAAGCTTAGCTACTTCAGCATAATCTGGAGTTATGGCGACAGTTTTGGTGCCTTTGTATCTAACTTCAGTAAAGAAGTGAGCATCAGGAGTACGAGTCTGAGGAATATTTGAGCCCCAGGCTATGATGTATGAGGAGTTGTACCAATCTGCTGACTCTGGTACGTCTGTTTGCTCTCCCCAAGTCATCGGTGATGCGGGAGGAAGATCACAATACCAGTCATAGAAGCTAAGGCAAGAGCCACCGATGAGCGATAAATATCTTGCACCTGCGGCATAGGAAACCATAGACATCGCTGGAATTGGTGAGAAGCCAACAACGCGATCTGGGCCGTGCTCTTTTACGGTGTAAACGTTTGCCGCTCCAATGATCTCATTAACTTCATTCCAGGTGCTACGAACAAAACCGCCTCTACCTCGGGCAGCCTTATACTTTTTGGATACATTCTGATCGGAAGCAATCGCACCCCATGCTAGAACAGGGTCTTTGTGCTTACTTTTTGCGTCTCGCCAAAGCTCAATCAACGCTTTCCTGACCATTGGGTACTTCAGTCGATTGGCGCTGTACAGATACCACGAGTAGCTTGCCCCTCTTGGGCAGCCGCGAGGCTCATGGTTTGGGAGATCTGGCCTTGTCCTAGGGTAATCAGTTTGCTGCGTTTCCCATGTAACCAAGCCGTTTTTTACATAGATTTTCCAACTACATGAACCAGTACAGTTCACGCCATGTGTTGAGCGTACAATTTTGTCATGTTGCCAGCGGTCTCTGTAACCATCTTCCCAATCTCTGTTCGTATTGTACGTTTGGCCGTGTTCACCAGAAAACTTTTCACCTAATGTCTTTAAATAGTTAAACCTGTCAAGAAACTTGCTCATTTTACTGCTCCATATGCATATGCATTAATAGTAACATTCTATTTATTGAGTTCTTTTCCATATACAAACCATGTTATTAGCCCACAAATAACATAGAAGACTAAAAAAGCTTTCATCGCATTAATTGGTGTTCCGCTGAGAGCTATTGATAAGCCGAATGCGTTTGGAATAAAGAAACCACCAATTGCACCTATTGCTGAGATGAACCCTAATGCTGTTGCTGTATCATTTGCTGATTTTTTTAAGGCTTGAGCTTCTGAATCATATCGCTGTAGATTCCTTTTTATCATCATCCCCCTAAACAAAACGGCGATCATTTGAAATGTAGAACCACTCCCAACTCCTGCGCATGAGAACAAAGCCATAAAGACAGCTAGAAAATAGGTGAAGTTGCCATGCCCTGCATCTGATGGAAGAGTTGAAAACAAAACCGCAACTAACGTAGCCATTAAGCAAAAGCTAACAAAGGTGACTTTAACACCGCCCAGCTTATCTGATAAAACGCCACCAACTGGCCTCATCAATGCGCCGAATAATGGCCCTATGAAAGCATATTTCATTATTTCAATATCAGGGAATTGAGTTTTAGCGAGCATTGCAAACCCCGCAGAGAATCCAATGAATGAACCAAAGGCAGCCAAATATAAAACACTCATAATCCAAAGATGTTTTTGTTTTAACACTACCCATTGCTCTTTAAACGAGGCTTTGGGTGCTGCAATATCATTCATAAAATGCCACGCTGCAATACTCAATATCAATATTACTGGCATCCATATTAAGGGTGCATTGCTGAGCCATATTGATGCATCAGGATTTCCTTGACCTAAACCGAAAGGGCCAAAGATATTTACAGAAATTACGATAGGTACAAGCATCTGCATGACACTGACACCCAAGTTACCTAGCCCCCCATTTAAACCAAGAGCCTTTCCTTGTTGAGTTTTTGGATAAAACAAGCTGATGTTAGCCATACTAGATGCAAAGTTGGCACCACCAAACCCACATAACAAAGAGATTATTAGAAATGTTGAATACGGCGTTGTGGTGTCTTGCAATGCAATGGTCAACCATGACATAGGTATCATAAGCAACAAGGTACTGAATGCTGTCCATCTCCGGCCACCAAAAACTGGGATCACAAATGAGTAAGGAATCCGTCCTAAAGCTCCAGTAAGTGACGGGAGTGCAGTCAGCAGAAACAGCTGGTCTGTTGTAAAGGTGAAACCAGCTAAAGGCAAGTTCATTGCTACTACGCTGAATATCATCCACACAGAGAATGAGATCAGTAGACAAGGGATAGATATCAGTAGGTTTCTTCTGGCAATATGAGAACCATTCTCAATCCAAAAGCACTTGTCATCAGGATTCCAGTCAACGAGCGTTTTGCTGTTATTTCTTTTATTTGTGTGACTGTCTTCACATCCATCTTTGTATTTTTGATATATGGACATTTTGCTCACCGGTTAGTGTTGGGGTACACAATTTCCAATAAACAATTTAAATGGATATTTTTTATTGACTTAGATCAACTGAACATATGTATTACAAATGATGAATATTTCGATAACTACCTACTACAGGGGGGGGGCGGGTTGAAATTAACCACAACAAAATCATGCACTTAGCTTCAACAAGACTTTCTTTATCATGAGCTGGCTAATGTCTGGAATATTGTAGGTATTTACTTTGAGGTATTTTTATTAGGGTATCTAAAAGGTATAAACATCAGTAGTGACAATCTTAGGAAGTGTCAAATTCGTGAACATACTATTGAAGTATTGGAAGAAACTGTCTATTACAATTTCTATAACGTCAATTATATGTACACTATGCCTCATATCTATATTTAATATGAGTGCATCGATTTATTTGTCATCAAGCATCCAAGGGAATGCATATGTGATAAATAGTATTGGTTCAATTAGAATGAAAGTCTATGCACTCCTCTCAGGAACACTGTCTGTTGATGAAAAAGTGCAAGCGGTTAATAGCGTTGAATCAATTCTGCATGATCCTTTTTTTATTAACACGGCTGAAAAGCACAACCTTAATAAAGAATACATACAACTCAACAGTTTGTGGGATCCAAAATTAAAAAACATTCTTTCCCACTTAAAATCTGGTGATGTAGCAACACCATTAAGCATTAACCGCTCTAAAGAGTTTATTAGTTTGCTACAGAAGATAATCAAAAGCATTGAGAACAAAACAGAATCTAAGATCGTAGTGATTAATGGCCTTCAAAAAGCATCTTCTTTAATTGTTATATTGTTTTCCTTCATCGCAATTTATAGCTTAAATAAGCGTTTCTTTAGACCGTGGTCAAAATTATTGTTAATGGCTAAAAACATTCAGCATGGTGATTTTAGTTCAAAATTTGATTCTGAATCACATGATTACCGCGATGAGATGTGGCAGCTTGGCAATGCATTAAACAATATGTCAGAGGTTGTTAAGCATACCTACAGCGATCTGGAACAGATGGTAGCTGAAAAAACGCATAAACTTAACTTGCAGAATTTGCATTTAGAATTCCTTTATCGCAGTTGTAGATTATTTCAAAATCAAGAATTCAACTGCAAAGTTTTAGCTCCTTTCATGAAAGAATTAATCGGATACACTGGGGCTGGAAAAATAAAAGTATATATTCATGATCCACATAAAAATTCGGTCAAACATTTATACACCTTTGGTGAGAACGTGAGGCCATTACATTGTGCCTCTATGCGTTGCTCATTATGTATTAATAATGCAGATGTCACATCCCCTATTGAGAGTGAATATAATAATAGGTTATGGAACATTGGAGATGCGCATAATGATTATGGTTACATAGAATTTTTCTTTTCAAATGAAGTCACTATATTACATGATACAGAACAATTAATATTTGCATTTTGCAACTTGCTGTCTCAATCCTTATCTCTTTACTACAAAGAGCAACAACAACAACAACTATTATTATTTAAAGAAAGAAACACAATTGCTCAAACACTTCATGATTCGATAGCACAGTCTTTATCATACTTAAAGATAAAGATTAGCCTTCTTCAAAGGGATCCAATCATCATTAGTTCTTCTCAGGTTGATAATGTTTCAGAGATGAGGTGTGAGTTAAATGAAGCTTACTCAAACATCAGAAAACTAATTTCTACTTTTAGAATTCCATATAAGAAAATCGAAACGTTAATTTTATTAAAAGATGCGATAGCAATATTTAATGACACATATGGTTTTAACATTAGGTTGGAATATAAAGATTTTTATGAAGACTATTCGCATGAGCAGGAAATACTCATACTGAACTTCTTCAATAAATTATTCGAATGTTTAAGGATAAGTATGCCTCCATCACGGATTGAGCTGCATATAAAATCCCTAGCTGAATATGTCATTATCATCCTGAAGGGTGAAGCTGAGTTCGAGGATTCAATATCGAGCTTAGTTGTTTTTCTAAAATCAGAAAATATTTCATTCATTAATGAACGGACGCAAGTGAAAATTGATCTTCACGTAGTTTGAGGAACACACATGGAAAAAGCTTTAACAACCAACGCAGATGTTTTTTCAATTTTACTAATTGATGATCATCCTGTCCTACGGAGCGGGATTAAGCAACTTTTACGTACAAATCCCTTTTTAACTATTGTAGCTGAAGCCAGTACAGGACAAGATGGTGTTCAGCTAGCATTAGATTATGAACCTGACTTAATTTTGTTAGATCTTAATATGCCTGAGTTTAGTGGTATAGACACATTAAAGTCATTACGAGCGCATAATGTATCTAGCAGAATCGTAATCTTCACAGTATCAGATTATGAAGATGATGTTTCGGATGCTATACTTGCTGGAGCAGATGGTTATCTACTCAAAGACATGGAACCTGAAGACCTGATTAGCTCGATTGAACAGGCGTGCATGGGAAAGCTTGTGATAAGCCCAAAACTAACTGCAATCCTTATTGAAAGTATGCAGTCAAGAAGAAAAAACCGCCTTAAAGACAAAAATCTCCAAGTGTTAAGCCATCGCGAAATAGATGTTTTGAAATTTATTGCTCAAGGCTTGCCTAATAAGGTTATATCAAGACGTTTATTTATTTCTGAAGGAACAGTTAAAGTTCATGTAAAAAACATTCTTAAAAAATTAAATCTTCATTCAAGAATTGAAGTTGCAGTGTGGGTTCATAATGAGAAGATTATTTTCGACTAGTAGTGATAACTATTGCGTTATTTAATCATTTGCAGAAATAAAGCGTCACCGAAAAGTGGCGCTTTAATAGCTATCACTCTAATGTGAAAGGCCAGGAAGGATTTCCAATAGATAACGGCGCTGTTCTAATGGTGTGTTGCTTGTCCAAAAATCGAAAATCACATGAGCTAGCAATGGCATTAAGAGAAGTAAAACACACAACATTGCAAGCAGTTTCTTTGCTGAAACCTTTTTATTCGCAGTACCAAAATGAATCGCATTAGCTTGTTTTGGGCATGCAGAGATACAAGTTAAACAGTTTGTACACTCAATATTTCTGACAGATATAAGTTCATTAACCTGTATCCTTGATGGACATGCTCTACTGCATTTATCACAATCGTATCCCTTGCTTCGTAAACAGCTGCTGGAAGACCTGCGAATACGTAATGGTGTCAGAAGTCCTAACAAGGCAAGCCATCCACCATAAGGGCATAGGTATCTACAGAAGCCTTGCTTGAAAAACATCGTGATACATAATACCCAGGCAACAAAAATGCCTGATATGAAGTTCAAGTTGAAAAAGAAGGCTCCCATTTTCATGTCAGCAGCTTGGTGATACTGGCTCATCAAGTACCCTGGCAGTGCAACATTTGGAACAGCAAGAATAACTATGAACATCAGAAATGATAGAACTAGACATTTCTGAGACCTGAGCAGTAGGTCTAACCATTTTGGCGGAGTCCACTCACCAGGTAGCAGCAAATTTCGAAAATGATGCAGCCATTCACCGACAACCCCAAGAGGGCAAAACCATGAGCAGAAGGCACGACCTAAAATGAGTCCAGATAAGGAAATAACCAAGACTGTGATTGTTGCAGCTGGATGGTGGTAATCAGTAATGCCCAAACTCAACAACGCCCGCAAGCCAAGACCGCCCGCTATAGGTAGAAAGCCATCTACGATATCAGGTCTAGACAGCCAAGGTAGGTCACCCTGGTGGAGTTGAAAAATATAAACGCCATACTGTATTGTTACAAATCCCCACGATATAACTAAGAAATATCTAACTAAACTACGAAGTTGTTGATCACTTGAATCATAAAATGCGGATATTAATTTATATCTATAAAGCATACCAATAGCGACAGCAAACACGATTAAACTACTTAGTGGTGGCTTGGCTGCTACCGTCAACCATACAGCAGCGGTTAGCATCATGAACAGCTGCCAAGACCAGCCTGAACGCTCATGCCACTGGAACAACAACAGATACACCAAGCCACTCAGCATGGTTATGGTTTCAATCCCACTCATCTAGCCAACTCCCATCGCAAAAACAGCCAATCATAAACAACATTACAGTTATTCATTTTGATCTGGATGGGCAGTTGGCCTAGTTTGTGGCGATGACCAGATTGTAATTTATTCTCTTGTCTTAATGAGTGGGGTGTCTGAGCTTACGTTTTCAGCCCAAAAATGGATATTGAATCTAGCATCTTCAGACAGTTCAACCCTGTGCCAATACTGAGGTGGGCTGGTTGCAAACTCTCCGGCTCGGATTACAAGCGTAATTTCAGGTATCTCCGCTGTTTCATCAGCAAAACCGTAATATGTTACCGTCCCCTCCATTACACATAACTGACCGAATACGCCAGCAGCTGTATTGTGATGGGTTAATAGAGCCTGTGGTACGTTTTCATTTGTAAAGAATGGGGTTGAACGGCGAACAACCCAATGAGCTGGTATACTATGCAGTAGCGACATGTTTTATCCTTAATAATCTATGAAATTAAGTAAGGCTGAGCATATGCTCAGCCAGCAATTATTCATCTAGAAAGAAGGCGTAGAAGTGGGAATGCAGCTCCCATTTGGTCTCCACCTACGACAAAGCCGCACATTTCACCATCCTCGCTGCGAGCTTCTGCGACCATTCCATTTTTATTCCACTTAAACTGCCATGAAAGGTCTGTACCTTTTGTTCTACCAGCTAACTGCAAAGGATATTGAAGTGTTTTTACCTTCACTAGCATTGGAGGAAGCGTTAGTGGTGTTGGCTTACCAATCAGAGTTTTAGATAATGCATTGGCACCGAGAACAATTGGCTGCAAAAAGGGGCGTAATTCACCTTTCCACTCAACGCAATCGCCAAGCGCATAAATGTGCTCACTCGATGTTCTCAGGTATTCATCCACTACAATTCCACGCCTTACAGCCAGTCCCGCATTCATCGCTAAGGATAGATTCGGTTGTAGACCTATAGCTGAAATGACAAGATCCTGTTCACTGAAACTGCTGTCAGTGAGCTCTATCGTAAAGGATTCGTTGGCATCTCCTCTTTGTATCGACTTGATACCTCGACCAAGTTTTAGGTCAACCCCCTGCTCCCGTAAGGCTTGCAGTAACGGTTGACTCAATGCAGCTGGCATTAATGTACTTAGGGGGCTGTCCGCCAGATCTACAAGCGTCACAATTCGGTCTTGGCCCACCATATCCATAGCCAACTCACAGCCGATCAAACCTGCTCCGAGTACCATAATGCGTTTTGCATTCTTAATTAATTGTTCGGCATTGGCATAATCATTTTGGCTATTGAGGGTTACCATTTTATCCGAGTTGGGAACGGGAGGCAGTATAGAACTGGCCCCAGTTGCCAGCACTAGCTGGCCATAAGAAAAATCGCCATTATTTGTGTGTACCATTTTGTTATTCGGACTAATGCTATGCACAATCGTATTAGGTGACAGAATGATACGTTGCTGTTCAGCAAATTGAGCCCCCGTCAACTTTGTCATTGCGCTGGCGGTGTAACCACGACTGACCACATGACTCAAGTCCGGTTTGTTATATTCATTGCCATTATCAGCGGTAATAAGACGGATCGGTCTTTCACCATCTAATTTACGCAAGCTTTTTACCAACTGCTGAGCGGCAAAGCCGCTACCGATGATGACTATATCCTGGCTGGAACCAGCATAATGCTCATTTAATGCGCTCATACACATGCCTCCACTGCGCATGGTTCGAATACCTCCTTGCCGATGCCGCAGCCAGGGCAAAGGAAACTCTCCGGTACAAGGCTCCAGGGAGTGCCAACCGCAACCAATTGATCCGGTTCACCTAAGGCGGGGTCATAAACCCACTGGCAGACTGTGCAAAGCATTGCTTGCTCATCGTCTACTCCGGCTACAACTGACTGGGTGGTCTCCTCTACAGGGGAGATATCAACAGTGAATGGCACTTGATGGGCTGCTTTTTCTGGGCGAGGCACCTCAATAGGATGTAACGCCCATTGACGAGCGAGCTGGCGTCCATGCTCTCGGCACTCTGCCAGTGCAGAACCATCTGGTCGCCATTTGGCTTTCAGAGAAATGCTGATATCAAAGCCTGCATCCATCAATCGGGTCTGGATACGATCTACTGCACCACCAGTCCAGCCGTAACTGCCGAATGCAGAAGCACGCTTGTTTCTAAAGCGCAGGCCAGTTATCTCCTCCAGCATGCCTGCCACCTTAGGCATCATGACGTTGTTCATTGTGGATGAGCCCACGAGTATTCCCTTGGAGCGGAACACTTGTGTCAGGATCTCGTTCTTATCGTGGCGGGCTACGTTGTAGATCTTGACTGCGACCCCAGGGTCAACTTCGTGAATACCCTGTGCGATGGCATCGGCCATCATACGGGTGTTGTTTGACATCGAGTCATAGAACAGGGTGATACGATCTTCTTGGTAGTGGTCTGCCCACTCCAGATACTTGAGAATAATTTGGGTCGGATCCTCACGCCAGACAATACCGTGGGAGGTTGCCACCATGCTTACTGGCAGGTTGAATCCAAGCACCTCTTTGATTTTAGCTGTCACAAGTGGGCTGAATGGGGTGAGGATATTTGCGTAGTACCGTTGGCACTGCTCCATCAATTCGGTTTGATCTACTTCGTCATTGAACAGATGCTCATCACAATAGTGTTGACCGAAGGCATCGTTAGAAAACAACACTGCGTCCTCAGTCATGTAGGTCATCATGCTGTCGGGCCAGTGCAGCATAGGTGTTTCAATGAACACCAGCTGCTTGCCATTACCGATGTCGAGACTGTCGCCTGTTTTGACTGGATGGAAGTTCCATTCAGGATGATGATGGTGTCCCGTGATTGAGTCGATAGCGTTGTGAGTGCAGTAAATCGGAGTGCCTGGGATACGAGCCATCAATTCGGTCAGTGCCCCTGCGTGATCTTCCTCAGCATGGTTGATCACCACATAATCGATAAGGTTAAGGTCGATCTCTGCTGCAAGGTTTTGAACGAACTCTCGGCTGAACTTATGATCGACTGTATCAATCAGCACGTTCTTCCCTTCACGGATGAGATAGCTGTTGTAGCTCGTCCCCTTGTTTGTCTTGTACTCAGTACCATGAAAATCTCGAACTTCCCAGTCCCGTTGGCCGACCCAGTGAATGTTGTTTTTGACATGAATGGTCATCTGGCAATTCCTCAGTATGTAATAGTTGGTATTTCTTGATATCAACTATTGCAGCTAACATGCCAACTCATAACTCATTGTTTTTATGAGGCTTAGTTTATTTTCTTGTTAAAATGACATAGTATTGATATTGTTTAAATGACAGCATTAATGTCATTTGGACACTAACAATGATTTCGACAGACAGTTTGGCTCGTATTGCTATAGACATACAGCTGGGGATTTCACATCAAGACAGATTCCACCGCCTTATCCAGAGTATTCGCAGCCTACTGAACTCAGATGCGTCAGCCTTGCTACGATACGAAGGAGGCCAGTTCATCCCGCTCGCCATCGATGGCTTAATGCAGGACGTATTAGGACGCCGTTTCGCCATCAAGGAGCACCCACGCATGGAGGCAATTGCCCGTGCTGGTGACGTAGTACGCTTTCCGGCAGATAGTAGCTTGCCAGACCCCTATGATGGCTTGATCCCTGATCATGCAGAATTTAAGGTGCATGCTTGTGTTGGTTTGCCTCTGTTCTCCGATCAAGTCTTGATTGGTGCATTGACCATAGATGGAATGAATCCTGCTCAGTTTGATGACATTAGCGATGAAGAGTTGCGTTTAATTGGTGCGCTAGCGGCAGCGGCGTTAAGTAACTCATTACTACTAGAGCGTTTAGCTCGCCAGAGCAGTGAGCCATTAATACCTTCAACACCAACAGGTGCAGATAGGTTCGAGATAATCGGGCATTCTCAGGCGATGCAGCAGCTAAAGCATGAGGTAGATATAGTTGCTAATACTGATTTAAACGTCCTGATTTTGGGCGAAACGGGTGTAGGTAAGGAGTTAATAGCAAAAGCTGTACATCTTGGCTCGCCACGTGCAGATCGCAAATTGGTATATCTCAATTGCGCAGCCCTACCGGAATCCGTAGCAGAGAGTGAACTATTTGGGCATGTAAAGGGAGCGTTTACAGGCGCTATTCATAATCGTGCGGGTAAATTTGAATTAGCGGATAAGGGCACGTTGTTCCTGGATGAAGTTGGTGAATTATCCTTATCATTGCAGGCAAAATTGCTACGTGTCATTCAATATGGAGACTTGCAGCGCATTGGTGATGATACCCCACTGAAAGTCAATGTACGTGTGCTTGCTGCAACGAACCGAGACTTGAAGAAAGCAGTCATCGATGGCAAGTTTCGAGCAGACCTCTATCATCGCCTGAGTGTTTTCCCTATACATGTACCAGCCTTGAGAGATAGAGAGGATGATATCTCCTTGTTGGCTGGCTACTTTTGCGAGTGCTGTCGAGTGAGTATGGGGTTAGAGCAACTGCGGATCCAACCTCAAGCACTGCATCTTTTGAAGGGCTATGACTGGCCTGGTAATGTGCGCGAACTGGAGCATGCCATTCATCGTGGTGCCGTATTGGCTAGAGCAGAGCAACGAAGTCCGGTTCTGACGCTTGCAACCCATCATTTCAGTATAGCTATGCCACCAATGCCTCAATCTAGTATAAGCCCTGCCGAAAATATTGATGGCTTCACCACTAACCAAATGGGTTTGAGAGCATCAACTGATGCATTTCAGTCTGCGCTAATTACGAAGGTGCTAGCAGATCATAATGATAATTGGGCTGCAACAGCACGAGCCTTAGATATTGATTGTGGTAATTTACACCGCCTAGCCAAGCGGTTGGGACTGAAGTAAATATCAGTATTTTTTACATTTTTGAAATTTCGATTTGAAATCAGAGCATTAATAATATAATAGAGCCCTAGTTATGGACAACATTGAATCAAACAGACCACCATCGCCACTAAAAACTTTATTGATTGATGATCATTCCATTCTACGCAGTGGAATAAAAGAGCTTTTATCTACAGATCCTGACATTAAAGTCGTTGCAGAAGCAGGTGATGGCCAACAAGGGCTAGAGCTGGCTATTACTTACGAGCCGGATGTAATAATATTAGATCTTGATATGCCCATACTGAACGGTCTTGAAACGTTAAAAAAAATAAAGGCACATGGGCTGAAATGCAAAGTCATAATTTTCACATGTTCCGACCTTGAAATGGATGTAATTGAGACTTTCAGGGCAGGAGCAGATGGATATTTGCTCAAAGACATAGAGCCATCTGATTTTATAATGTCAATAAGATCAATTTATTCTATTTCATTTGTGGCGAGCCCTTCAATATTAAAGATTTGTAATTCAGATCATTATATTAAGCAATCAAAAAAAGCAGCTAACTCGATAAATTCTTTAAGCCATAGAGAGATAGATGTGCTAAAGCTTATGTCAAACGGCTTTTCAAACAAGCTAATCGCTCAAGAATTATTTATATCTGTAGGAACAGTCAAAATTCACGTGAAAAATATACTAAAAAAATTAAGCTTGAAATCAAGAGTGGAAGTGGCAGTGTGGGCACATAATCGAACTATAAACTAGGTGTATGGGATAGCTCCCTATATTTCCTATAAAATATCACATCATATGTATGCCTTGTATTGGGTTAAGAAGAAATCACCACTTGGCATACATAATATTATGCACCAAGTGATGATTTATCTAACATTGCTTTTATTAGTTTCATTATAACTTTAATACAACCATCCTGTTCTGAATGAAACGCCTACAAAAACGAATAGGATAGATATGATTGTCACTGCTCGAATGTGCCATCCCATTAAAGCTAAATTAGACTCATTTAAATTCGGAATTACACGAAATCTAGCATTTATTGCAAAACAGGTAGTGAGTGTAAGTAATGCCAATTTAATGAGAATAACATTTGTAACCCTGTTATCAATGTTAAACCAATTTAGTACATCACTCTCAATGTTCAATGCCAGGTAAATACCCGTGACTATCTGCGTTATTAAGGCAGGCATTCCAATTCTCTCGTATACAGATTCAAAGTCTAGTAATATTTTCGTTGACGATTCCTTTAGTGCTTTAGGGAGAACTATTAGAGCGAGTATAATATGCCCGCCAGTCCAGATTGTTGCACCTAAAATATGCAAAAATAACGCAACTCCATGCATGTCAAACACCTTCGATGTTACACATTAAATTGGCATTCAGGATGTTCATTAAAGCACTTTTTGCTAATGATTTCTACTAAAAAAATTCAGTAGTTAGTAACTGATTTAATTAAAATCACAGTAAGTGTGATGCATTATTATTGATGCTCTACATCACAATGCAAGATGTCTCTGAAAGATACATCTTGCATTTGGATGCAATGTATTTAATTGCACTCTTTATTTATATTTTTATATGATGGAAAAAAATTTTATATTAAAGTGGGATTACATTATCAAATGAGATCTTTGCCATTTTCTTTTAATATTCAAAATAAAATTAATACGGCTAGATTTATAAAAAAACCACCTACACAAAGGAATAGAAATAGTATGGCAGCAAGAATCAAAGGTTTTACACCCGCTTGATGTATTGCACCAATGTGAGTACGTAATCCAAGAGCGGCCATAGCCATTGCAAGCAATATACTGTCGATATCAATCAAGTAATTGACAATGTGTGGAGGTATAATGTTAAGGGAATTTATTCCACTGGCGACAATAAATAATACCGCAAACCATGGTATAGTAATGCTATTGCTTTTATGGGACGTATCATGAGTCTCTTTACCGATGCATGTAGATAATACTATTAAAAATGGTGCGAGCATCATGACACGAATCATCTTAACAATCACGGCCGTATTTGCTGCATCCTCGCTGACACTACGGCCTGCTGCCACTACCTGTGCGACTTCATGAATTGTTGAACCAGCAAACATGCCGTATTGTTCAGCACTTATATCTAAATAGGGATAAATTAGTGGGTATAGAAACATAGCAATAGTTCCAAATACAACCACCGTAGCAACAGCAACTGAAACCTTATGAGCTTGGCCCTTGATCACAGGTTCAGCAGCCATTATCGCAGCTGCACCACAAATGGAACTTCCTGCACCAATTAGCATTGTTGTCTGTTTATCAAGTCTTAATAGTTTTGTTCCAATATAATAAGCCAAGATAAACGTACAGCTGATCATTAATATGTCTATGATAATTCCTGCCCAGCCTATCCCCTCTATTTGCTGGAAGGTTATTCTGAAGCCATAAAGAACAATGCCAACTCTAAGTAATTTATTTTTAGCATAATCTACACCTATAGCAGTATGATTTGCTACACGAGGGAAGACGGTGTTTCCAATAAAAATCCCAAATACAATAGCCAAAGTAAGCGCACTAAGGCCCATATGAGTTGCAACATCCAGTTTACTAGCTAAAATACTCATTGCGGCAATTATCGCTACGAGTATGATGCCTAGCCACCACTGGTAGCTTTTTAGGCTACTTTTCAAAAACGAATTATTATCATGTACAACAGACGAATGAGGCATTGAGTGGTCTTCTATACTTATTTACTGTGTTATAGCATTATATGCCTTGATAATTGATAATAAAAATACATAATAATTAACAATGGATAACCTACAGTTATGGTTATAAACCTACACCTTTTGCGCATTTTTTATACGGTTTCAAGTGAGGGCGGTTTTTCCAATGCAGCCACACATCTTTGTATTAGCCAGCCAGCGGTATCAAAAGCAGTTAGTGAGTTAGAGCGTCAGATAGGGCTTCCATTACTAGAAAGAGGTTCAGGTAGAAGCCGAAAAGGGATTCATTTGACTGAGCATGGGCAAGTGCTATTTGACCATGCGCATGCAATATACATGTTAGAGCGTGCTGCCATTGATGATATGCAAGCCAGAATTGGAATGAAGAAAGGGCGCTTGACAATTGGAGCAAGTAGCACAATTGCTGGGTATTGGTTTCGACCATATTTATCAAAACTTATACAACGTTTTCCTGATATTGACCTAAAAATAACTACGGGAAATACGCAGTATATAGGACAGCAGTTATTAGACTGTCAAATCGATATCGGATTGGTCGAAGGAACACTGAGTGATCCTCGCCTCTTATCATGTCATTGGCATGATGATGAGCTTTGTCTTATTACATCCCTAACATCAGATACATATGAACATGATTGGGCACAACACACTTGGTTGTTAAGAGAACCTGGTTCAGGAACGAGAGAAGCAACAGAGTTATGGTTAGAAAATCAAGGCATTATCCCTATACGGTGCATTGAATATGGTAGTACTGAAGGAATAGTCAGAGCTGTTGCTGAGGGACTAGGAGTTTCGCTGGTGTCTTCTCGGGTGGTGCGTGAATCAGGATATGCTGATGATGTTTCTGTTATGCCTATTTCTATTAGATTTCGCCCATTATTTATCGTTTTATTGAAAGACAGGCCGATTTCTCCTCTTGTAGAAAAATGTTATAATATCTTGATGAGTCAAAGTTGATATGTAATCTTCAAGCTAATAAGCGTTGTAGAATTTCCTACTCTATCTGCGTTGACGATTTTTCTAAAAGAAATAATCTATCGCATAAAGAAATCCATATTTCAATCCAAGGTGTGATTTGAGCAGGAATATATAGTCATTACTGCTATTTCAAGATCTTTTAGGTGGTTTTTTAGCTTCATGCGGACTGTAACATCTAATATGATATAAGTAGATATGTATACTTATTGGAAAGCTGCTTATAGATACTAATTTTCTATAGCTTGCATTTCTAGACTAATTCCATGTCTTAAATTCAGTATCACCGCACTTAAGGAAGGTGCGAACAAGTCCCTGATATGAGATCATGCATGTCATCTGGAGCCATGGAACAGGGTTCATCATGAGTCATCAACTTACCTTCGCCGACAGTGAATTCAGCAGTAAGCGCCGTCAGACCAGAAAAGAGATTTTCTTGTCCCGCATGGAGCAGATTCTGCCATGGCAAAACATGGTGGAAGTCATCGAGCCGTTTTACCCCAAGGCTGGTAATGGCCGGCGACCTTATCCGCTGGAAACCATGCTACGCATTCACTGCATGCAGCATTGGTACAACCTGAGCGATGGCGCGATGGAAGATGCTCTGTACGAAATCGCCTCCATGCGTCTGTTTGCCCGGTTATCCCTGGATAGCGCCTTGCCGGACCGCACCACCATCATGAATTTCCGCCACCTGCTGGAGCAGCATCAACTGGCCCGCCAATTGTTCAAGACCATCAATCGCTGGCTGGCCGAAGCAGGCGTCATGATGACTCAAGGCACCTTGGTCGATGCCACCATCATTGAGGCTCCCAGCTCGACCAAGAACAAAGAGCAGCAACGCGATCCGGAGATGCATCAGACCAAGAAAGGCAATCAGTGACACTTTGGCATGAAGGCCCACATTGGTGTCGACGCCAAGAGTGGCCTGACCCACAGCCTAGTCACCACCGCGGCCAACGAGCATGACCTCAATCAGCTGGGTAATCTGCTGCATGGAGAGGAGCAATTTGTCTCAGCCGATGCCGGCTACCAAGGGGCGCCACAGCGCGAGGATGTGGACTGGCTGATCGCCGAGCGCCCCGGCAAGGTAAGAACCTTGAAACAGCATCCACGCAAGAACAAAACGGCCATCAACATCGAATACATGAAAGCCAGCATCCGGGCCAAGGTGGAGCACCCGTTTCGCATCATCAAGCGACAGTTCGGCTTCGTGAAAGCCAGATACAAGGGGTTGCTGAAAAACGATAACCAACTGGCGATGTTATTCACGCTGGCCAACCTGTTTCGGGCGGACCAAATGATACGTCAGTGGGAGAGATCTCACTAAAAACTGGGAATAACGCCTTAAATGGCGAAGAAACGGTCTAAATAGGCTGATTCAAGGCATTTACGGGAGAAAAGATCGGCTCAAACTGAAAAAATGAAATGACTGAGTCAGCCGAGAAGAATTTCCCCGCTTATTCGCACCTTCCCTAAAGTAGCGTAAACAAGACACCGGTTTGAGGCCGGTGTCAGGTGATAACTAGATCTGTACAGCTCCGCTCAGTTCACTTGTCGCCTGACAGGGGATCTCCTGTTGGGACTTGCCCATCTGACTCTCTAGGTTGGTTGAGTCAGAGGATCAGCTCCCCGGATTCGCTGAAAATTTCGGATTTAGTCAATAACCCACTAAAATTCCACAATAATTAAATTTTTTCCTACACTCAGACTAACGCTCACAGGGATGTCACTATGAACTTATCCATTAAAAACAAGCTGGTCTTGGCTATCGGGATCATCATCCTGGTGATCACCGGCCTGCAAGTCTGGTACAACACCTCACAACTGCGCACTGAAACCCAGAGACTGGTCTGGAGCATCATTGACGAAAGCTCCATGGCCAACGTCAAGGGTATCTCCAACTGGGTCGATGCCCGCATCAGCATGGTCAGTACCACCAAGGAAGCATTCACCAAAGAAGATGAACCCATCAGCCATCTGGCCCAAGCCATGAATGCCGGTGGCTTTGAGGGGGTCTATGCCGGTACTGCTGACGGCAAGATGCTCGAGAGTACCCCCTCCGGCCTGCCAGCCGATTATGACCCCCGTCAACGCACCTGGTACAAGGATGCAGTTGCCGCCGGTAAACTGGTCATCACTGCGCCCTACGCCGATGTCTCTAACGGCAGTTTGATCGTCACCATCGCCGAGCCATTCCAGCGTGGCAACACCCAGGGGGTTATCGCCGGAGATGTCTCTATCAGCGCCCTTATCTCGGACATTCTGACGGTCACTACCGAGGGGACTTACGCCATTCTGGTCGACAGCAACGGCACCATCATCGCCCACCCCGATGCCTCCCTGAGTCTGAAACCCGCCACAACGCTAGCCCCCGAGTTGACCGCGTCTTACATCAATCAGATCGCTCATGACGGTACGATCAACGAGCTGGTGATCAGCGGTAAGAAAGAGGTCTTTGACTTTAACGCGATCCCCAACACCAATTGGTATTACGGCATGATGGTGGATGACGAAACCGCTTACCAGTCGGTACGCCGCATGGTCACCTCCTCACTTATTCAGGGGCTCATCACCATATTGATCGTGGCTGGCTTCTCCTATGTCGCCATCAACAGCTCGCTAGCGCCTCTGAAAACCCTGGGCGAGGCAATTGCCGATCTCTCCCGTGGCAACGGCGATTTGACCCGCCGCCTCAAGATCGAGCGTGAAGATGAGGTGGGCGCGGTTGCCAAACACGTCAATACCTTCATTGAGCGGCTCCATGCGATGGTGCAGGACATTTCCAACTCCTCCGGCCAACTCAACCAGCAGGCCAAGTCCTCCCACAGCATGGCGGAGAAGGCCAATGAGGGGCTGGCTCGCCAGCAAAACGAGATCACTCAGATCGCCACTGCGGTCCATGAGATGTCGGCAACTGCGGTCGATGTTGCCAGCAACGCCGAGCAAACTGCCGAAGCGGCCCGCAGCTCCTCCAGCAGTTGCGAGCATGGCAAACAGGTGATCGCCCGCAACCAGCGCTCCATCACCGATCTGGCCACCCAGGTGGAACAGGCCTCCAACATCATTCAGGAACTGGAGAAAAACGCTCAGGAGATCAACACCATCCTCTCCACCATTCAGGGCATCGCCGAGCAGACCAACCTGCTGGCGCTCAACGCCGCCATCGAAGCGGCGCGGGCCGGTGAACAGGGCCGTGGCTTTGCGGTAGTGGCCGACGAGGTGCGCGTTTTGTCACAACGTACCCACAGCTCGACTGTCGAGATCCGCAGCATGATCGAAACCCTGCAACGCAATACCCAGGGAGCGGTCAGCACCATGCATGAAGGCCAGCAACTGGCCCAGAACAGCGTGGATGACGCCAACAACGCCACCCATGCGCTGGAGCAGATCACCACTTCGATCAACCAGATCTCCGATATGGCGACCCAGATCTCCAGCGCAGCCGAAGAGCAACGGGCCGTCACCGACGAGGTAAGCCGCAACATTCAGGCGGTCAAAGATGTCTCGGACGAACTGGCAGTGGATGCAGACAGTTCGCGCCATCTCTCTGAACAACTTAAAAACATTTCGGGTGAACTGAGTAATCAGGTCGGCATGTTTCGCATATGAGTATCAATAAAGAGGACCGCCAGACACCAATGCCAGTAAATTAAGTATTCGTTTGTGTGACTAGATGTTCAAAATTCAGAATATCGAAGAACATTTCTACAATTAAAGGGTTCACTAGGCTCTAGCCCTGACCGGCAAGCAATAACAAGAGGGAGGCATCATGCCTCCCTCACTCTTTAGCACTGAACAATTAAAAAATATCCGCCTCACCAAAGTGACATCTAACTGTCATTAATGGCTCCTATGATATTTCACTTATTTTTTCATAACGATAGATAAGGATTATCATGACTTTCCCGCGCTCTTCTTATGTTGCTTTGGCCGTCTCGCTGGTCTTGCTTGGCGGCTGCCAGTCAGAGAACGAATCGTCTGCCGACAGCCAAGGCAAAACAGCCTACCAATACAGCACCAAAGCGGTCTACAGCCCGCAGCAGCAGGCAGAGAGCTACGAGCCAGCACCTCAAGGGTTCAGCCCGGTCTTTACCGAGATGGTGGCGCGCCACGGCTCACGTTCACTTTCCAGCCCGAAATATGACGTGCTGACCAAGCTGGTATGGGAAGAGGCGCAGCGTCAGGGGGCGCTCACCACCCTCGGGCTGGGGTTGGGAGGCAAGGTCGATCTGGTGACGGCCGCCAACCAGAAACTGGGCTATGGCCTACTCTCGGCGCTGGGCAAGGAGGAGCACGCCAATCTCGCTACCCGACTGGCGGTGCGGCTACCGACCCTGCTCAACAGCAGCGAGCCCCACTGCATCAAGGTGGTCACCTCGGGCAAGGACAGGGCCAACGAAAGCGCCTTCTACTTTATGGAGAGCCTCAAGCGCGACGTGAACTATGTCAGCGACTCGGCGCAGTGTTACCTCACGCAGGATGACCCCTCGAAGATCGACAAAAAGCTGGTCAACAAGTTCGAGCTCTACTTCCACAAGACTACGCCCGAGGGGGATTACGCCCACTACCTGCCCGCCTATGAGAGCTACCAGCGCTTTATCGGCGACGAGGATGCCGGGATAGCCCCGGCCCCCGAGCTGGCCAAGGGGTAATCCCCCCGAAAAACTGAGGTGCTCATAAGTAGAATTTTCTCGTATCTTGAACGCAGGAGGTTCTACATGAAAACATCACGCTTTAGCGATGCACAGATCATCGCCATCCTCAAGCAGGCCGAGTCTGGTTCACCCGTCCCTGAGCTCTGCCGTGAGCATGGCATCAGCTCCGCCACCTTCTACAAGTGGCGCTCCAAATTCGGTGGCATGGATGCCTCTCTCATGGCGCGCCTCAAAGAGCTGGAAGAGGAAAATCGTCGCCTTAAGAAGATGTATGCCGAGGAGCGCCTAAAGGCTGAGATCATCTCCGAGGCGATGGCAAAAAAGTGGTGACGCCATCTGCCCGCAGGGAGATGGCGACCAAGGCTGTGGCTCATTACGCCATTTCTATCCGTCTGGCTTGCCAGGTGTTCAAGGTGAGCGAGGGTTGCTACCGTTATCAGCCCGTGCTGGCTGATGAAAACCAGGAGATTGCCGACTGGCTACTGCGCCTCACCGCCAACCAGCGCAACTGGGGTTTCGGACTGTGCTTCCTGTACCTGCGTAACGTCAAAGGCTTTGGCTGGAACCACAAGCGGGTCTACCGGATCTATCGGGCGCTAGAGCTCAATCTGCGGATAAAACCCAAGAAGCGGCTAGTACGCGCCAAGCCGGAGCCGTTGGCAGTCCCTGACCAACCGAATCACTGTTGGTCGATGGACTTTATGCATGACCAGCTCAGCGATGGTCGTTCGGTGCGGTTGTTTAATGTGATCGATGACTTCAATCGCGAAGCACTGTGCATCGAGGTGGATTTTTCCTTGCCTGCCTCGCGAGTCAAACGGGTGCTGGAGCAGGTCATCGAGTGGCGGGGCAAACCAGCCGCAATCCGCTGTGATAATGGTCCGGAATACATCAGCGAAGAGCTCAAGCAATGGGCGCAGCAGAAGAGGATTGCGCTGAGGTATATCCAGTCAGGCAACCCGCAGCAGAATGCCTACATAGAGCGATTTAACCGCACTGTGCGTTACGACTGGTTGGGCCATTACCTGTTTGAGTCACTGAATGAGTTACAGGAATTTGCCACGAACTGGCTGTGGGTTTATAACCATGAGCGGCCCAATATGGCGCTGGGCGGCTACACGCCGAAACAGCGCTTGGCACAGGCCGCATGACCTCTACTTTTGAGTGCTCCAAAAAATGGGGGGATTACCAAGGCGCTGGATCAGCTTAAGAACCTGAGCAAGACCAAAGAGATGGCCCGCAGCATGCTGGAGCGTATCTACAGTAAGGACTTTGTCGACTATCTGGCGGGCGGTGTCGAGTTTGTCGCCGTCAACCCGGAGGATGGCGGCATGACCTATGTGCGCGACGAAGTGGATGCCGCCCTGATGCTCTACAACCTCTTTATCATCGGCCCCGGCATGATCCGCGAAGCGCAGGCACAGGGCAGCGAACCCTGGGCGCTGGAGCAGTTCCTCACTCCGGAGGAGTCGGCCTGGTTCTCCTACCTCTCCGATGCGGAAGATTTCTACGAAAAGGGGCCGAGCTTTGCCAACCAGAGCGCCCCCTACGCCATTGCCCAGCCGCTGCTCGACGGCCTGTTTGGCGAGGTGCAACGTCAGGTGGTGGAAGGCGAGCAGAGTCGACGGGCCACCCTGCGCTTTGCCCACGCCGAAGCCATTATCCCCCTCGCCGCCCTGATGAAACTGGAAGGTAGCCGTCAGGGGGCCAGCCCGGATCAGCTGTTCAGCCAGCAGAACAACGAGTGGCGCGGCGGCTGGGTCTCCCCCTATACCGCCAATATTCAGTGGGATATCTATCAGAACAGACAGCGGCAGGTGCTGGTCAAGATGCTCTACAACGAAAAAGAGATCGCCTTTAAAACCGGCTGCCAGCCCTACCAAAGCGGCAGCCACTACTACGACTTCGAGGAGCTCAAGCGCTGCTACGGCTTTAACATAACTCAGTAAGGGGTCATCAGGGGGAGACTGAGATCTCCCCTATTCTCACTTTTTTCATTAGCTTTGGCTTGGATAAGCACCAATTTTTCACACTCGTACAGGCGCTAACTTCGTGTAACGTTCAGCATCTTTATTTAGAGGGCAGAGTAATCCACTTAAATTAGACATATGTCATACAATAATCTATTTTTTTGTACTCAAAAGACTGGCATAGTACTACTGCTTCGAACAAATATGAGAAAAGATAGCAAGGATGCACACTCTTCATCAAACCTCTAAAACTCACCTCCCTCGCTTAGATGCGTTACGCCATCTTCAAGCGCTTGATTCTCCAACAGAAGAGCGTTTCATTCGTATAACTAGAATGGCTCGCAATATTTTTGATGTGCCGATAGCCCTAATCTCATTCGAAGACAATGAACGTGAGTGGGCCAAGCCTTGTTATGGTCTAAACATCCATGAACCCCTCCCTAATTTTTCTTTTTGTAAACATGGTTTTCTCAAAGAACGCATGATTGTTATTGAAGATGCTACTAAACACCCGTGTTACTATAATAATCCAATGGTTATAGGTGAGCCATACATTAGATTTTATGCTGGGCACTCATTAGTAATAACCGATGGGTTGCATATCGGTTCATTGTGTATCATAGATAGTAAGCCCAAAGTTTTTGGAGATAAAGATAGATCTTTACTCTCAGACTTGGCATTAACTGTTGAAAGCGAGTTGCGCGCAGTCCAAATGGCAACGATAGATGAATTGACTGGGCTAACTAATAGGCGAGGTTTTATTCTTCAGGCTGAACAGTGCTTGCAACATGCATTTAGAACAAAGCGGCCCCTTTCACTTTTATTTATAGATTTGAATAAATTCAAATCTATAAATGATATATATGGTCATGATGTCGGAGACGATGCATTGTGTCAAGCAGCTCGCTTAATAAATATTATATTTAGAAATGCGGATATCTGTGCTCGATTAGGTGGTGATGAATATGTGGTTTTACTCCCAGAAACTAACATTGACAATATTAACTCTATTAATCGGAGAGTAATTAAAGCCTTCGATGAGTTCAATAAACATTGTAGCAAGGCCTATACCCTATCTTGCTCTATAGGTGTTGTTAGCTATGATGCAACTACACCACCCGACCTAAACTTGTTGCTCCGTTTGGCGGATGAGGCTATGTATCGTTGTAAGCACAATTTATGAATTATAAGCTCCCTGTTAGCACATGATTAAAGAGCGCAGTTAACTAGCGTGACAATAATATGCAATAATGGAAATAACAAGACAATTCCTATTCATGTACATTTTGAAATTATAATCACTTAATAGTTCGATTATGTGCCCATACAGTAACCGCAACTCTAGATTTTAAATTTAGTTTTCTTAGAATATTCCTCACATGTATTTTTACCGTCCCGTGAGAAATAAATAATAATTTTGAAATGACTTTGTTTGAATGACCTTCAGCAAGAAGTTTTACTACATCAATTTCTCTATGACTTAATGATTTAATAATACCAATATCACTTTCTGATAATAAACTTGACATCGTTTTATTGTTTAGCTGAGGGCTTTCAACTGATGTATCTGCACATATACTCTTAATGCAGCTGATTAAATCAAGCGGTTCTATATCTTTTGAAAGATATCCATTGGCTCCGAACCTAAACGCTTCTACAACATCAATTTCCAAATCTGATTCTGTGAAGATAACAACTTTGCTTTTTATTTTCTTTGCTCTAATTTTCTTTAGCGTGTCTAATCCATTAAGTACTGGCATTTTAAGGTCAAGCAATATTAAATCTGGTTCATATTCTACTGCTAGCTCTAATCCTTCTTTACCATTGCTAGCCTCCGCGATTACGGTCATAAAGCAATCTGTTGAGAGTGTAGTTTTGACTCCTGCTCGCAATATAGAATGGTCATCTATAAGCAAGACTTTTAATGCTTGCATTTCTTCGATTGAAACTATGTTATCCATAACTACATTCTCAATGCCATGTTAGCTTCATACTACACCATGAATGCACAAAAAACTATAAATCAACCTCTTAACCTGCATGCCGGATGAGGCTATATCATAGCACATAGCTATGTATTTCTAAAATTTCGCCCTCAGTCGTTTGACTAGAAATACTAGCTATAAAATATGAGTATCAACGGCATGATTAGGATTTTAAAAATGGAGTAGCCGTTTCTCATATGCATTTCAAATAAATATTTAATGAACATGGACTTTATAATGGCTCTGTCCCAATTCCGTGTTGAAAGGCTAATCTTGAAGTAGGCCATTACCTTGAGGGCTACCATCATGGATACCCCAGCCTTTCAACACCTGTTATCCCTCTTTCCCCAGTTAACCCTGCGCCAGCGCCGTGTTGCTCAACAGGAGCTCACAGCGCCCCATGTCATTACCTCGCTCAATACCCAGTTACCGGCATGCCGCGGTTGTCCTCATTGTCAGGCCGATGCCGCCCAGCTTGCCCCTTGGGGCTGGAGCCGCGGACTACGTCGCTACCGTTGCAAACAGTGTCTGCGCACCAGCTCGGTGCTCACCAAGACGCCTCTGGCCCGGTTGCGTAAAGCCCAGTGCTGGGAAGACTACGCGCAAGCCCTCATCGAAGGACTGACCGTCCGCCAGGCGGCGATGCGTTGCGGGGTCAGCAAAAACACCGCTTTCCTCTGGCGTCATCGCTTCTTGCGCGCGATGGCAACTCATCAAGCCACTCGTGAAGAAGGTATCGTTGAGGTGGATGAGACCTTCTTCCTCGAGTCATTCAAGGGGCAACGGGGGTTGCCGCGTCCGCCACGACATCGTGGTGGTAAAGGGCGAACCCGGGGAACCGGACGGGATTATATTCCGGTGATGGTGGTGCAGGACCGTGCGGGCCACCATGCAGATTTTCAGTTGGAAGAGATGAATGCCGAGGCGGTCATCGCGGTGTTGAAGCCCCTTGTCTCGCCGGATGCCGTGCTGTGTAGCGATGGCGCGGGAGTGTATGCCAGCTTCAGCAAAGTACAGGGCGTGACGCATCAAGTGGTGCGCAATCGTCAGGGTGAGCGAGTGGCCGGTGCGTATCACATTCAGCACGTGAACGGGTATCACCATCGGCTGAAAGAGTGGATGGTACGCTTCCATGGTGTGGCGACGCACTACCTGAAGAACTACCTGGGTTGGCGCAGGATGCTGGAGCGTTACGGGAAGGGGGTGAATATCAAAGCGTGTTTGCATGAGGCGCTGGGGCACCCCATGCAACACGTAATTGGGACATAGCCTTTATAATGCCTATGACTAAATGAAATTTAGTTTCACATTACAATATTAGAGCATAATTAGAGCTTTTTCTACATTAATGCCAAATGACAGTACTCCAATTACTTGCCCTTTATACCATACAGGATAATTTAATCGACATAAAAATAACTTACTAGATGCATCAAACTCAATCGATGGCATTTTAAACCGATTATTGCTCTGGTCGAATCGCCCTAGTGAATTGATGTGTCTGTATTCATTGGCCATTTTTAGGGTTTCGATGATCTTTTCTTCATCTCCTTGCCAGTAATCAGATGTTAGGTTACTCGCAGCAGTTAAGACACCTCGCTCATCCGTCAACATGATTTCAGTTATATATGGAGTTTGAATTGTCAAACCCTTCAATGACCTTGAAATGGTTGAGTTTAGTATGTTCGTTATCCAGCTTGGTGCGAATGAGTTATTTTCTACCATAGAACGCCATAGCTGGTCTCGTTGTAATATAGCTTCTATTTTTATGTGTTTATTTTTCAAGTTTGCTAATTTCAGTGTATTGATTAACTCCTGGCTTTTCAAAAGTGAACGATACATTCTATTTACAGCAACTTCAATTGTTTCTTGTTCACTGGCGGATAAGAATAGATTTGATTGGTTGCACTCTGATATTTTACTATTAAACATATCTATAATTGACGGGTGTTCAAGTAAGACATGGTTGGCTATATACACGCCCATGGGTGCATACTTTTCAAATCGTTTATGAAGAAGTAAGTTTAAACTTATATCAGACTTATTTAATTCACGAACCACACTTTCATCTGCGAGAAATAAATCAATTCGTCGCCTCTGTAATAATTTTAATAAACTATCTGAATTATTAACTGATTGATATATGGGCATATTATTTCTTAACAGCCATGTTTCTTGGCTACTTCCTCTTAGCACGCCTATTTTACTTTTATTTAATGCGTCATGAGTTTTCCTAGATATTGACGAGAGACTAAACCAGTACCACTTATCCAAAACTATTGGCGCACTGAGTTTTGCGTATTTATTAATATTAGGCTGATCTATAGAACTGAAGAAACCACTGGAGCGCCCCATAACTAAATCTAATTCTGCGCGCTTGGGGGGAACTATCTTAAATTGATATTGAACGCCTATCTTATCCAAAACACATTTTACAGTATCCACTGCGTAACCTTTGAGGTTGCCATCCTCAACGGTTTGGTATGGAGGTGCTAGACTGGTTTCAAGGCGTAAATTAGCCGGAGTCGCGGCATAAACAACCTGCAATAATACTATTAAAACACACAGCATGGCTGTAGTAACTCTCATCACATAAGACCCATTGATAATTAGTTGTTTTTATCTGGTTTTTTGTGATCTAACTCAACATAGAATCAGAATCGAGATCACTCTTCTGAATATAGCGGCCGTTTTGATTATGGGCTAGGGCAACCGTGATTTCAGATAGTAAGTGCAATACCCTGGCCCGAGGACGGGGCTTCTCGCGCAAAAAGTGATGAGATTCAGCGGCACATTCGGTTAAATCAACCCCCTTGATGCTCGAGTGACAGATTAACTCATATCATCAGTCAAGAAATCCAGGGGCGATTCAGTCACTCTTGACCAGCATGAAGCGGGCAACCTTGTTGGCAAAGAACAGGGAGGCGAGCAGTACCCCGACAAATACCCCAAGCGCCAGGTTATGGGTAGCGACGACCACTGCCACTGTTGCGATCATCACGATATTAGTGGAGAGCGGGTGCTTCTTGAGATTACGAACCGACTCCCAGGAAAACGTCCCGATAGAGACCATGATCATCACGGCTACCAGGGCTGCCATGGGGATCTGGCGGATCCACTCATCCATGAAGACCACCATCAGGATGAGCAGGGTGCCAGCGACAAAGGTGGAGAGGCGGCCACGACCACCGGATTTGATGTTGATGATGGACTGACCAATCATGGCGCAGCCCGCCATGCCACCCATCAGGCCCGCACCAATATTGGCGATCCCCTGGCCCTTGCATTCGCGATTGCGGTCGCTGCTGGTATCCGTCAGGTCATCGACAATGGCCGCCGTCATCATGGATTCGAGCAGACCGACCACAGCCAGACCTGCGGAGTATGGGAAGATGATCGCCAGCGTCTCCAGATTGAGCGGCACTTCGGGCCACAGGAAGATGGGCAGAGTATCGGGCAGCTCGCCCATATCGCCTACAGTACGGATATCGATGCCCATGGTGATGGCGACTGCCGTCAGGATGACGATGCAGAGCAGCGGAGAAGGCACTAGCTTGCCAACCACCGGAATAAGCGGGAACAGATAGATGATGCCAAGACCAGCTGCTGTCATGGCATAGACCTGCCAGGTGACGTTGGTGAGCTCAGGCAACTGGGCCATAAAGATGAGGATCGCCAGCGCATTGACGAAGCCGGTGACCACGGAACGGGAGACAAACCGCATCAGGCTGCCCAGTTTCAGGTAACCCGCTGCGATCTGGAGTACCCCAGTAAGCAGGGTTGCTGCCAGCAGATATTGCAGGCCATGCTCTTTGACCAGGGTCACCATCAGGAGCGCCATTGCGCCTGTGGCTGCCGAGATCATGCCTGGACGACCGCCGACAAAAGCGATGACCACTGCGATACAGAAGGAGGCATAGAGGCCGACTTTGGGGTCTACACCAGCAATAATGGAGAAGGCGATGGCTTCTGGGATCAGCGCCAGGGCGACCACAATTCCGGCTAAAAGGTCACCACGGATGTTGGAGAACCATTCTTGTCTTGCACGTTCCAGCATGGGGGATTTTCTCGCTTGTTTAGGATCCATAGCACAACGCATCCATCTACTTGGGGGTCAGATGGAGTTCGGACAGGATCAGATTGTTGTATTGGGATCTAATGGGTGTAAAAAAGCGCTCTGGTTGTGATAACCAGAGTAAGGCGGCAGGAGCCGCAGAGGTAGGGGTTAAGGCGGCGTAACAGTCACGCCAGTATGCGATTTGTTCATGGGCTGCTGATGATAACAGAGAAGCGCCTGCACAGGCAGGGTTATCATGTCTAGCAAAAACATCTTTTTAATTTTCCGCCCTACAGGGCGAATATAGCCATACTCTTATTATTCCTTTACTCATATTTTCTGTTTTCTGTTTTCTGTTTTCTGTTTTCTGTTTTCTGTTTTCTGTTTTCTGTTTTCTGTTTTCTGTTTTCTGTTTTCTGTTTTCTGTTTATATGAATCTAATTTATTACTGAGTGATGGAGCATTGATGTCTTAAGCCAAGTTAAGGAACTTTAATTTATCAGTGCTCTTTAAACTTCTTTTATTTAATAAAAATAGCTTATAGGGGTAGTAAAACTGGTTTCTCTTCGCTGCGCAGCAGCGGAATGTTGAAATGGAAAAAATTAATTTATAGCTCTCATAATTAGTAAATGGACAGTTTTCCGAATTTTTCAAGTGGGGTAAATGAAATAAATTTCAAAAAATGATGAGATTGGTTGTTTTTGAAGCATTCTGTGGGGGGGCGCCTACCACAACCCTCGATTTAGTTGCACACCCCATGCTGAATCCGCCCCACCAAATGGATAACTGCCTGAACTCCCATATCTGTAGTCAACAATGTGGCTGGAGCCACGCCACCGAGGCCCCAGGCTGGTCTGTTTAGCCATGACAACGCCTTGGCAGTATCGTTCTTGTTGAGGGATAGTGCCGCATCGAGGGCCTGCACAACGCCGTATACCCTGGCACCCTGAGAGATTGATAGGGGAGCCCCAATCCTCAGCTTGCGAGCAACAGTGTGGCGGCTAATGCTTACTAAGCGGCATATCAAACCTATGTCTGCACTCATCAATTCAGCCAGTCGATGAATGCTGCCAGGAGCTACGCCAGCCACGATCCATAGATGTGCTCCTAGTGGGTCACGAGGAATACCAAGACCTTCTAGGAGACGGTTCGGAGTAACTGCGTCACTACTAGGATGATAGGTTGCATAGGGCATCATGTAGCACTCCTCATTGTACAAACACGACCTCTCATGAGCTATCCTACCCCAAACTGTCGTTTTGAGTGGAAAATTAACAACCAAATGCCCCTACATTGAGGAGGGCTGATGACCGAGTTGGTCTGTACTGAACCAGGTTTAGGCATTGAGCTGGGGACTACTTTTCAGGTTCTATCGGAGAACGGCTCTGAATGGGAAATCCTGTTGGGGAATGAATACCGAAGGGTCAACAAACGCAGCGGGCGCGTTACAGGTTGGAAAACACCTCCAAAATTTGAGTGCAAAGGCATCCAAAAATAACATATCAAATAAGTGCTCAATGCTGGTTATGCCAGTAATAATGTTGACTAGCGGCTTCACCTTTCATAGAATCAAGGCACAGGGAGATTCGCTACCCTAAGTGCGAAGTTGAAACAAGGGAGAGTCGCTACCCTGAGTGCGAAGTTGAAAAAATGCTGAAACCCTGCCTCGTTGCGGGTTTTTTTGCTTTCTGGAGACATGGATGTGTAGTGGCCTAGTCATCCAAGACTTCCTCTTAAGTTAAGAGGGGCGAAGTGTCTGGATCCTCAAGGGGCAAATCTAAAATTTCTTATCATCGACTCATTCTGTGAGCCAATGATATTGTCCTATCGGCTCATTTCGTGAGCCGAACAAGATCCTTCATCGGCTCATCTGGTGAGGTGGTCTCAACGCTCACTACCACTTGGATTTAATTTTTAGCTACATATTTTCATAGCAGATTGGAGCTAGGCCAATAAGTAGATCCAAACGCAATTTAGCTCAGGATTTTTAAATGATGCTTTTTCGAATCATCTTGGTGCCAAAAACAGTGGAGCTGATGCTGGGATTGAGAGATAATTTTCCTGATATAAAAATGTGATACATGAGGATAAAAATGAACGATTTTTTGAAAATACTGATGAATATTCGTAGTCTGCGAGCTGCATTGCGCGAGCTCTCTTTCGAGCAGCTGGTCGAAATCAGAGAAAAATTCGAAGAGATTTTTGCTGAGCGTGAGCAGCAAGAGAGCAAATTGAGAGAAGAGTCCGCTGAACGCCTGCAAAAACTGGCTGAGTTTACCGAGCTGCTGAAACAAGCGGGCATAGATCCGAGTGAGCTTGTTGGTACTGCAACCACTGCAAAAGCAGAGGGTACAGTAAAGAGCAAGCGCGCTCCTCGTCCTGCAAAATACAAATACACCGAAGACGGTCAGGAGAAAACCTGGACTGGCCAAGGTCGCATGCCCAAGACCATCGCAGAAGCAGTGGCTAATGGTCGTGCATTGGAAGAGTTTTTGATCTAGTGCTGAGAGCCCATGCCAGCTCGGCGTGGGCCTTTAATTCTATCTGTAGTAGGAGCACCGTATGGGGAGGACATTGGAGGATATGATTTCATCCGAATCACCCGAGGTTGTCCAGAGAGCCAAGGCTCTGGCCGAAGAGCAACTGGTACGTCTCAGTGTGACCAAACTGCTTTCAAATCTCGGGCCTGGTGATGTTCCTGCAATAGATCCCGATATTCTCGATAGTTTGTTATCACTCAAAAGATTAGTTGAGAGCCATGACTGTCGGTTAAGTCTATTCGTTCATATGCCTGACGGCACACATCATGGCGTCAACATTTAACTAAATAGCGTCATTTGTACACCAATCGCAGCTTTCATCTACCAGATGAAATTAACGCCCCATGGCGATGCTTTTTCAAACTCCCTCGGTGTGCAAGCGGATCTGATAGCGTGTATTGCGTCCGCCACCAGGTAATTTCTCAATGCACCCCCTACCCACCAATTCGGCCAGATGGCGTGTAGCCGTCGCCTTGCTGACTCCGGTGACTTTTTGATATTGGCTGGCGTTGATGCCATTTTCAAAACCTTGTTGGCCGCCATCCAATAAACGGTTAATAACCTTGGTTTGCTCTGGACTCAGACCATCATGACAGTGCTGCAACCAGAAATGTTTTTTGGCAAGAGAACGATCAATAACCTGTAATGCCAACTCTATGGAGTAATCCAGTGTGTCGAGGAACCAACAGATCCAGGAGGTAATATCTAGCGAGCCCCTCTGCGCTGACTCAAGCGCTCGATAGTAGTCACCCCGCAGCTCTAGAATGGCAACTGACATGGCATACAGCCGGATGCTGTGGCTGTCAGCCTGTGACAGCGCGAGATCGGTCAGTGCCCGCGTGAGCCGCCCATTGCCATCATCAACGGGATGCAGGGTCACGAACCAGAAATGGATGATTGCGGCACGAAGAAGCGGATCCATCGTGGGGTCATGCCGAGTCTGGTTAAACCAGGGGATGAACTCGGCCAGTTGATCGTCCAGAGTTGCTCTGGGCGGTGCCTCAAAATGCACGGTGGGGCGATCAACACGCCCAGAGACAACCTGCATCGGCTCATCTCCTCGCAACTGCCCTACGTTCACTGGCTGCACCGACCATTCGTTGGCGGGGAACAGCCAACGATGCCATTGGTAAAGTCGTTCAATTGTCAGTGGTTGTTCATGGTTGTCGATGGCATCCAGCATCATGGCCGCGAGCCCCTCTGAGCGCTCTGATACTGGATAGGACTGAGTTTGTGGGCTCCCTAACCGCCTAGCCAGGGATGAACGCACGGATTGTGCATTGAGGCGTTCGCCTTCGATAGCGGACGAGGCGATGATGTTAGCCAATAACGTGTCCAACGTTTGGTCGGGGTTCCCCAACCTGGAATGACTACCGATTAGAATTCCCTGCCTGCGTTGCACCTGCCGTAATCTGGGCAATATCTCGCTATCCAGCCAACGAAAATGGGGCCAGTCGGCTTGTTGCCAAATCCAAAATGGTTCCATTATTTCCTCATCCAACGTGCTAGGGTCTCAATAATGAGCCGACCTATCCCATCATTCGGCTCAACATTTGAGCTGAATATAACACATGCAGCACACTATCAGAGCAAGTAATGAGGATGCAGCTCTAGCCCGCAGAGCTTCAACATAACTACATATCTGGAATGACGTGCAATACGCATTTCATAAGCTTTTCTAGCCTCATTCATCGCCGATATATGTTGGCCTGTGCCCGCTCATACTGCACAGTGAGTGGTTCTACCAAGGCAGGTGACCCGTGGAGAAAAGACCAAAGAGTAACAGTAACTTGGAGCAGGGTTAGCTGTTATCAGAACAGTTCATTTTGGCAACAGCGCCGTAGAGTAGCCGTTACAGTGTTCTTTTTACTCTCCCCATTGAAGTGAGCACAGAATCCCCGCATATTGTGTACGGTTCTAATGGAGGCTCCATGAACGACTCTAACAAGCAATTCAAAATCCTGTCTTTGAACGGTGGAGGGGTGCGTGGTCTCTTCTCAATTACCATTTTAGCGGAACTAGAACGGGTTCTGGCTGAGCGCAACAACAATCCTGATTTGGCCATCGGTAATTACTTCGACATGATCACCGGGGCTTCCATCGGCGGAATAATTGCCATTGCTTTGGCTGATGGTCAGAAAGCTAGAGACTTGCAGGGCAAGTTTCACAAAGCAGCTCCAGATATTTTCCCTCGCCAGAGTTGGGTGCCCAATTGTGTTCGAAACATATACCAGCTAGGTAAGCTGTTGCTGAGCCCTCTCTATAAGGCTAACAACCTGGAAAAAGCAGTGACTGAGATCGTGGGAACCGGCAAGACGGTCAGATCGCTAAAACGACGCCTGCTCATCCCAACGGTCAACCTGAGCACAGGTCGCCCTTTGTTCATCAAAACCTGTCATAACTCCCTGTTCACCCGAGATGATCAATTCACCTTGGTTGATGTAGCCATGGCTACATCTGCTGCCCCCACCTACTTCCTACCTCAGGGCGGGATCGCACTTTGTTAACAAACTTTGAACTGGCAGATCGTCTGTGATCTAATCGCTCCCCTAGTCCAGAGGAGCTCAAGCCATGACACTCATTGAACATCTCACTCTCGTTGAAGAAACCCGTTCAGATATCAACCGCAAGCATGATTTGGTGGACGTGATGTTCCTCGTCATCAGCGCCATCATGGCCGGAGCTGAGGGCTGGCGTGATATCCAGACCTTCGGCGAGTCGAAAGTCGATTGGTTGCGCTTATATCGCCCCTTTACTCATGGCATTCCGCGTCGTCATACCATCGCTCGCATCCTACGGACCATCGTCGTCGAGTCCTTGCTCGAAGCCTTACTCGGTTGGGTCAATGAGCGCCGCACCCACAGCGGCAAGCCCCTCATCGCATTCGATGGCAAAGTGTTGCGCGGGGCCTATCGCAATGATGCCAAGCAGGCGCTGCAACTCGTCACCGCTTATGACACCGAAAATGGGCTGGTGCTTAGCCAAAAAGTCACCCCCTCCAAGCGTGGCGAACTCGGCACCGTCAAGGCGATGCTGGATGTCCTCAACTTGAAAGGGGCGGTAGTCACCCTGGATGCACTGCATTGCCAGCGCGAGACACTGGAGAAAATCAGTGAGAAAAATGCCCATGTGGTGGTGCAGGTGAAACACAATCAGCCCTTGCTGCGTCAGGCGGTGCAGTCCCAATTTCAGGCGCTGTTCGATGCGGGAAAAGAGAAGGTCGTGGTCGAGCACAAAGAGTGCGGCCATGGCCGGGAAGAAGCGCGCTATGTGTTTCAGTTGAAGGCCAAGTTACCGCCTGAGCTGGCCGCAAAATGGCCGACGATTCGCAGCATTATCGCCGTTGAACGGCACCGGACTATCAACGGGAAAGGCACGGTGGATACGTCCTACTATGTCAGTTCACTGTCTCACAAACATAAGCTGCTGGGTCACTATATCCGGCAGCATTGGCGGATAGAAAACAGTCAGCACTACATTCTGGACGTGGTGTTTGGTGAGGATGCGTCCCGGATAGCCATGGAGGATGCCGTGGAGAATATGGCCCTGTTTCGACGATTCGTGATGAACATTCTCACTCAGAGTCAATGTGGCGCGCCAAGCCAGCGAAACAAGTTGAAAAGAGCGGGCTGGGACGATGATTATCGGGCACAGTTATTCTTTGGTTGAAAATCAAGCAAAGTGCGCTCCCGCCCTGCTTCCTACCTCACTATATCGAGTGGCAGAGTGCGTATTTTGCCGATGGAGGCTTACTAGCAAACAATCCATCATTCGTCGCCTATCATGAAGCGCTGAATTATCTGGATGATGAGGAGTTTAAGGGTATAACAGCAAACGATATCAAAATTCTTAATATTGGAACCCTCTCCAACGATTTTTGTATCAATCCCAATAACATCTCTAGGTGGTTCCCTGGGTACTTTGGCCTTTGGGGCGGTGGAAAGGCACTCATTGAGACAGTCATGTCCTCCTCGCAGAAAATGCACGGGTTCATGGCCGGTAAGGCACTAAATCGAGAAGGCATGCCCCCTTGCTATTTCTCGCTTGATGAAACCGTGCCTGATCAACAGGCTCGAGTCATCTCGTTAGACAATGCGAGCGAAGAGTCACTGAAAGCACTTGTCGCGTGGGGAAAATCTGTAGCAACCACAGCTACTGGCAAAAAAGCACTTATCGAGACTTTCTTTAGCACGGAGGCTCCAGCCTTCATTCACCCCACCGACCGTAAGGAAGCGTCAGAATGAAATGGTCAGCACATCTATATCTTACCAATACCAATGACGGTCTCATGAAAAGACTGGAGCCTACCAGCACCGACAAGGCTTCTCTCGAGAAACTTAAGGACACGATCAGAATTCGGACAAAGGGTGTATTCACAGAAGCAAAAGATGTCGTCAAAATGCTGGCCAGCCGTTCTCGGAGCTCAACGAATATCCAACTCGTAGAAAGTGCAATTAGGAAAACCAACCTGCGCTATCTTGACAATGCAGATGTCCAGCGAGTTGTGAAACTGCTCTTGGATATGAGTGATGACGCACGCGGAGCCTTCTTGAATACAGAGCCAAGATTTTGGGTTCAAGGAAGTTACAAGTACAAAACACTGAACAAGCCATATCATAAACCGCCACAACAGATGGACATTGATGATGGTACATACATGCCTATGGATATGTTCAAAGAGCAACCGTTAGTCGGCCATGAGCTTCTTCTCCTACTTGTAGATGCATCGCTAGCATCTTTGGCAGAAGAAAACTACAACTGGAAAGCATTAAAGAAGCCTACTTGTGGACGTATTGTCATCGAAGATAGAAATGTGCATGTAGATGTGCCCATGTATGCAATCCCAAGAGATCAGTTTGAAACTCGAGAAGTGGCATTGAACTCTGTCGCAGGGATGGATTCACTGAATGAAAGTGTTCTCAGTAAGTCAGCCACTCGAAAGCTTGATGAAAATTGTGTTTACTTGGCTGTCAGAGGAAAGGATAAGTGGATTAAGTCAGATCCAGAAATCGTTGCGCGTTGGTTCAGGAGCGCAGTAGCGCGACATGGTGACCCTATGCGGCAGGTCTGTCGATACCTGAAGGCTTGGCGAGATGTGCAGTGGAAATCTCCTGAATTATCCTCCATAGCTCTTATGAAATGCGTCGTTGACACCTTTGATAATACACCTATGCCTGACACAAAAGATCATGGTGAACTTTTGTTAAAAGTAACAGAACAGTTGGCCACCAAGTTAAGGGATGGAGTGGAAAGTCCAGATGCCTCAGATGAAGGTCGCTTGTTGTTTCCCAAGGAAAAGATGGATGATAATACGGTTCAGAGCATTATCTCGAAAGCAGAGACTCTGCACGAAGAACTTAATCGAGCACTGAATAGGCTCTCAACAAAGAACGAAGTACTGAAAACTCTAAATGGACTTTTTGGTGACAGTGTTGTAAACGAAGAGCTTATCAAGCCTTGGGTTGCCATACCTGCATACCAACAACAACGACAACCTCAACGACAAAGCCAAATGACCGATTCAATGACGAGTGGTTGATAGTGACTATCCATAACTTGTTATTACATAGCGGCTTTCGATATGTCGAGAGTCGCAACATCACCGGCCTACCAATTTCTCTACGAGAGAGTGTCCAGCCTATATAAAAGCCTACCAAACACAGGCAGGCGAATTCATTATTGCTGTAGTTAGGCCAAGAGAAGATCTTAGTCGCTTGCCGGAAACTTACGTTATCAGTCGCCCTGCCAACTTAATCGGTATGGCCTTACCTCACATAAGCAGTTTCCAAAGATTATGTTTGGTGAACCAGGACACTGCCGATTGGGATCCCCAACACCCACCTGCTGTAATTACCATGTTAAACAGCCTGATCCAGCAAGCATTGGACAATGCCGTAACAGCTGGCCATCAACGGCAAGAGGAATTTCAAACCGAGTTTGTGAACTACTGGAATGGGGTCGTGGATGCTTACATTTATGGTGATGCAGGCAAGCTTTCAGGTACAAAATTCTCATACAAGTCGCTGAAAGTGGCAACCTCAGCAGATGGACAAACAGACAAAGAATATGTTGTCTTCCGCAACGCTGGGCAAAGGGATGACTGGTTTAGGTTACGAGGAGAAAAACCGGCTGTGGGCATTGATGGCGACGTGACCGTTGTCAGAGTTAACAACACTGCGATAGCACCAAGTAAATGGCCGCCTCAATCACTCAGGGAAGTCTTTGATTGGTTAAAATCTGCTGACCTCCCTGCTCATGACTCACTGGCCAATGGAATACTCACCAGGCTCACCAAGGGCAGGCAAATGGTGTTGTTCGATATTTCGAACGAAGGCATCATTGGCTTTGAAGTCTGCTTCAGTAAAGCCACCCAGACGATCCTGAAACACCGTACAACGGAACGAGCTAAATCTAGGGGAGGTAAACACAAACTAAAGCTCGGCTCTACCCTTCCTATGCTCAGATCAAAATCCGCAACGACCGCATTCTCTCGCTTAAATGTGAGCTCGATAAGCGACCAAGAGCTTCAACGGCGCAACAGACCTGTTTTCCTTGATCTTGAGAACAAGCAAATCTTGATAATTGGCTGCGGCACCATTGGTGGCTTTGCTGCTCAGCTGCTTGCCAAGGTAGGAGCAGGGCGTGGCAATACCGGTCGGCTAGTTCTCTGTGACAGTGACATTCTGTCTCCAGGCAATCTGAGTCGGCATGCTCTCCCAGCCACTTATATCGGTTGGAATAAAGCTGAGGCCCTAAGTAAGCTAATAAAGCGTGACTCTTTGGGCAATCCAAGAATAGATGTCAAACCTTATCGTTTTGAAATGAATGAAGATAATATTCGTGGCTATGATATTGTGATCGATGCTACTGGTCACGCCCCAACAAGTAAAATGCTCAGTTACTTGGCTCGAGCTTCTACCCAACGTCCTCCCTTCATCATCCACGGCTACAATGATGCTTATGGTCAAGCGTCTGTTGTTATGATCGACGATGGAAAAGCCTGTTATGAATGTGCCAAGCGTCTCGAGATCCTCAAGGAGGTCGATAGACCTGTAGCTCCTCATCGAGTTTCCTGCGGCAGCATTTTTACACCCTATGATGCTAGCGTCAGCACAATTACTGCCGCACTAATTCAAGAGGCCGTGCTGAATACTCTTCAGGATAAGCTTCCCTGGACCTATGCTCAACACTCGACAGGTAATGTAATTCATCATAAGCGTAGAAAGCTGAAAAAATTTGGAGAATGTAGTGTTTGTTCCTGACGTCAAGGCTGAGCTGACCTTGAGTAATAGAGCTGGTGGACTAATAATCGTTGAGACTGCGGTACTTCATATTTTAAATCGATATCGGCAGTTACATCACAGTCAACCTGAGCAAGGAGGTGTATTTATTGGAGAAATTCGGCCACCTCATATAATAATAACTCACGTTACAGAACCTAGTCCCTACGACCAAGCATCGCGTTTTGGTTTTGTACGTAAAAAACAACACCATCAAGTTATGGTTGATCAACTTTGGCACACATCAGGAGGCTATCTTACTTACATAGGTGAGTGGCATACCCATCCTGAATCGAATCCTTTGCCCTCTGCCACTGACGTATCTAGTTGGCGTAAAGGCTTACCTAAAAACAGCACATCCATAGTAGCGATCATTGGTCAAAAGACTGACTGGTGGGGCTACTGTGAGAATGGTCGCTGTGAAGCATTGAAAAATATACTAATTTGAAAGATACAGTGGTATCTGAAATTTTAATTTCCTAACTATTAAGATGCACTAGGGTAAGGTAATTTTAACCATTTCCCATATTTACCTTGCCATGCACAGCTCAAAAAATGTTGGAAGCAGCTATAGGGTAAATTCATATGGTAGTCATCGAGCAAGCTACAAGACACTCATAGTCTAAGATGCTATTTTTAAAGAAAAAAAACAACGTTTTCTAGAGAGAATTGACACGCCTAGAGTTCGTTCCCGCAAGTATGCCTACTGGAAAGGAACTGCGAGGTTAAAATAACAGACCGGAGCTAATGAAAAACTGGATTTATTGCTGCTGGGTGGCGCTACAGCAAGCATTAGAAAATACTAGGTTGGGTATCAAAAAATATGTAGAGAAATTGGTGGTTTAGTTGAATCTCATTTCCATTTTGGTGGATTCTTTCAGTCTTGCAGCTTGCGCTGCATGGGGCCACCACAAAATTTCATTTTTTTGCTCATTCATATGCATGACGCTACACATCATGCCGTGAATATACAGCATTATTTATCTTAGCAGAATAATTTAGTGATTTTACATATCAACCATTAGCAATGGCAAAAATCCTTATCACTAACCGGCATATTAATTACTGGATTTTAGGAACCCAAGTTTCAAATTTTTCAATAGCAGTACGCATTTCCTCAGTCATAGGCTTCTCCTTTAAAACCTTTACCCTTTGATTGAGATATAGTTCATCAGAAATTATAAAATCAGTGCCATTCACCAAGTCTAACATTCTAATTAACTTTCCATCTTTATCGATACACTCGAAGTTATTGACAAATTTATTGTAAGCCAGGAATGCTTCCTCGTTCTCCTGCTGATGGTGCATATCAAAACCGAAGTCGGAGATATACTTATTGTCAATAACAATACCATCGGTACTCATTCCACCAAACAACTCAACCTGAATATAGAAACAGCCAGTAACAGAATGCACCTTTATTGATTTTACTGTCTTATATATTATATCCCTTACCTCGTTCCTTATATCAGCCTGATTGTAGTCAATGTAGTTTGGTGGTATCAGCATATATATATCTGGGTTAATAGAAGCCTCCGCATGACTAATCTCAATGGTCAATTCTTCATTTAACTGTTTACGTTCCCTAGATAATTTATCTAGTCGTTCAGTCAACAGAATATGTATATCTCCCTCTGTGGTTGCTCCCACAGATTGAATCATGATTTCTATTTTTGAACTTATCGATTCTATTTTATTTTTAATCGAAGCAACTTTATTCTCATTTGTATTTTTTTTAGGCTGAAGTATCACGCTGCCAATCAGCAACATTAGTGCATACTCAAAATATCTATTATCAAATGTTGCAGCTGTGCAGCTTTTCACCGAAGTGTCTGACCTTCCGCTGCATTTATAACGGAGCTTTTCATCTTTTTTTCCGGCTTTACTACGGTAGACCTGTAGTGAACTGCCACAGTCCCCACAAGTGGCTATACGCATTCCAGTAACAATGCCCGCAGCGTTTTTCATCTTACTAGTAAACTGTTTTTTTTCACTACGCACTCGCTTAGCTTGTGCAAATTCAGCCTCAGTGCAAACAGCGGGATAATAATTTACCAACAGATGCTCGCGACCATCAATATGAATTATTTTTTCGCCTAAAACTGCACGATCACTTATAATCTTTTTAATAAGATTTATTCCCCACCCCTCTTTATTAGAATTTTGAGCTATTGTAGGGGGGGTATAACTTTCATCTAAATGCTTTTTAATTGCTATATGCCCCCTCCCTTCTCGAATCATCATAATCATTTCTTTAACTATAGAGAAATAATATGGATGAGGGCGTACAAACCCAGTTGTCGTATCAACCCAAAATTTATTTTTACCGAAGCCATTAATTGCAGCTGGATAACCATCTGCATCGCACTCACCATTTTGATGACGCTTTAATGCAACACGAGCTGCACCAGTAACCCGAGCAGAAAGTTTATTTGTATAATCATTGCTGCTTTCAAGTTTAACTAGTGACAAAATCGCGGATGCAAGATTATCTTTTTGATATACTGCCCCATCAATCCATGTATAAACAACAATATTGGCTGCGAGAATACAGGTTAAGAACTCACTGGCTCTTGTTAACGCTAAGCGAGAGAAACGATCGATGTTTTCCATGGCCAATACAGAGCCGGGTGCAATATGACCTGAACGACTTAGTTCAATAAACCTCCCCAGACATCCATGTTCAATGTTTTCCCCCTTACTGGCTGACATTCCGTTATCTGACATATAGATAACAGGCATGTTACTATATTTTAACTTTGTTGCATCAACCAAAGCCCCCTCAGTCTGACGTTGTACGCCAGTTTTATTACCGGCGGCCTGCTTATCCGTACTTACACGACTATACAGATATAGTGTTGGTGCAGACGACCTTAAATCCATAACATCTCCAAAAATTGATTCTATGACGAGGCTATATATGCTAGATACACAACTATACTTGTACGCTACCGGTACAGTTGAATTAAATTAAAGCAGACATGCCTAGACCAGATGCCCAGCTACGACACAATCACTTAGCGCCGTTCATTTTCTGAACACAAACACTATTGCCGACACACGGTATATAACCACTAGCAAACATTTAAATGGAAGGTTATATCCAAAAACACTAGATATCAACCCCCATCAAAAAATAATCACCTCATCAGAAATAAACTATCCATACTCTCTATTATTAATTTCCACTTATATATTTCAGGCTAGGAAGTAGCAAGGAGAAACGAGGGTTCGCAGTCATACTGCCGTAATAATACCACCACCATGGCGATGTCTTGTTCTTTCTCAAGATACGCTTGCTCAAGCGCGAAATGAAGGTTGCGCATATTCGGTGTAGATGACGATAGACTCCAATGATAAAAAGATACTTGACCAAAGTCCGTGATGGTGTGGCACCGAGAACATGATGGTCAGCCGATGAGTTTGGTCAAAATAAGCAGGAAGAACGTGACCACGTAAACATATTAATTATATTGAATGTCACTTCTTTGACCAACTGGCAAGTAAGGAAGATCGGCACATTTCTGCTTTCTGCTTTCTGCTTTCTGCTTTCTGCTTTCTGCTTTCTGCTTTCTGCTTTCTGCTTTCTGCTTTCTGCTTTCTGCTTTCTGCTTTCTGCTTATCAGTGATAAGCGTACTTATTGCATGCCCCATGCATAATAAAATTTAATATACAAGAGAGACTTTCATATTTTCTCTTCAATAAAAAGCCTGCGAGGGGTAGTAAAACTGGTTTCTCTTCGCTGCGTAGCAGCGGAATGTTGAAACGCTAAAATTTTATTACCTCTCTTATTATTAGTAAATGGACAATTTTTAGAATTTTTCAAGTGGGGGGATGTGAAAAGAAGTTAAAAATCACCTCCCTTGACTAAATTACAACCAACAATGCTGGTTTTTACCTATCCCCCCCGTCGACTTATTACTTATTGACAAACCCCATGCTCAATACAGACTATCAGATCGACAATTACCTGTGCCCGTATCGGTGTAGTCAAGAGTTACTCTGCTTACGAGCAACTCCTGGTACTGGCAGCGAAGTTCGCGGCAACCAGCAGGATGATCAGCACCAGACTGCGATCCATGACGCAGGTTGCAAGCAAATCGGCACTGCCTAACTGTTTAGTGTAGATCTCCCCCTCATGCTGTAGGCTGTAGACACTGGCATGAGGAATTCGAGTCAGAACTCGTGACCGAGGACACTGTTGTTGATGATCGCATCGTCATCACCTCTCAAGAAAAGACACAAAATATCGCGCATTGAAATCTAATATCACAGGTTAAAAAATGCACACATCACTTCTTCCTCTTTCCCGCTCATCAGGTATAATCCGCAATCTTTTTTTGCATTAGTGACCAGCGATCCTCTATGACCGTCAACCGTTTTGACCCTAGCTCAGACAGCCTGACACCTGCAACTACGCGGGTTCAGCCATCGGACGACCAACCTGTCCAACAAGCGACTTCCAGCATTATTAGGTCTCACCATCCAAGGATTGGTTTTGTGAGCTTGGGTTGCCCCAAAAACCTGGTCGATTCAGAACGCATCCTGACCCAGCTGCGTACCGAAGGGTACGATGTGGTGCCCAGCTATGACGATGCCGAGCTGGTCGTCGTCAACACCTGCGGCTTTATCGACAGCGCGGTGCAAGAGTCGCTGGAAGCGATCGGCGAAGCGCTGGCCGAGAACGGCAAGGTGATCGTCACCGGCTGCCTTGGCGCCAAAGAGAATCAGATCCGCGAGATCCACCCCAAGGTGCTCGAGATCACCGGCCCCCACGCCTATGAAGAGGTGCTGGGACACGTCCACAAATATGTGGAGAAGCCGCAGCACAACCCCTTCACCAGTCTGGTTCCGGCCCACGGCGTCAAGCTGACCCCGCGCCACTACGCCTATCTGAAGATTTCCGAAGGGTGCAACCACCGCTGCACCTTCTGCATCATCCCCTCCATGCGCGGGGATCTGGTGAGCCGCCCCATCGGCGACGTGCTGGCCGAAGCCAAGCGCCTGAAAGAGGCTGGCGTGAAAGAGCTGCTGGTGATCTCCCAGGACACCTCCGCCTACGGCGTCGATGTGAAGCACCGCACCGGTTTCTACGACGGTATGCCGGTCAAGACCAGCATGGTCGCCCTGTGCGAAGAGCTGGCCAAGCTCGCTATCTGGGTGCGACTGCACTACGTCTACCCCTACCCGCACGTGGATGACGTCATCCCGCTGATGCGCGATGGCAAGATCCTGCCCTACCTCGACATCCCGCTGCAGCACGCCAGCCCGCGCATCCTCAAACTGATGAAGCGCCCGGGTTCGGTCGAACGTACCCTGGAGCGGATCCAGAAGTGGCGCGAGATCTGCCCGCAGATCACCCTGCGTTCCACCTTTATCGTCGGCTTCCCGGGCGAGACCGAGGAAGACTTCCAGATGCTGCTGGACTTTATCGACAAGGCGGAGCTGGATCGCGTCGGCTGCTTCAAATACAGCCCGGTCGAAGGGGCGCTGGCCAACGAGCTGCCGGATCCGGTACCGGAAGCCGTACAGGAAGAGCGCTTCCAGCGCTTTATGGAGCTGCAACAGCAGGTCTCCATCCGCAAGCTGGCCCGCAAAGTGGGTCAGGAGCTGACCGTCATCATCGACGAGGTGGACGAAGAGGGCGCCACTGGCCGCTCTTTTGCCGATGCACCGGAGATCGACGGTCTGGTCTACCTCAACGGCGAAACCGGCCTCAAGCCGGGGGACATGGTCAAGGTACGGATCGACGAATCCGACGAATATGACCTGTGGGCCAGCCTGATCAGCTAATTGAGGCTCTAACAGCCAAATGAAAAAAGCGCCTGCGGGCGCTTTTTTATTGGCTCAATATCGCAGGCAAAACCGCTGACCTAGCTCAAATCATGGAGCGCCTTGCCAAGGGGCGGCGTGAGGCGCAGGTCAGAGAAGCGCACCGCCAGCCCCTGCCGCTCCGGCGTGCAGCACATCACCCCGATAAAGCAGCGTTCGCTTGGCGGGAACGGGGCGAGGCGCAGCAGCGGCCACACCTTGCCATCGATGGAGTATTGCAAACGCAGGCAATCGGCCAGCCGGGTCAGCCGCAGCCAGAAGCGGCGCGGATTGCCGGGGAAAATACCGGTGGCCCAGTCAGAGCGCGGATTGGTCAGCACGCTGCCGATCATCGGCTGGGCATCGTTGTACTCGATCCCCGCTTTCAGCCAGTGCGCCTCGTCTTGCAGCAGCATCAGCCCCGCCTGATCGTAGAGGGTAGTGAACTCCCCCTCGACGCAGACCTGAAAGGTAAACTCCCCCGCCACCTCGCAGCCATAGAGATGTCCGCTATGGCGCTCGAAGCCATACCAGGTGCTGCGCCAAAAATCGGTCTGCTGGTCTGTGACAACCTGCAAGCCGTCGTCTGTCTGGTGCCACTCGGCGGGCTCATTGAGCCAGCTCCATTGTTGTCCTTCCATCATCCTGCTTTGATCCCTTATCCCGCGTAATCCCGCAAAAATGGGGCTCACCAACGCCTCGTCCGGTCACGACAGGTCATGGCTGCGCCTCTGCGGAACCCAAAAAGGAGTCAATAGTGTCGCTATTACCGCCCCGATACAAGGCTTGTGCGTTGCGCCATCAGTGCGCCCCAAAAAGCGCGGGGGGCCTGATGGCCCCCCGCAAACACACCGGATGAGAAAATGCCTTACTTGGCAGCGCTATCCTTCACGCACTTCTGGACAAAGCTGTTCTTGGCCGCGCCAGCCAGCTTCTTGTCAGCTGCCGCCTTCTCGCACTTGGCCGCCGGATCCACCGCCGCGCCCGTCTTCACGCACTTCTGGATAAAGCTGTTCTTGGCCGCACCGGCCAGCTTCTTGTCGGAGGCCGCCTTCTCGCACTCGCCGGTCGCGGCGCCAGCGGCATCTTTCACGCACTTTCCGACAAAGCTGGTCTTGGCGGCGCCGTTAAGCTTTTTGGCCGCGGCCTGCGCCTCGCACTGCAACTGGGCTGTGTCGTTGGCAAAGACCGGATTGGCCAGCAGCACGCTGCCGCAGAGCAGGCCGAACAGGATGGTACGCTTCATGGGTAATATCCTCTCTATCTGGTGATGTGTTTGCATGGTCATATTTGCATGACGATGTGTTGCAAATGGCTGTGATGGCAACAGCTGATTGTTGCTGCAGATCCCCCGCCTCGCCAGCTTGGGAGACGGAGCAGAGGGCAACCATCGCCCGCACTATAGCGCCGATTGGCAGGGCGGGATTGTCCCCGTAAAGCCTTCTCCAACAGCAAGCCTGCCCCCTACCTTCCCGCCAACCCCAATAGAATCAAGGGTCATGGGAATCCTGCCTCCGCCCACACCCTTTTATTGAGCCAGCGCAAAAAATCAGTCATTACTGACACTTACGTCATTTTTTGACTGGTGTGGCCAGATTCGATTGGCTTAACATAGCCATCCGGTGCCTATTCATCAGTGATGGGTTGCTACCCTCGCTGGTTAATGGAGCATATTGGAAGCTGTAATCCACGGGCGGTAGCGTGGTTTTTTAAAAACGATTGATACAATTCGTAACTAGGAGTGCTGATGTATAAAAATGTTTGGAAAACCCATGCCGGTGGGTCATTAATGATTGTCAGAATAAACCGAATAGATAATCCGAATGGCACATTTGAAGTGATTGGTTCTGGTTTTCTTTGCCACAATAAAGGCTATGTTTTGACATGTGCCCATTTAATCAATCTAACAGATGAACTTGCAGTTATACCTACTACCAATGTCAATTCATTTAACAAAATGACAATTGAAAAAGCTAACTGCGTGACAGTTTCAATTGCTCAGTTTGATTCAACGAATGATATTGCGCTATTGAAACTGCCTAATGATATCTCTGTTCATTTACCTTTTGATATTTTCCATAGAGGGGTAACTCCTGATGTTGGTAGTTCTGTAGCATGTTTAGGTTATCCTTTTGGTAATTTTGGCAACCATGTATTGAAAATTACAAGTGGCATCATCAGTTCAAAAGTCCAGAACGAAAACGGTACAAATCAATATCAAATTGATGCAATGATACATGAAAGCAACAGTGGTGGACCTTTAGTTGATTTAGCTTCCAACAAAGTGATTGGGATAGTAAGTGGACGTTTTAGTCCTGCTGGCGGACAAGGTGGCTTAATGTTAGGGAATTATCAGATTGGAAGTGAGAGTTCAATAGGATTAGCGGTTACAGCTCAATATGCACTTGAACTATTAAAAGCTGAGGGACTATAGTGAACTATTCTGAAATAGACATTAAAGAGTTTATAAATGAGACAGTGCCTGCATATAATAAAGCATCGGTTGTTGAAGCATTAAAAAAAAGTCCCGATGAATTAGAGCAGCTAGGAATGCAGTTAACCGGAGAGACTGGGAACCGTAGCTTTATCGTCAAAACAGGGGCAAACACAACCAGTAACAACAGTCTGTGGCAATGTATCAAAAGCGAAGTATATGACTACTTCTGTACAAAATCGGCTAAGTACAGGGCCGAAAGAAACAAAGCTGAAATCAACATTAAAAACATATTAACTATCATTGCGACAGCTATAGCATCTCAGTTTAACTTGGCTATTGGAGTGGTCGCTGGAGCTGTAACTGTCGCAATCATAAGTGTTTTTAAAATCGGGAAGAATGCTTGGTGTGAATTAAGTAAAGCAAGTAACACGTAAAAGGTTGTGCGGTAGCACAATATCCAATCATGAATCCAAATACATTGCTTTATTAATTTCATCCAAAGGTATATTTCCCTAATTGAGAATCCCCCGTTACCGGGGGATTTTTATTTCTATCGGTTATCTCAGCTAAGCGGCTTAGCCCACCAAAAACGCCCTTAACCGGGCAAACTCCGCAGGCAAATTCACGGAGAGCAGCGGCAGCTCGGCGTGTTTGGCCAGCGGGCCGGGCAGCGGCACATCGAGATTGAGGATCTCGTCCACCGACTCCTTGAACTTGGCGGGATGAGCGGTGCAGAGGAACACACCCACTTCGTCCTCAGCCAGCTGTTCCCCCAGCAGATCCCAGGCAATGGCGCCGTGGGGTTCGCACAGATAATCCAGCTGATGCAGCCGTTTAAGGGCAGCGCGGGTCTGGGCGTCGTCACGCATGCCAGAACCCAGGGTCTCCAGCGCCCAGCCTTTGCGGCGGCACAGCTCTTCCACTCGTGGCCAGTTGTTGGGGCGGCTCACATCCATGGCATTCGACAGGGTTGCCACTGTCTGGTGCGGCTCCCACTGGCCGCTTTTCAGGTAGCGCGGCACGGTATCGTTGGCGTTGGTGGCAGCGATAAAGCGCTTCACCGGCAGCCCCAGCGCCTTGGCGATAAGGCCTGCGGTCAGGTTGCCAAAGTTGCCAGACGGCACGCTGATCACCGCCTTGGCGCGATCGGCCTTGGGCAGCTGGGCCACAGCTTCGAAGTAGTAGCAAACCTGCGCCAGCAGACGGCTGATATTGATGGAGTTGGCAGAGTTGAGGCCAATGGCCTTTTTCAGCGCCTCGTCGTCAAAGGCCTGTTTTACCAGCGCCTGACAGGCATCGAAGTCGCCATCAATGGCGATGGTGCGGATATTGCCGCCGAGGGTGCAGAAGAGCTTCTCCTGCAAGGGGCTGATCTTGCCCTTGGGATAGAGGATCACCACCTCGATCCCCTCCAGCCCGTAGAAGGCGTGGGCCACGGCGGCGCCGGTGTCGCCGGAGGTGGCGGTGAGGATGGTGATCTTGTCGTTGGTTCTAAAGGCCGCGAGGCACTGGGCCATAAAGCGGCCGCCGAAGTCCTTGAATGCCAGGGTCGGGCCGTGGAACAGCTCAAGGGCATAGGTGCCGTCTTTCAATTTGACCAGCGGCGCCGGGAAGGTGAAGGCGGCATTGATCAGCTCGCTCACCTTAGGCTTGGGCACTTCGTCCCCCAGCAGGTGGCTCAGGATGCGGGCAGAGCGTTCGGCCAGCGGCAGATCGAGCAAGGCATCCACATCGGCGAGCGGTTCGAGTTGTTCGGGGAAGAAGAGCCCCTGTTCGCGACCCAAGCCCTGACGCACCGCCTGCGCGAAGCTCACCTGTTCGCTGTTGTCCTTGATGTTGTAGAGATTCATAGCTCGCTTCCTGTTACCCGTGCCCCGGCCATGTCCAGTTTGCAGACCCGGGCAAATCCATCTTCGTTCTGCACGAAATGTGCTTCCATCCAATCTTTCATCCGCTCGGCCTGCGCCAGATCCTTCATCACCACAAATACGGTGGGACCGGAGCCGGAGATGCCGGTGGCCAGCGCTCCGTTCTGGGCCGCCTGCGCCCGCACCTCGGCAAAGCCTTCGATCAGCGCCGCGCGGTAGGGCTCGGCAATCACGTCTTTCAATACGCTCGCCGCCAGCCCCTCCTGCCCGGTGTAGCTGGCGTGGACAAAGGCAGCCAGGCGGCGGCCATAGGTGAGGCAATCCTGACGGCGATATTGGGCCGGCAGAATGGCGCGGGCCGCGGCTGTGGAGACCACTGTGCCCGGGTAGCAGACCACCCAGTACCACTCGTCAAACACCGGAATGCCCTGGCTGATAACGCCATGCTCTTCCAGCACCAGCTGCATGCCGCCCAGATAACAGGGGGCGACGTTGTCGTAGTGAACGGAGCCGGAGATCTTGCCTTCCATCTCCCCCATCAGCAGCAGCATGTCGTGCTCATTGAGCGGCTTGCCGTGGAAGGCGTTGAGCCCCTCAAGGGCCGCCACCACGCTGCAGGCGCTGGAACCCAGACCCGAGCCCACCGGCAGGTTCTTCTCCAGCACCATTTCGAGCGGCTTGAGTTTAAGGCCCCGCTTCTCCAGCGCCTCGCCATAGGCGACCCAGCAGTCATGGAGGATATTCTTTTTCGGATCGTCCGGCAGCTTGTGGGCGTAACGGCCCACAGAGGAGAGCGCAAACGGCACATCAGCCGCTTTTACCTGCACCCGATCGCCCAAGAGGGAGCCATCCACGGGGGCGAGCGCCGCCCCCAGTACATCGAATCCCACGCTCAGGTTAGCGCTGGAGGCGGGCGCATAGGCGACCACACTACTGCTCTGGTACATGTCTGAACTCATGCTTATAGCTCCTGCTTCCAGTTCTGGGTGCGCAGCACGTCGGCAAAGACGCCAGCGGCAGTCACTTCGGTACCGGCGCCATAGCCACGCAGCACCAGCGGGATCGGCTGGTAGTAGGTGGAGAAGAAGGCGAGTGCGTTCTCCCCGTCTTTGACCTTGAACAGCGGCTCGTCGGCGCCGACCGCCTTGATGGCGACCTTGCACTTGCCACCTTCGATGGAGCCCACATAGCGCAGCACCTTGCCCTGAGCTTGCGCGGCTGCGAACTGGTCGCGGAACCAGCCGTCAGCCTCCGGCAGGCGAGCCATAAAGGCTTCTACATCGCCGCTGGCGTCAAAGCCCGGCGGCAGCGCCTGCTCGACTTCGACATCGGAGAGCTCCAGCGCCATGCCCGCCTCGCGGGCCAGAATGAGCAGCTTGCGCGCCACATCCATGCCGTTGAGATCGTCGCGGGGATCCGGCTCGGTAAAGCCGTTGCTGCGGGCGATTTGGGTCGCCTCGGAGAAAGCCATCCCCTCATCCAGCTTGCCAAAGATAAAGGAGAGCGAACCGGAGAGGATGCCGTCGAAGGCGCGCAGCTTGTCACCGGCCTTGATAAGGTTCTGCAGGTTCTCGATAACCGGCAGGCCCGCGCCCACGTTGGTTTCATACAGGAACTTGCGGCGAGTCTGGCGGGCGGTGCGGCGCAGCGCCTTGTAGTAATCGAGCGAGCCGGTGTTGGCCTTCTTGTTCGGAGTCACCACATGGAAACCGGCGGCCAGGAAGTCGGCATACTGGACGGCCACCGCCTCGGAGGAGGTGCAGTCGACGATCACCGGGTTGATGATGTGGCTATCCTCCACCAGCTTTTTCACCCCTTCCAGCGAGAAGCTGTCACGGGCTTCCACCAGCTGTTCACGCCAGTTGGTGAGGTTCAGGCCATCCTTGTTGACCGCCATCTGGCGGCTGTTGGCGATGCCGACCACCCGCAGGCCAGTGCCCTGTTCGGCCAGAACCGGTTGCTGGCGGGCGATCTGATCCACCAGCGCGGCACCGACGCCACCGACCCCAACAACAAACAGATCGATAAACTGCTGGCTGCCAAAGAAGTTCTGGTGGCACGCCTTGATGGCTTCCGCCACCTTGCGATCCCGCACCACCGCCGAGATGGAGCGCTCGCTCGACCCCTGCGCAATGGCGACGATATTGATGGAGGCTTGCGCCAGCGAGGTGAAGAAGCGGGCCGCCATCCCCTTGCTGGTGCGCATGCCGTCACCGATCAGGGAGATGATCGCCAGATCGCTGATGATATCCAGCGGCTCCAGCAGCTGGTTTTTGAATTCGAGCTCGAACTCGCGCTCCAGCACCTTGCGGGTCTTCTCGCTGTCGTAGCTGTGGATACAGAAGCTGACGCTGTACTCGGAAGATGACTGGGTGATCAGCACGATACTGACCCCGGCGCGGGAGACGGCGGAGAAGATGCGACCGGCCATGCCGACCATCCCCTTCATGCCGGGACCGGAGACGTTGAACATGCACATGCCGGAGAGATCCGAGATGGCCTTCACTTTCAGGTCATCGTCGCCGCTCTCGGGGCCGATCAGGGTGCCCGGCCCCTGCGGGTTGAAGCTGTTCTTGATGAGGCAGGGAATATGGAACTGGGCCACCGGCGCGATGGTTTTCGGGTGCAGCACCTTGGCACCGAAGTAGGAGAGCTCCATCGCCTCCTTGTAGGAGAGGGTTTTCAGCAGATAGGCATCCGGTACCAGACGGGGGTCGCAGCTGTAGCAGCCCTCGACGTCAGTCCAGATCTCGCAGCACTCGGCATCGACGCAGGCGGCCAGGACGGCTGCGGAGTAATCCGACCCGTTACGACCCAGCAGCACTGTCTCGCCCTTGTCGCTGCCACCGGTAAAGCCCGGCATCAGGTAAAGACAGTCGCTACGCAGCCCCTTGGCGGCAAAGCGCAGGCGGGAGGCTTCGATATCGACATGGGCTTCCAGATAGCCGCCGTCGGTCACCAGCAGCTCTTCCGGCACGATCAGCTCCAGATCCAGACCGCGCACCCGCAGCAGCTCGTGCATAAAGGCGATGGAGAGGTTCTCGCCACGGCTCAGAATGCGCGCCTGCACGTTGTCCGGGCAGAGGCCCAGCAGACGGATGCCCTGCATCAGCCGCTCCACCTGATCCAGCTCGGCGGTGAGACGGGCCAGCAGCGCCTTGTCATCGAGCGCCGGATAGGCTGCCTTCAACCCGGCCAGCAGGCGGGAGAAGATACCGTTGACTTCAAACAGGGTGGAACTGGCATCCATGCCGCGACTGGTCTGTTCCACCAGCGCCACCAGATGATTGGTCACCTTGGCAGGTGCAGAGAGCACCAGGGCTACCTGAGATTGGCCGTGGGTGTTGACCGCGATATCGGCCACCCGTAAAAAACGCTCTGCATCGGCCAGTGAAGACCCGCCAAATTTCAACACTCTCATCGCTTTCTCTCCCTGTAAATCTATGAAATTCAATCTAAAAACCAGTCCAACAAAAAGGCCCGTACTGGGTGGGTACGGGCCTTTTCTGATTTCTGTGCTTGTTCGTCAGCGCATCAACCGGCCCCAGTGCCACCTGTGGTGGTACCGGTAATAATGGTGGTGGTGATGACGTTGGTGAATAACTGCATGACGAACACTCGTTGACGAAGCTGGCTTTTAGCAATACCGCGGCGGGCGATGGGCTGTCAACTTAAACCTCTTTGCCAAGTTTGCGCGCAAGGTCTTTGCAGAGCAGGTGGAGCATGTTCAAATCCCGCTGCGGCAGCATGGGCACCCGGTCCATCACCCATTGATGCAGTTTTTCATCCCGCGAAACTCCGAGTTCACCCAGCAATTCTGCTGTTTTGCTTTTCAGCACACGAACCTGCCCGGTGTTATCAAAATTTTCTGCTACCGCAGTGGCGCCGTCGGCGTTCAGCTCATCCATCAGCTGACTCATCTCGTAGGCGTAGAGCATGATCGCCTGCCCCAGATTAAGGGAGGGGTAGCTCACCTTGAGGGGCAGATAGCTGATGAGGTCGACCTCGGCCAGCTGCTCGTTGGAAAGTCCCGACTCCTCGCAGCCAAAGACGATGGCCACCTTGTTGAGGGAAGGCTTGGCGCGGATCTGCTCGCGGATCTCCCCCGGCGTGAGGTAGTGCTGGTAGCGACCGCGCTCACGGGCAGTGGTGGCGATCACCAGATCCATGTCGGCCAGCGCCTCGGGCAGGGTATCGAACGCCTCAGCCTGAGTCAGGATCTCCTGCGCGCCGTGAGCTACCCAGCTCGCCTCCTCCTCTTCGTGTACCCGGCTCGCCACCAGTCGCATGGCATCGAATCCCATGGTTTTCATGGCGCGGGCAGCCGCCCCCACGTTCGCAGGTCGGGCAGGTGCCACCAGGACAAAATAGAGCTTCATCGGGTTTCCTCACAGGCCGGACGGCCTCTCAAACAGACAGCAAACAGTCGCTAAACCATCACCAAAACAGGGGCGCAATCTACCGTTTATCCCCGAAAATTGCCACTTGAACAGACGTTTGAATGTTGCGATAGTGGCCTGACGTGTGAACAAATTACACCCAATCCTTCGCGCTATCGGCCCGACAGATCACAAGGAAGAGAGAGATGCAGCAGCCATTGGAACAGGCCGTCGCCGAGACTATCTTGCAACGCTTCGAGTCGTTTTACAGCCGGTTTCTCGAGATAACCCAGGGCAGCAAGAGCCGCTTCGAGAACAGTGACTGGCTGGGGGTGCAGCTCGCCGGACGCGAGCGAATTCGCCTCTATGACCACCATGTGGGGGCCACCGCCAGCTCCATCCGCCAGATGATGGGGGAGCACCACGCCACTCAGGAGCTGCTCAAGCGGGTCAAGAGCGCCTTCAGCGACCTGCTACCCCGTTGTGACAACTTCGAGGTGGCGGAGTCCTTCTTCAACTCCGTCTATCGCCGGATCTTTCGCCATCGCAATATCCGCGACGAAAACCTCTATATCCACCCCTTTGTCAGCCGTGGCGAAAAACCGGACCTGAGCGCCCTGCTGCGGATCTATCGCACCGATCTCGCCCACTTGCCCCAGACCTTGAGCCAGCTTTTGGGGGATTACAGCTTCACCCTACCCTACGAGGACAAGCAGCGGGATATTGTCGACATCCACCGCCATCTTGCGGAGAACGGCCCGCAAATCATCCATGATGAGCCCTTTGCCATCGAGCTGCTCAAAGAGGTGTTCTACCGCAACAAGGGGGCCTATCTGGTGGGGCTGATCCGGGCCCGGGATCAGGTCTTCCCCTTTATCCTGCCCCTGCTCAGCACCGGCCACAGCATCTATGTGGACACCGTCATCTTCGAGCCGGATCTCGCCTCCATCGTGTTTGGCTTCGCCCGCGCCTACTTTATGGTCTATGCCCGCGAACCGGCGCTGTTTGTCGCCTTCCTGCGCCAGATCATGCCCCACAAGCCCGATTACGAGATCTACAACGCCATCGGCTGCCAGAAGCATGGCAAGACCGAGCTCTATCGCCACTACCGCCACCATCTGGCCCAGAGTCGGGATCAGTTCATCATCGCCCCCGGCATCAAGGGGATGGTGATGAGCGTGTTCACCCTCCCCTCCTACGATGTGGTGTTCAAGGTGATAAAAGACGAGTTCACTCCCCCCAAGGATGTGAGCCACGAGCAGGTGAAGGCAAAATACCGGCTGGTAAAACAGCACGACCGGGTTGGCCGGATGGCCGATACCCAGGAGTTCACCAACTTCGAGTTTCCGCTGGATCGCATCTCGCCGGAACTGCTTGCCGAACTCAAGACGGTGGCGCCCTCGGCACTCACCCTCAGCGACGACAAGCTGGTGATCAAGCACCTCTACACCGAACGCAAGATGATCCCGCTCAACCTCTATCTGGACAAGGCGGACGAGCAGCAGACCCGGCTCGCGCTGGAGGAGTACGGCAACGCCATCAAGCAGCTGGCGGCGGCCAACATCTTCCCGGGGGACATGCTGTTCAAGAATTTTGGCGTCACCCGTCACGGCCGGGTGGTCTTTTACGACTACGACGAGATCTGCTACATGACGGAGTGCAACTTCCGCCAGATCCCGCCGCCGCGCTACCCCGAGGATGAGTGGAGCGCCGAGCCCTGGTATTCGGTGGCCCCCAACGACATCTTCCCCGAGGAGTTCGCCACCTTCCTGCTGCAAAAGCCGCAGGTGCGGGAGATCATGTTGCAGCTGCACAAGGAGATGTTCGACGCCAACTACTGGAAGATGCTGCAAAGCAACATCAAGGTGGGGGTGTTCGAGGATGTCTATCCCTACCGGCGCAAGAAGCGCTTCAAGTACCAGCGCGGCGGCTGATCCCGCAGCGCCCGCGCACATCGCAGCAACGAAAACGGGGTGGCCAGTGCCACCCCGTTTTGCTATCCGCTTTGCGCCTTAACTGCCGCGACGACGGATCACCCCCTCCTGCATGGTGCTCGCCACCAGCATCCCATCGCGGGTAAAGAACTGGCCGCGCACCAGACCGCGACCGCTGCTGGCGCTCGGGCTGTCTACCACGTAGAGCAGCCAGTCGTCGAAGCGGAAATCCCGGTGGAACCACATGGAGTGATCGATGGTGGCCACCTGCATATCCGGCTCCCAGTACGACACCCCGTGGGGCTGCAGCGAGGTGAGCAGGAAGTTGAAGTCGGAGGCGTAGGCCAGCAGGTATTTGTGCACCCGCAGATCGTCCGGCATCTGACCGTTGACCTTGAACCAGACGTGACGCACCGGATCCTGCACTGTCGGGCGAATAGGATCTACCAGGGTCACCGGGCGCATCTCGATGGGCTGCTCGCAGAGGATCTTGTCCCGCAGGGAGGCCGGGATAAGGTTCTCGTAGGGGCGCACCAGCTCCAGCTCGCTCTTGAGCTCCTCCGGCGGAGTGATGCCGGTGGGCATCTGCGCCTGATGCTCGAAACCATCGGCGGGCACCTGAAACGAGGCGTTGAGATAGAAGATGGGCTTGCCACCCTGAATCGCCTTGACCCGACGGGTGGAGACGGTCTGGCCGTCACGGATATTCTCCACGTCATAGACGATGGGACGGGTCACATCCCCCGGACGCAGGAAGTAGGAGTGAAAACTGTGAACCTGACGGCCGGTCTCGACCGTCTGCTTGGCGGCTGACAAGGCCTGCCCCATTACCTGTCCGCCAAACACGGCCCGCAGACCGAGATCCTGGCTCTGGCCCCGAAACAGGCCCTCCTCGATTTTTTCCAGCGCCAGCAACGCCAGCAGCTCATCAAGTACCTTGCTCATCGTTCACTCCTCTGTCAGAGCCGCACAGGCTAACAAGCTCACCGGAGCAGAGCAACCGCCACAGCCCCTTCCGCCCGCCAAAGGGAACTTCAAGGGCCATATACCGCGACCAGCAGCATTTATCGAGTCTGTTTTTTCCCTGCCGAAACCGCTACGCTGTCATCAATCGATAGAGGTGAGGTCACCCGCCATGCACATCCGTTATCCGGTCACGCCCTCTGCCACTTATCGCCCCCGCTCGTCCCTTCGCTTTCTTGCCACCCTGTTTGCTCTCTCGCTGCTCCCGGCCGCCACGGTGCAGAGCGCGGTAATTATCACCGGCGAATTGCCCCCCTACTCTTCAGCGACGCTGGCCAATGGCGGCGAGCTGGCAAGCAAGGTGCTCACCACTCTCAAAGCGGCAGGCCACCCGGATCTGAGGATCTCCTACCAGCCCTGGCCGAGAGGACTTAAAAACATCGAGCTGGGCAACGCTATCGCCGCCTTCCCCTTTACCTGGACCAACGAGCGCAGCAACACCCTGCTGTTCAGTACCCCCATCGCCTTTGATATCCAGTCCTGGTACACCACGCCCGACAAGAAGGGACTGGAATCCCCGCCCTGGCAGCAGAAAACCGCCTGCGTGCCCAAGGGGTGGTTCTCCGATGCCATCGAGCGGGTAACCATCGAGCAGAAGCTGATCGTCAGAACCACCAACCGCCTCAACCAGTGTGTCGAACTGCTGAAAAAGGGCAAAGTCGATCTGGTGCCCATCAACGACACCTCGAAAAAGAACCTCTCGGAGGAGGACAACGCCGCCCTCTACCGCCTCTCGCTGTTTCGCCAGAACGTCACCTTCTATCTGGTCACCGCCCGCAACGAAGAGGGAGAGATGTTTATACGTGACTTCAACAAAGAGTGGATGACACCGGCCAACTGAGGAGTGTGAGAGCAATCATTGCCACATGACCAGAGCCAGCCTGCAGCTGGAGGTCACCCGCTAGAGATGAAAAAGGCCCGCACCAGTTGGTGCGGGCCTTTGCTTGGCCGACTGCGCACTCTTTGACGGCGCGCAGTTCGCAACGGGTTGTCGGCTTACTTGCTACCGGTACCGGAGTTGCGGGTAGAGGCTTGCGGCTTGCGACGGGCGGTGGTGGCGCGAGCGCGCGGCTCTTTGCCCTGCATCTCTTTGTGACGCTGCACGGCACGACGGATCTGGGCGGCCTGCTTGTGACGGCTGGTTTTGCCATCCTGCTGCAGATCGACCTTGGATTCGGTCTCCGGCGGCAGGTTGACCAGACCGCGCAGGTAGTTTACTTCCGGCAGTTTCAGCTCTTGCCAGCCACCGCGCGGGATGCCGCGGTCCAGCTTGACGTCACCGTAGCGGATACGCATCAGGCGGCTCACCTGCACTTCCTGGGATTCCCACAGGCGGCGCACTTCACGGTTGCGACCTTCGGTCAGGGTGACGTTGAACCACTGGTTCAGACCCTCACCGCCAGCCGGCTTGATCTTGTTGAACTTGGCGGTGCCATCTTCCAGCTGCACGCCCTTGCGCAGACGCTGCAGCATGGCTTCGGTGATTTCGCCAAAGACACGTACCGCGTATTCCCGCTCCACTTCGTGGCTCGGGTGCATCAGACGGTTGGCCAGCTCACCATCGGTGGTGAACAGCAGCAGACCGGAGGTGTTGACGTCGAGGCGGCCGACCGCAATCCAGCGGGCACCTTCCATCTTGGGCAGACGATCAAACACGGTGGGACGACCTTCCGGATCGTGACGGGTACACATCTCCCCTTCCGGCTTGTGGTAAGCCAGTACGCGGCAGATCACTTCCTCTGCGGCACGGGTCTTGACCTGGTGACCATCCACCCGGATCACGGCGTTCACTTCGACGCGATCCCCCAGTGTGGCGACCTTGCCATCCACACTGACCCGACCTGCGGTGATCAGGGCCTCCATCTCACGACGGGAGCCGTGACCCGCGCGGGCCAACACTTTTTGCAGTTTTTCACTCATCGGGGTTACCTGATTGTTGATCGCTGCCCACAGGTAATAGGGGCAACGGGGTTAACTGTAACAAACGCCGGTTAGAGCACTCGCCACAGTTGAAAAATGTATATCTCGGTGACATCGGCACGCTTGGGCGCCATTCACCGGGCATCGTTCTCCCCGTCCACCGCAGAGGGCAACAGGGGTTGCAGCTCCGGATCCAGCTCGGGGAGCTGCTCCAGACTCTGCAGATTAAAGTAATCCAGAAACTCTCTGGTAGTGGCGAGCAGTTCGGGGCGACCGGCCACCTCTTTGTGGCCGATGCTGCGCACCCAGCCACGCTCTTTCAGGGTATTCACTATCTGGCTCGACACCGCCACCCCGCGGATCGCTTCTATCTCGGCCCGGGTGATGGGTTGGCGATAGGCGATCAAGGTCAGCGTCTCCATCACGGCGCGGGAATAACGCGGAGCACGCTCGCTCCAGAGCCGCGAGAGCTCTTCGGCATACTCCTGACGCGCCTGAAAGCGCCAGCCGGAGGCGACCTCTTTGAGCTCGACGCCCCGCGAGCTGTAATCTTGCCTGATCTCGGCCAACAGCAGCTGAACATAGCGACTGGTCACCGGATAATCGGCCAGCACGCTGCTTTTCAGCTCGCTGACATTGAGCGGACGACCGGCCACGAACAGCGCCGCTTCGATCAGGGTCTTGAGTCGTTCAGTGGGCAGCGCCACGGTTGCCCTCCTCGCTCTGCTCGGCCAATGCGAAATGGATTGGGCCGAGTGGTTCAGCCTGCAGGATCCAGATCAGTTGCTCCTTGCACAGCTCCAGCAAGGCCAGAAACGTCACCAGAACCCCCATCCGCCCCTCTTCGGCGCGCAGCACCTGCTCAAGGCGCAGGGCCTGCCCCAGCGTGAGCATGGCAAGGATCTCCGCCATGCGCACCCTGGTCGGGATCTGTTCGCGGCGGATCTGGTGATGTTCGAAATGAGTCGCGCGTTTTACCACACTTTGCATGTAAAGGGCGAGCTCAACCAGCGAAACATCGGGCGCCAGTGGCTTGAGGGCGCCAAAATCGGGGGGCAAGGCGGCCGCGATATAAATCTCCCGCTCCACCCGTGGCAGCTCATTGACCTTCTCTGCACCTACCTTGTAGCGCTCGTACTCCTGCAGGCGGCGGATCAGGGTCACCCGCGGGTCTTCTCCCTCCTCTTCATCCTCCAGCTCCGGCGCCTTGGGCAACAGCAGGCGGGATTTGATCTCCGCCAGCCAGGCCGCCATCAGCAGATACTCCGCCGCCAGCTCAAGGTTGAGCCCCTGCATCAGCTCCACGTACTCCATGTACTGGGCGGTGATCTGCAGGATCGGCAGGTTGAGGATATCGAGCTGCTGGCGCCGGATAAGGTAGAGCAGCAGATCGAGCGGCCCCTCGAAGGTATCGAGGAACACCTCCAGCGCATCGGGCGGGATAAACAGGTCCTGGGGCAGCTCGTGATAGGGCTGCCCCAGGACTTTTGCGATGGGTAGCGCGGCGCCAGCCCCCGTCTCGGCGGAAGGAACTGTCACCGGTTCAGCGACATCACTCAAACGGGGTCGGGTCTCCGGCACCGCGACGACGCAATACCGGCTCGTCGTCAGAGAAATCGACCACAGTCGTGGGCTGCTCGCCCAGATAACCCCCGTTGACCACCAGATCGATCTGCTTGCCCAGCTTGTCGAAGATCTCTTCCGGGTCAAACTCGGCCATCTCGGAGTCCGGCAGGATCAATGTGGTGGAGAGCAGCGGCTCGCCGAGTGCTTCCAAGAGCGCCTGAGCAATCTTGTTGTCCGGTACCCGGATGCCGATGCTCTTCTTCTTCTCGTTCATCAGACGGCGCGGCACCTCTTTGGTCGCCTTGAAGATGAAGGTGTAGGCGCCCGGGGTGTTGTTTTTAATCAGGCGAAACGCGCTGTTGTCGACCTTGGCGTAGGTGGAGATCTCGGAGAGATCGCGGCACACCAGGGTGAAGTCGTGGTTAGCGTCGAGACGACGGATGCGGCAGATGCGCTCCAGCGCGCCCTTGTCACCCATCTGGCAACCCAGCGCATAACCGGAGTCGGTCGGATAGACGATGACGCCGCCGTTCTGGATGATCTGTACCGCCTGACCGATCAGACGGGCCTGGGGGTTTTCCGGATGTACGTAAAAATGCTGACTCATAGCTTGTTCTCGCAATGGGGGCAGCAATACCTGCCCGCTCGTATGGTCACGGGTCAAAGACCCATGACACTACCTTAACCTGTTTGTGGCCGCTTCGCTGATGCTGTTACCGACTCGCCAGCAGCTCGGCATGCTGTTCGGTGGTGAGCCCAAAGTGACCGGGATAGGCCAACCAGACGGGCATTCCCTCTTTGGGCAGCCAGAGGTGGCGGCCCAGCTCGGTCCAGTTGGAGGGGAAGTGAAAATCCGATCCCACCGAGATATAGAGGTCGTGATCCTTGGCCCACTGGCCCAGATTGGCCCGCTCCTGCGGGCTCTGCTGGGGCAGCGAAACCTCCATGGCATCCCCACCTGCCGCCTTGAAGGCCACCAGCAGCCGCTTGATCCACTTGGCGGTGAGATCGTAACGGCTGGGGTGGGCCAGCACCGCCAGCCCACCGGCGGCATGAATGGCCGCGATAGCTTCGCTCATCTCGGGCCACTCGGCCGGGGCATACCCTTTATTTCCACGGCTCAGGTACTTTTTGAATACCTTCTGCATATTGTCGGCCACCCCGCGTGCCACCAGCACTCGGGCAAAGTGGGCGCGGGTCACGGCGGCGTCACCGGCGAGCGCCTTGGCTTCTTCATAGGTGCCGGGGATGAGGCACTTCTCCAGACGACGCCCGATTTCCAGCGCGCGCGCCTCGCGACGGGCCAGCTGACCGGCCAGAAAGTCGGTCAGTTGCGGATTTTTTTCATCCACCCCCAGCGCCACGATATGAATTTCGTGATGCTCCCAGCCTGTGGAGATCTCGACCCCGCTCACCAGTCGCAGCGGCAGTTGCTCGGCGTCGATGGTGCGGCGCACCTCATCAAGTCCGGCAAGGGTATCGTGGTCAGTAACCGCTAACACCTCGACCTGTTTTTCGGCGGCGCGACGCACCAGTTCGGCTGGGCTCAGCACCCCGTCGGAGGCAGTGGTATGGCAGTGAAGATCGAATCTCATCAGGTTATTCCGCTCTCGTGGTCAGGTCACCATTCATGGCAAATCGGTGAAAGAAGGCTAAAAAGCGACTTGACTTGGCCGCGGCTTTATCGTTTTCTGTAGGCACTTCATTGCAAACATCTTTTTACAGGACTTTATCATGCAAACGACTTCCATCCTGACCATCTGGTGGTGGCACACTCCCTGACATGCGGGCGTGTGGTCGTTGCTGTACCTGTAATCTGACAGCAAATTAAGAACCCAAAGAAAAAGCCCGCTGACCCCAGCGGGCTTTTTTATTATCCGGCAAATGGACCTGTGATGAAACCGAGAATTCAGACAAGCAAGCTGAGCTGGCGATGGCGCCCCTGAACCAGCCACCCCGGACCAATTAAATTTCTAAGGAATTCAACGTCATGAACATCGGTAAACAGCATCACACGCAAGGGAACGCACTATGACAGCCACACATCGCCTTCCTCTGGGTGAATTCGATACCCTGAAGCTCAACGCCTCCTATGTGGCCGATCCGCTGGCGCTCTATACCCGCCTCTGTCAGGGTCGCCCCAACAACCTGCTGCTGGAATCGGTGGAGATCGACTCCAAGGCAGGTAAACAGAGCCTGCTACTGGTGGATGCCTGCCTGCGCATCGAGTGCCGTGGCCACACCGTGCGGGTGCGCAGCCTGAACGACAACGGCGCCCAGTTGCAGAGCCTGCTGGCTGAGCGGCTGCCTGCGGTGGTTGCCCGCTCGCTAGTAGATGGCGAGCTGCAGCTCGACTTCCCGGCCTCCGATCGGGAGCAGGACGAAGATTCCCGCCTCAAGGGGAGCAGCGTGCTGGACGTGTTGCGCACCCTGCAGCGGGAGCTTGATTGCCAGCTCGGCAAAGAAGCGCTCTTTATGGCGGGCAGCTTTGCCTATGACCTCATCGCCTCATTTGAAGATCTGCCCGACGTGCCGGAGGGGAGCAACAGCTGCCCCGACTACTGCTTCTATGTGGCCGAAACCCTGATCACCATCGATCATATCGAACGCACCACTCAACTGCTTGCCTGCATCTTTGGCGGCGACAGCGACGAGAGCCAGGTGGAAGACAGATACACCCGCCTGACCGAGCGACTCACCGACTTCAAACAGATTTGCCAGCAACCCCTCTGCGCCGATCTGACCACCCAGCCCCTGACCGGCGGCATGAGCGTGGACAAGAGCGACAAACAGTTCTGCGCCGAGGTGGAGAAGCTCAAGGGCTTCATCCGCCGTGGCGACATCTTCCAGGTGGTGCCGTCCCGCTGCTTCTCCCTGCCGTGCCCGAGCCCGCTGGCCGCCTATCGCCGCCTCAAACAGACCAACCCCAGCCCCTACATGTTCTACGTGCAGGATGAGGGCTTCACCCTGTTTGGTGCCTCGCCGGAGAGCGCGGTGAAATTCTGCGCCGCCAGCCGCGATGTGGAGATGTACCCCATCGCCGGTACCCGCCGCCGTGGTTTCAACCCGGATGGCAGCATCAACCGGGATCTCGACGGCCGCATCGAGCTGGAGCTGCGTCAGGACGAGAAAGAGGTGGCCGAGCACCTGATGCTGGTGGATCTGGGCCGCAACGACATCGCCCGCATCTCGGAGCCGGGTACCCGCTACGTCAAGGAGCTGCTGAAAGTGGATCGCTACAGCCACGTAATGCACCTGGTCTCCAAGGTGGTCGGCACCTTGCGCTACGATCTTGACGCCCTGCACGCCTATCAGGCCTGCATGAACATGGGCACCCTCACCGGCGCCCCCAAGATCCGCGCCAGCGAGCTTATTCGCATGGTGGAAGGCAAGCGCCGCGGCAGCTACGGAGGCGCCGTCGGCTACATCAACGGCGCTGGCGAGATGGATACCTGCATCGTCATCCGCTCCGCTTTCGTGAAAGATGGCGTGGCCCATGTGCAGGCCGGTGCCGGGGTGGTCTATGACTCCAAACCGCAAGCAGAAGCGGACGAAACCCGCGCCAAGGCGGCCGCCGTGCTGGCCGCCATCGCCGCCAGCCATGGCACCTCCCTGCAAGCCCTGAGCGCCCAGCAGGAGCAACATAAGGACGTGAGCCAATGAGTACCGGATCAACAGCCACCAATATCTTCCTGCTCGATAACTTCGACTCCTTTACCTACAACCTCGTCGACCAGTTCCGCTCCCTCGGCTATCCGGTGCGGATCTACCGCAACAGCCTGCCGGCGAGCCGCATCATGAGCGAGATCGCTGCCTGCGAAGGGGATGCGGTGCTGGTGCTCTCGCCGGGGCCGGGCGCCCCCCACGAGGCGGGTTGCCTGATTGACCTGATCAAACTGGCCCGCGGTCAGGTGCCCATCCTCGGTATCTGTCTCGGCCATCAGGCCCTGTGCGAAGCCTACGGCGGCACCGTCGGCGCGGCGGGCGAGATCGTCCACGGCAAGCGGTCCCTGATTGAGCACAACGGCCACGGCGCCTTCGCGGGGCTGCAAAGCCCCTTGCCGGTGGCCCGCTACCACTCGCTGGTCGCCACCTATGTACCGGAAGAGCTGACGGTGATTGCCCACTATCAGGGGATGCCCATGGCCATCGAGCAACAGGATGAGCGGGTGCTGGGCTTCCAGTTCCACCCGGAATCCATCATGACCTCGGAAGGGGCCCGTCTGCTGACCCAGGCGCTCGCCCATATCACCCGTCCAGAAAGCAGCGTGCGGTAAGGAGACCAACATGCATCAACATCTCAACACCCTCTATCAGGGTCAGTCTCTGAGCCGTGAAAGTACCCGCGACGCCTTCGGTCAGGTGGTACGTGGCGAAGTGGATCCCATCGTGCTCGCAAGCCTGCTGACTGCCCTCAAGATCAAGGGAGAGACCCCGGAGGAGATCGCCGGCGCCGCCGAGGCCCTCTTGGCAGAAGCGCGCGACTTCCCGCGTCCGGACTATGAGTTCTGCGACATCGTCGGCACCGGTGGCGATGGCCTCAACACCATCAACGTCTCCACCACCTCGGCGCTGGTCGCCGCTGCCTGCGGCCTGAAAGTGGCCAAGCACGGCAACCGCTCGGTCTCGAGCAAGTCGGGCTCGAGCGATCTGCTCGATAAAATGGGCATCAAGCTCGACATGAGCCCGGCGCAGGCGCGCCATTGTCTGGACGAGCTTGGCATCTGCTTCCTGTTCGCCCCCCAGTATCACGCCGGGGTGCGCCACGCAATGCCGGTACGTCAGGCCCTCAAGACCCGCACCCTGTTCAACGTACTGGGGCCGCTTATCAACCCCGCTCGCCCCACCTATCAGCTGATGGGGGTCTATGCCCCCGAGCTGGTGCGTCCCATCGCAGAAACCCTGCTGGCACTGGGGCTGAAAACCGGTATGGTGGTGCACGGTGCCGGGCTGGATGAAATTGCCATCCACGGCCCGACCCAGGTGGCCCAGATCCGTGACGGCGAGATCCGCGAATTTATGATCACCCCGGCTGACTTTGGCCTCGAGACCTATCCGGTCAGCGCCATTCAGGGCGGTGAGCCTGAAGAGAACCGCGCCATCACCGCCGCCATTCTGGAAGGGCGTGGCACCGCGGCCCACAACGCCGCCATCGCCGCCAATGTGGCACCGCTGCTGCTGATGGCGGGCAAGGCGAAGGATCTCAAGAGCGCGGCGGCCCAGGTGCTGGCGGTGCTGGCAAGCGGCAAGGCAGCGGATCTGGCTGCTCGGCTCGCCACTTTGAGCCATCAGGAAGCATGATGTCAGCCACCACGTTGCACAACAGTCATTCAGAACGCCCGCAGGGCAAGAGCCAGTTTCGCAAGGATAACGAGATGTCAGACCTTATTGCCCCCCATGCTTTTCTGAACATGGCCTCCATCAGCCAGACCATTCTCGGCAAGATCGTGGCGGCCAAACAGGAGTGGGTTGCCGCCCGCAAGCTGGCCCAGCCGCTGGAGAGCTTCCAGAGCGCGCTGACCCCAAGCGATCGGGATTTCGTCGGGGCGCTCAAGGCGGGCTCCACCCGCTTTATTCTGGAGTGCAAGAAGGCCTCCCCCTCCAAGGGCTTGATCCGCGACGACTTCAGCCCGGAGGCCATCGCCGACATCTATGGCAAATACGCTACCGCCATCTCGGTGCTGACCGACGAGAAGTTCTTTCAGGGGGATTTCGCCTTTTTGCCGCGGGTACGCAGCCGCGTCAGCCAGCCGGTGCTCTGCAAGGATTTCATGATTGACCCCTATCAGGTCTATCTGGCCCGCCACTATCAGGCAGACGCCATCCTGCTGATGCTCTCGGTGCTCACCGACGAGGGGTATCGCGCCCTGTTCGCGGTGGCCAAGGAGCTGGGTCTGGGCGTACTCACCGAGGTAAGCAACGAAGAGGAGCTGACCCGCGCCATCGCCCTGGGCGCGCCGGTGATTGGCATCAACAACCGGGATCTGCGGGATTTGAGCGTGGATCTCAACCGCACCAAACAGCTGGCCAAAGATATTCCGAGCGATCGGGTGGTGATCAGCGAGTCCGGCATCAACCACCGCGCTCAGGTGGCGGGTCTGCGCCACCACGCCAAGGGCTTTCTGGTGGGCTCATCCCTGATGGCCGAGCCGGATCTGGAAGCGGCGGTGCGCAAGCTGGTACTGGGCCAGAACAAGGTGTGCGGCCTCACCCGCGCCGAAGATGCCGCCGCCGCCCATCAGGCGGGCGCGGTGTTCGGCGGTCTTATCTTTGTGGCCAAAAGCCCGCGCTATGTAGACATCCCCGCCGCCCGCGCCGTGATGGCGGGTGCGCCGCTCGCCTATGTCGGGGTATTTCGCAATGCCCAGCCCGCCACCATCGCCAAGACGGTGGATGCGCTGGGGCTCTCTGCAGTGCAGCTGCACGGGGATGAGGATGCCGCCTATATCGATACCCTGCGCCCACTGCTGCCCGCTGGCTGCCAGATCTGGAAAGCAATCGGAGTCACAAGCGGCGAGCCGCTGCCCGCCCTCGACTACCCGGCGGATCGCCTGCTGCTGGATACAAAAGTCGGCAGCCAGAGCGGCGGTACTGGTCAGGCGTTCGACTGGGCCCTACTGGCCCATCTCGATAAAGCCAAGCTGATGCTGGCGGGGGGCCTTAATTCCGACAACGCCCTGCAGGCGGCGCAAGTAGGCTGCCTCGGCCTTGATTTCAACTCCGGGGTGGAGAGTGCCCCGGGCCAGAAGGATGCGCACAAGATTGCAGCCGCCTTCGGCGCACTGCGCAACCTGTAACGCAACCCTTTTTGATGTTTCGATTTAGCTAATACAAGGAAGAAGCCATGACCCTGCTCAACCCGTTTTTCGGTGAATTTGGCGGTATGTACGTACCCCAAATCCTTATCCCGGCCCTGCTCCAGCTGGAGAAAGCCTTCGTCGATGCCAAGGATGATCCCGCCTTTATCGCCGAGTTTCAGTCCCTACTGACCGAGTATGCCGGTCGCCCGACCCCGCTCACCCTGACTCGCAATCTGACCAAGGGCACCAAGACCCGCCTCTATCTGAAGCGTGAAGATCTGCTGCACGGCGGCGCCCACAAGACCAACCAGGTGCTGGGTCAGGCGCTGCTGGCCAAGCGGATGGGCAAGAACGAGATCATCGCCGAAACCGGTGCCGGTCAGCACGGTGTGGCCACCGCGCTGGCATGCGCCCTGCTCGGCCTCAAGTGCCGGGTCTATATGGGTGCCAAGGATTGCGAGCGTCAGAAACCCAACGTCTTTCGCATGAAGCTGATGGGCGCCACCGTTATTCCGGTGCACTCAGGCTCCAGCACCCTGAAAGATGCCTGCAACGAGGCGCTGCGCGACTGGGCTGCCAACTACGAGTCGGCCCACTACCTGCTCGGCACCGCCGCCGGCCCGCACCCCTTCCCCACTATCGTGCGGGAGTTCCAGAAGATGATCGGCGAAGAGGCCAAGGCCCAGTGCTTCGAGAAAGAAGAGCGCTTGCCCGATGCGGTGATCGCCTGCGTCGGCGGCGGGTCGAATGCCATCGGCATGTTTGCCGACTTTATCGATGAGCCTTCAGTGCGCCTTATCGGCGTCGAGCCGGGTGGTCACGGCATCGAGAGTGGCGAGCACGGCGCGCCGCTGGGTCACGGCAGCAAGGGGGTCTTCTTTGGCATGCACTCCTACCTGATGCAGGACAATCAGGGGCAAATTCAGGAGTCCTACTCCGTCTCGGCGGGGCTGGACTTCCCCTCCGTCGGCCCGCAGCACGCCCATCTGGCCGCCATCGGCCGCGCCGAGTACCCATCGGTAACCGACAAGGAGGCGCTGGACGCCTTCCAGGAGCTGGCCAAATCCGAAGGCATCATACCGGCGCTGGAGTCCTCCCACGCGCTGGCCCACGCCCTCAAGATGGCCCGCAGTGAACCTGAAAAAGAGCAGGTGCTTATCGTCAACCTCTCCGGCCGTGGCGACAAAGATATCTTCACCGTTGCTGACATCTTTGAAAAAGAAGGAACCTTGTCATGAACCGTTACGCACAACTCTTCTCCCGTCTGGACGCGGCCAATCAGGGCGCCTTTGTGCCGTTCGTGATGCTGGGTGACCCCACCCCCGAATTGTCGCTAGCCATCGTCGATGCGCTGGTAGAAGGGGGCGCCGATGCACTTGAGCTCGGCATTCCCTTCTCCGATCCAGTGGCGGACGGCCCCACCATTCAAGGCGCCGCCCTGCGCGCATTTGCCAGCCACACCACCCCGGATGACTGCTTCGAGCTGCTCAGCCGCATCCGCGCCAAGTACCCGCAACTGCCCATTGGCCTGCTGGTCTACGCGAATCTCGTCTATGTGCGCAAAATTGACGGCTTCTACGAGAAGTGCCAGCAAGCTGGCGTGGATTCGGTGCTGGTCGCCGACGTGCCGGTGCAGATGTGCGCCCCCTACAAGGCGGCTGCCGACAAGTTCGGTATCGACAGCATCTTTATCGCCCCGCCCAATGGCGATGCCGAAACCCTGAAACAGGTGGCGGAGCTCGGCAATGGTTACACCTATCTGGTGAGCCGCGCTGGCGTCACCGGTGCCGAGACCAAGGCCGGCATGCCGGTGGAGGGGCTGATCAATACCCTGCGCGAGTTCAACGCCCCCCCCGCCCTGCTCGGCTTTGGCATCAGCGAACCGGCTCAGGTGCGTGAAGCCATCGCCGCTGGCGCCGCCGGTGCCATCTCCGGCTCCGCCGTGGTGAAGATCATCGAGACCCACCACCAGAATCCGGAGCATATGCTCACTCGCCTGAAAGAGTTTGTGGAAGGGATGAAGGCGGCGACCAATCGTTAAGGCGGCATGGATCACATGCCATTGGCCGTTTCTGAGGAAAGGGAGCCTGATAGGCTCCCTTTCTATTTCCTGCTTGTTGCCGCTCCCAGCGTCTTTGTCCCCTCTCCCCTTGGGAGAGGGTCAGGGTGAGGGTGACACATACCAAAGCCCAGCCTTTTGGCTTAATGCAAGTCAGTTAAGAGAATTTGAGTCCCAACCCGCGGGGTATAAGGGCTAACGAGTGAGGGAGGCATGATGCCTCCCTCTTTTTATTGCATGCCAGTCAGGGCAAGGGTTGGAGCTAAATTGACTCTTTAATCATGGAGCTACTTTATGATATTCAACATCTCGAATATTTAGCCATAAAAGTGCTTAACTGACTGGCATTAAGCCTTTTTGCTGGTTTTTTATCCAAAACAACCCAAAAAAACGACATAACCACTGGATAATTAGATATTTTAAATAAAGTCAAATTATCTTGACAATGTAAGGCAGTTCTCAGCCATGTTGATAAGAATGATACCGCCCGCGTCTATAATCGTGGTGGTAAACACTTTAATCGTCGCGTGGAGTTGATGGACTGGGTGGTCAGAACACATTGAAATGGTAATTTTTAAAGCGTAAAAAGAGAATCCAATAATGCCACCACTAATTTCCCACAAGATTCAAATATGTATAAAAGTAGACTTAAAAAAGAAAGTGTGCATTAACCAATAAGCTAATACACACTATAGACAAGACTATGTGAAATATATTTCACCAAATATTATTGAGGTGGATAATACATTGGAGACGGCTGTGTATCTAGTGTTCCATTCAATATTTTCTCAATAATCAACATCCATTTCTCAGCATTTTCATACTGCATTATTGCTATTGCTTGAGGTAAAGTGACATCATCTAAGTCAAAATAAATACCTGTTTTTTTAGCCGCATTAATTTTAGATGCTGAGTTTTTTCTAGCAATTTCTGAGCTCTCCATTACTCCTGCACCACAACTATCCCATGTACTATGGGCAGGAGAGAATGCACGGTACGTTTTTATCTTAGATGGCTCTATAATAATAGTACTATCAAATTTTGATGACGCTGGCTCGCCATTTATTATGGCTATTTTTTTATGCTTAGCATCAACACCAATAGCACCAAATGGACTTACACTGTAATAATCTACATTCTGTAATTTTTCTTTCACAGCACTAGTCATATAGTCGATGCCATTATTGTAGCGCATAATATGTTTCTTTGTCATGATACATATAGACACTATTGGCACAGCAAAACAGCCTACACCAAAAGCCATACCACTACTAAATATAAAAGCGAATAAACCTCCAGAGATTAGCCCAATAAAAACCCATATTGATAAGTTAACGGTGAGAAGCTGCCCCGCAATAAGCCACGCTTCAGAACTTTTAATTTTAGTCATAAAATCCTGTAAAAATTAAAGTTTAGACCATGTAAAAGTGAAATATTTTTAACAGATGAACAATACTTATTGAGTTTTCAACAAGCTTACAACACCTTTTACTGTCATGCTGTCATCACCATAAGGCTTGGATTCAACCGCAATGTCTTTGAAGTCGTTTACGTTATCAACAACTACAAACTTGTAGTCATAAGCCGTCTCGGCATTTTCTGCAACTGAACCTCCACGATATTGCTTTGCCTTCTCACCAATTTTACCCTGGGCATCAACTTTCGGCTTGGTTACTGTGGTTGAGACAATGATGTAGCCAATGCCAAATTTGTTGATAACAGATTCAGCTTCCTGTTTCAGGTAAAGATTGAAATATTTGGGGTTATCACCATCAACACTGTCAAAGTAAGGCTCGTTATTAGAGCGGACAGTTGACCGTTCAGGGTGGAGAGTTCCAGCAGAAACTTGCTTTTGACTCTGGTAGATCGGCTTGCCAAAGTAAGAGAATTCAGACTTGGTTACAAACGCAATGGTCTTCGGATCTGTGTTGATGGTCAGAAGAGGGCGCTCAATTACTTGCTCAGCAGCCTTTTTCTTGTAGTCGCTATCCGTGAAGTATTCCATCTTGGTGATCTGGCCGTAAGCCTTGAGGTCAAGGTATTCTTTTCCTGCATCACGAAGAACGTAGCTGATGCGAGCATAAATAACATTATCATCACCCTTGGCCTTGGAGAATGCCTTGGCATCTTCGACCTTCATGCTGATCGGCTTGATGTCCATCGGGTTGATGAAGAACAAATCGAACGAACCATCGAAGTAGCGACCTTTAATGGAGGCATTGAAATCATCATAGGAGGTCTTGCGAATGTATCCGCTCATCGGGATTGGTAAATTCACAGGGGTGCTGAGATCAACGCCCCGAGCCTCAGTCTGCAAAATCACATTAAAGGTTGATGTCTCAAAGTTGTATTTGCCAACCTTGAAAGGCACATCGTAGGTATAGATTTTATTCGGATCGAATTCAGCGATCTGCTTTTTAGCCTTCGCAATGGAAGAAGCTTTCTTTTCCTCCATGGCGAACTCATCGTTCTTGTTTTTTTCGTAGAAAGCGGGCTCCGCAATCATGACCATGTCATTCTGGATTTCTGGACTATCCAGGTTGATGGTTTTGTTCTGGGAGAGTGAGTAAAGAGCCATATCTGACCATTTTACGTCTGTAGCTGAAACAGACACAGAAACAGAAATGGCCGCGAGTAATAGTGTAGATTTAGCTTTATTCATTATTAAATACCTCTTTAAATGAGTCCGACACAGTCTGCTTTTTTGCCCTAAAGAAATCAACCACCTGATTTACCTAAAAAAAATACATTTAAAAAAACTACTATTGACAAATTCAAAAAAAACAAAACAGATCACCTTTTAGGCCGCTAATGACATTTGTGTCTTTATTGCCAGCGATCACACATGATATTAAAATGTAACAACGCCCGTTTGGTCGTACCGATTTATCAGGCCAGAAGACGAAAAGTGTACAAAAATGGGGCTCGGCAACTACCCTACTGTACTACTACTCGATCAAGGCTGTTCTCAGCCATGTTGATAATAATCAAAACGCCCGCGCCTATAACCGTGGAGGTAAATATTTTAATCGTCGCGTGGAGCTGACGGACTGGAGGTCAAAACACATTGAAGAGGCATGATTTCAAAAATATGAAAGAGGCCAGTTTATACTGGCCTCTTGCTTATAAATTGAAATTTATAAAGCGATTAATAGCGAGCTGGTTCATGCTGTAATCTGATGTATTTATGGCGAAAAAAATCAACATGATCACTATCGCTATGGGGTATGACATAACAGCAATATAGCACCTATATCGACCAATAAATCTTTAGCATAGAAGGGTATGATATTAAATCTAGATAATTCAAAAATACCTAGACCAATGCGCGGAAAAATTATGGTTTCTAACCCCCCTACAGACAATGCATAAAAAATACCAATATGGTGCCGAAAATGAAATAAGATTGATTTCATGCGAAGTCCATTAACAAGAACTCCAATACAAAGACCATATCTATTTTGTACAGATATATTCCCCCTTGCAATCTCACTCCTACCTCCCCCACACCCGCCATCCCATCAAGATCAGCATCAGCACAACCCCCGGCAGCCAGACCCAGTAGAGCTCGGAGAGGATCACCGCTTCACCTCGGGCAGTGAGATAGGCCTCCAGCTTGAAGGGGGCGACCCGGATCACCTGCCAGGGGGCAAAGAAGCGCTCATCACGCCACGGCCAGAGCCAGCCAACCCCCTTGCCGCCGGTGGTGAGGGAATCGAGCAGGATATGGGAGAGCAGAGAGACCAGCAGAAACGACCAGACGGTGGCGGCGCTGGCCCGAAATTGGCGGTGAAACAGCATGGCCAGTGTGGGCAGGGCAAAGGCAAACAGCAGGGAGTGGGTAAAGCCGCGGTGGCCAAAGACATGGCCGTAGGCGACCCCCAGTTTAAAGGCCAGCACGTCGGCATCGGGCAGCATGGCGATGGCAACCCCAGCCAGCAGCAGGCGGGGCGGGATAATCCGGCTGCCAAGCCCGAGCCCAAGGCAGAGAGGCACGGCGGCGTGGGTGACTATGGTGGGCATAGAGTGAAGCTCCAACTGAAAACGTGAGCCTACCCTACCCCCGCTCGGTGAAGTGAAGGTGAAGTGCCCCCTCTTATGTTGCTGTATTCCCCCTCAAATCCTTAGCCATCAGCCAGAAGAGGCGTCACACAGGAAAGCTGTTGCACGCGCTCCGAAGCAGGGGCCGAAATCCTGTGGTTTGTCCCTCTGTATTGGCTCGTTCGTTGTGTGTCGAACGCAGGCCCAATCAGCGTTGGCGCATTAACTTGAAATGTTCATTTAACAGCGGCTGACATACAGAACGGGATCGTGATAAGTAGTCTCTTCGATTCACATCACAGGGACAGTGGCAGCGATGAATGTATCAAAAAGCATCAGGCTGATTGCGAGCGTTATCAGCCTTTGGTTAATGACAGGATGCATGGCAGAGGCCGCCTCTGCGCAGCCGCAGCAAGAGCCGTACGCGCTGATCTATAACGGGCCGGTTTCTGATAGGGATAGCACCAAAGCGATTGCGGATGTGGTCAGGCAGGTGGGCTTGCCGGTCAGGTATCTCTCCAATATCGGGGAGCTGCCTGCAGAGCTCGATAATGCCAGGGTGTTTATCGTTGGCGGCACAGAGGACGATGTTGAGCCGCTCCTCAACGCCTTCACCGCGGACGCTCGTTCGGCGTTAAAAACCTATTTGCAGAACGGCGGCCGCTACCTCGGGATCTGTGGGGGTGCCTTTGTGGCATCCACCGGCTGGTCTGAAGAAGAGGGCTTTGTGCCGGCGCTGGGCCTTGTTCCTGCGACATCCGATGATTATGACGGCGACTTTAGCGCCAGGATCTTCCCGATCAGCTGGCTTGGTGAAGAGCGCCAGATGTATTACCAGGCCGGCCCGCAATTTACGCCGGTGCCAAGCCCCGAGCAGGTCAAGGTCATCGCCCATTTTCAAAACCACCATATTGCCGCGTTGATCAGCTCATATGGCAAAGGCAAGGTGGCCGTTTCCGGGCCACACCCCGAAGCCCCCGAATCGTGGAAAGAGAATGCGGTAGATGGCGACAAGATGGAGTCCAATATTCATTTAGCAGTTGGATTCGTCAACGAGTTGCTCTCCGAAGAGCCCGTCACCCATTCGAAGTAGCCGCGCCCCTACGCCCCTGGATGTGACCCCATTGCTCGGCCCGGAAGTCAGGGCACCCAATCAGCTACTATCCGTAAAAAAAACCACCGACCTGCAAAAGGTCGGTGGTTTTTTTATCGGTGGTAGATAACGGGTAGCCGATACGAAGCGTTCGCTACCTCAACTTTCGCCCGGGAGCGAGCACTACTCTTCCTGCTCCTCCGGTTGTCTCTCCTCACCCCGTATCTGTAGCAGCTCTTCGACCCTGGCTTGCCACTTGTCGTGGGCCTGTTTGCGCTCCTGCTGCATAAATGCTTCTCGCATGGTGTCGATTTTCTGGTCAAGTGTTTCCATCAGAGTGTCTCCTTGTGTGACCGCGTAAAGACTGGCTGACGGCGCGTTGGCCAACCTGCTCCCCTAATCTGACACCGCTAATGCCGTTACTGACCAATCAAATAATCGATTGGAAGTGCGAAAACCAATCTAAAAATTCTTTTTCATGTGTGCGCCACCACGCCAGCGCAAGGGAAACAGGCCGTTCCGAGCGGGATAATCCGGCGCACGATCAACATGTTGTTGAGTGTGGTCGTCCCCCTTTTCAGGGGAATGGGGCGCCGTTGCCCCATCCGTCCATTGAGGAGTCCCGGCAGATTTACGGTGCGTTGCTGTGCCCATGATCACACAGTCACAACTCTCGCCCTCCGCTCACCGCGCCCCCGCTTTTTATCATCTAGAGTTAGCGGGCAGTCCAAAGCTGCTGATTTATATACATTCGCCGCCAAGAGGGATCTTTTTTCATGACCGAGCATATCGATCTGCTACCTATCAGCACGGATGATGAGCAGGACGCAGGCAACCGTTACCTCTACTACACCGAAGGGGATCTGGCCCGCATTCTTGCCAATCTGGAACAGCTGCGCCACGCGGTGTTTCCGGCCGCCATCGGAGAGAGTGAAACGGGCGCCACCGTACCCCACAACTTTCCGTCCGTCTGTCTGGTGGGGCTGGGACGCTGCGGCTCCAACATAGCGCAGGATGTCGCCTCGCTGGTCTACAACGCCCGCAGCTTTTATCTCAATGAGTTCAACAGTGAAGAGCAACGAAAGCGGGAGAAGGAGTTTGGTCCGGTAAGCTGGATCCGGCGCAACCTGCGGCTGCCAAACAACGGGGCCCGGCCGGTCTTTCTGATCGAGCCCATGGTGATGCTGGGGGATCTGGATAAGGACATCGATGGCCGCATCCGCCACTCCAATCGCAGCGGCGAAGGTGGCTCATTGCGTGATTACGCCAAGATGCGGGTGATGGACTTGTCGGAGATCCATGCGGGGGGCGCAGGTAACGCCCCCATCCTTGGCCAGTATCTGGCCAAGATCATCCTCAACAAAAGCCCCCACTACTTCGCCAACTCCGAGTGGCAGGCCATTCATACCTATCTGGTGGACTCCTGCGGCATCAAGGCCAACCAGTCCCGCCTCTATTTCTACATCTTCAGTGCCGGGGGCGGCACCGGCTCCGGCATGGCCTCCGAGTTCGGGCTGGCCCAGCAGTACTCCTACATGAGCAAGACCTTTTCGCCCCCATCAGAAGAGGAGGAGCACCTCTCCCTCGGGGAGCACTTCATGTTCGATCCCATCTTCACCAGCGGCATCTGTATCCTGCCCAACATCTGTGATCGGGGTATCGAGATCTCGGAAGCGTTGCACATCAACGCGGGGCGTTTGCTGTGCAAGTATCTGGCCGAGGAGTGGGACTTCTCCTATCACTTCGACAACGAGCAGGCGTGCGATGCCAGCATGCTCAAGCGGATCAGGCCCTGGAATGCCATGATGCTGATCTCCAACGACATCATGCGCTACGCCGAAGAGAGCGACGATGGCGAGATCCAGCATGTTGACGTCAACACCATGGAGAAGTACGCCAACCAATACATCTCACAGCAGATCTTCAACATTCTTACCGCCCAGGCCGTCACCACAGACTACGACGAGAACTACTTTCGCCGGGCGGGCATCGACATCAGCGAGACCATTCGACTCGATGCCAACGACCTCTTTATGAGTCTGGCGGGGCCGGTGGCGGTGGCGTATGCCGAGTCCATCTCACCCCCCGGCGGCCTGTTTGACAAGGAGGATGGGCTCAATGTGGACGATCTCTTCACCCGTTCCATCGAGCTGCCCCACTTCAACAAGATGACCCAGGCCATCGAGGGGATCAGTCTGCTGCCCATCGAGGCGGGCAACTATCGGGAGTATCTGGACGACTATGTGAAAAGTGGCCATGACCCGGCCCACCTCAACGAGCTGCACTTCTTCAAGAACTGCTCCTCTGTGGTGTCGATCATCTCCCTGCCCAAGGAGTACAAGCTCTCCTATATGGATCTCAACCGGCTCAAGTCTCACCTCAACGGGCTCTTCCCCAATACCACCCTCAAGCGGTATGCGCTGGTCATCGGGGCGTCGGCCAACATCTCCCTCACCACCCTGATCGTCAAGAGCCCCTGCCTGAGCGATGACTTCCTGACCCTGATCGTGGCCTTTATCAAGCGCTGCTTTGCCAAGGATCACTATCGCTTCGATGAGCATCTGGACAAGGCGGTGATCGAGATGATCTGCAATGAGGAGTGGAACGATGCGCTGCTCGACAGCATGCTCAACGAGTTCGAGAACCCGGCCAAGATCCTCGATACCAACTGGTACGCCATCAAGCCCATGTATGAGAAGAAATATCGGGAGCTTATCCGCGAGAAGGAGAAGTTCGTCTCCATCAACGATATTCGCCTCAGCCGTGAATCGGTGAAAAAGGCGCTGCTCTATCTGCGAGAGATCTATCGCCACCGGGTCAGCAAGACCCGTATCCTCTCCCTCAACCCACGGCTGGGGGAAGCGAACACTCGCTAGCACCCTGCCCATAAAGCAAAGCGCCCGCCCCACATGGGGCGGGCGCTTTTTTACTGGCGCAGCCTCGTTTTATCTCATCAGAGGGAGACAAAGATCCCGGCCAGGGTGGCGCTCATCAGGTTGGCCAGGGTCGCCGCCAACACCGCCTTGAAGCCCATATTGGCCACATCGTGACGGCGCTCCGGCGCCATGGTGCCGATGGAGCCAAGCTGCACCGCAATGGAGCCCAGATTGGCAAAACCGCACAGCGCAAAGGTGATGATGATCTGGGTATGGGCGCTCAGATCCGCCTTGATATTGGCAAAGTCCAGATAGGCGACGAACTCGTTCATGATCACCTTCTGACCAATCAGGGAGCCTGCCGCCATCATCTCGCTGGCGGGCACGCCAATCAGCCAGGCCACCGGGGCAAACAGATAGCCAAGCAGCTGCTGCAGGGAGAGATCGGCCCAGCCGAACCACTCGCCGACGGTGGTGAGACCGGCGTTGATCATGGTGATGACGCTGACAAAGGCGAGCAGGATGGTGCCGATGGCCACCGCGATCTTCATGCCGCCCATGGCGCCGCCCGCCAGTGCGTCGATGGCGTTGCTGTAGTCGCTCTTGTCGAGGGTGATCTCGGTCTGATCGCTTACCTGCTGCTGCTCCGGCACCAGCAGTTTAGCCATCAGCAGGCCACCCGGCGCCGCCATAAAGGAGGCGGCAATCAGGTATTTCAAATCCACACCAAGACCGGCGTAACCGCCCAGCACCGAGCCCGCCACCGAGGCCATGCCGCAGGTCATCACCGCGAAGAGCTCGGAGCGAGTCATCCCAGCGAGGAAGGGACGGATCAGCAGCGGCGACTCCCCTTGCGACAGGAAGATATTGCCGGTGGCCACCAGAGATTCGGCGCGGCTGGTGCCAAGCAGACGATGAATGGCACCGCCCAATACCCGGATCACCCACTGCATAATGCCGAAGTGGTAGAGCACTGCAATCAGCGCGCTGATAAAGATCACCAGCGGCAGCACCCGCACGGCGAAGATAAAGCCGTTGCTGGCGAGATCGCCAAACACGAAACGGATGCCGCTGTCGGCAAAGCCGAGCAGGGCGGAGACGCCATTGCTCATGGCACCGAGCATGATTTGTCCGGGGGGAAATATAGCACCAGCGCAGCAAAACCGGTTTGCAGGGCGAGCGCACCCAGCACGGTTCGCCAGCGGATGGCTCGGCGGTTTTCACTCGCCAACCAGGCGATAAACATCAGGGCCAGCATACCGACCAGACTCAATAACAGTGTCATCTTGCACCTATGAAGAGAGGAGTTTCATATGGCAAGTCTGCAGACAGGCGTCGCGGGCGATCCGGCGGGAGAGGTGCCGACCCACGCGACACGCAGACCACAAACCTACAGGTTAGTGGCGGGTCCCATCCTGGGGTCATTCACGTTCCGGGTGACAGCATGTATCGGGTGACGCCAGCGCCGTCGCAGGGGGAGATGCGGCCGGGTGGCAGGTCGGGCGGCGATGGTACAGTGATCATCGTCACAGAAAAAGCGGTAAAACGATTGGCCGGAATAACTTTTTCAACTTGTTCACACAACGAAACAGGACCAGCGTGAAGCTGGCCCTGTTTCAATCCGTACTTGAGCACTCAGATGATTACTTGAGGCGCTTGCCGCTCGCGTCCACCACCTGCTCGCCATCTTCCTTGGCGAAGGCCCCTTTTTGCTGATCGGGCAGAATATCGAGCACCACTTCCGACGGACGGCACAGTTTGGTACCGAGGGGGGTGACCACGATAGGCCGGTTGATGAGGATAGGGTGGGCCAGCATGGCATCGATCAGTTCATCATCGCTGAAACGATCTTCCGCCAGACCGAGCGCCTCGTAGGGGGGCACGTTCTTGCGCAGCAGATCGCGCACCGGCATGTCCATGGCGGCGATCAGCGCCACCAGCTGGTCACGGGAGGGGGGCGTCTCCAGATAGTGGATGACTGTGGGTTCCACGCCGCTGTTGCGGATCAGCTCCAGGGTGTTGCGGGAGGTACCACATTCCGGGTTGTGATAGATGGTGATTGCACTCATTTGCGTGTCTCTCATTAATCAAGTGAATAGAAAATGGATAGCATCAGTTCGCGGCCATCTGTTAGCGGCCATCAGTTAACGGCCCAGCCCAGCTTCGTACCAGGGTTTGCTGGCGTTAACCACCCGCACCACCAGCAGCATGACCGGCACCTCGATCAGCACCCCGACCACGGTGGCGAGCGCCGCGCCGGAGTGAAAGCCGAACAGACTGATGGCGGCGGCCACCGCCAACTCAAAGAAGTTGGAGGCGCCGATCAGGGCTGAAGGACAGGCGACCGAGTGCTTCTCCCCCACCTTGCGGTTAAGCCAGTAAGCCAGCCCGGAGTTGAACAGCACCTGGATCAGAATGGGCACCGCCAACAGGGCGATAACCAGCGGTTGCTCAATGATGGCGTTGCCCTGAAAGGCGAACAGCAGCACCAGAGTGAGCAGCAGGGCCGCCACCGACCAGGGCTGGATGCGGGTCATGACGCCGTCAAAATGGGCCTCACCCTTTTTCAGCAAAGCCTTGCGCAGCAGCTGGGCGATGATCACCGGGATGACGATATAGAGCACCACAGAAGTGAGCAGGGTATCCCACGGCACTATGATGCTGGAGACCCCGAGCAGCAGCGCCACCAGCGGGGCAAAAGCAAACACCATGATGAGGTCGTTCACCGCCACCTGCGACAGGGTGAAGTAGGGATCGCCGTTGGTGAGGCGACTCCAGACAAACACCATGGCGGTGCAGGGAGCCGCCGCCAGCAGGATCAGACCCGCTACGTAACTGTCGAGTTGATCCGCCGGCAGCCAGTCAGCAAACAGCACGCGGATAAAGAGCCAGCCGAGGAAGGCCATGGAGAAGGGTTTGACCAGCCAGTTGATAAAGAGGGTGACCCCAATACCCTTCATGTGGCCCTTCACCTGATGCAGGGCGCCAAAATCGATCTTGAGCAGCATGGGGATGATCATCACCCAGATTAGCAGCCCCACCGGCAGGTTGACCTTGGCCACCTCCATGGCACCGATCGCCTTGAAGAGATCCGGCAAACCCTGCCCGAGGCCAATCCCCACCAGAATGCAGAGGGCGACCCAGGCGGTCAGATAACGTTCAAAAAAGCCGATGGCAGGCACGGCCTTGGCATCACATGTTGCAGACATCACAGCTCCCGATGCGGCGCAATTTCGCATCTTCTATTGGTTCAAAACACGGGTTTATAACAAGTAACGGCATATTCAAGCCGCCCCGGCAGCAGGCCGAGGCGGCGACTCAATGGTGCTGGCAGAGACGGCGCAGGGCATCGGGCCCCACCGGCTCCTCGGCGAGCAGCGGCACCACGGCGAAGCGGCTGGCGTGTTGCTGCTCGACCGCCTCGATATGGGACAACTGGCGCTCGGCCCGCAGTTGCAGCAGCGGCGAGCTGACCGCGGCTTGCTGCAAGCTGTGGTTGATAAGCCAGCCCCAGGGCTCGATGCCGGCCCGGCGCAGATCGGCCTGCAGATTGGCCGCCTCCTGCACTGGCGTGGGCTCGGGCAGCGTCACAATCAGCACCTTGGTCTGTTTGGGATCCTGCAACTGCATCATGGGGGTGGTGAAGTGCAGCCCCTTGCTTCCCATCTGGCGAGCGATCTCCCTGTGGTAGGCGCCGGTGGCATCGAGCAGCAGCAGGGTGTGGCCGGTAGGGGCGGTATCCATCACCACGAAACGCTTGCCCGCCTCGCGAATGATGCGGGAAAAGGCCTGAAACACGGCAATCTCCTCGGTACAGGGGGAGCGCAAATCCTCCTCCAGCAGTGCTCGCCCCTGCTCGTCCAGGGCCGCCCCCTTGGTGGCCAGCACCTGAGCGCGGTAACGCTCGGTCTCGGCGTGGGGGTCGATGCGGCTCACCTCAAGATGGGGCAGACTAGCTGCCAGCGTCTCGCTCAGGTGCGCGGCGGGATCCGAGGTGGTTAGGTGCACCGGCAGGCCGCGGCTCGCCAGCTCCACCGCCACGGCGGCCGCCAGCGTGGTTTTGCCCACCCCGCCCTTGCCCATCAGCATGATGAGGCCGTGACCATCGGCGGCCAGCTCGTCCACCAGCGAACTCAACTCGGGCTGGGCTGGCAGATGGGCTGACGTTGCCAGTGATACCTGCGCACCAGCATCCTGTGGTTGCAGCAGCTGGCGCAAACTGTCGAGCCCCACCAGATTGGTGGCCAGCAGCGGGATATGATCCTGCGCCAGCCCCTTTATCCCCTGCGGCATCTGGGCGAGAGCCTGTTGCTCGCGCTGCCAGAGCGCCATTGCCAGCGGATCTCCGGCAATAGCCCCCTCGGGGAAGAGGCCATTGATCACCAGTTGCTGGTTCAACAAGCCGATGGCGGCCAGCTCCTCGTGGGTGCGAGCCACTTCCCGCAGAGTGGATTGCTGGGCCCGCGCCACCAGCACCAGACGGGTGCGGGCAGCATCTGCCAGCGCGGCGACCGCGTCGGCATACTGGCTGCGCTGCTTCTCCAGCCCCGCCAGCGGACCAAGGCAGGAGGCATCCCCCTTGCCCTGCTCCAGAAATTCGCTCCAGGCGCCCGGCAGTTGCAGCAGCCGGATGGTGTGACCGGTTGGGGCCGTATCAAAGACGATGTGGTCATACTCGGCCAGCAGTGTTTGGTCGGTCAGCAGGGCGGTGAACTCGTCGAAGGCGGCGATCTCGGTGGTGCAGGCGCCGGAGAGCTGCTCCTCGATGCTGCGCACCACGCTCTCGGGCAACTTGCCGCGCACCGGCCCGACAATCCGCTCCCGATAAGCTTTGGCCGCCGCGGGGGGATCTATCTCCAGCGCCGACAAACCGGACACAGCGGCGATGGTGGTGACGCGATTGCCGATCTCGGTGGCAAACACCTGCCCCACGTTGGAGGCAGGGTCGGTGCTCACCAGCAGCACCCGCTTGCCAATATCACAGAGAGCCACCGCACTGGCGCAGGCTAGCGAGGTCTTGCCCACCCCGCCCTTGCCGGTGAAAAAGAGAAACGGCGGTGGATTGGTCAGAAAATGGTACATAGCCTCTCCCGAATGGTGCGGCGCGACTCAGCAGCAACCGCTGCCGGAGCAGCAGCCGCCCTTGACGCTCCCCTTGATTGCCGCTTGTGGCGCAGGCAGCCCGGCATAACGGGCCAGCTCGCTGCGGCTCGGATAACGGCCGGTCAACACCACCTGCCCTTCCACCAGCACCAGTGGCAACCCCTCCTCCCCGGCGTGGGTCAGAAAAGCGCTGACGGCAGGTGTCTCGGCAAATTGCATCGGCTGCTGGGCCAGATTGAAACGCTCGATGGCCACTCCCTGCTCCTTGGCCCAGGCAAGGTCGGCTGCGAAGGTGACCAGTGCCTGATCAACCTCGGTACCGCAGACACCGCTGGAGCAGCAGAGGGCGGGATCAAAAATCTGAATGGAGGACATGGCATTACTCCTTGTTGCAGCAGGGCTGCGCAGGCAGAACATGGGGGGAGCAGGCTGACTCGGCACGCATCACGCCGCACGCCTCGGGATGACCGGCGCAGCACTCCTCGGTAAGGTAGGCGATCACATCCAGCATCAGGGGAATATTGGCGCGGTAGCGCAGAAAGCGCCCCTCCTGCTCCACCGACAGCAGACCGGTGTTGAGCATCGCCTTGAGGTGAAACGAGAGGGTATTGGGGGCAATATCGAGCTCGCTGGCCAGTTCACCGGCGACCCGCCCCTCCAGCCCGGCCTTCACCAGCAGCCGCCATACATCGAGCCGGATGCCGGATGCCAGCGATTCAAAGACCTTGGTGGCCATCTCTTTGTTCATCTTCATTCCCCTTGGTGCGACCTTTTCATTTCAACTATACAAGAATTATCGAAATGATCAAGATGCGTACCGAAGCGAAGATACGAGGTGCTGACATCAAACCAGGCAGAAAGGGGGCGACGAGTGAACAACAGTAGCGGACGACCACACAGGGTTCATTGCAGATAAACAGACGCCCTCCAGAGGGAGGGCGTATCAGAGCGTTTGACCCGCCAGCACAGTCAGCGCTGTCGGGGCAATCAGACGAACGCGTGCCTTATTTGGCAGCTGGCACAGCGTTGAAGGTGAGCAGGGCCGCCTTGTTGGCATCGCTCAGAGTCAGCTGGTTGCCGTTGATGGAGTAGGTTGCCACCTTCTCCAGCTTTTGCAGGAACTCGGTCTCTTTGTTCATGGCGTCGCCGATGCACATCATGCGAGTGGAGCCCATGGCGCCCAGCGTCAAGACACCGTCACCCTGCTTGGTGATACCGCCAAAATAGCGGTTGCAGCCGCCCTTGCCCGCCACCTTGCCGTCGACCACTTGCAGGGTGAAGGTATCGCCGGTGGCGCCTTGCAGCTGCCAGCTGGATGCTTGCAGTTGAGCCATGCTGGAACCTGTTGCCATTGCGCAGCCTCCCAGTGCCAGCGCGGCCAGCAGAGTCAGTTTCTTGTTCATGGATTCACCTCTTAATGATTAGAGCCATCAATACGGCAGCCTGTTTAACATGGCTGACGCCCATGCCAAAGGATTTTATTGTGATCTCGCTTCACTTTACTACCAGCTGGCATGTGCCATGCTTAGGCTCAGTTCCGGACCCAGGGAGGGGAAACGAATGGTCAAATCACTCATCATCACACTGCTTGCAACCTGCGCCAGCATGGCCGCACAGGCCGCCGACTGGGCAGTGGTTCAGCCGCAATCCAACCCGTCTCTCTATGTCAAAAGTTACTCGGGTGTGCTGCTCAATGGCCATAGCCATCACAGCGACAGTTTTGATCTCTGGCTGGTCAATAGCGGCTATCAATATCCGGTGGTGGATGATGTGACCCTCTTTATGGAAGCGGGCCCGGCGGTGGCGGATCAAAATCGCACATCCGGTTTCAATATGAGTTCGGGGATACGCTACCAGCTCTCTCCGGCATTCAATATCGGCAGCCAGATCAAGCATCTTGATCTCAACAAGGCCAGCACCCTGCTGGAGCTCAACTCCAACCTGCTGCTGACACCGAGACTCTCCCTCACCGCCAACTACGGGGTCAGCGCCATCACAGCCGATCAGGCGCTGAGCCTGGGGGTCGGTTTCAACTTCTGAATCAGATCAGCGGCGTGGCACTCACCACCACGCCGTTGCGATCCGCATAGACGTAATCCCCTTCGTGGATGGTCACCCCGGCAAAGCTGACCACGGCCCCCAGCTCACCCAATCCCCGCTTCTCGGTCTTGACCGGACAGGCCGCCAGCGCCTTGACCCCGAGCGCCAATGTCGCCAGGGTGCCCACATCCCGCGCCGCGCCGTGGATCAGGATCCCCTCCCACCCCTGCTCCACCGCCTTGACCGCCAGTTGATCGCCAAGCAGCGCACGGCGCAGCGAGCCGCCGCCGTCGATCACCATCACCTTGCCGTGACCGGGGCGGGTCACCAGATCCCGCACCAGACTGTTGTCTTCATAACAGGAGAGCGTTACGGCGCGACCATAGAAGATGGCCTTGCCGCCAAAATCCTGAAACACCGGGTCGGCCACTTGCAGCAAGTCGCCATGTTGATCGCAGAGGTCGGGCAGGAGATCCAGCATGATTTGATTCCTTTCAGATACATGAAGGTGTTCATTCTTTCATCAGGCAAGGTTTCTGGCAATCCAGAAGGATTCAATATTGCCCAGATAAACTGCTGATTTATCCATCAATACTGGTGTCAGCCAGAGCTGGCCATCCTCCACCCAGTAGAGAGCATTCTGGCCAAAACGGGCAGCCAGCTGACGGGCTTGTGGCAGAGATAGCGCCACCGCCAGCGATGACTCCTGCCAGCGTTCGTCCGGGTCAGATCCCCAAAATGGCCCCACCACGGGCACCTGCAAATCCACGGTCAGATGGCGCCACATAGCCCGTTCCCGCCGCATATTGCGTCGTTCTGTGACCCACTGGCTGGCCGGATTCCAGGCTGTGATGATGGCAAAGGCAGACCAGTCTGGTGGCTCAAATGGCGCGATAAAGCAGATTTTCTTGTAGTTTTCCCACAAATTCATGTCAATCACATGTTACATTCCATTACATTTTGTAGGGGCGAAAACCCGGTTCAGGCCAAGTATGATGCTGCTGTACCAGGGTTTGACCTATATCAAATCAGAGTTAAAAAGTTGCTATCTGACGGCAAAGAGTGTTGTTATGCTCCTGTTAACTGATAAAATGCGGCCACTTTCGTAATGGACGACCTTTCCAGGCTCTGCTCGACCAGACTTGTCGGGAACCTATAAGTGGCACAGGGATACTTGCCGGTACTGATGCCTAATTCGCGATATTCCGACCTGACTCTCATACCCAGGATGACGTAATAAATTTTCAGGATCAGTCAGGAAATCGGTTTGAAACGCCAAAGAGTGTTAAATTTAAGATAATTAACTGATAAGAATCTGGGAATACTCATGCAAACACCACACATTCTGATCGTCGAAGACGAGCTGGTCACACGCAATACCCTGAAAAGCATTTTTGAAGCCGAAGGCTACATCGTGCTCGAAGCCAACAACGGCGACGAAATGCACCAGGCCCTCACTTCCCACACCATCAATCTGGTGATCATGGACATCAACCTGCCGGGCAAGAACGGCCTGCTGCTGGCCCGTGAGCTGCGTGAGAACGACAACATCGCCCTGATGTTCCTGACCGGTCGTGACAACGAAGTGGACAAGATCCTGGGTCTGGAGATCGGCGCCGATGATTACATCACCAAGCCGTTCAACCCGCGCGAGCTGACCATCCGTGCCCGCAACCTGCTGAGCCGCACCATGAACGTGGCTGCCGGTGGCGAAGAGAAGAAGCTGGTTGAGCGCTACCTGTTCAACGGCTGGGCGCTGGATATCAACAGCCGCGCACTGGTCAGCCCGACTGGCGACATGTTCAAGCTGCCGCGCTCCGAATTCCGCGCCATGCTGCACTTCTGCGAAAACCCGGGCCAGATCCAGACCCGTGCCGAGCTGCTGAAGAAGATGACCGGCCGTGAGCTCAAGCCCCACGACCGTACCGTCGATGTGACCATCCGTCGCATTCGCAAGCATTTCGAAAGCGTCAACGATACTCCGGAGATCATCGCCACCATCCACGGCGAAGGCTACCGTTTCTGTGGTGAGCTGGAGCAGGAATAAGCTCCCGCTACGCTGTTGATCTGAAAAGGCGCCTCGAGCGCCTTTTCTGTCTCTGCGATTTGCCTTAAAAGCCGAGAAACCGTGAGCGTGACGTCGAACGGCGCACAAGACAGATGAAAAACAAAAAGCCCACTCGCAGGAGTGGGCTTTTTGTTTTGAAGCTGGAGCGGGCAGCGGGAATCGAACCCGCATCATCAGCTTGGAAGGCTGAGGTAATAGCCATTATACGATGCCCGCCTGGCATCTGAAATTTGGAGCGGGTGATGGGAATCGAACCCACGTATGCAGCTTGGGAAGCTACCGTTCTACCATTGAACTACACCCGCGTCAGGGCTCCTACTATATGCATTTGCCGCCGAGCGCAATGGCGCCTTTGCCACTTTTTTCAATAAATCAATCTGTTCGGACAAGGATTGAACAGACGGTTGCTTTTTCAATCAAACATTTTCAACACAGATAATTTACAAGGTTGCCAAGGCCAAACGGCAAGGATAGTCTTGCGCCACTCGACGCGAGGATGGTGGTAATGGATAAAAAAACGCAAAAACGTCTCTATGGCTGGTTGCGCAAGCAATCGAGTCACGGTCGCCGCTGGATCACGATATCCATCGCTTTTGGCCTTGGCCAAGGCATTCTGATGGTGGCGCAAGCCTGGCTGCTGGCGACCCTGTTGCACGGCTTTATCATCGAAGGCTCAACGCCTGAACAATCCATCACGCTCTTTATTACCCTGCTGCTGGTGACGCTTTGCAAGGCAGCGCTGGCCTATGGCCGGGAAGTGGCCAGTTTCAAGGCGGGCAGCGCGGTGCGCCAGACCATCCGCCAGCTGGTGCTCACTCGCCTTAGCCGTCTCGGCCCTGCTTATATCCAGCGCCGTCCGGCCGGTAGCTGGGCCAGCCTGTTGCTGGAACAGATTGAAAACATGCAAGATTTCTTCTCCCGCTATCTGCCGCAGATGGCCATCGCCGTCTTTATTCCGGTGGTCATTCTGGTGGCCGTGTTCCCGGTCAACTGGGCGGCGGGCCTGATCCTGCTGGGCACTGCCCCCCTCATCCCTATCTTTATGATCCTGGTGGGTGTGGGCGCCGCCGATGCCAACCGCCGCAATTTTCAGGCGCTGGCTCGTCTCTCCGGCCACTTCCTCGATCGGCTGAAAGGGCTGCGTACCCTGCAACTCTTTATGCGTACCCAGGCGGAAGGTGACGCCATTCGCGACGCCTCGGAAGATTTTCGCGAGCGCACCATGGAGGTGCTGCGCCTGGCGTTTCTGAGCACCGCAGTGCTGGAGTTCTTCGCCGCCATTTCAGTGGCGCTGGTCGCCGTCTACTTCGGCTTCTCTTATATCGACCATCTGAACTTTGGTAGCTATGGGGTCAAGGTCACCCTCTTTACCGGCCTGTTCGTGCTGTTTCTCGCCCCCGAGTTCTACGCCCCGCTGCGGGAACTGGGTGCCCACTACCACGCCAAGGCGCAGGCCATCGGCGCAGCCGAACAGCTGCTTGAATTCCTCGAAGCCGAAGTGAGCGAACCGGCCGCAGGCACAGCGCCATTCCATGCCGACAGCCCGGTCAAGGTAGAAGCCAAAGGCCTTGAAGTGCTCAGCGCCGAGGGCAAGGTGCTGGTCGGCCCTATCGATTTCACCCTGGAAGCCGGTTCACGCACCGCCCTCATCGGCGTCAGCGGCGCCGGCAAGAGCTCGCTGGTCAACGCCCTGCTCGGCTTTGCCCCCTATCGCGGTGAGCTCAAGGTCAACGGGCAGGAGCTTGCCACCCTCGACATGAGCCAGTGGCGCCTGCAGTTAGGCTGGCTCTCGCAAAACCCGCAGCTGTTCCACGCCTCCTTGCGTGACAACCTGCTGCTGGCCAAGCCAACGGCCAGCGATGCCGAGCTGGAAGATGCCCTGAAACGGGCACAGGCGTGGGAATTTGCCATGGAGAAGGGGCTCGACTATCCGGTCGGCGATCAGGCGGGCGGCCTCTCGGTCGGTCAGGCCCAGCGCCTCGCACTGGCGCGAACCCTGCTCAAATCGACCCAGCTGATGGTGCTCGATGAGCCGACCGCCAGTCTGGATCGCCACTCCGAGCGCGCCATCATGACCACCCTCGAGCAGGCGATGGCTGGCCAGACCCTGCTGATGATCACCCACCGCCTCGATCAGCTCACCAAGATGGACAAGATAATGGTGCTGGCCCGCGGCCAGCTGGTGGAGCAAGGCAGCTTCCAGCAACTTAATTCTGGGCAGGGGCCTTTTGCCCGCCTGCTCTCCCAACGTTCCGGAGGTTCTCTCGATGAGTGATCTGTTGCCGTTTCTGCGCCTCTATCGCCAACACTGGCTCAGCCTCACCATTGGTTTGCTGCTGGCGCTGGTGACCCTGGCCGCTGGCATGGGACTGCTCTCCCTCTCCGGCTGGTTCCTCTCCGCCGCAGCCGTGGCGGGAATGACCGTTGCGACGACCCATGCCTTTAACTACATGACCCCTGCAGGCGGCGTGCGCTTCTTCTCCATCGTCCGTACCGCCGGTCGCTGGGGTGAGCGGGTAGTGAGCCACGACGCAACCTTCCGAGTGCTGACCCGGTTGCGGGTCTGGTTCTGGCAAAAACTCTCGCCGCTCTCCACCGGTACCCTGGCCGGTTTCCGTCAGGCGGATCTGCTCAACCGACTGGTGGCAGACATCGATGCGATGGACCACGTCTATCTGCGGCTGATCACCCCCATAGGCGCGGCCCTGCTCAGCACAGCCGGACTGGTCTTCTTCCTGTCGTTTTTCGACAGCCGCCTCGCCCTCACACTGGGTGCCATTCTGCTGTTTGGCATGATCGCCCTGCCGCTGGTGTTCTACTTCCTCGGCCGTCGCCCCGGTCAGGCGCTGATTGCGGAAAAATCAACCCTGCGTACCCGGATGGTGGACTATCTGGATGGTCAGGCCGAGCTGCAGATGTTTGCCGCCGCCCCCAAGGCGCTGGTTGAGCTGCAACAAGCCGAACAGGCTCTGCTTGCCGCGCAGGCCCGCATGGCCAAGGTGAGCGGGCTGGCCAACTTCTCGGTGCAACTGCTGAGCGGCTGGACCCTGACCCTGATGCTCTGGCTGGCCGGTCATGGGGTAGCGGGCGCTGCGCCCGACCCCATTACCGCACTGATGGTCTTTGCCACCCTGGCAAGCTTCGAGGCACTGATGCCGCTGGCGGGGGCTTTCCAGCACCTCTCCACCAGCCTCACCTCGGCACGCCGCCTGAACGAGATCCTGCAAGAGGCAAAAGCCCCCGTGTGGGGCGACGAACAGACCCACGCCACTGCTGGCGCGCTGCAGATCAATGACCTCTATTTTGGCTACCCCGGCAACCCCCAGCCGGTGCTGCGTGGCTGCACCCTGCAACTGCACGCCGGTGAGAAGCTGGCGCTGCTGGGCCAGACCGGCTGCGGCAAATCGACCCTGATGGGGCTGCTGACCCGGGAGTGGAGCCCGCAAGCGGGCAAGATCCTGCTGGGTGGCAAACCGCTCACCGACTACAGCGAAGGGGCGCTGCGCGCCTCCATCTCGGTGGTAAGCCAGCGGGTGCATCTGTTTGCCGATACCTTGCGGGGCAACCTCAAACTGGCCGCCCCGACCGCCACTGACGAGCAGCTGATTGCGGTACTGACCCAGGTCGGACTGGCCAATCTGCTGGAAGATGAGGCGGGTCTGGATGCCTGGCTCGGTGACGGCGGCCGCCCCCTCTCCGGTGGCGAGCGTCGCCGTATCGGCATCGCCCGCGCCCTGCTGCACGATGCGCCGCTCTGGCTGCTGGACGAACCGACCGAAGGGCTCGATAGCCAGACCGAGCGGGAGATCATGGATCTGCTGTTCAAGCTTGGGGCAGATCGCACCTTGCTGCTTATCTCCCACCGCCTGCTGGGGATGGAGCAGATGGACCGGATTGCCCTGATGGAAGAGGGGCAGATCCGCCTCTGCGCCCCTCACAACGAGCTGCTGGCGGATGATTACTACCGCAGCCTCTATCAGCGGCTGGCTCCGGTTTGATATCAGGCTGATGGGGGTCACACCCTGACAACCGGGCGCAAAACGGGGCTGGTCGCCGCAGGCGGCTGGCCCCTATAATGTCCCCCTCATTATTCAACAAGATGCCGACATGGAGCGCCTGCGCATTTCTACTGTCCTCATCACCGACACAAGATACGAGACGATGAAACGCCTGATCCTGATGATGCCCCTGATTGCCTCCGGCTGTGCCAACTACGCCTTCAACAGCAATCTGGATAAAGAGAACTTCGACGAATACTTCAAACCCGGTAGCGTGCGCATCTATGAACAGGATGAGCTGGCTGACCTCAACTACCTCTACCTTGGCACCATTGAGGGTGAATCCTGCCAGGCCGATGCCAACCAGCCGGTGCCCAACGCCGGTGAAGCGCGCACCCTGGCCCGCCGCCGCGCAGCCGACATGGGTGGCAACGGCGTCACCATCGACAAATGCGCCGAGTTCAGCGACACCCCGGGCTGCCTGAAACAGGTGATCTGCTACGGGCAGGCGCTGAAAGTGGCCGAAGAGAAGTAACCCGCTGTCATGGCCCTCGCTATCGTTCGCCTTGGCAGCCCGCGCCAGCCCGATGAGGGGCTGCGGATCGGCACGGTGCGCCGCCCGCCCCGCGGCGTACCCAAGAGCGAATTTGCCAGCCAGCATTGGTACGATGTCTGGTTTCCCAACCTGGCCCCCAGCAGCGAGACCATGAAGCTGGGGCAGGCAGCCGAGACACCCGCCCAGTGGGCGGCGTTTGGCAAACAGTACAAGGCCGAGATGGCGCAACCTGCCGCCAGGCATGATCTGGCGCTGCTGGCCGCCCTCTCCCACACCACCAACCTATCGGTGGGCTGTTACTGCGAACAGGAGTCCCGCTGCCATCGCACCATTTTGAAAGAGCTGCTGGTAGCCGCGGGGGCCGCCATTCGCTAACTCGGTGAGCGACAGCGATGTGATGGAGAATCGCGTCAGCCTGTATTCGGCAACCATCAGGCATGGATAGACAGAGAGGGCATCCCGCGGGATGCCCTCTCTCGTTGTATTCACACCTGCCGCGCCACGCTCGGTAGCAGCGGCTCGATGCCCCCTCTCTTATTGCAGACTGGGCTCCAGCAACTGCTGCCGCAGCGAAGTCTCCTCGGCCTGAGTCATGGCATGTTCCGCCACCCCGGCGACAGGCTCGATGGCCAGCCAGTGGGCAAGGTCGGCGGCGGTCTCCTCCAGCGGCCGGAAGTTCAATCCCTTCACGATGGCCGCCTCGGCGCTTATAGAGCCGTAACCGGTAAACTCCACCTGCGCGCAGGGCAGCAGGGTGGGATAGCTCTTCCAGGGCTCGATTCCGGCCGCCATCAGGGTCGACCAAGGCAACCACTCGGGCTGGATGGGGCGAGCGGGCTGCAACCGGGCGCTCAGCCGCTCCAGCCAGTCGCAGAGGGTAATGCCGGGCTTGAGCAAGTTGAATGTGCCCCCCAACTGCTGCTCGGCCGCGCGCAACACAAACTCGGCGCAATCGCGCACATCGAGATACTGCAAGCGATCCTCGCCACTGCCCGGCAGCAACCAGGGCCCGCCCTGCTGCACCCGCTTAATCCACCAGGCCATGCGACCGGTGGGATCATGGGGGCCGCACAGCACGCCCGGGCGCAGGATGCAAAGCCGCTCGCCCCAGCGGGCGCGATACTCCTGCTCGCACAACACTTTGAGCGGGCCATAGTCAGTGGGCATTTCCCCTTCGGGGATAGCATGCAGCGGCGCCGACTCATCCATTCCGGGGATTGAGAAATCGCGATAGACGCTGATGGTGGAGATAAAGATCAGCCGCGCGCAGCGCCCGAGCAAGGCCGTCGAGAGGCTCGCCGCCTGCTCGGGGCGATAGCAGCAGGTATCGATGACGAGATCCCACTGCAACCCGGCCCCTTGCAGGGCGCTCAGGCTCTTGTCCCTGTCGCCGGTGAGCTGCACCAGATCGCGCCAGTCCGGATGCTGGTGCAGGCCACGGTTGAACAGCGTCACTTCATGGCCCCAATTCAGCGCCAGCGCGGTGAGGTGGCGCCCCAAAAAACCGGTGCCACCGATAATCAGCAGTTTCATCCCTCTCCCTCCCCCTTGGACGCGAGTGCGCATATTTCATCCTGACACGCCAATGCCTCCACCCTACGCAACTCGGCGCGCGGGCACAGCCCCCGACTGGCCGGGATGGGACAGGGATCACGGCAGCGCCGCAGAAAAGGGCGTAGCGAGGCCAAGCCTGCGTTTTGGGGCCGCCTGTGCTAAATTGCCGGGGTTTTCAGTCAGGATCCGCCATGAAGTTCGAAATCGACACCCTCGGGATCATCCGCTCTCCCTACAAGGAGAAGTTCGCCATCCCCCGCCAGCCCGGACTGGTCAAATCGGCACGCGCCCGCCTCGAGCTGCTCCCCCCTTACGAGCAGCCGGATGTGCTGCGCGGCATCGAGCAGTTCTCCCATCTGTGGCTCAGCTTCGTGTTTCACCAGACCATGGCGCAGGGCTGGCACCCGACGGTGCGCCCGCCGCGCCTTGGCGGCAACGAGCGGGTTGGCGTCTTTGCCACTCGCTCCACCTTCCGCCCCAATCCGCTAGGGCTCTCGGTGGTCGAGCTGCACGGGGTAGGTCGCGAACGGGGCAAGTTGTGGCTGGAGCTGGGAGCGGTGGATCTGCTCGATGGCACCCCCATCGTCGATATCAAACCCTATATTCCCTATGCCGACAGCCTGCCGGATGCCCGTGGTGGTTTTGCCCCCGATGCGCCCACCCCGCCGCTGGCGGTGAGCTTCAGTGCCGAGGCAGAGCAGCAGTTGCAACCCTGGCTCAAGGCCCACCCCGAGCTGCGCCAGCTGGTGAGCGAAGTGCTGGCACAAGATCCGCGCCCCGCCTACAAGAAGGGCAAGCCCGATGAGAAGGAGTACGGGGTGCGGCTGTTTGACTGCAACGTCCGTTTTCGCATCAACGAACCCGCGTGTCTGGTAGTGGCCATCGAGCCCGCCTGAACCTGGGCGGGCCGACATCACTGATGCTATTTCACGCCTTCTTCACGTCACAAGGGGCTTAATGAGCCTGTAAATTGTGTGGCATTGATCAGACTATCCACCCGGTTGCCAGTGATACCATGCAGACAGCAGAGGGCATCTCCTCTCTGACTGATGCCAGCGGCAGACTGCCGGTTGATGGCAAGCATGGCAGCTCTGCTGTTGCCGCCAAAGGATCAGGCCTCGCCCCGACACGCTTGAGTACGGGGATGCCACACGGATGTGACAACACTTCGAAGGAACAAACCTATGCTGATGAACAGTGAACAACGTTATGGCACCCTGAATATCGGGCTGCACTGGCTGACCCTGTGGGCCATGATCGCCGTCTACGCCCTGATCGAATTTCGTGATATTTTCCCCAAAGGGGACCCTGGCCGGGATCTGATGAAGGAGTGGCACTTTATGCTGGGGCTGCTTATTTTCGCTCTGGTGTTTGTCAGACTGGCCCTGCGCTGGATGAGCCCGACGCCGCGTATCGTGCCCGAGCTCTCCCCAGTCATGCATAAGCTGGCAAAACTGGCCCACCTCGCCCTCTACGGTTTTCTCATGCTCACCCCGCTGTTTGGCTGGCTGCTGCTAAGCGCCGCGGGCAAGCCCATCCCCTTCTTCGGGCTTGAGCTGCCATCCCTGCTCTCCCCCAGTCCGGATCTCAAGGGGCTGATCAAGGAGGTGCACGAGACCCTGGGTAATATCGGTTACGCCCTGATCGGCCTGCACACGGTGGCGGCCCTCTATCACCACCATATTCTCAAAGACAATACCCTCACCAATATGCTGCCGCCGCGCCGCAGCTAACGGCTAACGGGGAAATGCAGAGGGGGCCATTGTGGCCCCCTCTGCATTTCCTGAACAGCACGCTGGCAAACGACATCACGCCTGCTTGGCCAGCTCCTCGGTCGGCTTGCCTTTCGGCTCGTGCGGCAGCTTTTTCACATTGCTCTTGCTCTCCGGCTGCTTGCTCCCGGACGAACTGTTTTCAGACAAGGCTTGCAACACGGGATCGGCCTTGCCGGCCACGGTGGGCTGGGACTGGCCAACAAAGTTGCCGCCCTTGCAGATGGAGAGACTGCCCCCCTTGAAGATCCCCTGCATCTTGCCGCTCTCCAGGATCTCCACCTCGGCGGAGGTACAGGTGCCTTCCAGCAGACCATTGATGATCACGTGGGGCGCACTCACCTCTCCCTCAACGCTACCACCCTGCATGATGCGCAGCACACCACCGATGAGCTGGATGGTGCCATTGATCTGACCGCGCACCTCCAGATCCCCCTCCACCTGCAACTCGCCCTTGAAGCGGGCCCCAGCTGCAATCACAGTGGCCCCGGCCGACGCAGTAGCCGCACCACCTTTGTTTCTTCCAAACATCCGTACTCTCTCCACCAACCACACAAGCAGAACCAGCGGCATCGGCGCCACTGGCCACAGAAAACAGGGCGACCCCAGCACGTAGAGCAGCAAGGCAGCCCCCCAGCAGAGCCAGACAATATAGAGGAGGTCGCTGCGCTCACGCTGTTGCAGTCGCGCCAGCAGCCTCCCGGCTATCTCTCTCATCACATCAAACCTTTCGCAGCATGGCTGCCGACCAGCAGGCCATCGACAACCCGGACAATGGTTAAACGACCAGTTGGCACGAACTCTGAAGTCCCGCTGATTCAGTCCCGATACAGCCGGGATGCATTAGGATTCGAATTGACTCGAAGCGACATACACTTTCTAATTGACAGCCTGGATCCCTATGACCGCTCACATCATGAAAATTCTGTTGGTCGAAGACGACAAGCTGCTCAATCACCACCTCTCCTCTCTGCTGACCGAAGCCGACAATCAGGTCTACAGCACCGACCAGGCCGGGATTGCACTGCACTACGCCGCCGACTATCCCATTGATGTGGCCATCATCGACCTCGGTCTGCCCGATATGGACGGCCTGCAACTGATCCGGCAACTGCGTGAACGGCAGATCCCCTTCCCCATCATTGTGCTGACCGCCCGTGGCAACTGGCAGGACAAGGTCGAAGGACTGGAAGCAGGTGCTGATGACTATCTGGTCAAACCGTTCCAGAAAGATGAGCTGCTGGCCCGACTCAATGCACTGGTGCGCCGCAGCGCCGGTTTTATCTCGCCCAAGGTGAAGGCCGGTGATTACGAGCTGGATCTCTCCCGCAAGGAGCTGACCATCGCCGGTGAAGTGGCGGTGCTCACCAGCTTTGAATACCTCATTCTGGAGTACCTGATGCGCAACGCCCGTCAGGTGGTCTCCAAGCAGCAACTGCTCGACCAGCTCTACGGCGACGGCGAAGGGGATCCCAACACCATCGAGGTAATGGTGAGCCGCCTGCGCAAGAAGCTGGATCCGGAGGGGACGATTCAACCCATCTCCACCATCCGGCGTCAGGGTTACATCTTCAACCTCTCCTGTAACTGATGCAGTTTCATCTGCCGCGCCCCATCAAGATGATCCGCAGCTCACTGCACATCAAACTGCTGCTCAGCTCGCTGCTGGTCATCGCGCTGATCATGGGGTTTGCCGTCTACGCCCTCTACCTCGGCCATGTCGAGGAGCAGACCCAGAAGGCCAGCGCCCGGATGCAGGAGAACCTGGCCAAGCTGTTTTCCTCCACCGAGCCGGATGACAAGGGATCGAACGTCGAGCTGGGGCGGATATCCCGTGGTGCGGGGGATCGCAACCTCGATACCCTGATCTGCCGCGCCGATGGCGATCTGGTCTGGTCGAGCCTCCATATGCCGGAGGTGATCAAGGCCAAACAGACCATCTGCGGCGATCTGATGAAGTATCTGGGGGGGATGGATCTCGACTACTTCTTCAAGAAGCACACCATCAAGAACGGCGAGAGCTACTTCGTCTACAGCCTGCGGTTTATCCGCAATCCCGGCAGCGGCACCACCGCCTACTACGTGGTGATGATCGACTCGGCCAAACGCTACCACGAAGAGTCCCGCACCTACCTCTACCAGACCGCCAAACAGGCACTGCTCGCCTATATGCTGCTGGCCGGGCTGCTGCTGCTCACCACCTTCTGGAGCCTCAGCTCCCTGCGCACCATCGCCCGTCAGATCGACGATATCCGGGCCGGCAAGCGCGATGACCTTTCAAGCGATTTTGAGCGGGAGCTGGCCCCGCTGACCGACTCCATCAACCAGCTGCTGGAAAACGAACGCCAGCAGACCCAGCGCTACCAGCACGCCCTCAACGATCTCGCTCACAGCTTGAAAACCCGGCTGGCGCTGATCCAGATCACCACCCGCGAAGTGAAGCTGGGGCGGGAGATCCACGACAACATCAACGAGCAGATCCTCACCATGGATCAGATGATCCAGTATCAGCTCAGACGGGCCGTGACCGGCCGCCAGCGCCTTGCCAGCAAGGGCACCGAGCCGGTGCCGCTGATTGAAAAACTGCTGGCCAGCCTGACCAAGGTCTATCGCCACAAAAAACTGCAAACCCACTTCAAGTTCGATGATGACGCCCTCTTCCACGGCGAACAGGGCGACCTGATGGAGCTGATGGGCAACCTGCTCGACAACGCCTGCAAGTTTGCCATCAGCGAAGTGAAGGTGACGGTGCGCCGTCATCTCGAGCGGCTGCGCATCGAAGTGGAAGATGATGGCCCGGGAATCGATCCGGCCAAATCGGAGCAGATCTTCCAGCGCGGCGTGCGGGCAGACAGCTCGCCCGGTCAGGGCATAGGTCTGGCGGTGGTGACCGAAATCGTCCACAGCTACGGCGGCCAGATCCGGGTCGATGAATCCCCCCTCGGCGGCGCCCGCTTTACCCTGGATCTGCCCTAATCGGCATTACCCTGCCCAGCCTCACCAGTGATGGCCCTACCACAAGGCCTCCGACCTCGGGTGCCTTGTCGTTTCTACCACCCAAGTTGTTTTAATTTATTGATCCGGCACTGATTATCGCCCCTCTGCCCTTCCACCACCGGCTTCAATCGGTATCATGGAAGCGCGGCACAAAGCCTCTTACGGATCTACGCCATGAGCATTCGCTGTCAGAAGGGAGTTATCCGCAGAACATGGGTTAAAAGCAGCAAGCCAGGGGCGGCGGCATTTTTTACAAAATATATTCATAACAGTATTTTTATTAATGGAGGTGGTTTTGGGAGATTATATTTTCATCGTCCCACTTATCGGTTTATGTGGAGTAATAATCGGTGCAATAATTCAAGCAGCTCTTGGCAGAAGAAATCAAAGATCAATGCATCTTTCTGAACTACAGAACAAATCTTATGCAGATTTTTTGAATTCAATTTCAAGAATCGCTGTTGCACAGAGAAAAAATGACTCAAAAGAAATCAGAGATGCACTATCTCAACTAGCAGATGCAAAATCTCGCATTTGTATTTATGGTGAGCCAACCGTAATTCATAATCTTGCTAAATTCTTACGCTTAGGTGGCACCCTGCAAACAGAACAAGAAATTTTAGCATTCACCAATCTGTGCTTAGAAATTAGACGTTCAAATGGGATATTAGATAAATCCATTTCGCCTCAAGACATATCACAGCTACTGTTTAACGTTGATATTAAAGATTGACAGCGATAAATCAATAACATGCGAAATCAGGAATAATTAATGAGCCACGCAATATTAAAAGGATTTATTATCGTTCCCCCCAACGATTTGGCTGCGGTCAAGGATGAGCTTGATAACCATATCCAGCTCACTCGTGCTGAAACAGGCTGCCTAATCTTTAAGGTGACTCAAGATCCTCTCAATCCCTGCCGATTCGATGTCTATGAAGAGTTTGTTGATGAGGCGGCTTTTCAAGCGCATCAGGCCAGAGTCAAATCCTCCCGCTGGGGGGAAATAACCGTCAATGTCGAGCGACACTATACGGTAACAGGGATTGTATAAATCACAGCCTTGCCATTTTGGCCAAGGTGGCGAACTGGGAGTGGCGCAGAACTCTCCCCCCTCTCGCTACCGCGAATGCCCGATTACGCTGCGCTTATCGAGCCTGCGTTACTTCCACCCTTTGTTATTAAGGCCACTATGATCCGCCCATTATTAACAACCGATCTGGATGCCGCCGTCGAGCTCTGGTATCAGGCATCGGTGCAAGCCCACGACTTTATTCCCACCGCCTTTTGGCATGAGCAACGGGCAGCGATGCGGGACATCTATCTGCCCGCCAGCAAGAGCTGGGTCTATGAGGAGGATGGACAGCTACTGGGCTTTATCTCCTGGTATCAGGGCTCTGTTGCCGCCCTGTTTATCTCCCCTGCTCACCAATCACACGGGCTGGGTCACCAACTGCTCGATCACCTCAAGGCACACTATGACCGGCTCGAGTTGACGGTCTACGCCGAGAATAAGCAGGCGCGGCGCTTCTATTCCCGCAACGGTTTCAAAGAGGGCGAGCAGCAGTTGTGCGAGCATAGCGGCCCCCCCGAGCTGGTGATGCATTGGCAACGAGGATAAGCGGGTCGCCCATAGCGATGGCGAGCACGCTTTGCCTGTTTTGTGGCCGCCTTGAATGCCATGGCGGCATTCTCTACAATGACCCACTTTTTATTCATTTCGGGTTATATCGATGAGCGATACCAGCACCAAACCGGCTCTGCCGGATCACCTATCCTGCAATCCCCGCAGCCCTCACTATGTGGCCGCCTGCTTCGAGCACCCGATCGGTATTCGCCTGAACGGTAAAGAGCGCACCGATGTCGAGGAGTACTGCATCAGCGAAGGTTGGGTAAAGATCCCCTCCCCCAAAGCGCTGGATCGCCGTGGTCAGCCCATCCTGATCAAGCTCAAGGGCACCGTTGAAGCCTTCTACAGCTAATCAGCGCGCTGCTGCTTGATAACAATAAGGCCACCCTCGCGGTGGCCTTGTTGTTTCCGGCATTGCTGCTGGCGTCAGCGTTATCTAAGCGGCACCCACCAGCCCACATTTCTCGCAGAGCGGCTCTTATACCCCCAGCCGGTCGCGCAGGGTGTACCAGGCGGCGCCCGCGGCGGTGAAGGGGATACGGAACAGGCGGCCACCCGGGAAGGGGTAGTGCGGCAGTTTGGCAAAGGCATCGAAGCGCTCCGCCTGACCGTTCAGCACCTCGGAGAGCAGCTTGCCTGCCAGATGGGTACAGGTGACGCCGTGGCCGCTGTAGCCCTGCATGTAGTAGATGTTGGGCCCGATGCGACCAAACTGCGGCAGCCGCGACAGGGTGAGCAGGAAGTTGCCAGTCCAGGTGTACTCCACCTTGACGTCGGCCAGCTGCGGGAAGGTTTTGAGCATCTTGGGGATGATCAGCCGCTCGATATCCGCCGGATCCCGCGCCCCATAGACCACTCCGCCGCCATAGAGCAGCCGGTGATCGCCGGAGGTGCGGTAGTAGTCGAGCAGGTAGTTGCAATCCTCCAGACAGTAGTTCTGTGGCAGCAGTGAACGGGCCCGCTCCTCTCCCAGCACTTCGGTGGCGATCACCTGGGTGCCGCAAGGCATGCTCTTGCTGGCCAGTTCCGGCACCAGATTGCCGAGGTAAGCGTTGCCCGCCACCACCACAAAGCGTGCCTTCACCGCCCCCTTGGCGGTCTTGACCAAGGCTGGCTGCCCCGGGGTGATACTGGTGACGGCGGATTGTTCGAAGATCTGCCCGCCCTGGATGCGGATGGCTTCCGCCTCCCCCAACGCCAGATTGAGGGGGTGAATATGGCCGCCACTCTTGTCGAGCAGGGCGCCGACGTAGCGATCGCTCGCGACCACCTCGCGCACCCCCTTGGCATCGAGCAGCTCCAGCTGGTCGTTGCCCCACTTCTGCCAGCGGGCGTATTGGGATTTGAGCTCGTGCAGCTGCTTCTCGGTCTCGGCGGCAAAGACACCGCCCTCCTGCAGATCGCACTGGATGTTGTAGCGCTTGATCCGCTCGCGGATGATCTGTCCCCCCTCAAACAACATGGAACCGAGCAGCCTGGCCTGATCCGGCGGGCAGTTCGCTTCTATGGTGTCGATGTCGCGGCTGTAGGAGTTGACGATCTGGCCGCCGTTGCGGCCGCTGGCGCCAAAGCCGACTCGTGCGGCCTCCAGCACCACCACCTTGTAGCCCTTCTCTACCAGATGCAGGGCGCTGGAGAGGCCGGTATAGCCCGCACCGATGACGCAGACATCGCACTCCAGCTGCTCGGTCAATGTCGGATAGGGCGCGTGTTTATTGGCGCTGGCTGCGTAGTAACTGTTTACATGTTCGGTCATGATCCCTGTTTCCTTACCGGTTCGGTTGCCAAACTACTGTCAGGATTAAAAGCTCGCCGGGGTGTGGGCGCTGACGATGCGACAGGTCTCCCCCGACGGATTGCTGAAGCTGTGGGGCTCGCCGGTGTCGATCACATAGCTGTCGCCCGCCTCCAGCTGATAACTCTGGCCCGCCACCGTCAGGATCACCGACCCCTCCAGCACGGTGCCGACCTCCTCCCCCTGATGGGTCACCTGACCGCCGGTGTCGGTGCCGGGGGGATAGGTCTCCAGCATAAAGCCGAGCTGGCGGCGGTTGTTGCCGTTGTGCACCAGCTTGAGGGAGACCCCCTGACTGCCCAGCTCGATCAGCTGATCCGCCTTGATCACCACCTCCGGAGTGCGGCTCTCCTCCTCGGCGAAGAAGCGCGACAGCGGCAGGCCGTAGATGGTGAGCAGCTTTTGCAGGGAGGCGACCGAGGGGCTCACCTTGTCCTGCTCGATCATGCAGATGGCGCCATGAGTCAGGCCACTCAACTCGGCCGCCCGCCGCTGGGAGAGCCCCAGCTGATGGCGTACCGCCGCCAGCCGTTCCCCCATGGTGCGCGCCCCGGCGTCAGCCCCACTCAACGGCCGAGCCACGCTCTCCCGGCTCTGCGGCCCGCTCACCGCAAGCCTCCTCTTGCTGCGCTATCTCTGCATCCTTGCATCATCAGCCTCTCCTGCTTGCGCGTGATCGCATCGGATCAGGCGCTGCCTGTTTACCCTGCTGGTTAAAATAGCCGACCAGCTTTCCCTTGCCGTTCACTATGTTACACAGCGAAACCGTTCATTATTTTGCACACCTGATTTACCATCCCCCAGTCGTCTGCCCACTTGCAGCCTGCAAGCGAACTGGAGAAAGCGCGCTACACAGCCCATTTTCTAGCATGGCGCCCCCCAGCAATTCAAATATATTTAACACTTGAAAAACATTTCAGCTCAAATTATGGTCTTCCTGTGCTTATTATTTTATACGGCAGCGGCGCAGGAAGGGTCGGCTCACTCCGGCAACCAGCTGCTCTGACCCACACTCGAGGCTTCTCATGTCAGGAACAACATCCCACTCCAGCTTGATCACATCCCGCGCCTATATAGATGGACAGTGGTGCGAGGCCGCCAGCGGCCGCACCTTCGAGGTCACCAACCCCGCCAGCGGTGCCGTCATTACCCAGGTGCCCGACATGGATGCCGAGGATACCCGCCGCGCCATCGCGGCCGCCCACGCGGCGCAACCCGCCTGGGCAGCGCTGACCGCCAAGGAGCGCAGCAACAAGCTCTACGCCTGGTTTGCCGCCATCACAGCCCACAGCGACGAACTGGCCCGCATCATGACCTGCGAGCAGGGCAAGCCACTGGCGGAAGCAAAGGGAGAGGTGGCCTATGGCGCCAGCTTTATCCAGTGGTTCGCCGAGGAGGGCAAGCGCGCCTATGGCCGCACCATCCCGGGCTTTAGCGGCGATCGCCGGTTGGCAACCATCAAGCAGCCGGTCGGGGTCGTCGCCGCCATCACCCCGTGGAATTTCCCGATTGCCATGATCACCCGCAAGGCGGGCCCGGCGCTGGCAGCCGGTTGCACCATCGTCATAAAACCTGCCGCCGAGACCCCGCTCTGCGCGCTGGCACTGGCGCTGCTTGCCGAGCAGGCGGGCATCCCCGCCGGTGTCATCAATATCGTCACCAGTCATCAGGCTAGCGCGGTAGGCAACGAGCTGTGCAGCAATCCGGTGGTGCGCAAGCTCTCCTTCACCGGCTCCACCCGCATCGGCAAGCTGCTGATGCGCCAGTGCGCCGACACCATGAAAAAGCTGTCGCTGGAGCTCGGTGGCAACGCTCCCTTTATCGTCTTTGACGACGCCGACCTCGATGCCGCGGTGGCCGGGGCGCTCGCCTCCAAATACCGCAACGCCGGGCAGACCTGCGTCTGCGCCAACCGCATTCTGGTGCAGGCCAGCGTCTACGACGCCTTTGCCGAGAAGCTGACTGCCGCCGTCAAGGCCTTCAAGGTGGGGGATGGCATGGCGGAGGGCACCCAAATTGGCCCGCTGATCAACCCGGCTGCCGCCAGCAAGGTGGCCGAGCTGGTGCAACAATCGGTCGCCGCCGGTGCCGAGCTGCTGCTGGGGGGCGAAGCCCATCCCGCCGGCCCCCTCTTCTACCGCCCCACCATTCTGGGCAAGGTGGATAAAACCAACCCCATCCTGCAGGAGGAGATCTTCGGCCCGGTCGCCCCGCTGGTGCGCTTCGAGACGGAAGCCGAGGCCATCGCCATTGCCAACGACACCCCTTATGGCCTGGCAGCCTACTTCTATGGCCGCGATATCGCCCGGGTCTGGCGCGTCGCCGAACAGTTGGAATACGGCATGGTCGGCATCAACGAGGGGATCATCTCAACCGAGCTGGCCCCCTTTGGCGGCATCAAGGAGTCGGGTCTGGGCCGCGAAGGCGCCGCCGAGGGGCTGGAGGAGTATCTGGAGACCAAATACCTCTGCTTTGGCGCCATTCGCTAGGGCTGCAACAGAGAGACAAGGCGCCGCCGAGCTGGCCCGATGGGCTGATCGGCGGTGATGGGCGCCAAAACGCCTGCCACATTTTCAGGGAATATCGGGGGCTGCGGCCCCTCAGGGAGGAAAGATGAGTCAGTCAGAATCAAACAAGGCGTGGCAAGCGCGCCGCGAAGCGGCCGTGGTCAATGGCGTCGGTACCCTGCTGCCGGTCTTTATCGACCGTGCGCAAAATGCCGAGCTGTGGGATGTGGAGGGCAACCGCTACATCGACTTTGCCTCCGGCATCGCCGTGCTCAATACCGGCCACAACCACCCGAAAGTGGTGGCGGCAGTGCGTGAACAGCTGGAAAAATTCAGCCACACCTGCTTTCAGGTCACCCCCTACCCGGGCTATATCGAGCTTGCCGAGAAGCTCAACGCCCTGGTGCCCGGCCCGACGCCGAAGCGCACCCTGTTTCTCTCCACCGGCGCCGAGGCGGTCGAGAACGCCATCAAGATTGCCCGTGCCCACACCGGTCGCAGCGGCACCATCGCCTTCAGGGGGCTTTCACGGCCGCACCATGATGGGGATGGCGCTCACCGGCAAGGTGGTGCCCTACAAGACCGGCTTTGGCCCCTTCCCTGGGGAGGTCTACCACATCCCCTTCCCCGCCGATTATCTCGGGGTGAGTGAAGAGGATGCCCTGCACGCCCTCGAGCTCTGCTTCAGCGCCGATATCGAGCCGAATCGCGTCGCCGCCATCATCATCGAGCCGGTACAGGGCGAAGGGGGCTTCTATCCCGCCTCCCCGAGCTTTATGCAGAAGCTGCGCAGCGTCTGCGACCAGCACGGCATTCTGCTGATCTGCGACGAGATCCAGAGCGGTTTCTGCCGCACCGGCAAGACCTTCGCCACCGAGTATGCCGGCATCGAGCCGGACATCATGACCCTAGCCAAGAGTCTGGCGGGTGGCTTCCCCCTATCAGCCGTGGTGGGCAAGGCGGAGATCATGAACTCAGCCAAACCGGGGGGCCTGGGTGGCACCTATGCCGGTTCCCCCATCGCCTGCGCCGCCGCGCTGGCGGTCTTGCAGGTGATCGACGAGGAGAAACTCAACCAGAAAGCGCTGGATCAGGGGGAGCAGATCAAGGCGGGGCTGGAACGCATAGCTGAGCGTTTTGACTGCATAGGTCAAATTCGCGGCCCCGGTGCCATGGTGGCCATGGAGCTGGTGAAACGCCGTGATGCCAGTCAGCCCGATCCCGACCTTACCAAGCGACTGGTGGCCGAGGCGGGCAAACGAGGTCTGGTCCTGCTCTCATGCGGGGTGCGCGCAAATGTCATCCGTTTTCTCGCCCCCCTGACAGCCCCTGCGGCAGTGATTGACGAGGGGCTGCAACTCCTTGAAAAATCACTGGAGGCCGTGCTGGCCTGACCAGCAGGAAAGTGACCACTTACCTGTGCAAATAAATGCAATTTTGCCCCCTTTTTTTCTTGTCAAGGGGGCCCTGCAAATGCACAATGCGCCGCCACTGAAAGAACCGATGTAAAACAATGGCATCGGTTCTTTTTTAGACAGTGAACAAACCCATAAACGAGGCCGGATCACCCCCGGAAAAGATAGCGAGATTGGCAGCAGTCTCCCGACACCAAGTCTAGTGAGGAACAACATGGGGCATCTCAATGCTTTCCAACCGGCTATGGCCGGTGTGCGCCGCCCTGGCGCCCTTGATTCCCGGGCCTCTCTCCCGGTTTCGTTGATGGACCGTGCCACTCTGGCACTGCATGAGGAACATGCATAATGGCGGCCCAGCAGGTTGGTCTGAAAAAGACCCTCAAACTGTGGCAGGTCGTGGTTATGGGACTGGCGTACCTCACCCCCATGGCGGTGTTCGACACCTTCGGCATCGTTACCGAAATCACCGAAGGCCATGTGCCGACCGCCTACCTGTTTGCCCTCATCGGCATGCTGTTCACTGCCCTGAGCTACGGCCATCTGGTGCGCAAGTTCCCGTCAGCCGGCTCTGCCTATACCTATGCCCAGAAGGTGTTTCACCCCTATGTCGGCTTTATGGTGGGCTGGACCTCCCTGCTCGACTACATGTTCATGCCGATGATCAACATGCTGCTGGCCAAGATCTATCTGGAAGCCCTCTTCCCGAACGTAGAGCCCTGGACCTATATCTTCGGTCTGGCGGCGGTGATGACCGCCCTCAACCTGCGCGGCATCAAGCTGGTGGCCAACTTCAACAGCCTGATCGTGGTGATGCAGTTCAGCATCATCGCCATCTTCATCGGCCTGATCGCTTGGGGCGTTCACAACGGTGAAGGGCTGGGGACCGTGGCCAGCAGCCGTCCATTCTTCTCCGAGCAGATCCAGGTGTCACCGCTGCTGATGGGGGCCTCCATCCTCTGTCTGTCGTTCCTCGGTTTTGACGCCATCAGTACCCTGTCGGAAGAGACCCCGGACGCGGATCGGGTGATCCCCCGCGCCATCGTGTTGACGGCGCTGATCGGCGGTGTGCTGTTCGTAACCACCTCCTACTTCCTGCAGCTCTACTTCCCGGACATCTCCCGCTTCCAGCATCCGGATGCGGTACTGCCGGAGATCGCCCTCTATGTCGGCGGCAAGCTGTTCCAGGCGGTGGTGCTGGTCTGCACTACTGTGGCGGTGCTGGCCTCGGGGCTCGCCTCCCACGCCGGTGTATCGCGCCTGCTCTACGTGATGGGTCGTGATCGCGCCCTGCCCGCCCGCTTCTTCGGTTACATCCATCCGAAGTGGCAGACCCCGGCGTTCAACGTGCTGCTGGTCGGCCTGCTGGCCCTCTCCGCGGTGTCGCTGGATCTGGAGATGGCGCTGGCGCTGATCAACTTTGGCGCCCTGGTGGCCTTCACCTTCGTCAATCTGGCGGTGATTGCCCACTTCTATGTGAAGCTGGGCCGCAACAAGTGTCTCAAGGATCACCTGATGTACCTGCTGCTGCCGCTCTGTGGCGCCGCCTGCATCGGGGTACTGTGGCTCAATCTCGAGCCCTCCTCCTTCGAGCTGGGGCTGATCTGGGCAGCGCTGGGGGCCATCTACCTGTTCCTGCGCCTGACCGTGTTCCGCATCCCGCTGCATACCGCCGACAAGGTGGAGATCGCCCAGTAACCGCTGGCGCCCCTCCCCCCGATAGCGAACAAGGAGCCTGCGGGCTCCTTGTTGTTTTTGCGGTGTTCTGGTTGCCAGCTGCACGGGTTGCCAGAAATGCGGTTTCTGCAGGAAGTGTGACTGATTTCAAATAACTACCCAGCCGGGCTGCTCCCCGTGCCATGGCCCGAGCCGCGTTGCCTTCTATCCTCAGTCATTAATGTGAATGGATATGCAATAGATCTTTTTCCACTTCACCCCCTCCCATCCCCCGCCAGTCGGTAAGCTCGCAGGACTCGAGCCCGGGGGAACACCGCCAAATATGATCAGGATCAATGTTGAGGCGCTATGCACCCTGCAGCCCCGATTTGCCGATTTTTCATACGCCATGACAGGGTTCTCTTCTCCCCCGAAAAAGGGGGAGCGGCTCGGGGACAGCTGCAGGGGGCGAGTGACCACTTACCTGCCACCCGGTTATGCAAAAAAATGCGGTTTTTCGGCCATTATTGCTTGTCAAGGGGGCTGACCGAATGCACAATACGCCGCCAATAAAGGACCGATGTTCACTGCGACATCGGTTTTTCTATTTTGAAGTGCAGTACAAACCCACCACAAGAGGCCGGAACGTTTCCGGAAGTGATATTCGAGATTGCCAAACAATCTCCCGACGTTGAGAGGATAACAATGGGGCGTTTTAATGCTTTCCTGCCGGTACAGCCCGGTATGCGCCTCCCCGGCGCCCTTGATGTACAGGCTTGCGAATCCATCGTATCCCTGTGCTCGTTGCAAGCACGTGCTGCGGCACTGATTGAGGAGAAAGCGTAATGGCATCGCAAAACGCCAAGCTGCTCAAGACCCTTACCCTGACACAAGTGATTGTGATGGGTCTGGCCTATCTGACCCCCATGGCTGTCTTCGACACCTTCGCCATCGTCGGTGACATCACCGAAGGTCGGGTCGCCACCGCATATCTGCTGGCTCTGGGTGGCATCCTGCTCACCGCCTTCAGCTACGGTCATCTGGTACGCAAGTTCCCCTCTGCGGGCTCCGCCTATACCTATGCCCAGAAGGTGTTCAACCCCTACGTCGGTTTCATGGTCGGCTGGTCATCCCTGCTCGACTACATGTTCATGCCGATGATCAACATCCTCTTGGCCAAGATCTACCTGACCGCCATGTTCCCGGGCGTCGAGCCCTGGGTGTTCATCTTCGGTCTGGTGACCGTGATGACCTTCCTGAACCTGCGCGGCATCAATCTGGTGGCCAACTTCAACGGTCTGATCGTGGTGATCCAGCTCGCCATCATCACCCTCTTTATCGGCCTGATGGCGTGGGGCATCTACCACGGTGAAGGCGCGGGCACCCTGATGAGCAGCCGTCCGTTCCACTTCGACTCTGCCCAGATGGTGCCGCTCTTTACCGGTGCGACCATCCTCTGCTTCTCGTTCCTGGGCTTTGACGGTCTGAGCTCTCTCTCCGAAGAGACCCCGAACGCCGGCAAGGTGATCCCCAAGGCGATCGTGCTGACGGCCCTCATCGGTGGCGTCATCTTCGTGGTGGTCTCCTATTGCCTGCAGCTCTACTTTCCGAGCCTCTCCCGCTTCCAGCATCCGGATGCGGTACTGCCGGAGATCGCGCTCTACGTTGGCGGCACCTTCTTCCAGTCCGTGGTACTGGTCTGCACCACGGTTGCGGTGCTGGCCTCCGGCATGGCGGCTCACGCCGGTGTCTCGCGCATCCTCTACGTGATGGGGCGTGACCGGATGATCCCGGAGCGGGTGTTTGGCTACATCCACCCGAAATACCGCACCCCGGCCATCAACGTGCTGATGGTGGGCGGTCTGGCCCTCTCCGCCGTGTCGTTTGATCTGGATACCGCGCTGGCGCTGGTCAACTTCGGGGCGCTGGTGGCATTCAGCTTCGTCAACCTGTCGGTGATCGGTCAGTTCTGGGTGCGCGAGAAGCGCAACAAGACCCTCAAGGATCACGTCATCTACCTGTTGATGCCGCTGCTCGGCGCCGCCACCATCGGTGCCCTGTGGATCAACCTGGAGCAAAGCTCGCTGGAGCTGGGCCTGATCTGGGCTGGCCTCGGCGTGACCTATCTGTTCCTGCGTCTGGCGGTGTTCCGCATCCCGTTCCGTCAGTACGAGGAAGCGGCTGACGCCTGATCCTCTGCGGATAACGGATACACAGAAGGGGAGCCATGGCTCCCCTTCTTGCTATTTGACGGGCTGAATATGGGGTTCGACTATTGCCACTCTCCCGCACTTGCTTGGTCGGCAAGGAACAGACAGGGTGGATGGCGCCACCAGCCATATTTCTCGCCATCCCCATCATCTATTGACGAGCAAACCACCAAAGCAAGTCATAAAACCATCATAAAAGTGTCACCTTGTCATATTTCTGTCATTAACCACTGATTAAATGCGCGGGTCATCAACAACCCAAGACGGAACGACCGTCTCAAGAGGCTTTATGCAACACCATCACTCCTTGTCACAGCCGCCCGCGACCCGCGCCCTGTTCAACTGGATGAGTGTCATCGTACTGGTCTACCTGATCCTGGTTGCCGTGGGCGCCATCTCCCACGGCTTCAAAGATTTCTCCGGCGGGGCCGAGGGCGCAGCCCAGATCTTCGCCTTTGCCAACAACCCCTTTGTCGCCCTGCTGCTGGGTATTCTCGCTACCGCGCTGGTGCAATCCTCCAGCACCGTCACCTCGGTGATCGTCGGTCTGGTGGCTGGCGGCCTGCCCATCGGCATGGCCATCCCCATGGTGATGGGTGCCAACCTCGGCACCACCATCACCAACACCATCGTCTCCATGGGCCATGTGCGGGATCGCGCCGAGTTCCGCCGCGCCTTCGCCGCCGCCACCGTGCACGACTTTTTCAACCTGCTGGCGGTGTTCATCTTCCTGCCGCTAGAGCTGATGTTCGGCCTGCTGCAACACAGCGCCGAGTGGCTGGCCAACCTGCTGGTAGGCTCCGCCAATATGTCGATGAAGGGCATGGACTTCATGAAGCCGCTGACCGCACCGGCCCAGCAGCTGATTGACAGCGCCGTTGCCTTCCTGCCGGGCAAGGGTGCCGCCATCGCGACCATCATCATCGGTATCCTGCTGATCCTCGCCTGCGTCACTTATCTCGGCAAAGTGCTGCAACAGGTATTGGTTGGTCGTGCCAAAGAAGTGCTGCACAAGGCGCTGGGCCGTGGCCCGCTGACCGGCATCACCTCCGGTGCGCTGGTGACCATCATGGTGCAGTCCTCCTCCACCACTACCAGCCTGATGATCCCGCTGGCCGGCGGCGGCGTGTTCAGCACCCGTCAGCTCTACCCCTTCACCCTGGGGGCCAATATCGGCACCACCATTACCGCCCTGCTGGCTGCCACCGCCATCAGTGGAGCCGGTGCCCAGCTGGCCCTGACCATCGCGCTGGTCCACGTGCTGTTCAACCTCTTTGCCGTGGTCATCATCTATGGCATCCCCTTCCTGCGTGACCTGCCGGTGCGCGCCGCCGAGGGGCTGGCCCGGGTAGGCAGCGAGAACAAGCTGCTGGCTCTGGGTTATGTAACGGGTCTCTTCTTCGCCCTGCCCGCCCTGATGATGGTGGCCGCCAAGTAAGCGCAGCTGCCATGAAAAGGGGCGAGTCACCGACTCGCCCCTTTTTGCGTCTGCGTCACCGGGCTTTGCCTGCCCGCTCACATCCTCCCGCCCTGTGGCTCGCCATCAGGGGCGGTGCGCGATAAGATGGCGCCCTCATTGCACTTTTTACATTTCATGGAACAGGAAAAACCGATGAAATTCATACTGATCGCGCTGCTCATCGCCGGTGTGGCCTACTACTTCTACTCCAGCAGCAACAACAAGAAGCTGGCGGCCGACAACGTGCGGATTGGCGCCGAGTTCCTCGCCAGCAACAAGGACAAACCGCTGGTGACCACCACCGCCTCCGGCCTGCAGTACGAAGTGCTGACCCCGGGCACCGGCACCGTTCACCCCACCGCCACCAGCAAGGTGAAGGTGCACTACGAGGGCAAACTGCTGGACGGCACCGTCTTTGACAGCTCGGTCGCCCGTGGCGAGCCCATCGAGTTTGGCCTCAATCAGGTGATCGCTGGCTGGACCGAAGGGGTACAGCTGATGGTGGAAGGTGAGAAGACCCGTTTCTACATCCCCGCCAACCTCGCCTACGGCGACCGCGCCGCTGGCAAAATCCCGCCGGGATCCGTCCTGATCTTCGACGTGGAGCTGCTGGGTATCCAGTAACTCGCTCTGCCATGCACCATCAGCAACAAGGCCAGCATCATGCTGGCCTTGTTGCTATGGGAGCCTCACTCCCCCTTGGCGATCCCTTCCCGGCGCGGATCCGCTGCGCCAAACCAGCCGCCAGCGTTGCGCTCAACCCCCTGCAGGCCGGAGGTCTGCTCGTTCAATACCACCTCGTGTCCCCTCGCCTTCAATCCCTCGACCACCGACAGGGGGGTGCGCCCCGCTTCCAGCTCGGTGGGGCCGTTGCGGCTGCCAAAGTTGGGCAGGTTGATGGCCTGTTGCAGGTTCAGGCCCCAATCCTGAGTGCCGAGCAGGGTCTTGCCCACGTAGTTGATGATGGCGGAGCCCCCCGGCGAGCCCAGCGTCATGGTCAGCTCGCCGCTTGGCTTGTCAAACACCAGCAGGGGTGACATGGAGGAGCGGGGCCGCTTGCCCGGCTCCACCCGGTTTGCCACCGGCAGACCGGCGGCATCCACCGAGGTGAAGGAAAAATCGGTGAGCTGGTTGTTGAGCAGGTAGCCGTTGACCATCTGACGCGATCCGAAACCATCCTCGATGGAGCTCGTCATGGAGATGGCCATCCCCGCCTTGTCGACGATCGAGACATGGCTGGTGGAGGGAAGTTCCGGAGTCGCATCCTTGCCGCGCGCCAGCGCCAGTGGCGGCGTGCCGGGCTTGGCAATCCCCATGGAGTGCTGACCGACAAGCTTGCCCCGCTCGGCCAGATAGCCCTTGTCCAGCAACCCCTGCACCGGCACCCTGACAAAATCGCTGTCGGCGACGTACTGGTTGCGATCGGCGAAGGCCAGACGCGCCGCTTCGCTGTAGAGGTGGATGGCCTCGCTGGAAGCAGCCAGTCCCCCCTCCTTCGTGGTGATCGGCTTGAGGGCCGCCATATCGCGGCTCTCCAGCATGCCGAAGATCTGGCCGAGCGCCAGAGTGCCGGACGAGGGAGTGGGAAAGCCGCAGATCTTGCTCTGGCGATAGTCAAAGCAGAGGCCATCCCGCACTTTGGCCTGATAGCTGGCCAGATCGGTGGCCGCCAGTACCCCGGGATTGGTGGGATGTTGGCGTACCTTGGCCACCATGGCATCCGCCAGCGGCCCCCGATAGAAGGCATCCGCCCCCTCTGTGGCCAGAGTGCGCAACACCCTGGCCAGCGCCGGATTGGTCAGCCGGGTACCCGCCGTTTTGGGGCTGCCACCCGCCTGATAGAAGTAGGCACGCGCCTCCGGATCCCGTGCTAGATAGGGATCCTTGGCCAGCAATGTGGCCAGCCGTGGACTTATCACAAATCCTTGTTCTGCCAGCGTGATGGCGGGCTCGAACAGCGCAGCCCAGGGTAGCTTGCCATAACGTTGATGGGCCAGTGCCAGAGCGCGCAGGGTGCCGGGAACGCCGACCGAGCGGCCCCCCACCACCCCGTCATAAAACGCCAGCGGCTTGCCATCTTGCATAAACAGCTGGTCGGTGGCAGCGGCCGGCGCCGTCTCGCGACCATCCACCGCACTCACCGTGCGGCCATCCCACACCAGCAGCAGGGTCCCGCCACCGATCCCGGAGGATTGCGGCTCCACCAGCGTCAATACCAGCTGCACCGCAATGGCGGCATCGACGGCACTGCCACCGGCCTTGATGATCTGGTAGCCCGCATCCACCGCCAGCGGGTTGGCGGCCGCCACCATGAAGTCATGGCCCTGCCAGCCCTGTTTGTCGGTCCAGCCACTGGCGGCTTCCGGCGCGATCAGGGTCTGGGCTGGCGGGGTGTAGTGAAAGCCGTTGTCACTGGCACAACCGGCCAGCAGAGCAAGGGCAACAGCCAGCCCCAGAGGTTTGCGCAACATGACACTCTCCTTGTCTGTTTTATGACCATGAAGAGGGACTATGTCACGATTGGCGCTGACAGCTCAAGTTATTGAACAAGATCAATATCTTACTCATCTATCAATAATGGCTATCCGCAATAGATATTAAAAAACCGCCCGAAGGCGGCTTTTACGATGGGATGGCAGAGGCCAAACAGGCGCAAGTCCGGTTAGATGGACTGCTCTTCGCCACCCAGGGCGGCAAACAGCGCCGGGATAAACTGGGCCAGCTCAGCGGTGACCAGCGCGAAGTCCGCATCCAGACGGGCGGCCGGATCTTCGCTGGTGACGTCGTCGTTCTGCTCGCGCAGCTCTTCGCTGAATTTCAGGCGCTTGATGGAGAGATCATCCCCCAGCACGAAGCTGACGGTCTCGCCCCAGTTAAGGGCCAGCTTGGTCACCAGCTTGTCGTTTGCCAGATGGTTCTTGATTTCATCCGTCATCAGATCCTGCTGCTTGCAGCGGATGATGCCGCCGTGCTCCATGGCACTGCGCAGCTCGGCTTCATCTTCCAGCGTGAAGGAGGCAGGCAGGTTGCCCTCGTTCAACCACTCGGTCATGGTGATCTCCGGCGGGTTCTTGAGAGCCACCGGCACTACCGGCAGGGAGCCGATGGATTTGCGCAGCAGCGCCAGCAGATCGTCTGCCTTCTTGGCAGAACCTGCGTCCACCACCATCAAATTGTCGGCCGGATTGATCCAGGCGAAGGTCTGGCTGGTACGACTAAAGGCACGGGGCAGCAGAGTGTGGAGGATCTCCTCTTTCAACGCCTCCTTCTCTTTCTTCTTGGGGCGCGTCCCTGTTCGAACTCGATCGCTTCTACCTTCTCGGCCAGCATCTCCTTGACCACGGTACCGGGCAGCATCTTCTCCTCTTTGCGGGCGCAGATGAGGATGTGGCCGGAGGCAGAGTGGGTCAGGGTTGAGCCGAATTTGCCAAGGGGCTTGACCCACCCGAAACGGGAGATGTCCTGACTGCCGCAAGGGGTGAAGGCACAGGCTTCCAGCTGGGTTTCCAGCTGATCTACGGTCAGGTCAAAGGGGCGGGTAAAGCGATAAATCTGCAGGTTTTTAAACCACATGGCGTCCTCGGTCTCTAGATTGTCCGGCGGGCATTGTACTAGAGAGGCGCTTTGTGATCAGCCAATCATTCTCGCTAAATAAAGGGCGATCGACCTCACAGGGTCTCATTTATGTCACCTGTTTGTTCATCAAGTTCTCCTAGACTGCGAAAGTAAATTGTTAATAAGGATGAAGGTATGTTGCGGCCCAGTCGCCCGGAAGACATGGAAGAGATCGTCGAAATCTGGTTGCTGGCCTCCCTGCAGGCCCACGATTTCGTCGATGCCTCCTGCTGGTGGCAGGCCCAGGAGGATCTGCGTACCCGCTATCTCGATCGCGCCGCAATCTGGGTGTTCGAGGAGCGTGGCGATCTGCTCGGTTTCATGGCGATGGTGGACAACTATCTCGCCGCCCTGTTCGTACGCCCCGACCGTCAGGGCCGCGGCGTCGGCCACGCCCTGCTGCAGGAGGCCAAGCGTCAGGGGGCGTCGCTCCACGCCCGGGTCTTCGTCGAAAATGATCAGGCGGTGCGTTTCTATCGCCGCCACGGTTTCGTTATCGAGGCCGAGGAGTCCGATCCCCTTACCGGCCACCCCCAATACCGGATGTGCTGCGAACCTGCCTGAATCGATGCCAGCCCCCTGTTTTACTTGAAAAAAGCACGGGGCATCCTCATCTTGTCCTCATCGGGTGCCACAGGCACCGTCCCTGCAACCGGGCTGCTTTCCAATGAAAATCCTCCATACCGCCGACTGGCACCTTGGCCACCAACTTCATGGTCATGACCGCCGTTTTGAACACGATGCCTTTCTCGACTGGCTGAGCGACACCCTCAAGGCGCGCGAGATTGACGCTCTGCTGGTAGCGGGTGATCTGTTTGATACCGCCAATCCCCCCGCCAGCGCCTGGCAACAGCTCTACCGCTTTCTGGCCAGACTGCGCGCCGAAATGCCCCGCCTCAACATGGTGCTGATCGGCGGCAACCACGACTCCCCCTCCAAGCTCGATGCCCCCCACGAGCTGCTGCGCGCCTTTGATCTGCATCTGGTGGGCAGCATCAGCCGCGACAGTGAGGGCAAGCTCGAGACCGACCGCCTGCTGGTACCGCTGCAAGACCGGGAGGGCAACATTGCCGCCTGGTGTGCCGCCGTGCCGTTCCTGCGCAGCAGCGATCTGCGGGTGGAACAGCTGGCTGAGGGGCAAGACAGGCTGATCGAAGGGGTACGGCAGGTCTATGCCGAGGTGCTGGCTGAAGGGCGCGCTCGCTGTGGGGAGGCGCTGCCACTGATTGTCATGGGCCACGCCTATCTGGCGGCGGGCCAGCTCTCGGAACTGTCAGAGCGGCGGGTGCTCGGCGGCAACCAGCACGCCCTGCCCGCCGAACTCTTTGCCGGTGCAGACTACACGGCGCTCGGCCACCTCCATCTGGCCCAGAGCCCGGCCGAGGGGGTGCACTACAGCGGTTCGCCACTACCGCTCTCGCTTGCCGAAGCGAACTACAACCATCAGGTGCTGGAAGTGACCTTTGCAGAAGGCAAACTGACCGGATTGGAGCGGATCCCGGTGCCCCGCGCGGTGGAGATGATCCGCCTGCCCCAGAGCACCCTCGACGACGCGCTGAACGCCATCGCATCGCTCGAGCTGCCTGCTTGTCCACAAGAGGCACAACCCTTCCTCGAAGTGCGGCTGCTGCTGCCCAAGCCCGAGGCGCGCATCCGCGAACGCATTCTGGCCGCCATCGCAGACAAACCGGTGCGTCTGGCCCGCATCAGCACCCAATATCAAGGCTCCGGTGAAGGGCTGGCCGATGGCCGCGAGCGGCGCAGGCTCGATGAGCTCTCCCCCACCGAGGTGTTTCGCCTCTGCTATCAGCGCCAGTTTGAAGGGGAGCCCGAGGCGGGGTTGGTTGCCTCGTTTGAAGAGATCCTGGAGCAGGTGAAGGAGTCAAACCAATGAAAATCTTGTCTCTGTCAGGTGAGAATCTGGCCAGTCTGACCGGCCCCTTCACCATCGACTTTACCAAGGGGGCGCTCGGCGCCGCCGGCCTGTTTGCCATCACCGGCAACACTGGCGCGGGCAAGAGCACCCTGCTCGACGCCATTTGTCTGGCTTTATACGACGAGATGCCGCGCTTTATCGCCAATCGCAAGAATGTGGCCGAAGTGGGCCGCATGGATGACGAAGAGAAGCTCAAGGCCAACGACGTGCGCGGCATCCTCAGTCGCGGCCACGCCAGCGGTTTTGCCGAGGTGCAGTTTCGTGGCTGTGATGGCCGCATCTGGCTGGCCCGCTGGGCGGTGCGCCGGGCGCGAAACCGCTCGGAGGGGCGTTTTCAGGCGCAAGAGCGCACCCTGACCGATGTGGAGTCAGGGCAGGTTTTCTCCGGCAGCAAGCGGGAGCTGCAGGATCGCATCGACGAGCTGGTGGGACTCTCCTGGGAGCAGTTCCGCCGTGCGGTGATCCTGCCGCAGGGGGAGTTTGCCGCCTTCCTCAAATCGGACGCCAACGAGCGCTCCGCCCTGCTCGAACGGATGACCGGCACCGAGCTCTACTCCGCCATCTCCATCCAGACCTATGAACGGGCGCGGGAGGAGCAGCAGAAGCTGGCCACCATCGCCCAGCGCCTCGGCGACGTGGCGCTGATGGACGAAGCGACCCGCGAACAGTGGGTGAGCCAGCAGATGAGCCTCTCCACCACCCTCAAGCACGAGCAGCAACAGCAGCAGCTGATGCAGGACTTGCGCGACCTCAATAGCCGCATTGCCGCCCAGCTGCAGGGCTGCGCCGAGGGGCAGGCGGCGCTCGATGCCGCCCTGCAGGCCCACGGCGCTGCGGCCCCCGAGCGCGAGGAGTTTGCCCGTGCCGAACAGGCCCAGGTGGCCCGCGCCGATCACGACGAGCTGGCCCGCCTCACCCTTGAGGTACAGCAGCAGGAGAAGCTGATCGCCGAGCTGGTACCAGAGCTGGCCAAACTCGAGGAGCAGACCCAGCAGAGCGCGCTGACCGAGCAGCAGTTGCTGGCGGAGAAGATCGCCGCCGAGCGGGAATGGGGTGCCCTGCAACCCGAACTCAAGCGGGCACAAGAGCTCGATACCCGCATCCGGGAGAAAGTGCAGCAGTTGCAGAAGATCCAGCAGGAGGGGGCACAGGAGCGAGAAGTGCAGCTCACCCTGGAGCAGGGCTGGCGCGAGCAGAGCAGACAGGTGGAACTGCTCAAGCAGCAGCACCAGCAGTGGGGCCTTTGGCTCGAAGAGCACAAGGAGCTGGCACCGGTTGCCCGCCAGTGGCAGCCCCTGCTCACCGCCATGCAGGATTGGGCCGAGGATGCCGACAAGCTGCAGCAACTGCTCACCCTGCGGGATCACAAGCTGCGCGCCCTGCAACAGTTGCAGCGCCAGCTGGAGCAAGGCCAGCAAGAGCGCGACTACTGGCAACATGAACAAGCTCGGCTGCAACAGCAACAGAACGAGCTGCAGGAGCAACAGTGGGAGAGCCGCCTCGCCAAGGCGCAGGAGCAGTGGCAGCAGCAGACCGAACAACTGGGTCAGCTGCGCCAGCTGCTGGAGCTGGCCGATTACGGCCGCAACCACGGCGAGCAGCATACCCGCCTGCAACAGGAGATTGGCCAGCTGGAGCAGGCCCTTGGCAAGCTCGCCACCCTTGGCGAAGAGCTGGCCCCCGCACGCGAGCGGCTCGCCCTGCAGCGGGACGAGGCGCGCCATGCGCTGGAGCAGTCCCGCGCCATCGCCAGCTTCGAGCAGTATCGCCATATCCTGAGCGATGGCGAACCTTGCCCGCTGTGCGGTTCTGGGGAACACCCCTACAGCCAGAGCCAGCCCCAGGTTGCGGGGATCCTGGGTCAGCTGGCGGAACGGGCCCGCAGCCTCGAACTGGAGTGGGATCGGCTCAATCATCAATACATCCAGTGCGAGAGCGAGCGTCAGGAGCTGGCCCGCCAGCTGGCGGTGCGCCAGCAACATCTGCCGGAGCTGGAGGCACGCGCCGAGCAGCTGACCCAGCGCTGGCAACAGCTGGGGGGCGATACCCTGCTCGGCCATCCGCTGCCGCTGCGCCAAAGCCCCATTGAGTGGAACGAGCTGATGAGCACCCTGCTTGGCCGTGGCCAGGCGCTGGAGCAGGGGTTGGCCCAGAGCCAGCAGCAGCTGCGTCAGGCCCAGCTTGGTCAACAACAGCTGCAAGGGGTGCGTCAGCAACTGAGCCAACTGGCTGCCCAGCACCAGCAGTTCGAGCAGCAGTGGCAGGAGGCCGACCGTCATCGCATTGCGCAGGAAGGGGAAGTGAAGGCAATGGGCGAGCAGGAAGCGACCCTGCGCCAGCGCCTCGAACAGGGGGGCAACCGTCTCGATGAACAGATGGCTGGCCAACCCTGGCGCCAGTGGCTCGGCAGCCAGCAGTGGCACGAGTGGCAGCGAGCCTGCGAAGCCTGGCTGCACGGCCAGAGCGAGTGGGAGCGGCTGGCCAGCGAGATCGCCAGCCTCACCCCGGCACTAAGTGCGCAGGAGGCGCGCCTGCAGACCCAGCGCGAGCTGCTGCACAAACTCGAGCGGGACTACAAGGAGCACGAGCAGCAGCGGCAGGGGCTGCTCACCAGCCGCAGCGGTTGTCTCGGTGGCGAGGAGATCCCGCAGGTCGAGAGCCGCTGGCAACAGCGGCTGCAACAGCTCGCCAGCGAACTGGAGCTGATGCAAAGCAGCGCCCGCGTTCTGCGGGAGCGGCAGACCGAACTCAAGACCCGTCTCACCCATGTGGAGCAGGAAAAGCAGACCAGCAGTCGCCGCAAGCGGGAGGTGCTGGGGCGCTGGGCTGCCCACGCCAGTACCCTCGGCATTGCCGAATACGACCTGCGCCGCCTGCTGGCCATCACTCCCGATGAACTCAAGGCTCGCCGCACCGCCCTGCAAGGATTGGAAGATGCCCTTGGTGAGGCGCGTACTCGTCTTGCCGAGCGGCAACGGGCGCTGGCGCTGGAGGAGAGCAAGCGGGATCGCTATCGTGAGCATCACCCCGAGCTGGCCGCCCTGCCGGATGCAGAGCTGAGCGATCTACTGGCGGCACTCGATGCCCGTTGTCGCGCCCTTGAAGAGCAGCTGTTCGAGTGCAAGAGCAAACTGGCACAGGCCGAAGCCGCCGCCCTCAAGGCGGGCAGCCTGCAACAGGAGCTGGCCGCCCAGCAGGCGGTGGCCGACCACTGGCAGCAGCTGTGCGATCTGATTGGGCAGGCCAACGGCGCCAAGTTCCGCACCTTCGCCCAGAGCCTCACCCTTGAGCGCCTGTTGCTGGAGGCCAACGCCCAGCTCGCCGAACTATCACCGCGCTACCGGCTGGAGCGGGTACCCGGCACCGATCTGGCGCTGCAAGTGGTGGATCTCGACATGGGGGATGAGGTGCGCTCGGTGGACTCCCTCTCCGGTGGCGAGAGTTTTCTGGTGTCGCTGGCGCTGGCGCTGGCCCTCTCCAGCCTCTCGTCACGGCAGACCCAGGTCGAGTCGCTCTTTATCGACGAGGGATTTGGCACCCTGGATCCGGACAGTCTGGATCTGGCGCTCGCCAGCCTCGACTCCCTCCAAGCCGCCGGTCGCCAGATCGGGGTCATCTCCCACGTCCAGACGCTGGTGGAGCGGATTGGCGTGCAGATCAGAGTCGAAGCCCTCGGCGGCGGCGAGAGCCGGGTAGTGGTTCCCTGAGAGCCTTCGGCTCAATCACCAGTATCATCGGCACCCCCACGCCGTAAATAACAAGACCCCGCCAATTGGCGGGGTCTTGTTGAGAGGCAATCAACCGAAGCGGTAGGCGCCCATATAGAGGCTGCCGCCATCCCAGCTCTCGTGCAGCCGGGTGGGCGCCACACCATCAGCGGCCCCCAACGCCACAAAGAGTGGGCGCAGATGATCGTCGTGGGGATGGGACTCCACCGCGCCTGGAGCCTGCTGGCGATAGTTGAGCAGCGCCAGCCGATCCTCGTCGGCCATCTTCTGCTCCAGCCAGTCGACAAACTGGCTGGCCCACTCTGGCACCGGCGAGCCTTCCGGTGCCAGCGCCCGCAGGTTGTGGGTGATGGCGCCAGAGGCGAGGATGCCAATCCCCTGACTGCGCAGCGCCCCCAATACCTCTCCCAGTTGCCACAACTGGGCCGGAGTGAAGCTCGCGGGAATGGAGATCTGCACCAGCGGGATCTCGCTGTTTGGGTCGATCAGAGATAGGGGCGACCAGACTCCGTGATCCAGCTCGCGCCGCACCGGGGTGGCGGTCAGTCCGGCCAGTGCCAGCTGGTCGCTCACCCCCTGCAGCAACCACTCGGGGCTGCTGGCAGGCCAGCGCATCCGGTAGAGGGGCTCGGGGAAGCCGTAAAAGTCGTACATCAAGGCCGGTTTGGGCTCGACGTTGATCTGTAGCTCGCGGCTGAACCAGTGGGCGGAGATGACCACCAGCCCCTTTAGCTCACCCAGACGCAGGGTTCGCAGAAAGCGGGTGGCGGGTTGCTCACGCAGCACCAGATCCGGTGCGCCGTGAGAGATAAACCAGACAGGGGCGAGGGACATAAAGCGGACTCCAACAAAATATCAGGGGGCGATACCGGAGGGGATATCGCTGTTGGAATCGATTATCCTCCCGCCATGAAAGGTGGACAATCCAGCAAGATAGATAAGAACTATCAACTAATTGTTGATAATTTCACGCCTTCACGACCGGTAAGCAGCAATAGATATCAAGGCTGCGGAGCATCCGGCAGCGGTCGGGCTGCACGAAGCGCCATCCGGGTCGCAGCACTGTGATCCTGCCACTCTCGCCACGCCAATCCCTCGGTGGCCGCCTCCCCTTTCACCGGATGGGAGAAAATCGCCAGCAGTCGCGCATTATCAGGCCAGTAGCGGGCTGGCAGCATCTGAACCAGCAGCAGGGCGGCGCCCAGCAAGAGCAGAGCCCATCCGGTTTCATGGCTGTTTTTCATCCCGGCCTCCTTCACCCGTGCGCCAATGAACTAACATTTTTGCGCAAGCCGGTGACAAGACGGTGACAGCGGACGGGTGGTCATTTTACAACATCTGAACCTCAACCCGGCCAAACAACCACAGATGGCAACATTTGTATCCCTTCAGCCCGAACCTGTGGCCGTATGCTCTAAAATGTGACTCACAGGAAAACGTTATCCCTGAAAAGAAAACGTTATCTGGTCAAAACGTTGTTTCTGGATCATAAAAAGATTCCAAAAACTGGTGTATATTGCTCGGCGGAAATTCCTTAACCATGAAGATTGACATGAAAAAGACCAAAATTGTCTGCACCATCGGTCCGAAGACCGAATCCAAAGAAATGCTGGCCAAAATGCTGGACGCCGGCATGAACGTCATGCGCCTGAACTTCTCCCACGGTGACTACGCCGAGCACGGCAGCCGCATCAGCAACCTGCGCGCTGTGATGGCCGAGACCGGCAAGCACGCAGCTATCCTGCTGGACACCAAGGGTCCGGAAATCCGTACCATGAAGCTGGAAGGCGGCAACGACGTCGCGCTGGTCGCTGGCCAGACTTTCACCTTCACCACCGACCAGACCGTGGTTGGCAACAAAGACAAAGTGGCCGTGACCTATGCAGGTTTCGCCAACGATCTGCGCGTCGGCAACCGCATCCTGGTTGATGACGGCCTGATCGGTCTGGACGTTATCGAAATCACCGAGCGCGAAGTTATCTGTAAAGTGCTGAACAACGGTGACCTGGGCGAGAACAAAGGCGTTAACCTGCCGGGCGTCTCCATCAAGCTGCCGGCCCTGGCCGAGAAAGACAAGCGCGACCTGATCTTCGGTTGCGAGCAAGGCGTTGATTTCGTAGCAGCTTCTTTCATCCGTAAGAAAGAAGACGTACTGGAAATCCGTGAACACCTGAAAGCCCACGGTGGCGAGAACATCCAGATCATCTCCAAGATCGAAAACCAGGAAGGTCTGGACAACTTCGACGAGATCCTGGCTGTTTCCGACGGCATCATGGTTGCTCGTGGCGACATGGGTGTAGAGATCCCGGTTGAAGAAGTTATCTTCGCCCAGAAGATGATCATCGCCAAGTGCAACAAAGCCCGCAAAGTGGTTATCACTGCCACCCAGATGCTGGACTCCATGATCAAGAACCCGCGTCCGACCCGCGCCGAAGCTGGTGACGTGGCCAACGCCATCCTGGACGGTACCGACGCAGTGATGCTGTCCGGTGAATCCGCCAAGGGTAAGTACCCGCTGGAAGCAGTGACCATCATGGCCACCATCTGCGAGCGTACCGATGCCGTGATGCCGTCCAACCTGTCTGCTGCCAACGACAGCAACAAGCTGCGCATCACCGAAGCCGTATGTAAAGGCGCCGTAGAGACCTCCGAGAAGCTGGACGCCCCGCTGATCGTGGTCGCTACCGAAGGCGGCAAGTCTGCCAAGGCCATTCGCAAGTACTTCCCGAAAGCCTGGATCCTGGCTATCACCACCAACAAGAAAACTGCTGCCCAGCTGGTTCTGACCAAGGGTGTGGTTGCTCACGTGGTTGACAGCATCGCCTCTACCGACGATTTCTATCGCATCGGTAAAGAAGCCGCGCTGGAAATCGGCATGGGTCTGAAAGGTGACGTTGTTGTGATGGTCTCCGGTGCTCTGGTACCGAGCGGCACCACCAACACCGCTTCTGTTCACGTTCTTTAATCAGAGCTGAACGAGTTGAAAACGGCGCCTGCGGGCGCCGTTTTTTTTGTCCCTCCCCCCTGCTTACCTGACAAGCCCGGTGTTAGAATCCACGCGAATTTAATCTATGCGGGAAATCTCCCGAATATCGCGTAATAACCCGGAAGTTATATGCCCTCAATACGTTTTAAAAGAGTCTCGGCCACCCTGTTGCCGCTGCTCTGTCTCCTCGCCAGCCTCTGCATGCCGCAAGCCATGGCGCAAGATGTCCCCTCTCGCAACGCAGTTCAGCGAGCGCTGGATGGTCTGGGTAAATCAGAGACCCTGACCGTCAGTCAGCAAGCGGATCAGAAGTTGCTGACCGAAACCCTCGGACTGCTCGACAGCATCGACAAGGAAGAGGCGAAGGCCAAGACCCAGGCCCAGCGGATCCGCAACCTGCCCACCGAGCTCAGAGAGATCAGCGCCAAGCTCGATGCCCTGACCAAGGGCAAGAGTGCCGAGCAGATCAAGAGCGAATACGCCAGCATGAGTCTGGCAGAGCTCGACAGCCGTCAGCCAGAAGTGCTGGCCAACATGCAGGCGGCCCAGGAGGCCCTCGGCGCCATCGGCAGCCAGCTCACCAGCTTGCAGACCCTGCCGGAGCGCGCCCAGGCCAGCATGAGCCGCGCCTACCAGCGCAGTCAGGAGATCCGTACCCGCCTCAACGCAGGTGAAAGCGTCTCCAGCGCCGAGAAGATGAAGCTCGGTGCCGAGCTGGCCCTGCTCGACCTGCAACTGGCCCACCTGCAAAAGGAGCTGGATAACCGTACCAGCATGCAGGATCTGGCGATCAAGCAGCGCGACTACCAGAGTGCCCGTCTCGCCAGCGAAGAGCAAAAACTGCAGCTGTTGCAGGATCAGAGCAGCGCCAAGCGCCTCGGCGACACCGAAAAAACCGCCGAGCAGACCGGTGAACTGGTGGCGACCGAAGACAGCCCGCTGGTGCAAAAAGAGCAGGAGCTCAACCACCAGCTCAGCCAGCAGCTGATCGGTGCCACCACCAGCCTCAACTCGCTGGTACAGAAAAACCTGCAAGCCAAGAGCTGGCTGGAGCGCGGCATCCAGACCGAACGCAACCTCAATGAACAGGTGCAGATGCTCAAGGGCAATCTGCTGCTGTCGCGCATCCTCTATCAGCTCTACCAGCAGCTGGAAGCGGCACCCACCATCGCCGTCAAAAACCTGGAAGAGCAGATCGCCGATCTGCATCTGGCTCAGTTTGAACTGAGCCAGCAGCGTGACCAGCTGTTCCAGAAGAACCTCTATCTGGACAATCTGATCGCCGGCAGCAAGGATCCGGTCAGCGAGGAGGACAAGCAGAGCCTTGCCAAGCTGCTCGATACCCGTATCAATCTGCTCGATCAGCTCAACCGCCAACTCGACAGCCAGCTCACCAACGCCATCAGCCTGCAGCTGACCCAGCAGCAGCTGGCACGGGTCTATGCTTCTATCGAATTTACCCTGCAGCAACACATCTTCTGGGTAAGCAGCAACAAGCCCATCGACAGCAAGTGGTTTATCAGCTGGCCCGCCCAGGCCTACAAACAGGCCTCCGACTGGGTATTGAAACCGGACTGGAAACGCTGGCGCGAAGAGCTGCTGGGGATCTCCCTGCTCGCCTTCCCGCTGCTGCTGATCGGCGGCTTGCTGGTCTGGAAACGTCCGGCGCTGGTTGAGCGCGAGAAGAAGATCACCAAGGACCTTGGCCGTTTCCGTCAGGACAGCCAGTGGCACACCCCGCGCGCCCTGCTCTATACCGTGCTGCAACGCCTGCCGGGCAGCATGTTCATTCTGGCTGGCGGTCTGCTGCTCACCTACTGCGGTCTGCTCAGTCCCAAGCTGATGTTCCAAATCACCCTGAACCTCGCCCTCGGCTATCTGGTGTTCAGCGTCTATCTGGCGGTGATGCGCCCGGGTGGCATCGCCGAAACCCACTTCCGGATCCCGAAAGCGGAGCTGCAGGCCAAGCGCAACAGCATGCGCTACATCTGGTTGCCACTGCTGCCGCTCATCATGCTCGCAACCAAGGCGGTGGTTGAACCCTCCACCCTGGGCAACGATGTGATCGGCCAGGCCATGACCCTGACCCTGCTGGGGCTGGCCGCCTATCTGGTGTTCCCCATCTCCCGCGCCCGCATCAAGGGCGAGGCGAGCATGCAGAAGTCGCTGATCGCCATTGCCCTGGCGCTGGCACCGGTGGCGCTGATTGTGCTGGCCGTGCTCGGTTACTACTACACCGCGCTGAAGCTGACCGGGCGCCTGATCGAATCCTTCTACCTCATCATCATCTGGAGCCTGGTCTACCGCACCGCCCTGCGTGGTCTGGAGCTGGCTGCCCGTCGTCTGGCCTACCGTCGTGCGGTGGCCAAGCGTGAGCACAAATCTTCGGAAGATGCGGAAGGTGGTGAATCCATTGAAGAGCAGCCCATGGATCTGGAGGATGTCAGCCAGCAGTCCCTGCGTCTGACCCGTACCGTGCTGATGCTGATCTTCGGCGTCGCCTTCTACTGGCTCTGGTCCGATCTGGTCGCGGTCTTCTCCTACCTCGACAGTATGGTGCTGTGGCACCGCAGCGAAGGCACCGGCGCCAACGCCGTGCTCTTCCCCATCAGCCTGAGTGACGTGCTGATCGGCTTCCTGCTGCTCGGCGGTGCCTGGTCACTGGCGCGCAACCTGCCGGGCTTGCTGGAGGTGCTGGTGCTCTCCAAGCTCAACCTGGCTCAGGGGACCGCCTACGCCATCACCACCATGCTCAACTACGTGCTGATCGGCTTTGGCTCCCTCACCGCTCTCTCCATGATGGGCGTGCAGTGGGACAAGCTGCAGTGGGTAGCGGGTGGTCTGTCAGTCGGTATCGGTTTCGGCATGAAGGAGATCCTCTCCAACTTCGTCTCCGGCATCATCATCCTGTTCGAGCGTCCGGTGCGGATCGGTGACACTGTCACCATCGGCTCCTTCTCCGGTACCGTCTCGCGGATCCGCATTCGCGCCACCACCCTGACCGACTTCGACCGCAAAGAGGTGATCATCCCCAACCAGCAGCTGATGACCGAACGGCTCATCAACTGGTCGCTGAGTGACACCGTCACCCGGGTGATCGTGCGGGTGGGCGTGGCGTATGGCTCGGATCTGGAACTGACCCGTACCCTGCTCAAACAGGCGGCCGACGAAAACAGCCGCGTGCTGAAAGATCCGGCCCCCATCGTCTACTTCCTCACCTTTGGCGCCAGCACGCTGGATCACGAGCTGCGCTTCTTCGTGAGCGAACTGGGTGATCGCAACCCGGCGGTGGACGAGTTGAACCGCAAGATCGACCAGCTGTTCCGCGAGAACGGCATCGAGATCGCCTTCAACCAGATGGATGTCTACATCAAGAACATGCAGGGCGAAGAGCAGAAGGTGGAGTCCAACTCCGCCGCCCTGCCGCCGCCCGCGGAAGATGGCAAGCAGCCAGCCTGATAGCGAACTGCACTGATCTGATGACAACAGCCGCTCACCCAAGTGAGCGGCTTTTTTATGCCCTGTTTATGAAGATAGAGACTGTTATCCATTGCCAACATGGCTGGCCGCCGCACAACAGGCAGCCATCACCCTTGATAAAATATAAAGAGAAATAAAAGTCTAAAAACAAACACTTGCCCCACACCACTACTTACCGCACAGATGAAACCTGCGCCCTTCTCCCCTCACCGCTTACCCATACCGCGCTCGCTCCGGCTCCCGGATTTTTATAACTTTTTTTAATTTTATTTGAGTGTCCTCTTCATCCTGTCCATTGCAAAGTGGCGCCATTCCAGCGCCGGGCCCTGTGACCACCACCCGGCTGACACCGACTTGCTCATTTGATAATTGAAAGGATCCGAGAGATGAAACACCCCTTGATGGTAATGGGAATAGCCGCCTGTCTGGCATTAAGCGGCTGCCAGAATATGGACACCAAGAAAGTCCTGATAGGTGCAGCTGCGCTGGGGGCCATCGGCGCCGCTGGCTATTACGCCGGGAAAAAGCACCGCGATAACAAACACGAGCATGATGGCCAGCATGACGATAGCGATGACCAGCATATGGCCACCAGCAAGATGCCCCGTTACTGCTCGGGGGAAGCGGCCAGCAAATTCCATGTCTCCCCGCGCGATATCACCACCGCGTCGGCAGAAGAGAGTGGCCACAGATACAAGGTCTATGGCCAGTACGAGACCGACGATGATGCGGTCGACTTTACCTGCACCTTCAATCACGACGGTCGCTTCCTCTCGGTCGTTCGCAGCTGATTGACCATCAGGTATAGCCAATTCACCACCGACTCTCCATACAGGACACACACGATGAAACAGCAACGCAGCATGATCGCCAGCCTCATTGTGCTGGCCCTGCTCGGCCTCGCGCCATGCGTCGGTGCCGCCAGCGGCCACTCCGGGGTGGATCTGGCCAGCATGGATAACAGCGTGCGCGCGGCGGACGATCTGTTTCGCCACGTCAACGGCAACTGGCTGGCCCAGACCCAAATACCGGATGACCTGCCGGGGCAGACCATCGGCAATCTGCTGGCGGACAAGTCGCTGAAGGATCGCAAGGGGTTGCTGGAGGCGCTGCTCAAGCGCCCGCAACAGGCCGGAACCCCTCGCCAGCAGATCGCCGATCTCTACGCCAGCTATCTGGATCAGGCCGGGCGGGATGCCAAAGGGCTGACGCCCATTCAACCACTGCGCGACGAGATCATGGCCATCCATGATGGCGCCTCGCTGGCCACCTACTTTGCCCGTGTTAACAAGCTGGGGGGCGGCGCTCCCTTTGGTATCGGGATCATGGCCGACAAGAAGCAGCCTGACAGCTACGGGATCTACCTGCAGCAATCCGGTCTCGGTCTGCCGGATCGGGACTACTACCTGAAAGAAGATGCCGCCAGCAAGGCACTGCGGGCCAGCTACGAGCAGTTCATTACCGCCCTGCTCAACCATGCCGGCGTCGAGGGGGCAAGCGAACAGGCCCATCGCATTCTGGCGCTGGAGACCCGCCTCGCCAGCCTGCAGTGGGGCAGAGTCAAGCGGCGGGATGACAACCTCACCTACAACAAACTGCCCCTCACCCGCCTCCGTCAGTTGCTGCCTACCCTGGATTGGCAACGCTACTTGGCAGAGGCCGGTATCGCCGGGGAAACGGAGATCATCGTCAGTGAGCCGGACTATCTGGAGAAGCTGACCGCCGTGATGCAGGAGACCAGCATCGCGCAGTGGCAATCCTACTGCCTGTTCCATCTGCTACGCACTTATGCGCCCTATCTCGACAGCCAGAGCAATGCCCTGCACTTCGCTTTCTACGGTACGACCCTGAGCGGCATCCCACGGCAGAGGGAGCCCTGGAAGCAGGCCATGGAGGTGCTGGACGACTATCTGGGTCAGGCGGTGGGCAAACTCTACGTGGAGCGCTACTTCCCGGCCGAAGCCAAGGCACAGATGGCGACCATGGTACGCAATCTGATCGCTGCCTATCGCCAGGAGATCGGTGGGCTCGACTGGATGTCTGCCCCGACCAAACAGCAGGCGCTGGCGAAACTGGAGAAGGTACGGGTCAAGATCGGCTATCCCGACCAGTGGCAGGATTACAGCGCAATCGAGATCCGTCCCGATGATCTGGTCGGCAATGCCCAGCGCGCGGCCACGGTGCGTTACAATGAGCACCTTGCCCGCCTCCATCTACCGGTGGATCGGGAGGAGTGGTTCGACAATCCGCAGACGGTGAACGCCTACTACAACCCGAACAACAACGAGATCGTCTTCCCGGCAGCCATACTGCAACCGCCCTACTTCGATCTGAAGGCGGATGATGCGGTCAACTATGGCGCCATCGGCGCGGTCATCGGTCACGAGCTGAGCCATGGCTTCGATGATCAGGGGGCCAAATTCGATGGCAACGGTGCCTTGCACAACTGGTGGGCTCCGGCCGATCTCAAGGAGTTCACCGCCCGAGCACAAAAACTGGCGAAACAGTACGACCGTTTCGAGCCCATCAAGGGGGAGCATGTCAACGGCCAGCTGACCCTTGGCGAGAACATCGGCGATCTCGGCGGCCTGACCATCGCCCACAAGGCGTACCAGCTCGCCCTGGGCAGCCACCTGCCAGCGGTGCTCGATGGCTTTACCGCCGAGCAGCGCTTCTTTATCGGCTGGGCGCAGGTGTGGAAAGGGAAGTACCGGCCCGAGCTCGCGGCCGTTCTGCTCAAGACAGATCCCCACTCGCCGCTGGAGTACCGGGTCAACGGCGTCGTCGTCAATATGCCGGCCTTCTATAGCGCCTTTGCCATCAAGCCGGGAGACAAGCTCTATCTGCCACCTTCCGAGCGCGTGAAGATTTGGTGACCACCAGCAGGGGCCCTGGCCCGAAAAGCTCCAGCAGATGGACCACCTCCACCTGAGCTGAAGATGACCGACACAGGGAATGTCTGTTTTACCCTGGCTGGTTTTTCCCGACCTACATGTGCCTGACCATGTGGGTTTTTTTGACCCTTTTGCCCCGCCCCTTCTCCTCAGCCTGCCCAGCTTTCACCCGATACGGCCACGGCAAACAACTCCGCCGTTTTCTCGCCTTTGCCATTGGCTGAAAAACCGGCGGCGGAACCGCTATAAATCGGTTTACCACCAAACAGGTCTGACCTATGGTAAAGCATGTAAAAGATGCATCGTGGAGCCGCTTTTCCTATGAATGACCGAGAACTGCAACAGATCCTGTTTCGCTCCTTCGATGTGATCCCGCTGCCTATTCTGGTGTCAGAATCTATTGCCCGTCACGATGGCTGCTCACCCGACATGATCCCGCAGCGGCGCCACCGCTTTCTGAATAAAGCCTTTATTGAGCAGCTAGGCTACAACCTTGACGATCTGCCGGACATGGCCTCCTGGTTTCAGGTCGCCTACCCGGATGAAGGGTATCGCCGCACCATCATCGACTCCTGGCACTCCCAGGTGGAACAGAGCTTGTCGCAAGGGCTGGAGGTCGCCGAAATGCCTGCGCTGATCCGCTGCAAGAGCGGTCAGTCACGCTGGTTTATCGTCACTGCCCAGCTGGGAGCCGATGCCATCCCGGATGGCCATATCGTCACCTTTCGCGATATCCACGACCTGCAGTGCATGGTGGAAGAGGTGAGCCGCCTCTCCTGCACCGATCCGCTCACCGAACTGACCAACCGGCGTGGCGCCCAGCAACAGCTGCAGGCCCTTTGGTTGCAAGGTGAGCCCCTCTCGGTGGTGTTGGGAGATATCGACCATTTCAAACAGGTCAATGACCGCTACGGCCACCCTGCGGGCGATGCCGCGCTCTGCGCCGTCGCCCACGCCATGGCGGGCCAGCTGTTGCCGGGGGAGAGTCTGGCCCGTTGGGGCGGGGAGGAGTTCCTGCTGATCCTGCCTGGTTGCGATATTGAACAGGCGGCACGGCGCGCCGAACAGCTGCGCCAGCATGTCAGTACCACCCGCTTGCCATGGCAGGGGAAGCAGCTCTCCCTCACCATCAGTCTGGGGTGTGCCAGCATGAAGGGGCAGGAGAGCATCGACTATCTGCTGATGATGGCCGACCGGGCCCTTTATCAGGCCAAGGATCAGGGGCGTAACCGGGTTGTCATCTCGACGGAATAGAGTGATCACCAGAAAGGAAAGCCGACTCGCGGCCATAAAAAAACCGAAGCACAAGGCTTCGGTTTTTTACTGCGCAACTGGCGTGAGCCAGCCTGGCATTACTTCTTGATACGGATAACCGGGGTCTCGCCCACAGTCACGGCACCAGTCATTTTGATCAGCTCTTTGATCTCGTCCATGTTGGAGATGACAACCGGAGTCAGGGTAGACTTGGCTTTCGCTTCCAGAACGGCCAGATCGAACTCGATGATGGTGTCGCCGCGCTTGACCTGTTGACCTTCCTGAGCGATACGCTTGAAGCCTTCGCCTTTCAGTTCAACGGTGTCGATACCGAAGTGAACGAACAGCTCGATACCGGAGTCGGATTCCAGAGAGAACGCGTGGTTGGTCTCGAAAATCTTGCCGATGGTACCATCGCACGGAGCAACCATCTTGTTGCCAGCCGGCTTGATGGCGATACCGTCACCAACGATCTTCTCGGCGAAGACAACGTCAGGCACATCTTCGATCGGCACGATTTCGCCAGACAGCGGAGCAAAGATTTCGATGCCGCCGGTGTCAGAGCTATCGTCGGAAACCAGTTTCTTCAGTTTATCAAACAGACCCATATAAAGCTCCTAGAGATGATTTGTCGCTGTTTGCAGCCGATCTTAGCAGACTGCTTTCTGCTTAATAAAGTTATCTACGCATGCTTCGATTTCAGCGGCGGTGGCAAAGCTCAGTGCTTGATCAGCCATTGCCTTCACATCTTCGAAGTTGGTGTTGCGGATAAGCTTCTTGATACGCGGTACAGAGATGGCGCTCATGGAGAACTCATCCAGACCCATACCCAGCAGCAGCAGGGTAGCGCGCTCGTCACCAGCCAGTTCACCACACATACCGGTCCACTTGCCTTCGGCGTGGGACGCATCGATAACCATCTTGATCAGGGTCAGGACGGAGGGTGAGAGCGGGTTGTACATGGCGGAGATCATCTCGTTACCACGATCGACAGCCAGAGTGTACTGGGTCAGGTCGTTGGTACCGATACTGAAGAAATCCACTTCCTTGGCCAGATGATGAGCCATCACGGCAGCGGCCGGGGTCTCGATCATGATACCCACTTCGATGGATTCATCAAAGGCTTTGCCTTCGGCACGCAGTTCGGCTTTCAGCGTCTCTACGGTAGCTTTCAGGCTACGGAACTCTTCGACAGAGATGATCATCGGGAACATGATGCGTAGCTTGCCGAAGGCAGAGGCGCGCAGAATGGCCCGCAGCTGAGCGTGCATGATGTCTTCGCGGTCGAAGAAAATACGCACGGCACGCCAGCCCAAGAAGGGGTTCATCTCTTTCGGGAAATTCATGTACGGCAGCTCTTTGTCGCCGCCAATGTCCATGGTACGCACGATGATCGGCTGATCCGGCATCGCTTCGGCCACTTCTTTGTAGGCTTTGAACTGCTCTTCTTCGGTCGGCAGCGCGTCACGGTCCATAAACAGGAACTCGGTACGGTACAGACCCACGCCTTCGGCGCCATTGCGGATGGCACCTTCGGTATCCTTGACGGTACCGATGTTGGCGCACACTTCGACCTGGTGACCATCCAGCGTGATGGCAGGCAGATCTTTCAGCTTGGCCAGCTCATCTTTCTCGGCCTGGAACTGAGCCTGGAACTTCTTGGCTTCGGTCAGCTGTTCAGCGGTCGGATTGATGATGATCTGGTTGTTGATCGCATCCAGCACCAGCATGTCACCGTTCTTGACGCGCTCGGTGATGTCGTTGGTGCCTACCACGGCCGGCAGCTCCAGGGAGCGGGCCATGATGGAGGTGTGAGAGGTACGGCCACCGATGTCGGTGACGAAACCCAGCACATATTTCAGGTTGATCTGAGCGGTTTCAGACGGGGTCAGGTCTTTGGCGACCAGGATCACCTCTTCGTCGATGGTGCTCAGGTTGACAACGGCGATGCCCAGTACGTTCTTGACCAGACGGGTACCGATGTCACGGAAGTCGGTAGCGCGTTCGCGCAGATAAGGGTCATCCAGCTCGGCCATCATCTTGGCGTACTGTTCGATCACCTCATAGATGGCTTTGTCAGCGGAAGCCTTGTTCTCTTTGATGAAGGATTTGATATCCCCTTCCAGCTCCTCATCTTCGAGCAGCATGATGTGGCCTTCGAAGATGGCCTCTTTTTCCTCACCGAAGGTGCGACCGGCCATCTCTTTGATGGCTTCCAGCTGGGCAGCTGACTTGGTACGAGCTTCGAGGAAACGGTTGATCTCGACATCAATCTGGTCAGCAGAGATTTTGCCCTGATTGATAACGATTTCATCTTCTTTCAGAAGAAGCGCCTTACCGAATGCGATACCGGGGGACGCAAGAATGCCAGATATCATAATCCTTCCTATTAAAACGACTGTGGGGGAGGAATCTAAAGCTGGATTACTCCAGCTCGTCCATCAGGGCAACCAGCTTCTCAACAGCTTGCTGAGCATCCGGGCCATCAGCCTGGATAGTTACGTTGGTACCCTTGGTCAGGCCCAGGGTCTGCAGCTTGAACAGGCTCTTGGCGCTGGCGGACTTGCCACCGGAGACCACAGTGATCTCGCTTTGGAATTCTTTGGCTTCTTTCACGAACTGAGCTGCCGGACGGGTGTGCAGGCCGTTTTCAGCAGTAATAACAACAGACTTCTCGTACATGGTTTCACCCCATATTATTGATATTTTTTGGTGGGTTGGTCGTTTTTGAAGCAACCTGACCCACCGTGTCAGTATGGATATGTTGTAAAGTAACGAAAGCAGACCCGCAATGGTTTAATCCAGGTCAAGTTTCTGTGCAGTAATCGGCGCGCTGGTTGGCAATTTTCAGTTATTGGGCTACAAGCCGCATCAGGACTGGCCTGAAATTATTTTATAACGAAAAATAACACTTTGTTACTTTGTGATACCCAGCCAGCAAACACCGCGTGACGCCGCACAGGATATGAGATTTAGAGCGGAATGTCTGCTTTTTTTCTCACTCCGGAACTTGTTATTTTACCCCAAAAAATAAGGATCAAGTGACACTAACAGGGGTTGAGTCTAGCCCATAAAGAAGCGGCGCTCCTGGGAGCGCCGCTGTTTTGAAAGATTCCGATCAGTTACTGCTGCAGTTCCTGCTCGCTGAACACCCCGGCAAACAGGGCGCTGGAGAGGTAACGCTCCGCCGCACTCGGCAGGATGACCACAATGGTTTTGCCCGCAAATTCCGGCAGCTCGGCCAGACGGCTGGCAGCCACCACCGCAGCACCGGAGCTGATACCGGCCAGGATCCCCTCCTCCTCCATCAGGCGGCGAGCCATCTCGATGGCTTCATCGCTGGTCACCTTCTCCACCCGATCGATCAGGGAGAGGTCCAGGTTGCCCGGAATAAAGCCGGCGCCGATCCCCTGGATCTTGTGGGGGCCGGGTTTAATCTCTTCCCCGGCTAGCTTCTGGCTGATGACCGGCGACTCCGCCGGTTCGACCGCGACAGAGACCACCGCCTTGCCCTGGGTCTTCTTCAGGTAGCGGGAGACACCGGTAATGGTGCCGCCGGTACCTACTCCGGCCACGAACACATCCACTTCGCCGTCAGTGGCATCCCAAATCTCGGGGCCGGTGGTCTTTTCGTGGATCTCCGGGTTGGCCGGGTTTTCAAACTGTTGCAGCAACACATACTTGCCCGGCTCGGATTCGAGGATCTCGTTGGCCTTGGCAATGGCCCCCTTCATGCCGAGGGGCCCTTCGGTCAGCACCAGATTGGCACCGAGCGCCTTGAGCAGCTTGCGGCGCTCCAGGCTCATGGTGGCCGGCATGGTCAGGGTGATGGGATAGCCGCGAGCTGCCGCGACAAAGGCCAGAGCAATACCCGTGTTGCCGCTGGTGGGCTCGATGATCTCCTTACCCTTGGTCAGGATGCCGCGCTTCTCGGCATCCCAGATCAGGTTGGCACCGATACGGCACTTGACGCTGAAGCTGGGGTTGCGGCTCTCGATCTTGGCCAGCACGCGACCTTTGGTAACACGGTTGAGACGAACCAGCGGGGTGTGACCGATAGTCTGGCTGTTGTCCTCAAAAATTTTGCTCATGGCGCTATCCCTGTGTTTGTTACGACGATGAAACAAGATTACCCTGTGGTTTCTGAATGAGAAGTGACTATTCGTTATAACCATATGGTATTACAACATATAGAGCTTATTCTCTCTGGCCCCTGACTCCGGGTGCCAATCGTCAAAGGAACCGACGTTATGGGATTTTCAGGAAGCAGCCAGTATCTCGCCTCCGATGCATTGAAGATGGCGGTCAATGCCGCCATCACCCTCGAAAAACCGCTGCTGATCAAAGGGGAGCCGGGCACCGGCAAGACGGTGCTGGCGGAAGCGGTCGCCGACCATCTTGGCACCGATCTCATTGCCTGGCATATCAAGTCCACCACCAAGGCCCAACAGGGACTCTACGAATATGATGCGGTGGCCCGGCTGCGCGACTCCCAGCTCGGCGATCCCAGAGTGGCCGATATCAGTCACTACATTCGTAAAGGCAAGTTGTGGCAGGCCTTCAGCGCCGAGCAGCGACCTGTGCTGCTGATCGACGAGATCGACAAGGCCGACATCGAATTCCCCAACGATCTGCTGCTGGAGCTGGATCGGATGGAGTTCGACGTCTACGAGACCGGCGAGCGAGTCAAGGCGCGCCAGCGGCCGGTGGTCATCATCACCTCCAACAATGAGAAAGAGCTGCCGGATGCTTTCCTGCGCCGCTGCTTCTTTCACTACATCCGCTTCCCCGACAAGGCCGAGATGCAGGCCATCGTCAAACTCCACTACCCCGACCTCAAGGAGAGCCTGCTTGGCGAGGCAATGGATCTCTTCTTCGAGCTGCGCGAGGTAGAGGGGCTGCGCAAGAAGCCCTCCACCTCGGAGCTGCTGGACTGGATCCGCCTGCTCTTGGCCGACGATATCGCCCCCGAGGCGATGCGTGCCCGCGAGCCCGGCAAGCTGGTGCCCGCGCTATACGGTGCTCTGCTCAAGACCGAGCAGGATCTGCATCTCTTCGAGAAGCTCGCCTTTCTGGCCCGGCGCGGCAGCTGACCCATGCTGATCGACTTTTTTACCCACCTGCGCCGCCACAAGCTGCCGTGCAGCCTGCGCGAGCTGCTGGACTTGCACGCTGCACTGGCTGCTCGGCTGGTCACCATCGATATGGACGAGTTCTACCAGCTATCCCGCTGCCTGCTGGTAAAAGACGAGGCTCACTACGATCGCTTCGATCGTGCCTTCGCCGAATACTACGAGGGTCTGGATGCCATTCCCCTGCTGCCGGAGAGCCTGTCCGAGGAGTGGCTGCGCAAGGAGTTCGAACGGCTGTTGAGCCCAGAGGAGAAGGCGCTGCTCAAATCCCTCGGCGGACTCGACAAGCTGCTGGAGACCCTTAACCAGCGATTACGCGAGCAGAAAGAGCGCCACGCCGGTGGCAACAAGTGGGTAGGGACCGGTGGCAGCAGCCCGTTTGGCCACGGCGGTTTTCACCCCGAGGGCGTTCGAATGGGTGGAGAGGGGCAGCACGGCAAGGCGGCCAAGGTATGGGAGGCCCGTCACTATCGCAACTTCAGCGACGACTCGCCGCTCGGCCAGCGCGCCATCCAGCTGGCGCTGCGCAAGCTCAGACGTTGGGTGCGCAAAGGCAATCCCGACGAGCTGGATCTCGACGACACCATAAAAAGCTCTGCCCGCCAGGGTTGGCTCGATGTGAAGTTACGGCCCGAGTGCCACAACGGGGTGAAGCTATTGGTTTTCTTCGATGTCGGAGGCTCCATGGATGCCCACGTAGCAGAGGTGCAGCGCCTCTTCTCCGCCCTGCGCCACGAGTTCAAGCATCTGGAGCTTCTATTTTCACAACTGCCTCTACGACTTCGTCTGGAAGGACAATAACCGCCGCTTTGAGGAGCGATTCGATACCCTGCGGCTGCTGCGCACCTACGGCAGCGACTACCGGGTGATCCTGGTGGGGGATGCCACCATGGGCCCCTACGAGATCACCTGGCCAGGCGGCAGTGTCGAGCAGTGGAACGAGGAGTCGGGTCAGGTGTGGCTTACCCGCTTGCAGCAGCACTTTCCCAAACTGGTGTGGATCAACCCCACCCCACGGCGGGAGTGGCTCTGGCATCCCTCTATCAAGCTGATGAATGACGTGGTTGGCGGGCGGATGCATCCGCTGACCCTGGCTGGTCTCGCTGCGGCGATCGACCAGCTGTAACCCTCTCTACCCTATAAACCGACAAGCCGGGAACGCACCCGGCGAGGAGCAAAGATGACCTCTATCGTGATCAGTGGCTCAGGCCTCTATAACCCACCCTTTGTCGTCAGCAATGAAGAGCTGGTGGCCGCCTTCAACCAGTATGTGGATCTCTACAACGAGGAGAACGCCTCCGCCATCGACGCCGGCCAGCTTCCCGCCAAGCAGCACTCCAGCTGCGAGTTCATCGAGAAGGCATCCGGCATCAAGAGTCGTTATCTGGTGAGCCGAGAGGGAGTGCTCAACCCCGACATCATGCAGCCGCTGCTGGCGGAGCGGCCCGACGAGATGCCCTCCATCATGGTGGAGATGGCGGTGGCCGCCGCCGAGCAGGCACTGATCGCCGCCGGCCGCGAGCCCGGCGAGATCGATCTGGTGATCGTCGCCGCCTCCAACATGCCGCGCCCCTACCCGGCTCTGGCCATCGAGCTGCAGCACTATCTGGGGGCGAGCGGCATGGCCTTTGATATGAACGTGGCCTGCTCGTCTGCCACCTTCGGCATCAAGACAGCCGCCGACATGCTGGCGGCAGGCACAGCCAAACTGGCACTGGTAGTCAATCCGGAGATCTGCTCGGGGCACCTCAATTTCCGGGACAGAGACAGTCACTTTATCTTCGGCGATGCCTGCACCGCTGTGCTGCTGGAGCGGGAGGCCGATTGCAAGATGGCCAATCCGTGGCAACTGGTGGCCAGCAAGCTGGTGACCCAATACTCCAACAACATCCGCAACAACTTCGGCTTTCTGAACCGGCTGAGCCCGCGCACCCGCTACGGCGACGACAAGCTGTTTCGCCAGCAGGGGCGCAAGGTGTTCAAGGAGGTGTTGCCGCTGGTGTGCGACCAGATAGCCAACCAGCTCGATGAGCAGGGCTGGCCTGCCGAGAGCCTGAACCGGCTCTGGCTCCATCAGGCCAACCTCACCATGAACCAGTTCATCGGCCGCAAGCTGCTCGGTCACGATGCCAGCCAGCAGGAGGCGCCGGTCATTCTTGATAGCTATGGTAATACCAGCTCGGCGGGTTCCATCATCGCGTTTCATCTGTACAATCGCGACCTTCCTGCGGGTGCTCGCGGCGTACTGTGCTCCTTTGGCGCTGGCTACTCCATCGGTAGCCTGCTGCTGCGGCGCCTGTAATGGCGGGCCTCCCGCCGACATAACAATAACCAGCAACATGGGTGGGAATATGCAGAGGATCACGGGGCGCTGCGCCCTGCACTACGGGGTAACCCTGTCACTATTTTGTCTCTATGGCTGGCAGGTTTGCCCGTTTCTCGAGAGTCTCACCCTGCCCCAGTTGCTGGGGCCGACCCTGGTGACGTTCGCCATCATGTTCGCCGTGCGCAATTGGCTGCTCTCAAGAAGGCCCTTGGCGCGCAACGGGCTGGACGGGTTTGGACTGGAGGTGGGTTTCTACCTGCTGGGAGCACTGCTGCTCTCGGGCTACAACGCCCTGACCCACGACTTCCCGCTGGAGAGTCACCTCAAGGTGCTGCTGGGGATGACCACCCTCGGCTTTCTGGTGGCGGCCGATCTGACCCTGGAGCGGGATTGGAATCGGGCCAGAACACGGCAAGCCGAGCAGAGCCTGGCACTGAGCCACCCGCTGGCCATGCCGCTGCCACGCAAGTTCACTCTCTTTACCCTGGCGACCCTCACCCTGCTGGGGGGCGTCTTCTTCTTGCTGTTCAACAAGGATCTGGAGTGGCTGGTGACGGTGGAGCGCAGCCTGCCGAGGGTCGATGCCCAGCACTACATCCTGTGGGAGATCGCCTTCGTAATGACGGTGACCTTCTGTTATCTCGCCCTCATTATTCACGGTTATGGTCGCAATCTCGGCCTATCCCTGCGCCAGCAGACCCGCACAATGGCCAGAGTACAGTGTGGTGACTTCGACGCCCGGGTGCCGGTCACCCGGGATGACGAGTTCGGTCTTATCGCCGCCAGCACCAATCAGATGATCGGCGAGCTGAAATCCCGCAGCGACGAGCTCAACCTGACCCGCGATGTGGCTATCCTCGGCCTCGCCTCGCTGGCGGAGACCCGGGACAACGAGACCGGCGCCCATATCATTCGCACCCAGCACTACGTCAAGGCGCTGGCGCAATACCTCAGTCGCAGCGATTGGGATCGCTATCCGCTCGATGACGCCACCATAGATCTACTGTTCAAGTCGGCTCCCCTGCACGATGTGGGCAAGGTGGGCATTCCCGATGCCATCCTGCTCAAACCGGGCAAGCTGACCGACGAGGAGTTCGCCATCATGAAGCGCCACCCGCAGATCGGCGCCGATGCACTGGCGAGTGCCGAGGCGCAGCTGGGCTCCAACTCCTTCTTGCGGCTGGCCCGGGAGATCTCCCTCACCCACCACGAAAAGTGGGATGGCAGCGGCTATCCGGCAGGGCTGGCGGGTGAGGATATTCCCCTCTCCGGGCGCTTGATGGCGGTAGCGGATGTCTACGATGCCCTCATCTCGAAACGGGTCTACAAACCTGCTTTCAGCCATGAGGAGGCGAGGGAGATCATCGTGAAGGGGAGCTGCAGCCATTTTGATCCCGGCATTGTCGCGGCGTTTCTCGCCTGCGAAGCAGTTCAGGGAGATTGCCGCGCAGTTTCAGGATCACCACTGAGCAAGTACATGCCGACCAGCTTGCCCTGATGGCTGACAGGGCAACCGGCGTCATAAATTGTACACAAACAGGTCTGACCATGGCCGACTCAGCACCATGCTGACGGCCTTTGCCACGCCGCACCCATATTGATATTTCCCTTTATTTACAGCTATTTTTTGTCATTTTGTGATCCGGATTCGTGCCAATGACGCAACCGGGATCACAAGATGGCAGGAAAAGGCCGCAATTTGCCCTCCGGCGCCAATGATGGCTTCCAATGAAAGCGAGGTTTGCTATCATCCGGAGACATTTTTCATCTGTCGCCGGCTACAAAAGAATACCCTCATGTACACACAGTTCTTCGGCCTCTCGGAACACCCGTTTTCCATCTCGCCCAATCCCAAGTACCTCTATATGAGCGAGCGCCACGGCGAAGCCCTTGCTCATCTCAACTATGGATTGCAGGATGGCGGCGGCTTTGTGCTGCTGACCGGCGAAGTGGGCACTGGCAAAACCACCGTCTCCCGCTGCCTGCTGCAACAGCTGCCCGCCGAGACCGAGATCGCCTATATCCTCAATCCCTCTCTGACCGAACGGGATCTGCTGGCCGCCATCTGTGACGAGTTTCAACTCCCCTATCCCGAAGATGCCGGGATCAAGCGGCTGTTCGACCTTATTCGCGATCACCTGCTGGCCAACCTGGCGGCAGGCAAGCGCAGCGTGGTACTGGTGGATGAGGCGCAGCACCTGCTGCCCGGCGTACTGGAGCAGCTGCGTCTGCTCACCAACCTCGAAACCGACGAACGAAAACTGCTGCAGGTGGTGCTGATCGGTCAGCCCGAGCTGCAACAGATGCTGCGCCAACCCCTGCTGCGCCAGCTGGCCCAGCGCATTACCGCCCGCTATCACCTGCTGCCGCTCTCTCACAGCGATGTGGATGCCTACGTCCGCTTCCGGCTGCAGGTCGCGGGTTGCGTGCAGCCCATTTTCACCCCGCGCGCCATCAAGACGCTCCATCGCCTGAGTGGCGGCATCCCCCGTTTCATCAACCTCATCTGCGACCGCGCCCTGATCGCCGCTTTCGCCCGTGGCAGCTACAAGATTGTCCACAGCGATATCAGCCAGGCCGCCTTCGAGGTCAATGGCGTTCGGGACGAAGGGAGCTGGGCCTCCGGTCTGATGGTGACGCTGGCGGGCGCCCTGCTGGTGGCCGCAGGCTGGTGGGGCTGGCAATTTTTCGGCGTGTTCCCTACCCGTCCGGTAGTCAAGGTCGAGGTGCCGGTCACCATCGACGAGACCGCCGAGCAGCAGGAGCAGCTGACCGAGGCAATCAATCAGGCCATCGACCCCGACAGCGCCATGCAGAATCTCTATCGGGTCTGGGGTTATGAACCTGAACCGTTCGAAGCAACTTGCGATAACGCCCCCCGTGCCGGTCTGCGCTGTCAGGAGGGGGAGGCAAGCCTTGACGAGCTGCGCGCCCTGCAGTATCCCGCCATGATCACGCTCACTGACCAGACTGGCGGCCTCTACTATGCGACCCTGGTCAATCTGGGGCCGAACAAGGCCAGCCTGATGATCGGCGACCAGAGCTGGCAGGTGGATCGCCAGTGGCTCAGCGACAACTGGGGCGGCAGCTACACCCTGCTCTGGCGCATGCCGAAAGGGGGCGTCAGCCTGATCGCCAGCAATGCGGGTCAGACCCAGATCCAGTGGCTCGACAACGCCCTCAGCCGTGCGCTGCAGCAACCCGAGCGCAAGGTGCGCCGTTTCGATGGCGAGCTCAAGAACAAGCTGCAGCAGTTCCAGCGGGATCAGGGGCTGACCCCTGATGGCATCGCGGGCAGCAACACCCTGCTGCGTCTCAACGCCCTCTCCGGTGAACCCATGCCCAGACTGGAGGAGGCCTCCTGATGTCTACCCTGCTCAAGGCGCTGCGCCGCGCGCAGCAACCGCAACTCTCCGCCCATATTCCGGCCATGGACTTGCCCATGCCCCGGGAAGAGGAGCGCAGCCCACGCCGCATCGGCTGGCTGCTGGCCCCCCTGGCCCTGTTGCTGGGGGCGGGCGCCAACTATGGCTGGCATCTGCTCCACCTGCGCCCCATCGAGGAGAAGGTAGAGGTGAAAGAGGTGATCACTCCACCCTTCGTGCGGGTCGAACCCAAGGCGATGGTGACCCGTCCGCTACCCCCGCCCCTGCCGGAGCCGGTGGTACAACCCAGAGCAGTGGCCAAAAACGAGGGGACCAGTCAGGGGAATACCCCCGCGCTGAGTCTGGCCGAGCAGCTGATGAAAGCCCTCAATGAAACCCCATTGCAGGAGACGCCACACCCCACCGGCCAGAACGTGCAACCAGCCCAGTTGATGGCGCTGGGCTCGGCACCCCAGTCGGTGCGCCAGCAGGTGCCGCAATTGAGCTACGGCTCTCATGTGTTCTCCTCCAACCCCGCCAAGCGCGCCGTGGTGCTCAATGGCCGGGAATTCCGGGAAGGGAGCGAAATCGCCCCGGGGGTCGTGCTCGCCACCATCGACCAGCAATACATAGTGCTGCAGGTCGCCGGACAGAGCGTGACCCTCAAGGCGCTGCAGGATTGGCGAGGATGAGTACGCACCGTACCCTGATGTTCGCAGGCAAGCAGGATGCACCTTACCTGAGTGCCACTTTTGTGAGCATTCAAAGGTTTACGGTGTGATGAAATATCCATTTTTACGGTTTGGCGCGCCCGGACCCGTTGTGTCACAGCACTCCGCCGTACACAATACGCAGCCGCCCCAGAGCCTGGAATTTGTTGATTAATATGACGCTACGATTCAGGGATGACATCTTGACCATGCTGTTGGCCCAGTGCCGGCGGCTTCCCATGACCAGAGTCACCCAGGTGGCCTTTCTGGCGCTGCTGATCATGCTGGCCCAGCAGAGCGCCGCCCTCACCTGGCGTCTGCTCACCCTGGCAAGCCCGCAAACCAGCCAACCGTGGCAACCCTCCGCTGTGGCGATCAGCGGCCAGAGCAACCCGCGCCTTGAACTGGGCGAGGTAAGCCGACTGGCGCTGTTTGGCAAGGCGATCCCCAAGGCGCAGGCCAAAGCCGCCGTGGCCGCCAATGCGCCGCGTACCCAACTCAATGCCCAGCTCAACGGGGTGCTGGCCAGCTCTGATCCCGCCAAATCCATCGCCATCATCGCCATGTCCGGCATCCAGAACTCCTACGGGATCGGTGACATGATTGACGGCACCCAGGCGCGGATCCGGCAGGTCTATCCGGATCGGGTGATCATCGAGCGGGATGGCCGCGACGAGACCCTGATGCTGGATGGCGAGGAGTATGGCAAGCCGCTGCCGCAGACCAACGCCGCCCCCATTGGCTCCCTGCGCAGCGAGCTGATGGCCGATCCGGGCAAGATCACCGATTACCTCAATATTTCACCGGTTCAGGTGGATGGCCGCATGACCGGCTATCGCCTCAACCCGGGCAGCAATCCTGAGTTTTTCAACCAGAGCGGGCTGCAGGCCAATGACCTGGCCATCAGCATCAACGGGCTGGATTTACGGGACAACATGCAAGCCATGCAGGCGATGCAGCAGATGGCTGGCGCAACGGAAATGACAGTGACCGTCGAGCGACAGGGCGAACAGTTCGACATCTTTGTGCGCTTGTCAGAATAATGATTTGGAGTCGTACCAATAATGACCACTAAAGGGAAAAGCTGGCGTCTGGCCACTATCGCAGCGGCACTGATGATGGCGGGCTCAGCTTGGGCCACCGAATACTCTGCCAGTTTCAAGAACACCGAGATTGAAGAGTTCATCAATACGGTGGGCAAGAACCTCAATAAAACCATCATCATAGAGCCCTCGGTGCGCGGCAAGATCAACGTACGCAGCTACGACCTGCTCAATGAGGATCAGTACTACCAGTTCTTCCTGAGCGTGCTCGACGTCTACGGCTTTGCCGTGGTACCGATGGACAACGGGGTGCTCAAGGTGCTGCGCTCGCGGGATGCCAAGACCTCCGCCATTCCGGTGGTGGATGGCAGCAACCCGGGCTCCGGCGACGAGATGGTGACCCGGGTAGTGCCGGTGCGCAACGTCTCGGTCCGTGAACTGGCGCCGCTGCTGCGCCAGCTCAACGACAACGCCGGTGGTGGCAACGTGGTGCACTACGAGCCCTCCAACGTGCTGCTGATCACCGGCCGCGCCGCCGTGGTCAATCGTCTGGTAGAGGTGGTGAACCGGGTCGACCGCGCAGGCGATCAGGATGTGGACATCATCAAGCTCAAGTTCGCCTCGGCGGGTGAAATGGTGCGGCTTGTAACCAACCTCAACAAGGATGGCAACCCGCAGGGGGGCACCGCCTCCCTGCTGCTCTCCCCCAAGGTGGTGGCCGACGAGCGCACCAACTCTGTGGTGGTGAGTGGTGAGCCGAAAGCGCGCGCCCGCATCATCCAGATGGTGCGCCAGCTCGACCGCGACCTGCAAAGCCAGGGCAACACCCGGGTCTTCTACCTCAAATATGGCAAGGCCAAAGACATGGTCGAGGTGCTCAAGGGGGTCAGCTCCAGCATCGAGGCCGACAAAAAAGGCGGCGGCGCAACCACAGGTGGCGCCAGCATCGGCGGTGGCAAGCTGGCTATCTCCGCCGACGAGACCACCAATGCGCTGGTCATCACCGCCCAGCCGGACGTGATGTCCGAACTGGAGCAGGTGGTGGCCAAGCTCGATATCCGCCGCGCCCAGGTGCTGGTGGAGGCGATCATCGTCGAGATGCAGGATGGCGACGGCCTCACCCTTGGCGTCCAGTGGGGCAATGCCAACGGCGGTGGCACCCAGTTCACCAACTCAGGTCTGCCTCTCGGCAGCGCCATTGCGGCGGGCAAGGATTACCAGAATGGCAAGACCGACACCGCTGCCGGTCTGCTGAAAGAGTTCAACGGCATGGCCGCCGGTTTCTATCACGGCGACTGGGCCATGCTGGCCACGGCGCTGGCCTCCAATACCAAGAACGATATTCTCTCCACCCCGAGTATCGTCACCATGGACAACAAGGAGGCCTCTTTCAACGTCGGTCAGGAGGTCCCGGTCCAGAGCGGTTCGCAAAGCTCCACCACCAGCGATCAGGTGTTCAACACCATCGAGCGCAAGACGGTGGGCACCAAGCTGGTGGTGACCCCGCAGATCAACGAAGGGGATTCGGTGCTGCTCAATATCGAGCAGGAGGTCTCCAGCGTCGCCCAGACCCAGGCGACCGGTACTGCCAACCTTGGCCCCACCTTCGACACCCGTACCGTCAAGAACGCGGTGCTGGTCAAAAGTGGCGAAACTGTGGTGCTGGGCGGTTTGATGGACGAACAGACCAAGGAGCAGGTCTCCAAAGTGCCCTTGCTGGGCGATATCCCGGTGCTGGGTTATCTGTTCCGCTCTACCTCCAACACCACCTCCAAGCGCAACCTGATGGTCTTTATCCGGCCGACCATCTTGCGTGATGCGGACGTCTATACCGGTGTCTCCAGCAACAAATACAGCCTGTTCCGCGCCGAGCAGCTCAATGCCGCCTCGCAGGAGGGGTATCTCACCTCCCCCGCCCGTCAGGTATTGCCTGCCTATGGCCAGGATGTGATGGTGTCGCCCGAGCTGCAAAAAGAGATCCAGAAGCAGATCAACGAGATGCGGAGCAGACAGCAAAGCACTGTCGAGACCACCGCCCCGTTTGTGCAGAGTAAGCCCTGATGAGTGCCTACCATCTGGATGGAAGCGTCGGGCCTGCGCCACTGCCCGAGCTCCCCTTTGTCTTTGCCCGCAATTTCGGGGTGATCCTGATTGAGCGGGACGGCGCCCCCGTGCTGCAGTGCCGCCCCGGCGTCACCCCGCAGGCCCTGCTGGAAGTGCGGCGGGTCGCGGGTTGCAGCTTCGCGGTGGAGCAGCTCGACAACGAGGCCTTCGAAGAGCTGCTGATGGCCCACTATCAGCGCGACTCCTCCGAGGCGCGCCAGCTGATGGAAGATCTCGGCAACGAGATGGACTTCTTCGCCCTGGCCGAAGAGCTGCCCCAGAGCGAAGATCTGCTGGACGCCGATGACGACGCCCCCATCATTCGTCTCATCAACGCCATGTTGAGCGAGGCGATCAAGGAGGAGGCCTCCGATATCCATATCGAGACCTTCGAGCGGGCGCTGGTAATCCGCTTTCGCATCGATGGGGTGCTGCGGGAGATCCTGCGCCCCCATCGCAAGCTGGCATCACTGCTGGTCTCGCGGATCAAGGTGATGTCGCGGATGGATATCGCCGAGAAACGGGTGCCGCAGGATGGCCGTATCTCGTTGCGTATCGGCGGTCGCGCCGTCGACGTGCGGGTCTCCACCATGCCGTCCAGCTACGGCGAGCGAGTGGTACTGCGTCTGCTCGACAAGAACAACGTGCGCCTCGAGCTCAAGCAGCTGGGGATGACCGCGGCCAACCGCACCATCATCAGCGAGCTTATTCGCAAGCCCCACGGCATTATTCTGGTCACCGGCCCGACCGGTTCCGGTAAGTCCACCACCCTCTATGCGGCGCTGTCTGAAATCAACTCGCGGGATCGCAACATTCTGACGGTGGAAGACCCTATCGAATACGACCTCGAAGGGGTGGGCCAGACCCAGGTCAACACCAAGGTGGACATGACCTTCGCCCGCGGCCTGCGCGCCATCCTGCGTCAAGACCCGGATGTGGTGATGGTGGGGGAAATCCGAGATCTGGAAACCGCTCAGATCGCGGTACAGGCGTCGCTGACCGGTCACCTGGTGATGTCGACCCTGCACACCAACACCGCCATCGGCGCTATCACCCGGATGCGGGACATGGGGATCGAGCCCTTCCTGCTCTCCTCGTCCTTGCTGGCGGTGCTGGCCCAGCGGCTGGTACGCACCCTCTGCCCCGATTGTCGCGCCCCGCGCCCCATCACCGAGCAGGAGCGCCTCGCCATGGGCATCGAGCTGGCTCCCGATCAGCAGGTGTGGCGCCCGGTCGGCTGCGAGCTGTGCAACCACACCGGCTACCGTGGCCGGACCGGCATCCACGAGCTGGTGGTGATCGACGAAGCGGTGCGTGAAGCCATTCACAGTGCCAGCGGCGAGCTCGCCATCGAGCGGCTGATCCGCGGTCATACCCCCAGCATCCGCCGTGACGGCATCGACAAGGTCCTCAAGGGGCAGACCAGCCTCGAAGAGGTACTGCGCGTGACCCGGGAAGATTGAGATGGCGGCATTCGAATACAAGGCTCTCGACAACAAGGGGCGCAGCAAGAGCGGCGTGATGGAGGGGGATTCCGCCCGTCAGGTGCGCCAGCTGCTGCGCGAGCAGGGGCTCACCCCGCTCGAGGTAAACGAGACCACCGAGAAGGCGAAACGGGAAGCTACCCGCTTCGCCCTTTTTCGTCGTGGCGCCAGCACAGCCGAGCTGGCCCTGATCACCCGCCAGCTGGCGACTCTGGTGGGGGCCGGTCTCACCATCGAAGAGGCGCTCAAGGCGGTGGCCGAGCAGTGCGAAAAAGCTCACCTACGCAGTCTGGTGGCGACCGTGCGCAGCAAGGTGGTGGAAGGTTATTCGCTGGCCGACTCGCTGGGGGCTTTTCCCCATGTGTTCGACCAGCTGTTTCGCTCCATGGTGGCGGCCGGTGAAAAGTCGGGCCATCTGGAGAAGGTGCTCAACCGCCTCGCCGACTACACCGAGCAGCGCCAGCATATGCGCACCAAGTTGTTGCAGGCGATGATCTACCCCATTGTGCTCACCTGCGTCGCCATCGGGGTTATATCGATCCTGCTCACCGCCGTGGTGCCCAAGGTGGTGGCCCAGTTTGAACACATGGGCCAGCAGCTGCCGGGCACCACCCGTTTTCTCATCGGTACCAGCGAGCTGATGCAGGCCTATGGCCTCTGGTTCCTGCTGCTGCTCTTTATCGCCAGCTTTGTTTGGCGCTGGTGGCTCACCGACGAGAAGCGCCGTCGGCGCTGGCATCAGGTGCTGCTCGGCCTGCCGGTGATTGGCCGGGTCAGCCGCGGTCTTAACACCGCCCGCTTCGCCCGTACTTTAAGCATCCTCAACGCCAGTGCGGTGCCGCTGCTGGAGGGGATGAAGATCGCCGGCGAAGTGCTCTCCAACGACTTTGCCAGAATGCGCATTCTCGAGGCTGCCGAACGGGTGCGCGAGGGGACCAGTCTGCGCAAGTCGCTGACCGAGACCAAGATTTTCCCGCCCATGATGCTGCACATGATCGCCTCCGGCGAACAGAGCGGCGAGCTCGACAGCATGCTGGAGCGGGCGGCAGACAACCAGGATCGGGAGTTTGAATCCCAGGTCAATATCGCCCTCGGGGTGTTCGAACCCATGCTGGTGGTCTCCATGGCCGGGGTGGTGCTGTTTATCGTGATGTCGATCCTGCAGCCGATCCTCGAGCTCAACAATATGGTGAATATGTAAGTTTCCGGCGTTCGGTGGTGCCGCTAGAGGCCCGTCGAACCCACCCAGTGATCACTCTCTGATGGGCTATCCCATCTCATTCGTTACGGAGCAACTCATGAACAAACGTCGTCAATCCGGTTTTACCCTGCTGGAAGTCATGGTGGTCATCGTGATCCTCGGCATTCTGGCCAGTCTGGTGGTGCCCAACCTGATGGGCAACAAGGAGAAAGCTGACCAGCAGAAAGCGGTCTCCGATATCGTGGCGCTGGAAAATGCCCTCGACATGTACAAGCTGGACAACAACCGCTACCCGACCACCGAACAGGGTCTGGACGCGCTGGTGACCAAGCCCTCCATCGATCCGGCGCCGCGCAGCTACCGCGATGGCGGCTACATCAAGCGCCTGCCGCAAGATCCCTGGGGCAACCCGTACCAGCTGCTGAGCCCGGGCCAGTTCGGCAAGATCGACATCTTCTCCATGGGTCTGGATGGTGAAGCCGGTACCGATGACGACATCGGCAACTGGAACCTGAAGGATTTCCAATAAGTGATATGTCGCCACCGCACTCCTTGTGAGCTGACTGCATGAAGCGATCTCTCTCCTTTCATCGCCAATCCGGCTTTACTCTGCTGGAAGTGTTGCTGGTCGCCATGCTGATGGGACTAGTGGCCACCGCCGTCACTCTCAGCATGGGAGGCGCCAGAGGAGATCGGGAGCTGGACAAGCAGGCGCGTCGCCTGATGGCGACGCTGCAGCTGGCGCAGGAGTATGCGGTGATGGATGGTCGGCTGGTAGGCATTCGCATCGAGGATAACGGCTGGCAGTTTATGCAGCGTCAGGCCAAAGATCGCAAGTGGCTGGCCCTGACTGGCGACAAGCAGCTGGGGCCGGTGCAACTGGCCGAGAACATGACGCTGGCGCTTGAGCTGGAAGGCTTTGGCTGGCAGCCGGACTCCGACGAGAAAACCGAACAGAAGCGCGACGAGAAGGAGCGCACGCCGCAGTTGCTCATCTTCCCGGGCGGCGAGCTGAGCCCGTTCGTGCTCACCTTCACCCAGCAGGATGACGATGCCCGCTACACCCGCATCGTCAAGGGGGACGAGTTCGGCCGCCTCACCCTGCTCACCGGCGATGAAGATGAAGAGGTGAGCGAATGAACGCCCGCGGCATGACCTTACTCGAAGTGATGGTAGCGCTGGCAGTCTTTGCTATCGCAGGTCTCGCGGTAATGAAAACCGCCAGCGAACATCTCTCGGCCCTCAACTATCTGGAGCAGAAGACACTCGCCACCTGGGTGGTAGAGAACCAGCTGGTGCAACAGAAGCTCGAAAACAAGTGGCCCGGCGACAGCTGGGTGGAAGGGGATGAGCAGATGGCGGGCAGCACCTGGTACTGGCGCTATCGCGGCGTCGCCACCGCCGACAACAACTTCCGGGCGCTCGATATGGAAGTGCGCACCGAGGCCAAGGCCGAGAACCCGGTCGCCATGATGCGGACCTATATCAGCCGATGACCCAGCTATCCGCCCGCACGCCTCGTACCGTCCGTCACGCCGGTTTCACCCTGCTCGAAATGCTAGTGGCGATCGCCATCTTCGCCACTCTCAGCATGGGCGCCTATCAGGTGCTGCAAGGGGTGCTCACCAGCGACGAGGTAGCCAAGCGCAAGGAGGTCCGCCTCAACGAATTGCAGCTCGCCTTCACCCTGCTGGAGCGAGACATCACCCAGATGGTGCCGCGCAGCGGTCGCATCGAGGGGGAGAACAACAAGGTGCTGCTGGCGGCCTCCCGCTTCGGCCAGCAGAGCGATGACTGGGGCATGGCCTTTATGCGCAGCGGCTGGCTCAACCCGGACGGCATGCTGCCCCGCTCCCATCTGCAACGGGTCGGCTGGCGACTCAAGGATCAGAAGCTGGAGCGCCTGAGCTACCTCTATCCGGATCCGGTGATCGGCACCGAGCCACGCATCCAGCCGGTGCTGGCGGGAGTCACGGCGTTTCGCCTCTACTTCTTCGACAAGGGCAACTGGAAAGAGGAGTGGAGCCAGCGCAGCGTGCTGCCACACGGGCTGGCAGTGGAGCTGGATCTGGAAGATTACGGCACCATTCGCCGCCAGTTCCTGATTGGTGCCGGTGGCCAGCGCGCCGAAGAGAACAGCCAGAGCAGCAACCCCGACCAAGGTGGCAACAACAACGGGAACAACGGGAACAACGGCGGCAACGGCAATACCAATGGCGGTAATGGTGACAGCCAGAACGGAGGGGGCGCCAATGCGGGCTAATCTCGCCGCCCCCGGTCACCAGCGCGGCATGGCGCTGCTGGTGGTGCTACTGATCCTCTCGGTGATGGTGATCATCGCCAGCAATATGAGCGGCCGCCTGCAGCTTGAGCTGCGCCGCACCGCCAACATCACCACCGGCAAACAGGCATGGTGGTATGCCCTCTCGGCAGAAGCGCTGGTGAGCAAGGTGCTGACGCAGGATTTCAAGGACAACCCCGAGGTGGTCAACCTCAGCCAGAACTGGGCCCGCAAGAACACTGTATTTCCGGTGGACGATGGCCAGCTCAAGGGCGAGGTGACCGACCTGCAATCCTGCTTCAACCTCAACAGCCTGAGCGTGGCCTCCAAGGCGGGGAGCGGCGAGGAGCTGGCTCAGCAGCCCTATCCGGTGCAGGTGTTTCGCGAACTGCTCAAGCAGCTGGCGATGGATGATTACGAGGCGGCCCAGCTCACCGACGCCATCCGTGACTGGACCGACAAGGATACGGTGCTGGTCTCCAGCCTTGGCGCCGAGGACGCCTATTACGAGGGTCTCAAGCCACCCTACCTGACCGCCAACCAGTGGATGCTTGGCAAGGATGAGCTGCGGGCGGTGCGCGGGGTGACGGCCCGGGTCTATGCCAAACTGGCCCCCTATGTCTGCACCCTGCCCAACGACAAGTTGAAGATCAATATCAATACCCTTGCCCCCCAGCGCCCCGAGCTGCTGGTTGCCCTCTATCTGGGCACTATCGGGCTGGATGACGCCAAGCGAGTACTGAACGAGCGGCCACAGAAGGGGTGGAAAGAGAGCAAGCTGATGACAGACATGCTCGCTCCGGTCGATGCGGTGAAAGGGCTGAAAGAGGCGCTGGCGGTCAAGAGCGACTTCTTCGAAGCCCGAGTCGTGGCCGAGGTCGGCGACAACCGGGCCTGGCTCGAAACCCTGTTCCAGCGGGGCAAGGACAATAAACTGGTGATGCTGCGCCGCCTCAGTAGCGGCGCCGAATAAACAGCGCACCTGCAGGCCATCGCCCGCGGGTACGAGAGATGTTGGATGCAGCCTGCGGGCTGCGCACCGGTTGCCTGGGCGCACAAAGCCCTTTGCAAACCGGTATCGCAGGAGAGAGATGCGTGAGCGAAAGTCTGGTCATCCGACTGGGGACCAATAAACAACAACCCGTGGCCTGGCTGGTCTGGTCCGGTCAGGAGCAGGAGATCATCGCCTCCGGCACCCTGCCTTCGGCCGATGCCCTGAGCGAGCTGCAGGAGCGGGCCGGTGGCCGCCCCGTGGTCACCCTGGTGCCGGGCAGCGATCTGATCTTCCGGCGCGTCACCCTGCCGGGTCGCTACAACCGCCAGTCGGCAGCGGCCCTCCCCTACCTGTTGGAGGAGCAGATCGCCTCCGACGTGGACGAGCTCCATCTGGTGGTGCTGGCTCATGAAGGTCAACAGGTCGACCTGATGGCGGTGGATCGGCAGAAGATGGCCGAGTGGCTCGACTGGCTCGATGCCGCTGGCCTCAAGAGCCTGCAACTGCTGCCCGATGTGCTGGCGCTGCCACAGGCCGCTGATGGCTGGTCTGCCCTGCAGCTCGGCAGCGAGTGGCTGGTACGCCAGGGCCCCTGTCAGGGGATCGTAGCCGACGAGCCGCTGCTGGCTATCTTGCTGGCAACCGAAGTAGAGCCGATCACCATCCACAGCCACACACCGGTGCCCGCCATTGCCGCCGCCAACTGGCAGGCGGCGGAGCCTGAACTCCCCATGCTGCTGCTGGCCAAAGGGGCCCTCATCTGCCGGGCCAACCTGCTGACCGGTCCCTACCGACCGCAGACCGAATATGCCCGCTACTGGTTGCAGTGGCGCAAGGTAGCCATCACCGCGGGTCTGTTGCTGCTGGTGGCCCTCGGCCAGCGCGGGGTGCAGCTTTATCAGCTCACCGAGCAGGACAAGGCGCTGAAAGCGGAGATCCGTGCCGTCTATACCCGCATCTTCCCGGGTGAGAGCCGCATCGTGAACGTGCGCAGCCAGATGAACCAGCATCTGCAACAGATGGGACAAGCCCCGCAAAACGGCGTGCTGCTGATGCTCACCGAGCTGGCCCCCACCTTTGCCGAAGTCCCCGGTCTGAAACCACAGGTGATGCGCTTTGATGCCAGTCGCCGCGAGCTGAGGCTGCAGGTGACCGCCCCAGGCTTTGCCGAGATCGAGCGGTTCCGTGAGCTGGCTGGCAAGCAATTCGAGGTACAGCAAGGCGAGGTGCGCAGCACCGAGGGCAAGGTAGAGGGCGCACTGGTGCTCAAGGGTAAATCATCATGATGGAAAAATTGCAGAGCTGGTGGCACGGCATCACAGCACGGGAACAGCGGCTGGTGGTCGCAGGTGGCGCCCTGTTGCTGGTTGGTCTCTTCTACTGGAGCGTCTGGCAGCCCATCGCCAACCGCATCGCGGAGCGGGAGCGGCAGGTGCAAAACCAGCAGCAGACCCTCGCCTGGCTCAAGGAGAAGGGGGAAGAGGTGCTGGCCATGCAGGGTGGCTCGGGTCGCCAGATCGATACTAGCGGCACCCTGGAAGGGGTGGTCAACCGCACCGCCTTCAACCACAAGATCAAGATTGCCCGGCTGCAACCCCAGGCGCAGGAGCTGCAAGTGTGGATCGACACGGTCCAGTTCGATGACTTGCTGCTCTGGCTCTCCACTCTGGTGGAGCAGCACGGCATTCAGGTTCAAATCATCGAGATCGCCCGCGAGGATCTGGCCCCGGGTCTGGTCAAGGTCAGACGTTTGCAGTTGAGTCGTCCACAATGAAAAAACGCATCCTGATTGCCAGCCTGTTTCTGGCCGCCTATCTGCTCTTCCTGCTGGCCACCCTGCCCGCGGCACTGGTGGCTCGCCATCTGCCGCTGCCTGCCAACGTCGCCAATCTGCTGAAACTGGAAGGGGTGAGCGGCACCCTCTGGAGTGGCCAGATTGCCCGACTGCAATATGCCAGCGAATCGGTGAACCAGCTGCGCTGGGATCTCAACGGCTGGTCGCTGCTGCGCTTCGCCCCCGAAGTGGCCATACGCTTTGGCGATCGCAACGGACTCAATGGTCAGGGCGTTGTCGGCTGGAATGGCGCCGCCTTCGGCCGGGATCTAACCCTCAACGCCCCCGCCCCTTGGTTGCTGAGCCGGGTGCCGATGCGCCTACCGATCCCGATCACCGTCAGCGGCCAGCTGCAGCTCAAAGTGGAGCAATTTGCCCAGGGCAACCCCTGGTGTGACAACCTCTACGGCAACCTCGACTGGTACAACGCCAGCGCCGATACCCCGGCGGGCAAGCTGGATCTGGCCGATCCTGAGCTGAAGCTCACCTGCCTCGACTCCAAACTGGTGGCCGAACTCAAGCAGGGCTCCGATGCGGTGCAGACCATGGGTCGCCTCGAGCTGCAACCCAATGGCCAATACCTGTTCCAGGGCACCTTGAAGCCGGGCCCAGAATTGCCGCCACAGATGCAACAGGGGCTCCCCTTCCTCGGCCAGCCCGACAGTCAGGGCCGCTTCCCCCTGCGCTATCAGGGGCGGATCTAACTCCTATCCCGCTGACCCCGGAGCCACTCCGGGGTCAGCTTGTTTATCCCTTTGTGCCTTCTCCTCTCACTGCACTGACCCCCTCAGCCCTTACTCATTTAACTCTGACGTACCGCCACATCCCCTGTAAGAGTGTCTGATCCCCCTCTCTTTCAACCCGCTCTGCGCAGCAACAACCAGCCTCACTCGTCAATCCACTTGCCGCAAATGGTCAATGAGCACACACCCTGCTCAAAAAGTGGCAACTCGCCATAGCAAAATTAAATATCAATAAGATTGCATCATTTGATAAATGTGAGCTGTCACCCGTTATTGATCTTTTCCAGCCACATTACAGCCGCCCACAAAAGCATAAAAATAACTAACTGAAAAATAACGATTAAAAAAGAAAATCATCCTCTTCACGCCCCATTCAATCTCATTTCCTTTGTGCCAACCCATCAGAAATGTGAGCAACGGCAAAACAACAGGTCAACCAGAGACTATTGATAAAAAATCGAAATACCAGATGGAACCCAGAGACCGATACAATGAAGTCAATTTGAGATGATTGATGTGTCTTGATAACACAACAGGCAACCATCTCGACCGATCTGTTCATTTGGTTTTCAAGCGTTGAGGGAAGGGTTATGGAAAAGAAGCGTATCTACCTGTTTTGCTCTGCCGGGATGTCCACTTCACTGCTGGTTTCAAAGATGAAGGCGCAGGCGGAAAAATATGATGTGCCGGTGCTGATCGATGCCTATCCGGAGACCCTGGCTGGCGAGAAGGGACAGGATGCCGACTTGGTGCTGCTGGGCCCGCAAATCGCCTACATGCTGCCGGAGATCCAGCAGCAACTGCCGGGTAAGCCGGTCGAGGTGATCGACACCCTGCTCTACGGCAAGGTCGATGGCCTCGGCGTACTGAAGGCGGCGGTAGCCTCTATCAAGAAGAGCCTCGCGCAGTAAGGAGATCCCTGTGAGCAACATCATCGCATCGTTGGAGAAGGTCATACTGCCCATAGCCGTCAAGCTGGGCAAACAACCTCATGTCAACGCCATCAAGAACGGTTTTATCAAGCTGATGCCCCTGACGCTGGTCGGGGCCATGTTTGTTCTCATCAACAACGTCTTTCTGAGCTTTGGCGAAGGCTCCTTCTTCTACTCTATCGGCGTGCGGATCGATCCCGCCACCATCGCCACCCTTGATGGCCTCAAGAGCATCGGCGGCAACGTCTATAACGGTACCCTGGGCATCATGTCCCTGATGGCCCCCTTCTTTATTGGTCTGGCACTGGCCGAAGAGCGCAAGACCGACCCCCTGGCCTCCGGTTTGCTGTCGGTTGCAGCCTTTATGACCGTCACGCCGTTCAGCGTGGGCGAAGCCTATGCGGTCGGCGCCAACTGGCTGGGCGGAGCTAACATCATCTCCGGCATGCTGATCGGTATCGCCGTGGCCGAAATGTTCGCCTTTATCGTCCGTCGCAACTGGGTCATCACCCTGCCAGACAGCGTTCCAGCTTCTGTCTCCCGCTCCTTCTCGGCTTTGATCCCGGGCTTTATCATCCTCTCCATCATGGGGGTGCTCTCCTACCTGCTGAACAATGCCGGCACCAACTTCCACCAGCTGATCATGGACAGTATCTCCACCCCGCTGGCCAATATGGGGGGTCTGGTGGGCTGGGTCTATGTGATCTTCTCCTCCTTCCTCTGGTTCTTCGGTGTACACGGCATGCTGGCGCTCACTGCGCTGGAGTCAGGTGTACTTTTCCCCTTCGCCCTGGAAAACGTAGCCCTCTACAACCAGTACGGTTCGGTCGAAGCGGCGCTGGAGGCAGGCAAGCAGTTCCACTTCTGGGCCAAGCCGATCACCGACTCCTTCGTCTTCCTCGGCGGTACCGGTGCCACGTTGGGCCTCATCATCGCCATCTTTATGGTCTCCCGTCGCGATGACTACCGTCAGGTCGCCAAGCTGGGTCTGCCCTCCGGCATGTTCCAGATCAACGAGCCCATTCTGTTCGGCTTGCCGGTCATCATGAACCCCATCCTGTTGGTGCCCTTCATCCTGGTGCACCCGGTACTGATGGGGATCACCATGGCGGCCTACTACGCCGGGATCATCCCGCCCATCACCAACATAGCACCATGGACCATGCCGACCGGCCTGGGTGCCTTCTTCAACACCAACGGCAGCGTGGCCGCCTTCTGTCTGGCGATATTCAACCTGGGTGTCGCGACCATGATGTATATCCCCTTCGTGCTGATTGCCAACAAAGCGCAGAACGTCATCGATGAAGAAGAGGAGAGCGAAGAGGATATCGCTCTGGCTCTGAAGTTCTGATAACAGCCATTCCAATGACAGCAAGGGAGGAGCAAAACTCCTCCCCTAACAGCCTGGAGAAGTAACCCATGCAGTATCGTTTTCCTGATAACTTCTGGTGGGGCAGCGCCAGCTCGGCCCCGCAGATGGAAGGCGCCGCCAACCGCAGCGGCAAATCCGCCAATATCTTTGACTACTGGTTCTCCATCGAACCGCAGCGTTTCCACAACGGGGTCGGCCCGACCGACACTTCCACCTTCTATGACAACTTCGAGAGCGACATCAAGCTGCTCAAGCAGCTGGGGCACAACAGTTTTCGCACCTCCATCTCCTGGTCACGGCTGATCCCGGACGGGGTGGGCGAAATCAACCAGGAGGCGGTCAGCTTCTACAACACCGTCTTTGACCGGCTGCTGGCCGAGGGGATCACCCCGCTTATCAACCTCTACCACTTCGACATGCCGATGTGCATGCAGGAGCGTGGCGGCTGGGAGAGCCGGGAAGTGGTGGCCGCCTATGTGCGCTACGCCACCCGCTGCTTCGACCTGTTTGGCGGTCGCATCAAGCACTGGTTCACCTTCAACGAGCCGATTGTGCCGGTCGAGTGCGGCTACCTTGGCCACTACCACTACCCCTGCGTGGTCGATTTTGGTAGGGCGGCCACCGTCGCCTACCACACCGCGCTGGCCCATGCCGGTGCCGTGCAGGCCTATCGCGCCTGCCAGCATGATGGCGAGATCGGCATCATCCTCAACCTGAGCCCGACCTATCCCCGCTCGCAGGATCCGGCAGATCTCGCCGCCTCCCGCATCGCGGATCTGCTGCTCAACAAGAGCTTCCTCGATCCGGCCCTGAAGGGGAGCTACGACCCCGAGCTGGTCGCGCTGCTAGAGCAGTACGACTTGCTGCCGCAGATCGAAGAGGGTGACAAGGCGCTGCTCGCCGCCGGCAAGGTGGATATCCTCGGCATCAACTACTACCAGCCGCGCCGGGTCAAGGCCAAAGAGGTGGCGTGGCAGGGTGTACCGCGCACGCCGGAAGATCTGTTCGACTACTACGAGATGCCGGGCCGCAAGATGAACCCCCACCGCGGCTGGGAGATTTACGAAAAAGGGATCTACGACATCCTCACCGACCTGCGAGTCAACTACGGCAACCTGCCCTGCTACATCTCGGAAAACGGCATGGGGGTCGAAGGGGAAGAGCGCTTTATCGGTCCCGAGGGACGGGTGGAGGATGACTACCGCATCCAGTTCATTCGCGAGCACCTCCAGTGGCTGCATCGCGCACTGGAAGAGGGCAGCGCCTGTCGCGGCTATCACCTGTGGACCTTTATCGACAACTGGTCGTGGCTCAACGCCTACAAGAACCGTTACGGCTTCGTCCGCCTCGATCTGGAGAGCCAGCAGCGCACCATCAAGAAGAGCGGCTACTGGTTTGCCGAGGTAGCGCGCAACCATGGTTTTAATTAACGGTTTCAATTAACGCATTTACGTAAGGAACGACACATGTTCGATCTGGACAACATCACTGAAGAGGCCACCACCAGCAACGATCTGGAAGAGGTGGTAATGGGGCTTATCATCAACTCCGGGCAGGCCCGCAGTCTCGCCTACACCGCGCTGAAAAAGGCCAAGGAGGGGGATCTGGCCGCCGCTCACCAGCTGATGGCCCAATCCCGCGAGGCGCTCAATGCCGCCCATCTGGTGCAGACCCAGCTGATCGAGGACGATCAGGGGGAAGGCAAGATCCCGGTCACCCTGGTGCTGGTTCATGCCCAGGATCACCTGATGACCTCCATGCTGGCCCGTGAGCTGATCAGCGAGCTGATCGAGCTGCACGAAAAGCTGCAGAACAAGTAACCTCCGGACGGGGCGAGAGGCCCCGTCATCGGCCCGCAGATCAGGAAGCGACTCATGAGCGTTAAAACAATCCGGGAAACCGAACTGTTTAACAACAAACCGTTCCACATGTTCATCTACAACAAACAGGTGAGCGGAACCGGTTTGCACCAGCATGACTACTACGAGTTCACCCTGGTACTGACCGGTCGTTACTATCAGGAGGTCAACGGCAAGCGGGTGCTGCTGGAACGGGGGGATGTGGTGTTTATCCCGCTCGGCTCCCGCCATCAGAGCTTCTACGAGTTCGGCACCACCCGCATCTTCAACGTCGGGATCACCCGTACCTATTTTGACGAGCACTTCAAATACCTGTTGCCGGAACACTTCGTCGCCTCACAGGCCTATGCGCTCAAGAGCGAGTTCCTCAGCTACATCGAGTCGGTACTGGTCTCCCCGGGCTTTAGGGAAGAGGCACTGACCGAATTTCTCGAAGTGGTGACCTACGCGGTAATGAACCGGCTGCGTCACTACAAGGACACCTCCGCCAGCGATGATCTTCCGCTCTGGCTCCATGAAACCGTGGAGCGGATGCACGATCGCCCCCTCTTTGCCGATGATGCGCTGGCCAACATGGTCTCCCTCTGTGGCAAGAGCCAGGAGTATCTGACCCGGGCCACCCGGCGTTACTACAACAAGACGCCGATGCAGATCATTAACGAGATCCGGATCAACTACGCCAAGATGCAGTTGGAGGTGACCAACAACTCGGTGGCCGATATCGCCTTCGAGACCGGCTACAACGACGTCAGCCTCTTTATCAAAAACTTCAAGAAGCTCACCTCGTTTACCCCGGGCAGTTACCGCAAATATCTCTATCCGAAATTCGAAAGTTCAGCCTGAGACCAGCGAGTTACTGACCTAAACAACCCGGTTCAAGAGAACCAATCCATTGTGACCAGCCCCTGCCACAGGCGGCTGCGGCCCCTCTCACCATGAAGACAGAGCGGCCACCATCAAACCTAGAAAGATCGATGAAGAGGGATTTATGAGCGAGAAGATCAAGGTAGTCACCATTGGCGGCGGCAGCAGCTACACCCCCGAGCTGGTCGATGGTTTCATCAAGCGCTATACCGAGCTGCCCATCAGCGAGCTGTGGCTGGTGGATATTCCCGCTGGCGAAGAGAAACTGAACATCATCTTCGAGCTCTGCCAGCGGATGATCCGTCAGGCAGGCATCCCCATGACCCTGCACAAAACCCTGGATCGCCGCGAGGCACTAGTGGGCGCCCACTTCGTCACCACCCAGCTTCGCGTCGGCCAGCTGCAGGCGCGGGAGAAGGATGAGCGCATCCCGCTCAGTCACGGCATGCTGGGGCAGGAGACCAACGGCGCAGGCGGCCTGTTCAAGGGGCTGCGAACCATACCGGTCATCTTCGACATCATCCGCGACGTCGAAGAGCTTTGCCCGGATGCCTGGCTGATTAACTTCACCAATCCGGCTGGCATGGTGACCGAAGCGGTGCGCCGTCATACCAACTTCCGCCGTTTTATTGGGGTGTGCAATATTCCGGTCGGCATGCAGATGTTTGTACGCGATGCCCTCCAGCTGACCGAGCATGATCACCTCTCCATGGATTTGTTCGGCCTCAACCATCTGGTCTTTATCGGCGATGTGCTGGTCAACGGCGAATCACGCTTTGACGAGCTGCTGGAAGGGGTCGCCGATGGCAGCCTGACCCGCGCCAGCTCGGTCAAGAACATCTTCGACCTGCCGTTCGATCCCGGTTTTATCCGCGGCTTGCGCCTGCTTCCCTGCTCCTACCTGCGTTACTACTTCAAGGAGAAAGAGATGCTGGGGATCGAGATGGGTGAGTTCTACAAGGGCGGTGCCCGAGCTCAGGTGGTACAGCAGGTCGAGAAGAAACTGTTCGAGCTCTACCAGAACCCCGAGCTGTGCGAAAAGCCCAAGGAGCTGGAGCTGCGTGGCGGCGCCTACTACTCCGATGCAGCCTGCGAAGTGATCAGCGCCATCTACAACGACAAGCAGAGCGAGCACTACGTCATCGTGCCCCATCAGGGCCATGTCACCAATATCCCGGCCGACTGGACGGTGGAGATGAGCTGCCTTATCGGGCGTGACGGTGCCATCCCCCACCCGCGCCTCACCCGCTTTGACGACAAAGTGAACGGGCTGGTGCACCTCATCAAGAGCTTCGAGATAGCCGCCGCCAAGGCTGCCATCAGTGGCGACTTCGATGACCTGCTGCTGGCGATGAACCTCAACCCGCTGATCCACTCCGACAACGATGCCCGCATCGTCGCCCGCGAGCTGCTGCTGGCCCACCGCGAACACCTGCCCAGCTTCGCCGCCGCCATCGACGCCCTCGCCTGAGGCCAACACGCCCCACCCGAACTGGCGGGGCGCTTAACCGCAAGGGAATCCTCATGAGCAAGAGATTGATCATTAACGCCGACGACTTCGGCCTCTGCCGCGCCCAGAACTACGGCATCGTAGAAGCGTTCGAGCACGGGGTCGTCAGCTCCACCAGCGCCATCGTCACCTCCCCCGCTATCGCGCACGCCGCCTGGCTGGCCGAACGCTTCCCCGAATTGCCAGTCGGGCTGCACTTTATGCTCAGCTGGGGGAAGCCGCTCACGCCGCTCACCTCGCTGGTGAACGAGCAGGGCGAGCTCAACAAGGGGATCTGGCACAAGAGCGAGGCGGGAGAGCTGGATCTGGCCGAGATATCCGGCGAGCTGGCGAGTCAGTATCAGCGCTTTGTCGAGATCTTCGGCCAACGGCCGACCCATATCGACAGCCACCACCATGTTCATATGTTGCCGACTATCTACCCGCTGGTGGAGGCTTTCGCCAAGGCGCATGGCCTGCCCCTTCGCATCGACCGGGGCGAAATAGCCCGCCACGGACTGACCGTCAACCATCCGCAGAGCTGCGATCGGTTCGACGACCGCTTCTACGGCGCGCAGCTGACCCAAGACAGCCTGCTGCAACTGCTCGATGAGGCCAGTGAACAGGGGGCCCATTCGCTCGAGATCATGTGCCACCCCTCCTTTATCGATCTGGAGATGCAAGGCAGCTCCTACTGCCAGCCCCGCCTCAACGAACTGGCAATCCTGACCGACCCGTCCCTGCCCGCCCTTATCGCCGAGCGCGGCTACCGCCTCGCCAGCTATCGGGAGTGGCAATAGCCAGCACGCCATCAGGTGGACCGGTAAAAACCGCAGATGCAAAAAAACCCAAGCGGGTGACCGCTTGGGCTTTCTCTTTGAATATGGCGGAGGAGGTGGGATTTGAACCCACGGATGGTCGCCCATCGCCGGTTTTCAAGACCGGTGCATTCAGCCGCTCTGCCACCCCTCCGAACGGCGTGCATACTACGCTAAGCCCTTGTTCATATGCAATACATATTTCCTGTGGAATAGTGTGCGGGAGCAAAAGGGCAGGTGGCTTGAAATTGTTCCTCGTCATCCCTATTTGTTCTACATACAATGCGTAAACATGCAGTAACAAACAGCGATCACGAGGCGGCTGCTCGCCGTCTCACCCGGACATCAAGAGGACACCCAAGATGGATACCCGTTCTATCTACACTGGCACCCAAAGTGCCGTACGCGATACCAACAAGGTACTGCGTAACACCTATATGCTGCTCTCCCTCACTCTGGGCTTCTCTGCCGTGGTGGCGGGGGTCGCTACCGTGATGAACATGCCGCCGCTGCACTGGGCCGTGTTCCTGATCGGTGTCTACGGTTTGATGTTCCTGACCGAGAAGAATCGCAACAACGGCATGGGGCTGGTCTTCACCTTCGCCCTGACCGGTCTGCTGGGCTATAGCCTGGGCCCCATCATCAACATGTACATGAACAATGGTGGTGGCGAGATCGTGATGACCGCCCTTGGCGGCACCGCGCTCACCTTCTTCGGTCTGTCGGCCTATGCCCTGACCACCAAGCGTGACCTCTCTTTCATCGGCGGCATGCTGTTCGTCGGTTTCTGGGTACTGCTGGTGGCCATGATTGCCAACATCTTCCTGCAGATGAGCGCCCTGAGCCTGGCCCTGTCCGCCATGTTCATGCTGTTCTCTTCCGGCGCCATCCTGCTGACTACCCAGCAGATCGTGCGCGGCGGCGAGACCAACTACATCTCCGCCACCGTCACCCTGTATGTCTCAATCTACAACATCTTCCTGAGCTTGCTGAGCCTGCTTGGCGGCAACCGCAACTAATCAGAAACCCCGCTTCGGCGGGGTTTTTATTGGCTCCTCTTTCTGTCAGGATAAGTTGTAAATCAAGGATATGAAGCGAAGTGGCCCTGATTTGGATCAGGGCCACTTCGCGCTTGGCGGGTTACTATCTCGCTCTCGTTTCGATCAAGGGTTTCACCTGTCTCATGCCGATGGATCTCTCTGGCCTGCTGCGCCGACTGCTGATTGATAGTCACATCGATTTTGCTTCGCTCAAGGGTGGTGCCTAGCATGCCCATGGAATTCTCCGGTTTGTTACGCCGACTGCTGACCGATAGTCACATCTACTTCGCTCTCAAAGTGCTGCTGGCCATTCTCGGTCTGCTCGCCTTTACCCTGGCCACCGGCAATATCCAGCTCACCGTGCTGCTCTCCCTCGGAGTCGTGGCGGGCGCCATCGCCGAAACCGACGACAGCCTGTGGGGACGGCTCAAAAACCTCGCCATGACGCTCATCTGCTTCATGTTCGCGTCCCTGTGCGTCCAGTATCTCTACCCCACCCCCTGGCTGTTTGCCATCGGGCTCGCCAGCTCCACCTTTATCTTCGTGATGGTGGGGGCGCTAGGTGCCCGCTACGCCACCATCAGCTTCGGCTCGCTGCTGATCGCCATCTACACCATGCTGGGAGCCGCCAAGGCGCCAGATCTTTTCTACCAGCCGCTGGCCCTCGGCGCCGGCGCCCTCTGGTACGGGCTGGTCTCGTTTATCTGGCTCTGGCTGCTCCCCTACAAGACCCTGCACGAGCAGCTGGCCCAGAGCTACTTCGCCCTTGGTCGCTACCTGCTGGAGAAATCCCGCTTCTTCCCGGCGGACGAGCACGGCGCCCAGGCCATTCGCCACAATCTGGCCCAGCTCAACATCAATCTGGTGAGCGCGCTGACCCTCACCAAATCGGCCCTCAACGCCCGCCTGAGTCGCCGCCATCCGGCGAGCCCAGAGCTGGCCAGCCTGCTGCGTCTCTACCTGCTGGCACTGGAGATTCACGAGCGCGCCACCTCCAGCCACTACCCCTACAGCCGGCTGGAAGCAGAGCTCAAGCAGGGCATCGTACTGGAAGGATTTCAGGAGGTGTTTCTGCAACTCTCCGAGGCGTGCCAGCGGCTCGGTTACGCCATTCTGGTGCACAAGCCCTACTCCCATAACAAGCGCATCCACTGGACGCTGGAGGCCCTCGGCGATCAGCTGGAGTTCACCAATCTCAAGCAGCACTACCCGAAAACCCTGCTGACGCCGATGAAGTTCCTGCGCCGCAATCTGGCCAGCATCAACCAGCTGCTGGGCAGCGCCGAAGTGCTGCAAAACCCCGAGCAGCCAGAGCAGGAGCTACCCGCGCTGGCGCGGCCGCCCCGCCTGCCGCTGCTGACCCAGCTCAAGCAGCACCTCACCTTGCACTCTATGGTGTTTCGCCACGCGCTGCGCCTCTCCTTGGGGCTGGTGATCGGCTACGGCATACTGCAAGCCTTTGATCTGGAAAAGGGCTACTGGATTTTGCTGACCGTGCTGTTTGTCTGCCAGCCCAGCTACAGCGCCACCCGCCGCCGACTGGTGCAGCGGATGCTCGGCACCTTCGCCGGCATACTGGTGGGCATTCCGGTGCTCTGGCTCTTCCCCGAGCTGCACGTCCAGCTGGTGGTGATGGGGCTGGCCGCCTTCCTCTTCTTCACCCAAGTGCGCAACAACTACAGCGCCGCGGTCTGCTTTATCACCCTCTACGTGCTGATGGCGTTCAACCTGCTTGATGGCATCGGCTTTGCCATTCTGGGGCCGCGCTTGCTCGATACCCTGCTCGGCTGCCTGATCTCCTACGGGCTGGTGGCCTGGCTCTGGCCGGACTGGCAGTACAAGCGGCTGCCGACGCTTATCGCCAATTCGCTCTCGGCCAACGCCCGCTACCTCTCGGCGGTGCTGGCGAGCCTCAAGCAGCAGCGCGATGAGTCCATCGACTATCGGGTGGCGCGCAAGAGCGCCCATCTGGCGGACAGCGAACTGGCCACCGCCTGGCAGAGCATGCTGGTGGAGCCGCAAAAGCGCCGCCGCTTCCTCGATCTCTGCTTTACCCTCACCTGGCGCAATCACGCTCTGCTCTCCTACATCTCGGCGCTGGGGGCCCATCGCGACAAGCTGGAGGCCATCAGCGGACTGGATGAGGTACGCCACCATATCTGCCACACCCTTGAGCAGGCCGCCGGTCATCTGGCGGGCAACCCCTCCAGCTCCATCGGAGGTCAGTGCCCGGTTATAAGTCCGGATAGCAGCGAGGAGCAGCTGATGCTGACCCAGCAGCTCAACCTGATCAGCGAGCTGGCGGATCAGCTGCTGCATCTGGCCAACGAGAGTCGGTTGCTCACCGGGGATCAAGGCGCTACCATGCCCGCCCAATCCTGATAGCCCCATTAGCGAGGAGCCCCCATGTCTGCGTCCGAAAAACATCAGCTGGAATTCAACGGCCAACTCATCGAGACCGATGCCAAGGGCTACCTGCTCAACAGCAACGACTGGAGCGAGGAGCTGGCGCTGGTGCTGGCTGCGCAGGAGGGGATCACGCTTGAGGAGCCGCACTGGGAAGTGGTGCGCTTTGTGCGCGCCTTCTATCTGGAGTTCAACACCTCCCCTGCCATCCGCGCGCTGGTCAAGGCGATGGAGAAGCAGTACGGCCCCGAGAAGGGCAACAGCCGCTATCTCTACAAGCTGTTCCCGGAAGGGCCCGCCAAGCAGGCAACCAAGATTGGCGGCCTGCCCAAGCCGGTAAAGTGCATCTGATCCCATGCATCTCATCCCATAACAACGGGGGGCCGCAACTGCGGCCCCCCGTTGTGTTTGGTGCGCTATCTTCGCGCACCTCGCATTCATATCCCTCAGGCTTCCAGCCAGCCTTACCCCCGCTTGTCAGCCAGCGCCACCAGCTGCTCAGCCAGCCGGTGACCGTGCAGGTAGGAGGTAATCAGCTCGCTATCCGCTTTGCCGATTTCAATCTGCTGATACCAGTGCTCCAGCATGGCGGCAAAGCCACGCTGGGCCAGCACTGGCTGCCAGTCGCTGGGGGCAAGCGTCTGGGCCTGCTTGTCGCGGGCGATGATGCCGCGGGTGCAGTTCTCAAGGTGCAGGGAGAGATTGTCGCCGTAGGCATCGATGCGCTCCTCGGTGATCCCCGCGCTGCGGTTCATGCTGCCGCTGATGGCGCGATCGCCGCTCTGCCAGCTGACGCTCACCCCGGCCAGCAGGCTATTGTCCTTCATATCCGGTCGCAATACCGCATGAAAGTCGCCGTCCGGCACGCCGCCATAGAAGCAGAGGCTGTCGAGCACATGGATAAAGTCGTCGAACATAAAATCCCGCGCCTTGCCCGGCAGGGCGAAGCGGTGTTTCTGCCAGTTAAGCTCGGTGAGCGGCTGGGCGCGGGCCTCGGCCATGGCGGGCAGATAGCGGCGGTTAAAGCCGGTAAAGAGGGCGCAATCTTGCGCGATGGCAAGGTTGGCCAGCGCTTCTGCCTCGGCCAGCGTGTCGCACAGGGGTTTGTCGACAAAGGTGGGGATCCCCGCGCGCAGGCACTGCTCGGCCAGCTCGCGATGAACGGCGGTGGCGGCATGGATCATCACGGCGTCGGGGCGGCTGGCCAGCAGGGCCGCCACATCGGTAAAGCACTCGGCGACCCGATACTGGCGGGCCAGCTGCTCCAGCACCGCCGGATTGCGGGTGCAGAGCAGCGGGGTGACCCGCTCGTCACTCGCCAGCAGCGGCAGATAGGCTTTTTGGGCGATATCCCCCAGACCAATCATGGCAATGCGCATCTCAACTCCTTTTCACTCGATAACGGGACAAGCGGATAACTGCCCGCACCATCGCAGGATTTGTCCCGCAGATCCAGCCTGCCGTTAGCGCGCTGGCTGGCGGCGGCCGCTCTGTGCAAACTGCGGCGTTATCCGGGCATGGCAAGATCGCAGACCGACTTGATCACCTCGGCCAGCCACTCGATGGCGAGATTGCCCTGACTTTTGCGATGTCTGCCGACCACCACCTCGAACGGCTGGGGCGCCCCGGCCAGCGCCAGCACACGAAAATCCCCGAGGGCGGCGATGGCCGACGGAATGCAGGCCGCAACATCATTGACCGACATAAAGGCTTGCAGCGAGGTGTAACAGGGGAGCGTCGCCACCGCCGCGCTGGCGACCTGCTGCGGGCTCATCTGCCCTTCGAAATTGCCGACGCTGTTGGCGAACTGCACAAAGGGGATGGCCGCCAGATCCTGCGGGGCCTTGTCCGGAAGATATAGGGAGTCGCGGCGCAGCACGCAGCAGTAGTGATCCCGACGCAGGGTGGCGCGCAGCAACCCCGGGTCGAGATAGGCATCAAAACCAATCACCAGATCGACCTCGCCACTGGCCAGCGCGTCCAGATGGAGTTCGGCCTGAAAGTCCACCACATCGAGCCGAATGGAGGGCGCCTGAGTGCGCAGGGCGCTCGCCAGCCTTGGGATAATGGCGAGCTGGGCATATTCGTTGGCCATCACCCTGAAGGTGCGCTGGCTGCTGGCGGGATCGAAGGGGGCAGCCACAAAGACCCCGTCGATATCGGCCAGGATCTGCTCGAACTTGTCGGCCAGCTGGCAAGCGTAGTCGGTCGGCTGCAACCCGGCGCTCTGGCGGATAAACAGCTCCGCGGGAAAGAGATCGCGCAGCTTTTTCAGATGGCTGCTCACCCCCTGTTGGGAGATCTCCATCAGCTCAGCCACCCGCGACACGCTCTTGTATCTCACCAGCAGCACCAGCACCCGCATCTGCCTGATATCGATCTTCTCCACCCTTACCTCACCAATTTCAGTTGTATCACATACAAATCACCCATGATTTACATTGTATCAGTGGCTCTCTAACCTTGCAGCTCTTCCAGCAAAGCGAGGTTAACGATGAAAACTGTCATTCTGATTGGTGCTCAGGGGAAAATGGGGCAAGCCGCCCTCAGTGGTCTGGGCAAGCACAAGGTCATTACCGCCAGCCGCTCCGGCGAGGGATGTGATTTTCAGGTGGATATCACCAGCAGAGAGTCCATTGAGCGCCTCTACCAAAACGTGGGCTCCTTCGATGCGGTGGTCAATACCGCAGGATTTTGCGAATACGCCCCCTTTGGCGAGATGAGCGACGAGCAGTGGCAAACCACCATCCAGAGCAAGCTGATGGGGCAGATAAATCTGGTCAATATCGGCCTCAACTACATCAATCAGGGGGGCTCCTTCACCCTGATCTCCGGCATCCTCAATATCAAGCCGATCCCGCTGGCCATTGCCGATGCCACCACCAGCGGCGCCATAGATACCTTTGTCCAGTGCGTGGCCCACGAGCTTCCCCGCGGCATTCGCATCAATGTGGTCAACCCGACCGTACTGGAAGAGGCGTGGGACGTATATGGCGAGATGATGCCGGGCTTCCAGCCGGTGCCGGGCGCCCTGGTCGGCAAGGCGTTTGAGCGCTCCGTCGATGGCTTTATTAGCGGCCAAGTGCTCTATGTCGATGCCTGATCCGGTTCAGGTGTGGCCCCAATGCCTTTGTAATTCCTTGTCGATATTTTTCCTCTTCCCCGACAGCGCCAGCTCTCGGGGCTTTTTGTATGACGGGGGCCAAAGCTGCAACAGAATGGGTTTCGTATTGAGCCCACTTTGGCTAACATGCCGCACTTCACGAAGCGACAAGGGCAAGGACGCGATGAGCAACAAGACACTGCAATCCCTCTTTCACTACAAACGCTGGGCCGATGGCGAACTGCTGGATGCGATCGCCACACTCGATGCGCAGCAATATGGCGAGGCACACCACACCTGCCTCAGGATCTTCAACCATATCCATGTGGTCGATGCCATCTTCAAGGCCAATCTGCTGGGGGAAAACCACGGCTTTACCGCCACCAATACCCCGGAGACGCCGACCCTCACCGCCCTGCGCAGCGCAGTCACCGAGCTGGATAACTGGCTGGTGGATTACGTCGCGGCGCTGAGCCCGCAAGAGGGGGCAACCCCGCTCTCGTTTCACTTTGTCGATGGTGACAAGGGGCAGATGAGCCGCGATGAAATGCTGCTCCATCTGGTAACTCATGGTGGCTATCACAGGGGCGCCATCGGGCGGATTCTGGTGCAGTGCGGCATCACGCCGCCGCGCGATACCCTGACCACCTTTTTGCATCGCAGCGAGCCGGAGCGACGTGGCCAAGATAGCGCGTCACTGGCGCAATAACGGAGTCTTGCCCTTATGAATCGTCTTGTATGTATTTCTCATCCGCTGCTGCTCGCGCTGCCATTGCTGCTAGGTGGCTGCGCTGCCGCCATCGATCACTATTCGGGGCGCTTTCGCGAGACCCTGACACAGGGACAACCCCGAGAACATATCCGTGCCGAGTTGGGCGAACCGCAGCCTTGTACACAAGGCCAATATCTGGATACGCCGCAGGTCAAAGGGTGCGATCGCTTTACCGTGCTCGGCAAGATCCACAAGCGCGCTGACGGCAATGGTCAGGCCACGGCAAGCGCCGTGGGGAGCTGATCCTGATACCGATGACAGTAGCTGGGGTCGCGGCGGACTATACCCAGCGCCACACCATTACCGTCTATTACGATCGGGACGATCACTACCTGTTTCACACCCTGCAGAACGCCAAGGGGCAGGAGGTAAGACAATAAGCCCCCATCCCAAACGCGCTCACTGACCACTCAGCCGTGACCGGCGCAGTGGTTGGTTGAGCCTCTATTGCCTTCCCTATAGCCATCTCCTGCCCCTCCCCTTGCTTACTGCTTTATCAGAAGTCATCAGCCTGTCATCTGGCCGACATCCCGCGGTCATTTTCAAGTCATAGAGTTTTTCACTTATTTTTCATATGGATAGATAAGGAACATCATGACTTTCCCGCGCTCTTCTTATGTGGCTTTGGCCGTCTCGCTGGTCTTGCTTGGCGGCTGCCAGTCAGAGAACGAATCGTCTACCGACAGCCAGGGCAAAACCGCCTATCAATACAGCACCAAAGCGGTCTACAGCCCGCAGCAGCAGGCGGAGAGCTACGAGCCAGCGCCTCAGGGGTTCAGCCCGGTCTTTACCGAGATGGTGGCGCGCCACGGCTCGCGCTCCCTCTCCAGCCCGAAATATGACGTACTGACCAAGCTGGTATGGGAAGAGGCGCAGCGTCAGGGGGCGCTTACCACCCTCGGGCAGGGGCTGGGAGGCAAGGTCGATCTGGTGACGGCCGCCAACCAGAAACTGGGCTATGGCCTGCTCTCGGCGCTGGGCAAGGAGGAGCACGCCAATCTCGCCACCCGGCTGGCGGCGCGGCTGCCGACCCTGCTCAACAGCAGCGAACCCCACTGCATCAAGGTGGTCACCTCGGGCAAGGACAGGGCCAACGAAAGCGCCTTCTACTTTATGGAGAGCCTCAAACGCGACGTGAGCTATGTCAGCGACTCGGCGCAGTGCTACCTCACGCAGGATGACCCCTCGAAAATCGACAAAAAGCTGGTCAACAAGTTCGAGCTTTACTTCCACAAGACCACGCCCGAGGGGGATTACGCCCGCTTCCTGCCCGCCTATGAGAGCTACCAGCGCTTTATCGGCGACGAAGATGCCGGAATCGCCCCGGCCCCCGAGCTGGCCAGGGCGCTGGATCAGCTTAAAAACCTGAGCAAAACCAAAGAGATGGCCCGCAGCATGCTGGAGCGTATCTACAGCAAGGGCTTTGTCGACTATCTGGCGGGCGGCGTCGAGTTTGTCGCCGTCAATCCGGAAGATGGCGGCATGACCTATGTGCGCGACGAAGTGGATGCCGCCCTGATGCTCTACAACCTCTTTATCATCGGCCCCGGCATGATCCGCGAAGCGCAGGCACAGGGCAGCGAACCTTGGGCGCTGGAGCAGTTCCTCACCCCGGAAGAGTCTGCCTGGTTCTCCTACCTCTCCGATGCGGAAGATTTCTACGAGAAGGGGCCGAGCTTTGCCAACCAGAGCGCCCCCTACGCCATTGCCCAGCCGCTGCTCGACGGCCTGTTTGGCGAGGTGCAGCGTCAGGTGGTGGAGGGTGAGCAGAGCCGACGGGCCACCCTGCGCTTTGCCCACGCCGAAGCCATTATCCCCCTCGCAGCCCTGATGAAGCTGGAAGGGAGCCGTCAGGGGGCCAGCCCGGATCAGCTGTTCAGCCAGCAGAACAACGAGTGGCGCGGCGGCTGGGTCTCCCCCTATACCGCCAATATTCAGTGGGATATCTATCAGAACGGGCAGCGGCAAGTGCTGGTCAAGATGCTCTATAACGAAAAGGAGATCGCCTTTAAGACGGGCTGCCAACCCTACCAGAGCAGCAGCCACTACTACGACTTCGAGGAGCTCAAGCGCTGCTACGGCTATAACGGCTAACCCTTAGCGCGCCGGTCGCTTGGCACCACTCCCTTTGGCCGTTGGCTTGCCGCCCTGAGCAGCGGGTTTGGCACCCGGCTTGGCAGAGCCGGCGCGGGTTGGCGCGTTGCCCTTATGGGCGGTTTTTCCGACAGGTTTACCCTTACCAGCACTCTTGCCTTCGCCCTGTGCGGCCGGTTTGCCGTTAGCCGCCCCTTTCTGCAGTTGGGAACCCACCGGCTTGCCGCCCGTCGGTTTGTTGCCTGCACCATTGCCACGCTGGTGTTCGCCTCTTTGTTGAGACATTGGGCTATGGCGAGTCAGGGCAGGTTTCAGCCCCTTGCCGCTGGCGGCACGTTCATTGCGTCCTTCCACTGGCACCAGACAGCCTGGGCCGTTGCCAATCAGGTGGCCCTTGCCCATGGCGAGCAGGGCTTCGCGGATCATCGGCCAGCCAGCGGGATCGTGGTAGCGCAGCAGCGCCTTGTGCAGGCGGCGACGGCGCTCGCCTTTGGCGACAAACACATCGCCACCGCTGCGGCTCACCTTGTTTAATGGGTTTTTCTCCGTGTAATAGATTGTCAAAAAGGTGGGTGTCCCAGATTTACCCTAAGGTGGAAAACTGTACGTCATCATTCTACTATTAGATGGCAACAGGAGTTTTTACAAAAAAAACACGTAATTTGAGCCGGAGGTAATAAACATGAAGAAAAACATTATTTTTTTGTTGGCATCATCAATTATCTTACTTGGATGTACCGCTAATGATGGTAAACTTTTGCGTAGTATGATGCCAGAAATAGCAGACACCTTACAAACAACTGGAATAAACACTAATAATGATTCGATGACCCAATCAGGAATGGTATTAGAAGCCATTCACGAAGCTCTCCCTGAAAATACCAGCTCAGAAGACATAAATTCATCAGCGTCTGATCCTGATCCATCAGAACATTCATTGATATTAACAGCCAGTGCAGAAAATACCAGAATAACTTTACCTTCAAGTATTTTACAAAAAGCTAGTTGCAATGGAGATTTATCATTTCTTTCTCCACTGCTACCTAACTATCAGGACAGTAACCTTAATAGTGTAAGAGATATAATATTAAATTCATCCATATCTGATGCTATTCAAGCCGCCAAGTCACAAGGATATACAAAAAGTGAAGCCTTAATCTCACTCGAGCAACAGGCGATTGAACATGATAATACTGCAGCGGAGGCAGCATCAAGCGCAGATAACACACAGGGAGCTGGATCTGCCATCGAAAGAGCAAAAAATGATACTTTGTCATTAAACTTTACATGTGAGGGTGTTTACAATAGCAGTGTTTGTGCATTTATAATGAACAGATGGGGTTCGCTAGGATCTCGAGCAAGTGGAGCTTTGTTTTCAAAATGTTGGTAGAAAAAACGCTATTTTCTAAAAAACTTGCATGTTCCTGAATAACCTTAACTCCAGACGCCGGCTTCAAGCCGGTGCCTTCTTTACACCACTTTAATACGCACTTAATTTATAAATCCTCTTAGATTTTTAGGAAAGAAATTTAAGTATCCATCATCCAGTTATAATGTGACTGATTAGCATAGTAGTTCTTAAAGTTATTATTTAAGCTTGTAAATACTCAAGCAAGCTGATATCCATATTACTATCTGTAAAATTATAAAAAGATGCCCATCTGGTCGTAATGCCAATCAGTTAAGGAGCCATTTACAGTGCCTCCTGATGTGTAAAAATCTGAAGCCTGTTTGTACAGATCTAGTTATCACATGGCATCGGTCTATCTCATCCATGAACTGAGCTGCATTCCGTACCTGTCATCGGGGAGTATTCCGAAGCGGGTGGCAGAGCTGGAGAAGCAAGCGGGGCAGTTTGTGTTGCGGGAACGAAGAGCGCGGAGTTACCCCCATAGTGTGAAGGCATGGCCACTGACGTATGCGGTACAAAAAGCCAATAAAAACAATGTCAGTCAGGCTTGACTGACTGGCATTGCTCCTCCGGTCGCCTTTTTATTTTCTATCGCTTTCCAATCAGGAAATATTACCGAGCCGGTCGCTTGGCACCATTACCTTTAGCCGCAGGCTTGCCGCCTTGAGCAGCGGGTTTGGCACCCGGCTTGGCAGAACCAGCACGGGTCGGCGCCTTGCCCTTACCAGCCGGTTTGCCCTTGCCTGCACTCTTACCGGCATTCTGGCCTGCGCCTTGTCCGGCGGGCTTGCCGTTCCCCAGCTTGAGCTCGGAGCCCAGCAGCTTGCCATTGCCCTTGCCGCTCTTGTTGGCGCTGCTGTTGGCGTGCTGGCCGTTGCTCAGGCCCGCAGCCTTGTTGCCTGCGCCATTGCCGCGCTGATGGGCAATGTTACTGTGGCGAGTCAGGGCCGGTTTCATCCCCTTGCCAGTGGCGGCACGCTCGTTGCGCCCTTCCGCAGGCACCAGACAGCCGGGGCCATTGCCAATCAGGTGGCCCTTGCCCATGGCGAGCAGGGCTTCGCGGATCATCGGCCAGCCAGCGGGGTCGTGGTAGCGCAGCAGCGCCTTGTGCAGGCGGCGACGGCGCTCGCCCTTGGCGACAAACACATCGCCACCGGTGCGGCTCACCTTGTTTAACGGGTTTTTCTCCGTGTAATACATGGTGGTGGCGTTGGCGAGCGGCGACGGATAGAAGTTCTGTACCTGATCGAGCTTGAAGCGGTTCTCTTTGACCCAGAGCGCCAGATTGATCATGTCTTCATCGGTGGTGCCCGGGTGGGCGGAGATAAAGTAGGGGATCAGGTACTGTTGCTTGCCCGCCTCTTTGGAGTATTTGTCGAACAGCTCCTTGAACTGGTAATAGCTGCCCATGCCCGGCTTCATCATCTTGGAGAGCGGCCCCTCCTCGGTGTGTTCTGGCGCGATCTTGAGGTAGCCGCCGACGTGGTACTTGGCCAGCTCCTTGATATAGCGGGGATCTTCCACCGCGATGTCGTAACGCACGCCGGAGGCGATGAGGATCTTCTTGATCCCCTTGAGGTCGCGCGCCTTGCGATAGAGGTTGATGGTCGGGCTGTGGTCGGTGTCCATGTGCGGGCAGATGGTGGGCCAGACACAGGAGGCGCGACGGCAGGTCTGCTCGGCCTTGGGGCTCTTGCAGCGCAGTTTGTACATGTTGGCGGTGGGGCCGCCGAGATCCGAGATGACGCCGGTAAAGCCCGGCACCTTGTCGCGGATATCTTCGATCTCTTTCAAGATCGACTCTTCCGAGCGGCTCTGGATGATGCGCCCTTCGTGCTCGGTGATGGAGCAGAAGGAGCAGCCGCCAAAGCAGCCGCGCATGATGTTGACCGAGGTCTTGATCATCTCGAAGGCGGGGATCTTCTCGTTGCCATAGGCCGGGTGCGGCACCCGCTGGTAGGGCAGGCCGAATACGCCGTCCATCTCCTCGGTTTCCAGCGGGAAGGCGGGCGGGTTGACCCAGACGATGCGATCACCGTGAGCCTGCGACAGGGCGCGGGCGCAGCCGGGGTTGGTCTCGTGGTGCAGAATGCGCGAGGCGTGGGCGTAGAGCACCTTGTCCTCTTTCACGCGCTCGAACGCCGGCAGCTTCACATAGGTTTTTTCCCACGGCTTGGGCTTGGCCGGCTGCACCAGCACAGGCTGGGCCTCCTGCGCGGCAGGGGCCGCTTCAGTGGCGTCATCCGAGCAGGGTGCCCCTTCCATATAGGGGTTCATGATGGGATCGATGCGGCCAATCTGGTCGAGCTTGCTCGAATCCACCCCTTTCCAGCCCGGCAACGGCTCCTTGCGGATAACGGCAGTGCCGCGAATATCCTGCATGGTCTCGATGGTCTCCCCCGCTGCGATGCGGTGGGCCACTTCCACCAGCGGCCGCTCGGCGTTGCCGTAGATGAGGATATCGGCCTTGGCATCGAGCAGGATGGAGCGGCGGATGGTCTCGGACCAGTAGTCGTAGTGGGCGATGCGGCGCAGGGAAGCCTCGATGCCGCCGATAACCACCGGCACCTCCTTGAAGGCCTCCTTGCAGCGCTGGGTATAGACCAGGGTGGCGCGATCCGGCCGCTTGCCGCCCACATCCCCCGGGGTGTAGGCGTCGTCGTGGCGCAGCTTTTTATCGGAGGTGTAGCGGTTGATCATGGAGTCCATGTTGCCCGCGGTCACCCCGAAGAAGAGGTTCGGTTTGCCCAGACGCATAAAGTCATCCTTCGATGACCAGTCCGGCTGGGCGATGATGCCGACCCGAAAGCCCTGCGCCTCCAGCATGCGGCCGATGACCGCCATGCCGAAGCTCGGGTGATCCACGTAGGCATCCCCCGTCACCAGAATGACGTCGCAGCTGTCCCAACCGAGCTTGTCCATCTCTTTGCGGGACATGGGCAGGAAGGGCGCAGTGCCGTAGCACTCGGCCCAATAGCGGGGATAGGAGAAAAGGTTGGGTACCGGCTGCATTTTGAACACCTGGAAAAATTCGGGTCGCGCATTATACCGGTTGCGGCCAAGGGGAGCGATGGCTTTTTGTCCCTATAGATCCCGCGGAATAGGCCGCCGCCCGCAATAGCAAGGGCGCCCGCAGGCGCCCTTGTGATGATGGAGGCTGATTTACTGGCCTCCGTCAGGATTGAGGTCAGAGCGCCGGAGGCTGTGACTCCCCTTCCCCCTTGGCGGCCAGCGCTTCGTCTACCTGCTGATCCCGCGCCCCTGTCATGCCAGCGTGGCGGGCGATCAGATGGTAGATGGCGGGCACCACCAGCAGAGTGACCAGGGTTGCCAGCGACAGTCCGAAGAAGACCACGGTTCCCACCGCCATCCGGCTCTCGTAGCCTGCCCCCATGGAGAGCATCAGCGGCACTGCGCCGATAATGGCGGTGAGCGATGTCATCAGGATGGGGCGCAAGCGGCGCACCGAGCCTGCGATGATCGCCTCCTCGAATCCTTCCCCGCGCTGGCGCAGCTGGTTGATGAACTCGACGATGAGTATGCCGTTCTTGGTCACCATGCCGATCAGCATGATCATCCCGATCTGGCTGTAGATGCTCATCTCCTGCCCCGTCAGCCAGAGGCCCAAAAGACCGCCGAAGATGCCGAGCGGCACCGTCACCATCACCACCGCCGGGGTCAGAGTGCTCTCGAACTGGGCCACCAGCACCAGATAGACCACCAGCAGGGCGAGGCCAAAGACCAGCACCATCTCCCCCTGATTGTCGCGGTAATCCTTGGAATCACCGGCGTAATCCACCGTCATACCGGTGGGCAGGTTGGCGTTGGCCCAACCATCGAGGAAATCAAGTGCCTCACCCAGGGTGTGGTCGGGGTGGACGTCAGCAGTCAGGGTGATCGCCTTCTGCCGCTGGTAGTGGTTAAGGCGGTTGGCAGTCGCCACCTGCTTGACGGTGGCCAGAGTCGAGAGACTGACCATCTCGCCGTTGGCGGCCTTCAGGTAGATGCGGCCGAGATCCGAGATGCCGTTGAACTCGGTCTGGTTGCCGCGCAGGTAGACGTCATACTCCTCGCCCCTGTCCACATAGGTGGTCTTGCTCGCCCCGCCCAGCAGGGTCTGCAAGCTGTTGGCCACGGTGGAGACCGGAATGCCGAGCTGGCTGGCACTGTCGCGATTGATGGTCACCTGCAGCTCGGGAGTCTTCTCGGCGTAGTCGAGATCCGGGCTCAGCATCAGGCCGCTGCCCTGCGCCGCCTGTTGCAGCGCCAACCCTTGCTGGTAGAGCTCGGCATAGTCGTTGCCCTGCAGCACGAACTGCACCGGCGCGGTGGAGCCGCCCCGGAAACCGGGCTGGAAGGTGCGGATCATCACATCGGGAATGCCGGAGAGCTTGGCACCCAGCGAGCGGGAGAACTCGGTGGCGGTCACGTCGCGCTCGGCCCAGTCGGTGAGCTGGATGATCACCATACCGGTCTGATCGCCGCCACGGCCAAAGGCGGGAGTACTGAAGCTCAGCGCCTGCACCACCCCTTTGCCCAGCATCGGCATGATGGCGGACTCCACCTGCTGCATGTTGCGCTTCATCCGCTCGATGCTGGTCCCCTCCGCCCCCTTGACGAAGACATAGATGACGCCGCGATCCTCGGTCGGGGTGAGGCTGGTCGGCAGTTGGGTAAAGAGGGCGCCGATACCGCCCAGACAGAGCAGCAGCACCAGCGGCGTCCAGCGGGAGCGACGAAGCACCCACGCCAACAGGTGGCGATAGTGCCCCTCCAGCCAGCCGAGCCCGCGATCGAGCCCGGCGGTGAGTCGGTTCGGTTTATCCAGCGGGCGCATCAACCAGGAGCCCATGGCCGGGGTGAGGGTCAGCGCCACTAGCGAGGAGCAGAGCACCGCCAGCGATAGCAGGATGGCAAACTCGGTAAAGAGCCGCCCCACCATGCCATCCATAAAGGCGATGGGGACAAACACCATCACCAGCACGGCGGTGGTAGCAATGACCGCAAAGCCCACCTCGCGGGTGCCGTGCCAGGCGGCGAGCAGCGGCGGTTCACCCCGCTGCAGATGGTGGTGGATGTTCTCCACCACCACGATGGCATCATCCACCACCAGGCCGATGGCGAGGATCAGCGCCAGCAGGGTGATGAGGTTGATGGAAAAGCCGAAATACCAGGCGCCGATAAAGGCGGAGATGAGCGACACAGGCACCGTAATGGCCGGAATGAGCGTGGTGCGCCCCTGCCCGAGGAACAGATAGAGCACCGCCACCACCAGCACGGCGCAGATGGCCAGGGTCTCGTACACCTCGTCGATGGCCTGCTTGATAAAGATGGTGGAGTCGTAATCCACCTCGAGCTTGGCCCCCTCCGGCAGGAAGCGCTGCATCTCGCCGAGTTTCTTCTCGATCCCCTGCGCCACCGCCAGCGGGTTGGCGGTGGACTGGGCGACGATGCCGATACCCAGACTCTCTTTGCCGTTGCGCTGATAGGCGCTGTCTTCGTTCTTGGCTCCCACCTCCACGTCGGCGATATCGGCCAGATAGACGCTCTGGCCGTTGGCGGCTGTGGTGACTTGCAGCTGCTGGAAATCTTCCGCTGTGTGGTAGAGACGGGCGATCTGCACCGCCATGGTCATGGAGTTGTTGCGGATCTCGCCGCCCGGCAGCTCGATATTCTCCCGCTTGAGGGCCTCTTCCACATCGCTCACCGTGATGCCACGGGCGGCCATGTCGGCCGGGCGCAGCCGCACATACATCACCTGGGTGAGATCGCCGGAGAGCGCCACTTCGCTCACCCCGTCCACCAGACTCAGGGGGTCGACCAGCACCCGGTTGGCGTAGTCGGTCATGGCGGTGCGATCCATCTGGCTGCTGCTGAAGTTGAGCCAGATCGCCACATCGCCGTTGCCGCTGTCCTTGGTCACCAGCGGCTCGTCCACATCATCGGGCAGCCGTGGCCGCGCGCGGGAGAGGGCATCGCGCACATCGGAGATCCCCTCCACCATGTTCCAGCCGAGCTTGAACTCGACGGTGATCATCGAGCGTCCCTTGCGGGTCATGGAGTTGATGTTCTTGATGCCGCTGATGCCGGAGAGCTGATCCTCGATGGGCTTGGTGACCTGGCTCTCCATCACCGAGGGGGCCGCCCCCTCATAGGTAGTAGTGATTGAGACCGACGGGATCTGCACATCGGGCATCTCCCGCACCGTCAATTTGCTGAAGGCGACCAGACCAAACACGGTGAGCAGGGCGCTGAGCACCACCGCCACCAGCGGGCGACGTACTGAGATATCGGAGAGCCACATCAGCCGTTCACCTCGGCCAGATCACGCACCTGCACCCCATCACGCAGATTGACCAGCCCCTCGACCACGATGCGATCGCCGACCTTCAGCCCCTCGGTGACCCAGACGGTCTCCCCTTCGGTCTCGCCGAGCACTACAGGCACCCGCTTGACCCGGCCATCGGCCTCAAGACGGTAAACAAAGCGCTGCTCACCGGCGTACTCCACCGACTGGGCGGGGATCAGGGTAAGCTGCTGGGCAGGCAGTGCCAGCTCCACATTGAGCAGCATGCCCGGACGCAACTGACCGTTGCCATTGGGGATCATCACCCGCGCCTTGATGTTCTGGGTATCGTTGGAAATGCGGCTGTCGAGGGTGGTCAGGGTGCCGTTGAATTGCTGATCCGGCCAGGCAGTACTGGTGGCGGTGACCGCCATGCCCGGTCGCAGCAGGGAGAGGTAACGCTCCGGCACCGCCAGATCGAGGCGCAGTTTGTCGAGTTCATCGAGATGCAGCAGGGTATCGCCGCTGTTGACCAGCGCCCCTTCGCTCAAGTCAATCAGGCTCACGGTACCGGCAAAGGGCGCCTGCAGGGTACGCAGGGAGAGCTCGTAGCGGGCGGCATCGAGGCGTGCCTGCACTTGGGCCACGGTGGCCTCCTGCCCCTCCAGCTCGGATTGGGTCACGGCGCCACGGGCCACCAGCTTGCGCATATCACTCAGCTTGCGGTTCTCGTCGCGCAGACTGGCGCTCTGCTCGGCCAGCTCCGCCTGCTGCTTGCCCGCATCCAGCGCGATCAGGGTCTCCCCCTTCGCCACGCTCTGACCCGACTGCACCGCAATCTTGACGATGCGACCGGTCACTTCGGGGCTGATGATGACAGAACGATTGGCCGCCAGCTTGCCCACCAGCTTGAGGGTCGGCTCGGCCAGACTCTGTTTGACGGTTTGAGTGCGGATATTGACCTGTCTGGTCGGTGCTTTGGCGGCGGGTTCGCTGTGACGCAGCGCCCAGACGCCGGCAACCACGATTAGAAGAAGGCCCAAGCCGAGCCAGATACGCATTTTCATCGAACAGTCCATGAAGAGTGAGAGGGTAAATCCAGATTGGGGCCATTTTAGCCCCAGACTATGCCGTGACTATGTATAAATGTGACAAAACGTAACAAGAGCGGGATAAGCTCACTCTGTTTCAGGTCGCGCCGTTTGTTTTCACGCCACATCGCATACACTAACGACAATTTCCTTCGCAACCCGACTGACTGCCTATGCCCAAAATGTCTGACCACCGCTTTCTCACACGCCTGACCTGGCTCCTGTTTGCCGTGGTCATCCTGCTGATTGGTCTGACCTTGCGGCAAAGCCTGAAACAGATAGAACGCCTCTACCAGAGTGATACCCTCAACAGCGCCATCTACCTGCGGGATCGTTTCAAACAGACCGAAGTATTTCTGGAGGCAATGCGCGGGCAGGCCGAAGAGCGACTGCGCAGCGACCCCCAGTCGGTGCTCACCCGCCAGCTCTATCGCCATATCGAGGCGCTGCCAGAGGGGCTGGCCCTCGACAAGCTCCCCGGCGATTTACCGGCCGGACTGGCGGGCAACCTCACCGGTGACGGCTCGCTGCCGCCCCCCGGCAGTGCGCGGGAGGCGCAACTTCATTTGGCCCTGAGCCTCTCCCCCTTGCTGGCCACCGCCAGTCAGCGCCTGGGCAGCGAGATCGCCTGGGCCTACTTCACCGGCGTGGACAACTTTATCTACCTCTATCCCTGGATCCCCTCCAGCCAGTTTCGCTTTGCCCGCAGCATCTATGACAAGCACTACTGGCAGGATGCGCTGATGTCACCCAACCCCAGCCGGGACACCATTCTCTCCCGCCCCTACGAAGATTTTGCCGGACTGGGCACCATGGTCACCATGTCCCAGCCTCTCTACAAGGACGGCTCGCTGGTAGGGATGATCAGCATGGACATCCTGCTCTCACGCTTGCAATCGCAGCTCAATCAGCTGGCACCGGCGCTGGGTGAGTATCTGCTGCTCAATCAGTACCATCAGGTGCTGGCCAGCAGCGCGCACCAGCCCGTGGTGCCGCAAGACCCCGAGCCGACCGACGAATACCAGTGGCAACAAGGGGCATTGCAGCTGACCATGGCAATCCCAGATACCCCGTTGCGACTGGTGCACAACGTCACCCTGCTGCCGCTGGTGTGGGCCATGCTCTGCCAGTCCACGCCGACCCTGCTCGCCATCCTCTTTATGCTGCTGGCCGCCCTCTCCAACCTGAGATCCCACCGCCTCAACCAGCGGCTCAATTACCTTTCCTGCCACGATGCCCTCACCGGCGCCTTCAACCGCCACTATCTGGTGCTGCTGGAACAGGCGGGCGATCTGGCCCGGTTGCAAGCGGGGATCCTGATGTTCGATGCGGATCACTTCAAACGGGTCAATGACAACTTCGGCCATGCCGTCGGCGATATCGTGCTGATCCGGCTGGTGCAGATCTGCCAGCAGCAGCTTAGGCCCACTGATCGCCTGATCCGCTGGGGGGGTGAAGAGTTTCTGCTGCTGATTGGCCGCGCAGATGCAACTCAGCTCGGCGAGCTGGCGGAGCGGCTGAGAAAGTCGGTGGCAGATCATGACTGGGCCGCCATCGAGCCCGGGCTGGAGGTCACCATCAGTCTCGGCTATCTGCCCCACCAGGAGAACCTTCCCCTGCACGAAGCGGTACGCCGCGCCGATGTGGCGCTCTATCAGGCCAAGGCCAACGGTCGCAACCGCAGCGAAAGATGGCAGGGTGACGCCTCCTGACTCTCGGAGTAAGCTGAGCCCTCAACCCCTTTTTTGGAGGACTGTCGTGCCACGTAAACCCCGCGTAGGGCTCGCTCTCGGGAGCGGCGCCGCCAGAGGATGGGCCCATATCGGTGTCATCCGCGCCCTTGAACGCCTCGGCATCAAACCGGATTTGATCGCTGGCTGCTCCATCGGCAGCTTTGTCGGTGCCGCCTATGCCGCCGGAGAACTGGATCGGCTGGAAACCTGGGTGCGCGGCTTTACCCGCCTGCAGGTGGTCAGCCTGCTCGACCCGGCCCTCTCCGGCGGGCTGTTTCGCGGCGAAAAGGTATTTGGCCTTGCCGCCAGCCATCTGGGGGATCCCGATCTCGAGAATCTGCCCATCCCCTTCGCCTGCATCGCCACCGAGCTCGATACCGGCCGCGAGATCTGGCTGCAACAGGGCCCGCTGCGCCAGTCGGTGCGCGCCTCCTGCGGCATGCCGGGGATCCTCACCCCGACCCGGATCAACGACCGCTGGCTGGTCGATGGCGCAGTAGTCAATCCGGTGCCCATTTCGCTGGCCCGCGCCATGGGGGCCGAGGTGGTGATTGCGGTGAACCTCAACACCGACATGCACCAGCCCTGGACCGACGAGCCGGATCAACCCGGCAGCGGCGGTCTGCTCAGCCAGTGGCTCAATCGCGGTGAATCCGCGCCAGCCACCCCGGGTCTGTGGAGCGTGATGAGTGGCTCCATCAACATCATGCAGGAGCGGATCACCCGTGCCCGGATGGCCGGTGACCCGCCGGAGATCCAGCTCTGCCCGCGCCTTGGCAGCTTCTCCATCATGGATTTTCATCGTGCCAGCGATGCCATCAACGAGGGGGAAGCCTGTGTCGAGCGCAACCTCGATCAGCTCAAGGATGAACTGGGCCGCCTCGGGTTGCTGGGCAGTTAGTTGTCGGCATGCTGCGGTTTACACATGAAAAAAGCGCCATTCGGCGCTTTTTTTTCAACTTACTTACCCGGTTACTCCTTACGGTAGAAGAGCAACCCGAGCAGAATCACCCCCACAGAGACCAGCAGATAGAGCCCCAGACTGGGATTGGTGATACCGCCATACAGAATGATGAGCGCGCCCAGGGTGGCACAGGTCGGGATCACGAACCGCTTTATCCAGCCCAACTCGGTAAAGGTGCGCATGTACCAGACATAGAGGAACAGATAGAGGCCATAAATCAGCACGATCGGCATCTCATCCAGGGCGATGTAACGACCGAATGTCTCGTTGATGCTGCAGTACCACAGCACTGAGTAGATCACCGACAACAGCGCTGCCGCGAGGGCCGAGTTGATTGGCATGTGGTGATGCGGTTCGATACGGCTCATCCACTTGGGGGCTGGCCCCTGATTGCGGATCGCCAGCGAGTAGGGAATGCGCATGGTCGCCAGCACCAGACCATTGAGGGTGCCGAGGCAGGAGATAATCACGAACACGGTCAAAATGGTCGAGGCAGTCCCGCCAAACAGGCTGGTTGTCGCGAGATTTACCGCGTTATCCCCTTGCGCCACTATCTCGTCCGTCGGCAAGACACTGGCGATCCCCAGAAAATAGGTGACATAGACCACAAAGACTATCAGGGTGCCAATCACCAGCGCTCTGGGCAGATTCTTCTTGGAATCGCGAATTTCGCTGTTGATGGTCACGGCGGCAATCCACCCCTCATAAGCGAAGGCGGTGGCAACTACGGCCGTGGCCAGCGTGCCTCCGGTGCTTCCTATCCCATCCATTGCCTGCACAAAGTTGGTCACGGTGACACCATTGAGCAACCCTGAAATGGTGCCCACAATGGCAACCAGGATCAGCGGGATCAACTTGATCAGGGTAGAACCCACTTGCAGCTTGCCCGCCAGAACCGGGGTATAGAAGTTGATCAGATAGGTGACCGTCATATAGACAGCCGCCAGTATCCAGGTCGCACCAGAGTTGGTCGGATTATCACTACCGAGCAAGATCATGGTGTACAGAGCGGCGACCCAGGCAAGGATGGCGGAAAGAGGGGCGTAATAGAGTACGCCTTTAAACCACCCCACCAGATAACCAAACATTTTGCCGTATGCCGCTTCGGCATAATCGACGATACCGTTGGACTTTTCGATCCGCTGGGCAAACTCGGCAAACACCAGCGCGCCGAAGATCATCGAAAATGCCCCCAGCGCCCATGCCAGCAGCGCAATGGCCAGATTACCGCCAGTCAGACGCAGTACATCATCGGCCTTGAAGAAGACTCCGGAGCCGATCACCACGCCGACCACCATCGCAATGGCAGTCATCAGGCCATAGCGTTTATCCAACTCATTACTGCTCATACCCATACTCCATACGATTGCTCATATCATCCTGAATGTAATAGTGTTCAGGTGGCCAGATACCACCAGGGCCCACTTTTCGGGGCCGCTTATTCTCGTTGGCCTGCATGGATAATTCAAAGCGTGTTAGATCAAAATATCGATCGGCAACCCAAAAAAAATACCGCCCGAAGGCGGCATTTCTATTCACATCGATGATCACGCCTTGGCGAGGTCATCCGGGCCAATCTGGCCGATTTCGGCGACTTTCTTGTCTGCCAGCAGCCAGAGGGTGAACTTGTGCAGATCCGGGTGGTGCGCCAGGGCAACCAGGAAGGCGCCCCCAACTTCACGGTAACCCAGCTCGTAGTTTTTCAGCGTGGTGGGAGGAACACCCAGCAAATCTGCAAACTTCGGACGGCTCAAACCGACCGCTTCACGGATCTGACGGATCTTCTTGCCAACAGTGACGATATTTGAATTCATAATGTTCCATACTCCGTTTGGCGGATTTACTCCGCCTTTTATTTTTCGCGACGACTCGTAGTCAAGTGTATCAGTTTTGTTCGGACTCGTTATGGTCGAGCCTCTATCTTATGAGCGCCTTTCGGCGACAACCCTTGCCTTCAAGGGGGGATGGTAATCGCTCAGCCGCCTCAGGTAAACAGTCTCGAAAAGAAACCTTTATTGTGGCCCCCCCAATAACTCGTATAATCCGCCGGATACCCATTAAGAGGAATAAGTATGGCGTTTCCCGGCATTATCTCTCGCCTGCACCCCGTATCCAGCACAGAAGAACTGGCACAACAGCGCCTGCAAGGTGAACAATATCGCGCCGAAGCATTCTGGCTTCCGGCCTTGATGTCCAGCCACGCCAGCGAGCTGCTGGCCGCCCTGCCGGAGAGCTGCAGCCTGTTTCTTGAACAGGCATGCCCAAACCTTGCCCTGCGCAGCCACGACGGCACCCTGCATAACAATGAGCAGCTCGTCACGGTAAACGGTCAGGCGATTGCTCTGGCAACCACTCAAGGTGATGGTGGTCTGGTGCCCGAATCGGGTATGTGCGAAATGGCCGACTGGCTGGAGGCGGGACACCGCCACTTCATCTGTTCAGCTGCGGTTCAGCCTGTGGCTCGCGCCATCCTCAACATCTGGCCCCTTGACCCCTATCTGGCCCGACATTTCTTGATGACATTTACCCCCTTGCTGCAGAGCGCAACCCAGGCAGATTACCTCGCGGTCTTTGCCGCCAGAGCGAATCCAGCCAACCCGCATAGCGACTGGGTTCAGGCTTATATGAAGCTGGAGAAGAAACTGCACAGGGCCTATCTGGATCACTAATTAATCAAAATAAACAGCCAGTTAAGGGCACGACACAATTTGCCACAAGGCTCATTTGTGAGCTTGATCATGTTTTAAAATCGGCATAGAGTGCGCCTCGTCATCGGAATGACATCAGTTGCCTGGCAGTGGTTTCTCACGCATTGCGTGCCATGCCAGCGCACTCGACACACCAGGAGAGTGTGCAACCCGGTTCTGCCGGGTCATCTGCCAGACTCGACGCCAGCCGTACGGCGGAGCCTGCAGCTTACATAAATTACAAAGTGTGAAGCACGTGAATAACGTGCGATCTCAACGAGGATTTTTTTATGATGAAAATGGCTCCTTCCATGATCGCCATCGCCATGGCTGCTCTGGGTGCTACCGCTGCTCACGCCGCTGACGACATCTACTTCGGTGCCGGTGTCGGTGCTACTCACTTCAACGGCCTGAACAAGCTGGAAAACACCAATGTAGGCCAGGAAGACGCGGCTGCCGCCAACGCCTTCATGGGTTACAACTTCACCGAAAACTTCGGTACCGAACTGGGCTACCAGTACACTGGTCGTGGCAACACCAACGGCAACCGTTACGAGAGCCAGGGTGCCACCCTGTCCGGTATCGCCCGTCTGCCGGTTGGCAACGACTTCTCCCTGTTCGCTGAAGGCGGCGCCTACTGGGGTCACACCGATGGTCTGGGTACCAGCGACACTAAAGTTTCCCCGCTGGCCGGTGCTGGTGTGACTTACAAGGTAAATGACGCGCTGGATCTGCAAGCTCGCTACCGCTACATGTGGGACGTGGCTGACCTGCACGCCAACGGTGAGCGTTACAAAGCCAACCAGAGCATCGCTACTCTGGAAGCGGTATACCACCCGTTCCGTACTTCCTACGTAGCTCCGGTAGCTGCTCCGGTAGTTGAAGAAGCTCCGGCTCCTGCTCCGCAAGTGGTAGAGAAGAACTTCGCCCTGAACTCAGACGTGCTGTTTGCCTTCGGCAAAGACACCCTGAAGCCGGAAGGCGTTGCAGCCCTGAACGGCCTGTATCAGCAAATCGTTGAGTTCCAGCCGAAAGATGGCAACGCTGTTGTTGTTGGTTACACCGACCGTATCGGTTCCGACGCTTACAACCAGAAGCTGTCTGAAGCCCGTGCCCGTACCGTTGCCAACTTCTTGGTGAGCAAAGGTATGGCTGCCAGCAAAGTTGCCATCGAAGGTCGTGGCGAAGCTAACCCGGTTACCGGCACCAAGTGCAACGGCGTAACTGCTAAAGCTCAACTGATCTCCTGCCTGGCTCCGGATCGTCGCGTAGAAGTTCGCGTATCTGGCGTACAAGAAGTTCAGCAATAATCTGACCTCGTTCAGATAGTGCGAAAAAAAGGGATGCTGCGGCATCCCTTTTTGTTTGTCTCGTTCTCGCTTGCATCCCTCACTCCCGCCTCCCTGCCCTTGCCTGCCCCGTCTCGAAAGCATAAAGTAGTTGCGCCTGTAAGGTATTGGATAAGCACTAAAAAGCGCTTCTTGTCCGGTCTGTTGTCCATGACGCCAATGCATCATGAGAGTCCAAAGCCTTCGCTATCCACTTTGCTGGCGATTTTTCGCAGCAATAAAAACAAGTGCATTGCCCGACATGGGCTAACACAACGAGGATAAACCGATGAAACTCAAAATGGCTCCTACCCTGATTGCACTGGCGCTCGCCGCCGCAGGCACCACAGCTCAGGCTGCCGATGACTGGTACACCGGTGTTGGTGCAGGTTGGGCATATGCTCACAACCTTGACGATGTACAAGGTCTGGATACAGACAAAGACGCCACCGCGCTGAGCCTGTTCGGCGGTTACAACTTCAACGACTACTACGCAGCGGAACTGGGCTACCTCTACGCCGGTAAAGCGGGCGTTGACGGTGCCGATTTCAAAACCCAGGGTGCAACCCTCTCCGGTATCGCCCGCCTGCCGCTCGGCGACATCTTCTCGGTGTTTGCTGAAGGCGGAGCCTACTTCAATCACGTCAACGGCAATGGCAACAGCGACAACGGCACTGCGCCGCTGGCGGGCCTGGGTCTGACAGCCAAGCTCTCCGACCTTATCGATGTGCAAGCACGCTACCGCTATCTTTGGAATCTGGGTGACGAGCAGAAAACCTGGGAGAGCGACATGAGCGTCGCGACCCTGGAGCTGGTGATGCACCCGAACCGCACCTCTTATGTTGCCCCGGTTGCCGCCCCTGCGCCTGAGCCGGTTCCCGAGCCGGTACTGGTCGACAAGAACTTCGCCCTGAGCTCTGACGTACTGTTTGCCTTTGGCAAATCCACCCTCAAGCCAGAAGGTGTCGCAGCGCTGAACACCCTGTATCAGCAGATCGTTGATGTTCAGCCGAAAGATGGCAGCGCCGTGGTCGTCGGTTACACCGACCGTATCGGTTCTGATGCCTACAACCTGAAACTCTCCGAAGCGCGTGCCCGTACCGTAGCCGACTTCCTGGTTGGCAAAGGTCTGCCGGCTGGCAAAGTTGCCATCGAAGGTCGCGGTGAAGCCAATCCGGTCACCGGTACCCAGTGCAACAGCGTCAAGGGCAAGGCTCAGCTGATCTCCTGCCTAGCGCCGGATCGCCGTGTAGAAGTTCGCGTCACCGGCGTGCAGCAAGTGACCCAGTAATCACGTCTGACAACACCAAGGGGATGAAACTGCATCCCCTCCGGATGCAAAAAGGGATGCCGAGGCATCCCTTTGTTTTTACGGTGATTTAGCGCTGAGCTGTATCAGAAGGAAGTGCGGCGGTAGCGGCGATATTCCGGATGCCAGAAGTTGGCGTCGATGGCCTGATCGATCACCTCGTCCGGGGTCTGCACCGCCTTGCCCTGCAGCATGGCGGTCTTGGCCACCATCTTGGCGATGTAGCGGGAGACCTGATGGATATCCGCCAGATCCGGCAGCAGCGAGCCCTCCTCCCCTTTCACCAGCGGCGAGCACTCCGCCAGCGCGCGGCTGGCCGACATCAGCATGGCGTCGGTTACCCGGGTGGCGCCGGAGGCGATGACGCCAAGGCCGATCCCCGGGAAGATGAAGGAGTTGTTGCACTGGGCGATGACGTAGCGCTTGCCCTTGTGCTCCACCGGTGCGAACGGGCTGCCGGTGGCCACCAGCGCCTGGCCGTCGGTCCAGCGGATGAGGTCTGCCGGCGTCGCCTCGACCCGGGAGGTGGGGTTGGAGAGCGGGAAGATGATGGGACGAGCACAGTGCTTGTGCATGGTCTTGACCACCTCTTCGGTAAACAGCCCCGGCTGGCCGGAGACCCCGATTAGGATGTCCGGGCGGCCGTGCTCCATCACCTCCAGCAGGGAGATGTTGTCCCCCACCGGCCAGTCAGCGATGCGCTCTACCGGTTGGGAGAGACGGCGCTGGAAGTCGAGCTGGTTGGGGATCTTGTCGGTGATAAGACCAAAGCGGTCCACCATAAAGACCCGGCTGCGGGCCTGGGCATCGGTCAGCCCTTCGGCCTTCATCTGTGCCACGATCTGCTCGGCGATACCGCAACCGGCGCTGCCCGCACCGAGGAAGGCAACCCGCTTCTCGGAGAGCTTGGCGCCGGAGGCCTTGCAGGCGGCGATGAGGCTGCCCAGGGTCACGGCAGCAGTACCCTGAATATCGTCGTTGAAGCAGCAGAGCTCGTTCTTGTAGCGGTTGAGCAGCGGCATGGCGTTGTTCTGGGCGAAGTCCTCGAACTGCAGCAGGATATCGGGCCAGCGGCGCTTGACCGCCTGAATGAAGGCATCGACAAACTCGGCGTACTCATCCCCCGAGATACGCGGATTGCGCCACCCCATATAGAAGGGGTCATTCAGCAGTTGCTGGTTGTTGGTGCCGACATCCAGCACCACCGGCAGGCAGTAGGCGGGCGAGATGCCACCACAGGCGGTGTAGAGGGAGAGCTTGCCGATGGGAATGCCCATGCCGCCGATACCCTGGTCACCCAGACCCAGGATCCGCTCGCCATCGGTCACCACGATCACCTTGACGTTCTGCTTGGTGGCGTTTTGCAGCATGTCATCGATCCTGTCCTTGTCCGGATAGGAGATAAACAGGCCACGGGCGCGGCGATAGATGTTGGAGAACTCCTCGCACGCCTTGCCCACCGTCGGGGTGTAGATGATGGGCAGCATCTCGGTCAGGTGGTTGTGCAGCAGACGGTAGAACAGTGTCTCGTTGGTATCCTGGATGTTGCGCAGATAGATGTGCTTGTCCATGTCGTTGCCAAACGCCATGAACTGGCGATAGGCGCGCTCGGCCTGCTCTTCGATGGTCTCGATATTCTGGGGCAACAGACCTTCGAGATTGAAGTTGCTGCGCTCTTCGCTGGTGAAGGCGCTGCCCTTGTTGAGCAAAGGGGTCTCCAGCAGGGCGGGACCGGCGTAGGGAATGTAGAGAGGACGTTTCTGGTTATTATCTTCAAACATGGATCTTGGTACCTAAACGGTTAGCTAGACGCAGGGACCCGCCGATCCTAGGGGCTTGTCTCATTAATTTCAAAGAGTTTGCACATCCGTTGCAAAAGGTTTGCGACCCAGTCGACGAAAGGCGCCGGGAGTCTGACCAGTCAGACGACGAAAGCGGTTGGCAAAGTTGGCCCCATCGCTGTAACCGACCCGGGCCGCCAGCTCGCCAAGTGGCCAGTTGGTATAGAGCAGCAGCTGGCGCGCCTTGTTCATTCTGAGCTCGGTCACCCTCGCCATCGGCCCCATACCGAACGCTTGCTGACAAAGCCGGTGCAGATGGGGTACAGAGCAAGCCATCTGTCGGGCCAGCAGGGCGACACTCCAGGGTTCGTCCAGGCGCGCCTCCACCCGGCGAAACAGTGCCTGCAATCTAAGTTCAGGGGTGCCGCGTACCTCCCCTTGCAGGGTGCGCTCCAGCAGCGCCAGCAGCAGGCTGAGCAGTTGAGGTTGCAGCGAAGAGCGAACCCCCTCCCCCTGCATCAGGCTGAGCAGATGGTAGAGCTGATCGCCGCCATCCCCTTGCCAGATACGGTGACCAAGGCGGTGCAGATGCTGCCAGCGCGGCACGTCATCGAGCAAAATCCAGCTGATCTGCCAGCTTTCGCCAATCAGCTTGAGCCCACCGGGCACGGCGGCGGGCAGGAAAATCAGCGACCCGGCCGGAATGGCTTGCTCCCCCTCGTCGGTGAGCAGCGCGCCCCCCTCATCATGACTCATCATCAGGATGTGAAACTCGGGGCAATTGCGGCGGATGAGGTAGTGATCCCGCACCCGGGAGAGGCCGGTCAGGAAGATCCCTGCCTCGCCGAGCAGGGGCAGCCCTTCACGTCCCAGCATCTGCTCTTCACAGGCTGGCGCTATCTCCAGACACTCGCTGGCAAATGGCATAACACCTCAACAGGATAGTTTTACACAAGAAAACCGAGAGCTACTCACAGTGAGAAGAACCTCGTCAGCCCCTATCATACCCCTGACAAACCTTGCTTTTCTCATACCCGGTTAACAACTATGAATTATTGGCAAGCGATTTTAAAACAAACCACCGATCGCGAGTTCATGACCCGATTGTGGCGGCTGGCTCTGCCTGTCTCGCTGCAATCCATGATGTTCTCCCTGCTCGGCCTCATCGATATCATGATGGTGAGCCAGCTTGGCACCACGGCTGTGGCGGCGGTCGGCTTGGGTAACCGGGTCTTCTTCTTCAATCTGCTGGTGATAGCGGGCCTCGCGGGCGGGGTCTCGGTATTGGCAGCACAATACTTCGGGCGCGGGGAGATGGCCGGGGTGCGCCGCTCCCTGGCGCTGGCCATAGTGGGCGCCCTGCTGGTCACCCTGCCCTTTGCCTTCATCTATGTGTTATCACCGGGCAGCGTGCTGGGTTTTGCCAGTCAGGATCCGGCACTGCGCGAGCTGGCGGATCAATTCTTGATGATCACCGGCGCCACCATCCTCTGTACTGCCATCGTAGTGCCGCTGGAGTCAGCCCTGCGCTCGGTCGGCAATGCCGCTGCGCCAACCCGCATCGGCATTATCGCCATCATCGCCAACGTCATCCTCAACTACGCCCTCATCTTCGGTCACTTCGGCTTCGAGGCGATGGGGGTCGCCGGTTCGGCCTGGGGCACCACCATTTCCCGGCTGCTGCAGACAGCCCTGCTGCTGCTCTACGTAAAGCGTTATGAGGCGCGCCTGATCCCGCGTGCACCAGACTGGCTGGCCGCCTTCAAGCGCAAGGAGGTGGTGCGCTTTACCCTGATCGCCCTGCCGCTGCTGTTCCATGACGGCCTCTGGGCCTTCGGCATGCTGATTTACGGCTTTCTCTATGCCCATCTTGGCACCGATTCGCTGGCCATCATGACCACACTTGGCACCCTGGAGAGCATCCTTATCTCCCTCTTCTTCGGACTGGCGGTGGCCTGCTCCACCCTGCTCGGCCACCGGCTCGGGGCCGAGGAGTACGAGATTGCCTGGCAGCACTCCCAGCTCTTCCTGCTGCTGGCACCGATTGGCGCGCTGCTGGTGGGGATCATCGTCTGGCTGCTGCAAGCCAACCTGCTGCAGTGGGTCGGCAACCTGCCCCCCGAGCTGATGACGGAGGCGGGACAGGTGCTCGGCATCATGTGCCTCGGGATGCTGCTCAAGGTGTTCAACATGGTGGGGATCATCGGGGTGCTGCGCTCTGGCGGTGATGTGAACTACAGCATCTTCATCGACATCGTCGGCATGTGGTGCATCGGCATCCCGCTCGCCTGGGTGGCGGTCACGCTGCTCGGCTGGCCCCTCTCCTGGGTGGTGGCGGTGGTGCTGCTGGAGGAGCTCAGCAAGGTACTGCTGGTGCAGCGCCGTATTCGCCAACGCTGCTGGTTGAAGAATCTGGTGATCGGATAAACAACCACAAATCGGGGTCATATCAATGACAGAAAAACCCTGTTTGCAGTATGCTGGGCGCCTCTTCAATCAGAGGCAGGGATCCACGGTTTCCCTGTCCAGTAGTCGTTTAAGGAGACGAGCATGCAACCACAGAAAGAGCTGATCACCGAGACGGCCCTGCTTGAGATGGCCAACAAGATCATCAAAGAGCATGAAGACTTCATCCACGGTATGCGCGCCGATTCGGTGGAGCAGAAGGGGGATATTCTGGTGTTCAAGGGGGAGTATTTCCTGGCCGAAGACGGCACCCCGACCGGCAAGACCATGGCGGTCTTCAACATGTTCAAGCTGCTGGCCCAGCAGCTCTCCGGCAAGTACAAGCTGGCCTGATCTCGCCAGCTCATTGCCAACAGGATGCCGCCCTCAGGCGGCATCTGTTTTTGCGCGGTTCTGCCCCTCGACCACCACGCAGTTGCGTCCCGCCATCTTGGCCTGATAGAGACACTCGTCGGCACGGTTGATCAGAATATCGATGGTGTCATCGGCACGAGCCATGGCAATCCCGATACTCACCGTCACCTCCAGCAATTCGTCCGAGGTGGGACTCTTCACCAGCCGCGCCTCGACGGCAATGCGCAGCCGCTCGGCCATTTTGCTCACCAGCGCCGGATCTGCGCAGTTGTGCATCAGGATGGCAAACTCTTCGCCGCCATAACGCCCCAGCACCATGTCAGGCTCCAGCTGCTCCCCCAGGGTGGTCGCCACCTCCTTGAGCACCGCATCCCCCGCCAGATGGCCGTAGATATCGTTGATCCGCTTGAAGCGATCGAGATCCAGCAGCATCACCGCAAAGGGCTTCTTCTTGAGTTGCAGCCGGATTCTGGCCTGCTCCAGCTGCTTCATCAGCAAGCGGCGGTTCATCATGCCGGTCAGCTCATCGGTGGTCGATTCCCGATAGAGCCGCAGCAGCATGTTGAGCTGGCCGCACTGCACCCAGCAACTGGCCATGGTAAACATGCCGAGCACCCACACCTGATTCAGAGTGGCCTGACTCCAGATGCTCTGGCCCACCAGCAGCCAGTGACCCAGCAGCATGGTCACCAGTACCACGCCTGCCAGTTGCAAGCCGAGGGAGAGGGGGATGGGGAAGATGGCAAACAGGGTGATCAGCAGATAGGGAAAGGCCGCATAACCCGCCTGCAACTCCTGTCCGGCGCCAAAGCTGTTCAGGCAGAAGAGGGAGAAGAGCATTATCACGGCCATCAGGTAGCCAAGGGCCAGCTTCATTCGCTCTCGCTTGAAGTGGATGAGGTACGAGAGCGGAATAAGTGGCGAGAGCGCCAGGGTGCAGAAGATCCTGGCCTGGAACAGCTGCTCGAAATGAACGGCGGGCAAGGTCAACCAATCCACCACGGCCCAGGCGGGCAATCCAAGCATCAGCAAGCAGGTCAGCAGGCGCAAACGCACCGTCATAAATCCCATGCGAGTACGAGTAAAGTCTTCGGAGTGAACCCTCGCACTCCAGAACTCTGACAACTTGAGCATCCAGAGTCTCCACGATGAATACTGAGGGCTCATTCTACACCTACAAAGTGGTAAAATTGTCATTAGCGGGGAGAATAAAAAGGAGAGGTCGGTCACACAAACCGACAGATGATAATCGCAGCACGCAAACGTTTCAACCCATCAAAAAATAAACCTTTTTTTGCATAATTAGCGCTGGTCAGGCTCATTTCAATCACTACAATAGCGCCCAATTTTCTCCCCCTCCCCACACAATTCGAGGTACTTATGGAACAGGCTGCTGTCACACGCGCCAATCGAGAGGCACATCCCCCCAGGCGAGCCCATAGCGAACTGGTCTATGGCATAGAGGATGTCCCGCCTCTGCCCCAGACGCTGTTCGCCGCCCTGCAGCATATGCTCGCCATGTTTGTCGCCATCATTACCCCGCCCCTGATTATCGCCAATGCCCTCGGCCTCCCTGCCGCCGACACCCGTTATATCGTCTCCATGTCGCTGGTCATGTCCGGCATCGCCTCCTTCATTCAAACCCGCCGCTTCGGCCCCATCGGTTCCGGCCTGCTCTCGGTGCAAGGTACCAGCTTCAACTTCCTCGGCCCCATCATCGCCTCCGGTCTCGCCCTCAAACAGGCGGCCATGCCCACCGAGGATCTGTTGGGCACATTGTTTGGCACCATGATGGTTGCCGCACTCACTATCGTGGTGATGAGCCGCTTCCTCCATCTGGTGAAACGGATCATCACCCCGCTGGTCACCGGCATAGTGGTGCTGCTGATCGGCCTGACCCTGATCAAAGTGGGCCTGATCAGCATGGGCGGCGGCTATGCAGCCCTCTCTGATGGCAGCTTCGCCAGTCACACCAACCTCTTCCTCTCCCTGCTGGTGCTCGGCCTGATCGTGTTGCTGCAACGCAGTCGCAACCCCTGGTTGCGCCTCTCCGCCATCATGATCGCCATGCTGGCGGGCTATGCCGTGGCGCTGTTGCTGGGCAAAGTGAGCGCCCCCACCTTCGACGGCCCGCTGGTGATGGTGCCCATTCCGCTCCACTATGGTCTCGGCTTTGACTGGCAGCTGTTCGTGCCGCTCGCCATCATCTTCGTGGTGACGGCGCTCGAAGCGATCGGCGACATGACCGCCACCTCGGATATCTCCGGCGAGCCACTGGAAGGGCCTGTCTATATGGAGCGGATCAAAGGCGGCGTGCTGGCTGATGGTGCCAACTCCATGCTGGCGGCAGTTTTCTCCACCTTCCCCATGTCCACCTTCGCCCAGAATAACGGCGTCATTCAGCTGACCGGCGTCGCCAGCCGTCACGTCGGTCTCTTTATCGCCGCCATGCTGGCCCTGCTTGGCCTGTTCCCGGCGGTCGCCAGCCTGGTACAGCAGATCCCCGAGCCCGTGCTGGGGGGCGCCACTATCGTGATGTTCGGCACCATCGCCGCCGCTGGCGTGCGCATCATTGCCCGCGAGGAGCTGGATCGCCGCGCCCTGATGATCCTGGCAGTGTCGCTGGCCATGGGGCTGGGAGTCGCGCAGGTGCCGGAAGTGCTGCAACACCTGCCGGAGCTGGCCAAGAGCGTGCTCTCCTACGGCGTCGCCACCGGTGGCATCACCGCCATCGTGCTCAACCTGCTGCTGCCAAAGCGCGAAGCGCGCCACTCCTAAGAGATCGCCTACCGATAGCCAACAGCCCCGCACTGCGGGGCTTTACCTTGCCAGTCGCCACGGGTAGTGTGCTGGGCAGCCTTTTTTGAGGATGCCGCCATGCCCTATCGCTTGCTCTCCCCCCTCCCCGATACCGCTTCACCCGTACAGATACTGGCGCAAGAGCAGCACTGGCTGCGCGACTGTGCCCATGACGGCCAGCCCCGCGCTCACCTGTGGCAAGCGCCCCAATGCCTGATTGTCACTCGCAAGGATACCCGCCTCCCCCGTTACGAAGCCGCCTGCCAGCAACTTGCAGATGAAGGCTGGCCGGTGCATGTGCGCGACAGTGGCGGTACCGCCGTGCCCCACGGGGCGGGGATCCTCAACCTATCTCTGCTGCTGCCCCGCACCACCACAGATCTCGCCCACTACTACCGGCTGCTGGGGGCGCCGCTGCTGACCCTGTTGGCGGAGTACGGCCTTGAGGGAAGCTATGACTTCGTGCCCGGATCCTTTTGCGATGGTCAGTACAATCTGGTGATCGGGGGACGCAAGATCACCGGTACCGCCCAGCGCTGGCTGGCGCCAGGGCAGGATCACCAGGGCGCCGTGCTGGCACAAGCCATGCTGCTGGTGGCGGGTGATGTGGATGAGGGAACCAGAATGGCGAGCCGCTTCTACGAGCTGGCGGGCGGCGAACTGCGTTTTATGACGGGAACCTCCACCACGCTGGCAAGCTGCATCGATTGGCACGGTAGCGATCAGGCACTGGTAGAGAAAGTGCGAGCACGTCTGGATAGCCTGCTGAGCGAGGGGCTATCCCCCTCGTCCTGACCTTATCCCGAAGGGAGAGGGAAAGTCCCCATCCAGAGACACTGCGCACAAAAAAGCCACGACCGGAGTCGTGGCTTGTTCTTTTCAAGGGGAGCGTGAAACGAGCTGAGGCGCTCAAGCCGTCTGCGGCTCCGGTTCAGCTTCGCTATCCAGATCCCGGCTAAAATAGGCGCGGGTCTCGGCGATCACCACATGGCGTAGACCAATCAGGCCGATGAGGTTGGGCACCGCCATCAGGCCGTTAACGATATCGGCCAGCAGCCAAATCATGTCCAGATGGAGGAAAGCACCGCTCGCTACCAGCGCCAGATAGACCAGACGATAGGGCTTGATTGCCTTCACCCCGAACAGGTACTCGGTGCAGCGCTCGCCGTAGTAGTTCCAGCCAAGGATGGTGGTAAAGGCGAAGAACAGCAGGCCAATGCTCACCAGATACTGGCCAACATGGGCATCAAGCCCCTGGGCAAAGGCCAGACTGGTCATGGCCGCGCCGCTTGCATCGCCGCTCCACACCCCGGTCACCACCAGGGTCAGGCCGGTCATGGTGCAGATAATGATGGTGTCGATGAAGGTACCTGTCATGGAGACCAGCCCCTGCTCCACGCACGAATCGGTCTTGGCTGCCGCCGCCGCGATGGGCGCAGAGCCCAGCCCCGACTCGTTGGAGAAGACCCCGCGCGCCACCCCGGACTGAATGGCCAGCATGATGCTGGCACCGACGAAGCCGCCGGTCGCCGCATGGCCGGTGAAGGCACTCTCGATCACCAGCATAACGGCATCGGGCAGGGCGCTGGCGTTGTTCACCAGCACGCCCAGACAGGCGACGATGTAGAAGATGGCCATGAAGGGCACCACCTTGCTCGACACGCTGGAGATGGACTTGATCCCTCCTAGGGTCACCAGCGCCACGATCAGGGTCAGCACCACGGCGGTCGCTTCACGGGGCACAGAGAAGGAGAGGCTCATGGCGTCGGAGATGGCATTGACCTGCGGGAAGGTACCGATCCCGAAGAAAGCTACGCCGATGCCGAACAGGGCAAACAGCTTGGCCAGCGGCTTGGAGCCAAGCCCCTTCTCCAGATAGTACATGGGGCCGCCAGCCATCTGGCCGTTGGCATCCTGCTCGCGATATTTGACCGCCAGCAGACACTCGGCGTACTTGGTGGCCATGCCGAAAAGGGCTGCCATCCACATCCAGAACAGGGCACCGGGGCCGCCGAGCTTGATGGCGGTGGCCACCCCGACGATGTTGCCGGTACCAATGGTGGCAGAGAGGGCGGTACAGAGGGCGCCGAAGCTGGAGACATCCCCCTGCTTGCCCTGCCCCTGATCGCGGCCAAAGACCAGCCGCAGAGCGAGCGGCAAGCGCACCACCTGAAGCAGACCCAGACGCAGGGTGAGATAGATACCGGTCCCGACCAGCAGGATCAGCAGGGGCGGCCCCCAGATAAAGCTATCGATGGCGGTTAACGCCGATTGAATTGATGACATGCATCCTCCTTAAGAAACAGAAATTAAGGAGGAGAAGGATGATCTTCCCATAGGTGTCGCGATCGGTCAGAGGCGATCGGATGCGGGCTAAGCCAAAGTACAACCCAAAGTACAACCATCCCATCCCCTCTGTCCTTTTGCCTGAGAGTTTCCGGCGCCAGCCTGCCCTTGCGGGTAGTCATGGTGCCTTGCTCCTTCGGCGCCCGATTTAACGGGTCTCTCCAGAGTATCGTCCAGTAGCAGTCCACACCGGTTGCCCAGTACCTGAAAGATTCACTTCTTCGGTGGATGGTTGCCCATCGCTCTCCTGCTACCTTCATCCGAACTAGTTTGGATTAGGAAGTCGGCATGTTAATCCAAAAAATGTGAGCTGTCTCGCACTTGGCTGCCCCCATTTATATTTTTTTAGTGACCGCCAGAACCGCGACAAGAATGTTAAATGTTAGTTAACTATCAACAAGTTAGGCTCTCACGGATCAAATGTGGCCCAAACGGGAAAAATGGCGGATAGAGAACAGTGATCCCTCTCGTTTCGCCAAGAAAATCTTGCCAACATATCCAATCAAAATGCTTGCACACAGAATCAATAAGCCGATAATCCGCTGCATAACCAAGCACTTTGCCATCAATTTATGCACTGTGTTCGGTTGGTCCCACCGGACCGCTCGCCTGACCCGGCCGTCGCCGGTTCAATCGCATATGGCTTGGGCATATCACGCCCCCTAAGGATGACCAAAAGAGAATGAACGAGACCCTGGTTGCAAAAGATGTGGTCGCACAAGATTACCGTCAGCTGGTTGAACAATTCGGCTCCCCCCTGCTGCTGCTCGACAAGGCAGCCGTCCGCAAACAGTATCGGGCCCTGGCCGCCGCCCTGCCCGATGTACGATTGCACTATGCACTCAAACCCCTGCCCCATGAGGCGGTGGTCTCTGTCTTGAAGGAAGAGGGGGCCTGTTTCGATCTGGCCACCAATGGCGAAGTGGATCTGGTGCGCAGTCAGGGGGTTCGCCCGGGACGTTGCATTCATACCCATCCCATCAAGCGCGACAGCGATATCCGTTATGCGCTCGAGTTCGGCTGCACCGTGTTTGTCTACGACAACCCGCTGGAGCTGGAAAAGTTCATTCCCTACAAGGACGAAGTGAAACTGCTGCTGCGGGTCAGCTTCCCCAACCCCGAGACCAAGGTCGATCTCTCCAAGAAGTTCGGCTGCACTCCGGAGCAGGCGCTGCCGCTGCTGCAACTGGCCCACGCCAAGGGGATCAAGGTGATGGGGCTGTCGTTCCACGTCGGCTCCCAGGTACCCCACGCCCGTCGCCATGTGCAGGCCATCGACGCCTGCCGCGAGATCATGGAGCAGGCCTGGGCGCTTGGGCTCAAGCCCTGGGTGCTGGATATCGGCGGCGGTTTCCCGGTGGATTATGAGGGGGGCGAGTTCGATATCGACGGCTTCTGCGCGCCGATCCGCGAAGCGCTGGCCAAGTTGCCCGCTACCGTGCAGAAGATTGCCGAACCGGGCCGCTTTATCAGCGCACCGGCCATGACTTCGGTTTCAAGCGTGATGGGCAAGGCCCACCGCGGCGACAAGATCTGGTACTACCTGGATGACGGTCTCTACGGCAGCTACAACGGCCAGCTCTATGACCACGTCACCTATCCGGTGAGCACGCCTTATGCCAGTGGCGAGCAGCACAACTCGGTGCTCTCCGGCCCCACCTGCGACAGCGTGGATGTGATCCGCGATGGCATCATGCTGCCGGATCTGGCTATCGGCGAGTTGGTGGTTGGCAAGGTGATGGGCGCCTACACCTGGGCCTCCGCCTCCACCTTCAACTTCTTCCCCAAGGCCAGCATCCTCATTCTGGACAGCAGCCAGAAGGGGCAGAAGCTGGTGGCAGTAGCCTGAGCACACCGCTCGCTCGCCAACAGATTCACTGGGCAAAAACAAGAGGGGGAAGCTTGAGCTTCCCCCTCTCTCATTTCTCCAACCCCTATCAGATAAACTGACTGGTCAGCAGCCAGCCGGTGTAGGCGACGAAGCAGGTGAGCAGCACGCCCCCCTCCAACCGGTTGATGCGGCCCTGCCCCTTGCGGCCCAGACACATCACCAGCAGCAGCAGGGTCAGCCCCATCATGATGCTCCAGTCACGGGTGAGCACCTCCGGCGCCACATCGAGCGGGTGGATGCCCGCCGCAATCCCCACCACCGCCAGGGTGTTGAACAGGTTGGAGCCGAGCACGTTGCCAAGGGCCAGATCATGCTCGTTCTTGCGAATGGCGATAAGCGAAGAGGCCAGCTCCGGCAGAGAGGTCCCTACCGCGACTATGGTGAGACCAATCACCAGATCGCTGATACCAAGTGCCTGAGCGATGGTCACCGCCCCCCACACCAGCAGGCGGGAAGCGCCGATCAGCAGCACCAGCCCGACCACCAGCCAGAAGATGGCGCTCTTGAGGGACATCCCCTCGCTCTCGATATCCTCGGCGGTCTCGGTATCCAGCGCATCTCCCTTGCCATTCATGCCAGCCCAGATGGACCAGCCCATCAGGGCAACGAAGACGGCCCCCAGAATGACCGCATCCATCCGGCCCAGATGGCCATCCATCAGCAGGGCGCCGGAGAGCAGGGTAATACCGAGCAGGATCGGGATCTCCTTGCGCACCACCTGAGAGGCCACCGCGATAGGGCTGATCAGTGCCGTCAGACCCAGGATCAGCGCGATATTGGTGATGTTGGAGCCATAGGCGTTGCCGAGCGCCAACCCGGGATTGCCCTGGGACGCCGCCAGCGCCGAGACCACCATCTCCGGGGCCGAGGTACCAAAACCGATGATCACCATGCCGATCAGCAGCGGCGGCATCCCCGCATAACGGGCAGTGGCGGCGGCACCGTCGACAAACTTGTCTGCACTCCAGACCAGCAGCGCCAGTCCGGCAATCAGGGCAACAAAAGCCAGGGTCATAGGATCTTCATCTCTTGTTATCTGCAACGAAGCGCCAGCCCAAACGGGCAGGCACCATGGGAAAGTGGCGCCAGTGTAGCTGTGCCACCTCCCATTTCAAGGGGAAATCAAACCGTGATTAACATTTCACAGTGCAGCCAGCAGGCTCGCGGCATCGGAGACCTCGAACTTGCCCGGCGCCTCCAAAAACAGCTGCTCGACCACACCATCATTGGCGATCAACGCAAAGCGCTGGGCGCGGATGCCGCCAAAGGCGCCGGTATCCTTGGCCAGACCCAGCGCCCGGGTCCAGCTGCCATCGCCATCCGCCAGCATGGTGATCGCCTCGGCATTCTGGGCCGTCTGCCAGGCCCGCATCACGAAAGCATCGTTGACCGAGAGGCAACAGATGGCATCCACCCCTTTGGCCATAAACTGATCGGCCAGCACCACATAACCGGGCAGATGAGCATTGGAGCAGGTGGGAGTAAAGGCGCCGGGTACCGCAAACAGCACCACTTTTTTACCGGCGAACAGCGTCTGGCTATCCCGCAGCTGCTTGCCCTCGGCGGTGATAAAGGTAAATTCGCCAGCAGGCAGGGGGTGTCCTACAGCAATCATGATTTCTCGTCCTGAGTCGTGATGGGAAGTCGCCAGTTTATCCCAGAGTGATGATGCCGCCTAACAGCGGCTCTGAGCCTGACCATGGATAGCGGCAAGCATTTTCCCCTTGGGCAGACTACTCTTGAGCTGGTTTCACGGCGCCAGGAGGCCCCATGCAACACTATTACGATGGTCTGGAAATTCGTCCCCCCGCCATGCGCGAACAGCAACAACTGGACCAGCTCAATCATCAGCTTACCCATGTCAGTCAATATTGCGCCGGTTACTCCAGCGCCTATCGCCAGTGCCGCCTCGAGGATCTGGCAGAGCTGGCCACCCTGCCACTGCTCGACAGCAAAGAGCTCTTTGCCGCCCAGCAAGCTCATCCCCCCTTTGCCGGTCTCACCGGCCGTCCGGCCAGTCAGGCGCTGCGGGTATTCTCCTGTCCGGGCCAACTGGCCATCCCCGAATATGCCGGGGCAGACTGGTGGGGCGCCGCCCGAGCGCTGTTTGCCGCCGGTTTCAAGGCGGGGGAAGTGATGCTCAACGGCCACGACTATCATGCTGGCCCCACCGCCTTTATTTTCGATAACGGCGCCCGCCAGCTGGGGGCTCCCGTGGTACCCTGCGGCCCCCACGATACCCAGCGCCAGCTGGAGGCACTGCTGCGCTATCAACCCACCGGCTATGTCGGCCCGCTGGTGACCCTGCTCGACCTGCTGGAAGCGGCCGAGGCGGCGGAGATCCCGAGCGACTCGCTGCGCCACGCCCTACTGTGCGAAGCAACCCATCCCGAAACGGCACCGCTGCGCGCCATTCATGGCATTGCGGCCCTCAACTGTCTGGTGTGGCAGGATGTGGGGGTGGTGGCCTACGAGAGTCAGCCCGGTCAGGGCTTTATCGTCAACGAGAGCTGCATCGTCGAAATCATCGATCCCGCCAGCGGCAATCCCGTCAGTGGCGACGAGACCGGCCAGCTGGTGGTGACCCGGCTCGATCTGGAGTATCCATTGTTGCGTCTGGCCACCGACTGGCAGGGGCACTGGATCGCCAAGCAGAGCGCTTGCGGGCGCACCAACCGGCGCCTTAAGCTGGTGTAGCAGATCAACTAAATGCACAAAGGCAGACGGGCAGCCATCAGGCTGCCCGTCTTGTCTCTGAACTGGAAAAGAAAATATCTAAAGGGAGACGTTAGCGTCTCGCCTGCCAAATGGCGATGGCGAGCAGGGAGTCGGGGGTAAATTCACTGGCGCGCTCGGCAATCTCGGCCAGGCTCATCCAGTGCACCGCGCTCACCTCTTCGGCCTGCAACTGCAGCGGCCCCTGATAACGGCAACTGAAGAGGCCACCCCAGACCCGGTAGCCCTCCCCTTCCGCATAAAAGCTGCCAAAGCCCTGCAGAGGAACATCCATAATCCCCAGCTCCTCGGCCAACTCGCGGCGGGCGGAGCGCTCCATCTCCTCACCGGTGGTGACCACGCCACCAGCGCAGGCATCCAGCATGCCGGGGCAGAAATCCTTGCTGAGGGTGCGTCGCTGCACCAGGATCCGATCCGCGTCGTCGAGCACCAGAATATAGCTGGCGCGATGGCAGAGATTCTCCCGCCGCACTTTGGCTCGCTCGGCCACGCCAATCACCCGGTTATCCTCGTCCACCACATCAACCCATTCCACGCACAGGCCCTTTTATTTGTTCCATTCAAGCCCGCAGTATATCGGTGCGGTGGTTTGCCATGGCACAACTTTTTCGATGATGCCGTCAATTTGCCGAGCTCACTGGCAAAATAAGGATTCATGCAAATCTTTATAAACCGTCATATCAGTGTCATCGACCGACACCATAGTGTGCCCTGTCCAGGCAATCAGGGAACCGTGTGATGAAGGTATTCAAGCAGTTATCCCCACGGCAGATCGCTCGCTACATCAAGAGCTTTCATCGAGGCTATTTTGCCATCGAGTCGCTGGGGACATTTGAATTCAACGCGGGCAGGATCAGCCTCCATGGCCTGACCTGCCGCCAGCGGCTAAGACTGGCTCGTCAGATCAATCAGGCCGTCAGCCAGCTTCGTCACAACGACCCCTTGCCGGACATGTGAGTCAAAGGGTCTTGCCCTACTGTCTGTTGTGCATCCATGCTTTGCCCGCCGGCTACTGGCCGCGCGGGCCGTTTTCGATGTCAGTCACCTTTCCATTGCGCACCGTCACAAAGCGCATGAACTCGTTCTTGCCGAAGTTGTAGGTCCAGCGTTCGCCATATTTGACCTCAACCACAGTGCCGTGCAGATTCTCCTCGTTACGGGTAATATCTTCCCGCAACATCGGCTCGCCGCACTTGAGCAGCATCTCGGCGGTACTGTCACCCTCGCTGATCAGGGCATTCTTGCAGCGCATGGCATCGGCACTGGCCGGAATACTCAGCAGCAACAGAGCAAGCCCCGCTACATTCTTCATCTTATTGCTCATCGGGTTCTCCTTATCCTCTCTAATGAGTCGCAGTATGCCTGTTCCCGTTTCTGAAAAAACCAGTCAATGGCGCAAAAAAGCCGCCCTTTTCTGCTCTCCAACCTGCTGACCGCGACAAATACTGTCTATCACATAACCCAAAAACAAACGGCGACCCGAGGGTCGCCGTTTGCATCAAGCCAGCAGGATCACAGGATGTCCAGCAGCTCGACTTCAAATACCAGTGCAGAGTAAGGCGGGATGGAGCCCGCGCCACGGGCACCGTAGGCCAGATCGTGGGGGATGTAGAGCTTCCACTTGGAACCAACCGGCATCAGCTGCAGCGCTTCAACCCAGCCAGCAATCACGCCAGTCACCGGGAATTCAGCCGGCTGGCCGCGAGCGACGGAGCTGTCGAATACACCACCGTGGGTGAAGGTACCGTGGTAGTGCACACGCACGGACTGACCGGCTACCGGAACGGCACCGTTGCCTTCTACCAGCACTTCGTACTGCAGACCGGAGTCGGTCACCTTCACTTCAGCGCGCTTGGCGTTGTCAGCCAGGAAGGCTTCGCCGTCAGCAGCGGCGGCCTTGGCGGCGGCTTCCTGCTCTTCTTGCATACGCGCAGTGATCACCTGGAAGGCATCATTGATATCGTCACGGCTGACCGCGAACTCCAGACCATTCAGGGCATCTGCCAGACCTTGTTGCAGAGCCGGGATATCCAGACCGGCGAAGGCTTGCTGCGCCAGCTGATCACCCATGTTGCGGCCGATGCCATAGCTGGCCTTCTGTTCGATAGAGTCGTATTGGGACATTGAGATGTTGCTCCAGATCCATGTAGTAAAGAGGCGGGATAATATCAGACTTTTGGCCGGGGTGCTGCCGGGGGCGCCCCTGATTTCCCCGTCAGTGGGAGGAACTTCACACAAGATACGGATGAACGCCGCCCAACGGCGGCGATCTGCTTAACCGCGATCCAGCAAGGCTCTGACCGCGGCCACCTTGGCGCCATCGGTGATATTGACCCGGCCATCATCCGAGGTGCCCATATTGACGCCATGGGGCACATGCCGCCGCGCCAGCCCATGCCGGACATATGCACTTCGCTCACTCCGGTGAACTCGATGATGGTACGCACATTGTCGGCATTGACCCCGGCCCCCGGCATCAGGCTGGCACGCCCCGCCAGCGCCAGCTGCATCTCCTGCAGGGTCTCCAGCCCAGCCAGCGCGGTCGGCGCATGGCCCGAGCTCAGAATGCGCTCGCAACCGGCCGCGACTATGGTCTCCAGATCGAGGCGCCAATCGGAGGAGAGGTCGATGGCGCGATGGAAGGTGACTCCCAACGGGCCTGCTGCATCCACCAGCTGTTTGAGCTTGGCGGCAGGCACCCGCCCCTCCTCATCCAGCAAACCGACCACCACCCCTTGCAGCCCCGCAGCGCGGGCCGCCGCGATATCTTGCAGCATCATCTCGAACTCGCCGTCGTTGAAGCAAAAATCCCCGGCGCGCGGGCGGATCATGGCATAAACCGGCACGGTGGCATGGCGGGCAGCCTTCTGCATAAAACCGTAGGAGGGGGTCAGGCCCCCCAGACCCAGCGCAGAGCAAAGCTCGATGCGATCAGCCCCGGATTGCTGGGCGGTGAACAGGGATTCCAGGTTGTCGATACAGATTTCAAGACGGGTCATGAGGACTCCTTTTTCGGGGAGATCAGACCCCACATCTGATCTCATAGATTGAGCAAGGCTGCGCCGCGCACACCACCGGCACCGCCGAAGCGGGCCTGGCGGATCTCGGGCAGGGCGACCCCGGGCAGCAAGTGACCGGGCAGACGCAGCGGCAGCTGTTCATAGAGGGCGGGCAGGCCGCTCAGGCCGCCCCCCAACACCACCACTTCGGGATCAATCACCGAAATGGCGGTGGCAAGCCCGGCTGCCATGATCTCCAACCAGCAGTCGACCGTCTCGACCGCATGGGGTTCATGGGCCTCGAAGCGTCCCACAATCTGGTGACCCGTGGCGCGCTGGCCATGGAAATGGTGATAGAGACGCTCCAGACCGGTGCCGGAGGCATAGGTTTCAAAACAGACCAGACGGCCGCAGCCGCAACGGGGACGGGGCAACTCGGGGTACTTCATCAGCATGGTCGCGGGCAAGGGGTAGTGACCAATCTCGCCAGCCAGCCAGTTGCGCCCCTGAATAAGCTTGCCTGCCAGATAGACGGCGCCGCCGATGCCGGTGCCGATGGTGACGCCAAGCGCACTGCCTGCGCCGTCGGCTGCCCCTTGATGCACTTCGGACCAGAGGAAGCAGTTGGCGTCGTTATCCACCTTGACCGGCCGCTCCAGCAGTTCGGCCAGATCTGCGCCCAGATGGCGACCATTGATGGAGGGCAGATTGGCCGCCACTATGCTGTGATCCTGGCTATTGATGACACCGGGAAAACCGATACCGACCGAGCCCCGTGCGCCGAAGCGGGCATCCGCCTGCTCGACCCGGGAGCGGATCAGCTGCTGCAACCCCTCGTAATCGTTGCCCGGGGTGCTCATGCGCTCCTCGTGGCAGAGGTTCAATGCACCGTCATAGACCGCAAAGGCGATCTTGGTGCCACCGATATCAAAGCCGTAATACATGCCAGCACTCCCTTGTCAGCCCGTGTTTATCCAACTCTGTTTCAAGGGGGACATTGTATTAATTCGCAAAAAAAATAAAGTGACCGAAGGCGAAAAACGGGAGAGTGATCAGAGCAAACGGCTCATTTGTCGCTGCAGGCAGGGCTGCCCGAGGCTTATCAGGGTGCGCTCCTCGCCATCAAAGACGAAGCCACGGCGCAGGTAGAACCCCTCGCCGATGTGGTTGCCATCGAGCAGCCACAATTTGACGCTATGGCAGCCGGCGCGGCGCATCTGCATCGCCACCGCCTGCCACAGCCGTTTGCCATAGCCTTGTCGCCAATGGTCGGGATGGAGGTAAAAGGCGCGGATCAGGGCGCTGCTCTGCCCCGCTTCCTGCTGTGGTTGCCAGTAGAGCAGGCCAATCACCACCTCATCGAGACAAAGCAGCATGGGCCTTGGGCCCGGCTCGGCCAGACGGCTCTGCCAGATCTGCAGATGGGCGGTGACGTCCAGCTGCTCCAGCAGGTCGGCACCGAGCACCTTGCCATAGGCAGCGAGCCAGCTGGCTCGCTGCATCACCGTCATGGCAGCAGCATCGTCGCTGCGCGCCATGCGCAGGCTTATGCCTTGCATTGGGGCACCAGACCGTTGGCGCGGGCCTGCTCATAGAGCGGCAGCACTTGCGCCTGTTGCGCCTGCAACTCGGCGATCCGGTTCTCGTTGCTCGGGTGGGTAGAGAGCAGTTGCGGCGGAGTGTTGCCACCGGCGGCGGCACTCATGTTTTGCCACAGGGGGATCGCCTCGGCCGGATTGAACCCGGCGCGCGCCATCAGCTCAAGTCCGAGCCGATCCGCTTCGCTCTCCTGAGTACGGCCATAGGGCAACATCACCCCCACCTCGACCCCGAGGCCAAGGGCAGCCATGGTGGCGCCGCGATACTCGCTGGTGCCCATGGCGATGTCCGCAGCCGCAAGACCAATCCCCGCCAGCTGGCTGCGCGAGAGTCGCTCGTTGGAGTGCTGGGCCAGCACGTGAGTCAGCTCGTGGCCGATGACGGTCGCCAGCTGATCCTGATTCTTGGCCACCTTGAGCAGGCCGCTGTAGACCCCGATCTTGCCGCCGGGCAGGGCGAAGGCGTTGACCTGTTTGGAGTCAAACACCACCACTTCCCAGTTGGTGATGCCATAGCTGGCCGGCACCTGGGCGGTCACCGCCTTGGCGACACAGGAGACATAGGCGTTGAGTTTGGCATCCTTGCTCACCTTCTCCTGCTTTTTCATCTGCTCGAAGGAGTCAGCGCCCAGCTGGTTCATCTGCTGGGGAGAGTAGAGCAGCATCTGGCTGCGGCCGGTCGGCGACTGGGCGCAGGCGACCAACAGGGAACTACAGAGGGCTACCAGGCCAAACTTGGTGAGGGACGCAATCATGAAGGGATCCTTTGCCATAACGTTGCCCTATTCTCGGAAATGCCGCCCTGCTGCGCAAGGGAGCCAGCCCCCGGCTGGCGGAAAAATATCCATCCTGCGCTATTAACAAAACTGACAGCCGCCAAAAACAAAACGAGCCCGCTTGGGGCTCGTTTTATCAGGGCATGCTGACTGCAGGCAGTTACATGATACCCAGCTTTTTCAGGTCAGCCTGTACCACCTTGGCCGGCACCGGCACGTAGCCATCTTTGGCAACGATGTTCTGGCCCGCTTTGGAGAGCATCATCTTGACGAACTCTTGCTCCATCGGGGAGAGCGGCTTGTTGGGGTGCTTGTTCACGTAAACGTACAGGAAGCGCGACAGCGGATATTTACCGGTGATGGCATTATCAGCCGTGGCATCGACAAAGGTCTTGCCATCCTTGGAGAGCGGAATGGCACGCACGCCGGAGGTAACGTAACCAATACCGGAGTAACCGATACTGTTAAGGGAGGCAGAGACAGACTGCACCACGGAGGCAGAACCCGGCTGCTCGTTCACGCCGCTCTTGAAGTCGCCGTTACACAGGGCGTGCTCCTTGAAGTAACCGTAGGTACCGGATACGGAGTTGCGACCGAACAGTTGCAGATCCTTGCTGGACCAGCTGCCATCCAGACCCAGATCAGACCACTTGGTGGCAGCCTTGGCTTCGCCGCACTTGAGGGTGCTGGAGAAAACGGCATCAACCTGCTGCATGGTCAGCCCCTTGATGGGGTTGTCCTTGTTGACGAACACCGCCAGGGCATCGACGGCCACGCGGATGGCGGTCGGCTTGTAGCCATAACGCTTCTCGAATGCTTCCTCTTCACCAGCCTTCATGGCGCGGCTCATCGGACCAAACTGGGCAACCCCTTCGGTCAGGGCAGTCGGCGCGGTAGAGGAGCCAGCGGCCTGGATCTGCACGTTGACGTTGGGGTACAAACGCTTAAATTCTTCTGCCCACAGGGTCATCATGTTGGCCAGAGTATCAGAGCCTACCGAGGACAGGTTGCCAGAGATGCCGCTGGTCGGGGTGTAATCCGGCAGATCCTTGTCGACACCGTAGGCCAGGGCGCTGGCAGAAAACAGGGTTGCTGCGGTAAATCCGATTACACCAGCCAGTTTGTTGAGTTTCATCCAATCTCTCCAAAGTTACAGAAGGTCCGTTCTTAAGACGGGGCCAGTATCTGACCTGGCAGTGACAAATTTATGGATTTAATGTGACACTTTAATGACATGGCGACAGATTTGAACAAATGAAAAGAGGGCCCGTTCAAAGGCCCTCTTTTTGCAGCTAACTCATTGCCATAAAAGACTATTTAATCACCACCATACGGCTCGGGATGAGAAAGCTGAAGCGGCTGCCAAGGCCGACCCGGCTCTCGATATCGAGCTGGCAGTCGTGATGACTGAGGGCATGCTTGACAATGGCAAGGCCCAAGCCTGAGCCGCCGGTGTGGCGCGAGCGTGCCTTGTCGACCCGATAGAACCGCTCGGTCAGCCGCGCCAGATGCTCGGGGGCAATCCCCTCCCCTTCATCGCTCACGGCAAACAGCGCCATCGCCCCCTGCTTGCGCCACTCCACGGTAATTTTTCGCCCCGCCGGGGTGTAGTGAATGGCGTTGTAGACCAAGTTGGAGACAGCACTGCGCAGCTGCTCCTGATCCCCGCGCACCAGCAGATTGGGCTGCACCACAAATTCGAGCTGGTGGGCCCGTTCGCCCGAGAGCGCCCGCGCCTCCTGCTCCAGCAGCCCCAGCATGGCAGGCATGTCCACCAGGTGGGAGAGATCCACGGTCGGAGCCGCCTCGATACGGGAGAGGGTGAGCAGCTGATTGACCAGATTATCCATCCGGATGGTCTGCTCCATCATCACCCGATGCGCCTTGGCCCACATGGCGGGCGGGGGCGGCTCCTCGGTCATCTCCAGATAGCCCTTGAGCACGGTCAGCGGGGTGCGCAGCTCGTGAGAGACGTTGGAAACGAAGTGCTTACGGGTCTTCTCGAGACTGCGCAAGCGGGTGACATCCCGCACCACCAGCATCGCCTGATCCGAGGCGTAGGGCATGATGCGAAACTCGAGAAACTTCTCCTCGTTGACCGGGGAGTGCATCTCGAGGGGCTCGTCATATGCCCCCTTGCCCAGATAGGCGTTAAAGGCAGGATTGCGAATGAGGTTACCGATATGCTGGCCGGCATCCTCCGGCCAGCGAAAACCGAGCAGTTGCTCCGCCAGCCGGTTGCACCAGAGGATGCTGCCATCGGTGCGAAACACTACGGCGGCATCGGGCAGCGCCTCGGCACCCTCCCGGAAGCGGCGGATCAGCCCCGCCAGCTCGCGGCGACGGGCGCGGTGACGCTGCTGCAGCTTGTAGATACCGTTGAAGATGTACTCCCAGCTGCCATTGCCGCTGGGGGGCACCAGGCTGCGGTCGTGCCACAGCCAGTCAGAGAGCCGCTTCTGGAAGCGATAGTGCCAGCCCAGATGCAACACGGCCGCCACCAACAGGCAGAGGGCAAGATGATCAATCAACCAGCCAACCAATGCGAAGGGGGCGTAAAAAAACGCCATTCGCCACAACTGTCGCCGCCAGGCGTAAGGTTGCAACATAACTGCCTCTAGAGACGGGTTGAGAAGCGGTATCCGGCTCCACGCACCGTCTGGATCAATCTGTCGTGCCCTGTCTCTTCAATCGCCTTGCGCAGGCGACGAATATGCACATCCACGGTTCTGTCCTCGACGTACACATTGGTACCCCAGACATTATTGAGCAGCTGTTCACGGCTGTAGACCCGCTCAGGGTGAGTCATGAAGAAGTGAAGCAGCTTGAATTCGGTCGGCCCCATGTCGAGCGCCTTCTCTTCGGCACTGACCCGGTGGGAGACAGGATCGAGTTTCAGCCCCTGCACCTCGATCACCTCATCCACCGAGGTGGGTGACACGCGGCGCATCACCGCATGGAGGCGAGCGGTCAGCTCCTTGGGCGAGAACGGCTTGGTGATGTAGTCGTCGGCTCCGGCCTCCAGACCACGCACCTTGTCCTCCTCTTCACCGCGAGCGGTGAGCATCACCACCGGGATCTGGCGCGTCACCTCATCTTGCTTGAGCTGCTTGATAAACTGGATGCCACTGCCGCCCGGCATCATCCAGTCGAGCACGATGAGTTCGGGGTAGGGTTCGCGCACCTTCGCCAGTCCATCGGCGTAATCTTCCGCTTCAATCGTCTCATATCCCTTCTGCTCCAACACGAAGCAGAGCATTTCGCGGATCGGTGCTTCGTCCTCGACCACCAGAATTCGCTTAGCCATTCCCTTCTCTCTCCTCTGTGAAGATGGGTGCGCCAATTATTAGAATTTTCTGTGACACTTTTATGACTTTATGACAGGCGGGATGATAAACGTTTTCAGATTCAGTTGGCAGCAGTACGTTGCAACAAGTCCCACCGGTTGCCGCTGATATCCTCAAACACCACCACAGTGCCATAAGGCTCGTCACGAGGCTGTTCACAAAAATGAACACCGTACGCCTGCATGCGCTGGTAATCCCCCCAGAAATCAGTGGTCTCGAGGAACAGAAATACCCGGCCACCGCCCTGCTGGCCGATGGCGGCCTGCTGCTGCGCATTGGCCGCTTGTGCCAGCAGCAACGCGGAACCGGGGGCACCTTTGGGGGCAACCCGTACCCAGCGCTTGCCCGGTTTGCCCGGTTCATCGAGCCGAGTGTCTTCCAGGAGCGCAAAGCCAAGTCCCTCGGTAAAAAAGCGAATGGCCTGATCGTAATCAGCCACCAGCAGAGTCAGCGCCCCTATGTGTTGTGACATGGCAGAAAAACCTCAACGGATGAGTCAACGGGCGCAATGCCCCGGCCAAGGCGCATCATAGCGGCTGGATGGGCAGGGCTCCAGCCGTCATGTGCGTCTTGAAAACGACCGGTGAGGGGGAGTGAGCACTCAAGGGGCTTCGCGCAGCGTCCGGTAGAGGGTGGTTCGGCTGATCCCCAGCTGGCGCGCGGCCTCGCTGACGTTGCCGCCGCATGCCGCCAGCGTTTGCTGCACCTGCCGCCGGGTTTGTTCACGCAAGCTGGTCGCCTCCCCCATCGGCAAGACGCCGGGCTCTGTGGCCACACTGGGCAGATGCAGGTGGGCGGGTTCTATCCAACCCAACCCCTCTGCCAGCACACAGGCCACTTCCAGTGCCTGCTTGAGCTGGCGCACGTTGCCGGGCAGCGGATGGGCCAGCAGCTGTTGCTCCGCATCGCGGGTCAGACGCAGGGTCCGGTCCATCTCCGCCAACAGTCGCTGGATCAGCCCCAGACGCTCAGCGGCAGGCCAACGGCGCAGCGGCATCAGCTGCTGGCGCCAGCCGCAGATCCGGTAATAGAGGTCTTCGCGAAATGCGCCACTCTGCACCATGGCCGCCAGATTCCGGTGGCTGGCACTGACCAGCCAGAAATCCACCGCCTCCGGCTTGTGACTGCCAACCGGCGTCACGCTGCGCTCCTGCAATACCCGCAGCAGTCGGGTTTGAGCCTGCAGCGGCAGTTCGCCAATTTCATCGAGCATCAGCATGCCGCCGTGGGCTGCGCGCAGATAACCCTGACTGCCCTGGCTGCGGGCACCGCTGAAGGCCCCGCCCACATAGCCAAACAGCTCGGCTTCCACCAGATCTGCTGGTAACGCGCCGCAGTTGACGCACACCAGTGGCTGCTCCCGCCGACTCGACGCTCGGTGCAGGGCCCGCACCAGATGCTCCTTGCCGCTGCCGGTCTCCCCCTCGATAAGCAGAGAAATGCCGCGCTCCAGCATCTTGAGCGGCACCTGCTGCGGATGTGGCATCGGGCTTGAGTGACCCGGCAGCGCGGTGCAGGAAGATGTCGCGTCCGCTTCTGGCACCAGCCGCAAGCCACGCCCCTCGCGCAGCAGTTGCCTGCCATCGAAAGGGTGTTGGCCGAGCCAGAGCCGGCCTGCCCGGTTGGCGCCGAGCAGTTCCCCCTCCTCTCCCAGCAACAGGCGAGCGGACCAGAGGCTCTGGGGCTCGAGATCCACCAGCCAGCCCGGCTGGCGTGCCAACAGCGCGTTTTCGAGGGTCATGGCCAGCAGCCGCACCGTGCCCAGCATGTCGCCATCGTGATGGGCAGCGTCGGTGGAGATATCGAGCACCCCGAGCAATTGCCCATCCGGCCCGAGCAACGGGCAAGCGCTGCAACTGAGGAAGCTGTGCTGGGCGAAGAAGTGCTGATTGCCGAGCACCTGTACTTCACTCTGCTCGGCCAGCGCGGTACCGATGGCGTTGGTGCCCTTGCTCGCCTCACCCCAGCGGGCGCCACTGCGCAAAAAGATACGCTCGGCATGGCGGGCGAACCCCTCATCACCACTGGCGGCCAGAATGGCCCCCTCACCGTCACACAACAACAGGCGACAAGGGCGACCCGCCAGCAGCTGGGCAAACAGCGGCAGCACGAAGCGCTGGAAGCAGGCGATCAGCGCCCTGTGCTGCTCCTGACGGGCCGACAACTCCCCCCGGGGCAGCAAGTCCAGATCGGCGCTCTGCTGGCGGCTCAGCCCCTGATGCAGGCAGCGCTGCCAGGAACGCTGGATCGGACCGGGACCGGGTTGAAGTGACTCACTCATCACGCCTCCTGTTCACAAACAGCACGACTGTCTCGGCCACTGTCCAGAAACGGTACAGTTTTATCGCAATAGCCGTGGTCATTGGTTAACCAAGATACGCTGCCACACCCCATTTTATAACGTTTTTGTAACCTTCTATCTGCTGGTCAGACCCTTTGGCACGCCCCTTGCGATATCAGCTGGCAACCGGTCTGTCAGCCAGCCCGGTCAGGATCACACACTTAAAGGATGATGAGATGATTTATACCGCTCCCGGTCAGGCAGGTGCCCTGGTCAGCTTCAAGTCCCGTTACGACAACTTCATCGGTGGTGAGTGGGTGGCACCTCGCGCCGGCCGCTACTTTGAAAACATCTCGCCAGTGGATGGCAAAGTATTCTGCGAGGTCGCCCGCTCCGACGCCGCCGATATCGAGCTGGCGCTGGATGCCGCCCACAAGGCGTTCTCCAGCTGGAGCAAGACCAGCGTCACCGAGCGCAGCAATCTGCTGCTGCGCATCGCCAATCGCATCGAGCAGAACATCGAGCGACTCGCCATCGCCGAAACCTGGGAGAACGGCAAGGCGGTGCGCGAAACTCTAGCCGCCGACCTGCCGCTGGTGGTGGATCACTTCCGCTACTTCGCTGGCTGCATTCGTGCTCAGGAGGGCTCGGCCGCCGAGCTGGATCAGAACACCGTCAGCTACCACTTCAAGGAGCCCATCGGCGTGGTCGGCCAGATCATCCCGTGGAACTTCCCGCTGCTGATGGCTGCCTGGAAGCTTGCCCCGGTGCTGGCGGCGGGTTGCTGCAGCGTGCTCAAGCCCGCCGAGCAGACCCCGGTCACCATCATGCTGATGATGGATCTCATCAAGGACATCCTGCCCCCCGGCGTAGTCAACGTGGTCAACGGCTTCGGCGCCGAGGCAGGTCAGGCGCTGGCCACCAGCAACCGGATCCAGAAACTGGCCTTTACCGGTTCGACCGAAGTGGGCGCCCATATCCTTCGCTGCGCAGCCGACAAGCTGATCCCCTCCACCGTGGAGCTGGGGGGCAAGTCCCCCAATATCTACTTCGCCGACGTTATGCAGCACGAGAGCAGCTACATCGACAAGGCGGTAGAAGGGATGCTGATGACCTTCTTCAACCAGGGGGAAGTGTGTACCTGCCCCTCCCGCGCGCTGGTGCAGGCCAGCATCTATGACGACTTCATGGACAGGGTGCTGGCCCGTGCCCGCACCATAGTGCAGGGCAACCCCCTCGATACCGCCACTCAGGTGGGAGCGCAGGCGTCTCGCGAGCAGTTCGACAAGATCCTGGGCTACATGGAGATCGGCCGCGGCGAAGGGGCCAAGATGCTGATCGGCAGCGGCCCGGCCAAGGTGAGCGGACTGGAGGGGGGATTCTACATCCAGCCCACCATCTTCTCCGGTCAGAACAAGATGCGGGTGTTCCAGGAGGAGATCTTCGGGCCGGCTCTCGGGGTCACCACCTTCAAGGACGAGGCGGATGCTCTGGCGATTGCCAACGACACCCAGTACGGGTTGGGGGCAGGCCTGTGGACCCGCGACAGCAATCTGGCCTGGCGCATGGGGCGTGGCATTCAGTCTGGCCGGGTCTGGGTCAACTGCTACCACGCCTACCCGGCACACGCCGCCTTTGGCGGTTACAAAAAGTCGGGGATCGGCCGCGAGACCCACAAGATGATGCTGGACCACTACCAGAACACCAAGAACCTGTTGGTGAGTCACGACATCAACCCGCTCGGCTTCTTCTAGCGCAAGCAGATGTCATCAGAAAGGGCGCCTGCGGGCGCCCTTCTTGTTTTGCTTCATCAGATGACATGTCCGGCGATTTGTTATCGGCCTGACTGTAGGCGATAACGCTGGGGGGAGCAGCCCAGCTCCCGGTTGAACATGGCGATAAAGGCCGAGGTGGAGCCGTAACCGAGCCGCCAGCTGATCTCCTGAATGGGCATGTCGCCCTTGAGCCAGGCCAGCGCCTTGAGCAGCCGCAGCCGCGCCCGCCACTGACCGAAACTCATCCCCAGCTCCCGCAGGCAGCGCCGCGCCAGGGTGCGCTCTGTGGTGTGCAGTTGTCCGGCCCACTGAGCCAGAGTACGGGGATCGGCAGGATCGCTGTGTAACGCCGCCAGCATGGGAGCCAACAGCTTGTCCTGACTCATCGGCAGGTAGCTCTCCTGACAGCGGGTGCGCGCCAGTCGCTCCACCAGCAACTCGGCCTGACGCTGATCCCACTCATCCGCCATATGGCTCACCCGCCGTTCGCAAAAGTCGCTCAGCAGGGCGCGGATCAGCGGGGTGAGCAGCAGCAATCTGGGCTCTGGCGGCAGCTTGGCCGCCAGCTCGTGGCTGACGTAGATGGAGGTGTAGTCGAGGGTCTGCTCGTTGTAGGAGGTGTGCTCGAGATCCGCCGGCACCCAGATAAGATAGTCGGCAGGGGCCACCAGTCGCTGATCCCCCAGCTCTATCTCCATGATCCCCAGACTGATCATGTTGAGCTGGCCCCAGGGGTGGGAGTGCAGCACGGTCGCGCTGTCGGCCAGCATCTGCTGGTAACTGAAAAAGAGCGGATTGGGAGCGGGCAGAACGACATCTACCGGCTGAAACTGGTGAGTGGCCATTAGCGCCCCTTGTCAGCGAGAGATAGGAGCAGGCGTGATGCAACGCCCTGTTGGCTCGGTCTCCGGCACAGGCCAAAAGCAGCCATCAGTTGCGAGCAAACGCAGCCCGTGTGGGCCGGAATAAGGTACATCAGAAAGAGTTGTCTTTTCTGCTGGGTCATCTGTCTGTTTTACGCTACTTAATAATATAAAGACAAGGGTAGACTTGGCCCCCTGTTAATAAGGAGCCTCTGATGCGAATCTTTTCCCCTCTTCTCTTTCCGCTGATGGCGGTGCTGATCTGGGCTACCAATATCGTGGTTTCCAAGGCGGCTGCCAGCGTGCTCGACCCCGCGGCTATCTCCTTCTATCGCTGGGTGATTGCCGCCCTGGCGCTGACCCCTTTCTGCCTGCCCGCCCTTTGGCGGCGACGCAGTGAGGTTCGCCCCTGGCTCGGCAAGCTGCTGGTGCTGGCGGCGCTCGGTATGGTGCTCTACCAGTGTCTGGCCTATTACGCCGCCCACAGCACCTCGGCTACCAATATGGGGGTGATCGGCTCCCTCATTCCGCTGCTTACTCTGCTGCAAGGGGCGCTCTTCTTCGGCCAGCGTCCCGGCAAACAGGCACTGCTCGGCATGAGTCTCTCCCTGTTCGGGGTGCTCTGGCTGCTTGGCAAAGGCGAACCGCTTGCCCTGCTCCACAACGGCATCAACCCGGGGGATGCCATGATGCTGCTGGGCTCCGCCAGCTACGCCCTTTACGGCCTCTTGATCCGCCGCTGGCACCTGCCGTTTGGCCCCTGGCTCAACCTCTACATGCAGATCCTGCTGGCGGTACTGCTGCTGGTGCCACTCGCCCTCAGCGCCGACTCGATGGCGGTGCCAGCCGAAGGGTGGGGACTGGTGCTCTTCGCCGGGCTTGCCTCCTCCCTGCTAGCGGCTTACTGCTGGATGCGCGGCCTCGCCTGCATGGGCGCCGAGCGCACGTCGGTCTTTATGAACCTGATGCCACTCTGTACGGCGCTTATCGCCGTCGTCGGTCTGGGCGAGCCGATCCACGGCTACCACCTGCTGGGCGGCGGCCTCATTCTGGGGGGCGTGATGATCTCCCAGCTGAAGGGGCGTGCGCCGGTAGCCGAACGGGAAGCTGCCTGAGTACCAACATCGTCCGGAAACAACAAGGGAGCCCATGGCTCCCTTGTTGTTTCTGCAATGCACACCAGTGCGCATCTCAACCGGCCCGGCGCCAGCGGTAACGCCGCTCCGGTCGCCCCCGCTGACCGTAGTTGAGATCCACATCCACCCTGTCTTCCGACTCCAGATACTCCAGATAGCGGCGCGCCGTGGTGCGGCTGAGGGAGAGTCGCAGCGCCACGGTGTCGGTGGAGAAGACGTTCTCCGGCTCGCCCGCCAGCAGATCCAGCACCTGACGCAGGGTGATGCTGTCGATCCCCTTGGGGGTGACGCGCATCTCCTTGATCTGGGAGCGCCCTCCCTTGCCCAGCAGCTTGTCGAGATCTTCCTGCTCCAGCCGACCTCGCTCGCACAGACGGCTGTGCAGTTGCAGGATCTCGTCCAGGCTTTGCTGAATGCGAAACAGCCGCAGCGGTTTGATGACGTAGTCATGAACCCCCAGATTGAGGGCCTGCTGGATGGTCTCCACATCCCGCGAGGCAGTCACCATGATGACGTAGGCTTCGCGGTTGTGGCTGCGCAGGCGGCTCACCCACTCAAGGCCGGAGCCATCGGGCAGGGAGACATCCACCAGCAGCAGTTGGGGCACCACACCGGCCATCATGGCATCGGCCTGGGCCAGGGTGCCAGCCCGCCCCAGCAGGGAGAAACCAGGTGTCGCCGCCACCAGTTCTGACAAGATGGCACCGATCCGATCGTCATCTTCAATAACAAGCGTGATTATTGGGTCCATGGCTCACATTAATTGGTTTTTATTCAAGTAGATACCAAACAGGGTGGTCTGCTCGGCGGTTCGCCGCCATTCTATCACACCCTCGTGTCGACCCACGGTCTCCTTGACCAGGAACAGACCCACCCCGTGATCGCCACTCTGGCGACTCACCCCGTAATCGAACAGGTGATCGGCCAGTTCCTCGTCGACCCCCTCGCCACTATCCTCCACCTCGATCACCAGCCGCCGCCCCACATCGCACAGGGAGAGCAGCACCCGCGGCGGCCGCTGCTGGCGGTTGCGCCAGGCCGCCTGCAGGCCGTTATCCAGCAGGTTGCCAATGAGGGTAATGAGATCGGCCGAGACCGAGGCCGGATACTCCGCCAGCGCCGAATCGGGATCGAGCTCCAGGGTCACCCCCAGCTCGCGAGCCCGGCTGAACTTGCCGAGAATAAGCCCCGCCACCGGCTTGTTGTCGATCAGCCGCAGCAGCTCCTGCAGCATGGTCTGGCACGCTTCGTTCTCCTGCTGGATCAGCTCCACCGCCTGATCCACATGGCCCAGCTGCAATAGGCCGGAGAGGCTGCTGAGCTTGTTGGCGAACTCGTGGCTCTGCATCCGCAGCATCTCGGCATACTGGCGCAGGTGGGTCACCTGTACCCCCAGACTGGCAGCCACCTCCGGACGGCTGAAGATCAGCAGCCGCCCCGGTGCCTTGCCCTGCACCGCCTGCCAGCGGCCGACGAAGGACTCCCCCTGAATGGTGAAGCTCACTTCCCCACCCTCCTGCTCCAGACAGGGGGCAAGGGGTGGCACCAGCTCCGCCAGCGACTGCCCCTGCAGGGCATGGCGCCCGGTAACCGGCAGCCGCAGCTGATAGCTGGCGGTGCTGTTGATCATGTTGATGTTGCCGCGGCCATCGAGGGCAATCACCCCTTCGGTGATGTGCTCCAGCACCAGATCCTGCAGGGTGAAGCGGCGCACGATCGCCTCCGGCTCCAGATCGAGCAGGGTCTTGCGCAGCAGGTATTGCACCCAGAGTGCCAACAGCAGGCCGCACCCCAGCACCGCAACGATGGCGCAGATGAGCAGGGCCACCCGCTCCATATAGATACCCTCCACCTGCTGCATCAGGTAGCCCACCACCACGGCCCCCATGACGCGCCCGTCACCACCCACCACCGGGGAGAAGCAGCGGATCGCCGGCCCCATGGTGCCCCGATCCTTGGAGCAGTAGCTGCGCCGCTCCTGCAGTGCGGGCCAGATATCCTCGCCGCGAAACTTCTGTCCCACCAGCTCGGGGTTGGGGTGGCTGAGGCGGCGACCATGCTCATCGGTCACCACCATATAGGTGGCGTCGGTGCGGTTGCAGACGGCCTCCACATAGTCGCGCAGAGTCAGATCACTGCCCTGGCGCAGAGCTTCGACCACCCGGGTGTCCGCCGCCATCACCCGTGCCAGATCGCTCCCCTTATCCTGCAGGTTGCTCTCCAGCAGATGGCGGATAAAGAGAGCCAGCAGGCTGCCCAGAATGAGGATCAGCAGCAGGGAGAGCCCAAGAGAGAGGGTGACCAACTGGTGGCGAAGTTTCATGCACATACCTTAAAACGTCAGGACGCTGCCCAATAGTGCGGATGCCACCAGGTCTGGTCAATCAAAGGAGCCGGATCGCCGACAAAATCGGCCAATCCTTCCTCGCGGGCACAGAGTGCCACCGCTCTGGCCACGGCGCGGGCCACCTCTCCCACCTGCTCGATGGGGGGCAACAGCCGACCCGCCACCAGCGGATAGGCGCCAACTGCCCGCACCGCGGCCAGCAACATGCCATCGCTGATGCGGCGCGCCTTGACGGCGCAGGCTCCGAGACCAATGCCCGGAAAGACATAGACGTTATTGCACTGGGAGACTACCCGCCGCTCCCCCGCCACCGTCACCGGCGCAAAGGGGCTGCCGGTGGCCAGCAGGGCGCGGCCATCTGTGGCAGCCCAAACCTGCTCGGGGGTAGCCTCGGCGCTGCGGGTCGGGTTGGAGAGTGGCAGGATCACCGGCTGCTCGCACACCTCCCCCATCGCCTGCAACACCTCGTCAGTAAAGAGGCCGCCCTGACCGCTCACGCCAATCAAGACCGCCGGGCGCATCTGGCGGATGGTCTCCAGCAGCGAACTGCTCCCCTCCTCCACGGCACGGGCAAATGGCTGTTGGGCACGAGTCAAATTGGGACGATCGCTGCAGACCACCCCATCCTGATCAAACAGCCAGACGCCGTCGTGACTCCCCGCCAGCTGGGCCAGCATGGCGGCGATGCCGCAACCGGCAGAGCCCGCTCCGACGATCAGCACCGGGGCATCACTGAGGGTGGTCCCCGCCTGTTGCAACCCGGCCAGCACGCAAGCGGAGGCGACCGCCGCCGTGCCCTGAATATCGTCGTTGAACATGCAGAGCTCGTCCCGATAACGGGTCAGCAGGTTGGCGGCATGCTTGCCGGCAAAGTCTTCAAACTGCAGCACCACCTGGGGCCAGCGCTTGCGAATGGCGGCCACCACCTTGTCCATGAAGTGGTAATAGCTCTCGCCGTCAATGCGCGGGGATTGCCAGCCGAGGTAGGAGCCATCCTCCAGCAGCTCGGGGTTGTTGGTGCCTACATCGACACAGAGCGGCAGGGTGCGCGCCGGATTGATGCCGCCAGCAGCGGAGTAGAGCGCTAGCTTGCCGATGCAGATCCCCATGCCGCCGATACCGAGATCGCCGAGCCCCAGCACCCGCTCACCGTCGGAGATGACTATCACGTCGACCTCCTGCTCCACCGACTCGAGGATGTCGTCGAGATCGTCCCTGTCATGCCAGGAGAGATAGAGGCCGTGGCTGCGCAGATAGAGGTCGCTGTGGCGCTGGCACGCCTCCCCCACCACCGGGGTGTAGATGATCGGCAGCAGCTCCGGCAGATGGTGGCGCACCAGATCGTAGAAGAGCACCGGGTTGTCCTCCTGCAGCTGGCGCAGCAGCAGATGCTGGTCAAACGGACTCTGCATGGCGCTGACCAATCGGTAGATCCGGCGCCGCTGCTGGGAGAGGGACTCCTCCTTATGCGGCATGCGGCCGCGTACACCCTGACGCTTGCGTTCTGCATAGGGCAGGCTGGTACCCATCATGATGTCGTTCATCTTGTTTGTTCCTCAATCCGGTATCAGGCAAGCAGGGAGATAAGAGCGGTCGCCAAAATCAGCATCACAGCGCCACCGAGACGGGAGGAGATCTGGGCAAAAGGCATCAGCTTCATGCGCTGGGCCGCCGAGAGCACGGCCACATCGCCGGTCCCGCCCATGTTGGCCATGCAGAGCCCGCCGGTGATGGCCGCCTCAATGGGATAGAAGCCGATCATCCGGCCCACCAGCGCCGCGCCGAGGGCGCCACCGATTACGGTGACCATGACCAGCACGAAGTAGCTGATGGAGAAGGCGCTGATCAGTTCCGGAATACTGGTGTAGGCGACACCGATCCCCACCAGCAGGGAGGGGGTGAGGTTGCTCACCACAAACTGATACCAGTCGGCCGCCGCCTGCTCATAACGGCGCGGCAGCAGGCCGCTCACCTTGATAAAGGCGACCGCCAAAATCATCAGGGCGAAGGGGTGCATGGGGATAAAGTTGCCAAGCAGAGAACCCAGCACAAACATGCTGGAGCTGATAAAAAGCCCCATACCCAGACTCTGCAGGGTCGGCGCTTCGGCCTGCTCATCGGCAATGCTCTGGCTACTCTCTTTAACCATCAGCTTGCCGTTGCCAGTCAGGGAGGGGTAACGGCGACCGAGCCGCGCCAGCAGGGAGCCCACCAGAATGGCCAGGGTATTGGCGATGACCACCGCCGGTACCATGCGCGACAAGAGATCCGCACTGGACATCTGCATCGGGCCGGAGAGGATCTCCACCAGGGGCACGGCACCGGCGCCCATGCCACCGCCCATGATGGGCAGGCCGATCAGCAGCACCGCATTCTTGAAGCCATACCCCATCAGGGAGCCGACCAGCCCCACGCTCAGCAGCGCCAGTGCGACGCCACCAAGAATGACCGGCAGGTAGCGCATGGCGGCATTTTTCAGCAAAGCGCCGCTCATGCCGAACACGGAGCCAGTCACCAGACTGGCGATAAAGAAGTTGAGAAAGCCTCCCTCCTTCATGAAGTTGGTGATGACCTGCCCCGCCTGCACCGGCAGCAGCTGATATTCAAACAGGGCGGCGCCGCCAAAGATGGCGAGGATGGTGCCGCCACCCAGATATTCACGGATCGGCATGATCCGCTCACCCAGCTCGGTCAGCAGGGTGCCCAGCACGAACATCAGCGCCAGCGCACCGACCATGCCCAGCGGCAACGAGCCATTCCAGCCGGAAAAGAGAACACAGGTCGCCAACCACAGAAATATAAAGAGCGGCATACCGGCAATTTGTTGGCCGCCCATAAAGGCGGCCTTTTCTTGTGTGGTTTGTAGGGGTGAGAGGTTTTTCATTGTTATGTACTCTGCGTGTGATTGTGGCCACTACTTTATTGATCCCCCTCTCCCCTGTCGGTTAGCCAGACTGCAAAGCCATATAAAAACATTAAAAACTTAAACATCATGGTGCCTCCAACGTGCGCTGCACAATAGAACACCAGACATACGATACCCGACCAAGTCAGGAAATAGGGCGATAAAACGAGCGAGCCCAATGGCGGATATTTTGGTGATCAGCAGTAATAACGATGCGATGATCTCTCCCCCTTAGGGGAAATAACAGAGCCAGATGACAAGCTCTGCGACCATTTATCGCCACAGATCCTGTGAGTGATAATCAGCGGGCAGTGTCATCGCCATGACGCGAGTGCTACGGCATGCCACATCAGGGTTTGAGTCGGCGTGCAGGAAGCACCCACGATGAAAAATGGTGAGAAGAAAGATGCAAAAAGGGGAGATTGAAATAGTGATGAGTCAAGCCAGCGAATACCAGAGCACTGGCTTGAACTCACAAGGATCACACACGGTCAGGTCTATTCTGCCAACAGCAATGGAATATTGGCGGGGTCAAAATCATGACTGATATCGGTACTTCTGATAGCGCCTTCCCGATTCACGCCATGGTGTGACTCTGCACCATATTCCCCATCACTCAACAGCACTTCAATTGCCAGATACACACATCCACTGTCATATCCATCCACAACCCGTTTCCCCCTTGTTTTATAACCCCATCAATATTAGCGGATAAAAAAAGAGCTGCTCGCTGAAGCTGAAAATTTCATGAAAATAACCACCGGATATCCTCCATTCACGGCGCAATATCCGAAGCGGCAAAAGAGTCTCGAGTGGATTAGCCCCGAAAATAATATCAGGGGCTCGAATGCTGCCAACTCGCACCAGCGAAAGATCCGACCAGAAACATGATCCGCATCACACTATTTACTTAGCCTGCTAAACAAGTATGATACTTAGCAGGCTAAGTACATTGAGGATGAGAAGATGACGGATCTGGAAAGGTTGCGCGAGCTGTCGCTCGCCGAGCAGATAGCGCGGATGCACCGGCTATGGCGTACTGCCGCCGACCTGGAGCTGGCTCCCCTTGGCCTCACCCATCCCCGCTGGACCGCGCTGTGGAAACTCTCCCGCATGGGGAACCATGTCAGCCAGAAGACCCTGGCCGAAGCCCTCGAAATAGAACTGCCATCCCTGATGCGCACCCTGGGCCAGTTGGAAGAGCAGGGACTGATTGAGCGCCACTGCTGCAGTCAGGACAAGCGAGCCCGCATCGTCTGTGTGACCCCGGCTGGCCAGACCCTGCTCGATCAGATCGCCGACCGCATCATGAATATCCGCCGGGAGCTGCTGGGGGGCATCGAAGAGCAGACCCTGCAACTGTTTGAAGCCACGGTGCAGCGGATCTCGGCCAACGCCCTCAGCAAGATTGAACAACACCACGACCGACAAGCCGGAGGCGATACAAGCCCTCCCGAGACCGACACAGAGAGAGAATAAGATGACCCCGGATCAACAATTTACCCGCTGGATCAAATGGTCCATGGCTGGCTTTGCCACCCTGTTTGCCTATTTTCTGATAGCCGACCTGCTGATGCCCCTCACACCACAGGCGATGGCGACCCGGGTGGTCACCAAGCTGGCACCCCAGGTGAGCGGCAAGGTGATCGAGGTTGCCGTTCACAACAACCAGCAGGTCAAGAAGGGGGATCTGCTGTTCAGGCTGGATCCGGCCCCTTTTGAGCTGGCAGTGGAGCAGGCCCGCCTTGCGCTGGCGCAGGCAGAGCAGCAGAACAGTGAACTGGATGCCGCCCTGACCGCCGCCGTTGCCGAGATCAACGCCAAGGAGACCCTAGCCAGCCAGAAGTGGCGCGAGGCTGAGCGGATCGATGCGCTCTACCAACGTCACATGGTTTCGCTGCAACAAAAAGATGAGGCTGACAGCGCCCTGCGCAGCGCCCAGGCCAACCTGCGCGCCAGTCAGGCCAAACTGGCCCAGATCAAGGCCAGTCGTGGCGTGACCGGTGAGGACAATCTGTTGCTGCGCCAGGCCCGCAACAAGCTGGCGCAAGCGCAGCTGGCCCTCTCTTACAGCCGGGTCCACGCGGATCAGGATGGCACCATCACCAACCTGCAGCTCAAGCCGGGCAGTATCGCCAGCGCGGGCAGCCCGCTGCTGGCGCTGGTGTCGGAACAGGTCGATGTCATAGCCGATTTTCGGGAGAAGAGCCTGCGCCATGTCGGCGAGCAAACCCGCGCACTGGTCGCCTTCGATGGCGAGCCGGGTCAGCTCTATCCTGCTCGAGTAAGCAGTCTGGATGCCGGAGTGAGCGCCGGTCAGTTTGATGCCAATGGCCGACTGGCCGCGCCGGTGGAGTCTGATCGCTGGGTACGGGATGCCCAGCGGATGCGGCTGCACCTCGAGCTGGAGCAGCTCCCCGACCATCTGCCAGCCGGGGTGCGGGCCACGGTGCAACTGCTGCCGGACAATGCCCTGACTGCCATGCTGGCACGGGGCCAGATCCACCTGCTCAGCCTGCTCCATTATGTCTACTAACCACGCCACTCACCCGTTGGCCAATACTACCCCAGCCCACCCCGTCGGTGGTGCTGCCACTCACCTCTGGTATCGGCCCCTCACCGGCAACGAGCTGCGCCAGTGCCTGCGCATCGCCTTTGGCTGCACCACGGGCTTTTTGCTCTGCAAGCTGTTTGGCTGGAATTACGGGGTCTTCTATACGGTCACACCAGTGCTGCTGCTGGGGATGGTGCCGGTGATGAATGGCCATGCCGCACGCCAGCTGATCGCGGCTGCGGTGGTCTGTGGGGTGGAGGTCGGGCTGCTGGGGGGACTGTTTGGCAGCCATCCGGCGCTGATGACCCCTATCGCCTTCATGCTGTTTCTCTACCGCTTCGCCGCCATGTCGCGGGGCAGCCTGTTTCTGTTCGGGGCCAACGGGGTGCTGAGCCTCAGCATCATGCTGCACTTTGCCAGCTATCCGCAGACCGACCTCAACGACCTGATCCTCAACAATATCTGGGCGAGCATGCTGTCGGTGCTGATCGCTTACCTGATGACCATGCTGATCCCGGATGTGGAGGCCAGACCCAAGCCAGCCTCGGCCCCCAAGGCGCCGCACCGGATGCGCCATGAAGCTCTGCTGGGGGCCACAGTGGCCACCCTGTCGTTTCTGGTCTTTCAGGTGTTTGACCTGCGCGACTCCATGTCTGCCCAGGCCACAACCCTGCTGGTGCTGTTCCCCATGCACTGGAACGGTGCGCTGAGTTATGCCCGCAAACGGGCGATGGGCACCTTGCTGGGGGTCACCTTCGGCCTGCTCGGCCAGTTGCTGCTCTATGACTGGTCAGGACAACTGCTGCTGGTCGCTCCACTATTGTGGCTCGGCGCCATGCTGTTCAGCCATGCCCATGTCAAGGAGGCAGGCGGCTCGGGGGTCGGCTTTGGCGCCCTCACTACCCTCGGCATCCTGTTTGGCCAGTACCTCACCCCGGGCAACGATCTGGTGTTCAGCGCCCTCTACCGGGTGAGCAGCATCCTGTTTGCCATCGTGGTCACCCTGCTGGCCTGCTACCTCGTCCACCGGTTGCTCAACCGCTTCGAGGCGACCCGCTTCGGTTATTGATCTCCTGTTGTAAGCACTGTTGTCAGCCCATGGATGAGCTCTCTTTCGCCCCGTCGCCTGCCGGGGCGTTTTTTTGTCTTCCGCGTTTACTCCTACCTCGCCATCCCTGTCGCAAATTAGAAGTACCTCCGAGGCAGGCAGGCCGGACAGCCAGCGACGCACCGAATGGCCGTGCGGATTGCACAATAACGGCAACCTGTTAGGCTCACGCCCGTATGACACCAATGGAGCTGTAATCATGAATAAGGTACATATGATGGCCGCTGGTGCGCTGGCCCTCGGCCTGCTCGCTGGCTGCAATCAGGGCAATACCCTCTCAGTCACCGGTGGCGAACCGGTCAGTTACCAGTGCGAGCAGGGCAAGAAGGTGCAGGTGCGCTACTTCTCTCTCTCCGACGAGAGCCTCAACTTTATCAAGCTGTCACTGCCGGACGGCAAGGATTACACCCTGCCCCAGGCCATTTCGGCCTCCGGCGCCCGCTATACGGACGAACATGAGGCCGTTTGGTGGAACAAGGGGGATGAGGGCTTTGTCGAGCTTCGGGATCAGGATGGCGAGTGGCAGACCGCCTACAACGACTGCAAACAGCAATAAACGTGACCCCGGCCTGGCCGGGGTCTCTCTTTCTCTGCCATCAGAGTGGTGGGGGATCAGTTGATCTCGATCTCGAAGCGGTTGGTTACCTCGACCGGTATGGCATCCGGGTTGCCCTCTGCCGGGCTATAGCGGATCCGCGAGAGGGTCGCCAGCGCACTCTGCTCCAGCTCGCCGGGGGGCTCGGCCGCCACCACTTCCGGCTTGACCGGCGTGCCGCTGGCGTCGATTTGATAGCGTACTTCCACATACCCCTTGACCGGTTTGGCCGGCAGGGCGGGCTCGTCATTGCCAAGCCATGACCACTGCTTCTCCTGAACCCAGTAGCTGGACAACTGCTCGAGTGGGATAGCGATCGGAGCGCGCTCGTGCGCCACCTCCTGACGGGATGAGCACCCCAGCAACAGTGTCACTGCCAGACCTGACCATACTGCGACTTTCCACTTCATGTAACGCTCCTTGTTCTCTGCCGGTGCTTGTTGCCGGACTGCGGGACGCTCAACGCGCCCCGCTTGGTCAGTCACCCATCCTAACGAAAAAGTATTCGTATGAACATGAACAAAAGGGCCAACCCCGAGAGGTTGGCCCTTTTATCGTCAATGAGCTCACTAACCAGCCGCTGGCATCAGCCGCGCTTGTCACTCACCACCAGCCAGAGCGCATGGACCATGCCCGGCAGACCGCCCATCAGGGTCAGCACTATGTTGATTAAAAAGTGCAGGCTAAAGCCCACCTGGATAAAAGCGCACACAGGGGGCAGGAAAATGGCCAGCAGGATCTTGAGCAGATTGTTCATCTCGGCTCTCCTTTTCAAAAATGTCGTCAGGATTGGAATGGGCTAACCATAAACATCCCGGACTTCAACTGCAAACCAGACAGGGAATTCGCTCACCCGCATCACGCCAGGCGTTGAGGTCGTGGATCTGCTGATTGCTGCTGCCACGCCAGAGCAGGCCCGGGTCTGCCAACTCCTTTTCAAACTTGCCATCCACCAGCACATCCAGCAAGGCCACCAGCTCACGCTGGGCCTCTGACAGTTCGCCGAGCAGATAACCGGTCCAGCACCAGATATCCTTGCCCGGACACTCGGCGCGCACCCGTTTCACCAGCGCCAGCACGTGGGGCACGTTGGCAGGGTGGAGCGGATCGCCGCCGGAAAGCGACAGACCTCGCCGTTTGATGCGGCTGTCGTTGAGGTCGCTAATGATGCGATCGCTCATCGCCTCATCGAACGGCTTGCCGCCATCGAGCCGCCAGGTGCTCTGGTTGTAGCAACCCGGGCACTGATGCTCGCAGCCCGAGACAAACAGGGTGGCACGGGTGCCGGGGCCGTTGATCACATCGACCGGGTAGTATTGGTGGTAGTGCATCGCTTGTTTCCTGCCTCGTTCACGGGACAGCGGCATAACTGCCGCCCTCCAATGAAAATGGCCCCTTGAGTCAGGGGCCAGCTCTTCATCGCCTGTGCGCTTACATATGTTTGACTCGGCGCTTCACCTCTTCCTGCTTGCCCGCATTGAAGGGGCGCGCATCGGGGCTGCCGAGGTAGCCGCAGACACGGCGGGTCACCGACACCTTGGCGGGGTCATGGTTGCCGCAGCGCGGGCAGGTAAAGCCCTTGGAGGTGCACTCGAATTCGCCGGTAAAGCCGCAGTCGTAGCACTCGTCGATGGGGGTGTTGGTACCGTAGTAAGGCACCTTGTCATAGCTGTAATCCCAGACGTTTTCGAGCGCTTCCAGGTTGTGCTGGATGTTGGGGTACTCGCCGTAGCAGATGAAGCCACCGCTGGCGATGGGCGGATAGGGCGCCTCAAAGTCCAGCTTGTCGTACGGGTTGACCTGTTTCTCCACATCGAGGTGGAAGCTGTTGGTGTAGTAACCCTTGTCGGTCACACCGGATACCACGCCAAACTCCTTGGCATCGATGCGGCAGAAACGGGTGCAAAGGTTCTCGCTCGGGGTGGAGTAGAGGCTGAAGCCGTAGCCAGTCTCCTCTTTCCACTCGTCAATGGCCGCCCTGAGACGGGCGATGATGGCGATGGCCTTCTGTTGCAGCTCGGCGCTGTCAAACAGGTGAACCTTGTCACCAAACAGGGCGTTGATGGTCTCGTGAACCCCGATATAACCGAGGGAAATGGAGGCACGACCGTTCTTGAAGATCTCGCTGACGTTGTCGTCCGCCTTGAGGCGCACGCCGCAAGCCCCTTCCATATAGAGGATCGGTGCGACCCGCGCCTTGACGCCATCCAGACGGGTGATGCGGTACATCAGCGCCTTCTTGGCGACCCGCAGGGAGGCATCGAGACGATCCCAGAAGTCCGCTTCATCACGGGATTTCAGGGCAATGCGCGGCAGGTTGAGGCTCACGACACCCAGGTTGTTGCGACCTTCGTGGATCAGCTCGCCATTCTCCTCGTAGGCACCGAGGAAGGAGCGGCAACCCATGGGGGTCTTGAAGGAGCCGGTCACTTTCACGACCTGGTCGTAGTTGAGGATGTCCGGATACATCCGCTTGGAGGCACACTCCAGCGCCAGCTGCTTGATGTCGTAGTTGGGATCGCCCTGCTTGTGGTTGAGGCCATCCTTGATGGCGAACACCAGTTTCGGGAACACGGCGGTCTTCTTGTTCTTGCCAAGGCCAGCGATACGGTTGCTGAGGATGGCGCGCTGGATCATCCGCGACTCCCAGCTGTCCCCCAAGCCAAAGCCGAAGGTAACGAACGGGGTCTGACCGTTGGCGGTGTGCAGGGTGTTGACCTCGTACTCCAGCGACTGGAAGGCGTCGTAGCACTCTTTCTCGGTGCGGGCCATGGCGTAGGCTTCCACATCGGCAATGCCCCACTCTTCGGCCACTTCACGGTGCTTCTGCCAGCTGATGGTCACATAGGGGGCCAGCACTTCGTCGATGCGGTTGATGGTGGTGCCGCCATAGATGTGGCTCGCCACCTGGGCGATGATCTGGGCGGTCACGGCCGTGGCGGTGCTGATGGATTTCGGGGTATCGATCTCCGCATTGCCCATCTTGAAGCCGTGGGTCAGCATCCCTTTCAGATCGATCAACATGCAGTTGAACATCGGGAAGAAAGGTGAGTAATCGAGATCGTGGAAGTGCAGATCACCGCTCTCATGAGCCTGAACCACATCACGGGGCAGCATGTGGCTGGTGGCATAGTGCTTGGCGACGATACCGGCCAGCAAGTCGCGCTGGGTCGGGATCACCTTGGAGTCTTTGTTGGCATTCTCGTTGAGCAGGGCGGCGTTGGTCTGCTCGACCAGACCGCGGATCTCCTGCGCCAGACGGCCGCGCGCCTCGCGAGCCTGATCCCTGTCGTGGCGATATTCGATATAGGCACGGGCGATGGCCTTGTCGTCGGAAGCCATCAGGTGGTTTTCGACCCGGTTCTGGATCTCGTGGATATCAACTTCACCACGCCCTTCCAGCTCCTGACTCACCGCATTGGCAATGCGGGAGGCGAGTGCCGGATTGGCCTGATTGACCGCTTCCGCCGCTCGGCTGACCGCCTCTGCAATCAGCTGGGCATTGAATGGTGCGCGACATCCGTCACGTTTGATCACAACCGGTTTCATGGATTTTCCCCGTTAAAAGGCCAGGCATTTGCCTCTGGCTCACCCTTGTTGGGCCCCCCTCCCGGCATCTCGTCCTGGACGCAAATAAATTCAGCCGAGGCTTGACAAGCCTGGGCTGAAGATAGGAAGGGAACAGCTTATACACAGCTTAATAACACAACATATAGGTATTAAAAACGAATGCGTCCCTATATGTGGTGTCTATTAGGCACCAAAGCGAAGCCTCATTTCTTGATCCAGAACAGGTTTTTCAGCGAGCGGGACAGTTCACGACCAACCCAAAATAGCCCCATTCAAATCCAACCTCAGGCAGGGTGCGGGCTGGCGTCCGATCCACCCACCCGAAAAAAAATCGCCCCCCCCACCGCACCGGTTTCGAGATGACAGCGCCAACCAAAACCGCCCATACTGAACAAGAACTCTCTCCCCCTCGACAAGGGACAACCCATGCGCACCTCCCTGCTATTGCTACTGCTATCCACCCTCTCTCTGCCGCTCTGGGCCGCCAACATTCTGGTGATCAGCAGCTACCATCCCGAATACCTGTGGGACCAAAGCTACAACAAAGGGCTGCTAGATGGCTTGCAGGGGGAGCACAAGATCACTCACTTCTATATGGACACCAAACGCCATCCACGGGAGAAGTTCGACGAGATCGCCCAGCAAGCCATCGCCTTTTATCTGAAGAGCAAACCGGCTCTGGTGGTACTGGGGGATGACAACGCCATCAACTATCTGGCCAACGAGATCGCCTCGCTGGGCACCCCGGTGGTATTTCTCGGCATGAACGAGAATCCGCGCCTCAAAGGCTTTGTCGGCCACCCCAAGATCACCGGCGTGCTGGAGCGCCCCCTGCTCAAGCGCAACATCAGCGAAATAAGCCAGATGATGAGGGGGCTCGACAAGGCACTGGTGCTGTTTGATTCCAGCAATGTGGCCCTCACTGCCATTGAGGATGAATTCAAGACCCAGACCGAGCTGCGGGTCGGTCAGACCAGGGTCAACAGCCAGCTGATGGGCGACTACAGCCTCTGGCAGGAGGCGGTGCTCAACGCCAAGAAGAATGGCTATCAGGCAATCTTCCTAGGCCTCTACCACACGCTGGTCGATGACAATGGCAAGCATGTGAGCGAAAAGACGGTGCTGGAGTGGACCAGCGCCAACACGCCGGTGCAGCTCTTCTGTTTCTGGGAGTTTACCGTCGGCAAGGGGATGGCCATCGGCGGGCTGGTGCTGGACGGCCACGATCAGGGGATACAGGCAGCCAGCCTCATCAACACCATACTGGCGGGCACCCTGCCCCGTACCATCTCCCCCCGCGCTGCCCTGCGCGGCGAATATGTCTTCAGCAAGAGCGAGCTGGCCCGCTGGCAGCTCACCGTGCCCGACAAATGGCGCCACAAGATCCTCTGGCGTGAGTGAGAACCTAAACATCCAAAAAAAAGAACCCGGCACTAAGGCCGGGTTCATAGACATGGATAATTTTTATCCAGCCATGACTCTTTCAAAACGAGCGGTCTTACGTTTAACGTCTTTCTTCATCTGCTCCAACTCTGCTTCACTCTCTTTCAAAGAAAGATAATGAGAACACAACTCGGAACCTAAAAAATCAGACCTGAAAACATCATTAATTTGGCCGTTCAATATACCTTCAATTATTCCTGATTTATGCTTACACTTCTTTCCATAAGAACCAGCAGCACAATCACAATATAAATTGAATACGCCATTACTTTCTTTAACAGTAACGGTGTACACATTACCTTCACTTCCATCAACAGAATACTTAAATTCCATTTTCAGACTCCAGAAGAGTACGCAATTCATCTTCATTGATGATTTTTATACCTAGCTCGGTCGCTTTTTTCAATTTGCTACCAGCCTTATCACCCATAATCAACATATCTGTATTTTTTGACACTGAAGTTTTAGATTCACCACCAAGCTCCTTTAGTTTTGAATTCAATTTATCCCTCGACATGAACGTAAAACTGCCAGTGATTACAAATGACTTACCCGCGATAAAGCTATCTGATTTTTCCGCTGGCTCAGAATCCAATAAATCGTCAACATCCAATAGTGCATGTTTATCAACATAGATCTTGACCGCATCAAGCAAGGGCTTCTTCTCTTTAATACCTTTGACAACTGCATCAATTTTTTGCTTGCTGATACTTGTGCCGGCTGTGGTTGTGATACCAACCAAATCACCATGCTGTAAACCATTGCACAACTGATCCAAAGTTATTTCTTTAGATATAGCTTCAGAGAAAGTCTTAGCAACGCCATCAATATTTAAACCTTCAATGATTTTTGCCATTGAAAATTTTCTTTTATACATTCTGGATATTGATATTCCAGTTCTTTCCACACCCATTACATCGGCTAGTTCCATAACCGAATCGCTTACTGAAACAGCACTAAAATAGTCTGATATTTCCGCATCAATATCTAAACCGATACCATTTATCTGACTAATAATTCCTCTCGGTGCTGACATTATATTATCCAAGCATCCAAGCTCAACAATCAGTCTTTCTGCAACAACTTGACCAACAGATGGAATTCCCAATCCAAATAGAAAGTCGATAGAGGATGTTGTACCAATTTTAGCCTGAATAGCATCAAATGCATTTTTTGCTGAAACTTCAGCAAAACCATCTAATTTTAAAAAATCATCAACACTCAATCTAAATAGATCTGCTGGATGTTTAACTAATCCACCATCTACTAACTGTTCAATGACTTTATCACCAACACCTTCTATATCAACCGCATTACGGCTAACGAAATGTTTGAGAGATTCTTTGACTTGAGCTAGACAATTTAACCCTCCCGTACATTTACGAGTCGCAAGTATTTTTTCGAGTGTTTTGGTTTTTTGTTGGACGATTTTTTTCTCTTGAACAATATCCGAACCACAGACTGGACACTCGGCCGGAAATAAGATCGCGCGGGCGTCGTTTGGGCGCTGCGCCTCCACCACGGCGACGATCTGCGGGATCACATCCCCCGCCCGGCGCACGATCACGGTATCGCCAATCATCACGCCGAGGCGCTCGATCTCGTCGGCGTTGTGCAAGGTGGCGTTGGAGACAGTCACGCCGCCGACAAACACCGGTTTGAGCTTGGCGACCGGGGTCACGGCGCCGGTGCGGCCGACCTGAAACTCGACGTTCTCAAGCAGAGTCATCTCCTCCTGCGCCGGGAACTTGTGGGCGGTCGCCCAGCGCGGGGCGCGGGCCACAAAGCCCAGCTCCTCTTGCAGGGCGATGGCATCCACCTTGTAGACCACGCCGTCGATCTCGTAAGGAAGCTCGCCACGGCGGGCCAGAATGTCGTCATGGAACGCCTGACAACCGGAAGCCCCCTCTTTGAGCTTCACCTCGGGACTAAGCGGCAGCCCCCACTCCTTGAGCTGATTGAGGCGACCAAAGTGAGAGTCACCGAGCAGCTCGCCACCAACACCGACACCGTAAGCGTAAAAGCTCAGGGGACGGCTGGCGGTGATGCGTGAATCAAGCTGACGCAGACTGCCGGCGGCGGCGTTACGCGGGTTGACGAACACCTTCTCGCCTGCGGCCAGCGCCTTGGCATTCATCGCCTCGAAACCAGCCTTGGGCATAAACACTTCGCCACGCACCTCAAGCCGCTCGGGCCAACCAGAGCCCCGCAATGCGAGCGGAATGGCCTTGATAGTGCGCACGTTCTCGGTGATCTCCTCACCGGTAGCGCCATCGCCCCGGGTGGCCGCCTGCACCAGCTGACCATCCACATAAAGCAGGCTCACCGCCAGGCCATCTAGCTTGGGCTCACAGCAGAAGGTGAAACGCACGTCACGCTTGAGGCGATCGCTCATACGCTGTTCGAACGCCTGCAACTCTTCGCTGCTAAAGACGTTATCCAGACTGAGCATGGGGATCTCGTGACGCACCTGACTGAACGCCGTCAGCGGCTGACCGCCGACCCGCACGCTGGGGGACGCCGGGGTTTTCAGCTCGGGGTGGTCAGCCTCCAGCGCGATCAGTTCGCGCATCAGACGGTCGTATTCGGCATCCGGCACTGTGGGGTTATCCAGCACATAGTACTGGTGACCATATTCGGTAAGCAGTTCACACAATTGACGGTGGCGGGAGAGGGTGTCGCTCATGAAAAAGTCTCGAAGTGTGATTGAACATCCGGCCGGGGTAGAAACAAAAGTGCGGTACCAGGGTACCGCACTTTTTCTTCACTCGACCCGCATGGCGTATTAGTCGCGACTGGCCTCGTAGGCAGCCAGCTCGTGACGGTAACGAGCAATGGTCTCGTCGCTCAGCGGGCTGCGATCCATATCGGTCAGCATGGCATCGAGATCGCTGGCCAGCTGATCGGCAGCCTGCAGCATATCCTCGAAGGCAAACGCGGCATTGCTGCGCAGCGGCAACTGCATGAACAGGGAGACACCCGGTGTGGTGAACTGTTCCATCCGGTACGGGTTAAAGGTGCCTGGCTTGACCATGTTGATCATGGAGAAGAGCACTTCACCCTTGCCGTTGGGATCTTCGTGACGGTGGAAAATATCCATCTCGCCAAACTTGAAGCCCAGCGCCATCAGGGATGAGAGCAGGGTTGCACCTTGCAAGTCGTGACCCGGACGGCCCATCAGGTTGATGACATAGACATCCTGCCAGATCTTCTCGACCGGCTGGGGCGCCATGCGCGGCTCTTCAACCACAGGTACAGGTGCCACATAGGCCGGCTCTTCATAAACAGGCTCGGGAGCCACATGACGGGGCTGCGGCTGATATTCCGGCTCGGGAGCACGCACCGGTTCGGCACGAACGGTGTCGGCGGTACGGACTGTCTCTGCACGGGCACCAAAAGTCGGGGCGGTCGCGTAAGCGGGCTCGACCAGCGGCTCGTCATCCAGCGACTGCATCATGGGCTCGCGCTGGGGACGGGAACGGTAGACCGGGGTACGACGATTGACCTGAGCAGGTTTGCGCACCGGCGCGGCGGGCGCTTCGTCGATCTCCTCGGGCAGCGGTTCGTCGAACGCTTCCTCCTCTTCATAGACAGGAGGCGGCGGAACCGGGCGGGCAGCAGGCTTGCGCACTACGGGCGGCGGCAAATCGTCCTCGTCATCTTCATCATCAAAGGCGGGGACGGCAGGGCGGCGACCGAGTTCCGGCTGGCGGCTCTCTTCACTGCGCAGCTTGGGCTCGGCACGACGGCCACCACTGACCACACGTACCTGGCCGATGCCATCGCTGTCGAAGGCGTCGTTATCACGATCCCGCGACTTGGAGTCCATCCGTCCAATCGGTTTCTCTTTGATCGGTGCCTGACGATTCTTTTTGTTGCTCCACAACCCGTGAATGAGCAATGCCGCAATAGCAATACCGCCCAGGGCAACCAAGATGTAACGCAATTCCTGCATTAGCTGCTTCTCTTTCTAGTTTTGCTCAGCCAAAGCGACGGCTTCACCGATATCGACCGACACAATGCGAGAAACCCCGGGCTCTTGCATCGTGACGCCAACCAGCTGCTCAGCCATCTCCATGGAGACCTTATTATGACTGATGTAAACGAACTGTACTGTGCTCGACATCTCTTTGACAAGAGAACAGAAGCGACCGACGTTCACTTCATCGAGCGGTGCATCCACCTCATCCAGCAGACAAAAAGGTGCTGGGTTGAGTCTGAAGATGGCAAAAACCAGCGCAAGCGCGGTTAACGCCTTCTCCCCCCGGAAAGCAGGGCAATGGTAGCATTCTTCTTACCCGGAGGTCTCGCCATGATGCTCACTCCGGCCTCCAAAAGATCATCGGAGGTGAGCTCAAGCCAGGCACTGCCCCCACAGAACACTTTTGGAAACAGGGATTTTAAATCTTCGTTGACCTTATCGAAAGTGTCCCGGAACCGTATTTGTGTCTCTTTATCAATTCTTTTAATGGCTTGGCTCAAGGTTTCCAGCGCTTGCTCGAGATCCTGACACTGATTTTCAAGATAGGTTGCCCGGGTTTTCGCCTCTTCGTACTCCTCCAACGCCGCCAGGTTGATGGCGCCGAGTGCCTCCACTTGCGCCTCCAGGGTCTGGATCTCCTGCCGCAGCTTGCCGCGATCAGCGGCGATCAGCACCGCCTGATCGAGATCTACCAGTCGAACACCCAGCTCTTCGAACTGCTCGTGCAACCCCTGTCGACGGGTGAGGTTGCGTTCGCGCTCAAGACGCAGGGTTGCCAGTTTCTCTTGCAGAGTCACCAACTGCTTGTGATCGGCACTTCTGGCCTGCTCCAGCTCACCGAGCTGGCGCTCCAGCTCCGCAAGCCGTTGATGGCAGGCGAGCTGCTGCGCCTCAAGATTGCGCTGCTCAGCCAGCAGGGGCGCCAGATCCGGCACGGCCTCGCTATCCGGCCCTTTCAGCCCGGCCAGCTCCAGGCCGAGCCTCGCCAACTCCTCTTCGCCCAGGGTAATGAGTTGGCGCAGATTGCCCAGCTCCAGTTGCAAACGCTGGCAGGTCGCTTGTTGCTGTTCGCGGCGCGCACGGGCCTCGTCGACCGCCCGCTCGCAGCGGGTCAGCTGCTCCTGCGCGACCTGCAACCCTTGTGTCAGCGGCTCCCCCTGCTCCTGCAACTCGGCAAGGCGCGCCTCATCGAGTTCCAGTTGTTCACGGGCGCTGGCCAGTCGCTCTGCCTCTTCGGCCTGCTCCTGATCGAGCCGGATCAGCTCTTCGCCGAGCTGACCGAGCCGCTGCAACCGCTCCTGCCGCTGACCCTGTTGCAGGCTCCAGGCTTCGCGCAGTTGTTGCCATTTCTGCTCTTGCTCGCGCAAGGTTCGCTGCGACAACTCCTGCGCACTGGCAAGCTGGGCACGCCAGGCATCGGCAGCCACAAGTTGCTCGCTCAACTGTGCCAGCCCCGCGGCAACCCTCTCCTGCTCGGTATGCAACCGCTCACGCTCACCGAGCAGTGCCATGGTGCCAAGCGCCGCGCCCTGCCCCAGATCTGCCCAGTTTGGCCCCAGCCAGTCGCCAGCAGGAGTCAGTACCGACTCACCGGCCGCAAGGCTTGGCTGGCGGGCCAATGCGGCCTCCCGGCTCTCCACCAACCAGATGGCATTGAGGAAGGCGGGAATATGCTCGCCGCCCAGTTGCGCCGCCAGCGTACCGGCAACCGCCGGTTGCGCCGGGCCAATCCAGAGCCCCTCTTGCGCCAGATTGCACTCGTCCGCCGGCGTTGCGGTGAGCCAGCGACCCAGCACCTTGTCGAGTGCCTGTGCCCACTCGGGGGCCACCTGCAACCGGTCGGCCAGAGTCGCCCCCTCCATCTGTTCGCCGAGGATCTGATCCAGGGTCGCCAGCCGCGCCTCCAACTCCCGCTGCAGGCTCAACTGCTGGCCATGCTGCTGCTTGAGTTGTTCATGGGCGTCGACCGCCTGCGCCAGCTGCTCGATCAGCTCGCCATTGGCAGCCCGCGTCAGCTCCAGCTCACCACTCAGGGCATCGAGGGCCGATTGCAGGTCATCGTTCTCAGCGCCGAGGGGGCCAGCGCGTTCATCTTCCAGCTTGAGGCGGGCCAACCGGGTCTTGGCTTGCAACTCCTGCAAGCCACCCAACCGGGTACGAGTCTGGTTGAGCTGGCCCTGCAACCCGGCCAACTGTTGCTGCCACTGCTGCTGGCGCAAGCGGGCCTGTTCCAGCTGCTCGCTGGCGTGCTGGCGGGCCTCCTGCTGCTCGGTGAGCAACTGCTCACACTGCTCCAGCCGGGCGCTCTCCTGCTCTGCGCACAATACCCCTTCGGTCAGTTGATCCTGCTGGCTGGCAAGCTGCGCCTTGCGGGTAGCGATCCGCTCGCCCAGCGCCTCTGCACGGGCTTGCCAATCGCGCCCCAGTTCACTCTGGTGCAGTTGCTGTTGCTCGAGACGGGCGATAGCCTGCCCGCCGAGAAAAATCTGTTGTTGACGGCTCGCCTGCTCGGCTTGCGCCTCTTGTCTGGCGACCGACAGGGTGACGTGGCGCCCCTCATCGGCGGTGCGCTTGGCATCGAGCGCCGCCAGCGCCTGCTCGGCCTGCGCCAGTTCGGTTTTGGCCTCGCCAAGGCGCGTCTCCAGCGCCCACAACTCGGAGCCAATCAACTCGGCACGAGCAGCGCGCGAACGACTCTTGAGCTGTTTGTAGCGCTCGGCTGTCTCAGCCTGGGCTTTGAGGTGCTCAAGGCGCGAACCCAGCTCGCCGCGAATATCGCCGAGGCGCTCCAGGTTCTCCTGAGTGTGGCGAATGCGCTGCTCGGTCTCGCGGCGCCGCTCCTTGTAGCGGGAAACCCCGGCGGCCTCTTCCATAAAGAGCTTGAGATCGGCCGGACGTGACTCCACCAGTCGGCTGACAGTGCCCTGCTCGATGATGGCGTAGCTGCGAGGGCCAAGACCGGTGCCGAGGAAGAGGTCGGTCACATCCTTGCGGCGGCACTTCTGGCCGTTGATCTGATAGTGGTTGGAGCCGTCGCGCAGCACTTCGCGGCGCACCGAGATCTCGGTAAAGCGGCCGAACTCGCCGGGCACCCGGTTATGGGGATTGTCGAACACCAGCTCGACCGAGGCGCGCCCGTGCGCACTGCGGTTGATTGAGCCGTTGAAGATGACATCGGTCATGTTCTCGCCGCGCAGATGGCGGGCGGAACTCTCCCCCAGCACCCAGCGCACCGCGTCGATGACGTTGGATTTGCCACAGCCATTGGGGCCCACCACGGCGGTCATGTCTGCCGACAGTTCGATGCGGGTCGGCTCGACGAACGACTTGAAGCCGGCGAGTTTGATCAGTTTCAGACGCATGGCGACCTGTATCAGTGGCTAAATAAAGAGGATGCGGGCAGGTGACTTTACCAAATCCAGACCCGACTTTGTTTGTAATATGCAGGCATCATCCCCATTCAATGCCCGATTTTCAGTCGCCACGGCACGAAATAAGGAATAGTCGGCGACTTTACCAAATCAAAGGCTTGTTTGTAATATGCTGGCAGTTCTCCCATGCATAGATGGAGCTCACATGAGCCAATCACCCCATATGGTCAAAGATTCAATCAGCGGTGCAGACTATTTCCTGCGCGGGTTTTCCCTCATTCGCCAGCCGGGCATCCGCACCTTTGTGCTGATCCCCCTGCTGGTCAACTTCGTGCTGTTTGCCGGGGCCTTCTATGCCCTGCTGCTGCAACTGGACGGCTTGTTCGCCTGGCTCCATCAGCAGATCCCCGCATGGCTCGACTGGCTGGACTACCTGCTGTGGCCCATCGCCCTCATCACCATACTGGTGGTCTTCTCCTTTATCTTCAGCTCGGTTGCCAACTGGGTAGCCGCCCCCTTCAACGGCCTGCTGGCGGAGAAGGTGGAGCAGATCCTCACCGGCCAGCCCGCCAATGACAGCGGCATGCTGGATATTGTCAAGGATGTGCCACGCACCTTCGGCCGCGAATGGACCAAGCTGAAGTATTACCTGCCCAAGGCCATCGGCTGCCTGATCCTGTTCCTGATCCCGGTGGTTGGCCAGACCCTGGCGCCGGTAATCTGGTTCCTGTTCAGCGCCTGGATGATGGCGATCCAGTATGTGGATTATCCGTTCGACAACCACAAGATCGACTTCATCACCATGCGCGACGCCTTGAAGCAGCGCCGCGGCAAGTGTCTGAGCTTCGGCGCTTTGGTGACCCTCTTCTCCGCCATTCCGGTGGTGAACCTCTTCGTGATGCCAGTCGCCATCTGTGGTGCCACCGCCATGTGGGTCGATCACTACCGGCAGGAGCAGTTGGGGCGCTAACCCTTGAACATTGATTAGAAAAAGGCACCCGAAACGGTGCCTTTTTCGTATTTAGCATGAATTAAATTAATGCATGCATTCGATAGCTTGTCCCATATGACACGAGTTGGTAGGATTCTGGCCTTTCTCATTCCCTGGGATATCTCATGTTACATGCACTCTTCTTGGTGGGCCTGGTGGCCGAAGGGATGACCGGCGCGCTGGCCGCGGGTCGGCGACGGATGGATCTGTTTGGTGTGGTGATCATCGCCTCGGCGACGGCCATCGGTGGTGGCACCATCCGCGATGTGCTGCTCGGCCACTATCCGCTGCTCTGGATTGAGCATCCGGAATACGTGCTACTGGTTGCGGCAGCCGCGATGGCGGGTGTGGTCTCCGCCCCCCTGATGCGCTATCTCGGCAAGCTGTTCATGGCCCTTGATGCCCTGGGACTGGTGGTCTTCTCCATCTTCGGTGCGGCCCGAGCGCTGGATATGGGCCACGGCGCCGGTATTGCCTGCATCATGGCGGTAGTGACCGGGGTCTTTGGCGGGGTGCTGCGGGATCTGCTCTGCCAGCGGATTCCACTGGTATTTCGTCGCGAGCTCTATGCAGCCATTTCGCTGATCACCGCAGCCCTCTACTGTCTGGCGCTGGATCAGGGCTTGCCGACCAACTGGGCCGCGTTCGGTTCCATCGGGATCGGCTTTGTGCTGCGGCTGCTGGCGGTACGGTTCAAGTGGGGTCTGCCTACTTTCAACTACCAGTACGCGACCCATTGAGTACGCCAGCTTCTGGCGAAGCAGGTTGGATTGCGAGCAACAAAAAAGCGCCCGAGTGGCGCTTTTTTCATGGACGTTCTGCGACTCAGTTAATCCCTTCCGAGCTGAAGAAGGTCGCCTTGTCGGCGATAAAGCGGATCTTGATGTTCTTCCCTTCCCCGCCCCAGAGGCAGCTGGTAGTGCCCAAGGCATCATCACAGCGCTCCGCCTTGCCCAGAATGGTGCTGGCCTCGGCGTAACTCATCCCCATCTTCAACTGGTCGTAATTTTCACGGTTGAGCTTGCTGCAACCGGTCAACAACAGGGCGATCAGGCCGCCAATCACTATCTTTTTCATCGCTATCTCCTCTCTGGTGGGAAGAGCTTGGCAGCTTGCCAACCCCTTTACCAGCTGCGCACCGGGCCGGTATCGAGGTGAACGAAGTTATCACGGGGATAGTAACCAACCCCACCCACCTTGAGCTGGAGCGCCGCCTTGCGCAGATGGGCCAGCTGTACGCCGGGGATCCGCACATCCACCGCCTGCCCCAGGGTGTGGTAGCTGTGCTTGGCCACGCCGCGGCTCTTGTGGCGCTTCTGACGATTGGTTGCCGGGGCGCGATAGCCGGAGATCAGCTGAATTTCACTGCGCCGACCCAGCTTGTGCTGCAACAGAAACAGTTGATCAAAAAGCTTCTTGTCGATGTTGAACACTTCATTGCGCCGGTAATCGCGGAAGATGTGGTTGAGCTCGGCCAACCCGTCGCTCAGATAGTGGCCATTTTCCCAATAGCTGGCGCGCACCCGCTCGCCGGTATTGAGATTGAAAAAACTGAGTTCACGCCCGGTGGTACTGCGGCTGGCCAGTGCAGGGAAGGAGATCAGCGAGCTGCCCAACAGGCAACCGGCTCCCAGCAACAGGCGACGTCGACTTATCTCTTGTTCCAGCATAAGGGGTTCGTCCATCGCAGATTCAAGCGAAAATAGTTGAATAAGATCACTGATTGAATGTGATACAGGCGCTTGAAACTACCCTCCGGCGGGGGGCCCTGTCAAACCTCAATCGCCCATAGAAAAGCCCGGCACAGGCCGGGCTTTTCACTCTGTGGCAGGGATCACAGCAGGCGGCTCTGGAAGCTGACCCGATCAAATCCGTAGATGTCGTTACGCAGTTGCTGGCGACCATTTTCGTCGATCCAGCTGCTCCAGTAGACGGTAAAGACCGGGATAGGCGTGGTGAGCGGCAACCATTTGGTCTGGCTCTCCTTGAGGATATTGGCCACCTTGTCCGGCTGATAGCGCGAGTCCGCCAACAACAGCTCGGCCAGATCGTCCGCATGTTCCACCCGGATGCAGCCCGAACTGAAGGCGCGCGCCCCCTGTTCGAATAACGCCTTGCGCGGGGTGGAGTGCAGATAGATGGCGTCATTGTTGGGCAGGTAGAACTTGTAGCGCCCCAGCGCATTATGATCCCCCGGCTTTTGCCGCAGGCGATAGGGGAAACCGGCGGCCAGCGCCTGATGCCACCCCTCTTCGGTGAACTGGACCGGGTTGCCCTCGCTGTCGATCACCTCGAACTGCTCGCGACTCAGGTACGCGGGATCCCGACCCAGCTTGGGCAGGATGTCCTTGCTCAGGATGGAGCGCGGCACATGCCAGGAGGGATTGAGCACGATGGAGCGAATTTCGCTGGCGAGGATGGGCGTGGCTCGCTGCTCCTTGCCGACGATGACCCGGCTGGTGAATACCTCGTTGCCGGACTCCACCACGCTCAGACGGTAGTCGGGAATATTGACCAGCACGTAGCGGCCACCGGCGAGCTGATCCACCAGATCACGACGCCACAGGTTGCGCAGCAGCAGGCTGGCGCGCACTTGCGGGCCGGTATTGAGCCAGGAGCGGGTCTGACGACCGATAATGCCGTCCGCGGTGAGACCGTGACGACGCTGGAACTGCTTGATGGCCTGCTCGGTATCACCATCGTAAATCTGATCACCATGGCTCGGGGCGCTGTCGCCCAGCTCGTTGAGCATGGCGCGGATTTGGCCAAGCTCGGCTGAGCTCTCTCCGGCACGCAGGGTCGGCATATCGAGGGTTGGCCACTTGCTGGCCATCGGCATTGCCAGCAGTTTGTGCACTTTGGCCCGCACCGCCTCGTATTCCGCCACCTGAGGGCGCAGGGATTTCACCTGGGTGAGCAGGTCATCATCGCTGGGTTGGGTCACTACAGGGCGGTTCAAATCGAGCTTGAGGGTCTTCATCTGCTCGCGCGAGACCAGATCCATCCCCCGCCAGGCGTGCTGGAAACGGCTCAGCTTGGTAAAAATGTCGTCATAGATGGCACCACGCTTGTCTGCAGGGGTGGCCTGCAGGCGCTTCCACAGCGTGAAAAAATCGGGGTGCAGCTGGGCAAGCACAGCCTCTTGCAACTGCTGCTCCAGCTCGACACGGGCCTGTTCGGCCTGACTGCCCTGATACCAGTCGTGTCCGGTTTCACTGGCCGCCACCACGACTTGTGCTTCGGTTGCATGTACCGCGCCAGCGGGCAAACATCCCAGCCACACCAGATTGGCAAGGGCCAGCCAATACTTCATCCCCATGGGTACCTCAAAACGGTTTGTTCACTCTGTCGGGCCTGACAAGCAGACCCGATGCTCAGGCCGCTCATGATGCGTGAACGGCCAATACTTTGCTAGCGCCCGGGGGCATAACGCTGCCAGATAATGTCATACGCATCTGTCTCCTTGAACCGCGCCAACGCCTGATTGAATTGTTGCAAGAATTGCGGCGAAAAGCTGCGCTTGCCCAACATAAAGAAGCTTGGCGATTCAGATACCACCATGGGGTGACTGGTGAACAGACCGCCCATCCCCTCCTTGTTAAGGGCGCTGGGGGTAGCCAGCATGTCACCAAGGAAACCGTCGATCCGCCCGCGGGCCAGCTTCTCAAAATTTTGCTGGTCGCTCACCGCACTCACCTGTTTGGCATAGCGAGCGAGCAGCGACATCACTTCCTCACCATAGAAGTACTCTTTGGTAACGCCGAGGGAGTAACCACTGGCCAGCCAGCTCGTCAGATCCTGTTCGGGATAGTGGCTGCCCTTGCGGATCCACAGCAAGGTGCGCCCCGGGTTGTAGGAGTCGGAAAACCAGGCATAACGGGCGCGCTCATCATTGATATTCGCCTCCATCGCCATGTCTATCTCGCCATGCTCCATTTCGTGCAGTACCCGCTTCCAGGGCAGCTCCACATAGTTGACCTTGCAGTGCATGGAAGTGAGCACAGCCGTCAGCACCTCGGCGGCATAACCGCGCACCTCTTGCGGTGAGTCGGCTTCGTAATAATGGTAGGGGGGCCAGTTATCGTAACCGACCTGAATGGGCTCGGGACACTGGGCCTTGGCCAATGCCATTGGCGCCCATAATCCAAGCAGCAGACAGCAAGAGAGCCACTTCATATGTCATCCTTGACGAATAGGTGAGTCATCATAAATCGCCCCCTGCAAAATGGCGATAGAGGCCAGATGACTATCGCATCCGCTAGAAAATGACGCAGCAAAGCGCGTCTATTTGCCAATTGCCCTGCCGGAGCGCCACTGGCAACCGGCGCCCCGCCAGACCTGTTTAACCGGGAAACAGCAACGTTTGGAACAGGGGTAAAAAGGGGTTAATATGTGACCAAATATTTTTTTGTGATCCACTATGCTTTTTTTGCAATTGGATTAGCATATGCGCGACATCGGCCTACCCATTCTGTCAGGCATAGAGAGTGATATGACGTACAAAAAGTTCGGTTTTTTGACTGCCATTCTGGCGTTAAGCGGTTTTTATCTTTACACCCTCTATCTGGCTGCTCACCCCAACGTGAGCCTGGCCTACAAACTCTATTATCTGGAAGGCAAGACACGCTTCTGGGAACACAACTCCAGCATGACCTATCAGCCTGGTAACGAGCTCAATCTGACCAAGCCGAGCCGCTTCCTCTCCAGCGAAGGCTGGGCCAAGAAGCCGAGCGACGAAGGTACCCTGCTCAGCGGTCAGGGCGGTCTCTACTTTGTGCTACCCAAGCAGGCGGCCAATCCGGATCAGCTTACCGTACAAGCCCGCATCAACAGCCCGGAAGCCGGTGCCCTGTTGAAAGTGGCGCTGGGTCACGACTTCACCACCACGGTGAAACTGGCCAAAGCGGGCATCAACGAAATCCGCCTCAGTCTGCCCGGTGACTCGCTCACGGCAGATCCCAAGCGCCCCAATTTTCTGGCGCTCTCGGCACCTACTCCCATCAATGTGCAGTCGGTACGTTTGACCGTAGCCCAGTGATCCTTGCCCCGAATACCATTTTATAAAAACAACTATCCCAAATAAGGACGTTCTTATGTCGCATCCAGATTTTCGACTCTCTCTGGTCGTTCCCGTTTACAACGAGGAAGAGAGCATCGATGCCTTCATCAACGCGATAGACAACGAACTGGCCCCGCTGAAAGACCAGCTTGAAATTGTATTCGTCAACGATGGCAGCCGTGACCGCACCCGTGAAGTGGTCGAGCAGGCCATCGCCCGCGATCCGCGCGTAACCCTTGTCAACCTGGCACGCAACTTCGGTAAAGAAGCGGCCCTGACCGCAGGTCTGCATCAGGCCAAAGGGGATGCCATCGTGCCAATGGACGTGGATCTGCAAGACCCGCCCGCCCTGATCCTGGAATTCGTCAAACTGTGGCAGACCGGTGACTATGACACCGTCTACGGCATCCGCGTCGATCGCAGTGCCGATACCCCGATGAAGCGCCTGACTGCCGGTGGCTTCTACCGCTTCTTCAACGCCCTCTCCACCAGCACCAAGCTGCCGGAGAACGCCGGTGACTTCCGCCTGATCGACCGTCGAGTGGTCGAGGCGATCAAGCTGCTGCCGGAGCGCAACCGTTTCATGAAGGGTCTGTTTGCCTGGGCCGGTTTCCGTGCCGTTGGCGTCCCCTACGAGCGCCCGGCCCGTCACGCCGGTGAAACCAAATTCAACTACTGGAAACTGTGGAACTTCGCGCTCGACGGTCTGCTCAGCTTCTCCAGCTGGCCGCTGCGGGTCTGGAGCTATGTGGGTGTCGGCGTCTCCTTCGTCGCCTTCCTCTACATCCTCAAGATCGTGACCCAGGTGGTCTTCTTCGGCATCGACGTGCCCGGTTACGCCTCCCTGATGTCTGTAGTGCTGTTCCTCGGCGGTATCCAGCTGCTGTCGCTCGGCATCATCGGCGAGTACATCGGCCGCATGTTCGTGGAAGTGAAACAGCGCCCGGTCTACCTCATTGAAGGGGTCTATGGCCAGTATGCCAAGCAGGATGCGGCCAAACCGCAGAGCGCTGACAGCAACCCGCAAGAGCAGCAGGAGCAGGCGCCTCAATGATCTCCCGCGAGGAATTCTGGCGGCTGGTACGTTTCGGTTTTGTCGGCGGGGGGGCTACCCTCGTCGACCTTGGCACCTCCATCGCACTGTTTCATACCTGGCCCACCATCTCGGAGCACCTGGTTACCACGCTGGCTTTTGCCATCGCGTTCTGGTTCTCCTTCTTTGGTCACCGCTACATCACCTTCCAGAAGCAGGGAGCCGCCAGCAAGTTTCTGCTGGTCGCCCTCTTCTCGCTGGCGGTGCGTAACCTGATCCTGAGCGGCCTGCTGTTTGCGGGGCTCTCCGGTCTGCTGCCGGTGGTCATCGCCACCCTGACCGTTACCGTCCTCACTTACGTTCTCTCTCGCGTCTGGGTTTTTGCCTGATGAATGATATGACCAATACTGCCCCGCTAACCGGGGCTGCACTCCCCTATCGCCCGTCACTGCGCATCAGCGGTCGTGACTGGCTGATGATCATCGCCGCCTTCATGCTGAGCCGGGTGGCGCTGTATGGCATGGGCTACTTCGGTGTCCAGCTCTATGGCTCCCACGACATCGGCCCGCTGCAGGCCTATTGTCAGTTCGACTGCGTCTGGTTCCAGCGCATCATCGAAAATGGATACGACCTCTACCCGCGCTGGCTGAGCAAGGGCAATGCGGCCAACTGGGCCTTTATGCCGCTCTATCCGATGGTCTCCGGTGCCATCTCCAACCTGTTCAATGTGGAGAGCCTGATCGGCCTCATTATTGTTACCAATATCTCCTTCTTCGCCAGCCTGCCGCTGATGCTGCTGGTGTTGCGCCAGCTCAAGCTGGGGGACGATACCGCCCGCTTCGGCGTCTGGCTGCTCGCCTTCTCCCCCTTCTCCGCCTACTTCGTCTCCGGTTATACCGAGTCGACCTTTATGGCGCTGATGCTGGGGATGTTCCTGTTCGCCTATCGGGAACAGTGGCTGATGGTGGCCGTGCTGGGGGTCTGTATCTCCGCCACCCGCAACCTGGGGGTGATGATGGTGTTCCCGGTGCTGATCCTGGCGCTGCAGGCTTACGGCTGGCGGGAATTTTTCCGCTTTACCGAGCGCGCCTTCAAGGTGGTGTTCACCCTCTGGATGATCCCCTTTGGCCTGTTTGCCTACATGGTCTACCTCTATCACCTGACCGGCGATGCCTTCGCCTTCAAACACATTCAGGTGGCCTGGGGTCGCTATATGGACAGCCCGCTGGACTGGTGGCTGAGCGGTTTCGAGCTGGGCGGCCGCAAGGCTTACCTCTCCATCATGGTGATCTTCGGCTGGTGCCTGAACGGTTACCTGTTCAGCCAGAAGCGCTGGGCGGAAGCGACCCTGATGTTCATCTGCTGCACCATCCCGCTGATGACCGGCCTCAACGCCATGCCACGCTACATGTTCGGCCTCTACCCGACCCTGCTGGCCATCATTCTGCTGACCCATCGCTGGCCAGCCATCCGCCCGGCGGTGCTCTGCATCAGCGGCATGGTGGCTTCCTTCATCGCGGTGGCCTTCGTCAACTTCAAGTTCTTCACCGTCTGATGTGACGACGATGCCTTACACACCAAATGCCGGTCACCTGACCGGCATTTTTTATGGCCGCTATTTTTATCGACAGAGCGTCCCATCTCCTCTCCGTCACACTTTCCTCGGCTTGAAAACGTAACCATTTGAACTGAAGTCACAAATCGGCATTTTGCCGATCCAAGGCGCGCTTTGCTGCTCCTAGAATGGGCCCTTGTCCGAACTGCCCTGCTCAAGGAATGGCTTATGCGTCGTGCTCATCACTTATCCCCTATCTGGCTCGCCCTGCTGGCCGCCCCTCTGTTCACCCAACAGGCGATGGCTGCCCCCGAGGTTCACCTCTATGTGGATGGTCAGCCGGTCACGACCCCGATCGCGCTGGACAAGGGCACTGTGGAGCTGACTCACCCTCTTGCCAAGGGGAGCCACCAGATCCGCATCAGCGACGCAGACAACAGTTGCGGTACCAGCTTTGGCCCGAGCGAGAGCAAGCCGCTCCCCTTCGGCACCGCCCAGCCCATGGACAAATGCAGCAAGGATCAGAGCTTTACCCTGCGGGTGATGCTGGCCGGGGAGTATCAGTTCACCTTCAACCCGGATACCCCCAGCCTCAAGGTGCTGCGGGCGACCAAGAAGGGCGAATTCAAACGCCAGCCACCACAAGAGCCCTGCATCAGCTGGGATGGCGGCCCGGTCACTGTATCCCTGAAAGGGGTCTGGCCAGACGGTACCCGACTGAGGGATGCCTACTCAAAACAAGAGGCGGTGGTCAAACAGGGCAAAATGACCCTGACCCCGACCAAAGAGAGCGGAGGCCTGCTGCTGCTCGAGCCGGTCAAGGCAGCCAAGCCAGCACCGTTCAGCTGGGATCAGGCGAGCGTCTATTTTCTGCTGACCGATCGCTTCCACAATGGTGACCCCGCCAACGACCACAGCTTCGGCCGCCAGAAGGATGGTCAGGATGAGGTAGCCACCTGGCATGGCGGTGACTTCAAGGGGCTGACCGAGAAGCTCGACTACATCAAGAGCCTCGGCATGAACGCCATCTGGATCACCCCTATGGTGGAGCAGGTGCACGGCTTTATCGGCGGTGGCGAGCAGGGCAATTTCCCCTTCTACGCCTACCACGGCTACTGGGCGCTCGACTTCACCAAGATTGACCCCAACTACGGCGATGAAGAGAGCCTGAAAACCCTGGTGGACGAGGCCCACAAGCGCGGCATGCGGATCATCCTCGACGTGGTGATGAACCACGCCGGTTATGCCACCCTCGCCGACTTGCAGGATTTGGGGCTCACCGAACTGACCCAGAACAGTGGCAAACTGCCGACCGTCTGGAACCAGTGGCGCCCGAGCGGCGGCCTTAACTGGCATGGCTACAACCAGTTCATCGACTATCAATCACCCGAGTGGAACAAGTGGTGGAGTGGTGACTGGGTGCGCGCCGGTCTGCCCGGCTACCCGCAGCCCGGCACCGACGATGTCACCGGCTCGGTGGCGGGGCTGCCGGACTTTCTGACCGAATCGGCCAAACCGGTAGGGCTGCCGCCATTGCTGGCCGCGAAAAAGGATACCCTCGCCAAGGCGCTACCCAACGCTACCGTGAGCGACTACCTGATCGCCTGGCACACCGACTGGGTGCGCCGCTTTGGCATCGACGGCTTCCGCGCCGACACCGTCAAGCATCTGGAGCCCGAGGTGTGGGCCAAGCTCAAGCAGGCGGGCACCGCTGCGCTCAAGGAGTGGAAAGCTGCCAACCCGGACAAGGCCCTCGACGATCTGCCCTTCTACATGGTGGGTGAGGTATGGGATCACGGGGTCGCCAAGGATTTCTGGTATCAGAACGGTTTCGATTCCCTGATCAACTTCGACTATCAGCGCGAATTCGCCCTGTCACAGGCTCAGTGCATGGCCAGCGCCGAGCCCACCTATGCTAGCTACGCCAGCCGCATCAATCAGGATCCCGAGTTCAACGTGCTGAGCTACATCAGCTCCCACGACACCAAGCTGTTCTTTGGCGACTATCAGGATGTGCCGCTACAGCGCCGGGTCGCCAACAGCTTTATGCTGCTGCCAGGCGGCATCCAGCTCTACTATGGCGACGAGTCAGGGCGCGGGCTGGCCAAGGATGGCGGGGTGTTCGATCAGGCACTGCGCTCGGACATGAACTGGCAGGAGCTGGCTAGCGGAGACAAGGCCGAGCTGGTCAAGCACTGGCAGCAACTGGGCCAGTTCCGCGCCGCACATCCGGCCATTGCGGCAGGCAGCCACCAGAAACTCTCGGATGCCCCCTACGCCTTCGTGCGGGAGAAGGGGGATGACAAGGTGGTGGTGGTCTTTGCCGGTCGGCAGAAGTAACTCTTGGGCCATATATACCAGCAACAGAGAGGGGAGCCACTGGCGCCCCTCTCTCGTTTATCTATCTGCCAAGGCTCACTGTGACTGGCCCGCCGCCACCGGCCACTGCAACCGCGCCTTGAGCAGGGTCTCCTGCCACAGAGGCCAAGAGAGCAGCGCCTGCTGATAGGCTCCGGCCTGACCGGGCAACAGGATGCCGTAGCTGGCCAGCCGATAGGCCATCACCGCATAGAAGGCATCGACAATGCCCGCCTCGCCAAAGTAGAAAGGGCCCCGCGCCTGCGACCAGATCTCCTGCAAACGGGCCAGCTCACCGACCGCCGCCACCGGGGGATCGATACGGGTTGGCGCCCCAAGAAAGAAAGGGAGCAGAGAACGGATCTGCCGAAATCTCGCGTGTAGCTCGGCGCAGAGGCTGCGAGCCTGTGCCCGCTCGGCCAGCGAAACAGGATAGAGCTGGCGGTCGGGGCAGAGCTCGTGAACATATTCGGCGATGGCTAGCGAGTCGTGAACCCGCACGCCATCGTGTTCGAGCCAGGGCACCAGACCGGCCGGTGCCAGCCGCTTGAGCCGCGCCAGCGACTTGGCATCCTCCAGATCGAACACCTGCTCCTGCCACGTCAACCCGCTCATGGCGAGCACCAGTGCCGCCCGCATCGCCCAGGTGGAGCCGGTGCCCACCGCCAATACCAAGGATCCCATCTGTTGCCTCCTGCATGAGTTGCCTGCGACCAGCCGATCTGCCCTGATGGCAAAACATCCGATGGTCGCTTCACATTTGCGCACCGGCGGGTTTGACCCTCTTGGTGAGCGATGCTAGTTTGATTTTTCAAAACAATCAGTTAGCAACAATGTGAGCCATTAACCGAAATATGGACAGCCAATTTACCATCGTCATCGCAGATGACCACCCCCTGTTTCGGGGCGCCCTATACCAAGCGGTTCACATGGCCATCAACGACGCTCAATTGCTGGAAGCGGACTCCATCGACAGCCTGACCAGCCTGCTCGGCGAGCACCCCGAAGTTGACCTGTTGTTGCTCGATCTCAAGATGCCGGGGGCCAATGGCTTCGAGGGGCTGGCCCACCTGCGCGGCCAGTATCCCGACCTGCCCATCGTGGTGGTCTCCGCCTCGGAAGATGCGGCCATCATCCAGCAGGTGTTGCGGCTCGGGGCGCTCGGCTTCATTCCCAAATCGGTACCGATGAAGGAGCTGGTCAACGCCCTCAATACGGTGATCGGGGGGATAACTGGGTGCCGGAAGGCATCTCGCTCCATCCTGAATCGGAAGACGGCCCCGATTTCGCCAGCAAGCTGGCCAGCCTCACTCCCCAGCAATACAAGGTGCTGATCATGCTGCGCGATGGCAGCCTCAACAAGCAGATCGCCTGGGAGCTCAACGTCTCCGAGGCCACCATCAAGGCCCATATCACCGCAATCTTCAGAAAACTGGGCGTAAAGAACCGCACTCAGGCAGTCATCGCCCTGCAACAGCTCGATATCAAGGAGAGCTGACCCCTGCGCGCAGTGACACGCGCGAGACGACATAGCCAGCCATGCTGGCTATTTGTTGCTCGACAATTAGCACGATCGTACTTTATGCTGCCAGCGCCAACGAGGAGAGAGTGATGAGCAAGGGGCGCCTGACCCGGGAAACCATTTTGCAGACTGCCTTCGAGCAGGCGAGCCAGCAAGGACTGGAGAGCCTGACCATCGGCTCGCTGGCCAGCGCCTGCGAGATGTCCAAAAGCGGCCTGTTTGCCCACTTTCAATCCCGAGACAATCTGCAGATCGCCGTGCTGGAGTACGCCGCCGAGGTGTTCCGGCTGCGGGTGATCCAGCCGGTACGTCAGCAGGAGCACCAGAGCCAGCACGACAAGCTGATCGCCCTGCTGCGCGCCTGGCAGGCGTGGAACCACTGCTTTGCCGGACGCTGCATGTTCCTCGACGCCTGGACCTCGGCGCAGGATGGCCATGAGCATAAGAGCCTGGTGCAGCAAGCTGCCCGGCAACTGGTGCGCTTCTGGCTCGACTATCTGGCCCGTCAGGTGATGCAGGGGCAGGCCGCTGGTGAGTGGCGACAGGAGATGGATCCCTGGCGCGCCGTTTATCGCCTCTATGGCCTCTATCTGGCGGATCAGGTGTTCACCGATCTCGAACTGTGTCAGGATCCGGCCCGCCACTTCTGGCCCGAAGTGGACGCTCTGCTGAGCAGCTGGCGCTGATGTTTTGGCATCCGTTCAACACGAATTTTTAAAAACCGACAAAAAAGCACGACCGTTCGCACATAAAAACCACAGGATGACCATGAGCAGCAAGATCTACTTCAACACCCGCCGCTTCAGCCCGAGCAAATGGCTGCTGGGGATCGGCACCCGGTTGCACCACAGACTCGCCCCCAGCCATGCCAAGCGCACCGCCAGCAAGTTGCTGCTCACCCCCCAGCGCAACCAGCGGAATGGCCAAGAGCCAGCGGGCCTGGTGAAGCAGGCCGTCCATACCAGCGAAGGGGTATTGATGAGCTATCGGCTCGGTCAGGGGCCGCTGTGGCTGCTGATGCACGGCTGGTCCGGCAGCGCCAGCCAGTTCTATCCGCTGATGAGCCATATCGCCGCGCAGGGTTTCACCGCCATTGCCTACGATCATCCGGCCCACGGCCAGAGCGCAGGCAACACTGGCCACCTGCCCCGCTTCGTACGCGCCTTCGACGAGCTGGCGACAAAGCTGGCCAGCGAAGTAGGCCCGCTGCACGGGGTCATCGCCCACAGCATGGGGGGCGCCGTCACTCTCTCCAGCCGTCAGCCGGGTATCGATACCCTGCCGCTGCTGTTGATTTCACCGGTGCTCGACTATGTGCCCCAGCTCTACGGCATGGTGGCGCGCTCCGGCTACTCCATCCGGTTGTTTGATGCGGTGGTCAAGGAGATTGAGCAGGAGTACCAGCACCCCTTGAGCACGGTCGATCCACTGGGTCGTCTCGCCAGTCGCAGCGGCGCGGCGATGATAGTGCACGACGAGGAGGACAGGTTTGCCCCGCACGGCGATTCCTTGCGGGCCAGTCAGGATGGTCATACCCGGCTGGTGAGCACCCGGGGACTGGGCCACGGTCGCATCCTCGCCAGCGCCCCGGTATTCGCCGCCTTCGATCAGCTGGCTCGGCCGGAAAATCCTCACCGCGCCCTTTGACATGGGGCCATGAAAAAAACGGGCGAGCGCCCGTTTTTATATTTGATACAGCGCCTTATAGTTAACTTGTCAGTGGGAACATTCTTGTCAGAACACGATAAGGCGCCAGCATATGGCCAGACCCAATACAGCGTTGTTGCTCACCGGTGGCGGTGCTCGCGCCGCCTATCAGGTCGGTGCCCTCAAGGCGATTGCGGAGCTCTACCCGCGCAATCTCGGCATCCCTTTTCCCATCCTGTGTGGCACCTCGGCGGGGGCCATCAATGTCACCGCGCTCGCCTGCTATGCCTCCTGCTTCCATCTGGGGGTGCGCAAGCTGGAGTGGGTCTGGCGCCGCTTCGAGACCCACCACATCTTCGATTTTCACCCGGGGCGACTGCTGTGGCGGTTGATGTACGAAGGGTCGGCGGGGCTGATCAATCCCCACACCAACCACGCCTTTCACCTCTTTGACAACGCGCCGCTGCACCGCCTGCTGGATCAGCTCATCGACTATCACCGCATCGATGACAACATCCTCTACGGCAGTCTGGAGGCGCTGGCTATCACGGCATCGGATTACGATGACGGCCTCTCCACCACCTTCTTTCAAGGGCGAGCCGACCACCATCCTTGGGAGCGAGCCAGACGGCGCGGGGTACGCACCGTGCTTACATCGGAGCACCTGCTCGCCTCCTCGGCGTTGCCCTTCGTCTTTCCGGCCACCCGGATCGGCGAGAAGTTCTACGGCGACGGATCCATCCACCAGCTGAGCCCGCTCAGCCCCGCCATCCATCTGGGTGCGGAGCGGATCCTGTTGATTACCCTGGATCCGCCGGCGCACTCGGCGCCGACCCATCACCACGGCCATCTCACCAGCTCCAATATCGCCAGCCATCTGCTCGATACGGTCTTTACCGACACCCTCAACTCCGATCTGGAGCGGCTGTGGCGCATCAATCAGACCTTGGATCTGATCCCTGAGCGGGAGCGCAATCGCCTCAAGCTGAAACGGGTGGAGACCTGCGTGCTGAAACCGAGTCAGGATCTCGACACCATCGCACTGGCCTACCTGCGCAAACTGCCGCTAAAGTTGCGCCGCCTGTTGCGGGTGCTGGGCGTGAAGGGGGATGAGACCAGCAGTCTGGCCAGCTTTTTGATGTTCTATCCGGGTTATTGCCAGCAGCTGATCAAGCTGGGCTATCAGGACACCCTGAGGGAGCGGGAGCGGGTCGTCGCCTTCCTCGATATCGAAGGGCTACCAAAAGAGCGTGAGTAAAGGGGGCTGCCGATGAGTGCGAGGGGACTCAGCGCCCCTCCAGCAAACGCTGCTCCGCCTGCTCCATCGCCACCACGGTACCAAACAGGATCAGCCGATCCCCAGCCGCCAGCACCAGCTCGGGTCTGGGCTCCAGGCTCTGATCCCCGCGCTGCACCTCCTTGATCCGCACCTCATCGAGCGGCAACTCGCGCACTTCACGGCCTACCGCCCACGCCTGATCATGCAGCAGCAGCGGGTGGAGACGTTCAAGCAACTGATCTGCCTCCAGATTGCTGGCGCTCTGATCCCCCCAGTAGAAGCCGTGCAGGAAGCGGTACTGGCTGCTGCGCTCGTGCTCCATGCGCCGGATCACCCGGCCGAGGGGGATATCGCAATTGACCAGCAGGTGGGAGACCAGCATCAGGGCCCCCTCCTGGGATTCGGGGATCACCTCGAAGGCCCCCGCCCGCTTGTACTGCTCCAGAAAGCTGTCATCCCGGGTGCGCACCAACACCTTGAGATCCCCCGCCAGTTCGCGGATCAGCGCCAGCATCGCCGCCACCCGCTTGCGATCATCGAAGGTGATGATCACCAGCCGTGCCCGCAACAGCCCGGCGGCCAGCAGAATATCGCGCCGACTTGCATCGCCGAAGGCCACCTGCTCTCCCGCCAGCTTGGCCTCACTCACCCGCTCGGGGTCGAGATCGAGCGCCAAAAAGGGGATCTCCTCGAGTTTGAGGAAGCGGGCGCAGGTCTGCCCGGCCCGGCCAAACCCGGCGATGATGACGTGCTGGCTCTTGCTCAGGCCCGACTGTGCCACCTCGGAGCGAGTCAGCAGCGCCGGATCGGTCAGGCTGCGGGCCAGCGAATGGGCCTGGGTCACCAGCCAGGGGGTCATGGCGATGGAGATGATGCCGATGCCGATCAGCAGGGAGACCAGCTGCTGATCCAGCAGGCCGTGGTGCAGTGCCAGTGCCAGCAGCACGAAGCCAAACTCTCCCACCTGACTGAGCATGATACCGGCGGCCATGCTGTCGCGCTTGCGCTCCCCCATCAGCCGCCCGGCAAGCAGCACCAGCAGGGATTTGCACAGCACCAGCAACACCACGCAGATCAGTACCTGCCACCAAGCCCGCGCCACCAGTTCCCACTCCATGGCCATGCCGATGGTGATAAAGAAGAGCCCCATCAGCACGTCGCGAAAGGGCTTGATGTCTACCTCAAGCTGATGACGGTAGTGGGACTCCCCCAGCATCATCCCCGCCAGAAACGCCCCCAGCGCCATCGACAACCCGAGCGAATGGGTCATGTAGGCAGCCAGCAGCGCCACCAGCAGGGCACTCAGCACGAACAACTCGTCGGAGCGGGCTCGCGCCACCTCGTGAAACAGCAGCGGCAGCAACCACTTGCCCACCGCCAGCAGGGTGAATAGAGCAAACAGCCCCTTGAGGGTGGCCCAGGCGATCTCGGCGGCCAGCGCACTCCCCTGCACTTCCGGCTGGGCGAGGATAGGGATCATCACCAGCAGGGGCACCACCGCCAGATCCTGAAACAGCAGCACGCTCACCCCCAGCTGGGCGCGGCGGGTATGGAGCTGCTTCTGCTCGCCGAGCTGCTTGATCACCACCGCCGTCGACGACAGAGCAAGCGTCCCCGCCACCACCAGCGACTGGGCCAGACCCAACCCCCACCACCAGCCGATGGCGAAAAAGAGCAGTGACGTGAGCAGCACCTGCAACATCCCGACCCCCAACACCAATCGCCGCATCGCCAGCAATTTCGGCAGGGAGAACTCCAGCCCCAGCGAGAACATCAGAAAGACGATCCCGAGCTCGGCAATGGTCTGCATGATCGACTGGCCGGTGATCACCGCCAGCCCGTGGGGGCCGAGCAAGACGCCGGCAATCAGGTAGGCAAGGATGACCGGCAAGCCGAGGCGCCGGAAAATTGCCACCAGCAGGACGGCGGCGAACAGCAGGATCAACAGGTCGGTGTACAAATTTTCCTCTCCTTTTATCGACTTAAGCTTAGTCAGTCGATCTGGCGGGCAGGAAAGATATATTGGGCATGCCAATTGCAAGGAGGAGACAGTAGTCAGGTGTTACAGGTGGAAGACCATGGAAAATACGTCGTCACTTAATGGCTTTAGCCATGGCATCGAGCAGTGGGTTCGCCAGATGGAGCGGCTCACGCCGTTGCCCAGCGTTGAACGCAACCAGTTGCTCGAGCAGTTGTTGGGGCAGAGCGATCTCGGCGGTCTGCTGACAACTTTTGCCGATCGTGCGGCAAGAATTGTCAGGATCCACGGTCTCTACCTCGATTGTGGCCAGCCCCATGTGCTGATCCAGCACCCGCCACTGGCCACCCTCAACCTGCACAACTATCCGTTCGAGCTACGAGGTCAGCACGGCCAACTGCTCGGCCAGCTCCACTACGAGCTGGAACATCCGCTGAGCGGCAGCCAGCAACGGGTACTGATGCAATACCATCAGCTGCTCTGCCTACTGCTGCCCCTCTATCTGCGGCTGGAAAAACTGGATCAGCTGGTCCGGCTCGATCACCTGACCGGCCTTGGCAACCGCTCCTACTTTGACGAGGCTATCGGTCGCGCCATCGAGCAGCACAGCCGCGAGCCTCACGGTCTGGTGCTGGTGCTGCTGGATCTCGATCGCTTCAAGCAGATCAACGACACCTGGGGCCATCCGGTGGGGGATCTGGTGCTGAGTCGCTTCGCCCAGCTGCTCAAGGGGTGCATCCGCAGTACGGATCAAGCCTTCCGGCTCGGGGGAGATGAATTTGCCCTGCTGCTGCAACCGGCCGAACCCGAGGCGTGGCGCCCGGTCTGGCTGCGACTGCAGCATATGTTGATGACCAACAAGGAGCTCAGCACCTTCTCGGTCGGATGCAGCCTTGGCGCCGCCAGCTGGCAATCCGGGGTCGATGTGCCGAGCCTCTACGAGGCAGCCGACAGTCACCTCTACGCCCGCAAAAAAGCCGGCAAGGCCAGCCCTAACGAATAATCCCGAACTCTTCTTTGCTCCGGCACATGCGCGCCATGTGACCGGAGCTTCTTTTTTGGGGCTAATCCTCCCTCACACCGAGATCACCTCAGGCAAGATCCTGCTCGGGCAGAACCGGGGCGGCACCGTTTCCCTGCCAGTGGCAGACCAGCCCGGCACTCTGTGCCATAAAACCGTCGCAGACAAAGAGCCCCACCACCGCCGCCACCTGCTCGCCATAGTAGAGGATGGGGATGCGCCCCCGCTGCCACGAAGGCACGCCATACTCCTGCAGCAGCTTCTTCATCCGCCGACTACCGCTTCGCCCCACCGGTTTGAGGGGGATCCCGGGCGCTACCTGAAAACGCACCGAGAGCGGCTCGTCCGGCCGGGGGGAACGCAGCAGATCCTCGCCGTGCTCCGCCATGCGCACCACCAGCTCGCCCAACCCGTCTGGCAGGGTCAGCGGCTCACCCACGGTCAGCGGCAATACCTGATGGCAGGGCTGCAGGTCAGGGCTCACCAGATAGAGCCGCTCCTGAAAACGGCGGCAGCTCTGGCGCCCCCAGTTGAGCCGGGGATTGGCATCGCCGCGCGCCAGCGCGACCTCCTGCCACAACCGGGCAAGCTGCTCGCGGGATGGCATCTCCCCCCCCTGACGGCGGATCCAGTAGCGCAGCAGGTTGTTGCGCCGGGTGGATGAAAGGACGTGCAGCGGGCCGATATGGAGCGCCTCCCCTTCGCCCGCAAGCTGCCAGTCACTCTCGGCCAGCTCCTCCAGCAGCGCCTCCTGCTCGGCGCACAGTGCCATGCTGCGTGCCGCGGTCTGGGCCATGGCGGGCCAGCGCGCCTTGAGCTGGGGGATAAACGTCTGGCGCAAAAAGTTGCGGTCATAGCTCACATCCTGATTGCTCTCATCCTCCACCCAGCCAAAGGGGAGGCTCGCTGCCGCCTCGGCCAGCTCGGCGCGACTCATATCGAGCAGCGGCCGCAGCAACAGGCCGCCGGCAAAGGGCTGGCTTGGCAGGATCCCCGCCAGGCCACGCAGACCGGCGCCGCGCTTGAGGGCCAGCAGCAGGGTCTCCAGCTGATCGTCCTGATGGTGGGCGGTGAGCAGCCACTCCCCCTCCCGCATCCGGGCGGTCAGCCGCTGGTAACGGGCGGTGCGGGCCTGCGCCTCCAGACTCTCGCCATTGCCGCGGATCAGAGTCACCCGCTCGACCAGCAGCTCCACCGCCAATTGCTGACACACGGCTTCACAATGAGCGACCCACTCATCGGCATGGGGACTGAGGCCGTGGTGCACGTGCAGGGCGCGAAGTAGCAGGCCATGCTCGCGGGCATACTGGGCCGCCAGCACCAGCAGCAGGGTGGAGTCGAGGCCGCCACTGAAGGCCACCAGCAGACCGGTGGAACCTTCCGGCGCTGGCATAGTCAGACAAAAGCGAGAATAAAGATGAGAAATCATAGGCTTCCCCAAAACGGACCGGCCGATCTTAGCAGAGTCGGGCTTATCAAGCTGCAACCCTGCTGCTAGAGTGAGGCTCGCCCGCCCTCTCCACCAGGCAGACCGCAAGACGGTCGCACAACCGGTTGGAGCAAGGAAGATGGGCAGGGAAGCAAACAACCCGAATTGGAATCAAACAAGATGAACAATAAGAAAAGCTTACTGGCCGGCCTGATTGGACTGGCCCTGCTGGCTGGCTGCAGTCAGGCACCGCAAGAATCCGCCAAACACTCCGGGCTGGCGCTGGCCAATATGGATACCCGGGTCAAACCCGGCGATGACTTCTTCCGCTACGTCAATGGCAAGTGGCTCGCCACCGCCAAGATCCCCGACGATCGCCCCGCCGATGGCGCCTTCTACATGCTGCGGGACAAATCCCTCGCCGATGTGCGGGTGCTGGTCGAGGGGTTGGTCCATCAACAGGCCGCCACCGGCACGCCGACCCAGCAGATCCGCGATCTCTACGCCAGCTATCTGGATCAGGCTGGCCGTGACGCCAAGGGGCTCACTCCGCTGGCACCGGCGCTGGCCGACATCGACCGGATCGGTGATCAGGCCGCGCTGGCCCGCGCCTTTGCCCAAAGTGGCCGCATGGGCGGCGGCGCACCGTTCGGCATCTGGATCGACGCCGATGCCAAGTCCCCCGACCGCTATGCGGTCTACCTCTATCAAGGGGGATTGGGGCTGCCGGATCGGGACTACTACCTCAAGCAGGATCCCGACAGTCAGGCCCTGCGCCAGAAGTACCAGCAGCATATCGCCGCCATGCTGAGCCGCCTCGGTGAGTCTGACCCGAGCGGAAAGGCCAAGCGGATTCTGGCCCTCGAAACCCGGCTCGCCACCATCCAGTGGGACAATGTCGCCCTGCGGGATCGGGAGAAGAACTACAACAAGCGCCCCGCCAGCGAACTGGCACGGCTCACCCCCCATCTCGACTGGCAGGCTTATCTCAATGCCGCGGGCATTGCTGGCCAGCCGGAGCTCATTATCGGTCAGCCGACCTATCTGAGCGCGCTGGATCAGGTGATGGCCCAGACCCCCATCGCCGACTGGCAGGCCTACCTCAAGTGGCAACTCCTGACCGACTACGCCCCCTATCTCGACAGCGAGACCGACCGCGCCAACTTCGCCTTCTACGGCACCACATTGAGCGGCACACCCAAGCAGCGCGCCAGCTGGGAGCGGGCGCTCGGGGTACTGAACGATCATCTGGGTGAAGCGGTCGGCCAGCTCTATGTGGCCCGCTACTTCCCGCCAGCGGCCAAGGAGCGGATGGAGCAGCTGGTGGAGAACCTGCGCACCGCCTACGGCCAGAGCATCAAGGAGCTCGACTGGATGTCGCCCGAGACCAAGGCGCAGGCACTCGAGAAGCTGGCCAAGTTCCGCCCCAAGATCGGCTACCCCGACAAGTGGAAGGATTACAGCGCCATCGCCATCAAACCGGATGATCTGGTGGGCAACCTGCAACGCTCGCAAGCCTTTGAATACACAGACAGTCTGGCTCGCCTCGGCAAGCCGGTCGACCGGGACGAGTGGCACATGTCGCCCCAGACGGTGAACGCCTACTACAACCCGAGCAACAACGAGATCGTCTTCCCTGCGGCCATCTTGCAGCCCCCCTTCTTCGACATGACGGCGGATGATGCGGTCAACTACGGCGCCATCGGCGGGGTGATCGGCCACGAGATGGGCCACGGTTTTGATGATCAGGGGGCCAAATCCGACGGCGACGGCATGATGCGCGACTGGTGGACGCCGCAAGATCTCAAGGAGTTCCGCTTCCGCACCAGCCGCCTAGTGGCCCAGTACAACCGCTTCGAGCCCATCAACGGCCAGTTCGTCAACGGCCAGTTTACCCTGGGGGAGAACATCGGCGATCTGGGCGGCCTCACCATCGCCCACAAAGCCTACGAGCTGTCGCTGGATGGCAAGGAGGCGCCGGTGCTGGATGGCTTCACCGGCGAACAGCGCTTCTTCCTCGGCTGGGCGCAGGTGTGGAAAGGGATGTATCGTCCCGAGCTGATGCAGATGCTGCTGCGCTCCGACCCCCACTCGCCCCCCGAGTACCGGGTCAACGGCGTAGTGCCGAACATTCCCGCCTTCTACGAGGCATTCAACATCCAGCCGGGGGACAAGCTCTATCTGCCGCCCCAGAAGCGGGTGAAGATCTGGTAGCAACATCACGGCGGGCTCCCCGGGAGCCTGCACTCAAGAGACAGCAAGAGGTTGCAAGATGAACAGAGCATTGATGATGGCAGGACTGCTGGCCCTGCCGCTGGCGGCGCAAGCACAAGCCGAAGAGGGATTTAGCAAGCAACTGACCCTCCCCTCCGGGCAGGTGATCCGGGTGGCGCAGGGGGTGGGTGAGCCCGCCTCCATCGGCAGCTATGACGTGCGACTCTATTCGGGTCAGAACGCCCAGTTTCCACTGGATGAGTTTCAGGATGGCAAGGTGATGGCTCGTAACGGCTTTATCCGGGAGCTGAAACTGGTCGATTTGAATGGCGACAAACAGCCCGAGCTGGTGGTCATCATCGAGAGCGCCGGCAGCGGCAGCTATCAGGATGCCGATGCCTACACCGTCAGTCCGCAAGGGGAGCTGGAGATCTTCAATCAGGTCAAGGAGCTGGAGCCCAAAGAGGATGTGGTCAAGGCGCTCAAAAGCCCGCAAGACTAAGCCCTCTCCCCGAATCTGAAATATAAAAAGCCCTGATGATCAGGGCTTTGTTGTTTCTGCTGTTGGCGTAACCAGCTCAGAGGCGGGTCGCCCGAATGGAGACCTGCGGCAGCGCCATCTCGTGCTGGGCCGCCACCAGTTGCAGCTCGTAGGCTCCCGCCAGCCAGGTGCGAGCCAGCACGGCATCCACGCTGGCGTTGGTAAGCTCGAACGCAGCTACCGGGGTACAACCGGCCAGCAGATTGGCCAGCATGGTGGCGCTCAGCAGATCCCCCACCCCGATGGGGTGGCGGGCAAAAGGGTAGAGTGGGCGAGAGAGATGAAAGGTTCCCTCCTCGCACACCAGCAGCATCTCGAAGCGGTCCATGGCAAAGCCGGCCTTGCCCAGATGCTTGACCATCACCAGCTTGACCCCTTGCGCGCGCAGCTGCTGGCACGCCTCGATGGCCTCCGGCACATTGCGGATATCGCGGCCGGTGAGCTGTTCCAGCTCCAGCAGATTGGGGGCCAGCATATCGGCGCAGGCCAGTGCCCGATGTTTCAAGAAATCGGCAACGCCGGGTGCCACTATGCACCCCTTGTCGGGGTGACCCATCACGGGGTCACAAAAATAGAGGGCGGCCGGATTGATCGCCTTGAGCCGGGCCACCGCCGCCAGGATCTCCTCCCCCTGTTCGGCCGAGCCGAGGTAGCCGCTCAAGATCGCATCGCACTCGGCCAGCACGCCGATCTCCGCCAGGCCGTTTACCAGCTGACGGATATGGCCGCCGGGCATCACCATCCCCTGCCAGCCTTCGCGGTATTGGGTGTGGTTGGAGAACTGCACCGTGTTCATCGGCCACACCTCGATCCCGAGGCGACGCATGGGAAAAACGGCGGCGCTGTTGCCGGCACAGCCAAAGACTACGTGGGATTGAATGGAGAGCACTCGCTTCATGGTTGGCGACTCACGCAATAAGAACAGGAATTCCGGAGGGAAAAACGGGCCTTGCGGCCCGTTGTTGTCACTTTCGACTGTTGTCACTGTCGATTAACGCAGCACCTTGACGGTGTAGCTGCCATCGGCCTGACGATAGAGGCCGTGGATGTCGGTCTCGAAGCCCGGGTAGTGGGCACCGATCTCGCACAGCATCTCGAGGAACTCGAGCACCGGCAGAGAATCCTGGGTCACCATCTCGCCCGGCAGAACCAGCGGTACTCCCGGCGGGTACGGCAGGATCATGTTGGCGCTGATGCGGTCAACCATGTCACGCAGCGGCACTTCCACCACGTTGCCGGCCAGCTCTTGCTGCCATGCAGCGTGCGGAGTCATCTTCATCTCCGGCAGTACGTCGAACGCCTTGAACATCAGCTCCGGCAGACGGTACTTGCTGGTCAGCTCGTGAATGCGCTGCGCCAGCTCCTGGATACGCATACCTTCGTAGAAGCTCGGGTCTTCACGATAGAGGCTCGGCAGTATGCTCTTGATGGTCAGGTTCAGGTCGTAACCACGCTTGAACTCGGTCAGGGCACGCAGCAGCTGCATCGCCTTGGACTGATCGATACCGATGGAGAAGAGGAACAGCATGTTGTAGGGGCCGGTCTTCTCGACCACGATGCCGCGCTCGTCCAGGAACTTGGAGACCAGTGAAGCAGGAATGCCCTTCTCCAGCAGTTGGCCGTCACGACCCATACCCGGGGTCAGCAGGGTGACCTTGATCGGATCCAGGTACATGTGGTTGTCATCGATGTCCTTGAAGCCGTGCCAGTCATCTTTCGGATCCAGCTTCCAGCACTCGACGGTGTCGATGTTGTCCGGCTGCCATACGTCGAAGAACCAGCCTTCGCTCTGATCACGCAGACGCTTGATCTCTTTGCGGAAGGAGATGGCGCGATCGATGGAGTCCTTGATCAGACGCTTGCCGGTGTTGCCACGCATCATGGCGGCAGAGATCTCGGTAGATGCCACGATGCCGTACTGCGGCGAGGTGGAGGTGTGCATCATGAAGGCTTCGTTGAAGGTCTCTTCCTCCACGTCACCCTTGATGTGGATCATCGAGGCCTGGGAGAAGGCCGCCAGCAGCTTGTGGGTGGACTGGGTTTCGTAGAACACCTTGCCCGGCATCGCTGCACCGCTCATGCCGCACTTGCCTTCATAGATCGGGCTGAAGTTGGTGTAAGGCACCCAGGCACTGTCGAAGTGGATGTAAGGAGTATCCAGCGCTTCCTTGATGAAGCCGGTGTTGTAGAGCAGGCCATCATAGGTGGAATTGGTGACCACGGCGTAACGGGGAGCCTGGGCACCCGGTGTCGCGGCAACCTTGGCAGCGATGGTGTCGCGGCTAAATTCGCTCTGCGGGATACCACCCAGAATGCCGTAGGCGTTGCGGGTCGGACGGAAGTAGATCGGGGTCACGTCGTTCATCATCATCAGGTGAGTGAGCGACTTGTGGCAGTTGCGGTCAACCAGCACTGTGCTGCCGGCCGGCGCGGAGTACATGCCGACGATCTTGTTGGCAGTGGAGGTGCCGTTGGTAACGATATAGGAGCGATCGGCGTTGAAAGTACGGGCGATGTACTCTTCGGCTTCCTTGTGCGGACCTGAGTGATCCAGCAGGGAGCCCAGCTCCGGCATGGAGATGGAGACGTCGGCCTTGAACGCGTTCGGGCCATAGAAGTCATAGAAGATGCTGCCGGCCGGGCTCATCTGGAAGGCGGTACCGCCCATGTGACCCGGAGTACAGAAGGTGTATTTACCCTCTTCCACGTACTTGAACAGTGCCTTGGTGAACGGCGGCAGGATGGCGTCCTGATACTCCTGAGTGGCCTGACCCATCTTGAGGGCGATGTCGTCAGCCATGCCGAGACGGTACTCGAAGAAGTGGACGTTCAGACGCAGGTCGGTCAGGTGAATATCCAGGGTGGACTGGTCGTTGGCGAAGGCGAAGATCGGCAGCTTCTCGTTGCGATCGTGGATCTCCTTGCACAGGCCCAGCGAGTATTTGTCCCAGTCGAAGATGGCGCCGCAAACGCGGGGGTTCTTCTCAATCAGTTTCAGCAGGTCAGCGACGTCGACCGGATAAACAACCTCGAAACCCTTGCGCTCGAGGGAGGCTTGCAGCTGGCGAATGGGTTCTTCTTTAAAGAAAACGCCCAGGTGGTTGAGGATGGCAATGATATTCATCTTGATGCTCCACACGTAATGGGGCGCTCTCCATCAGGGATGGTGAGTGAAGAGCGCTCGGAAGATAAAAGGGGGAATTAGTTGCTGGGTTGTTCGCTCAGCAGGGCGTCGTGCTGACGCAGACCCTGTTTTTTGGCGTAGAACATCAGGATGATGAGCGACACCACGAAGGTAGCGGTAAGGTTGGAACCCTTGGCACCCATCAGGGCCACCAGACAGAAGACACAGGCCACACCGGAGAAGATCATCGCGCCGATGCTGCGGGAGGTCATGCCCTCGAAGCGGATGAGGTTAATGCTGGAGTAGAAGTAGGGCAGCATGGTCAGCAGCACCGCATCTGTGGTCAGCACGTTGAAGAGATCGGCAGCGTGAGCGGACTGGGAGGTGAAGGCGGTCAGGCCAATCATCAGGGCAGTCATCTTGAGGGAGCCCAGGATCAGACCCTTCTTGGCCACGCCGTTCTTGTCCACTTCACCGTAGATTTTCGGGAAGTTGCCGTCGTTGGCGGCACGCTTGCCCGCCTCGCCTACCAGCATCATCCAGGAACCGAGCGAGGTGAAGCAGGCCAGAGCGGTGAAGGCAGAAACAAACGGCGCAGACCAGCTACCGAAGATGGCGGAAGAGGCCATGGCAAACGGGGCGCCGGAAGCAGCCACTTCACCGGCCGGGAACATGCCGCTGATCACCTGGGTAGAGAGGATGTAGATAACACCCGCGATACCAGTACCCAGCATGGTGGCAAGCGGTACGGTGCGCTTGGGGTTCTTCACCATGCCGGAAGAGACGGCGGCAGATTCAACACCGACGAAGGACCAGAGGCAGATCAGCACGGCGCTGATGACCGCATGCAGGTCGCTGCCGCTGGTGGTGTTCCAGTTCTGGCTGTAGACGGTGGCATCAAAATGACCCCAACCCATCACCGCAGTACCGACAACCGGCAGCAGGATCAGCACCAGACCCAGAGTACAGAGTCGGCTCACCCAACTACCGCCAAGCAGGTTGACGAAGGTGAAGATCCAGACGGCAGCGATGGTGGCTGCGGCGGCCGGGATCGGGCTGTTAAGAATGGGGAAGAAGACCGAGAGGTAGGAGACGCCGGTAATGGCGATGGCCAGGTTACCGATCCAGTTGGCGTGGTAATAGAGCACACCGGTCTGGAAACCGAACACCGGAGAGATCTCGCCAGCGTAAGCAATGGGGCCACCCTCTTGCGGGTTCTTGGTAGCAAGGCGGGCGAAGACAAAGGCGAGGCCCATGGCGCCTACCAGACAGATTGCCCAGCTAAAGACAGAGATGGAGCCGATGGTGGCCAGTGCCGAAGGCAGCAGCGCAATACCACTCCCCATCATGTTGCCGGCCACCACACCTGTACAGGCGATAAGGCCAATCTTCTTGCTCGTATCTAGGGACATAAGATCTCCGGTTCTATAAAAGGTCGGGTCGTCACATACACATTTGGCGGAACGCCCCGCCAAAGAATGGGCACAGACTAGGCCTCTCATCCCCGGAAAACATAAAGACCAGCTAACGGATAAAAATATGAGGAAACTTTTTTCGCCGCCTCATTATTTTTGACAAAAACACTTTAAAAACAGCACCTTGACATCATGACACACCACCATCTTGATAAAACCTTGATATCCTTCCGCCCCATTTCTGCCCCTTGATAACCCCCTTATCTCGCCGTCTTGATATTTTTGACCAGATAAACCCGGGATAAAGCAGCTCCCATTACGCCCCCCTGCCCTTGCGGCCATTTGGAAGCCCTGCTGATCATCACCCTGAGTGGCCGCTCACCTCCTGCTTTCCCCTTCGCTCGGCTCATCACAATCCAAACTCAGAGGTAAAGCGCAACGGCGATAACCGGTAAGCAATGAGAAATGGGTCGAGACAGACAGCTTATCCCGCCGCCAACCATGAGCAGATGTCACAAGCTGCACACGGCGTGAAGCCGAACAAACGCGAGTGCAGCGAATGCCGCGTGCAAGGCAAAGGCAAGTGGGGATAGTGGGGATAGTGGGGATAGTGGGGATAGTGGGGAGCTGCGGGGGATAAATCGGGCCGCACCAGAGCGACTATCCCCGGTGGCAAACAAGCAGGATTGAGACAAGCAGAAACCGCACAGGCCGCCCGAAGGCAGCCTGTGGATGAGGTCGGCAACCGCACCGACCCAGGGAGAACCAAAACTGCGATGTTAGAAGAGCTTCACCTTGCTCTGGCCCAGCGCATTGAACAGGGCTGGGGTGAGGCTCTCCATATTGCTGTAGAAACCGAGCTGCTGGCAGAGCAGATAGGTCTGCTCGGTCGCCTCCATCAGAAAGGCCTGACTGTAGGCATCCCCCGCCGCCTCGGGGCGGCCATCCAGCTCCGCCAGCTTGCCCTGCAGTATGTAATAGAGCACCGAGCGGCCGCGACTCGCCGCCTTCTCCAGCAGATAGTTGGCCTGCTGTTGCTGCCCGTTGAGGATCGCCTGCAGGGTCAACGCCTCCCACACCCGAGCAGGGAGAGCGCCGCTGTTTTGCACCACGCTGGCGAGATGAGTGCCAATCCCCTGCAGCCGCTCGCTCTCGGATTTACCCGCCAGGGTGGCCAGCGCCTCGCCCGCCAGATAGCGCTCCGCCAGCAGCAGCGGCTGATCCGGATGGGCAATCAGCGCCTGCTCCAGCAGATCGATGCCGCGCTTGAGGGCGACCGGATCCCGGCTGTTGATGTAGTACTGCGCCTCCATCATCGCCATCAGGGAGGCATCATCGGTCGGCCAGCCCATCCCCGGCTCGGCATCGGGCTGGTCGAGGGCGCGCAGCAGATCCTGGCTGCTCGCCTGCAACACGCCGTGCACACTGTGGCGACTGAGCTGGTACTGATGGCTGAACAGCACCCGGTTGGTGTTGATATTGCGATACTCCAGATCGAGATAGGTGCCGCGCGGCTGGCGGGTGACCCGCACACTCAGCTCCTTGCCGGGCATGATGCCCCCCATCAGAGTGGTGGCACCGTACTGCACCCGCAGCGGCGTAGCCACGGCCACCTCCCCCATCAGGGCGCGGGTAATGCCGTCGGCGAGGCGCACGTTCTCGTTGTTGTCATCCATGCCGGAGTGAAAGCGGAACACCAGCAGATTGGGATCCAGCATGGCATGCACCTGGGGGCTGGTGTGCTGGTAGCTGAGCATGCTGACAATGGCGATCAGCACGATGGCAACGAAGATATCGAAACTCACCATCTTCCAGCGGCTGCGAGCATCCTTGGCATGGGTGGAGATGGCGCGGGTCAGGGGCCCGGCGGGAAAAGGGGCGACATTGGGCTGTGCATCATCATCATCCTGCTCAGCCGCGGGCGGGCTCAGATCGGAGAGCGTCGGGTTGCCTGAGAGAGCGGTATTGACCGCGGGCGCGGGCTGCTCGTCCGCCATCACCACGGAAACCACCTGTAGTGGCCGCACCGGTGCCACCAACTTGTAGCCGCGCTTGGGCACGGTAACGATATAGTCGGTCGCATCGGTGCGACCATCTTTGAGGATCTTGCGCAGTTCGAAGATGGACTGAGTCACCACCTGATCGGTCACCTCGGCGCCATCCCACACCTCGTTGATCAGGGCATCGCGGCCAAACACGGTGCCGGCATTGTGGGCCAGAAACCGCAACAGATTGACCAGTCTGGGTTCGAGGTAGACCTCGCGGTCGGGGCGACACAACATGTTGTCGTCAACGCTCAGGGTCCAGTCGTGGATCTCAAAAACCGATTCGCTCATGATTCACTCGCTGCAGATGGTGACAATGCACGATGAGAGAGACGCAAAACCCGGGCTGACTGAACGGAACAAGGCGCTATCACCACAGGTGACAGATAAAAAGAGAACCGAAGCAATCACATCTCTGAGAGTCAGTCTGGCCAGGCCATCCTGTTTACGTCTGAAGGGCATCCTTGCGGGCATTCCGACCACCGGGATCGGAAGGGATCACTTTAAGCAAAACGGGAGCTGGATCCCACTTTTTTTGGCTATAAATCGCCGTTGAGTTGATCCGACACCGCACTTTTCGGCAAATAGCGTGCCAACTAGTATTCATATGAACATCCCATATGCCGTAATCAAAAAGCCCTGAACATCAGGGCTTTCTCATTTCTTCGACCATCGGGGAGACGTTACTTCGCTACCGGGAGCGCATCCTGCTGACGACTGCGGCGCAGATGACGCCGCCACAACGAGAAGCCGCCGTAGCCAAGACTCAGCACCACCGCATAGAACACCTGAGTGGCGAGCGCCGCCAGCACCAGGGCGCAGAGCAGCACGCTTATCCCCGCCAGCCCCTTGCCCACCCCGCCGAGCAGGCGCCAGCCCGCCGCCATGCAGAGCAGGTAGACCAGCACGAAGTTGCCGTTGGCGTAGCGGATCAGCTCATCGAGCGGCAGTCGCAGCCAGATGATAAGGGTGATGCAGAGCAGACAGATAGCGAGCACCAGACCGAGCGCCCGCAGCGGCGCGCCGCGCGCGGTGAGCACGGCCAGCGAGGGGGGCAACTTGCCTTCCCGCGCCATGCTCCAGATCAGCCGGGCAAAGCCCTGAATGTAGATATTGATGCTGGCAAAGCAGGAGAGGTAGCCGAGCACCGCCACCAGCCACTTGGCGGTGGGGCCAAACAGCAGCGCCAGCAGGGAGGGGATGGCGGTGGCGTTTTTCGCCTCATCGCCGTAGAGGCCATATTTGAGCACCACCAGCGAGTGTACCCAGTAGATGAGCCCCGCCAGCAGTACACCGCCGAGCAGGGCGATGGGGTAGTCCCGCTCCGGCCGCTTGAACTCCTCCCCCATATGAGCAAAGGCTTCCAGCCCGACGAAACACCAGAACATCACCGCCAGCGCAGTGGCCATAGGGGGCCACTCATCCGCGCTCGGCAGCGGCCGGGCCGCATCGCGCCAGCTCACCTCCCCCTTGAACCAGATAAGCAGGGTGAGCCCCAAAATGGCCAGCGCGATCAGCAACTGCAGGTTGCAGGAGGAGCGCGCCCCGCGCAGCCCCAGCAGAAAGACCCCGAGCAGGGTCAGCAGCTGGATGGCCCAGAGGGTCCACTCCCCCATCTCGAACATGGCGTGCCAGAAGCCGGCGGCAATCATCAGGGCGGCAGGCAGGCCCACCGGCAGCACAGCCAGAAACAGGAAGGCGGAGAAGCGCTCGGCGCCGTTGCCAAAGGCGAGGCCAATCAGGTGCGGCGCACCGCCCGCATGGGGATAGCGACGGCCGAGGCGAGCGAAGGTAAAGGCGATGGGCAGCACCAGCGCAATCAGCAGCAACCATGCCCAGAGCGAGGCCCCACCCGCCAGCGAGGCGGCAGTCGCCGGTACCACGAAGATCCCGGTGCCGAGCAGCGAGGTGGCGAGCAGCCCCATCCCCTGCCAGAGCCCGAGATCCTTTTTCAACCCAGACATATCCTTTTGTCCCGACTAGAAAAACATCCCGCCATGTTAGGCCTGCTCCGCCCCTTTGTTAAGCACGATGGTTAAGCGCGGCAGCGAGAATATGCAGCCTTTTATTCGGGCTCGGGCCCAGCTTGCAGGGACTCGGCCAGAAAATCCCCCAGCAGGGTGATTTTGAGCACCTGCCGCCGCGCCGCCGGATAGATGAAGTAGAGGGTCTTGGCCGGGCTCTGATAGCGACCAAGCAGCGGCAGCAGACGCCCCGCAGCGATATGCTCACGCACCTGTTCGGCGGGCTGCAAGGTGATGCCAGCCCCCGAGAGCGCAGCCGTCAACAAGGCTGGCCAGTGATTGATGCGCAGGCGCGAGGCTACCCGCACCTCCTCGCTCTGACCATCGCCCCCGACAAACTGCCAGCGCTCGTGCTCCCCCCAGTTGCCGTGCAGGCACTGGTGGCGAGCGAGATCGGCCGGATGACGGGGTACTCCGTGGCGATTGAGGTAGTCGGGGGCCGCGCAGAGACGGTAGTGCTGGGTCAGCAGCGGACGGGCAATGAATGCCTCATCCTGCGGGCGCAGGGTGCGAATGGCGGCATCGAATCCCTCCTCCACCAGATCGACCCAGCGCGGAGTGAGCTGCAGATCCAGATCCAGCTTGGGGTAGCGGTCGAGAAAAGCGGGCAGCAGCGGCACCAGCCGGTGGTGGCCAAAGCTGAGGGGAGCGGCGATGCGCAGCCGTCCGGCCGGCTCGGCCAGCAGGTTCTGGGTGAGCGACTCGGTCAGTGCCAGCTCCTCCAGTACCCGCTGGCAGCGAGCGAGAAAAAGCTGGCCCAGCTCTGTCAGGGTCTGCTGGCGGGTGGTCTTGTGAAACAGCTTGCCCCCCAGCCACTGCTCCAGTCCCAGCACATGCTTGCCCACCATCTGGGCGCTGATCCCCTCTTCGCTCGCCACCGCGCTGTAGGAGCCGAGATCCACCACCCGGATGAAGATACGCATGCTGGTCAATCGGTCCACAACCCCTCCTTTTTTCCCGTTTCAAGGCCGTTTGGCCCGCGACCAGGGCCCTGATTCACAACCAAAAGTTTAGTAAGAAATGGATTTTAGCCAATTTATTCAACCTTTAGTTACCAATACAGTGATGCCATCCCTCCCCCACAGGATAAATTCCCATGAAAAGCACCTATCTGGCCGCCCTGCTGGTCGGTCTACTGGCGAGCGGCGCCAGTCAGGCTGCCGAGAGCAGCTTTATCAGCAACCACGACCATGCCCCTGCCTCAGCAACTCAAGCCCGGCCCGATATCTTTCGGGTCAGCCTGCTCGGCACCGGCACTCCGGTGCCCCAGATCAGCCGGGGCGGCTACAGCACTCTGGTCGAGGCGGGCAACCAGAAGCTGGTGTTCGATTTTGGCCGCAACTCCGCCACTCGCCTGTGGCAGCTGCATATCCCCATCGGCCGGGTCAACGCCTTCTTCCTCACCCACTTTCACTCCGACCACACCAACGGGCTGGCGGATCTCTGGCTGACCGGCTGGCTGCAACCGGCCTATGGCCAGCGCCACGCGCCGATGGAACTCTACGGCCCCAAAGGCACCACAGCTCTCGCCCGTGGCTTGCAGCAGGCCTACGCCACCGACATCGCCACCCGGGTCAAGGATGAGGGAACGCCGCTGGACGGGGTGGAGATCAACAGCCACGAGGTCACCGCCGGGGTGATCTACAACCAGGACGGGGTCAAGGTAACCGCCTTTGACAACGACCACGGGGTCAACATCAAGCCGTCATTCGGCTATCGCATCGACTATCACGGCCACAGCGTGGTGCTCTCCGGCGATACCCGCTACACCCCCGAAGTGGTGAAGCAGGCCAAAGGGGCCGACCTGCTGGTGCACTGCGTCTCCATGACCTCTGCCGAACAGATGAAGGCCAACCCCGGCTACAAGGCGATCGCCGGTCACCTCGCCTCCCCCGAGCAGGCGGCCCGGGTAATGAACGAAGCCAAACCGGCGCTGACCGTGTTCAGCCATATCGGCCTCAACGGCAAGATCAGGGTCAAAGATCTGGCGCAGGATCTGCGCGCCCGCTACACGGGCCCCTTCGTCATCGGCAACGACCTGATGCAGATTGATCTGCCCACCACGGCCTCCGGCAAGGGCTATGCCCTCTGGCAGTCGGAGAATATCGACAATAAATAGATGGCACGGATGCCGGTCAGCCATGGCCGGCATCCGCAATCGACACCGGGGGCTATCTTTAAGGGGTGTTTGACCACAAGGAGTTATCTCTATGAGCCTGAAATGGAAGCACCTCGCCCTGGCCACTCTTCCCTTGTTCGGCATGTCGGCCGCTCAGGCGGCAGTGTTGACCAGCCTTGAATGGCCCCCTTACACCAGCGCCAGCCTCCCTGAGCAGGGCAAGAGCAGTCAGGTGGTGACCGCAGCCTTTGCCCTGGCTGGCGACCCGCTGACCATCAAGTTCTATCCCTGGCAACGGGCCGTGGACGAGGCGACCAACAACCCCGAGGTACTGGGTTATTTCCCCGAGTATCTCGACCCCAAGAGCAGCTGCCTCTTCTCCGACCCCATAGGTAACGGCCCTCTCGGCTTTGCCCAGCGAGCCGATCAGCCGGTCACCTGGCAGACCCTTGATGACCTCAAGGGCAAGAAAATTGGTGTCGTCACCGGCTATGTGAATACCACCGAGTTTGACGAAAAGGTGGCCAGCAAGGCGCTCTCGGCCGACGCCACCAGCTCGGACAGCCAAAACCTGCTGAAACTGGGCAATGGTCGGCTCGATCTGGCGGTTATCGACCAGAATGTGATGACCTATCTGCTGGAAAGCGATCCCCAGCTCAAGGACGTTGCCGCCAACCTCGGCTTCAACGGCAAGATCCTCGAGGACAAATCCCTCCACGTCTGCTTTACCAACTCCGCCAAGGGGAAAGAGGCGCGGGACAAATTCAACAAGGCGCTGGCCAGTGACGAGGTGAAGAAGCTGATGAAGTAGCGATACCGCATCCGCTCGCCGCCCCAAAAAGCCATAAAAAAGCCGCCTCTTGCGAGGCGGCTTCTTCATTCAACTTGGTAACCGGAGTTATCAGGCAATCAGCTTGTAGATGATACCGGACATGGCGATCAGGCCGATGATGGTCACGAAGCCGTTGCTGATGTTGCCAGCGTATTTGCGCATGGCCGGAACCTTGGTGATGGCGTACATCGGCATCAGGAACAGCAGCATTGCGATGATCGGGCCGCCCAGGTCTTCAATCATGCCGAGGATGCTCGGGTTGATGGTGGCGATGGCCCAGGTGGTCAGGATCATGAACACGGCAGTGACTTTGTTCAGTTGCTTGGTGTCAACGTTCTTGCCCTTCTCGCGCAGCGCCTTGGCCATCAGGCCGTTCATGCCTTCTTGCGCACCCAGGTAGTGACCCAGGAAGGATTTGCTGATGGCAACCATGGCGATCAGCGGAGCCACAGTACCGATAACCGGGTTATCGAAGTGGTTGGCCAGGTAGGACAGGATGGAGATGTTCTGTTCTTTGGCAGCAGCCAAGTCAGCCGGGGAGAGGCTCAGTACGCAGCTGAATACGAAGAACATAACGGTCATCACCATCATGACGTGGGCGCCCAGCAGGATGTTGCTGCACTTCTTCTCGGCACCTTCACCGTAACGACCTTTGTTGTCCACCGCGAAGGAGGAGATGATCGGGGAGTGGTTGAAGGAGAACACCATTACCGGGATAGCCAGCCACAGGGTCTTGATGAAGTCACCGTTGAAGGCGTCGGACAGGGCCGGAGCTTCAGTGATGATGGCACCGTTCCAGTGCGGGATCAGGTAGAACGCCAGACCCATCAGGGTGAGTACGAACGGGAATACCAGCACGCTCATCGCTTTGACGATAACCTGGCCGCCCAGACGAACAACCGCCATCAAACCGAGGATCAGGGCCAGTGACAGAACGGCACGGGGAGGTGCAGACATGCCCAGCTGGTGAACAATCACGCTCTCGACGGTGTTGGTGATGGCGACTGAATACATCAGCACGATCGGGTAGATGGCAAAGAAGTAGAGCAGGGTGATGAATTTGCCTGCGGTCTTGCCGAAGTGCTCTTCTACTACTTCAGTGATGTCGCCATCACGGGTAGAGCCGGACAGCACGAAGCGGGTCAGACCACGGTGAGCAAAGAAAGTCAGCGGCAGCGCCAGGATCAACATGGCAACCAGCGGCCACAGGCCACCTACACCGGCGTTGATTGGCAGGAAGAGCACACCGGCACCGATCGCGGTACCGTACAGACCCAGCATCCAGACCACATCGGCCTTGTTGACGCCGCGGGAGGTGTTGCTGGCTAAACGACCATCAGCTGCAATATTCATGTCAGACATACGTTGTTCCTGTCATCTAGGAAAATGGGATTCTTGTTTGGTCGGGCCTTGGCCCGGTTCCATCTCCCTGGAACGCCTGCTGTCCATCCTTGATATTAACCTCTCGCCCCCCGGCAACCTGGCCATCACTCCTTGTGACAACAGGATTGCAACAAACAACAGTGCGAGATTTTGACCCTGAGGGTCGGCGCCCGTCTCACTTAACAACCGATTAACGTGCGCCACTCTTGATGGGCTGACTTTAATTAAATGCCCTTATTAATCACAGCGTTTTTTTGAATTAATCAACCAAAGTTTGATTTTGGTCGCCTTTCGGGCGACCAAGATCACACTCAAAGCGCCTTATTGTGAGTTTTTTTTAACAATTCAACTTAGTTTCACTGGAATCAATGGCCTGCGAGCAGCTACATATTTGCAACAAGCCACCCGTTTAGCGCGGATTGTATGCAGCATGGCCTTGGCGTACCCTTGTGACTCACGCCTTTTTGTTGATTGATGATGACCATTACCCGTACCGATCTCGCCGAACTGGCGGTGTTTGCCGCCGTCGCCCGTCACCGCAGTTTCAGCAAGGCCGCCCTCGAACTCGGGGTCTCCGCTTCCGCCCTCAGCCATAGCCTGAAGGGGCTGGAAGCCCGTCTGGGGGTGCGGCTGCTCAACCGCAGCACCCGCGCCGTGGTACCGACCGAAGCGGGCCAGCGGCTGCTCAAGCAGCTGCTCCCCACCCTCAATACTCTTGAAGAGGCGCTTTGCGAGCTGGCCCGCAACAGCGATGAACCGGTGGGAAGGCTCAAGCTCTGCGCCCCCCGCGGCGCCATCGACAGCCTGCTGGCACCAGTGCTGATCGACTATCTGGCCCGTTATCCGCGGATGCAGGTGGAGGTAGTGGAGCAGGAGCTGATGCCCCGGCTGATTGAAGATGGTTACGATGCCGCGCTCTTTTATGGCGATCTGCTGCCCAAGGAGATGATCGGCATCCCCCTCGGCCCGCCCCAGCGTTATCTGGTGGTGGGCTCCCCGACCTATCTGGCGGAGCACGGTACGCCGGAACACCCAAGCGAGCTGAGCCGCCACGCCTGCATCGGATATCGCCTCACCCCGCACCACCACTATCGCTGGGCCTTTGCCGCCCATGGCACCATGCTGGAGATCGAAGTGACCGGGCCGCTCACTACCAGCACCCCAGCCCTCTATCTGGGCGCCGCCGAGGCGGGGCTGGGGCTCGCCTACTGTCTGGAAGAGGAGGTGAGCCAAAAAGTCGCGGAAGGGAAACTGCTCACCGTGCTGGAGCCCTGGTGCCCCACCTTTGCCGGTTTCTACCTCTTCTATCCCAGTCGGCATCAGCTGGGCAGCGGGCTGCGCATCCTGATCGACATGCTCAAGGCGCACTACCAAAACCCCGGATTAGTGAGTAATACTCAGCAATTCATCAAGTGAAACCCTTATTATCACCAAATAAGTATTAATCTAGACTAGCTGTTCGATAATCGAACTCCCCGAGAGAACAGATATGTCTGCCTATTTAACACTGCGGCAACGGGCCATGACCCGTCGCTTCTGGGCTTACGCCCTCCCCTCCATTCTTGCCATGCTGGTCTCGGGGGCCTACTACCTCATCGACGGCATCTTCGTCGGCCACTATGTCGGTGCCGCTGGCCTCGCCGGGATCAACTTGGTCTATCCGGTCATCATGGTGCTGATTGGTCTGGCTGCCATGATCAGCATGGGGGCCGCCACCGCCATCTCCTTCCAGCAAGGGGCGAAAAACGACACGCTGGCCCGTCAGGCGCTGGTCAACGCCCTCTGGCTGCTGGCCGGACTCGGGGGCGTTGCACCGATGCTGCTCTATTACACCCACACCGATATCCTGCTGGGGCTGGGAATAGAACAGGGCACCGAGACCTGGAAACAGGCGAGTGACTACCTCACCTGGATTGGCGGCGGTACCCTGCTACTGGCCAGCAATCTGGCGGTCCCCTATCTGCTGCGCAACGATGGCCGCCCGAAACTGGCCATGGTGCTGGTGAGCAGCGGCGCCGTGCTCAACATCATCCTCAACTACATCATGGTGGGTCGGCTGGGGCTGGGATTGATCGGGACCGCGCAAGCCACCCTGATGGCAGAGGGTGCGGTGAGCCTGATCGGCCTTGGCTACTTCTTTACCCCCTGGGCGCGGCTGCGCCTCAGCTGGCGGGATCTGGTGCCCAACCTCCCCGCCATGCCGCACCTGCTCTTTACCGGCCTGCCGAGCCTGATTGCCCAGTTCAACCTCGGCCTGCTGCTGATGCTGCACAACAGCCAGCTGATGGTGTATGGCAATGTGAAGGATCTGGCGGGCTTTACCGTGGCCGGTTACACCGAGGCGGTCTTTATCGTCATTCTGCAGGGGCTCGCCTTCGGCATTCAGCCGCTGATCAGCAAGGCGGCGGGGGCCAAGCGCCACCGCAACCTCAAGTACCTGATGGAGATGGGGCTCAAGTTCACCTTTATCTACGGCATGCTGGTGTGGCTCACCATCCAGCTGCTGCCGGGACAGGTCGCCATGCTCTATACCGGCGACAAGGATCCCGAACTGCTGGCCGCCGCCATCAGCAGCCTGACCCTCAACCTCGGCGCTATTCCGCTGGAGGGGATCATCATGTTCGGCATAGTGCTGCTGCAATCCATGGCACGTACCGTCAGGCGCTGGTCATCTCCATCGCCAAAACCGTGTTGCTGCTGCCGCTCATCTTCCTGCTGCCGCAACTGTGGGGCCGTGATGGGGTGCTGATGGCCCAGCCCGCCACCGTGCTGCTGCTCACCCTGCCGCTCTGCTGGCTGCTGTGGCGCGAGTGGCTGCGCCTGAAGATGGCCTGCGCGCCAAAAGCCAAACAGCGCCCACAACCGGCCCGCGCACGCGCCGCCGTCCAGCTGGCCCGTTAAGGCCACCCATCCCGCAAAACAATAAAAAACCGGCATCCATTGATGCCGGTTTTTGCTATATGGGCGGGTCTGCCTGCCCTTACACAAGGATTCAGGCCAGCACCGCTGCCCACACTATGCCAATACTTCTGGCCTGAGCTGGGCCATCAGCCCCGGGTTGTCGGAGTAATCCACCGGGATCGCCACCACAGCAGGCCCCTCCACCGCCAGCGCGGCCCGCAGGGTGGCACGCAGCTCGTCGGCCGAGCGCACCGCAAACCCGGCCGCCCCGAACGATTCGGCATAGCGTTTGAAGTCGATGGGACCAAAAGAGACGCCTGAGGTGCGGCAATACTTCTGCTGCTCCTGCATCGCGACCATGTTGTAGCCGTTATCGACCCAGATGATGTGAACGATATTGCTCTTGAGCCGCACCGCCGTCTCCAGCTCCATGCTCGACTGCATGAAGCTGCCATCCCCCGATACCGAGATTACCTTCTCCCCCGGCCGCACCAGCGCCGCACCGATGGCCCACGGCAGTGCCACCCCCATGGTCTGCTGACCATTGGAGATCAGCACCTGACGGGCGCGGAAGCTGTAGAGGTAGCGGGCAATCCAGATATGGAAGCTGCCCATGTCGACGCAGAGGGTCATGTCGTCGCGCACCAGATCCTGCAGCTCGCGCACGATACGCAAGGGGTGAACCGGATTGCCGTGCAGATCATCGGCCCGCATCGCCAGTCGCAGTCGCTGCTGGCGTACCCCTTGCAGCAGCCGATCCACCTCGGGGGGGCGGATTTTCGGATTGCCCATGATGCGGGTCAGCTGCAACAGGTTGGCGCGGATCGACCCCACCAGCTCGGCGGTCGGGCAGTAGCTGCTGTCGATATCGGCAGGCAGCACGTCGATATGGAGGATGCGCCGCTCCCGGTCGCCATTCCACAGCACGGGGTCGTACTCGATGGGGCTGTAGCCGATGCAGATCACCAGATCGGCCCCTGCCAGCAGCTGATCTCCCGGCTGGTTGTTAAACAGCCCCACCCGTCCGGCAAAGTCATCGAAGTGGCAGCTGTCCACCACCCCGGCAGCCTGATAGGTACCGGTCACCGGCAGCCGCGCCTTGTCGAGGAAGGCGCGCACTGCCTCGGCATTCTCCGGCCGACTGGCCATCAGGCCGAGCAGCACCACCGGATTCTGGGCGTTGCGCAGCAGGGTCAATGCCTGCTCCATATTCTGCTCATCGGCGCAGCCCGGCTCAGGCACCTCACGGGGCACCAGCACATTGCCCTGCACCGGCTTGTTGATGATGTCCATCGGCAGACTGACAAACGCCGCCCCCGGCCGCCCCAGCTCGGCAGCGCGAAAGGCGTTGGCCATCACTTCGGAGATCGCCGCCCCGCTGTTGACCTGAGCACTGAACTTGGTGACCGGACGACAGAGATTGACCGTATCCATGCTCTGATGAGTGAGCTTGAGGCCATCGGCACGGCGCACCGCACCGCCCAGCGCCACCATCGGGTCCCCCTCCGAGGTGGCGGTCGCCAACCCGGTAATGAGGTTGGAGCAACCGGGGCCCGAGGTGACCAGCGCCACCCCCGCCTTGCCGGTGAGACGCCCCACGGCGGCAGCCATAAAGGCGGCGTTCGCCTCGTGGCGCACCACTATGGTCTCGATGGGGGAGTCCTCCAGCGCATCGAACACCCGGTCAATCTTGGCGCCGGGGATCCCGAACACCTGCTTGACCCCTTGCGCCTCCAGATGACGAACCACCAGCTCGGCACCGCACTTCCACTGTCTGTTTTCCATGATATTGCTCCTTGTCTATCAGCCTTCGGCGGCCTGAATGGCGCGGTCGAGATCGGCGGGGTTGAGGTCGGCCTGCCGGAAAGCGGGATCCGATGGCAGGGCCAGATTGAGGTGACGCACCACAGAAAGTCGCAGGGTGCCGTGGGCCATGGTGTAGTCGAGCAGATGACCGCCCCCCTTGCGATCGGCGGTGATCATGTGCTCGTGAAAGCCCGCTACATTAACTCCCTGCACGAACGGCGGGCAGCGAAAGCCCACCAGAGTTCCCGCCACCGCGGCAAAGCGGAACAGCGGCTGCTGTTCGATGGCTTCCAGCATGGGACGATAAGGGGGCTCCTGACGCGGCACGGTTCGTACCTTGGCCGTTTCAAACTGGCCGTCGAGGCGCAGGGCGACGAAGACGTTGTCGGATCCCACCAGCCGATCCACCCACTGGTGGATCTCGTCACGGCTGAGGGGGTGATCGAAGCGACGCTCCAGACAGGGGCGAAAATGGGTCATCACCGCAAAGGGGGTCTTCTGATCGGCGCGGGCGGGCCGGGCCGAGCCATCGGAGCGCAACTGGTGGATCTGGCGCTCGAAGGCGATCAGCTCGCCATCGAGGTGATTGAAGGTGCCGAGGCCAAAGTCGCCGTGGCGCAGCAGCTCGCTCATGGTGGTCTCCCCTTCGTAGACCCCCGCCAGCAGGGCGCTCATCAGGGAACTCTGGTAGATCTCGCCACCGTCATGCTGCCTGCGCCAGCGGGAAAACTGCTGGCTCACTTCGAGGGCACAGCTGCACCCGGCACTGTCAGATGTTGCAATATGTTCCATTCGGGTTTCACCTCCACCGTGAATCCTGTTAGCGTTCGGATCCAATGGTGACTTGGTTCACATTTCAACACCAATACGCTGATCCCATGACTTTGAGACTCAATCGATATGGAACTTCGTACGCTCCGCTACTTCATGGCCGTTGTTGAAAAGCAGAATTTCACCCGCGCAGCCGAATCACTCAATATGGCCCAGCCGCCCCTGAGCCAGCAGATCCGCAAGCTGGAGGAGACCCTGGGCACCCCTCTGCTGCGCCGTTTGACCCGCAGTGTCGAACTGACCGAGGCGGGCGAGAGCCTCTATCGGGATGCGGCGCAGATCCTGGCGCTGGCCGATGCGGCAAAACTGAAGGTAAAGCGGATTGCCCGGGGCGAGCAGGGGGCACTGCGGATCGGCTTTGCCGGTTCCACCGTGCTCCACCCCGCGGTGCTGACCCTGCTGCACGACTATCGGGAGCGCTACCCCGAGGTAGCCCTCAGCCCGCAGGAGGGCACCATGCCGGCACTGGTGGAGGCGCTACGCAACGATCGGCTGGATGCCGCCATCTTGCGGCTGCCCTGCCGGGGTAGCGAGGGCTTTGCCCATCACCTTATCGAGCAGGAGCCGCTGCTGATCGCCCTGCCGACCAGCCACCCCAAAGCCAAGCCGGGCCCCTTGTCACTGGCCAGCCTGAAGGACGAGAGTTTTATTCTGTTTCCCCACGCCATCGGGCCCGGGCTCTATGACGGAATAGTGGGTCTCTGCCGGGAGGCGGGGTTCGAGCCGATACTGGGGCCCGAATGCCCGCAGGTGATCTCTACCGTCGGCATGGTGCAGGCGGGCTTTGGCGTAACCCTGGTGCCCAGCTCGGTGGCGGCGCTGCGCCCGCTCGGGGTCAGTTACCACCCCATTGAGGGCAACGGCATGATGACCAGCATCAGTCTGGCAACACGGCCACACCCAAGCAGTGCCGTGCTGCGGCACTTTATCGCCCAGATCCGTGCCGCCCAGATACAACAAGGCCTCCCGAAGGAGGCCCTGTTGAACAAGCTTGAACCGGCCTGATGACCAGCTTGCCTGATGCGACTGCTTATTTGACGGTACTGCTTATTTGACAGTCACTCGGGCAAACTTGCGCTTGCCGACCTGGTAGACGGCGGTACCGGCACCGATGAGTGCCTTGCCATCTTCCAGCTTCTCGCCATCCACCTTGACCGCGCCCTGCTTGATCATCCGCAGCGCTTCGGAGGTGGTGGCCACCAGATCGGCCTCTTTCAGCAGGTTGGCAATGGCCAGACCTTCGCCTTCCAGTGCCAGCTCGATTTCCGGCATTTCGTCCGGAATGGCGTTCTTGGAGAAGCGCTGGGTGAAATCTTCATGGGCCGCTTCAGCCGCCGCTTCGTCGTGATAACGGGCAATGATCTCTTTGGCCAGCCAGATCTTCACGTCGCGCGGATTGAGAGTACCGGCAGCGATACCTGCCTTGAACTCTTCGATTTCAGCCAGCGGACGGAAGGAGAGCAGCTCGTAGTAGTTCCACATCAGATCGTCGGTGATGGACATGATCTTGCCGAACATCTCGCCCGGAGCGTCGTGGACGCCGATGTAGTTGCCTGCGGACTTGGACATCTTCTTGACGCCATCCAGACCCACCAGCAGCGGCATCATCAGCACGCACTGGGTCGCCATGCCGGCATCTTTTTGCAGCTCTCGGCCCATCAGCAGGTTGAACTTCTGGTCGGTACCACCCAGCTCAACGTCCGCCTTCAGCGCGACCGAGTCATAGCCTTGCAGCAGCGGATAGAGGAATTCGTGAATCGCGATGGATTGGCCGCCGGTGTAGCGCTTTTTGAAGTCGTCGCGCTCCATCATGCGGGCCACGGTCTGCTTGGCCGCCAGCTTGATCATGCCGGTCGCACCCAGCTCGCTCAGCCAGGTCGAGTTGTACTCGATGCGGGTCTTGGCCGGGTCGAGGATCTTGAACGCCTGCTCGGCATAGGTGAGGGCGTTGTGCTTGATGGCCTCTTCGGAGAGCGGCGGACGGGTGGCATTCTTGCCGGAGGGGTCACCCACCATGGCAGTGAAGTCACCGATCAGCAGGATCACTTCATGGCCCAGATCCTGGAAGGTCTTCAGCTTGTTGAGGATCACGGTATGACCCAGGTGAATGTCGGGGGCGGTCGGGTCCATGCCCAACTTGATGCGCAGCGGGCGCCCTTCCTTCAACTTGGCGACAAGTTCTTCTTCAACCAGAATTTCTTCCGCTCCGCGCTTGATCTCGGCTAGCGCCACCTCGAGCTGGGACATTTTTTGACTCTCCATCACGATTCCACAGGGCCAAACATATTACTGGAATGGCGGGCCAATTGGAAAGGCTGTAAAATCCGTCCATTCTGCCCGACTTCATCTGCTTCTCATGGTTATTTGGCACGCCTTCAACGCACTCCCCCACTGGCACCGCAAGATGGTGCTGATCTTGAGCATCATGATCATGATGCTGGCTGCCTGGCCCAGCGAACAGGCAGTAGCAACACGGGTCGATGAAAACGGCAACGAAATTGCCCTGCGGGAATCGGCGAACGACAACGCACTGAACGATGAGCTGTCGGCCGAGGCCGCCCAGCCCGTTACCCCGCCCAAGCCGCGCTATATCACCAAGCAGGTGAAGGTACGCCGTGGCGACAACATGGGAGTCATCTTCCAGCGCATTGGCCTGAGCACCACGGATCTGCACCTGATCGATCAGCTCGAGGGCAGCGATCCCCTGCGGATGCTGCAACCTGGGCAGGAGCTCACCTTCAAGCTCACCGAGAACGGCGAGCTACACAGCCTCTATTACCCCCACAGTCTGGAGCAGGCGCTCAAGGTGAGCCGCAAGGAGGAGACCTTTGTCGCCCGCAACGTCAAAATCGCCCTCGACACCCGCGAACAGGTAAGCAAAGGGGAGATCCGCTCCAGCTTCTGGGGCGCCGCGGTGGATGCGGGGATGACCGAAGATCAGATCATGGACTTGGCCGCCATCTTCGGCTGGGACATCGACTTTGCCCAGGACTTGCAGCCGGGGGACAGCTTCCGGGTGGTCTATGAAGACAAGTTCCGCGACGACGAGCGGGTCGCCTCCGGCGATATTCTGGCGGCGGAGTTCGTCAACCAGGGCACCGCCTACCGCGCCGTGCTCAATGAAGATGGCAACTACTACACCCCGGAAGGGAAGGCGATGCGCAAGAGCTTCCTGCGCGCGCCGGTCAACTTCAAATACATCAGCTCCAACTTCAACCCGCGCCGCCTCCATCCGGTGACCGGCAAGATCCGCCCCCATAACGGCATCGACTATGTGGCGCCGGTGGGTACCCCCATCATGGCGGCGGGCTCCGGCAGCGTTGTGGCTGCCGGTTACAACCAGTTCAACGGCAACTACGTCTTTATCAAGCATGCCGGCAACTATGTGACCAAGTACCTGCACCTCTCCAAGCGCACCGTCAACAAGGGACAGCGGGTGAAGCAGGGACAGACCATCGGCACTCTGGGTGGCACCGGTCGCGTCACCGGCCCGCACCTGCACTACGAATTCGTGGTGGGCGGCATTCACAAGAACCCGCGCACCCTCACCCTGCCGCAGGCAGAGACCCTGAGCGGACGCGAGCTGGCCAACTTCAAAAAGCTGGCGATGCCGCAACTGGCCAAGCTCGACAACCCCGAGCTGCAGCTGGCCCAGAACAAGCGGGATAGTCGCGGCAACTAAGTCATCAGGGCTGGCAGGGTGAAGGCCCTGCCAGCCCATTTTATTGAGCTCGCGCCAGGTGACAAGATTGAAATGAGTCCACCTTCAGACATAAGATGAGATGGATCACCGGGAGCGGCATGTGGCACTGAAGCAAGGGCTTATCTATCCTGTCTCTCTCACTCTTTTTCCGGTCCGCATTGAGGATGCAACATGGTTGAGCGTTATATCGGTCTGATGTCAAAGACCACGCCATGTGGCATGGGATGAAAGCCGTTCCCCTCTTCACCCTCTCTGCACACCGTATTTTCGAACAGCAATGTAAGGAGACACCATGGCTGAGCGCTATATCGGTCTGATGTCGGGAACCAGCATGGACGGCATTGATGCCGTGCTGGTGATGATCGCCGGGGATGAACTGCGGGTCGAAGCGGCGCTTTGTCACCCCTGGCCGCAAGAGACCGCCCGCACGCTGCATGCCCTCTGCACCCCGGGCGACAACGAAATCGACCGCATGGGGGTGGCCGATAATCTGGTGGCGCGAGAGTTTGCCGCCGCCACCCACGCGCTGCTGGCCAAGGCGAAGCTTGAGCCCAAAGATATTCGCGCCATCGGCAGCCACGGCCAGACCATCCGCCACCGTCCCCAGCTCGGCTTTACCCTGCAGATCGGCAATGCCGCCCTGCTGGCCGCCCTGACCGGCATCGACGTTATCGCCGATTTTCGCACCATGGATATGGCCCTCGGCGGTCAGGGGGCGCCGCTGGTGCCCGCCTTCCATCAGGCACTGTTTGCCAAGCCCGGCGCCCTGCGGGTGGTACTGAACCTCGGCGGCATCGCCAATATCTCGGTGCTGCCGGGCAATCCGGGCGGTGTATATGGTTTTGATACCGGCACGGCCAACACCCTGCTCGATGGCTGGTATCGCCGCCATCAGCCCCACGGCGGCAGCTATGACGCCGGTGGCAAATGGGCCGCCAGTGGCAAGCCCATCCCGGCCCTGCTGGAAAAACTGCTGGCTCACCCCTACTTCGCAACCCCCGCCCCCAAGAGCACCGGACGGGAGATGTTTACCCTCGATTGGCTCGATGGGGAGCTGGCAGGCACTTCATACGCCCCCGTGGATGTGCAGCGCACCCTGCAGGCGCTCACCTGCCACAGCATCGCCCGCCAACTGCCCGCCCGGCCAGAGTCAGTCGGTACCAGCCAGCCGAAAGCCGAGCTGTTTGTCTGCGGCGGCGGCGCCCATAACGCTCCCTTGCTGAAGGAGCTGGCCAGCCTGCTGCCTGCATGGCGCATCGCCAGCACAGCCGAGCTGGGCCTTGCCCCCGACTGGGTTGAAGGCGCTGCCTTTGCCTGGCTGGCCATGTGCTTTGTTCACCGCAAGCCGGGCAACCTGCCCGCCGTCACCGGCGCCAGCCGTTCGGCTGTGCTGGGGGCACTTTATCCCGCCTGAGTGATGACAAGGGGGCTGCGGATCAGTGTGCCCCCTTGAACAGACGCACAACCTGTTGCCGGATCGGTGCAAACAGCGGGGGCTTTGGCGGCTCCAGATTGATATGGCGCCGCCCGGCACGGGTTTCACAGCGAAGCAGATTCTGGATGTAGTGGTGGTGGGAGCGATGGATCAGCTGTGAGGCCTGATACGCCCACTGTCTGGGCACGCCCCACAGGGTGCTGGCAATCGCCCCGACGATGCAGAAGAAAGCGGGCTCCTGAATTCCCATCCGGCTGGCGTTCTCCAGCGCCTCCTTGAGCGAATTGGAGTGAGCAATACAGGTCATGATATTGACCATGAAGGCGTCGTAATCATCCTCCCCACCCTTGCCAACGCGCACCGTCAGGGTCGCCGCGGGCTGATAACCAAACTGATGGCCGATATTTTCCAACACTGTATTCCGCTGGCGGATCACCTTGCCATAAAACATCAGCATCACCATGCAGTCGATCGCCTTGCACAGCGCCTCGTAGTGGGGATGACTCTTCTTGGGACGCGGCGCCGTAGCGAGGGCCAGCTCTTCAGAGATAGCCAGCAGGCCCACAGGTACGGCGGTGCTGACAAACGAGAGATCAATCGACAGCTCCAGCCCATCCTCCCCTTCCATGCGGGCCACAATCACATGTTCGCCAAACAGCCGACGCTGGCGCTCGATAAAAGCGCCAAAGACCAGATCACGAAACTGCTTTTGCGGATAAGGGGTATCGAGCAGGCTCTCGATGGTCATGATGGCGGCGGATACCCGGCCGCGCAGTCGGTAATCGGCAGGAATGGGAAAGCTCTTTCCCAGGCGAGGAGGTAACCGCTGCCCAGATGTTTGACAATACATATCGCCCAGAACGAAACCCAGCATAAATCCTCCACAGTCAGGTAATGATGATCGCGACGCGATCTCGTTTGCCAATCCTGGGCAATGGCCTGCCGGTGCTTCGATGCTCTCCGTCAGGGCTCCTTGATTACCTTATTAATCATACGATTAATAGCGAGTGAAAAAAGCGACCTGACTCGCAATCACGCCACTAATTAACAGTTTCATCAAGAAACCATAAAAAGCGGTCGATAAATCCATTTTTTGACACATTTCCCTTTAAAAACAGCACATTGAACTTTATTCCTGCGAAATCATCTGAACTGTTCCCGAGCCCTGAAAACCATCCCAATCATCACAACCAGCCACAGATAAGAGGGAGATCAGACAAAGCCACAAAAAGTGGAGAAAGCGATGAGGCGGGGCAACCCCACCCATCGGAGGATGCAACCGGCGTGAAGATAAGCGGATTGCCACCACCGCCCCTCATCCAGCACCACAGCTCCCGCACACCGTCACGCCAACGCCAACGCCAATGCCAATGCCATGCTCCCCACTCCTGTGCAGCAGGGGCAGATCCGCCGTGCAAATTCATGGCATAGAATTTTATGGCGTTAATAACAGATCCCGGCTGCCAGCAAGGCGTCATCGAGTATGCCGGAATAATCATTTACAGAGAGGAATGCAAAAGCCGTGAATTATATTCCAGAGGTATCTTTAATAATGTTGATATGCATATTCAAGGGAATTTTCATAGCCCCTTAAAAAAGCTGGAAACAGATATCCATGCACCATAATATGCATTATTTGCACATCGGCGAATAATATTAACCCTTTATTCACACGCCAATATCCCGAAGAGGGGGAGAGCAAACCCAGTCAGGGCAAGGCTGTCCGCCGGTTCGGCACCATTTGTGCACAAATTGGCTCCTATTTCGGGTGAATTGAATAGCAATATGATTAAATTTGCGCCCATTGAGCCATCTCATAGAAATGTAATCAGCGGTTTGCAACCCCTGATAGCCACTCATAGAATCGCAGCGTCTGAAATATCTACCCTGTCCTCTCCTCCCTTATTCCTCTCAGTAATTGAGTGGATCACAAATAATAACCGGGGATGCCGTCGCTGGCGCAGTGGCCGTGGCGCACAACAAGATGGGGTAAACCTGTACCTGAATGAACAACAAATATTAAAAAGAGGCATATCTATGAGTGGCACCATCATCAAGTCAGCAAGAAATACCCCCCATGCACCCCAGGATCTGGGCCCCAGCACCCAAACGGTGGCGTTTTCTCATTACAACAATATCTCCGCCCAGCTGCCGGTCGATCCCGCCACCGGCAAGATGGTGAGTGGCGATGTCACCGCGCAGGCCAGACAGTGCCTGAGCAACCTCAAGGCAATCATCGAGAGCATCGGCCATGTGATGGACGATATGGTCAAAGCGACCATCTTCCTGAAAGAGATGGCGGATCTGGAGGCGGTCAACGCCGTCTATCGCGAATTCTTCCCGGGCTATCTGCCGACCCGCACCACCCTCGCCGTCGCCGCCCTGCCGCTAGGCGCGCTGGTGCAGATCGATGCCATCATCTCCAACGGCGAAGGCACCTTCCCGCAAGATCCTTGCCCGCTGGTGAAGCTCGCCCGCAACAGTGACAAGGCGCCGCACAATCAGTTCTCCACCCATACCGTGGCCTTCTCCCACTACAACAATATCGGCGCCCAGCTGCCGGTCGATGCGGCCTCTGGCCAGCTGGTTGCCGGTGGCATCACGGAGCAGGCGGGCCAGTGCCTGCGCAATATCAAGGCGGTGCTGGAGAGCATCGACGTGCCGTTTGACGATATCGTCAAGGTCACCGTCTATCTGACCGATCTGGCAGATCTGGAGGCCGTCAACGAGGTCTACACCACCTTCTTCCCCGACTCCGCCATCGCCCGCGCCGTGGCCTATCTGCCCGCCCGCTCGGTAGTCAGTGCCGCCGCTCTGCCCATGGGGGCACGGGTGCAGATGGATGCGGTCATCTCCCACGGTGACGGCACCCCGCCGCAACTGGTGGAAGATCGTCACAATCTGGTGATCCGTGCCCGCAATACCGACAAAGCGCCGAGAAGCCCGCTGCACACCCAGACCGTCGCCTTCTCCCACTACAACCATCTCTCTGCGCAGTTGCCGATAGACCCCGCCACCGGCAAGATCCTGGCTGGCTGCATCAAGGAGCAGACCGCCCAGTGCCTGAGCAATATCAAAGCGATTGTGGAGAGCATCGGCCATGTGATGGACGATATCGTCAAGGTCAATATCCAGCTCGCCAATATCGCGGATCTGGATGCGGTCAACGCCGTCTACACCAAATATTTCCCGGGTTATCTGCCTGCCCGCACCGTAATCGGGGTCAGTGAACTTCCCGCCGGTGCTCTGGTGCAAATTGATGCGGTGATGTCCAACGCCGAAAGTACCCCGCCGCAGGTGTAATGTTGTGGTAAATAAAAAAAGAGACCGGCTGATGGCCGGTCTCTTTTTACATGCCAGACAAAGGGATAGCCCCTCAGCCCTCGATATCGCGGTTCCTGATCGCCACTCTGACCGCCTCTGCGGTAGTGGCCACCCCCAGTCGACGGCGAGCACTTCGCAGATGGTTCTCGACCGTGCGCACCGAAAGCTTCAGGGTGGTGGCGATATCGGCATGGCGCCAACCCCGGGAGACCCACTCCAGCACTTCGCGCTCGCGCCCAGTGAGGCCACGCTCGTGACCCGCTACCGGCATCTCCATCAGGCGACGGGCAGCATGAAAAGCCGCCGCCGCGATCAGTGCAAGGCCAACCCTAGCGGGAGTGCTGGCATCAATCTGATCGCCGCCAAAGCTCATCGCCCCTTCCAGTCCCAATGGCCCATAGACGGGTACCTGCAAGCCATGTCGGCCCGGCCCCTCAGGCTGGCGAACGATACGGTACTGCTCGCCAGCGGCGCTATGGGTCTTGCTCCAGAAGAAGGGCTGGTCTCGCTCCCTGATATGCATCGCCATCGGGCACTCGCGCATATAGGCATGCAGGTCGACCGCCTCGCCGCTCTCCAGCCACTCCCCCTCCAGCCAGTAGAGGTGCTCGACCACTCCCTCCTCGCTGGCACTGATGGAGAAGAGCGCAAAGCGGTGATATCCCAGCGGGGTGGCGAAGGCGCGCACCAGTTGCTGGATCTCCTCCAGCCGCTGACACCCTTCCAGCGCCACCGCGACCTGCAGCGCATTCGCTGGCGATGACGACAACCTCATCGCTTGGCAACCGCCTCCAGCAAGGTGGTGGCGGCCAGCTTACCGAGGTTATTGCCCGCCAGCGGGCTGTCACCGGTCAGCAGATTGCGATCCCGGCACACTTCTCCCGAGATGCCGTTGTTGACGATCTCGAAGCCAATCTCTTTGAGCTTCTCGCCAAACTTCCAGGTGAGGTGGCCCGGCATATAGCCAATTGCCGGGGTCTGGGCATCCAGCTCATCGGGGAAAGCGCAGATCTTGTAGCCCGCGAAGGTCTCTGGATTGGCCACCGCCAGCAGCGCAGCAGGCCCGTGACAGAGGGAGATGATGAAGCGATCGTTGGCCATCGCCCACTCCAGCAGCGCTTTCACCTCGGCACTCTCCGGCAACCCCATCAGGGCGCCGTGGCCGCCGGGAATAAAGACGCCGATATAGTCCGAGTCGGCGGCCAGCGCCTCTTTCAGCAGGTCGGCCAGCTTGGCCGGTTGGCGGAACTGCGCCTGATATTTGCCATAGAGCCCCAGCACCTCTTCATCTTCGCCGGGCATGGCCCACCACTCGAACTTGACCGGATTGCCGGAGAGGGTGGCCACGTCAAAAGCAAAGCCCGCCTTGTCGAGGTGATACATGGGCAACAGGGTTTCGACCGGATGGTTGCCGGTGGAAAACAGGGTACCGTTGTCGGTGGGCAGATAACGCTCATCGGCCCCGATCAGCAGGATCTTCCAGCGCCCCTCCCGATAGGGTGCGGGATAGTCAGCCCCGGCAAGGTCAGATTTGCGCGAGGTGAACTGGCTCAGGGAGTAGGGCGATGGGAAGAAGGCATTCTGCTCTGCCGGATCCGGGGTCGGTTGTTTATCGTCAACAAGCATATCGGTCATGGGTCAGGCTCCAGTAGTGGTGGACTCGGTCTCACAGTATTGACTGTCAGAGACCAAGTAAATGAGGGTTTTCCCTCAACCGCCATGACTATGGCAAGAGGTGTGACCACGCTGCGACAAAACCTGAACAGAATCCCCGCCAGACTTAGGCCATCGCGGCAAATGCCCTGACGATGGCATCCATGACGGCCCTGACCCGCGCGGCATGCTGCACATCCTGATGGGTCACCAGCCACACATCGTAGGATTGCTGTAACTGCCGCTCGGGCCAGACCCGCACCAACCCGGCTTGCTCGGCGAGCGGAACCGCCACCTCGCCAAGTCCCAGCCCCATCAACAGGGCCTGACGCAGCATCAGGCTGGTATTGACCCCCGCGGCGACCGTGGCCCCCTCGGCCGCCTCTTCGAGCATCATTGGCGAGCGAGCGCTCTGCCAGTGGGGCTCATACACCACCAGCGAATGGCCCGCAAAACCGGTGCCCGCTTCGGGAATGCCATGGCGAGCCAGATAGTCGGCGGAGGCATACAACCCGACCGGCCAGGAGGCCAGCTTGCGAATAATCAGGTCGGGATTGTCCGGCTTCACCGTCCGGATCGCGATATCCGCTTCCCGCAGGGACAGATTGACCACCTGGGTCGAGGTATTGAGGATGACCCTGATATCGGGATAACGCTGATGCAGCTCGGTCAGAGCCGGTATCAGGAAATCCATCCCCAGGGTGTCTGTGGTCGCCACGCTGACCTCCCCAACCAGGCGGTTGTCGACCCCTTGCGCCGCCCGCACAAAATCAATGGCCGCCAGCTCCATCTGCTGGGCGCTGGCCAGCACTATCTCTCCGACATGGGTCAGCACATACCCTTTGGATGTGCGGAGAAACAGCGTGGCCGCCAGACGATGCTCCAGTGCGGAAATCCGTCTGCCAATGGTGGCCTGATCGACCCCGACCACACGGGCGGCGCCCCTCAGGCTCCCTTCCCGATGCAACGCCAGAAAAATTTTCGCATCATCCCAGTTCATCACGACTCCCGATTGAAATGCATTTTTGCATTACAGGTGAGGGATAATACTGCGTTTATTCATCAGCAATCTCCACTATCTTGGTGCTCATCCCATCCGGGGAACCTCATATCACCTCGTTACAAGGAGCCGCTGATGCATAACGCCTATTCCATTCCCGCCACCATGAGCGCGGTAGAGATTACCCAGCCAGGTGGCCCCGATGTCTTGCAACTGACCACCCGCGCCACACCGGCGCCCAAGCCCGATGAGGTTTTGATCCGGCACTATGCGACCGGCATCAATGGGCCGGATGTGATGCAGCGCAAAGGGCTCTACCCGCCTCCGGCAGGGGCATCGGATATTCCCGGGCTGGAGGTCGCCGGGGTCGTGGTCGCCAAGGGGGAGCAGGTGACTCATCTCAAGATTGGCGACAAGGTCGCCGCGCTGATTTCGGGTGGCGGCTATGCCGAGTACAGCGTCGCCCACCAGAGCAATGTCCTGCCCCTGCCGCCCGGATTGAGCTTTGTCGAAGCCGCGGCACTGCCGGAAACCTTTATGACGGTCTGGTCAAATATGTTTGAACGGGGTCAGTTCAAAAAAGGGGACATTATCTTGATCCATGGCGGTGCCTCCGGCATCGGCACGACCGCCACCATGCTGGCCAAGACATTTGGCGCCGCCAAAATCATCACCACGGTCGGCTCCCCCGAGCAGCAGGCCGCCAGCATCAAGCTGGGCGCGGATGTGGCCGTGCTCTACAAGGAGGAGGATTTTGTCGAGGCCGTGCATGCAGCCACCGATGGCCATGGCGCCGACATCATTCTCGATATCATTGGCGGAGAGTATGTCGCGCGCAACTATGCGGCGGCCGCCATCAATGGTCGCATAGTCCAGATCGGCATTATTGCGGGCGCCGCCCCCAATCTGGATCTGTTTCCCATGCTGCAAAAGCGGCTGACCCATATCGGCTCCACCCTGCGCTCGCGTACTCCGCAGGAAAAAGCCGAACTGATTGCCCAGCTGCAAACTCATGTCTGGCCATTTATCGAACGCGGCGAGGTCAAACCGCAGGTTTACCAAACCTTCCCGCTGCATGAGGCCGCTGCCGCTCACCATTTGCTGGACTCAGGCCGCCATATCGGCAAGCTGGTGTTAACCATGGCACCGTTATCGTCAGATTGATAAAGCGCATAGTGGAGCAGGCCGAGGTGGATGTGGTGATATCCAACGCGGAAAGCCCCCGCCGCAGGGGTAAGTGTTGCTCTCAATAAAAAGTGACCGGCTATATGCCGGTCTCTATTTTGGTAACAGGAAGGGACATTATTTTTATGGCATCGAAATAAACTTCCTTTTCAGATAGGAAATTACACCTTAGAAAAATAATCTGGCAAGTCGTTTATATAAAGCCTCAATATGTCACCTCGTTTTACTCTGCTATTATGTCCAAGATCTTTTCTAACTGCGAAAAGCAGATCTTCTACAGAGGCTAGAATATGGCGAGAGTCGCCATCGCTAGGAATAGACATCATGGCCTCACGAAAATCTCCAAATGCTTTTACCATATCATGAGAGCCCCAAATAACGAGATCTCTTGTTGTATCAGCAAAAAACTGTATTGTTTCACTTTCAGTTGGAGCATTTTTTTCAAGCTTTGCTGCAAATGTTATAAGGAAAATAAATTCTATGATTTTTTCATATACTGGAACCTTTTTCTGCCTTAGCTGAGCAGCAATTTCTACTTTTTGCTCTTGTCTTTTTGAGAGCATAACCGTAGCGACAGAAACAAAAATAGTTGCCGATGCAGCAATAATACCTGCAGCGAGAGTCGGATTTATAGCCTGAAAAACAGTCCAAACTTTGCTAACTAATATATAGATACCAAAAAAGAGAACCGCTAACAAAATCAACCCTATAGTTACTTGGAAAAATTTTTTCATTAATAAACCCTCTCCCATACAAAACCGACATATCGCTAAACCATTACTTTTAGTGGCTATAGCGTATCGAATGAAGCCAACTTTGGGAATGTTAGGCACGAAAATATAAGCCTTTAAATTGACCTTTGCTGTTTGAAACCAAAGATAGAAAAAACGCCCCCCATCTTGCGATGGAGGGCGTTTTATTTTCTAGCTATTGGGCCAGAGTGGCCCAATGGTCAGCTATTACAGGGATTCAGCGGTCGCAACCACGTTTTCCACGGTAAAGCCGAATTCCTTGAACAGCAGCTCGGCCGGTGCGGACTCACCGAAGGTGGTCATACCAATGATCTTGCCGCCGAAACCGACGTACTTGTACCAGTAGTCAGCGATGCCGGCTTCGATGGCCACACGCTTGGTGACGGAGGACGGCAGGACGGACTCTTTGTACTCGGCAGATTGAGCGTCGAACACGTCGGTAGACGGCAGAGAGACCACGCGCACGGCACGGCCCTTGGCAGTCAGCTGCTCATAGGCAGCAACGGCCAGTTCCACTTCGGAACCGGTGGCGATCAGGATCAGCTCCAGAGTACCGGCGCAATCCTTCAGCACGTAACCACCCTTGGCGGTGTCGGCCAGCTGCTGGGCAGTACGGTCCATCTGGGCCAGGTTCTGACGAGAGAAGATCAGAGAGGTCGGGCCGTCGGTACGCTCGATGGCGTGTTTCCAGGCGATGGCGGATTCAACCTGGTCACACGGACGCCAGGTGCTCATGTTCGGAGTCAGACGCAGGGAGGCGATCTGCTCAACCGGCTGGTGAGTCGGGCCATCTTCACCCAGACCGATAGAGTCGTGAGTGTAAACGAAGATAGCGCGCTGCTTCATCAGGGCGGCCATGCGCAGGGCGTTGCGGGCGTACTCCATAAACATCAGGAAGGTAGCGCCGTAGGGGATGAAACCACCGTGCAGGGCGATACCGTTCATGATGGCGGACATGCCGAACTCGCGTACACCGTAGTGGATGTAGTTGCCGGAGGCATCGTCGTTGGTCAGAGACTTGGAGCCGGACCACATGGTCAGGTTGGACGGAGCCAGGTCGGCAGAGCCGCCCATGAACTCCGGCAGCAGCTTGCCGAACGCTTCCAGAGAGTTCTGGGACGCTTTACGGGTCGCAATCTTGGCCGGGTTGGCTTGCAGGGTTTCGATGATCTTGGCGGATTCGGCAGCCCAGTTGGCCGGCAGTTCGCCAGCGGTACGGCGCTTGAATTCGGCAGCCAGAGTCGGGTGAGCGGCTTCATAGGCAGCGAACTTGGCAGCCCAATCGGCTTCCAGTGCAGCACCCTTCTCCTGAGCGTTCCACTCGGCAGCGATATCGGCCGGGATAACGAACGGCGCGTGGTCCCACTTCAGGAATGCGCGAGCAGCTGCGATCTCGTCGTTGCCCAGCGGTGAGCCGTGGCAGTCGTGAGAACCGGATTTGTTCGGGGAGCCGTAACCGATGATGGTGCGGCAGCAGATCAGGGTCGGCTTGCCGGTCTCGGCCTTGGCGGCTTCGATGGCGGCATTGATCGCTTCCGGGCTGTGACCGTCAACAGCCGGGATAACGTGCCAGCCGTAGGCTTCGAAACGCTTGACGGTGTCGTCGGTGAACCAACCTTCTACGTGACCGTCGATGGAGATACCGTTGTCATCCCAGAACGCGATCAGTTTGCCCAGTTGCAGGGTACCTGCCAGGGAGCACGCTTCGTGGGAGATACCTTCCATCAGGCAGCCGTCGCCCATAAAGGCATAGGTGTAGTGGTCAACGATATCGTGGCCCGGCTGGTTGAACTGCTCAGCCATGGCTTTTTCGGCGATCGCCATACCAACGGCGTTGGTGATGCCCTGACCCAGCGGGCCAGTGGTGGTTTCAACGCCCGGCGCGTAACCGTACTCCGGGTGACCCGGGGTGCGAGAGTGCAGTTGGCGGAAGTTTTTCAGATCGTCGATGGAGAGGTCATAACCGGAGAGGTGCAGCAGGGAGTACAGCAGCATGGAGCCGTGGCCGTTGGAGAGAATGAAACGGTCGCGGTCGGCCCACTTGGGGTTGTTCGGGTTATGTCTGAGGTGGCTACGCCACAGCACTTCGGCGATATCCGCCATTCCCATGGGGGCGCCCGGGTGACCGGAGTTGGCTTTTTGAACGGCATCCATACTCAATGCACGAATGGCATTGGCAAGCTCTTTACGAGAAGGCATCTGAATCTCCTGCGATTGCTTCATTTGATGGCCAAGATTAAGGCGCGTTATTGTCCCAGCAGGGCGCGCGGCGTGCAAATATTATCTGGATGAATAAAGTGGCTTTGGGAGGACAATCGCTTTTCTTGCCCTCTATTGACCAAAGCAACCAGAGAAAAACGTTTGATTTCCATCCCTTTCGGGATAGGAGAGCACCGCTTGTGACCCATTGGACACTGCGCGACAAAATAGTGCTGGCAATCGCGGGGGGCGCTAATTAAAATAGACGTCCAGATGTAGATACCTCTACACCATCCCATTCACCCGGTTATTGCTGTGGCGATAACCCAGACAAGCTGAGATTCATATCATGGCAAAGCTGTTTACTTCCGAGTCGGTCTCCGAAGGCCATCCAGACAAGATTGCGGACCAGATCTCCGATGCGGTACTGGACGCCATCCTCAAGCAAGATACCAAGGCCCGTGTCGCCTGCGAGACCCTGGTCAAGACCGGTATGGTCATGGTGGCCGGCGAAGTAACCACCTCTGCCTGGGTTGATATCGAAGAGATCGTGCGTGATACCGTGCGTGAAATCGGCTACACCCACTCCGACATGGGCTTCGACGCTGACTCCTGTGCCGTGCTGAACGCCATCGGCAAGCAGTCCCCGGACATCAACCAAGGTGTTGACCGCAGCGATCCGCTGGAGCAGGGCGCTGGCGACCAGGGCCTGATGTTCGGCTACGCCACCAACGAAACCGACGTGCTGATGCCGGCCCCCATCACCTACTCTCACCTGCTGGTGAAGCGTCAGGCTGAAGTGCGCAAGAACGGCACCCTGCCGTGGCTGCGTCCGGATGCCAAGAGCCAGCTGACCTTTGCCTACGACGACGCAGGCAAGATCATCGGTGTCGATGCCGTTGTACTGTCTACCCAGCACGCTGAATCCATCAGCCACAAGGATCTGGTTGAAGCGGTACGCGAAGAGATCATCAAGCCGGTGCTGCCGGCCGAGTGGGTCAACAAGGACACCAAATACTTCATCAACCCGACCGGCCGTTTCGTTATCGGCGGCCCGATGGGTGACTGCGGTCTTACCGGTCGCAAGATCATCGTCGACACCTACGGCGGCATGGCCCGTCACGGTGGTGGCGCCTTCTCCGGTAAGGACCCTTCCAAGGTTGACCGTTCTGCTGCCTACGCCGCCCGCTACGTTGCCAAAAACATCGTTGCCGCCGGTCTGGCCGATCGCTGTGAAATCCAGATCTCCTACGCCATCGGTGTGGCCGAGCCGACCTCCATCAGCGTCGAGACCTTCGGTACTGCCAAGGTTGCCGAGGATCTGCTGGTCAAGCTGGTACGCGAGCACTTCGAACTGCGCCCGTATGGTCTGATCGAAATGCTGGATCTGAAGCGCCCAATCTATCAGGCCACCGCTGCCTACGGTCACTTCGGTCGCGACGAGTTCCCGTGGGAGCAGACTGACAAGGCCGAACTGCTGCGTTCCGCCGCTGGCCTGTAAGGCTCGCTGTTGTGATAAAAGGGGAGCCTAGCTCCCCTTTTGCTTATCCGCCATTTGACGAGATGTTGATGTCTGCCACCCCTGCCCAGCTTGTCGCCCTGCTGCAACAACGCGTAGAAGCCTGCTTTGTGCAGGCCGAGGCGCGCCTTGGCCGCACCTTCCCCCGCCCGCGGATCTACTGCAATATGCGGGGCCGGGCGGCGGGATCTGCGCGGCTGCAAACTTGGGAGCTACGCTTCAATCCCGCCCTCTATCAGGCCAACCAGCAGGCGTTTCTGGATGAGGTCGTGCCCCACGAGGTGGCCCATCTGCTGGTCTATGCCCTGTGGGGTGAAGGTCGCGGCAAAAGCCGGGTCTTGCCCCACGGCAAGCAGTGGCAGTCGGTGATGCGGGAGGTGTTCGGCCTTGAGCCCAGAACTACCCACAGCTTCGATCTGGCGGTATTGGCCCAGCGCACCGTGCCCTATCGCTGCCTCTGCCAGCAGCATCAGCTCTCTATTCGCCGCCACAACAAGGTGGTGCGTGGCGAGGCCCGCTATCACTGCCGCCGCTGCAAGCAACCGCTGGAGCGGGAACGGCCGGAGCCAGAGCGGTAAGCCAGCTTGTGTCGCGCCCCTGTGGTAGGGTGCCCGCCATCGTTCGTCAATCACCCCGTTTGCAAGGAATCCCATGCGTTTCATCTCCTCCCTCGCCCTGACCCTGCTGGCCGGTTTACCGCTGCTCAGCTCCCCCCTGCACGCCCAGACCTTTCGCGAAGCCAAGCAAGATCTGGTGAAGCTCTATCGCAGCCAACCTGCGGTCACCACCTTCTACTGCGGCTGTGACATCGACTATCAGGGCAAGAAAATGAGCCCGGATCTCGCCAGTTGCGGCTATGAGCCGCGCAAGCAGGCCAAGCGGGCCGCCCGCATCGAGTGGGAACACGTGGTCCCCGCCTGGGAGTTCGGCCACCAGCTGCAGTGCTGGCAGGATGGCGGTCGCAAGAACTGCGAAAAATCGAGCCCCGAGTTCAACAAGATGGAGGGGGACATGCACAACCTCTTCCCCGCAATTGGCGAGGTGAACGGCGATCGCGCCAACTACCGCTTCTCCGACTGGAACGGCAAGCCGGATCAGTACGGCCAGTGCCAGATGCTGGTGGATTTCAAGGATCGTCGGGTACAGCCGCCCAAGGGGCCGGTGCGGGGCCAGATTGCCCGCGCCTACCTCTACATGAGCGAGCAGTATGGGCTGCGTCTGGCAGCGCAACAGCGTAAACTGTTTGAAGCTTGGGACAGGCAGTACCCTGCAGAAGGCTGGGAGTGCGAGCGCAACCGCCGCATCGGCAAGCTGCAGGGCAATACCAATCCCTTTATTGAAAAGCAGTGCCAATAACCCCATTTGACCAGGGAGGGGATCACCCCTCCTATCATGAAGCCCTTCCCTATTGCCGCGTGAGCCTTGCTTGCCGCAGGATATAAAGGGTTTCCAAGCAAGAGACTGACAAGCAGCCATGCGCATTCCACGTATCTATGAACCGGCCACCCTGCAAGTTGGCCAGACTATCGCCCTGTCGGAAGACGGCGCCAACCATATCGGCCGGGTGCTGCGCATGCAGCCTGGCCAGCAGCTCGAGCTGTTCAACGGCGATGGCAATCAATATCCCGCCACCATCGCCAGCGTTGGCAAGAAGTCGGTGGAAGTGACCATCGACAGCTGCGACGTTCAATCGGTGGAGTCACCGCTGGCCATCCACCTCGGTCAGGTGATCAGCCGTGGCGACAAGATGGACTTCACCATCCAGAAATCGGTGGAGCTGGGCGTCACCTGCATCACCCCGCTCTTCTCCGAACGCTGTGGCGTCAAGCTGCCGGCAGACCGCTTGGAGAAGAAGCGCGAGCAGTGGCAAAAGGTGGTGATCAGCGCCTGCGAACAGTGCGGCCGCAACGTGGTGCCAGAGGTGCGCATGCCGATGGAACTGGACGCCTGGCTGGCAGAAGAGACCAAGGAACTCAAGCTCAACCTGCACCCGCGCGCCGAGTACAGCATCAACACCCTGCCCGTTCCCGAGCATGGGGTGCGCCTGCTGATTGGCCCGGAAGGGGGATTGTCGAGCGACGAGATCGCCCGTACCGTGCAGGAAGATTTCAAAGAGATGCTGCTGGGGCCGCGGGTGCTGCGCACCGAAACTGCCGCCCTGACGGCGATTACTGCGCTGCAGTGCCGTTTTGGCGATCTCGCTTGATACTATCGGCCGCATCAATCAGCCCCATGGCTGCATCGACGCAGCCGCAAGCGGCCGATTACGCTGCGCTAATCGACCCTACAACCCTATCGAGCCATTAAAAAGGAACAGCGGATGACCATTAAACTCGGCATCGTGATGGACCCCATCTCGGCCATCAACATCAAGAAAGATTCCAGCTTTGCCATGCTCGAAGAGGCGCAAAAGCGCGGCTATGAGCTCTTCTATCTGGAGATGAAGGATCTCTACATGGAAGCCGGTCGCGCCTTTGGCACCATGCGCCCGCTCACTGTCAAATATGACTATGCCGACTGGTACACGCTGGGCGAGGTGGTGGACCATCCCCTCTCCAACCTCGATGTGATCCTGATGCGCAAGGATCCGCCGTTCGACACCGAATTTATCTACGCCACCTACATGCTCGAGCGGGCCGAGGATGAGGGTTGCCTCATCGTCAACAAGCCGCAGAGCCTGCGCGACGCCAACGAGAAGCTCTACACCGCCTGGTTTGCCGAGCACACCCCGACCACGCTGGTGACCCGCCGCGCCGACAAGCTGCGCGCCTTCCACGCGAAGCACAAAGACGTGATCTTGAAGCCCTTGGACGGCATGGGCGGCGCCTCCATCTTCCGCATGAAGGAAGATGACGCCAACGTCGGCGTGATTATCGAAACCCTGACCGCCCACGGCAGCCAGTACTGCATGGCGCAGACCTATCTGCCCGCCATCAAGGATGGCGACAAGCGGGTGCTGGTGGTGGACGGTGAACCGGTACCCTACTGCCTCGCCCGCATTCCGGCGCAGGGCGAGACCCGTGGCAATCTGGCAGCCGGTGGCCGTGGTGAAGCGCGCCCCCTGAGCGAAGCTGACTGGGCCATCGCCCGTGCGGTGGGCCCGACGTTGAAAGAGAAGGGCCTCATCTTCGTCGGTCTCGACATCATCGGCGATCGGCTGACCGAGATTAACGTCACCAGCCCGACCTGCATTCGCGAGATTGAAGCCGCCTTCGATGTGCACATCACCGGCATGCTGATGGATGCCATCGAGCGTCGGCTGGGCAAATAATCACCAGGAAGGCTAAGCCGGCCTGTTCAGGGGTAACCCGCCCCCGACAAGCCCGGAAAAAGAGAGGGTGGCCCGGCGCCACCCTCTCTGTTTCAAGACAATCCGGAAAGGGGCGGGATCTCGCCCAGCCCAAAAAGCGGTTTTTCCCATGGGGATCAACTGCCATAATTGACCTCAAATACCTTTGCACTATTTGGCCTCTATGCAAACACTGCAAAATCACTTCCTGCTTGCCATGCCAAGCCTGACGGATCCCTACTTCGAGCGTTCGCTGGTCTATCTGTGCGAGCACAACGAAGAGGGCGCCATGGGACTGGTCGTCAACATTCCGGTCGAGATGTCGCTGGAAACCATGCTGACCCAGCTCCAGCTCAATCCGCCCAACAACCCGGAACTCAAGCAGCCGGTGCTGCAAGGGGGGCCGGTTCACGCCGATCGCGGCTTCGTGCTGCACAGCTTCCGCCCCGGTTTCAACTCCACCCTGCAGGTGGGGGATGAGATGATGGTGACCACCTCCAAGGATATTCTGGAAACCCTGGGTACGAGCGAGGCTCCTGCCCATTGGCTGGTGGCCCTTGGTTATGCAGGCTGGAGCGCCGGGCAGCTGGAGCAGGAGCTGGTGGATGGCGCCTGGCTGGTGATCCCCCCCAATCCTGCTCTGGTGTTCAAGACCCCCATTCACAAACGTTGGCAGCAAGCTGCCGCCAGCATAGGGGTGAACCCGGTTCACCTCTCCAGCGATATCGGCCACAGCTGATCGGCTGGCCCGCTCCGCTCTCTATTTCGAGGATTTATCAGTTATGTCATCACGCAGCATCATGGGCTTTGACTATGGCACCAAGAGCATTGGCGTCGCCATCGGTCAGGAGCTGACTGGCACAGCCCAGCCTCTGCGCGCCCTCAAGGCCAACGACGGCATCCCCAACTGGGACGAGATTGAGAAGCTGCTCAAGGAGTGGCAACCGGACCTGCTGGTGGTCGGTCTGCCGCTGAACATGGATGGCACAGATCAGGAGATCACGGTACGGGCCCGCAAATTCGGCAACCGGCTACATGGCCGTTTCGGCAAGCCGGTGGAGTTCAAGGATGAACGACTCACCACCACAGATGCCCGCGCCCGTCTGTTTGAGCGAGGCGGCTATCGCGCGCTGGAAAAAGGCAGTGTGGACGGAGTATCGGCGCAGCTGATCGTCGAAGCCTGGATGGAAGAGCAGTACAACTAAGCCATCAACAGCAAGGCAAGGGTCGCCGCCCTTGCCTTGTCTCGCACTATCCTCCCCTCATTACGCCTGTGATTGACCCGCGACCAGCCCCTCGGCCTCTGTCGGCGTCGCATTCATCATCCGGTTGAGCCAGGGCACCATCAGCCCCATCACCACCGCAATCAGCAGGGTCGCCATTCCGATCTTGCCAAACACGCCGGTGTAAATGGGCAAGGTTTGCAGCGGATCCGTCATCCCTTGCGGCACGGCGGTAAAAGTCGCCACATAGCCCCCCAGCAGGGACGCCATCGCCTGAGTCAGGAACCACATTCCGAGAATGAAGCCCATCAGCCGTTGTGGCACCAGCGCGGCGACCATCGCCAGTCCCAGGGCACTGATCATCAGCTCGCCCAGACTCTGGAACAGGTAGATAAGCACCATAAACCAGGGGGAGGTAAGCCCCTGCTCATCGGCAAACCACCAGCCGGATGCCGCCGCCGTCAGAAAGCCCAGCGAACAGAAGAACATCCCGAGGGTGAACTTGAGCGGCATGGTGAGATCCCGCCCCTTGCTGCCCATCCGGGTATAGATCATCGCGAGTACCGGGCTACCCACCACCACCCAGAAGGGGTTGAGCGCTTGGAAGCTGATGGGGTTGACGCTCACGCCCAGCATTTCGTGGTGCATGTTGTTGATGGCAAAGAAGTTCAGAGACGTCGGCATCTGGGCATACAGCACATAGAAGAGCACCGCCTCCAGCATCAGCACGAAGGCCACATACATCTTGTTGCGGCCCGCAGTGTCGAGCCTGAACGCCTCGCGGAAGAAGAAGATCACCACGGCGATGGTCACCGTCATCAGCACCATGTTGGCGATCACCACGTGGTGCATCAGCCAGGCGCAAAAGAAGACCATGGCTACCGAGCCCAATATAACCAGCAGCAGCTTGCTGTAATTAAGTGGCAGGTGATCCGGCGCGGAGCCAATATCCTTGACCATATTGCGGCAGGCAAAGAAGGTAAGCAGCGCAATAATCAGCCCCACCCCGCACAGGTTATAGGTCACGGTATAGCCGTAGTGATCGGCAATTACCGGCGCGAGCGAGAGGGAAATAAGCGAGCCGATATTGATCGACATGTAGAAGAGGGTAAAAGCCCCATCCAGCCGCGGATCTTTCGGGGCATAACATTTGGAGAGCAGACTTGCCGGGTTGGCCTTGAACAGGCAGTTGCCGACCGCGATGGTACCGAGCGCATAGAAAATCAGGTCAGGATTGTAGATCGACAGGCCGGTCATAAAATAACCGACCACCAACACGATAGCCCCCAGCACCATGGTGCGCTTGGTCCCGAGAATATGGTCGCCAACATAACCACCAATCGAGATAAGGCCATACACCAGCGCCGAGAAAGCGCCGAAGGTGATAAACGACTGCTCCTGGGAAAAACCCAGTTGCTGTACAAAGAAAACTGCCAGGATCCCCTGCACGCCGTAATAACCGAAGCGCTCCCAGAGTTCGACGAAAAATATCATAAAGAAGGGTTTGGGTTGTTGTAACAACCCAGTCGGTGCTGTTGCTGGACGCATATCAACCTGCCTTTGCTGAGATTTATTTTTATTAATCTGGTGGTGGCTGCCGCACTATTTTTTCGTCCGTCATTGCCATTACGGGGAGTACAGTCAGCCTGCCAATCTGGCTATTTTCGGGTGCACGGGCCCCGTTCGATGAAAGGTGTTTTTCATCTAGCCGGTTTCAATTACGGGTTATCGGGGGATGGTGAGTGGCGTCTCCCAGTACAGTTACCGGCTCCGGGTTCTACCTTTGCTGCATCCCTTTACTCAAGCCGGTTTATCAACCTTGATGCTTATTCCCCTCTGCTCCGTCACTCATGGCTGGTGGCCAGATAGCCGGGGCATGATATGGCCACAGACGACCTGTGGGGCTGGCTCACGCTGCCCTCTACTGGCAGTCACCTACGCAGGCGCTATCTAACCCCGCCATTCCAAGGGGGGTCATGCTATATCACTGCAAATACAGGAACTTAATGGTCGATCACACTTTAAAAGTGACCATCAGTGAAGTTTTCTAATGAAACCACATGAATTTTTTTCGTGAAAAGAGCTTCACTCGAGACGTGCAACCAAGGCCAATCTGTGCATAAAGAGAGTTGAATGGCACACAGCTTGAACCCGAACTCGGCACTTAAGTCGTGCAAAAGCCCACTCATCCGGGCGATACGACAACAAAAAGCCGGAGCAGATGGCTCCGGCTGATCGATGGGCACCGTCACGACCACATTAGCGTGGCGATTCATCGTTGTAGAGTCGCCGGATCTCGTTGCGCAGCCACATCACCTTGGCATCCTGATTATGCCGCTTGTGCCACAGCAAGATGAAGGCGATCTCCAGCTGGGCGTAGAGCTTCTCGGGGAGCGGCAGCGGCATGGCGATCAGATTGCCGTGATGCCGACTGGCATAACCACCGCAGTAGGAAGGAGCCACCGCAATCAGTTCGTGGCTCGACTGGGAGGCAATATGCAGCGCCTGCTCGAAGCTTGAGACCATGATGGGCACCTCCCGCTTCAGCCCCTCGTCCTCCAGCAGACTGTCGAGGGCCCAGGTATCGTTCGCCTCCCACACCATGCTGATCTGGGGGCAGGCCAGAAAATTCTCCAGCGACCACTTCTGCTCCAGCAGAGGGTGATCCTTGCGCAGGAACACCACCGGGCGATCGGTGAACAGCACCTCGTGATCGATGTAGTAGGGCAAGCGGTTGACCTTGGCCTGGGAGCGGCCATGGGTCTCGCGGGCACAAAAGCCGAGATCTGCATCGCCATTGACGATGTCGTTGAGGGAGTGGTGATCCCACCCCAGCATCCTGACCACAGAGTTGGGGTACTTCTGGTAGATGGTCATGGGCAGATCGCTCAGGAAGCTGATGTAGAAGGGGGACTCCATCACCAACGTGAAGCGGGCACCGTCGGGGATCGCCTCGCTATTGAGCGAGGTGATGCTGTCGGTGAGCTGGAACCAGACCTTCAGCTCCTCCTCCAGAGTCAGGGAGAGGTTGGTGGGCTGCAACCCCTGCCGCACCCGCACAAACAGGGGATCGTCAAACCACTCCCGCAATTTGGCCAGAGACTTGCTCACCGCCGACGGAGTGACACAGAGCTTTTTGGCAGCCCCTGCCACACTGCGCTCCTGCATCAGGTACTTGAAAACCACCAACAGGTTTAAATCGAGCTCACCCAGATTGCGCATATCCCCTCTCATCTTCCATCAGCCCTGCGACCGCGCTTCACGAAGCGCGAGCCATGGTACCAGCCCTTTAACCGCCAGATAACTGAGCAGTGCCAGCAACAGGGCATAAGTCAGCATCTCGGTTGGAGCAAAGCCAAGTTGACCCAACAGCCAGATGTAGAGGCCGGAAAGGCTGATCTGCATGATGCAGAGCACGGCGCTGGCAAACGCCACATTGTGCTGACAACCATCGAGCGCCTCCCCCATCGCCACCCCGAAGCCACAGGAGAAGCCGACACAGACCAGTGTAAATCCCGGCAGCAGCAGATGGATATCGCCCCCCGTCTGCCAGCTGCCGATCAGTGAGCATGCCGCCAGCAGATAGGAGAGATGAGACAGCGCCAGAACTTTCTGTTTGCCCAGCCAGCGCAACAGCAGCGGCGTCAGGAAGGAGGTGGACATACTCACGCCGGCCATCACCATCATCACGATGGAGTACTGCTCGGTGGTGAAGCCAAACTCCTTCATCAGGATCAGCGGCGAGACGCTGACATAGACCAGAATGGCGGTCACGCTGGCACTGGTCAGCAGGGATAGCAACATAAAGCGCGGCGAGCGCAGCAGGACAAAGGGTTGCCCCGCGCCACTGCCCGGTTGCCGCGCCGGACGGGTCTCTTTGAGCAGCAGCAGGTTGACAAGACCGCTGACAGCCGCCACCAGCGCCATCGCCACGAAGATCCCGCGCCAATCAAAATGGGACAGGATGAGGTAACCGAGCACCGGCGCCAGCACCGGGATCACGCAGATCACCCCGTTGATCATCGAGAGCGCCATCGCCAGCCGCTCCTGACTCAGCACGTCCCGCAGCACGGTAAAGGTCATGATATAGAGCGCCCCCGCCCCGACTCCCTGCCAGAAACGGCCGAAATAGAACTGACTTATCCCCTCTGCGCTGCCTGCCACCAGCGAGGCGAGGACAAAAATCAGCGCGCCACCGAGCACCACCCAGCGCCGCCCGTAGCGATCGGCAATCATCCCGCCCAGCAGCACGGTCGCCGCCATACCGAACAGATAGATGGAGAAGGCGGTATGGATCTGCGCCTCGCTCGCCTGCAGGGTATCGGCAATCTGGGGCACAGCGACCAGATAGAGATCGATCCCGACCGGATAGAGGATGATCATCAGAAAAGTGCACAACAGGAATACAGGCATGGATGCTCCATAACTGATTGGCGTGCCGATGCCTGCCAGATCACAGCGACAGGCGAACAGTGGCGGGGCCAAGGTGGTGACAAAGGTAGCAACACAGCGCGTCGCAATGGGGCAACTATATGGGCGCCCAGCGCCCTCACCTAGTGAAGAGATGGCGATCGGTACATTCCAATCAGGAAATATTGTATTGAGTTACGTGCCATAGCGGCCATATTGAATCGAGCAGACTCAGCAATAAACCGGGTCACCACCCGCTCATAGCCATCCCTGCGCAGCACTTTTACCGCCCGTCTGTTATCTGCCTTCGCTCTTGCGGGCGTATAAGCTGTAGGTGCGACGCAATACAGGAAATGTGTATGAAGGGAATGGAGAGAGAAGAGCAGATTGCCGGGCTGCTGTCAGCACTGGAGCAAGCCATTCTGGGCAAGCCGCTGCAACTGAAAATCGCGCTGGTGACCCTGCTGGCGCGCGGTCATCTGCTGATCGAGGATCTGCCCGGTATGGGCAAAACCACCCTGGCCCACGCGCTGGCACAGGTACTGGGGCTGGCATGCCGGCGCATGCAGTTCACCGCCGATCTGCTCCCCGCCGACCTGCTGGGGTTGCAGATCTTTGACCCCCAGCAGCAAACATTTCGCTTTCACCCCGGCCCCATCTTCACCCAGGTACTGCTGGCGGACGAGATCAACCGCGCCAGCCCCAAAGTACAAAGCGCCCTGCTGGAGGCGATGGCAGAGGGCAAGGTGAGCATTGAGGGGAATACGCATCCCCTCCCCGATCCGTTTTTCGTCATCGCCACCCAGAACCCGGCGGATCAGGCGGGCACCTATCCACTGCCAGAGTCCCAACTCGACCGCTTCGCCGTGCGACTCTCACTGGGTTTTCCGCCGCGAGAGGCGGAGCGCCAGTTGCTGCGCGGCCACCAGCCGACTGGCCCGTTGCCCGCCATGCTGAATGCCGCCGAGCTGACTGCCCTGCAAGCGGAAGGTGATGCTATCCATGTTTCCGATGCCACCCTCGACTACCTGCTGGCGCTGGTGCACCAGAGCCGCTTTGATGGGGATCTGCCACAGCCCCTCTCCCCCCGGGCAGCCCAGACCTTGCTGGCGGTGAGCCGGGCCTGGGCGCTGGTTGCCGGGCGGCGCTTTGTCACGGTGGAGGATGTGCAGGCGGTCTTCCCCTATGTGGCCGAGCATCGGCTGCGGGGCAGCTTTGGCGTGCAGCACGGCGAAGCCTGTCCCCTTAGCCAGCGGCTGCTGGCCAGGGTCGATCCGGACAATCCCTGATGAGCACCTTGTTCACCCGCTGGCAGCAGTGGCGTGCCCGCTGGCAGCGACGCTGGCTCGACCGCCGCATTCCCCCGGCCCGCCAGATCACGCTGGCTACCCGCAGCCTCTTTATCCTCCCTACCCGCATGGGACTGCTCTATCTGCTGGTGCTGCTCGCCATCTATCTGCTCGGCACCAATTACCAGAACAATCTGGTGCTGCTGGTAGCCTACTGCCTCGGCAGCCTGTTTATGGCAGCCATGTGGCTCACCCACCGCAATCTGCTGGGGCTGGCGCTGCTGGGTGGCCCGCCAGTGCTGGGGGAAGCGGGTAGCCAGCTACCTATCCGTATCTTGGTGCAGAGCCCTCGCCCGGTGCAGGCGCTCCGGTTTAACCTCAACGAAGGCAGCCTCTGGCTGGCCCAGGCCGACGCTGTGCCCCGCACAGTTATCCTGCCAGTATCGGGCTCGCGCCGCGGGCCACTGCCCCTTGGTCGATTGCGGGTCGAGAGCCGCTACCCTCTCGGCCTGTTTCGCTGCTGGTCCCTGCTGGACTTGCAACTGGAGGGCTGGCTCGCCCCCAAACCGGCGTTCGGGGCACTAAGAGGGGAGCATGCGACCCAAAGCGAGGGGCATCAGGGCCAGCCCGCGCCAGCTCCCCTCGGTGACTTTGATACCCTGCGGACACATCAGGCCGGTGAGCCACTGAGCCGAGTCGCCTGGAAGCAACTTGCCCAGGGGCGCGGCCTGCTGACCAAGCAGTTCCATGAACCGCAGCAGGATGACACTCACCTTATGTTGCAGCGGATCGCGGGTGGGGATCTGGAGCAGCGGCTGGCGGTGCTGGCCTGGTGGTGCGCCGATTACGGCAAGCGGGGCATCCCCTTCACCCTGACGCTGGCAAACCAGACGCTGGGGCCCGATAGCGGTGCCGCCTTTGTGCAGCGCTGCCTGCTGGCACTGGCCCAGTTCGATGCCACACCACCGAAGAGCACGCAGGATGCTGCTAAATAACCGCCGCCTGCTGCCACTCATCGCCCTGCAACAGCTGCTGCTGGTCGCGGCGCTCTGGCCCCAGTTGCAGCTCTGGGTGGTGGCGGTAAGCGCCGCAACCCTTGGCGTCCGGGCCATGATGCTGTGGCGCGGCTGGCCGCCCCTGCCTGCCCACTGGTTGGCACTGCTGGCCATCACCACTGTGCTGTTGCTGGGGTTGCAGTGGCGCACATTGGGCACCCTGCCAGCCCTGATCAATCTGCTCTGGCTCGGCTATAGCCTGAAGATGATAGAAGTGCGGCGCGAGCGGGATATCGAGCAGGTGCTGCTGCTCGCCTTCTTTCTCATCGCGCTGGCACTGGTGCAGCGACAAAGCATCGGCTGGGCAGTCGGGATGGCAGTGGCGCTCTGGCTGGCAGTGACCACACTGGTGGCCGCCATTGCACCCGAGCAGAAAAGGCCATGGCGCAGCGCGGGCGGTGGCCTGCTGCTGGCGCTTCCCCTGCTTATCACTCTGTTTTTGCTGCTGCCAAGGCTCCCGCCCCTCTGGCAGATGCCCACCACCAGCCGCGCCCTGTCGGGGCTCTCGGAAGAGCTGGCCCCCGGCGATATCAGCGAACTGGTCAACTCCTCGGAACTGGCGTTTCGGGTCACTTTTGCCGATGGCCCGCCCCCTGCCCGCGAGCGCTACTTTCCGGTGATGCGCCAAGAAGTTTTCGATGGCCAGCGCTGGTTGCTGAGCCCCGAGGTCAAAGCATGGCAGCAGACAGTGCCGGTGCAGACCGGGCTCACCCTTCTGGCATCTTCTCAGGCCAACACTCAACTGGCAGATAGCCCGTTGCCAGCCGGGAGCTACGAGGTGATCGCCGAGCCCCAGCGCCACCGCTGGGCCTTTGCCCTGAGTGAACCGCGTCTGCTGGCGGGCCCTGTGCTGCTTACCCCTCTCGACACCCTCTATCGGCAGGGGAGCGGCGAGGTGGCGATCCGCTATCGCATTGGCCGTGGCGAAGCGCTGCCCGAGGATGACCACCAAGCTGCCCAGCGCAACCAGCAACTGCCAGCCGGAGGCAACCCGAGAGCGCGCGCCCATGGCCAAGGGCTGGCCACACGCCATCCGGATCGCGCAGAGCTGGTCGCCGCCCTGCTCGCGCAGTTTCGCAGCCAATCCTATTACTACACCCTGACCCCGCCACAACTTGGCCGTGACGGAGTGGATGAGTTCCTGTTCGATACCAAGCAGGGCTTTTGCGGCCACTACGCCATGGCGACCGCTTTCGTGCTGCGCGCTGCCGGCATTCCGGCACGGCTGGTCACCGGTTATCTCGGCGGCGAGTGGAATCCCACGGGCAACTATCTGGCGGTACACCAGTTCGATGCTCATGCCTGGGTGGAGTATCTCGATGAAGGGGGAAAGTGGCAGCGAATCGACCCCACGGCGGCAGTGGCACCGGAGCGCATTGAAGGCGGCGTGAGGGAGGCGCTGAGCGACGAGTTTACCGCTGCCGACCCGCTCGCTTTGCAGCGTTATCGCAACTGGGCTCTGCTCAATCAACTGCGCTGGTGGGGCAACAATATCGACTACCAGTGGAGTCGCTGGGTGATTGGTTACGATGCGGGCCAGCTCTGGCAGCAAATCAGTCTGCGCTGGCCTGCACTGGCGGGGCACACCCCCTGGTTGATCCTCGCCAGCCTGATGCTGGTCGCCCTGCTGGTGAGCCTGCCCCTGCAGTTGCCCGCCCGCCTGCCGCCAGAGCGGCGTATCTGGCAGCCCTTGCTCAAACGGGGCAAACGCAGTGGCTATCCACCCCAGCCCGCCGAGAGCATGGGGGCATGGTGCGAGCGGCTGGCACGGCTGCGTCCCGACCTTGCCCACCCCTTGTTGCAGGCGGCCTGGCTCTATCGCAGTTGGCGTTATGCCCCCCTCAACGAACGGCAACAAGGGCGCTGCTGGCGCCAGTTACGACGGCGTGTCAGACAGCTCGCCCAGCGCTGGGATCAACAGCCAACGAGTGCGCGATAAAAGAAGGGGGAGCCACCGGCTCCCCCTTCAGGTTTTAATCAAGAGGTTTGATTCACCGCTTGTTACTTTTTGGTCGGATTGTCCCAAATCCCCTCTTCCAGCTGGGAGCGGATCTCGGGGTATTTGTTGGCATCGAAGGTGGGCACCTTGCCCAGCCGGAGCTGGTCGTTGTAATCCTTCGCCAGCTTGATGGCAACGCTGGAAAGCAACAGGATCGCCACCAGGTTGACGATGGCCATCAGACCCATGGAGACATCCGCCATCGCCCACACGATCGGCAGCTCACCCACGGCACCGAACATCACCATCCCCAGCACGAACACTCGGAACAGCATCAGGCCACCCTTGTGGTTGTGCTCGAGGAACACCAGATTGGTCTCGGCATAGGAGTAGTTCGCCACGATAGAGGTGAAGGCGAAGAAGAAGATGGCCGCCGCAATGAAGATGTTGCCACCGCTGCCAATCTGGGAGGATAGCGCCCGCTGGGTCAGCTCGACACCGGTCACGCCGGATCCCGGCTCAAACTGACCGGACATCAGGATGATGGCGGCGGTACAGCTGCAGATGACGATGGTGTCCATAAAGACCCCCAGCATCTGCACATAACCCTGAGAGGCCGGGTGCGGCGGATAGGGAGTGGCAGTAGCCGCGGCGTTGGGCGCAGAGCCCATCCCTGCTTCGTTGGAGAAGAGACCGCGCTTGATACCGTTGATCATCGCCTGGGAGATGGCATAACCGAGCGCACCCGAGCCTGCCTGCTCAATCCCGAAGGCGGACTTGATGATCAGCATGAAGACATGGGGCAACTCGGTAATGTTCATCGCTACAATGACCAGCGCCAGCAGAATGTAGGCCAGCGCCATAAAGGGCACCACCAGCTCGGCAAAACGGGCGATGCCACGAATGCCGCCGAAGATAATCAGGCCGGAGAGAGCCACCAGCGCCAGACCGCTGACCCAGTCAGGAATGCCAAACGCCACCTTCATCGCCAGACTGATGGAGTTGGCCTGCACCGCGTTGAACACAAGGCCAAATGCCAGGATCAGACAGAGCGAGAAGACCACCCCCATCCAGCGCATGCCAAGGCCTTTCTCCATGTAGTAGGCCGGGCCACCACGGTAGTTGCCATCCTCATCCTTGACCTTGTAGAGCTGGGCAAGGGTGCTTTCGACGAAGGCGGTCGCCATGCCGATAAAGGCAATCAGCCACATCCAGAAGATGGCGCCGGGGCCACCCAGATAGATGGCGACAGCCACACCGGCCAGGTTGCCGGTGCCGACACGAGCGGCAAGGCTGGTACAGAGGGCCTGGAAGGAGGAGATGCCTGCGTTGTCCGATTTACGGCTGTTTTTCAGCACGGAAAACATGTGGCCAAAGTGACGGATCTGGATAAAACCCAGGCGGAAGGTGAAAAAGATACCGACCCCGATGAGCAGGTAGATGAGCACGGCTCCCCACATCAGGTCGTTTAGCATCGCAATCAAGGTGTCCATAATTCTCTCGTTGTTATTCACATCCATGGCCAGTCTGCGCTGACCGTTTTCTGTCTGTCGTTTAATTAGCGTTTCGCTAAAGGGGCGGAATCTAGCACAGCGGGAGAGCCCGGAATAGTGATCCCGGTCACGCGAGACACAAAAAACGAACGGTAAAAGCCCATAAAGCTCCATTTAAATCGCAAACTTTCAACAAACTCAATAATTCAATCAGACAGGCCACCATTAAGCCCCATAAGAGAACCTTTTTGATATATCCCTGATGAGCTATGCGAAAACGCAAACGCTTGCATGAAATGGCTTTCAAACGGAGACATTTCGCCAAACGTTTTCGCTGTAATTAAATTTCAAGTACGTAGCGAGATAATTTATGTGATCGACGACACAAATATGGATATTGGCTAAAAAAGTTCAGCTGAAAGCAAACCGGAGCGAGGTCGGAATGAAATGTAAAAAACCTTACTAATCATATAGTTTCAAGCCATAAAACGGGATGACTCAACAGCCTGAATGTTTAACAACCAAGCGCCCCTATTGCAGGATGCAGCACATCAGTATTAATTAGGCAGGCAATGACGATGGGCCGCCCCCATCGCGCTTTTCTGAGCCTGAGGCACCAAGATCCTGTAATTTTATTTCAGAACCACCGTCTCAAGCCCGCAACCCAGGGATTACTCCCTCATTAAGAGATGATATTCGCTATGGCCGATAAATTAACCCAGCTGAAAGCCCTGACCACTGTTGTTGCCGACACCGGTGATATCGAAGCCATCAAACGCTATCAGCCCATCGATGCCACCACCAACCCCTCTCTGGTTCTGAAGGCCTCCGAGATCCCCGAGTACGCTCCGCTGATCGAAGACGCCATCAACTGGGCCAAAGCCCAGAGCCAGGACAAGGCACAGCAAATCATCGACGCGGGCGACAAGCTGGCCGTCAACATCGGTCTGGAAGTGCTGAAGATCGTTCCTGGCCGCATCTCTACCGAAGTGGATGCCCGCCTCTCCTTCGATACCGAAGCCAGCATCGCCAAGGCCCGCAAGCTGATCCGTCTCTACAACGAAGCGGGTATCAGCAACGACCGCATTCTGATCAAGCTGGCCTCCACCTGGGAAGGGATCCGTGCCGCTGAAGTACTGGAGAAAGAGGGTATCCAGTGCAACCTGACCCTGCTGTTCTCCTTCGCCCAGGCCCGTGCCTGTGCCGAAGCCGGTGCCTTCCTGATCTCCCCGTTCGTGGGTCGCATCCTCGACTGGTACAAGGCCAAAAATGGCCGTGATTACACCGCCAGCGAAGATCCGGGCGTGGTCTCCGTCACCTCCATCTACAACTACTACAAGCAGCACGACTACCCGACTGTCGTGATGGGCGCCAGCTTCCGCAATACCGGCGAGATCCTGGAACTGGCCGGTTGCGACCGCCTGACCATCGGCCCGGCCCTGCTGGAAGAGCTGAGCAAGACCGAAGGCGCCGTGGTACGCAAACTGGACTACACCGGTGAGCGCAAGGCCAAACCGACTCCGATGACCGAAGCCGAATTCCGCTGGGAACTGAACCAGGATGCCATGGCTCACGAGAAGCTGGGCGAAGGCATCCGCATGTTCGCCATCGACCAGGGCAAGCTGGAAACCATGCTGGCAAGCCGTCTGTAATCAGTTCTTTTTTCTGATAAAAACCGGGCCCCTACCAAGGGGCCCGGTTTTTTTTCATGGGCTTTTTTAGCGCTGTCATAGAGTCGTCACGAAAACGTTTTAATTTCAGATTCGTTATGTTATACGGGTGGTGAAAACGATAAAAACCAAGGAGGGAGCCATGGAAATGTTCAACTTCGATTATGACGAGGTGGTTGAACTCGGTTCGCGTAGCCGCGGGACAACGGGAAAAAAACGTAAATGGCGTGAAATCGAGGCGTTGAAAGACAAACATCGCCTGCAGAAGGAGCTGCAATCCATCGATATCGCCTATGAAGGTCTTACAGACGAGATTGAACTGTAATACTGCCAGACAACTGTAAAAGCGCTCCGCACAGCCGGGGCGCTTTTTTATGCCGCAATCGGATGATCAAGTGGCTTGTCATGCCACCGCTAACGATGCCACAGGATGCAGCGGGCTAATGACAGTCATCACCAACAGCGTGGCATACCAACCCTGCCCCACACCCACGAATGCAGACCTGCGCCGTTTCAGGGCGCGTTGGGGCAAACATCGCAAGACAAGTCATCAGCAATAAAAAGCCCCCGTCGCTGACGGGGGCCTGAACACTCGGGGCTGACGGCTGCGCTTAGCAGTAGCCGTAGCCCAGCAGACGCTGGTAACGCTGCTCCAGCAGTTGCTCGGTATCGAGCGGACGCAGAGCGTCCAGATCCTGCTTGATGCGGGCCTTGAGGTTTTTGGCCATCTTCTCCACATCGCGGTGGGCACCGCCGAGGGGCTCGTCGATCACGTGGTCGATCAGCTTGAGCTCCTTCAGACGCTGGGCAGTGATACCCATCGCTTCGGCAGCCACAGAAGCCTTGTCGGCGCTCTTCCACAGGATGGAGGCACACCCTTCCGGCGAGATGACGGAGTAGGTGGAGTACTGCAGCATGTTGACGCGGTCACCCACGCCGATTGCCAGCGCACCACCTGAGCCGCCCTCACCGATCACGGTGCAGACCACCGGCACGGTCAGACCGGCCATCACTTTCAGGTTGCGGGCAATCGCTTCGGACTGGCCACGCTCTTCGGCACCGACGCCGGGGTAAGCGCCCGGAGTGTCGATAAAGGTGATGATCGGCATCTTGAAGCGCTCGGCCATCTCCATCAGACGCAGGGCCTTGCGGTATCCTTCCGGACGCGGCATACCGAAGTTGCGCTTGATCTTCTCTTTGGTCTCGCGACCCTTCTGGTGACCAATCACCATCACCGGCTCACCGTCGAGACGGGCGATGCCGCCGACGATAGCCTTGTCATCGGCATAGGCGCGATCGCCAGCCAACTCGTCAAAATCGGTGAAGATATGCTCGATATAGTCAAAGGTGTAGGGGCGCTGGGGATGACGCGCCATCTGGGATACCTGCCAGGCACCCAGATCACCGAAGATCTTCTTGGTCAGCTCTTCGTTTTTCTTCTCCAGCCGGCGGATCTCGTCTTTCAGATCCACGGCGTGATTGCCTTCACTCACATGTTTGAGTTCATCAATCTGCGCCTGCAACTCGGCAATCGGCTGTTCAAAATCCAGAAAAAGACTCATAGGGCCTTAGAACCTCTAATCAAAAACCAATTCAACCCGCTCTCGTCCAAGCAGGACTCGCAAGTCATCTATCAGTTGATCGGTGGGCGTCACCCGCCACTCGGTACCGAGCGTCAATCGCACCCGGGAGCCGGGGCGACGATAGTTTACCTGAACCGGACAGACTCCGGCACGGGCGGGCTCCAAAATCTCGCACAAACGCGGGAAAAAGCGATCATCAATCCGCTGTTCATCGAGGGAGATGCGGATTGCTCTGGCAAAACGCTCCCTCGCATCGTTGATATCCAGTAATTCTCGAGCCGACATTTTAAGGCCACCGGAGAAGTCATCAAAGCTGACCTGTCCAGAAACCACCAAAATGCGGTCTTTTTGCATCAATTCTTCATATTTTTCCAGCGCTTCACTGAACAGGGTCACATCGAGGCGACCGGAACGGTCGTCCAGGGTGAAGATCCCCATCTTGTTGCCACGCTTGGTCACCATGCTGCGAGCCGCAATCACCAGCCCCGCCGCCGTGGTCACGGTATCGCGGGAGGTGGGATGCAGATCGCACAGGCGACCCGAGGTATAACGACGCAATTCGCTGCTGTACTGGTTGATGGGGTGGCCGGTGAGATAGAGCCCGAGGGTCTCGCGCTCCCCTTCCAACCACACCTTGTCAGGCCAGTGCGGCACGTTGGCAAACGCCTTCTTGACGTCGTCAATCTCTTCGGTGAGCACGCCGAACATGTCGACCTGCCCCACCGCCTGCGCCTTGGCGTGCTGCTCGGCGGCACGCATCGCCTCCTCCAGCGTCGCCATCAGCGCCGCGCGGTGGGGGCCCAGTCGGTCCATGGCGCCGGAGAGGATGAGTTTTTCCATCACCCGCTTGTTGAGCTTCTTGATGTCGACTCTGTTGCAGAAGTCGAACAGATCGCGGAACGGGCCGTCCTGATCCCGCGCGCTGAGAATCGCATCTATGGGGCCTTCGCCGACCCCTTTCACCGCGCCTATGCCGTAGACGATGTGACCGTCCTCGTTGACCGAGAAGCGATAGCGGCCTGTGTTCACATCCGGCGGTATCACGGTGAGCCCCATGCGCTGGCACTCGTCCACCAGGGTCACGATCTTGTCGGTGTTGTCCATGTCGGCGGTCATCACCGCCGCCATGAACTCGGCCGGGAAGTGGGTCTTGAGCCAGAGGGTCTGGTAGGAGACCAGCGCATAGGCGGCGGAGTGGGATTTGTTAAAGCCGTAGCCCGCAAACTTCTCCACCAGATCGAAGATCTTCATCGCCAGTTCGCCGTCGACGCCATTCTTGACGGCGCCCTCCTCGAAACCAGCCCGCTGCTTGGCCATCTCCTCGGGCTTTTTCTTACCCATGGCACGGCGCAGCATGTCCGCGCCACCCAGCGTATAGCCCGCCAGGGTCTGGGCGATCTGCATCACCTGCTCCTGATAGAGGATGATGCCGTAGGTCGGTTCCAGAATCGGTTTCAGGCTCTCGTGCTGCCACTTCTCGTCCGGATAGGAGATCGCTTCATTGCCGTGCTTGCGGTCGATGAAGTTATCCACCATGCCTGACTGGAGCGGGCCCGGTCGGAACAGGGCCACCAGTGCGATCATGTCTTCGAAGCAGTCGGGGCGCAGCCGCTTGATGAGATCCTTCATGCCGCGAGATTCGAGCTGGAATACCGCCGTGGTCTCGTAGCGCTGGAGCAGGTCGAACGACTTCTTGTCATCGATGGGGATGGCGGCGATATCGACCGGCGGCTTGCCCTCTTTGACAAGACGCGGGTTTATCATACCGAGCGCCCAGTCGATGATGGTGAGAGTGCGCAGACCCAGGAAGTCGAACTTCACCAGACCGGCGTATTCCACATCGTTCTTGTCAAACTGGGTGACCGGGTGATGGCCCTCATCATCGCAGTAGAGCGGCGCAAAGTCGGTGATCTTGGTGGGTGCGATCACCACGCCACCGGCGTGTTTACCAGCGTTGCGCACCACCCCTTCCAGCCGGCGAGCCATGTCGATGAGGTCTTTGACCTCCTCATCCTGCTCGTAGAGCTCGGGCAGCTTGGGCTCGGCCTCGAATGCCTTGGCAAGCGTCATGCCCGGATCCGGCGGGATCAGCTTGGAGATACGATCCACAAAGCCGTAAGCGTGGCCCAGCACCCGGCCCACGTCCCGCACTACTGCCTTGGCCGCCATGCTACCGAAGGTGATGATCTGGGAGACCGCATCCCGGCCATACATGTCGGAGACGTGCTCGATAACCTCGTCGCGTCGGTCCATGCAGAAGTCGACGTCGAAGTCGGGCATGGATACCCGCTCGGGGTTCAGGAAACGTTCGAACAGCAGGTCAAATTCCAGCGGATCCAGGTCGGTGATCTTGAGAGCGTAGGCCACCAGAGAGCCCGCCCCCGACCCCCGGCCCGGACCAACGGGGATGCCGTTGTCCTTGGACCACTGGATAAACTCCATCACGATGAGGAAGTAACCCGGGAAGCCCATCTGGTTGATCACTTTCAGCTCGACATCGAGACGCTCGTCATACTCGGGACGGCGCTCGGCCCGCACCGCCGGATCCGGGAACAGAAACTCGAGACGCTCCTCCAGACCCTCTTTCGACTTGGCCACCAGAAAATCTTCGGTAGTCATGTCGCCAGTCGGGAAGTTGGGCAGGAAGTACTCGCCAAGACGCACCGTCACGTTGCAGCGCTTGGCGATCTCCACCGTGTTTTCCAGCGCTTCGGGAATGTCGGCAAACAGCTCGGCCATCTCCTCCTGACTGCGCAGGTACTGCTGGGGGCTGTAGCGACGGGGGCGGCGTTTGTCCATCAGGGTATAGCCATCGTGGATGGCGACCCGGATCTCGTGGGCGTCGAAGTCATCGGCGTTGAGGAACACCACCTCGTTGGTGGCGACCACAGGCAGCTCGAACTCGGTGGCGATGGCCACCGCCATGTGCAGGTAGACCTCTTCGTCGGGTCGACCGGTGCGCAGCAGCTCGAGGTAGTAGGCATCGGGGAAGTGGGTCTGATAGAAGGCGACGCACTGCTCGGTCATCTGCCGGTTGCCCTTGAGCAGGAACTTGCCCACATCCCCCTCGCGCCCGCCGGAGAGGACGATCACCCCCTTGGCATGCTCGGCGAGCCAGCTCTTGTCGATAACCGGACGCCCCTGCACGTGGCCGCGCTGGTAACCGCGGGAAATAAGCAGGGTGATGTTCTGGTAGCCGTCGTTATCCATAGCGAGCAGGGTGAGACGGAACTGCTCGTCGCCGAGCTCATCGCTCTGCACCCAGAAGTCGGCACCGACGATGGGTTTGATCCCCTTGCCGTGGGCTGCGCCATAGAAGCGCACCAGACCACACATGTTCATCTGATCGGTCAGCGCCAGCGCCGGCATGTTGTTGGCCGCCGCCGCCCCGACGATGGGGTTGATCTTCTGCAGGCCATCGACCATGGAGAAGTCGGAGTGGACTCGCAGGTGGATAAAACGGGGGTCAGCCATCGTCATCTCCTCTCGCTGCTCAAACTAAATGGCATGGTCTACTCGATCCCCAGTGCGCGGCGCACCGGTTTGAAGCTCTTGCGATATTCGGGCAACGGGCCGCGCTCGGCCAGAATGGCGAGATGCTCCGCAGTCGGATAGCCCTTGTGGCGGGCAAAACCATACTCGGGATGACGGCTGTCCAGCTCGGTCATCTCCGCATCTCGGGTCACCTTGGCGAGGATCGAGGCGGCGCTGATGGCGGCCACCAGGCTATCGCCCTTGACCACAGCGCGCGCTTCCATCGGCAATGCAGGGCAACGGTTGCCATCGATAAAGACCAGCTCGGGGGTGACCTTCAGTCCCGCCACGGCGCGCTGCATCGCCAGCATGGTGGCATGCAGGATGTTGAGCTCGTCGATCTCCTCCGGAGTGGCGCGACCGATGGCCCAGGCGAGCGCTTTCTCTTTGATCTCGTCAAACAGCGCCAGCCGCTTCTTCTCAGAGAGCTTCTTGGAGTCAGCCAGCCCGGCAATCGGATTGGCGGGATCGAGAATGACCGCAGCGGTGACCACGTCACCCACCAGGGGGCCACGGCCCACTTCGTCCACACCGGCAACCAGCTTGTCGTCAGGAATATCGATCATCATCTTGTAGCCTTGAATCAAAACAGGCCCCGTGGGGCCTGACAGGGGTCGACTGGCGCGGCATCACCGCTCGGAAAACGGATTAACGGGCTGCGCGGCGCAATCGACGGTCCGAAATAGCGTTATCTGCCGAGCAGATCCGCCACCGCATCGGCAGCCTGCGAGTCGGCATTGCAGCGGATCAGCTGGTGCAGCTCGGTGAAGGTGTTGACCAGCGCACTGTTGTCGTGCTCGAAGTACTTGCTCACCTCTTCCACCAGATTCTCCGGGGTGCACTCGTGCTGGATGAGTTCCGGCACCAGCATGCGACCGGCAAGCAGGTTGGGCAGAGAGACAAATTCGGTCTTCACCAGTCGCTGGGCCAGCCAATAGCTGAAGGGCTTGAGTTTGTAACCCACCACCATCGGTTTTTTCACCAGCATGGCTTCGAGCGCCGCAGTGCCGGAGGCCAGCATCACCACGTCGGCGGCGATCATCGCCTCGCGGCCCTGCCCTTCCAGCAGCACCATGTCGAGACCCGGCGCTACCTCGGCCTTGATGGCCATAAACTGCTCGCGCCGTTTCTGGTTGACCAGCGGCACGATGAAGCCGAGATCCGGATAGCGCACCGTCAGGTGTTTGCACGCCTCGAGAAACAGGGGGGACATAAACCCCACTTCTGCGGTGCGGCTGCCCGGCAGCACTGCCAGCCAGCGGCGATTGGCATCGATACCGAGATTGCGACGCACGGCTGCCTGATCCGGCACCAACGGAATATCATCCGCCATGGTGTGACCGACAAAACGGCAAGGGGCATCGAAGCGGTCGTAGAAGGCTTTCTCGAAGGGCAGGAAGGCGAGCACCATGTCGGTGGCGGCCTTGATCTTGTGAATGCGGTTCTGGCGCCAGGCCCATACCGAGGGGCTGACATAGTGAACCGTCTTGATACCGGCGCGGCGCAGTTTCAGCTCCACTCCGATATTGAAATCCGGTGCATCCACGCCGATGAAGATATCGGGTGGATTGGCAATAAAGTGGCGCAACAGTTCGCGACGGACCTTGAGAATGCGCGGCAGACGGCCCAGCACCTCGGTAATCCCCATGACGGAGAGCTCTTCCATCTCGAACAGGGCCTTGACGCCGAGGGCCTGCATCCGCGGCCCGGCGATCCCTTCGAACTGCGCATCCGGGTAACGGGCTTGCAGCTCGCGCACCAGACCGGCAGCCAGAATGTCGCCGGAGACTTCTCCGGCGACGATACCGATACGAACCGGATCAGGCACGGATGATCCCGCGCTCGTTATCTTTGAGGAAGTCCACATAGAGCTGGACGGCCGGTTCGGCTTGCGCCATCTCGATCAGCACCGGCAGCACCTCTTCGATGGTCTTGCCGGAACGGAAGATCTCTTTGTAGGCACGCTTGACGGCAGAGATGGCCTCGGCGCTGAAACCGCGGCGACGCAGACCTTCGGAGTTGACCCCGAACGGCTTGGCGTAGTTGCCGGCGGCCATCACGTAGGGCGGCACGTCCTTGTTCAGGGCGGCGCAGCCACCGACGAAGGCGTGGGAACCGACGCGGCCGAACTGGTGAATGGCGGAGAGACCACCAAAGATCACGAAGTCACCGATCACCACGTGGCCCGCCAGGGTCGCGTTGTTGGCGAAGATGCAGTTGTCACCGATGATGCAGTCGTGGGCAACATGAACGTTGACCATGAACAGGTTGCCGCTGCCGACCTTGGTCAGGGATTGATCCTGAATGGTGCCACGGTGGAAGGTGCAGTTCTCGCGAATGACGTTGTTGTCGCCAATTTCGAGGAAGGTGCGCTCACCGGCGTACTTCTTGTCCTGGCAATCCTCACCGATGGAGGTGTGCTGGAAGATCTTGTTGCCGCGACCAATCTTGGTCGGCCCCTTGATCACCACATGGGAACCTACCCAGGTGTTGTCACCGATTTCCACCTCGGCGCCGATGACAGAAAAGGGGCCGATTTCAACCCCTTTACCGATCACGGCAGACTCATGGACGATGGCAGTATCGTGAATGATGGCAGTCTGGTCGATCACGTGTGTTAAACCTCGCGTTTGGCGCACATCAGCTCGGCGGTACAGACCACTTCACCGTCGACGGTGGCGACACCGGTGAACTTGGCAATACCGCGACGCTCTTTCAGGAACTCCACGTCGAGCACCAGTTGATCACCGGGGCCGACTGGGCGCTTGAAACGAGCGTTGTCGATTGAGGCAAAATAGTAGAGTTCGTTGGGAGACGGCTTGCCCACCATGGTAAAGGCCAGGATACCGGTGGCCTGTGCCATCGCTTCCAGGATCAGTACACCCGGGAACACCGGCTTGGCCGGAAAGTGCCCCTGGAAGATCGGCTCGTTGAACGAGACGTTCTTGATGGCGCGCAGAGTTTTGCGCTCATCGCTGATCTCGTAGTCGTCTACACGATCCACCATCAGAAACGGATAACGGTGGGGCAGCAGATCCATGATTTCCTGGATACCCAGGCTCTTCTTTTCAGTAGTCAAAACAGTACCCTATACCAATCGTGATTATTCTTGATCCAGCTTCTTCTCAAGCTTGCTTAACCGCTTGTGCATCTCTTCGATACGCATCACCCGGGCGGCGGTCTTGCGCCACTCTTTATTGGTTTGCAGAGGGATGCCGGAAGAGTAGACACCGGGCTCGGTAATGGGTCGCATCACCATGGCCATACCGGTAACGGTGGCCTGGTCGCAGATCTCCATATGCCCGTTAAAGACGGAAGCGCCGCCAATGATACAGTATTTGCCGACCTTGAGACTACCAGCCATCACGGTGGAGCCCGCCACGGCGGTGCCGTAACCGATCTCCACGTTGTGGGCGATCTGGCACTGGTTGTCGATGATGACGTTGTCTGCGATGCGGGTATCTTCCAGCGCACCGCGGTCAATGGTGGTACAGGCACCGATCTCGACCCGGTTGCCAATGGTCACACCGCCGAGCTGGGGGATCTTGATCCACTCGCCACGCTCGTTGGCGTAACCGAAACCATCGGCCCCGATCACTGTGCCGGATTGAACCAGACAGTCGGTACCCATGGTCACATTGTGATAGAGGGTGACGTTGGCCCACAGCCGGGAGCGGGCTCCCAGCCGGGTATTTTTGCCAACAAAACAGCCTGGGCCAATGCGTACATCGTCACCCAGCACGACGCCGGATTCGATCACTGCATTGGCGCCGATGGCCACTCTCTCGCCCAGTTGCACATCAGCCGCGATAACGGCACTCGGATGAATATCCGTGGCCGGCTGCGGGGTAGTGTCCAGCAGTTGGGCTACCCGGGCAAAGCCCACATAGGGGTCTTTGAGCACCAGGGCATTGGTGGGACAAAATGGCAGATCCGCTTCTGTAATGAGCACGGCGGTCGCCTTGCTCTGCTCCAGATAATGTCGGTACTTCTTGTTGGACAGGAAGGTGATATCCCCCTCCCCGGCCTTTTCCAGTGTCGCTACCTTGCGGATTTCCAGGGTTCCGTCGCCATGGACCTGGGCCCCCAGTTGCTGGGCCAGCTGTGCGAGAGTGAATGCCATCAATTAGTTGCTCTTGCTTACCTGAGAAATAACCTGGCCGGAGATGTCCAGCTTGCTGGCGGCATACGGGGCGGCATTGCGCTCCAGCACCAGATCGTAACCATTGCTCTTGGCGATGGAATCGATGGCAGCCTGCACCTTGGTCAGGATCTTGTTGCGCTCTTCGGACTGACGGCGGCCGTTGTCCTGCTCAAAGGCTTGACGCTTCTGGTTGAACTCCATCTGCAGCTTGGCCAGCTTCTCCTGGTTCTGCTTCTTCTGCTCGGCGCTCATGAAGGCTTCATCCTTGCGGAACTTCTCGACCAGCTTCTGGCCTTCCTGTTCCAGCTTCTGCAGCTCACGCATGCGCGGCTCGAATTCACCTTTCAGCTTGGCTGCAACGGCTTCACGCTGGGGCAGCTTTTGGAAGACTTCGCCCATGTCGACCACGGCGATCTTGGTCTCAGCGAAGGCAGAACCCATGCCGGCAGCCATCAGTGCAAAGCTCAAACCAGCTACTTTCAACGCTTTATTCACACTTACTCCTTGTTCCCTCATGGCGAGGGCTACCTGATTTACCCGATTATGCAAGCGGCGTTAGGACCGTCTTGTTACCTGGTGAGGCACGCATACCGCGCGTCCCATCATTGAAGACCCCCACCGCATGGGTGGGGGTGAAACTCTGCTTAGAAAGTACGACCGATGTTGAAGGAGAAGAACTCGGTGCGATCCCCTTCGTATTGCTTGATCGGCTTGGCCAGGGCGAACACCAGCGGGCCCATCGGCGAGAGCCACTGCAGGGAGACACCGGCAGAGACCCGGATATTGCTCGGGCTGGAGTAGTCCTGGCTCAAGTAGTTGCAATTAGAACTGGCGGTACAGGGATATGCCCCGTTGGCAAAATCAGTGCTCCAGACAGTACCTGCATCGACAAATGCAGTGGTACGGATCTGCGGACGGTAGGTCTCTGAGACAAACGGGGTCGGGAATACCAGCTCGAAGGAAGCCACAGCCAGCGCATTGCCACCCACCGAGGTATCGGAACCTTCGTAATATCCAGTCTCAGTCGGAGCACCGGAGCCATTATTCTTGTACTGCTTGTAAATAGCCTTGGGACCTATGGTATTGCTCTTGAAGCCACGTACCGTATCGAAACCACCGGCATAGTAATTTTCGAAGAACGGCAGCATGCTGCTATTTCCATAGCCATTTCCGTAGGAGACTCGTCCCTTGCCGATCATCACCCAGCTATGATCCACATCGAGCGGGAAGTAATGGGCATCTTCGGCGGAGAGCTTGTAGTACTGCAGCTCCATACCCGGCACAGTCACCTTGGCGTTCACTCGTTGACGCTCACCGGCGGTCGGAAACATCCCCTTGTTCAGGGTTGAACGGGTCCAACCAGCGGTGAGGTCGACTGTCACGAACTCAACACTATCCTCACCCTTGGCATAAAGATCCCAGAACTGATCCATCTGCACTGACTGACGGTTGTCATTCCATTGGTTATAACAATTGTTGTTCTCGTCAACGCCATCAGAACCGATACACTCCTTGAATTTTGCCTCATTAAATGTCGGTCGGCTGAGCTTGGAGCTTTCAATACCGGTACTGAAGTCGAGACGGTTGAACTCGTTGACCGGGAAGCCGCTGGAGAGACGGAAACCGATGGTTTCGTTCTCGTAATCGACGATATCGGCATCATCGGCGCGGAACTGGTTGTAGTAGACCCGACCACCCAGGCTGACACCATCTACGGTGAAGTAGGGGTCGTTGTAGCTCAGGTCAACATTCTTGGAGTAGTCGTTGGTGCTGGCGTTGATGGAGACCTTTTTACCGGTACCCATAAAGTTGTCCTGGGAGATCCCCGCCTGCAGGCTCAGACCCGATTCGGTGCCGTAACCGATACCGGCGTTGATAGAGCCTGCTGGCTGCTCCTTGACCTTGAAGTCGAGGTCAACCAGATCATCGTTGCCCGGCACCCGCTTGGTGTCCACTTCGACACTCTCGAAGTAGCCAAGGCGGTTGAGACGGCTCTTGGACTGCTCGATGTTGTCGGAGGAGAGCCAGGTGCCCTCCATCTGGCGCATCTCGCGACGCAGTACCTGATCTTCGGTGGTGGCGTTACCGCTGAAGTTGATGTTACGCACATAGACACGGGGGCCCGGCTCAACGTTGACGATCAGCTCCACTTCCTTGGTCTTGTCATTGATCTGCGGGAAGGTGACCACTTTCGGATAGGCGTAGCCGTAACGGCCGAGGAACTTGGAGAGCACCTCTTCGGTATGAGTCACCTGACTGGCGGAGTAGGTGCTGCCGGCAGCAATCGGGATCAATCCCTTCATCTCGCCACCGCGGTCGATCAGGTCCCCCTTGAGCTGGACACCGGAGACCTTGTACTGATCCCCTTCCTTGATGTTGAGGGTGACATAGACGCCCTTCTTGTCGGGGGTCATGGAGACCTGGGTAGACTCCTGCTGGAAGCGGATATAGCCGCGGTCCATGTAGTAGGAGCGCAGGGTCTCGATATCCCCCGCCAGCTTCTGCTTCTGATAGCGCTGGTCGGCGGTGAAGTTCCACCAGGGTACTTCGTCGCGCAGGGAGAGCTGGGCAATCAGCTTCTCTTCAGGGAAGATGCTGTTGCCGACGATGTTGATCTGCTGGATCTTGGCCGCTTCCCCTTCCACGAAGGTGAACTTGAGGTCGACCCGGTTGCGCGGCAACGGGGTGACGATGGCCTTGACCTTGGCGGAGTATTTACCCACGCCATAGTAGAAATCTTCCAGCCCCTTCTCGAGGGAGGTGAGCACGGTGCGATCCAGCGGATCGCCCACACGGATACCGGAGGACTCCAGACTCTGGGTCAGTTGCTCCTCTTTGATATCCTTGTTACCGGCAAACTCGATGCTGGAGATGGTTGGACGCTCCTTGACCATCACTTGCAGCACCTGGCCGTCACGGTAAACCTTCACATCCTCGAAGTTACCCGAGGCATAGAGCTTTTTGATGGCGCTGGCCAGAGCCACGGAATCGACGGTATCACCGACCCGGATCGGCAGGTTCAACAGTGCGGCACCCAGGGTCACCCGTTGCAGACCTTCGACCTGGATATCTTGCACCACAAAAGAGGCAGGGGCCGCCTGGGCCAGGAAACTGGCACCCAGCAGGCAACTCAACACCAATGCTTTTTTAACAGCCATTTTGTTCTTATGTGTCCTTGTTGATGCTCTGGCCTCAGAGGCGAGCGAAATCGTTAAACAGCGCAATGCCCATCAATAACATCAGAATGGCGGCGCCGATCCTGAAACCCACTTCCTGTATTTTCTCTGATACCGGCTTGCCGGTGACCGCTTCGATCAGGAAATAGACCAGATGGCCACCATCAAGCACCGGCAGGGGGAACAGATTGATAATTCCCAGGTTGACGCTGATCAGCGCCAGAAAACTCAAGAAATAGACCAGACCATAGTCGGCACTGCTGCCGGCGCCCTTGGCAATGGAGATGGGGCCGCTCAGGTTGTCCAGCGACACGATGCCACCGATCAACTTGCCAATCATGTCAAAGGTGAGCGTTATCAGGCTCCAGGTCTTGTCCGCGCCATACCACAGCGCCTGCAAAGGCCCATACTGTAACAGAATTCGATATTCATCCGGTAATGGAACCAGTTGCGGCGAGAGACCGACGAATCCTACCAGCTTGCCCTGCACCTTGCGGCTATCCGGGGTCAGGGTCACGTTGAGATCACTGTTGTTGCGCTCAACCACCACTTGCAGGGGTTCGCCCGGAGCCTGCTGCACCAGCTCGACAAACTCGGCCCACGCGGTAATAGGCTGATCGCCGACCTGTTTGATACGGTCACCGACCTGCAGCCCCGCCTTTTCACTGGCACTCTTGGCCACCACTGCAGCCACGACTGGCAGCACTTTGCCACTCAGGGGGACGATCCCCAAGCTGCCGATGGGCGACTCTTTATCCGGATCGAAGGTCCAGCCGGTCAGCGACAAGGTTTTATCGGTGGCATAGCTGGTATTGGGTGCCTGCACTTTCAGGGTGACTGCATCATCACCCAGATGACTGATAAGAGCGTAGGTGACGCTCTCCCAGTCACCGGTCTGCTCATCGCCGACCCCGACAATCTCCATCCCCGGCAGCACACCCGCCTCGGCAACTATGGATGACGGACGCACTTCACCGATCACCGGCTTGACGCTCGGAACCCCGATGATAAACATCAGCCAGAGGGCAAACAGGGCAAACACGAAGTTGGCCATGGGGCCCGCGGCAACAATCGCCATCCGCGCCCAGACACTCTTGTGGTTGAAGGCATACTGCTCGTCACCGGGCTTGAGTTCATCGACCCGGCCATCGAGCATCTTGACGTAGCCACCGAGGGGGATCAGCGCCAGCACATATTCGGTGCCATCTTTACCCATCCGGCGCCAGATCGCCTTGCCAAAACCGATGGAGAAGCGCTCAACCTTGACGCCACAACGACGGGCCACCCAGAAGTGACCAAACTCGTGCACCGCGACCAGCAGGCCCAGCGCAACAATAAAGGCACCGATATTCCACAACACACCGCCCATCAGCCAAGCTCCTCAATCAAAGTGTGAGCACGGGCTCTTGCCGCACCGTCCAGGGCAAACAGATCATCGAGCGAGCCGACGGCGCTGCTCTCCAGCACCAGCATCACTGCCTCGTTGATCCGGGCAATATCCATAAAGCCGATGCGCCCGGCCAGGAAGGCGGCAACCGCCTCCTCGTTGGCTGCATTAAGCGCAGTGGTCGCCGCTTGTCCCTTCTGGCAGGCATTGATGGCCAGTGCCAGACAGGGATAGCGATCATAATCAGGCCGGATAAAGCTGAACTCTCCGACACTGAAGAAATCCAAAGGTTCCACACTGGAGGGGATGCGATTGGGATAAGCCAGCGCATGGGCGATGGGGGTACACATATCCGGATTGCCAAGCTGGGCCAGCACGGAGCCATCCTTGTACTGCACCATGGAGTGGATCACCGACTGCGGGTGGATCACCACCTGGATCTGCTCGGGCGCCGCATTGAACAGCCAGCGCGCCTCAATGTACTCCAGCCCCTTGTTGATCATGGTGGCGGAGTCGACCGAAATCTTGGCCCCCATCGACCAGTTGGGATGAGCGATGGCCTGCGCCGGCGTCACCTTCGCCAGCTCGCTGATCTCGGTGTAACGGAACGGGCCGCCAGAACCGGTCAGCAAAATCTTGCTGATCCCCGCCGCCGCCAGATCGCAAAAACCGGGCTGGCGCTGCACGGCGGTCGGCAGACACTGGAAGATGGCATTGTGTTCGCTGTCGATGGGCAGCAGCTCGGCGCCATGTTCGTGCACGGCTTCCATGAAGAAAGCACCGGACATCACCAGCGCCTCCTTGTTGGCCAGCAAAATTCGCTTGCCGGCACGTACCGCGGCCATGGTCGGGGCCAGTCCGGCAGCACCGACGATGGCGGCCATCACGCTATGGGTGTCGGGGTGAGCGGCAACCTCGCAAAGGGCTGCTGCACCAGACATGACCCGGGTCGCACTGCCGTGCGCTTTCAGACGGGCAGCCAGTTCACGGGCGGCATCCTCATCGACCATCACGGCAAAACGGGGGAGAATTCGAGGCAGTCCCGCAACATGGCATCCACGTTGCGGGCGGCGGTCAACGCCAACACTTGCCAACTGCCCGGGTTATGGCGCAGCACTTTCAAGGTACTCTGACCAATGGAGCCGGAGGCCCCCAGAATAACCAGTGACTTGTGCATCAAAACTCCTGACTGAGTAGCAGATAACTGAGCAGAAACACCGGCAGGGCGGCGGTCAGGCTGTCGATCCGGTCGAGAATGCCGCCATGTCCAGGCAACAGGGTGCCGGAGTCCTTGATGCCCGCCTCGCGCTTGAACATGCTCTCGGTCAGATCACCGAGCACGGAAGCAAGCACCGCCAGCAGAGAGCAAAACAGCACGGTGATCATCTTGGCAGGAACAAATCCCATCGACCAGGTGACACCGATGGCCAGCAGGCTGGCGGTAAAGAGGCCACCGCACATTCCTTCGATGGTCTTGCCCGGACTGACGGCGGGGGCAAGCTTGTGCTTACCGAACGCCTTGCCGAAAAAATACGCGCCAGAATCTGCCGCCCAGACCAGTCCCATCACGAACAACAGGATCCAGGCGCCCATCATGGGGTCATGGTAAAAGTTGTAACCACGGATGGCGACCAGCGACCAGAAGAAAGGAACCAGGGTCACCAGACCAAACAGCGACTTGAGCCAGATAGACTCTTTCCACAGCTTGGCGCTTTGGGGATAGCGCAGCACCAGCAGCAGACCCAGCAACCACCAGCTTACCGCTGTCCAGAGCACACCCATCACGAGAGGGTGCAGGTGGGGCGTCCAGAGTTGCTCCACTGGCAGCCAAAAGAGGCTGGCACCGAGCAACAGACAAAATACGATGGGCAACCATTGCTGCGGAGCAGCAGAGACAAACCCGCTCCATTCGCGACTGGCCAACAAAAACACCAGCGCAGCCAACAGGGCAAAAAATTTCAATGGCAGAAAGAAGAGCGCCCCCAACACCAGGGGGATCAACATCAAAGCAGTAATAATTCGTTGTTTTAGCAAAAGAAACCTCTCTCTTGGGAGCGGGGTTTAGCCGGTCTGCTGCTCGGCGATCAATTCCCGTATCTGTTCACCCGTGCAACCGAAGCGACGCTCGCGGGCAACGAAAGAGGCGACCGCCTCACTGAACTCGGCCTCGTTGAAGTCGGGCCACAATACCGGGGTAAAATAGAGCTCGGCATAAGCGAGCTGCCATAACACAAAGTTGCTGATGCGATGATCACCACCGGTACGGATCAACAGGTCCACGGGTGGCAGATCGGCCATGCAAACCTCGCGGGTCAACATGGATTCATCAATGTCGTCAGCGGCCAGTTCACCGGCCGCCACTGCTTTAGCCAGCTTGCGGGCAGCTTGGGCGATATCCCACTGGCCGCCATAGTTGGCCGCAATGTTCAGGGTCAACCCCTTGTTATTGGCGGTCAAGGCTTCCGCCTTGGCGATTTTGGCCTGCAACCGCTCACTAAAGCGAGCAGTATCGCCAATCACCTTGAGCCGGATCCCGTTGTTGTGCAGTTTCTGCACCTCACGACCCAGCACTGTGATGAACAGTTCCATCAAGGCACTGACCTCCCCTTCCGGGCGGCGCCAGTTCTCGCTGGAGAATGCAAACAGGGTCAATGCCTCGATCTTGGCACGCGCAGCAAAGGTAACGGCCTCGCGCACTGACTTGACGCCCGCCTTGTGGCCATAAACCCGCATCTTGCCTCGGTTCTGGGCCCAGCGACCGTTACCATCCATGATGATGGCGACGTGACGGGGTAAAGACGAGTTGGCACAATCACCCAACGCAGCCAAAAGCGACATGTAATTCTCCCACAAAGACAAAAGCGCCGTGCAGGGGCACTACACGGCGCTCGTAATATACCTTTCAGACGGTTAGATTTCCATTAGCTCCTTCTCCTTTACGGCAAGGGCCTCATCGACCAGCTTGATGTAGGAGTCGGTCAGTTTCTGGATCTCTTCCTGGGCGCGACGGTCGTCGTCTTCGGAGATCTCTTTGTCCTTCAGCAGCGCTTTCAGATCAGCGTTGGCGTCACGACGGATGTTGCGCACGGCAACACGGGCATTTTCCGCTTCGGCACGGACGATCTTGGTCAGGTCGCGACGGCGCTCTTCGGTCAGCGGCGGCAGCGGCACGCGCAGGGTCTGGCCATTGCTGGACGGGTTCAGGCCCAGATCGGAGGTCAGGATCGCCTTCTCTACCGCCTGGATCATGGAGCGGTCAAAAATGGAGATGGAGAGGGTGCGAGCATCTTCTGCCACGACGTTGGCCAACTGTTTCAGCGGAGTGGCAGCACCGTAATACTCAACCTGGATGCCGTCGAGCAGGCTCGGGTGAGCGCGGCCGGTACGGATCTTGGACATTTGAGTCTTGAGCGCTTCTACGCTCTTGCCCATACGGTCCTTGGCGTCGTTTTTAATCTCGTTGATCACAGTGGTTTTCCTTTTGGCGAACGAGCCGCTACACGGCCCGTGTCTATCTTATTTACTGACGTGATGGATAGGATAAGAGCGCCAGGTGGCTCACTTTTATCTTATTTACCAACGTGGTGGATCAGAGTGCCTTCCGGTTCACCCATGACAACCCGGCGCAGGGCACCCGGTTTGTTCATGTTGAACACGCGGATCGGCAGATCATGGTCACGTGCCAGGGTAAAGGCAGCAAGATCCATCACCTTGAGCTCTTTTTCAAGAACTTCATCATAACTCAGTTCATGATACAGCACGGCATCCGGATTCTTGACCGGATCTTCGTTGTATACACCATCAACCTTGGTGGCTTTGAGCACCACGTCAGCTTCGATCTCGATCCCGCGCAGACAAGCCGCAGAATCGGTAGTGAAGAAGGGGTTGCCGGTACCGGCAGAGAAGATAACGACTTTGCCAGCACGCAGCTGGCTGATTGCCTCGGCCCAGCTGTAGGAGTCACAGACCCCCTGCAGGGAGATGGCAGACATCAGACGGGCATTCACATAAGCACGATGCAGGGCATCACGCATGGCCAGACCGTTCATCACGGTTGCCAGCATACCCATGTGGTCGCCCACCACGCGGTTCATGCCCGCTTTGGCAAGACCGGCACCACGGAACAGGTTGCCGCCACCGATGACCAGACCGACCTGAACACCCAACTCAACCAGTTCTTTGATCTCTTGGGCCATCCGCTCCAGCACCGCCGGATCAATGCCGAAACCCTCGGATCCTTGCAGGGCTTCACCACTCAACTTCAGAAGAACACGTCTGTATGCAGGTTTGGGATTGGTACTCATGTCACTGATTCCTGGTCATATAAAGACCGCGACATAAGTCGCGGTCTGGGGAAACGGAAAAACCGGTTCGATTAGGCCTTTTGAGCGGCCGCGATTTGGGCTGCAACTTCAGCAGCGAAATCGGTCTCTTGCTTCTCGATGCCTTCGCCCACTTCGAAACGGGTGAAGGAGACAACGTCAGCGCCTTCTTTCTTCAGCAGCTCGGCAACGGTCATGGAAGGATCTTTCACGAACGGTTGACCAGTCAGGGAAACCTCACCGGTGAACTTCTTCATGCGGCCTTCAACCATCTTCTCGGCGATCTCTTTCGGCTTGCCGGAGTTGATGGCGATGTCGATCTGGATTTCGCGCTCTTTGGCAACGACTTCAGCAGACACGTCTTCAGGCTTGACGAATTGCGGGCTGTTGGCAGCAACGTGCATGGCCAGATCTTTGGCCAGCTCGGCAGAACCACCGGTCAGCTTGGTGATAACACCAATGCGGGAACCGTGAACGTAGGTACCCAGGTTGTCACCTTCAACCAGCATCACGCGACGCAGGTTCATGTTCTCACCGATCTTGGCGATCAGGTTGGTGATAGTCAGCTCGACGGATTCGCCGTTACCGAAGTCAGCGGCTTTCAGCGCGTCAACGTCAGCAATTTTCTGGGTCGCAGCGATGTCAGCGATCTTCTGGCCCATTGCCATGAAGCTGGCATCTTTGGCGACGAAGTCGGTTTCGCTGTTCAGCTCGATCATGACGGCAACGTTGCCTTCGGTGCGAGCAAAGATAACGCCTTCAGCGGCAATACGGCCAGCTTTCTTGGCGGCTTTGGCCTGACCGGATTTGCGCATGTTCTCAATTGCCAGCTCGATATCACCAGCAGCTTCTTCCAGTGCTTTTTTGCAATCCATCATGCCAGCGGCAGTGCGCTCGCGCAGTTCTTTTACCAGGGCGGCAGTAACGTTAGCCATGTCCAGTATCCTCGGTCTTGAATTGACAAGAAACAGGGGCCACAAGGGCCCCTGCTAACCAATTACATCAGCTTGGTTAATAAGGGCTTTACAGTCCTTATCAATTACTCAGCTTCAACGAAGCCATCTTGTTCGGCTTGAACAACGATGTCCTGAGCGCGAGCTTCCAGTACGGTGTCAGCAGCAGCATTCAGGTACAGCTGTACGGCACGGATAGCGTCGTCGTTACCCGGGATGACGTAATCAACGCCGTCCGGGTTGGAGTTGGTATCAACGATGGAAACTACCGGGATACCCAGGTTGTTGGCTTCTTTGATAGCGATGTGCTCGTGGTCGGCATCGACAACGAACAGAACGTCAGGCAGGCCGCCCATGTTCTTGATACCACCCAGGCTCTTCTCCAGCTTTTCCATTTCGCGAGTACGCATCAGCGCCTCTTTCTTGGTCAGCTTGTCGAAGGTACCGTCCTGGCTCTGGGTTTCCAGATCTTTCAGGCGCTTGATAGACTGACGAACGGTTTTCCAGTTGGTCAGCATACCGCCCAGCCAGCGGTGGTTTACATAGAACTGGTCGCAACGCTCAGCGGCTTCTTTTACGGCTTCAGACGCGGCACGCTTGGTACCAACGAACAGTACCTTGCCTTTCTTGGCAGCTACGGAGCTGATGAAGTTCATGGCATCGTCAAACATCGGAACGGTTTTTTCCAGGTTGATGATGTGAACTTTGCTGCGGGCACCGAAGATGTAGGATTTCATTTTCGGGTTCCAGTAACGAGTCTGGTGACCGAAGTGAACGCCGGCTTGCAGCATGTCGCGCATAGAAACTTTAGCCATTTTATACCTCTGTATTGGGGTTAGGCCTCCACACATCCCATATAACCGACCCGTTAAGGCACCCCGGCATATGTGTCGATGTGTGTGTGTTGTTTAAGTAAGGGTGATGAAATCGGGACGCAAGTTCCCCATTCCGGCGCGCTTTATACCATAACTTTGTTCAGGACACCACCGGCCGACACCCTAAACAGGTGTAAATATGGATCCCGCCAGAGGATGCTGCGACGCCGATTTGACGTTGTGATGACAATCACACTGGAAGTACACGGGGGTTGCGGATAAAATTTTGCCCTGATTGCAAACGCATCTATTTTTCATTACCTGTCCTGTCTGCCCTCGCAGGCCCAGCGGCAGGCCGCAAGAGAGATCCCATGTCCATTAAAATCAAGACACCGGAAGAGATTGAAAAGATGCGCGTTGCCGGCCAATTGGCCGCCGATGTGCTGGTCATGATTGCGCCCCATGTCAAAGCTGGCGTCACCACTGACGAACTGAACACCCTCTGCCACGACTATATTGTCGACGTACAACAGGCGGTTCCAGCTCCGCTCAACTACCACGGCTTCCCCAAATCCATCTGCACCTCGGTGAACGATGTGATCTGCCACGGTATCCCGAATCACAAGAAGCTGCGCGATGGCGACATCATCAACCTGGATATCACCGTCATCAAGGATGGTTACCACGGCGATACCTCGGCCATGTTCATCGTGGGTGAAACCACCCCGCTGCGCCGCCAGCTCTGCAAGGTTGCGCAAGAGAGCCTCTACGCCGCCATCAAGAAGGTGCGTCCGGGGGCCTGCATCACCGAAATCGGCGCAGTGATCCAGCCCATCGTCGAGAAGGCCGGTTTCTCCGTGGTGCGTGACTACTGCGGTCACGGTATCGGTGCCGAGTTCCACGAAGAGCCGCAGATCCTCCACTATCGCAACAGCGGCAAGCTGGAGCTGAAAGCAGGCATGTGCTTCACCATCGAGCCCATGGTCAACAGCAAGAAGTATCACTGCAAGGTCAATCCGAAGGATGGCTGGACCGTGACCACCAAGGATGGCGGCGACTCCGCCCAGTGGGAACACACCCTGCTGGTGACCGAGGATGGCTGCGAGGTGCTCACCCTGCGCCCCGATGACACTATCGACCGCTTCATCAAACACAGCTAACATCGAACCCCGGCCCTGAACTTCCAAAGCGCCGGGGTTTTTACTTCTGTTTCAGCCGTTTGCCTGCCACTGTGTGTGAGATGCCATGGACGCCAGCCTGCTTTCCCCCCATTTGTTACCCGATGACCAGCTCACTCGCGACAACTGCAAAGAGTACCTGAGCCGCTTTCTCGGCTGGCTGCACGCCCGTTTTGATGCCGGCGACAACATCATCGAGCTGGTCGCCACCCGCTCCGAATACATGGATCAGCTGCTCTGCCGATTGTGGCAGAAGTTCGGCTTCGACAAGAGCGACCTCACCCTCATCGCGGTAGGCGGTTATGGCCGTGGCGAGCTGCACCCCCACTCCGACATCGACCTGCTGATCCTCTATGACGGCGACGAACTGGACGAGGTGTTGGGACTGCGGATCGGCGAGTTCATCACCTTGCTGTGGGATCTCAAGCTGGAGGTGGGTCAGGCGGTGCGCAACGTGGCGGAGTGTCTCGAGCAGGGGCGTGCCGATATTACGGTCGCCACCAACCTCATTGAGGCCCGCTACATCACAGGTCGCCAGGAGGGCTTCCGGCAACTGAAAGAGGCCACCGGCCCCCAGCACTTCTGGCCAAGCGAAGCCTTCTTTCGCGCCAAGCGCCAGGAGCAGGCTGAACGTCACCAGCAGTTTCTCGGCACCGCCTACAAGCTGGAGCCCGATCTCAAGAGCAATCCAGGCGGCCTGCGGGATATTCAAACCCTCGCCTGGGTCGCCCGCCGCCACTTCGGCGCCACTACCTTGTTCGAGATGACCAGCCACGGCTTCCTCAATCGGGCCGAGTACCGCGAGCTGCTCGACTGCCAGAATTTTCTCTGGAAAGTGCGCTTTGCCCTGCACATGGCCATCAACAAGGGAGATAACCGCCTGCTGTTCGATCGCCAGCGCACCGTAGCCCAGATGCTGGGATTCGAGGGGGAAGGCAACACTCCGGTCGAGCAGATGATGAAGCGCTTCTACCAGACGGTGCGGCGGGTCGCCGAGCTTAACGAGATGCTGCTGCAGCTGTTTGACGAGGCGATCCTCGGCAACACCGCCATGGATGTGCGCCGCCTCTCCGACGAGTTCCAGCTCCGTGGCCGCCTCATCGATGCAGTGGATGCGGAGCTGTTTAGCCGTGAACCGGCCGCCATCTTGCGCCTCTTCTATCAGATGGCCCAGCATCCCGAGATTGCCGGCATCCACTCGGCAACCCTGCGCCAACTGCGCGAGGCACGCCGCAAACTCAACTGCTGGCTGCAGGACTTGCCTGACTGCCGTCGCCTCTTTATGGCGCTGCTACGCCACCCCAACGGCATCGGCCTGCCGCTCACCCTGATGCACAAATACGGCATCCTCGCCGCCTATCTGCCGCAATGGAACCTGATCGTCGGCCAGATGCAGTTCGATATGTTCCACGCCTACACGGTAGATGAGCACACCCACAGGCTGCTCAAGAACATTCATCAGTTTCCCAATCCGGCCAGTCGCCAGAGCCACCCGCTCTGCCACGAGGTCTTCACCCGGCTGCGCAAACCGGAGCTGCTCAGCATCGCCGCCCTGTTCCACGACATCGCCAAGGGGCGGCGTGGCGATCACTCGGAGCTCGGCGCCGTCGATGCGCTGGAGTTCTGCCAGCTGCACGGTCTGGATCGCTACGAGAGCCGACTGGTCGCCTGGCTGGTGCGCCACCATCTGCTGATGTCGGTTACCGCCCAGCGCCGCGATATCTACGATCCCGACGTGGTCACCGACTTTGCCCAGAAGGTGCGCGACGAACAGCATCTCGACCTGCTCTACTGCCTTACCGTGGCCGATATCTGCGCCACCAACGATACCCTGTGGAACGACTGGAAGGGCACCCTGCTGCGGGAGCTCTACTTCGCCACCCAGAAGGCGCTGCGCCAGGGGCTGGAGAACCCGCCCGACATGCGGCTGCGCATTCGCGAAAACCAGCGTCAGGCCAAGCAACTGCTGGCGCAACGGGATGTATCGGAAGAGGCAATCAACCAGCTCTGGGCCGATTTCAAGGCCGACTACTTCCTGCGCCACAGCCCGGAGCAGATCGCCTGGCACTGCCGCCACATCATCGAGCATGGCGACAACCCGGCGCCGCTGGTGCTGATCGGCAAACACCCGACCCGCGGTGGCAGCGAAGTGTTTATCTACTGCCGCGACACGCCGAATCTGTTTGCCACCGTGGCCTCGGCGCTGGATCAGAAGAACCTCAACATCCACGACGCCCAGATCATGAACTCGCGCAGCAACTTCGTGCTCGACACCTTCGTGGTACTGGAGCCAAGCGGCGAACCCATCAGCCCCAACCGCACCGCTACCATCAAGAAGGCGCTGGAGAAAGCACTGCAGGAGCCGGGCAAGCTGGTACTGCGCAACAAGCCGCTGTCACGGCGCCACCGCCAGTTCAGCGTGCCAACCCGGGTCGTTTTTCTGCCACACAAGGGGGAGAGCCGCCACACCCTGATGGAGCTGACCGCCCTCGATACTCCCGGCCTGCTGGCACGGATCGGTGCCGTGTTCCAGCAGTGTGGTCTGTCACTGCATGCCGCCAAGATCGCTACCTTCGGCGAGCGGGTCGAGGACTTTTTCAGCCTGACCAGCCTCGATGGCGAACCATTGACCGCCGAGCAACAACAGCAATTGGAAGAGCGACTGGTACACCAGCTCAATCCCCAGCAGTCGGTACTGGATTAAGCGAAGAGTGATTCGAAAGAGGCTGATTGCCGGGCGTTTTTTACCATACCAAACAACTGGTTGGCGCACACAGGATGAAGAAATGGCCGCTGGCCGGAAGAATTCCGGTCAACCCCTTAAAAACAGTCGGAAAAGTGTGATACAACAAACAGAATTTTTTAAAGGAAACCTGTCATGACCGAGTTGCAACAGATCATTGAAGCGGCCTTCGAGCGCCGCGACACCATTACCCCGGGCTCAGTGGATAGCGCCACCAAGTCCGCCATCCTGCAAGCCATCGACCTGCTGGACTCCGGCAAGGCGCGGGTTGCCGAGAAGATCGCCGGTGAGTGGGTTGTCCATCAGTGGTTGAAGAAAGCGGTACTGCTCTACTTCCGCATCAACGACAACGGCATCATTAAGGGCGACGATGCCCAGTACTACGACAAGGTTCCCCTCAAATTCTCCAACTACACTGCCGAGCAGTTCAAGGAAGCGGGTGTGCGCGTGGTGCCGCCGGCGACCGCCCGCAAAGGCTCTTTTATCGCCCCTAATACCGTGCTGATGCCCTCCTATGTCAACATCGGCGCCTTCGTTGACGAAGGTACCATGGTCGATACTTGGGCTACTGTCGGCTCTTGCGCCCAGATCGGTAAAAACGTCCACCTCTCCGGCGGCGTCGGCATCGGCGGCGTACTGGAGCCGCTGCAGGCCAACCCGACCATCATCGAAGACAACTGCTTTATCGGTGCCCGCTCCGAAGTGGTTGAAGGGGTGATCGTCGAGGAAGGTTCCGTCATCTCCATGGGCGTCTTCATCGGCCAGTCCACCCGCATCTATGACCGTGAAACCGGCGAGATCCACTACGGCCGCGTACCGGCTGGCTCCGTGGTCGTCTCCGGCTCCCTGCCCTCCAAGTGCGGCAAGTACAGCCTCTACGCGGCGGTGATCGTCAAAAAGGTCGATGCCAAGACCCGTGCCAAAGTCGGCATCAACGCCCTGCTGCGCTCCATCGACGAGTAATCAGCATTGCTGTGATGAAAGGGCGCCTGATGGCGCCCTTTTCATTTTGGCGCCCCTGTCACAGGCAAGCCATGAGGCATCGGTTAAGATGGATGGGACAGGATCGTTTCAAACCGAGGAAGCCTGATGTACGAGAATCTGAAGAGCCTGGGGATCCAGGATCCCGCCTCCGTCGACAGCTATACCCTGCGCCAGGAGGCCAACCACGACATCCTCAAGATCTACTTCAAGAAGCAGAAAGGCGAGTTCTTCGCCAAGAGTGTCAAATTCAAGTATCCACGCCAGCGCAAGACCATGCTGGTCGATTCCGGTACCCATGAGTACAAGGATGTCACCGAGATCAACGCCAACCTCAAATATGTGGTGGATGAGCTGGACAACCTGACCCAGGGCGTCCATCAGCAAGCCGACCCGGACATCAAGCAAAAGATCCTGCGCGACCTGCGCCATCTGGAAAAAGTGGTACAAAACAAGATCAGCGAAATCGAACGGGATCTGGAGAAACTCTAACCCTCCCCCTCTTGCTTAAAGAGCGCCCAATGTGGCGCTCTTTTTATTGGCTGACTTTATATAGGTTTATCAGGTGATGACATGCGATAAGTCGAGCGAGGCACACCAGCGGTTGTGCCGACATAGGGCATCCCGTTACACATCGCATCTTGGGTAACGAGACTCCTGCCGAGTTCGACCTGCTGTGACTCGCACGATCCATAACCAGAAATAGCAAGAGGGAGGCTTTCGCCTCCCTCTTCAAACACGCTGATATTCAGGCAACAGGATTAGTTGCTCTTCATCCAGATGTCCATGTCGGTTTTCAGGTTGTCGGACTTGGTACCGAAGATGGCTTGAACGCCGGAACCAGCCACTACCACACCGGCAGCACCCAGTTTCTTCAGACCAGCCTGGTCAACCTTGGCAACATCTTTCACACCAACACGCAGACGGGTGATGCAGGCATCCAGAGAAGCGATGTTCTCTTTACCACCGAAGGCGGCAACCAGAGCAGCAGACATCTCGTCTTTGCCTTGGCCAACGGCCTCTTCAGCAGTCTCGTCTTCACGACCCGGGGTTTTCAGGTTCATGGCACGGATAACGAAGCTGAATACGACGTAGTAGATAGCCGCGTAAACCAGACCCAGACCAACCAGCAGCAGCATGTTGTCGGCACGCGGTGATTGCACCACGAAGTCGATGAAGCCGTTGGAGAAGGTGTGACCGTGTACGATACCCAGAGAGTTGGTCAGCACATAAGCCAGACCAGCCAGTACAGCGTGGATTGCGTACAGAACCGGAGCGATGAACAGGAAGGAGAACTCGATCGGCTCGGTGATACCGGTCAGGAAAGAGGTCAGGGCTGCAGAGGCCATGATACCAACGATCTTGGCGCGGTTTTCCGGCTTGGCAGCGTGAGCAATGGCGAACGCAGCAGCAGGCAGACCGAACATTTTGAACAGGTAGCCACCAGCCAGCTGACCAAAACCGTTACCGGCAGCGCGGGAAGCGTCATCAGCAGTCAGGAAGCAGGTCATGATACCGTGAACAGTTTCACCGGCACCGTTGACGCAGGTACCAGCCTGATAGAAGAACGGTACGTTCCAGATGTGGTGCAGACCGAACGGGATCAGGGAGCGCTCAACCACGCCGTAGATACCGAAGGCCAGTACCGGGTTCTGGTTGGCAGCCCAGTCAGAGAAGGCACCAATGGCGCCACCCACTGGCGGCCAAATCACGGACAGGATCACACCCAGACCGATGGAGAGGAAACCGGTGATGATGGGTACGGCACGCTTGCCCGCGAAGAAGCCCAGGTACTCTGGCAGCTGGATCTTGTAGAAGCGGTTGAACGCCCAGGCTGCGATACCACCGGCCAGGATACCACCCAGCACGCCGGTTTCGATGGTTTCAACACCCATCACAGGTGCCATGACCTTCAGGGTTGCGACCATGATGCCGTAGCCAACGATGGCTGACAGACCGGATACACCGTCGTTATTGGTAAAGCCCAGAGCAACACCCACTGCGAACAGCAGGGCCATCTGGCCAAATACAGAACCACCGGCTTGCTCCATCAATTGGGAGACAATTTCCGGCATCCAGCTGAAGTGGGCAGCACCCACCCCCAGCAGAATACCTGCGACTGGCAAGACTGATACTGGCAGCATCAGCGCCTTACCAACCTTTTGCAGATTAGAGAAAGCATTTTTGAACATTGTGTGCGCTCCTGAATGGATTGTCGTCCCTGAACGATCTATCTGGATGAAATAAGCACTGATTCATTCAGATATCTTCGAGTCGGGCTTGTTTATTTTGACCATCAGAATATAACCCAGCGGGTCATAAATTGCTGCTTTCGAAGGCGGGGGAATATTGAATTTGGAGGGAAGATCACAACTTTACAATTCATAAAAAACAAGATGATAATCCGCAATATAACACTACCACAGATAAAATAAAATAATCGTATCAAAGTGTGCCAACAACAATTCACATGGTATCACATAAATTCAAAATGTAACTAAATGTAACGTGTTGAATTGTTTTCCATGGTACTACGGGCACCCAGTATGACCACAAATGACTTACCTGACAAACACAACCCAAGCATGAACGACTGACAGCTGAGTTGTTACTCATAACTATAATAGGGGGCTCTACGGCCCCCTAGAAAAATTTTATATGATGTCCTCGTATGTGCAAGTTATGAGACATTACTATTTGTTAGTAATACCACGCACCTGCTAAACACATACTCCACCTTATCAATATGACTCACAGACTGTATCGCTTACGCAATAAAAAATTATTTTCTTGCAAAGCTTGATGCTTAATATTCCAGTTGGGAATAGAAAATGAAATATCATCAAGAACTGGGTACGTCTCAGTCAAGTTTTTCACACATTCAATAATTACACCCTCAGCAACGCAGTCTTTAATGTTAACCATTATTTTAACTGCCTGTCCTAGCGTTGCCTTAACGGTCCATGTGTCACCACTCTGCAATGGTAGATTAATAATCACACATATATTATCCAGGGGTTTTTCCGTACTTAAACAGTAAATTGTACGTTCATCTTCAACATTTATATTTAAGATGATTTTATTATCACCCCCTAGCGGCAATCGTGCCACTACATTGCGCCACTCACATGGAAGTTTTGGTGATATAGTGACTCGTTTATGGAGCAACTCCGGTTTATATCCAATATAGTCTTGATACAGATTCCTGGTATACTCAGCTACCGACCAAGCTTGAGAATATGTTCCTGATTCAACAAGTTTGGCCGGGTCGTGTTGATAGGCATCAAGATTTTCACTCATAGTTCCCCGATAACCTTGATGCAATATTTGATCAGCAAGATTTTTTGATAATGCATATGCCACATGTATTTTATTAAACTTCAATAAGGCACTAATCGTAAAACCGGCATTCCATCCCCAGATCGTCCCATTATGATATGCAGCATCTTTATGATACATAACTTGATTATCATGGTAGGGATGGAACTCTGAATGGTCTTGGCTAAGAGAACATATACCCCATGGGAAAAGTAAATTATTGATGCTGTTTTTTATTACATGTTGAGCATTATCTATCGGCAATAACATATCACAGTGCGGAATAGTAATTACCATCAACTGATTAGGACGAATACTCCAATCTTGCTCATCAATATCATTAATTCGGTCAGCAAGAATTTCTCTCTCAGCATCCCAGAATTTTTTAACAAAGCTTTCTTTGATTTTTTCAGACATTGCAAGATATTTTTTTTCGCCTACCTGATCACTAATAAGATGCGCTAACTCTTTAGCAACCCCAATAGACTCAAACCACAATGCCTGAATATCATTGGCCTTACAACCACGCGGTGACCAAGGGATCACACCTTCAATTTTCGCATCCATCCAGGTATCTGGATCCTTATGCTTCATAAGACCATCATGATCCAGATAATTTTTTTCGACTCCCTCAATAAATCGTTTGATCACTGGATAAATGACTTTCGCGAATGCCAAGTCGCCACTATGATTAATATATTCCAGAACACCTCTTATCATCCAAGGCGTTCCATCTGTAGTGTTATATATTATGTTATCTTTACTGGTGACCCGATTAGGTATTCTGCCATAGTCAACTGACTGCACATTGCAATTTTGCATGGTGGCAAAATTTTCAATAATTTTCCTCGCAATATCAAACTGTCCATTGACCAGACATATTCCAGGCAAAGAAATGAAACTATCTCTCCCCCAAATATCTTTAAACCATGGAAAACCTGCCCAGATACCGTAACCGAACTCTGTATTGACAAATGATTGGCTCGCCAATCTAGCCCACATAACAGCTTTGCTATATTCCGTATCGCTGCACCAAAAATAGCTACCCATGAGAAAGTCATAGACTCTTTTCTTATGTTGACTTATCTCATCACCAGTAATAGCCTCAGAAACTATAGAGACAGCAGCCTCTTTCGAATCAGAAAATCCGATGTATATCGCAAGTTCTGAAATCTCAGCCAAGGAAGATAGATGAATTTTTTTATTATCGGCGCCATCCAAAGGATCTGATACCGTATCACTGACAGCTACCGTAAAAGGATGATTGCTTGATAATGCCATGAAACGACATGAAGCAGGACAATCCAGCAACTCATACACAATTAATGCGGGATTGTTATGTCCCGCCTTATGCAATAACAATTGCGAACCAATCGAGAACTCAGCCGCTAGCAAGCTATTCAACTCACTTTCAATAGTAAATGAAAGTAAGCGCTGACCACTAATCAATGACATATGCTCACAGGCATTATCATAGTAGTGTGATACACCATATGGCAACAATGTAGCGTTAAGCGCAGTAGCTCGATCACAGACTCCATTATTAATATGGAATCGGTATCCAGTCAAAACAGGATGTGAACCACTGATATACTTGCCACATCGTTCTGATATGTGTGTACAACCAGAATAAAAACCATCTACATTATCAGAAAAGACATAATCAATACTTTCTCTACTATTTATGGCCAATGCATCAAATAGCTCATTCATCGATGGATGCTTATTTTGCTCACGAGCAGTGTATTCACATTCACCTTTCATTTCACCATCATGAAAATCACCACCTTGAGATATTTTCTCCATAAAAACCTCCATATAAATAAAATTACAAAGACAACCAATGGATACCAAAAAGATAAAATGTCTCACCGCAAGGTGAGACATTTAAAGATAATAATGATGATTACTTGGCACTTATGGATTTAATAAACATAGCTTCAGCTTCAACAATACCCAATGCTTTGGCTTCATCACGCAGAGCTAATGCTTTCTGAATATCTTTACCTTTTGCAGCTTGCTCAATTGCATTTAGGTAATAATGCTTGGTATCGTCCTGAATCACGGCAGGGATGGCTGCCTTTTTATCCACAGCCCCAACAGCCACTACCCTTGATGTCATAACAGCACCTACAGGTTGGTTCACCACGGGTTTCAGGGTTAACAACTCAACAGACAACTCCAGCGAACCACCATTTTGGAAGGTATACGCTGGGTCTGTGACCATTGGCATAGGTTCACCCAACTCTTGCGCACGGACTCGTGCCGGATGAGTCGTGGTTATTTTTTTTCCTAACAGTTCAGATGGGGTATACACCACCATATATGGAGTTTCAATGGTGTTTATCTTCAGACGATAATTATATCTTGATTTAGTAAATGCATCTGAGGTTGACACCTTAAAAACACTATTCTTGACATATTTCACCACTTTAAAATCAGCACTCAACAAAGCAATTTCTGGAGCGAATACGGATCCGTCATAAAAATAACTTGACAGTGATACTGTAATGTCAAGACCTCGCTCACCAAATTTGAATGCTGCAAAGTGACTATTACCACCAGCAAAATATGCAGCAGGGGATGCTCCATCAATATTAAACTTGACAGTTTCATTGTCATTTAACTGAACATAGGGTAGTTGCGAGTAACTCGCACAACATAACTCTGTGTCACTCGGTGGCATAACATTCAACACTGATGGTTGATTGACGGCACACCCTGATATCAATGCGCTAAACACCAAGCATGAAATACTGCTTACATTTTTCATATCTTTTCATCCTAAAATAAAAAATCACGATGATACAAGTTCACTTAAAGTATCTACCGTAAACAATTTAGCACATTGTATCAATGAATCTACCAACAAAAAGGGCAGCATAAATGCTGCCCATTGTTGTAACATATTTCTTAGAACCAAATTTCGGTATGAACACCAACAACTGTTTCATCTTTGCCATCTTTGATACCGATAGTGCTGGCACTGGCGGCATCATCAGCAGCGATATAGCTGACATAAGGTTTAATTTGCGGACGGCCAAAGTAATCAGCATTAACGGTGATAGGCAGAGCCAGCTCTACGTTATAGTACTCACCCTTTACAGCATCGCCAGTTCGGGTCCAATAGCCCTCTGCACCTTTCTCCTGACCATATGAACCGGTCATCTCTACGCGAAGGTTATCGTTGATCTTGTAAGAGGGACGAACAGCAACCAAGAAGCGAGACAAATCCTCAGCACCAAACAGCTCATCCAGCGCGGCAAAATAGGTTACCTCAGAGCCCATCTGCCAACGGTCAGAGATGTTCCATACCCCATAGGTGGTTGCAAAGATGGACTCTGCGTTATCATCACCACCGGACCAGCTACCAAAGTTAAGGCCACGGTTCTGAGCCACACCTTTACCATACGCGACGGCACTCTGCGCCCAACCATCCAGCCCGTAATAGTTGGTGTTCAAGGTCACACCGGCACCAATACCATCCTCACTATCGCTGTCTTTGTTGGCCTGCTTCATATATTTGAAGTCGAAATCAAGCTTACCGAAGCCGACATCAACCCCATAGTAATAAAAATCGTAGCTGGTTAGTGTCTCACGCTCTGGCGAACGATCACCCGGTTGCTTCCCAGCATCAGGATCAGCCATCACCATGGCAACGCCTGCCGTGTTACCGGCAATTTTGGTCTGTACACCGGTGCCCACACCAGAAGATTGCTTCCAGTATTCACCCGAGAGCAAGCCTGCAGCACGGTTGAGGTAACGCTGACCACCCCAAACAGACGTATCTTCCCCCAGGAAGGAGAGACCACCGATTTCGACAAAAGCCTCTTTCACTTCAAATTGGGCTTCATCGTTCTTCTTCTGGCTACCATCGGAGGAATAAGCATAGGAGTTACCGTTGCCATACTCTGAACGCAGTACAAAATCAGACCATGCACCATTTTGATGCTCGGTATGCTTTTTCAGAGAAAACTCCACCTGGTTGGTGCTCTTGCCATGAGTACCTGCAGTTTTATAGTCTGGTTTACCAAATTCGGTATCTACCGTTTCCCCATCGATGTTTCTTACGTTCATGGAACCATAACCATGAACCTCCCATCCATCCTTCAACACATCAGTACCTTTAGCCGCATCTTGAGCAAAGGCACACCCAGCAAATAAAACTGAAGCCACTGCAGTAGCAATTACACTTTTGTTAGTCATCATTAACTCCATTTAATAGGAAGTAGAAATAGCAAATCACTAAAAACTAAAGGAATAACTCGTGTTTTTATAATTGTTCACAACTAACTGTTTATTACGTGATGTGAACTTGAGGGGCACTATACATTTCCAATCTTCATTGTAAAAGTGACGAGCATCACAAAGACAAAAACCAAATAATAGAACAATAAAGCAATAATGCATCAACAAAAAGCAACAAAGAGTGAATTCGCGCCAAAACTCGCAAGTCTAGCGCAACAATGCACCCCTTGAAAACGATATCAATCCCGAACTAACCAATCACGTCGCTCATTATTTTTGCCGATTTATAAACCAATTCTATGATTGAAATCGCTTTCATGATGCTTGATATTTAACCACCACTGAAGTCAATTGCATCACAGGTTATTTTTCTGCAAGCACAACCACAAAATCACATATCTCTATGGAATACTGATGTTGTGATCAAGCTCCCAGAATGATGAGTTACAACAGACTGCAAACCTTTTCAAACCAATGAGTACTTATGATTTTCAATTGACATCAATTACAATTGCCAAAGTTAAATATCTGTAACCATGAATAATTTATCACTACATTTAACTTAATAAATTAGAACCAAGGGGTCTCCATGAAAACTGAACGGAATAGTGTTATCTATCAGATTTACCCACGCAGCTTCCAAGACAGTAATGGGGATGGAATTGGTGATCTCAATGGTATCAGATCTCGCCTTGGTTACTTGTCCCAGTTAGGTGTTGATATGCTGTGGCTTACCCCGGTTTATGCTTCTCCACAGCGGGATAATGGCTATGACATTAGTAATTACCATGATATTGATCCAGCATTTGGTTCCTTTTCAGATATGCTGGCACTCATATCAGAGGCCGCAACGCTAGGCATAGGCATCATGATGGATATTGTTGCCAATCACACATCTACCGAACATTCCTGGTTTAAAAAAGCATTGGCAGGAGACAAATACTATCAAGATTTCTATGTATTTAGAGATCAGCAATTCGTTAATGAATACCCATTGACATCCATTTTTGGTGGTAATGCTTGGGAATATGTACCTGCACTTGATATGTACTATCTGCATAATTTCGATATTACACAGGCAGACCTAGACTGGGATAATGTAAATGTACGTAAGGCTATGGCTGCAGTCGTACAGTTTTGGCTAGACCAAGGCATAAAAGGATTCCGCTTCGACGTGATCGATATGATCAGCAAAAACTGGCCGACTCGCAGCATGAGCAATGGCCCACGCCTGCATGATTACATCAAGGAGCTGAACCACTCCACTTTTGGAGGCAAGAATATTATCACGGTTGGCGAAACATGGTCAGCAGACCTTGAACACATGAAGAGCTATTCATCTCCCGCTGGGGATGAATTTTCTATGGTGTTTAACTTCGAGCACTTGGGATTCGGCCATGATAAATGGCAATCTCACATCGATATAAAGACAATCAAGAATGTGTTTACCAGAAACCAATGTGAACTACGCAACCAAGGTTGGAATAGTTTGTTCTTATCCAATCATGATCTACCTCGAGCCGTATCAAGATTTGGTAATGATACCCCACAATGGCGAGAGTTAAGTGCAAAGCAATGGGCAATTATTCTACACATGCAACAAGGAACGCCATTTATTTACCAAGGTGAAGAACTGGGTATGACCAATCGCCAATGGCACCCTTCTGAGATTCGTGACATAGAGGCTAAAAACTACTTTAACAGCCATATCAATGATGCAACCGAATCAGAAGTATTGACCAGAATCAGCAAAATTAGCAGAGATAATGCGAGAACCCCCATGCAATGGGATGATACTAACCATGCCGGTTTCAGCACTGTCACTCCCTGGATCCAAGTGAATGAAAATTACCATTCAATCAATGTCGCCAATCAACAACATGATGATAACTCTGTATTCAACTGCTATCGCACATTGATCTCTCTCAGAAAAAAACTAGATATTATTCGCGAGGGGGATTTCACTATGCTCAGTAGTGATACCTCAAACCATATCTGCTACAGCCGTCAATGGCAGGGAAAAACCTTGATCGTCATGGCAAACCTGACTACCACACCTTTAGCCATACCTGTGCATAAAGACGACTTGGCAACATTAGAGCCATTACTAACAAACTATCCAACACCAAGCAACTCAGATGAGCTAAGACCACTCGAAGCTGTTGTGTGGCTAACCACAAAATAACGATATAGTGTGGGCTATATTTTAGCCCACACTATATCTATGCGGAATCAATTTATAAAGTAGTTAGAATAAGAGACTTTTCATGGACAAAAAAATCACTCGCGCAGCTATTTTTCATCGTTCTCATACAAATATGTCCTATGCATATAGTAGCAATCAACTCCATATGAGATTGCGCACGGCAAAGGGGGAGGTAACGGAAGTATTCCTGCGTGCAGGAGATCCTTTTGACTGGGCAAGTCAGGGAGGGGGGGGAATTTAAATAACGAAGGCGCTAGCGGATGGTTAGGTGGACGGAACTATCCAATGAAAAAAGAGTGTGAAACTGAACTCCACGATTACTGGCTATGTGAATTCACCCCTGAATTCTATCGTAGTCGTTATGCTTTTATAGTAAAAAACAACACAGAAATACTCTTAATCGGTGAAAAGAGGATTGTTCCACTTTCTAATCTCTCAGATGACCCAGCTCTGGATCAGCTTGTTAACTTCTATTGTTTCCCATATCTTAATGCTATTGACGTGTTCACCCCTCCAGAATGGGTTAAAAATACTGTCTGGTACCAGATATTTCCGGAACGCTTCGCGAATGGGATGCCGACTCTATCACCTCCACAGGCTCAGCCATGGGGATCAATGATTCCCGCTAACAAAAGTTTCTTTGGCGGTGACTTGCAAGGCGTCATCGACCATCTGGATTACTTAGATGCTCTTGGTATCACTGGTATTTATTTCACACCATTAACACTGGCCCCCAGCAATCACAAGTACGACGCTATCGATTATTTTACTATCGACCCTCACTTTGGTGATATAGATACATTAAAATCTCTTTGTAAAGAGGCTCATCGTCGCGGCATCAAGATCATGCTAGATGCAGTTTTTAATCATCTGGGAGAGCAGTCTCCTCAATGGCAGGATGTAATTAAAAATGGCGTTAAATCAAAGTACTATAATTGGTTTTATATTGATGATTTTCCTTTAATAAATAACGATGCAACTCTAAATAAAGAGCGTTTGAATTATCGCTCATTTTCGTTCTCTACGGGAATGCCAAAATTAAATACAGAAAATCCAGATGTCATTGAGCACTTATTAGAGGTAGGACGTTATTGGATACGTGAATTTGATATTGATGCCTGGCGGCTAGATGTTGCCAATGAAGTTGATCAACATTTCTGGCGACGTTTTAGAATCGAAATGAAACGCTTAAAGCCAGAATTGTTTATTTTGGGTGAAGTATGGCACGACGCACATAATTGGTTAACAGGCGATCAGTTTGATGCGGTCATGAACTATCCGATGGCTGAAGCGATTTTAAACTTTTTCGCACATCAGAGCATTGATGCAAAAACATTTAAGCACCTTATTAATGAGGCTTTTGTTAACTACCCAGTCAATGTCAATGAAGTTATGTTTTCTCTTCTAGATAGCCACGACACCCCAAGAATTCTTCATTTGTGTCATGGCGACAAAAATAGAGTGAAACTTTCATTTTTATTTCTCTTGAGCCAGACAGGCACGCCATGTATCTATTATGGTAGCGAAATAGGGATGGCAGGTGGCTCAGATCCGCTTAATAGAGCATGTATGGAATGGGATCCGGCTAAGCAGGATCGCGACCTGCTACAACACATGAAAAAACTGATTGCTCTTCGTAAAAATACACCAGCAATGATCAGCCATAATATGGACTGGCTATTATCTGATGGTCAGACGCTGATTTACAGTAAAACACATCAACATGATACTGTATTTATCATCATGAATGCATCCGCAGGCCAAAGCACGATCACTTTGCCATCACAATTGGCAGACAAATCAGTCTTTGATTTATATGACAATAACATTGTCCAGCTAAGTGATACGTGCACACTGCCAGAATATGGCTTTGCGATTTATCGCCTCAACACTACCGGGGACTCACAATCTCCCACATTAATCAAATCAGCAAGAGTCATTGCTAATGATCTGACAAGGGAATAAGCACGCTCTTCAACCAGCTGAGTGCCACCTGTTCGGGTTCATCGTGCACGGTGGCATCCAGCTCCAGCGGGAGAATCACTCGCGTGGCCCCCAACTCTTGCAGCAATCCGTCCAGCCGACGGCCCGCGCCACAAAAGTGGTCATAGCTGCTGTCACCCATGGCAATCAGGGCATAACGCAGCCCCTTGAGCCAGGGCGCCTTGTCAGCCAGCTCGCTGGCAAAGGGCTGCAGATTGGGAGGAATGTCCCCCTGCCCGGTGGTGGCACTGACCAGCAATAAAAAACGGCCGGGGTCAATGTCCGCCAGCCGTGCTTCTTCGTGCAGAGAACAGTGATGCCCCTTGCGTTCCAGCTCATCTGCCAAGGTCTCGGCCACCAGCATGGCTGCGCCGTAGACAGTTCCTACCACGATATCGATCTGCGCCATTCTCCTCTCCCTGCTTGAGTCACTCTTTTGAGCAACTCTATCAGCAAGCTGGCGTCAGATGCCACCGGTTCAAGGCTGAGGATCAGGCGCTTAGTAGTCGCTCTCGCTGGCGGGCCAGCCCAACTCGGCAAACAAGCGCAACACATCCTGACCGAGCGGAGCCTGGATCCGCATTGGCACCTTGAGCACCGGATGGGTAAAGCTCAGGGTGCGGGCCACCAGCAGCAGCCGCTCGCAACCGAAGTGCTCGCGAAAGAAACGGTTGTGTCGACCATCCCCGTGGGTGGTATCCCCGACGATGGGGTGGAACAGGTGATCCATATGGCGGCGCAACTGATGCTTGCGACCGGTCTTCGGGAACAATCTGACCAGACTGTAGCGACTGGTAGGGTGCTTCTTGGAGACCGCGTGGGGCAGCTCGACCTGATGCAGGCGCCGGAAGGTGGTGACGGCATCCTGCGCCGGACGATCCGGGTTGCTCATGGCATCGGCAATCTTGTCCAGCTGCTCCTTGAGGGGGTAGTCGATCACCCCCTGCTCGGGCGCCCAACCGCGCACCAATGCCAGATACTCCTTGTGCACCTGACGTTGGGTGAAGGCTTCGGTGAGTGCGCGGGCAATCACCGGATCGAGCGCAAACAGCAGCACACCGGAGGTGGGTCGGTCGAGGCGATGCACAGGATAGACATGGCGACCACCGATGAGATCCCGGGTCATCTGCATGGCAAAACGGGTCTCGCCCTTGTCGAGCCAACTGCGGTGCACCAGTAGACCGGACGGCTTGTTGACCGCCACCAGCCACTCATCCTGATAGAGCAGGGTCAGCTTCAAGTCACTCTCTTCTCGGGTTTGATCTGGCATCATTGTTCGATCACTTTGCCGGAAAGCAGCAGATCGAAGCGGGCGATCAGGCGCAGCAGCGCTTCTGCTTCGGCCAGATCTTCTTTGTAGACTTCGCTGGCCATGGGATAAAGGGAGACGCTGGTGGGCAGTGGCGCCTGCAACATCACCAGCTGCTCCATGCGCGGGATCAGCACGAACTGCAGCCACTGATCAAAGCTCAGGGTATCGACACAAAAAGGCAGGGTGCTTGCCAGGGCTTCGTCACCGGGATGGTCAGCTTGCCAGCGCTCAAGGCGCTGCAACTCGGCGGTGAGTTCCCCCAACAGGCCAGCTACCAGCAAATATTGATTCATCTCGCTCTCTTCCTCATAACCACAAATTGATCCGCCGACCCGACAGGGTCAGCCAGGATGCCGATACATTCAGTCGCACAGCACCGGCGGTTCAGCCGGGTCAACGACACACACGGCAACCAGCGCGGCCTGCCGCCTTTAAAAAAGGGCGATACTATACACCTCCCCCCGCATGGCTGCCATGTTGATATCTGCCGCAACGCGCGTCTGCTGCCACTGGCTATCCTCGGCAAGGGCCTTATAATCGGCCCGCATCACCATTAGCCGGATCTCACCATGTCTGCGACGCCTACTGCCATCAATACCTTGACCGAATTTCTGACTCAGGCTGGCACCCAGTTCCAGCTGTTTGACATGGGCCGCCAGGTGCGGCCACTGGCAAGCGATACCTTTGTGCGCATCGAACAGCAGCAGGAGCCCTATCCCTGGCCGCTGCAACAGCACGCCTGGCTGGGTGTGCACTTCTTCCAGCCGAGCGAGTCTCGCCACTACCTCTGGTTCCTCAAGTTTGCCCTCGATGAGCGCGGCTTGCTGATGTCAAATGGCCCCAAGCTGTTCATGGATCAGGTGGTGGAGACCCTGGGCTACAAGCTCACCGGCGATCTGGATGAAGAGAAAGCCCAGCGCTTGGCCGACAATCCCTACACCTTCCGCCCGGCGGAGGCCAAGATGGCCAGTCTGCATGCCAAGCTGGCGCGCCAGCTGGAGCAGGCCCCTTCCGCCTATTACGATGCCCTCTGCCACTATCTGGCCGCCCCCAACGATACCGGTTGGCAGACGCTGGGGCTGCAGGGCTTTGCCGACCTTGCGGAGCGGCTGCATGATGAGCGCAATCTGGCGCTGATCTGCAAGGCGCTGCCCAAACTGCCGCAAGAGCCGCTCTATGCACTCTGCCAGAGCCTTGAAAACGCCCCGCTGCCGCCAGCAGTACAAGGCGCCCTGCTCGAGCGGATCGGCAAGGAGCAGGAGTGCGCCACCCCCAACCCGGAGACCCTGGCCTACCTCTGCCGCGCCATGGCCTCCTGCCCCGGCAGCACGCTGCGCACCAACAAGCTGCTGACCCTGCTGCAAACCCAGCCAAGCCCTGCACTGCTGCTCGCCATTGCTGGCCGACTCTGGCCCGACCTGAAAGATGCCAATCTGCTCAGCCACTATCTGGAACAACTGGCGCTACAACCGACCCAGTTCTTCAATCAGGTTTTTGCCGAGTTGGTCACTTTACCGGCCCTGCGCAATGATATGCTGGCCAGACTGCGCGACCCCGAGCGCAGCGATGCGCTGGGCAAGGCCATCGGCCGTCTGTTTGCCTCGGCCTGATCCCTCGCCTCCCCCTCACGCCACGAGGCAACACGGCGGGAAATAGAAAAGGAGATCGGGAGTGCCGAGCAGGACTCACGGTTATCGACATCACGATAAGGAAGCCCGCCTATGGGAGAGATGCTCGGAATTTTGTTGCTGATTGCCGTAGCCGGCCTGTTCTGGCTGCAACGCCAACAGGCAGAAGTGGCCTGGCAATACATGCGCCGCTACTGCCAGCACCATGATCTGCAACTGCTGTCACTGGCTCGCCATCGGCGGGAGCTGGCACATCATCCCCTGCGGCTGCTGACCCACTATCAGTTTGAATTCTCCAGCGATGGCGAGAGCCACTATCAGGGCACCCTCAAGATGCAGGGGCTGCACATCGTAGGCGTTGATCTGCCACCCCATCGCATCCCCTCTGCCTGATCTCCAATCTCGTCTCTGCGCCCGATGGCTGTGCCTGTCTATAATCTCAGGGATTAAACAAAGGGAGAGACGAGATGGAACCCCTTGTCCACGATCTGCCAGCCCTGTTTGCCCAGCTCGGGATGGCCAACGACGAGCTGAGCCTGCACCGCTTTGTGCACGACCATCACCTCGACAATGAAACCCTGTTGCCGGAGGCCGGTTTCTGGAACGCCGCCCAGGCAAGCTTTCTGCGCGATGCCCTGTGGAACGACTCCGACTGGTGCGAGGCAATCGACCAGCTCGATGTGATGTTGCGCCAGCCCCGCTAGCCGCCCGCCCCTTTCCTCCCCTGCCGGCTTTGGTTAAGATCCCGCCCCGATATCGATCCCCCCTTCTCACCCAGAGCATGCTTATGTCCGCCCACGAGATCATCCGAATTGCCAACGAGCTGGCCGCCAAGGGCCTGACACCCACCACCGCCATGATCAAGGCCCGCCTCACCCAGCCCGTGCCGATGGCCGAGCTACTGAAAGTGCTGAGCCAGTGGAAGCAGCAGCCAGTTGCGACCGCCGAGAGCGAGCCCCTGCAAGAGGCTGCCCCTCAGCCAGCACCGGAGCTCACCCTGCAGCAACTCGCCGAACAGCTCGCGCGCATCGAACAGAAGGTGGATCGCCTGACCGACCTGCTCCTCCAGCAGGGGCAAGGCTGAACCATGTATATCGTCGAACTCTGCTTTGAGTGTTACCGCGATACCTCCCTTGGCGACGCCGAGCGGGCTATCGTCAACTACCTCGACATGCTGCGTTATCAGGGCCAGATCCTCGGGCGGGAGTTCCCCACCAGCATGCACGACGGTTATTTCGTCAGTCGGGTGGTCTGCCCGGAGCAGGATAGCTTGCACCCCGACAACCAGAGCGAGCAGGTCAAACTGACCGAACAGCAGCTCAATCAGGCGGGGTTGCTGGCGCCCAAACTCCAGCTGCAGGGGGCGGATCTGCTCTCCGACAGCACCGACCCTTGCGGCACACAGGGCGAGCGCCCCAGCTGGATGATGCTCTATACCAGCTTCCTGCACACCTGCTCGCCGCTGCGCTGTGGCGACCACTTCGCCCCCATTCCGCTCTACCAACTGCCCGCGGTCGCCAACGGCGATCAGAAACAGATCATCAAGTGGCAGGAGGATTGGGAGGCATGCGATCAGCTGCAGATGAACGGCTCCATCGCCGAACATGCGGCGCTGCACGAAATCGGCGAAGTGGGCAGCCGCCTCTACCGGCGCGGCAGCGATCTGGCCAAACGGCTGGAAGTGCTGAGCGGCATCCCCACCTACTACTACCTCTACCGGGTGGGCGGGCTGAGCGCGGCCGAGGAGAAGGCGCGCCCCTGCCCCAGCTGTGGCGGTGAGTGGGCGCTGGCAGAGCCATTGCACGAGATCTTCGACTTCAAGTGCGACAGCTGCCGTCTGGTCTCCAACCTCTCCTGGGATTTCAAGGATTAAGCGCGTTCCCTGTACGCAACCCCATAAAAAAGAGCCTTGCCGCATGGCAAGGCTCTTTTCGTTCCGATGAGTAACCTTGGCTCGAACAGGTGCTATTGCGGCAACGTCTCAAGCCGTTCCAGAAACGTTGGCAAAGAGGGCGCCAGCGGCAGACGGCGGCCGGAGTCGAGCCACTCCAGCCACACCTGACCACTCTCGTTATCCAGCGAGATGAGCGTCATCTCGTTGCGGGTGGTGGCAATAAAGATGGAGGGGGGGCGTTTTAGCTTGCGCAGCATCAGCAGGTGGCCAATGAGGTTCTCCCTGAGCAGGTCGAGATCCGCGTCGTTCCACGGCAGGATCAATTCAAGGCGCAGCCCCTTGAAAAGGCAGGGGATGGGGCGGCTGAACCAGTGCCCGAACAGGGCGATGGCGCCGGGATGAATCGTCAGCTCAAGAGCATCGGCCATAGCCGTAAAATCGGCGGGTTCGGAGCGATGGTGAGGACGCCAGGCAACCCGACCATCGGCAGGCTCACCAAGTTGGCAGGGGGAACGCCAGTCCGCCTCCCACTCGCACAGGGGCAGGCCTCGTCTGGCCTCGCCATCCCGTTGCCAGCGGGCAAAAAAGTGCTCCAGGGCAGACAAAACTTGATCCGACATCGAAAATCCCCACAATTGCTGGCAAAGTCCGCTATTGCACCACCAAACTCGGTAACAGACAAGGTTGCCAGCCGACCTTGCGACCCGGGAAACAGAACCCGGGATACAGAGAGGCCGACACCCAAGCCAAACGGCTGCAACCATCCGGCCCAGCAATGGCCCGTTTCATTCCACTCATCATGAGCACATTACGTGAGCAACCCTGTGAGCAAACAAGATAGATACGCCGGGGCCAGCGCCCTGACCGGCCTGAGCCTGGGCCAGCAATCCGATTACATCAGCCAGTACACCCCCTCCCTGCTGCAGCCGGTTCCACGTAGCCTGAACCGGGATGATCTCAAGCTGGGCGATGACCTGCCCTTTAGCGGTTGCGATGTCTGGACCCTCTATGAGCTCTCCTGGCTCAATGCCAAGGGCAAGCCGATGGTGGCGGTGGGGGAAGTGACCATTCCTGCCACCAGTGCGAACCTGATCGAATCCAAATCCTTCAAGCTCTACCTCAACTCCTTCAACCAGACCCGTTGCGACTCTATCGAGGCAGTCGCCGCCATGCTGACCAAGGATCTGAGCGCCTGTGCTGGCGAGACCGTCAAGGTCACTCTGTTCCCCCTCGACAAGGCGCCGCACCAGATTGCTCTGCTGCCCGGCGAGTGCATCGACGAGCAGGATATCGAGGTCGACAATTACGAGTTTGATGCGTCCCTGCTGCAAGAGGCGGCCGGCAGCGAGCTGGTCGAGGAGACCCTGCACAGCCACCTGCTCAAATCCAACTGCCTGGTCACCAGCCAGCCGGATTGGGGCTCTGTGGTGATCCGTTACAAGGGACCCAAACTCGATCGGGAGAAACTGCTGCGCTACCTCATCTCGTTCCGCCAGCACAACGAGTTCCACGAGCAGTGCATCGAGCGCATCTTCATCGACCTCAAGCACTATTGCCAACCTGAGCAGCTCACCGTCTATGCCCGCTATACCCGTCGCGGCGGACTCGACATCAACCCGTTCCGCTCCGATTTCGAGGCGGTGCCCGCCAACCTGCGGCTGATCCGTCAATAAACGCGGCATTGATAAAGGGCCGCCCAAACAGCGCACTGTTATCTCAGCCTTGCTGGCGCCTCGATACAGCTGACGACAAAGGATCCTGAGCACACCATCAGTAAACGCTGGACTCGCAGGGGGGGGCTTGGATAACATGCCTACACCTCTGCGCCGTCCTTAATCCAATGAATCAACTGTTTTTTCTGGCCATGATGATGTCCTCCCTGTCAGCTCCGGATCTGGATCTGGACAAGGAGCAACTCTCTATCGATCTGCAACACGCGCAATCGATGGTACTGGCTGATCCTGCCAGATGTGTCCAGATCACCACCGCCTTCCTGGCACGCGCAGCCAATAATCCCAAGCAAATCATCAGCAATCGCCAGGAGTTCGGCTATCGTGAACCCCTGCTCAGTTACAGCACCATCTCACAAGCCATCGGAGCACACCTGCTTGAAGGGGAGTGTCTGATCCAGTTGGGCCAGTATCAAGCCACCCAGCAAGTCCTCGACAAGGCAATGGCACTGGCGGAGAGAGAGCACCAACCCGAGCTCAAGGCCCACGCCCTCTATCTCAAGATCCGCAGCCAAGCCCTCAAACCAGATAACCAGAACACCAGCCGTGCCCTGATGGATCAACTGGACGAGCTGTTGGCTATCCCCACCCTCAAGCGGAGCCAGTTACAGGTCTATAGCCGCCTGCAACGCACCAGCTACGAGATTGAAAATCAGAATCTTGAAGACGCCAAGACCCATCTGGCGGATGCAAGGATCTGGGCTGCCAAAACCGCCAACCCTCTTGCCAGCGCTTGGGTCAGCGCCATCAGCGGCGACCTGTATCGCGTGCTGCAGCAACCCCAGCTGGCCCTTGGGGAATATATCGATGCCCAGCAACAGGCCAAAAGTTTCAACGACCCGCTTTTTCTCGGCCTGCTGTCGAACCAGATAGTCAAACTCTACCAGCAGGAGCAGGAGCCCCAGAAAGCACTGCAATATGCCAATGAGGCAGCCAACTTCTTCCACTCCATCGGTAACCCCTCTCTGCTGTGCGACTCGCTCATCGTGCTGGCACGCCTCAACCGGGATCAGGGGGAGCTCAATCTGGCGCTGGTCTATTTCTTCAATGCGCTGGACTTGCTCGATGAGGGGAATAGTCGGCCGCAGGCCTCCCTGCTCAAGTACGAGATTGGCAAAACCTATCTGCAAAGCGGTAACCTCTCGCTGGCCAGCAACTACCTCAATGCGGCCCGCCAGTCTCACGAACTGAGCGATGCCAAAGAGCCGCTGATCGATACCCTGCTGCTGCTCGGCGAGCTCTATCTGAAGAAGCAGGAGGCCGCCATCGCCATCCTGCAGTTGGAGAACGCCCGCGCGCTGGCCAATCAGCTCGGCGATACTCGCCGTCAGTACGAGGTATTCCGCCTGTTGTCGCTGGCCTATGAGCAGAAGGGGTATCTGCGTCAGGCTCTCGACAGCTACAAGCGCTTCCACCGTCTTGGCGAGGAGGTGCGCCAGCAGGAGCAGGCTATGGAGCAGGCGGCGATCCGTGACAACTATGTCCAGGTCGAGCGGGTGCAACATATCAAGGAGCTGGAGCAGCGACTTAACAACAGCCAGCATCAGCAGGAGCGCTATCTCTGGTCGAGCATCACCACCAGCCTGCTGCTGGCGCTCTTTATCTACCTCTTCTTCACCCTCTGGCTCAAGCTGCGTACTGCCCGCCTGCAACTGAAACGGACCAATGAGGCCCTGCTGATCGAGCCACGCTCGGGGCTGGCCAACTGGCAGCGGCTAATGAACCGCTGGCCGCGGGAGATGGCAAAGCGCCAGCTGAAATCGGATCGCTGGTACCTCAGTGAACAACCCTCCAGCGAGTTCGATGACAAGCTTCACTATCTGCTGTTCCGGGTGCCTTTCCTGGTCAATACGCTGGAGCGCCACGGCTATCAGGCCAGCAGAGAAATCGAGCAGGCCTTCGGTGCCTATATGGACACCCTGACCCCGCAAGATGGCCGTATCTATGACTTGCGTGAAGGACACATGCTCTACGTCGTGCCACAGCGCCACGTCACCAACCTGCATCAACTGGCGGGAGACCTGCTGACCGCCATCGCCGCCTTCCCTTGCAGCTATCCGCTGGATCGCCAGATCAGCCTCGGGATTGTCAGTCACCCCTTCCTGCCGAAAGCGGCGACCGCGCTCGATCACAATGGCCTGTTTGACCTCTGCTATCTCGCCCTGTCGGGAGCCATTCAGCTCAGTGAAAAATGCCAGCAAAACGCCTGGTTGGAGCTCGCGGCGATCGATTGCCAACAAGCGGCATTTTTTAATGGAGATGTGTGGCAATGCGGCCTGATGGCAATTGACAAGGGACTGGTAAAAGTCAATTCTTCTCATGAAAAGCAATGGGTTAATTGGCCCAGCCTTGCAAGGAAGCCGGCAGCCGATAACCACCAGGAAATAATGTAGATAACAGGCGAGGATCGAAACCAGGTTCGACCACTGTTGCTATCCAACACCAAAAACAATAATGACAACAGGGCGACCTGATAATGAATGACATCGCTGCCGTAGCAGGACAATTGGCAAGACTCAGGGAATCCCTTCAGCAGAAACAGCTGGAACTCGACGGCGTACTGTCGTTTTCCGATGCAGAGCGTGCCCGTGGTATCCAGTTTATCAACAAGTTGATGCTCTCCTGCCGTGGCTTCGACCGCGAGCTGGACAATCGCTTCGCCAAGCTCAAGCAGAAACTGGATAACAACCCCGCATTTACCGCGCTAGACGAGGATCTGCTGGCCATTGAAAAACTGCTGCAGCAGCACAGCAATGCGCTGGAAGAGTCGATCACCCTGACCCAGACCGCCATCGAGCTTGGTTCCAAACAGCTGAAAAACATCAAGGGCTTCCCGGAAGAGACCCGCAAGTCCCTCAAGGAATTTCTGGCAAGTCCCGCCGGTTACGGCATTGCCGATCACCAGAAGAAGGTGATCAAGCTGCTGGAGTTCTACCAGCAGGCGATCAAGATCCAGCTGCTGCCAAGTCAGCCGCTGTTGGCACCGTCAGGTGCAACTCAACAAGAAAGCGATACTGCCAGCAACGATGGCCAGCCCGATGTCGACCCGTTTGATCTAAAGGATCACGCTCGCATCGCCGATGAGCTGCAGCGGCTTATCACCGAACTCGACTTTGCCGGCGCCATCGGCGAGAGCCTGAGCGACATTCGCCGCCAACTGCTGATCGGGATCAACCCTGCCCTGCTGGCGGAAACCTGCCTGCAGGTGATCGAGCTCATCATCGAAGGCACCCGTGAGGAGCGCAAAGCCTCCCGCGCCTTCCTTAGCTCCCTCAACGAGAGCCTGTCCGCGGTACATGTCGGCTTTACCGAATCCCTCGATGAGGGGCGTGCGCTGCAAAACGAAACCCGAGAGACCCGCGAGGCGCTGGTCAACGAGTTGCAGGCGATCGATCACTCCCTGGCCAGCCATAACTCCATCGATGCGCTCAAGCGCGCCATCTCCGGCCATATGGGCGCCATCAACCTGCTGCTTCAAGAACGGGAAAGTACCGCAGCACGGGAACGTCACCTGCTCACCCGCCTCTCCACCATGGAGTCCAAGCTGCGCTTGATGAAGGAGGAGACCGCCGAGTACAAGAAGCGGCTGACCATTCAAAAACACAAGCTGTTCCTCGACAGCCTGACTCAGGTACACAACCGGGCAGCCCTCGATGAACGGCTGGAGCAGGAGTACAAACGTTGGCTTCGTTACCGCACTCCGCTCTGCATGGCGATCATCGACATCGATCACTTCAAGAACATCAATGACAACTACGGCCATATGGCGGGTGACAAGGCGCTGAAAGTAGTCGCCAAGGCGCTGCAAAGCGCGCTGCGTGATACAGATTTCATCGCCCGTTTTGGTGGAGAAGAGTTCGTGGTGTTGCTGCCCAACATCAATCCGGACAAGTTCCAGAAGCCGCTGGAGACCCTGCGCCAGACCATCAAGAGCATCCCGTTCCGTTTTCGCGATGCCAAAGTGGAGATCACCATCTCCATCGGCGCAACCCTGTTCAAGGATGGGGACAACCCGTCAGATGTGTTCGAGCGGGCGGACAAGGCGCTCTACCACTCCAAGCACACCGGTCGGGATCAAGTGACACTGGCCTGACAAGCGGCTAAAAAAACAGCGAACAGTCGTCGCCCTATTTCCCTCTACCCTCTGTTACCACTACTATCGATCTCAGGGGATGCAACATAGCGTCCCCTTTTCTCCCCAGGGAAAAACACAACGATAACAAGTGAGTAAAGGGGAACCTATGATTACGCACATCAATCCCGTCGGCAGCATGGATTTGCTGTCACAGCTTGAGGTGGATCGCCTCAAGCAGACTGCCTCCAGCGATATCTATCAACTGTTTCGCAACTGCTCGCTGGCAGTGCTCAATTCCGGTAGCCATACCGACAGCTCCAAGGAGATCCTGGAGCGTTTCAAATCGTTCGATATTCATGTGATCCGGCGCGAGCGCGGGGTCAAGCTGGAACTGTTCAATGCCCCCGAGCACGCCTTTGTCGATGGCGAGATCATTCGCGGCATTCAGGAGCATCTCTTCTCGGTGCTGCGCGACATTCTCTATGTCTCCAATCAGCTCGAGTCCAACCGCCAGGTCAATCTGACCAACTCCACTCATATCTCCAACGTAGTGTTCGCCATCCTGCGCAACGCCAAGGTGATCCTGCCCGGCGCCGATCCCAACCTGATCGTCTGCTGGGGTGGCCACTCCATCAACGAGATCGAATACCAGTACACCCGCGCCGTGGGCAGCGAACTGGGCTTGCGTGAGCTGAACATCTGTACCGGCTGTGGCCCGGGTGCCATGGAGGGCCCGATGAAGGGGGCCGCCGTCGGCCATGCCAAACAGCGGGTGCGCAACGGGCGCTACATCGGCCTCACGGAGCCTTCCATCATTGCGGCCGAACCGCCCAACCCCATCGTCAACGAGCTGGTGATCCTGCCGGATATCGAGAAACGGCTGGAAGCCTTCGTGCGTCTGGGTCACGGCATCATTATCTTCCCGGGCGGGGTCGGCACCGCGGAAGAGCTGCTCTATCTGCTCGGCATCATGATGCATCCGGCCAACGAGCGGCAGCCGATGCCCATCATCCTGACCGGCCCGAAAGAGAGTGCCGACTACTTCCGTGCCATCGACGACTTCATCAAGGCGACCCTCGGTGAACCTGCGACCAAGCTCTACCGGATCATTGTCGGCGATGCGCCGGAAGTAGCCCGGGTGATGAAGGAGGCGATGCCGAAAATCCGCGAATACCGCAAATCGGTCGGCGATGCCTACTCCTTCAACTGGTCCCTCAAGATTGAGCCGGAGTTCCAACTCCCCTTCGAACCTGATCACGCCAGCATGGCCAGTCTGGATCTGCACCGCAACCAGCCGCCCCAGTTGCTGGCCGCCAACCTGCGTCGTGCCTTCTCCGGCATCGTCGCCGGCAACGTCAAGGAAGGGGGCATTCGCGCCATCGAGAAGAAAGGCCCCTTCAAGCTGCACGGCGACAAGGAGCTGATGCACCTGATGGACAAGCTGCTGGAGAGTTTCGTCAAGCAGCAGCGGATGAAGCTGCCGGGCAGCCAGTATGTGCCCTGCTACGAAATCGTCCGCTAGGGTACAGATACATCATCGACAGAGGGGCGCATCAACGCCCCTCTTTATTGGCTCAATGCCTTCCCAACCGCCATCAATCCCCCATAAGGCGAGCGGTTTGTTACAATGAGGCGTCCCGACCGCCAAGAGTGCCCCATGTCAACTATCCGGCCACACCTGCTCATCATCGATGCCCTCAACCTCATTCGCCGTCTGCACGCGGTACAGGCCCAGCAGGCACTGACCCCTGCCCAGGCGCTGGTTGCAACCCGCGCCAACCTTATCAATACCTGCCGCAAGCTGCTGGCCAATAGCGAGCCGACCCATGTCATTGCCGTGTTTGATGGCGAGGTGCATAGCTGGCGCAAAGAGGTCTATCCGGCCTACAAGGAGGGGCGAACCCCCATGCCCCACGAACTGCGTGAGGGGTTGGCGACCCTGCAGGATGCCTTTTGGGAGTGCGGTGTCGATGCCCTGCTCTCCGAGACAGATGAAGCGGATGATCTCATCGCCACCCTCGCCAGCGGCATCGCCAGCCATGGCCATCAGGCGACCATCATCTCCACCGACAAGGGCTTCTGCCAACTGATCTGCCCGCAGATCCGGGTGCGCGACTACTTCAACAAACGCTGGCTGGATGCGGCCTTCGTCCAGCAGCAATATGGGGTAGCCCCTGCTCAGCTGGTCGACTTCTGGGCCCTGACCGGTATCAGCGGTTCCAATATCAAGGGGGTTCCGGGGATCGGCCCCAAGACCGCCACCCAGCTGTTGCAGCAATATGGCAATCTGGCAGCCATGCTCGAAGCCTGTCAGCAAGAGGACGCCGTCAAGCCACTGCTCAAGCTGCGCCAGCATCAGGATGAGGCCCTGCTGGCCCAGCGGCTGGTGCGCTTGCAGCGGGATATTCCGCTGGGATTCAACCTGCGGGACATCCGCTACCCGCCCCAGCCGGACTAAATGGCCGAACAAAAATGCAGACAAGGGCGTGAACCATGACGAGACTCACCCTCGCTGTTGATAAAAGTGAGTAGAATGTAAAGGAATGTGGTTGGTTTGCTGAGTAAATGCTATAAAGCAGCCCCATCCTCCCCTATACCCTGGAAGTGGAACCCTCTCATGTCCAAAAGAAAAATTACCGTGATCCCCGGCGACGGCATCGGCCCCAGCATCATTGAATCAGCCATCCAGATCCTGACCCATGCGGGCTGTGACTTTGAGTACGAATACGCTGATGCGGGTCTGGTTGCCCTCGAGAAGCATGGCGAGCTGCTGCCCCAGGCTACCCTGGATCTGATTGAGAAGAACAAGGTGAGCCTGAAAGGGCCATTGACCACACCGGTCGGCGGCGGTTTTACCTCCATCAACGTCTCCCTGCGCAAGAAGTTCAACCTCTACGCCAACGTGCGTCCGGTCATCTCCTTCAAGGGCACCAGAAGCCGTTACGACAACATCGACATCATCACGGTGCGTGAAAACACCGAAGGGATGTACTCGGGTGCAGGTCAGAAGCGCAGCGATGACAACAAGAGTGCCGAGGCGATGAGCATCATCACCCGCGAAGGGGCCGAGCGCATCGTCAAGTTCGCCTTCGAGCTGGCTCGTCAGGAAGGGCGCAAGAAGGTCACCATCATCCACAAGGCCAACATCCTCAAATCGACCTCCGGCCTGTTCCTCGAAGTGGCACGTGAAATCGCCAGCCACTACCCGGATATCCAGAGCGAAGAGATGATCGTCGATGCCGCCTGCATGAACCTGGTGATGTACCCGGAGCGTTTCGATGTCATGGTCACCACCAACCTGTTCGGCGACATTCTCTCGGATCTTTGCGCCGGTCTGGTCGGCGGCCTTGGCATGGCACCCGGCGCCAACATCGGCGATGGCGCGGCCATCTTCGAAGCGGTCCACGGCTCTGCGCCTGACATAGCTGGCAAGAATATCGCCAACCCGACCTCGGTGATCCTTGCCTCCATTCAGATGCTGGAGTACCTCGGCATGCAGGATAAAGCAGAGCGGATCCGCGAGGCGGTACGAGCTACCATCGAATCTGGTGATCGGGTCACCCGCGATCTGGGCGGCACGGCTTCCACCAGCGAATTCACCCAGGCCATCATCGATCGCTTGTGAGTTAATTCATTGATTTTAAAAGGGAGCTTCGGCTCCCTTTTTTATGTTTCCGAATCCTTTGCCACTCCCCAAACAGCAACTATGTTCAATAGAGAAGAAGAACAGGGAGTGTTTTTCATGAAGGGATACGGGTGCTATCTGGTGTCGGGTCTGATGCTGGTTTGTGGCACTGCCAGTGCCTTCGAACAGGCCCAATCAACCCAAATCGCCAAACTGCCACAGCAGGAAAAACGGACTGCCACCGAGGTATGGCGTTCAAGCCTGGATACCAACGACCTGCTCAAGGCCCCCAAACCCCTGTCGTTTGGTATTGAAGTCTCCACCGACAACTTTGGTAATCAAAAGATCACCTCCTACCCGCAGCTTAATCTGACCCCGGAAAAGAGCGTCAGTCTGTCGGTCGAACGCTTCAGACCCAAGGTCAAGTTTAAGGCTGGCGGAATGAACACCGCCCTCAGGCTGAGAGGAGACGGGATAAAGATGCAATTCAATCCGGTCGACAAAACCATCCCGCTGCAGATAGAGATCAAGGTGACCGACGACGAATCTTCCCTGCGCCTCGATTACCGTTTCTGATTTTTCGAGCCCTGAATAGCAAAAGACCGGCAGGGTTCCCTGTCGGTCTTGGTTTTTATCGTACGGGCTGAACGGCTACATCACGCCTTGGGCTCGAGTTTGGAGACCCAGTACTTGTTGTAAACATGCACGGTGATCTCTTCTCGATCGTGATAGAGCTGCTTGGCCTGGATCACGAACGCGTTGTCGATCTCCTTGAGCATCTCGCGCAGCACCTCGATATTGTGCACCGACTCGGCATAACGCTTCTTCATCGGCAGCTTGAGGTTGAACATCGCCTCCTGGCAGTCACCCTCACGGAACCAGTCCGCAATCATGTGAACGACCCGCGCCGGTTTATCGACCATGTCGCACACCAGCCAGTAGGTGTTCTTCTTGCTCGGACGCCAGACGAAACCGTCATCCCGGATATGCTTGACCTGACCGGTATCCATCAGGGATTGGGCCATCATACCGTTGTCGACCGCCGTCACCATCATGCCACGGCGCACCAACTGATAGGTCCAGCCACCCGGGCAGGCGCCCAGATCCACCGCCTTCATGCCTGAACAGAGACGCACATCCCACTCTTCCCGCGGCACGAACACGTAAAACGCCTCCTCCAGCTTGAGGCTGGAGCGGCTCGGTGCATCGGCCGGGAAGCGCAGGCGCGGGATCCCCATGTGGAATCCGGAGTTGTTGAACGAGTAGGAGTAACCCAGCAACACGTGATCATTGGCCATGAAGAAGGCGTGGAACACCGGACGGTTTGGCGTCTCCTTCTTGGTCAGGATCTCGTTGCTGCGCAGCGCCTGACGAAGCGGCACGGTGAACTTGCGGCAGAAGGCCGACAGCTCTTTCGCTTCATTGGTATCCGCGGTTTCGACCCGCAGATCACCGCAAATGGTGTAGTCACTCACCGCCTCAAGGATGGGGGAGATCCTGTCCGCGACATCCAGATCCTTCAGCTCATGGGTGACCACCAGCATCTGGCGGATGAAGATGAGCTCCCGGAATGGCAGCTTGCGAGCCAGCAGGTCCGCCTGCTCCTCGTCATACAGTTCGAAGATCACATAACCGCTGTCGTCCTTGACCCGGGCGAAACCGTAGCACTGCATGTTACCGGCACGCTCGGTGATCTCTGCAGCCGCCTCTTTCTCAAAACCGGGGCGGCAATAAAGCAGCAGATTATTCATTTTTTCCTCCAAGACGACAGCCAGCCCAGATCAGGGCCGTCCATCCCAACATAAAACAGAGGCCACCGGCCGGGGTAATCAATCCCAGCCCCTTGCTGCCAAGCAGCACCATGGCGTAAATACTGCCGGAGAATCCGATGATCCCCAGCACAAAAGCGGTGCCAGCCAGGTGGATCACCCTGCTGCGCACACCACACCAGCCCAGAACCAGCAGGGCCAATGCGTGAAAAAACTGATATTGCACGGCGGTATTGAACGCCGCCAGACGCTCGGGCGTAATGCCGGTCGCCGCCAATCCATGGGCGCCATAAGCCCCCAGCATGGTGGCCGTCAACCCGAAGAGACCGGCCAGTATCAGCCAATGTCGATGGATCTGCATCCTCACTCTCCCTCTCTCATCGAGGCTGGCAATAAAGCCAACCCTCTCGTGCTATCCATGCCGGGCCACAAAATGGCTGATGGCCGCCGCTGCATGCTGCATATTATCCTGCTCACTCACGCCACTGGCTTTACGCGGTTTGAAACCATGATCACCATCGGTCAACCAATGGACCGATACGGCGGGTGAGAAGGGGAAATCGGCCAGTTCGGCGCGACTACCGAAGGTATCGCGCTCCCCCTGCAACAGCAGAGTTGGCACTGCAATATGCTTGAGTACCTCGCCTCGCCAGCTGTCTGGCTTGGCCGGAGGGTGGAAAGGATACCCGAGAATGAGCAATCCTGCAGCATTCATCTCACCCTCGCCTTCACGATAGAGTTCCGCACGATAGAGTTCCGCCGCCATCCGCCCGCCCATCGACTTGCCCGCCAGAAACAGTCGTGGATGGGCAAACTCGCGGATCATGTCGTGCCAATGGGCGAGCAGCACAGGCGCCCTGTCAGGCGGGCGGCGCTTGCCATCCTGTGCACTCCTGGTCATGTAGGGAAAGTTGAAGCGCACCACTTCGATGTCGGGGCCAGCCAGCAGGCGTGACAACTCGGCAAGAAAGACATGATCCATCCCCGCGCCTGCCCCGTGGGCCAGCAAAATGCGAACGGGGGCATCAATTGCCCCCTCGCGGATCACATCAGGCATCGGCGAGCCTTGCCCTGCGACGCGCCTCTTCCTGCTCCACCAGCTCCAGCATCCAGTCGCGGAAGGCAACGATCTTGCCCTGATCCGACTGTTGCTCCTGGCACACCAGATAGAAAGCATTCTTGCTCACCAGCACCTGCTCGAACGGGCAGATAAGGCGGCCGGCCTCAATCTCGGGTTGTGCCAGCACGCTGTGGCCAAGCGCCACCCCCTGGCCGTGGATCGCCGCCTGGATCACCATGGTGGAGTGGCTGAAGATGGGCCCCTGATTGACGTTGGGTGCATCGATATCGAGCTGGCGGAACCAGGCCTTCCAGTCGCGGCGGGAGGTATCGTGCAGCAGGGTATGAAGAGTCAAATCTTGCGGCGTACGCAGTGGCTTGGGCCCGGTCAGCAGCAAGGGGGAGCAGACCGGGATCAGGTATTCGGTGTGCAGCTTGTCCGAGCGCAGACCCGGCCAGTTGCCGCGCCCGTAGTAGATGGCCACATCCACATCGTCGGTGAGCGACCCTTCGTCGAGATCGACCGCCTTGATCCGCACGTCGATATCGGGGTGGCGCTCGCTGAACTTGACCAGCCGCGGCACCAGCCACTGGATGGCGAAACTCGGCTGCAAACTGACAGTCAACGCCCCCTTGGCACTGCGGGCCAGCAGCTTGTCGGTCGCCTCAGAGATGGAGGCAAAGATGTCCTTGATATCCAGGAAATAGCCCTGTCCCTCTTCGGTCAGCAACAAGGAGCGGTTTTTGCGGCGGAACAGCTTGATGCCAAGATACTCCTCCAGCGCCTTGATCTGGTGACTGATGGCAGCCTGAGTCACAAACAACTCTTCTGCTGCGCGGGTAAAGCTTAAGTGACGAGCCGCTGCTTCAAACGCCTTGAGGGCATTGAGCGGGGGTAAACGACGAGACATGACACCAGCCGACGATGAGTTTTTCTAATGGGGCGCATTATAATTTGTCGGTTGCGGGTCGACCAGTGAATAAACATAATTCGCCCAGCAATCAGTCGTCATATGGCTCACATTTTCTACTACGTGTTGGTTTACATGTGTTTTTAGTGAGTCTTTCGACTGCGATTGTGGTGTTGTGTTTCTTCCTCTGCGGGAAGAGGGGCTCAAATCTCACCGGTTTGACCCAGTCTGTCATCTGAATGTGTTTGGCGCCTCCAGCTGGATGGCGCCTTTTTTCATCCCTTCTATACCTTGAACTGCCCCACCAGCTGCTGCTGCTTGTCCGCCAGCGCAGAGAGCTCGCGACCATTTTCGGCGGAGGTCGCCGCCTCGGCCCGGATGGTGTGGCTCACATCGCGAATGTTGCTGACGTTGCGGTTGATCTCGTCCGCCACCCGGCTCTGCTCCTGCGCCGCCCGGGCAATCTGTTCGTTCATCTGATGGATGGTGGAGACCGACTGGATAATCTGCTCCAGCACCTGCACCGAGAGATCCACCTTGGCGAGGGTCTCGTCAGCCTGACCATGACCATCGCGGATCGCCTTGACCACGGCACCGGTACCGGATTGCAGTTGGCTGATCAGAGTCTGGATCTCGACGATGGCATTCTGGGTGCGACCCGCCAGATTGCGCACCTCATCAGCCACCACGGCAAAGCCACGGCCCTGCTCACCGGCCCGCGCCGCTTCAATAGCCGCATTCAGCGCCAGCAAGTTGGTCTGCTCGGCAATTCCCTGGATCACGATAAGAATGTCATTGATGTTGTCGCTGTTGGCGGAGAGTCGCTCCACCACCGGCTGGGCATCGTTGATGATGGTCATCAGCTTGCGCATAGCCTCCTGGGTGTCGGCAACGACATATTTGCCCTCTTGCGCCGCGGCATCAGTGGTGTTGGCGGCTGCCACCGCCGAGCCGGCATTACCGGAGACCTGCAACGCCGTGGCGCTCAGCTCTTCAAATGCCGTCGCCACCAGATCGATCTCCTGATACTGGGCCTGCATGCCACTGCTGGTGCGCTCGGCCACTTGCGCGGCTCGCTCGGCACTGTTGCGCGTACCGGAGACGGTATCAATCACCTGACTGATGGTGGATTGCAACTTGTTGAGGAAGCTGTTGAACCACTTGGCCAGCTCGCCGATCTCGTCTTGCCGCAGGATCTCGATACGCTGGGTCAAATCCCCCTCACCGCTGGCGATATCCTTGAGACGGGCAACTACAGCGCGGATGGGCGCCACAATCTGGCGCGCCATCAACCAGATAAAACTCAGGGCCACCAGCGAGATCAGCACCCCGATTGACAGCTGCGAGACCACGCTGCGATTGGCCTCACTGGCCAGCTCATCTTGCAGTTGCTGGGCCGAAGCCAGTACTACGGCCCGTGGCAATTCAATGTAGATGCCCCATTTACGGTCGGTGCCACGCATGGATACCGGGACAAAGGTCTGCAACAGGGTGCCATCGCTGCTCCAGCGAGTCAGCTCCTGACCCTGACTGAGCCAGCCTTTCAGCTCGCTGGCCAGCCCCTGATACTTCTGATCCAGCCCGCGTCCCATGGTCACATCGAACTCATCGGCTCCCGCCACACGCCCCTCGTGACTGACCAGCAAGATTCTGCCCTTGCCGTCATAGAGCTCCTTGTCCATGGTGCTCACCAGACTCTGCAAGGTAGCCAGCGAGATATCGACCCCAACCATCCCCAGCAAGGTCTCCTGCTCCAGTAGCGGGACCGTCACCGAGGTCATCAATATCTGTTTATCGCCCACATCGTCCAGATAGGGCTCCAGCAGGCAGAGGGCACGGGTGCGAATGCTGCAGCGATACCACTCGTTTTCGATGCCACCAGCCTCGGTCGGGCTCTCATCGGCCAGTACATCCTCATTCTGCACTTCCGGCTCTATCTTGCCGTTGTCATAGGCCCAGTAACTGGAAAAACGCCCCTTGTCGTTGGAACCCAGCGCCGTTGAGCCCTGATAGTTGCTGTCTTCCCCATCCAGCTGATCAGGCTCGAACACCGCATAGACACCAAGCAGATTGGTCGATGAGGCAACGGCATCGTGCAGTTGCTGATTGACGGCGCTGCGCAGCGCCTCCGAATGGACAAAGTTCTCGGCCGCATTCTTGCGCTGGAACAACACGCTCTCCGCCAGCAAACTGGCGCGGAAATAGGCCTCATCGAGATAGCTGGTGACCTTGGCCGCCTGCTCCGAGCCCATCGCCTTCATCCAGTTCTCGGCAGACTGCTGCGCCTCGTGCATGGTGGCTTGCCGCACCTGCTGTTGCATCTTGTTCGCGTTGTAAATCGAAGAGGCAACCAGAGCGGCGGCTGTCACCAACAGACAGCAACCGGCGATCAGGGTAATCCGACCCTGGACAGAAAGAGCGCTCATGCCAATATTCCTACGTCATACAGATATGGATAGATTATCGACTTTATAAACAAAAACTTAACTCTCTCACAGCAAATCCAGCGAGAGTTGATTAACTTCACCCTCTCTTGGCAAACCCACCACCAAGCCCAGCAGGCGAACCGAACGCCCTTGCGCCCGCTGTAACCCCTCTTTGAGCAGGGGAACGAACAAGGCTGGCTGATAGCCACCCTGACTGCGATAGACGGTGGTCTGGTGGAAGTCGGCAAACTTGAGTTTAATCCCCTGCCCCATCACTTGCTCGGCAGGGCACGCCAGCTGAAATCGCCGCTCCAGCTCCGGCAGCAGTTGCTGCAATACCGTCAGGCAGGCGGCTTCGTCACAAACATCGCTCGCCAAAGTGGTCTCCACCCCGATGGTTTTGCGGATCCGGTGCGCCTGCACCGGCTGTTCATCCAGCCCCCAGATCCGGGTCGTCAGCATCTCCCCCAGCTTGCCAAAACGGCTGCACAGCTCTTGTGCCGACAAGGCCCGCGCATCCTCACAGGTGTAGAGCCCCTGCGCCTCCAGCCGCTCGGCAGTCTTGCGCCCCACCCCGGGCAGTTTGCCGAGGGGCAACTGGCAGACAAATTCGGCCACTTCGTCGGGACGAATGACAAACAGACCATCAGGCTTGCGCTGCTCCGAGGCGAGCTTGGCGAGAAACTTGTTGGGGGCCACTCCGGCCGAGGCGGTCAATCCCAGTTCGGAGACGATGGCTTGCCGGATCTCTTGTGCCATCAGGGTGGCGCTACCGCCACAACAGCGACTGTGGGTCACGTCGAGGTAAGCCTCGTCCAGTGACAGCGGTTCAACCTGATCGGTATAGCGCAGGAAAATGGCCCTGAGCTGACGGGAGATATCCTTGTACACCGCCATTCGCCCAGGGATCAGTACCAACGGCGGGCAGAGTTTTTTCGCCAGCGCGCTCGGCATGGCGGAGCGCACCCCGAACCGGCGCGCCACATAGTTGCAGGTCGAGATGACGCCGCGCCGCTCGGAGGCCCCACCGATGGCGAGCGGCACCTCCCGCAACGCCGGATTGTCCCGCATCTCCACCGCGGCAAAAAAGCAGTCCATGTCGATATGGATGATCTTGCGCATACCACTGTATAAATAAACAGACATGGCATCATCTTACCCCAAGGATAACCGCAGCTCTATCTCTCTCGTTGCGGCTAAAATAGTAGACTCCAAGGAGACCTTTACTACCACAATGACAAGGAGCGTTCGGGATGAAATATCTTTGGCTGGGACTCTGTTTGCTGCCGTTGACCGGCATCGGCAAGAACAACCCGACGGCAGAGTGCCGCTGGCTGTACGACCGGATTGAGATACTGGAACAGGCCATCAAGAAAGGGGACACACTCGGCACAGAGCAAGAGTTGTCACGCTGGCGTGAAGAGTTTCGCAAGAAGAAGTGCAAACAGTACGACTACTGAGCCGGACAAGATGGCGTGACCGACAACGGCAGATAACAAGCGGGCCCCGATCAAGATGACCGGGGCCCGTTTTCAAAGCATGACCAGCTTAATTCTGCAGCAGAGTGCGCTCAAGGCAGCACCATAGGGCCAGCGACAGTGGCCGCCACCTCATCCCCACGCAGCATCCGGATCAGTTCAAGCGCAAACTCGATTGCACTGCCCGGCCCCTGACTGGTGATAAGGCGATGAGCCTCATCCCTGACTACCCGCTCACTTGACAGCTGCGATGTCGGTAGTCGGGACTGAAAGCCGGGATGACAGGTGACGATGGCATCACCCAGCAGAGCATGATGTTGCAACACCACCACAGGGGCGGCGCAGATGGCAGCGCGCCAGCGACCAAGAGCGGCCTGCTCTTTGAGCAGATCAATGGCCAGCGGGGTATCGCGGATCACTTCGCTGCCGGGCAGACCACCGGGTACCACGATGGCTTCAAAGTCCCGACGGGTCAGTTCGTCGATATGACAATCGGCCACCAGCTGTACCCCGCGTGACGCTTTTACCTGCCGGGATCCGGCAGGGCAGCAAGAGGCCAGCACCACCTCAATACTTGCGCGCATCAGGGTATCGACAATCGCGACCGTCTCTATCTCTTCCGACCCGGGGGCCACCAGCACCAGTACACTCACGTTCGCCTCCTTGCTGCTTGCTCTACCATGTAAAAGATCAGACGGCCTGACTCTTCTCTTTGATCGCCTGATAGAGACCCTGATTGACCGGTACGGCAATGCCATGCCGGGCAGCCTTGGCCAGCAGGAAGCCGGTGATGGCCTCAATCTCGGTCTCGCGTCCCAGCTCCATATCCTGATGCATGGAGGAGTAATTGTCAGCGGTCAGCTCCACCACTGTCAGCACCCGACGCTGCAACTCCTCTGCCGCGGTCGCAATCCCTTCGGCGCACATCACATCCGCCACTTCCACGCAGATCTGCTGCAGGGCATCGGCAAAACGGGGGCCCGCCAGCTCGCCATTTTTCAGCTTGTAGAGGGCCGTCAGGGGATTGATGGCACAGTTGATGGCCAGCTTTTGCCACTGGCGCGTCAATACCTGTTCATCCCAACCAGCCTGACCCAGTGCCAGCGCCAGCTCGTCCGCGAGCGCGGCATGGGCCTTGGCGGCATCGTTGATCGGGCCAAGCCAGGTTTCACCCTTGCCAGTATGACGGAAGACAAAATGGCCGCACTGCATGGCACCATGGCTGGTGACACCGGCAATCACCGGATTGTGCGGGAACATCTCGACCACCTGCTCGGCAATGCCCATCCCGTTGTGCAGCAGCACGATCGGCACGCCGGCATCCAGCTTACCCACCAGCGGCGTCAGTGCGGCAATCACCTGACTGGCCTTGGTCATCACCAGCAGACGCTGGATCTTGCCGGGTTTGCTGACAAATCCGCGCTCGATATTGAGCAACTGAACATGCCCCTCCAGCGAGGTGAAATCGATCCCCGGATGGAGCGTGGACTTATGATGTTCGCGCAACAAGACACGGGTGGATTGACCACTCTGGGTCAGCAGGGAGGCAAAAACGCCGCCGAGGGCGCCACAACCCAACAGTGACCACTTCGGAGTAACGGGTGGAATAACGGGCTGTCGGGAATTTTTTAATCCGCTTGGCATGGTGTGACTCTGTCAGGGTAAGGGTTGCAATCCTCTCAACCTGTTACCGGGGATAAGTGAAGATGTCGCTGGTGGACACTAACGGGTCCACCCGTCCTGTGCGCAGGGGATTCTAGCAGAGCAACCCCATCAAAATCAGCAAATTTGCCCGTTTTCTGGTAGATTTGCCCCCCGATAACGCAACATGAGGAGCTCCGGCTATGCCGTCATTCGATATTATCTCTGAAGTCAAAATGAACGAGGTGTTGAACGCAGTCGACAACGCCAATCGTGAACTGGCCACCCGTTTCGATTTTCGTGGGGTAGAAGCCAGCTTCGAGTTGAACAAGGAAGAGGTAAAGCTGGAAGCCGATGCTGATTTCCAGCTCAAGCAGATGGTCGAAATCCTGCGCGGCGCCCTGCTCAAGCGCAACATCGAAAACAGCTCCATGGAAGTGGGTGACTCCGTTCACTCCGGCAAGCGTTTCCACCTGACCGTCAAATTCAAGCAGGGGATCGAGAAAGAGATCGCCAAGAAGCTGGTCAAGCTGATCAAGGACTCCAAAATCAAGGTACAGGTCGCCATCCAGGGTGATGAAGTACGTGTCACCGGCAAGAAGCGTGACGATCTGCAAGAGACCATGGCACTGGTCCGTGGCGCCGAACTGGGTCAACCGATGCAGTTCCAGAACTTCCGCGACTGATTTATCCACTCAGCCGTGGCGCACTTGATGACTCGCGCCACGCTATCTAAATCGCGGCCATAAAAAAACCGGAGCAGATGCTCCGGTTTTTTGTACCCCAAGTTTTATTAGAACTTGTAGGTAACGTCGAAGTAGTGACCGAAGCCTGTAGTTTTCAGGTGCAAATCAGGCTTGTCTGTCGGGTCAGGCTGGTAACCATTTTTGATGCCGTACACATCATGGAAGTATTTCAGACCATAGCCAACAGCAAAGCGGTCATTGTGCCAGTAGATACCGTTAAACATGTTGGTACCAGTACTGGAGCTGTCTTTGGCATCAAACAGGTGATCCAAGTAACCCTGATAGGCAACAAAGCTGCCGTTGGAGAAGGTGTAGAAAGGCTTGAACCAGTTCACGGAGAACTGATAGCCATTCCAGCCTTGCTCACCGCTACCTTCATTAACATGACGAGCGTAAAGGTTCATGCCCATCTTGCCGAACCAAGGTACCATCACATCAGCGCCCAGACCGGTCATAGCTTCAAACTGGCCATCTGCACCGCCAACGTTAATAAGGTTAGCTACGTACAACTCTTGAACCGGACCAAACGAGAGATCTTTACCAGTCATACCATCGATAGAGATACGCGGAGCGAACTTGATAAACATGTTTTCGCCGTTGTGCTTATCGCTATGGCTGCTCTGGAAAATATCGAATACATCGACATAACCATACAGATCAAAAATACCGGAACGACCACCAAACTCCATTTCAAAATAAGTGTCGTTGAAATCTTGTCCATCAGCATGCGGCATCTGATCGATGGTATGCATGACGTTGAACTGGAACCATTTGAAGTCATTCTTGTGGATATCACCGCTGTAGTCAGCAGCGAAGGCCGGGGTAGCGGCAGCAGCCAGCAGACCGGCAGCGATCAGAGTCTTGGTAAATTTGGCCATTTTATTGGTCTCTTGTGCGTTAGTTGAGGTTTTCCGTAGCCTGCCCACAAGGAGCGAGAGGGATTCTAATCAAATAAAATTGGGGGTGAAACAACTTCTCGGGAACTTTATCCGGAAGTGTGAATCTAATCACCCCCGATTCTACGCAAACGCTTGCTATTTGTCAGCCGTTGAGAGCAACTCACTCCCTTTTCTGGCGACCAGCACAATCAACAACAACACGGGCAAGCCCAATAAACTGGTTCCGACAAAGAAGGCACTGTAGCCAATCTGCTCCACAACCTGTCCGGAAAAACCGGCCAGCAACTTGGGTAGCAGCAACATTACCGAGCTGAACAGGGCGTACTGAGTGGCCGAAAATGCCACATTGGTCAGGCTGGAGAGATAGGTCACGAAGGCCGCGGTCGCGATACCGGCACTGAGGTTGTCGAGGGAAATGATCAGGGTCAGCAGCTCCAGGTTGTGACCAACCTGATTGAGCAGGGCAAACAGCAGGTTGGTGCTGGCAGTGAGCAGCGCCCCCAAGAACAGGATGCGCAGCGTACCGAAGCGCATCACCAGCACGCCCCCCAGCGCCGCCCCCACTAGCGTCATGATGACGCCAAACACCTTGGTAATGGTCGCAACCTCGGTCTTGCTGAACTGCATATCCACATAGAAGCTGTTGGACATCACCCCCATCACCACATCAGCAACCCGATAGCAGGCGATCAGAGCCAGGATCAGCAGCGCCGAGCTGCCATAGCGACGAAAGAAATCGGCAAACGGACACCAGACCGCCTCATAGCCCCAGGCCCCCGCACTCGCCAGCAGAGCTGGCCACCCTTTTTCCAGGAGCTGCGCCTTGCGTTCGGCCTGTTGTTTGCCCTGCTCGGCCAGATCGATATCCGGCTCGTGGCAAAACAGCGTGGTGATAACCCCGAGTGACATCAGACCCGCCATCACCAGATAGGTAATCTGCCAGCCACGATAGTCATAGCCGCTGTTGCTGCCAAACCACGCCGCCAGCGCCAGCGCACCGGCGCCCGCCATGATCATCGCCAGTCGGTAGCCGGTCATGTAAGAAGCAGCCATCGCCGCCTGCAGCCGCTCGGGGGCAGATTCGATGCGATAGGCGTCGATGACGATATCCTGCGTGGCCGAGGCAAAGGCCACCAGCAGGGCAAACATCGCTAGCTGGGCCAGCTCGGTCTTGGGATCGCAGAACGCCATGCCGACCAGCGCAGCGGCAATCAGCAACTGGGAGAAGAACATCCAGCTACGGCGACGCCCCAGCAGCGTGGAGAGCAACGGCAGCGGCATGCGATCCACCAGCGGCGACCACAGCCATTTAAAGCCATAGGCGAGCGCCACCCAGCTCATATAGCCGATATCGGTCAGGCTGACATCGGCCTCGCGCAACCAGAATGAGAGGGTACCGAACACCAGTAGCAGCGGCAGACCCGATGAAAAACCCATGGCAAAGAGAATAAACACCCGAAATTCGAGATAGACGGCGAGGGACTCTCTCCAGCTTGGTTTGCGGATCATGTTCAACTACCTGACGACTTTGGAAAAGTGCGTCATTTTGGCAGGTTGATTGCAGATAGCCAAGGCGAGCAAAGAGATAGGCAAAAGAAGTCCGGATAGAGAAAAGGCCCATCCTGAACGGGATGAGCCTTGTATTGTGACCTGACGAGGGCGAGGTGACGAACCGCGTCCGGCGAGAGTTACTTGCCCGCTTTCTTGTCTGCCGGAGTTTCTGCCAGCAAGACCACCTTCTTCAGAATGATGGGACTGGTCGGCACATCGTTGGCGCGCAGAATGGGGCTGTAACCGGTCTGTACCTGAGCCAGTTTGTCCAGCACCTCCATCCCCTGAACCACCTGACCGAACACGGTATAACCCGCAGAGCCACCGGCGTTGAGGTTATTGTTGTCGACCAGATTGAAGTAGAACTGGCGAGTAGCGCTGTCGACCGCCTGGGTGCGAGCCATGGCGATGGAACCACGCTTGTTGGGCAGACCGCCACGCGACTCGTTGACCACAGGCTCATAAGTCGGCAACTGCTGGAACTGCTGGTTGTAGCCCCCACCCTGCACCACGAAATCCTGGATCACCCGGTGGAAGATACTGCCGTCATAGCTGCCATCAGCCACGTAGCGCAGGAAGTTTTTCACCGTCTGGGGCGCCTGCTTGGACGCCAGCTCCACCACGATATTGCCGTGGTTGGTCTCCATTCTGACTTTCGGGCCTGCAAACGCCAGCGGGGCGATCAGCATGGCCAGCAACCAGAGTTTTTTCATCATCAGACCCCTGCACCGTTCGGTTGACCTTTCAGGTAACCGCGCAGCGCATCATCCGCCATGATCTGCTGCAGCACGCTACCCAGTTGCAGGTTCAGTGTAGACTCCAGGTCGGCCATGCTTGGCTCGCTCGGGCTCTCCTTGCTGGAGGACATGTTGAACTGCTTGGTCAGACGGTTGCCCTGGAAATCAGCGATCACCTGCAGGCTGACACGGGACTTGGTGACATAGGTAAAGGTCTTCTCTTCCACATTGACTGCGGCGTTAGAGATCACCAGTGTCAGGTTGGTGGTGCCACTGTTGCCCACTTCGAGACCCTGGCTGCGCAGACCTTCGGCCAGCCGCTCGGCCATCAGCAGGTTGAGCGGACGCTCACTGTTGACCAGCACGGGCGCTTTCTCTTTATGTTTGATGGAGAAGACGTAGGCAGCCTCACGCTTGTCCACCCCTTCCATGGTGATGCGATTGCCAGAGTAGTATTGCTGGTTGGCGGGGATCACCTGCGGATTGAGCAGCGCTGTCTCCGGCCAATGAGTGGCACACCCGCCCAGCATCAGGGCGGCCAGCAGCAAGAGTGACTTTTTCATCATGGTTTCCTTTGGCTTTAGCGTTTGATGGCTTTCAAAATAACGAATTTGCTGTTCGACGCAACGACTTGTGCGTTGGCAAACAAGCGCTTGAGTTTGTTGTGATAGTCCAGATGACGGTTGCCTACTATCCAGAGTTCACCCCCTTGAGGCAACACCCGGTGCGCATCGCTGAACATCTGCCATGCGATATGATCGGTGATCGCCTGCAGCTGATGGAAAGGAGGGTTGCAGAGGATCCGATCCGCCGAGGCGACCGCCACCCCGTCGAGACAGTTATTGACCATAAAGTGGGCGCGCGGCAGTGCATCGGGCAGATTGTGCTCGACGTTGAGCTGTGCCGAGGCGACTGCCATATAGGATTCATCGATAAAGGTCACCTCCACCTCGCTGTCTTTGGCGAGCAGCGACAGACCCAACACCCCGTTGCCACAGCCCAGATCGATCACCTTGCGGGCACTGTGGATGGGCAGGTTGTCCAGCATAAAGCGGGCACCGATATCGAGACTGGTGCGCGAGAAGACGTTGGCATGGTTGTGGATGAGCATGCCACTCCCCTCCAGCGGCCAGACAGTCGGGAAGGGGTTGGCTAGCGCGGGTTGCCCCGCCTGCGGCTCGCAGTGAATAAGGCGCGCCTTTTTCCAGGCCAGCGAGGTACGGGTAGGCCCCAGATACTTCTCGAACAACTTGAGCGTGGAGGTATGAATATCCTTCGCCTTGCCGGCAGCGATAACGCGGGTTGCCGGTGTCACCACCGCACGCAGCGCCAGCAGTTGCTGCTCCAATAGAGCCTGATATTTGGAGACCTTGATCACCACCAGCGCAGGGGCATCGGGCAGCGGCGCCAGCGCATCCTGCAAGCGGATCCCGCCTGCATCCAGCCCGTTTTCGGCCAGATTGGCCAGGGTCGCCCGCTCACTGATGTAGGAGTCGGTGACGCAGCAGGGGGAGTGCGGATGCAGATAGGCGGCCAGCGCGCCAAAGCCATCATTCATGATGATGACGGGGCCCGCCTGCTCGAGGGGAGACTCCGCCAGGGTATTGATCAGATATTCGTCAGCCGCATCCCAGGCTTGCAGGGTCTCCTGACTCTGGCGCGGATAGCGGTAGAGCGTGAGCTGGCAATGGGGAGTGTCGAGAAGGGTTTGCATAGGAAGAGTCCAACCTCGGCTTGATTCGTGTATACAGGCGCCAGGGGCGACGCAAAGTGGCGCTATTCTAGCGAGGAGCAGGAATTTCACCAGTTCGATGCGCATCAAGGGGCAACTGACAGGTGATTTCCCTCTTACGGGGGCTTATTCCATCCCGCGACTACCGATAGAATGGCCCGACATTCACTCTGGAAGCCGATCCGATGACCATCCAACAACTGATTGAAGCCAAGCTGACCGCCGCCCTCTCCCCCACCGTGCTGGAGGTGATCAACGAAAGCCACATGCACCGTGTGGAACCGGGATCTGAGAGCCACTTCAAGGTGGTGATCGTCAGCGAGCAATTTGCAGGGCAGCGGCTGCTGGCCCGTCATCGTCAGGTCAACGCGGTGCTGGCCGACGAGCTGGCCGGTGCCGTTCATGCACTGGCGCTGCATACCTACACCGAGAACGAGTGGCAGGAAAAAGGCCACGCCCCGCGCACCCCGAGCTGCGTTGGCAAACCGTCGCTCTCCTGAAACCGGTTGTACCACAGGATTCCCCTCGAGAACCTGCCAACAAAAATTAAACATATTTCCCCCATTGACCCCGAAAAGGCTACATCCAAGGGGGTATATTTCGGCATCAAGGCTTTTTGCTTATAGTGGAGACAACGGCAAATACCCCCATCGAGGTATCGAAATAAAAAAACCTTTAAAACCACTACTTACAAGGTGTCAGGGGCTTATTCATTGCAGGTTAATTTTGTGATGGCACGGGGATTTTGCCCATTTGGCATGGCAGAAAATGCACCTTAAGTGGTAAACTCAAGCGCTTTTGAGTGAGCCTGCATGTTGAATAATTGTTGAGCCTGCCCACCTGGCGCAACCACAACATCGACTCATTCAACCACCCGTCGTGATGTATTTCTCGGCGCTAACCAACCTCTCCCGTAACGGTAGTGCAAGTAAGTATGATTACAATCAAAAGAGGACTGGACATCCCCGTGCTGGGTGCGCCAGAGCAAGTAATCTACGATGGCCCCGCCATCACCCGTGTTGCGACACTGGGCGAGGAGTTTGTGGGGATGCGACCTACTATGTTCGTCAAAGTAGGTGATCGCGTCATCAAAGGTCAGGATCTTTTTGAAGACAAGAAGAATCCGGGCGTTAAATTCACAGCTCCTGCCACCGGTGTGGTTTCAGAGATCAACCGTGGTGCCAAACGTGTTCTCCAGTCTGTGGTCATCGACCTCGACGGTTCCGATGAACAGGTGACGTTTGAGCATTTTGCCTCTGCCGAGCTGGCCAAGCTCGAGCGCAGCAAGGTGCAAGAGATCCTGGTCGCATCAGGTCAATGGACTGCGTTGCGTACCCGTCCGTTCAGCAAAGTCCCCGCGGTAGCGTCTGCCCCGCGCGCCATCTTTGTGACTGCAATGGACACCAACCCGCTGGCAGCCGATGCCGAGCTGATTATCAAGGAACAGCCGCAGGCCTTCCTCGATGGTCTGGCCGTATTGACCCGCCTGACCGACGGCGCCGTCTACGTCTGTAAAGGCGAAGGCAGTCTGCCCCACTCTCCGCTGGCTCAGGTCAAGGAAGAGATCTTCGTTGGTCCGCACCCTGCCGGTCTGCCGGGTACCCATATCCACTTCCTGGATCCGGTCAGCAGCACCAAAGTGCAGTGGCACATCAACTATCAGGATGTGATTGCATTCGGCAAGCTGTTCACCACCGGTCAGATCTTCACTGACAAGGTGATCGCGCTGGCTGGCCCGAACGTGCTCAAGCCGCGTCTGCTGCGTACCCGTCTGGGCGCCTGCATCAGCCAGCTCACCAACAATGAGCTGCGTGCCGACGAAAACCGTATCATCTCCGGTTCTATCCTGAGTGGTGCCAAAGCCGAAGGTGTTCACGACTACCTGGGCCGCTATCACAATCAGGTTTGCGTGCTGGGTGAAGGTCGCGAGAAAGAGTTCCTGGGCTGGATCAACCCCAGCGCCAACAAGTTCTCTATCACCCGTACCACCCTCTCTCATCTGATGAAGGGCAAGCTGATCAACTTCACCACCACTACCAACGGTAGTGACCGTTCCATGGTGCCTATCGGCAACTATGAGCGGGTGATGCCACTCGACATCCTGCCGACCCTGCTGCTGCGGGACATGGTCTCCGGCGATACCGACGGTGCGCAAGCACTGGGCTGCCTGGAGCTGGATGAGGAAGATTTGGCGCTCTGTACCTTTGTCTGCCCCGGCAAGACAGAGTACGGCCCGATCTTGCGTGAGTGCCTGACCAAGATTGAACTGGAAGGTTAAGCGATGAGTTTCAAGCAACTTCTTGAAAATATGGAACACCACTTCGAACCGGGTGGAAAGTACGCCAAGTACTATGCCCTGTTCGAAGCGGCGTACACCCTGTTCTACACCCCGGGTAGCGTTACCCGCAACGCCTCCCACGTTCGTGATGCGCTCGATCTGAAGCGCATGATGATCATGGTGTGGCTGGCCGTGTTCCCGGCCATGTTCTGGGGCATGTACAACGTTGGTAACCAGGCGATTGCCGCCATTGCCCACATGGGCTCGGCTGCTGGTGCCAGCAGCTGGCAATATGCCCTGGCTACCATGCTGGGCGCCTCCCTCGATCCGGCTGTTGCCGGTATCGGCAGCAAGATGCTGATCGGCGCCACCCACTTCTTCCCGATCTACATCACCGTCTTCTTTGTCGGTGGTTTCTGGGAAGTGCTGTTCGCCATGGTGCGCAAACACGAGATCAACGAAGGCTTCTTCGTGACCTCCATTCTGTTTGCCCTGATCGTGCCGCCCGAGCTGCCCCTGTGGCAAGCTGCGCTGGGTATCACCTTCGGTGTGGTGATGGCCAAAGAGGTGTTCGGTGGTACCGGCAAGAACTTCCTGAACCCGGCGCTGGCTGGTCGTGCGTTCCTGTTCTTCGCCTACCCGGGCCAGATCTCCGGTGACGCCGTGTGGGTTGCCGTTGACGGCTTCTCCGGCGCGACTGCACTGAGCCAGTGGGCCCAAGGCGGCCAGATGGCGCTGATCAACGGTGCAACCGGCCAGGCTATCAGCTGGATGGACGCTTTCCTGGGTAATCTGCCGGGTTCCATCGGTGAAGTCTCTACCCTGATGATCCTGCTGGGTGCCGCCATGATCGTCTACATGCGCATCGCCTCCTGGCGCATCATCGCCGGCGTGATGATCGGTATGATCGCCACCTCCCTGCTGTTCAACGTCATCGGTTCCGATACCAACCCCATGTTCAACATGCCGTGGCACTGGCATCTGGTACTGGGTGGCTTCGCCTTCGGTATGGCCTTCATGGCGACCGACCCTGTCTCCGCCGCCTTTACCAACAAAGGCAAGTGGTGGTATGGCGCCCTGATCGGCGTAATGGTCGTGCTGGTTCGCGTGGTCAACCCTGCGTTCCCGGAAGGCATGATGCTGGCCATTCTGTTTGCGAACCTGTTTGCTCCCCTGTTTGACCACTTCGTCGCTCAGGCAAACATCAAGCGGAGGATTGCTCGTGGCGTTTAATAAAGATTCAACCCTCGGCACCGTCAGCGTGGTCACCGGCCTCTGTCTGGCCTGTTCCATCGTGGTATCCGTTGCCGCTGTGGGCCTGCGTTCTACCCAGCAGGAAAACAAGGCGCTGGACAAGCAGAGCAACATTCTCGCCGTAGCCGGTGTGGATGTGAGCGAAGTGGCCAAGCGCGACCTGGCCAAACTGTACGGCGAGAAGATCGAAGCCCGTCTGGTGGATCTGGCGACCGGTGACTTTGTTGACGGTGATGCCGACAACTTCGACACCAAGCAGGCTGCCAAAGATCCGGCCCGCAGCATCCGTCTTGCCGCCGCTGACGACAAGGCCAGCCTGCGTCAGATCTCCAAGCAGATCCCGGTATTCTTCGCCAAGGATGCCGAAGGCAAGATCGACAGCATCATCCTGCCCATCTATGGTCAGGGTCTGTGGTCGACCATGTATGCTTTCGTCGCCGTTGCCGCTGATGGCCAGACTATCAAAGGCATCACCTACTACGACCACGGTGAAACCCCGGGTCTGGGTGGCGAGATCGAAAACCCGGCCTGGCAGGCGCTGTTCAAGGACAAGAAACTGTTCGACCAGAATGGCATGCCGGCGCTGCGCGTCATCAAGGGCCATGCTCCGGCGGGCTCCGAGCACGAGATCGATGGTCTCTCCGGTGCCACTCTGACCGGTAACGGCGTACAGCATACCTTCGACTTCTGGATGGGTCCCAAGGGCTTCGGTCCTTTCCTGGCCAAGGTTCGTGCAGGAGAAATCAACAATGGCTGACAAGAGCGAAATGAAGAAGTTGCTGTTGACGCCTGTGCTGGGCAACAACCCCATCGCCTTGCAGGTGCTGGGTGTCTGTTCTGCACTGGCGGTTACCAGCCAGATGAAAACTGCGTTTGTAATGACCCTCGCGGTCATGGCGGTCACCGCCTTCTCAAACCTGTTCATCTCCCTGATCCGCAACCAGATCCCGAACAGCGTCCGGATCATCGTGCAGATGGCGATCATCGCCTCACTGGTTATCGTGGTTGACCAGGTGCTCAAGGCGTATGCCTATGACATCTCCAAGCAACTGTCGGTCTTCGTGGGTCTGATCATCACCAACTGTATCGTAATGGGCCGCGCTGAAGCGTACGCCATGAAGAGTGCCCCGCTGCCCTCCTTCCTGGATGGTATCGGCAACGGTCTGGGCTATGGTGCCATTCTGCTGAGTGTCGCGACCGTGCGTGAACTGCTGGGCTCCGGCACCTGGTTCGGCATCGAGCTGCTGCCGCTGGTGAATAACGGTGGCTGGTATGTGCCCAACGGCCTGCTGCTGCTGCCGCCGAGTGCATTCTTCATCATTGGTCTGATCATTTGGGGCGTGCGCACCAAGGATCCCAAGCAGGTGGAGGCGAAGGATTAAGGTATGGAACACTATCTGAGTCTGTTAATTAAATCGATCTTCATCGAAAACCTGGCACTCTCCTTCTTCCTGGGGATGTGTACCTTCCTGGCGGTGTCCAAGAAGGTAAAGACCTCCATGGGTCTGGGTATTGCCGTTATTGTGGTGCAGACCATCGCGGTTCCTGCCAACAACCTGATCTACAACTACGTGCTTAAAGATGGCGCTCTGGTATCCGGTCTGGATCTGAGCTTCCTGAGCTTCATCACCTTCATCGGTGTGATTGCAGCACTGGTACAGATCCTGGAGATGGCGCTGGACAAGTACTTCCCGGCACTCTACAACGCGCTGGGTATCTTCCTGCCGCTCATCACCGTGAACTGCGCCATCTTCGGTGGCGTCTCCTTCATGGTGCAGCGTGACTACAACTTCATGGAGTCTGTGGTCTACGGTGTGGGTTCAGGGGCAGGCTGGATGCTGGCGATCGTTGCGCTGGCGGGTATCCGCGAGAAGATGAAGTACTCCGATGTTCCGGAAGGCCTGCGCGGTCTGGGCATCACCTTCATCACCGCCGGTCTGATGGCGCTGGGCTTCATGTCCTTCTCTGGTATCTCCCTGTAATCGGCTTTCCTGCAATCAGAAAGGAACGATAGATGGAAATTATTTTGGGTGTGGTCATGTTTACCGTGATCCTGCTGGCTCTGGTGGCAGTCATTCTGTTCGCCAAGTCCAAGCTGGTGACCGCGGGCGACGTGACAATCAGCATCAATGGTGACCCGGCCAAGGCTGTGACCAGCCCGGCCGGTGGCAAGCTGCTCGGCGTGCTGGCTGGCAGCGGTATCTTCGTCTCCTCCGCCTGTGGCGGCGGTGGCTCCTGCGGCCAGTGCAAGGTACGGGTGAAATCCGGTGGCGGCGACATTCTGCCGACCGAACTGGATCACATCAGCAAGGGCGAAGCCCGTCATGGCGAGCGTCTGGCCTGTCAGGTTACCGTTCGCTCCGACATGGATATCGAACTGCCGGAAGAGATCTTCGGGGTGAAGAAGTGGGAATGTACTGTTATCTCCAACGATAACAAGGCCACCTTCATCAAGGAGCTCAAGCTGCAGATCCCCGATGGCGAGAGCGTACCGTTCCGCGCCGGTGGTTATATCCAGATTGAAGCCCCGGCTCACCACGTGCACTACAAGAACTTCGATATTCCCGAGGAGTATCGCGGTGACTGGGATCGCTTCAAGATCTTTGAGCTGGAGTCCAAGGTCGATGAGCCAATCATCCGTGCCTACTCCATGGCCAACTATCCGGAAGAGTTCGGCATCATCATGCTGAACGTGCGTATCGCAACCCCGCCGCCCAGCAACTGGACTGCCCCTCCGGGACAGATGTCCTCCTATATCTTCAGCCTGAAGGCTGGCGACAAAGTGACTATCTCCGGCCCGTTCGGTGAGTTCTTCGCCAAGGACACCGATGCCGAAATGGTATTCATCGGTGGTGGTGCGGGTATGGCGCCGATGCGTTCCCATATCTTCGACCAGCTGCGTCGCCTGAAGTCCAAGCGCAAGATGAGCTTCTGGTACGGTGCCCGTTCCAAGCGCGAAATGTTCTATGTCGAAGACTTTGACATGCTCGCCGCCGAGAACGAGAACTTCACCTGGAACGTCGCCCTGTCTGATCCGCAACCGGAAGACAACTGGGACGGCTACACCGGCTTCATCCACAACGTGCTCTACGAGAACTATCTCAAGAACCACGAAGCACCGGAAGATTGCGAGTTCTACATGTGTGGACCTCCGGTGATGAACGCTGCCGTCATCAACATGCTCAAAGACTTGGGCGTTGAAGACGAAAACATCCTGTTGGATGACTTTGGTGGTTAATCCATGCACAGTGTTGTAAAGACCTGGCTAGCCTTCGGGCTAGCCTTTTTCTTGACTGGGTGCGGTCAGGAGACGGTCCAATCCAAACCGGAGATCCACATCACCGGCAGCACCATGGGCACTTATTACTCCATCAAGGTGGCGGACAGCGCCATCAGCGATCCGGCCAAACTTCAAGCTGAGGTGGATGTGTTGCTGGAGCGGGTCAACGACCAGATGTCGACCTATCGCCCCGATTCCGAACTGTCGCGCTTCAACCAGAGCCGTGACAACAAACCGGTAGTGGTCTCCCGCGATACCGCACGGGTCGTCACAGAGGCCATTCACATTGGCCGTGAGAGCCAGGGGGCGCTGGACGTCACCGTTGGCCCCTTGGTCAATCTGTGGGGCTTTGGCCCGAACAAGAAGCCGACCAAGGTCCCTTCCGACGAGCTGATCACCCAGACTCGCCAGAAGACCGGTCTGGGCAACCTGCACGTCATCACCTCGGTGGATGCCGACACCCTGCAAAAAGACATTCCGGATCTTTACGTCGATCTCTCCGCCATCGCCAAGGGCTTTGGTGTGGACAAGGTAGCCGAGTATCTGGAGTCACTGGGTGCGCGTAACTATCTGGTGGAGATTGGCGGCGAGCTGCGGATCAATGGCGTCAACGGCAAGGGTCACCCCTGGCGCGTGGCCATCGAGAAGCCCACCGCAGGCACCGGCACGGTGCAAGAGGTGATCGTGCCCGGTGACAACGGGGTGGCCACCTCTGGCGATTACCGCAACTACTATGAACTGGATGGTCAGCGCTTCTCCCACACCATAGATCCGCGCAGCGGCAAGCCGATCCAGCACCGTCTGGTGTCGGTCACCGTGATCCATCCCTCCTGCATGACTGCAGACGGGTTGGCCACCGTGTTTATGGTGATGGGGACCGAGAAAAGCCTGGCCTATGCCAACGAGCGCGGCCTGGCGATCTTCGTGATCACCAAGACGGACAACGGCTTTGAAGAGGCTTACTCCGATGCCTTCAAGCCCTATCTGGTCAAGAAGTAAGAGGTAGAGATGCAGATTTTTCTGATCACCTTCGGGGTATTCATGCTGGTGATAGCCGCCATGGCTATCGGTTACATCTTCCAGAAGAAGACCATCTCCGGCTCCTGTGGCGGTCTGGGTAGCGTCGGCATCGAGAAAGAGTGCGATTGCCCGGAACCCTGCGACAACCGCAAGAAGAAGATGGCCAAGGAAGAGGCCCGTCGCAAGATGCTAGAAGAGAACCGCATCATCTGATGACTCTGGTTTTTCGGTAAACAAAAGCGCGCCATCGGCGCGCTTTTTACTGGCCGTTATCTTGCGTTAACGGTCAGGGCTGACGTTCGATATAGAGGATCACTTCACCCAGATGGATACCGAACTTGCTGATCTCGGCACGATTGATCAGACGATCTTCGTCCAGCAGGTACATCCAGTCATCGAAGCTCACCCGCACAACCTCGCCATCCGGTAGCGCCAGATCAAGCTGATAGCGCCAGTTGAGGGCAAACCCTTGGCTTTTACCGATCGCCTCGCCCACCACATCGGAAGCAGTACCGCGCCAATGACCATAATCGCCCTTGCTCAGATACCAGGTACGGGTCTGCTGGCGGCCATCGTCAAAGTAGAACAGCTCGAACAGCTCTCCCTTGCCATCTTTCCAACTACCCACCATCTCAACCCGAAAGCGACTGGTCACTTCGCCGCTGCGGTCGGTCACCAGGCCGTGAGCCACCAATTTGCCGTTGAAGAAACGAGCGAGATCCCAGTTTGGCCCCTGCCCACGATAGTCATCGAGACTGGCACCACAGCCACTCAGCAGCAAAAAGGGGAGCAACAGCAACCAGCGGTATGCACGATAGAAAGGCATCAGAGACTCCATGTTCAGGGTTGGCCACGCAGGCGGCGGGTCAGGGCAGGATCGCGGCTGTTGTCAGCCAGCCAGATGGCGAGAAAAGCGGCCGAGAATTGTGGATCGGCCAGGGTACCTAGGGGCTTCTCCTGCCACCAGAAGTGGCCTACCCCGCCCTTGTCGACATAGAAGGTGAGCTTGTCGCCTGCCTGCACATCGGGCCAGAGTGCAGCGAGCTGGCCGAGCCAGCGCTGACGTTCGGCGTCGGAGCCAAGACCGAGCCGCTGCCACTCCGCGGCAGTAGCGCTCAGCAGATCTTCCCGCTCGATGGCTCTGGCATAGGTGAGGGTCAGGGCCTGCGGATAGTGACCGGGCTGATAGCGCCCGCTCGCACTGTAGAGGGTGGCATCGTAGAGCTTGAACCAGAGCCAGTTCATCTCCCCCTGCCCGACCGGGCGCAACTGCTGCCAGGGGGCGGCAGAAGCCTGCACTGCGGTTGCAGCCAAGAGCGTAAACGCCAGCAGTAGCGGGTTAATTCCACCCCATATGCCAGTGGTTGGGGTCTTCCAGTTCATGCCAGTCCATCTCCTGTTCCTGCAGGGTGTTGATATCCTGCATCACCACCTGCACCAGCTGCCCCTGCGCATCCCGCTGGCAGGCAACCACCAGATAGAAGCGATCAGTGAGCTCATGCTGGCTCTCTTTGGTCCATTTGGAAAAAAGCAACGAGTCGGTCGAAAAGGTGTTTGTCATGACTCACCCTCCAGCTTGACCATTACCCACAGGAGTACGGGTAACCACCACATCCAGATCACAGCCAGCAGCGCCGTGCTGATCCAGATGCCCCAGGGTAAGTTTACTGCCCCCATGGCAGCCCCCGCCACATAGGAGGAAGCACCGCCAAACACGCCAAACAGCGCCTGCTGCCAGCGAGGCAAGCGCAGCAGCCAGCGCATACCGTGGGCCAGCGTCAGGGCAAAACCGAGCCAGAGCAGCACCAGCCAGAGGGGAAAACCGGACGGGAACCGGAACAGGCCGAGCTGCCAGAGCAGGGCATCCAGCAGACAGCCGACGACCGCGATGGGAAGCAGCCGCCAGTCACGCTGACGGCTGGGTGAGAAGAGAAAGTGCAGCAGCAACATTGCCAGCAGCGGGCCCGGCTGCTGCCACTTCACCGCCAGCAACCAGTAGAGGTTAAACCCCAGCAGGTGAGCCCACTGCCACATTGTTAGTGACCGCTTACTGGCACATCACCCGACCAGCCAGCGGGCCCCGGCTTGGCGGCCTCCAGCTGCACCAGACTGATGCTGCGCTCCCAGAATCCCCCTTCGCAATAGGCAAAGTAGAAGTGCCACAACCGGATGAAATCTTGGCTGTAACCGAGCTTGGGCAGCTCGGGCGCCAGCGCCAGAAAACGCTCGCACCAGTGAGCCAGGGTGCGCGCATAGTGATGACCATGATCGTGCAACCGCACCAGCTGCATGTCGGTCTCCCGCGCCAGCAGCCCCGCCATCTGGGAGACGCTCGGCAGGCAGCCACCGGGGAAGATGTAGCGCTGGATGAAATCGACTCCGCGCAGATACTGGGCATGGCGCTGATCGGCGATGGTGATGGCCTGGATGAGCAGGCGACCACCGGGTTTGAGCAGCCGCGACAGCTGGCGGAAATAGTCGGGCAGGAAGGCATGCCCCACCGCCTCGATCATCTCGATGGAGACCAGCTTGTCATAGGTGCCCTCCAGCTTGCGGTAATCCTCCAGCAGCAAGGTGATGCGATCCCCCAGCCCCTCCCGCGCAATCCACTCCTTGGCATAATCATGCTGGGCCCGGGAGATGGTAGTGGTCGTCACCCGGCAGCCATAGTGGCGGGCGGCATAGACGGCGAGGCCGCCCCAGCCGGTGCCGATCTCCAACAGATGATCGTCAGGCCCCAGCGCCAGCCGCTCGCAGATGGTGCGCAGCTTGGCCTGCTGTCCCTCTTCCAGCGTGGCCTCGGCACTCGGATAGATGGCGCTCGAGTACTGCATATGGCTGTCGAGAAACCCCTGATAGAGGGTATTGCCGAGATCGTAGTGGGCGGCGATGTTGGAGCGCGAACCTGTCAGGGTATTGCGGTTGAGCCAGTGGCGCACCTTGTTGAACGGGAAACTGAGCCAGCCAAGGCGCCGCTCGAGGGAGTCGAGCAGGGTCAGATTCCGGGCCAGCAGCCGCACCAGCGCCACCGGGTCCGGGCTGGTCCAGAGCCCCTCCACCCAGGTTTCCCCGGCGGCAATGCTGCCCCCCAGCAACAGGCGACGATAGAAGGCAGGATCTTGCACCACCAGTTCGGCATGCAGATCGGTACCCGCGACGCCAAAGCTGTGGCGCTCACCGCCATCCCGCAGCAGCAGCTGGCCATGTTCGAGGCGACCCAGCAGATTGAGCAGCATTTGTCTTGCCCCCTTGTCGATGAAAGAGGCAGAGAGGGTTGATTGAGCAAGTTCCATTAGCGGCTCTCCGGATGGGTAAAAATCGGGGTTCGTTTGATAAATAGACGCAGGGCCTGCCAGTAGATCCCGAGCAGCACCTTCATGGTCATCCATGGCCAGCGGGCCAGCAGGGCCACCAACCCCTTGCGCGACAAGGGTTCGCGAGTGAGCGCCAGGGTGGCGTCAAACAGCTTGGCTTCACCGGATACGGGATGGCTCTCGATATGGATCAGAGTCTCCTGCGCGGGCGGCCTGATGCGCCAGTGATAACGCATCGCCAGCCCCATAAAGGGGGAGACGTGAAAATCCTTGTCATGGGGTGCCAGCGCCGCCAGATCGAGCAGGTAGTAGTGACGCTCGTTCCAGGGGGTGTTCGACACCTCTGCCAGCAGATAGCGCGCCTCGCCCTGCCGGTAGCAGAAGTAGAAGTTGACCGGGCTGAAGTAGAACCCCAGACAGCGCACATTGCCGAGCAGCAGTACCCGCCCCTCGGGCTCGGCATCGCCACCCAGCTCGCTCACCTTCTGCCACACCGCCTGCTTGAGGCTTCCCTCACTCCCCTTGAGATAGTCATGGCGGTGAAACGAGAGCAGCCCAGCCCGCTCAACCCCGAACCAGCGCCCCTGATCGAGCTGTGGCAGCTCGTCGAGATCCAGTCCCAGCATAAAGAGGCTGTAGGAGAAGGTGTGAGCCCGCGGTGCAAAACGGCGGTGGCGCACCGAGCCCTGCCAGATGGCGCTGATGACGCCAGCCAGTTCGTCTGTACGCTCATGTTCGGTGGCCACGGTGGCGCCGTTCATAGCTCGGCTCCGAAGCGCCTGGCGACATCCAGCGCGCTGCGCACCCCATCCTCATGGAAGCCGTTGTACCAGTAGGCACCACAGAAGTGGGTGTGCTGCTGGCCGCAGATCTCCGCGCGCCGCTGCTGGGCGGCAATAGAGGCCTGATTGAACACCGGATGGTGGTAGACGAAGCGGCGCAGTACCTTGCTCTCATCCACCTTGCCCTTGGGATTGAGGCTGACGCAGAAGGGCTCCGGCGAGTTCACCCCCTGCAGGATGTTCATGTTGTAGCTCACCAGCGGCCGCGCCTCATCGTTGCCATCGAGCTGATAGTTCCAGCTGGCCCAGGCCTTGCGGCGGGTGGGCAGGCAGCGAGCATCGGTATGGAGCCAGACATCGTTGGCCTGATAGGGCATGTCGCCGAGGATGGCCTGCTCCCGCTCGCCGGGATCCGCCAGCAGCGCCAGCGCCTGATCGCTGTGGCAGGCGAAGATCACCTCGTCAAACCGCTCCTCGCCGTAACTGCTCTGGATCACCACGCCGTCCGCGTCCCGCCGTACGCTCTGCACCGGACAGGCGAGGCGGATCTGCGACTGCCAACCCGCGGTAAGGGGGCCGATATATTCCCGCGAGCCACCCGGGATCACGTACCACTGGGGGCGATTGGCCACATCGAGCAGGCCGTGGTTGGCAAAAAAGCGCAGGAAGAAGCCAAGGGGGAAGGCACGCATATCGGCCAGGGTCGATGACCAGATCGCAGCTCCCATCGGCAAGATGTAGTGGCGGGCGAAGTAGTCGCTAAACTCCCCCGCCAGCAGAAAGTCCCCCAGGGTCAGCTCGGGGCCAGCCCCCTGATGCTGACCATCCGCCAGCCAAGCCCGCGCCTCCCGGTTGAAGCGCAAAATCTCGGCGACAAAACCGTAGAAACGGGGGCTCAACAGATTGCTGCGCTGGGCAAACAGGGTGTCGAGGTTGTGGCCGTTATACTCCAGCCCCTCCGGGCTTTTTACCGAAAAGCTCATCTCGGCCGGTTGGCGCGCCATGCCGATCCGTGCCAGCAACTTCAAGAAGTTGGGATAGGTGCGATCGTTGAAGACGATAAAACCGGTGTCGATGGCATAGCTGCGGCCAGCCTGATTCACATCGACGGTCGCAGTATGGCCGCCCAGAGTCGGCGCCGCCTCGAACAGGGTGATGTCATGGAGTTTGTGGAGCAGAAAACCGGCGGTGAGCCCCGAGATCCCTGAACCGACGATGGCGATCTTTTTCTTCATGAATGGCTTCCTTTCGATACGAGTGCACGGCCAAGGCGCAGCCAGAGCCCCACCGGCAGCGCACCAAGCAGGCGCAGCAACCAGATGAAACGGCGGGGAAAGTGGATCTGGTGACGACCAGCGTTCAGCCCGTCCATGATGGCGCGGGAGGCCTCTTCCACCGTCACCAGACAGGGCATGGGAAAATCATTTTTGGCGGTGAGCGGCGTCTGGACAAAGCCGGGGCGGATCAGGGTTACTCCGATCCCTTTGCTGGCCAAATCGAGGCGCAAGGTATCCGCCAGATAGTCGAGGGCCGCCTTTGAGGCGCCATAGGCCTCGGCTCGTGGCAACGGCAGCCAGCTCACCGACGAGCTGACGATGGCAAGCCGAGATCCCGCCCCGAGCAGCGGCAAGAAGGCGGCCAGCGCATGGCCGGTGGCTGTCAGATTGGTGTCGATGACACGGGCAAACAGCTCGCTGTCAAACCCCTCCGCCACATCCATGTACTCGCAGTTGCCTGCGTTGAGGATCAGCAGATCGAGGAATGGCAGCGTAGCAGCCACCCCGTTCATAGCGGCCAGATCCCGGGCATCAAATTGCAGCGGCGTGACGCCATCCAGCCCCAGCGCCTGCAGCCGTTCGCCATCGCGGCCACAACCCCACACCTGCCAGCCTGCCCGCCGGTAATCCAGCGCCAGTTGACGACCGATGCCGGAGGTCGCGCCTGTAATAAGCACCCGGCCGCTCATGCGCCCAGCCTCATCTTGATAGTGCGCACCACTGGCCCGAGCAGCGGCAACTGCTCGTAGAGCATGGCGCCCAGGTCAAAATAGTCCCGGTGCTGGCACACCTTGCCCGCCTCGTCGAATTCGAGGCGGGTGGCCCCCTCCACCGTCACCGGCTCACCACCACGCAATCTGGGGTGAGAGAAGGTCATGGTCCAGCCGAGCCAGGCCTGAGGCCCTTGCTGCTGCTGACTGGTGATGACGAAGCGGCAGTAGGCGAGGCGCTGATAGAGGGCGGCAAAATAGTCGCCAAGGGCCGCCAGCCCCTCGATACGGTGGGCCGGATCGGTAAAGACCACCTGTTCGGCATAGACATCGGGCAAGCGGTGCAACTGCTGTTTGTCCAGTTGCTGATAGAGGCCAATAAAGCGGGCCAGCGGCTCGTTCATCCTATTTCTCCAGAGAGCGAAACATCTCGATGGCTCTCACCCGGGCAACGGCGTGATCCACCATGGGTGCCGGATAATCACGTCGCCCCTTGAGCCGCAGCCAGTCGTGGGGCTGATGCAAATAAGCGGCGGGAATATCGGCCAGTTCAGTTACCCAGGTACGGATAAACTCCCCTTGTGGATCAAATCGTTGCCCCTGAGTAGTGGGGTTGAAGACCCGAAAATAGGGCGCCGCGTCGGCGCCGGTGCCCGCTGCCCACTGCCAGCCGCCGTTGTTGGCCGCCAGATCGCCGTCGATCAACCGACTCATGAAGTAATCCTCCCCGAGCCGCCAGTGGATATGGAGATCCTTGGTGAGAAAGCTCGCCACTATCATCCGCAGCCGGTTGTGCATCCAGCCGGTGGCGTTGAGACAACGCATCGCCGCATCGACGATGGGGTAGCCAGTGCGCCCCTCGCACCAGGCGGCGAAGGCATCCGGATCCCAACTCCACGGCAAGTCCGCCGTCTCGGGCTTGAAGGGGCGATTCATGGAGAGGGTCGGGATCAGTACCAGCAGGTGGCGATAGAACTCGCGCCAGATGAGCTCATTGAGCCAGACAAAGCCGGGCTGGGCTTTCGACTGGGGTCGATAGCCCAGCCGCTGCTGGAGCGCCGCCACGCACTGACGGGGGCTGATAATGCCCGCCGCCAGATAGGGGGAGAGCACAGAGGTGCCCGCGATGGCAGGAAAATCCCGGGTCTCCCCATAGTCGAGCACTGCCTGTTCCAGAAAAATGTTCAAACGGCGCAGAGCTTCTGCCTCCCCCACTGGCCAACGCGGATCAACCGTCAGCTCGCAGAGCGCTTCATCAACCCACGCCCGCTCAGCCAGCAGCTGCCAAGGCAAAGGCTCGCCACGCGGTGCAGGAGCGCGATGAATGACAAATCCCTCCTCGTCGAGTGCCTTGAGCCAGGCGCGGCTGAAAGGGGTGAACACCTTGAACATCTCACCCGAGCCGGTCAGTACCCGCCCCGGCGGCAATACGCAGCAGCCGTTGAACCAGTGACAACTCACCGCCTGCTCTGCCAGCGCGGCGCTGACGGCGTGATCGCGGCGCTGCTCATCGATCTCGATAGCCTGATTGGCGTAGAGCTGGGTCACCCCCTGCTCGCGGCAGAGGTTTGCCAACACAGCGGGCACCTCGGCAAAAGTCTCCACTCGCAGCAGATGGAGCGGGATGCCGAGCGCCGCCAGCTCGCGGCCCAACTCATCCACCTGCGCCAACATAAAGCGCTGACGGATGGGGGCCATTTTGTGCTGCCGCCATTGGGTAGGAGGGATGATAAAGAGCGCGGCCACCGGCTCATCACCGGCGCAGGCATGCCGCAGCGCAGGGTTGTCGGCAAGGCGCAGATCGTTGCGAAACCAGACCAGTTTCATGATTTTTTCCTCCCGCGTCCGCTGGTGCCAGCAGCATCTGGGGCATCCGCCATCAGCTCGGCAAGGCTCGCCTGCCAGCCATGGGCTTTAAGCCACTCATCGTCGTAGAGGCGCCCCAGTTCGCCAAACAGGCGCGTACCTGCGGGCCACCCGGCGGCCAGCTCCTGTTTGCCGAGCCCTGCCCCCAGCAGCACCAGCCAGGGGGTAACGGCACGCCCCTCCAGCAAGCTGGCATGGCGCGGCTCGACCGCCCCCAGCAGTTGCACCTCATAACCCTGACCGATCAACTCGTAGGCTGCCCAGACCAAATCGAGGGGGCCAACCTGTCCCCAGTTCGCCAGCGTGATCGGCACGCCCTTCTCCTGCTCGATCAGGTGGCGGGCGAAGCGGGTATGGAGCCAGCCCAGCCACACCTGTTGCAGCAGCTCGCCATCGGGCCGTTCACGCCACAGCCCCAGCAGCCGCTCCACCAGCGGTTGCAGTACCCGGCTGCGCACCAGCTCGAACGGGTAGCTCGCCAGCAGGTCGTTAAGCTCGGACTCCGCCTTGCGCTGGTTGAAGGCGAGCAGCGCCTGACTGAACTGCTCCAGGGTTTGCTGCCAGTGATCGCTCACTGGCTCGGAATGGGGTTCGCTCAAGAGCCCCTTTACCTGCCCGATACTCACTCCCCGATCCAGCCAACTCAGGATCTCGCCGATCTGGCGGATATCCTGCTCGCTATAGAGGCGGTGGCCCTTTTCGGTGCGAGCCGGTTGCACCAGACCGTAGCGGCGCTGCCAGGCGCGCAGGGTCACGGCGTTGACGCCGGTGAGGCGGGAGACCTCGCGAATGGGGTAGATCCCCTCATCAGCCAGAGGAGCAACTTCTTGCGATAAATCAGACATGACAACGTCCATCAAACAGAGGGGTAAAGCCCCCCGGCGCAAACCATGCGCCGGGGCAACAGAACGGATTCAGAGCCCGTAACGCAATTTCAGCGTATCGGGGTGTGGATTGAGATATACCTGCTCGGCGAGATAGGGATTGGGGTACTCGCGCAGGTAGTGACGGATCAGGGTGAGCGGCACCAGCAAGGGGAAGATACCGGTGCGGTACTTGTCGATGGTATCGGCAAGCTCCTGCTTCTGGGCCGGGGTCAACACCCGCTTGAAGTAGCCCTGCAGGTGCATCAGCACATTGGTGTGGCTGCGGCGGTTGGCTCGCAGGGTCAGCGCCGTCATCAATCCCTTGATGTAGTTGTCGGCCACATCCTGCAAATTGGTGGACTTGCCCAGATTACCGAGCAGCTTGCCGAGGATGCGGTAGTGGGTGGTGGCATGGGAGAGCACCAGATACTTGTAGCGGGAGTGGAAGCGGATCAGCGCAGAGGCGGTAATGCCGCGGGCGCAGAGCTGCTGCCAGTCGTGGTAGGCAAAGACCCGCAGCACGAAGTTCTCCCGCAGGATGGGGTCGCACAGGCGACCATCCTCTTCCACCGGCAGCAGGGGGTTGGCCTCCATCAACGCCTTGGCAAACAGGCCGATCCCCTCCTTGGCGCTCCCCTCGTTGTTGGCGCCATAGACCTTGACCCGCTCCATGCCACAGCTGGGTGATTTGGCACAGAGGATATAGCCGGAGATGAAGTCGAGCTGGCGCGCTTTCTGCTCGCTGAAGGCAATCAGCTTTTCGGTGACATCGAAGCTGCCGTTGCTCGCCTCGGCGCGGATCTCGCCGTTGCGCTTGACCAGCCGGATGGCGGCGCGAGGCGCCCCTAGACCGATGGCCATCTCGGGACAGACGGGGTGATAGTCAAAGTGAGCGCCAAGATCCCGTTCGCAGAAGCTGGAGCGCTTGTGGCCCCCATCGAAACGTACCTCTTGTCCCAGCAGGCAGGCACTGATACCGACTTTAATCTTGTACATGATGACGCTCCTTGTATAAGCATTGATTCAGTTATAGCAGTTATACAAAAAAATGAAAGTTGTATAACTATTTGCGACTGATACGACACAAGGAGAAAAAAGGGATCACCGGAAAAAGAAAAAACCCATGGCGAACGCCATGGGTAAAAATCAAGACACTACGGACTACGGGAAGGGGGATTAGAAGCTGTACTTCACACCCAGGCTGGAGATGGAACCTTTTTGCAGATCCCAGTTGCGATAGGTGTAATCGGCAGTCAGCGCCCAGTTCTGGTTGAGCTTGTAGGCACCGCCCACCTTGAAGTCGTGCATATCGTCGGTCATGTTGGCGTAGCGATAAGCGGTGGAGAGCTCGATGTCGCCGATGTCGTAGCGCAGACCCACTTCACCGTACATGCTGCCGCTGCTCTTGCGGCTCACCAGATCCCAGCCCTTGACGTCATACGCCTGCTCGCGCTCCATGGTGTAACCCATCAGACCGGTTTCACCGTAAAGGTTCAGGCCGGTGCTAAGCGGGGTGAACACACCGATACCCAGGCTGCCGATACCCATGCTGTCATTGCCGTGCTGGGCAGAGGTGCCCTCGGAGAGCAGACGACCGTAGAAGTTGTTGGCAAACGATTTGGAGAGATCCAGCGTCACACCGCCAAAATCGCGAGTGCCCTGATTGCTGGCATCACGTGGGAACAGCGGGTTGTTGTTCAGATAGTCGGATTTGGTGTGCGCCCAGGTGGCGGAACCCTTGGCGTAGCTGAAGGCATCCTGCGCCATAACGGAAGTAGAGGCAAACCCGGCCAGAACCAGAAAAGAGACAGTTGCTTTTTTCATGATGATAACTCCATGTGATTGGGCCCGTTGCTAGCGAGCTGGTATGGAGTCATTTTGCGATCAGGTTCCCGGCTTGCCGAGCTGCAAGCTGTTGCAGAACCATGTCAGATGTAAGCAGATATTGCAGGGGGTGTCAGCGGCAACAAGTTGCCGGCCCAAACAGTTTGCATGGGCCGGAACAACGCCAAATCAGCGGAAGACCACCTCGTCAATTTCGACCCGCACCAGCGGCTGACCGGTCAATCCGGCAGGACGGGGGATCTCGAGTGCCAGCGACGGACGGGCTTGCCCCTTGCGCAGATAGGTTTCCGGCAGACGATTCTCGGCAACCCAGAAGCGGGCCTCCTGACGGCTCAGCTGCACCCCGTCAGCACTGAACAGGGTCACCATGCCATGCACCCCGACTACATTGCGGGTGCCGGTATTGCTCACCATAAAGGTCAGCACCAGCGGGTCAGATCCCTCGATCTTGTCCAGTTTGACCACCACACCGTCACGCGCCATCTGGGCAAGCAGGTCCGGATTGGCCTTGGCCTGATCGGTCAACACCGGGGCCGCGACGGCCACCACGGCCCCAGCCTTCCCATCAGCAGCCACGCCCTGCACAGGCTCGGCCGGTTTGACCACCAGATACTCCCAGGTGAAGTCGTCGTTGAGCTGAACCTGCCGGCCATCGGGCAGCGTCACCTGAGAAAGAGGGGCAGCCTGCGCCAGTACGGGGGAGAGGCACAGGGCAATCAGCAGACGGGAGAAGGGTTTCATAGGGCGAAGCTCGGTAACGGGTGAAAGGGCGACAGTATAAACAGTCCCGTCGCCCCTTGCCTATGACAGCACTCACGTTCTGGCACCGGCATCGCTTGCCCGCAGGCTAGATGGCGAGATCGTGCCGCTCTTTCTGTGCCATATCCAGGGTCACCAGATCGAACTTGCTCCCCTTGAGGGCAGACAAAATATCCGATTGCATATCAAATGCCTGCGCACGCTGATGTTCTGGCAGACGCACCCGGGCCAGGGTGGTGGAGGAGTCGCACAGGGTATGGAAAAAGACCTGTGCCTCGTCCAGCCCCATGTCGGCCAGCATCTGCTCGGCCTGATCCACCATTCGCAGATAACGCTGCTCAAGCTGCCGTGGATTGGTGAAGCGATTGCTGAGGCAACCGTTGCTCCCCTTGCCCCAACGACCGAGCTGACGCTTGTTGAAGCCGTAACGATAATCGCGGCGCATCAATCCGTTGTCGGCAAAAAACCAGATGGAGTTGGCAGGCAGAGACCCGAACTGGGCAAGATAATCATCACGCTCCTCCACCGCTGCCGGAACCAGCAACGGCAGATGAGTCCATTCCGGACGAGTCTGCACATACTCACCAATGCGGCGAACCGGGTCGATCAGCCCTTCAATATTTGGCAGGCGATCGCAAAAGACGATCTCGTCACTCTTGATGACCCAGTGATCGATGCCATAACGCTGGCAATAACGGCGGGCACGGGCCACTTCGCTACGACTGCGGGTCGGATTATCGAGGGTAATTGCGTGGATTTTCACACCGGCAGCGCGGCACAGCTCGATGCTGTAGCAGGATTCCAACCGTCCCGAAAAAGAGACAACCAGCTCGTCAAAACTTGCCAGTCGCTCAATCAGCAGCTGTTCCCTGGCTTGAAAAGAGTGATCATATCCCTGATTCAGTACAACTACATTGGCACCCATTAAACAGCTCCGGATGATGAACAGGTGCAGTATTGTGCGGCAAACAAACTGAATAGACCCTTAAAGAGTCTGGTTAAAATTAAAACTTGATGATTATTTCCTGTGATTCTGCTGCTAAATCTTCATTTTGGGCGTCATAAATTCGTAATCTTGCTTGGTGAACCCGATGGGCTCGCAAGAAACCCTGCGCCTGATCCAGCGAGGTGAAGGTCAGGCGCCCTCCCTCGCTGTCGGTCAGGCAGAGGCACTCCCCTTCAGCCTCAACACAGAGCTGATAACCGCTGCCATCCTTGCAGGCGATGATCAGGGTCGCCTCGGGATAGTGACTGAGCCAATTGCGAAACCGGCCATGCTCCATAGTGCTCCTAGAGGGGCATCACCCCTTGCCGGTGGCGGGCAAACAGCCCAGCTCACCCAGTTGCTGGCGGCAACTTGCCGCGTCGGTAAAGACGATCCCCCTGATACCGAGGGCCTCGGCGGCTGCGATGTTGGCGGGACTGTCATCGATGAAGATACACTCTGCCGGTTTCAGATCGAACGACACCAGCAGATAGCGATAGATATCCGGCTCCGGCTTCATCATCCGCACCCGCGCCGACACCACCTTGCCGCTAAAGAAGCGCCAGAAATCCTGATGCTGCTCCAACCAGTCGATGCTGGCATGACCCATGTTGGAGAGGGCATACAGGGTGTGCCCCGCCCCGTGCAGCTCGGCTATCAGGGTTAGCATAGCGGGATCTGGCATCAGGGAGGCAGGAACTGCCTGTAAAATGGCCAGATTCTGTGCCGCAGAGAGGCCGGTGCGCGCTTGCGCTTCCCGGGCCATGGTGTGGAGCGACATGGTGCCTCTGTCTACCTCCAGCCAATCCGGGTGGTTAAAGAGCTGCTTGGCCAACTGTTCGGCCCCTTGCGGGCCACGCACGGAACGCACTATGCCTACCGGATCCCAGCTCACCACCACCCGTCCCAGATCGAAAATAATCGCCATCGTCTTTACCTCCCCCACTGGGTTTCAGTCATCAAAACAGAGTCAACAGAACATCGCTCATACGCCATTTTCTTAACCGGATAACCTGCCCCCATCCCCGCCTGCGGGCAAGTTTTACTTGCATCAGACCGACAAATCCCTTAATGGTTATGACGTTACCTCAAGGACACACCTATGCACGCACCATTCTTCTTTGCTTTCTCGTTTATCCGGCCCGCTTGAGGGAAGGCCTGTCGTCGTGTGAACAGAAAGCAAAGACGAATCTAGCCTCCCCTAGCGGAGGCTTTTTTTTGCATTAATATCAATCGATTACTTGGATAGGGAACAATCATGGCAACGCTCGACGAGATCAGACAAGACATCACCCGGTTGGATCAGGAGCTGCTTGCCCTGCTGGCGAAACGCAAGACCCTCAGCATCGAGGTCGCCCGTGCCAAGCAAGCCAACCCGCGCCCCATTCGTGACCACCAGCGGGAGCAGGAGCTGCTGGTCGCCCTGATCCAGAAAGGGCGCGTGCTTGGGTTGGATGCCCAGTACATCACTCGCATCTATCACACCATCATCGAAGACTCTGTGCTCTCCCAGCAGGCCTATCTGCAGAGCCTGCTCAACCCGGAGCAGCAGGAGCCGATGACCAGCGTCGCCTATCTGGGGCCGCGCGGTTCCTACTCCAGCCTGGCCGCCCGCAAATATCTGGCGCGCTACAAGGATCAGGTGATCGAGGTGAACTGCCAGAACTTCCGCGAAGTGCTGGATGCGGTGGAGTCAGGCCGCGCCGCCTTCGGTGTGCTGCCCATCGAGAACACCAGCTCGGGCTCCATCAACGAAGTCTATGACGTGATGCAGCACACCAGCCTCTCCATCGTCGGCGAGCTCACCTACCCCATCGAGCACTGCATCCTCACCGCCGTACCGACCGAGCTTGGCCGCATCAAGACCTTCTATGCCCACCCGCAGGTGTTCCAGCAGTGCTCCCACTATCTGAGCAAGCTGGAAGGGGCGCGTCACGAGATCTGCGACTCCTCCTCCAGCGCCATGATGAAGGTGAAAGAGCTGGCCAGCCCGGAGGCCGCCGCCATCGGCAGCGCCGCCGGTGGCGAACTGTATGGCTTGGACGTGCTGGCAGAGCAGCTCGCCAACCAGAAAGAGAACTACAGCCGCTTCATCGTGGTGGCGCGCAAACCCATCGACGTGGCACCGCAGATCCCGGCCAAGACCACCCTCATCATGTCCACCTCCCAGAAGCCGGGTTCGCTGGTCGAGGCGCTGCTGGTACTACGCAGCCACGAGATCAACATGACTAAGCTGGAGTCCCGTCCGGTGCAGGGCAACCCGTGGGAAGAGATGTTCTACCTCGATGTCTCCGCCAACCTGCAGACCCCGGCGATGCAGGCCGCACTGGTGGAACTGACCAAGATCACCCGCTATATCAAGGTGCTGGGCTGCTACCCGAGCGAGGATGTGAAACCTACCGCAGTGCCGCCGGTGCTGATGGGGAGCTAACCAGCCCACGACGACAAAAGGCGAGCACCCTGCTCGCCTTTTTTTGATGCCGGTTTTCACGGCAAGCCCATCAACTCAGAACTGACCGGCCATCAGCTGGTTGATGTTGTAGAGGGCACGGGTATCGAGCTCCATCTCGGTGGCATAGGTATTGCCGCGCGGATAGGAGGCAACCACCCGGGCACCACGCACCACACCGGCGACCGACACATCCAGCGAGTTGGAGGTCTGGGTCAGGTCACGATAGCTGCTCTGGCCGCGCACCTGCTGACCATTGAGCTGCTCGGCCAGCTCGCGATATGCATCCATCTTGGAAGCGCGAATGGCTTGCAGCATCTTCTCCGACTGGGAGGGGCCGGGCTGGATGTCGATCACCGCATACCCCACCGCCTTGAGCACCGGAAAATCATCGGGTTTGCCACCCTGGGTGTAATCCACCACCCGGTTGCCGCTGCAACCGGTGAGCAAGAGTGCCAACAGGCAACCAAACAGGATCTTCATGACTCGCTCCTCACGGGGTCAGGTTGACCAGATGACCACCCGGCCGGGCCTGACTGTCACGCATCAGATAACCGCGATTGATCGATGCCCGACCAAACGAGTTGTTGGCACCGAACAGATATTTTTGCGGGATCAGGCTCTGGGCCGTGGTCTCCACCATCTTGGTGCGCATGTCGATAACGCGGGCATTGACCAGGATCCCCTTGCTATTGCGGCTGAAGGTGCCGACCAGAATGCGGGAGATCGGCAAACGGGAAGAGAGCTCCTTATAGTTGCGGCTCAGCACGAAGTCCCCCTGCGGCGTCACCTTGATGCTACCGGTCAGCTTGAAGTCCACCACCACCTCGCCGCGGCGGTTGAGCTCGTAGATAAAGCTCTCCTCAATCTGCTGCCCCATCCAGTTGGTATCCTGCAGGGTGTCGAGATCAACGAAAGAGGCCACCGCGATGGGCTCGGTCAGGGTGGTCAGCGATTTGCGCTCCATCAGCTGGTCGGTCATACGCGCCACCAGCCAGTTGAGCTCCATCCCCTGCGCCGCCTGGCGGGGGTCACCCTGATCCCGATTGATAGGGTCGGAGCCGCACCCGGTCAATGCCAGGGCGAGCGCCAACGCCGTGATGAGTTTGTTCATGGATACCTTTCCTGTATCTGCACCTGACTTATTATCGGACGCGCCGGACAAAGCTTGAGCCGGGAATGAGGCATGATTCTTGCTTTTTTAATGGTCAGCGCCAACGTGCGCTACCACTTGGAACGTGTTGTGATCCATGTCGGTCAGCAGGCGCCATTTCCTCAACATGGCTCGGCTGCCCGCCAACTCAAGGTATCTGCTATGAAATTACCGCTGCTGTTGACCCTGCTGCTGGCCAGCCTGAGCGCCCGAGCCGAGCTTATCGAAGCGCAGGGCAGCGCCGCCATTCTGGGGGGTGATGAGGTCTATGCCCGCGAGCAGGCGACCCGCGACGCCCTACGTCAAGCCTTGCTAGCCAGCGGCGCGGCCGTTTCCAGCGTGCAGCGTCTGGAAAATGGCAGCCTGCGATCCGAGCAGATCCAGATCCGCTCCGGCGGCGACATTCGCCAGTACCGGCTCAAGCGGGAAGAGGTGCGCAACGGCCGCATGTACATCACGCTAGTGGCCGACATTCAGGCCGAACGCCAGATCTGCCAGACCCAGCACTTCGCCAAGGATTTGACACTGGTGAGGCTGCGGATGCGCTATCCAGATCAAGCAAGCTATGGCGCCATGGACGACATGCCTGAGAACCTCTCGCGACGACTGTTCGAAACCCTCGCCAACGCGCCGCAAGGGGTCGCGGTGCGCCAGTGGCTGGATGAAAACCTGCGCATCGACCCGCTGCATCTGCAACAGGGGGATCGCAGTGCCCTCGAAGAGATCAAGGCGCTCAGCCTGCGTACCGACAGCCAGTATCTGGTGCTCGGCAGCATCGACGATCTCTCCATCGAGCCGCAGGGCAACCAGCTGACCAGCTGGTATGAGGATCCCGTACGCAACTTTCGCATGCAGCTCTACCTGTTCGATGGCATCAACGGCAGTCTGGTCAACCGCAAGGCCTACGAAGGGCGCGCCACCTGGACCTTTGGCAAGCGGGAGCAAGTGGGCAGCAGCAGCGGCCAGTTCTGGCAGTCAAGTTATGGCCAGGAGGTCAACTACCAGTTGCAACAGGCGGCTCAGGATCTGGTAGCCCAGCTCACCTGTGCCCCGGTCACCGCAAGAGTGGTCGGCCAGAACGAACGCGGCCCCTACATCAATCTGGGACGGCGCAACGGTGTCAAGCTCGGCGACCAGTTCCGCATCCAGCACAACGCCGACTTCATCGACCCCTACGGCAAGTCGCGCATGATGCGCAACCCGGCCGACGGCCTGTTCGAAGTGGTGCAGGTATTCGACGATGGCGCCATCATCAGCAGCCAGAACAAATATTCGCCGTTTAACATCCAGAATGGGGATTTGGCAGTATTGGAATAAGAATCAAGGGTTTAAAAGGGAGTTGCTTCTTGTATAATGCCCGCCACACAGCTCCCGTAGCTCAGCAGGATAGAGCGGTCCCCTCCTAAGGGACAGGCCACTGGTTCGACTCCAGTCGGGAGCGCCATATAAAACAAGGGGTTAGCATCATCACGATGCTAACCCCTTGGTCGTTTTTGGCCCCGTACCCCTCTCCGTACCCCTCCAATGCAGTTCATTGCACAACACGATCATGCTGTAACGCCACCCTTAAAAATGAGAATTGAATGGTAAACACATCCTATTCAATAAACTTTCAAACCTACATCACCTACATGAGTTAGCAGGCTGAATGTCTGCATTTCACAATTCCTGGAGGAGATATGGCTCACCTGATCGACACCATGGCCTACACCGGCCAAACCCCTTGGCATGGCCTTGGCAATATTTTGCCCCCGCAACAATCTCTCGATATCTGGCTACAGGCAGCCGGGATGGATTGGACCATCGAGCAGAGCGACGTGATGTTTAACGTCGCCTCCGATGCACTGCATATCCGCCCCTACAGCGACAGCAAGGTGCTGTATCGCTCCGATACCCTCGCCCCCCTATCGGTGGTCTCAAGTCGCTACAACGTGGTACAGCCTCACGAGGTGCTGCACTTCTATCAAGATCTGGTAGAAGCCGGTGGCTTTGAGCTGGAAACAGCAGGCTCGCTTAAAGGCGGCCGCAAGCTGTGGGCTCTGGCTAAAACAGGTCAGGACCTAAAGCTCAAAGGCAATGACTTGGTAAAGTCCTATTTGCTGCTGGCGACCAGCTGCGACGGCACGCTCTGCACCACGGCGCAGTTCACCTCGCTGCGGGTAGTCTGCAACAACACCCTACAGATGGCACTGCGCGGCGCTACCGGTGCCATCAAGGTGCCCCACTCTACTCAGTTCGATGCAGCTGCCGTCAAAGAGTCGCTCGGGCTGGGGCTCTCTCATTGGGATGAATTTAAGGCGCAGACCAAGGCGCTGGCACAGCGGCCCGTGGCCCCCGAAGAGGCACTGCGCTTTTTCAGCGACCTGTTGGCGCAACCGCTGGATGAGGAGAACATCATCCTCACCAAGCCGGTACAACGGCTGCATGAGCTCTATCAGGGCGCAGGCATGGGCTCAGAACTTGTCAGCTCCCGCAATACCGCCTGGGGGCTGGTCAATGCGGTAACGGAATACGTGGATCACCATCGCCGTGCTCGCAGCCAGGATCACCGGCTTGATTCCGCCTGGTTTGGTCAGGGCGCCCAACTCAAATCCCAAGCCCTGAATCAGGCACTCACTCTGCTGCAGTAATTCCTCTTCCCTCTCTAAACCGCATAACGACCTCACCCGGACTGGCGCAAGCCAATCCGGGCGTTGCCATTTATGCCGTCAACAAGGAGTCGTCATGAAAGCAAAAGCCAAATACGGCCAAGCCCTGCGGCTGGCCTCCACTACCCAATTAACCCGCGAGCAGTGGCTCGCTATCCGCAAACTCGGCATTGGCTCCTCCGATGCCGCCGTGGCAGTGGGGCTCTCCCCCTACAAATGTCCGCTCAGCCTTTGGCTGGAGAAGACCGGCCGCAAGGAGCCGGAGGATATCTCACACAAGGAAGCGGTACTGTGGGGCATCGAGCTCGAACCTGTGCTGGCACAGGTCTATGCCAAACGCACCGGCTACAAGGTGCGACGGGTCAATGCTGTGCTGCAACACCCCGAGCAACCCTTCATGCTCGCCAACCTCGATCGGGAGGTAGTCGGCCATCCCGATGGGCCGGGCATTCTGGAGATCAAGACCGCCAGCTATCACAGCGCCCCCCAGTGGGAGGAAGGTGTGCCGGTGGCTTATCAGTGTCAGGTACTGCATCAATTAGCGGTTACCGGCCATGCCTGGGCTGAGGTGGCAGTGCTGATCGGCGGCCAGGATTTTCGGATTTACCGCATCGAGCGCGATGAGGAGAAGATCCAGGATCTCACCGAGCGGGAAGCGCAGTTCTGGCAGATGGTGCAACAAGACCAGCAGCCCGAGCCTGACGGCTCCAATGATGCCGCCAATGCCCTGAGCTGGCTGTTTCCCCGCGATGATGGCCAGACGGTAGATCTCTCCGATTCTCCCGAGTTCAACCAACTGTTTGGGGAGCTGCTGCGATTGCGTCAGCAGAAGGAAGCTGTCGAGCTGCAGGAGTCGCAGCTCAAGCAGCGGCTGCAAGCCACCTTAGGTGAAGCCACTGCCGGGCTGTTTGCCAACGGCAAGATCACTTGGAAGCGCAGCAAAGACCGGCTGGCACCGGATCTGGATAAGCTCGGTCAGGATCATCCCGACCTGCTCACCCGTTATGTCAAACCGGTGCCCGGCGTGCGCCGTTTCACCATTCAACCCTTGAGGCAAACACCATGATCAAAGGACTGGCGATCACCCCGCCCGTGATCGGGCGGATCTGCATCGGCAAGCTGGTGCAAAAACAGGATAAGTGGGTACCGGAGAAGGACGACAGCTTCACCCTCACCACCCAGGTACAGCAAAAGGGGGGATGGTTGCTCCATCCCCTGCATCAACACTACTCATCGCAAAAGAGTGGCCAAGGTCAGGAGCAAACCAAGATCCGCGCCATTCCAGTGCGGGTGCTGTTCAACGACAGCGACTTGAATCTGCGGGCGGAATACAGCGCCTTTGACCGGCAAACCGGCAGGCCGCTCTGTGTCGGGAATGGGGAGGTGGCGAGACGTGTGGGGGCGCAAGGCATGGAGGAAGTCAGCTGTCCAGGACCAGAGCGCTGCGCCTTTGCAGGGCAACAGGGCTGCAAGCTGTACGGACGACTGAACCTGTTTGTGGAGGGGCAAGGGGATGAGCTGGGTAGCTTTATCTTCCGCACCACCGGCTACAACTCGGTACGCACCCTGGCTGCGCGACTGAAGTACCTGGAGGCAGTGAGCGGGGGTCATACCCGCTATCTGCCGCTCACCCTGCGGTTGCGGGCCAAGAGCACCACCCAGTCGTACCGCACACCGGTCTACTACGTGGATTTGACCTTGCGGGAAGAAACCAACCTGACTGAGGCAGTCAGGCAAGCACTGGAGGCCGCCCGGCGTGATCAAGAGGCGGGGCTCGCCATCGACCAGATGGAACAGGCCGCTCGCGACCTGCTGCGCAATGGCCAATTTGAGGATATCGATGAAGAGGTGCCGATGCTGCTGGAGGAGTTCTATCCCGAAGCCAACAGCGACGAGACGGCGAATGGTATCAATGGTTCTGAGGCGACAACCTCACCTCACGTCCCGCTAGGCAAAGCAACCAGAACGCCACAGAGACCACAACCAAGAAGGAGTCCACTCACCAACAAATTGGGGAAAGGGACCCCATCCCCTCCCCAGTGAATGGTGGATGATCAGCGAGGACGCGCCAACCGCTCCACCAACCGTTCTACCGTTTCCAGCAACAGGGTTCGGTCAGCATGACGGCCACGGTACAGGGCAAGGAGTACGGCCCTTATGCTGGGCAGGCTTTCTCCATCATCGTCGATGGCAGCCAATACGATGCGCCCTATGAGACCGAGTCCCGTGTCGGTGAGAACAACTTCTTCGACATGTGGGGCAAGCTACGTAAGGCCAAGTCGATCAGCATTTTAACGGCTGACGGCAAGCAGCTCGCACTGCCGACCCAAGAGGTGGCATCAGTTCTGCCCGCCACCAATACCCCCGAGTTTGACTGCTTGATGTGGGACCAATAGCTCACACTCATTCCCATCCAAGAGGAGGCATTTGCCTCCTCTTTTTATTTCTGCCATTCACCCACCCGTAGAGGAGACGCACTATGCCACCCTGCATTCCCCCTGAATGCGAGCCGTTCGATCACCAAGGCTTTTGGCAAAAACTCTGGGCCTTTGCCAAACGTGCCGGTCGACCCTTTATCGAAACCTGCCTGTTGCTCTACTACACCAGCCAGAAGGATGACCTGCCACTTTGGGCCAAGCTGCTGATCTACAGTGCGCTGGCCTACTTTATCTCCCCCATTGATGCGATCCCGGATGTGTTGCCGATGGGACTCACCGATGACATTGCGGTACTGAGTGCGGCGCTCGCCAGCATTGCCGCCTTTATTGATGAACAGATCCGTGCCCGTGTGGCCAGAAAAATGCGCGAGCTGTTCGGACAAGATTAACCCCCACAAGGAGTACATCATGACTATTCCCTTTTTCCGGGACGGCTTTGCCCTGCCCGTTGACCAAGCATTGCTGGTTCTGCTCGACCAGGAAGTCGCTAAAACCGAGCTCAATCTTGAGTGCTTAACCCAACTGACCTTCAACTTTCGTAACCCCGGCTACAGCGTCGAACAAGGTGGTGTGCACCCAGTCGAGATCCGCCTGATCCGTGGGCTCGATGGCTGGCTGTTCGATTACGTCACCGACTTCAGCTACCAGGGGCAGGGCCAAGATACGGAGCTCTGCAAGGAGCTCGATTTCAACTTCCTCGATGGGGAACACACCATGTTGGGCTGGGGACCGCTGCGGTTGGCCGAAGCGCGAGAATTGTTCGACATCTGGCAGTGCAACTTCATTGCCTACTGCCGGTTGGAATGCTTCAGCGTCACGGTCGCAGGAGATTAGGAGGACACGATGAGCCAAGAATTAGCGCTCTCCCACTACTCACGTCAGTGGTTGGGACAAATCGCCGCCAACGCCAAGATAACACCCACCAGCAGTGGTCAGCGTTGGCTGCTGCACCTGACCCCGGAGAGCCCACTAGCCCGCACCGTCACCCTGCAAGTGCGTTGGTCCGGGATGCAGTGGCAACTGCTATCTCTCACCAATGCTGAGGACTGGCACACCATGAGCCAGCCGAGGGATGAAATCTGCATCGACCCCGAACGTCGCTGTTTCTGGCATTGCCAGGCAGGGCCAGTCCCGCTCAACGAGCAACCTCGCGTACTGGCCAACTTTCTGGCTGACCTGCAGCGCATCTGCATCCATCGCGGCTATGCGGTGGAGAGTGACCCCATCCCTGACAAGGAGACCGAAGATGATTAACGCCGTGATCGCCATCGAGCTGGAGGCTTATCTTGAACACGATGGTCAGATTGAAGTGGTGCATGACCAGGGCCTGCCGGTGGACGGTTATACCCTCTACCTGCGCTATGAAAACGAACGGGGCGACGCACTGGCGCAATGGCTGTGCGATCACCCGGATCACAGCTGGCTAACCCAGTTAGGCACCCTACTAGCCACCAGTTACCACATTCCGCTGCACGACTACACCCGCACACCTTGGCGGCCTGAACACAGCCAGCCAAGCCAGTGGTCACACCCCATTCAGTAACCCATTAACCAACTACTTCGCCTAGCCTGCCGCGTCCAATGTGGTGGGGCGATAGCGTATGGAGCCCAATCATGTTGCATCACAAATTGATCGCCGGGGAGATCCCCGGCACCTATCTCGTCACTGAGCTGATTAACGAAGAGGACCTGTTGACTATCGCCAACCAGATTGCCCGGCAGAAACTGGCCAAGGGAGAAGCTATTACCGATAAACACTTGGCCCATCAAGCCCTGCAAGGGCTGCTGCAAACACGGGATCGCGAAGTTTTTGCTGCACTGTTCCTCGATAACCAGCATCGGATCTTGGCCTATGAAGAGCTGTTCCTTGGCACCCTGTCCGCTGCAACCGTCTACCCCCGCGATGTGGTCAAGCGGGCACTGCACTACAATGCTGCCGCCCTGATATTGGTGCATAACCACCCGTCGGGATACCCGGAACCCAGCCGGGCAGATATCGAGATCACCCTGCGCCTACAGAATGCCCTGGCACTGGTGGATATCCGGATTTTGGATCATCTGGTCGTCGGTACTGAGGGTGTGGTGTCGCTGGCAGAACGAGGGAATTTGTAACTACCACGCCGGTCAGGGAGCACATGGAGGAAGGCATGGTCAGCAGTGAGCTCTACTACGACTTACCATCATTAGGAGTACACAGAAAATGGGAACCATAGGGAGTTGGGGATTACACACCCAAGTTCAACCACATTTTGGCGCACGTGCAATTGTCGAACGAAACAGGGTCTCCCTATTTTTGGATCGCTGCGGCGTCTATGGCGATGGCCCACTCCATTACTACAGACCCATGGCACTTGTCATTTCTCTTTCGCTGACGGCTTCGGGGGTGACCACTGCATCTTTCAGCATCAGCTTGCCGCGCAACAGGCGATCCAGATGGACATCGAACGCATCAAATCGCGGGTGAGTCAGGGTCGGCAAGTGGATAAACACTGGTTTTTGCTGGCCGATGCGGTAGACCCGGTCTGAGGCCTGGGCCTCTTTGGCTGGGTTCCAGTGACGCTCCAAGTGGATCACATGGTTGGCACTGACCACGGTCAGACCGACCCCTGCAGCCACAGGGGACATGATTATCACATTGAAACCGGCTTGAGCCTCGAACTGGCTGATCAGCTTCTTGCGCGTCAGATCCTCGACTTTACTGGCCACCGCCTTGGTGTCGCCATTGATGATGGCGATATCCAGGCCGTAGATCTGATCCAGCCAGAGCTTGAGTACTCGCTGCAACCGCTTGGTCATCATAAACAGAATGACTTTTTCGTTCTGGCTACGGATCTGCTCCAGTAACTGCAGAACAATGGTGAGCTTGCCGGATTCCTGCATGTACTGACGGGCCTGCTTGGCATCCTGACTGTAGAGCGCAGCTTCGTCATCCAGCCTTGGATGCAATGAGATGCTTCTGAGCCGGGAGAGTGCAGCCAGGGCCGCTCCTTGCATGTTTTCGTCACTAGCCCGGCGACTGCGATACTCATCGAGTACGGCATCATAGGCCTGCAACTGTAAGCCGCTCATGACGCGGCTCAATTCGGGGTGATAGCGTTGCAGCTGGCTATCTGCTTGCTGTACGCCATTACATATGGTCTTGCTGGGTAGTCCCTTGAGCTGCTCCTCTTTGACTCGGCGTAACATGAAGGTACCTACGGTGCGGCGTAATTGCTCGCCGATTTGGATACGGATCAGGTCGCGTTCTTGCTCTTCGGCATTCAGAATGGGTTTTATCCAGCTGTCCCGGTAGTGTTGCCAGCTACCGAGCAGCCCGGGTTGGGCGGTATCCAGCAAACACCAAAAATCTCCCAGGCTGTTCTCCACTGGGGTTCCGGTTGCCAGCAGCTTGAAGTCAGCCTTGAGGCCTTTGGCTGCACGGGTCTGTAAGGCATTGGGGTTCTTGATGTTTTGCGCTTCATCGAAGATCACCATACCCCAGTCGATGCGGCAGAGTGAAAACTGGTAGTCCCGCAAGGTTTGATAAGTGGTGAGTACTAGCCGTCTATCCATGTCCAGCCGATGGATCCCGGCCTCTGGGCCTATGGCCAGGGCATAGCGGATGCTTTGTTCATCTAGCATGCCGCTTTCATCTGCCAGCGAGGCCAACTGTACCGACTCTCTTTCTGCACCTCGGATCCGAAACCTCCCTAGATCACGACCTGCTTGCAACACCACCTGGTCGCGAAACGGCACGCTGTTATAGGTCTTGGCGACCTCATCTTCCCAGTTCTCCAGCAGACTCAGTGGCGCCACCACCAGAATGGGCTTTTCTGCCTGGCCCTGGCTGCGTTGACGATGCAGGTATTCACCGATGGTCACCAAGGTCATATAGGTTTTGCCCAACCCCATGTCATCGGCCAGCAGGCCGCCTTGCAGTCGGTAGAGATCCTCGGGATCTTCATGCAAGGCCACATTCAGCAGTTTTAGCATCCATTCGATGCCTTCTTGCTGGTGAGAGAAGGGCGTGCGCGCATAGCGTGACCAGTCAGGTGAGGCTGGCAGGGTGGCGAAATTGGTCTTGTTCAACAAGGTGGTATGGATGGCATCCGCCTCCTTGAGAATGACGGCAACGCGCTCTTTGACTTTTTCTTCGTCTACTGGTGTCTCAAGTGTGACTGATTCATCTGCTGGTTCATCGTCGAGGCCAGAATGGCCGGCAAGACGTTGCTTGATGGCGGTAACTTGTTTTTCCACTACATCGACGTTGGTGATGTCGATCGTCTGTTCACCAAAAGTCAGAGTGCTGGCGCCTTGGGCTCGTGCCGCTTGCAATAGATCTTCAAAACGTTGCAATTCCTCAGGCGACTGAATAAGTCCGCTGAGTACCTCCGGGGGTGATGGACGGGAGTCAAGAGCAAACCAATTGTTTTGGTTGGTATCCAGCCCGCCAAAGTCCATGTACTGTAGTCGGCCTACACCTGCGACCCTAATGGAGAAACCAACCTCGAGATTAACCAAGGCGGCATCCAAAAAAGCGGTAGGGGTGGCAATAAACTCATTGACCTTGTCGGCAGGAATGCGTGTATTGGCCAGTACGTTGCGGATCCCGGCCAACCGGGGTTCGTCCAGCAGTACTACGCGATTATCTATTCGCAACACGCCGCCATTAGCGCTCATATCTATCTGCGCCCATCGCTTCTGCAATTGATCTGGCGTGGATCCCTCTCCCAGACAGGGGCAAAGCTGCAGGCTACCATCCGGCATGCGGGTGGCTATGATACCTATGTTGTCCGGCACCACTACGTCAAGGCGCTCAAAATGACTAAGGTCGATGCGCATACCACTTCGTGCCGCCGTTTGCAGCTCGGCCATCAGTCGCAGGTTAGCGGTTTCGCCTCGCAGCTCGGCTGTCAGGGTCTCGTGTTGCTCCCAAGCCATCAGTCCCATTAATTCTGCTGGCGTCAGCCAATAGCATTCTTGGCTACCCAAGTACAGAAAGGGCCCTTTGCGGGTAAAGGGGGTTTCCCCTTCAGGCATACTGGCGGTAATGGCTACCCGAAAGCCGCTGTTACCGGTTCGGCCGTGAATCGTGGAGACAAATTGCCCGGGGAAGCGGGGCGGCAGGTCCAGGATCTCGGCTTGTTCGCCATCCATACCAGTGATGTCTTCTGCCTCAATATGAAAACCATTAGCAGTGGTCTCGGCCACACCCTGCTCGGCCAACATGTTGAGGCAGATGAGTTGCACCTTTTGCCGGGTGTTCCCCTGTCCTACTTGCAGTGATTTGAGCTCACTTGCTGGCAGGAAAAAATTCAACCCGCTGGAGTCAGGTTGGCTGTGAAAACCTAACTGGTTGTTGATGGCGTTGTCCGTGTCGCCAATAAAGGATCGCAAGAATTCGACTAAGCGCATTTAGTGGCCTTTATGATGCTCTTCATAAGCGGTTAATTCCGCGGCTGCTACGGATGTGAGGTGCCAGCCATATTGGCTGTTTTGCCAGCAGAGCGTACCAAGGGGCCCATAAAGCTGTTGATTGATCTCTTGAACTGTCATGCCCAAGACGTTGGCACCATGACGAGCTCTGTCACCGGCATTGCTGGCAAAATATTGCAGTACCTTAAGCTCTAGCGGTTTGAGCTGGCTAACCCGGGGGCAGAGTTCGGAGAGCGAAGGCTCCGCAACAGTGTTAGCGCTGGTTATTTCATCCGAATGGGGTGTTGCTGGAGCGGGTTTGTTCTTGTATTTGAACCTGCCATTCAGCTTTGAAAGCTGCTCAGCTGATAACTTGTTCACTGCACGTGACGCATTCGCTGGGAGCTGCTGGGGTTCTTCATAAAGCTTGGCCTGATGGGATGCCTCCCTGACTTGATCTACTGGTGATGGACTGAGACTAGTTAGAGCTGACTGGTGAGTTATCGTGTCGACAAATGACTTGGCTGTCGGCTGGCTGGGAGTTGGCACCGGTGTCCGTTTGGGATTGACTGCAGGGATGCCAAAGCGGCGAAGCTGGTATTGGTAGTCCTGGCGGCTCAGTAGTTGCTCCATATCCAGACCGATGCCGTTGTCTGCCAAGAAGGTGAAGACCTTGTGCTGCCAAGTGTGTGGTGTGTGGACGATGCTGGCGAGAGGAAGATTGCCATATCGTTTTTGGTAGCCAGCAGGAATGGTGGATGTCAGTGCGGCATGGCTGAATATCCGTTTCTCATAAGTGGTCAGTATGTCACTTGGGGGCGCCAAATAGACCCAAATTTTGAAACTGTGGGAACCTTCAATCAGGTAGAAATCGCCACAGTCCAGATAGATCACCGCTTTATCGCTCATAGCCCCATCCATGGGAGCGAAGCTGGTTTTTACTTCCTTACCCAAAATCCCTTTAACGATTTGCTGGGCCCGGTTACCGAGTAGCAGACGGGTATTACGGATCAGTTTGAGTTTGAACAAGCCCTCCAGAAACAGCTTTCTGGCGGGAAACATCCGCTGTAATTCGTCGTTATGACTCTGGATCCCATATTGCTCAACGGCCTGCAAAAAGAGGCGAAGATCCTCTTTGGATAGCCAGCCTCTGACCTTTTGAATCCGTGCCTCGCCCAGTGGTTGCCACCATTGACGGTAATTTGTGGCGGCGCTGGATATGCGGGGATCGCCTGCCAGGTTGAGGATGAAGGTTTGCCAGGCATCGCTGGGCTCCTGGCCTGTACGGTCGATCAGGATCTCCAGCGCGGCATGGCCGATACAGCGGTCCCCCTCAAAGGGAGCCTTGCTGACCGAGGGTTTAAGTAGCTCATCCATCACAGGTGACCATTCGTCCAGTGACAAAATGCGCAAGGTCTCGAGATAGAAGTGAGCACGACAGATATCGCCGTAACGGCCATCATCCAGGCCTTGCAGGCCCAGTTCGCTAAATGTCACACCAAGCTCGCGTCCTGCTTGTAGCGTCTGCTCTGCAAGTTGACGAGGGCCGTCCAATCCAAGAAGTTTGTGTCCTTCTTGTTTTAGGCTGATGAGCGGGTTCGGCCGCAGGGTGGCAATACGAGGTTCTGGCAGTTGCTCCAGTTGTGACAGCAGTGCCAGCTCCAGCATGGCACGAAATCCATCATGTTGGTCTAACAGGTCGAATTGACGAAAGTAGAGCTGCACCAACTGCTGGAGTGTGATGCGGGTCAGCCTGGGTTGTTGGGCATGCAACAGCGCGGAGAGGAGTTGGGGGCTGAGCAGTCGCTCGGCATACCGGTCGCCACTAAGCCAAAACCAGCTAAGGGCTCGTGCAGTGAGTCGGCGCTTCAGTAGTCCAGGTAATGCCTCAAACCGGCCTGAGATGGCCATGTTGCGCAGTGAGGTGAGCATCTGGCTGAAGGCGTCGTTGTGCCCTGCAGCCCCCTCCATCTTGGAAGCCTTCGTCTGGAGTTCGGCCCAGGCGTTTACCGTGGGTAGGCCCCAAGAGGTTGCCATGGATTTGGCCTCGGGCAACTTCATTGCTGAAGTTCCTCCTGCAGCCGTTCCTTCACTTGTTCGTACTGTGCGCTGTCTGGTCTGCGGATGGTAAAACGAATGTCGATGCGACGATTACGCTTAAAATCTGTCTCCGTCACTTGATTAGACACCGCTGGCCGTGTTTCTCCATAGCCACTGACCGAAAAGAGGGGATGGCCATCTCTATTTTTCAGCCGGGATAGTTGTTCATCACCGATGAGTGATTTTTCCCAAAACTGCCAGAGGGAAATGGCGCGGAAGGTTGACAGCCCCCAGTTACCCTTGCCCATAAAGCCCTGCAGGGGACGGTTGTCGGTATGTCCTTCGATGAAGATGGTATCTAGGAACTCCACTCGATTGTCACGAGAGATTACCATGTTAAGCACTTCGCCTATTTCCCTGGCCCGAGATTGATAGGTCGGACTTATATCAAAGGCGCCAGTTTCAAAGCCGAGCAGTTCGTTGGGAATGCTCAAGACGGTGTGATTCTGGCTGACCTCTACCTTGATGCCGCGCTTGCGCAGGGTCTCTACTGCTTCGTCAAGAATTGTGCGGCGTACTTGCTCGGCTTGTTTTAGCGCGACAATCTCTTCTTCAAACTTGGCTTGTTTATGCTCCAGTTCTTTTTGGATCTCCATCAGCTGCAGGATCAGGATCACCGAGGCCATAATAAAGATGACGAGCAGGGCGGACATGATGTCGGAAAAGGACATCCAGTAGGGGTTTTCTTCGTCAACGTTGGTGGTTTGAGCTTTACGAAATTGCATCAGCGTTGCTCCAGCTCATCCAGCACACTGCTCATGGCTTCGGCCGTGTGATACATCTTGGTGGCATATTCCAGAGAAACCTTGTTCCACTGATCCATACGCTCATGAACCTGGGTGCTGACTTCGCTGGCGTATTTTTGCAGCCACTGTTCAGCCTGTTTTTCGATGGCTTCAACTTGGGAACGCAACGTCTCGCCTAAGGCATTGAATTCGGTTCTCACCCCTGTCAGGAATTGTTGCTGCGTTTGCTTCATCTCAACAAAGCCATGGCGAGCCTCACTGGCAGCCTGTTCGAACCGCTCCGCTCCCTGCAGCAGGCCATCTTGCAATCTGGCCAGCATTTCGGCTTGTTGCTTGAGTTGATCAGTAAGTGCAGCATTTTGGCTACCGGCTTGCTCAATTTGTTGTGTCACTTGTTCCAAGCGCTGCCCCAGTAGATCGGCGGCAGAACGGACATTGGTGGAGAGCAGGCCTAGCTGATTGGCACTGCTGTCCATATGCTTGCTGCTCTGGGCTGCGGAATCGGTCACTTGCTGCAAGCGAGTCAGCAATTGCTGGTGCTGTTCCGCCATTTGGCGGCTTTGTTGTTGACCGGCTTGCACTGAGTCGGCTAAGGCGGTCAACAACGCTTGCTGCTGTTGTGTTACGTCAGTCAGCTGCTGTTGGAATTTATCCTGACGAATCTGTTCGCGAACATCCGCCTGAGCACCTTGTTGACTTAAGTTATCCAGCAGTTTGCCAACGGCATCCTGCAATGTGTTCTGTTGTTGCTGTACGGCCGAGGTCATAGCCTCGATTTGCTGTTGGCTCGCGGTGCCCAGACTGCCCAGCATTTTTTGTTGCTGCTCCAGTAACGTGGTTTGCTGTTGCTCATGTTGCTGGGCCAAGTCACCCATCATCTTACCAAATCGACTCTCCAACTGGCCTTGTCGTTCATCTGCCGAATTGGCCAGTTGTTGCAACTGCTCCTGGAAACGTTTGGACTGCTCATCCTGAGCATCCAGGCTGCTAGTCTGTTGAGAGCTTAATTTACTAAACAGCTGTTCAAGACGTTCGCCCATGCTGCTGACGGCGATATTGACATCCGCGGCCACTTTTTCGAGCTGTTCACCCTGTACTCTGCCTGCCGAGCTCATACCCTCCATAAAGCTGCTTACCAGGTTTTCCATCACCTGGCTTGATTGTTGATTAGTGGAATGAACTAGGGTTTGGATGGCCGGCCCCATGATATTATTAAGTGTGTCAGTGAGGGCATTTTGCATAGCTTCGCTCATGCCATTGATGCTTTCTTGCAGTCGGTCTCCGATCCGCTCGTGCAGCTCCTGCAGTGCTTCTTTACTTTCTTTGCTGTACTCGGCGATATGCACCAGAGATTGTTCCGCAGGGAGTCTTGGATAGAGGAAATCAATCCTGTTTTGCAGGTCTTGGATATCGTTCAGCGCTTTGCGTTCAAACAGCTTTTCACACAGATTGAGTAGGAGACTGAAAGCAACCCCCCAGACCGAGGTCATAAATGCAACTGCTGCGCCAGAGATGAGCTTATTGATACCACTCTTGAGGGTCTCGATTTCTGACGTATTGCCCACTAGCCCCTCTAGACCAATGGTTAATCCAACAAAGGTTCCGAGCACCCCGATCGCCACTAAAAAGCTGGGGGTCGCTGCTAGTAAACGGCTGGCGGTTAGGCCCGTTGCCAAGGTTTTTGCATTGAAAAAATGCTCCGCGTCAATGCTGTTGAAAAGTTGTTTCTTGTCAGAAGATAAGACAAGGCTTTCATCAAATTCCTGCCAGAGATGACCAATATTGTTGGCATTCAGCTTTTGAGCCCTCTGAAGTATTTCACGGCGAGAGTAAGCCAATGTTTCTCTACTTTGCCCATCCAACAAAGATCTCAATGCTTTGTTTCTTTCAATGAAATTGAGGTAGTGCTTAATCAAAAAAAACAGGGATAGTAAAAAGATGAAGCATGTGAATGACCAGAACCACGCACTGATCCCATTGGTAGTGCCATTCAGCATCTGGCTAAAGTCAGGCCATAGGTGTTTAAGTAAATCCCACATGTCTAATCCCAAATGTTCAACTGATTCTTGAAAAAAACCGGCAGTCTTTAACCTAGTGTTTTGACCAGGTCGAGATAACGAATGAACAAAAACAAAGTAATCCGCTCAACAGATGAGCCGCGTCAATCTGGTTTTGCCGGCACCATACCACAAACTTACCTAACTACTTTTCCCTAATACCCCCACCGGTTAAACGCCAGCGGCATCTTGTTGAGCTTCTCGCGATGCTCGCGCCAGTTGGGCAGATGGGTATCCATCAGTGTGATAAATCGCTGGTTATGTTTGCGCTCTAACAGGTGAACCAGCTCGTGCACCACAATAAATTCCAGGCATTCGGGGGGCTTCTTGACTAATTCGAGGTTGATCCAGATGCGGGATGTATCTGTTTTGCAGCTCCCCCACATGGTCTTCATCCGTTTGATACCGACAAACGAAGGGGTGACGTTGAGCAAGGCCTGCCACTTGGCAATCAATATCGGCAACCGCTGGCGCAGCAATTGGCGATACCAGCCCAGTAGCAAGGCTTCTCGCTTCGCGGCGTCATAATGAGCGGGAACCCGCATCCGGATCCACCCCCCTTGTAGCTTGACGCTGTGCGCTCCCTCAACCGGGATCACCTCCAATCGATAGCCCCGTCCCCAAAGGTAGTGCGTCTCGCCGCTGCACATCTGGCGCTCGCTCTGACGTGGCTGCGCCTGAAAGTGGGCCTGTTGCTGCCGGATCCACGGCAAGCGTCTGACCACGGCCATTCTGATGGCCGTCTGTGACAGCGACGCCGGGGCCGAGACGCGCACGCGACCATCAGGGGGCAGCACATTGATGTGCAGGTTCTTGATCCCCTTATGCTGCAACTCCAGCGTGAGCTCACCAATGGTGATCAGGGGCATCAGTGGTACTCCTGCTGCGCTTTCACCAGCTCCATCACCTCGGCAACGATCACATCGTATCCCTTGGTTTCTTCGGCAATGGCAAACGCGATCTCCCGCTCCTTGAAGCGATCGCCATACCAATCGGCCTTCTTGGTATAACGCACGGCGGTATCAATCCTGGCCACCAGCAGCTCATCCTTGCCCAGATTGTCATAGAGTGCCCGTTTGGCTGCCGTGTCTATGCTCTCTGGGTAGGCGCTCTGGCTATGGCTCTGTGGATATTTCACCTGCTTGGCCAGCTCGCGGACCTTTTCCAGATACTCCTGATAGGAGATGGCCTGCTGGCGGCGCAGATCGATCAGCTCATCGAGCAGCACCGACATCCTCTCGTAGTATTTGGGGTTGACCGGGTTCTCATCGACGATGGTCCGGCGCACGTTGTTTTCAATCGCCTCGGCCATCGCCTCCTGATTTTTGCGCATCTCCTTGGGGAGCCCTTCCAGCGCCTCCGGGCCGCGCTGGATAATGAGCTCCAACAGCCCCAGCTCCTCAAAGTCCATCAGCGTCTCGCTGGGATCGGCATCGACCCACAGATCCAGCATCTGGCGCATCCCCGGCTCAAACTGCTTCATATCCACCAGATCGCCACTGGCCAGTTTGATCTCATCCCTGACCTTGGCGAAGTGTTCGACCTCCTGCTTGATCGACTCCGCCTGCGAGGCGCTGTAACCCGCCTCCTCCTGCTCACCCGCCAGATTGGTAAAGGCGCGGATCAACTTGGCCACCAACTGATAGAGGGTCAGCCGCAATGCCTCTTTCTCGCTCAACGTCTCTTCATCGGCTCCCGGCTCACAACAGAAATAATGCTGATAATCGAGTTGCGACTTGGGCGCCTTCACCGGCTCACACAATGCACGGACGGCTTCCAGAGCGTTATCCAGATCCTCTTTGGCCTGCGCCAGTCGATCCTTGAGCAGCCCGGCCACATCCTCCTTGTCATAACCCGCGAAGGCCTCGGCCGTATAGTCGTTGACCGTCTTCTCCAGCGACTTGAACAGGTCTTTGTAATCGATGATGTAGCCGTACTCCTTGTCGTCACCATCCAGCCGATTCACCCGACAGATGGCTTGGAACAGGTTGTGATCAGCCATCTTCTTGTCGATATAGAGGTAGGTGGCAGAGGGGGCATCAAAACCGGTCAGCAGCTTATCCACGACAATGAGCAGCCGCATCTGGCCCGGCTCTTTGATAAAACGCTGCTTGACCAGTTTTTCAAACTCTTCAACCCGCTTAGCCGCCTCATCCTCCGGCTGCTCGAAATAGTCGGCCAGCATCTTGCGATAGATGTTGTACTTGGCCAGCTTCTCCGTCAGCCCCTCGCCCGTCTCCTCGCCCTTGATCTCGCTGGCATTGGGTTGGTAACTGGTGACGATGGCGCACTTGCCAGCAAAACCGGCCTGGCTGAACATCTCGTAACTTTTGCAGGCTTGATAGACGCTGGCGCAGACCAGCATGGCATTGCCACGACCATCGGCCAGCCGGGGCTTGCGCTCGAAGTCGAGCAGAATATCGGCCACTATCTGCTCCAGCCGCGAACGACTGGAGAGCAGCTTCTGCATTGAGGCCCACTTCTGTTTAAGCTGCTGCTTGCCCAGCCGCGAGAGATCCTTGGTCTTGGTATCGAACCACTCATCCACTTTTTTCTGGGATTTGACCCGCTGATCGATATCCCGCGCCTCGTAGCGCAGATCCAGCACCACGCCATCACTCACCGCCTCGTTGAACTTGTAGGTGTGAATGTAGGGGCCAAAGACCTCGATGGACTTTTTTTTGTCCTGCTTCATCAGCGGCGTGCCGGTAAAACCGATAAACAGAGCCTCCGGCAACAGGCTCTTCATAGCCCCATGCAACTTGCCAGACTGGGTGCGGTGACACTCATCGACAAACACAAACAGCTGGCCCTTGGGGCTGAAGTCCGATGGCAAGCTGCGGCGCATATCAGCAATAAAATCATCCGAGCTGCCGTCATCTTCGTCATCCGACTCGCCTTCTGGTGTGCGACCGAACTTATGCACCAGGGAGCAGATCAGCCAGGGATTATGGGCATGCAGACGGGCCACCAGATCGGCACCGCTCTTGGTGCGCAGGATCTCCTCCTCCACCCCGCTGAATACCTTCTCAATCTGCTCATCGAGTTCAGTGCGGTCGGTGATGATGAGCACCCGGCTGTCGGTCACATTTTCGCGGATCCACTTGGCCAGCCAGACCATGGTCAGGCTCTTGCCGCTGCCTTGGGTGTGCCAGATGATGCCGCCATCCCGGCGGCGGATATATGCCTTGGCGGCACGGATGCCGAAATACTGGTTATGGCGGCAGGTTTTCTTGGTGCCCGCATCAAACACGATAAAGTCGTGGATCAGCTCCAGAAAGCGCGCCTTACTGCACAACTGTGCCAGATGCTGGTCCAGCAGATTGGCACTCGGCAGATCGACATGGTCGGAATGGATTGGATCGGCTGGCTCTTTCCACTCCAGATAGTATTTCTCGTGGGTTTCGATAGTGCCGTAGCGCACCCCTTGGGTGTCGTTGCCCGCCATCACCAACTGCATGGTGGTGAAGAAGTTACGGATAAAATCCTTCTTCTGGTTATCCAGGTTCTGGTGGATACCTTCAGAGACAGAGACGGTAGAGCGCTTGAGCTCAATGACGCCAAGGGCAATGCCGTTGACATAGAGCACCAGATCCGGCCGTTTCTTATTCTCGCCTTTGACCGTCACCTCTTCGGCAATGGCAAAGTCGTTGGCCTGCGGATTGGCCCAGTCGATCAGCCAGACGGTTTGGTTCTGCTCGCCTGCCCCTACTTTTTCCTTCACGCCATAACGCAGCAGGCGATAGACCTCCTTGTTGGCATCATAGAGGAGGCGCCCTTCGCCCAGGCTCGCTGCCCGATCCAGTTGCCTGAGTACCTTGGGGATCAGCGCCGCGTCCACGCCCCGCCCCACCAGCCAAGCGGTCAGCAGCTCCGGCTCGACATTACGGTTGTTCTCCCGTGTATGCCAATCCCCCAGATAGCGATAGCCCAGCTCCGCTTGAAATAACTTGATGACGCGGTTCTGGGTTGCCCGCTCCCGTTGGCCGACTGAAATCATGCTCTCTATCCCTGTTATTCTCTCACGCCGATGCGACAACCGCGCAGCCGCTCTTATTCGTTACACAAACGTCGTTACACCAATCCCTGCTGCAAACGGGTCAAGGCGATCTGCAGACTGCGATCATCAAACAGCCGCGCCTTGCGCTCACCCCACGGGGTTCCCGCTGGCCAGCGGTGCAACCCCTCGCGCAGCACGCTCAGCGTCGGCGCACAGCCCTCTTCGGCGATCAACCAATCCACCGTGGCCAATAACTCCATGCCATAGGGCGACTCAAAACCATCGATTAACGCGGTCGTCTGCTCCAGTATCGGTAAAAATGCTTTGGCCTCGGTCTGGAGATAAACTGCAAGCTCTTGTTTTTTAGCCTCATTAAACCAGATGACATCAAACGGCTTGCTATCCGGGATGCGCTTGTCGGACTGCAGATAACTGCCGTCCATCGCATTGAGCAGATGGGTCAGATTGTTGGCATAAGGGCCATAACGATGGGCCTTAAACTGCAACTGCAGCGGATCCCCCAGCGGGTTGCGGCCAATGACCCGAGCCAGAAACCAGGCCAGCTTCTGGATTTCCAGCAAGCTGCACTCCATCCCTAAAAACCAGTAGCGACGTACCAGTTCAGCAATCAAGGCCCGAGCCGGAGTCAGCTCCGCCACCCCGCCGCGCTTGGCCACATTTTGGTATTGGCTACTGGGCTCATAGAGCAGGATATCGATATCCAGATCGCCCAGTGCCGTTTCAATCGCCTGTTTGACCTCTGGCCAAGGCAGACCACCGTTGCCAGCCCCCAGCGGCGGAATGGCAATCGAAGAGACCTGCTGCGCCTGTAACCAGGCCCGCAGATCCTGCAAACCATCCTGGATCCACGCCATCTGTGCCGGATTGCGCCAGTGCTGTTTGGTCGGAAAATTCACGATCCAGCGCGGCCCCAGCAGCTCACCCGTCTGGGTAATAAACATCTTGCCGGTGACGACATCACCCTGTTTGCACGCCTCGGCATAGGCGCGCATATTGGCCGGGAACCGCTCCTTGAACATCAAGGCGATCCCCTTGCCCATGACACCGACGGTGTTGACGGTATTCACCAGCGCTTCCACCGGAGCATCCAGCAGATTGCCTGTTGTATATCGAATCATCTGAAATACCACCCATCACGGACATAGACGGGGCGCGCGACCCCGACCCGATTCATGCATTGTTCCACGCGGTTCTTTATCTCTTCGTTGTAACACACCACGCCCAGCAACGCCTCGATGGGGCAATGTTGATGGATCAAGGCCTCGGCCTGATAGCGTTCCAGCTTGCTCAAATCGTCCGCATCACGCTTGAAGTCACGGCGCTGCAACAGTGGCCAGTCAATCCGCCCCAGATCACCAAGGTCGACATAGAAATTGGCCCACTGGTAATAAGCATGGCTATCGGTAAACACAAACGGCAGCCCCAGTTCAGCCATGCGATGCAGGCTGGAAACCAGGATCAGGATTTCATCATTGTCACGCTGGGGAACACCGCGCCCTGAGTGAATATTGCTGAGCATGGGAGAAAACGGCGTGAAGTAGAAGGGCACATAGTCATTCAACACGCCGTAAGGCACCAGCGGCACCGGATGGCGCGCACGCTTGGCAATCAGCTCCGGCAACCCGATATGCACCCAGTGCGGGTTTTGCTGCTGACCATTCCCCGCCCACAGACCATGGGTCAGGATCCATTCCAGGTTATCCCGATGCACGATCCGGAATATCAGCGCCTTCTGCGGATTCAGGCTCTGGCTATAGTCATAGGCCATGGGTGGCTAGCTCCTGCGATACCCAGCGCTTGATAAACACGCCAACGATGACCCCACCCGCTTTTCGTATGCGGGTGGCCGCTGTGCACGCCATCAAACAACTCACAATAAAAGTATCTCTTTCTTTTCAGATAGATAAACATCTATCGCGCCAATAAACAACCGCCCCAGTCACGCAACAGTCAAGCAAATCCGGCGCTGGGTGGCTCCGGTGGCCAGGCTCGCGGCAGAGGCGGTCATCCGGTTGGGCTGCACTTATGCCCCCGTCTATGCCCCCGCCGCCAGCGGCAGGCGGATTTTGCCGGTCAGCAGTTGCTGCATCATGCCTTGCTTCAGGGCGCGGGCCTTGTCCAGCTTTTGGGTCAATGCCTTAAGCTCGTTATCCATATCGGATAAAATAGTGGCAATGGCGGTTTGCTCTTTTTGGGATGGTACTGGCACAGGAACAACGGCTAGGTTGTTCTTGGATAAACCATAAACCTTCATCCCTGTTGCCAATCTATCGAATGCGTTTTTTACCGCAGGAATGCAATGCAAATAACCTCTATAACCATCCGCCATATATTTGTTTTTGTCTCTTAAAAGGAATGTATGCAGACCTGCAACAACTTTTTTTGAACCGACATTACAAATTTCCACACTTTTCCCAATTCCTTCATAATCCTCTGATGCATCAGCCATTATCACATCACCATTTTCAACAAATGAGGATGAAGCCAAGTGGCTAGATATTCTTGGCAAATTAAATTCATTTAAATCCAATGCATTATTGAATTTAGTATGAATGTCCCCGTAGTGGATATAACCATACTCCCCTATGTTAGATAAATCTGCTCGAGAGTTAGTGGATGTTGAGAGGAATGTGAATATCTCACCATAAGTCATAACCTCCCAATCCTCTGGAATTTCTCCCAGTTCGCTGGGTTTATAGCCTTTTGGAGTGCCATCGGGGCGCAGGGCGAAGGCGGGCAGGCGGGTGCGGCCGGTGAGCAGCTGCTGCATGGCGGCGCTCTTGATGGCCTGCTTCTTGGCGATCAGCTGCTCCAGCGCATCGATCAGCGCATCGCTATCCGACAGCACATTGGCAATGGCGGTTTGTTCTTGTTTATTGATGGGTAACGGAAATTTGAAATCTTTCAAGACAACTATCGTTAATGCCTTTTGAGAGCTTCCAATAGCATTATCGACGATTTCGTTTTTATGAAAGTGCAGTTGTCTTATTAGATACCCAGGGAAAACACCAGAAATATTCCTTAACCAAATCAGATTACCATCCTTAAAATAAAATGGCTCATCCACATTCACAAGAAATGAATTACCCAGTGTACCAACAGCTGTGATTAGTATATCTCCTCGCTGAGGTGCGCCATAACGAACCGCTAATTGATGAAATCGACTCTTAGATATGAAGCAAGCGTTTTTTATCTCCTTCCCTTCAATCAAGGCAGATATCTCTTGCCCTCGATAAAAAGGAATTCCATCTGTTACATAATCACTTTCAAATATTCGTTTACTTGATGTCAACTCACCAACTTCACCAATAGAGCTGACCACCCAATCTTTCGGAATAACCCCCACTTCGGTCTGCTTATAGCCCGCCGGAATAGTCTTGCCTGCTGTCTCTTGCATCATCTGCTCTGCCATTATGCCCACTCCAGCCCCATGCTCTTAAGGTGCGCGGCCACCTTGGCTTCCAGATTAGTGACCTGCTGGGTCAGTTGCGGCAAGGTGGCGCGGTAGCGCTCCTCCAACTCCTTGACGCGGTTGGCCAGCTGCTGGGTGATGCGCTCAATCTCCGCCTCGATGGCGGCCTGCAAGCTGGCGCGCCACTTATCCTCCACCAGCAGTTGCTTGATCTCACTCTCTGTCAGCTTGGGGTAACGGGCAACCACGGCCCGATCCAGCGCCTCTTGCGCTTCTTTTACCGCCTTTTTAGCCTGACTTTCGGCTTCGAACAGCTTGATGGCGGTTTTCAGCGCCGCCTTTTCCTCGGCATCGCTGGCTTGCTTGAGCCGCGCCTTCAGGCTGGCGGCGTTGATCTTGCCCGCGTCGTTGGCGGCGTCACTCAGCAGCCCCTCCTCGCCCCCTTGCTCTTCCAGATAGCTTTCCAAGGCTTGGCTTGCCTCATCCGCGGCGGCCTGCAGGGCGTCGATTGCAGCCTGCTCGTTGGCAAAGAAGCGTGCCACCAGCAGCGCCGGTGGCAGCAGCTCGGCCTTGTACTTGCTCTTGCCCAGCACCAGATCCGGCGTCTCTTTAAGCTTCTCGCCCTTGTCGACTTTAAGCTCGCGCAGCACCTTGCCCGCCGCCCAGCCATCCTGGCAGAGCACATAGACATCGTCCTGCATCACGGCGTGCCAGTAGTCCAGCAGCAGTTGGTAGATATCGTAGTTATCCAGCAGTGGCAACGGCGCATAGGCGGCGAGCAGGCTTTCACTGATCTCCTCGATCAGCGCCTTGGGCGATTCGCCCGGCTCAATCTCCGCCAGATGGCACTCGGTAAACCAACGTGAGAAGGGTTCGAGCGAAGCAGAGGCAAAACGGACAAATTCGGGGTGCGCCAGTATGGTGCCCTTGACCTTGGCGGCCTCCACCAACCCATGGCTATAACCGGCATGGGCCGGAGCAAACAGATCGGCCCGCAGGGTCGGAAACACCTGCCAGTAAGCACCCAGGGCGTCGATATCCCGATTGGGAATGCCGCCTTTGAGGTGCGCGGCCAGATCGTGCAGATCCTCGGCCTCGCTGGCATCGATATAGCGCGGAATATTCAGGTTGTAGTCGTTGGCGGCGATTTCCGACAGCGGCACGGCGCGGCTGTAACGGGGGATCAGCTGCTCGCGGGTAAAGGTATCGACGATCTTGTGGATGTCCTGCTCGCGCAGCCGGTTCTTGTTGCCATCTTTGATAAAGCCTTTGCTGGCATCGATCATAAACAGGCTCTGGTTGCTATAGCCGCTGGCCTGGATGGCGCGCTGCTGCGCCGTCTCTTTGTCGATGACGATGATGCAGGCCGGAATGCCGGTGCCGTAGAAGAGGTTGGCAGGCAGGCCGATGATGCCCTTGATAAAGCCCTGTTTGAGCAGATTCTCGCGGATGCGCGCCTCGGCATTGCCACGGAACAGCACGCCGTGGGGCAAGATCACCGCCCCCTTGCCACGGCTGTTGAGGCTCTTGATGATGTGCAGCAAGAAGGCGTAATCGCCGTTTTTCTCCGGCGGTACCCCCCAGACAAAGCGGCCAAACTCATCGTGCTCAGCATCCAGGCCGCTGGTCCAGTTCTTGTTGGAAAAGGGCGGGTTGGCGACGGCAAAGTCGAAGCACTTGAGCTGGTTGTTGCCCTCCTTCCACTGGGGCGCGGCCAGGGTATTACCCTTCCAGATCTTGGCGGTCGGATTGTCGTGCAGGATCATGTTCATGCGCGCCAAGGCGCTGGTGGCGTTATCCATCTCCTGACCGTAGATGGTGAGCCCCTTGGGTCCCGCCTCGTCACTGGCCTTGAGCAGCAAGGAGCCGGAGCCGCAGGTGGGATCGTAGACGGTGGCATCTTGCGGCGTCTGGCGGCTGATGCCAATCACCTTGGCCAGAATCCGCGACACCTCGGCCGGGGTATAGAACTGCCCCTTGGACTTGCCCGATTCGGTGGCGAAGTGGCGCATCAGGTATTCGTAGGCATCGCCTAGCAGATCATCGCCCTCGGTGCGGTTGGCGGAGAGATCCAGCCCCTCGAAGATGCCGATCAGCTTGGTCAGGCGGTCGATCATCTCCTTGCCCTTGCCCAGCTTGTCCTCATCGTTGAAGTCGGCGATGTCGATGACGCCCTTAAGATCATTGGCTCCGGCCAGCGCCGAGATGGTGAGGTTGATCGCCTCGCCGATATTCGCGGTCCCCTTGAGCGCCACCATGTCACTAAAACTCGCCCCGTGCGGCACCTCAATCATGGCGTAGGGGTTACCCTTGGCCTTGTCGGAAACGTACTTCACAAACAGCAGGGTCAGCACATAGTCCTTGTACTGGGAGGCGTCCATGCCACCGCGCAGTTCATCGCAACTGGCCCACAGGGAGGAGTAGAGTTCGTTTTTCTTGATAGCCATGGAAAGGGTTCCAATAAGAGTCAGTTTGCGCCAAGGGCGCATGGAAAACGAAAAGAGGCGATTGTTTGCACCCATACGGGTGAGCACGCCAGAGATTGCCAACGAGTTTACCCACTTGACCCTGTGGCAACCATGGTGGATATCACATCAGTGACGGATAGGCAGATCGTTTGCTGCAAAAGCCATCATTTGCCTTCCAGCAAGGCCGGCGGTGTGCTCTCGCCACGGCATTTGAGTTGCCCCAGCGCGTTGGTTCGACAAACGGTGCCATCAGATGCACGCAACTGACCAAGCGCATCTTCACGCCATGTCACCCGTTCACCGGTTTTGGCATTGCTGCCGCGAATATTGCCCAGCGCGTCTTGCCGATAGGTAGTGCCATCGCTCCCCTTAAGATTGCCGAGCGCGTCCTTACGCCAGGTCGTTCCGGTTCCCGAGTCTTTGATGTTGCCAAGCGCATCCTCACGTAAGGTGCCCTGCTTGCCATCGTCACATTGATAGCGGGTATGGCCCAATGCATCTTTTCGATAGGTGCAGTCGGCTGCAAACACGACTTGCGGCGTTAGGCTCAGCAGCAGTGCGGCCAGCGACCACTGGCGTGTCGCTAACCAAAAGCCGGGTTGGTGACTCATTGCATCTCTCCTCTGACGTGAACTCGATTGACTATACCGGGCCAGCCGCTCAGCCTCGATACTGAGGTTTTTAACATGTCGTGTTTTCAGGCGGATGCGTGATGGCAAGATCGTCCACTGAGGCGCGATCTGTCCAGCTTGAGAGAATTAACCTCGTTGGTATTTACCCACTTGCTCGAGAAAATAGCTGCTCAGCTCACCCTTATGCTGGCTTGCTTCGCTTTCTGCGCTGGCCAAGTAACCGTTGCGCTCCTTCCATACCGCATATGCGGCGGCCTTCTCGACCTCGACCCGTTCTTGCTGCTCTTTCGGTAGGGCACACAGATTGTGACTCATACTGACCTCTTTGTTATTTGTTGGCGCCATGGTACGTCATCAGTGGCATGCGGGACTTGCGCTGGTTCAAAGGTGGTGCGCTATAATGGCTGTATATAAATACAGGTGTTTTGCCATGAAGCTGTTAACCCCAGACCCATCACCCGCCGAGGTGACCATCCCGCTGTTCTTACACCGCGCCTCTTGTGGCTTTCCCAGCCCAGCCAGCGACTATCTGGAAGGGAAGTTGGACCTCAACACCCACTGCGTGCCGCACCCTGCAGCAACCTTCTATCTGCGTGCCGAGGGGGAGAGCATGACCGGGGTCGGCATCTTTCCCGGTGACTTGCTGGTGGTCGATAAGAGCCTCACCCCTCGCCATGGTGATGTGGTGATTGCACTACTCGATGGCGGCTTCACGGTAAAGACCTTGCAGCTCAAGCCGAGGTTGCGGCTGTTGCCAGCCAATCCGGCGTTCGCGCCTATCGACCCTTGTATGAGCCTCTCCCTGGAGTTGTTCGGAGTGGTCACCCATGTGATTGGCAATCTGAGGCAGCGTGATGGCTATAGCGCTCGTTGATGTAAACAACTTCTACGCCAGCTGTGAGCGGCTGTTTCGCCCTGAGCTGCGTGGCCGCCCGATCGTGGTGCTCTCCAACAACGATGGATGCGTGGTGTCGCGCAGCCCCGAAGCCAAGGCGATGGGTATCAAGATGGCCGGGCCCTACTTCAAGATCCGCGAGCAGTTCGAGGCGCATGGCGGTGTGGCATTCAGCTCCAACTACGTGCTCTATGGCGATATGTCTGGCAGGGTGATGAGCACGTTGGAGACCATGGCCCCCGAGCTGGAGGTCTACTCCATCGATGAAGCATTCCTGTCACTGTCGGAGTCGTTTGCCGGGGACCTGACAGCCTATGGACAACAGATCCGGCAGCGAGTGTGGCAGTGGACCGGCCTAACGGTAGGGGTTGGGATCGGCCCCACCAAGACCCTCGCCAAGCTGGCCAACTATGCAGCCAAGAAGTGGCCTGCCACGGGCGGCGTCGTGGACTTGCGTGACGAGCTGCGCCGTGCCCGGCTGATGGCTATCACCCCGGTGGATGAGGTGTGGGGCATAGGACGGCGCTTGGGCGCTAAGTTGGTGGCACAAGGCATCAACACCGTGGCTGACCTGGTGGCTAGCGATGCCAAAGGGTTACGCGCCCAATACGGCGTGGTGGTCGAGCGGATCGTACAGGAGCTGCGTGGCCTGCCTTGCGCAGAGCTGACCGTTGAACCGGCGGCGAAGCAGCAGATCCTCTCGAGCCGTTCCTTTGGTGAGCGCGTGACTGACCGTGGGGAAATGGCCCAAGCGTTGTCAGGCTTTATGGCTCGTGCTGCCGAGAAGTTGCGGGCCGAGGGAATGTGTTGCCAGCGGGTGCATCTGTTCGTGCGGACCAGCCCCTTTGACGAACGTGCGCCTTACTACAGTGAGCAGGCTGGCGTTCGGCTGGTCAGCCCTAGCGATGATACCCGGTTGTTGCTGCAACAAGTGGGCGTGTTGCTACCGCAGATTTGGCGTGACGGTTACCGCTATCAGAAGGGAGGTGTCATGCTGAGTGAGTTCACCCCCAAGGGGCAACAACAGGCCGATCTGTTTGCCCCGTCCTCTGCTCAATCGGATGCACTGATGGCCGTGATGGACCAGATCAAAGCCAAGGGATTGGGGCGCGTAGGCTTTGCCAGCCAAGGCACAGGGTCGCCTGAGTGGATGATGCGACAAGAGCACTTAAGCCCCTGTTACACCACACGCTGGGAGGACCTGCCGGTGGCGAGGTAGTCCTGAGCTCGCTGGCCTGCGGTTTGGTCAACCCAAGTGATGACACTAGGTTGCTGTAGCTCAAAACAGTCGCTTGCCATAAACGCATCCTCAGTTCAGTCGGGGCACCTGATTCACCGAGGGTGCCATATACACTGACTGCTCACCTAGATAGCTACATTACCGCTGTGCCAATGACATAGAGCCTGTATCAAGCGACAATGGGCGTTGTTGCCCAAATCGATGCAGCTTGAATGGAACTAACTGAGGGCGCGGTGATCTGATCACCACCACCCTCTTCAAGTCTGCATCATGGGCACGTCGCTTCACCCCATCACCAACTGGCCTCAATACAACAAGTCTTTGATTAACCGCGGTTCACTCACCTTCTGGGTTGATGCCGAGGCCATGAGCAACTGGTTTCACCACGACCATCATGGGCGGCGGGGGCGCAGCCAGCTTTACACTGACCAGACCATCTGTACCTTCCTGATGCTCAAGGGGATTTTCAACCTGACTCTGCGGGCCACTCAGGGACTACTCGACTCCCTATTCGAGTTGATGAATGTGCCGTTGTGCGCACCGGACTATAGCTAATGGGATGGTCGCCCCTCCCCAAAACGGCATCTGAGTGCCAAAGTGGCGAATGTAAGTTCCCACTGATGAGAGAGGCGACCACCATGAAGGCTACGACTATCGGCATTGATCTGGCAAAACATCTCTTCCAATTACATGGCGTTGATCAACATGGCAAGACGGTCCTCAAGCGACAGTTGAAGCGGGATCAGATGCTCTCATTCTTTACCAATCTTCCTCCTAGCCTGATCGGCATGGAGGCATGCGGCAGTGCCCATTACTGGGCCAATAAACTGCAAGGAATGGGGCATACCGTCAAACTGATGGCGCCGCAGTTCGTTAAGCCCTATGTGAAGACCAACAAGAACGATGCTGCGGATGCAGAAGCTATCTGCGAAGCCGTCACCCGACCCAATATGCGGTTTGTGCCAATAAAAAATGGCGAGCAGTTAGCCGTGTTGGCGCTACATCGCGCAAGGCAAGGGTTCGTCAAAGCCAGAACGGCACAAGCTAATCAAATCAGGGGCCTGCTGGCTGAACATGGCATCATTGTCCCTAAAGGTATTGCACACATTAGCCTACGATTGCCCGAGCTCCTGGAGGATGCAGAGAACAACCTACCCGGAACGTTTCGTCAATTAATTGAGCGTTTAGGGGAGCACCTCAAAGAGCTCGCCAAGCAGGTGAATGAACTGGAAGAGCAGATCTGGTGTTGGCACAAAGAAAACTCGGCAAGCCAGAAGCTGGCTAAGATGCCGGGTATTGGTCCTCTCACGGCCAGTGCACTGGTAGCGTCTATCGGCGATGCAAAGCCGTTCGAAAATGGCCGCCAGCTAGCAGCCTGGCTGGGCTTGGTACCCAAGCAACATTCCAGCGGCGGCAAGCAGACCCTGTTGGGGATAAGCAAACGCGGTGACATCTATCTACGCACACTGCTGATCCACGGGGCCCGCTCCGTGCTCCGGGTCGCTGAGCGTAAGACAGAGTACGCAGGAAGCTGGCTTGCGGGGGTCATGGAGCGACGTAACCATAATGTAGATTGGCCCCTTGAAGATCCAGACACTTCGCCCCTCTTAACTTAAGAGGTAGTCTTGGAGCTATGTTCAGTACTAGTCACAACGAGAAGATGGTCGAAGTGTTAACAGGGGCCGAGCGCCGTCGACGCCGGACTCCACAAGAAAAGATCGCCATCGTGCAGCAGACCTTTGAGCCCGGGATGACCGTCTCTCATGTTGCTCGCTTGCACGACGTCAACGCAAACCAGCTTTTCAAATGGCGTAAGCAATTCCAAGAAGGGTCTCTCACGGCGATCACCGCCGGTGAGGATGTTGTTCCTGCTTCCGAGTTGGCTGCTGCCATCAAGCAGATCCGAGAGCTTCAGCGTCTGCTCGGGAAGAAGACCATGGAGAACGAGATCCTCAAAGAAGCCGTGGAGTATGGTCGAGCAAAAAAATGGATTGCGCATGCGCCCTTGTTGCCGGGGGACGACGATTAAGTGCTGTGAGCCAGGCTCTTAATGTATCGCGTGCGCAGCTATCCGTTCGTGTTCATCGAAAACCGGGTTGGCAAGATGGTCGTCATCATCGCCAGCGTGATGATGCAGCCTTACTTGGCCGTATCATGGAGGCGATGGCAGAGCTTCCCTCCTATGGCTATCGCCGGGTCTGGGCGCTGTTACGGCGTCAGTCTGAGGCAACAGAACAACCTGTGGTAAACGCTAAGCGGGTATATCGCGTCATGCGCGAACATGGCTTGCTGCTGGAAAGAAAACCAGCTGCACCATTGGCCCAGCAGGCACATAAGGGGCGTGTTGCCGTCAAGGAGAGCAATCGACGGTGGTGCTCAGATGGCTTCGAGTTTCGCTGCGATAACGGTGAAAAACTACGTGTCACGTTCGCCATGGATTGCTGCGATAGGGAAGCGTTGGACTGGGCGGCCAGTACTGGGGGTTACGATAGTGACACTGTGCAAGATGTCATGCTGAGGTCTGTCGAACGTCGCTTTGGGGATTCGTTGCCGGCATCACCGGTGGAGTGGCTGACTGATAATGGCTCGGCGTATCGAGCCCATGAGACCCGCGCGTTTGCACGAGAAATCGGGTTGGAGCCCAGAACGACAGCAGTGAGAAGCCCACAGAGTAACGGTATAGCGGAGAGCTTCGTGAAGACGATGAAGCGAGACTATATCGAGATGATGCCAAAACCGGATAGCCGAACAGCGGTAGGCAATTTGGCTATCGCGTTTGAGCATTATAACGAGCACCACCCGCACAGCGCCTTGGGATACCGTTCACCACGGGAATTTCTGCGCAGTCGGGTATCACAACCCTAAGCGGGAAAAAGTGTCTGGACCTATGGGGTCAAATCCATAATGTAACGGTAGTGGCACTGGCCAACAAGAATGCACGCATCATCTGGGCATTACTTGCCCATGAGCGCGAGTACGATGCTGATCACGCAGTAGCGGCCTGAGCGCAATAGCTAGCACAGGAACGGTGTTTCATAGCAAGCGTGACAAAGTATCGAGTTAACAACCAGCGTTAGAAAGTACCACCGATTGCACGGGCGATCATGACGTGATGGCGAGGCAGGTCAGACCGTGACTGGCAAAACCCGACAGACACAGGGCACTAATAAGTGCGTTTAGCTGATAGAGGAGCCAGTCAGCGAATTCCATCAGGGATAGAGGCTGTTGCCTCGGTGAAATCCGGATCTATGGCTGCAATCTCAACCTGACTCACTTTCATTGATTGAGGGCTTGGCAAACCGGGGCGACCATCTATGTGTCAGCAAGCGGGCACGCACGGTGACGGTCGCTTATCGACAGCCCCCAAAGGGGCGCATTACCGACCTGGTTATCGACTCGACGGGTCTGAAAGTGTTTGGTGAAGGCGAGTGGAAAGTCAGAAAACACGGCGCTGAGAAACGTCGAGTCTGGCGTAAGTTGCATCTGGCGGTAGATCCGGTGACTCACGATATCGTGGCGGCAGAAGTGTCGCTGGAGAATGTGCATGACGCAGAGGTGTTGCCGACCTTGCTCAATCCTCTGCGTCGCAAGCTGGGGCGTGTTTATGCGGATGGCGCCTATGACAGCAAAGCCAGCCATCAGCTTATCTCGCGCAAAGGGGCGACAGCCTGTATCCCGCCTCGCAAGAACGCGGGGTTATGGGAAAAGGGACATCCGAGAAATGAGGCGGTGCTGGTGATGCGCAAGGAGGGGCTAGCGGACTGGAAGAAGATGTCGGGATATCACCGTCGCTCGCTGGCAGAGACGGCGATGTATCGGTTCAAGCAGTTGATGACGGGTAAAATCAGTCTGCGAACATACAACGGTCAGGTAGGGGAAGTGATGGCGTATGTTGGTGCAATCAACAAACTGAACACCCTTGGTCTGCCTGTCAGAAAGCCCCGAGTGTAGCGGTCACCTGGGGCTGGGGACGTTGTGACCTGATGGCTGATTTGGGCAACAACGCCGCGACAATGAGTACAGATTAAATAGATTGGTGAAGCAGAATCCTAATCAGGCTGTAGAGGCTGTACACAAATCAATATGATATAAATAAAAAGGACACCAGCTTCACACTGGTGTCAAATGAGAGGTTCTTTTAGCTCTGTCACAATACGTTGTGTATGTATCTAAATTACTAAAGACAAAAATATCAAGTCACTCAATTTCATTTATATCGAGTACCATAAACCTAATTTCAGTACTTGGAGAGGCCTCATATATAACACCTATATCCTCGTTACCATTAGCTCCTTGCTTTTCAAGTTTTACAAGATCTGAATAGGCACTATAACCATCTCGTAATTGAGTTCTCTTGGTGAAATTATAGTTACCCCCGCCATCATCAATTGCACTCCAAATGGCTAAATCATTTCGATCAGAACTCACCGCTGCATTACCCTGTGGGCCAGACATTAGTAACCGGCTACCACCATAATTCAGCAAACCAATATCAACTGGGTTTAGTTTGAAGAACAGCGCCCCATTAATAGAGTTTCTGTCCTCCAATATCATTTTCCAACTTATACCCTGATCGAAGCTGGTGAACTGGTAGCGATTAAAATTACCAATCCCTGTGACCCCATCATTTCGTGCTGATAATAAAAGTCGGCCGTCATTTAACTCAACCACATCTGCCTCACTTGGCTCATGTGCATAAGTGGGTGTTTGAGCACCAGCTTGCCAAGTTTCACCATGATCATCACTATAGATTGAAACTACAGATAGCTGTGCAAATGCATCGAGTACAATAGCAGGGAATATCAGTCTTCCATTGGACAATTGTATGCCTTGCCCTGGACCAGCATTGATGCTTTTCCAGCCAGGCCCACCTTTACCATTTGATGTGAGTGTTTGTGACCAACCTTGATCTGTTGGAGTATTAATGACAATTCCATTAACACGCTTCATCAGACTAGCATTAAAAGTAAGCAGTGAACTATTGCCAATTCTGAAATCGATGTTCTGATAAGCAACTGCTCCTGAAGTGTTAGAACAGCCATTACCCCATGTCACTGTTTTACTGGAATGAGTTTGCCCAAGCCAATTTGAAGTAACCAACCTACCGTCAACATAAAAGCTAGCTGTACTACCAGAACCTTTGATTTGGTAGTTATGATATCCAGAGATATCTAAGTCGAGGGGGTATTCAATATTTCCAGTATCTGTATACAATACAGCCTTTACTGATTTATCTGTGTTAGTTTGTAAATCAGCCAAAAATCGTTTATTTCCATCTCCATAATATTGCACATTGCATCGGCCATCAGCAACACGGGATATCCAGCTCAGACTCCAGCCATTGTTTGTTGCCTTCTCAATCTGAGCTTGTGATGGAGTCAAAGACCAAGTCGCCAGCCCTGATATACCATTAGCCATCCAGTTTGTATCTCTGACTTGCGCTAAAATATCAACAGGATCTGACCATGTTTGTCCATTATCATCACTACTACGATATAATAACTTATGCTGTGGATCACCAAATGGCACACAGTTACCATTCTGAGCACACCGGTTATCCCATTTAGTGTAGAAAATGAACATCCGTCCGTTACTCTTATCTATAAAAGGTCTCGGATCAGAATATGCTTCATTAGCACCCTCATGAATAACATTATAATCACTCCATGTGACACCATTGTCTATTGAACGTCGGCTTTTTATACCAGTAGGATAGCCACTGCCAGGATCGTGACTTGAAGCCCTTCCTTCCGCAAACGCAACCAATGAGCCATCAGCAGCACTAACAATAGATGGAATACGATAATTATTGCTCCCCCCTTCACCTCCTTTAAATACAACAACATCTCGTATATTTGGTGCTATTGCTTCTGCGCTGTAAGACATACCTAATAGACTAAAGGCTAATAGTCCAGATAACATTAAAGAGCTTTTCACATTCCATTTCATGGTGACTTCCTCGTATATTAACGGCTTTAACATACATCTGCTACTTCCCTATTCCATTAAAGGTCAACAGAATATTTTTAACACCACACTTAAGATTTTATATAAACCCATACTCGCCTAACAGAATAGCTTCATTAAACTAATAACGATTTATGCATTTTTATTACTGCTTTTTTGAGCGACATAGGCGTCTCAATGCAGCATCCCGGTTTATGTGGTTGCTCCGGAAAAAATATTGCAAACATACCAGGTGACAATAGCAATTCAGATTCACAGGAAATTGAAGATACGAGATAATAATCATTGATTTCATCGTACTCTTTAAAAACAGGGTTTGTAGTATTTTCCAGCCCAAAAAAAATGCGCTCTTTCCCACTGATAAGGAACTGAATGTCAATGTATTCACGATGTACTTCTGCCTGTTTTTGCTCAGAAAAATTCGTATCAAACTCCATCACGTTAACATACAGTAACTCCTTTTCCAGCTCGTAACGCCCTACCGGTAGATTATACATATCGGTTTGCTTTAAATAGTTAATAGCCTGTTTTAATATCGGCGACAAATAAGAGTATGTCTGCGACTGATGGATATTTCCTAAAATCATAATCTAACTCCGGAGCTGTAGGATATTTGACCTTTAAAATGGAAAGTGGGAGGTCCTGGTCCGTTATAAATATGTGTTAGCGGACCAGAAGAAAATCAAAAATTACAAAGAGTAAGCTCTCAATTAGTCAGTTCTATAAAGACAAGGCTTCCACATTCTCAGGCCGCTTACAATTCTTGAACAAAGGAGCCGTAAGATAGCCTACAAAGACTACCATCATGGTACCTATCGCACCGTAGAAGAAGAAATTCAGGTCAGTGAATGAACGCACCAACAAGATGGAGGCCACCGAAGCAATTACTCCGACTAGTGCACTGTTCGCGTTCGCGCTACGGACAAAAATCCCCAGCATAAATAGACCGGTCATTGGGCCACCCATCAGGCCTAGCAGGCTGTTGAACGCATCCCACAGTTCGCTTTCATTGGACATAATTAGATAAGTGGATGCCACCACACCCAGCACGCCCGCAATAACGGTCACTGTACGGCCACTTTTCAGGTTCTGTTCCGATGATTTAGCTTTACCGAAACGGCTGTAAATATCTGATGAATAGCAGGCCGAGATACTATTCAGACTACTAGAGATGCTGGATTGGGATGCAGCAAAGATCGCGGCTATAATCAATCCGGCCAGACCGGCAGGCATATCTGTGATAATGAAGAAAGGCAGAATACCACCGGTGTTAAAATTCGTCGGTAACAGCTCAGGATGCTGACCATAGTAAGCATACAATGCAGCCCCAATGGCAAAGAAGAAGACCGGAATACAAGCCACCAGTTTAGCATTGGTGATCAGTGCTTTTTTTGTCTCTTCGACTGAATCAGTCACGATATAACGCTGTACTACGTCTTGGCTGGCGGTGAACTGTTGTAAACTAGTGAAGAAAAAGCCAAGCATCAGTACCGGTACTGTGCTGCTGGTCCAGCTCCAACTCATTTGGCTGGCCGGGAAATATTTATCTGCGGCTGCCGAAACCGCAAATATTTCAGTGATCCCACCATCGACCTTGAAGCAGATCATGATGAAGATTAATACCGCAGCTCCGGATAGCATGATCCCCTGAATAACGTCAGTCCAGATAACCCCTTCAATACCACCGAGGAAAGTATAAATAATACACAACACCCCAATCAGGAAGACAATCATCAACGGGTCCATGTCTACAAATGGCATCAGAGCAAGCGCAGTTAAATAAGTTATGATAGCTATGCGGCCAATATGAAAAAGCATGAATGAAACACTAGCAAATAGTCGCATCCGGATATCAAATCGTTTTTCCAAATACTCATATGCCGAGGTCAGATTCAACTTTCTGAAAAACGGGATATAGTACATAAATACGAATGGCAGGATTGCAATTGTAATGTACTGACCAATCAGAAATGTCCAATCACCGGTATAGGCTTTCGCCGGAATAGACATGAACGTAATCGAGCTCAGTGTAGTGGCAAACACGCTAACCCCAGCGGCCCAGCCAGGAATACGTCCACCAGCTTTAAAATAATCATCCGCTGATTTTTGGCGCTTAGCAAAATACACACCGACTAGCATAATTATCGCAAGATAGGCGGCAAGAACCAGATAGTTCAGCGTACCAAATGGATGCGTCTCCATGAATATTCCTCTGTTCTTTGTAGTGTAAATGATTGAAGGGTAGGTTATTGTTTTACCTTGCTGATCGCTGCCGCCCACTGCGCAACGCCGAGCAAACCGGCATCGGTATGGCAACGCGCGGGGAATAATTGTGGTCGATACAAGGCAGGCATTTTCACCAACGCCTGCTCCACTAACCCGATATAATTTTCAGCCAACCCGACCCCTCCTCCGATAATAATTGCATCGAGATCAAGGGTAATAGTGAGGTTGGCGATTAACTCAGCGACCGCGTCAGCGGAGCGTTGGATAATGGCTGTCGCTTGGGCATCACCTTGCAAATAATGCTGATAAACCTGCATGCCACTGCACTTGTCACCAAACACGGCTTGCCCGGCAGCAGCAATCGCACGCCCTGAGGCAATCGCCTCTACACAACCACGACGACCGCAACCACACAGGGGACCATTGGGGTCAGCAAGCATGTGACCGGAGTGTCCGGCAATGCCACGCGGCCCTGTGAGCAGCTGATGGTTGAGTACTAATCCGGTGCCCACCCCCGTCGACACTGTAATAAATGCCAGATCGGCAAATAACTGCTCGTACGCCAGATATTCAGCCCAAGCCGCAGCCTGCGCATCATTGATGAGGTAAACGGGAAGATCGGTAATCTGAGCGATCACTTCGTGCAGGGGGAAACGATCCAGCCCGCCCAAATTTTGCGGATTCAGCGCGGTCAAGATGCCGTGATCGATAATGCCGGTAGACGCTACTGCCACGTAATTTGCAGATGCTGCCAACGGTTCGAGCAGTTCGGCCAATGTGGCAATGAGTAGCTGTGGATTGCCAGACGAACGCGTCTCGGCCAGATGACGTACAACCATCCGCGGCTGGGATGCCGAGTCCATTTCAATCAAAGCAGCCGCCAGCTTGGTGCCGCCAATATCAACAGCCAGACAGATAGTCATGCTACGGCTCCGTGACATTCGCGTTTCGCCCCTTCCACCGCTTCGGCAAACCAGCCGCAAATATGCTCGATACGCGTGATCGCCGAACCAACAGTGACACAATCTGCACCGGCCAAAATAGCCTGTGCCGCCAGTTGTGGGTTGTTATAGCGCCCTTCCGCCATAACAAAGCACCCTGCTTGCTTAAGCGCAGTGACCAGCGCCAGATCCGGCTCTGCCGGCGTTACCGGGCCGACATAACCGGACATGGTCGTACCGATGATTTCCACACCCAGATGGAATGCGGCAATGCCCTCGGCATAGTCGGAGCAATCCGCCATCGCAATACAACCAGCGTAATGGATCGCCTCTACCAGCACCTCGACGCTAACCGGACGCAGACGTGCCGTTGCGTCAATAGCAATAATGTCAGCACCAGCCTCTGCTAAGGCTTGCACATCGTCCAGATACGGAGTGATTCGCACAGGAGAATCAGTCAAATCACGTTTAACAATACCGATAATTGGAGCAGAGACTAGTGTCCGCGCCGCCTGAACGTTCTCAACGCCCTCAATACGAACAGCCACAGCCCCTCCAGCAATAGAAGCCTGTGCCATAGCAGCAATAATTGCTGGCGAGTCCATTGGACCGTCATCAATAGGCTGGCAGGAGGAGACAAAACCAGTCTTCAAGTGGGCTAAAACAGAGTATGCAGAAACTGACATAAAGTTTAACTCCAAGAATTTATTATGCAGTGAAGTTTTAATTCAATCTACTGACATCGGAGTTAAACTTCAAACAACCACATCCACAATGGAGATCTACACCTCATTTTTTGCCTACCTTAGGCATAAAAATGAGATAGCGGTTGGATTTTTAGCCCAAAATGGAACGTGAAACAGGCCAGAGAAAACAGCCAAAGAAGGGAAATACCAGACAACAGTAATAGCAGTTAGCTCGATGTCAGCAAGCGCCATAAACTTTCTTCGGCGCTTACTACTGCATCACAACACTGTATCAGAGAGGCTCAAATATCCAGCGCACGTGTCGTACGCTGTTTCTTGTCAATTGAAGCACTTATATCGTCTTTAACCAGAAGGGTATAGAGCAAATCCAGTACATACAACTGCGCAATCTTGGTACCAATAGAGTCACCTTGCATCTGCCCTTGTCTGTTACCGTTCAATAGCACCGCGTCAGCATACTCACAAAGAGTGGATTTCGGGTTATGGGTCAATGCAACCGTATAAGCGCCTGCCTCTTTGGCCAATCGTAACGCCTTGATGGTTTCCACCGAGGAGCCTGAATGACTGATCCCGATGGCAAGATCACAGGGCTGTAACAGTGTCGCTTTCATGTACATGAAGTGGTTATTGGTCAGCGCATCCACATTTAATCCGATCCTCATGAATTTATTTTTCGCCTCTTCTGCGGTGATCCCAGATGAGCCGACACCAAAAATGTAAATCCCGCGGGCCTCGCGGAGCTGGTTCGCCACAGTTTCCATTGTCTGAAAACTAAGTAGATTCAGCGTTTCCGACAGAACATTATGAATACCCTGCTGCAGCTTTTGCCCAATCAGTTCCACGTTATCGTGCGGAGCAATATCAGTATCTAGAATCGAACGATCATTCTGATGCAAGGAAGAGAGCTCGATGGCCAAGTCCATCTTAAAATCTTGAAAACCTTTAAATCCGAGCAGACGGCAAAATCGGATTATCGTTGCGTCGCCAGCATCAACTTTATGTGACAACTCGGCAATTGAGAGCTTGGTCACCTCTTCAGCATTCTGTTGCACAAAGTCGGCAATACGACGAGCAGATGGGGTCATGCTTTCAAGCATGCTTCCCATCATATCTAGTACTTTTCCTGTTTTTATTGGCAAGTGCTTGGCGACCATAAACTGCTCCACATCATCTACATAAGTCATTGATATGATTTTTACATTTCAAGCTGTTCTTGTGAAGTAAAGCTCCAATGATAAGAATGAGTTCGATCTCAATTTACCGCAAAACAACCTCGTGAAAGAGGGTGTTATCCCAATCACATTTTGTACATCTGCCTAGCTTTTTTGGCGAATAGTGATTGCACGATGAAGTTTTACTCCATAACATCAAAACTCCAAGTCAAACAAATTATGTGAAGTTTTACTTCACGGAGCTCTTAACGATGGAAAAACTCTCAGGACTGATTGCCGCCCCGCACACCCCGTTTGATGCCAACGGCAACGTGAACTTCGCCAACATCGACAAAATTGCCGCCCACCTGATCCGTGACGGTGTGCGTGGCGCCTATATATGCGGTACCACCGGCGAAGGGATCCACTGCTCGGTTGCAGAACGTAAAGCCATTGCCGAGCGTTGGGTCAGTGCAGCCCAAGGTCAACTGAAGTTGATTGTCCATACTGGTGCTCTGAGCATTGTCGATACGTTGGAGCTGACCCGCCACGCTGAAACCCTAGATATTTTTGCCACCTCGGTGATTGGCCCTTGCTTCTTCAAGCCAAGTTCACTGGATGACTTGGTCACCTACTGTGCAACCGTTGCGGCAGTTGCGCCGTCTAAAGGTTTCTACTACTACCACTCAGGAATGTCTGGTGTAAACTTCGACATGGAGCAGTTCCTAATCAAAGCCGATGCGCGTATTCCTAACCTGTCAGGCTTGAAGTTTAACAGCCCTGACTTGTACGAATACCAACGTTGCCTACGCGCATGCGGCGGCAAGTTTGATATTCCATTCGGTGTAGATGAGCACTTACCTGGCGCCTTAGCTGTGGGTGCAACCAGTGCAGTAGGCAGTACCTATAACTACGCAGCGCCACACTTCCTGCAAATTATCGAAGACTACCAAAATGGCAATCACGACGCAGTTTACCGAGGTATGAATAGCGTGATCGAACTGATCCGCGTATTGGTGGAGTTTGGTGGTGTGGCAGCCGGAAAGGCTGCGATGGCTCTGCATGACATTGATGCCGGCGACCCACGACTACCACTACGCGCACTGACCGTACAGCAAAAAGAAATCGTTGCAGAAAGGATGCGTAACGCCAAGTTTTTACTTCAGCACTAAGCAAATGCCCGTTAGAACTCAAACGAACCCCAGCGAAGAGCTGTGATCACAATATTTGTCAATTAACAGCCCATAGTTCGAGCCGTTGGGCATGTAAAAATCCGAAACCAATCAATTGGTTTCGGATTTTTTATGCATATCGTACAGACTCCCGACTTCCTTCATACCTGCAATGCAGTCTAGTTTGAGTCACTCGCTGAATTTATTCCCCATGCCAATCACGACGTGGCTTGGCCAAGGGGACGTTGTTACCCCGCCCCGTCACCTCATGCCCATAGAGCGCTGGTTTGGACCAGCATCTTCATGGCTATGATCCGCAACGGAGTTATGGTGATTTCTGGTGTACGTAGGGATAGAAGGAGTGGCGTATCCTGCTGATTGATTATTCCGATAAGAATCTCTATCAGGCCTTAATGGTTAAGCATCAGGATCCAATACCTCCCAACGTCCGCTCTTACGCGGTCCAACAAAGCGTAATCGCCCGTCTTTGACCAGCACGGCAACAGCTCTCTCCACTGTACTGGTCGATTTGCCAATCAGCTCTGCGACTTGCTTGAGAGTTATGGTCGGCTCAGCCGCCAGTTCCGCCAAGATGGCCTGGGGTGTTTTGACCCGCTTTTCTACCTGCGTTTCAACCTTCATTTCTACCCGTGTTTTTTCCTGATGAGGTGATACTGTAGTGGTCAACTAAATCCGGACACTTGGTTAGGCCGTTCTTCGGCTTTTGCTGGCGGTATCCCGTCATTGTGTTGATGTGGACGCCGCCAGTTGTAGTAATCCATCAGGTAGTAACTGATATCCCGCTTCGCCTCTCGCAAGTTCATATATCCCATAGCCGGGAGCCACTCTGACTTCAGGCTTCTGAACAACCGTTCCATCGGGGCGTTATCCCAGCAGTTGCCACGCCGACTCATACTCTGGGTCATGCGATAGCGCCACAGTCGTTGCCGAAATGCCCCGCTGCCATATTGGCTGCCCTGGTCAGAGTGAAACAGCACGCCTGACGGACAACCTCGTTGCTGATACGCCATCTCAAGTGCTTTGATGGCAAGCTCTGCATCTGGTTTATCTGACATCGCCCAGCCCACGACCCGCCGGGTGTGCAGGTCAAGCACCGCTGCCAGGTAATGCCAACGACCACCTGCCCAGACGTAGGTGATATCGCCACACCACACCTGATTGGGTTGCTGGACATCAAATTCGCGGGCCAGCAGATTGGGAATGTCCGGTCGTTCAGACTGTGCCACCTTATAGCGGTGTGCGCCCGGCTGTTTGGATACCAGCCCGGCTTCCTTCATCAGGTTACGTACTTTGAATCGACCAATCTGATACCCCAACTCCCGCATCATCGACATCAAGGCGCGGCTGCCAGCCGAATCCCTGCTCGCTTTGAACAACCGGCGCAACTCAGAGCGCTGTTGCATGCGCTCACGGTTAATCGCCCGCCTACGGGCCAGATAATCGTAAAAACAGGAGGTGGGAACATCGAAAGCGCAGCAGACCAAGGTGATGGGGGCTTGCTCCCTTAATCGGTCTATCAGCGCGTACGTGTGAACTCGTCCGCCATCAAGAGAGCAGTAGCCTTTTTTAGAATGTCCTTTTCACGTTCGAGCCGGTTGATACGGGCTTCCAGCTCCTGAATTTTTTGCTGCTCCGGAGTCAGTGCTTTGCCGATTGGGGTTGTGCCAGTTCGTTCGGATTGCAGTTGCTGAACCCAGCGACGGAGCACGGTTTCACCGACATCCAGTGAACGGCTGGCTTCAGGGACAGAATATCCCTGGTCGAGCACCAGGGATGCAGCTTCGAGTTTGAATTCGGCAGTAAATGAGCGACGTAATCTTGTCATTGAACACCTCAGGTCATGGTGGCGACTGTACCACCTAAAATGGTGTCCGGGATGATTAGACCACTACATACTGCTGCTAGTTGAATCGCAATCGCTTGAGCCAGTGCATCGCGCAGCGCTTCCAGTAGAAAGAGGATGAACTCGGTACAATCACTACGACTATCAGCCTGACTTAGCTGCAGATAGTAGTGCTCCTGCCGTGCCTTGATCACCGTCTCCACTGGTAAGAAGGCCATTACAGGCTGCCAGCGACTCAAGATCACCGTCTGCCATAAACGTCCCATTCGACCATTTCCATCCGCAAAAGGATGAATAAACTCCAACTCGTAATGCAAGGCACAGGAAGCGATCACCGGATGAGCCTCGGTCTCAGCCAGCCAGGTCAATAGCTGCCCCATCAGACGAGGGACCTGGTTCGTAGGGGGAGGCATATGCACTAACTGCTCGCCTCGATAGATACCTACGCCACTGCTACGCCAGTGACCCGCATCATTACAGAGTCCACGCATCAGTAGTCCGTGAGCACCAAGTAAATCATCAGCTGAAGCTGGATCCCAATCAGGCATTGCTTCATAGGCCGCAAACGCATTACGGACTTCTTGGATTTACCGTGGAAGCCCGAGTACCGTCTTCCCCTCAATCACTGCCGTCACCTGCTCAACACTCAGGGTATTGTGCTCAATCGCCAAGGAGGCTTGGATAGTACGGATCCGGTTCTCCCGACGCAGCATCGGCACCTGGGAGCTCTGAGCAAACCGCTACTGCCCCACCAACTCGGCGATTTCCGCCACCCGGCTCAACATGGCATGGGTCAAGGTGAAGGGAGGGGAATAGGCTGCCATGAATTACTCCAGCTGATGCGATAACAAATGAGGGATTAGCTTAACAGATCCGGGAGTAGAAACTCCCGAATTGAATTTGAATGGCCGGGCGTCCCCGCTAGGGCCAGTGAATTAAGTGTGAACATTACCTTATTAGTTGACTACGTCCGTAATTACGTTCACCTCGTACTTTTGAGCGTAACTTAAATAAATACGCTGTTCTCTCCAAGAATTTATAAAATTTCTCATTGTGCAGATCAGCATCTCGGCGATCAAATCGATACTCTGCATCATCAGGGAAATGCACCAAAGACGCATAATCAGGGTATGCGAGCCTCAATGCACTGCACCAAGCTTTACGGATACGCGTAGCCATGTTATCTCCATCGAGATTAGAGTAATCCCCAAGATGACCGTAATCATCTCGGTTAAATAGTAGCACCACGTGATAATGAGGATACTGGCTTGTTACTTGCTCCTTCACCCAGATAAATCCCAAGAAGAATGGTTTACCCGTCTTACCCTTACGGTGACGTGCCGCCTGTATTTGGCTTTTTAGTGAAGCTATAAAGCGCTTAATAACCTTTTCCTCCTCTACCTCCGGTGGAAAGCTTGTCGGCATGTCCGGATCATCCATGATGGATATCAGGGGGAAGCGTAGATCAACGCGCACTGCAAACACTCGTGGGTGTTTATTCAAGAAGTTAGCGATTACCTCCACGGATGTTTTCAACTGTTCAAAAGATATTGAACCATACTTAGCCTCAGCCACAACTCGTAAGTTTTCTAGCTCGTCGGCTATTAAATGATACCCGACTTTTGATTTCATATAAGTTCCTATAGCACGCATGGAATACCTATACCCGTTGGTTAGATACTCAGGTGACTTCACTTATCGTAATTAATGAGGATTGCTACGTAAAACTTTACTGACAACTGATACTGTTCTCTCTTATCAAACCACTAGGTTGATATACCAACCTGCATTTAGCACTCTGTGCATTACATATACTTTGCTATGCAGAACTATACAGCCAATGGCTTATATCTGATGTACAAGCCTGATGTGCATCTGATTGGTATACACGATGTGTATATATCACATATTCTCGTTCACATACCCTGTGATACACTCTGATGGTGTATCACTCTCACCCTCGATATATCTCCTACCCCCTCTACCGTGTTATACACTTCGCGTGTATATGTAATACTATTACCGAACTGAGCAACATTCTAAATCGCCGAGAAAAGCTTGGTTATTTTCGATAAGCGCTCGATAATTCCGAGCATTAAGACAAATAAGTTCCTCTGAACTTAGCTCGATACCTCCTATCTAGCGGATACCTTCGAATCAATCCATTCTATTACTTCACTCAGCTTCCAAGCGACCGCACGAGGCCCTAAAGGAACGGCACCAGGAAATGCCCTCTTGCTCATCAAGCGATAAATTGTCGCTTTGGATAAGGTAGTCATTTCGATGACTTCTTTCAGCTTAATCAACTTCATGTTATCTCTCCGCTATTTCTTCATAACGAAGGACCACATGTTAAAAATTACTATCCGAAATAAACCACAATCTAATCTCAATCTCATTAATCCGCACAATTAATTGATAGCCACCCACAACCGAATAAATAAATCTCAGTCTCCACTGAACTTTGCGATAAACCCATGAAGAAAGAACTTTACTGACACACACAGTAATTCATAGCACACTAAACAAGCTCAGGATCTAAACCACCAGATGCATAGTGCACTCTAAGCCAGACACCCCAAACATTGGTTGGCCATTCCTGCACCAGGCCAAACATAAAAAACACGTGAAATACATCACAAAACCCCACAAAATACACTCACGAAAAACACAATAAAAACTACAATGTAGTTTTAGGTTATTAGGGTGAAAAATATGGCGCTCTGGACGGATGGAAAAGTTGTCAGAACACTGTTACTCGACAAATACTTTGTTGATTATCTTTGGTATAGAACATGTGAAATAAATTCGTATTCAGTGTGTGTAATTCCTGCAGCTGAAAATATTGAAAACGAACTATCAAGAGCCAGCTTAGATCCTAACGCTCAAAGATTCATGTCTGATAATGATGTTAGAGACAATTCAACACTTAACCTCGACCGATTTATCAAAGTACTTCATAACGAATATACCCAAGCATGTATTTCCAAGGATGACCTACATTGGATAGATGAAAAAAATACCAGATTGATTTTTTATATATGGCGAACATTGAGTCACTTAACATTAGATCACATCTCTAATAAAATGTTCGATTTCGACCTTAAATGTGAATTTTTACAAACAATGCAGCCAAACAACAGCAAGAAAATTGTGAGAATGAATGATATTACCAATGTAAAAATAAGCACATTTTTAATCGTTTGCTGTATAAATAGATTGAGAGTTAGTAAGGCCATTAAATTACAAATACTAGATAATATAAAAGAGACAGCTTCATACTCCCTAAAAAACCAAGAAATAACTCGCTGGCTAAACAAGGATGAAAATCAAAAAATATCTTGGACATTTGACTACTTGCTTAATAACAAACTAAGATATATCCCACTAGTACTTCCTGGCTCAATGGGAATTAGAGATGATATCATTTCTTTTTTTGATGTGACGCGCACATTCAATGAGGACAGTTCAAAACTTATTACACTCACAATGAAGAAATCATGGAGCCAGAGAAAATACCGAGATAAAAACAAAGATAAGAAACAATACAGTATAAACATGAGCCAAGATATAGGCGATATTCTTGACGAACTAAGCCAAGTAGAAAACAAAAATAAAAATGCTATCATAGAAGAATTGATTAGAGAAGCATACGCAAAACGGTGTTCAATATAAATAAAATGGACTAAATGATTTAATCATTTAGTCCGTCATTCAGCATTATCATAGCCACTTACTTTCTATTAAAACTCAATTTCACAACGTTATTGAATACTGTTTCAGCAACAGGCTCTTGCATCACCTCATCAGCTACCAGTCTCCCCCAATTAATCCAGACAAGTCGGGTTTTCTCGGCATGACGTGAGCGGTGATAAGTTCTAATAAGTTTGTTAATGGGTGTGTGATTCAAGCAAAGCTCAATTACCCTTTCCTCAGTATCCAGTCTTTCCGCCCAGTTAGTTGCAGCACTTCGACGTAAATCATGAATAGTAAATGGCTCCATATCAGATAGAGAGCGAGCAATGAATCGTCTTAGTGCTCGTGTAATTGAATCGACTAATATTGGCTCTATTTCATCTGTTTTTGGCCGATCTGATTCAAATACAAAATCACCATTGGAATACTGTCCCTGAACTTCAATTACTGATCTTGCTTGAGGAGAAATAAAGACTGTATGAGCTCTACCATTTTTCGTTTCTGGAATGGTCCATATATCATCCTTGATCTGTGAAAAACGCATATTGGCGACTTCACTACGCCGACATCCGGTCAGTATCAATAGCTTGATCGCATTCGCTGCAGGCAGAGAAATAGTGGCATGGCGAGAAACGCCCCGTCCCCCAACTGCCAGGCTGCCACCGCTCCCCAAGTCCTCATCAATGGCCTTCCATAACCTGCGCAATTCGGGGACAGTCAGCCAACGCTCTCTTGGGGCGCCAGCACTGGCGCCAAAATCTTTTGGCCGTAATAGCCTTGCTGGGTTAGCTTCAATCAGGCAGTGAACCACCGCATAATCCAACATCTGATTCAGCGTTCCCAGCCCCTTACGGGTTTCGTCTTTTGTTGCGCGCCTGGTTATCTCTAACGCTTGTGCCAAGTGGGCACGAGTCAGATCGATTAAGCGAATATTGCCCAGGGTCTTCTTGAGATGACGATTCCAACGATCTTGATGACATTGGAGGGTTTTGGGTTTGACGACCTGAGCAACACGTTGCGCATCGAGCCATCGTCCAAGCAACTCATCCATCGTCAGGGCCGTTTCATTTTTAGCCTTTTCTTGCGCTGCAAACTTAGTGGGATCAATGCCCCGCTTCACAAGCTGCACGGCTTTGCCATGCTCCTCTCTAGCTTTAGCCAAAGTTAGAGCTGGATAACTCCCCAACAACAATTCACCTTCACTACCACCAATCTTGAAGCGATACACAAAACGCTTGAGGCCACTTGCGCGAATTTCTATCTTGAGCCCGCCACCATGCTTCGATTGAATCGCATATCGCTTCACCTTAACCCCTTCAACAGGCTTGAGTGACGAGATCTCCAGGTCTTTACTTATCGCCATCCGTACCCCTCCCCGTACCCCTCCAATGCAGTGCGTTGGAGTGAGACCTTATGAAACTACTTGATACAGATATATTAATTAAATAACTGTTTTTAATCAAAAAAATATCCATCACAGAACCAGTGGATACCGTCTGAAACTCTATCAACCTTGGCTCCTAAGGGACAGGCCACTGGTTCGGCTCCAGTCGGGAGCGCCATATAAAACAAGGGGTTAGCATCTTCACGATGCTAACCCCTTGGTCGTTTTTGGCGACAATGAATCCGACCATCCAACCGTAATTACCCTCTCCTTTCTGCGTTCAGAGCATGCGCTCTCTGATAGACTGCTTCTCTTTGGCTTGTCTTTGAGGCCAAGCCCTGTTTCATCTTGCAAAGGAGTGTTGGATGTCCGGATGTTCCTGGTGGGATAGATCCACCGGTTTTGCACTGCTGACCATTGTGCTGTGGGCCTCGTTGGCGGCGCTGACGTCACGGGTCACCAGCGTGTCACCACTGGTGCTGGTCGGGCTGGTGCTGTTTTTCTGCGGGGTCGGGGCCTTGCCGTTCTGGCGCCAGTGGCGTGCTCGCCCTATTACCTGGCTGGTGACGGTTACGGCATTGCTGCTCTACCATCTGCTGCTCTTTATGAGCTTTCGCCATGCCCCGGTGCTGGAAGCAAACCTCATCAACTACCTCTGGCCGCTCTGCATCATTCTGTTCACCCCACTGTTGTTGCCCGGCCATCCACTCCATGCCCGTCACCTGCTGGCTGGCGCCTTTGGTCTGGCAGGCTCCATGCTGGTGATGGTCAACGGCGAGCTGCAACTGCAACAGACCTATCTGCCGGGATACCTGTTGGCGCTCGGTGCAGCTGTCGTCTGGGGGGCCTATTCGGTGCTATCACGCCGTCTGCCGCCAGCCCCCGCCGTGGTCACTGCGGCAGCCTGTCTGCCCGCGGGTTTGCTGGCGCTGCTGCTTGCCCGTCTGCTGGAGGGGCCCCTGCCGCTCGTGCAGATCCCCACCAGTGACTGGTGGCTGATCATCGGGCTGGCGCTGGGGCCCATGGGGGCGGCCTTTGTGACCTGGTATCTGGCACTGCGAGATGGCGATCCACGCCGGATCGGTGCCCTTGCCTACCTGACACCGCTGCTGAGCACCTTGCTGCTGGTGTTGCTCAATGGAGAAACGCTAACCTCGCGCCATCTGCTTGCTGGCGCACTTATCATGGGAGGCGCCCTGCTCGGTATGCTGGGCCAACGCAACAGAGCACTGGCATCCCCAGCCAGTTAAGTCGGCAAAATGGGGCCACCTGACCATGCTGTCATAAAAACGCCATCATCCCTGTTTAGGCTCTGGCCACGCTCCCCCATGGTCTGTGCTGACAGGAATTACCCCGTGAAAATCGCCCATTACGCCACCCTCTCCTCCCTTGTTTTGTTACTGGTCGCGGGAGGACAGGCGCTGGCCCTCTACCACGGCTGGCAGCAGCTTGCCCGTACCAATCAGGCCCAGCATCAGCACGAGACGCTGCAACAACTGGTGACCGTGACCCTGCAAAACAGCCTGCGTGACTACCTCAACAGCGGCGATCCGCAACAACTGACAGCAGCGGAGAAGGTCCGCCAGCAAGCGCTCTCCTCGCTGGCCGCTCAGGATGATGCCGTGGCAGCCCCGCTCAGACAGCAACTCGAACAGATGGCGCAGCGCATCGCGCACGACTATCAGGCCGCAGGCAAGCTCTCGGGCAACAGCCAGCTGCTGCTGCAAAATGCCGAGAGTGAGCTGGGCAGCCAGGCCATGGAGCTGATCCGCTATGGGGAGCAAGGTGCCAACACGGAACAATCTGCCGCGGCACAGCAATATCGCCGCGGTGCGGCCGAGATCCTGGCGGGCCTGCCGCGCCTCGCCCATTTGCGCCAAAGCTATATGGAGCAGGGCAATGAAAAGCTGCTCGAAGGGATCCGCTTCGAGCTGGAGGCACTGCAAAAACAGGCGCAAGCGCTGCAAGCCTTGCCGCTGCTCGGCCTGTATGAAGAGGCGCCCGCCGATGAATTCACGCTGGGGGAGCCGGTACGCAAGGAGCTGGGAGATCAACCGCGCAGCGAATTACGCTCGCTGCTGGGTCGCTATCCGCAGGAATTGGCCAACAGCCGCACGGCGCTTCAGCAACAACAGGCTGGCCGCCAGACCGTGCAGCAAGACATCATGGCGATGTTGCAAGCGACCAGACAGATGGGGGAACAACTTGCCCACGAACGGCAAGCCGTCAATCAGGAGCTGGCCACCATCCTCGGCACGCTGGCGCTCTGTCTGGTGATAGTCGCCCTGCTGTTTGCGCTGGTGCAACGACGCTGGCTGCTCGCCCCCTTGTTGCGACTGCGCGGAGCCTTTCTGCAGCTCGATCAGACAGGGCAGGCCGAGCCGTTGCCTACCGGGCGCGATCGCAACGAGCTGGCCGATATTGTTGCCAGCTACAATCGGCTGATCGGTCGTCTGCAACTGGACCAACAACAAAAAGAGGGGCAGCTATCAGCGGTATCCCTCAGTCTGCAAGGGATGGTCAGTCAGGTTGACGAGATCCACCACAGCACCCGCACCACCGAACAGGTGGTCGACGAGAGCGGCCAGATGATGGATGAGCTGAACCAGCTGGCCGGAGAGGTCCATCAGGTCGCCGCCAACATCGCCCAGCATGCCCACCATAACGAACAGGCGATGAGCCAGAGCGAAGATCTGGTGGGGAGCATGCTGCACGCCACTCATCAGACCGGACTGGCGATTGACGAGAGCGATGAGGCGCTGCAAGCCCTCACCCGCTCGGTTGCTGATGTGACGGCCATTGTCGATGTGATCGGTCATATCGCTCAGCAGACCAACTTGCTGGCCCTCAACGCCGCCATCGAAGCGGCCCGCGCAGGGGAACAGGGACGCGGTTTTGCGGTGGTCGCCGATGAAGTGCGCCACCTCTCGGCCAATACCCAGCAATCCCTCAACCAGATCACCGATATTCTGGGGCGCCTGACCCAATCCGGCGAACAACTTGGCACTGTACTGAACCGGATCACCAGCGAATCAAGCCGCCAGCGAGCGCAGGCGGAACAACTGCGCCAGACCACCCAGGCAGTGAGGGAGATCGCCCGCAACACCGCAGTGATCGCCCTGCAGGGGGCCGACAACGCCAAAAGTCAGGAACACAAGCTGGCCAGTTTTGCCGATCTGATCGCCCGTATCCATCAGCATGCCCGTCAGGTGAGTCAGCTCTCGGTGCAGGTCTCGTCCCATATCCACCATCAGGCGCAGCAGATCCCCCGCATCCTCGGCCAGCAAGGCTGACCCCTATTCGCCCCACATCTTTGCCAGATCACTTTCCCTCAACCAGAGGGAAAGTTTTTTTGTAGCACAAAATTATCTGTTATCGGCAGGTTAACTGACACCTCTTCCCCCGTACCGGATGAAAACCCGCACTGGCGCTGGCCGCAGCCTCAAGAAAACGCTCTCATCACCGTGATACCTGCCATGAGGCTGTTTACGACCTTGCCCATGATTATTTGCACTCGGTCATACTTTTGAAACTTTGAGGGAACTTTTCATTGATATTTCGCACCGCGAACGTACTCTTGGGGTTGTCCGATAGCCAAGAATCGGAACATAAAAAAACAACATGTGATGATCAGGACTGCCAACTACAGATGTGCCAAGACATCCGGGTTGCAGGTAGCCAAGACAAGATTTTTTGCCCTTCGGGGTGTTGATTGCAATACCGATAATCGAGCGGAAGGCACACAGCCAACTGCCGAAAAAAAAAGCTAAGTCCATAAAATCAGGAGCTATCTTATGTTCAATAAATCCGCACTGGCTGTTGTAATTGCTTCAGCTTTCGCACTGCCTGCTCATGCAGATATCAAGAATGTCGACATCTATGGCCAGATCGCAATCTCTGCCTGGACTGGTGCTGACTGGGCAACCGTTGATGCCAATGGCGGATACGAGAACCCCATCAAGATCGAAAATGAATCTCGCATCGGTTTCCGTGGCAGCAAGGATTTTGCCAACGGCCCCAAGTTTATCTGGCAAATCGAATCCGGCAACGTCGGTGAGTCTGGCGGTGACGGCAAGCTGGGGGTGCGCGATACCTTCGGTGGTTTCGAGTGGGAAGGGATAGGTAAAGTTCGCGCAGGCCGTATGCTAACACCGCTCTATGAAGTGCTTGACTGGCCGTACAGCAGTATCTCTACCGGTAAAGTGATGGACTGGCGCGGCGACATCATCGGTGGTGGTAACTACGATCGTCAATCCAACATGATCCGCTTTGACTCCGCCAACCATAGCGGCTTCAGCTACAACCTGGCGCTGGGCCGTGGTAACAATACCAATGATGCGAGCTCCAACTTCTATGGCTTGGGCGCCCACTACAATACCGGTCCGCTGACTCTGCACGCGACCTATGAAAAAGGTACTGACCGCAAAATCGGAGAGGGCGCGTTTCATGGAACGCAGAAGCTCGCTAAGATCGATGAAAATAATAAGAATACAGCTAATGCACTCCTGACGCATACTAGCGGAACAGGCGACTCAAATGCCTATCTGCTGGGCTTCGAGCTCAACTTTGACAATGGCCTCGGTTTCTACGGTGCCTATAAGCGCCTGACCGCCGATTATTCCGACATGGACCTGAATGTTATCGGTGTAGGCACCACGACGCTGAACGGTATGTCACAAGATAGCTACACCCTGGCCACTGTATACAATACCGGTCTGTGGCAGTTCAAACTCGCCTATGCCGCCAACCTGAAGCCTGAATTTGAAACAGCGGCTGGCGACTTTAAGGCGAGCGAGTTCAGCGACTCCATCATCTCCGGTCAAGCCATGTACTTCCTGGATGACTCGGCCGTTGCCTATGTTCGTCCTTACTATCTGCAGCGCCGTGGTCTGTCAGTGGTACAAGATGGTGATAAAGAGTTTGGTCTAGGCATGGGCGTAGAATACTACTTCTAAACCCTGGCTTGTGTTCCCTGTATTTAATGCCTACTTGGCGGGCCCTTACAGGGCCCGCCTTTTTAGTTGTGATGAAGACAAGAGGTAAACCAGAAATGAAAAAGACCATTATGGCAGCATTAATCGCCACACTACCCTCTGTCAGTCAGGCTGCAGTCAATCTGGAAATAGGCAGAGGGGTAGAACTCGTTGCGGTCAATGGTATTCCGGTTGACTCCCCGCTGTTTATTGGCAAGGTAGACAATCAATCTTTGCCCGACGGAGACAATCAAATTGCGATTAAAATCTCTCAATTAGTCAAAGATAAAAACAATACAAAAAAATATAACTCTCACGTACATGTCTTGACATTTAATGCTGCAAACCAAGCGATATCGGTAGAAGCACCGAGGTTGCAAACATGGGAACGAGGAGAGGCGTTTGACAAACAACCACAATGGAAACTCTCGTCATCCGGCAACACCGTTTCATACAAACTTGGTGAGCTGGTCTCTATGACCAATATGTCCGTGCTTCGTAATTTTGGCGAAGAGCTTGACGCATTTAACCGTAGCAACCAACCAGCGGCGCTACCTCAACTGGCAGGAGCAATGCAGGGTAATGTGAAAAACGTATATGACTTGCCGACACAAGGCAGCAACGTGATTCCCGCAGCAGTAGCCACAAAACCCATTCAGCCTTCCGATATCAGTGACTCAGCTTCCCAACAAGCGCGATTCTGGTTTGACAAAATGACCCCAACCGAGAAACGCGATTTTATCTCTTGGGCAGCGCAAAACCTGTAAGAAGTACTGTTTATCACACTTAGCCCGCTTTTATGCGGGCTTTTGTTTCATGTATCCTCAAGCGATACATCGCATAGAGATTTCCCATCATGCCCCGTTTTGTTCTGATCACCGGTTGTTCCAGCGGAATTGGCCTCGCCGCCGCACAGGCGCTCGGGCAGCACGGTTTTACCGTGATCGCCTCGGCGCGCAAGGCGGAAGATGTGGCCCGTCTGCAGCAACAGGGATTGCTGGCGGTACAGCTGGATCTGGCGGACCCTGCTTCCATCGAACTGGGGGCCAGTGCGGCGCTCCATCTGGCAGGCGGGCGCCTCTATGGCCTGTTCAACAATGGCGCTTATGGCCAACCCGGGGCGCTGGAAGATCTGCCCACCGAGGCGCTCAGGGAGCAGTTCAATACCAACCTGTTTGGCTGGCACCATCTGATCCGTCAGGTGCTGCCGCCGATGCTGGAGGCCAAAGAGGGGCGGATAGTGCAGAACAGCTCGGTACTGGGGCTGGTTGCCATGAAGTATCGCGGCGCCTACAACGCCAGCAAATTTGCGCTGGAAGGTTATAGCGACACTCTGCGCCTCGAACTGGCGGGCAGCGGGGTACATATCAGCCTGATTGAACCGGGCCCCATCGATACCCGTTTTCGTGCCAATGCCCGCAGCGCCTTCTTGCGGCACATCGAGCCGGCCCAGAGCCGTCATCAATCGGCCTACCGCCAGACCCTGACGCGGCTGGAAAAAGAGGGGGCAACCAGCGGCTTTACCCTCCCAAGCGAAGCCTGCATCCCTCCGCTGCTCCATGCACTGACCCACGCCCATCCCAAGGCGCGCTATCCGGTGACCACACCAACCCGGCTGTTTGCCTTCTTGCGACGGGTATTGCCCACTCGCTGGCTCGATAAACTGCTGGCCAAATCAGCCTGATCCCGTGATTGGCGACCAAGTACCCGGTCGCCCAGGTGGCGTTAGCCGGGTAGCGGCGTCACCTGTCCCGCCAACCTTGTTTATCCCCCTCTTCAATAGTGCTCACCATTGCTGTAGTAGGCACTCTTGACCAAGGGAATCACCTGCACCACCACATAGGTCTGCTCCCCCAGCACCTGCTTCAAATGGCGCGTGATAAGGCGCGCGGCGGTGTCCTGCATCTCTTGTGGCCGCTCGAACCAGTGCAGCTCGACAAACGGAAAACCCGCCTCTGGCTCGCCGTTGCGGATCCAGCTGCTCTCCACCCGCTCCATGGTGACAAACTCCGGCTTGCCGCCGGTCAGCTCGCAAAACTCGGCCAGTAGCGGGCCACTCACCTGTTGCAGGGTATCGAGCGTCACGGCGCGAAAACGAAGATGGGGCATGGCAAACCTCTTGGTTATCTGAAATGAGGACTTATCATAGGGGTTATTGTCAGCAAGAGAAGTCACCCGGCGCACATTAAGGATCCCCATGAGTTTTCATCGCACCCTCTTTGCCTTCCTGCTCTGCCTGCTGCTACCGCTGCACGCCTTTGCCGATCCCGCGTTCTATCGGGTGAGCAAGGGCAACCAGCAACACTGGCTGCTGGGCTCCATCCATGCGGGCAAACCTTCCCTCTATCCTCTTCCCGAGCCGGTGGAGCGTGCCTGGCTGCAGAGTCGCGCACTGGTGATGGAGGTGGACATGAACAGCATCACGCCGGATCAGTGGCAACAGACCGGCTCCCTCACCCGACTGGTGGATGGCAAACCGCTCAAGGATCATCTGCCTGCCGAGCTCTATCAACGCACCCTGATGGCGGGTGCCCGCTATGGCATCGACGAGGCGACCCTCGCCACCCTGCGCCCATGGTTTGCCGCCATTACCCTGACCCAGGCCGCCATGGCCCGCTCCGACTTCAAGAGTGAACTCGGGATAGACCAGCACTTTGCCGTCCGGGCCGCCAAAGAGGGCAAACCGGTGGTGGGCTTTGAAACCCTGCTGGAGCAGCTCGGTTATCTGGCTAGCGTGGGTGACAACCAGACCCTGATGCTCGCCAGCACCCTTGATGAGCTACCGATGCTGGAGAGTGGTTTCGCCGCCGTGATGAAGGCGTGGCAGCAGGGAGATGAGGCGACGCTGATCAATCTGCTCAAGGAGGAGATGGCTCCCCCCGCGCTACAAAGCTGGATGGAGCAGACCCTGCTGGCCGAGCGCAACCATAACTGGCTGAAAAAATGGTCCACCCTGCCCAACGAGAGCTTTATCGTGGTAGGCGCCCTGCACCTTTACGGCGAACAGGGGTTGCTGGCGTTGCTGGAGCAGCAAGGGTGGCGCATTACCCCGCTCACCACACCGGGCCCTGTGCAGGCTCGGTAGCAAGGAGTCCAGTGAGAATGATCACAGAACACACTGGTTATTAAACAACCTGCAAGGGAGTTGATCGGGATCATCCCGGACGGGGCAAAGAGGTATTTATCATGCCTGTCATCAACCGGGTGACAGGAGCAATAAAATGGACTTTTGGCTGGACCTGATGTTTGGCAACAGCGTGGGATTGATGTCGATGCTGGTGATTATCGGCACCTTCTTGCTGATCAGCTCTTACGCGGCCTACTTCATCTACAAGGTGATGCACTCGCAACCGCCTCATTCACAGCAACCCCATTCTCAACAACCCAAAGAGGGCAAATAATCCTCTGACCACAGGCGGCAGCTCACACTGACCGCCTGTGCTGTTTTATGGTTCGCGACTGTGATTCCCGGGCCAGACTGCACCAGTGTCCATGCTGGGCGCCCCTTATCACCTGCCCCTTTCCCCGTTTTCTGTGCCGGTTGCGGCCGTTATAATGGCCCCCACTTTTTCTTATGGGGAGCCTGCCGTGTCTCATAACGACGAACTCTCGCTATTTATGAATGAAGTGGCCGACGTACGGCCCATTCGCAGCGACAACATCCATCCCCATGCGGCCAAATCCGCCCCGACCGAGGCGCAGCTCGCTCGCCGCCAGGCTGCCACTGCCGAACAACTCGCCCTCGACCACCTCACCATGGAGGCCATCGAGATGCGCGATCCGCACGAAATCGTCGGCTTCAAACGCGATGGGGTGCAGGAGGGGGTCTACAAGAAGCTGCGGCTCGGCAAATATGAGCTGCAGGCAAGTCTGGACTTGCACCAGAAAACCCTCAATGAGGCGCGCCAGACGCTGGTGCAGTTCATTGCGGATTGTGAAGTCCGGGATATCCGCTGCCTGCTGATCCTGCACGGCAAGGGGGAGCGCAGCACCCCGCGCGCCCTGCTGAAAAGCTATGTCAGCGCCTGGTTGCCGCAACTGCCCGCCGTCATGGCGATCCACAGTGCCGAGCGTCGCCACGGCGGCAGCGGTGCTCTATACGTGCTGCTGCGTAAAAGCGAACGCAAAAAAGCGGAAAACCGCGAACGGCACCAGAAGCGGCTCGGCTAATCCGCCTCTCGCCACCATACCTTTGGCCCGCCAGCATGAAGGTGGTCAACTATACAGCGGCGGTGTTAGCATCGAACGGCCCCGATCATGCCAGGTACGGGGCGGCATACCATCAGGGACGATAACAAGGACAATCCCATGTCATATCAAAAGCTTGAACAACATCAGCAGCAGATCCACCGCTTTAGCCACCTCGCCGCCATCTGCGGCTGGGATCAGGCAGCCATGATGCCGGAAGGGGGCAACAATGCCCGCGCCGAAGCGATGGCCGAACTCGGTCTGCTGATCCACCAGAAGCGCACCGCTCCCGAGCTGGGCGACTGGATTGCCAGGGCCGAGAGCGAACCGCTCGATGAAGTGCAACGTGCCAACCTCGGCGAGATCAAGCGCCAGTGGCAAGATGCAAGCCTGCTGCCCGGTGAGCTGGTCGAAGCGCTGTCGCTCGCTGGCAGCAAGTGCGAGCACGCCTGGCGCAGCCAGCGCAAGAACAACGACTGGGCCGGTTTTGCCCCCAATCTCGAGGAGGTGGTGAAACTCTCCCGTGAAGTGGCGCAGCTGCGGGCCGATGCGCTTGGCGTGCGCCCCTACGACGCCATGCTGGCGCTCTATGAGCCGGGCATGACCAGCGCGCGGCTCGATCAGATCTTCGGCGATCTGGCCAGCTGGCTGCCGGCTCTTATCCAGACCGTGAGTGAACAGCAGAAGGGCGATGCCCTGCTACTGCCGCAAGGCCCCTTCCCCATCCCGACCCAGCAAGCGCTCGGTCAGGAGGTGATGGGACTGCTCGGCTTTGATTTCGCACACGGCCGCCTCGATGTGAGCAGTCACCCCTTCTGTGGCGGCGTGCCGACCGATGTGCGGATCACCACCCGCTACAACGAGCAGGAGTTTGTCTCCAGCCTGATGGGCATAGTTCACGAGACCGGCCACGCCCGTTACGAGCAGGGGCTGCCGCGCCATCTGCTGGGCCAGCCGGTGGCCGAGGCCCGCTCCATGGCGATCCACGAGAGCCAGAGCCTGTTTTGCGAGATGCAGCTGGGGCATCATCCGACCTTCCTCGCGCTGCTGGCGCCACGTATTCGTCACCACTTCGGCGAGCAGGCGGCATTTGCGCCGGACAATCTGGCCAAGCTCTACAGCCGGGTCGAGCCGGGCTTTATCCGGGTCGATGCCGACGAGGTGACCTATCCGGCCCACGTTATCCTGCGCTACGAGCTGGAGCGCGATCTGGTGGAAGGGAAGATCGAGGTGGCCGACATCCCCGAGCTGTGGGACGCCAAGATGCAGCAGTGGCTGGGGCTCTCCACCAAGGGCAACTACCGCAATGGCTGCATGCAGGATATTCACTGGACCGACGGCTCGTTTGGCTATTTCCCGAGTTACACCCTGGGTGCCATGTATGCCGCCCAGCTGCGTTTTGCCCTCGAAAAAGAGCTGGGCAGCATGGGTGAGGTGATCGCGGCGGGCCGCCTGCCGGAGATCTTCGGCTGGCTCGGACGCAACATCTGGTCACAGGGGAGTCTGCACAGCACCGACGAGCTGGTGCGCCGCGCCACCGGTGAAGCGCTCAACCCACACTGGCTGCGCCAGCATCTGGAACAGCGCTACCTGAAGTAATGAGCGCAGTAAGCTAACAGCAGAGCGGGGCCCTTTTTAGTTGACCACTACAGGGCCCCGTTTTTATGGCGGTGCATGGCACAGCAGGCCGCCACCACCATGCTGTCAAAAGAGAAAATTCAGAGAGGATCAGGGGAACCCAGCAACTCGCGCAGTTGCAGGATATTGCCCTCCGGATCGAAGGCGTTGCGCACCACAAAGCCGGGCCCTGTCCACTGCTGTGGCAGCAAACCGCCGCCGAGATCCGCCGCCTTCGCTTCCGCCCAGGCGAGGCTGGATACGGTGAAGAACAGCTTGATGGCCCCCTCTTCCCGCAGTGCTGGCGGCCGCTTGATAACAACTTGCCCGGCATAAGGCTCGGGAATGGCGTGGATCAGCAGCTGGATATCGCTGTTTTCCAGCACCACCAGCTGCTCATCCTGACTGCAGACCACCATCTGCAGCAATGTACGGTAAAAGTGGGTCAGCAGGCCCGGATCCTTGGCATAGATCAGGGCACCGGCGCGAGCGGGGCCTGGCATGGAGCTCTCCTCAACAGTGAATGGCTGGGTGGACAGATCTCCACCTTCTCACAGTTGCGCGCCCCGTTCGATCCTTTTTAGCGGCTCGCCAGCCTCACTGCACAAAGTGCCACTGCCGCAGCGCCAGTGTCGGCGGCGGCCCCTGATCGTCCCCCAGATCTGCCATGCCCAGCGCCTCGTCATAGTGCACACCGCCCGCGCCACTCTCGGTCAGGTATTTTGCCCGCACCGCCCCGTACAGACCGCCACTTCCGCTGATCTGCATCTCGGTCAGCGGGGCATAGAGGGCGGCATAGAGCGGGGTATTGCCCGACAGCTTGATCCCATCCTTGCCGCTATAGGCGGAATAGATGGAGATAGCAGGCGTACCGCCAGCGGTCAGCCCCTGCTTGGCTGCCGTCACCTCAGCACCGGCCCCAAGATCGACCTTGCCGCTGACGATCAGGGTCAGACTACTGCCCTCGCTCACCGTCAACTTGTTGCTGCCAGTCATGGTGAAATCCTTGTCGATCAGCAGCACCACATCCCCCTTGATGGTGAGACTGGCATCGGCCCCCATATTGAGACTGTCGAGCTTGTAAACGGTCTGCTCCTTGCCAAACAACTCCCCCTTGCCGGGTAGCGGCAGCCCGGGCTTATGCTGGTTGTTGCTGGTGACCGAGCCAGTGGCAGGATCCGTGGTCAGCACCATCTGCTGGGTGGCCCCGAGCGTCAGCGGGCCATTGATGGGCAGCGTTGCAGGAGGGAACGATTTGGGCAGCGCGGCCACATTGAGCGGGTCACACACCTGCCCGGCTACCGGTGGCAGCTTGGGATGAGTGCGGTATTGGGGATCCAGATACTTCTGATGCTTGGCATCAAGGAATGCCCCGTTCCCACCATAGTTCAACTTGTCGCCAGCAATGCTTGTGCCATGACCCATAGAGACATCACCATTGATTGCAACAGCTCCGGCAATATGCCCCCCTTGCAAGGCAAAATTTCCACTCCCGTTTACGCTGCCCTCAACCCTGACGACCCCATCAGAGGGAGAAATGGTGATATCGCCGCCAGCAAGTACATTACCTGCAACAGGTGAAGAGCCGTTCAAGGTCACCGAGCCGGTCGCCCGCACATCACCCCAGATGGGGGAGTGCCCGGCGAGCACTACATTGGCCTTGTCGCTGACAGTCGCCACCTTGGCGTTTTGCCCCTGATTAAGAGTCCCGGAAACAGACTCCTTGTACGCCCCCTTGCGCGAATCGTAGCTGTCGATAAAACCGCTACCGGAGAGGCTTAGCCCTTCACACGCCACCACCGAATCCTGAAAGATGAGATTACCCGGCTCGCGCTTAAGGGCAAACAGCGCGTTGAGGCTGGCATTCCCCTCCAGATAGCGGCCATGGCTCTGCAACGCCAGCTTGCTGCCGGCGGAGGCATCAAGCTGCTCGATGCGAAAGCGGCTGCCCGCCATGGCTCCTTCGCCATTGCTTGGCACCTTCTGCACCAGTTGAGCCCACTCTATCCTAGGTTCGGCGCCAAGGGCCTGATGCAGGGCGCGATAACTGTCGTTCATCCCCTGCTCGGCACTGAGCTGCGCATTGATCTTCTTGTGAAAATTGCCGCTCAGGCGAGTCTGCAACTGGTTCTCCTGAATGCTGGTAAACACCAGCAGACTCGACAGCAGGCTCACCACCAGCACAACCAGCAGTACGGCTCCCCGCTGCACGCTCAATCCCTTGTTCATCCCGCTCCCCCTGCTGTGGCGTTGGCACCGGATGTGGCCAACGCTGCCTCCCAGACCGCCTTGCGGCGGGCCACCTGCACCTCTACTCCCGGTGCCAGATTGCTGGGCAGCCCTTCGGGCAAGATGCGGATATTGACCAGTGCACCCTGCTGGCCGAATTCAAGATCCTGAAGATGGGCCAGCAACAGGCGTGGGCCATCTCCGTCATCGCAACTGAGTACCGGCGGCGTGAAGCGGTACTGCTCGGTAAAATCGGTGGTTTTCTGGTTGCCAAGGCAGGAGAGCACCGGACTGCCCCCCTCTACCTTGAAGGCAAGCGTCAGGCGATCAGGGGTGACCGCTATCAGCTGATCCGCCTGCTTGATGCTGTTGGTAAAGGTGAGAGTGGCAAAGCGCAGCACTTCGTTCGCCTGCTCCAGCGCCTTGCTCTGCTCGACCGTACTCTTGATCGGGGCGTAACCGGCAAAAATCGCCAGCATCAACATCAGACCGAGCACCATGGAGATCATCAGCTCGACGAGACTGACGCCTCGTTGCAGTGAGGGGACGCTCAGCATAAGGGCGGAAATCCTGCGTTCAGCTCTACCCGCTTGGCGCCGGAGACCCGCTCATCCTGCCACTCGATAGCGACCACAAAGTTGTCGCTATAACGGTTCGGCAGCACCAGCCGGTGGCCATCCTGCAGGGTGAAGCGGGCAAGAAAATCGGCCTGGGTGAACCGCTCGGGCTTGCGCTGCACTTCACACAGCGAGCTCCAGATCTGCTCCACGCTGTTGCTCGCCTCGATCGTGGCCAGCGTGCTCTGCAAGCTGTAATGCGCCTGCTGCAACGAGACCACCTGCCCCTTGGCGAGACCGAGAAACACCATCACCGCCAACACCATGGAGACCATGATCTCCACCAGATTGAAGCCCTGCTGGCGGGCAAGTGCGGCGTGTCTCATGAGCAGCTCCCTTGCAGCAGCTGGCCGCTCGGGGCCACGCAGAGCACCCGCTGCTCACCGAGGCGATTGGCCAGAATGATCTCGGCGTGGCTGCTGCTGCCGGTTGGCGCGATCTGGATGGGGTCAAACGGCTTGATCACCACTCCGCCAGCAGGTGCTGCCGCCTGACGCAGCAACTTGCTGTCAGCCATCACCTCCCAGCCACCGTTCTCGGTGCCCTGCAGCACCACCGGCAAGGTCAGCTTGACCGCTTCACTGCGGGCAAAACGGTAGGCAGACGCGAGCTCGGTCGCGCTGCGATCGAGCCGTTCGGCCGCGAGGCGCTGACTCATGGAGGGCAACCCGACCAATAGCAAGATGGCGGCGATGCCGACCGTGATCATCAACTCAATCAGAGTAAATCCGCGCACGTTCATCTTATGATCCCCAGCAGTCATGGCGATTGGCCGCGCGATAACCGGTCTGATCGAGGGTCAGAGTGCCGCACTCATCCTGTTGACGCGTCGTTGGAATGGCTTTGAGCAGGTAGTCGCCAGCATCTTGCTGGCTGTAGCTGAACTGGTAGAAATCCGTGTTGGAAGGGGTGGCAAACGTGTCGGGATAACGGCCCTGTTGGGTATAGATACGTTCGAGGGCGAGCGCCTGCGCCAGCAATTGCTGCTGTGCTTCGTAACGACGTCCCTGTTGCAGATAACCCTGATACGCAGGCAACGCGATGGCCGCGAGAATGCTGACAACCGTCATGGCAATCAACAACTCGATCAGACTAAACCCCCGGCAATGGGGCCATGCCTTACAGTCGTTCACTTATCATCCTTGGCAAGTGTTGTTGTTATTGGTCGGCCCTGGGCCGCAAATGCGATGACTTAATAATTATCAAAAATTAACTGACTCGATTGAACAACACAAAATCGCCACACTCAATATAAAAAAGATAGTTATGTGATCTGTTATTAATCTTTAAGCAGTTCTCGCCGCCACTAATCTCGCTAAGCAAATAAAGCTAGGCCAATCGTGCCTCCGACCCATCCGTTATGCCCCCTTCTGCCGAGCCGCGATACATGAATAACAGCGTGACGAAGAGTGAAACCCGGCCGTGCAATAAAAGAGCAAAATAACCTTTGGCCAATTTTTGCTATCCCTGTCCGTTTCTGGCTAGTCACAGCCCCTGAGCCCCCTTACTCTCTTGCCATCTATTCCAGCAAAGCCGCCCACACCATGAATGCAAAGCCCAGCCCAGAGTCGTCACAAGATGAGGTGATCAACACCCTCAGCCGTGAGCAGTGCCATGCCGCACGGCTCGCCCGCGATGCTCGCTTTGATGGCCGCTTCTTTACCGGCGTGCTCTCGACCGGCATCTACTGCCGGCCAGTCTGCCCGGCACGGCCACCGCACGAGCACAATGTGCGCTACTTCCAAAGCGCCGCGGCCGCCGAGCAGTATGGGCTGCGTCCCTGCCTGCGCTGCCGCCCTGAGCTGGCCCCCGCCGCCCGTGGCGATCTGCCGGTTGAACTGGCTCGCCTGCTGGCGCGTATCGATCGCGGCGAGCTGGCGGAGGGCACGCTCGCTGAACTGGCCGCTGAGGCAGGGATCAGCGAACGCACGCTACGCCGCCAGTTCGAGCAACATCTCGGCGCCTCACCAAAACAGGTGGAGCAGACGCGCCGCCTGCTGCTCGCGAAACGACTGCTGACCGAAACCGGGCTGCCCATCACCGACATCGCGTTTGCCGCTGGCTTTGCCAGCATCCGCCGCTTCAATGACGCCTGGCTCAACGCCTACGGGCTGGCCCCACGCACCCTGCGCCAGCAGGAGCAGCACGATGACGCGCCAGAGCAGATGAGCGATCAACCGAGTGGCGCAACCCTGGCGCTGCAACTGCCCTACCGCCCCCCGTATGACGTGGCGGCCATGCAGGCATTCTACCGGCTGCGGGCAATCCCGGGACTGGAGCGGGTAGATGGCGAGGTGTATGAGCGGCGCTACCGAGTCGGCGATCAGGTCGCGCTAGTGCGTATCGCGCAGGGCAAGGGGCACAGCCTGCAGCTTACCGTCCATGATCTGCCGCTCGCGGCGCTGCCCGATCTGCTCTATCGGGTGCGCCGGATGTGGGATCTCGATGCCGACATGCAGCGGATCGGTGATCTGCTCGGTCAGGACCCGCTGCTCGCCCGCTTGCAGGCGTGCTGGCCCGGTGTACGGCTGCCGGGTGGCTGGGACGAATACGAGGTGATGCTGCGCGCCATCGTCGGCCAGCAGGTGTCGGTCAAGGGAGCCATCACCATACTCGGGCGACTGGTAGCCCGTACCGAGGCGCAATTCGGGGTGGCGCAACTACCGACCCCCGCCCAGTTGTGCGAACTCGATCTCGACGGTATCGGCATGCCCGGCAGCCGCATTCGCACCCTGCGGGGCGTGGCACAGGCGCTGGCCAGTGGCGAGCTGACCCTCACGACAGCCAGTGACGAGCAGTTGCTGGCACTACCGGGCATAGGCCCCTGGACGGTCTCTTACTGGCGGCTGCGCTGCGGGATGGATACCGATGCCTTCCCCGCTTCCGATCTGGTGCTGCAAAAGGCACTCGGAGGCGGCACCAAGCTGCCGGTGAAAGAGGTGTTGGCGCAAAGTGCGGCGTGGCAACCGTGGCGCAGCTATGCGGCCAGCTGGCTGTGGCACGCCATGAGCGAAGCGCCCGATTTGCTACTCCGTGCCACTGGCAACGAACAACAGCCAGATACCCAACAACAGGAGATAACACCATGATCCGCTACGATATCCTGCCGACCCGCTGCGGCGATCTGCTGGTCGCCATCAATGAATCCGGTCTGGTGCACGTGGACTTTGTGACGGGCCTGCGGGCACTGCCCGATATGAGTAGCTGGCAGCAAGATCACGAAGCGCTGGCTCCCTTCCTCGCCGAATTTGACGCCTATTTTGCCGGTCGCTTGCAGCGCTTCTCCCTGCCCCTTGCCGCCCGTGGCACCGCCTTTCAGCAGGCAGTATGGCAAGCGTTGTGCGACATCCCCTACGGCGAGACCCGCAGCTACAGCGATATCGCTCGCACCATCGGCAAACCCGATGCGGTGCGGGCAGTGGGCGCGGCGAATGGCCGCAATCCGCTCTCGATCATCGTCCCCTGCCATCGGGTGATCGGCCAAAACGGCAGCCTGACCGGCTATGCGGGGGGATTGGAGATTAAAAAAACGCTGCTGGCGCTGGAGAGGGACAATTAAAGGAGGGTAGGCAGAGAACCTGCGATAAAAATTGCCCCTTTCCGGATGGAGAAAGGGGCTCATTGATCAGCGTTTCAGGCTGCCCATCACATGCATTTCGCAGCGGTTACAGTCAAAACGCAGGCGGAAGGTGTCTTTACCCATCTTGAGCTCCAGCGGCTCGGCCTTGAGACCGGGCACCTCGTTCGGGCAGAGGTTCTGGCTATAGCGGATGCAGTGCTTGGTGATCATCAGCACCACTTCCCGCTCCTCCTTGTTCGCCTCATAGGCGGGAGCGATGCGCTCCACCCCGTGTTCGCGGAAGAACTGCTCGGCGGCGCTGTTCAGCACGTTGCCAAGGTAGGAGAGGCGGTGCTGGGGATAGCTGATATCCCGCAGGGCGATGCGTCGCTCGGGGCGCTGGTAGCTGGCCACTCGCGCCACCTCCAGCGCGGCGATGCCCTCCCGGCGCAAACCGTTGAGCTGTGATGCGGCGATAAATAGCGGGTGAGTAAATGCCAACTCAATCTTGCGCGCCACAAACAGGGTATTGCCGAGTTTGCCGAGCTGGTCACGCGCCTGTTGCAGCGCCCGCTCCGGGTTGTCGGCAGGCTGTTTGTCACAAGGCAGGGTCACTGCGGCACTGATGCCTTGTTCGTCGGTGAGCGTGAGGCTCACGCCCTCATCGCATTCTGCCAGCACCATATCGACCCGGATGCGGCGATCTGCGCTCGCCTTCTCCAGCATCTTGCTGAACGCCTGATCGTGGTTGCGGTAGATTTCGGTCCCCACCTTCAGCCCCGGCATGCGTTCAGACAGGAGTAACTGCTTACCTTCGACCTTGTTGAGACGCATCCCCACCAGCTCGTTATTCGGCTTGAAGAAGCCCAGACCGTCGCCGTTGTTGAGGGTGACCTGTTTGCCATCGATCTCGATACCGTCACGGGTCACCCTGGTGACCCGCCCCAGCGGCTCGCCCACATATTTCGGGCTTTTGGTGGAGTCGATACCCTGATGACGGCCATGGAGGAAGTAATCGGTGCTGCCGCGGTTGAAACTTTTCTTGGGGTCAGGCGTGAAGCTGTAGCTGCAACGACCCGCCGAGGCGGCCACCAGATCGGAGCGGCTATCCAGAATGGCGTCGAGCTTCTGGCGATACCAGGCGGTAACGTTCTTGACGTAGTCGAGCCCCTTGAGGCGCCCTTCAATCTTGAAGGAGCGGATCCCCGCCTCGATCAAGGCCTCCAGGTTGTCGGTCTGATCCATATCCTTGAGCGACAGCAGGTGGCTGTCGGCCACCAGCACTTCACCGTCCGGCTTTTGCAACGAGCAGGGCAAGCGACAGAGCTGGGCACACTCGCCACGGTTGGCACTGCGGCCGGTACGGGCATGGCTGATATTGCACTGGCCGCTGTAGGAGACACAGAGCGCACCGTGGATAAAGAACTCCAGCTGCACATTGGTCGCCACGCTGATCTCGCGGATCTGCGCAAGGGACAGTTCGCGCGCCAGCACCACCTGAGAGAAACCCACATCCTGCAGAAACTTCACCTTCTCCGGCGTGCGGTTGTCGGTCTGGGTACTGGCATGGAGCGCGATGGGAGGCAAATCCAGCGCCAGCAGTCCCATATCCTGCACGATGAGCGCATCGGCACCGGCTTCGTAGATCTGGTGGGTCAGCCGCCGGGCCTGCTCCAGCTCATGATCATGCAGCAGGGTGTTGAAGGCGACAAAGACCTGGGCGCCGAAACGGTGGGCGTGACGTGCCAGCGCTTCGATATCCTCGATGGAGTTGCCCGCCGCACTGCGGGCGCCAAAGGCAGGACCGCCCATGTAGATGGCATCGGCACCATGGTTGATGGCTTCGATGCCGTAGGCGAGGTTCTTGGCCGGAGCCAGCAGCTCCAACCGGTTGTTGTGGCTTAACGGGTGCTTGTTCTGGTGCATGGTCTCGGGATCAGGGCGGACAGCAAATGGGCGCTACTCTAGCCCATTCACCACCCGCATGCCTTGATCCCGCTTAAGGTATCCGCAAAATGCAGGATTAGATAACCACCTTGAGTGCCAGCCCGAGCAGCACCAGCCCGCTCACCTTATCGATCACAAAGGATTTGGCTTTAAGCCATGCCAGCACAGGCCCGCGCGAGAGCACCAGCGCCACCAGCACGTACCAGACGGCATCGATCCCGCCCGCGGTGAGCATCATGATGCCACCTTCGCTCCAGCCGGTATCGGCCCGCACAAACTGGCTAAACAGGGCGATGAAGAAGACCGCCAGCTGGGGATTGAGAAAGGCCACCATAAAACCTTCAAAGGCTCCCTGCCGACCACGCAGCTGGTGCACCTCTTCACTCGCTTCACCACTGGCTGGTTTTGCCAGCAGGGCTTTCGCCCCAAGCCAGGCAAGAAACGCAGCACCGCCGTAGCGGATCAGATCAAACAGGATTGGGGTCTGGGTGATCAAAATGGAGAGGCCGAGCGCGGTGACCAGCGCATAGATACCAACCCCGAGGCCGTGGCCGAGCGCAGTGGCGACACCATGCCCCTGCCCGCCCTGCACCGTGTTGCGGATGATCAGCGCCAGACTCGGCCCCGGGCTGATGGCCCCCATCACGCAGATTGCGGCCAGTGCCAGCCAACTCGTCAGTTCCATGCATTTCCTCTTTATATGCTCGATATGATGACCTGCATTCAGGGTACGGGCTGAGCCATTATGCCAGTAGTGAAAGTTATGAATAGATTCCATAACCAATGGCTATGGCACCACACAACTGACTGCGGCTAACCGCCGAGACCGAGCAGCTTGCGACTCTCGCCGACGGTACGTTGCAGGTGATCCCGCAGGAATGGGTAGGCCAGCTCGCGAAACCAGCGGTGGGCCGGATCCTGATGGTGGCGCTGATGCCACAGCAGATGATACTGCTGGTCGCGGGTAGCAAATGGCAGATCGACAAAGGTGAGCTCATGGCCGCAGGAGAGCTGCCAGGCGATATGGGCCGGGGTTGTCATCAGGCAATCGGTGCGCAGCAACACCTCCACTGCCGCCTGAAAGAAGGGTACTCTGGCAAACCAGCGCCGACTCAGTCCCTGCGGCGCCAATACCTGCTCCACCGGGCTGTCCTTGTCGCCACCGCCACTCACCTGCAGGTGAGGCCAGGCGAGATAGTCATCGAGATTAAGCGTCTTGCCTGCCAGCGGGTGGTGACATCCCATCAGCACCGCCAGCCGATCTTCCCCCTGATGCAGACCACGGATCTGCTCCGGTACCTGCTCGGTGATGGTAGAGACCAGATCGAGCTCGGACTGCCACAGCTGCGGCAGCAGACGCTTGTCCCACAGGCTGTACTCCAGCGCCGCCAACGGCGCCTCTTTGGCGAGCGCGGCACAGATATCGGGCAGGATATGCTGGGCAACATAATCAGAAGAGGCGAGTCGAAATACCCGCTCGCAGCGGCTCGGGTCAAATCCGGGCGCCTCGTAGAGCCGCTCCAGCGCACCGAGAGAAGCCGCCAGCTGGGCGGCCAACAGTTCGGCCCGTGGCGTCAGCAGCCAGCGTTGCCCCTCCCGCACCAGCAACTCGTCGTCAAACTCGCTGCGCAACTGGGCAAGTTGCTTGCTGATGGAGGGCTGACTCAGGTGCAACAGCTCGGCGGCGCGGCTGATATTGCGGGTATCCAGCAGCACCTTGAGGGTCGGCAACAAGTTGAGATTGGCTCTGAGCAAGGAGATACCCTCATCGGTGGGGAAACGCCTATCTTAGGGCAGAGGAGTCCCGCGTTTTAAGCAAAATTTCCTGCCATGTTCAGCACGTTGCAGCCCTTTGCGACCAGATGACACAGCGGATCCCCCCGCACATAACCATGACCACAAGATGACAGTGGTTGTCTCGTACGGCATAATTGCACGATTTTCCGCCCGCGGGCGATCCACTTTGAGAAGCGGTAACAAGATGAAATACGCCAATATCACCGGCTGGGGCAAATGCCTGCCTCCCTCTGTGCTGACCAACGACGACCTCAGCACCATCATGGATACGTCAGACGAGTGGATCTATCCGCGCACCGGCATCAAGGCCCGCCGGATCTCCCATGTCAGCACCTCGGATCTCGCCACCCTGGCCGGTCGCCGTGCACTGGCCTGCGCAGGTCTGGAAGCGAGCGATCTCGATGGCATCATCCTGGCGACCGCCACCCCGGACAACCTGCTGCCAAGTGCCGCCTCTGCGGTGCAGAAGAAGCTGGGCGCCGTCAATGCCGCCGTGTTTGACCTCAACGCGGCCTGCACCGGTTTCGTCTACTCTCTCTCGGTCGCCACCTCGCTGGTGCAGACCGGCATGATGAAGAAGGTGCTGGTGATTGGTGCCGAGCGCCTCACCTACCTGCTGGACTGGGCGCGCCGCGATACCGCCGTGCTGTTTGGCGATGGTGCCGGTGCCGTGGTAATCGAGGCGAGCGAGCAGGAGTGTGGCCTGATCGCCAACAAGCTCGGCTGCGACAGCGAAGCGCGGGAGATCCTGCACGTACCGAACTTCGGTACCGATCGGGTGCGTTTTGCCGATATCGATGGGCTGTTCACCTTCAACTTCGAAGGGCCGGAGATCTTCAAACGCGCCGTGCGCGGCATGGGGGAAGCCACCAGCACTGTATTGGCGCAGGCTGGCATTGCGCCGGAGCAGGTCGACCTGATCGTCCCCCATCAGGCCAACATCCGCATCATCGAAACCCTCGCCAAGCGGATGAACGCGCCGATGGAGAAGGTAATGGTCAACATCGAAAACTACGGCAACACCTCCGCCGCCACCGTGCCCATCGCCCTGTGCGAAGCGCTGGAACAGGGCCGCGTCAAGCCGAACTCCTATCTGCTGACCGCAGCCTTCGGTGCCGGTCTGACCTGGGGCGCCGCCATCATCAAGTGGGGCGATCGCGTCACCCCTATCAAGGCGTGCGATGCCGAACTGCCCCCGTGTGACAAGAGCGCGCTGGAACTGATTGCCCACGCAGTTGAAGGTTGCCAGAAGGCTCACGCCAACGAGGCTTGATCCTCATCAGGAGCCTGAATCCTCAGGCTCCTTCTCTCCTTTTCATCCCCACCTAGCTCTGCCCCCCCACCTCGCAAGCCGCTTGATACGGCAATCGCTGATACAAACAACTCCGATTTGCAGCCAATTAATTTTTTTCCGCTAACCTTATTGTGCCAACTATAAATAAAGAAAAGAGCGTCAAGGGGCACCATGACTGTTTCGGTCCTGCGCCTTTACCTCTTACCAAATAATTGCACAGGGATAAGCTACGTATGGCACAACACAAAAGTGGCGTGAACACACCGCTTTGGGAACCGGTTTGCTGGATTTGCTGCATCGGGCTTGCTCTGCTGAGCTGCCTGTTGCTGCAGCTCGCCGATGCGCTGTCACCTCTCTACCTGCTGCTCAATGTGCTGGTTGGTATTGCCGCCGCCCTCTGGACATCAAATCACTTCCACCAGCACACACACCGACATCGTGCCGGAGAGGAACAAACCGTCGCAACCGATCCTCTCGCCCACTCCATCATCGGGCTCGAACAGGTGTGCGAGAAGGCTCTACCTATCTGGTCCCAGCAAATTGAAAGCTCTCGTCAACAAACCGAAGCCGCGATGATTGACCTGACCCAACGCTTCAACGGCTTGGCCAACAAGCTGGAGGAAGCAGTCAATGCTTCTCATCTTGCAGCCGGAGAACTGGGTGATGCCAATTCCCGTGGCATGGCAGGAGTCTTGAGCGAGAGCCAGCAGCAACTCAATGAGGTAGTGGCCATCCTGCACTCAGCCCAAGCCAATCGGGACGCCATGCTGGGTGAGATAAAAAGCCTGACCACCTACACCATAGAGCTCAACACCATGGCCATGGATGTGGCCAAAATAGCCTCCCAGACCAACCTGCTGGCCCTCAACGCCGCCATTGAAGCGGCTCGCGCTGGGGAAGCGGGTCGTGGCTTTGCTGTGGTCGCTGATGAAGTGCGCAACCTCTCCCGCCTCTCCAGCGAAACCGCCCAGAAGATGACCGACAAGGTGGATACCATCAATACTGCTATCGGCCGCGCCTTCCAGATTGCCGAAAATGCTGCCGCACGGGATCACGCCTCGGCGCTCAATTCGGAGCAGACAATCGAACAGGTGTTGGCCCGTTTTCGCCATGCCACTGACAGCCTAGCGGAATCCGCCTCCCTGCTGCAAAACGAGAGCACCGATATCCATCGCGAAATCTCCAGCGTCATTGTCTCGCTGCAATTTCAAGACAGGGTCAGCCAGATCCTCAGCCACGTCAGACAAAACATGGAGAGCCTCTCCAGCCATCTGGTTGCTTCGGAGCAGAGCAGCAATGCAACAGGGCCAATCCAGATCGATGCCAATCGCTGGCTGGCAGAGATGGAGCTCTCATACGCCACCGACGAACAGCGCAATATTCACCATGGTCGCACCACCCGTTCTGTCAACGCGCAACCAAGCAGCGCCGACATCACATTTTTCTAGGAGAGAGATATGGGCAAAACGATCCTGATCGTGGATGACTCGGCAACTATTCGCCAAGTCGTGGGCATGACCCTCAAGGGCGCCGGTTATGAGGTCATGGAAGCCTCTGACGGCAAAGATGCGCTCAACAAACTTGATGGCAAGAAGATCAACCTGATCATCAGTGACGTCAACATGCCGAACATGGATGGCATCACCTTCGTCAAAGAGGCCAAAAAGCTGGCCAACTACAAATTTACCCCTGTCATCATGCTGACCACCGAGTCTCAGGACAGCAAGAAGCAGGAGGGACAAGCCGCAGGAGCCAAAGCCTGGGTGGTCAAACCCTTCCAGCCCGAACAGATGTTGGCCGCAGTCGCCAAGCTCATCATGCCGTGATCCGGAGCGCATCATGCAACTACAGAGTGAGCTACTCGACAACAAGGTAGTGGTGACCATGCCGGACGAGATCACCATTTATACAGTCAGCGAGCTGAAAGATGCTCTCTCACCCTTATTGCATCAGGGGAACGAACTGGAGCTGAATCTGGCAGCGGTATCCGAGATAGACAGCGCCGGGCTGCAACTGCTGCTGGCAGCGAAGAAAACCGCTCTGCAGCAGGGCACCTCCCTAGCACTGGTCTGGCACAGCCATGTTGTGCTTGAACTGCTGGAGCTCTGCCAGCTCTCGGCCTTTTTTGGCGACCCCACCCTCATCACCCATGGCGAACGGCCCTGAGCCACCATGACAAGGAGTCACCGTGAGCATCGATCTTGATCAGGCTTTACAAACCTATATCGCCGAGGCACGCGAGTTGCTTGAAGAGATGGAATCAGCCCTTCTATCACTGGAATCTGACCCTGACAATAGCGAGCTGATTGGTGCCATCTTCCGTGCTGCTCATACCATCAAGGGGTCGGCTGGCCTGTTTGGTCTGCAACCAATCGTCGGGTTTACCCATATCGTCGAGGATCTATTAGACCAGATCCGCAATCAGCAGCTCACCGTCACCTCTCTTCTGATCAAGGATCTGCTGGAGAGCTGTGACCATATCCAGACGCTCATCAGTGTCGTTGCAGAACAGGGCAGCACCTTAAGCGATGGCGATGCCAACCAGGATGAACGGCTGAGGCTCACCCTCACCCGTCATCAGTGCGTCCCCCATGCCACGCTGCCAGATACTGTAAATACGCCGGAACCCAAGATCGAAAAAGAGGGAGGGATTACCAGCTCCGCCTCCCTGTGGCATATATCCCTGCGTTTTGGTCCCGATGTGCTGCGCAATGGCATGGATCCGGCCGCATTTCTGCGCTATCTCGGCACTCTCGGAACCATATGCTCGGTGGAGACCATCCATCAGGCGCTACCGGATTGGGAACAGTTCGATCCGGAGAATTGCTACCTCGGCTACGAGATAGACTTCGACTCGCAGGCAGATAAGGCAGCCATCAGCGATGTCTTTGAATTTGTCAGAGATGACTGCCAGATCACCATCTTGCCGCCCCACAGCAAGATCGCCGAGTTCATCAACCTGATCGAGTCACTGCCGGAAGATAGCGCCATGCTGGGGCAGTTGCTGGTCAACACCGGCGCCCTGACCGCAGAGGAGTTAGCAAGCGGTCTGCAGGCACAACAAGCGACCCCGGCAGAACAAGCGCCCAAACTCGGAGAAATCCTGATTGCGCAGGGTGCCGTCAACGAAGCCGTCGTCGATGCCGCCCTGAAAAAACAGAATCAGACCAAAGAGAGCAAGAGCAAAGAGGGCCGTTACGTCAGGGTGCATGCCGACAAGCTGGACGATCTGATCAATCTGGTCGGGGAGTTGGTAGTCGCCAGTTCAGGAGCCAATCTGCTGGCCCAACGCACCCGCGAAAGCCAGCTGCAGGAAGCCACCTCGGTCATTGCCATGCTGGTGGAAGAGATCCGCGACAGTGCACTGCGCCTGCGCATGGTACCTATCGGCGATACCTTCAACCGCTTCCAGCGGGTGGTGCGCGATGTCAGTCAGGAACTGAACAAGGATATCACTCTTGTAATCTCCGGAGCCGAGACCGAACTGGACAAGTCGGTGGTAGAGAAAATCGGCGATCCGCTGATGCATCTGGTCAGAAACTCGATGGATCACGGCATCGAATCGGCAGAGCAACGACTGCTGGCAGGCAAACCCCCCCGTGGCACCCTGAATCTCAATGCCTATCACGACTCCAACAGTATCGTCATCGAAATTCGGGATGATGGAGCTGGTCTCAACAAAGCCAGGATCCAGCAAAAAGCCATCGAGCGCGGTCTGATCAGCCCAACCACCACGTTGACGGATCAGGAGATTTACAACCTGATCTTCGAGCCGGGGTTCTCTACCGCCGAGGCGATAACCAACCTCTCCGGTCGTGGGGTGGGCATGGATGTCGTCAAACGCAACATCACTGCCCTGCGCGGCACGGTCGATCTGGACAGCATCCCGGGAAAAGGAACCCGTGTGCAGATCCGCCTGCCGCTTACCCTTGCCATCATCGACGGCTTCTTGGTGCGAGTCTGCGACACCCACTACGTCATTCCCCTCGATATGGTGATCGAGTGCGTTGAATTGACCCAGAGTGCACTGTCCGATACCCAGGGTCGCAATTACATCAATTTGCGTGGCGAGGTGCTGCCCTTTATCCGCCTGCAACACTACTTCGATACCAATGGCAGCAAAGGGAGGCGCGAGAACATTGTCGTGGTCAGCCATGCAGGCAAAAAATCCGGACTGGTGGTGGATGAACTGCTGGGAGAATTCCAGACCGTCATCAAACCGTTGGGGAAATTGTTCCAGCGCCTGCAGGGCATTAGTGGTTCAACCATTCTGGGGGGGGGAGAGGTCGCCCTGATCCTCGACATTCCTTCGCTGATCCAGCACGCAATCACTCAGGAATCCTGTCAGCTCAACAGGTTGACAGTGTCGCGCAACCTGCCTCAATCCAGCATCAACTGAGGGGACCATCATGTTAAAAAATTCCACCATCAAATTGCGTCTTATCGTACTGCTCTGCATGCTCTGCCTGCTGCTGCTGGCCGTTGGCAGCCTCGGGTTATACAACATGCAGAGCAGCAATACCGGGTTGCAGCGCGTTTACAACGACAGGGTGGTTCCCCTCAAGCAGCTGAAGACTATCTCCGACAGCTATGCCGTCTCGATCATCGACAACCTCAACAAGGCCAATGCGGGGCTGATCCCGGCAGAAGAGGCTTTGAAGCAGATACAACAGGCCCAGCAGACAATCAAAAACGAGTGGCATCACTACCAGTCCACCACTCTCACACCAGATGAACAGCGTTTGTCAGCCGAGGCGACAACCCTGTTCAACGCGGCCGATACCGATATTGGCAAGCTGGAGAAATACCTCGCCACCCAGCACGGCATGATTACTGGCATGCTGAACACTTTTGACGGTGCCCTCTATGGCTCCATCGACCCGATAGGCAACAAAATCACCGAGCTGGTCAACCTGCAGCTCAATGTGGCCAAGTCGGAATATACCGCAGCGCAATCCTGGTATGACGTGATGCTGATAACCATGGCGGTGGTTATCGCGGTCGGCATTGCACTCGCAGCCTGGTTTGGCACCCTGCTGATCAAAAGCATCATCACCCCCATCGAACAGGCTCTGCGCGTGGCCAATAGTCTGGCCGATGGCAATCTGGATGTATCGATCCAGATAGACTCCAACGATGAAGCGGGTCAGCTCTTGATGGCGATGGATAACATGGTCAAGAAACTGGGGGCCTTGATCACGGATATCGAAACGCTGGTCACCGCCGCTGTCGAACAGGGCGACTTCAGCCACAAGATTGCGCTGGAGGATCGTCAAGGATATATCAAGCGGGTATCCGAGCTGCTGAATCGCCTCTCCCATGTGACAGATACCAGCCTGGAAGATGTGATGCGCATTGCCACCGCGCTCTCCAAGGGTGACCTGACCCAACGGATCGATGAGCCCTATCCAGGAATTTTTGGCCAGACCAAAGACGGCCTAAACCGGACCATCACTGCGCTGACCAATATCATCGAAGAGGTACGCAACGCCGCCGACAACCTGACCAATGCCTCCAATCAGGTGAGCAATACGGCGCAGGCATTGAGCCAGGCCACCAGCGAGCAAGCAGCCAGCGTTGAAGAGACCAGCGCCTCTATCGAGCAGATGAGCGCCAGCATCAATCAAAACACCGAGAACGCCAAGATCACCGACAGCATGGCCAGCAACTCGGTGCTGGAGGCCACCGAAGGGGGCCAATCCGTTCAACAGACGGTGACCGCCATGCAGCAAATCGCCAAGAAAGTCAGCATCATCGACGACATTGCCTACCAAACCAACCTGCTTGCCCTCAACGCTGCCATCGAGGCGGCTCGCGCCGGAGAGCATGGCAAAGGCTTCGCGGTGGTTGCTGCCGAAGTGAGAAAACTGGCAGAGCGCAGCCAGATCGCAGCGCAGGAGATTGGCGAGCTCTCCTCCGACAGCGTCAGCAAGGCAGAGCGGGCTGGCAACCTGCTGGAGAGGATCGTCCCCTCCATTCGCAAGACCTCTGACCTGGTACAAGAGATCAATGCCGCCTCAGGCGAACAGGCCAGTGCAGCCAACCAGATCAGTCTGGCCATGAACCAGCTTAATCAGGTGACACAGCAGAATGCGGCCAGCAGCGAGGAGCTGGCGGCCACGGCCGAGGAGATGAGCTCGCAAGCCAGCGAACTGCAGCAAACCATGGCCTTTTTTGCTCTGGAAAAAAGTGCGCAGCTCAACACCAGGCCCCATGAAACCAGCCACAAGGGCATGCCTCCCAGAGGCAGTTTCATCGCCCCCCCACAACGGACCAGCCAGCCCAATCAACCATCATCCCATTCCATTGATGACGCGGATTTTGTCCGCTTTTAACCGGAGGCGACCATGCATACATCCACCGACATCACGGTGCCATCAGCGGCCGCTGACGCGAGCAGTGGCGATGCCCAGTACCTGACATTTCTGATCAACAACGAGATGTTCGCCATCAATATTCTGGGGGTCAAAGAGATCATCGAATACGGCAATATCACTCCGGTTCCAATGATGCCGGGTTTTATTCGCGGCGTAATCAACCTCAGAGGAGCGGTAGTGTCGGTCGTAGACTTGAACGCCCGCTTTGGCAATGCACCTTCGGTCATCACTCGCCGCAGTTGCATCGTCATTATTGAGGGGGTGGCCCCGCAGGGCGATGAACCTGTAGGTCAGGATATTGGCGTTGTGGTGGATTCCGTATCGGAAGTACTGGGTATCCCACAAGCAGATATCGAGCCCCCACCCAGTTTTGGTGCCCGCATCCGGGCCGATTTCATTAGCGGCATGGGCAAGGTCAACGGCAAATTCGTCATCCTCATCGATACAGGGAAAGTGTTGTCACTCGATGAGATGGCTCAACTCAACGAACTGGCCCAGCCACAGGCAAGGTTGCCACAAGGCAACCTGCAACCCTCCTGAACAGGCCTCCATACTCCACGACATGCAGCACAAGGAAACGCTCATGACCCAATCACTCTTAGGAAAACTCTTCGGAGACAATGCCACCGAAGTGAGGCAGCGGACCCAGTTACTCGACGCAATCGGCCAGCTGCAACACACAGTCCTGGCAGAGCAGGTTCCAGCACCACTCGATCTTTCCGGTATGGATAGCCCCTTGCGTGAAGTAGGACATGCCATCAACGAGGTGGTCACCTTGCTCAGTGACAAGCTGGAACAGAGCCGCAACGACATTAAAAAGAACCAGATGTTGCTCCATGAGAACCAGCTGGTTCGCAAAGCCCTCGATTGCGCCAGCACCAACGTGATGATTGCCGATACCAACCTCGACATTATCTATATGAACGAGGCTGTGACCGGCATGCTCAATCAGGCTGAGACCGACATTAAGAAAGAGCTATACAGCTTCAACGCCAATCAGCTGATGGGCGCCAACATCGACAGCTTTCATAAAAATCCCGGCCATCAGCGCGCCATGCTGGCCAAACTCAACAGCACCTACCGCACCCAGATACAGCTGGGGGGGCGCACCTTCTCCCTGATCGCAAATCCGGTCTTCAACGATACCGGAGAACGGTTGGGATCCGTGGTCGAATGGGCCGACAGAACCAAGGAGGTAATGATAGAGAAAGAGATGTCCGACATTGTGCAGGCCGTGATCAATGGCGAGCTGCACCGCAGGATGGAACTTGCTGGCAAGAGCGGCTTCTTTCAGGCGATGGGAGAAGGGATCAACCAGATTGCCGAAGTGATCGACAGCACCCTCAACGACGTCATCCGGGTCGTGCAATGTCTGGCAAAAGGGGATCTGACCCAACAGATTGAGGCGGACTACCCCGGCGTGTTTGGCACCACCAAGGATGCGCTCAACAAGACCATCGCTTCGCTCACCAACATCGTCACCGAAGTGCGCGGCGCCTCTGACAACCTTTCAAGTGCCGCCGAGCAGGTAAGCGCGACCGCCCAGTCGATCAGCCAATCCAGCAGTGAACAAGCCTCCAGCATGGAGGAGACCAGCGCCTCCATCGAACAGATGAGCGCCAGCATCAACCAGAATACCGACAATGCCCAGGTCACCGATGGCATGGCCAGCAAGGCAGCCAAAGAGGCCGTAGAGGGAGGAGAAGCGGTCAAACTGACTGTGGATGCCATGAAGCAGATCGCCAGACGGATTGGCATCATCGATGACATCGCCTACCAGACCAATCTGCTGGCACTCAACGCAGCTATCGAAGCTGCGCGGGCTGGCGATCACGGTAAGGGCTTTGCCGTAGTGGCGGCGGAGGTGCGCAAACTGGCCGAACGCAGCCAGGTGGCAGCACAGGAGATTGGTGAGCTAGCCTCCAGCAGTGTCGAGATGGCGGAAAAAGCAGGTCGTTTGCTGGATCAGATGGTTCCTTCAATCAACAAGACCTCGGATCTGGTGCAGGAGATCAGTGCCGCTTCGGTTGAGCAATCCACCGGTGTCAGCCAGATCAATCAGGCCATGAACCAGCTGAGTCAGGTTACCCAGCAGAACGCTTCTTGCAGCGAAGAGCTGGCTGCCACAGCAGAAGAGATGAGCAGCCAGGCTGAACAGCTGCAGCTGGCCATGGAGTTCTTTACCCTGGAGGCCCACACCAAAGAAGGTAAAGCAGCCACCTCGCATCTTCACCCCAATACCCGAGGTCGCTTCATGAACGAGAGCAATGCCAACAGTCGGGAACGAGCCGCCACAGTCCAACGCCCCACGGGCGATAGCGATTTTGTCCGGTTCTAGTCACGGGAGAGGCGTTGCCTCTCCCGTCTCCGACAACACAGGTAGAGGGACTGTTTTTTGTATCAAACCCAGCTGCATGATGATGAGTTCTCCCGTTTCCAACGCTGGCTTCATCAAACGGCGGGGATAGAGCTGTCTCCAGCCAAGAAGGCGCTGGTGGCCAGCCGCTTGGCGAAACGCCTCTGCCACTATGAGCTGGATAGTTATGACGACTACTTCCAGCTCATCATGAACGATCGCAGCAGCGAACTGCAGCTGGCGCTCGATCTCCTTACCACCAACGAAACCTACTTTTTCAGGGAGCCCAAACACTTCGAGTTTCTGACGCGGGAGATAGTCTCAACCCTCCCGCCAGAGCAATCGCTGCGAGTCTGGAGTGCCGCCAGTTCATCTGGCGAGGAGCCCTACAGTCTGGCCATGACCCTCGCGGAAAAACGCAGCACCTTCAACTGGGAGATACTGGCCTCCGATATCTCGTCCAGGGTGCTGGAACAGGCGATGAGCGGTCGTTACCCCATCGAGCGGGCGCAAAATATTCCACTGCCCTTTTTGATGAAATATTGCCTCAAGGGTGTGGGCCTGCAGGAGGGCATCTTCATCATCGATCGCAAGTTGCGAGACAAGGTGCAGTTCATGCAGATCAACCTCAATCAGGATCTGCCAGACATCGGCATGTTTGACGTCATCTTCATCAGAAACGTGATGATCTACTTCAACAAGGAGACCAAAGGGCAAGTATTGCAGCGGCTGGTACCCAGACTCAAACCCGGTGGCTACCTGCTGGTGAGCCACGCCGAGAGCCTGCATGGCCTGCACCACGGCCTGCAGCTTGTCTCTCCTTCCATCTATCAGAAGAGATAAGTCATGACTCGGGAGGTGATCCTGCAACCGGGAGAGCTCTTCTTTGGCAAGGAGGATGTGGTGGTCAGAACCGTACTGGGCTCCTGTATTGCCATCACCTTGTGGCATCCGGAGCAGAAACAGGGAGGAATGTGTCACTACATGCTGCCAAGTCGGCGCAATCCCTCTGCCAAGCTGGATGGGCGCTATGCCGATGAGGCCCTCGCCTTGTTGCTGCAAGCAGCCAGTCACTATCCCGCCCCTATCCATGAATATGAGGCCAAGTTGTTCGGGGGTGGCAACATGTTTACCGAGCCTCAATACGCACAGAGCGACAACAATGTCGCCACCAAAAATATTCAGGCAGCCTGGCAGCTGACCCGACACCTTGGCCTTGATATCAAGGCTCATCATCTTGGCCATAGCGGCCACCGAAGCTTGCTCTTTGAGCTCAGCAACGGCAGTGTCTGGCTCCGCCATCATCGTCTGCCACATCAACGGGAGTCGCGAGAATGAAGCAGATCCGGGTCATGCTGGTGGATGATTCCGCCGTGGTCAGACAGGTATTGCAAGCGGTGCTGGAGCAGGAGCCTGATATCCGGGTGATAGCCACAGCATCGGACCCCCTGTTTGCCCAGGAAAAACTGAAGAAAGAGTGGCCTGACGTCATCGTGCTCGATGTGGAGATGCCCCGTATGGACGGCATAACCTTTCTCACCAAGATCATGGCGGAGCATCCCACCCCGGTGGTGATCTGCTCCTCCCTCACCGAAAAGGGGGCCGAGACCACCTTGCAGGCAATGGCTGCCGGCGCGGTGGACATCATCACCAAGCCGACCATGGGGATAAAAAGCTTTCTGCAAGAATCTGCCCACGACCTGGCTATGGCGGTACGTGCTGCGGCCCAGGCCAACCTCAAGCGCGTGGGCAAGCCCTCCTCTGTACCGGTCAGCACTAAACTCAACGCGGATGCCATGCTGGCGCCCAACCAGCACGCCATGGCACAAACCACCGAGCGGCTCATCGCCATCGGCACCTCGACCGGCGGCACCCAGGCACTGGAAGCCGTGCTGACTGCCTTGCCCCGGGTCAGCCCCGGCATTGTCATCGTGCAGCACATGCCGGAGAAATTTACCGCCATGTTTGCCGAGCGGTTGAACGGGGTCTGCCAGATAGAAGTGCGGGAGGCGAGGAACAATGACCGGGTAATCCCGGGGCTGGCGCTGATTGCCCCCGGAGGCAAGCATATGCTGCTCAAACGCAGCGGTGCCTACTATCACGTCGAGGTAGTCGACGGGCCGCTTATCAATCGCCATCGCCCCTCGGTAGATGTGCTGTTTCGCTCCGTCGCCAAATATGCCGGCAAGAATGCCACCGGCATCATCATGACCGGCATGGGGGATGACGGAGCCCGGGGATTGCGCGAGATGCTGGATGCGGGTGCCAACACCTATGCCCAGGATGAGGCCTCCTGCGTGGTCTTCGGCATGCCCAAGGAGGCGATCAAGCTGGGAGCAGCCCGCCATGTACTTCCCTTGCAAGAGATGCAGTACGCCATCCTCGGCAAGTAATCCCTTATTGCGCGTTTTGACCATAAAAAAATCCGGCTCCCATTGGGGAGCCGGATTTTTTACATCAACCGGAACCTATCCGGTATCAGGCGAGCAGATTACTCTGCAGCAGGCGCTTCTTCTGCGACCGGAGCGGCGTCAGCAGCAGGTGCAGCTGCTTCGGTCGGGGCGTTCGCTTCCTTGATGGAGAGACGTACGCGGCCCTGACGGTCCACTTCCAGTACCTTCACCTTGACTACGTCACCGATGGTCAGGTGGTCAGCCACGTTCTGCACGCGAGCGTCGGTGATCTGGGAGATGTGTACCAGACCATCTTTGCCCGGCAGAATGTTGACGAATGCACCGAAATCGGCCAGACGAACAACTTTACCTTCATAGATGCGGTTCACTTCGATCTCGGCGGTGATGGCCTCGATGCGACGGATCGCTTCCATGGCGGCTTCGTTGGCCACGGCGGAGATACGTACAGTACCGTCATCATCCAGCTCGATGTTGGTGCCGGTCTCTTCGGTCAGCGCACGGATCACGGAACCACCCTTACCGATCACGTCCTTGATCTTCTCGGGATTGATCTTGATGGTGTGGATACGCGGTGCGAAATCGGAAATCTGGGCACGGGGAGCCTGGATAGCTTCGTCCATCACTTTCAGGATGTGCAGACGAGCGCCACGAGCTTGCTTCAGCGCAATCTCCATGATCTCTTTGGTGATGCCTTCGATCTTGATGTCCATCTGCAGCGCGGTCACACCTTCGGTGGTACCGGCTACTTTGAAGTCCATGTCGCCCAGGTGATCTTCGTCACCCAGAATGTCGGACAGCACGACGAAACCTTCTTCTTCCTTCACCAGACCCATGGCGATACCGGCAACGGAGGCCTTGATCGGCACACCGGCATCCATCAGCGCCAGAGAGGAACCACAGACAGACGCCATGGAGGAGGAGCCGTTGGATTCGGTGATTTCAGAGACCACGCGCACCACGTACGGGAACTCGGCGGCGCTCGGCATCACGGCAGCAACGCCGCGCTTGGCCAGACGGCCGTGACCGATTTCACGACGCTTCGGGCTACCCATCATGCCGGTCTCACCGACACAGTATGGCGGGAAGTTGTAGTGCAGCATGAAGCGATCGGCACGGTTGCCGGTCAGCTCGTCGATGTTCTGGGCGTCACGCTCGGTACCCAGAGTGGCGACCACGATGGCCTGAGTTTCACCACGGGTGAACAGGGCAGAACCGTGGGCACGGGGCAGAATACCGGTACCTACGCTCAGGGCGCGGATCATTTCCGGATCGCGACCATCGATACGCGGCTCACCACGTACTACGCGACCACGAACGATGCGGCTTTCCAGGCTGTGGAACTCTTCGCCGATCTTCTTGGCATCTTCTTCCACACCGGAAGCGATAACTTGCTCAACCACACGACCCTTGATGGCCGCGATAGTTTCGTAACGAACAGCCTTCTCGGTGATGCGGTAGGCTTCACCCAGCTCGGCGCTCGCCAGCTCGGCAACCTTGGCTTTCAGCGCTTCGTTGACGGCAGGCGGAGTCCAGTCCCACGGCTTGGTGCCGACGGCAGCGGCAAACTCGTTGATCGCATTGATCACGGTCTGCATCTGCTCGTGACCGTACACCACGGCGCCCAGCATCACTTCTTCGGAAAGGATGGCCGCTTCGGACTCAACCATCAGCACGGCATTGGCAGTACCGGCAACCACCAGATCCAGATCGCTCTGCGGCAGTTCGGTAGTGGTCGGGTTCAGCACATACTGACCGTTCATGTAACCCACGCGAGCAGCACCGATCGGGCCGCCAAACGGGATACCGGAGATGGCCAGTGCAGCAGAGGCACCGATCATGGCAACGATGTCGGGGGATACGGCCGGATTCACGGACATTACGGTCGCAACGACCTGAACCTCATTGAGGAAGCCTTCCGGGAACAGCGGACGAATAGGACGGTCGATCAGACGGGAGATGAGGGTCTCGCCTTCGCTCGGACGGCCTTCACGACGGAAGAAACCACCCGGGATACGACCAGCAGCATAGGTACGCTCCTGGTAGTTGACGGTCAGCGGGAAGAAATCACGGCCGTGATCGGCCTCTTTCTTGCCGACTACGGTCACAAATACGCAGGTATCGTCCATGCTGACCATAACGGCCGCAGTGGCTTGACGGGCCATCACACCGGTTTCCAGAGTGACGGTGTGTTGACCGTACTGGAATGACTTTACAATAGGATTCACGTGAATTTCCTTTTTACAATTTGGCTCTTTAAATTCGCGCACAAGTATACTTGATTCGATGCAAAAGGTAAGCGGCGACGCGAATTCTGTGAGGCAGGCAACGGCTTGAAGAGCAATAAAAAAGGGGAACCTGACGGTTCCCCTTTTTCGCGAAATCTGATGGTCGATTAACGACGCAGACCCAGCTTGGCGATCAGAGCAGCATAACGCTCGGAATCTTTACGCTTCAGGTAGTCCAGCAGCTTACGACGCTGGGAAACCATGCGCAGCAGACCGCGACGACCGTGGTGGTCCTTGGAGTGCTCTTTGAAGTGACCTTGCAGATGGTTGATCTGGGCAGTCAGCAGGGCAACTTGCACTTCGGGGGAACCGGTGTCGTTGGCGCAACGAGCGTTGTCAGCAACGATTTGAGCTTTGATCTCAGCATTTAGAGACATGGTAATACTCCAGTAGAGTGTTTAAAGGTTCACAGCCAATCTCTAATTCAGCCGTGAAATGAGGGCCGTATCATAATCGTCCCCGCCCCTTTTCGCAACGATAAAGAGGCGAAACGGGAAAGACGCGCAGATACGCCTGAGGATCACTCCTCGTCGTGATAACGCACCAGTCGCTTGGGGGCGACGCGGCCATCATCATCAATCTCGCCAACCCCGATGAACTCGCGCTCCGGGCCGACCGTCATGCGAACCTGACCGCTTTGCGGCGCACCCGCTACCTGCACGGCCTGGCCCTGATTCACATAGGCAGCCACAACAGCCAGCATGTTCACCTCGGGCAAGCTTGCCACGGCGGTATCCATCGGCAACAACAGCGGATCCAGCTGCTCGCGCGGCGGGATGCTCTCGGCCTTGGCCTGCTCGAAGATGCACTCGAGTTGCTCCAGAGTCAGCATCCGCTCGTACGGATAGCTGGCCACCTGGGTACGACGCAACTGAGTCACGTGGGCACCACAGCCCAGCACTTCACCCAGATCATCCACCAGAGAGCGGATGTAGGTGCCTTTGCTGCAGTGCACTTCAAGGCGCACTTCATCACCTTCGAAGCTCAGCAGTTTGAGCTCGAATACGGTGATGGGACGGGCTTCACGCTCAATCTCGATGCCTTCGCGGGCATATTCGTAGAGCGGACGGCCGTTGTGCTTGAGCGCGGAGTACATGGAGGGCACCTGCATGATGGGGCCACGGAACTGGTCCAGCGCCTCGATCAGGGTACCGACAGCCACGTTCACCGGACGGGTGGAGACCACCTCACCGTCGGAGTCGCTGGTGTTGGTGCGCTCGCCCAGTTTGGCGGTCACCTCATAGCGCTTGTCCGCTTCCAGCAAATACTGGGAGAACTTGGTGGCCTCGCCGAGGCAGATCGGCAGCATGCCGGTCGCCAGCGGATCCAGTGCGCCGGTGTGACCGGCCTTGGCGGCGTTGTAGATGCGCTTGACCTTCTGCAACACATCGTTGGAGGTCAGGCCGGTCGGCTTGTCCAGCAGCAGAATGCCGTGCACATCACGGCCCTTGAAACGACGTCTTCGGGTCATCTCAGGCTTTATCCTCAGTCGTGTCATCCGGTGCGGATTCAGCTTCTTCGTCACGGCCGGATTCGGCCATGCGACGCTTGTCTTCACGCACAGTGTTGGTCACCAGGTTGGAGAGACGCATCCCCTCGACCAGGGTCTGGTCGTAGTAGAAACGCAGCTCGGGCACCACGCGCAGACGCATGGCACTGCCCAGCAGACTACGGATATATCCGGCTGCTTCGGTCAGACCCTGCAAGCCTTCCTTGATGCGCTCGGCATCATTTTCCAGCTGCAAGAAGGTGACGTAAATCTTGGCATAGTTGAGGTCACGGGACACTTCCACATCGGAAACGGTCACCATGCCGATGCGCGGGTCTTTCACCTCGCGCTGCAGGATCAGCGCAATTTCACGCTGGATCTGCTGTCCGACCCGACGGGTCCGGCTGAATTCTCTGGCCATATTCTATCCTGCGATAAAAGGGGGCCGCGGCCCCCTATTTTGTCTAACTCTCGGCTTACAGAGTCCGTTGGATTTCAACAGTCTCGTAAACTTCGATCTGGTCGCCTTCGCGTACGTCGTTGTAGTTCTTGACCGCAATACCACACTCGTAGCCGTTGCGAACTTCGTTGACGTCATCCTTGAAGCGGCGCAGGGATTCCAGCTCGCCTTCATAGATAACCACGTTGTCACGCAGAACGCGGATACGGTTGGAACGCTTGACCACACCTTCGGTAACCATACAGCCGGCAACGGCGCCGAACTTCGGAGACTTGAAGACGCTACGCACTTCAGCCAGACCGATGATCTCCTGACGATACTCAGGGGCCAGCTTGCCGCTCATGGCCTGCTTCACTTCGTCGATCAGGTCATAGATGACGGAGTAGTAACGCAGATCCAGGCTCTCGGATTCGATGACCTTGCGCGCAGATGCGTCGGCACGGACGTTGAAACCAACCAGGATGGCGCTGGAAGCAGCAGCCAGGGTCGCGTCGGTTTCGGTGATACCACCTACGCCGGAACCCACGATCTTCACCTTCACTTCGTCGGTGGAGAGTTTAACCAGCGCATCGCAGATCGCTTCCACAGAACCTTGTACGTCGGCCTTGATCACCACGTTCACTTCGGACACTTCGCCCTCGGTCATGTTGGCGAACATGTTTTCCAGCTTGGCCTTCTGCTGGCGAGCCAGCTTGACTTCGCGGAACTTGCCCTGACGATAGAGCGCCACTTCACGGGCTTTCTTCTCGTCACGGACAACGGTGGCTTCGTCACCGGCAGAGGGAACGCCGGACAGACCCAGAATTTCCACCGGCAGGGACGGACCCGCTTCCTTGATCTCGCGACCCAGTTCGTCACGCATGGCGCGAACACGGCCGTACTCGAGACCACACAGAACGATGTCGCCCTGACGCAGAGTACCTTCTTGTACCAGTACGGTAGCAACCGGACCACGACCTTTATCCAGGAAGGATTCGATCACCACGCCGTTGGCCATGCCGTCAACCACCGCTTTCAGCTCCAGTACTTCAGCCTGGATCAGGATGGCTTCCAGCAGGTCGTCGATGCCTTCGCCAGACTTGGCGGATACGTGCACGAACTGGCAGTCTCCACCCCAATCTTCGGACATGACGTTGTAACGGGCCAGTTCGGTCTTGACGCGATCCGGATCCGCTTCAGGCTTATCGATCTTGTTGACCGCAACAACCAGCGGCACACCGGCAGCCTTGGCGTGCTGGATAGCTTCGATGGTTTGCGGCATCACGCCGTCGTCAGCTGCAACAACCAGAACAACGATATCGGTCGCCTTGGCACCACGAGCACGCATGGAGGTAAACGCCGCGTGACCCGGGGTATCCAGGAAGGTGATCATGCCACTGTCGGTCTGGACGTGGTAAGCACCGATATGCTGGGTAATACCACCGGCTTCGCCAGCAGCAACCTTGGCTTTACGAATGTAGTCGAGCAGCGAGGTCTTACCGTGGTCAACGTGACCCATGATGGTAACGACCGGTGCGCGCGGCTTGGCTTCGGAGGTCTCGTCACGATCGGACAGTACAGCCTCTTCCAGCTCGTTCTCACGACGCAGCACAACCTTGTGACCCATCTCCTCGGCGACCAGCTGAGCGGTCTCCTGGTCGATCACCTGGTTGATGGTGGCCATGGCACCCATCTTCATCATCACCTTGATGACTTCAACGCCCTTGACGGCCATCTTGTTGGCCAGCTCGGCCACAGTGATGGTCTCGCCGATGACGACGTCGCGGTTCACCACGGCAGCCGGCTTGTTGAAGCCGTGCTTCATGGCGTTCGGCATGGCGACCTTGCCGCGCTTGCCTTTACGGGCACGCGGGTTGCGAGAGTCGCGATCATCTTCACGACGACCGGCTTTCTTCGGTGCCTTGGCAGCTGCGGCAGTGCGGCGGCTGGTCTCTTCTTTCCGATCCAACTCGTCTTCTGCGGCTTGCGCATGCTTGTTGGTGGTCAGATGGTAGTCGCTGCTCTCTTTGGCGCGAGCGGCCTCTTCTTCAGCCCAGCGGGCTGCATTCTGTTCCGCCATGAGACGAGCCTCTTCGGCTTTCTTCGCGGCGAGTTCTTCAGCCTTTTTCAAAGCTGTTTGTTCCTGTTGGCGCTTCAGTTCTTCTGCTTCGCGCTTGGCCATCTTTTCTGCCTCTTGCTGAGCTGTGCTACTGGCTGCTTTGGCGGGCTGTGAAGCCTGTCGAGCCTTTGATTGTGCCTCGATCCGCGCCTTTTCCTCAGCTTCACGACGAGCTTGCTCAGCCTCACGGCGAGCCTTCTCTTCAGCTTCGAGGCGAGCCTTCTCTTCGGCCTCGCGACGAGCTTTTTCTTCTGCTTCCAAACGCGCTGTTTCCTCGGCTTCCGCCTGACGCTGTTCATCTTCCAGCGCCGAGCGTCTTACATAGGTGCGAGACTTGCGCACTTCTACCTGCACTTCCTTGTTCTTGCCGCCAGTACCCTGAACACTGATGGTGCTCTTGGTCTTGCGCTGCAAGGTCATGCGGGCAGGAGCGGCGACCTCGTCACCTCCATGCTGTTTCTTCAGGTGTGCCAGCAGAGCCTGTTTCTCAGACTCGCTGACCATGTCGTCGGCCTTGCTCTTGCTGATACCGGCATCGACAAACTGCTGGAGAAGACGATCAACCGGTGTGTCGATGTCAGTGGCAAGTTGTTTGACTGATACTTCTGCCATTCATTTTCCTCCGTTTGATCTTACTCGGACTGCTCTTCTCCGAACCAACAGATATTGCGAGCAGCCATAATGAGCTCACCTGCCTTCTCGGCAGTCAGCCCTTCAATATCAGCAAGGTCATCGATACCTTGCTCAGCCAAATCTTCCAGGGTGCCCACGCCACGGCCCGCCAGAGCGTAAGCCAGTTCGCGGCTCAGACCGTTCAGATTGAGCAGCTCTTCGGACGGCTCAACGCCATCGAAAGACTCTTCTTTGGCCAGTGCCTTGGTAGTCAGGGCATCTTTGGCGCGCTTGCGCAGCTCTTCGACCATGTCTTCATCCAGACCGTCGATAGCCAGCAGCTCGTTGACCGGTACAAAGGCGATCTCTTCCAGGGTAGAGAAGCCCTCTTCCATCAGCAGACCGGCGAAATCGTCGTCGATGTCCAGGGTGCTGGTGAACAGGTTCATGATGCGGTCGTTTTCGGCCTGGTGCTTGGCACGCATGTCCTCAACGGTCATCACGTTCAGCTCCCAACCGGTCAGCTGGGAGGCCAGACGCACGTTCTGACCATTGCGACCGATGGCCTGAGCCAGGTTGGCAGCTTCCACGGCGATATCCATGGTGTGGTTGTCTTCATCAACGATGATGGAGGCCACATCGGCAGGTGCCATGGCATTGATCACGTACTGGGCCGGGTTGTCATCGTACAGCACGATGTCGGCGCGCTCACCGCTCAGCTCGGCGGAGACAGCTTGCACACGGGCACCACGCATACCGATACAGGCACCGATCGGGTCGATACGACGATCGTTGGTCTTCACCGCGATCTTGGCGCGGGAACCCGGATCACGGGCGGCGCCCATGATTTCGATCATCTCTTCACCGATTTCCGGTACTTCGATACGGAACAGCTCTTTCAGGAAGTCCGGGCTGGAACGGCTGACAAACAGCTGGGAACCACGGGCTTCCGGACGAACTGCGTAGAGCAGGCCACGGACACGGTCGCCCGGGCGGAAGGTTTCACGCGGCAGCATGTCATCACGGAAGATCACGGCTTCAGCATTGCTGCCCAGATCCAGGATCACGTTGTCGCGGTTGCTCTTCTTGACCACACCACTGATGATGGTGCCTTCTTTATCTTTAAACTGATCAACTACTTGTGAACGCTCAGCTTCGCGCACTTTCTGCACGATAACCTGCTTGGCGGTCTGGGTAGTGATACGGTCGAAGGTCACCGAGTCGATCTGGTCTTCAACATACTCACCGATCTGGATCTCCGGCTGATCAATCTGCGCCGCTTCCAGGGTGATTTCAGCGTAAGGGTTCTCCATCGCGGCTTGATCCGCAATAACGACCCAGCGGCGATAAGTGTCGTAGTCACCGGTCTTGCGATCGATCTCGACCCGAACTTCAATCTCGCCTTCATATTTCTTCTTGGTCGCAGTCGCCAGCGCGGTTTCCAGAGCCTGGAAAATCTTCTCGCGGGGTACCGCCTTCTCGTTGGATACTGCGTCAACGACCAGCAAAATCTCTTTATTCATATCCGATAGCCTCGTTAACCAAAGTTCGGCACTATGTTCGCTTTTTGGATATTGGTGAAAGCCAACACGTCGTCCTTACCATCTACTGTCAGGGTGATCATGTCGCCTTGCACAGCTTTGATTACGCCTTTGAACTTGCGGCGGTTATTTGTTGCCATCCGAAGCGTTACCGCCGCCTCTTGGCCAACGTATTTTTCGAAATGGGCAACCTTGAACAGCGGACGATCCATGCCGGGGGAGGACACCTCGAGGTAGTACTCCTCGGTGATGGGATCTTCGACGTCCATGATGGCGCCAACCTGATGGCTGACCTCAGCACAGTTCTCGACAGTCACACCCTGCTCGCCGTCGATATAGACACGCAAGGTGGAGTGTTTACCCGCACGGATAAACTCAATACCCCAAAGTTCAAAACCCAAGGCAACGACCGGAGCCTCGAGCAGATCGGTCAAACGTTGTTCCAACGTAGCCAAAGTCACCCTCCGAAAAACAAAAAAAGGGCATAAAGCCCAGATAGAGATCGATACAGAGTAAATTGCACATAACAAAAAGCCCCGATGTCAAATCGGGGCTTGGCGCTTTACCCTGATTGTCGCCTCGCAGCGACCGCCTTCCTGAGCGTAGGAAATGCGTGAAATTTGGTTGCGGGGGCCGGATTTGAACCGACGACCTTCGGGTTATGAGCCCGACGAGCTACCATGCTGCTCCACCCCGCGTCCGAAATCGTGCGAGATTATAGCCAGTTCAATCTATTCATACAAGAGTGACTGGCTATAATACACTCGGCTACCCGAGCTCACTACTTAATTGGTGCCGTGGGCGGGACTCGAACCCGCACACCCTAGAGCACTACCCCCTCAAGATAGCGTGTCTACCAATTCCACCACCACGGCAAAACTCACTTACTGGGGAACGTCAGTATCTTTGTTTACTGGCGCTTTAGTCTGCTCAACCTGTTGGGTTTGTTGCAGATTCTCCCACTCACTACCCTGTTTTACCTTGTTGCTGGACATAGATCCGAGCACCAGGCTGATAACGAAAAACAGAGTAGCCAAAATTGCTGTTGTTCGGGTCAGGAAACTGCCTGAACCACCGGAGCCGAATACTGTGTTCGATGCCCCTGCGCCGAAGGAGGCGCCCATATCAGCCCCTTTACCTTGCTGAATCATCACAAGACCAATCAGGGCCAGTGAAACCAGCAGATAAACGACTAAAAGAATCTCGTACATTTAACTTGCACCCTTTGCCGCTTCAACAATTCCTAAAAACGCATCGCTATCGAGGCTTGCTCCGCCAATCAGTCCGCCATCAATGTCGGGCTGTGCAAACAAATCTCTCGCGTTGCTTGGCGTTACGCTCCCACCATAGATGATTCTAACTTTCTCACCTATTACCGGAGTATCCTCCGCCAAGCGACCACGTATAAAGGAATGAACCTCTTGTGCCTGCTCGGGTGTGGCGCATTTACCTGTACCTACAGCCCAAATCGGCTCGTAGGCGATGATAGCATTATCGAAAGCCATCGCGCCATTTTTCTCTATGACGATATCCAGCTCTTCAGCGATCACCTCGAAGGCTCTTCTCGCCTGCCTCGCCGCGCCTGATTCACCTAAACAGAGGATGGGAATCAAGCCTGCCGCTCTGGCTGCCGCAAACTTCTCTGCGACTATAAAACTGGTCTCACCAAAGAGACGCCTGCGCTCGGAGTGCCCTACCAATACGTAACGACACCCTGCCTCAACCAGCATCTGACACGAGATTTCTCCGGTGTAAGCGCCAGCCTCGTGCTGACTCACATTCTGAGCCCCCAACTTTATTACATTCTGCTCATTAAGCAGTGAAGCGCTAAAGTCGAGATGCACATGGGAGGGACAGAGAACCACATCTACTTTTCCGTCAACGCCGTTTAGGCACTGACTTGTAAACTGCTCTAACTGCGACCTACTACCGTGCAACTTCCAGTTGGCTGCTACAAACGGCTTGCGATGTCCCATCGGCAACTCCCTTGCGAAAGCGGGGCTGATAATATCCAGAGGATGCTCAGCTGACAAGTGCTATTTTTAAATTTTTGAATCGTTTGAACAAGATACAACCAGGGCGGCTAAAAAGCCGCCCCAAGTGTTCATTAAAACGCCGATTCAACCTGCTTGGCGATGCGCTGAGCCATGTCACGTACCTGCTGTTCATGCTCCCCTTCGACCATGACCCGGATCAGCGGTTCGGTACCTGATTTACGCAACAGTACGCGACCACGACCAGACAGCTCCTGTTCCACCTTGGCAACCTCAGCCATGACAGCATCCGCGGCCAGCGGATCCTTGCCTTCGGCAAAGCGAACATTCACCAGCACCTGCGGGAACTTGCTCATGCCGGAGCGCAGCTTGGCAAGCGGCATCTCGGCACTGCGCATGGCGGTAAGTACCTGCAAGGCAGCCACGATGCCATCCCCGGTGGTAGTCTGATCCAGACAGATAATGTGACCGGAGTTCTCGCCACCGATACGCCAGCCCTTCTCTTCCATCATCTCCAGCACATAGCGGTCACCCACTTTGGCACGGGCAAACGGAATGCCCAGGGTTTGCAGCGCCAGCTCCAGACCCATGTTGGCCATCAGGGTGCCGACGACACCGCCTTTGAGGCGACCATTGCGCAGGGCATCGCGCGCGATGATATAGAGCACTTCATCACCGTCGATGAGATAGCCGGTATGGTCAACCATGATCAGACGATCACCATCACCATCAAAGGCAACCCCCAGATCGGCCTTGCACTCCAGCACCTTGGCCACCAGAGCGTCAGGTGCAGTCGAACCGACACCATCGTTGATGTTGAGACCATCCGGGGCACAGCCCATGGTGATCACTTCGGCACCCAGTTCGCGGAAAACCGACGGCGCAATGTGGTAAGTGGCGCCGTGGCCACAGTCGACCACCATTTTCACCCCATCCAGATTCATGTGGGAGGGGAAGGTGCTCTTGCAGAATTCGATATAGCGACCGGCGGCATCATCAATGCGCACCGCTTTGCCAAGTTCGGCCGACTCGACACACTTGAGCTCGTGATCCAGCTCGGCTTCGATAGCCAGCTCGACATCATCGGGCAGCTTGGTGCCGTCGGCGGAGAAGAACTTGATGCCGTTGTCGTAGAAGGGATTGTGGGAAGCGCTGATGACGATGCCAGCTTCGGCACGGAAAGTGCGAGTCAGGTAGGCAACCGCCGGCGTGGGCATCGGTCCCATCAGAATGGCCTTGAGGCCTGCCGCAGAGAGCCCCGCTTCCAGCGCGGATTCCAGCATGTAACCGGAGATGCGGGTATCTTTGCCAATCAGCACCTTTTTGGTGCCCTTCTTGGAGAGCACCTTGCCGGCAGCCCAACCTAATTTCATTACAAAATCAGGGGTGATCGGGTATTCGCCAACCTTGCCGCGCACACCATCGGTACCGAAATACTTTCTTGCCATTGTCTGTTCTCTTTATTATCTGGAAATAAAATCTTGTCCCGTCATTGCCAGCCAACCGACGCGCAATGCGTCCATGGTCTCCCGTACATCATGTACCCTGATGATGCGGGCCCCATGCTGCATGCCGATAAGGGCGCATGCCAGACTGCCCGCCAGACGCTCATCCACCGGACGGCCCAGCAGGTTGCCTATCATAGACTTTCGCGACATCCCCACCAATAGCGGCAAGCCATAATCAAGCAGTTCCTTTTGAGCCGCCAACAGCTGATAGTTGTGTGCAAGGGTTTTGCCAAAGCCATATCCCGGATCCAGCAACAGCTCTTCACGACGGATCCCGACCGCCAGACAAGCCGCAATACGCTCATCAAAGAAGGCGCGCACCTCCCCGATCAGGTCGTCATAGTGCGGCTCGACTTGCATGGTTCTCGGCTGCCCCTGCATATGCATCAGACAGACCGGAACCCGCGCTTCGGCCGCGGCTTGCAGTGCTCCCGGCTCTTGCAGTGCCCGCACATCGTTGATCAGATGGGCTCCCGCCTTGCAACCCTCCCGCATCACAGCCGCTTTGGAGGTATCGAGGGAGATCATCACATCCAGCTCACGGGCCATCTGCTCCACGACAGGAATGACCCTGTCCAGCTCCTCCTGCTCGTTCACATCGGGCGCACCAGGGCGGGTTGACTCGCCACCGATATCGATAAGGGTCGCCCCATCCGCCACCATTTGACGGGCATGGGCCATTGCCCGTTCAAACTGGTTGAAATTACCGCCATCGGAGAAGGAGTCGGGCGTCACATTGAGGATCCCCATCACATGGGGACGATCGAGGGAGAGGCTGAGCCCCTTGCTGGTTAACTGCATTTTCACGTCCATCTGATAAAGAAAAACCCCGGGCAAGCCCGGGGTTTGGAGAGTCACAATTATTTAGCCGGCGCGTCATTGGCTTTGTCGATAGTGACATCCGCCACCGGTGCAGCCTCATCGGCAGGCTTGGCCTCGGCAGCCACAGTGGAACCGCCTTGCGGGGTATCACCATGCTCGTCATGCCAGTTGCTCGGAGCACGAACCTCGCGACGGGCCATCAGATCATCGATCTGTTTGGCGTCGATGGTTTCGTACTTCATCAGCGCATCTTTCATGCTGTGCAACACGTCCATATTATCCAGCAGGATCTGCTTGGAACGGGCGTAGTTGCGGTCGATGACCTGCTTGACCTCTGCATCGATCACGCGAGCGGTATCGTCGGACATATGCTTGGCCTTGGCCATGCTGCGACCGAGGAACACCTCGCCATCTTCTTCCGCATAGAGCATCGGGCCGAGACGCTCGGACATACCCCACTGGGTCACCATCTTGCGTGCAATCTCGGTGGCACGCTCGATATCGTTGGATGCACCGGTCGATACCTTCTCGGCACCGTAGATCAGCTCTTCTGCCAGACGACCGCCATACAGACTGGAGATCATCGACTCCAGATGCTGCTTGGAGTGGCTCCAGCGATCCTGCTCCGGCAGATACATGGTCACACCCAGCGCACGACCGCGCGGAATGATGGAGACCTTGTAAACCGGGTCATGGTCAGGAACGAGACGACCAATGATGGCGTGACCAGCTTCATGATACGCAGTCATCTCTTTCTCGGACTCTTTCATCACCATGGAGCGACGTTCTGCGCCCATCATGATCTTGTCCTTCGCCTTCTCGAACTCAGCCATGGAGACCACACGGCGACTTTCGCGAGCGGAGAAGAGCGCAGCTTCGTTGACCAGGTTAGCAAGGTCAGCGCCGGAGAAGCCGGGCGTGCCGCGGGCAATCAGCGCCGGGTTGACATCATCTGCCAACGGAACCTTGCGCATGTGTACTTTCAGGATCTGCTCGCGACCACGGACATCCGGCAGACCGACCACAACCTGACGGTCGAAACGGCCCGGACGCAGCAGTGCCGGATCCAGTACGTCAGGACGGTTGGTGGCAGCAATGACGATGATGCCTTCATTGCCTTCAAAACCATCCATCTCGACCAGCATCTGGTTAAGAGTCTGCTCACGCTCATCATGACCACCGCCCAGACCGGCGCCACGCTGACGACCGACGGCGTCGATTTCATCGATGAAGATGATGCAGGGAGAGGATTTCTTGGCCTGCTCGAACATGTCGCGTACCCGGGAGGCACCGACACCGACGAACATCTCCACGAAATCGGAACCCGAGATGGTGAAGAACGGCACCTTGGCCTCACCCGCAATGGCCTTGGCCAGCAGAGTTTTACCGGTACCGGGAGGACCAACCAGCAGTACGCCAGTCGGGATCTTGCCACCCAGTTTCTGGAATTTGCTCGGGTCGCGCAGATAGTCGACCAGCTCCTTCACCTCTTCCTTGGCTTCATCGCAACCTGCAACATCGGCAAAGGTAGTCTTGATCTGATCTTCGCTCATCAGGCGAGCCTTGCTCTTGCCGAACGACATGGCACCTTTGCCACCGCCGCCCTGCATCTGACGCATGAAGAAGACCCAGACACCGATCAGCAGCAGCATCGGGAACCAGGAGATGAAGATAGAGGTCAACAGAGACGGCTCTTCCGGCTTCTCGCCCATCACTTTGACATTGTGATTGAGCATGTCGTTGAGCAGCTGGGGATCCGGCGCAGGGATGATGGTGGTGAATCGTTCACCAGTACGCTTGACGCCATTAATGACCTTACCGTCCATCCGCACTTCACGGATCTGCTCTTGGGTCACCTCTTTAACGAAGCTGGAATAGTCCAGCTGGCGACTGGTGGTATCGCTGGGGCTGAAGCTATTGAACACCGACATCAAAACGACGGCGATGACCAGCCACAGGATTAAGTTTTTCGCCATGTCACTCAAATCAGTAACCTCGCAGACTGACAGTTAACGATGAAGGTTAGGGTACTACAGTTTAAAACCGGTAGCCACAATGTAGACTTCCCGTGATCTGGCGCGGGATGAGTCTGGTTTACGAATTTTGACAGCGGAGAAAAGTTTACGAATTTCATTGAGATAGGCATCAAAGCCCTCTCCCTGAAACACCTTCACTACGAAACTGCCGTCACTACGCAATACCTGATTGCACATGTCCAGCGCCAGCTCGACCAGATACATGGCGCGAGCCTGATCCACCTGCTGGGTACCGCTCATGTTGGGCGCCATATCAGACATCACGACATCGACCTTGTCGGGACCCACTCGCTCCAGCAAAGCGCCGAGTACAGTTTCCTCCCGAAAGTCCCCTTGCAGGAAATCGACACCAGCAATGGGATCCATCGGCAAAATGTCACATGCGATGACGCGACCCGAATCACCAACCTGTTCAACCGCGAACTGGGACCAACCACCGGGGGCTGCTCCCAAATCCACTACGGTCATGCCATGTTTCAGCAAGCGATCCTTGCCCTGGATCTCGTCAATCTTGAAAACAGCACGAGAACGCAGGCCCATTTTCTGGGCTTTTTTGACGTATTGATCGTCGAAATGTTCTTTTAACCAGCGAGTTGAACTGGGGGAACGTTTTTTCTGGGTCATGATAATCGACTTTAAAAAACCACAAGGGTTATTAGTATTAAGGGCTAAGTGGGGGTAGAATACGCCCCTTTCAACCCTGACTTATGAAGAAATTGCGATGATTCTCAACAATAAACAGAAACAGTACCTCAAGGGCCTTGCCCATAGCCTCAAGCCTGTCGTCCTGCTGGGTCAGCATGGTCTGACCGAAGGTGTACTGGCCGAGATCGATCTGGCACTGAACCATCACGAGCTGATCAAGGTTAAGGTTGCCTCTGAAGATCGCGAAATGAAACAACTGGTTATGGATGCTATCGTCCGTGAAACCGGTTCAATCAAGGTGCAAAGCATGGGTCATGTGCTGACCATTTATCGTCAAGCCAACGAACCCAAAATCCAGCTGCCCCGCAAGTAAAAGGAAAGAGCATCGCTCTTTCCTTATTCCACTTCTTCCCGAGTCGCTTGCCAAAGTAGTCGCAAAGCCCTTAACCTGCGATGAATACTTCCGGACACGCATTATGGCTCACCATCCTATTCTGACCGACGATGAGCTGGCCATGCTGCGGGACTTGGGGAGCAATCAGGACACCCATGTTCTGAGTGGTCACCTCGATGCCCCCATGCTTGGCTTGCTGCAAAAAGCCGAACACCTTGTACTCGAAGCCCGCTTCGCTGGCCATCAGCTGCGTTTTCCCCTGAGCTTTACCCAAGGGGAAGATGGCTTCGTCGAGCCCCGCTTATCTGCACCGGTCATCAGGGAGCTGGGGTTTGCGCAACCGCGCGCGTGGCGTCTCACCCAAAAAGCCAAGCTTTGCAGCGAATTGGGCCTATTTCAGGTACTCAGCCTCTCCCTCAACGGCCTCATCGTGGAAAATTTGCCAACCGACATGGTGGCCGATACCCCCATCAACGGCGAGCTCTGCATCGAGCAAGAGACCCCTCTTCCACTGCAGGGACGACTGGTAAGGCGCATCAAAGCCAATGCCGACCATGCCACCTGGGCACTGAGCTTTCAAATGAGCGAGAGCAACATCGAACGGCTGCGCCATTGGTTGTTTCAGCGTCATCAGGACGCCTTTACCGAGGCGTATCTGTCCTGATTTTTATCAATAATCATATAGATAAAGACAAACAGGGGAGCACAAGCCCCCCTGTTTCATTGTCTGTAGCATTCGCTTAGATATAAGCGACTTCCAGTACTTCGTATTCCACATCACCGCCCGGCGTCTTGACGATTGCAACATCGTCCACTTCCTTGCCAATCAGGGCGCGGGCAATGGGGGAGTTGACAGAGATGAGGTTCTGTTTGATATCAGCTTCATCGTCACCCACGATGCGGTAAACCACCTCTTCCTCTGTCTCGCTCTTAAGCAGAGTCACAGTCGCGCCAAAAATAACGCGACCGTTGTTGGTCATTTTGGTGACATCGATCACCTGCGCATTGGAGAGCTTGGCTTCAATCTCCTGAATGCGGCCTTCACAGAACCCCTGCTGCTCGCGAGCGGCATGGTATTCGGCGTTTTCCTTCAGATCGCCGTGCTCACGGGCATCGGCAATCGCTTCGATAATCTGGGGACGAAGCTCGGTCTTGAGATAATCGAGCTCTTCGCGCAGCTTCTCAGCGCCGCGAACAGTCATCGGAGTATGATTCATAGTCGAAACCTGGGTTGCTTGAAAATAGAAACTGCGGCCATCTGCAAGGAGGCCGCAGCAATCGGTTCGGATGAGGCATCTTAATATGAAGCCAACACAAAATCCACGTCAGCCCCCTGATGCAGATCCCACTTGCGTCATCGACATTCCCCTCGCTTACTTCCCTTCCGGTACGGAAATGGGGGCCGAAACGGTCGGTTTGCCCTGCATGATGGCGATCTCCACCCGCCGGTTCATCCGACGATTTTCCGGGGTGGTATTGGGCACCAATGGCTGGGAATCCGCCATCCCCTGCACCACCAGCCGCCCCTGATCAAAACCGGGGACCTTCAGCATCTGGTGCGCCACCGCCACCGCCCGTTGCGACGACAGCTCCCAGTTGGACTGGAACAGCTCATCTTCGGTCGCCACGTTGTCGGTGTGACCGGAGATGGTGATTTCACCCGGCACATCCTTGAGCAGGGTCGCTACCTTGCGAATGACCGGCCAGAACTGTGGCTGCAGAAATGCCGAACCGGCCGGGAAAGACGCTTTTTCCCTGATCCGGATGATGATCTGCTGGCCCAGCGCCTCAATTTCGATGGCGCCATCCTGGATCTGATCTTTCATCTGCTCGGCGAGGGCTTTGGCCAGGGTATTGGACTGTTCTTGCGCCTTCTTCGCATCCTGCGCGGTATCGCCCCCTGTCTGTTTGCCATCACTCTTGTCCTGACCACCTGCCTGATCCGACTCGCCGGGCAGAAACTCCAGTTCGGTCTGGGTCAGATCGATGGTCTGCTGCATCACGGTATCAATCGGCGTGGGTTCCGGGCGACCGGGCCTGAACTCCTGGGCAATCACCGAGGTTCCCTTGGGAATATCTTTCACCTCAAGGATGTTCTGTACCCCGAATGCCTTGTCCATGGAACCGGCTATCTGCTTGAACTTCTGCACATCCATCTCGGCAAAGGAGAGCAACAGCACGAAGAAGCACATCAGCAGCGACATCAGGTCGGCAAAGGTTCCCATGTAACCAGGGAGACCTGGTGGCGGGCACTTGCAATCAGACATAGCGCCCCCTATTCGGTGCCAGTATTACGTTTGGACTGGTTCAGATAGTTTTGCAGCATGGACTGGATCACCCGCGGGTTCTGGCCATCCTGAATCCCCATAATGGCATCAAGGATCAGGGTACGACTGAGCTTCTCCTCCCCGCTGCGCAGCTCCAGCTTGTCGGCAATCGGGATCGCCAACATATTGGCCTCTATCGCACCGTACAGGGTGGTAAGCAAGGCCACCGCCATCGCTGGCCCGATCGACTTGGGGTCACTCATGTTGGCCAGCATGGCCACCAGACCCACCAACGTACCTATCATCCCCATGGCAGGGCCCAGATCCCCAAGGGTACGGAAGACCTTGATGGCAATGACATGGCGCTCGGCTGTCAGGTCGATATCCTTTTCCATCACGGCGCGCACCACTTCGGCATCGTGACCATCCACCAGCATATCGATCCCTTTTTTCATAAATGCATTGGGGATCTCTGCGGCCTCCAGCGCAAGAAAGCCCCCTTTGCGAGCCGCGTCAGCCAGTTCAACGGCTTTGGTAATCAGGTCTTCAAGCTTGTCGCCCTTGTACATAAAGGCTTTACCCGCCACCTTGAATGCCATCAGGAACTGGCCAAGGTTGAACTTCATCATGGCGATGAAGATTGATCCCAATACAGTGATGTAGACCGATGGCATATCAACATACATGCTCATGGGGCCACCCAACAGCATGCCGTACACCACCACCCCGAAACCCAGCACTATCCCTATCAGACTGCCTAGATCCACGTCCCTACTCCTGTCACCGGTTCTTATGTCTATTTATAGTCTGTTGAATTTTCTGCTATTGCGACCCATGCGGCAAGCATGCATCCACTGAGAATGATGGCTCATTATCGGCCAGTTTAGCGAGAGTTTGAGGGGGCAATGCTTTTCTGCCTCCCCCCTGTGGACGGTCGATGTTAATATAAGCCGTTTTTTTCAATCCCCGAGGATGGACATGGCCAGTAAAAAAATCGACCGTCTGAGTTTTGATGCCACTCTGGAAGAGCTGGAAACCATCGTTCATCAGCTGGAACAAGGTTCCCTACCCCTGGAAGAGGCACTCAAGCAGTTCGAGCAGGGCGTTCATCTGGTACGGGCCGGTCAGCAGAAGCTGGAACTGGCCGAACAGAAGATCCAGATCCTGCTCAGTCAAGCCGATGGCAGTGACCAGCTCGCCCCCTTCCAGCCAGAACAAGGAGAGGAGTGAGTGGCGCTGGACCATTTTTCCCGTCTGCATCGTCAGCGTATTGACGACTGTCTGTCAGCACAACTTGAATCCTTGCCCGCCATGGCGCCACGCCTGCGCGATGCCATGAGTTATGGCCTGCTGCTGGGCGGCAAGCGGGTTCGCCCGTTTCTGGTCTACGCGGTCGGCGAGATGCTGGGCGTCAAGAGCGAACTGCTGGATGGCCCCGCGGCTGCCGTGGAGTGCATCCACGCCTACTCCCTGCTGCACGATGACCTGCCCGCCATGGATAACGACGACCTGCGTCGTGGTCAGCCAACCGTTCACAAGGCGTTTGACGAAGGAACCGCCATTCTGGCCGGTGATGCGCTGCAGACCCTGGCGTTCTCCATTCTGGCCGACCATCCCATGCCCGATACCTTGATGGCCAACCGGGTGCGGATGCTGAGTACCCTCGCCCGCGCCTCCGGCTATCTCGGTATGTGTGGCGGTCAGGCGCTGGATCTGCAGGCCGAAGGGCGCCAGATCTCGCTCGCCGAGCTGGAGCAGGTACACCGCCACAAGACCGGTGCGCTGATTGAATGCGCCGTGGCGCTCGGCGCCCTGTGCAAAGCCGATGTCGATGACGCCACGCTGGCTGCACTGCAAACCTATGCCTCCGCGATTGGCCTCGCCTTTCAGGTGCAGGATGACATCCTCGACATCACAGGTGATACCGCCACCCTGGGCAAGCCACAAGGTTCTGACCTGGCGCTGGAGAAAAGTACCTATCCGGCCCTGCTCGGACTCGAAAATGCCCGTGAGCTGGCTCGCGAACTGCATGGGAAAGCCTTAACAGCCCTGCAATCCTTGCCCTACAATACCGACATTCTGGAAGCGTTTGCCGATTACATCATCGAGCGAACCCACTAAACGCTGGATAACAGTAACAATATGAGCGTTGATATTAGCAATTTCCCCAACCTGGCCCTCGCGGACACTCCGGTCGAGCTGCGTTCCTTGCCCAAAGATCGGCTGCCGGTGCTGTGCAACGAGCTGCGCGAATATCTGCTGCGCTCTGTCAGCCGCTCCAGCGGACACTTTGCCTCCGGTCTCGGCACGGTCGAACTGACCGTGGCCCTGCACTACGTCTACAACACCCCGTTCGATCGGCTGATCTGGGATGTGGGCCATCAAGCCTACCCCCACAAGATCCTGACCGGGCGCCGTGACCAGATCCACACCATCCGTCAGAAGGATGGCCTGCACCCCTTCCCCTGGCGTGGCGAGAGTGAATACGACGTGCTCTCCGTCGGCCACTCCAGCACCTCCATCGGTGCGGCGCTCGGTATGGCGGTCGCCGCCGAGAGCGAAGGGCTGGGTCGCAAGGTCGTTGCCGTGATCGGTGACGGCGCCATTACCGCTGGGATGGCCTTTGAAGCGCTCAATCACGCCGGCGATGTCCATAAAGACATGCTGGTGATCCTCAACGACAACGAGATGTCCATCTCCGAGAATGTCGGTGCGCTCAACAACCATCTGGCCCGGGTCATGTCCGGCAAGCTCTACACCACCATCCGCGAAGGCGGCAAGAAGGTGCTGGCGGGTTTGCCACCGGTCAAGGAGCTGGCCAAGCGGGCCGAAGAGCACCTCAAGGGGATGGTGGTGCCCGGCACCCTGTTCGAGGAGTTCGGCTTCAACTATATCGGCCCCATCGACGGTCACGATATCGAGGCACTGGTCGAGACCCTGCGCAACATGCGCAATCTCAAGGGCCCGCAGCTGCTGCATGTCAAGACCAAGAAGGGCAAGGGTTACGAGCCGGCCGAAAAAGACCCTATCGGTTATCATGCCGTGCCCAAGTTCAATCCGGACGAGTGCGCCCTGCCCAAGGCGAGCAGCGCCAAACCCACCTTCTCCGCCATCTTTGGCCAATGGCTGTGCGACATGGCTGCCAAAGACGAAAAGCTGGTCGGCATCACCCCCGCCATGCGCGAAGGCTCCGGTCTGGTGAAATTCAGCCAGCAGTATCCGGACCGCTACTTCGATGTGGCCATTGCCGAGCAGCATGCGGTCACGTTTGCTGCCGGTCTTGCCATCGCCGACAAGAAGCCGGTGGTGGCCATCTATTCGAGCTTCCTGCAGCGCGCCTACGATCAGGTGATCCACGACGTAGCGCTGCAAGATCTGCCGGTGCTGTTCGCCATCGACCGGGCCGGTCTGGTGGGCGCCGATGGCCCGACCCATCAGGGGGCGTTCGACATCAGCTTCCTGCGCACCGTGCCCAACATGGTGGTGATGACGCCATCTGATGAGAACGAGTGCCGCCAGATGCTCTATACCGGCTATCTCCATCAGGGCCCTGCCGCAGTGCGTTACCCACGCGGCAGCAGCCTGAGCGATGCCCCCATCTCATCAGAGATGCAGGCGCTGGAGCTTGGCAAGGGGCGTATCCTGCGAGAAGGCAAAGGCACCGCTATTCTGGCGTTTGGCACCCTTCTGCACCACGCCAAAGCGGCCGCCGAAGCGCTGGATGCCACCCTGGTGGACATGCGCTTTGTCAAACCGATGGATGAGGCACTGGTGCTGTCGCTGGCAGCCAGTCACGATCAGTTTGTCACCATCGAAGACAACGCGATCATGGGCGGCGCCGGTTCGGCGGTGAACGAACTGCTGATGCACAGCAAGCAGTGCAAGCCGGTGCTCAACCTCGGCCTGCCGGATCGCTTCGTCGAACAGGGCACCCAGCAGGAGATCTATGCCCTGCTCGGTCTGGACGATGCAGGCATCCAGCGCAGCATCGAAAGCTGGCTGCAAGCCTGATAAATATCTTTATTGCTAATGTGTAATGCCCGTCGAGTCACTACGACGGGCATTTCTACATAGCCCCCACCATCCTCAGAGTTCCGTTCTTCACAAAGTGTATCCTCGCCTTTCAGCAACGCCTCGTTATAAGTAGATAGACTCTCTGAAATTTTATCTCATGATGATGGTTAGCTATTTGATGAGCTCACCACGGTCAATATCTAACCTATCAATATAATCCCCTCTTGATATGAACAAATAAAGGCATGACAGGAAAACGTTTTACGTTAATTTAGTGTGCGGTAGTTCAAAGGTACAGCAGTTGTTTATTTTCATTCCTAACGTTATGTCTAAAATCTCTCCACTCCTGTTCGCTACGGAATCAACAGGACAATAACAATATGGGACTCTTACCAATGAAAAAGACACTACTAGCCGTCACTATCTCTTTATCTCTGTTTGGGCTAACAGCCTGCGATTCTGAAAATACCAGTAAAGAGCATATTCCTCTGGAACTGACTGTTGCCCATATCAATGATACCCATGCTCACCTAGATCCGACTGAAAACGCCTTGGCTATTCAACCGACAGGGCAACAACTGTTCAAGTTCAATGCCCAGCTGGGTGGTTATCCCCGTCTGAAATTCAAACTGGATGAACTGCGTGAGCAGGCTCGCAAAGATGGTCGTCACTTCCTGACCTTGTTTGGCGGTGATGCCTTCCAGGGCACTCTCTATTTCACAAAATTCGAGGGAGAGGAAGAATCACGCCTTCTATCTGAGATGGGGATTGATGCTGCGACCTTGGGCAACCATGAATTTGATCTCGGCAATACCCCCCTCAACAACTATGCAACCAAGGTCAACTACCCTATCGTGGCAGCCAACCTGGTCAAATCAAGCAGCAATGTTTTGAAAGACAACACGAATATTTACGAATATATCATTAAAGAAATCAATGGCGAAAGTGTCGGCATATTTGGCCTAGTGCTCGACAATATGCACGATATATCTTCACCAGATAAAGATACCCAGTTCCAGCCGATGATTGCATCCGCACAACGCACTGTTGATACCTTGAAGAAAAAGGGGGTCAATAAAGTCATCATGGTAACCCATATCGGCCTGCAAAATGACCAAGCTGTCGCCAAGGCTGTCAACGGTATCGACCTGATCGTCGGCGGTCACTCCCAAACATTCCTTGGCGATATCAATGAGATAAAATCCATCGGTTATAGCCAGCATAACCAGAATGAAAGCGATGATAATAGGTACGCCCAGCTGATCACCAATCCGGATGGTGGCAAAACCTGTATTGTTCAAGCCGGTGAGTGGGCCAAAGGCTATGGCTTGGTCAATGTTTCCCTGACTAAAGAAGGCACTATCACCAAGTGTGAAGGACGTAATACCCTGATGAGTGCTGACAACTTCACCAAGGAAGTAAACAAGAAGAAAGTTCCCGTGACAGACGCCGAGCAGACCAACGTTGTCGATTTTTTTGCCAAGTCGCCCATCATCGAGATAGTGCCGGAAAACCAGGCCATGCGCGATGTAATCAACACCGAATACAAACCCGCAGTTGAGGCATTGGAGAAACAGGTCATCGCCGATGTGCCCACCGAACTGAAGTGGGCAAGGATTCCGACTTCCGAAGGCTCTGATGGTGCCAGCCAAATTACCCCACTTGTAGCAGAGGGGCTGTACTGGAAATTAAATCAACTGGCAGACAACGGCCAACAAAAAATGCGCGTTGACTTCACTCTGCAAAACGCAGGCGGTGTCAGAACTAACGTTAATGCAGGCAGTCTGACCGTTGGTTATGTCATGGGGACACTGTTGCCATTTGGCAATAAGATCGCTGTTTTCAATATCAAAGGAAAAGATGTTCGAGATGCCATAGAATCAGCTGTTGATTACGCAGACTCATCAAGTGGGGCATTCCCCTATGTAGGCCACCTGAGTTACACGTATGATGGCAAACTTGCCAAAGGTTCCCGCCTTACCAAACTGGAAGTGATGGATGCCAACGGCCAATGGGCTCCATTAGATGATGCGAAAATCTACCGGATCGGTGCAAACACCTATATTGCTGCAGGCAAAGATGGCTATAGCGGTCTGCTAAAACGTTCCGAACTGCCGTTGGAGGGTGACTATATTGACTCTGGTGTCGGTGAGAACGAGATGTTTATGGATTACGCAAAAGATAAAGGAACACTCACTGCACTGCCCTATCCAACTGTTACCTACTACAAGAAGCCCTAATAAGCTTGCAGATAAATACAACGGCGCCTTAGGGCGCCGTTTTTATGGCATACTCCCTCCCCCATGCCCGAGGAGAGAGTTGATGGCCAAGTACGACAAGATTTCCCCTGAGACCCAGCAGGAGGCGATGAAAATTGCCCGTGCCAACCAGAAGCCGGGGCAGAGCAAGGAACAGACCCAGCTTATCGCGCAAGGGATCCAGAAAGGCATCGACGAATACAAGAAACAGATGAAGGCGCGGGCCCGTGAAGCGAGCCGCCAGAAAAAATTGCAGGCCAAAGCCAGGCAGCCACAGGGCGCGCCCCAAACCGAAGAACAAGACGATCAGCTGGAGCTGGTTGAAGTAAGCCATCAGCATCCCCTGCCCTGGATCTTGCTGGTGCTGAGCTGGCTGGGATTTGCTGCAGCCTGGCTCTGGTTGCACTAAGACGCGCTAGCAAACCTTTATCCGGGATCCTCTTCACAGCCCGGGCCTGGGCTGCTGGTGATTACCTGCGAAGAGTGGTTAAATCGCGCGCCTCTTGCACCGGACTCCCTGTTTTTTGACGATCAGTTTTCAGGAAAGATGTTATGAACCCCGCTCCGCTCTATCTGCTGGCCCCTTTTGTTCTGTTCCTTGTGACCATGCTGCTCTATCGCATTTCGCCGCTGCGGGCGGTCGCCGCCGGTGGGGTACGCTGGTTTATCCTGCCGGCCTTCACCCTGTTTATTTTGCTGATCATCATCAATGGAGCCGCCGATCCCGCCCTGCGCGATCCGGCATTCCACTGGTTGATGCCGGGGCTTGGCTTTGCCCTGAGCCTGTTTCCGGCCCTGCCCAAGGCGCTGGTGCCACGGCTCGCCATCAAGGAGGGGGCCTTTGCCGCCCTCGGTCTGATGCTGATGAGCCTGGCCATGGTCTACTGACCAACCGGCCACATGATGCAAGGGGCGCTCTGTGACGGGCGCCCCTTGTACAAACAATGGCCTGCAGGCATCTTGGTGACAGGATAACCAGCAAGGAGGCCAAATGGACAATCCGCCCGATTTCATGGCGCTGTGGGATTATCAGGATCCCGCCGCCAGCGCCCTGCGTTTTCACACCCTTCTTCCCGAAGCGCGCGCCGCCGCCGACCTGCAGCTCGAACTGGAGTTGCTGACCCAAATTGCCCGCACCCATTCGCTGCAGCGCCAGTTTGCCGACGCCCATCAGCTGCTCGACGAGATAGAGCCCCGCCTCACCGACACAACCCCCAGAGCGCGGATCCGGGCCCTGCTGGAACGAGGCCGCACCTTTAACTCGGCGGGCGACAAAGCCAGCGCCAAACCGCTGTTTGAACAAGCCTGGCAGTGGGGACTCAAGGAGAAGGAGACCTATCTCGCCATCGACGCCGCTCACATGATCGCCATCGCCGCACCACTTGAAGAGCAGAGCCGCTGGCATCAACTGGCGATGGAGCTGGCGGAACGCAGCAGTGACGAGAAGGTGCGTGGCTGGCTGGCCCCCCTTTACAACAATCAGGGCTGGACCCTGTTCGAATTGGGCCGCTTTGAGGAGGCGAAAATCCAGCAGCAGAAGTGTCTGGCCTGGCATCTACAACATAACCAGCCGGCCAAGGCGTTTATCGCTCGCTGGAGTCTGGCTCGCCTGACCCGGGCCCAGGGTCAGCACCAGCAGGCGCTGGCAGAGCTGCACCAGCTCAAGGCCGATATGGCCGAGGCTGGCGAACCAGAGGATGGTTATCTGTTCGAGGAGCTGGGGGAGAATGCCTTGGTGCTGGACGATCCGCTGGCCGCGGAATACTTCTCCCGTGCCTGGTTTCTGCTGTCGCAGGACCGCTGGTTCAGCGCCAACGAGGGGGAGCGACTGGCCCGCCTCAAGCGCCTCGCCAAACTCTGATCCTCAAAATAGAAAGGGCGGCACGCTAACCGCCCTCTCTGCTGGCAAGATGGTTCAGGCCCGATTGGACTCTTCCCACCCCTGCTTTTTACGGTAAATGGTGGAGGGGCTGATCTCGAGCAGGGCCGCCGCCTTGGGAATATTGCCGTCACAGCTGGCGATGGCCTGTTCGATCACCTCTTTCTCCACCAGCCAGAGCGGACGAATTGGCCCGTTAGCCACGCCGGTGGCGGCCGGAGCCGATACCACCGCTGCCGCAATCGCAGCCGGCAGCTGGGGACGAACCCCATTGAGCGGTGGCGGAAGAATATCCGGGCTCACCAACTCCTTATCGTTGAGCACCACGATATTGCGCACCACGTTTTGCAGCTCGCGTACGTTGCCAGGCCAGGGGTAGTCGAGCAGCACTCGCGCCGCCTCGACATCGAAATCCTTGAAGCGTTTGTTCTCCTCCTTGGCGTAGCTCTGCAACAGGGTACGCGCCAGCAGCAGGATATCCTCGCCCCGCTCCCGCAGCGGCGGCAGGGTGAGGGGAATGACGTGGAGCCGATAGTAGAGATCCTCGCGAAAACGGCCTGCTTTCACCTCCACCAGCGGATCACGGTTGGTGGCGCAGATAAAACGCACATCCACCGTCTCGAGCTTGCCGCTGCCGACTCGCTGCACTGTGCCGGTCTGGATAAAGCGCAGCAGCTTGCTCTGCAGATCCAGGTCCATCTCGCAGATCTCGTCGAGAAACAGGGTGCCACCATCAGCCAGACTGGCCGCCCCTTTGCGATCCCCCTGGGCGCCGGTAAAAGAGCCCTTCACATGACCGAAGATCTCGCTCTCCATCAGATCGTGGGGAATGGCGGCGCAGTTGAGGGCAATAAAGGGCTGTTCGCTGCGGGGACTGCACTGGTGAATCGCCTCGGCACACACCTCTTTGCCGGTGCCGCTCTCGCCAGTGATAAAGACGGTCGCCTTGCTGGGCGCAGCGCTCTCGATGATGCGATAGACCGCCTGCATCGACATGGAGGCACCGATAAAACCGAAGAAGGAGCTGCGTTCGAAATTCTCCCGATAGTGGGCAACCAGCGAGCTCAACTGCTGGTGTTTCAAGGCATTGCGAACGGTGGCGCAGAGTCGCTTGCTGTCAAACGGCTTGGTCAGAAAATCGAAGGCACCGAGGCGCATCGCCTCCACCGCCACATCCACCGAACCGTGGGCGGTGATCACCACCACAGAGCAGGGCAACTGCTGTTCGGTGATCATCTGCAGAATATCCATACCGGACATATCCGGCAGCTCCAGATCCAGCAGCACCACGGGGGGAGGACTTGCCAGCAACTGCGCCAACGCCTGCTGACCACAGTCGGCCAGCACTACCTCGTACCCCTCCTGGCGCAGGTACTGTTCATAGACCACCGCCAGACTACGGGTATCTTCCACCAGCAGGACACGCGATTTATTTTCAGCCACTGGACTCATCCTTGTATTTGATTCTGCGATCTATTTTGCCTTATTTTCGCGTGCAAACCCAACGCCAAGACAGCTCTGTTATCCCGCGATTGCAGGGAATACACAAGTAAAAACGGCTCCTTAAGGAGCCGTTTTTAACTACAAGAAGGGATTACTTCTTGGCGTCGTCAGCAGTAGGCTTCTCGATAGCCAGCAGCTCAACGTCAAACACCAGCACGGCATTCGCCGGGATGGAGCCTGCACCGTGCTCGCCATAGGCCAGCTTGGACGGCAGGAAGAACTTGAACTTGGAGCCAACCGGCATCAGCTGAACACCTTCGGTCCAACCCGGGATAACCTGGTTGAGCGGGAAGGTAGCCGGCTCGCCGCGATCGACGGAGCTGTCGAACTTGGTGCCGTCGGTCAGGGTACCGGTGTAGTGAACCTTGACGATGTCGGTAGATTTCGGCTTGGCGCCAGTGCCCATCTTCTCGACCACGTACTGCAGGCCGGATTCAGTGCTCTTCACACCCTCTTTCTTGGCGTTGGCAGCCAGGAACTCTTCGCCCTTCTTCAGATTCTCAACGGCGTCTTTCTCGGCCTTGGCCTTGGTCAGCTCGTTGATCTTGGCGTCGTAATCCTGCAGTACCTTCTGGATCTCTTCATCAGTCATCTTGGCTTCTTTGCCCAGACCGTCAGTCACCCCTTTCAGGATCACGGCGTTGTCCAGTTTGATGCCCAGTTCCTGCTGACGCTCCAGGGTATTGGCGATGTAACGACCCATGGAGAGGCCAATTGCGTAGCCAGATTGCTCTTCAAAGCTCTTGGCTTCGGCCTTGGTCGCCTCTGCCGGCTTGCTGGCTTCTGCCTTCACTTCGGCGGTATTGGCCGCAGCAGGCTTCTCGTCTTTTTGGCAAGCAGTCAGACCGACGGCAACGGCCGCCGCCAACAGGGACACCTTCAGAAATTTGTTCATCAGTTTCTCCAAACTCCAAATACCGCTCTCGGTTCCATCGTGAAATGAGAGGTTTATCGTGATAAGCGCCTTATACTAACGCCGTGATCGCAGGTAACAAAAGCGTGAGACCGCAAAAATGATAAAAAGTGCCATTTATCTGGTGAGCCTCTGTTTAATGCTCTCCGGTTGCGAGCAGAGCTCCCAACCCAACCAGCAAATGCCCCTCGCCAGCACGGGTCTGCTGACCGCAGATCTCTCCAGTGATGGCAAGCAGGCCATCGTCTCCAGCATCAGCCAAGGCATCATCGTCTGGGATCTGGAACAGAACCGTCAACGCTGGCGCTGGAAGCAATCCGACTCGGCGGATGATCTGGTATTCATTACCCGTTTTTCCGAAGGCAACAGCCATGCCGTCACCGCCACCCCAGACACCTTTGCAACCTGGCGGCTGAGCGACGGGCAATCACAAGGCTACTACTCACTTCCTGAATCCAGGCTGAGGGACATCGCGCTCTCTGCCGACGGTCGTTATGTGCTGATCGGGCGAGAAGATGGCAAAGCCGAGTGGCTCGATACCCGAAGCGGTCGTCGTCTGCAGTTTATGGGGCACACCGAACAGGTCAATACGGTGGATCTCTCCGCTAACGGTCGCTACGCCCTGACCGGCGGCAACGACTACAGCGCCTATCTGTGGGATACCCGTAGCGGGCAGGTGATTTGGCGCTTCAACCATGGTGGCCGGGTGATCATGGCCAGACTGGAGCCGAGCGGCCGCTACGCCTTCACCGCCGACAGCAGCCGGGCCAGCATCTGGGATCTGAAAACCGGCAAAGAGGTGAGTCAGCTGCAATATGATCACCGCTTCGAGGTCTACACCAGCGCCCGCTTTGCCAACGATGGCAAGTGGCTGATCACTGGCGCCCCTTCCCGTCAGCTCTCCCTGTGGCAAGTGAGCGATGGTGCCCTGCTGCAGAGCTGGCGCGTCTCGCCGCAACCCAAGGTGAAACCGCCCAGCGCAGTGGTCTACGGCGTCGCTTTGCGCGACAATAGCCACCTTGTCAGTGCCAGCTCCAGTGGTCTGGCCGAAATCTGGACAATCAAGTAAGGACCCGAAGGCCCATGAGTCAGCAACTTAACGATCGCATCGAAACCCTGGAAACCCGTCTCGCCTATGCGGAGTACACCATAGAGCAGCTCAACGACGAGGTAACCACCCAGGGCCGTGAACTCGATCGACTCAAATACCAGATCCAGCTGCTGATCGACAAACTGCAAAGCGTACAGCCCAGCCAGATTGCCAGCATGGCCGAAGAGACCCCGCCGCCGCACTACTGATGGGTGTGCAATCAACAAGCTGTCTGCTCAAGACCAATAAAAATCCGAAACCGGCCAAACCGGTTTCGGATTTTTTATCCAAATGACCTGATAGCTGCGACTCGGCGCCTCAGAATCAGCCCGCGTTAACCTTTGTAGATCTTGGGGTTAAACACATCCCGCAACCAGTCACCCAGCAGGTTGATGACCAGCACCAGCACCACCAGACAGATGCCCGGGAAGGCGGTGATCCACCAGGAGCCGGAGAAGATGTAGTTGAAGCCGACGCTGATAAGCGAACCGAGCGAGGGCTGATCAACCGGCATCCCCAGACCGAGGAAGGAGAGCGCCGCTTCGCTCATGATGGCGTTGGCCACCTGCACGGTGGATATCACCAGAATGGGCGACAAACAGTTGGGCAGAATGTGGCGGAACATGATGCGCGGTGCGCGGAACCCCATCACCTTGGCCGCTTCCACATACTCCTTCTTCTTCTCCGCCAGCACAGAGGCGCGCACGGTACGGGCATACTGCGGCCACTCTGCAATACCGATGATCACCACCAGCATCATGATGGCAAACTTCGAGTAAAACTCGGAGCCAAATGTTGCCTGAAAGATGGCGGAGATGATGATCGCCACCATCATGGTGGAGAACGACAACTGCACGTCGGCAAAGCGCATCAGTAGGTTGTCGATGCGGCCACCGAAGTAACCGGCAATCAGACCGATGACGATACCCAGCACCAGCTGCAGCGCCACCGCAAACAGGCCGATGGTGAGAGAGATACGGGCGCCATAGAGAATGGTGCTCCAGATATCCCGCCCCTGGTTATCGGTACCAAGCCAGAAGCGCTCCTCGCCGCCTTCGAGCCAAGAGGGGGGCAACTCGGCATCCATCAGATCAAAACTGGTCTGGTCATAGACGTTGTGCGGGGCGAGCCAGGGCGCCAGCAGCGCCGCCAGCACGAACACCACAAACACCGCAAAGCTGAACATGGCTACCTTGTCCCGCAGGAAGTAGTAGACGATGTCAGAGTTCTTGAATCGTGCCCAACGGCTTGGGCTTGCAGTTACAGCGTTACTCATGCTTACCCCTTGGCAGTCAGGTTAACGGTCGGGTTAATCAACCCGTAGAGCAGGTCGACCAGGGTATTGGTCACCACGAAGATCAGTCCCACGAAGATGACGTAGGCGGTGATGAGGGGCGTATCGACCCGGTGGATCGCCTCGAGGAACAGGAAGCCGGTACCCGGCCACTGGAACACACTCTCGGTCAGAATGGTGTAGGCCACCATGGTGCCGATCTGCACCCCGCCGACGGTAATAACCGGCAGCATGGTGTTCTTCAGAGCGTGCTGATAGTAGACCTTGTTGTTATCCAGCCCTTTGGCGCGGGCGAATTTGACGTACTCGGAGGAGAGCTGCTCCAGCATCTCGGAGCGCACCAGCCGGATAAACAGCGGCAGCATGATGGAAGAGAGGGACACCGCGGGCAGGATCAGGTGCAGGATGCCATCCCAGGTAAAGAAGCCCGACTCCCAGCCCAGCAGGTTATGGGTCTCGCCGCGGCCATAGGCAGGCAGCCAGCCCAGCTGGATGGAGAAGAGGTACATCAGCATGATGGCGGTCAAAAATACCGGGATCGAGATGCCGATACTGCTCCCCGCCATGATGATCTTGGTGGGAATGCTGCGCGGGCGGATCGCCGAATAGACACCGAGTGGAATGGAAACCACCACGATGATGAGCGCGGCAGCAAACACCAGCTCAAGGGTAGCCACCAGCTTGTCGAGGATCACCTCGAGAGCGGGTCGCTTGAAGAAATAGGAGGTGCCCAAATCCCCATGCACCGCATTTTTCAGAAAGCGGCTGTATTTGATGAGGAAGGGATCGTTAAGGCCCATCTTCTCGCGCAACTCGTGACGCTGGGCTTCGGAGACGGATTGTCCCACCAGCTCACGCAACGGGTCACCCAGGTTGTCCTGGATGGAGAAGGCGACCAGGCTGATGACGAACATCACTATCACGGCCTGATAGAACCGTTTCAGCAGGAATGTAAACATGCTTGTCCTTCTACGTGGCCTGTGTCGTGGCACAGGCTTCTGTTAGTGGGCGGAGTGGCCAGCTGACCACCCCGCCCCGTCCTTCCTTGCGACGTTCTCTTACTTGCTGACCACCAGGTCACCCAGGTAAGGGAAGTTCATCACGTTGACCACTGGCTTGATGTCGACGTTCTTCTTGGCGCCATAGGCCAGATCTTCCCAGTGCAACGGCACGTAGGCAGCATCTTCGATCAGCATGGCTTCGACCTTCTTCAGCATCTCTGCACGCTTGGCCGGATCGGTCTCGGCGTTGGCATCCATCACCAGCTTGTCAGCTTCGGCGTTGGCGTAACCGGCGCAGTTGTACTGACCCATACCGGTCTTGGCATCCTTGGTGAAGGTCAGGAACTCGAAGAAGTTCGCGGTATCTTCAGTGTCGGAGTGCCAGCCAATCAGCTGCATGTCTGCGGCGCACTTGTCAAACTCAGGCCAGTACTGGGCCACCGGCATGGTCTTCAGATCCACCTTGATGTTGATCTTGGCCAGCATGGCGGAGACAGCCTGGGCAATCTTGACGTCGTTGACGTAGCGGGCAGCCGGGGAGATGAAGGTCATCTTGAAGCCTTTCTCGTAACCGGCCTCTTTCATCAGCTCCTTGGCCTTGGCCAGATCATACTGGGGCACCAGCGCCTCGTTGTGACCGGCATAGCCTTTCGGGCTCAGCTGGCCAGCAGGGGTACCGAAGCCCTTGTTGATCTTCTCGACAATGCCCACCTGGTTGATGGCGTAGTTGATCGCCTGACGTACACGCTTGTCTTTCAGCGCCGGGTTGGTGTTCTGGTTCAGCTCGATGATGATGGCGCGGGTACCGGACAGGGTGACCAGCTGGGAATCCTTGCCATTCTTCACGCGCTCCAGATCGTTCGGCGCAACCGGATAGATCATGTCCACGTCGCCACCCAGCAGGGCTGCAACACGGGTCGCATCTTCCTTGATCGGCACCACGGTCAGGTTCTCGACGTTACCCTTGGAGGCTTTGTCCCAGTAGTTGGCGTTGCGGGCATAATCCAGCTTCACACCCTGCTCGCGGAACTTGACGGTGAACGGGCCAGTACCGGAGACGTGGGTAGAGGCATAGGAGTCGCCGTTTTTGACGATCTCGGCCTTGTCTTTGCCCGCTTCGGTCTTGCCGGTGTAGAACTTGGAGTCCATCGGGAAGATGTAGGTGACGGTCTGCAGCACCAGCGGGAACGGCTTGGCGGTGACGAGATCCACGGTGTAGTCATCGACCTTCTTCACTTCGCTGATGGGATCGAAGATCGCCTTGAAGTCGACGGAGGATTTCAGGCGGTTGACGGTCCACACCACGTCGTCTGCGGTGAAGTCGTTACCGGAGTGGAACTTGACCCCTTTGCGCAGATGGAAGCGGACGGTCTTGTCATCGACACGCTCGAACTTCTCGGCCAGACGGGGCTCGAACTGCAGGTCCTGGGTGTAACGCATCAGGGGATCGAATACCAGGTGCGACATCTCCAGGGTCTGACCGGAGAGCTGCTCCTGCGGATCCAGCGAAGTGGCGTCAGAAGCGACCCCCACCTTGATATCAGCGGCTGAGACACTGAAGGCGAAACCGGCGGCAAACAGCGCCAGGGCAATCTTGGACAATCCTTTCTTCATCTTGTTCTCCATGCTTTTGGCTTTCTTATGACACTTTTTTTGACAAGCAGACCGGCGCACCGGCGCTCTCCTAGCTTGCGATTTCCAGCCCCTCGCGGGACATTCCCTTGAACTCCGGCATGAGGGAGATCAGCTTGCGGCTGTACTCATGCTCGGCATTGGTAAAGAGTTTCTCGGTCTCGGCCACCTCCACCAGATGACCGTGCTGCATCACCCCGATGCGGTCGCACATCTGGCGGATCACCGGCAGATCGTGGCTGATAAACAGCATGGTGAGCTTGAGCTCCTGCTGCAGATCCTTGAGCAGGTTGAGGATCTGGGCCTGCACCGACACATCCAGCGCCGAGGTCGGCTCGTCGCAGATGAGGAAGCGCGGGCGAGTGGCCAGGGCGCGGGCAATGGAGATACGCTGGCGCTGACCGCCGGAGAACTCGTGGGGATACTTGACCCCGGCACCACGACCGAGACCCACGTGATCCAGCAGATCGCCGACGATCCCCTCAATCTGGCTCTCACTGCTCGCCAGCTGATGGAAGCGGATCGGCTCGGCAATGATGTCGCGCACCTTCATCCGCGGGTTCATCGAGGAATAGGGGTTCTGAAACACCATCTGCATCTGGCGACGCAGCGGGCGACGCTCGCGCTCGCTCTTGAGGGCAGTCAGATCGATCCCCTCGAAGAAAATCTTGCCGGTATCAGGCGGATAGAGACCGGTGATGGCGCGGGCAATGGTCGATTTACCGGAGCCCGACTCCCCCACCAGACCGAAGGTCTCCCCTTCGAAGATCTCGAAGCTGATGTTGTTGCAGGCGCGCACATACTGGCGGCGGCTCGGGAAAATGGAGTCCTTGGTGACGAACTTCAGATCGACGTTCTCCACCCGCAGCAGCGCCCCTTCATAGGCACGCTCGTCCTGACTCTGGCCGAGCCAGTGGGTCTTGAGGTCGATATTGGTATCCGGCGCACTGGCATCCTCGATATAGGAGACCAGCGGGAAACGCACCAGCTTCACGTCGGAGCGGGGTACCGCCGAGATGAGGCTGCGGGTATAGGGGTGATTGGGGCTGCCCAACACCTGTTCGGTCAGGCCGAACTCCACCAGATCGCCGCGATACATCACCGCCACCTTGTCGGTGACGTTGGAGACCACGCCCATGTCGTGGGTCACCAGCATGCAGCCCACCTGACGCTCTTTGCAGAGGGCGCGGATAAGCTGGAGGATCTGATCCTGAATGGAGACGTCCAGCGCCGTAGTCGGCTCATCGGCGATGATCAGCTCCGGATCGCAGGAGAGCGCAATGGCGATAACCACCCGCTGACGCATGCCACCGGAAAACTGGTGTGGATACTGCTTGATGCGCAGCTCCGGACTCGGGATCCCCACTGCCCCCATCAGCTCCAATGCCTTGGCAAAAGCAGCCTCGCGAGAGAGGTCGGTATTGGCCAGAATGGTCTCCACCAGCTGATGCTCAACGGTGAACAGCGGGTTGAGGGAGGTCATGGGGTCCTGGAAGATGAACCCGATACGGGAGCCACGGATGGCCCGCATCTCGTTCTGGCTCTTGCCGGAGATGAGCTCGCCATTGAGATAGATATCGCCACGGGCGATGCGACCCGGCGGGCTCAGGAGGTCGATAACGGCGTTGCCGATGGTGGACTTGCCGGCGCCGGATTCACCGACCACCCCGACAATCTCACCCTTTTCGATAGAGAAAGAGAGATCCTTCACCGCGGCCAGCACCCCGTAGCGGGAGGGGTACTCGATCCGCAAGTTCTTTACTTCGAGCAAGGACATGTTTACCTCTGCGGGGGACATCCGTCCCAAATAATTCGTCCGTAAATCAGCCGCAGATGCCGGTTGTTACCTTGGGCAATATTTGCTCAATCCATGAGGCAGCGAAACCAGCGATCCGGGCGGGTTTTTTGCATTTTTTTGGAATAACCCGCGAGTAACTTAGACGGTTTGACCACGGGTGTAAATGATTGAGTTATACAATTCCGCAATGTTTTGTGCAGATAACCACCAATTCATCAGAGATAAATGATGATTTTCATCACACAAATGGCCGGTGCGTCCGTACATCTATTGGTATCATTACTTTAATTTCAACAACAACGCAACAAGCAGCATTTATCACTATTTCCAAAACGATCACCAGCCCCGAATGAGTAGTGAATATTTATGTGAAATGGATGATAAACGGCAGCATATGCCGATGAATGAAAATTAAGCAGATATAAATCGGGGGATGCCAGAACGGTCATCCCCCGGAAGATGACTCTCAACCGAGCCAGAATGCCAGTAATTGCATACAAAACAGGGCGATCAGGCCAGCGATCAGATCGTCCAGCATGATGCCCAGACCACCGTGGATCCGGCGATCAAACCAGGAGATGGGCCAGGGCTTGAGCACATCAAACAACCGGAACAGCGCGAAGCCCGCCACCACCCACTCCCAGCCGGCTGGCGCTGCGATCATGGTGACGCCAAAGCCGATCACCTCGTCCCAGACGATGGCGCCGTGATCCGGCATGCCGATGGCATCGGTGGCGCTCTGGCAGATACGGATCCCCACAACAAAACCCACCGCCAGCAAGGCGATAAACCAATAGGTCGGCAGCCCGCTCACCAGCAGGTAGAGCGGAATGGCCGCCAGGGTTCCCATGGTGCCCGGCGCCTTGGGACTGAGACCGGAACCAAATCCCACCGCCAAAAAATGAAGCGGATTTTTCAGATCCAGTCGTGTCAGCTCGGGCTTTATCCTGAACAAACTCATGCGAAGTGATCCCACCCTTTCAGTTGCAACTCGACCGCTTGGTCGCCACGCAGGTAGTCGATGCCCGGCTCGCCCGCCACGATGCGGCCGATACGGCTGAACTTGACCCCGCTGTGGGCCAGCGCCGTATCGAGCGCGCCGCGGTGCTCCTCCGGTACGGTAAAGCAGAGCTCGTAGTCATCGCCACCGGCCAGCGCCAGTTGCCACGCCTCCTGCTCGCTCACCGCATCCTGCAGCACCGGCGAGAGCGGCAGCAGATCGAGATCGATCTGGGCCCGCACGCCGGAGGCCTTGAGGATATGGCCGAGATCCGATGCCAGCCCGTCGGAGAGATCCAGCGCACTGCCCGCCAGCCCGCGCAGCGCCTGACCGGCCAGAATGCGGGGATGGGGATGGTCGAGCCGTGGCAGCACCGCAGCCAGCTGGTTCTCGTTTAGGGTGCGTTTGCCCAGCAGGTGGGAGAGCGCCAGCGCGGCATCTCCCAGAGTGCCGGTCACATAGATGCCGTCACCGGCTTTGGCGCCGCTGCGCATCAGGGCGCGACCGGCAGGCACCGACCCCTTCACCGAGATGGTGATGGAGAGCGGCCCGCGGGTCATGTCTCCGCCCACCAGCGCGACGTTGTAGTACTCGGCCAGCTCCAGAAACCCTTCGGCAAAGCCGGCGACCCAGCTCTCGTTGATAGCCGGCAGGGTCAGCGCCAGCGATACCCAGCGCGGCTCGGCCCCCATGGCGGCGAGATCGGAGAGATTGACCGCCAGCGCCTTGTAGCCGAGATCCACCGGATCCATGTCGGGAAAGAAGTGTACGCCGCTCACCAGAGTGTCGGTGCTCACCGCCAGCTGGGTATCGGGGGGCAGGGTCAGCAGGGCACAGTCATCTCCAGGGCCCATCACCACGTCCTTGCGGGCGTGGGGGACCTTGAAGTACTTATCAATCAGCTCAAATTCACCCATACAGTAAAAAGCCAGCAATAAGCTGGCTCCTCTCTTAGATGCTGACGGACAGCAGGATCAACGCTTGTTCAGCGACTTGATCACCTTGTCCAGTACACCGTTGACAAACTTGTGGCTGTCATCGGCAGCAAAAGCTTTGGCCAGCTCGATCGCTTCGTTGATGACCACGCGCGGCGGTACATCATCACGACGGGTCAGCTCGTAGGTCGCCAGACGCAGGATCGCCTTGTCCACCATGTCCACTTCTTCCAGCGGACGGGAGAGGAAAGGTGCAAACACCTTGTCCAGCTCGCTGCAGTGGAGGGCTACCCCGAACAGCAGATCGCGGAAATAGTTCAGGTCTACACCCTTGGTGTCCTGATCGATCTTGAACTGCTCTTCGATGTCACCCACGTTAGCCTTGGTCATCTGCCACTGGTAGATGGCCTGGGTGGCGCAATGGCGGGCTTTACGGCGCTCAGACGGTTTCAATGTACTTCTCCTCGTTACACGTCCAGTTCTTTCAGGACGTTGATCATTTCGAGCGCTGCCAGTGCAGCCTCTGCACCCTTGTTACCCGCCTTGGTACCTGCACGCTCGATGGCTTGTTCAATGTTTTCAGTGGTCAGCACACCGAAGGCAACGGGAATTTCATATTCCATCATTACCTGGGCCATGCCCTTGCTGTTCTCGTTTGCCACCAGGTCGAAGTGGTAGGTGCCGCCACGGATGACAGTACCGACCGCCACGATGGCGTCGTATTGACCACTCTTGGCCAGCTTCTTGATGACCAATGGCATTTCAACCGCGCCCGGCACTTTTACCAGTGTCAGGTTGCTGTCCTGCACTTGACCTTGACGCTTCAGTACGTCCACCGCGCCGTTCACCAGACTGTCGTTGATGAAGCTGTTGAAACGGGCAACAACAATAGCAACGCGCGCCTCAGGAGCGGCGATATTTCCTTCGATAACCTTCATTGGAAATCCTGTATCTGTGCAATCAAAAGGGCCGGAGTCAAAAGTGCGCACATTCTAGCACAACAGACCCACGACAAAAACCATGGCCGCAATAGACGGCCATGATCGCGATGTAACCAGTCCGGCGCACTTGCTCGCCGGTAAATTCCACGACTTCCAGACCGAAACCGCCCGGAAGGGGATGGTACTTCTCTGGTAGTATGTTACTCGCCGATGTACTCAACCACTTCCAGACCGAAACCGCCGAGGGCATGGTACTTCTTCGGCGAGCTCAACAGGCGCATCTTGCTCACGCCAAGGGCCTTGAGGATCTGGGAACCCACACCAACACGGCGCGAGGTGCCTTGCCACTTGGCTCCTTCCGGCGCCAACCCCTTGTCGGCGGCTTCAAAACCCTTGACCCTAGCCAGCAGCTCGGCGCCATGGGATTCCGCCCCCAAAATCACCAGCACGCCGCCCTCGTCAGCGATGCGGGCCATGGATTTTGGCAGCGGCCAGCTTCGGGCTGCATGGCGGTCGGTCAACAGCAGATCGCTCAGCACATCGTGCAGATGAACCCGCACCAGGGTCGGCTGATCGGCCTGTACCTCACCCTTTTTGAGGGCGAAGTGCACCTGATTGTCGATGGTATCGCGGAAGGTGATGAGATCGAACTCGCCAAACTCGGTGGGCAGCTTGCACTCGGCCACCTTCTCGACCGTGGTCTCGTGCTGGTTGCGGTACTCGATAAGGTCGGCGATGGTGCCGAGCTTGATGCCGTGCTCCTCGGCGAACAGCTCCAGATCCGGACGGCGCGCCATGGTGCCATCTTCGTTGAGGATCTCGACGATGACGGCGGCAGGCTCGAAACCGGCCAGACGGGCCAGATCACAGCCCGCTTCGGTGTGACCGGCACGGGTCAGCACGCCGCCATCCTGCGCCATCAGCGGGAAGATGTGGCCCGGCTGCACCAGATCGGCCGCCTTGGCATTGGCCGCCACAGCCGCCTGCACGGTCACCGCGCGATCGGCGGCGGAGATACCTGTGGTCACCCCTTCTGCCGCCTCAATGGAGACGGTAAAGGCGGTGGAGAACTGAGCATTGTTGCGATCCACCATCAGCGGCAGCGCCAATTGCTTGCAGCGATCCCGGGTCAGGGTCAGGCAGATAAGGCCACGGCCGTAGCGGGCCATGAAGTTGATATCCTCCGGACGGACGCAGGAGGCGGCCATGATGAGGTCCCCTTCGTTCTCCCTGTCCTCGTCATCCATCAGGATCACCATCTTGCCAGCCTTGATATCGGCAATGATTTCCTGGGTTGTGCTCAGCGCCATGGGCTACTCCATCAGTGTGCTTGGGGGTTGAGCCCGCAGGCTCAACGCAAATGCGTGTGTATGTTGCTCTAGATTGGGGCTAGCGGCTCCATTTCAATCAGAGCGGGATCACAGAAAATCGTTTTGGTGGCCAGATTCAGCGCACACCGTCAGAGAAAACCGGCCTTGGCCAGCGTCTCCATGGTCAGGGTCGAGGCGCTGCTCTCCTGACTTTTCCCCATCATCAGCCGCTCCAGATAGCGGGCGATCTGATCCACCTCGAGGTTGACCTTGTGGCCCGGCTTCCAGCTGGCGATGGTGGTCTCCTGGGCTGTGTGGGGCACGATGGTCAGACGGAAAAGGTCCCCCTGCACGGCGTTGACGGTGAGGCTGATGCCATCTACCGCAATGGAGCCCTTCTCGGCGATATAGCGGGAGAGCTCGCCCGGCGCCTTGATCCAGTACTCGATGGCGCGGCCGCTGCTGGAGACGCTTTTCACCTCCCCTACCCCGTCCACGTGGCCGGAGACCAGATGGCCGCCGAGGCGGGAGGTGGGCATCAGAGCCTTCTCGAGATTGACCCGATCGCCCACCTTGGCGGCGGCAAAGCCGGTTCGGGAGAGGGTTTCCAGCGACACGTCGGCGGTATAGCTCTTGTCGCCCAGCGCCACCACGGTGAGGCAGACGCCGTTGGTGGCGATGGAGTCGCCCAGTTTGACGTCGCTAAAATCCAGACCTGGTGCGTGGACGGTGAGGGCCATGTCATCGCCCTGACGACGCAGTTCGGCCAGGGTTCCCACCGCTTCGATAATTCCGGTAAACATGCAGATCACCTTGCTGATGACGGGGGCTGATTATGCCCCCTTGAACATTGATAAATCAGGCTATTTTGGCGGTAATGCGAATATCCGGCCCCACCATGCGCACGTCCTTGATGGCGAGCTTGGGCGCCTGGAACAGCCGGGTCAGGCCCGGCAGATGGAACAGGCCGCGCCCTTCGTCACCCATCAGTTTGGGTGCCTGATAGAGCACCAGCTCATCTACCAGCCCTTTTTCCAGCAGAGCGCCGCAGAGCCGCGGGCCCGCCTCGATGAGTACCGAGTTGACATTCTGCTTGGCCAGCAGCATGAAGAGGCTGACCAGATCCAGCTTGCCATCCAGCAGCGGCAGCTCCAGCTGCTGCACCCACTCGGGCCACTCGCCGGACGCCTTGTGACGGGCCAGCAGCACTGGGCTCTCGCTCTGGAACAGCGGCAAGTCGGGTGTGAGGCGGTTTTGCGAGTCGACGATGACCCGCAGCGGCTGGCGCAGGGTCTCTTTGGGATAACTTGCCTTGACCGAGGGGGAAGCTCGTCCCAGCGCACGGTCAGAGAGGCACCGTCAGCCAGCACGGTTTCGGCGCTGGAGAGCACCGCATCGTGGCGGGCCCGCAGCCGCTGCACGTCACGGCGCGCATCCGGGGAGGTGATCCACTGGCTCTCGCCGCTCGCCATGGCGGTGCGGCCATCGAGGCTGGCCCCCAGCTTGACGGTCACCCGCGGGAAGGCGGTACGCATCCGCTTGAAAAAGCCCGGGTTGAGCGCTTCGGCTTCACTCGCCAGCAGGCCGAAATCGGTCTTGATCCCCGCTTCGGAGAGCATCCGCAGCCCGCGTCCGCCCACCTGGGGATTGGGGTCAACCATGGCCGCGACCACTCGGGCTACACCGGCCTTGATCAAGGCTTCAGCGCAGGGGGGAGTACGGCCGTGGTGGGAACAGGGTTCGAGGGTCACATAAGCGGTGGCGCCACGGGCGTTGTCACCGGCGGCGCGCAGGGCGTAAACCTCGGCATGGGGCTCGCCCGCCTTCTGATGCCACCCTTCGCCAACCGCCACGCCATCTTTGACCAGCACGGTGCCGACGCAGGGGTTGGGGGCCGTGGTGTAGCGACCGCGGCGGGCCAGTTCGAGGGCCCGACTCATCCATTGGTAATCATCTTGACTAAACATTCGGGCTCCTTTGACAACACATCTCGGCTTTACGCAGTATCGTAGGTTCGATTAGCGCAGCGTAATCGGACGCGGCAACATGGGTGAGAATGGCGGTTTACTTCTCCAGCTTGGCAATCTCTTCACCGAACTCGCGAATATCTTCGAAGCTGCGATAGACGGAGGCAAAGCGGATATAGGCCACCTTGTCCAGACTCTTGAGCTCATCCATCACCAGATTGCCCACCAGCTCGGAGGCGACTTCGCGCTCGCCGGTGGCACGCAGACGGGATTTGATATGGTTGACCGCCTTTTCGATGGCCTCCATGCTCACCGGCCGCTTCTCCAGCGCCCGCAGGATGCCGGCACGCAGCTTGTCTTCGTTGAACGGCTCGCGGGAACCGTTGGACTTGATGACGCGGGGCATCACCAGCTCGGCCATCTCGAAGGTGGTAAAACGCTCGTGACAGAGCAGACACTCACGACGGCGGCGCACCTGATGGCCTTCTGCCACCAAGCGGGAATCGATCACCTTGGTATCAACCGCACTACAGAATGGGCAATGCATCGGACCTCCGGCGTTAATGGAACAGGGACCGGCCCGGCGGGCCAGGATCTAGGTCGGCCAGTGTAGCACGGCCATCCAAAACCGGTAAAAGCCAGAAAAAACAATGCCACCCGCAGGTGGCATTGGTCTCAAACCGGATGGTCTGACTTATCAGCCATAAACCGGGAAGCGGCGGCAGATATCCAGCACCTTCTCGCGCACGGTGGCCAGCACGGCATCGTTATCGTGGTTGTCCAGTACGTCGCAGATCCAGTGGGTCAGCTCGATGGACTCGGCTTCCTTGAAACCGCGGCGGGTAATGGCCGGGGTACCGATCCGCACACCGGAGGTGACGAACGGGGAACGCGGGTCGTTGGGCACGGAGTTCTTGTTGACGGTGATGTTGGCTTTGCCCAGCGCAGCGTCAGCATCCTTACCGGTCAGCTCGCGGCCGATCAGATCAACCAGCATCAGGTGGTTGTCGGTACCGCCGGAGACGATCTTGTAACCGCGCTCGATAAAGGTGGCAGCCATCGCCTTGGCGTTTTTCACGACCTGAGCCTGATAGGTCTTGAACTCCGGCTCCAGCGCCTCTTTGAAGGCAACGGCTTTACCGGCAATGACGTGCATCAGCGGGCCACCCTGACCACCCGGGAAGACGGCGGAGTTGAGCTTCTTGTAGAGCTCCTCGTCGTCAGCGGCGGAGAGAATCAGACCACCGCGCGGACCGGCCAGGGTCTTGTGGGTGGTGGAGGTGACCACGTGAGCGTGGGGAACCGGGTTCGGGTAAACGCCAGCGGCAATCAGACCAGCCACGTGGGCCATGTCGACAAACAGGTAGGCACCGACCTTGTCGGCGATTTCGCGCATGCGGGCCCAGTCAACGATGCCGGAGTAGGCAGAGAAGCCACCGATCATCATCTTCGGCTTGTGCTCGACAGCCTGACGTTCCATGTCGTCGTAGTCGATCTTGCCGGACTCATCGATACCGTAAGGCACGATGTTGTAGAGCTTGCCGGAGAAGTTGACCGGAGAGCCGTGGGTCAGGTGACCACCGTGGGCCAGGTTCATGCCCAGTACTGTGTCGCCCGGCTGCAGCAGGGCCATGTAGACGGCACTGTTGGCCTGGGAGCCGGAGTGCGGCTGCACGTTGGCGTAAGTGGCACCGAACAGCTCTTTGGCGCGCTCGATAGCCAGGGTTTCGACCACATCCACATACTCGCAACCACCGTAGTAACGCTTGGAGGGGTAACCTTCGGCGTACTTGTTGGTCAGCTGGGAGCCCTGGGCTTCCATGACACGGGGGCTGGTGTAGTTCTCAGACGCAATCAGCTCGATATGCTCTTCCTGACGACGGGTTTCGTCTGTGATGGCCTGCCACAATTGCGGATCATAATTGGCGATGGTCATGTCACGTTTCAACATCCGTTTCTCTCCTGAAAATCGTTTGCGCGTTAGGTGAAGTGGGCGCGGGCATTGTAACGTGAGCTGGATCAAAGAGACAGTCCAACCACCTAAAAAAATGTTGAATTTATGTTGTAAAAAGCAAGATTCCCTCCCAGTTCAATACTCTGGCCGCTCCGCCAAACGGCACATTTTTCATCCCGCTGCGGGCGGGCAAAACCCGAAGGGGATCACAACGCCCTCTTTATCCATCCTGTAACATATTCATTCGAAACAAATTTAATGATGATGGAGCTGATTGCAGCCATGCATCCGAGGGGCTGCACCTAACCGGAGGAGTTCAAGATGGACCATCTGCTGACATTCGTGATCCTGGCTGTCTTTTTTCTGTTCTACTGGGTCTACTACACCAGCCAACGCAAACATCTCCCCACCACCTCGTGGGATCAACTCCCCACCAAAGCCGAATATCTGGCGGCCCACCCTGAATCAGTCGATGGCGACATCATCTTCTGTTATCACTGCGGCCACCACGAGTTGCTGGAGGTAGGTATGGTGCACCTGACCGATTTTCGCCGGGAATGGGTCTGCGCCAAGTGCAAGCAGGTGCTATTTCGGGAGATCGAATAACGGCGCAGGGGCTGGCCACCCTCCCTAAACGCCGTACATCGCCAGCAGGGATCAGAACGGCGCATCCCTGTTGGCCACCAGCCACTGCTGCAACCCGCTCAACGCCGCGTCAAATTGCGCCCCGATTGCCGCAGCCTCACCGCCCCCCGCCTCAAGAGCAGCACAGTGGCTGGCAAATTCGGTCAACCCCAGCGCCAGCGCACTCCCCTTGAGCTTGTGCGCCAGCTGACGTTGCTCTTTCCCCTCACCCTGAGCCAACTTATCTACCAACACCCGCCCTTGCGACTCAAACAGCGCGACCAGCTGGCGGATCCGCGCCATGCCGAGCAGGGGCAGATCGGCATCCAGTACCGGATTGGCCCACCCGGGCTGGTTAGTTGGGGGCACGGCTACTGATAACTGCACCTGCGGCTCGATAGAGGCCCCTTCTTGCCGAAATAGTTGATCTATGGCGTTCGCCAGCACCGCCAGCCGCACCGGCTTGCCGACAAAATCGACAAACCCGGCGGCAAGGCAGTGGCGGATATCCTCCGGATACATCTGGGCCGAGATGGCGATGGCGGGCAGCGGCCGCTCATGCATCTCCTCGCTGATGGCGGCCAGATCCTCGCGCAGGCTCATGCCGTCCATATCGGGCAGATTGATATCGAGCAGCGCCAGCTCGAAGGGATGCTCGGTCACCAGCGCCAGTGCGCTGCGACCATCCTCCGCCAGGGTGACGCGATGGCCGAGGCGGGTCAGCATGCCGTGCGCCACCAGCCGGTTGATCTCGTTATCCTCCACCAGCAGGATGTCGCGGGACTGACCAAGGTGCAGCGGCTGTGCCTCGGCGGGCAATTGAGCACTCGAGCGTTGCAAGGGCAGGCTGAAGCTGAATTCACACCCCTTGCCCGGTTCGCTGGCAAGGATCAGCTCGCCCCCCATGGCGGCCACCAGCTTGCGGCTGATCGCCAGTCCTAGCCCGGTGCCGCCCTGATGGCCTATATCGCGCTTGCGCTGGCGAAACGCCTCGAACACCGCCTCCTGCTCATCGCCCGGAATGCCGGGGCCGGTATCGCGCACCATGAAGCGGATGCAGGGCTCGGCGCAAGGACCTTGGCAGGCAAGAGGCGCTACCATCAGGGTAATCTGGCCACGGGCGGTAAACTTGACCGCATTGCCGAGCAAGTTGCCGAGCACCTGGCGCAGCTTGCCCAGATCTCCCTCGACCACAGGCGCCAGCCCGGGCGCATATTCCAGCGCCAGAGTGACCCCCTTGGCCGCAGCCTTTGGCCGAAACAACGCGCTGAGCTCATCCACCAGCTGGAACAGGGGGAAGGGTTCGCGGCGTGCCTCCACATGGCCCGCCTCTATCTTGGAGTAGTCGAGAATGTCGTTGAGGATCTCCAGCAGGGATTCGCCGCTGTGCTCGATGGCGGCCAGATAGCGCTGCTGGGTATCGCTGAGATGGGTATCTTCCAGCAGTGTCAATCCGCCCAGAATGCCGTTCATGGGGGTGCGGATCTCGTGGCTCATGGTGGCGAGAAACACCGACTTGGCGCGGTTGGCCTGCTCTGCCTCGGCGCGGGCCTGCCGCTGCTTCTCCACCTCCTCATTGAGCCGCTCGTTGGCGTGGCTGAGCTGGCCAGTGCGCTCCTCGACCCGCGACTCCAGCTCGCGCTGATAGCGGCCCAGCTCCACCGCATTGTCACGAAACACCTGCAAGGCCCGGCCCAGCTCCGCCAGCTCATCGCGTCCCGCTCCGGCGATCGGCTCAAGGGGAGCCAGATCTCCGCGAGCCAACCGGCTCATCCCCGCCACAGCCCGTTGCAGCGGCCAGACGATCCGGCCATAGACCATGCGCCACATCAGCAGCATCAGTAGTAGCAGGGTGAGCAGGCCAATGGCCATCAACGCCTGCTCCAGCAGCCTGAGACGCTGGCTTAGCGCCTGCTGGCTCTGCCCCAGCGAATCGCGGGCACGGCTGACCAGCTCTCCGACTTGCTGGTTGAGACTGCTCATCAGGGCTTCATTGGCATTGGCCAGCACCCGCAGCGCCTCCCCCTTGCCGAGCCAGTCACTGCGCAGTTGCACCAGCTTGTCGCTCTGCGCCAGCACGGTCAGCGCCTGCTCCACCGCCTGACGGCGAGCCGGATCGGTCACCGCACCGGCTCGCAGTTGCAAGATAGCAAGCTCCCGCAGCCCCTCTTGCAATAGCGTTTGCAACTGTTCCTGTCGTTCGCTGCGCCACATCTCCTCGATGCGCTGCTGCTGCATCAGGGTACGATGACGCAGCTCGGTCATCTGCTCCAGCCAGTCAAGATCTTGCTCCAGCAGGCGGTCCAGCGTCCGGGTCGCCTGCGCACCTTGCTGTTGGTAGAGGGAACCCAACCCCGCCACCATCACGGTTTCGGCGTTCTCCATCTGGCTTCTCGCCAGCTCGGCGATCTGCCCAGCCGCCGCCACCAGACGGGCCCGCTGCGCCTCCCCCTGCGCCATCAGGGTCAGTCGCTCTCCCACCAGCCAGCCCTGCTGACCCAGATTACCGATAATGCTCTTGCTGAGCTGATCGAGGCTTGTTGAACCCTGCCCACGGCCAAGTTGTGCCAGTACCTGCTGCAACTGTTGCCCCTGCAGAGTGAGCAAGCGCCCCTGATGCGCCCGCTCCTGCTCGCTGGTTGCGGTGGCCAGCAGCCGTGACGCGCTCTGGATCTCGCCGCTGAGGCGAGAGAGCGTGCGGGCCAGCTCCTGATCGGCCAGAGTCTGCTGCACCCCTTGCTCCAACTGGCGCAGATGGCTAAGCCCCACCCAGCCCAGCAGTGAGGCACTCAGGGTCAGCAACGCCATCAGGGAGAAGGCCAGCAGCAACTTGCCACCCAAGCCAGAAAAGATTCTCACGGGAAGTCCCTTGGTTGTGGTCGGCTTTGACCGGATAATATGGCCCAACACTTTAACAAAACCCCTGACCATGCGAAGCGTCTATCTCTCCCCGTTGTTGCTGATCTGGTTGCTAATGCTTCCCCGCGCCGCCCTCGCCTTTGCGGTCGATATCTGGACCGGCGGCGAATTCAGCGGCAAGCCGGTGCGCCAGCAGTGGCAGGAACCGGCCGCCGCAACCAAACCGCTGACCCTCTGTGCCCTCTACCCCCATCTGCGCGACGCCTACTGGCTTTCGGTCAATCAGGGCATGGTAGACGAGGCGAAGCGGCTGGGAGTCAAGTTGCAGATCCACGAAGCAGGGGGTTACGGCGCCCTCGCCGAGCAGCGCCAGCAGTTGCTGCGCTGCGTGCAGGAAGGGAGCGATGCCATCTTGCTCGGCGCGGTGAGCTATCAGGGCCTGCGCGAGGCAATCAAGGCCACGCCGCTGCCGCTCTTTGGACTGGTCAACGATCTGCCCAGCGGTCTGGTGCAGGCCAAGGTGGGGGTCTCCTGGTACCAGATGGGCTGGCAGATTGGCCACTGGCTGGCGCAGCGTCACCCCGCCGGCAGCAAGCCGGTCTCGGTCGCCCTCTTCCCCGGCCCGCAGGCGAGTGGCGGCAACAACTTCGTAGAGCCGGGCTTTGCCGATGCCATCAAGGGGAGCGCCATCAAGCTGGTCACCACCGAGCGCGGCGACAACAGCCGGGAAATCCAGCGCACGCTGGTGCAGCAGACGCTGGCCCGCTATCCCGACCTCGACTATCTGGTGGGGGGCGCCATCGCCGCCGAAGTGGCGGTCAACGAGCTGGCGCAGCGCCATCTCGACAGACCACGGGTGCTGAGCACCTACTTCAGCCACGGGATACAGCGGGGACTGCGCCGGGGCAAGATCCTGGCCGCCAACAGCGATCAGATGCGGCTGCAGGGGCGCCTTGCGGTCGCTCAGGCGGTCTGCCTGCTGCAACACCCTGATGCCAGTGCCGAACAGTGTCCGCGGGTGATGGGGCCACCCATTCTGACGCTGTCTGCGCCGCTGGCCGACCCCGCAGATTCCCTCTCGGATGGCGCTTTTCGTCCCGTCTATCGGGTCGAATAGCCGTTCCAAATCCGATTAGCACACTCAAGGAGAAGAGATGAAAGAGTTACATGCAAGCTGCCTGTGCGGCGCCATCGCCCTGACCCTGCCGGATCAGTTCGACTATATGGGGAACTGCCACTGCAGCGAATGCCGCAAGTTTTCAGGGGGAGATTACGCCTCGGTCGGCGGACTGGATGGCAACAAGGTCACCATTGTGAAGGGGGAAGAGGCCATCAGCCGCTACCGGAAATCGGCAGAGACCACCCTGGCCTTCTGTCGTCACTGCGGCTCCAGCCTGTTCAGCCAGAAGAGCAGCAGCGGCAAGATCAATCTGCGACTAGGGGTGCTGGACGATGTACCGAGCCAGCGACCCGCGTTTCACATCTTTGTCGGCTCCAAGGCGCCCTGGCACCAGATTGGCGACGACTGCCCGCAATTTGATACCCGCCCGCCGGTCTGAGAGCCGGTCAAACAGGTCAAGGCCACCGCAACGGGGTCAGGAGGCTATCTCACCGGCAAACAGATAGCCTTCACCATGGACGGTGACAAACAGCTGGGGATCCCGCGGATCCGCTTCCATCTTGCCGCGCAGCCGCCGGATCAACACGTCTATGGTGCGATCGCTCGGGCCATCGCCGCGATGGCTGATAAGGGTCAGGATCCGCTCCCGACTGAGCACCCGCCCGGCATGGGCGACAAAGGCCACCAGCACTTCATATTCGGCCTTGGTCAGACGCACCGGCACTCCGTCCTTGCTGAGCTGGCGGCGGGGAATATCAAAACGCCAGGGGCCAAAGCGCACCGCATCGTCAGCCACCGCAGGCTCGCTCGGCGCGGCGGCCGCCAGCGAGATCCGCCACAGCAGATTCTTGACCCGCACCAGCAGTTCCCTGAGCTCGAACGGCTTGGTGACATAGTCGTCGGCCCCCATCTCGAGGCCGACAATCCGGTCCACCGCATCGCTGCGGCCGGTGACCAGAATGATCCCCACCGTGCTGCGCGCCCGCAGTTCACGGGTCAGCAGCAGACCATCTTCTCCCGGCAGGTTGATATCCAGCATCACCAGATCGACCGTCTGCTCCGCCAGCACGGCGCGCATCTCCTGGCCATTTTCGACCGCCGTCACCCGATAGCCCTCCCGCTCGAAATAGCCGGTCAGCTTCTCGCGGGTAACCGCATCATCTTCAACAACCAGAATGTGGTAGCTCATGGGCAGGGTTCACGATGGTCGACAAGGGAGGATTATTCTATTCACATTTTGTCATAAATACCCCTATTTCATTAATTTGTGGCGGCAGCCCTGTTCACAACGCCTCCCTATCATGGCTCCCATCAAAAAAGTGATGTGAGAGAGCATGATGAAAAAACTGTGGCACTTCCTGCGCACCCCCAGCCGTCGCTGGTCGGTACTGGCACTGCTTCTGGTGGGCGTCGGCGTCACCCTCGCGGGCACCGTCGGCCTGCACTACGGCTTTGAGAAAACCAGCAGCCTCGAATTCTGTATCTCCTGCCACTCCATGAAAGACACCGTCTATCCGGAGTACAAGGAGTCCATCCACTTCAAGAATGCCTCAGGGGTACAGGCGGTCTGTACCGACTGTCACCAGCCGAAGGATTTCGTCGGCAAGGTGGCCCGCAAGATGGAGGCAGCCAACGACCTCTATCAGGAGTACATAGGCCACAGCATCGACACCCAGGAGAAGTTCGAGGACCGGCGCCTGCATCTGGCCGAGAAGGTGTGGGCGCGGATGAGTAGCCAGAACTCCAAGACCTGCAAGTCCTGCCACAGCTACGACAACATGGATCACGCCAAGCAGTCCCCGGCGGCTGCGCTGGCGATGAAAGATGCGGCGGCGAAGAACATGAACTGCATCGAGTGCCACAAGGGCATCGCCCACGAACTGCCCAACATGGCGGGCGGCTTCCGGGCCACTTACGCCACCCTGGTCAACGACGCGCAAGAGGCGCCAGCCACCGAGACCCTCTACAACCTGGGTGAAAAAGATCTCTATGCCAGCGAACAGAGCAGCGACCCGGTCGGCAAACTGCTGCCCGCCTCCCGCATCGACGTGGTGGACCGCAGCGGCGATCGCCTCAAGGTGACCATCGAAGGGTGGCGCGAGAGCGATGGCAAGGGCCGGGTGCTGAGCGAATACATGGGCAAGCGGGTCTTCGTCGCCACCATCCGTGACGAACTGAAAGCGAGCGAGAAAGTGCTCAAACAGGAGACCGACAGCGCCACCCATATCAAGTGGGAACAGGTTCAGGTGCAAGCCTGGGTCGATGGCAAGGGCTTTGAGTCCTCGCTCAAGCCAATCTGGGATTACGCCGGCGAGATGTACAAATCCACCTGCAACTCCTGCCACGGCGCGCCGGATCCCGCTCACTTCACTGCCAACGGCTGGATCTCGGGGCTCAAGGCGATGTCTGCCTACTATCGCCTGAGCAAGGAAGAGGAGCGCACCCTGCTCAAATACCTGCAAAACCATGCCGCCGATACCGGTGGTCAGGGCAGCCACTAAGTCCGGATTCGAAAGAGGAATAACAAGATGATCAATATTTCCCGTCGTGGTTTTCTGGGTGGCTTGCTGGCCAGCGGTGCCTCTGCCCTGATCGGCCCCTCCCTGCTCGGTCGCGCCGTGATGGCCGCCGAGTCTGGCGACAAGCTGGTGCAGTCCGGCTCCCACTGGGGCGCCTTCCGTGCCCGGGTGGTCGATGGCCGCTGGGTCGAGACCCTGCCGTTCGAGCACGACAAGCACCCCACCGACATGCTCAAGGCCTTGAGTGAGGTGGTCTACAACCCCTCCCGCATCCGCTACCCCATGGTGCGACTGGACTGGCTGCGCAAGGGCCACCAGTCCGACACTAGCGAACGCGGCCAAAACCGCTTCGTGCGGGTCACCTGGTCCCAGGCGCTCGATTTTTTCTATCACGAGCTGGAGCGGGTACAGAAGACCTATGGCCCGAGCGCCCTCTATGCCGGCCACTCCGGCTGGCAGTCGGTGGGCAAGCTGCACTCCGCTGGCGCCATGCTGGGGCGTGCCATGAACCTGCACGGCACCTATCTGGCCAAGGCCGGTGACTACTCCACCGGTGCCGCCCAGGTGATCCTGCCCCACGTGGCGGGCGCCATGGAGGTGTATGAGCAGCAGACCTCCTGGCCGCTGGTGCTGGAACACAGCAAAACCATCGTTATCTGGGGCTCAGATCCCATCAAGAATCTGCAGGTGGGCTGGCTGGTGCCGGATCACAGCGTCTACGACTACTGGGCACAGCTGAAAGAGAAGGTGGCCAAAGGCGAGATCCGGGTGATCAGTGTCGACCCGGTCAAATCCAAGACCCAGAAGTACCTCAATTGCGATCAGGTGACCCTGAATCCGCAGACCGACGTACCGCTGATGCTGGGCATCGCCCACACCCTCTACAGCGAGAAGCGCCACGACGAGGCGTTTCTGAAGAACTACACCACTGGCTTTGACAAGTTCCTGCCCTATCTGCTGGGCACCAGCGATGGTCAGGTGAAGGATGCCGAGTGGGCCGCCGCCATCTGTGGCGTCCCTGCCGAGACCATCCGCGAGCTGGCCCGCGCCATGAGCAGCGGCCGCACCCAGCTTATCGGCGGCTGGTGTGTGCAGCGCATGCACCACGGCGAGCAGTACGCCTGGATGCTGGTGGTTCTGGCCTCGATGATTGGCCAGATCGGCCTGCCGGGGGGCGGTTACGGCTTTGGCTGGCACTACAACGGGGCGGGCACCATCACCTCCAGCGGCCCCATCATGTCCGGTTTCAGCTCGGTCATTCCCGGGGTCAAGCCGCTCCATGACGGCGACTGGAAGGGCTACTCCAAATTCATTCCGGTGGCCCGTTTCGTCGACTGCATCCTCAATCCGGGCAAGCAGATCGCCTTCAACGGCCAGACCATCACCTACCCCCACATGAAGATGGCGGTGTTCTGCGGCAACAACCCGTTCCACCACCAACAGGATCGCAACAAGATGGTCGCCGCCTGGCGCAAGCTGGAAACCGTGGTCAGCATCGATCACCAGTGGACCGCCAGCTGCCGCTTCGCCGATATCGTGCTGCCCGCCACCACCACTTATGAGCGGGATGACATCGAGCAGTGGGGTTCTCATTCCAACGCGGGCATTCTGGCCATGTACAAGGTGGTGGAGCCGCTGTTCGAGGCGCGCGATGACTACGACATCTTCGCCGATCTCTGCCGTCGCTTCGGTCGCGAGGCCGAGTTCACCGGTGGCAAGAGCAAGCTGGAGTGGATCCAGAGCATCTATGACGACGCCCGCCTGCAGGGTCGCGGTATCGGCATTCGTCTGCCCCGTTTCAGCCAGTTCTGGCACGGGGAAGGCTTCGTCACCTTCCCGGCAGGCCAACCCTGGGTGCGCCACGAGTCGTTCCGTCAGGAGCCGGATCTGGAACCCCTCGGTACCCCGTCTGGCCTTATCGAGATCTACTCCAAGACCATCGCCGACTACGGCTATGGGGATTGCCCGGGCCACCCGGTCTGGATTGAACCCTACGAGCGCTCCCACGGCGGGCCGGGCAGCAAACAGTACCCGCTGCACCTGCAATCCTGCCACCCGGACAAACGGCTGCACAGCCAGCTCTGCTCCTCCGACAACTACCGAGCCACCTACACGGTGCAGGGGCGCGAACCTGTCTATATGAATCCGCAGGATGCCAAATCCCGCGGCCTCAAGGACGGCGATCTGGTGCGGGTGTTCAACGGCCGCGGTCAGGTATTGGCCGGGCTGGTGGTGAGCGATGACTACGCCCCCGGCGTGGTGCGCATTCAGGAAGGAGCCTGGTATGGCCCGCAAGAGGGCGGCAAGGTAGGGACTCTCTGTACCTACGGCGATCCCAACGTGCTGACTGCCGACATCGGCTCCTCCAGCCTGGCGCAGGCCACCACGGCCCATACCGCGCTGGTGGAGATCGAGAAGTTCCGCGGGCAGGCACCTGCTGTCACCGCCTTCGGCGCGCCGGAATCGGCCAAGGGCATCGACCCCATGTTCCCGGCACTCTGACCCCGGGGGGACGAAAGCACCCCCTTGAGTTTCCTTTATTTTTAAAGTCGTTAGAATCGGGAGCCATCAAGGCTCCCGATTGCCATCCACGGAGGAAAAATGCAGGAATTTATGGCTACCAGCGAACGCAGGGCCGAACTCTACTGGTGGTTCTCCACCCTGTTCGCCGCCGAACTCAGTGATGAGCAGATCGCCGAATATGACACCTATGATGTGCGAAGCTTCCTGAAAAGCCTCTCCACCCTGGATCCGATGCGCGAAGCCGTGGCCGAACTCAACGACGCCATCGCCCGCCTGCTGGTGCGCCCGGATCGCCAGCTCGAACTCGCCGCCGACTTCGCCGGTCTGTTTCTGGTGGATCCCAAGCAGGGCGCCCTGCCCTACGAATCGCTCTACCGTGGCGAGGCCAAGCTGCTGATGCAGGCCCCGATGGCCGAGATGCAGGCCCGCCTCGATCGCCTCGGCATCAATGTTAGCGATAAATACAAAGAGCCTGCCGACCATCTGGCCATCGAGCTGGATCTGATGGGCAATCTCATCATCCGCGCAGCGGAAGCCAAGAGCGCGGCCGAGCGGGAACGCTGGCTCGACGAGCAGGAAGCGCTGCTGCACGGCCATCTGCTGGGCTGGTTTGACAAGTTCGAAAGCGCCTGTCGCGCCGCCGACCGGTTTGGCTTCTACGGCGCCAGTGCCCGTCTGCTGGGGGTCTTCCTCAAGATGGATGCCAACTACCTCTCTCTGGTCAAACCGGCACCGTCTGCCGACTGAGGCCGCGATGAAGACAGCCCTGCTTCTGATTGCATGCTGGCTGCTGGCCCTGATCCCGCTGGATCAGGGCATTACTCCGCTGATTGCGCTGCTGTTCAACCCGGATCGCGAGCTCTATGGCACCGCCCAGCTCACCGGCTTTGCCGGCATCCTGCTCACCCTCTACCTTGCCAATCTCGGCGTCGAGGTGGTGTTGCGCCGCCGCTTCCAGATTGCCGGCATGCTGGCGCTGCTGGCCGCCTGGATCGACTTCATCAACAGCAGCGGCAGCGAGTCGCACTTCCTGCTGCTCTATCTGCTTGCCCTCCCGTTCCATCTGCTCGGCTGGCTGGTACTGGTGCGCGGCATTCAGGCGTTTGGTCGCCAGAAGGGATAACCACTCGCCCCCTTTTTCCACCCTTTTTATCAGGTTTTTCTGCCTATTCTTGCCGTCAAAACAACCAGATAACTCCGCTTGACTCCCGGCCAAACAGTTCGTGCCATACTGACAACTGATGCAAGTGATAAAACAATCAATGCCGAGGTCATCATGGATGGGAAACTTTTCAACGCCGACACCGAGGCAATGTTGACCCAGCTGTCAGATCACACCGTCCTGGAACAGCTGATGGATAATGCCCCTCTGGGCATCGGCGTCTTTGACTGCGAATTTCGCTACCGTAAAGTCAATCAGGTGCTGGCCGACATCAATGGCAAGAGCATCGAGGAGCATCAGGGCAAGCACCTCCGAGAGGTGGTTCCCAAGCTGGCACCGACGCTGGAGCCCATGTTTCAGCAGATCATGCGAAGCGGCATGCCCTACGTGGATATCGCCATCACGGGCCAAACCGCGGCGTACGACAGCAGCTCCCGCCGCTTTCAGGCCACCTACAGCCCGATGCGTGATGAGAAGGGAGAGCTGAACGGCATCCTCGCCATCGTGCGGGACATCACCGAGCAGTACGAAACCGAACAACGGCTGCAACTGGCAATGCGAGCGGCCCAAATCGGGGTGTGGGAGTGGCACGTAGCGGAGGACAGATTACTGTTCGACGGTCAAATTGAGCCGCTGCTGGGCATCGAGGCCAACCAATTCCACGGCGGGCTGCAAGCGTTCGTCGACTGTTTTGAACCGGAATCCGGCAGCCAGCTCAAGGCCGCCCTGCAAAGTCATGACCCCATCCATCTCACCCTGAGCTACCTCACCGCGCTCAACGAGCGCCACTGGGTCGATATTCATGCCGACCATGTCCCCGCCACCGAGTCGGTCGGCCACCGGGTCATGGGGGTCATTCACAATGCCACCGCCCGCCGCCGTCAAGAGGAGCGGCTCCATCAGGCCAACGTGGTATTCGATACCACGGCCGAGGGGATCATCATCCTCGACAGCGAGCACCATATTCTGTCGGTCAACCCGGCCTTCACCATGCTGACCCAATACAATGCCGAGGAGGTGATTGGCCGCACCCCGGATATCATCATGCATCCCAGGCGCTACACCGACCTCGACTATCCCTGGTATCACCTGCGCCCCGGCAACAACGCCTGGCATGGCGAGATGGTTTGTCTGCGCAAGGATGGCAGCTACTTCTCCTCCTGGCAGCAGATCAGCGCTGTCTATGACAACTTCAACAACACTACTCACTATGTGATCGCCCTATCCGACATCAGCGCCATTCGCAAGGTGGAGGCCGAACTGAATCACCTTGCCTATCACGATCCCCTGACCGAGCTGGGCAATCGTCATCTGTTGCAGGAGCGGCTAGCCCTTGAGCTGAAAACCGCGCAGCTCAATCGCAAACGGTTGGGGCTGCTCTTTATCGATCTGGATGGCTTCAAGCTGATCAACGACAGCCTGGGCCACGGAGTTGGCGATGAGCTGCTCAAGCGGCTGGCAGAGAGGATCCGCAGCTGCCTGCAGCACAACGATCTGGCGACCCGCCTCGGGGGAGACGAGTTTCTGGTGCTGATCCCCTATCTGGAGGAGCCTGACGAGCTGGCAACCCTGGCCAATACCCTGCTGACCGTGTTGCGTGAACCGGTTGAGCTGGCCCATGAGCTGGTGGCGATCTCGGCAAGTATCGGTATCGCCATCTATCCGGATCATGCAGACAGCCCGGAAACCCTGGTCAGCGCCGCCGACAGCGCCATGTACGAGGCGAAAAGTCAGGGGCGCAACGGATTCCAGTTCTATACCCCCTGCATGGCGGCTCGAGCCCGCGAGCGGATGCAAATTGAGCAGGGTCTGCTCAAGGCCCTGGAGCTCGAACAGCTTTGCATTTTCTATCAACCCATGACCAATCTGGCCAACGGCCACCTGAGTGGACTGGAAGCCCTGCTGCGCTGGCAGCACCCCAATGAGGGGATTATAGCGCCGACCCGCTTTATTCCGGTGGCAGAGGAGTGCGGCCTGATCGAGAAAATTGGGGAGTGGGTGATGCGCAACGCCTGCGAGCAGGGACAAAACTGGCTGGCCGCCGGACTGCCGGTGCCTCGCTTGTCAGTCAACGTCTCGGTGCGGGAGATGCGCTCCCCGGGCTACGTTGAACGGGTCGCCGCCATTCTGGCCGAGACCGGATTTCCGCCAGAACGGCTGGAGATAGAGGTGACGGAGAGCATCATCCAGCGGGTCGAACAGAGTCTGGATCTCTTTACCCGCCTGAAAAATCTCGGCGTGCAGATTGCCATCGATGACTTTGGTACCGGCTTCTCGTCACTGAGTCTGCTCAAGACCCTGCCGATCGATCGCATCAAGATCGACCGGGCGTTTGTGCAAGCATTACCGGAGGACAAGAACAGTCGGGAGCTCTGCCGCACCATCATCAATCTGGCCGACAGTCTGGATATGGAGGTCACCGCCGAAGGGATTGAAACCAAGGCACAACACGCCTTCTTGCAGTCACTCAACTGCGGCGAAGGACAGGGTTATCTGTTCAGCAAACCACTGCATGTCGAACATATGGGAGATCGCCTGCATCAACGCTACGTCTCATAGCGGCAGGCAATCATCATCACCAGCCGGTCGGCATCCGCCTCCTGGCTGCCGACCGGATTACCACTCGATCTGCAAGCGGGATTCCCTACCATCATCACGATCATTGAGCATGCGCGTCAACGGTGATTCGCCAGCATAACGGGGAGCTGGCTCGCTGAAGGTGAGTCTGGTACCGGGCTCCTTGGCCTGCCATGCATGACCAAGCTGATCGGCCACCCGATCCCGCAGCGCAGGTGAAGCCTCCTGATGGGTGATCGCAAACTCTTTCGGAGGTTCGCCAGCGGGCACTGGCGCATCAAACTGCCAGAGGGATGCACAGAGCAACAGAGAAAACATCATGACCTCCAATTAATCGACACGGCCCCCTTTTACTCAACCACCGATTAATTGTCACTCTTTGTCCTGCAACCAACTGTTGCCGCCTATCCAAAAGTCTAATTGCCCCCCGCAACCAAAGGTATAAGTTGTTAAGAAACCATAAAAAGATCTATTCAAAGGAGTGAGTGATGAGCGAGAGCAAGGTCTACCCGGTCAAACCCCACATCAGCAGCAATGCACTGCTCGACAAGGGCGACTATGCCGCCATGTATCAGGCTTCCGTCGAGGATCCCGATACCTTCTGGGGAGAGCAGGGAAAAATTCTCGACTGGATGAAACCCTATACCAAGGTCAAGAACACCTCCTACGATCCGGGCCATGTCTCCATCAAATGGTTTGAAGATGGCCAGCTCAACGTCTCGGCCAACTGTCTCGATCGCCATCTCGCCGAACGGGGTGACAAGGTCGCCATCATCTGGGAAGGGGACAACCCTGCCGAAGATCGCAAACTCACCTACCGCGAGTTGCACAGCGAAGTGTGCAAGTTTGCCAACGTCTTGAAAGCACAAGGGGTTCACCGCGGCGACGTGGTCTGCCTCTATATGCCCATGGTGCCCGAAGCCGCCATCGCCATGCTGGCCTGTACCCGCATCGGCGCGGTACACAGCATCGTATTCGGCGGCTTCTCGCCAGAAGCGCTGGCCGGCCGCATCATCGACTCGGGCTCGCGCATCGTGATCACCGCCGACGAGGGGCTGCGTGGTGGCCGTCCGGTGCCGCTCAAGAAGAATGTGGATGAAGCGCTCACCAACCCGGAAACCCAGGTCAACAAGGTGATCGTGCTCAAGCGCACCGGCGGCAATGTCGCCTGGCACAACCACCGCGACATCTGGTGGCACGAAGCGACCGCCACCGTCAGCAGCGACTGCCCGCCCGAGGCGATGAACGCCGAAGATCCGCTCTTTATCCTCTATACCTCCGGCTCTACTGGCAAACCCAAGGGAGTGCTGCACACCACAGGCGGCTATCTGGTTTATGCCAGTCTCACCTTCAAATATGTGTTCGACTACCACGAAGAGGATATCTACTGGTGTACCGCCGATGTGGGCTGGGTCACCGGTCACTCCTATCTGGTCTACGGGCCGCTTGCCAACGGCGCCACCACCATCATGTTCGAAGGGGTGCCCAACTACCCGGCCACCAACCGCATGAGTCAGGTGGTGGACAAGCACCAGGTCACCATCCTCTATACCGCCCCTACCGCCATCCGCGCCCTGATGGCCAAAGGCAACGAAGCGGTCACCGGCACCTCGCGCCAGAGCCTGCGCATCATGGGGTCGGTGGGTGAACCCATCAACCCGGAAGCCTGGGAGTGGTACTACCGCACCATTGGCGATGAGCGCTGCCCCATTGTCGATACCTGGTGGCAGACCGAGACCGGCGGCATCCTGATTACGCCGCTGCCCGGCGTCACCGACCTGAAACCGGGCTCGGCCACAAAACCCTTCTTCGGGGTGCAACCGGCGCTGGTGGACAACATGGGCGAACCGCTGGAAGGGGCCACCGAGGGTAACCTGGTGATCACCGACTCCTGGCCAGGCCAGATGCGCACCGTGTTCGGCGATCACGAACGCTTTGAGCAGACCTACTTCTCCACCTTCCCGGGCCGCTACTTCACCGGCGACGGTGCCCGTCGCGACGAGGACGGCTACTACTGGATCACCGGTCGGGTGGATGATGTACTGAACGTCTCCGGCCACCGCATGGGTACCGCCGAAATTGAATCGGCACTGGTGGCCCATCCCAAGATCGCTGAAGCCGCGGTGGTGGGGGTTCCTCACGAGATCAAGGGTCAGGGTATCTATGCCTATGTCACCCTGATCTCCGGGGAAGAGCCGAGCCGTGAGCTGCACAAAGAGGTGAAGGAGTGGGTGCGCAAGGAGATCGGTGCCATCGCCACGCCGGATGTCATTCACTGGGCGGAGGGGTTGCCGAAGACCCGTTCCGGCAAGATCATGCGCCGCATCTTGCGCAAGATCGCCACCGGCGAAACCGACAGCTTGGGGGATATCTCCACCCTCGCGGATCCGGGCGTAGTAGACAAACTCATTCGCGAGAAGTCGGAAGCTGCCTGATCCCGCTTCGTTTGTTGCTCAATAAAGCCGGCCCTGTGCCGGCTTTGTCGTTTCTCATCCGCCAGCAAACAGCAAGGTGGCAGCGACGAAGTATCTCAGGCCGAAGCGTGCAATAAATAGCCAAATGTAGAGATTAGACCAGTAAAATGCTGCTAATTTTCACGAAATCAATATAATTGCGAAATCTGTGTGCCAGGGCACACCGATTTGCGCAGAAAATGGCTAGATTTCTGGTAGTCCACAAGATAGCTGATAGATAGCAGCATTATCATCGAGGATGTACTCAATATGTCGCAAAATCACCGAATTCTCCTGCTCAACGGACCAAACCTGAATCTGCTGGGCAAACGGGAACCGGGTATCTACGGCAGCAAGACGCTTGATGAGATCGTCGCCGATCTGAAGCTTAACGCCAGCGAACTCGGTGTCACTCTGGAACATCTGCAATCCAACGCCGAACATGAGTTGGTCAGCTGCATCCATCAGGCCATGGGCCAGGTGGATTTTATCATCATCAATCCAGCCGCCTTCACCCACACCAGCGTCGCCATTCGCGATGCGCTGCTGGGTGTAGCCATCCCTTTTATCGAGGTTCACCTGTCAAATGTCCATGCCAGGGAGCCGTTCCGTCATCACTCCTATCTGTCTGATGTCGCCAAAGGGGTCATTTGTGGTCTGGGGGCCGATGGCTACCAATTCGCTTTAACCGCGGCCGTGCACCATCTGCGCGCGGCTTGATAATCACTGATCAGATAAAGAAGAAAGAGAATGCTAATGGATATCCGCAAAATCAAGAAGCTGATTGAACTGGTTGAAGAGTCCGGCATCGCCGAACTGGAGATCTCCGAAGGTGAAGAGTCCGTTCGCATCAGCCGCAACTTCTCCGGTCAGGTGACCACCGCCATGCCGCAGATGATGATGCAGCAAGCCGCTCCGGTTGCCGCACCTGCCGCTGCCGCCCCGGTTGCCGCCGCACCGGCCGCAGATGCCGCCCCGAGCGGTCACCTGATGCGCTCCCCGATGGTTGGCTCCTTCTACCGCTCCTCCAGCCCGGATGCCAAGCCGTTCGCGGAAGTGGGTCAGCAAGTCAATGTCGGCGACACCCTGTGCATCGTCGAAGCCATGAAAATGATGAACCAAATCGAGTCTGACAAGGCCGGTGTGATCAAAGCGATCCTGGTTGAAAATGGTCAGGCCGTCGAATTTGACGAGCCGCTGTTCATCATCGAATAAGGGAAATCGCCACCCATGTTGGACAAAGTAGTCATCGCCAACCGCGGTGAAATTGCCCTGCGGATCCTGCGCGCCTGTAAAGAGCTCGGGATCAAGACAGTGGCCGTTCACTCCACCGCCGACCGGGAGCTCAAACATGTGCTGCTGGCCGACGAATCCATCTGTATCGGCAGACCGGCCAGTACTGAATCCTACCTCAACGTCCCGGCCATCATCGCCGCTGCCGAGGTAACCGGTGCCGTGGCCATCCACCCGGGTTACGGCTTCCTCTCCGAGAACGCCGATTTCGCCGAAGTGGTCGAAAAATCCGGCTTCATCTTCATCGGCCCGCGCGCCGAGACCATTCGCCTGATGGGTGACAAGGTCTCCGCCATCGAAGCGATGAAGAAAGCGGGCGTACCGTGTGTACCGGGCTCTGACGGCCCCGTCGACAACGACGCCAAGCACAACGCCGCCATTGCCAAGCGCATCGGCTATCCGGTGATCATCAAGGCCGCCGGTGGCGGTGGTGGTCGCGGTATGCGTGTGGTGCGCAATGAAGCGGAACTGGCGGGCGCCATCGCCCTGACCAAATCCGAAGCAGGCCAGTTCTTCAAGAACGACATGGTCTACATGGAGAAGTACCTGGAAAACCCGCGCCACATCGAAATTCAGGTGTTGGCAGACGGCCAGGGCAACGCCCTCTATCTGGGCGAGCGTGACTGCTCCATGCAGCGTCGCCACCAGAAAGTGGTGGAAGAGGCGCCGGCACCGGGCATCACCGCCGAAATGCGCAAGTTCATCGGTGAGCGCTGTGTGCGTGCCTGTATCGAGATCGGCTACCGCGGTGCGGGTACTTTCGAGTTCCTGTACGAGAACGGCGAGTTCTATTTCATCGAAATGAACACCCGTATTCAGGTTGAGCATCCGGTCACCGAGATGGTCACCGGTATCGATCTGATCAAGGAGCAACTGCGCATCGCCGCCGGCCAGCCCCTGTCAATCACCCAGCAGGATATCCGCATCCGTGGCCATGCCATCGAGTGCCGGATCAACGCCGAAGATCCGGCCACCTTCATGCCCTCTCCGGGTCTGGTGCAGCGCTTCCACGCGCCGGGTGGTCTGGGCGTGCGTTGGGACTCCCACATCTATACCGGTTACAAGGTACCGCCCCACTACGATTCAATGATCGGCAAGCTGATCTGCTACGGCGAGAATCGTGACATTGCCATCGCCCGCATGCGCCATGCGCTGGACGAGCTGGTGGTAGAAGGGATCAAGACCAACGTACCGTTGCAAAAAGAGATCATGAAAGACGAAAACTTCCAGCACGGTGGCACCAATATCCACTATCTGCACAAGAAGTTGGGTCTGTAAGATCTCGCAGGCAGAACAATCACTTCTGGCCGGATAGCAGCCAGCTGTTTATCTGCAATCCAGCCGGAAGTTGGCTCCGTAAGGGGCCTCTGCTGAAAAAGGGCCATGGCGACATGGCCCTTTTTTGTTATCCTTGCGCCCCTCAAATTTGTCGGAGGCCAAGGTGAACCGTTTTGCTCTCGCCCGCCGGGAAGCAGCTTTCTGCCTGCTGCTGACCCTGTTCTACTTCTTTGCCTGGTATGGCACCGCCTATTTTATCCCGCTCCAGCTGGAGTTGTGGGGGCTGCCGCTGTGGTTCCTGCTCAGTTGCATGGTGATGCCGCTGCTGTTCATTCTGCTCTGCGCCCTGATGGTGAACCGGCTGTTTGTGGAGATCCCCCTCGATACCCACACCCCTTCCGGCAAGGAGTCATCCCATGAATCTTGAGCTGATGCTGCCGCTCGTCATCTATCTGGTACTGGTGCTGGGGGTGGGTTTCTGGGCCAGCCGCCATCGCGCAGAAGGCAACTTCGTGCAGGAGTACTTCATCGGCAACCGCAGCATGGGCGGGCTGGTGCTGGCGATGACGCTAGTGGCTACCTACACCTCGGCCTCCTCCTTTATCGGTGGGCCGGGCGCGGCCTACAAGATCGGTCTGGGCTGGGTGTTGCTGGCGATGATCCAGCTGCCCACCGTCTGGCTCACTCTGGGGGTACTGGGCAAGAAGTTCGCCATCATCGCCCGCCGGGTCAATGCGGTGACCATCAACGATATGCTGTGGGCCCGCTACCAGAGCAAGGCGGTGGTGATCCTCGGCTCCGTTACTATCATCCTCGCCTTTATCGCGACCATGGTGGTGCAATTCATCGGCGGCGCCCGCCTGCTGGAGACCGCCACCGGCCTCTCCTACCAGCAGGGCTTGATGCTGTTTGCCAGCTGCGTACTGCTCTACACCATCATCGGCGGCTTTCGCGCGGTGGTGATGACCGATGCCCTGCAGGGGATCATCATGCTGATCGGCACCGGCGCCTTGCTGGCGGGGATTTTAATTGCCGGTGACGGCCTGCCGAACCTTATCCACCAGCTCAGGGAGATCGACCCCAAGCTGGTGAGCCCGCAGGGGGCCGGCGACATGTTGACCCAGCCCTTTATGCTGAGCTTCTGGATCCTGGTCTGTGTCGGGGTGGTGGGGCTGCCCCACTCGGCATTGCGCTGCTTTGGCTATCGCGACAGCAAGGCGCTCCATCGCGGCATTCTGATCGGCACAGTGGTCAGCGCCCTGCTGATGTTCGGCATGCATCTGGCGGGTGCCCTTGGCCGCGCCATCCTGCCGGGCATGGACAGCCCAGACAAGATCATGCCCTCCCTGATGATGGAAGTGCTGCCCCCCTGGCTGGCCGGGGTCTTTCTGGCGGCGCCGATGGCGGCCATCATGTCCACCATCGACTCCCAGCTGATCCAGGCTTCCGCCACTCTGGTGAAAGATCTCTATCTCAACTATCTGAGTCCAAAGCAGGAGAAGCTGGAAGTGCGCATTCCGCGCCTCTCCCTGCTCTGCACCCTGATCTTGGGCACCCTGGTACTGCTGGCGGCGCTGCAACCGCCCGAGATGATCATCTGGCTCAACCTGCTCGCCTTTGGCGGTCTGCAGGCGGTGTTCCTCTGGCCGCTGGTGCTCGGCCTCTACTGGTCACGGGCCAACGGCCCGGGCGCGCTGGCCAGCATGGTCAGCGGCATCGTCAGCTATGGGGCACTGAGTCAGTGGGGGATCAAGCTGGCTGGTCTGCACGCCATCGTGCCAAGCCTCACGCTGGCGCTGGTGGTCTTTATCACGGTCAGCTTGCTGACGGCACCGCCCTCGCGGGAAGTGCGCGAGCTTTTCGGGCAGAAATAATAAAAATATAAATTAGGGGTTCCAAAACTATCCCCAAATAGGTGTTTTCCGGTTAAACTGTGCGCCAAGTCACAGAACGTAGCCGCTGTATGCCCGTTAAAGCCACTCGACAAGTCGTTACTCAAGCCCTGCAGCGGCTCGGTTATGCCCTGCTGCTGCCCGTCTCCATCCTGCCGATGGCGGCGCTGATATACCGGCTTGGTCAACCCGACGTGCTCGATTTGGCGGTGCTCTCCCTCACCGGTCAGGCGATCTTCAGCCAGATGCCGCTTATCTATGCGGTGGCGATCGCCTTTGGCCTGAGTCGGCAAGAGCTGGGCGGACAGACATTAGCGGGTGCGGTCAACTTCCTGCTGCTCAGCACCGCTTTCAATACGCTGGCCCCCAACCTGCACGCCGACATGATCTGCGGTCTGCTGGCGGGGCTCACCACTGCCATCATCTACCCCTGGGTTCACCAACAAACACTGCCCCGCTGGCTGCAGATCGCCAAGGGGGAGTTTCCCAGCCTGCTGGTGTCGGCCTTGGCCTGCCTGCTGATCGCCATCCCCCTCTCGCTGCTGTGGCCGCCGCTGGAGCGCGGGCTGACCCTGCTCACCTCCGAGCTGCTTACCACGCCGTTTGGCGCCTTCTGCTACGGCACCCTCAACCGGCTGCTGATCCCGCTCGGGCTCCATCAGGTATTGGGCAGCGTCATCGGCCTTGGCGAGAGCAACCTGCAGGCGCTGGCCACCGCCCAACCCCTTCATGAAGGGTATGTGGCCGGTCTCTACCCCATCATCATGTTCGGCCTGCCGGGCGCCTGTTTTGCCATCTGGCTGCACCGCCAGCGGATGCAGCGGCTGCCACAGGGCGGGCTGCTGCTGACCCTGGCGCTCACCTCGGCACTGGTGGGTATCACAGAGCCCATCGAGTTTCTGTTCGCCTTTACTGCCCCTTGGCTGTTTCTCGCCCACGCCCTGTTGACCGGGCTATCGCTCGCTGTCTGTAGCGGGCTGGGGATCAAGGTGGGCAGTTACTTCTCCGCCGGTCTGCTGGATCTGGTGCTGAGCTATCAGGCAGGGGAGCACAGCTTCTGGCTCATCCCGGTCGGTATCCTGTTTTTCGTCGCCTACACCCTGCTCTTTTACCAACTGCTGGAGCGTGCGCCCCTCAGCATGCCGAGCAAGCCCATCGCGGTGGAGCATCCGCGCCTTGCCAGCGTTGCCCCCTCCGACCCGCAGATGCTGGCGATCCAGTACCTCAAGGTGCTGGGCGGGATGGACAATCTGGTGGCGATGAGTGTCTGTATCACCCGCCTCAGCCTGCGGGTGCGCGATATTTCACTGGTGGATGAATCTCGCCTGCTCGGCCTGGGCTGCCTCTCCTGGATCCAGCTCAACGACCACCAGCTGGTGCTGGTGCTGGGCCCCAGCGCCAGCCTGATTGAAGGGCAGATCCGCATGCTGGCGGAGCGCCAGTCGGTCCCCCTCGGCCTCAAACCCAATCAGGAGTCGGCCAGCCAGAGCAGCTGGTAACTCAGGCAAACGGCAACCGCTCGGCCACGAAATCCATCAGGGTGCGCAGAGCGGGGGCCAGATACTCCCGACTCGGATAGATAAGGTAAAACGGGTTGGCCGGAATGGGCTGATCCGGCAACACCTTCTGCAGCCACCCCGCCGCCAAATCCCCTTCACAGACATGGTGGGGCAACAGGGCAATCCCCCCGTCATGAAGCGCCATCTCCCGCAGCGCCAGCAAGCTGTTGCTGACACAGGCCCCCTGCGGCCGCCAGCCACCGTCCTGCAATGGCCACACCGGCATGGCCGAGTGCACCAGACAGGCATAACGACCCAGCTCGCTCAGCTGTTGCGGCATGCCGTGGGCAGCCAGATAGGCGGGCGCCGCCACCAGATGGCGCGCCACCTCACCGATACGCCGACAGATGAGGCTGGAGTCTTTCAGCGGCGCCGCCCGCAGCGCCAAATCATAACCTTCCCCCACCAGATCGAGCTGTTCATCGCTCAGGGTCAGTTCCAGCACCACCTCGGGATAGAGGGCGCGAAACTCGGCGAGGATCCGGCCAAGCAATAGAGTACCGGTCGCCTCGGGGGCGGTGATCCGCACCCGCCCCGCCGGGGCCGAGCGCAGCCGTGCCATCGCCAGATTGGCACTGCGGGCCAGTGCCAGCAGCCCCTGACAGTGCTCCACATAGAGCTCCCCCTGCGGGGTCAGGCTCAACCTGCGGGTGGTGCGCTGCAACAGCCGCACCCCGAGCTGGGATTCGAGCCGCGAGATCTTCTGGCTCACCGACGACTTGGGCATACCAAGCAGCTCGGCGGCCCGGGTAAAGCTCCCCTGCTCCACCACGGTGGCAAACAGCCCCATCAACTCCAGATCGACATTGTTCATATATTCAAACAGTCTTTACCGATTACCCATCTTAATCTTGATAATCAACCAGACTAGAGTGAGTGGCAATCCCGAACACAGCGATTTGAAAGGAAAAACCATGAAAGCCATTGCCCTGACTCACTATCTGCCAAGCGACCACCCCGACTGCTTCATCGCCGCCAACCTGCCCGATCCGGTTCCGGGTCCGCGGGATCTGCTGGTGCGGGTCACCGCCACCTCCGTCAATCCGGTGGATACCAAGGTGCGTTCCCCCAAGGCCAAAATTGAAAGCTCGCCCCGGGTACTCGGCTGGGATGCGGTGGGGGAAGTGATCGCCACCGGCAGCGAAGTCACCCTGTTCAAGACGGGCGACCGGGTCTGGTATGCCGGTGATATCAGCCGCCCGGGCAGCAACAGCGCCCTGCAACTGGTGGATGAGCGCATCGCCGCCATCGCCCCCACCAGCTTGAGCGATGTGGAGGCCGCCGCCCTGCCGCTCACCGCCATCACCGCCTGGGAGACCCTGTTCGAGCGCTTTGCCCTCGCCCGCGAGAGCAGTGGCAAACTGCTGATCATCGGCGGCGCCGGTGGCGTTGGCTCCATCGCCATCCAGCTGGCCCGCCAACTCACCGGTATGGAGGTGATTGCGACCGCCTCCCGCCCCGAGAGCCGCGAGTGGTGCCTCGAGATGGGCGCCCATCAGGTCGTGAACCATCACAAGTTGCAGGAGGAGCTGACCGCCCTTGGCATCACTCAGGTCGATGCCATCTTCTGCACCAACGCCACCGCCGAGCACTGGGCCACCATGGCAGGGCTGATCCGCCCGTTTGGCCATATCTGCACCATCGCCGAATCGAGCGAGCCGTGGGATCTCTCCCTGCTCAAGAGCAAGAGCGTCACCTTCAGCCAGGAGTTCATGTTCACCCGCTCCCTGTTCCAGACGCCGGACATGATCGAGCAGCACCGCCTGCTCGGCCGGGTGGCGGTACTGGTCGATGAAGGGGTATTGCAGACCACCCTGACCAGAACCATCCCGTCACTGACCCCGGTCACGCTGGCTCAGGCCCATGCCGAGGTGGAAGCAGGCCGCATGGTAGGCAAGCTGGTGATCGACATGAGCGGCTTTGCCAACTAAGCCTTCAAACGCACCATGATGGGATAAGTTCACCAAGGAGATGCCCCAAACGGGCACAACCAGCGGCACTCATGACTGCCTGTGGCAGGCCAACGTCCGACAATCAGCCAAAAAAGAGGCCATTTCGCGAGAAATGGCCTGAATACCTGAACATTGGGGTAACAATCACACACATATCCTTATGCAGGACATATTAGTCTTTGCATCTGGCGTGCCAACAGCAGCATGAATGCGCCAAAACGGCGCTAGCCCGTCCTTGAGCAAGGTGCCAACCTTGCTCTTTTTTTGTCTGGCAGACTGTTTACTAGGCAAACAAGTGCAGATAAAAAAATGCCACCCGAGGGTGGCAGTGAAAGATGACGGAACTTGAGCAAAGCGTTCAGCGAAAACCGGTCGTCTTCGCCTGCATAGTGCAATACAGGAACCGTGCCAATCCGGCAAAAGCCCCCGTATCCCTCCACGTCATGGGCAAACCACGACAGCACTGCCCCATGATGGTAGAATCTCGCGGTTTCACATTTATGAAGAGTCGACGCCATGCCCTGGATACAAATTCGAATCAACGCCACTGCCAAGACCGCAGACAAGGTGAGCAACATGCTGCTGGGGCGTGGAGCCCAGGCTGTGACCTTTATGGATGCCAAGGATGTGCCCGTCTACGAACCCATGCCCGGTGAAACCCCGCTCTGGGGCGAGACCGAAGTGATGGGTCTGTTCGATGCCGAAACCGATCCGGCTCCCACCATCGCCTTCTTCCAGCAGATCTTCGGCGAAAATGTCGGCTACAAGGTCGAGCAGCTGGAAGACAAGGATTGGGTGCGCGAGTGGATGGATCACTTCCACCCCATGCAGTTTGGCGAGCGCCTCTGGATCTGCCCGAGCTGGCGCGACGTGCCGAATCCCGATGCGGTCAACGTCATGCTGGATCCGGGCCTGGCCTTCGGTACCGGTACCCACCCCACCACGGCACTTTGCCTGCAGTGGCTGGACGGGCTGGATCTGACCGGTAAAACCGTGGTCGATTTTGGTTGCGGCTCCGGCATTCTCGGCATCGCCGCCCTGAAACTGGGTGCCGCCCGCGTCATCGGCATCGACATCGACCCGCAGGCCATTCAGGCCAGCCGCGACAACGCCGCGCGCAACGGCGTCGCCGACCAGATTGAGCTCTATCTGCCAGCCGACCAGCCACAAGACGTCGAAGCGGACGTAGTGGTCGCCAACATCCTGGCCGGCCCGCTGCGCGAACTGGCTCCGCTGATCGCCGGCCACGGCAAAGCGGGCAGCCTGATGGCCCTCTCCGGCGTGCTGGAAAGTCAGGCCCCGGAGCTGGAAACTATCTACGGCCAGTGGTTCGAGATGGACCCGACCGCCGTCAAGGAGGAGTGGTGCCGCCTCTCCGGCCGCAAGCACGGCTAAACATAGCTCCCGCTCTCAAGGCGGCAAGTCAGCATCTTTATTAAACAAGAGCACCCGCGGGTGCTCTTGTTGTTTCTCCCCCCTTTCCTACTCTGGGGGACGGTTCACGCTTCTCTAGCCAATGAGGGATTAACATCGTTCTTCCACATTATTGAGGCCCTGCCATGAGCGAATACCAGAAGATGATCAGCAGCCAACCGTACAACTGCATGGCACCCGAGCTGGCCCAGTTGCGCCGGGAGGCGGCCCAGCGCTATCGCCGTTTCAATCAGGCGGAAGAGGAGGCAGAGCAGCGGGCACTACTGGCGGAGCTGATTGGCGAACTGGCAGAAAACGCCTTTATCTGCCCGCCCCTCTACTGCACCTATGGCCGCCACATCCACCTTGGCGAGCGCAGCTACATCAACATGGGGGCCACCCTGCTGGACAATGCCCCGATTCGCATCGGCGCCCATGTGATGATTGGGCCAAACGTGCAGATCTATACCGCAGCCCATGCGCTGGAGGCCGACGAACGGATTCAGGGAACAGAGACGGCGCTGCCGGTCACCATTGAAGACAAGGTCTGGATTGGGGGCTGCGCCATCTTGCTGCCCGGCGTCACCATAGGGCGGGAGGCGATCGTCGGCGCGGGCGCAGTAGTCACCAAAGATGTACCGGCCGGAGCTCGGGTAGTCGGCAATCCAGCCCAGATCCTGCCAGCCAAAAACATGGCATAAGGTAGCCAACCGGGCGTGAGCCGATGCCGCCATCAGCGCACCGCCGCCCCGACACCCCATAAAAAATAAAGCCCAATGTCACGAAGACGTTGGGCTGTTAAAAGGTGCTACGGAATTGCGACTCTCATCGCAGAAAAATTAGAAGGAGTGCCCTTCTAAACTGGCAGGGAGATATTAGCGAATGCGCAAACGTTTTACATAGTGAAATACAACAGGATTGCGAGGTACATCGCACTATTTAAATAATTACCTGCTATGGCGTGCGAAGCCTCTTTGAGCCATTTATTTTCCCCAATTTCTCTGGTTACTATTCACGGTTAAACAGAAAAGCCCCGATTTCTCGAGGCTTTGCTTCTCTCAACCGCAACGTGGCCGAAAAGTCAGAAACGGCGGACAAACTCATCGAGCGGCAGCTCGCGCAGTTTACGCGCTTCCAGCATGGGGGTACCGAGGTAGAGGAAACCCACCAGCTGATCCTCTGCCGCCAGCCCCAGTCCCTTGTTGATCTGCTCATCGAAGATAAACCAGCCGGAGCGCCAGATACCGTTGAAGCCCTGTGCCTGCGCCGCCATCTGCATCGCCATCAGGGCACAACCGGCAGAGAGCTCCTGCTCCAGTTTCGGCACCTTGGGGTGATCCTGATAACGGGTTGCCACTGCGACGATCAAGGGCGCCCGCAGCGGGGCTTCGCTGCACTTCTTGATGCTCTCTTCATCTTCGCCACGGGCACGGGCCGCCTCGGCCAGCAGCTTGCCCAGCCGCTCGCGCCCCTCTCCTTCAAACAGAATGAACTGCCAGGGAGTCAGGGTGCCGTGATCCGGCGCGCGCAGGCCCGCCTTGAGGATATTGTCGAGCACCTCACCGCTCGGGGCGGGATCGGCGAGACGGCCACAGGAGTGGCGATTGAGCAACAGGGTGAGGGCATCCATGGGCAATTCCTTCTCTGGGGCAATGATGGCGCTACCTTAGCACAGCACCGAATGAAGAAAACCCCTGAGGCTCAGGGGTTTATCGCACTATAAAGGACAAGAGGGCACAGTTGGCTAGATGATCGCAGCCAGCTCGGCCCCTTGCCGGATGGCGCGCTTGGCATCCAGCTCGGCAGCCACGTCGGCTCCGCCGATGATATGCACCGGCTTGCCTGCCGCTTGCAACCCGGCCTGCAGCTCCTTGAGGGGCTCCTGCCCGGCGCAGACTATCACCTGATCCACCGGCAGACACTGCTTGCTCTCGCCCACCTGAATGTGCAAACCCTCGTCATCGATCCCCAGATATTGCACCCCGGAGAGCATCTGCACCTTGCGGTTCTTGAGCACGGTACGGTGGATCCAGCCGGTGGTCTTGCCAAGGCCGTCACCCACCTTGCTCTCCTTGCGCTGGAGCAGCCAGATCTGGCGCTCGGGGGCGTCGATTTCAGGAGCCGTGAGGCCACCGCGCTCGCCAAGCTGTTTGTCGATGCCCCACTCCTTGAGCCAGTGATCACGGTGCCCATCGGCATCCGTCTCCACCTTTTTCTCAACTAGATATTCAGCCACATCGAAACCGATGCCGCCTGCACCGATCACCGCCACCTTCTGGCCGACCGGTTTGTGATCCCGCAATACATCGAGGTAGTTCAATACCTTAGGATGCTCGATCCCCGGGATATTGGGGGTGCGCGGACGAATACCGGTAGCGAGGATCACCTCGTCAAAACCGCCGCCGAGCAGGCTCTCGGCACTCTGGCGCTGACCAAGGTAAAGCTCGACACCGCACTTCTCCAGCCGTTTGGCGAAATAGCGCAGAGTCTCGTGAAACTCCTCCTTACCCGGGATCTGCTTGGCGAAGTTGAACTGGCCGCCGATTTCGCTGGCCTGATCGAACAGGCTCACCTGATGACCGCGCTCGGCAGCGTAGCAGGCAAACGCCAGCCCGGCCGGGCCCGCCCCCACCACCGCCAGCTTCTTGGGCTGGGGCACGCGGCCAAAGGTCAGCTCGGTCTCGAAACAGGCGCGGGGATTGACCAGACAAGAGGCGCGCTTCTGCTTGAACACATGGTCAAGGCAGGCCTGGTTGCAGGCGATGCAGGTGTTGATCTCGTCCGCCCGGTTCTCAGCCGCCTTGATGACAAACTCGGGATCCGCCAGGAAAGGGCGCGCCATGGAGACCATATCCGCCTCGCCACCCGCCAGAATGCGTTCGGCCACCTCGGGGGTGTTGATCCGGTTGGTGGTAATGAGGGGCACCTTGAGGTGTTTTTTCAGCTCTGCAGTGACCCAGCTGAAGGCGCCGCGTGGCACGCTGGTGGCGATGGTGGGAATACGCGCTTCGTGCCAACCGATGCCGGTGTTGATGAGGGTCACCCCCACCGCTTCCAGCGCTTTGCCAAGGGCGATCACCTCTTCCAGGGTCGAGCCCTGCTCCACCAGATCCAGCATGGAGAGGCGGAAGATAATGATGAAGTCGGTGCCGACCCGCTCGCGGATGGCGCGGACAATCGCCACCGGGAAGCGCATCCGGTTTTCACTGCTGCCGCCCCAGCCATCGGTGCGCTTGTTGGTGCGCTCGCAAATGAACTGGTTGATGAGATAGCCTTCCGAGCCCATCACCTCGACGCCGTCATAACCGGCCGCCTTGGCAAGCGCAGCTGTAGCCGCGAAGTCGCGAATGGTGCCGCGGATCTGCCGCTCGCTCATGGCGCGCGGTTTGAACGGGGAGATGGGGGCCTTGAGGGCGCTCGGCGCCAGACTGAACGGATGATAGGCGTAACGACCGGCATGGAGGATCTGCAGCGCTATCTTGCCCCCCTCCTGATGCACGGCGCTGGTCACCTTCTTGTGCTTGCTCACCTGCCAGGGAAAGCTCAGCTGGGAGCCGTGAGGCACCAGCCGACCGCGCAGATTGGGGGCAATGCCGCCGGTGACGATAAGGCCAACACCACCACGGGCGCGCTCAGCATAAAAGGCGGCCAGCTTGTCAAAACCGCCCTTCTCCTCTTCGAGGCCGGTATGCATGGAGCCCATCAACACACGGTTGCGCAGCTGGGTAAAACCAAGGTCGAGCGGGGTCAGCAGGGTCGGATAGCGGCTCACGATGCCTCCAGTTAATTTTTTGTTATCAAACTGAGGCTAGAGTAAAGAATCGAAAATTCTTTTTCAAACAAATGTTTGGACAATTTTTCAGCGAACAGCCGTGCCCTGAACGAAGATAGGCGGGATCCGCCAGTCGGAAATGGCAATTTCGCCCGCAACTGGTTAATAATGGCTCTTCTCTACCCATTAACAGGGCGATAACGCGACTATGTCTATTTTCAAAGGTCTGGGTTGGTTGTTCCGCAGCCTGTGGCGCCTGCTCAATTTCACCCGGCTGATGCTGGTCAATCTGCTGTTTCTCATCGTAGTGCTGGTCATCGTCTTCAGCATCAGCCAGAAAGAGGCCCCCAAGGCGCCCATCGAAGGGGCGCTGACCCTCAATCTCAACGGCGTGCTGGTGGAGCAACGCTCCCAGACAGATCCCACCGTACAACTGCTGCGCCAGATGGACAGCAGCGACGAGCAGCCGAGCGAGATCGTTCTCTCCGACCTGCTATGGGCCATCAAGAGTGCCAAGGATGACGAGCGCATCAAGGCGTTGGTGATCAAGCCACAAGGGCTGCAGGGAGCAAACTTCACCAAACTGCAGGAGGTGGCGAGCGCCATCGACCAGTTCAAGGAGAGCGGCAAACCGGTGATCGCCATGGCTGACTTTTACACTCAGGGGCAATACCTGCTGGCGGCCCACGCCGATCACGTGCTGCTCAACCAGAGCGGCGCCGTGGTGATCGAGGGGCTCGGTGTCTACCAGACCTACTTCAAGTCGGCGCTGGAGAAGCTCAACATCACCCCGCACGTATTCAAGGTCGGCACCTACAAATCCTTCGTCGAGCCCTATACCCGCGACGAGATGTCCCCCGAGAGCAAGGAGGCGAACCAGCGCTGGCTGGATCAGCTGTGGCAATCCTATGTGGCTGACGTAGCCGAGCAGCGGGAGATCGAACCCGATGCGGTCGCGCCGGGCAAGGATCGCTTCCTCGAGCTGCTGCGCAAGGCCGGTGGCAATGCCGCCAACTACGCCCTCGACAACGGGCTGGTGGATCAGCTGGCTACCCGCGACGAGATGACCCAGGCGGTCATTAAAGAGGTGGGTGAAGCGGACGACCACGGCTGGAAAGGGGTCGGCCTGAAAGAGTATCTGGCTGCCATTCCGGAACAATATCCCCAGAGCGGCAAGGATGAGGTGGGTCTGGTGGTCGCAAGCGGCGCCATCATGGATGGCGTCCAGCCTGCCGGCACCATCGGCGGCGACAGCCTCTCCGACCTGCTGGCCGATGCCCGTCGCGATGACAAGGTTAAAGCCGTGGTCCTGCGGGTCGACAGCCCCGGCGGCAGCGCCTTCGCCGCCGAGCAGATCCGCGCCGAGCTGCTGGCACTGAAACAGGCTGGCAAGCCGGTAGTGGTCTCCATGGGCAGCTATGCCGCATCCGGTGGCTACTGGATCTCCGCCGATGCGGACAAGATCTTCGCCTCCCCGACCACCCTCACCGGTTCCATCGGGGTGTTCGGCATGTTTGCCACCATCGACAAGGCGTTGGCCCAGTTCGGGGTGCATACCGACGGGGTCGGCACCACAGATTACGTTGGCGTCGGCCCGACCCGCGCCCTGCCGGATCACGTCGGTCAGGCAATCCAGCTGAGCGTGGAAGATACCTACCAGCGCTTCATCGGTCTGGTCAGCAAGGGCCGTGGTCTGAGCCCGGAAGAGGCCGAGAAAGCGGCCGAAGGGCGAGTCTGGACCGGCGAAGATGCCAAGGCCCTGGGGCTGGTGGACGAGTTCGGCAATCTGGATGACGCCATCAAGGCCGCCGCCGACCTCGCCAACCTCAAGGAGTGGCAGGTCACCCCCATCGAGCAGGAGGAGTCCACCAAGGACAAGTTCCTGCGCCAGCTGTTTGACAGCAGTGCCCAAGTGCTGGCCCCCCAGTTGCAAAGCTGGCTGCCGGCAGGATTTGGCAAGGCATTGGTGGAAGTGAACCGCAGTCTCGACCCGCTCACCCGCTTCAACGATCCGCAAGGCACCTACGCCTTCTGCCCGGTCTGCGTGCAGTGAGCAAGCGGTGACTCTCCCCATAAAAAACGGCGACCATCTGGTCGCCGTTTTCTTTATTCAGCCAGTGCGCGCGGCACCGCCAACTTGCTCAATCAGGGATTGAGGCGGGTCGGCATACCGGTACGCTGTTCCAGCACCTGCTTGACCACGTTGGAGTCAGACTCGGCGTGAGCGATGAAGCGGGTGATGGCCGGTGTCATCGGGAGCGGCACGGAGGCGGTGGAGTTGAACTCCTCCTCGGTGCGCGACAGCGGCTCGTGTACTTCCATGTAGCGACCGCCATCCGGCTCGACCGTGGTCTTGACCGGCTGGTTGACGAACTGGACGCGGGTGCCGACCGGCACGTTGTCGAACAGATACTTGATGTCGTCAGCGCGCAAACGCACGCAACCGCTGCTCACCCGCAGACCGATACCGAAGGTGGCGTTGGTGCCGTGGATGGCATAGAGGTTGCCGATATAGAGGGCGTGCAGACCCATGGGGTTATCCGGACCGGCTGGCCATACTGCCGGCAGAGTCTTGCCCTGGGCGGCATAGCGACGACGGATGTTCTCGGTCGGGGTCCAGGTCGGGTTGGCGCGCTTGCGCTCTACCTTGGTGATCCAATTCTCCGGGGTGTTGACCCCCAGCTGACCGATGCCGATGGGCAGCACTTCCACCACGTTCTTCCCTTTCGGGTAGTAGTAGAGACGCATCTCGGCAACGTTGATGACGATCCCTTCGCGGGGCGCGTTGGGCAGGATCAGCTGATGAGGGATGATCAGAGTGCTACCCGCTTTCGGCAGATAGGGATCAACGCCCGGGTTGGCTTCCATGATGTTGGTCAGACCCAGCTGGAAGTCAGCAGCGATCTGCTCCAGCGGACGGTTGTCCGCAGGCACCACGTATTCCTGGTTTTCACCGATCAGGCGGCTATTGGCCGCAGGCAGACGGTACTCGACGGCGGCAGCCTGCTGGCTGACCAGCGCAAGTGTGCATAAAAGGGCCGAAGCGGCAGTGCGAAGGGGATTCATAAAATTCCTGTGTGGTTTCCTGTACCAAATGGGCCGGGGGCCGTCTCATCCTCGGTCTGCCGGTGGCGGGTCAACCTGCCCCACGACGCCAATAACCGAGCGCGCATTCTTTCCTGAGTCGGCCAAAATTTCAACTTCCATATGTTGCTTTTCTTGTTAAAAGTAGCCGTTTTCGATGTGACGCTTATCAACAGGGCAAAAGCCACACTGGCAAGTCGCAGCTGAGTGAAAGATGAATGGCACTGCCCGCCAGTCAGCGAGCCACCCAAGCCCCCGTCAACCACAGCGCAGCGCCACCTTGTGTCACGGTTGCAGCCCTAGCTAAAACGTTTGTCGCATCCGGGGAAACAAGCCAATGCTGACGGTGGCAGCTTAATTGGCGTGAAAGATGGCACGTTACCCTTCCAACCATGATTATTTGATTGATCTAGTTTGGGCTTATGTTTACCAATAATCAGCAGCACGATGCGTGCCATACACCGGATGTGACTAGCTGCAACAGAACAACACAAGGACGAGGTTCCACCATGCTGTCGTATTTCCTACGCCGGATGCTTTTGATCATCCCGACGTTTCTCGGTATCACCCTGCTCGTCTTCAGCATCACCCGTTTCGTGCCGGGTGGACCGGTCGAACGCATGCTGCTGCAAGCCCAGGTTTCCCAGAATGAATCCGGCCGCTCCAGTGGCAGCAAGGGGGCACAGGCCCTCTCCGATGAACAGATCGAGGAGCTCAAGGCCTTCTATGGCCTCGACAAGCCCATGCTGGTCGCCTACTGGGAGTGGCTGCAGAAGCTGGCGGTGATGGATCTGGGCGAATCGACCCGCTACTACGAGCCGGTGTGGGATCTCATCAAGGAGCGACTCCCCGTCACCGCCTTCTTCGGGCTGGCGACCTTTCTGCTGAGCTATGCGGTCTCCATTCCGCTAGGTGTGGCGAAGGCGCTCAGGCACAACAGCCGCTTCGACTCGTTAAGCTCCATGCTTATCTACATGGCCTATGCCCTGCCAGCCTACGTGGTGGGGATCTTCCTCATCACCGTCTTCGCCTTCCATCTGGAGTGGCTGCCGATGGGTGGTTTTCCGGGGGACGACTTTGAATACATGGAGAGCAGCTGGGATCAGATCCGCACCGTCTTTGCCCACGCCCTGCTGCCGCTTATCGCCTACGCCATCGGCGATTTCGCCATCCTCACCATGACCATGAAAAACAGCCTGATGGAGAACCTGTCGGCCGATTATGTGCGTACTGCGGTGGCCAAGGGGTTGCCGTTTCGCAAGGCGGTCACCGACCATGCCATGCGCAACAGCCTGATCCCCATCGCCAGTCACCTGGGGTCTGTGCTCACCGTTTTCTTTGGCGGCTCCTTCCTCATCGAGACCATCTTCAACATCGACGGCATCGGCCTGCTCGGTTACGAGGCGATCGTCGAGCGGGATTACCCCACCGTCATGGGCATTCTGGCCATCACCTCCATGCTGATGCTGATTGGCAATATCGTCTCCGATATCTGCGTGGCCCTGGTTGATCCGCGCGTACGGTTTGGAGATTGACCATGAACCAGACCTCTATTGCCATGCCGATGCTGATATCACGCCATATCGTCTCCGATATCTGTGTTGCACCCTCTGTTGACCCCCGCGTGCGGTTTGGAGACTGACCATGAAGCTCAATCCGGTTACCTTGAAAAAACTCAAGCGCTTCAAGTCGATCAAGCGCGGTTACTACTCCTTCATCATCTTCACCACCCTGGTGCTGCTCTCCCTGCTGGCGGAGCTGCTGGTCAACAGCCGGGCACTGATGGTGAGCTATCAGGGACAGTTGCACTTCCCCACCTATGGCGATGTGATCCCCGGCCAGCAGTTCGGGCTCGATTACGAGTACGAAACCAACTACCGCCAGCTCAAGGCCAAGTTTGCCGCAGAGGGCCAGGGCGACTGGGTGCTGCTGCCGCCGGTACCCTGGAACCCCTACGAGCAGGATTTCAAGGAGGATGCCTACCCGCCCTACGCCCCCAGCGCGGCCGAGCGCCACTTCCTCGGCACCGACACCAGCGGCCGCGACGTGCTGGCTCGGCTGGTTTACGGCTTTCGCATCGCCATCGGCTTTGCCTTTATCGCGCTGGCGGCCAGTTATGCAATCGGGGTCACCATCGGCTGCCTGATGGGCTTTCTCGGCGGCCGCTTTGACCTCATTCTGCAACGCTTTATCGAGATCTGGTCCCAGGTGCCGTTTCTCTACGTCATCATGATCCTGGTGTCGCTGGCCAAGCCCAACTTTGGCCTGTTTGTCGCCATCAACGTGCTGTTCGGCTGGATGGGGATCACCTGGTATATGCGCACCCTCACCTACAAGGAGCGGGCACGGGACTATGTGATGGCGGCGCGGGCACAAGGGGCGACCACCGGGCGGATCATCTTCAACCACATCCTGCCCAACACCCTGATGATGATCGTCACTCTGGCGCCGTTCGCCGTGGTGGGCAATATCTCCACCCTGACAGCACTCGACTATCTGGGCTTCGGGCTGGCACCGCCGACCCCGAGCTGGGGGGAGCTGCTCTCCCAGGGCATCAACAATCTGGATGCCATCTGGATCGTCAGCTCAGTGGTGGCAGCGGTGAGTCTGGTGCTGATCATGGTCTCCTTTATCGGTGAGGCGATCCGCGAGGCGTTCGATCCGCGCAAATTTACCCGTTACCAATAAGCCAGACGATGCCAGCGCATCGGCAGGCGCCGGATAACGAACAGTGATTAATGAAGGACGGGCCGCCGCCATCGGCGGTCCCGGGAGCAAGGGATAATCCCGTTATCAATCAAGACCCCCAGTGCAGGGGCCAGACCTGGAAGTCAAACATGAAAAATAAAATCAAATGGATAGGTGCTCTCTTTGTGCTGGTAAACGGATCCTGGGTCTGGGCGGCCAGCCTGCCCGCGGATCTCAAATGGGAGACCAACGACACGGATCCGGTGTTCGCCTCCCCCAAGGCGCTGCCGGGCGGCAGCCTCAATATGTTTGTGGACAGCTTTCCGCTGACGTTTCGCACCGTGGGGCCGGACTCCAACGGTTCGTTCCGCTCCTTTATTCTCGATAACCAGCTGCGGCTCATCAGCTTCCACCCCAATACCGGCAACCCCATTCCCTCGCTGGCGACCCACTGGGCCATCGCGCCAGACAGCCAGACCGTCTACTTCAAGCTGGATCCCCGCGCCAAATGGTCGGATGGCAAGCCGGTCAATGCAGACGACTACACCTTCGGCTACGAGATGATGCGCTCCAAGCACATCAAGGGGCCCTGGTTCAACAACTACTACACCACTGAAGTGGTCGCGGTAGAGAAGATCGATGATCACACCATTATGGTCAAAGCGGGCAACCGCAAGGCCAAGATGGACCTGCTCAACACCACCGAGCTGTGGCCCCAGCCCAAGCACTACTACAAGCTGACCCCCAACTGGGTGAAGCAGTACAACTGGGCCGTGGTGCCCACCACAGGCCCCTACGTGATCAGCAACGTCAAGAAGGGCAAGTCGGTCACCTTCAGAAAGCAGAAGGATTGGTGGGCAAAAGACGATCGCTACAACCAGCACAGATTCAACATCGACACCATCAAGGTGCAAGTGATCCGCGACCACAACATCGCCTTCCGCCACTTCCTGAAAGGGGAGATCGATACCTTCGAGATGATCCTGCCCAACTGGTGGCATGAAAAAGCGGTCACCCCGGAGTACAAAAAAGGCTACGTGCAGAAAGTGATGGCCATGACCGATACCAAACAGGGCGGACAGGGGGTTCACCTCAATGTGGCCAACCCCAAGCTGGCGGACGTGAACGTGCGGCTCGGCATCCAGCACGCCTTCAACATCGACAAGATGATTAAAACCGTGCTGCGCGGCGACTATGACAGAGCCACCACCTTTGACTCGGGCTTTGGCGCGTTCACTGACATCACGCTGCCACAGCGGGCTTATGACATTGGCAAGGCGCGGGAGTACTTTGCCAAGGGCGGCTACAACAAGCCGGGGCCGGACGGCATCCTGCAAAATGAGAAGGGGGAGCGGCTGACGCTGGCACTCACCTACACCAGTCAGGAGCACTCCAAGCGCCTGACCGTGCTGAAAGAGGAGGCCAAGAAGGCGGGTCTGGATCTGGAGCTCAATCTGGTGGATGGGGCCACCGGCTTCAAGGTGATGCTGGAGAAGAAACACGAAGCGGCCTGGCTCGGTTGGGGCGGCGGCGGTCTCTATCCGCAATATTGGGAGTTTTTCCACTCCGCCAACGCCAACAAACCGCAGACCAACAACCTGTTCAACGTAGCGGACAAGGAGCTGGACGCGCTGATCGATGCCTACAACGTCGAATTCGACATGGCCAAACGGGCCAAGCTCTCCCAGCAGATCCAGCAGCGCATCTATGACCTCGCCATCTTCGTGCCCGGGGTGCAGCTCAACTATGTGCGGGCCAGCAGCTGGCGTTATGTGATGCTGCCGGAGGTGCCTGCCACCAAGAACACGCCGGATCTGCTCTACTGGCCGATGGACGGTTATCCTCACAGTAGTGGCGGTCTGCTCTGGCTCGATCCCAAGGTGAAGGAAGAGAGCCGCAACGCCAAGGAGGCAGGGGAGGCGCTGGCGCCCATCAACCTGCTCGACAAGACCTATGCACGTCATTGATATTCAGGCCATTGCGAAGGGAGCAGCCGTTATGCCCAACACTCAGGCCCCCATTCTTGACGTACCGGATAACGGGGGGGAGTTCGCCGCTGATAACGGCCAGCACCAGGCCCCAATCCTCGAAGTACGCGATCTCGAGGTGGAGTTCGCCGTCGATGACGGCAAGATCAAGGTGCTCGACGGGGTCAGCTTCAAGGTGGCCCCGGGCCAGACGCTGGGGATCGTCGGCGAGTCCGGCTGTGGCAAGAGTGTCACTTCACTCGCCATCATGGGGCTGCTGCCCAAGCCCCATGGCCAAGTGGTCGCCGGTTCCATCCGCTTTCAGGGGGAGGAGCTGCTGTCACTTGCGCCGGATCAGATGTACAAGGTGCGCGGCAACCGCATCTCGATGATCTTTCAGGAGCCGATGACGGCCCTCAACCCGGTGCAGACGGTGGGGGAGCAACTGATGGAGGTGTTTCGCCTCCATCGCCCCGAGTATGACAAGGCACAGCGTAAAGCCGCGGCCATCGCCATGCTGCAGAAGGTGGGGATCCCGGAACCGGCCCAGCGCTTTGCGGTCTATCCCCACAACCTCTCCGGCGGCATGCGCCAGCGAGTGATGATCGCCATGGCGCTCTCCTGCGAGCCGGACCTGCTTATCTGCGACGAGCCGACCACGGCGCTGGATGTCACCATTCAGGCCCAGATCCTCGAACTGATGAAAGAGCTTCAGGCCCAGACCGGGATGGCCATCATCTTTATCACCCACGATCTGGGGGTAGTAGCTGAGCTGTGCGACGAAGTGGTGGTGATGTACGCCGGCCGCGCGGTAGAGCAGGCCGATGTGTTCGAGCTGTTTGACCACCCCCGTCACCCCTATACCCACGGCTTGATGAGCTCGATCCCGCGGCTCGAGGATGAGCCCAAGAGCCTGCTCAAGACCATCAAGGGACAGGTACCGGCCCTGCACGAAATGCCCGCTGGCTGCCGCTTCTCCAACCGCTGCCCCCATGCGACCGATCTCTGCATCAGCGCCATTCCGGCGGTGGAGCAGTTAAATCTGCGCCACCATGTCGCCTGTCACTACTGGAAGGAGTTGACCGTATGAGCACTCTGTTATCGGTCAGGGATCTGAAACAGCACTTCCGGCTGGGGGGCGGCTTCCTGCGCAAGCAATATACGGTTCATGCGGTGGATGGCATCAGCTTCGATCTCAAGCAGGGGGAGACGCTGGGGCTGGTGGGTGAGTCGGGCTGCGGCAAGTCCACACTCGGGCGCAGCCTGCTCAAGCTGTTCGAGCCGACCGCAGGCACCATCACCTTCGAGGGGCGCGACATCACCGCCCTCAGTCCGAAGGAGATGCGCTCCCTGCGCCAGGAGATGCAGATGGTATTTCAGGATCCTGCAGAATCCCTCAACAGCCGCCACACCGTGGGCCAAATTTTGGAGGAGCCCTTTATCATCCACGGTAAAGGCAACACTGAGCAGCGCCGCGGCTGGGTGCAAGAGCTGCTGGCAAAAGTGGGCCTGCCGGGCAGCGCAGTGGATCGCTACCCCCACGAGTTTTCCGGCGGTCAGCGCCAGCGGATCGGCATCGCCCGCGCCATCGCCCTCAAGCCCAAGCTGCTGGTGTGCGACGAGGCGGTCTCGGCCCTCGATGTCTCGGTGCAGTCCCAGATCGTCAACCTGCTGCTCAGCCTGCAGCGGGAGATGAACCTCTCCATCATCTTCATCGCCCACGATCTGTCGGTGGTCAAACACATCTCGGATCGCATCGCGGTGATGTATCTGGGACGGATCGTCGAACTGGCGGATGCCCAGTCGCTCTATCTGGCGCCGCGCCACCCTTACACCCAGGCGCTGATCTCTGCCATTCCGGTACCGGACCCGCGCAGGCGCAGCCAGCGCATTCTGCTGACCGGCGATGTGCCCTCCCCCATCTCGCCGCCGAGCGGCTGCCACTTCCACCAGCGCTGCCCCCATGCGACCGAGTTGTGCAAAAGCAAGGCGCCCAAGCTTGAGGCGTGTGATGAGGCCCATCATCAGGTGGCCTGCCACACCCCGCTCGCCGTCGGTGGTCACGCTATCAGCGGCAGCGCCATCAGTAGCAACGCCATGAGCGGCGACAGCAGGCTGGAGCAGGCGAGCTAGGCGCAGCGAACAAACCCCAGGGTAGAAACAGACGAGGCGGCCATCAGGCCGCCTCGTGCTATCGGGTCACTCTTGCAATATCGAGCCACGGCTGCCGCTTGTCAGGCAATCTGGTAACGGCCCGGCTTGTGGTTGAGTGTCAACACCAGATTACAGATAACTGCCGCCACGATGGAGAGCGCCAGGATCCAGGGCTGCACCACGAAAAACGAGGCGACAACAATGGCACAATCGAGCCCCATCTGCAGCTTGCCCGCCCGAATGCCAAAGCGATCCTGAATAAAGAGCGCCAGAATGTTGAAGCCCCCCAGACTCGACTTGTGACGGAACATGATGAGCAGCCCCATGCCAATCAGGGTACCGCCGATCAGCGCCGCATAGAGGGGCTCTATCTTTCCGATCTGCAACACCCCGTTGAGGTGATCGGTCATGTAGGAGACCGCCGCCACCGAGACGAAGGTGTTGAAGGTAAAACGTGGCCCCATCCGCAGCCATGCCAGCGCATAGAAGGGCAGGTTGATGCCGAAAAACAGCAGGCCGAAGCTGATGCCGGTCACCTTTTGCAACAACAGCGCCAGCCCGGCAGTCCCGCCGGTGAGCAGGCCAACCTGATGAAACAGAAAGATGCCGAGGGAAACAAAGCCGGCCGCCGTCAGCAGGGCCAGCACATCCTCATAAATAGGATGAGCAGTGCGAATCGAGGTGTTGTCCATAACCTGTATCCAAGCGAAGTAAAGAGAGAGTGTCTGTCGCCTGCCGTTGCGGGCGGGCTGCGAGCCCTGTCCACAGGGCTTCGTTATGGGGTCCAGTCTATTTTTTGTGAAAAGGATCACAACAGTCAGGCTGAACGCCCCATTCTGGTGCCTGTCATCTGGCATTGACACCCGCTGCACCAAGATGCAGCATGCCGCGGTTTAAGCACGCCATCCCCCCATTCACAGCACGAGGCACTTTTCATGAAGGTCACCATTTTTGGCACAGGCTATGTCGGGCTGGTGCAGGCCGCCGTTCTGGCCGAGGTGGGCCATCAGGTCTGCTGCGTGGATGTGGATGACGAGCGGATCGCCGCCCTCAGGCTGGGGCAGATCCCCTTCTATGAGCCGGGGCTGGCCCCGCTGGTCGAGAGCCATCTGGCCAGCGGCCGCCTGAATTTTACGGCCAATCCCGCCATTGCCGTGGCACACGCCGACCTGCTGCTGATCGCCGTGGGCACCCCGGCTGACGAGGATGGCTCGGCCGATCTGCAACATGTGCTGGCGGTGGCCGACACCATAGGCCGACTGATGAACAGCCCCAAGCTGGTGGTGACCAAAAGCACTGTGCCGGTCGGCACGGCGCAGCAAGTAAGAGAACACATTGAGCAGCAGTTGGCCGTGCGTGGGCTGCCCCTCGCCTGCGAGGTGGCGGCCAATCCCGAGTTTCTCAAGGAGGGAGCTGCGGTCAACGACTGCATGCGGCCGGACCGCATCATCATCGGCTGTGACAGCGAGCGGGCGCTTGAGCAGTTGCGCACCCTCTACGCCCCCTTCAACCGTAATCACGACCGGATCGTGGTGATGGATCTGCGCAGCGCAGAGCTCACCAAATACGCCGCCAACGCCATGCTGGCCACCAAGATCTCCTTTATGAACGAGATGGCTGCCCTCGCCGAGCAGCTGGGTGCCGATATCGAGGCAGTACGCCAGGGGATGGGGGCAGATCCCCGCATCGGTTACCACTTTATCTACCCGGGCTGCGGCTACGGCGGCTCCTGCTTCCCCAAAGATATCAAGTCGTTGCGTCATACCGCGGCGAGTGTCGGCTGCGATGCCCCGCTTTTAGCGGCGGTAGAGCAGGTCAACCAGCGCCAGCAACAGAAGATGGCGCAAACCCTGCTGACCCGCTTCGGGCCGGATCTGCGCGGCCGCACCTTCGCCCTGTGGGGGCTGGCGTTCAAACCCGGCACCGACGATATGCGCGATGCGCCGAGCCGCCCGCTGCTGGCCGCCATCTGGGCAGCCGGTGGCCGGGTGCAGGCCTTTGATCCCAAGGCGATGGAGCGCGCCCACCAGCTCTACGGCCAGCGGCCGGATCTGCTGCTCTGCCCGACTCAGGAGGCGGCACTGGAAGGGGCCGATGCCCTGCTCATCTGCACCGAGTGGCAGGCGTTTCGCGCCCCCGATTTCCAGCAGCTAAAGGCCCTGCTCAACCAGCCCGTCATCATCGATGGTCGCAACCTCTATGACCCCCGCCAGCTCTGCGAGCTCGGGCTTGACTATCACGCCATCGGGCGGCCACATCTTCCCGCCAAAAAGCAGCCTGCCAACACCAGCTGCAACCCGGAGATTCAACCATGATATCTGGTCACCGGCGTCGCCGGTTTTATCGGCTTTCATGTGGCCAGCCAGCTCTGTGCGGCAGGCCATCAGGTGGTGGGGATCGACAACCTCAACGACTACTACGAGGTGAGTCTGAAAGAGGCACGGCTGGCCCAACTGGCCAGTTTCCCCCATTTTCGCTTCGAGCGGCTGGATCTGGCGGATCGCGAGGCGATGGCGGCTCTCTTTGCCCACCATCGCTTCGAGCGGGTGATCCATCTGGGGGCGCAGGCGGGGGTGCGCTACTCCATCGACAATCCGTTCGCCTATGCCGACAGCAACCTCACCGGTATGCTGACGGTGCTGGAGGGGTGTCGTCACCACGGGATCGAACACCTCATCTACGCCTCCTCCAGCTCGGTCTATGGCATGGGGGATCAGATGCCCTACTCCACCGCGCAGCAGGTGGATCACCCGGTCTCCCTCTACGCCGCCACCAAGAAGAGTGGCGAGCTGATGGCCCACGCCTACTCGGCGCTCTATGGCCTGCCCACCACAGGGCTGCGCTTCTTTACCGTCTACGGCCCCTGGGGCCGCCCCGACATGGCCATCATCAAGTTCACCCGCGCCATCCTCGCGGGAGAGCCTATCGACGTCTATAACCACGGCGATCTCAGCCGCGACTTCACCTACATAGATGACATCGTCACGGGGATCCTCGCCGTGGCCGACCAGCCGCCCCGCCCCAATTCCGATTGGCACGCCAGCGAGCAGAGCGCGACCGAGAGTGCCGCCCCCTACCGCATCCTCAATATTGGCAACGGCCAGCCAGTACGGCTGCTCGATTTTATCGAGGCGCTGGAGGAGGCCATCGACAAACCCGCCATCAAGCGGATGCTGCCGATGCAGGCAGGTGACATGCACGCCACCTGGGCCGATAGTGAGCCGCTACACACCCTCACCGGCCTGCGCCCCGCTACGCCCCTCAAGCAGGGGGTTGCCGAGTTTGTCCGCTGGTATCTCGACTACTATCGGCCCGGCCGCTGACGAGCGCGGGTAGCCCCTCGGTCATTGATGAGTTAATCAGATACCACTGATGCCCCGCGGGTTTTAGGATGGCTGAACGCACTGTCTGCGCACCATAGCGAGGATTTGAGATGCAACAACAGGAACAGGGTCTGATCGATGGACTGTTCGACCGCCTCAAGCAAGCGCAAGCCAGGGATTGCAAGCGAGACCCACAAGCGGATCAGCTGATCCGCCAGCATCTGGCAGAACTGCCCGATGCCCCCTACTACATGACCCAGGCGCTGCTAATTCAGCAGGCAGCCCTTACTCGCCTCAACGAGCGAGTCAAGGAGCTGGAGGCAAACCAACGCAGTTCGAGCGGCGGTAGTTTTCTCTCCGGCCTGTTTGTTAGCGAAAGCAGCCCGCCCCCGCGCTTTACGCCACCACCGGCAACCGCTCCTGCCCAGCCAGCATCCCGTGCCAGCTCCTTTTTGGGCGGCGCCCTGCAAACCGCCGCCGGTGTGGCCGGTGGCGTGATGCTGGCCGATATGATCGGCGGACTGTTTCACAACAACCGCCCCGAGGAGATCATCGACATCATAGAGCCAGCGCCCATCGCCAATCCGGTCGATGCGGAACCGGTACGCTGGGACGGCTGGGATTCACCTCCCGATGCTGGCAGTAATTTTCTCGACGACGATAGCCAGAGTAGCGGCTGGGCCGACAGTGACGATAACAACGGCGGTTTCTTCTGACCGTCAAACCATTACTGGCCCCGCATCTGGCGGGGCTCAACTCGATACGAACCCCATGACTATGGAAAGTGTGATGACACCACGGATCGGCAGCGGCATGACGCGATATACTCAGCGCGCTTCGTGCCACCCGGGAGACACTCCCGACCCCAGGCGCTCTGTCCGTGGCCACGCAACACCCCCATGACGACAAGGAGCCACCTCATGATCCGAACCCTTCTCCTGATTGGCGCCGCCATCGCGGCCTATGCCCTGACCCAGAACCACACCCTGCTTCCCCTTATCTGCATGTTGATCCTGCTTTCGCTCTGGGTTGTCAGCGAAATTGGCAGCTTCTATCGCGCGCTTCCTCCCGCCGACCTGGATGAGCATGAGTATCACCACGACTTCTAACCCGATGAAAAATGGTATGAAACTCTCGCAATGCCGTTAGTTCCATACCATTTTGCTCTCTGAAATCCCCCCGCTATAACAACAGGATCCACTGCTTTCATGGCGATGGCAGCCATGTTCCTCTATATCTTCTCTACTCAAGCAGGAGATAAACGATGGGGAAGATCAGCGAAAACGGACTGTTTTTGCTGCTTTTTTTGTCGTCGCTACTGGCGGGCATTCCGCAGACGGCACAGGGCAGGGATTTCAGACAAGCCCCCAGGGCAATGACGGCACTCAGGCAGGGGCAGGCAGCCCAGCACAGCGGCAATCTGCAAAAGGCGATAGCCCTCTACTGCGTAGCCGCCAGCACCGGCAATCCCGAAGGTTACTTCCGGATCGGGCGTCTGCTCGCCACCGGCCCTGCCTCGGTACGCAGCGCAAAGCTGGCCAACAGCTACCTCGCCATGGCAATGCGCCTTGGTAACCGACAGGCAGCCCGCTACTACAACGCCCGCATCGGCAATGCTCCCATGGGTGATCAGTGCGGCATCGGGATCCGTGGCGGTCAGGGTGGCTATCTGGCCGGGCTCCCCTCCACCCCCTTCAATGTCGACTCCTGGGTTGCCCGCCAACCCCCCGCCAAGCAAAAGTTGGTCACCATGCTCCGTCACGCCGCCAAACACCATAAGGTGGATGCCCGGCTGGTACTGGCGATTGCCATCGCCGAATCCAATCTCAACAGCCGCGCCGTTTCACCCAAGAATGCTCAGGGGCTGATGCAGCTGATCCCCGAAACCCAGCAACGGTTCGGGGTAACCCGACCATTCGATCCGGCCCAGAACATCAAGGGCGGCGTCAGTTATCTCAAATGGCTGGATCGCCGCTTCGATGGCGACTGGGTACTGATCTCGGCAGCCTACAATGCCGGGGAAAAAGCGGTGGAACGCTATGGCGGGATCCCACCCTATGACGAGACGCAGGAGTATGTGAAACGGGTGCTCTACTTCGCTGGCCACAAACAGCCCTGAGCGGAAAATCAGAAGCTCGCCCGATCGGAAGGCGGCACACGCCTCTTTCTGCGGCCACTGTGGCGGCCACGCCCCCAATAGTCGAAGCCATAGTGACGGTAGTAACCCACCAGATTGCTGACCAGAAACATCCCCTCCATCAGCGCGGCGACCGGAGAGCCCACCAGCAGGTTGTTGACCAGCCAGCAGAGGGTGCCAAGCAACATCCAGCGCCGCAGTTGGCGATCATCCGGGCAAAACGCAGCCCGGGTTTGCAGCAGGCTGGCCAGCAGCCCGATCAATGAGAGCAGGCCCTGATAGGTTGCCAGCGCTGCCGCACAGGCCAACCCCATGAAAAACCACATCAAGATGTGGTGAACCAGCCAGATACTCACCAGAAAGCGCACGCAGGCCAGCAGCAACAGGCAGGCGGCCGACCACTGCCCGAGCAGGGCAAAGTGACCGGCATTGAGGGCGCAGGAGAGGGCCAGACAGGCCAGGATCCTGCGGCGATCCCGCAACTGAAACGACAACAGATCGAGCAGCAAAGCCAGGCTCACCACCAGCTGCGACCACAGAAACAGCGACATCATCCACACCTCGTCCGTCATTTGGATGGCGCAGCATGAGGGGATGGTCGGAGAGCGGCATTAACCCGTGTTAATGCGCCTACGGATCCGTGACAGGGTGACCGGGCTGATGCCGATGTAGTTGGCGAGCTGCACCTGAGTGAGCCGCGCAGGCCAGTGAGGGAAGGTGTGGCAGAGCTCCCGATAACGCTCCTCGGGAGAGTGAAGCAGCAAAAACGCCTCCTTGCGCTCCTTGTAACCGAGCTGCTGGCGCAACAGGGCCATGCAGACCGGCTGCCAGGCGGGCTCATCCAGCAGGGTGAGCGGCATCCGCACCACCTGCAACTCCGTCAGCGCCTCCAGCTGGTAGCGGGCAGGCGACCCCGTGAGCCAGCTGTCATAGAGCAGGCAGAGTTCCCCCTCGAAGTAGAACTCCTTGCAGCGCTCCTGTCCGTCCCGGGTGTAGTGGCAGGCGCGAGCGATGCCCGCTTCGATATAGAAGGCAGCTTCCTGCTCTGCCCCTTGCGCCAACAGTGCCTGACCGGCGCGCAGCGTCTGCCGTGGCAAGCGCAGGCTGATAGCTTCGCTCTGCGCGGCGTCCAATCCCATTGTGCAGAGAAAGGCGGTCAGCGAAGGGGCTTGAGGAGATGGGTTCATGAGGGCTCCGGGACAAAACGGCAGCCCACATCATGCCCAAATTGCACGACTGATGCAGCAAGGCGTGACCGCTGCGGCAAAGGGGGGACATAGCCGGGTGCCACCTTTGCCCCCCCTCGTCCGTTGGTTTACAATCGACGGGTTTTTTGGAACCCGGTTGACCTGTGTCGACCTGGCCCCACCACGACATCAGTCTGTTAATGCCAAGACATTAACCTGCTGAAAAGGAAGAGAATTAGCCAATGGCTCAATTTATTTACACCATGAACCGGGTCGGCAAGGTAGTGCCGCCCAAGCGTCATATTCTCAAGAACATCTCCTTGAGCTTCTTCCCGGGCGCCAAGATCGGCGTGCTGGGTCTGAACGGCGCCGGTAAATCGACCCTGCTGCGCATCATGGCAGGCATCGACACCGAGATCGAAGGGGAAGCCCGTCCGCAGCCCGGCATCAAGATCGGCTACCTGCCGCAGGAGCCTAAGCTGGATCCGGAGCAGACCGTACGCGAAGCCGTCGAAGAGGCCGTTGGCGAAGTGAAGCGCGCCATGGCCCGTCTGGACGAGGTCTATGCGGCCTACGCCGACCCGGATGCCGACTTTGACAAGCTGGCCCGCGAACAGGGCGAGCTGGAAGCCATCATCCAGGCTCAGGGTGGCCACAACATGGAAAACCAGCTGGAGCGTGCGGCCGATGCCCTGCGCTTGCCGGCCTGGGATGCCAAGATCAAGCACCTCTCCGGTGGTGAGCGCCGCCGTGTGGCACTGTGCCGTCTGCTGCTGGAAAAGCCTGACATGCTGCTGCTGGACGAACCGACCAACCACCTGGATGCGGAATCCGTGGCCTGGCTGGAGCGCTTCCTGCACGACTACGAAGGCACTGTAGTGGCGATCACCCACGACCGTTACTTCCTCGACAACGTGGCAGGCTGGATCCTGGAGCTGGACCGCGGCGAAGGTATCCCGTGGGAAGGCAACTACTCTTCTTGGCTGGAGCAGAAGGACGCCCGTCTGGCGCAGGAAGCCAGTTCCGAAGCGGCCCGTCGCAAGTCCATCGAGAAAGAGCTGGAGTGGGTTCGTCAAAACCCGAAAGGCCGTCAGGCCAAGTCCAAGGCCCGTATGGCTCGCTTCGAAGAACTCAACACTAACGACTACCAGAAGCGCAACGAGACCAACGAGCTGTTCATTCCGCCCGGACCGCGCCTCGGCGACAAGGTGGTGGAAGTGGCCAACCTGCGCAAATCCTACGGTGATCGGGTGCTGATCGACGATCTGTCGTTTGCCATTCCGAAGGGTGCCATCGTCGGCATCATCGGCCCGAACGGTGCCGGTAAGTCGACCCTGTTCCGCATGATGTCGGGTCAGGAGCAGCCGGATTCCGGCGCCATCACCCTGGGTGAAACCGTGGTGCTGGCCTCTGTCGATCAGTTCCGCGACAGCATGGATGACAAGAAGACGGTATTCGAAGAGGTCGCTGATGGTCAGGATATTCTGCGCATCGGCAACTACGAGTTCCCGAGCCGCGCCTACATCGGCCGCTTCAACTTCAAGGGTTCCGACCAGCAGAAGCGGGTTGGCGAACTCTCCGGTGGTGAACGTGGTCGTCTGCATCTGGCCAAGCTGCTGCAGACCGGCGGCAACGTGCTGCTGCTGGATGAACCGACCAACGATCTGGATATCGAAACCCTGCGCGCCCTCGAGAACGCCCTGCTGGAGTTCCCGGGTTGTGCCATGGTCATCTCCCACGACCGCTGGTTCCTCGACCGTATCGCCACTCACATCCTGGACTATCAGGATGAGGGCAAGATCGAGTTCTTCGAAGGTAACTTTACCGAATACGAAGAGTGGAAGAAGAAGACCTACGGCGCCGAGGCTATCCAACCGCACCGCGCTAAATATAAGCGTATCGCCAAATAAGGCTGACTGCGTGTTGAGGGGAGCTTCGGCTCCCCTTTCTCTTGCCTTTTGACTTACAATCCTAGACGGATGCCTTTGCATGGATGTAGCACGATGACGACCCCCATAGAGAAAAAACTCACCATCCAGATCCGGGTTGAACCGGGTTGCCTCGGGCCGGATGGCAAGGAGCACATAGAGACCTTCTGTGCCGCTGCCGCCAAGATTTTTGCCGCCGTGGAGCCCGAGCTGGTGAGCTGGGTGCTGATCCCCCGCTACGACAAACAGTTGCCGGAGCAGGAGTTCTTTATCGAGGGGCGCAAGCTAACCGAAGAGCAAGCAAGCCTCTTTCTGCGCCGCTTCGGCCGCGAGCTGGGTGAGTTACAAGACCGGCTCGACTCGGTGCTGGCCCAGCTGGTGGAGCGCTACTTCAAAACCCTGTAAGCCCCCAATTTTCGATAAAAGGTTCTCTGCTGAGAACCTTTTTTCATGCTCAAAAAGCAAACGTTTGAATTTTTACTCTATTCATTGATCTGCTTCGCAGATCCGGGGTTTGTAAACGGCGCCGCCTGTGTAAAAATGTGCGCGCTGTCACGGTATCAGGACGAGTCTGGTTACTTAACCGCCAGAAACAGGGCAATTTACCCCGCATGGATGGGATAGCCCGTTCCCCTGCTGCTTATTTCACGTCACCTATTGGAATCCAACATGAATCAACAACACCAAGCTGCCAATCAGGCCGCCGGGCAAGGATTGCTTGAGCGTCTGTTTGCCCTGCAAGGCCATGGCACTACCGCCCGCACCGAACTGATCGCCGGCATCACCACCTTCCTGACCATGGTCTACATCGTGTTCGTCAACCCGCAGATCCTCTCTGCAGCGGGCATGGACACCCAGGCCGTGTTCGTCACCACCTGCCTCATCGCCGGTATCGGCAGCATCCTGATGGGCCTCTTGGCCAACCTGCCGATCGCGCTGGCCCCCGCCATGGGCCTCAACGCCTTCTTCGCCTTTGTGGTCGTCGCGGGCATGGGTTACTCCTGGCAAGTGGGCATGGGCACCATCTTCTGGGGCGCCATGGGTCTGTTGATCCTCACCCTGCTGCGGGTGCGCTACTGGCTGATTGGCAACATTCCGCTCACCCTGCGGGTCGGCATCACCGCCGGTATCGGTCTGCTTATCGCCCTGCTCGGCCTGCACAACGCCGGTATCGTGGTGGCCAGCCCCGCGACTATGGTGACCGTGGGCAATCTCACCTCCCTGCCCTGCCTGCTGGGTCTGCTCGGTTTCTTCCTGATCTGCATCTTCTCCGCCCGCGGCGTCCACTCCGCCGTGCTGATCGCCATCGTGGTCACTACCGGTCTGGGCTGGCTGTTTGGCGATGTCACCTTCAAGGGCTTTGTCTCCATGCCCCCCAGCATCGAACCGGTGTTCGGCCAACTGGATCTGATGGGATCGCTCGATATCAGCCTCGCCGGGATCATCTTCTCCTTTATGCTGGTCAACCTGTTCGACTCCTCCGGCACCCTGATCGGTGTCACCAACCGCGCCAAGCTGGCCGATGACAAGGGCCACTTCCCGCGCATGAAACAAGCGCTGATGGTGGATAGCGTCAGCTCCGTCGGCGGCGCTTTCATGGGCACCTCCTCGGTCACCGCCTTTATCGAGAGCAGCTCCGGCGTCGCCGTCGGCGGCCGTACCGGTCTGACTGCCATCGTGGTTGGCCTGCTGTTCCTGCTGGCTATCTTCTTCTCTCCGGTCGCCGCCATGGTGCCGGCCTATGCCGCCGCTGGCGCCCTTATCTATGTGGGTGTGCTGATGTGCTCCGAGCTGACCCGGGTGAAGTGGGAAGATCTGACCGAAGCGGTACCGGCCTTTATGACCGCCGTCATGATGCCGTTCAGCTTCTCCATCACCGAGGGGATCGCCGTCGGCTTTATCTCCTACTGCGTGATGAAGGCGGGCACCGGCCGCTGGCGCGAAATCAACCCCTGCGTGCTAGTGGTCGCCCTGCTGTTCGTGCTCAAGTTCGTCTGGGTCGACAGCCACTAAGCGGCACTCTGTCCCAATAAAAATGCCAGTCAGCTGACTGGCATTTTTTTATCCAAAGTATTTTCGACCTGTGCGCTGGCCATAAAAAAATCCGAAACCAGTGGTTTCGGATTTTTGCTATTCAGTATGTGGCAGAGCGGGGTAATCCCCTCGTCTGCCACATCGGCAGAGCTTACTCGGCAGCCATGCGGGCTTCGATATACGCCAGCGCGCGGTCGATACGGGCAAGTACACGCTCTTTGCCGACCAGCGCCATCACGGCGTCGATGCCGGGGGACTGGCCCAGACCGGTGACAGCAACGCGCAGCGGCATGCCGACCTTGCCCATGCCCTGACCCAGCTCGGCGGCAGTGGCTTCAATCAGCTCGTGCAGCGCTTCGGTGGTCCAGCTATCCAGTGCAGCCAGCTTGGTTTTGGCCAGAGCCAGCGGCTCGGCAGCCACGCCACGCAGGTGCTTCTTGGCAGCCGCTTCGTCGATCGCCTCAAAATCTTCGAACAGGTAGCGGCTCTGGGCGGCCATCTCGACCAGAGTGTTGCAGCGCTCGGCCAGCAGAGTAACAACCTCTGGCAGTGACGGACCCTTGCTGGTGTCGATCTTCTGGTCGGCCATGTGCCAGGCCAGATGCTTGGCAACATAGGTCGGATCCAGGCTGCGCATGTAGTGGTTGTTCAGCCACAGCAGCTTGTCGGTGTTGAACGCGGAGGCGGATTTGGAGATGGCATCCAGGCTGAACAGCTTGATCATCTCGTCGAGGGTGAAGATCTCCTGATCGCCGTGGGACCAACCCAGACGCACCAGATAGTTCAGCAGCGCTTCCGGCAGGTAGCCGTCGTCGCGGTACTGCATCACAGAAACCGCACCGTGGCGCTTGGAGAGCTTGGCGCCGTCGTCACCCAGGATCATGGAGACGTGGGCAAATTCCGGTACCGGCGCGTTCAGCGCCTTGTAGATGTTGATCTGGCGCGGGGTGTTGTTGATGTGGTCTTCGCCACGCACCACGTGGGTGATCTCCATATCCCAGTCATCGACTACAACACAGAAGTTGTAGGTCGGCGCGCCGTCGGTACGGCGAATGATCAGATCGTCTAGCTCGGTGTTGGCGAACTCGATGCGGCCACGGACGTGGTCATCGAACACCACGGAACCTTCGGTCGGGTTGCGGAAGCGGATCACGTGCGGCGCATCGGCCGGGTGGTCATGGGCGTGGTCGCGGCACTTGCCGTCGTAGCGGGGCTTCTCGCCGTTGGCCATCTGGCCTTCACGCAGCGCTTCCAGACGCTCTTTGGAGCAGTAGCACTTGTAGGCGCGGCCATCAGCCAGCATCTCATCGATCAGACCGTTGTAGCGATCGAAGCGCTTGGTCTGGTAGTAGGGGCCCTCATCCCAGTTCAGCTCCAGCCATTCCATGCCCTCAATGATGGCGTCGATCGCCTCCTGAGTGGAACGTTCCAGGTCGGTATCCTCAATACGCAGCACGAACTCACCGCCTTGGTTCTTTGCAAACAACCAGGAATAGAGTGCGGTACGGGCACCGCCGACATGCAAAAAGCCGGTCGGGCTGGGAGCAAAACGGGTTTTGACTTTCATCTTTAAGCCTTGTGTAGAGGGCCTTGGGCCAATTCGTTAAAAAAACCGTCGCATTTTAGCACCGACAATCACGGATGGGAAAACCATGACGCCATTGCGGGCTAAAGTAGGGGATTAAATTTACTGGCGGGGCGCTTGCCGCCTGATATTTGAAGGGGATCGCAAAACAGAAGTTCTATTTCCTATTTGCTACAACCACTGTCGGCTTCGGTCGATATCCAAATAACACCGCTACTAAAAAGGAAGAGACGATGCAGTTCCGTTCTATCCAGAATCGCATTCTAGTGATGGCCGGGATCGCCATGACCACCGCCTTGGTCATCCTGATCCTGCTCAACCAATACTCGGGTCAGCAGACTCAACAACTCACCATCAGCTCCAGCCGTGAAGCGCTGCAGCAGGAGGCCTGGCAGAAGGTCAGCGCCAATGCTCGCGCCGAGGCGGCCACCATCACCCAACTGCTGCAAAAGGGGCTCTCCTACACCCAGCAGATGGCCAGCGCCCTCGCCCTGCAACAGCAAAGCAAACTGTCGCTGGATCGCCAGCAGGCCACTGACTTGCTCAAGGCACAACTGGCGCTGGAGCCCCAGCTCTATGGCGCCTTCGCCGGCTTCGAGCCCAACGGTTTCGACGGTCAGGATGCCAGCTTTGCTGGCCAGAGTGCGCTGGGCAGTGACGACAAGGGGCGCTTCGTGCCCTACTTCTATCGCGACAAGGATCAAATCGGCACCGATCTGCTGCTCTCCATCGAAAAAACCGACCCGGACGAATTCGGCAATCCCGCCAACGACTACTACGCCTGCCCGAAGCGGGAAGGACGCTCTTGCCTCATCGATCCCTTCAAGGTGGATATCAACGGTCAGCAGGTGCTGGTGAGCACTATCACCACCCCCATCATGGTGAATGGCCAGTTCCGCGGCATCGCAGCCCTCGATCTGGCGGTGGACTCCATCAGCCGTCAGGCCAAGAGCCTCAACAGCAATATCTATGACGGCAAGGGCGAAACCCTGATCGTCAGCACCGCCGGTGTCATCACAGGCACCAGCGGTGATGCCAGCCTGCTCGGCAGCAGCGCAAGTAAGGTGCTGGGCAACCAGTGGCAACAGTACCTGAAACCGGAAGTTCAGCGTCAGGAGCTGGACGAGTCATTCCGTATTTCCGTCCCCATCATGGTGCCGGGAATGAGCCGCAACTGGGCCATCATCGTCACCCTGCCCTACAAGGTGGTACTGGCGGGCGCCGATCAACTGGAAAGCCAGCTGAGCGACATGAACCAGGCAGCCATGACCCAGCAATTGGTGGGCGCAGTTATCGTACTGGTGCTGGCGCTGGCCACCATGCTGGTGATTGCCCGCAGCATCACAGGCCCCATCCGTCAGATGGTCAGCCTGGTGGATGACATCGCCGATGGTGAAGGGGATCTCACCAAACGTCTCGCAACCCGATCTGTCGACGAGCTGGGGGATCTCGCCAAGGGGATCAACCGCTTTATCGACAAGCTGCAAGGGCTGCTAGGGGATGTGCTCAAGACTGCCAGCGAGGTGAACCGTTATGCCGGTGACACCGATCGCATTGCCGGTCAGACCGACAACAACCTGCAGCATCATCAGGCCGAGATGGAGCAGATGCTGACCGCGGTACAGGAGATGTCCTACGTCAGTCAGGAGGTCGCCACCCACGCCAACAACACCGCCGACTCGGCCAAACAGGCGCAAGGCGCAGCCGATCAGGGCAAGGAGCGCTTCCAGCAGGTGATCCAGTCGATGCACAAAGTCGCGGCAGAAGCCGGGAAAGGGGCTGAAGTGGTTGAAGGGCTGGCTCACGACAGCGCCCAGATCACCAGCATCCTCACCGTCATTCAGGGGATTGCCGATCAGACCAACCTGCTGGCTCTCAACGCCGCCATCGAGGCTGCACGGGCTGGCGAACAGGGCCGCGGCTTTGCGGTGGTGGCCGACGAGGTGCGCAAACTGGCGGGCAATACCCAGCAGGCGGTGCAGAATACCCAGGAGTTGATCGAGAAGATCCGCCTCAGCTCCACCAATGCAGTCAACGCCATCACCCAGAGCCAGCAGCTGACCCATCAGGCGGTGTGCGAGGCGGATCTGGCGGAAGAGGCGCTCGGCAGCATCTACCAGGCCATCTCCACCATCAACGACATGACCTATCAGATCGCCTCCGCCGCCGAAGAGCAGAGCTCGGTCTCAGAAACCGTCTCCGGCAACCTGTCAAAAACCAACGCACTGGCCAACGACATTGCTCAGGATGCGACCGAAACGGCCAAAGCCAGCCAGGCTTTGCGTCAGGCGGCAGATAAATTGCAGCAATTATTGGGTCAATTTCGTCTCAGCTGATAATTTTCCGCCTCAGGACTCTCCCCCTCGGGGGCGAGTCCGTTTACCATAGGCGACGAATTTGCCTGATGGCAGGCAATGTAGTGAGAGGTAAATGCCGTGCCCACCCCGGACCGTCGCCCACGAGGCCATAACAGACGAGCCCAGCAGCGTCGCCAAGACGAATCACAAGGATCCCTGCTCCATCGCATCAATGCCGCGACCCTGTCCCTGCGCCAACGTTTTGGCCAAGGGATGAGCAACCTCGGCCAACGCCGCCAGGATGCCAAAGCAGGCAAATTCAAGCTGTCCAGCCCGCTGCCCCGCAAAAACACCATAGGTCTGCTGATCCTGATCCCGCTCTGGTTGCTGGTACTGGCCTGGGAGCCGGCACCATCCGCCCCCAAAGCCGCCCCTTCCGGCTCGCTGGAAGTGCCGCTGGCCGTACCTGCTCAAGCTCTAACTGTCGGTAATGGCGCGGCAGGCGGTGCCCCCGCGGCAGCCAAGCCGGTCGAAGAGAAGGTCAACGGTACCTGGCTGCAACACGATGTGCAGGCGGGTGAGACCCTCTACTCCATCTGGCGTAAATTCGAGTTGCCGGGTGCCGAGTTGAGCCGCCTGATCGCCATCGAGGGGCCGGATCGCCCCCTGACCCGCCTGCAATCGGGCCGCTCTATCTTCATCCTGGTGGACGACACCCGCCGCATCCAGCGGGTGGAGATCCGCTCCTACGGTCAGGCGGTTTACCGCTACGACCGGCAGGGCGAAGGGTTCGCCCTCAAGGAATAACAAAAACGGGAGGCGCTGGCCTCCCGTTTTTTTCAGTCAAATATCTTCAAATAAGCTACTGACTTCACAATATTTTTAGCTTGTTCAAAAAACGAAAGGGGTCAAATTGACAAGGATCGGCGCTAACGTACAATCGTTTGTGCTTTAGACAGGGATTGTTCTACGTGCTACTGGGACAAAGAGACGTGGTCAGTCATGAGCCAACCCCTGCTTGCAAGGCAAATGCAGCCCAGCACGGGCTTAGTTTCATTTTGTTATTGATAGGATTTAGCACATGTCTGACATTCGCACCGGCCAGGTAAAATGGTTCAACGAAACCAAGGGTTTTGGCTTTATTGAACAATCCCAGGGTCCGGACGTATTCGTTCACTTCTCCTCCATCCAGAGCACCGGTTTCAAAACCCTGGCTGAAGGTCAAAAAGTCCAGTTCACTGTGACCCAGGGCAAAAAAGGCCCTCAGGCTGAGAACGTTACTCTGGTCTAAGCCCGCGCCAGTGAATCATGCAGGAGGAGCCAAGGCCCCTCCTCTTTTTTGCCCGCAATTCTCGCCTCCCACCACCTGTTACAACCGCTTGCCTCGATCAGCCCACAGAGTCCCCCCCCTGTTTGCAGAAGGCGGCGGAGACACGCTGAGTAAACGTCAGATACGACAAAGCATCGCAGCGCGATGTGAGGGGCAATCAAAGGGATTATGAAAACTTCGAAGAGAGATTGGAGCGGGAAACGAGACTCGAACTCGCGACCCCGACCTTGGCAAGGTCGTGCTCTACCAACTGAGCTATTCCCGCAACAGAATGTCATTTACAAGTGATTGGAGCGGGAAACGAGACTCGAACTCGCGACCCCGACCTTGGCAAGGTCGTGCTCTACCAACTGAGCTATTCCCGCAACGGAATGTCACTTACAAATGTTTGGAGCGGGAAACGAGACTCGAACTCGCGACCCCGACCTTGGCAAGGTCGTGCTCTACCAACTGAGCTATTCCCGCAACAGAATGTCATCTGCAAGTGATTGGAGCGGGAAACGAGACTCGAACTCGCGACCCCGACCTTGGCAAGGTCGTGCTCTACCAACTGAGCTATTCCCGCATCGGAATATCACTTACAAATTTTTTGGAGCGGGAAACGAGACTCGAACTCGCGACCCCGACCTTGGCAAGGTCGTGCTCTACCAACTGAGCTATTCCCGCAACAATTTGGTTGTCTTGAGGCTGGCTGATGATTGGAGCGGGAAACGAGACTCGAACTCGCGACCCCGACCTTGGCAAGGTCGTGCTCTACCAACTGAGCTATTCCCGCATCGGGCTGGTTTGCACCAGTGTCATCATCAGATTTTTGGAGCGGGAAACGAGACTCGAACTCGCGACCCCGACCTTGGCAAGGTCGTGCTCTACCAACTGAGCTATTCCCGCAACTACCTTAAAACAGGCCGTACAGCATTTGGTTGCTTGCGCTACTGTACGGGAGCCGAATTATAAGAGCAGTCATTCCAATTGCAAGGGCTTTTTTGTCTGGTTGCGCGCGTTCGCTCAAAAGCTGGCCGAACTGTCGATTTTAGCAGCCAGAGTATGACAACCCCTTGCCGGGGAATCAGATCTTGAAGACGTGGCTGCGATAGAACTGCAGCTCGGCGATGGATTCGCGGATGTCGTCCAGCGCCTGGTGGGTGCCGCTCTTCTTGAACTGATCCAGCAGTTCCGGCTGCCAGCGGCGTACCAGCTCCTTGATGGTGCTGACGTCGACGTTGCGGTAGTGGAAGAAGGCTTCCAGCTCGGCCATGTGCTTGACCATGAAGCGGCGATCCTGACCGATGCTGTTGCCGCACAGCGGGCTGGTGCGCTCCGGCACCCACTGGCGAATGAAGTCGAGGGTCTCGGCAATGGCTTTCGCCTCATCGTGCTGACTCGCCTTGACCCGGGCCACCAGACCGCTCTTGGTATGAGTGTTGACGTTCCAGTCGTCCATCTTGGCCAGCTCTTCATCACTCTGATGAATGGCGATAACCGGCCCTTCGGCCAGTACATTCAGATCCTTGTCGGTGACTATGGTGGCAATCTCCAGTACCACGTTCTCTTCGGGGTCGAGACCCGTCATCTCCATGTCGATCCATACCAGGTTCTGCGCGCTGACTGTCATGATTGCTCTCTCTATTGGGAGGAATGGCGGAATTTTGCCAATTTGCATGTATCATACTGGCTTTGGATCTGTTCATAAACTGGCGAATCGAGTGGCAAAGAAAGCAAAACTCAATCTGGGTCAACAAAGGCGCGTCCAGGCCAACCGCGAACGGCGGCTGCAAAAAGATCACACCACAGTGGTGGATGACACCCTGTTTGGCCCCGCCATCGAAGGGGTGGTGATCAGCCGTTTTGGTCAGCACGCAGACGTGGAAGCGGTCGATGGCACCATCCACCGCAGCAACCTGCGGCGCAGCAGCATCAGCAGTCTGGTCTGTGGCGACAAGGTAGTGTGGCGTCCCGGCCTCAATGCCGCGACAGCGGGCGTCATCGAGGCGGTGCATCCGCGCCACTCGGTACTAACCCGGCCGGACTTCTACGACGGGGTCAAACCCATCGCAGCCAACATCGACCAGATCATCATCGTCTCGGCGGTGATGCCCGAGTTCTCCACCAACATCGTCGACCGCTATCTGGTAGCTGCCGAGGATGTGGAGATCCGCCCCCTCATCGTGCTGAACAAGGTCGACATGCTCGATGATGCCGCCAGAGCGCGCATCGAAAGCCAGCTCGAAACCTACCGCAAGCTCAATTACGAGGTGCTGCTGGTGAGCTGCGAGAGCGGCGAAGGGCTGGATGAACTCAAGGCAGCCCTGACCGACAAGATCAGCATCTTCGTCGGCCAGTCCGGGGTGGGCAAGTCGTCGCTCACCAACGCCCTGATGCCGGGGCTGGATGTACTGACCGGCGAGATCTCCGAAAACTCGGGGCTCGGCCAGCACACCACCACCACGGCGCGACTCTACCACTTCCCAAGCGGTGGCGATCTCATCGACTCCCCCGGGATCCGCGAGTTCGCCCTCTGGCATCTGGAGGCCGACCGCATCACCTGGTGCTTCGTCGAGTTTCGCGACTACCTGGGTGGCTGCAAGTTCCGCGACTGTACCCACAAGGACGATCCCGGCTGTGCCCTGCGCGCCGCAGTCGACGCGGGCGCCATCAGCGCCGATCGCTTCCACAACTATCACCGCATCCTGGAAACCATGCAGGAAGCCCGTCACGGTCGCCAGCAAGCGCGCCTGTGACCCTAATAAACCTACGTTGATGATGAACATGAGCATTACTGACAACCTGAAAATTGCCGGTCAATACTGTCTGCCCAAGCACGCCCTCTCCCGTCTGATCGGCAAGTTTGCCGCCGCCGAAGCGGGCAACATCACCACCAAAGTGATCGAGGCCTTTATCAAGCAGTATCAGGTCGACATGAGCGAGGCGCTGCACGAGAGCCCGGCCCACTACAAGAGCTTCAACGAGTTCTTCACTCGCGAGCTCAAGCCCGGTATCCGTCCCGTGGTAGAAGATGCCATGACTCTGGCGCTGCCGGTGGATGGCACCGTCAGCCAGCTTGGCCCGATCCTGCAGGGTCGCATCATCCAGGCCAAGGGCCACGACTACAGCGCCCGCGAACTGCTGGGCGGCTATGAGGATCTGGTGGCGCCGTTCAAGGATGGCGACTTTGCCACCATCTATCTGGCGCCCAAGGATTATCACCGCATCCACATGCCGCTGGACGGTGTGCTGGAGAGCATGGTGTTCGTGCCGGGGGATCTCTTCTCCGTCAACCCGCTCACCGCCGAGAACGTGCCCAACCTGTTTGCCCGCAACGAGCGGGTGGTCGCCACCTTCCGCACTCCGCACGGCCCGATGGCGCTGGTGCTGGTCGGTGCCACTATCGTGGCCAGCATCGAGACCATCTGGGCCGGCAACATTGCGCCGACCAAAGAGAAGAAGGTGGTGCGCTGGGACTATACCGGCGACGAGGCCATTACCCTGCAGAAAGGCGCCGAAATGGGCCTGTTCAAGCTGGGCAGCACCGTGGTCTGCCTGTTTGGCCCGGGCATGCTGGCCGGTTTCGAACCCCATCTGGCTAATGGCGTCACCACCCGCATGGGTCAGCCCTTTGCCAAGCTGGCGGAGCAGGCATGAGCGAGCAACCGAACGCCTCGCAGAAGAACAACCCGCTGCACGGGCTGACGCTGGAAGCCATCGTCACCGCGCTGGTCGAACACTACGGCTGGGAAGAGCTGGGGCAGCAGATCAATATCCGCTGCTTCACCGATAATCCCAGCATCAAGTCCAGCCTGAAGTTCTTGCGCAAGACCCCCTGGGCTAGGGAGAAGGTCGAAAGCCTCTATCTCTACGTCCAGCGCAAGCAAGCCAAATCGAAGAAGGAAGGGCAAGATGGCCTTTAAGATTACGTACACCTATAAAAAACAGGCCAAAGAGATCGGCTACGCGAACGACAAGTTCCGCAGCATCTACGACGCCATCGCGGCAGCCGAAGGGCTGGATCTCACCAGTTTTCACGCCATGGAGGCCCAGCTGGCTCAGGTTTGTCGCCGTGACAAGAAAAGCGTGAAGGATTACCAGGAGAACTACTTCAAAGAGTTGGGATTCTCCAACATCGTCATCGAACGAGATCTGCAGGAGTAACCATGCGCACCTTGACTCTGATGGCCGCCTCTCTGCTGCTGGCGGCATGCAGTACACCGGAACAACATCTGGTTGGCAGCGATCGCGACAGCCACGGCTGTATCGGCAGCGCGGGCTATCAGTGGTCAGCGCTGACAGGCAAATGTGTGCGCCTGTTTGAAGAGGGTATCCGGCTCAATCCAACCGATGCCAGCCAGACCAGCAGCGCCTTCGTGCTGTTCAATGCCGATCAGACGCAGGCCGAACTGCATCTGCCAAGCGGCGAGCTGCTTGCGCTGACCCGTCAGGGTGCGGAGGGCAACTGGTCGTGGCAGGGCAGCGGCTACACCCTCTTTATCTGGAAGGGTTATGTGCTCAAGCAAGGTGACAAGGCGCTCTATCACGGGGAATAACCCCGAGGGATAGTGCACTGCGTGGTATCGGCGCGATGCCAGCGAAAAAATGCCGACCCAAGGGGTCGGCATTTTTGTATGTGAAACAGACTGTTATCAGGCGCGGCTGAGGTAATCGGCCTGCCCTACCCACTTGTAGCTGGTGAGCTCGGTCAACCCCATGGGGCCACGGGCATGCAGCATCTGGGTCGACACCGCCACCTCGGCCCCCAGACCAAATTGGCCACCATCAGTGAAACGGGTGGAGGCGTTGACATAGACAGCCGCCGAACCGGCTCCATTGACGAAACGCTCGGCGTTGGCCAGATCGTTGGTCAGGATGGCATCGGAGTGGCCGGCGTTATGCTCGCGCATATGGGCTAGCGCTTCGTTCACATCCGCCACCAGCTTGACCCCCAGGGTCAGCCCGAGCCACTCGGTATCGAAATCCTCCGGCCCTGCCTCGCACAGGTTGTCGGCACCCGCCAACTGCCTCATGGCGTTGGGCGCGGCCACCAGCGTCACCTTGCGCTCGTTCATCAGCGTCACCAGCTGCGGCAGGAAAGCCGAAGCGACTTTCTCGTGTACCAGCAGGGTATCGAGGGCATTGCAGGCGGAGGGGCGCTGCACCTTGGCGTTGTCGATGACCGCCAGAGAGCGCACCAGATCAGCACTCTCGTCGACGAAAATATGGCTGATACCGAACCCGCCGATGATGACCGGGATGGAGCTGTTCTCCTTGCACATCTTGTGCAGGCCGGCGCCACCACGGGGGATGATCATGTCCACATAGCGGTCTAGGCGCAGCAACTCGCCGACCAGCGCCCGATCCGGGTTGTCGATGTACTGCACCGCCGCCTCGGGCAGACCGGAGGCCGCCAGCGCATGCTGGATCACCCGCACCAGCTCCAGATTGGAGTGGAAGGTCTCGCGCCCACCACGCAGGATGCTGGCGTTGCCGGTCTTGAGGCAGAGGCTGGCGATGTCGATGGTGACGTTGGGGCGCGCCTCGTAGATGACGCCGATAACCCCGATGGGCACCCGACGACGGGAGAGCCGCAGGCCATTCTCCAGCACCCGACTATCCATTTCGGCACCGACCGGATCGTCCAGCGTGATCACCTTGCGCACATCTGCCACGATACCGGCCAGCCGGGCCGGATTGAGCAGCAGGCGATCCAGCATGGCTTCTGACAAGCCTGCCTCACGGCCAGCCGCAATATCCTTGTCGTTGGCAGCAAGGATCTGCTCACTGCGCGCCTCAAGCTCATCGGCGATGGCGGCCAGCGCCCGATTCTTCTGCGCCGTGCTGATGGTAGCCAGCTGATAGGCGGCTTCACGGGCCGCCTGCCCCATTTTCTCCAGACTCATCTCGGTTCCCTTTTGTTCATGCCGTGCCGCCCTGATTAGAGCAGCACCATATCGTCTCGATGGATGGCTACTGAACCATATCCATAGCCCAGTACCTGCTCAATCTGATCCGAGTGAACGCCGCGCAGCTTCTCCAGCTCCAGATGGTCGTAACGGCAGATACCGCGCGCCAGCTCAGCGCCTTTGGGATCAGGATCCGCACCACATCGCCCCGAATAAAGTCACCCTTGACCGCGACGATCCCCTTGGGCAGCAGGCTGGAGCCTTTATCCTTCATGGCGGCCACTGCGCCCTGATCCACATGCACTTCACCGTGAGGAGGTGGGCCTGCCAGGATCCAGCTCTTGCGCCCTTCCAGCGGGGAGGCCAGCGCCGGGAAGAGGGTTCCGATACGCTCGCCCTTGGCGAGACGGCCGATCACCTCCGGCATCTGGCCGGTCGCGATCACCACGTTGACGCCGGCGCGACGCGCCACATCGGCGGCCTGCAGCTTGGTAGCCATGCCACCGGTGCCGAGGCCGCTGACACTGTCACCCGCCAGCGAGCGCAGGGTATCGTCGATGGTCTGCACCTCTTCAATGAGCTGGGCATCGGGATTGGTACGCGGATCGGCGGTAAACAGCCCCTTCTGGTCTGTCAGCAGGATCAGCAGATCCGCATCCGCCAGAATGGCGGCCCGTGCGGAGAGGTTGTCGTTGTCGCCGACCTTGATCTCGGCGGTCGCCACCGCGTCGTTTTCGTTGATCACCGGAATAATGCGGTGATCGAGCAGTGTGCGCATGGTGTCGCGGGCGTTGAGGTAGCGTTCCCGATCTTCCAGATCGGCGCGGGTCAGCAGCATCTGGCCGATATGCAGACCGTAGAGGTTGAACAGATCCTGCCATACCCGAATAAGCTGGGTCTGACCAACCGCCGCCAGCATCTGCTTGTTGGGCAGGGTTGGCGCCAGTGGCGGGTGACCCAGATGTTCACGCCCGGCGGCGATAGCTCCTGATGTGACGACCACGACCCGATGGCCGTGACGGTGCAAGGCCGCACACTGTCTGACCAGCTCGACCATATGGGCACGATTGAGCTGGGAAGACCCCCCTGTGAGCACGCTGGTGCCCAACTTGACGACTATGGTTCTGTTTTCCATGGGAGCATAAAGGCTAAAAAAGTAAGGAATATCTTTATACCCACGGCCATGGTGCCCTGCAAGGCAATTAACGCCGGGGTGAGGAGATGAAGCAAAGGCCCGGATGATTGCGGGCGGAAGGGGAGATGGCTGACTGATGGCCCGGCAAACAGCGGGATGCTGCTCGCCGGGCATCAGGGATCAAGCAGCGGTCACGGTCAACTCATTGGTGACCTGATCCGCTGGCGCTAACTGACACTCCAGAGCCGTCAGTTTGTCGCTGATGAGCTTGTAGAAACGGTTGAGGGTCCGCTCCACTTCTACCTGGTGCTTCTTGGGGATCGGCTTGTCCAGCCACTCACCATCAGCATTGTAGAAACCGAGCTGATAGTGGTAACGGAAATGGTGATCGTCCTGCTCCAGCACCAGCCACCAGCCCCAGAACTCCCGTTTATCCGGCGCCGGCTTGGCGCTGACACAGACCGACAGGCAGTCGAAACGATAACGCCCCTCTTCGCAGAGATCCTCACGCAAATAGGGGCCAATGGCAGCAAACTGCCTCAACAGTCGCTTGTAGGTCACTCTTTCAGACATGTTAACCTCCCTGTTAAACAAGCCGCGCCACCTCGGGATGGCGTCAGTTCTTTAGCGCAATGTCAGGTACACAAATGCTGTTTCAGCCACTCGACGATTTCGTCCAGCGCCTTGTCATACACCTCCAGCAAAGGCTGTTTGTCGAATACGATGGCCTTGCCGTTACGACTGGCCGCCGCCAATGCCCGTACATCCTGCTCGGGACAAATAAAATCTCGCTTGTGCCCAATACTCAATATCGGCACTGAGGTGCGAGTCCCCAGTAATCCTTGTGTTTTAAGTGAAAATACCTGGCACTTGGTACGCATGCCGTCCCACTGCGCCGCATCAGCCCCCAACCGGTTGGCCAGACTGTCCCGCATCATGCGCGGGCATTTGGCAAACAGCTCCTGATTGGTAAACACCTGATTGACCCCGGCGCCGACACAGACCACGGTCCGCAGCTTGAACGGTTCGATAAAGGCCAGTCTGGCTGCGATATTACCCGCCAGACGCATCCCCACCATGGCGATACGCTGATGATCGACCCAGGCCACTTCGGAGAGGTAATGGAGCACCGCCTGATGGAGACGGCTGGTATCCTGCACCAGCGGCCAATGCTCGGCATAGCCAACCCCGGGCATATCGAGGGAGAGCATGCCGATACCGTTGGGCTCGAGCCGTTTGAGATAGAAGTTGAGGAAATCGAGCTGCAGGGAGTCGATCCCGCCGCTGATGATCACCAGCGGCACCGGTTTTTCGGTCGTCGGCAGGTGGAGATAACCCTGAATATGCTTGCCGCGAAAAGGCACCTGGATCTCTTTGAGCGGCACCTTGAACAGGCGACCGGCCTCGCGATAGGCCATGTTACCGAGCAGCTGGGCTTGATCCGCCAGCTCGTCATCCTTGAGATGGGGATAGCTGGCGATGGAGTAGTAGCGCACCGCCTTGAGCAGCTGTTTCAAGGCGCCAGAAGTATCCCCCTTCTCGCGCAGTTCGCGGCCCTGCTTGAAATAGTTGCCAGCCACCTGGCTCCATTCGTAGATCCAGTTGCCGGGCACATAGCCCTTGATGGTATCGAGATAGCAATCGTGGGTACGCTCGCCGGTCGCCATGGCGATACGGGCCAGGGTCTGCTCCACTTCGATGGGATCTGCCCCCTGCCAGGTCCAGGAGGGGCGGCGCAGCAGGCGATACCAGCTCTTTGACATGGATCCGTCGATAAACATCTCGTCTGACTCGGCTTGCGCCAGATCAGCCGCACTGGAGTTGGAGATCTCGGATGTTTCCAATACCTTCTTGACGCGGGTAAAGAGCTGTTCGGTCAGGTTTAGGTCTTCGTTCAAGTCCAAGATAGTGTCCCATTCATATCAGGCAATAGCTCATCTTAACCACTTTTACTGCCCATCAGCCACCCTGCAACAGATTGATACACAAAAAAACAGGGCTCCAAATTGGAGCCCTGTGAAACCATTATTGCCGGTTGCGACCAATGGACGCAGCGAGCGTCACATCCCGATCCTGTTACTTTTCGTCGCAGATCGGTGTGGCGAACTCCAGTGCCATATCCCACGGCTGTTCGATCCAGGTATCCTGCGGGATCGCCACTTCGAAATCGTCCAGCAGCGCTTCGCCCATCGGCTTGGCGAAAATCGCGATGAACTTGGCTTTCGGGTAGAGCTCGCGGATCGCCTTGGCGGTAGTGCCGGTGTCCACCAGATCTTCCACCACCAGCCAGCCTTCGCCGTCACCGGCGGTGGTGGCAGCCTTCACGACCACCAACTCGCGCTGGCTGTCATGGTCATAGCTGGAGATGCAGAGGGTTTCCACATTACGAATGCCAAGTTCACGGGCCATCAGGGCTGCGGGCACCAGGCCACCACGGCTGACCGCGATGATACCTTTCCACTGGCTGACAGGCAGCTGACGACGGGCCAGACGGCGAGCTTCACGTTGCAGGTTGTCCCACGACACATAGAACTTTTTCGGCATGTTATCGATCTCGAATAGTTATTTAAAAACAATTACTTAAAATCACAACATCCGCAATTATCCCTGCGGATGCCACTAAATGGCGGCCCTTGCCCGACTGAATTCAGATTGCACTTCGGCTGCCTCAGGGCTAAGCCTCGGCAGCAAATCTGATAACAATGGAAGCAAGATGGGCTTATCCGGCGATCGGTTAGATGAAGTGTCCAAACCGCGGACAGGCTGTTGGGCCGATATGATAGCACCGTTTGCAGAGAAAATGCCTGGCAAACGTATGCCAAAAACAGGAAAAATCGGCATCACCCTCTCCATTCGGCACATCTCGAGCGCCAAACGACTAACCTGTCATCCCTGCTGCCGAGTCCTAATGGGCTATGCGGCAAATCGCAGATAAAAAAATAGCAGGGGGAGGATTTACCTCACGCACCTGCTGCTTTCTCGCCTCTGCCTGGTTGGGCAGCTCGTCTTAGCGACGAGTGACGAAGGGGTTAGGGTAGCTGAAACCCTGGGTATACAAAGAGGGGGCAAACCAATAGGTTGAGTTGCTGCCTGGCATATTGAAACTCCTGATTGCTTAACAAGTTACGTACCTTTATGCGGGCTCAAATCCTTGAACGAACACTCGGTTCCATGGAGGCGCACTTGCTTTGCTTCGGTTCCCTGGAGGCTTTCATCGTCATCCTGACGGGTGGCGAACCACGGGAGCTAATTTACCAGTCGGTGCATTAAATTCAATATTTTTGTGAGGTCGGTCACACATTTTCTTTTCTATCGGTCAGCGTCGTCCGAACCTGACGATCGTACTGCCTGGTTGCCATTAGCCAGCACAAGCTGCCTGCGATTTGCGCTGATTGCTCACATTTTTGTGTGATTGACTGTATTATCGTTATCCTCTTCCCCGGCCCGCTGATGGGGCCCTGTTAATTCCGTGCTGGTAAGGAGTCCCGACGTGGCACAGCTTAGCTCTCTCTCTCCCAAACTGATTTGGCATTTCTTCGAACAGATCTGCTCCATCCCCCACCCTTCCAAACATGAAGCCAAACTGAGCGCCTGGATCATCCAATGGGCTCAGGGAGAAGGTCTGGCGGTCAAGCAGGACAAGGTCGGCAACATCATCATCAAGAAACCGGCCACCCCGGGGATGGAAAACCGCAAAGCCGTGGTACTGCAGGCCCACATCGACATGGTGCCGCAGGCCAACGCCGACACCAAACACGACTTCGCCAACGATCCCATCGATGCCTATGTCGATGGCGAGTGGGTCACGGCCCGTGGCACCACCCTGGGTGCCGACAACGGCATCGGCATGGCCGGTTGTCTGGCTGTGCTGGCTGACAAGACCATCAAGCACGGCCCGCTGGAAGTGCTGCTGACCACCGACGAAGAGACCGGCATGACCGGCGCATTCGGTCTGGAAGCGGGCTGGCTGGAGGGCGAAATTCTGCTCAACACCGACTCCGAAGAGGATGGCGAAGTCTATATGGGCTGCGCTGGCGGTGTAGATGCCAATATCCGCTTCCCGCTCGAGCTGGTTGACGCCAGCGAAGGCGAAGCGTTCGAGCTGGCCGTGAAAGGGCTGCGTGGCGGCCACTCCGGTTGCGATATCCATCGCGGCCGTGGCAACGCTAACAAGCTGCTGGTACGTCTGCTCAAAGCAGCCGAGCCGCTGGGTGTTCGTCTGGCCGAGATCCACGGCGGCACTCTGCGCAACGCCATCCCGCGCGAAGCCCGTGCCACCCTGCTGGTGCCCGCTGCCAGCGTGAACGAGTTCAAGGCGCTGGTTGACCGCTACACCGGGATCTACCAGACCGAACTGGCCGCCACCGAGCCGAACCTGACCGTGCTGGTCAACAGCGCCGCCAAACCGGCCAAGCTGATGAGCGTCTCCCTGCAGCAGCGCCTGCTGGATGCCCTGATGGCCTGCCCGAACGGCGTGATGCGCATGAGCGATGCCATGCCCGGCGTGACCGAAACCTCGACCAATCTGGGGGTCATCAAGACTCAGGATGGCGAAGTGTACGTCCAGTGCCTGATCCGTTCCCTGATTGACTCCGGCCGCGAGAGCATCGAGCAGATGACCCGCTCCCTGTTCACCCTGGCAGGCGCCAGCTGCGAATTCACCGGTGCCTACCCGGGTTGGGCACCGAACGTGGACTCCCCCGTCATGGCGCTGGTACGTAATAGCTACCAGACCCTGTTCGGCACCATGCCCAACGTCATGGTGATCCACGCCGGCCTCGAGTGCGGTCTGTTCAAGAGCGCCTATCCGGAGTGGGACATGGTCTCCTTCGGCCCGACCATCCGCGGGGCCCACTCCCCTGACGAGAAGGTACATATCCCGGCGGTCGAGCGTTTCTGGCAACTGCTGGTGCACGTGCTGGAAGCGATTCCGGCCAAGTAAGCCAGCCCGGATAAAACAACAAAACAAAGCCCCGCACTGCTGCGTAATGCCAGTCAGTTAAGCCTGACTGGCATTGTTTTTATTGGCTTTTTGCACCGCATACTTTTGCGGTCTTGCCTTCACACTGCGGGGATAACTCCGCTCCCTTCGCTCCGGTAATACAAACTGCCCCGCCTGCTTATCCAGCTCCGCCACCCGCTTCGGGATACTCCCCGGTGACAGGTACGGCATGCAGCTCAGTTCATGGATGAGGTACACCGACGCCATGTGAAAACTCAGCTGGCTCGCCGTGTATCCCTTCAGACTCGCTGCCATCTTTACCATCTGGCTGCGCAGCAGATTGTACGCCAGCAGCACACCCCACAGCTCTTGCCGTATCCCCGCAGCCTTCTTGCTGCGCAGGGTCAGCCGGTGCTGTTGCAGGCTGTGCTTCATCTCCCGATAGCCCAGCTCGATTTCTCAACGATGACTATACAAGTCGACGATATCGGCGCCCACAAAGCGCATCGGGTCGACCATCGAGGTCAATACTTGGCGCTCCTTGCCGTTGATAGTGCGAGTCAGCAAGCGGGCTTCCACTGTGTCCGGCAGGTGCGGCCACTTCTTCCTCGCCTGTGGGCTGGTTTTCAGCAAGACCAGTGCATCCTGACGCCCCAGCTTGCGCACCACCTCGTATTGCGTGCCCTTTTTGAGTGGCAGCAGCCAGTGCCGCTCGCTGCCAGTGGTTTGCCAGGCGTGGAGCAGACCGAGAGAGTAAAATCCCTTGTCGAACAGAGTTAGCGAGTGGTCTGGTGTGTGCGCGACAAGCTGCTCGGCCAACACCATCTCGTTGACGGCGCAACTCTCCATGACCGCCTGAACAAGCAGGTGACTGGTCAGCGCCATCTGGCAGAGCATGCGTGCCTGCGGATAAGCGGTCTCCCCATGCTGAGTACCGGGCTTGGCAAAGGCAGCGGCATTGTCCTGGGTATCGGGGGTGCGCCACATCACGCCATCGACGGCGAGCAGTTGCAGCCCGGCCCAGCCGGGGTGGTTGGCCTGCTGGTGCCAGCGTGAGGCGGTCTCGTGAAACAGCCGCTCGATGCTCTTGTCCCCCAGTTTTTGGCGAGCTTGCAGAAAGGCGCTGGGAGCAACAAAGGGACGGTCGCCGGGCAACAGGATATCGAGCTGATTGACCAGCTGGGTCATGGGGACGTGGCGGAAGATAGCCATGCCGATGATGGCCCAGACTAGTCGCTCCATGGGCATACGGCGACGGCGCAGGGTAGCGACATCCTCTTCGGCGAGCAGAGTGGTGATGAGCTCAGGAGCAATGAGGTCTGAGAGTGACTCAAACTGGGCAGCATTGCTGGCGTGGAGGAAGTCGAGAGCGTGAGCGATACGCATAAAAAATCCGAAACCAATCAACAGGCTTCGGATTTTCACACAACAGAAGGATCGGTCAATGGATCCTTAACTGATCAGCATTACGCACTGCTGCGGGGCTTTTTATTGTCTGTTCCAACCTGACGTTGGCGCTTACCGGATGCCGCGGGCCTCGCGGATCCACTCCCAGGCTTGCTGGATCTCCTGGGTCTTCTCCTTGGCCATCTCCATCATCTCCGGCGGCAACCCCTTGGCAGCCAGCTTGTCCGGGTGATGTTTGCTCATCTCCTTGCGGTAGGCGCGCTTGATATCCTGATCGCTGTCGCTCTCGCTCACTCCCAGCAACTGGTAGGCATTCTTGAGGCGATCCGCAGAGGGTGCCGCCTGCCGATACTGCTGGCCACCGGAATGGCCCCCCTGATACTGGCCATGAGCCTGATTGAAGAAGTTCATCTGCGCTTCGGCCATCGCCAGAATGCGGGCCAGCTCGATGCGGCTGAAGCCCAGTTCGTCGGCAATGGTGTGCAGAATGGCGCGCTCGCCCTCCTCTACCCGCCCGTCGGCAAAGGCCGCCTGCAGTTGTACCTCGAGGAAGAAGCGCAGAATGTCGCGCTGCCCGAGGCTGGCACGGCGGAACTCGGCCAGGGTCTCGCGCAGCGGGAAGTCGGCCTCTTTACCGAGACGAAATGACTCCTGTGCCCGGGTACGCTGTTCACCCGCCAGCCGCATCCGATCCATCAGGTTGGAGGCAACCCGGATCTCCTGCTCGGTCACCTGGCCGCTGGACTTGGCGATGTGACCCATCACCGAGAAGGTGGCGTGGAAGAAGACGGCTTGCTGCTCCTGACTCGGACCGCGACGAAACGCCCCCTGCAGCCCCATGCCACGGTCGAAACGGTGGCCAATCCAGAGGCCAATCAGGGCGCCGATGATATTGCCGAGCAGAAAACCGAAGAAGGCGCCCAGCACCTTACCCCAAATACGCATGGTTCAAGACCTCTTGAAGTTAATGAGTGCGGGCCTGGAGCTGGTCGTCCAGCTCGCGCAGACGGTCGACCGTGCCGATATCGCGCCACTCGCCAGCGAGCAGGCTGCCGCCCACCCGCCCTTGCGCCATCCAGTCACGGAGCAGGGGCGCCAGTTTGCGGGCGCCGCCCGCGAGACCGGCAAAGGCCGCCGGATCATATAGTCCGACCCCGCTGAAGGTAAACGCTGGCGTATCCATGACTCGCCCCCCTTGCAGGGCGAAGTCCCCGCTCGGGTGCTGGGGCGGATTGGGTACCAGCCAAAGGTGGGCCAGATCATCGCCAAGGGGCTGGCTGACCAGTGTGTGATAATCGAGATCGAGCCAGGTATCGCCGTTGATCACCAGAAAAGGGTCTGCGCCCAGCAGTGGCAGCGCCTGCACGATTCCGCCCGCGGTCTCCAGCGCGCTCTCCTCGGCTGACCAGTGGATGGTCACACCAAGCGCACTGCCATCACCCAGGCTCTCGACCAGCTTGTGGCCAAGCCAGGCGTGGTTGATGACCAACTCGGTCACGCCAGCGGCTTTGAGTTTTTCGATGTGATGAACGATGAGCGGCTTGCCCCCCACCGCCAGCAGCGGCTTGGGCAGCAGGTCAGTCAGCGGGCGCATCCGCTCGCCACGGCCAGCGGCCAGGATCATCGCCTTCATGGTTTTACCCCTGCATTGGCGATCCCCGGCAACACCACCTGCTCCAGCCACTGACCAAAACGGGCCAATACCGGATAGGCGCTACCGTGAGTGCGACAGACATCCACCACGTAGCCAAGGGTACGGGGAATATCCTTGAGATAGCCGGACTTGCCGTCGCGATGATAGAGCCGGGTGAAGATCCCCGCCGCTTTGAGGTGGCGCTGCATGCCGGTCAGGTCGGCATCACGACGGAAACTGGCATAATCGAGCTCGCCAAGCAGACCCGCCTGTTGCAGGGTGGCAAAGCCGTGGCACATCCCTTCATCGATCACCTCGTCCGGCCAGCGCACGTAGCAATCTTTCAGCAGAGAGACCAGGTCATAGGTAAGCGGCCCGATGACCATGTCCTGAAAATCGATGATGGCCAGCCGGCTGCTCTCGGGGGTATCACCGCCACACACCATCAGGTTGCGACTGTGGAAGTCACGGTGCATGACCCCTTGCGGCTGAGCCAGATTGCAGGCGGTGAGGCAGGCGAAGGTCTCGTCCAGCAGTTGCTGCTCTTCATGGCTCAGGCTCAGTTGCAGATGATGGCCCAGCAGCCACTCGGGGAAAATGCTGTTTTCCCGCGCCATAAAAGCCGCATCGAAGGGTTCAAGCGCCAGTTCAACCGCCCCCAGGCGGGGCAGCAAATCAATCGCCTTGCCATACCAGGCCAGCACGTTGTGCTCGTTCAGGCAGCTGATCAGCTGGGTATCGCCCAGGTCACTGACCGCCAGCAGACCCTGTTCGTAGTCCACAGCCTTCACCTCTGGCGCCAACAGCTGACGCGCCTGCAAGGCGGCCGCGTTACGAACAAACTCATGATTTTTTTCGGTTTTCGGATTGGCATCCACCCACACAAGACCACCACCACGAGAGTAGCGGCGGAAGCTGGCATCACCGGAAATGAGGGTAAGCGTGAGAGTGGCATCACCGGAAATACGGCGTGCCCACTGCAGTAGCAGGGAATCGCGATCGTGCATAAGTAGAGGACCAAGGTGGAAAGCAGCACTTGGCTGTTAGCCCTGGCCGCAATAATGCTTTATCATTGCCGGCTAACATAAAGCAATGACATGCAATGTCAACTCGATGAAACCTGTCGTAAAATGCATGCCTTGGATCAACCGTATCTATCACGGATTGCACGAGTCTTTCACATGACAAAATGGACACTGGGGTACCGCTATCCCATCGCCCTGACTATCAGCCTGGCCCCCGCACTCACCCCTATGATGGTGCAGGCGGCCCCGTTCGAAGCGCCGCCAGCCACCGGCATTCTCGATAGTCTCTGCTATGACTATGTTCCCAAGATAGAGAAGCCTGCATCGGATCAGGATGCCAACGCACAGCCGGTCGAGGTTGATGCTGACCGTCTCGAGGCCAAACAGGGCGGCACCGCCGTCTATGAAGGCGACGTCAAGGTTCGTCAGGGTGTTCGCAAGTTTGACTCCGACTATGCCCAGCTCGATCAGAAGAGCCGGGATGTCATCGCCATCGGCAACATCTATTACAACGACGGTCAGGTGACCGTCACCAGCGACAAGACCCTCAAATCCAACCTGGATACCAAGAACTCCGAGCTGGAAGAGGGCAAGTATCAGGTGCATGGCTCACCGGTGCGCGGCTTTGCCAAGCGCGTGGTGATGACCAACAACAACCAGAACATCACCATGGAGGGGGCCCAGTACACCACCTGCCCCCCCGGTCAGGAAGTGTGGACCCTCAAGGCGGGCAGCATCGACATCGACCAGAAAGAGGTGTTCGGCGAAGCCTGGAATGCCAGCCTCTGGCTCTATGACTACCCGGTGTTCTACTTCCCCTATATCAACTTCCCCATCAAGGATGAGCGGAAGACCGGTCTGCTCTACCCAGGTTACAAGCAAAGCTCCAGCAACGGCATGGATATCACCCAGCCCTTCTACTGGAACATTGCCCCCAACTACGATGCCACCATCACCTCCCGTTTTATGGATAAACGCGGCCTGATGGAACAGGTGGAGTTCCGCTACATGCCGGACCCCGCCCACACCGGCACCCTCTATTTTGAAAATCTGGCAGATGACAAGCAGTACAGCCCGAGCAATCTGAGTCTAGCTGGCTTGTCCGATGGCCATCGCTACCTGATGAACGTACGTCACGGCTCCGCCCTGATGGATGGCAGTCTGCGTTTTGGCATCGACTACACCCAGGTGCGCGACAAGGACTACAACTATTTCAACGACTTCAGCCCGCAAGTGGGCACCCAGGTCGACAGCCAGTTGCAGCAATCCTTTACCGCTGGCTATTACCAGCCTAACTGGAACCTCACCTCCGAGGTGCGCCGCTACCAGATCCTGAGCCCATATGCACTGCTGCCCCACGAGATGCTGCCGCGTATCGACTACAACTACTATCAGCAAGGCAAGTGGTTCGATCTGGCCTGGAACAGTGAACTGACCAAGTTTGGCTATGACAGTGGCAGTGCCGCCACTCTGCAAGCAGGTGAGCGCTATACCGCTACCCGCCTGCATCTGGCGCCAACCCTGACCGTGCCCCTGGTGGATGCACCGGGTTACTACCTGACCAGTCAGTACAAGCTGATGTTTACCTCCTACAACCAGGAGGTACCCGATAATCTGGTTAGCCAGGACCGCAGCCGCTTCACCGATGCAGACAGCAAACAGCTGACCCTGAAAGAGGGCACCATTACCCGTACTCTGCCCTCCTTCCGCCTCAAGGGGGGCGTCAACTTCGATCGGCCACTCGACTGGTATGATGGCAAGGGTACCCAGACCCTGGAACCCGAGTTCCAGTACCTCTATATCCCTTACAAAAATCAGGATGAGATCGGGATCTACGACTCCACCACCACCCGTCAGGACTACTACAGCCTGTTCAGTGACCGCCGCTTTGCCGGTCTCGACCGCATCAGCGATGCCAATCGGGTCACCGTTGGCCTGACCAGCCGGGTCTATGACAATGTGGGTGATGAACGGTTGCGTCTGGCGGTGGCCCAGGCCTTCGAAATGACACCACCCAAGGTGCGCCTCTACCCTTCAAATCCGGAAAGTACCAACGCACGCTCCCTGCTCTCGTTTGAGGGGGATGCCCGGATCACCGATGAGTGGTTTGCCCATGCGGGGACCCAGTACGATACCTCCGAGGGTGAATTTACGGCTGGCAACGGTGCAGTCGAGTACCGAACCGGCAAGCTGACCACTCAGGTCAACTACCGCTACATCAAGGATGGCAACCTGGACTATCGCTATCCGACCAACACGGCACTAGCAGAAGATCTGAGCCAGGCGGGCCTGGTGATGATGGCACCGATCGCCGATCAGTGGCAGATGTATGGCGGTTACTACCGTGACATCAAGCAGGATGTGAACATTGACCGCAAAATCGGTGTCAAATACGACTCCTGCTGCTGGAGCATCAACATGAGCCTGGAGTGGCACAATCAGCCGGACAACGTAACCCTGAAGCCCACTTCGGAAAAAGTCATTGGTCTGCAGTTTGAAATGAAGGGACTTGGCAGCGTGGGTACCGGTGGCCGCAGCGTCACACTGGATACCGAGCTGTTGCCCTATGTTCGCCCGTTTAATCTGAAAGGCCAGCAATGATGCTGGTCCAGCCTTGAGAGATGGATATGAAAAAGACCCTGATTGCCCTGCTGACCGCGGGAATGTTCGGTGCCATGAGCCAGGCCGCACTGGCTGCGCCCGAGCTGATGGACAAGGTGCTGGCCGTGGTCAACAAGGACGTGGTGCTGTCCAGCCAACAGGACGCACTGGTCAACAAGGTAAAACTCTCCGCTCAGGAGAGCGGCCAGTCCCTGCCTGACGATGCCACCCTGCGCAAACAGGCGCTGGATCGCCTGATCCAGGAGAGCCTGCAGTTGCAACTGGCGGAGCGCCAGGGGCTGAAGATCAGCGACACCCAGCTGGAACAGGCTATTCAGGGCATCGCTGCCGACAACAAGATGACCCTGGATCAGCTGCGCGCCCAGCTCGCCCGTGAAGGGATGACCTATGCCCAGTATCGGGAAGAGGTTCGCCGCGAGATCCTGATGAACGAGGTGCGCCGCAACCAGGTGCGTCGCCGTATCAACATCTCCGAGCAGGAGGTGAAGCAGGTGGTGGAGATCCTGAAGAAACAGGGTCAACAGCAGAACGAGTACCACGTCGGCCATATCCAGATTGCCCTGCCGGACAACCCCACCGCCGCCCAGCTGGATGCCGCCAAGAGCAAGATCGAGCGCATTCTGACCGCCCTCAAGCAAGGGGCCGACTTCCGCAAACTGGCCATTGCCGAGAGTAATGGTCCCAAGGCGCTGGAAGGGGGGGATTGGGGCTGGATGAGCCCGCAAGAGATGCCGACCCTGATGGCGGAAGCGGTACAGGGTGCCAAGAAGGGCGACATCGTCGGCCCGCTGCGCTCCGGTGCCGGCCTGCACATCGTCAAGGTGTTCGACACCAAGGGTCAGCAGCAAGTGATGCAGACCGAGGTGAAAGCCCGCCACATCCTGATCAAGCCGTCCATTATCCTGAGCGAAGAGAAAGCCAAGGGGATGCTGGACGGCATTCTGCACGACATCAAGAGCGGCAAGGCCAGCTTCGCCAGCATGGCGGAGAAGTACTCCGAAGATCCGGGCTCTGCGGTGCAGGGTGGCGAACTGGGCTGGTCTGATCCCAACGTCTATGTCCCCGAGTTCCGCGACATGGTCAACCGCCTGCAACCGGGCCAGATCAGTGCCCCGTTCCGTACCAGCCACGGTTGGCACATAGTGCAGGTGGAAGATCGCCGCAGCCAGGATGCCACCGACAAGGCTCAGGAGCAGCGCGCCTACCAGCTGATCTACAACCGTCGCTTCGTGGAAGAGTCCCAGGCATGGCTGGATGAGCTGCGTGATGAGGCTTACATCCGTGTCGAAGGATCTGCGAGCTGATGAGCTGCCGTCGCCTTGCTGTTACCCCGGGCGAACCGGCCGGGATCGGCCCGGATCTGGTGCTGCAGATTGCCCAGCAGGATTGGCCCCACCAGTTGGTGGTGATCGCCGATCCGGCGCTGCTGCGCGAGCGGGCAACCCTGCTTGGGCTGCCCATCGAGCTTGAGCCCTACGATGCCGCCGCCCCTGCCCGCCCCCAGCGGGCGGGCACCCTGACCGTCTGTCCGGTCTCCCTCGGCGCCCCCGTGGTGCCGGGCGAGCTGAACGAAGGCAATGGTGCCTATGTGCTGGCGACCCTGCAGCGCGCCTGTGATGGCAACATGAGCGGCGAATTTGCCGCCGTGGTGACCGGGCCAGTGCACAAGGGGATCATCAACCAGGCCGGGGTCTCGTTCAGCGGCCACACCGAGTTCTTTGCACAGCAATCCAACACCGCCGATGTGGTAATGATGCTGGCAACCGAGGGGCTGCGGGTCGCACTGGCGACTACCCATATTCCGCTGGCCTATGTAGCGATGGCCATCACCGAGGATCGCCTCGGCAAGGTGATCCGGATCCTCAACGAGGATCTCGCCACCAAGTTTGGCATCGCCAAACCCCGTATTTACGTCTGCGGCCTCAACCCCCATGCCGGGGAAGGTGGCCATCTTGGACGTGAAGAGATTGACGTGATCGAACCCGCCCTGGCCACGCTGCGCCAGGAAGGGATAGATCTGGTCGGCCCGTTGCCGGCCGACACCCTGTTCCAGGAGAAATACCTCAAGGATGCGGATGCGGTACTCGCCATGTACCACGACCAGGGGCTGCCCGTGCTCAAGTACAAGGGCTTCGGCAGTTCGGTCAATATCACCCTGGGGCTTCCCTTCATCCGCACTTCGGTGGATCACGGCACCGCGCTGGATCTGGCAGGCAAGAGCCTGGCCGATCCGGGCAGCCTTGTCACCGCGATTAACCACGCCATCAAGATGGTAGAGAAAAAAAGATATGAGCAGTAAGGTGCACATGGGCCACACGGCCCGTAAGCGTTTCGGTCAGAACTTCTTGCACGACCGGTATGTGATCGATCAGATCGTCGCCGCCATCAACCCGCAGCCGGGTCAGAATCTGGTGGAGATCGGTCCGGGTCTGGCCGCGCTGACCGAGCCGGTTGCCGCCCAGATGGACAAAATGACCGTGGTCGAGCTTGACCGGGACCTGGCAGCTCGCCTGCGCGAGCACCCGACCCTCAAAGACAAGCTGACCGTCATCGAAGCGGATGCCATGCGTTTCGACTTCGGCACCCTGATGGGTGAAGGCAAGGGGCCGCTGCGCATCTTCGGCAACCTGCCCTACAACATCTCCACCCCGCTCATCTTCCACCTGTGCGAATTTGCCGACCGGGTTGAAGACATGCACTTCATGCTGCAAAAGGAAGTGGTGTTGCGTCTGGCCGCAGGCCCGGGCAGCAAGGCTTATGGCCGTCTGAGCGTGATGACCCAGTACTACTGCCAGGTGGTGCCGGTGCTGGAAGTGGGCCCGGGCGCCTTCAAACCGGCGCCGAAAGTGGACTCTGCCGTGGTTCGCCTGATCCCGCACAAGAATCCGACCATAGTCGCAAAAGACATTCGTTGTCTGAATCGCGTCTGTACCGAAGGCTTTGGCCAGCGTCGCAAGACCATCCGCAACAGCTTCTCCAACTTCATCACCGACGCCCAGCTGACCGAGCTTGGTATCGATGGCAACCTGCGCCCGGAGAATCTCTCCCTCGAGCAGTTTGTCATGATCGCCAACTGGCTGGCGGATCAGCAACAGGCCTGATCCTGTGGCACCCCCGCACATCGAGATCCGCCCATACCCCGTGTATGTGGCGGGCTCCAAAGACCCTTACCAGTTTCACTATCTGATCGAGATTGAGAATCTGGGGCCCGGCCCGGTGCAACTGCTGCATCGGCGCTGGCTCATCACCGATGCCAATGGCAAGATGCTGGAAGTGGCAGGCCCGGGCGTGGTCGGGGAACAACCCGTCATTGCCGAAGGTGAGACCTACCGCTACCAGAGCGGCGTGCCGCTGGCGACCCCGCTTGGGGTGATGGAAGGGAGCTATACCCTGCAAGATGGCTCTGGTCAGCAGTTCGAGGCGCACATCGCCCCCTTCACGCTGGCCATCCCCAATATTATCAACTGAGGTTTCATGGCGAACTGTTTTGTCGGTGACATCCAGGGCTGTTACGACGACTTGCGCCGTCTGCTGGATCTTGCCGCGTTCGATCCCGACCAAGACGTGCTCTGGCTCTGCGGCGATCTGGTCGCCCGCGGCCCGGACTCCCTCAATACCCTGCGTTTTGTCAAAGGGCTGGGCAACCGCGCCGTCACCGTGCTCGGCAACCACGACCTGCACCTGCTGGCGGTCGCCGATGGCGTTGCACCGCTCAAGAAGAAAGACAAGCTGCAAAGCCTGATGGATGCCCCGGATCGGGATGAACTGCTGGAGTGGCTGCGCCACCGCCCGCTACTGGCCGAACATCCGGATCTGCCCATCATGATGGTGCATGCCGGGATCTCCCCCGCATGGGATGTCCGCACCGCGCGTAACTGCGCCCGCGAGGTAGAGAGCCTGCTGCGCGGAGACCAGTACAGCTGGCTGTTGCACAACATGTACGGCGACCAGCCCGATGGCTGGAAAGATGATCTGGTCGGGATCGACCGCTACCGCTACATCATCAACACCTTTACCCGGATGCGCTTCTGCTATTTCGACGGTCGTCTCGACTTCAAATGCAAGAAGGGGCCCAAGGAGTCGACCCCGGGGCTGCGTCCCTGGTTCGAACAGCGCGAACACCACGTGGATGACCCCATTCTGGTGTTCGGCCACTGGGCAGCCCTGATGGGCAACACCGGCAAGAGCGATATCAAGGCACTCGATACCGGCTGTGTCTGGGGCAACAGCCTGACCCTGTGGCGTTATGAAGATGATGCCCTGATCACCACCCCCTGCCCGGTTCACGCCAGCTAGGGGGAGCACTGCAATCAGGCGGTCGCGATCGCTGCCGAACGGATGGCCACAACTCGTTCCAATAACAAAGCCCGGCAATCTGCCGGGCTTGCTGTTTTAGGCTCCCTGTTTTCCGGCGAATGAAGTTACAACTTGCGCCCCAGCCGCTTCTCGATCTGGCGCCTCTCCCATTCGGGGCCAAACAGCTTGAAGGGCTGAAACACCCGAACAGCATGGGAGGCAAGTCCCAGTCCCCAACCCAGGGTTGGCCACCAGGCCCAGATGTACTCCGGATTGCTCAGGTAGTTGATGACAAACAGCCCGCAGATCACCACCACGTAGCTGGCGACATGGTGATAGAAGCCCTTGAGCTCCTCCACATAGCGCATTGCCGCCCGCTCCTCTGCCGATACCTGCACCGCATCCTGACCCATAGTGTCACTTCCTCTCATCTCGCGCTCCTGTTGCTCTGATCCATCCAGTTGAGCCACATCGAGTTCAAAGACGGCGGCCAGGGCCTTGAGAGATTCCAGTCCGGGTTGCTGCCCCTGCTCGATCCGCTGGATAGTGCGGACACTCAAACCAGTCAACGTTGCCAACTGCTCCTGAGACCAACCCCGTTGCAATCTCAACTTCCTGACGATCATCTCGAACTCCTTGTGGTAATTGACAGGGCCAGCATAGGGCTTGCGCCGCGAAAGGTGACACGACAGATAGCCGACATACATCTGACAGTCCTTTAAAATCAGATGGTTAAGATTTTTATCTTGTCAGTCAGCCGCTCGCTCCCCCAGATATTGCACAAACCGTAACAGATAACCATCGGGATCCTGCAGCAAAAATTCGCGCTGCCCGGCCAGCATCTCGCCCACTGGATACCAGACCTCAGTGGGCTGCCGGAAAAGTGCAATCCCGGCGGCCTGCAAGCGATCGAGTAGCGGCTGGATCTCGGTCAGCTCCATCTGCAGATTGATCCCCCGACCGAACGGTGGCTCCAGCGCCCCGACCTGCCAACCCGCCGGATGTACCTGCTCCAGCATCAGTTGTACCTGTTGCTGCTCAAGATAAGCAAAAGGAGGGTCATCGCGCCGATAGCGGACCGAGAAGCCCAACAAACCGGTATAGAAAACCAGAGCTCGAGCCAGATCGGTAACTGACAGCTCCGGTACCATGGGATTCCAATACACCTCATCCACCGCGACAGTAGGGTTCGTCATGGCTTACAGGCTCTGCATCAGCTCGGCGGCGATTTCAAAGGAGCGCAGTCGGGCCTGATGATCGACGATGGGGCCATTGAACATCAGCTCATCGGCACGGGTTTCCGCCAGCAGCGCCTTGAGTCCATGACGAACCTGCTCAGGGTCGCCCACCAGAGATCGGGCCAGGGTCTGCTCCATCGCCATCAGCTCACGGGGCGCCCACTCGTCACCAAGCTGGACGACCGGCGCGGGCAGCTTGCCCGCATCACCGCGATGAAGGCGCAAGAACTGCTGCTGCACGGTAGTGAACTGGAAGCGGGCCTCCCGCTCGCTGTCGGCGGCGATCATGTTGATGCAGACCACCGCATGGGGCTTGGGCCAGCGAGCAGAGGGGCGATACTGGCTGCGGTAGATCTCCAGCGCCTGCAGCAACATGGCGGGAGCAAAATGGGAGGCAAACCCGAACGGCAAGCCCATCGCCGCTGCAAGTTGCGCGCTGTAGAGGCTGGAGCCCAGCAGCCAGATGGGTAGATGCAGCCCCTTGCCGGGCACCGCCTGCACTGCGCTAACATCGTCGCCAAAGTAGCTCATCAGCTCGCGCACATCGGCCGGAAAATCATCCACCTCGCTGCTGCGCATTCGCCGCAGCGCCCGCATGGTGCGCTGATCGGTCCCGGGGGCGCGACCAAGGCCGAGATCGATGCGATCCGGATAGAGCGAAGCCAAGGTGCCAAACTGTTCGGCAATAACCAGCGGCGAGTGGTTCGGCAGCATGATGCCACCCGCGCCGATCCGCAGAGTGGTGGTGGCCTCGGCCAGATGGCCGATCAGCACCGAGGTGGCGGCACTGGCAATGCCCGGCATGTTGTGATGTTCGGCCAGCCAGTAGCGCTGGTAACCCCAATCCTCGGCATGGCGGGCAAGATCCCGTGAACGGCGAAACGACTGGGCAGGCTCGGAACCCTCGGCAACAGGCACCAGATCGAGCACGGAATAGGGGATGACAGACATTGGTCACTCCATTGATTTACACACCAGTAACAAGTGGGGCAATGTAGCACGGGATACCTGAATGAATCACTATCTCCTGCCACACTCTGCCTGCCAAGCGGCAGCAATCGAACGGAACAAATCTCAGGCAAGTATTGTTTGAACGCTCATCCTGCTGGCCGCGCATGCACGGGGGTGGATCATATTTTCTTACATTTGCGGGCTGGCCTGAGCGCCCCCGGCTGGTTATAACGGTGCCCCTATAGCGAAGGGGGAGCAACAGACTCCCCCTCACTCTTTGTCACACCACACTGTTCAGGTTATCTATGTCAAAACATCTCGTTCTGCTGGGCGCACTGACGCTCTCCGGTTGCGCCCTGTTGTCTCCCCCCGCCCCTACCGTCACCCCGGTGCACCTTGCCGATCCCAGCCAGCGCGGCTTCTACATCGAGTGCAGCAGCATGAAAGCCTGCTTCCAGCAGGCCAACCAGACCTGCCCGCAAGGTTACAAGGAGACCGATCGTCGCCAGCAGACGCTCTACAGCACCCAGTATCTGGGGGGAAGCTATGACGACGAAAAGAAGGTCTACAAGGCAGCCAAGCCCTATCGTATCGCCAACACGGTCCACTCCCTGACTATCCAGTGTTCCGTCACTACAGGCTGAGCCAACCGAAGGGGGACTTTCTCCCGTTACTGCGAAAAAGAAAACGGTCAACCGAGGTTGACCGTTTTTCACTGCGCTGCGCCCTTAGAACAGCAGGTGTGCCACCCCGGCAATAACCGGCAAGGTAACCAGAGTGCGCAGCAGGAAGATAACGAACAGTTCCCACAGCTTGACCGGGATCTTGCTGCCCAGCAGCAGGGCGCCCACTTCCGACATATAGATCAGCTGGGTTACCGACATCGCGGCAATCACGAAGCGGGTCATGTCGCTCTCGATGGTCGAGGCCAGCACCGCCGGAATGAACATGTCGGCAAAACCGACCATGATGGTCTTGGAGGCCGCTTCCGCCTCCGGCAGTTGCAGCAGCTCCAGCAAGGGGACGAACGGGGCGCCAAGCCAGTTGAAGATAGGGGTATGTTCGGCCAGCATCAGGGCACAGGTACCGATCGCCATCACAACCGGCAGCACGCCAAACACCATATCCAGTGCATTCTTCACCCCTTCCCGCGCGACTGCGCCGAGATCAGTCATGCTGTCAGCCTTGGTCAGGGCACGCTCGAAACCATAGCTCATTACGCTGTGCTGGTGCGGCACTGCTTCCTGCTTGCGGCACAGGGGAGTGCCATCGGCATAGATGTCCTTCTTCCAACAGAGCGGTGGCAGACGCGGCACCACGATGGCGGCAACCACACCCGCCAGACAGACGGTCAGATAAAAGGGGACAAACATGTGCTCCAGCTTCACCTGGGAGATCACCACCAGACAGAAGGTGATGGAGACCGCAGAGAAAGTGGTGCCAATCACCGCGGCTTCACGCTGGGTATAGAACTTCCCTTCGTACTGCTTGCTGGTCAGCAGGATGCCGACGCTGCCATCGCCGAGCCAAGAGGCAAAGCAGTCCACTGCGGAGCGACCCGGCAACCGGAACACCGGACGCATGATGCGGGTCATCATGGTGCCGACAAATTCCAGCAACCCAAAATCGAGCAGCAACGGCAGCAGCAGGCCGGCAAAAATGAAGACCGAAAACAGCACCGGCAGCAGATCGTTGAGCACCAGTCCACCGGTTGCGCCGGAGTAAAGCACCTCTGGCCCCACCTGGAAGAAGGTCAGCAGCACGAAGATACCGCCCAATACCCGCACGCAGGCCCAGAAAGGGGAGACACTGAACAAACTGTTGAGGAAAGGACGACGCACCAGAATCGCCGGCTTGAACAACCAGGCAATCAGCGTCATCAGCATGGTGGTGGTGATCACCGCACTGACCATGGCGACCAGATAATCGGCCAAAACACGCTGTACCAGCTTGGCCAGCACGGCCACCGGGATGGTGACGTTACCGTCATAGACGACCGGCGTCATGAACAGTAGGATCCCGATGAGTGACGGAACCAGAAACATCAACAAATTACGGCGAGTATTGACCGCAGGTGCTTCGAGACTCTTTTCCAACATGATATGACTGCCCTAATGTTACTTTTCCCTAGCCCGGCCAACCTGCGTATTCATGCATTAATCGGCAAAACGGGCGCAAGAATACTCTAAAAAAATGCACAAACAAGCCCTTAAGGCAGAAATCTGCGCATAAATATTTTCACAGGTAAACCTTCCATTAAAACAATAAGATAGAGCGGCGCATATCGATTCAATCGACATCGCCAGATTATTGTTTCGTTATTGTTAATTTTGGTGGGCAGTATAATCGGTTATCAGTGGCAGGCAATAAGTGACATCACAAATATACCTAATGAGTTGCTGCTCGATAGATATAAAAAAACCGGAGCCTGTTCAGGCTCCGGTTTTCAATGAGAGTGACGGGGATCAGTCACGGACGTAGATGACTTCAACGCCATCATCTTCGTCGTCATCCCAATCGTCATCATCAAGTCCTTCATCGAAGGCAAGAGAGGCAGCCAGTGCTTCCGCTTCAGCCTTGGCCAACTGGTTCTTGTGGTAGTCGTCCCACTTGAACTCCACCTTCTCGATGGCGTCTTTGGCATCTTCCGCCAGCTGACGGGGCATGGTATCCAGCAGATCCAGAATATCGTAGCAGACCTTCTTGGTGCCTTCCTTGCTGATGGCAGTGATGGCATAGACCGGACCTTCGTGGTTCAGGGCCGCCTTGACGCGATCCATCACCTCCTGGGCTTCCTCTTCCAGGATCAGATCCATCTTGTTAAACACCAACCAGCGCGGCTTGCCAGCCAGTTCCGGGCTGTACTTCTCCAGCTCCTTGACGATGGTCACGGCATTTTCAGCAGGATCGGAGCCATCAACCGGGCAGATATCCACCAGGTGGATCAGCACGCGGCAACGCTCGAGGTGTTTCAGGAAGCGGATACCCAAACCTGCACCTTCGGCAGCGCCTTCGATCAGACCCGGGATATCGGCGATCACGAAGGAGCGGGAGTTTTCACCACGCACCACACCCAGGTTCGGTACCAGGGTAGTGAAGGGGTAATCAGCCACTTTCGGGCGAGCCGCAGAAACGGCGCGAATAAAGGTAGACTTGCCTGCGTTGGGCAGACCCAGCATGCCGACATCGGCCAGCAGCAGCAGCTCCAGCTTCAGGGTACGCACTTCACCCGGAGTACCATTACTCTTCTGGCGGGGAGCACGGTTGACGGAGCTCTTGAAGCGGGTGTTGCCCAGACCATGGAAACCACCTTTGGCAACCAGCAGCTTCTGCTCGTGGTGGGTCAGGTCCCCCAGCAGTTCACCGGTATCTTCATCGGTCGCCCGGGTACCGACAGGCACACGCAGGATCTTGTCCTTGCCGCGGCGACCGGTACAGTTGGCGCTCTGGCCATTCTCACCGCGCTCGGCAGCATGGAAACGCTCGAAACGGTAGTCGATCAGGGTATTGAGGTTCTCGTCGGCGATCAGATATACGTCGCCACCATCACCGCCGTCACCGCCGTCCGGACCACCGTTGGGAATATATTTTTCACGGCGAAAGCTTACACAACCGTTACCACCGTCACCGGCATCGACTCGAATCTGGACTTCATCAACAAACTTCATAGGTAACCGTCACCTTAATTCGAAAAACCGATACGCAATTATAGTGGTACAGACCCCTGCGGGCGATACGCATCTTGCCAATCATGCCCGTCAGAGCCAAAGTCAGCTGCGTTCCGTTTTTTCGTCAACGACATCAGAAAGACGTCAGAAAAACAAAAGCCCCGCCTGTTGGCGGGGCTTCGGATCCTTGCGGTCCGTAATTACTCAGCAACAATGCTAACGTACTTACGATTCAGCGGACCTTTAACTTCGAACAGGATTTTACCAGTCGCGGTAGCGAACAGGGTGTGATCCTTGCCCAGACCAACGTTGGTGCCAGCGTGGAACTTGGTACCACGTTGACGAACGATGATGCTGCCAGCCAGAACTGTTTCGCCGCCGAAACGCTTCACGCCCAGGCGTTTAGCTTCAGAATCGCGACCGTTGCGGGATGAACCGCCAGCTTTTTTGTGTGCCATTTATCGGACTCCTCTAATTAAGCGCTGATGCCAGTGATTTTGACTTCAGTGAACCACTGACGGTGGCCCGCTTGCTTACGATGGTGCTTACGACGACGGAACTTGACGATAGTCACTTTCTCGCCACGGCCGTGAGCCACAACTTCAGCTACAACCTTGCCACCTTCAACGAAAGGAGCACCTACTTTAAAAGTGTCGCCTGCAGCAACCATCAGAACTTCGTTGAAGTCGATGGTAGCGCCAGTCTCAACGTTCAGCTTTTCCAGACGAACGATTTGACCTTCGGCCACACGGTGTTGTTTTCCGCCGCTTTGGAATACCGCGTACATTTGATTAACTCCGTAAAGGCATGTCTTTTGCTCAAGGCTAGACATGCGCAAAAACCTATAACAATGGGCGGGTATTCTACGCAAATCGATCTGCTCAGGCAAGGCCAATTTAGCAAAAAGTTTATTTTGTGCGCATATCTGCCGCCGTGGATAAACGCCTAACTGTAACCCATTGTGAAATCGTGTAGAATCCCTGCCATTACTAAAATCGCAGTTATTGCTGCTGTCACGTTACGAGACTTATGGACCAACAGACTATCCGTGCGCTCTGTGCCGCCGACATGACGGCGGTCAATGAACTGATCCTGGCCCGACTCCAGTCCGACGTTAGTCTGATTAATCAGCTGGGTTTCTACATTGTCAGCGCCGGCGGGAAACGGATGCGCCCCATGCTGACCGTGATGGCTGCGCGTGCGCTGGGCTATGAGGGTGAGGATCACCTGAAACTGGCCGCCATCATCGAATTCATTCACACCTCTACCCTGCTGCATGACGACGTGGTCGACGAATCCGACCTGCGCCGCGGCCGGGAGACCGCCAACGCCATGTTTGGCAATGCCGCCAGCGTGCTGGTCGGTGACTACCTCTATAGCCGCTCCTTCCAGATGATGGCCGAACTCTCCAACCTGCGGGTGATGGAGATCCTCTCGGATGCCACCAACACCATCGCCGAAGGAGAAGTGTTGCAGCTGATGAACTGCAACGACCCGGATACCACCGAAGAGAGCTACATGACGGTCATCTACTGCAAGACCGCCAAGCTGTTCGAGGCCGCCACTCGCCTTGCCGCCGTGCTGACTCATCAGCCCGAGCCCGTCGAACAGGCCATGACCGATTACGGCAAGTATCTGGGCACCGCGTTCCAGATCATCGATGACGTGATGGACTACTGCTCCCAGAGCGAAGAGATGGGCAAGAACGTCGGCGACGATCTGGCCGAAGGCAAACCGACCCTGCCGCTGCTGCGCGCCATGGAAGTGGGTACGCCGGAAGAGCGCCAGCTGGTGCGCGATGCCATCGAGCACCGCAACGGTATGGAACATCTTGAGCAGATCCTCGGCATTCTCGACCGTACCGGCGCGCTGGAGTACTCCCGCATGCGTGCCAGGGAAGAGGCCGACAAGGCCATTGCCGCTCTCGCCATCCTGCCTGACTCCCCGCACAAGCTCGCGCTGGAAACACTGGCCCACATGGCCGTGCAGCGCAGTGCCTGAGTAAACGACATGCATGAAAAAAGAGGCCTTCGGCCTCTTTTTTATTGTCTGCTATCTGCTAGACAGTGCATTGCGCCAGACTCAGCATCCAGAGGATCACGCTACCCGCAACCACTAACGAGCCGCCGATACGGCGCAACTGCTCCGGTGGCTGCTCGCTCAGCAGCCGCAACATCTGCTGCCATGCCCTGGGCATCAACAACGGGCCGAGCCCCTCGAACAATAACAGCAATCCCGACCCCATCAGCATGGATGTCAGCATCCGACCTCCTTCAATGCAACCAGCCCCCTGGGTCGACGGCTGGCATTGGCACCAAAAACAAAAGGGTCTGACAATGCAGACCCTTTTGAATGTGACCTCGTGGCGATTACTGCTTGGTGCCGTGAGGAGACTTGAGGTAACGGAAGAACTCGCTGTCCGGCTTCAACACCATCAGGTCGTTGCCACCGGCGAAGCTCTTGCGATAGGCCTCCATGCTACGCACGAAGCTGAAAAACTCAGGGTCTTTCTTGTAGCTGTCGGCATAGATCTTGGCGGCTTCCGCATCCCCTTCACCGCGCAGCTGGCGAGCGTTACTCTCGGCGTCGGCGATCATGACGGTCACCTTGCGGTCGATATCGGCACGCAGGATTTCAGCCTTCTCGCGACCCTGAGAGCGGTGCTCACGGGCGACTGCGGTACGTTCGGCACGCATCCGTTGGTAGATGGAGTTGGAGACTTCCACCGGCAGGTTGATCTGCTTGATCCGCACATCCACCACCTTGATGCCGAGCTCGGAGGAGCGCGCCATCTTCTTCAGGGCATCTTCCATCACGGTACTGCGCTCACCGGAGACGATATCCTTGATGGTGCGGTTACCGATCTCGGAACGCAGACCGTTGTTGATCTTGCGCTTTAGCAGATCTTCAGCCTGCAGCTTGTTGCCACCACCGGTTGCCAGGTAGTACTTGGAGAAGTCCTCGATCTTCCACTTCACGTAGGAGTCGATGATCAGGTCTTTCTTCTCGGAGGTGACAAAACGGTCGGCCTGGCTGTCAATGGTCTGGATGCGGGCATCCATCTTGCGAACCTGGTCGATGAGCGGCACCTTGAAGTGCAGGCCCGGCTCATAGAGGCGGGGTTCACCGGAGTCAACCCGTTTCACCTTGCCAAACTGCACCACAATCCCCTTCTGACCTTCATCAACGATAAAGACAGAGGAGAAGCAGACCATGGCCGCGACAGCGATTGCACCAATAGCTAGCTTTTTCATCTATCAGTTTCTCCCTGAGCTGAAGCGGTCACCGCTACGCAGCGGCATTGTCGGGGTAGAGTTGGCACCCTCGTTGGAAACGGGGACCTGCTCTGTGACCGGGGCGACAGTGGCACGATCAGACTGGGCTGCCTTCGGCTTGCCAGACAGCTTGTCGAGCGGCAGGTAGATCATGCTGTTGTTGCCAGCCGGCATGTCGACCACCACCTTGTTGGCCTGCTGATAGAGCTCTTCCATGGTTTCCAGATAGATACGCTCACGGGTCAGCTCGGGAGCAGCCAGATACTGGGGCAGCAGCTCGTTGAAGCGAGCGACTTCACCCTGGGCTTTCAACACGATCTGGGATTTGTAAGCTTCCGCTTCCTGCTCCAGACGCTTCACCTGGCCACGGGCCTTGGGCTCCACTTCACGGGCATAGGCTTCTGCTTCACGAATGAAGCGCTGTTCATCTTCCTGAGCGGAGATGGCGTCATCAAAGGCGTCTTTCACCTCTTCCGGCGGACGCGCCGGCAGGAAGTTGACGTCGACGATCTGCAGACCCATCTGGTAAGGCTCGATGATGCCATCGATCACCTGCCAGGTCTCCTGACGCACCTTCTCACGACCGGTGGTCAGCACGTCATCCATCCGGGTATGGCCCACTACATAGCGCAAGGCGCTATCGGTAGCCTGACCCAGACTCTCGTCGGCATTGGTCACGCTGAACAGATACTGCTCGGGATTGACCACACGGTACTGCACGTCCATCTCGACCCGTACCACGTTTTCATCCTGAGTCAGCATGAAACCGGAGGCAGGCAGGGAGCGCACGGACTCGACGTCCACCGGGATCACCTGATCGATAAAGGTCGGCTTCCAGCGCAGGCCCGGCTCGACAATATGGGAAAACTTGCCAAACCGCAGCACGGCACCACGCTCCGCTTCGCGAATGGTGTAGAAGCCGCTGACGACCCACACCACCACAGCCACAACCAGCGCGATGGAGATACCAAAGCGACCTACATCGCCGCCAGATTTGCCGCCACCAAACAAGCCACCGAAACGGCGACTCACTTTGCGCAGCATTTCATCCAGATCAGGGGGTCCCTGATTCTTGCCGTTATTCCCCCAAGGGTCACGGTCTTTGCCGTTGTTACCAGGCTCATTCCAAGCCATCAGCGTCTCCATTAATACATGCGGATGGATATCATCTCTATCGGGCCATCATACGTTGCGAAGCCCCTAAGGGTTCATCTTCATCAACGAATCAATGCCTGATAAAGCGTTGTAAACTCTCACCTTCCTGTTTCACGAGGCGGTTCCAGTCGGCCACTTGCAAGCGGACTTCCAGCACGAAATCACCCTCCTCGCTAAAACCTTCCTGCTCAATCCCTTTCAGCTGATAGAGCGCACTGCGCAATCTCGAGGCAGAAGGAGGCAACTGCAGGGTGTGATGCACCATGGAGCCAGCCAGCAATTCGGTCAGCGCCGTAAACAGATGCTCACAACCTTCACCAGTCTGGGCCGACAACCAGACGCGCAACGGGCGCCCCTCGTCATCTCGCTCCAGACCTGCCGGACGATCCGCCAGCTTGTCGATCTTGTTGCAGATCATCAGCTGGGGCCTGTCATCGGCTTCGATCTCGGCGAGCACCTGCTGCACGGAGTCGATATTCTCCTGCATCTGCTCATCGGCACAGTCCACCACATGCAGCAGCAGATCCGCTTCACGGGTCTCCTGCAGGGTCGCCTTGAAGGCCGCGACCAGATCATGGGGCAAGTGTCGAATAAATCCAACTGTATCCGCCAAAATCACATCACCCACATCCCGGATCACCAGTTTACGCAGGGTGGGATCCAGAGTTGCGAACAATTGGTCGGCAGCATACACGCTGGCAGCTGTAAGTTGGTTGAACAAAGTGGACTTTCCGGCGTTGGTGTAACCAACCAGTGACACCGTCGGCACTTCGTTGCGGTTGCGGGCACGGCGTCCCTGCTCCCGCTGCTTGGCCACCTTGTCGAGCCGACGCAATATCGCCTTGATGCGTTCCCGCAGCAGACGTCGGTCAGTTTCAAGCTGGGTTTCACCCGGGCCACGCAGACCGATCCCGCCCTTTTGACGCTCAAGGTGGGTCCAGCCTCGCACCAGACGAGTGGAAAGATGGCGCAACTGGGCCAGTTCGACCTGCAGTTTACCTTCGTGGGTACGGGCGCGCTGGGCAAAGATATCGAGGATCAGGCCGGTTCGATCCACCACCCGGCACTGGAACAGACGCTCCAGGTTGCGCTCCTGGGCAGGGGTCAGGGCATGGTTGAAGATGACGACGTCGGCATCCAGCATCTGGACTTGGGACGCGATCTCTTCAGCCTTGCCACTGCCGACAAAAAATTTGGCACTGGGCGCACTGCGACTGGTGGTAATTACCCCCAGCGCATTGACTCCGGCCGAGCTCACCAACATCTTGAGCTCTTCCAGATCCTCCCGCTCACCCTCATCACTGAAGTTGACATGCACCAGAACGGCCTGTTCGCCAGCTGCATAACGGTCAAACAAGCGCTTGCTCCTTAACAGGAATCATGATGAATCTGAGTTGGCGAGTCGACTCGCCCAGGGATATCACGCCTCGGCATCACCCTGTTCATCAGCCGCGCCACCCGGAGTGGGCTGGTGATGATTGACGGCACGGGCCGGTACGACAGTCGAGATGGCGTGCTTGTAAACCATCTGGCTCACGGTGTTTTTCAGCAGGATAACAAACTGGTCAAAAGACTCGATCTGACCTTGCAGTTTGATGCCGTTCACCAAATAGATAGAAACAGGAATCCGCTCACGGCGCAGCGCATTCAAAAACGGGTCTTGGAGAGATTGCCCCTTAGCCATTTTTCTTTTCCTTATAGTTTGTTGTTTTTAAACACCGAATATCAATATAACAACCTGATTATACAGGGAGTGTCAAGCCGCACCAGCGCGAGCAAGCACGCGGTCGAGATTGCCAGACTCACCAGATTCCAACCAGGTCACATCGGGCCAGCCGCGCAACCAGGTCATCTGTCGTTTTGCCAATTGGCGTGTGGCAACAATGCCACGATAACGCATCTCATCATACCCCACTTCACCGCACAGGTAGTCCCACATTTGGCGATAACCCACACAGCGAATGGAGGGGAGATCCGGGTGCAGATCGCCGCGCGCCATCAGCGCACGAACCTCCTGTTCAAAGCCGCCTTGCAGCATCTTGTCAAAGCGTTGTTCGATCCGCTGATGCAGCACGGCGCGATCGCTCGGGGCGATGGCAAACTGCTGCACCCGATAGGGCAAGCCCTCCCCCTGCACCTGCGTCAGCTCGGTAAGGGTCTTGCCGCTGATGCGGTAGACCTCCAGCGCCCGGGAGAGTCGTTGCGGGTCATTGGGGTGGATCCGCGCACCGGCCACCGGGTCGATGCGCACCAGCTCATCGTGCAGCGCCTGCCAACCGAGGCGGGCAGCCTCTTCCTCAATCCCGGCACGAATGGCGGGATCGGCAGAGGGCAGCGGGGACAATCCCTCCAGCAGCGCCTTGAAATAGAGCATTGTGCCGCCCACCAGCAGCGGAATGCGGCCGCGGCCGGCGATCTCTTTCATCTCCCGCAGGGCATCCTTGCAAAAATCGGCTGCCGAATAACTCACAGCGGGATCAAGAATATCGATCAGCCGGTGCGGGGCACGTGCCAGTTCATCGGCGGTCGGCTTGGCCGTACCTATATCCATGCCGCGATAGATCAGCGCAGAATCGACGCTGATGATGTCGCAAGGCAATGCCTGGCACAGTTCAATGGCGAGATCCGTCTTGCCGGAGGCCGTCGGCCCCATCAGAAAAATTGCGGTCGGCAAGTCACTCGCCATGTTCAAACTCCTCCAGCACGGTCGCCAGCGAAAGAGGGCGCACCATGCGAATGTCTGCCAGTTGGTCACTGAAATCGGTCACAAGTTCCGTCAGCAGACGACTGGCAGTTGAAAAATCGTATATCTTCTCGCGGCTTATCCCCTGCTCCACCAGCCATTGGCATAATACTTCAGCCTGCTGACCAGCATCACTGTCAGATCCGCCCTCGATAATTTGCAGCAATTCGGGTAACAGACGAACCAGATCGGTCTGGCGCAGCAGAGCCGGCACCCGAGTCAGGATCATGGTGTCACGCCCCCCGCTTTTCAACTCCAGCCCCATCCGTTTCAGCAAACGCTCCTGCTCGGTCACCAGCGCGATCAAATTTTTCGGCAATTTGAAGGAGACCGGCAGCAACAGTGGCTGGGCCGCCAGCCCCTGACCCCAGGTCTCCAGCAGCCAGTGGCGCAGCAGCACCCGCTCGGCGCGTACCAGCGAGAGCAGCGCCAGCTGATTATCCCGCTCGATCAACAGGTAAGCCTGCTCCACCAGTGTCAGGGCGCGACATCCCCCCTGTTTGGGTGACGGCACTGGATCAGTGGGCTGCACAGGAGCAGCCTCAGCTTCGATAGGCAGCGTAGTTAGCAGAGCGCCCATGCCGCGCATCGCCTCCCGGCTTGGGGGCTCGGGCGGTTGATAATTGCTGGCTCGGCCAGCCCCACCGCCCCCCTCCCGCACCTGTGCAGGTGCCCGGTAGCTGTGCTCGGCACCGTACCATTCGGGACGTGGCGCCTGACCGGGATATTCAATCTGCAGACTGACCGGCAGCTCGACCAGAGTTTCGGCCAGCGGGGCATCCTGATGAGCGGCACTGACGCCTTCGCGGCGCAGCGCAGTAAACAGCGCCTGAAAGATAAAGTCGTGGATCAGTCGCGCCTGATGGAAGCGTACCTCATGCTTGGCCGGGTGGACGTTGACATCCACCTGACGGGGATCCAGCTCGATATAGAGCACATAGGCGGCGAAGCGGTCGGGAGGCAACAACTCGTCATAGGCCTGACGAATGGCGTGGTTGATGAGCTTGTCGCGCATCATCCGGCCGTTGACATAGGTGTATTGCAGATCGTTTTGCGGTCTTGCCCCCTCCGGAGTCGCCAACCAGCCCCACAACCGCACGTCGCTATGCTCGCTCTCCACCGCCAGCGCATGGTGCATGAAGGGAGTGCCGCAAACGGCGGCGAGACGTCGCTCCTGCTCCGGCACGGTATTGGCGGCCTTGTACTGGCGCACCACCTTGCCATTGTGGCGCAGGATCAGGGTGGCATCGAAGCGGGAGAGCGCAATGCGGCGCACCAGCTCGTCGATATGGGCAAACTCGGTCTTTTCGCTGCGCATGAACTTGCGCCGCGCCGGGGTATTGAAGAAGAGATCCACCACCTCCACCGTGGTGCCCACCGGATGTGCCGCCGGCTTGATAGTGACGCTCATTTCGCGCCCTTCCGCCTGGGCTTGCCAGGCTTCGGACTGCTCGGCGGTGCGGGAGGTGAAGGTGAGACGGGAAACCGAGCTGATAGAGGCGAGCGCCTCACCACGAAAACCGAGGCTGTTGATCCCTTCCAGATCGTCCAGCGTGGCCACCTTGGAGGTCGCATGACGCGACAGCGCCAGCACCAGCTCGTCTTTGGCGACGCCACAGCCGTTGTCACGGATGCGGATCAGCTTGGCGCCCCCCTTGTCGATGTCGATCTCGACCCGGTCGGCCCCCGCATCCAAGCTGTTTTCCACCAGCTCTTTCACCACAGAAGAGGGCCGCTCCACCACCTCTCCGGCTGCAATCTGGTTGGCCAGAATGGGTGGCAAAATACGGATCGGCATCATTTACTCCTGAATTTCTATCTTGCGGATGGTCAGTCTCTTAAGGCTCCAGGAGGGCCGCTCCACCACCTCTCCACCAACCGGAATCTGGTTGGCCAGAATCGGGGGTAATATACGGATCGGCATCACTTACTCCTGAATTTCAATCTTGCTGATGGTATTCGCTAACAACGGGAGTGGCATCGCCCAATCCCGCGCGTCAGTTTTGCGGAATGTAGAGCACCTGCCCTACCTGAATATTCCGCGACTTGAGCTTGTTGATCTCTACCAGCCGTGCCTGACTCACCCCATGTTTCTCGGCAAGGCGGGAGAGGCTCTCGCCCCGCTTGACCACATGGCGGATCATCTGCGACTTGTCGTCACTGCGAACGGGGGCAGCAGCGCGGCTCTGCCCCTGCTGAGGGATATAGATAGTCTGACCAATCTGAATATCCCGGCTGCGCAGCTGGTTGATCTCCACCAGAGTGGACTGACTCACTCCATGCTTCTCGGCAAGGCGAGAGAGGCTCTCACCCCGTTTGACCACATGGCGGAGCATCCGCGATTTGTCATAGTCGCCCACACTGCTGACCGGTGCACCGCTCTCCTGCGCTGCCGCCGAGTAAGGCTTGATCACCCCGGCGCCAGAGCCGCTCCCAGCACCGCCGTCACGGGCGGTGGCGGGCATCTTGTTGGTCACTACCGACTGCGACTGTGTCTGCCTGGGCTGGCTCACCGGCTGCCGGGCTACCGGTGCGGGGCGAGTAGCGGCAGGTTGGCTCACCTGCCCTTTGCCGGTCAGCATGGCCCCCTTGGTCGGGTGGGCGCGGTAGTAGTTGCGGATCCCCTCGAAGATGGCGCGGGCCAGCTGGTCCTGATAGCTGGCGGTAGCCAGCAGCTTCTCTTCCGCATGGTTGGAGATAAAGCCGGTTTCGACCAGCACGGATGGAATATCCGGCGCCTTCAGCACCGCCAGACTGGCGTGTTCCGGCGCCTTCTTGTGCAGTCGGGCGACCTTGCCCATGGAGCGCAGGATCTGGCGGCTGACGTCATATCCTTCGGCACGGGACTTGTCCATGGAGAGGTCGAGGAAGGTCTGTGCCAGATAGGGGTTGGGATCGGATTCCGCCAACACCTTGCCGACACCGCCCAGCAGCTCGCCCTGCTTCTCCTGCTTCTCCAGCCAGCTGCCCATCTCGCGGTTGGCACGGTTGGTCGACAAGACCCAGACCGAGGCACCGCGCGGGGTCGAGTTATGAAAACTGTCTGCATGGATAGAGACCAGCAGATCCGCCTTCGCCTTGCGGGCAATCTCGGAACGCTTGTTGAGGTCGACGAAATAGTCGCCACGACGGGTCAGCACGGCGCGCATCCCCGGCTCACGGTCGATCAGTGCCGCCAGCTTCTGGGAGACCGCCAGCGTGACCCGCTTCTCGTAGGTGCGGCGCGGGCCGATGGAGCCCGGGTCTTCCCCGCCGTGGCCCGGGTCGATGGCAATCACCACCCCTTTGCCCTTGCCACCAACAGGCGTGGATTGCACCGCAGCCGCCGAGCGCTTCTCTTCATAAGGAAGGTCGATGACCAGACGGTGGCCATAGGGTCCGGCTGGCGCTAACGGAAAGACCACCGGCTTGATGGCGGAGCTGAGATCCATCACCAGTCGCAGACCCCCCTTCTCCAGCGGTGTACTCTGGCGGATCTTGCGCACCAGTTCGCTGTTGTTCTCGATCCGGGCCAGATTGGCGGCGTTGCTCGCCCCTTTCAGATCGATTACCAGCCGATCCGGGCCGGTGAGGGTGAAGTAGTTGTAATTGGGGGCGCTGCTCATATCGAGCACCACCCGGGTGTTATCCGGTGATGGCCAGATTCGTACGCTCTTGAGCTGATTCGCCCAAGAGGGTAACGCCATCAAAGAGAGAGCAATAACAAGGATCAAGCGCACGTAGATGACAACCGTTCCAGAATGGCTTCGCCAATAGCAGTGCGAGCCTCTATCAGAACCTCGCGCTGCTCGCCTACATAAGTGAGGGTAATTTCCAGGTCGGGAGCCGGTAACCAGCCCTCGCCCTTCTCGGACCACTCCACCAGACAGAGAGTGTTGGCGGCAAAATAGTCCCGAATGCCCATGAATTCCAGCTCTTCCGGATCTGCCAGGCGATAGAGATCGAAATGGTAGACCTGCCAGCCATCGAGTTCATAGGGTTCGACCAAGGTGTAAGTCGGGCTTTTTACCTTGCCCTGATGGCCAAGGCCCTGCACCCAGCCGCGGGTCAGGGTGGTTTTACCGGCGCCAAGCGTGCCATGCAAAAACACTGTGGTCGCCTGCTGGCAGGCCTGTGCCAGACGGCCACCCAGTGCCACGGTTGCTGCCTCGTCCGGCAGTGTCATCATCAACTGTTTTGCCATGTTCTTCTTTTAACTTGTAATGGTGTCGGGATTAACCAGTTTGCGGATCAGCGGCAGCAGATCTGACGCCAGCATGCCCCGTTCGCCGTCAGCGGCGGCCTGATCTGCAGCCTCGCCGTGGATCACGGCGCCCAGCCAGCTTGCCATGGTGGCAGACCAGCCCTGGGCCAAAAGGGCGGCGATTATACCAGATAACAGATCGCCCATGCCGCCACTTGCCATGCCGGGATTGCCTTCACAACAGAGAGCTACCCGCTCGCCGTCATAAATAAGTGTTCCCGCCCCTTTTAACAACACCACACCGCCATAACGCCGCTGCAGCGCCTGCACGGCGGCAAACCGATCGGTTTCAATCTCGGCAATGGAGCATCCCAGCAGGCGCGCAGCTTCGCCGGGATGGGGCGTGAGCACCCAATTATCCTGATGGCGGGGAGATTGCGCCAGCCAATTCAATCCATCGGCGTCCAAAACCAGTGGCAGCCGGTCGGTGAGATAACGGGCGATTTGCGCGCTTCCCCACTCATCCTGACCGAGCCCGGGGCCAATGACCCGCACCGACGCCCACCCCTCGTCATCAGCGGTAGTGAGACTCATCAGTTCGGGTTGATAGAGGCTGACCGGTGGATGCTCCGGATGCTGACACACCCGCACCAGCCCGGCCCCCGCCCGCAGGCAGGCGCGAGCCGCCAGCACGATGGCCCCCTGCATGCCGCGATTGCCCCCCACCAGCAGTACCTTGCCATAAGAGCCCTTGTGGGAAGCGCGCGGGCGCGGGGTCAACTGCGTGCTGAGCAGTGGATAATCGATACGCCAGGCGGCGGGCAGCATTGTGTCATCAGGCGTCACGCCAAGGGGATCACAGTCGAGCTGGCCGACACAATCCACCCCGTCGCCGGTGAGCATCCCCTGCTTGATACCGATAAAGGTGAGGGTGCGAGTGGCCTGCACCACAGCCCCCATGGCACGGCCGGTATCGCCGTTGAGGCCGGAGGGGAGATCCACCGCCAGCACGGGCACAGCCAAGCCATTGATTGTTGCGACGATCTTTGTCAGTAGTGGCGAGAGGGGCATGTTGACGCCGGTGCCAAGCAGGGCATCGACCACCAGATCCGGGGTGGAGTGCAGGTCCCCATCAAACTGCTCGGCCAGCCAGACCCGGCCACCGGCCGCCAGCCACTCATCGGCGGCCCGTCTGGCATCCCCCTTCAGTTGGTCGGGTGCTCTGGCGGCAATCACCACCACCTCGATGCCAATCTGGCGGGCAAGGCGGGCCAGCACATAGCCATCACCGCCGTTATTACCGGGGCCGACGAAGATCCACCAGCAGCGACTGTCGGGCCAATGCAGGGTGGCATAGGTGCGCAACGCAGCACCTGCTCGCTCCATCAGGGCATAGAGAGGTTGCCCCTCACGCGCGGCCCAGTTGAGCTCCAGTGCGCGGATCTGTTCAGTCTGCCACAGCCCCTGTGGTAAACTGCCCCCCTCTTTTGTGCCCAACGCGCCCCTGATGATCTCTACCATGACGGCTCCCGCCTCTTATCAATCGACCCACGCCAGCAAACGCCAGCCAGGCCAAGCCGCATGAGCGCTCCTGACTTCCACCAGCTGGCCCACGATATCAAGCTCTGGGCACGGGAGCTAGGATTTGACCAGGCGGGCATCACCGACACTGATCTGCGTATCGAAGAGCCGAGATTGCAGGCCTGGCTGGATGCGGGCTATCACGGCAGCATGGATTACATGGCGCGCCACGGCATGATGCGCGCGCGCGCCCACGAGCTGCTGCCGGGCACGGTGCGGGTGTTGTCGGTGCGGATGAACTACCTGCCGTTCGAGGCGGGTTTTGCCGCCACCCTGCGCGATCCGACCCTCGGCTATATCAGCCGCTATGCTCTCGGTCGCGACTACCACAAGGTGCTGCGCAACCGGCTCAAACAGCTGGGTGATCGCATCGAAGCGCGCTGCGCCGAGCTGTTTCAAGGCACCGAAGATACCTTGGGTGAGTGGCGCCCCTTCGTTGACTCCGCCCCCATCCTCGAGCGGCCGCTGGCAGCCAAGGCGGGCCTCGGCTGGGTTGGCAAACACTCACTGCTGCTCAACGAATCGGCCGGCTCCTTCTTCTTTCTCGGTGAGCTGTTGCTCAACCTGCCGCTGCCGCTCGACCAGCCAGTGGAGAAGGAGCAGTGCGGCAAGTGTGTCGCCTGCATCAACATCTGCCCGACCGGCGCCATTGTCGCCCCCTATGTAGTAGATGGCCGCCGCTGCATCTCCTATCTCACCATCGAGAATGACGGCCCTATTCCGGAAGAGTTCAGGCCCCTGATGGGCAACCGCATCTACGGCTGCGACGACTGCCAGCTTATCTGCCCCTGGAATCGCTACGCCGATGCCAGCCCGGAACCCGACTTCAGCCCGCGCCCCAGTCTGCACCGCCCCCCCCTGCTGACGCTGTGGTGCTGGAGCGAGAGCGATTTCCTCAAACAGACCGAGGGGAGCCCGATCCGCCGCATCGGTTACCAGCGCTGGCGCCGCAATCTGGCGGTCGCCCTTGGCAATGGCCCGGCGACCCCCGAGGTGATCGCGGCCCTGCAACTGGGGCTGACCACCGCCGAACCCATGGTGGCCGAACATATCGAATGGGCGCTGGCCACCCTTGCCCGGCGTCAGGATGAAGAGAACAAGAAGACCCGTTTGCTGATCCGCTGCATCGAAAAAGGTCTGTCGGATCACGCATAAGTGATCTGCCCCTTGCCGGATTGCAGCACTTTTTTCATGCTCTGCCGACCTGCAGTGCCCATAACAGCGTGGTCACTGCAAACTGCTCGGCACACAACAAGGACAACACAGATGCATATGTTGGGAGTGGATATTGGAGGCTCAGGGATCAAGGGCTGTCTGGTGGATACCAAAACCGGCGAATTGATTGGCGAGCGCCATCGCATTGCCACACCGCAACCGGCCACCCCGGCCGCCATCGCCCATACCCTCAAGGCGCTGGTCGAACATTTCGACTGGAAAGGACCGGTGGGTTGCGGCTTTCCCGCCACCATCCACAACGGGGTTGCCAAGAGTGCCGCCAACATCGACAAGAGCTGGATCGAAACCGATGCCGAGCATCTGTTTGCCGATGTCACCGGCAAGCCCTGCTATGTGCTGAACGATGCCGATGCCGCCGGTCTGGCCGAGATGCGCTTTGGTGCTGGCAAGGATCGCAAGGGGGTCATCATCCTCATCACGGTCGGTACCGGCATCGGCACCGCCATCTTCGTCAACGGCCATCTGCTACCCAACACCGAGCTGGGCCATCTGATGCTGGAAGGAATGATCGCCGAGCACTACTGCTCCGATGCGGCGCGCAAACGGGAAGATCTCTCCTGGAACCGCTGGGGCAAGCGTTTCAACAAGTATCTGGCGCGCCTCGAGTTTCTCTTCTCCCCCGACCTCTTCATTCTGGGGGGCGGCAGCGCAGCCAAGCTGGATAAGTTTGTCGATCGCATCGAGACCCGGGCGCCGCTTATTCCGGCGGCCAGCCTCAATCAGGCGGGCATTATCGGGGCCGCCCTCTACGCGGCCGAGCAGCAGGGCTGACCGACGCTCACGGCAAGTCAGCAGATACCAATTGAAAGGGCCCGACACTGCTGCCGGGCCCTTTTGTTTGGCCGTCATCTTGCGAGTTTGGCGCTTATCACCCGCTACATGTCGTCGAGTCGGTGCACTCCGTGCACCAGTCGGGTCAGGCGGGTCTGCTCCAGCCCGGCCAGATTCTCGAGCAAAGCGGTGGTGGCCGGTGTCGGGCACTCCCGGGCCAGATGACTCAGTTCGCCCACCAGCTGCTCTTCCCAGCGGCATACCTGAGTGACGATATCCTGAGTCTGGACTGATGCCGGCAGCTCGAAGCGGGTAATGGCAGGCAGCATATCCTCGCTGAAACTCTGGTTCAGCCAGGTCTCCCTGACCGCATCTCCCAGCTGAGCGGTATATTCGTGCAGATGGGCACTGGCCGCATCCTCACGCCCTTGCAGATAGACCAGCAACATCCGGCTGCGTTCGCTGTCCACCTGACTGGTCAAACGCCCGTAACAGAGTCCGAGCTGGTGGTGAACCTGCTCAAGATAGTGCAGCAACTCTTTGATCTGTTGGAATCTCATCGCACTGCCCTCCATGTTTGTCGACAACATCAGTATAAAAAACCGGCGCCACCGACCCAATCCCTATCCGAGCCCCCCTTGCGCTGCATCAAGGTTGACGCCGACAAAGTGACGGTCAGGTGATCCGGTCGAGAATAGGGAACGCTTTGTGCAGCAATTTGTGTAACGATGGAGGAGCATTAGCTCGACAGCAGATGTGAACAGAAACGGGCTGGCACACTAATAAAACCATCATATACCCGATATAAACCATCTTTAATTCGGTCATATCCCGTAGGGACGAAACAGGATCTGGAAGAGCAACAATACCATCCTGATCGTTATCCGCCTGACAGAAATCCTTATCACTTTTTTAGACGTCTAGACGTAAAAACATGCGTTGACATGGCCATCCAGACATCTTAGCATCATCCTCCATGATGACAGAGTAACCCAGTGGAACCTCTGCCCAATTTCCCCGCCTGTAGCGCCCTGTGCTTTAAGGCTGTTAGCACGGAAGAATCCATGATTAAGTTGATCGGTCTCAACAAAGTCTACGGTACAGGCAGTGACGCCGTGCACGCCCTGCGTGATGTGAGTCTGCATGTACCCCAAGGCAAAATTTTCGGGGTGATCGGTGCCTCCGGTGCCGGCAAGAGTACCCTCATTCGTTGTGTCAACCTGCTGGAGCGCCCGACAGAGGGTCAAGTTATCGTTGATGGCCAGGATCTGGTCGCTCTGAGCGAACGGGATCTGACCCAGGCTCGCCGCCAGATCGGGATGATCTTCCAGCACTTCAACCTGCTTGCCTCCCGCACCGTGTTTGCCAACATCGCCTTTCCGCTGGAGCTGGCAGGCTGGAGCAAAGAAAAGATCCAGCAACGGGTTGCCGAGCTGCTGGCGCTGGTCGGGCTGGAAGCCCGTGCCCAGGCCTATCCGTCCGAGCTTTCCGGCGGTCAGAAGCAGCGCGTCGCCATTGCCCGCGCACTGGCACCGGCCCCCAAGGTATTGCTCTGTGACGAGGCCACCTCGGCCCTCGACCCGCAGACCACCCGCTCGATCCTGACCCTGCTCAAGGAGATCAACGTCAAGCTGGGGCTCACCATCCTGCTCATCACCCACGAGATGGATGTGGTGAAGGGGATTTGTGACGAAGTGGCCATCATCAGCGATGGCCGCCTGATCGAACAGGGCGAAGTGGCCTGGTTCTTCAGCAACGCCAAGACCCAGCTGGCCCGTGACTTCATCCACTCCACCATCCATCTGGAGGTACCGCAGGAGTATCAGGATCGGATGAGCAGCGAGCGGGTGCCGGGCAGCTACCCGCTGGTGAAGCTTGGCTTTACCGGCAGCACGGTCGATACGCCGCTGATCTCCGAGGCGAGCCGCCGTTTCAATATCGACATCAGCATTCTGAGCGCAGACATCGAATACGCCGGAGGCGTCAAATTCGGTTTCCTGCTGGCCGAGCTGTTCGGGGATGAAGCCCAGTGCGAGGCGACCCAGCAGTTCCTTATCGACAACCACATTCAGCTGGAGGTAATGGGTTATGTCCGAAGCCATGATTAATCTACTCATCACGGCCCTGGGCGACACCCTGATCATGGTGTTTGCCTCCGCCCTGTTTGGCTGCCTGCTGGGTCTGCCGCTCGGCGTGGCGCTGCATGTGACCAAAGCTGGCCAGATCCTGGCCAACCCACTGCTCAACCGCACCCTGGGCATGGTGGTCAACGTGGGTCGCTCAGTGCCCTTTATCATCCTGCTGGTCGCCATCATTCCGCTGACCCGGCTGATTGTCGGCACCAGTATCGGCACCATCGCTGCCATCGTGCCGCTGACTGTCGGCTGCATCCCATTCATCGCCCGTCTGGTGGAAGGGGCCCTGATGGAAGTGCCGGACGGCCTGCTGGAAGCGGCCAAGGCGATGGGCGCCAAGCCGCTGCAAATTATCACCAAGGTGCTGCTGCCAGAGGCTCTGCCCGGCATCCTCAACAGTGTCACCATTACCCTCGTCACTCTGGTGAACTACTCGGCCATGGCCGGGGCCATCGGTGGCGGTGGTCTGGGGGATGTGGGTATTCGTTATGGTTATCAGCGCTTTGACCCGACCGTCATGCTGGTGACCGTGGTTATCCTGGTAGTACTGGTTCAACTTATCCAGAGCGCGGGTGAGCGCCTGGTCAACAAATGTGATCATCGTTAATCGTCGATTTCTGACAGGAGGTTTTATGAAATTTGGCATCAAATCCGTTGCGGCTGCCCTGCTGGCTGGTCTGGTTCTGGCCGGTTGCGGTCAAAAAGAAGAGAGCAAGGTTCTGAAAGTGGGCGCTATTGCCGGCCCGGAGACCGAACTGGTTGAAGTGGCTGCCAAGGTAGCCAAAGAGAAATACGGTCTGACCGTCGAGGTGGTCAACTTCTCCGACTACGTCACCCCGAACGTGGCGCTGAACGATGGCAGCATCGACGTCAACGCTTTCCAGCACAAACCCTATCTGGATGCGCAGGTGCGTGATCGCGGCTTCAAGCTGGTGCCGGTTGGCAACACCTTCGTCTACCCGATTGCCGGTTACTCCAAGAAGATCAAGGCGCTGAGCGAACTGCAAGATGGCGCCCAGATCGCGGTACCGAACGATCCGACCAACCTGGGTCGCTCGCTGATCCTGCTGGCCAAACAGGGTCTGATCACCCTGAAGGATGGCGCCGGTCTGGAAGCCACCGTGCTGGATATCGCCAGCAACCCGCGCAACTTCAAGATTGTCGAGCTGGAAGCAGCCCAGCTGCCGCGCTCGCTGGAAGATGTGGATCTCGCTATCATCAACAACACCTTCGCCGGTCAGATTGGTCTGACCCCGACCGAAAACGGCCTGTTTGTTGAAGACAAAGAGTCCCCGTACGTCAACCTGATCGTCGCCCGCGACAACAACAAGGATGACGAGAAGGTCAAACAGTTCGTACAAGCTTTCCAGACTGATGATGTCTATAAGAAAGGGTTGGAGCTGTTCAAAGGCGGCCTGGTAAAAGGTTGGTAATTGCTCACTCGGCAAAAAAGGCCACGCAATGCGTGGCCTTTTTTATTGGCGCCGCTATCATATCCGCGAGCACGGCAACACGAACATACTCATAACATGAAAAAATGGTATCTGGCCTACTGCAAGCCAAAAGAAGAGGCCCGCGCCCGCGCCCACCTCGATGCCCAGGGTATCGAATCCTATTACCCCATGGTGGAGATCGAGAAGCTGCGCCGGGGCAAGCGAGTTCCGGTACGGGAACCCATGTTCCCCAACTACCTGTTTATCTTTGTCGATCTGGAAGAGGTGACACCGGTCACCCTGAAATCGACCCGCGGCATCAGCCGGATCATCCACTTTGGCAGTGAATGGACCCCCATCAGCAGCAAGCTGGTCTATCAGCTGATGAGCCGCGATGACAGCGACGAGGCGAGAGCCAGCTACGCCTGCCTGCCCTGCTCGGGCGACAAGGTGCTGATTGAAGAGGGGCCGCTTGCCGGCTTCGAAGCCATCTATATGGAGCCGGATGGAGAGAAACGGGCGATTTTGCTGGTCAGCCTGCTCAACCGGGAGACAACCAGCAGCTTCGACAACCACACCTTCCGACGTCTGGACTAAACCCACGGGCCAGACGGCCCGGTGAATGGCAATAGCAATGGCGGGATGCTCCCGCCATCTCAGGCATCAAGATCAAAGCGGGCGATGACCGCCTTCAGCTTGCCGGTATCGCCAGCCAGTCTGGCTACGATCTCCTCCCCCTGCTGACTACGCTGACAGGATTGCCGACTGAGCCCGGCAATGTCGTCGACCGTCCCGGATACCTCGGCGGCCACCCGCGACTGCTGCTCGGTTGCCACCGAAATGGCCTCCAGCTGGCCCGACAGCGACTGCACCAGCTGGTTCATGGCACTCAGGGTATCGGTCACCAATCCAACGGCATCCCGCCCTTGCTCTACCAACCGGGTGCCGCTGCTGACGGTGCTCACCGTCTGGCGAGTCTGCTGGGAGATGGCCGCAATAGTCTGGCTGATCTCGGCGGTGGATTGATGGGTGCGGGTCGCCAGCTGGCGCACCTCGTCGGCCACCACCGCAAAACCGCGCCCCTGCTCGCCTGCCCGTGCCGCCTCGATCGCCGCATTGAGAGCCAGCAGGTTGGTCTGCTCCGCAATGGTGGCGATCACCTCGGTGATCTGCCCCACCTGTTCACTCTGATGCTCCAACAGCCCCATGGCTTCGTTGGCCTGTCCAATCATGGCGGCAATCTGCTGCATGGTATCGCTCATTCGTGCCAGCGCGGCCTCTCCCTGACGGGTCTGCTGCCGCACCTGATGGGCTCCATCCGCCACACCGGCAATGTTGCCTGCCACATCACGAGCACTCACCGACATCTGATCGATAGCCGCCGCCACCGCATCGACCCGCTGATCCTGCTCCGTCAGATCCGCCACTATGGCTCTGGTGGTGCTGCCCACATCGAGACAGGCCACCTCGACCTGCCCCACAGCCCCCTGCAACTCCCCGACCAGATGATGTAACTGGGCAGACATCCGGTTGATGGAACCAGTCAATTCTCCCAACTCATCCTGCCCTGTGATTGGCAAGGGCTCGGCCGCCAGCCGACCATCCGCAACCTGCCCCGCCCGGTTCACCAGACAGGCAATGTCACGGGTCAGACGGCGACTAAAGAGCCATGCGACCACCATGCCAAGCACGATGGCGCTGCCGGTAGCCAACAGCAGTGTCTGGTTGATGGCCCTCCCGGCGCGGGTCATCTGCGCCGAAATCTGATCCACCTCGGCGCGGGTTTTCCCCACCTGCTGGACCAGCTGCTCGCTGAGGCTGGACTGCATCGGCTCGATGTCGGTGGCCATCAGGTAGTTTGCCTGATCCCAATCCGGCGCCTGGCGCTTCTCGATCACCTGCCCCACCAGCTCGGAGAAAGGGGTCGCCATCTCTTCAAACAGCTGCCAGAGGCTCTGCTGGGTGTCGGTAAAGAGCGCAACTTGCTGTTTAACCTCAGCCACCCGCTGCTGGTGAAACTGGTAGTAATCCTGATATTTGCTGCGGTATTCGGGATCGCCTGAGATGAGAAAATCCCGCAGTGCGGAGAGGGCGTTGGCGAGGCTGTTGTAGGCATCTCCCACCTGCTTGAGCAGCATGCGACGATCGCCGGAGAGCTGATCCTGCGGAGTACCAACCTCTTCATTGGCAAAGGATTGCAACTGATCGAGCGCCGCCTCCGCCAGCGGCCCCGCCTCCTGCAGCATCAGGGTGTGAGCGGGCAGATTCTCTTCGCTCTGAGCTATGGTCCACACCTTCTCCTGATGGCTTTTGAAGGTCTCGAGAGACTTGGCGAGCGCCGGACTGAAGGCCTGATGGGCAATGGCCTGCCAGGCCGACTCCCACTCCTGCTTGAGGCGGGAAGCCTGAGCCGGATCCTTGCCGAGGATCAGATAGCCACGCAAGGCAGAAACGGTGGCAACCAGCGCCTTCTGGCTCGTTTCATCCCGCTGCAGAGTGGGCAGCGCCTGCTCCAGCAGGGTGTGTTGGGCCTGATTGATCTGGGTCAGCCGGTAATAGACCAGCGTGGAGGAGAGCAGGATCAGCAGGTTTATAAAACCGAAGCTGAGCAGCAACTTGCTTGAGATTTTCATGAACATCCTTGTTCAAACGGAGGGATCCAGCCAACAGAATCAGATAGATATCAGTGTAGGCAATCTATCTTGCCAAGTCCGGTGCCAATTAGCCAATTCACTGCGCGGCATCGGGCGGGCAGAGAAAAATCCCTGACAGAGGTCGCAACCGAGTTGGGCCAGCGCTCGCCAGGTCGCCTCATCCTCTACCCCTTCAGCCACCGACTTCAGCCCCAGCTTGCGGGCCAACTCGATACTGGACTCGATGATAGCCAAACGTGACGGATCGGCATGGCAGCGATCGACGAAAGAGCGATCCAGCTTGAGTTCGGTGAACGGCAACAGTGCCAGCTGCTGCATCGAGGAGTAGCCGGTACCAAAATCATCGATGGAGAGGCCAAAGCCATGCATCCTCAGCCGGGTCAGCACCTCCAGAGACTTGCCCAGATCCTGTACGAATGCGCTCTCGGTCACCTCCAGAGTGATAAGCTCCAGATTGATACTCCAGCGCTTGCACTGATCAATCAATAAGTTGCAAAGATCCCCTTCAATGAGTGAGGTGGTGGAGAGGTTCATCGACAGATTGAGTGACAACCCGGTTTCCTCCCATAAATGACCATCACTCAGAGATTTGCTGATGATCACCTCGGTCAACGGATCGATAAGCCCGTTGTGCTCCGCCAGTGAAATAAAACGCCCGGGAGGGATCAGGCCAAACTCGGGGTGTTGCCAGCGGGCCAACGCCTCCATCCCGACCCACTCGCCAGATGCAAAACTCACCTTGGGCTGATACCAGGGCAGCAGTTGATCTTGCTCGATCGCCCGACGCAACTCATCGAGTCCTATTCTGTGTCCCTCTTCCTCCCTGAGGGGTTCCTGCCGGGGTGACCAAGCCTGGATAAGCCGCTGGAGCTGCTGCGGCGTTGAGGGTTTCTCTATGCGACCAAGCACCTGCAAGCCATAAGCGCTACTCATACGCAATACGGCTTCGACCACATCCCCCTCAAGCGCGCTGGAGAGGATAATGCCGCCCTGAAAACCACCCAGCGACAGGCGGCGCAACAGCGCCATGCCATCCATTCCGGGCATTCGCAGATCACAAAACAGGATATCGACGTTGTGTTGCTGGCTAAGCGCCAACGCCTCGATACCATCAACCGCTTCCAGCAGATTCTGGTAACCCAGGCTGCGGATCTGGTGCAGCAGCGCCTTGCGCTGAAATCCATGGTCTTCCACGACCATGATGACCAACTCATGTTGTGCTTTTTTCATCGAGCCATAATCCAATGTCGTGGGCAATCGACGTCATCAACCTCTGCACTGTGCTGACCAGATCGTCGAGCTCGTCGAGCCGCTTCAATCGCGCTGCCGATTCCAGCATGGCAGCCTGGCTGGCAAGCTCCTCCAACCCGACCATTCGGGCAGCCCCCTTGATCCGGTGGGCGGTCTCTACCAAGGCGCTGGCATCATGACAAATCAGTGCTGCCATCATGGCCTCGCCATCCTGCCGGTTGGAATCGAGATACTCCACCGCCATGGCTCGCGCGGTCAGCTCGTCACCAAACAGCGCCAACCAGCGCTCAGCCTGCATGCCTGTAGCCCCAACAACGGGCGCAACCGCGCTTCTGGTTGGCGTCCTCTCTGCCAGCCAATGGGCCAGCATCTGGCGCAAGATATCCAGCGGGTAGGGCTTCAGTAACATGTCACTCATGCCAGCCTCTACCATACGAGCACTCGCCTCTTCCGACGTATCTGCCGTTACCCCTATGATGGGGGCCGTCACTCCCGCAGCCCGCAGCGCCTTGGTCAGAGCATAACCATCCATCACCGGCATATGGCAATCAGTCAGCAGCAGAGAGAATTGCTGTCCCTGCCAGGCCCGCAGAGCCTTCTCGCCATCTTCCACGACCTGAGCCTCGATACCAAGAATGGCCAACTGCCGTGCCAACAAGGCACGATTGACCGGATGATCATCGGCCACCAATACTTTGCCACCCAGCTTCTCTGCAAGCGCAGGGAGGATTGGTGTGACCCGCTCCTGTAGCAATTCGTGGCAGCTCTCCAGCAGAAGATCCGGATAGAGAGGAGATAGACCCAGGCGCCACCATTTCTGTTCACCAATCCGCCCCCGTAACGCCTCATCGGGTGACGCTATGATCCCCTTCAGCGCAGAGTGTTGCAGCCAGCTTTGCCATTCCCCCCCAAGCGCTTGCTCAAGCCACCGTTGATCGGCCAACAGCAACCCTTCCAGTGAGCGACTGAGCTCATTGGCCCCCAAGTACCTGAGCTTGGCCCCCTGCCGTACCATGGCCGCTTCGAGGTTGGTGTCATCGCTGAAAAACCACCATTCTGTGTCAGCCAAAGCAGGGGGATCCCACTGCGGATTGGTTAGCGGCACGGTAAAGCGGAAGCTGGAGCCCTCTCCTGCCTTGCTGGTCAGTGTCAGTGCCCCCCTCATTTTGCACACCAGCTGCTCACAGATTGCCAACCCCAGTCCGGTGCCACCAAAACGACGGTTGATATCTGACTCCACCTGCTCAAAAGGCGTGAACAGCAGCGCCTGCTTCTCTGCGGCGATCCCGATACCGGTGTCACTGACACTGATGGTCAGTTGCTCACTCAGATAGCTGACCCGGATAGTAATACCCCCTTGTTCGGTAAACTTCACCGCATTGTTGAGCAGGTTGGAGATGACCTGACCAATACGCACCCCATCGATGTCGGCCCAATCCGGCACATGATGCTCCCACTCCAGCACCACGTGGAGCCCCTTGTTATGAGCCAGTGTCGCATGGCCACGAATGGCATCGCAGATCACCGTTTGCAACCGGCTGCTCTGGTAATTCAACTGCAACTGACCCGCTTCTATCTTGGAGAAATCGAGGATGTCATTGACCAGATAGAGCAGGTTGTTGGTCGAGGTGACCACATTGCGCACCATAAAACGCTGGTCGTCGTTGAGCTCGCTCATTTGCAGCAATTCGAGCATGCCATGCATGCCTGAAATGGGTGTTCGTAGTTCATGGCTCATCGTTGCCAAAAAGCGGCTGCGAGCCTGCATCGCCTGCTCGGCATAGGCGCGAGCTTCGCGCAGCTCATATTCCTGTTGCTTGAGGGCAGTGATGTCCTGAATCACCCCGTTAAGGATCAATGCCTGCTGCTCCTGTCTGACAAAGTTGCCACGTACTTGCAGATAGCGATCTCCATCAGGTCGCTCCACCTTGACCTCCAGATCGAGGGGCGCCAGAGTCTCGGCATGATTGGCCACCTTGCTGACAAAATCCTGCAGCGCTTCTTCGGTAAAGCCAAATACCTCACCACCCGATTCAGCGTTAAATAAATCCTGGTGAGATACCCCCAGAATCTCGTTGGTCCCCTGAGAGGCATAAAGAAAGCGCCCCTTGCCCGGCCCTTGCCACAAATACTGATAGACCACCCCAGGCATGCTGTCGGTAATCTGAGTAAGGCGATTTTCAGCCTGACGGGCGCGCTCCTCCGCCTCCTTGATCCGGCTGACATCGGTCAGTACTGTCAACACCCCCAGCATATTGCCATCGGGATCGCGATAAGGGCGTTTGGCATAGATAACATGGCAGGGCGTACCATCAGCTCGCAGGTTACTGCCTGCCCCCTCCAGATCCTGTCCGGTCTGCCACACCAAACGCTCTTCTTCCAACACACTGTTTCTGAGTGTCTCTGGCATGTTTTGCAGCTCCTCACTGCTACTGCCAGCACCGAGGAAAGCATCGCGATAGGCCTGATTGCACAAGGTGATCCGCTGCTCGCTATCACGTAGCGCCACCATGGTTGGCAGTGAGTTGAGCAAGGTCTGCACAAACAGCAACTGTTCGTTCAGCTTGTCCTCTGCGATTTTACGCTGCGCAATCTGGCGACGCAAACTGCGAGCCCAGAACATCACCAGCAAACCGCTGACGAGCAAGGCGCCCCCCCCTATGGCCAACCATTTGTAAATCAGGGTGTAATCAGACTCGATATTGACCGACACATTGAGCCAGCGTCGTTCCAGCAGTTGCCACTCCTCATCCGTGATGGTCAGCAGCAACTTGTCCATGATTCGGAGCAACTCGGGCTGAGCATTGTCGACGGCCATACTGATAGGTACGGAAAATTCGGGAGAGCTCAGCACCACCTGATACTTATCATTGAACCCCTTCATCGCCTGCTGTCCCAGATTGGTCATGGTCAACAGCACATATTCGGCTCGCCCAGTATCAAGCAAGGTCAGTAAATCGGCATCTTTGCCTCCTTCGATAATATTGGCGCCCAGCGCGTGAATGAGAGAGGCTTCGTAAGAGCCCGTCACACCACCAATCAGACGCCCTTTCAGCTCGACCAACGACTTCAGCGGGCGAGCACCGTGTCTGGCTACAACATAGCTGTCTAACTTCAGATAGGAGGAGGTAAAAGAGGCAAAGGACTGACGATCCTTGAGCGGTGTCATCAAGGGAATAAGGTCCACTTTGTGCTCTTTCAGCATTTTAAGTGACTCCTGCCAGGTATTTGTCGACGCCAGCTCAAAGCGGATCCCGGAGCGCAGACTCAATAACTTCATCAGGTCTGCCGTATAGCCATGCAATTCACCTTCGTCATCGATTTCACTGATGCCGGCAAATCTGGGGGCAACGGCGAACTTGATGACCTTGTTTCTCTGCTTCAGCCAACTAGCCTCATCTGGTTCCAGCAACAGACCAGCGTTGGCGCGTTCATCTTCCTGATGCAACCGTAATCGTGAGTCTGCAACGGGTATCCGTTGATATGCCTGCCAAAGCTTCTCACTCAGTTCTGGCTGGAGGGAACTGGTCGCCATCGTCAACGTGCTGCCAGAAAGCCACCCAGGAGCGACAACCCCCATTGACGCTGGCATTCTCTCCATCTTGAGGGTAACAATTGGCCCCAACTCAAGATATGCATCGACAGCGCCCAGCTTGACCATATAGGTCGCCTCAGTGCGGCTCTCCAGCTCAGTTACATCAGAGATCCCCAAACGCGCCAATTCATTACAACTGCCAAACCCGCGAATACAGACCCAGCGTAACTTGCGCGCCTGCTCCAGGGTCAATTGCTGATCCGGGGTATGCATTAAAATGGAGCGGGCATATGAACCGATACTGCCGATATGGTTTATCCCCTTCAGCTCAAGAGCATTACGTTCGACCCCGATTAATGCATCGATCTGGCCACCTTGGAGAGCAATCTGGGCATCTACGTAGGAGTTGTAGGGGATATAACGCAATGACACGCCCATTTCGGCTGCAATACGCGAGGCCAGCTCCTTGAGCGGACCGGCATAACGCAGGTTGGGGAGTTGATAGATGAAAGGGGGATAACCACCACGGGGAACCCCGACCAGCAGCTCCTTTTGTGCAGAAATTTCGTTACTTGTGCTCTCATCTTGCGGCTGGGGAGCCGCAACAGCCAACATGCCTGAAAACAACAGCAAAATGGGAAGAAAAAGCTGACGAAGAAGTGGCATAAGGTCTTGTCCTGATAAGTAAAACAGATAGGGCTGCCACCTCTAATCTTGCAGATCCTGACGACGCAAGGCGAGAAAACAATCACAGCTGTTACAAAGAGGGCATAGAGGATAATACTGAGTCACCAACATGTGAACCTGGAATCAACCATAATATGGAAAAATGGCAGGCGGGCAGCCTGCCATTTCACTAGCGAGGGGGATCTTATTCTCCCCCTCGCGATCAGGTTATTCGATTCCCGAGGCGGAAGCCGGTTTGATACTCCCGCTCGCGAACGAGGGCGATTTGACCCTGATATCCTTCCAGCCCGATATCCCTGAGCAGGGCGGGTGACAGATTGACCTGCACGAGACGACGCTCGACCCGGGCAATCCTTCTCTGGACCAGGGATTCAACACTGCGCAGTAAAACCAGTTCGATAGACATGACATTCTCCAGTTGAACATGCGGTTCTCCCGGAGAAAGTGGATATCACCCTGCGGGACGAACCGCGGGTGATAAAAAGACAGGGGTTACCTGTTTACGCCACGCGGTAAAAGAGCACGAGATTTCACGCCGCACGCAGTGCCGCGAGAGAATGCAATATTGAGCATCAGATGTTGCATATTCGTCTCCTTACAGGATAAAAGTTGAACAGGTTGCAGAAGTCTAAAAAATATCCGAATTTAAAACAAGCCTCTTGCGACTCCTTTTTAAACGTTTTTACGGCATTTTATGCTGCCCGAAGGGGAGCTTGGGACATCAGATCCCCGAGAGTAGCCGGTACTCCTCCAGCACGTAGGTATCCGTCATGCCGCTGACATAATCGAGCAGCAACCGCACCCGGTAATACCACTCTTGCTCATGCTTACAGGCAAAACGTGGATCCGGGGTGGCGATCGCCAATCGATAGGCCTTGAGGTGACGAGCCGAGAGGCGGTGATAGAGGCGGCGCGCAAAGAAAAGCGCCTGACTCCCCTCCCCGGCCAGCAGACGGGCAAACTGTGGCGCTGGCAGCGCCAACAGGCAGGCATAACTGGTGAGCACCCCGCGCAGCGCCGCATACCCCTCCAGCTCAAGCGCTTCCACCTCGGGACGCATAAAGACCAGCTCGCGGGCCACCTGCTTGAGGATATCGAGCACCCGCGCCGCCGGCGCCTGACCGTGCAGCAGCGCTTGCGGATAGGATCCCTGCAAAATGGCCTGATGTTCGCTGACATAGCTCTGCGCCGCCAACGCCACCAGATCCCGGGTCAACAGCTGGCGAAAATGGGGGAAAAAGCCCCGACCAGAGGCCAGCGCCTCATCCAGCAAGGTGCCCATGTAGTCACTCTGGTCAGCAGCTCGCAGCGCCGCCAGCAGTTCACCCTGAGTCAGGATCCGCCGGTCTACCGCATCTTCCAGATCGGCGATGCAGTAGGAGATGTCATCGGCCGCCTCCATGATGTAAACCAGCGGATGACGGCAGCCGGGGGCCAATCCCAGGCTCTGACCGAGGGCACGGTAGAGCGGCTGCTCGCTAAAGAAGATGCCCCGTTTGCTGCTCCAGCCATGATGCTGGCCATAGCTCACGCCGGGTTGCGGCTGCTGCGGGTATTTGCAAAGTGCCGCCAGTTGTCCGAGCGTCAGGTTGAGCTCGTGCAAGCTGTGCACCAGCCGCAGACTCTGGGCGTTGCCATCAAACAGTTGCAGGTCCTGACGCAGTTCAGCCCACTGGGCCGAGGGGGGCTGCGCCAGCGCCTGCTGATAGAGGGGAGCGAGCATCTCGCCGAGCCACTGGCTCATCACCTGCTCACCGAAGTGGCCGAACGGCGGGTTGCCCACATCGTGCAAGAGGCAAGACATCTCCACCAGATTGATAAAGGCCCCTTCACAGACCATCCCGGCAGGCAAGGCGGCCAGAATGCGGCGGCTGATCTGGCGACCGGTCTCCTGCACCTCCAGCGAGTGGGTGAGGCGGCTGCGCACCGAGGCCTTCACATCGAGCGGAAAGACCTGGGTCTTCTGCTGCAACCGGCGCACCGGCGCGGCCTGCACGATACGGGCGCGATCCTGCTCGGTCGCCTCCAGCAGCTCCTCATTCCCCCAGGGGTGGATGCGCGCAGGGGTAATCAAACGGCTATACATCTCGCAGCTCCTTGCCAGCAACTTCCATCAGACTCAAGACAACCTCCAGCCTCAAGACAGCAACCAGCGCCGCAGACGGGCGATATCGCCGGGATATTCGCGGCGCAGCGTCTCAATCCAGTCTTCCACGTTTTCCCACCAGGCGGGGTGATCCGGGCTCTGGATCAGCTGGGCCGTCTGCTGCAGTCGACGCAGACCGATGGAGCCTGCCGCCCCTTTTATCTTGTGTGCCTCTTCCACCACCCCAGCTTGATCCTTGGCAATCATGTTGGAGTCAAGCACCGCCATGTAGTCCGGCATCATCTTCTCGAACAGATCAACGCTGGAGAGCAGCACCTGCTTTCCCACGGTATCGGCGTAATCGGTGAGGAAGGGGATATCCAGCAGGGCATCCTGATTGCCCGCATCACCCTGCTCGTCCGCTTCATCCTCGGCCAGATCGGCAAACAGGTGACCAATCACCTCCCGCACCGCTTTGGAGCCAAGCGGCTTGTTGATCACATCCTGCATGCCGTGATCCCGGTAGTACTGGCGATCGCCGGTGGAGTTGGCGGTGAGCGCCACCATGGGTGGCAGGCTGTCGCCATAACGCTCTAGCAGGGTTTTCGCCACATCAAAGCCGGTCATGTCCGGCAGCTGGATATCGAGCAAAATGAGGTCGAAATCATCCGGGTTGGCCATCGCCAACGCCTGGGTGCCGTCTCGTGCCACCTGCACCTGATGACCCAGCTTGCCCAGCAGGGCGCAGGCTACTGTCACGTTAAGCTCCACATCCTCCACCAGCAGGATATCGAGGGAGGGCATCTCCTCCTCCTGCTCTGGCAACACAGGCTCGGCGCAAGCCACTTCCAGCTCGGCGGTAAAGCAGGAGCCTTCGCCCGGATCGCTGTCCACATAGAGCTGCCCGCCCATCGCCTGCACCAGCTGACGGGAGACCGCGAGGCCAATGCCGGTGCCGGTGGCGTGCTTCTTGCCCTGCACCTGATAGTACATGGCGAAGATCTTCTCCTGCTGGGCGCGCGGGATGCCGATGCCGGTATCCTCCACCTCGAAGTGCAGGGCCAGCTTGCCCGGCTCGTCGGCTGGATGGGAGAGACAACGCACGGTGACGCCCCCCTCATCGGTAAACTTGACCGCGTTGCCCACCAGATTCCACAGCACCTGACGCAGGCGGGTACCGTCAGCCATCACAAATTGCGGCATGTCGCCATCGCGATCGAAATGGAGATAGAGCCCCTTCTGCTCCGCCTGAATGCGCGACAGGGTCTCCAGCTCGTCGAGGAAGGCAGGCAGGTCGATACGGGTTGGCGCAATTTCGAGGCGACGGCGATCCAGTTTGTCCAAGTCGATGATGTCGTTGAAGATATTGCCAAGGGTCACCGCACTCAGGTGAATGGTCTTGAGCTGCTGGTGCTGCTTGGGATCGAGGGGGGTATCCATCAGCATCCGGCTTAAGCCCACGATGCCGTTGAGCGGGGTGCGCAACTCGTGGCTGATGGTGGAGATAAAGGTGGTCTTGTCGCGACTCGCCTTCTCCAGCTTGTCCTGATACTGCTTGCGCTCGGTGATGTCGCGGCCAAAACCGAGCAGGCCGAGTCGCTTGCCGAAGCGGTCGAAGAAGGGCACCTTGCGCAGCTCGAAGTAAGCCTTGCGGCCATCGGGATACTCCAGCCACTGCTCGTAGGTGAGCGGCTCGTTGCTGGCAAAGACCTGCTTGTCGGTCTCCACCACCTTGTTGGCGATCTCCTGCTTGTAGACATCGAACGGGGTCAGACCGATCAGCTCGGCCTCCACCTTGCCGGTCAGCTCTTCCATGGCGCGGTTGCAGCCGGAGAACTGCTCATCCTCGTTGCGGTAGTAGACCAGATCGGGGGAGCAGTCGATAAAGGAGCGCAGCAGCGCGGTGCGCTCCCCCAGATGGAGCTGGGCTTTCTCCCGCTGGAACACCTCGTTCTCGAGATCCTCGATGGCCTGCAGACGCAGGCTCTCGGCCCGGTTGGTCTCGGCAATCTGGGCGTTGAGGCGGCTGATGTTCTCCTGCAGCTGGGTATTGAGCTCCAGATCCCGCTCGCGCATATCTTGCAGCTTGCGCACCATCCGGCTCAGTCGCTGACGGGAATCCTCCAGCTGATCCACCACGATGGAGAGAAAATAGACCGCCCAGGGGGTCACCAGCAGGCCAAAAAAGACCGAGCGAACGAAGTCGATCACATCGATATTGCCGCGCAGGAACAGGGTCACCCCCATCTGGATGGCGACCGCCAGCACGATAATGCCCGCCGCCAGGAACATGCTAAAGCGCACCAGTCCCAGCTTGGTCATCAGATCGACATAATATTGCGCCCAGGATTTAATCTGTTTCATCTTATTGTTTTCCCCCGATATTCGCGGTATAGAATACCAGCACAACCGAGTGAACTCTTCTTAATCTCGCACAATTAATTAACGATTCGCCGAATGAAATGAGTGGGTTAGGATAATTGGCAATATTGAGTCAGTTGCCATTAAGGTTTTTTCTTTATACTCACCGGCTGAAATAATTCACAACCATTTAATTTAGGAGTTATCCGATGCGCAATACCACCTTGCTGGGCCTGGGCCTGATGGTCGCAAATAGTGCTTATGCTGATTTGGGCGAAATTCCCAAGGAGTCTGGCTGGTCCGGTTTCCTGCTTGGCGGGGTCAGTGTCATCAATTACGAATCGAATTTTTATAGTGGTGATGATGAAAACCGCCGCCTGAGCGGACTGGGCAGTGCCGAGAGCAGCTCCGCCGTTGCCCCGCTGCTCAACGCCGATATCCGCTACACCTTTGCCGATACCCGCACCCAGGTCTTCCTCGGTAACCTGATCCAGGATGCCATCCGTTTCGACTTCACCCAGCAGCTCGGTATCCGTCAGGAGATGAGCGACAAGGGCATCGTAGCTGGCTCCGTGGTCTTTAATGCCATGCCGACCGAGCAGTGGAGCGATCCCTTCGCCGTAGGCGTTGATCGCCAGTCGACCGATATCAAATCAAAAGGGGTTCGCTTCGCCTGGGACAGCATCTGGGGTAGCAACTTCAATGGCAGCCTGACCACCCGCAACATCGAGGTGGATGAGGAGCGCAGCGGCCAGCAATACGATAAGGATAACCAGACAAACTATGCAACCAAGCTGGATCGAAACGGCAAGATCCACGCCCTCGACCTCTCCTACAAATGGCAGCTGGCACCCGGTCAGATGCTGGAGCCAGCCTTTATCTACCGCCAAGCCGACCTGGACGGCAGCGCCCAAAGCTACAAGAGCAACGGCCTGCAGTTGACCTACGGCATGCGCGCTTCCCAGTGGTCTTTCGTCAGCAACGCCTATCTGGGCCAGACCAAATATGATGAGGCCAACCCCATCTTTGGCCAAAACGCCGACTCCGACGAGTTTGCCCTGACCGGTACCTTCTTCTGGCACCGCCTGTTCGGTATTGCGCCGCTCTCCGCAACCTTTACCGCTGGCTATGCCAAGTCCGATTCCGACATCAACTTCTACGATTCTGAATCCGTGATGTTCAACACCGGCCTGCTCTACAACTTCTAACGACTGTTGTGCGCACCGATACAACAAGGCCACCCGAAGGTGGCCTTGTTGCTATCCGGCGTTTGACTCAAATACCCAGGGAGTCGAGTAGATCGTCGTGATCGTTGGCGACCGGGGCCGCAGCCTGAGCCGGCTTGGCGGCATCCTGCTTGGCCTGGGCGATCAGCGCATCGGGATCCAGCTCCTCGTGCTCCATCCCCTCATTGTGGATACGGATGAACTCGGTTTTGTCCATCGCCAGCTCCAGATAGAAGATGTTGTTGCGGGCGGTGAAGAAGGTGACGCGGCGGGACTCCGGGCTGTCGAGATTGGTATCGACACTCAGCATCACCTGCTTGTTGAGGGCCAGCATCTTCGGCTGGTTCTGGGTGATGTGGGTCTGCAGATCCCGACCCACCTTGACGGTGAAGCTGCCGACGATCTGGTTCATCAGCTCGCCCATCACGTTGCTCACCTCGTCAGAGGTGTGAGAAATGGCGAGATCCTCTTTGGAGAGTCCCATGCTCAGCATGTAGCTCTCGTACAGCTCCATGGCGGCGGCGGCGGAGAAGTTGATCACCACCAGACCGGAAAAACCGCCATCGAACAGCACGAAGCAGCCGATATCCGGCTTGAGGCAGGTCTTGCTGATCCGCTGCACCATGCCGGAAAACCGCACCTGACTCATGGTCGCGGCACTCAAAACGTCCGTCACCGAGTTGCACAGGCTGAGCAGCACATCCTCTGTGGTCAATACGGCATCGTCATCGGATCTTGTCACTATCATGGGACCTTCCTGAACATCGAAAATGGGCTTATCTATACCATAACTCTAACAGATGGCGCGGCCCGGAGACTGAAATAGCGACACGCCTCTCAGTTGACTCCGTTATCAGCAGCCACAGGGGTGAAACCGCTCAGCTTGGCGAGCCGGGCACGCCATATATCGGCCTGCTGTGCCAAAACTTGTGGCTCATAAAGCACGACCGGATGAGCACCCCAGATGGGGCCAGGCCAGGCGCGATCCGTCGCAAAGCGGGCGACATGGTGAAGGTGGAGTTGTGGCACCAGATTGCCCAGCGCTCCGATGTTGATCTTGTCCGGGCTGAGGGCCTGCTCCATCAGAGCGGCGACGGCGCAGGACTCCTGCATCAGCTGTTGCTGCTGCTCCGGCGCCAGATGGTGAATTTCCCGCAGGTTGGCTACTCGCGGTACCAGGATCAGCCAGGGATACTGGCTGTCTTTGGCCAGCAAGACACGGCAGAGGGGCAGATCCCCGAGCCACCGGGTATCTGCCTGCAGGCGTGAATGCAATTCAAACATGAAAACCTCGTTGAGTACGATGAACAGAGCGCCTGAAAAAGGAGTGTCCACGTTACTGCAACGGGCAGAAAACTTAAAGCTGTGGGACGGCCCAACCGATAAAGCGCTTGCGCAGGGCCGGGTCTGCCTGGAGGAACAACTGCTGCAACTGCCCTTCCAGCTCGCTGGCTGCCACAACGGGTTGAGCCCCACCAGCGGCCGTGGCCGTTGGCTGCGTAGCAACGGCGCCAGCCGTCAGCGCCGCCTTGCCGCCGCTGCGGTTGTATTCAGCCAGTTTGCCGTTCCAATCCACCCCAAGCAGCATGCCGCTGGTCACCAGCGCGTCCTGCTGGATGGCAAGCGCGCGGCCATTCTCCTGCAGCGCTACCACAGGAGCCTTGGCATAGGCCTGCATCCCCCGCTCGTCCCCCGGTACGCTGGCCATCAACTGCAAATGCTGATTGCTGCCCTGATAGCGCACCACCTGCGGCTCTGAGCGTACCTGCCGATCATTCTCGCTACTACTGCGACTGGGGATCACCCCCTCGAAGCGCACCAACAGTTGCTGCTCGCCATCCGCCAGGGTGGCATGCTGCTCGTCCTGCAAGGTACCGTTGCTCACCGCGAGGATGCGGAAATTCTCCGGCACCTTCACTTCCACCATGGCCTGCACACTGCCAGCCCCCAACACTGCACAGAGCAGCACAAACCCGGTCAACCCTCTATTGCTCTTCATTCCCGCTGATCTTCCTGATGCCGATGATGGGCGCAGGGTAGCAGCCGAAGATGACAGAAAAATAACGCCGCTCAGAGCAGGTAGTGGGGTCGCTCGGAAAACCACTGGGCCAGCACCTGCTTGAACAGCCGGATCTTGCGCGGCACCCGACGCTGCTGGGCATGCAGCACATGGAGCTGATGCAGCCCGCTCTGCCACTCGTCGAGCACGGTCACCAGCTCTCCTGCCGTCAGCTGCGATTCCACCAGCATCAGCGGGCACTTGGCATAGCCCATACCGGCGCGCGCCAGCTGTAGCACTGTGCTGTAGTGGTTGGCCCGCACCTTGCCCTGCACCAGAATGTGGGCCTCTTCCCCCTCACGGATAAAGTGCCACTGCTCCCAGGCCGGATTGTGCCCCTGCAACAGGCAGCTGCGCCCGCTCAGCTCATAGGGAGTGGCAGGATACCCCTCTCGCGCCACCAGCGCGGGGCTGGCCACCACCACATCCTTGAGCCGCCCCAGCGGCAGGGCCACCAGATTGTCCGGCACCTCGCTCATGGCGCGCAGGGCGATGTCGTTTTCTCCCTGACTCATGTCGACCATCTGGTTGGTGAAATTGAGTTCCACCTCCACTCCCGGGCAGAGCGCGGCAAAGCTGGTCAGCAGTTCGCTCACCATGCGATCGCCGGTGCTGACCGGGCAGGTAAAGCGCAGTCGTCCGCAATCCTCTTCGGTCAGCGCCTGAATATCCTGCTCCGCCTGCCGAGCCAGCGCGAAGATCTCCCCCGCCTGCTGATAGAGGGTCTTGCCCGCCTCGGTCAGACTGAGGCGGCGGGTGGTGCGCTGCAACAGTTGTGCATTGAGGGAGGTCTCCAGCGCGCTGACGTGGCGGCTCAGCATCCCCTTGCTAACTCCCAGCGTATCGGCAGCGGCCGAGAAACTGCCGCGCAGCACCACCTCATAAAAGCTGGCCAGATGGGCGATATCCATCATTAGCTCCAATATGGAAACAATGGGTTTATTTTACGCGCTTTTTCGCATTTTATGTTGCGCTAGAATCAACACACCCCAACCAGGAGTGATGCAGATGAAAATTGTGATTGTGGGTGCCTCCGGCACCGTCGGCTCAGCTGTCAGTGAACTGCTTGCCAAAGATCATCAGGTGATCCGGGTCGGCCACAGCCGTGGCGATGCCACGGTCGACATGCGCGATCCCGCCTCCATCAAGGCACTGTTTGCCCAAGTGGGCCAGTTTGATGCGCTGGTCGTCGCCAGCGGCAGCGTGGCCTTCAACGGCCTGACCGAGATGACCGACGAGCAGTGGCAGGTGGGACTGGAGAGCAAGCTGATGGGCCAGATCAACCTGACCCGCGCCGCCATTCCCTATCTGACTGACAAGGGTTCCATCACTTTGATCAGCGGTATTCTGAGCGAGGAGCCGATCAACTGGGGCGTGAGCGCCAGCACAGTCAACGGCGCCATCGATCACTTTGTGAAAGCGGCCGCCTGCGAGCTACCCAGAGGCCTGCGCATCAACGTGGTGAGCCCGACCGTGCTGGCGGAGTCGATGGACAAATACGCCGACTTCTTCCCGGGCTTCGTACCGGTGCCCGCCGCCAAGGTGGCGCAGGCTTACAAGAAGTCGGTGTTGGGCATCCAGACAGGTCAGGTGTTCAGGGTCAACGGCTGATCGCCGCTCGCTTGCCGCCAGACCAGCAATAAAAACGGGCCCCATAGCGGGGCCCGTTTGTTTCTCTGCCTCTCTCCATCGCCACCAGCAAACGTTTGTTTGTTGGCGACAAAAAAAGAGAGCAACACTTAGTCGATCAGACCGTACTGATCGCGCAGCACCTCGATGATCTCCTGCTTGGGATTGGCAGAACGCGCCAGCTTTGGCCGATAATCTTCTCGGCGATCCCGACGTAGGTGTTGGAGATATCCATCATCACTTCGGTCGGCAGCTTGTTGTCGCGGGCCAGGGCAAAACGTTCCGGCATGCGGTTCTTGTTGAGCAGGATGTCCGGATCCGGGAAGTGGTTGAGCAGCCACTGACGGAAACCCTCTTTGGACTTCTCGACAATCTGACCGTCGCGCAGGGCCGCGCCATCCCAGATACGGGAGCTGTCGGGGGTGCCCACTTCGTCCATGTAGATCAGCTTCTCGTTGCCGGCGGCATCGTGGACGTAACCAAACTCGAACTTGGTATCGACGAAGATCTGATCCAGCCCGGCCAGCGCGTCGCTGATGACGTTGAAGCCCTCTTTGAGCAGCACTTCGTAGCGGTCGATGTCGGCCGGTTTGCTGAAGTTGAAGCCTTTATAGTGGCGCTCGATATCGGCACGGGAGACGTTGACGTCATCGGCTTCCGGCACGCCATCCAGCCCTTTCAGCACGCCCTTGGTAGACGGGGTGATGAGGATTTCCGGCAGCTTTTGATCCTTTTTGAGCCCTTCCGGCAGGGTGATGCCGCAGAACTCGCGCTCGCCATCCTTGTAGGCACGCCACATGGAGCCGGTGATGTACTGGCGGGCAATCGCCTCGATCATCACCGGACGGGCTTTTTGCACGATCCAGACGAAGGGGTGCGGAATATCCAGAATGTGGCTGTCGGCCAGTCCCTTCTCCTTGAACAGCTTGAACCAGTGGCTGGAGATGGCATTGAGCGCAGCCCCTTTGCCCGGTACGCCGTTCAGGCCATCCACACCTTGCCAGATGCAATCGAAGGCCGAGATGCGATCGCTGATCACCATGAGGGCGAGGGGCGCATCGGCCGGCACATCATAGCCTTTCTCTTTTATGAGCCGGGCACTGTCTTCGGGGGTCAACCAGTAGACGCTGCGCACTTTGCCGGAATGGACAGGTTTATCGGTACGGATCGGCAAATCGTCATTCACCGCCAATACTTGATCTGCAAGACTCATGGCTAATAACACTTCCTGTTTGGGGGGGGTAAACATCGCGAGTTCCTCACCTGCGCGCCCTGTTTGCAACGGGCTGGCAAGGGGGCTCGCATCATCGAAAACCGCTCGGAATCCCCGCGTTTTCAGGGGGATTCTGATAACAAAACAGGGGCACAAGGCCCCTGTATTTATTCTGCTTTTGCTGCTGCCTGATCGGCCAGCCCCTTGGCGAACGCCTCGGACAGGCTGATATACATCTGGGAGATAACCCCGGACGATACCGGCTTCTTGTCCTTGTCGAACAGGGTAATGGAGGTCTTGCCTCCCGCCATTTCGCCAAGCTGGAAGCGGTATTTCTCCTCCTCCAGTTTGAACGGCTCGCTCCCTTTCGCCTTCCAGAACTCGGCGCTCGGCTCTTCGTACTCGACGTCGATCCAGCCCAGAGACTGCTGGGTATCCTTGATGGTGAAACCGTAAGCGGGCAGTACCTGGTTGAGGCGACGCCACACCTGATCAAAGGAGCCTTCGGCAATCCAGGCGCTCAGTTCGTTGTTGTCCAGACCCAGTTGCAGACCCATGCCATCGTTGGACTTGTGCTGCTCGCGGGCTTTCAGCTGGCTGTCGTAATAGAGAGAGAACTGGTTCAGCACTCGCGCGGCATAGCGCTGGGCATCGGCAGGGGTCAGCTTGTTGCTGGTCTCGCCGTCGATGGTCTCTTCGTGATCCAGTACCCGGACCGACATGTTGACGGCGTGGCGCTGGGCATCGTTGCGTACGGTGAACTGGTAACGCTGACGGATTTTGAAGTCTTCGTCATCTTCACCCCAGCCATCGAGGGCGACTGTGTTGTCAAACCAGCCGGTCTGCAATACGCCATCCTGCTGATCCAGCTTCTCGGTGGTGACCTTGTATTTGGCCAGGAAGTTCATCAGGAACGACCAGGTATCGCGCTCCACGCTCTGGCTGGTGCTCAGGGCATAGAAGGCAACGGTCGGTTCGGTTGCGCTCTGCACCACCTGACTGCCCGGTACCACGGTCAGCAGCTGAGCGGGTGGGCGCACATCAACCTGGGCGCCGAGGGCACCTTCACGGCTACTCTCGGGAAGCGGCGGGATATCGTACTGGCTGTTGAAGGTGGGGGCACTCAATCCTGCGGGGATCAAGAACGCGCGGCCCTCGAGGCGGGCATCTTCATAACCGAAGTCGCGGTTGGCCATTTTGCGATCCTGGGGGGTGCTGCAACCGGCCAAGACGGCCACAGTCGCAACGCTCAGCACCAGACGGGCTCTATTTCCCTTTCCATTAGATTTAAACACTCGCCATCAACTCCGCTGTGGTCAGTGCTCGCGCCATCAGCTGTTCGCCCTCGGGGGTGAGGTCAACCAGCGGCAGGCGCAAGGTGGCTGTTGCAATCAACCCCAGTTGGGCACAGGCCCATTTCACCGGGGTGGGGCTCGGTTCGCAGAACAGAGTCTTGTGCAACGGCATCAAGAGATTGTTGATGTCATGCGCCTGCCCGGCATCACCGGCCAGCGCAGCACGACACATGTCGGCCATCTGGGCCGCTGCAATATTGGTGGTGACCGAAATCACGCCATCGCCACCTTGCAGCATAAAATCACAACCAGTGGCATCGTCGCCACTGTAGAGAGCAAACTCCGGCCCGCACAGCTCGCGCAGCAGCGGGGTGCGGCTCAAATCGCCGGTTGCCTCTTTCAAACCGATAATGCCGGGAACCTTGGCCAGACGGGCCACGGTCTCCGGTTTGAGATCGCAACAGGTGCGACCGGGCACATTATAAAGAATTTGGGGCAGACCACTAGCCTCGGCGATCGCACAATAGTGGCGATAGAGACCTTCCTGAGTAGGCTTGTTGTAGTAAGGAGTCACCGAGAGGCCCGCCACCACGCCGGTTTTGGCCAGTCGCTTTGCCAATTCAATGGCATGGGCAGTATTGTTGGAGCCGCAACCGGCGATGACGGGAATGCGTCCGGCGGCATACTCAACGGTCTTTTCAACGACGGCGATATGCTCCTGCTCGCTCAGGGTCACCGATTCCCCTGTGGTCCCCACCGCAACAATGGCGCTGGTCCCGGCGCTGACATGATAGTCGACCAGCTTGGCCAGACTGGCCCAATCGACTTCACCTGAAGCCAGCATGGGGGTAACGAGCGCAACAATACTACCGCGTAACATGGACTTTTCTCCCGATTTTCAGGGGCGTAATGGTAAAGCTGACCCCTTTGAAAAACAAGGGAGAGAGGGGGCAAGCCGTGATACCATCCGGAACAAAAAGTAATGGACGAAAGTCGGCAGCGCCCCTCAGGGAGTGGTCATCAGGGCCGGAGGGTTGGCTTGCCAGCGCGGCTTTCGCAACGAAATAACGGACGAGAGAAGATTTATGACTCACTACCTGGTCGTAACGGCCATCGGCACGGACAGGCCTGGCATCGTCAATGAAGTGACCCGCCACGTCAGTGGCTGTGGTTGCAACATTGTAGACAGCCGCCTTGGCATCTTCGGCAATGAATTTACCTTTATCATGCTGCTCTCGGGCGACTGGAACAGCATGATGCAACTCGAAATCAGCCTGCCCCTGCGTAGCCAGGAGTGGGATCTCATCACCATGATGAAACGCACCGAGCGCCACCAGTCCCTGCAGTATGACGTCCGCGCCAGTGCCGACCTGTTGATCCGCGACGAGCCCGGCATCGTAAGCCAGTGCACCCAGTTCTTCAGCGAACATGGCTGGAATATCCAGGCGATGCAATCCATGACTCTGGAACAGCAGCCGTTCAACCTGCTGAAGATCAGTTTTCAGCTCAATCTGGCCAGAGAGGGTGAAGTGGAAGGTTCGCAAACCGCCTTCGCCGAATTCTGTCGTCAACTGGGTGCCGAATCGTTCGAGTTTATCGTCAATCGCAAACACGCCTGAGGGCGTTTTACCCGAGGAGACCCCATGCAACCACTACAAGCTGGCAGCCCCGCCCCCGATTTCTCCCTGCCCGACCAGAATGGCAATCAGGTCAGCCTCGCTGGCCTGCGCGGCAAGAAGGTGCTGGTCTATTTCTACCCCAAGGCGATGACTCCCGGCTGCACCACCCAGGCCTGCAGCCTGCGCGATGTGAACGCCGAGCTGGCCGCCCTCAATGTGGTGGTGCTTGGCATCAGCCCGGATCCGGCCAAACGTCTGAAAAAGTTCGAAGAGCGGGACCAGCTCAACTTCACCCTGCTGGCTGATGAAGACCACGCCGTCGCCGATGCCTTTGGCGTCTGGGGCCCGAAGAAGTTCATGGGCAAGGAGTATGACGGCATTCACCGCCAGAGCTTCCTCATCGACCAAGAGGGCAAGATTGCCCACCACTTCGACAAGTTCAAAACCAGCGATCACCATCAGGTGGTGCTGGATTTCCTCAAGGGATAATTTTCCCCCTTCATCCTTGAAAGGCCTGCCACGCAGGCCTTTTTTGTCTGGCCAGCCGCCCCTTGCCAGCGGATTTTTCTCACCAACTCCCCCGCCCAGATCAAAAAATTCATTTTATATATGAGTTAACGTGGCTCCAGAGTCATCTTCCAGCGAGATATCCCATGAACATGAGCAACACAGAGCGTTTGATCCTGAGCAACCAGTACGAAATTCTGGCGAAACTCAATCCGGAGAAAGCGGGCTTCTACCAGCGTGCCAGCACCATTATCGAGCGCGGCTACTGCCTGCAGATCCTCGAACTGGAGAAGAGCTTCGGCCATCTGGATCTGGCTACCTGCCAGGAGGTAATCGACACCCTAGAGCTGCACCACGCACTGGCCATCTCATGGGGCAATCTGGATGCCGCCGATCAGGGCGAGATCAACGCCAGCCGTCTGGAGTTCAACGGCTACAGCCGCAGCCAGGAGCGTGAACTGGCTGACTACGTCTGCTTCCTGCTGGAGGTGGACAAGCGCTTCCCCGAGCTCAAGTGCCCGTGCGACGAGCTCTCCAGCGACATCGCCATGCGCGACAAGTACCAGCGGATGCTAACTGTATGGCGCCAGTGTCCCCGTCAGTACAAGCTCTCCATTCAGGAGATCCGCAAGGTACTGGCAGCGTGATCCGCACACCGGCCGCAACAAAAAAGGCGCCACTGGCGCCTTTTTGCATCTGAAACGGGTTATTCGTAGAGAAAGGATTTATCGAGCTGCTGGAAGGCGGCCTTGAGGGTATCGGCCAGCTCTTCATAGCGCGGCTGAGACACCAGCTGACGACGGCCACCCTGCTCGTTCATCTTGCCGTTGATCTCCCGATACCAGCTCGCCAGCGACGGGGGTAAACGGGTGTCGGCACGCTGGCCGAGCCAGTAGTAGCCCTGCAGCGGCAAGCTGAGCAGAAACAGCACGGATGTGATGACGGAGGGCCAGTAGTGCAGCTCGCCAAACTGGAACTGCAGCATCACGCTCAGCACCGCCAGCGCGGGGATCACCTTGAGGGCGAACTCGGTCGCCTTGATCACCCGATTTTCAGGAAACATCGAATTGAGCTCGGGACGGCGCGGCCAAAGCGTCATATAATGGCGGCCTTGCTGTAACTTAGTTCCAAAAATGTTCATGCTCATACTACCTCCGAGCGCTTTTTGAACGTACTAACGGCAAAACCTCGACAAAATTTGATGCAAAGTAACAAAGGTTGAGGATGACTTTGTTATTTTTCAACAATCGGGTTATCCTTTGTACGCCCATTTTTGCGTCAAAAGCTTCTTGCTATTGACCTGTCAGGGACGTCTGGATTTCGGGTCTTGTATCACTATACAAGGGGCAAGCAACAGATTGCCAACCCTCATAAGGATAAGTTGAAAGTTTTTGGCCGCACCGCGTCCAACGCATCCGCCTACACAACCCAATCTGCGATAGGATTTATTCATGAGTAAGCTGGTTCTTGTTCTTAACTGTGGCAGCTCTTCCCTGAAGTTTGCCGTCATTGACGCAACCACCGGTGATGACCTGCTGTCCGGCCTGGCCGAGTGCTTCAACCTCGACGATGCCCGCATCAAGTGGAAACTGAATGGCGAGAAAGGCAGTGCCGATCTGGGCGCGGGTGCCGCTCACCAGGAAGCGCTGGACTTCATCGTCAACAAGATCCTGCCGCTCAATCCGGAACTGTCCAAGAACCTGATCGCCATCGGTCACCGTGTTGTTCACGGTGGCGAGCGCTTCACCTCTTCCGTTGTCATCTGCGAAGACGTGATTGCCGGCATCGAAGCTGCTGTTCCGTACGCACCTCTGCACAACCCGGCTCACCTGATCGGTATCCGTGAAGCTCGCCGCGTATTCCCGGCGCTGGCTGACAAGAACGTGGCCGTATTCGATACCGCGTTCCACCAGACCATGCCGGAAGAAGCCTTCCTGTACGCCCTGCCGTACAAGCTCTACAAAGAGAACGGCATCCGTCGCTACGGCGCTCACGGCACCAGCCACTACTACATCAGCCTGGAAGCTGCCAAGCAGCTGAACAAGCCGGTTGAAGAGCTGAACATCATCAACTGCCACTTGGGCAACGGCGGTTCCGTCTGCGCTATCAAGAACGGCAAATCTGTTGATACCTCCATGGGTCTGACCCCGCTGGAAGGTCTGGTGATGGGTACCCGCTCCGGCGATCTGGACCCGGCCATCATCTTCTTCCTGCACGACAAGCTGGGCATGAGCGTGGCCGATATCAACACCATGCTGACCAAAGAGTCCGGCCTGCAGGGTCTGACCGAAGTGACCTCCGACTGCCGTTTCGTTGAAGACAACTACGACAGCAAAGAAGAAGCCAAGCGTGCTATGGACGTTTACTGCTATCGCCTGGCCAAGTACATCGGCGCCTACGCTGCCGCCATGGACGGTCGTCTGGACGCCGTTGTTTTCACCGGTGGTATCGGTGAAAACTCCGCCCCGATCCGTGAAATCACCCTGAACAAGCTGGGTCTGCTGGGCTTTGACGTTGATCACGACGCCAACCTGAAGGCTCGTTTCGGCAAGGGTGGCGAGATCACCAAGGCTGGTTCTACCAAGGCCCTGGTTATCCCGACCAACGAAGAGTGGGTTATCGCCCACGACGCGCTGGAACTGGTCGGCGCTTAATTGACGCAGTAACTCGAGGCCGCCCACCAGGGCGGCCTTTTCCTGATCCCAAAAAATGAACAAGGGGTATAAAGTGGCACGCACTATTATGCTTATCCCGGTCGGCACTGGTGTCGGCGTAACTTCCGTGAGTCTGGGCGTTGTTCGCGCCATGGAGCGTCACGGTGTCAATGTCAGCTTCTTCAAACCGGTTGCCCAGCCGCGTCCGGGTGAAACCGGTGCCGAGCGCTCAACCGCCGTTATCCGCGCTGCTGCCAACATCAACCCGCCCGAGCCCTTCACCCTCTCCTACGCCGAGAACATGATCAGCTCCAGCAACACCGATATCCTGCTGGAAGAGATCGTTGCCCGCTTCGAAGAGCACGTGAAATCCAGTGGTGCCGAAGTGCTGGTTGTCGAAGGTATGGTGCCGACCGACAAGCAGCCCTTTGCCAACAAGCTGAACTACGACGTTGCCAAGGCGCTGGACGCTGACATGGTATTCGTGACCCACCCGGGCCATGACTCCAGCCAGAAGCTGAAAGAGCGCATCGAACTGGCCTGCTCCAACTTCGGTGGTGTCAACAACCCCCGCATCGTTGGCTGCGTGATCAACAAGGTTGGCGCGCCGGTTGACGAGCATGGCGTAACCCGCCCTGACCTGACCGAGATGTTCGAAGCCCATCACCACGCTTCTGACGCAGCTCACAACCTGGAAGTGCTGCAAGTGTTTGGCAAGAGCCCGCTGCGCATCCTGGGTTGCATCCCCTGGAACACCCAGCTGATCGCCCCGCGCGCCAAGGATCTCGCCAAGCATCTGGCCGCCAAGATCCTGCACAAGGGCGAGCTGGACAGCCGCCGCCTGCAGACCGTGACCTTCTGTGCCCGCTCCATCCACAACATGGTCGAGCACTTCCGTCCGGGCAGCCTGCTGGTGACCTCCGGCGACCGCTCTGACGTTATCGTCTCCGCCTGCCTCTCCGCCATGAACGGCGTCAAGCTGGGCGCCCTGCTGCTGACCGGTAACTATCATCCGGAGCCGCAGGTCATGGCGCTGTGCCAACAGGCTATGGCCACCGGCCTGCCGATCATGATGACCGGTACCAACACCTGGCAGACCGCCGTCAGCCTGCAGAACTTCAACGTCGATATTCCGGAAGATGACCGCGAGCGTATCGAGCTGGTGCAGGACTATGTGGCTGGCCACATCGACAAGCACTGGATCGAGTCGCTGACCGTCAGCTCTACCCGTTCCCGTCGTCTCAGCCCGCCGGCATTCCGTTATCAGCTGACCGAGCTGGCCCGTCAGGCCAACAAGCGTGTCGTGCTGCCGGAAGGCGACGAGCCGCGCACCATCAAGGCTGCCGCCATCTGTGCCGAGCGTGGCATTGCCCGCCCAGTGCTGCTGGGTAACCCGGAAGAGATCCGTCGTGTTGCCGAGCAGCAGGGTGTAGTTCTGACCGATCGCGTCGAAATCATCGATCCGGCCGTTGTGCGCGAGCGCTATGTGCCGCGTCTGGTCGAGCTGCGCAAGAACAAGGGCATGACCGAAGTGGTTGCCCGCGAGCAGCTGGAAGACAACGTGGTACTGGGTACCATGATGCTGGAGCGCAACGAAGTGGACGGCCTGGTATCCGGCGCGGTGCACACCACTGCCAACACCATCCGTCCGCCGATGCAGATCATCAAGACCGCTCCGGGCTCTTCCCTGATCTCCTCCATCTTCTTCATGCTGCTGCCTGACCAGGTGCTGGTCTACGGTGACTGCGCGATCAACCCGGATCCGACTGCCGAGCAGCTGGCCGAGATCGCTATCCAGTCCGCCGACTCTGCTGCCGCGTTCGGCATCGAGCCGCGCGTCGCCATGATCTCCTACTCCACCGGTACCTCTGGCGCCGGTGCCGATGTAGAGAAAGTGCGTGAAGCGACCGAGCTGGCCAAGGCCAAGCGCCCCGACCTCATCATCGACGGCCCGCTGCAGTACGATGCGGCCATCATGGAGAACGTGGCCAAGTCCAAGGCACCGAACTCACCGGTTGCCGGTAAAGCCACCGTGTTCGTGTTCCCGGATCTGAACACAGGTAACACCACCTACAAGGCGGTGCAGCGTTCCGCTGACCTGGTCTCCATCGGCCCGATGCTGCAAGGCATGCGCAAGCCGGTCAACGACCTCTCCCGTGGTGCCCTGGTTGACGACATCGTCTACACCATCGCCCTGACCGGTATCCAGGCTGCCCAGGCTGACGAACAAGCTTAATCAGCTCTAGCCTGAAAAAACCGATCACAAAGGCTGCTCACCCCAGGTGAGCAGCCTTTTTTCTTAGTTCTCTTTTGAAGACCAGTGAAACATGCCATCAGCGCAGTGTTGCACAGAATAATGCCATGTGATGTGCCAGAAATGTCTCGAGCGTAGCGCCGCGGGAAAGCGTGCCCGCCACCTTAAAGATGTATCTAAAATAGATTCAAGATCATAAGGTTGGATATATGAAGGCATTCATAGCGAAGCGCTTATAGCAAATATTTCGCCATCGGCATGAGGATTTGACCTGTTAGAAATAGCAGTGAAAAAGACCCGTTCGATACGCTATTCATCAATGTGCCACTCGGCAATATCCACATCATGGAGGAATGGAAATGCTGATGAAGAAGCTCTCTGCAGTTATGCTGCTGGCCTGCTTGCCCCTGTTCAGCCAACCTGTGCTGGCCGTAGATAAGGCAGCGCCCAAGCAAACAACCACAGCCGAGGTCGCCAAGGAGTCCGGCAAGCTGAATATCAATACGGCCACCCTTGCCGAACTCACCAGCCTGAAAGGGATTGGCGACAAGAAGGCACAAGCCATCGTCGACTATCGGGAAAAACAGGGAAAGTTCACCTCGGTCGATCAGCTGGCAGATGTCAATGGCATTGGCCCAGCCACGCTGGAAGCCAACCGTGACATGATCATCGTCAAATAACGTCCGAGCTCTGCATATACGAATGGGGTAGCCTGTGGCTGCCCCATTTTTCTTGGAGTATCATGGCCACACTTTAATCCCGCTGGATAGTTTTCCATGAAAAAGACTCCTCTGACAGTTCGCAAGGCCGTGCTCCCGGTAGCCGGTCTGGGTACCCGTATGCTGCCAGCCACCAAGGCCATCCCGAAAGAGATGTTGCCGGTGGTCGACAAACCGCTGATCCAGTACGTAGTGCGCGAAGCCATCGCCGCCGGGATCAAAGAGATCGTGCTGGTCACCCACTCGAGCAAGAACTCCATCGAAAACCACTTCGACAAGAGTTTCGAACTGGAAGCTACCCTAGAGAAGCGGGTCAAGCGTCAACTGCTGGAAGAGGTGCAACAGATCTGCCCGAAAGACGTCACCATCATGCACGTCCGTCAGGGTGAGGCCAAAGGTCTGGGCCACGCGGTGCTCTGCGCCCGCCCGCTGATCGGTGACAACCCCTTCGCCGTGCTGCTGCCGGATGTACTGATTGATGAAGTGGCCAGCGACCCGAAAAAAGACAACCTGGCCGAGATGGTACACATGTTCGAAGAGAACCAGATCAGCCAGATCATGGTGGAAGCGGTTCCCGAAAGCGAAGTGGACAAGTACGGCATCGCCGACATCAAGGGCGAGGCCCTGAGCGAGGGGATGTCCCTGCCGATGCAGGCCATTGTCGAGAAGCCACCCCGTGACGAAGCCCCCTCCAATCTGGCGGTGGTGGGTCGTTATGTCCTCTCCTCCAATATCTGGCCGCTGCTGGAGAAGACCCCGGCCGGTGCCGGTGACGAGATCCAGCTGACCGATGCCATCGCCATGCTGATGGAGCAGGAGCAGGTCAACGCCTACTTCATGAAGGGCAAGAGCCACGATTGCGGCAGCAAGCTCGGCTACATGAAAGCCAATGTGGAATATGGTGTGCGCCATCACGAGCTGAATGGTGAATTCATCGGCTGGCTGAAGCAGTTCGTCAAGCAGTTGTAATCGCTGATAAATCTGTTTTTTATAGACGTATTTAAGGAGCATCAAATGATGCTCCTTTTTCATTTTTGCAACAAAAAATCAATCAAGAGTAAATAAACTCTCAGCAAATCATAATGTTGTAATTTATTCACACATGCTCTATAAGGATTGAGGCGTGTTTCTCGCCCTTGCATAAAAAACTCAAATAAATATAAGACACAGGTGGAAGTTCCAATGAATAACCCGTCAAAAGGGACCTTTTTAGGTCACCCTAAAGGGCTTTTTTTGCTCTTTAGTACCGAACTGTGGGAGAGATTCTCCTATTACGGCATGCGTGCCGTGCTGGTGCTCTATCTGACCGACCTGACTGCCAACGGCGGTCTGGGCTGGAGTCAGGCAGATGCCCTCAAACTCTACGGTATCTATACCGGTCTGGTTTATATCACTCCGCTGATCGGCGGCTGGCTGGCTGACACCTTCCTGGGTCAACGTCGCGCCATCCTGATCGGTGCCGTACTGATGGCCGCAGGTCAGTTCACTCTGGCACTGCCCCACGCCATGTTCCCGGATATGGTCAACACCATGTTCTACGCGGGCCTCGCGCTGCTGATCGTGGGTAACGGCCTGTTCAAACCGAACATCTCCACCATGGTGGGTGACCTCTATGAAGAGGGCGATCACCGCCGTGATGGTGCTTTCACCATCTTCTACATGGGCATCAACCTGGGTTCCCTGCTGGCAGGTGTGATCTGTGGTGCTGCTGCCACCGCCTACGGCTGGCAAGCAGCCTTCGTCGGCGCCGGTATCGGTATGCTGCTCTCTCTGGTGATCCAGGCCACCATGGCCCAACGTTTCCTGGGTGACATCGGTCGTGTCACTGCCGCCCAGCGCGCAGCAGCCCTGCGTACTACCGAGCAGAAAGCACCGCTGACCAAGCAGGAAGTGGATCGCATCAAGGTTATTCTGGTACTGGGTCTGTTCACCATCATCTTCTGGGCCGGTTTCGAGCAGGCCGGTGGTCTGATGAACCTCTACACCCAGGAGTATACCGACCGCATGATCGGCAGCTTCGAAGTGCCGACCGCTTGGTTCCAGTCCCTGAACCCCTTCTTCATTATCACCCTGGCACCGGTCGTTGCGGCCATCTGGATCAAGCTAGGCAAGAAAGAGCCGAACTCTCCGGTGAAATTCGCCATGGGTCTGCTGTTCCTGGCTATCGGCTTCCTGTTCATGGTTGGTGCCGTGCTGCAGCAAGGTGGTGACAACACCGTCAAGACCTCCATGTTCTGGCTGGTTGGCGCATACCTGTTCCACACCCTGGGCGAGCTCTGCCTCTCCCCGATTGGCCTCTCCATGGTGACCAAGCTGGCTCCGCTGCGTCTGGCCTCCCTGATGATGGGTGCCTGGTTTGGCTTCGTTGCCTTGGCCAACTACGCTGCGGGCTTTATCGGCTCCTTCGTAGGTGAAGCCGGTCCGATCGCCATCTTCGGTGGCATCGCCCTGGCTGCGATACTGAGCGCCCTGATCCTGCTGACCATGGCCAACCGCCTGGTTTACTGGATGCACGGTGCCGAAGGCCCGGCCAAAGAGCCGCAAGCGCAAGAGAAAAAACTGCATTCCGCCACCGTCTAAACGGTCAGGATTGCAAACAACAAACAGGGCGCCCATCGGCGCCCTGTTTGTTTTAGCCTGTTTATCAGGCGGCATCAGTGATGACGAACCTGCACATCCAGCGAGCCGCCGCTGTCGCTGCGAAACTGCAGGGCGAACGGTTCATGCCAGCTACGTTTGTGCAGGGCGTAGTGGCTACTGCGCATCAGGCCAAGGGGCAAGCCACCGGAGCGCATCAGCCAATGGGGAGAAGTGAGCCCTGCGTTGGCAAACACCAGCCCATCATGCTGATCAAACAGCAGCGCCGCCATGGCAAAAGAGTGGCGAAGCCCGGACGCCATCAACTGATGGTTGAGGTAGTCGAGCAACCGGTGCGGCTGGCTCAGCAACCGGCTCTCGTTCTGCTGAAACTGGCGGTAGGGGACATTCATCAAGGATCGCACCAGCGCACCACAAAATGCCGCATCCGTCCCCATGATCGGCAGCTCCATCACCAGCACCAGCAGCTTATCTTCCACCTTAAAGGTATCGGGAATAAACAGCTGCCCCAGCCCCTTGAACGTGACCTGCCAGGGGCCCCACTCCTGCAAGCCCGGCGGCTTGAGCCCCGCCAGCAGACGGCTGGCCGCCTTGTCGTGGACACTGAAATAGTCGATGTGATCCATCAGCTCCAGCTGCTGCGCCCGGTTGGCGCTGCCGTTGAGACACTGTTCGATACTGCGCTCGACCAGCGCGTAATCCTCAAGGGGTTTGAGCAGATAGTCCCGCGCACCGGCACGCAAGGCGCTGGCGACTGCCTCCATGGTGCTCTGGGCCGAAATGACGATAACCGGAATATGGGGATAGCGCGCAGAGAGGCAGGCGATCACCTCGTGGCCATCCATATTGGGCATATTGAGATCGCAGAGCACCACATCAGGATGGTAGAGGGCCGCCGCCGATAGCCCCTCAATACCATCTTCGGCCTGAAACACCGTTGCCCCGTCCCGTGCGAGGTAACTCACTAACGAGTGGCGAAAAACGGCCTCGTCCTCCACCACCAGGATCCGTAGCCCGGCTTTTGACATCTTGATAAAGCTCTTATTAGTCAATTGGTTATTTAGGTATTAAGACTAGCTCAAAAGTGTGGTCAGCGCGGAAACCCTGCGTCAAAAGTAGACCTCGATCATACGATGGCATCAAGAGAACCCTATCTGCCCGCGCAGCTCTATTCGCTCGGGTGGCCCCACGACTACGACCGCCATCCGAATTGTGCAAGTGGGCGCCATAAGGGATAATGCCCCCCACTCCAGCTCATAAAGAAGACCATGACCCCAGCCGAATACAGTGCCCTTGCCCACCCAAGATTGTCCCATCCGGCCCGCGCTCTCTATACCCTGCAGCTGCGCCGACTGGTGCTGGAAAATCAGGCGGCAAGGCTCAACTATCCCGAGCTGGGTCGGGCGCTGGCAGTGGTCGATCCGGGAGATCCCTGCGGCTTTTCGTTTCAGGTCAATGCCCGCCAGCTCACCGAGCTGTTCGATGAACTGATGGAGGCGGGCCTGCTGCAAGTCGAGGCTCAGCCCGAGAGTGAGCACTACCATCAGTGCCCGTTCCAGTTGCCACTGCTGACCCAGAAATTGCGCAGCCCGCTGCCGGAGCGCCCCTTCCAGATGCATCTGCAATGGCGTCCGGACGAAGAGCTGCCCGCCCTCGCCCGTCTGTGCGGGGTGATCGATGCCAGCTATAGCGAAGAGGATCTGGGGGAGTTTATCGCCTACTGGCTGGGGCGCCCCGAGGTGTTCGACTCCCAGCATCAATGGATGCTCAAGTTTATTCGCGCCCTCAAGACCCGCCGCTATACCCGTCGCAAACCGATGGAGGTGCAGGGCTACCAGCAGGTGACGCCGGCACCGGCAGAGTCGGGCCCCAGCAAACGGGCCCAACAGATGATTGAAGAGGCCAAGCGACTGGCCCAACAGCAGACGCAAGAACCCGCAGCGCAGCAGGAGCCGGATAATGATTGATAGCGGCCCCCGCCTGCAGGCAGAATCAACCCCTTGTCTACCCATCCCTGATCGAGCAGAAGGAGCATTCCATGACTGACCCGCAAGATCCCCTGCGCCAGGAGCTGGAAGAGATCGAAGCCAAGCGCCAGAAGATCGCCAAGGCCAAGCAGGATCACCGCATTCACGACCCGGAATTGAGCCGCCATGTGGGTGGCCTGCTGGAGCGCATTCGTCGCCTGCAACAAGAGACCGGTGGCGGCCAGTATGACTACGAGACCCTGCGCAAGGAGTACGACGCCAAGGCCAACGCCGAGGTGCGCGAGCTGCAGAAGGCAGCCCGTCAGGAGCGGATCCAGAAGCTGATCGCCCAGGCCGACCTCAACCCTGACTGGGTATTTGACAAGATGGATGCCGGTGACCCGGCGCTGCAATACCCCATCGAAACAGCCCGTTACTTTATCAGCGGCTTCGAGCACTGGGAGAAGAGCGGTGGCGGCTGCATGCTGATCTACGGCGACTACGGCACCGGCAAGTCAACGCTGGCGGGAGCGGTGGCGCATGAGCTGATCGCCCGTCACCAGAAATCGGTGATCTTCCAGCAGTGGGCCTCCATCGTCGATCGGCTGTTCTTCAACGTCATCCCCGACCAGGATGAGCGCAACCAGTACCGCCGCGCGCTGGAAGAGGTGGATCTGCTGATCATCGATGAGGTATCGGCCAACCGCGCCAAGATGGCGGAGAGCCAGTCCAGCTTCCTCGGCCACCTGCTGCGCCGCCGTCGCAACCTGTCAAAGAGCGTCATCATCATCACCAACCACACGCCCCAGACCCTGCATCAGGCGATCGGTGATTTCAGCTATGAAGCGATCAAGGCATTCAATCCGGTGGATATCCACCTGAGCGGTCCCAGCCGTCGCCCCGGCATCGGCAACTACAACGGCTGATCCCTCTCAAAGAGTGCGAGTCGCTGGCGGCTCGCACTCTCTCCTCCCTGTCAGCTCACAAATAGAAACAACTCTCATTTACAGCAAGCGAACAAGCCACTAGGCTAGCCCCTTTTGCCAAGGGAGCTCATCTATGCCAACCACACTGATTTTCGGAGCCAGCCGCGGGCTCGGCCGCGCCTTTACTCATCACGCCCTGAGCCAGGGTCACCGGGTCGTTGCGCTGGTGCGCAGCCCCGAGATGGCCATGGAACTGAGTGCGCTGGGAGTTGAGGTGATCGAAGGGGATGCGCTGGATCCGGCTGCGGTGCAGCAGGCATGTGCTCTGGCAGGGCAAGATGCACAGGTCGTATCTACACTGGGCAGCTTCCGTCAGGCCGCGCCGGTGGACTATCAGGGCAACCGTCATGTGATCGATGCCATGGAGCAGGCAGGCCTGAAACGGCTGCTGCTGGTCACCTCCCTCGGCTGTGGCGACAGCTGGCAATATCTGCCGCAGCGGGCCCGCGCCGCCTTCGGTCACGAGGTGCGTCTCAAGAGTCTGGCGGAGAGCTGGCTGCAGACCAGCGCCCTCGCATGGACCATTCTGCGCCCGGCGGGCCTGCAGGATGGCGACGCCACCAGCCGCGCCGAGCTGAGTCAGGGCAAGGAGGTACACGGACTAGTACGCCGCGCCGATGTGGCCACCCAAGGGCTGCGTCTGCTGGCGGATGAGCCTGCGGTGGGGCAGATCTACGCCATCGGGGATCCCACGCTCCAGCGTGGCTAAAACAGCAGTACAACTGCTTAACCCCACCACATAACAAAACGGTCAGCCCAAGGGCTGACCGTTTTCGCTTTACCGCACACGCCATCTCACGGGCGCTTGCCCTATCCCGCTTAACCGGCGGTTGTTTCACCCTGCGCGACTGACGGGCGAGCAACCGGCAGCGACTGCTGCCGCCAACGCAGCAGCAGGCAGGCCAGCGCGCCGTAGAGCAGCGCCAGTCCCCACAGTTGCCACCAGTAACGGGAGACCTGCGCAAAGTCGGCCTCCATCTGGTTGAGGCGCAGAAAACCCTCGATGGCGGGGATAGTGGGCACCCACTGAGCCAGCCAGTTGAGAGGCGCCGGGATCAGCTCGAGCGGCCAGATAAAGCCCGCCAGAAAAACCAGCGGCAGGGAGGAGATCAGCACCACCTGAGTCGGCAGATCCCGCCGGGTAAATATCGCGCCGAGCACCACGCCAAACCAGCAGGTCGCCAGCAGGAATGGCAGGGCGAACAGCCACAGCTCCAGCGGATCGGCATGACGAGCGATGTTGTAGTGATCGAAGCAGAAGCCGAGGAAGTAGCTCACCGGCAGCAGGAACAACCCCGCCAGCACCAGGGTTCTGGCCAGCAGCAGCGGCAACACCGGCGCGCTTTGCCAGTAACCATGCTCGCCGCGGCAACAGCGCTGGTTCTGGGTCGCCCCCAGGATCCCCGCCCCCATCAGCAACACCTGATGGAGGATCAGCACGAACACCGCCGGCACCACGTAGTTCACATAGCCCATGGTGGGGTTGAACACCGGCACCACGTTGAGGGCCACCGCATTCCAGCCCATGGCCGCTTGTGGCAGCGCCTCGCCGTGGCTCAACAGCCGCACCACCTTCACCTGCGCGGCGAGAGTGCCACCGGCCTGCGCCAACCCCTCGGCAATGGTGCCGTAGACCAGAAAGTAGGAGGCATCACCGGCATAGCTCAGGGTGACGCTCTTGCCCAGCATCAGATCCCGATAGAAGTGGTTGGGAATATGCAGGATCCCGCTCGCCTTCCCGGCCATCATCAGCTGCCGCGCTTCATCCAGCGAATTGGCCCGCGCTACCAGCTTCACCTGCGGCGTGGCATCGGCCATAAACTCCAGCTGACGGGACAACTGACTGCCATCCTCGTTGACCACCACCACCGCCTCTTCCCGCGGCAGCTGATGCAGATAGGGCTGGGGATAGAGAAACGAGTAGAAGATCACCCCGCCAAACAGGGTCAGCATGATGGCGCGATCCGCCAGCAGGGTGCGCAGCTCTAGGCGCAACAGATCGACAAATCCCAGCATCACTCAGGCTCCTTTTCGGCGCTCGCCACTGCGGCTGATTGACGGGCCAGCTCGGCCTGCTGCTTGTAACGGCGTACCACCAGCAGCAGGGGGAGCAGAAACAGCAGCTGCGCCCCCAGTTGCGGCAACGCCGATGCGAGAGGCAGACCGTAGTTGCTCTGACCAATCTGCAGCTCCACATAGTGAGAGACCGGCAACAGGCTGCGCCAGAAGCGGGCGAAATCTCCCATGGCACTCACCGGAAAGGTGACCCCCATAAAGGCGAAACCGGGCGCAGTGTAAGCCCCCGCCAGCGACAGGGCGCGCGCCGGATCCCGGATGATGCCGTAGAAAAAGGCCCCCATGGTGACGCAGGCTGCCGAGGCGAGCCCCAGACCCACCACCAGCACCAGCCATCTGCCGTGCATGGGGTAGGAGAAGCCCTTGAACAGCAGCAGCGTCCAGACAATCCCCCACACCCAGCCAATCAGCACGTGGGGCAGCAGGGTGCGCCAGAGACCAAACCAGACCCCGCGAGTAGTCCAGTCCAGCCCCAGCCGATCGGTACGGGCCAGTGCATTGAGGCCAAACAGCACCACCAGGATCTGCCACACCGCAGGCAGAATGGCGCTCAGCAGAAACTGGGCGTAGCTGGAGTTGAGGTTATAGATCGCCGTCACCTGACTGCTGATGGGCACCGACTGCCCGAGTGCGCCGGGCAGCGCCTTGCCATCGGCCATCGCCTCCAGCACACCGACCTGACCGTTGAGAGTGCCTACCACCTGCGCCAGCGCCGAGTTGACCAGCTTGGCGATGAGGATGAACTGGCCGTTGTTGAACACCGTCACCTGCGGCTGGGTGCCCTGACGGGCATCCCGCTCCAGATGGTTGGGGATCACCACCAGCGCATAGATGTCGCCACCGCGCAGGGCGTGGGCACCGGCATCGATGGAGTCGAACTGTTGCGCCACCTTGAGCCCCGCTGAGCCATCCAGCGAGAAGGCGAGCTGGCGCGAGAGCATGCTGTGGTCGAGATCCACCAGCCCCACCTTGAGGTCGCGGGCCAATCCTGCCGAGAAGATCCAGCAGAGGATCCCCATCAGCAGCAACGGCACCCAGCTCATCAGGGCACGACTGAAGGGATCCTGCCACAGCAGCCGAAATTCACGTCCCATCAGAGTTCAACCAGCACACTCATGCCAACCCGCAGCCCCTCAACCGGTTGCAGCGGGCGAGCCTCCACCTGGAAGCTCTTCATATCGAAACCCTGACGGGTATCGGTGGCACGCCAGGTGGCAAAATCCCCCATCACGGCCACATGGGTCACCTTGAAGCGCACCATCTGATCGCCAAGGCCCGGGATGCGGGCATCGAACTCGGTACCCACCGGGAAGCGGGGCAGCAGATCCTCGCGCACGTGGAACTGGGCCCAGGCATCGCTCATATCGAGCAGGGTCACAACCGGGAAGCCTTGCGGCGCCAGCTCGCCGCTACGCAGCAACACCTGACTCACTTCACCATTGTGGGGACTGGTGATGCGGGTGTCGGCCAGATAGGCCTCAACCTCGGCCACGGAACCCGCCGCCATCTTGGCCTTCTCGCGAGCGGCGATCTTGGTCTCTTCCCGCGCCCCTTCCAACGCCATCTGGTACTGTTGCCACGCCATCCCTTCGCTGTAGCGTGCAGCTTGCCAGGCAGTCCAGGCCTCATCGCGCTTTTGCAGCGGCATTACGCCGTCGCGGTGCAGGCTGGCAACCCGCTCATAGGTCTTGCCACGCAGCTGGGCGGCAGCCTTGGCTTTTTGCCACTGATCCTTGGCGGCAGCGATCTGTTGGGCACGGGCCCCCTTCTCCGCCTCTTGCGCCAGCGCACCCGCAGCGGCCTCACCGGCCTTGGCCTGGCTCAGCTTGGCTTCAATCTCGGGGCTCGCCAGGGTAAAGACCAGTTGATCCTTGGTCAGCTGATCGCCCTTTTTAACCAGCACCTCGTCGATGCGGCCCGGCACCTTGGAGGAGACCGAATATTGCTGCGCTTCAATCTGCCCTTGCAGATGCACCGGCTCGGGCTGATAAGCGAGCCAGAAGCGCCAGCCGAGCCACACCACCAGGATCACCAGCGCCAGCGGCAACAACAGCGGTTTACCCTGGCTCATCTTCTTTTTGATGGGGGGATGGCTCATCACTTCACCTCGACAAACGGGCGACCCTTGGCGGTCGAAACAGAGATAGAAAAAGGAACGGACTGGAGTGCGATCATGAGTTCACCTCGATCACCTGACCGTGCTGATATTGATTGAAACTGTTCATCTGGCCGGAGAGCGCCAGCAGACGGGCCAGCGACACCACATATTGATAGGCCGCCGCTGCGCGCTGGGTCTTGACCCCCGCCAGCTGGTTTTGGGCATCCACCACATCAAGGGAGGTAGAGAGCCCCTGACCGAAGGCCTTGTCCCGCAGTAACACGTTCTCCTCTGCCAACGCCTGAGTGGAAGAGAGGGATTGATACTCCTCCAGCCCCTGCGCCGCTTCGCGCCAGGTCTTCTCTACCAGCAACTCCAGATCCTGGCGGGTCTTGGCCTGCAGCAGATTGACTTGCAGCTCGGCGCTCTTGGCTGCCTGCACCGTCTCGGATCGGCCATCGCGGCTCACCAGCGGCATGCTGACACCCACCCCCACCAGCCAGTCCGGCGCGGTCTTGGCGGCCAGTGAATCATCTTCATAGAGGTTGTAGTTGCCGAACAGGAATACTTCGGGGGCATATTTGCCCTTCTCCATCCGGATCATCCCCTTGGCCTGCTCTTTCTTGGCGTTGAGCAGCTTGAGGCCGGGGTGCACCTCGAGGGTCTGGCTCACCAGCCCCTCGAGGCGCGGCAGCTCCTGGTTGACGAACAGGCCGCTGTCGGGCTCGGCGCGGGACAGCTTGAGCATATGGCCGAGGGCCAGCTCGGCGATCTCGAGGCCACGGCGTGACTTCTGGGTATCGATGCGGGCCCGATCATAGGCCGACTGGGCGGAGAGCCGCTCCACCCTGGCGATCTGGCCCTGAGCTTCAAGCTTCTTGGCGTGATCCAGATGGTGGGCCAGCCCCTCTTCGATCTCCTGCTTGGTCTGCACTACCTGAGCGGCCAGCACGACGCCGAAATAGGTCTGGGAGAGGCTCTCGAAAGTGGCTTGCTGTTTGAGCACCAGCAGCTGCTGCGCCTCGCTCACCTGCGCCTGGCGGATATCTTGCGCCGCATCGATGCGGCCACCGGCAAACAGCGGCCACAGCATCTTGACCGAGCTGGTCACCACGTTCTGTTTGGTCAGCGGGGTAACGAAGTCATTGGGACTGAGGTTAGCCCCCCTCCCAGCCAAAATTTTGCTGAGTTTCTCACCCAGCTCTGGATGGCTGGCGATGGGGTTGAGATCCATCAGATCAAGTTCCATCGGCTGATCGAGGTGGGTATAGCTGGCCCCCAGATCCAACTTGGGCAGATACATATCCTTGGCCGCCTCGCGCAGCTGTTTGGCCCGATCGACCCCGGCCTGCTCGGCAGCCAACCCTTCATCCTGCTGGATGACCCGGGTCCAGGCTTCGCCAAAACTGATGGTTTGCGCCTGCGCCGACCCCAGCATGGCCCCCATCAGACACGGCCAGAGTGATTTAATGAACCTTGACGTCATAGATCCCCAATCCGCTTTTGTTGCATAAATGTTTGGAGCATTTGCTCGACTTAAGCCCGCTATCATAACGCAAAGCGGGCCTGCAAGTGGACTGACAATTATGCAGGCGTCCGACCCGAATGGTACAGCGATCAGTCTCCGGCAATCTGGCCGTTTTTCAATAACTCCAGAATTTGCAAGCCTTGGCGCGACGTTTTTTTCAGAAAAAAATGGCTGACGCTCAAATACTAACCTTTTCTCCTGCCTAAAAAATGCGTAATATACGCCGCCCTAAGCCGATGGTAACCGTGGAATGCAGATAGGTCCCCACACGCTTGAAACTCCCTTGATTGTGGCTCCCATGGCCGGTGTAACTGACCGACCATTCCGTGAACTTTGTTTGCGATTGGGGGCTGGCATGGCCGTTTCCGAGATGCTGCTGGCCAACCCGGATGTCTGGGATACCCAGAAAACCCGGATGAGGATGGATCACTCTGCAGAAGGCGGATTGCGATCGGTCCAGATTGCCGGAGCCGACCCCGAGATGATGGCGTTTGCTGCCCGCTACAACGTGGAGCAGGGCGCACAGATCGTCGACATCAACATGGGATGTCCGGCAAAAAAAGTGAATAAGAAGTTGGCAGGTTCTGCCCTGCTGCGTGCCCCCGATCAGGTCAAAGCAATTTGCCGGGCCGTGGTTGATGCAGTGGAGGTGCCTGTCACCTTGAAGATCCGCACAGGATGGGATCCGGATAACCGCAATGGCGTGGAGATCGCCCGAATCGCCGAAGATTGCGGTATCGCGGCCCTTGCCGTGCATGGTCGTACCCGTGCCTGCCTCTACAAGGGCGAAGCGGAGTACGACACGATCAGGGCGATTAAGCAGGCCGTATCGATTCCTGTTGTCGCCAATGGTGACATCAACAGTCCGGAAAAAGCCCGGTATGTCCTCGACTATACCGGTGTCGACGCCGTGATGATCGGCCGAGCTGCGCAAGGACGACCCTGGATTTTCCGGGAAATCCGTCATTTTCTTGAGACGGGCACCAAGCTGCCGCCTCCCGAGAGGGAAGAGGTTCGCACCCTGATGAACGAGCATGTAACCAACCTGCACCGGTTTTATGGTGCATATCTGGGAGCGCGCATAGCCCGTAAACACGTGGGCTGGTATCTGGATGAAGAAGAGACGGGCCGAGAATTCCGTAAGCACTTCAATGCCCTGGATTGCGCAGACGCGCAACTTGAGGCACTCGAAGCGTATTTCGATGGATTAGGTTAACAAGATAACTAAAGAGCCGACCGAATATGTTCGAACAAACCCTGACTTCTGATGCATTGGTAACAACTACTCACAATCACGCTGCCGAGCCGACCCAGCGCCCCCTGCGTGACTCTGTGCAACAGGCCCTGCGTAACTACCTGGCCCAGTTGAACGGTCAGGAAGTGATTGATCTGTACGATATGGTTCTCTCCGAAGTCGAAGCGCCGATGCTGGACGTGATCATGCAGTACACCCGTGGTAACCAGACTCGCGCTGCCGTGATGATGGGTATCAACCGTGGCACCCTGCGCAAGAAGCTCAAGCGTTACGGCATGAACTAAGCCATAACAGCTAAGCTATTGAAAATAAAGGCACCATCATTTTATTGATAGTGCCTTTTTCGTTTTGAACCCACATTTGAACCCACACCTACAAGACTAGTTATCATTGTCGACGACTCAACTCGGACTAGCCTGATGAACAGCGTTGACCACATAACTGTACCTATCCTCCCCATGTTGCCTAATGCAAGAGAGGGCCAATGGCCCTCTCTTGCTATCTATGTTGTTGGTCAGTGCAAACAGCACTGCTTGTACTTCTAGCCGCAGCCAAAGGGACACGGCTCGTTGCGGCCAATCTTGATGGGTACCACCACTGGTGTTCGCTACGTTGTGCCAGAAAGTGGGCATGAAGGATACGAGCAGCAAATCGGGCCTTGGTGGCTTGCTCTTGCAGGTGTTCATTGCTGAGCGCCTCCAGCGACGTAGACATGGTTTCTTAACCATGTGTTCTTTATGGTCTCTGTCATCAGGGGGATGTCGCTCCAATGGATAGGCATCTATATCGGTCTCAGGCACAATGTTCGATTAGATAGACCTGATAATGGGTAGTTCAGCTGATGGCACGAATATTAACCAAAGCGCAATTGAGTAAACTGGAAAGCAAAAGCCAAGCCGAGCTGTTGGCTATCGTGCTTGACCTGGCAACGCATCTTCCCCTCGCAAAAAAGCACCTGATTAACCAGTACCTTACTGCTGAGGATGCCTTATTGGCATTGGCAAAAAAAGAGTATAGCAAGCTCACTCGTCGCCCCCCTTCCTGGGATTATAAGGAGGTGGATGCCTTCTTCGATACCTTGCAAAATCAGTTTATTCCGTTGCTGGCCAAGGGGATCGTCGCCTCTCCAAGGGAGGGAGAACTCTTCGCCCTCGAGTTGCTGGCGAATGCCAGAGCCTTGTATGAAAAGATGGATACATCCAGTGGCAGCTGGGAGGACTACCATCTTGCGCTGGTCGAACAGTGGTTGATGGCGATCGCTGCTCAACGAGAGTCTGTCCCCCCAGAGGTGCTGGCTCGTCGATTGCGTGACGGATTGTCAGACATTGATCCATCGATCAGCATTACTTGCCTGTTTGATTACCGTGATGTGCTCGGCTCCCCAGTGATGCGAGCCTTGCGCGATAACTATGCGGCGGCAGGTCTATTGCCAGAGGCGTTGGGGTTGAGCTTTGAGTTGCGTGATATTGCATTCTTTGACTCGGTGCAACAGGCTGGTCTCTTTAGCCACCCCCGTCAGCAGATTGACTATGCCAGACTGCTGACCGACGAATTACGCGCCGATCAAGCCATCGCGGTATTAGAGGCAATGGACTCGGCTCTGTTGCAGCGCCACCGCCAATTGAACCTGTGGCATCAAGTGTTGATCCGGGCCTATCTGGAAGAGGGACGCCGAGCTGACGCTCATGCTCAGGCATTACGCGCGTTTGCTAGCACACGGGCAAACTCGTTTTTTGCGAGTTATTGCCAAAGTGGAGATGAGCCTAGAGAAGTAGCATTAGGCCAGTTTGTTGCCATTGCCGAATCATGGGGGCTACGCCAGGTCTTGTTGCTGTTGGAGGAGGTTGATGCATGGCCACAACTGGCACAACGGCTTGAGCAATGTACAGATGCAGACTTGCAGGAGGATCTCTCACTCCTTGCTGGTTCAACCGTACGAACCTGGTCGAGCCGCCTCTATCAGCAGGGATTTATCGTGGTGGCAGTGCGGCTACGTCGTCAATTGGTGGCCAATGTCGTTAATCAGGGCAAGAGCACCTACTACACGGGGGCAGCCTCGGATCTGAAAAAGAGCCTGGATTATCAGGCGGCCTTAAAGGTAGAACAAGAGGATGGAGAGAGACCTCTCTGTTCGCCACAGGAGTATCTGAATCAGCTTTATCAGCAGCACAAACGCAAGAGCAGCTTTTGGGAGGCGGTTCGTCAAAAGCTACCGGTCATTACCATGTCGGCGAGCGGTGTGCAGTATCAGGCCGAGAATAAATAAGGCGCTAACACCTTTCACTCGGTCAGTCAGCTTGTGCTGGTGTTCCATGCGCCCTTGGCTGTCCAGCGCCTCGATAGCACTCATCTGGATGTCTCATTGCCACGACATCCTTCAAGCTACCCAAAACAAGAGAGAGCCATTGGCTCTCTCTTGTTTTCGAAATAGGTGTTTTCAAAAAATGTGTTTTCGAAAAAAGTGTTATCGAAAGAAGATCTCATCAAAGTCCGGCTCTTCATCCCAGATGGCGTGCTGACGTGCGTCCCAGCGCTCGGCCAGATAGGGTTTGAGGGTTGCAAGGGTGGTGATGGTCGCCAGTTGTCCATGCAACTGCTTGATATCCCGCTGTAGATAGTGCTGATGCTCCTCGAACGCGAGATCGGTCTTCTTCTTCGAGCGCTGTTTAAACTTGTGCAAGATAACCCCTTGCACTCCCTCCGGGCCACTATAAAAGCAGATCTCGAGCTCACGTTTTTTCTGCCAGAGCGCCGGATTGATGGCCACCAGATTCTCTTCACTCAGCAGCTTGTCTGCCTCGGGCAGATGGGTGTGAGCCAGGTGCAACAGAGTAAACATATCCCGCGTTTCCCACGCATGGCTGAGCTCGCCCATCAGGCGGCTCTTCTCTTCACGCTTGACCGGGTCTTGCTCCCGATCCGGGTGCAGCGTCATAGCCAGCTTGCGATAGAGCTGCTTAAGGCTTGAGTTATCGAGCAGTTGCTCAACCCTGGCAACCTCATCCGGATCGGCCATGTCATGATGATCCTGCCAACGTGCGAAAGCCTCGTCATTGGCAAAGGGGTCATCGCCACAGTCCGGCGCGTCGTCGTCCCACTCATGCTCATCACCGCCCTGTTTTTGGGCCTGGGCTTGCATATAGTCGCGCAGCTTCTCGGGATTTCTGACCATCTCGCGCAGCAGCTCGATATCATCGGGGCTCTCGCCAAACGCCTCTTGCAGCATGTCAGTGATAAAATCGCAGCTCGCCTCGAGCTGATCATCATCGAGCTGGCTGACGCTGCCCGCTTGCACCGCCATATAGAGTGACTCCAGATCCAGCTCCCCCCGAAACGGGTTGGATTCATGATACCCCATCAATTCATCAATCCAGCCATGGAGCATCTCGCGCTGCCACTGGGTAAAACTTTTGCGGGCGGTGAAACCGGCCAGCCGCTGGCAAAGCTGAAAAATCAGCCCACACTGCTCACGCTCCAGAGGCTCAATGTCGCTGACAAAGCGCTGATAGATATCCGCCCCCTCTTGCTCCTGTTTGGCCAGCTTGGCCTGCAGCTTTTCGATGGCCTGCCACTGGCGATGAAAATAGGCAAGGGCCGGACTCTCGTGGCGCGGCTCGGCTTTTTTTCGCTTGGCCGAGGTTTTACTCTTGGTCAGTGACATGAAAACTCCAAATGAAAACGGGATAGTTGGCTACCGTGGCCACGGCAGATTATCAGAGGGGAGGAGATGCGCCTATCCTCGCGGTCTGCTGCCGGAGAAAAGCGCACGAGGTGTACCGAGGTTGTGGCTCCCGAGTCACCCGGGCAGGCACGCAATCGCTAGAGCTGACTGCGCAGTATGTTCACCAGTACAGGTGCGAAGGGCTCCAGCTTGCCTTGTTTGGGCTGGCTCAGATCTTCGATCAGCATTGTCAGCAATTGTGCATCATCTTCCAGCGCCAGTGCCTGCTGATCATCGCCATAGTGGGTCCAAATCAGGCTATCCACCAGCTGTTTACGCTTGGCAACCAGCACCTTGTTGCTTTGCTCCGTATCACCCAGATTGAGTACCCGGATCGCCTCTTTGGCTCTTTCCGTCAACCCCTCAACCCGACCACTCCATTTAAAGCGCAACTCGGTTTCGCACTCAGGCATCAGCGGGGTCAACGGCAGAGGCTGCGAGCCATGGGCGGCATCGCACTGTTTCGGTGTTTTGCAACTGGCTACCAGATTGCTGAAATCCATGGTGCGCTTAGGGGCGAGATCCCTAGCCTCAACATGCTCGTTCATGGTGTCTTCACTGGTGCCGCTGATGGCTTGGCAACAGTAGGCGCAGAGATGGAATTGCTCAGTAGTGCAAGCCTCCCGGATCTGCTGGCGAATTGCCTGACCCTCTTCATCGTTGGGTAGGTCGTGATATCGAGCATGAGGATTTTGACGTTTGAATGCCGCCAGACTTGCAGGTTCTTGTCCCTTATAAATCTTGCGCACGGCGCAGCTCCTCTTTGCGCAGCAGCAGGCTTGCCTTGGTCAGTTCCAGATTGTTGGCAGGCAGGTCAGCTTTCAGCTCGGCCAGCAAGGCATTGGCCTTATCGAAACGCCGATCTTGAATCAGATCGAGCAAGTCGTTGAGTCGGCTTGCCACTCGCTCATTGCGAATAGCGGTATCCATCACCTCCAGCAGCACCGAGTTCGCATCCTGACCATATTGGGACGGCACTTCGGTGAGTTCACCGTTATCAAGCGAATAGACCAGTACATCCTTGCAATCGCTGATCACCAGAGGGGAGTGGGTGGTCAGCACAAACTGACAGTTGGGGAAGGTATCAGTGAGCCGCTGGATGATAGTACGTGCCCACTGGGGATGCAGGTGCATGTCCACCTCGTCGATCAGCACCACCCCATCGCCGTGCAGCGGATTTTCCAGCTCCGGATTCATCATTGCGAGGCGGCGGGCAATATCGCCCACCAGTGCCATCAGGGATTTCTCCCCTTGCGACAGTTGCAACACATTGAGGGTCTGACCCTCCTTGTCGATGGACATATGCAGACGCGGCTTACGGCGGACCTTCAGATTTTTAAATCCGGGCATAAAGTTGGCGATAGCTGTGCGCACCGCCGTCAACTGACGATCTCTGGCTGATGCCTGTGTCTGTTGCAACTTTTGCCAAAGATCAGGACCGAGTAAATCTTGAAGTTCATTAAGAACTTCAGTAGGGATTACCGACTCGTTTTCGCTATCTTCCCGCTCGCGAAACCACTCAAAGAAACGACGAAAGTCGACTCCTTGACTCAGCGAATTGTCATAACCATCGAGTTGGCGAAATGAATGTTTCTCTTTGATCTTGAGGGGAATATCCAGCACCACCCGCTCGACAGGATAGAAGGCGATCAGGGGCACGCTGACATTTTCCTGCTCTGTCAATCGTGCTCGATACTCATCGGCCAGCTTGCTGGCATCAACCAATATGGATTGCTCGTTGCTCTTGCGGCCTGCACGGGTCCTGGTGAGTGACCAACGGTATTCGCGTTGCTGATCGTGTAGTTGAAGAGAGACCACAGCGGTATTGGCGCCATTGAGGATGACCTCTTCCGGGATGGGGCTGCCGCTGCCTTTGTCGCTACGCATACGGGCAACAAACCAGCTGAGCGAGGTCGCCAACGATTTGAGTACCGAGGTCTTGCCTGCGCCATTGTTGCCGATCAGCACAGTCACATTCGAGTTGACGCGCTCTGTGGGGGCAAACTCGATGGCAAGACGCTCAAAACGCCCCAGATTTTCGAGGGTGAGTTGTTTGATTTCCATGCTCTATTCCTAATTCTGCTGCCAACACGACCTTATCTCGCCGGCACTTGGCTTACAACCCGTCGAATGTTGCCGATGGCTGCCCATCATACGAGCGGGTTAGTCCGTTGTGCGAGTCTTGCTGGTCCCACGCTTACCTTTTTTGCCGCTGGCGGTGGCCCGCTCGGTTTGAATGCGGGCCAGCAGGGCGGCAGTTTCTCGTGCGTCCGATTACGCTTCGCTAATCGAACCTACACCGCGGATGTTTTAGTTGCCCGTTTGCGCGGCTTGGTAGTGGCCCGCTCGGCTTGAATGCGGGCCAGCAGGGCGGCGGCACTATTGTCGCCACTGATCAAGTCCGGGTTGGCTGCGCGCCAGTCGGCGGTCAGCTCGCCACGAAATGCCTTGGCCAGAATGGCCTGGGTCAAGTTATCGACCCGCTCTTTGGCCGCCTTGGCCTGCTGCTCGATGGTATCGGCATAAGCAAAGAGTTGTTCTACGCGACGGACAATTTCGGTTCCTGATTACCCATGACCCTCAGCCAGCTTCAAGAGCCGATATGGCATCGGAGGGCTTGCCATGACTGCATGCCCCAATTCAACCAACATGCTCTTGAGGTCAAAACGATGATTAAACCGGAAGCAGTATTCCGCAAGATGCCTTGGTAAATGCTTCGCTCCGAGCTTATGACAACTGCCCCGCAGCGAGTTCTTCACATTCTGCGTATTCCGGCGAAGTTGAACAGCCATTCCGGCCAACGTGAACACCCTGATCCTTAACGCGCTCACGTCACCCCGTTTCTAACTCGAGTGTTCAGATTGGGTCAACTCACTTCTCCTCTTTCTCATCGATTCTCCCTTCAGTGACAGCCGGTGAGCGTTGTGCATCAGCCGGTCCAGGATCGCATCTGCCAGGGTGTTGTCCCCCAGGCTCGCGTACCACTCTTCCGTTGGCAGCTGACTGACTGACCACTACCGTCGAGTATTTCCCGTACCGATCATCCATGATCTCCAGCAGGGTGTTGCGCTGCTCGGCATTCACTGCTTCCAGTCCCCAGTCATCGAGGATCAGCAGCTCTACATCAAACACAAAGGAGCGAAGCAGTGCAAAGAAAGGGCAGCTGTCCATGGTAACGCTCCATTTCTGAATACTTGAAATAAGTATAGAGATGCCACCAATACGCTTCGGGAACAGCGCCATGAACGAAGCAGCCGCAGGCTGCTTCGTTTTCAGTTAACTGCCTAAAAAATCAGCGACGCTGCTTTTGATAACCGCTTACTGCTAATGCGACATAGTCCTTGCATGATTTTGATTAAACTGGCAGGTTTAGAACATGAATCAATATTCACCGCAATAGCATCGGATATAGTTGTGATTCAGACCGTCTACGGTGTGGTAGTGAGACAAGATGCTCAAGAAGGTAAGTGATCCAGAATCTTGTTGCAGAACTGCAAGTATCTGCCTTTATCGAAACACGGCTCGAATCCGAAACCAAACTGTTTGGTACTGCCAAAGGTTAGAACCGCAACCGGTCAAAGGTGCAGCTGCGGATCAGTACTAGGCAAACACGCAATTTGAATCTGAAAGTTCTCAAGTGGGACAGGCGCTTCAACATCTCCTCACAGCAGCAACCACAGGAGGATTTGATGACCCAGCAGGCCGAAAGCAGTGAGCAGATGGAGCAATCCCTGATCGACATCGCTGTCGAGAGTTGGCGTTTCTCGCGTCTGTTCGGAAAGGTCGTCAGCAAACTCGATGCGGGTGAGTCGGGTCGTTACGTCAATCAGCTCCGCTACTTCCAGAAGAAGGTCGAGGAGAGCCTCGACTCGAGTGGCCTCAAGCTGGTCAACGTCGAGGGGCATCCCTACGACGCTGGCATGGCGGCATCGGCATTGAACCTCGGGGACTTCGGCCCTGACGACGTGTTGCTCGTCGATCAGATGGTGGAGCCAATCATCATGGGGCCGAACGGCCTGCGCAAACAAGGCACGGTAATGCTCAGGAAGGTGGAAGCATGAAGTACGTCGGTATCGACCTAGGCACGACCAACAGTGCCATCTGCTCCTTCGACGGCGAGTCGATCCGGCTCTACAAGAGTCCAGAACAGCACGACGTCACGCCGTCGGCCATCTTCATCGACCGGCGCGGCAACAAGTACGTCGGTTCGCGCGCCTACAACAATGCCGCCCGCAATCCAGACAATGCGGCGGTGCTGTTCAAGCGGCTCATGGGTACGAGCACGCCGGTCAAGCTGCCGGCGGTGAACCTCACCATGACACCAGAGGAATGTTCTGCCGAGGTGCTGCGTGCGCTGTACGGCTACCTGCCGGAAGAGATCCGGGGCGATGGCGACACCGGCACTGTCATTACGGTTCCAGCCGCGTTCAACCAGATGCAGAAGGACTCGACGATGGCTGCCGCTGATGCGGCTGGGCTCGGGCGAGTGGCCTTGATGCAAGAACCTGTGGCCGCCGTGATGAGCGTCATGCGGCAGCGAAAGAATGACGGCGTGTTTGTCGTTTATGACCTCGGCGGTGGAACGCTCGACATCGCAATTGCAGAGAGTATTTCCGGTCGCGTCACACTTCTCGCGCACGGTGGTATCGCCATGTGCGGCGGCCGCGACTTCGATCGGATTCTGTTCGACAACATCGTGAAGCCGTGGCTGCTGGAAAACTTTGATCTTCCGGAAGACTTGACGACCAACCCACAGTTCAAGTCTCTCCTGCGTATGGCCACATGGGCGACAGAGAAGGCAAAGATCGAGTTGTCGCAGAAGGAAGAAGCCGTTGTCAGTCTGCCCGAGACCGAACTCGGTGTCCGCGATCAGTCTGGTGAGGAGATCTATATCGATATCACCATTGATCGCAAACGATACGACGGTCTGATCGGGCCGAAGGTGGAAGAGTCCATCGTGTCCGCCCGCGAAACCCTCGAAAAGGCTGGATTGAGCCCACACGACGTCGAGCGTGTTGTCTTTGTGGGAGGCCCAACCCACTACAAGCCTTTGCGTGACAAGGTGGCCTTCGAGCTCGGTATCGCGCCGTCCACCGATGTGAATCCAATGACCGCCGTTGCGGAAGGCGCAGCGGTCTTCGCCGAGTCCATCGATTGGGCGTCGCAAAGCCGTGGACGTAAGAGCGCCCGAGGAGCCATCAGCGCCGGTGGCGCGCTTGATCTGTCGTTCAACTACATCGCGCGCACGCCGGACTCGAAGGCAAAGATCGTCGCCAAACTGGGAAGTTCTGCTCCGGCCGGAGTCGAGTTTCAGATCGACAGTCTGGACACCGGGTGGTCCTCCGGACGCATCGCACTGAAGGATGGCGCAGGTATCGAACTCAACCTGACCAAGCCTGGCGATAACACCTTCAAGGTGTTCGTGTTCGATTCCAACGGTGGGCCCGTGTCACTGCGCGAAGACAAGATTGTCATTGCACGCACCGCCGCTAGCATCGATGCAATCCCGGCATCGCATTCCGTCGGCGTGGAAGCGCGCGACAAGGTGGGCGGTCGCTTGAGCTTGGATTATCTCGTTCGTGAGGGCGATCAGCTGCCCAAGAAAGGCAAGAAGACCTTCAAGGCAGGCGAGTCTCTCAAGGCTGGAAGTGCCGGGTCGATCAAGTTCAAGTTGTGGGAGGGCGATATCTCCGACCCCATCAACGACAACCGCTTCATCGGCATGTTCGAGATCAAGGGAACGGATTTCGACGACGGCGTCATTGCCGCCGGTGCCGAGCTGATTTGCGAGTACGAAGTGCTCGACTCCGGCAACATCGTTCTGGAGGTTTCAGTCCCTTCAATCAGCGGTTCGTTCCAGAGCGGGCGTAACTTCTACTCGAGCCAGGAAGGCAAGGTCGACTACACCAACCAAGCGAAGAACATCCAGGAACAGTCGGACCACACCTTGCAGCGGCTCGACGAGATGGCGTCCAAGGTCGATGACCCACGTCTTGAGCAGGCCCGCGAGAAGCTTGAGCAAGCGAGCACCATCAAAGCTGACGAGGCCGACCCCGAGACGGCCAAGCAGGCGATGGATCACGTCCAGGAGGCCAAGCGGCTGCTGGCGCTGACCCGCAAGGAGCATCTGAAGGACATTCGCCAGCTGGAACTGGACAAGGCAGTCGATTTCTTCGACAAGGTCGTGCGCCAGCATGCCAGACCCACCGAAGCCTCGTCTTTCGACAACTTGGTCAAGACGGCGCAGCGCGCGATTGACAACAACAGTGGCGACTTCGAGTCGCACCTGGATGATCTGCGCGGTCGCAACTTCATGATCCTGTGGCGTCAGGACTGGTTCGTCATCGAGCGCTTCAAGTGGCTGGCCGAGGATACCTACCTCTTCCCAGATGCCCGCGAGCATGCCCAGCTGGTGGCTGCGGGAGCGGAGGCGTTGAAGGCCAATGACATCGACAAGCTTCGTGCTGTAGTAGCCCATCTCGACTCCATCCGCATCGGTTCTGCGGGTGAGGACGACATGCTTGCTGGCGCGAACATCGTGCGGAGTTGACCCATGGCACTCGATGCGTGGCTTCCCATCGGTTTCAAGTTGCCCGACGGTGCGAAGGCGCGCGTCGCCCTGTTTGAAGGGGCGGACTGGCAGATTCTTGAGACCCAGGGTGGTGGGCGGGCGCTCGTTGTACGCGAGGCGCTGGCTCAGCATTGGGTAGATGCCGGGCTGATCGATGATGAGACCTTCAACGTCTTCCAGTTCGGCGATCAGCAGCTTCGGTCCATCTCGTGTGGTCCGAGCCAGACGCTGTGCCCGGTCAGCGAGGCGAGATCACCCGATACCAAGGCTGAGGCGCTCGCCTTTGCTCTTGCATTGAAGGCAACACGCGATATCGATGCGGATTCGGCGCTCCAGGATGCGCTCTACGTTGAGAAGATCACGCGGCTGCTGCCAACCTACAGCATCAGCTCCAGAACTGGCGATGATGTCGTGCTCGGCTACTGGCTGACGGGCGGCACCAGCATTCCGGCCACGTCCTTCCGCCGTCTCCGCCAGACCATGAGCTGGCTGGGCGCGAGCCACCTTAAGGATGTCGTGCAGGCGGCGGGCTTCGACGTCGCGGAAATCATCCCGTTGGAGCGCAAGCCAGCGGCTCCTGCCAAAAAAACGGAGGCTGCTCCTGCCGAGAAAGTGGAGGAAGTCGAACGCGCCGAGCCGGAGCCCAACAAGGTCTTCGAACTCGCCGGGCGTCCCGAACTGGCGACCTTCTTCAACGAGCACATCGTCGACATCATTCTGCACCGCGACCGCTACAAAGCGCTCGGTATTGAATTCCCATCAGCCGTGATCCTGTACGGCCCTCCAGGTACCGGCAAGACCTTCGCGGTCGAGCGACTGGTTGATTTCCTCGGCTGGCCGAGCTTCCAGATCGACGCATCCAGCGTGGCCAGCCCTTACATCCACGAGACCAGCAAGAAGGTCGCACAGGTGTTCGACAAGGCGATGGAAAACGCGCCATCAGTTCTCGTGATCGACGAGATGGAGGCGTTTCTTGCTGACCGCGAAATGGGATCGGGCCATCACCGCGTCGAAGAGGTGGCCGAGTTCCTGCGGCGTATCCCGGAGGCCGTGAAGAACGAGGTACTGATCATCGCGATGACGAACCGGATCGACATGATCGACCCCGCCATCCAGCGCCGGGGACGCTTCGATCACGTCATCAAGGTGGACTTTGCAAGCGAGATCGAGGTGCAGTCGCTCCTGGACAAGCTGTTGTCTGCTTTGCCAAAGGAGTCGGATGTGGACTCCAAGCCGCTGGCGCAAGATCTCGCTGGAAGACCGTTGTCTGACGTCGCTTTCGTTGTGCGGGAAGGTGCAAGGCTCGCAGTACGCTCGGGCAAGGACAGGCTGGACCAGGCCAGCCTGCTGGCTGCCTTGCGCACGACACCTGCACGGGAACGTGAAGGCAGCGAAAAGCGGAGCATAGGATTTATCTAAGGGAGATACTGGTGGCAGCGGAGGAAGAAAACAACAAGAAAAATGAAGGCAAAGGCTTCGCTGGCCTTTCCTCGCTCGTGTCCGACGTAGACACGACACCGCCGCCCCCTGCGCCTAAGACGGAATCAGCCGGCTCTACGACGTCCACCGGACGCCCAGCCGCGCAGACTGCTCAACCGCAACCGCAGCAGCCGACTCAGCGTCAGACGTATCAAGAGCCTCCACAACCGTCGTCTGGCTCGTCTGGCGGCAAGTGGTTGCTGGGCATAGCTGCCGTCGTTGGCCTGCTTTGGCTCATCGGCCAGTCCAACAAGCCTACAAGTTCACCGGCTACAGCCTACTCACCGCCCGCGCAGAGTGCAGCGCCGAGCTATTCGCCGCCTGCTCAACCGCAAGCCCCCTCCGTGCCACAAGAGTCAAAGCCGCCAGTTGGCCAGGACTTGGTATTTTCAATGGCTCAGATTCGGTATTGCCTAGCCGAAGATATCCGCATAGAGGGCGCGAAGGCCGCCCTCAACAACTACAGCGACTCCGATGTCGATCGGTTCAACGCCATGGTGGCTGACTACAACAGCCGTTGCAGCTCATTTAAGTATCAGACTAACAATCGAGGGCGCAATGATTTGAATAGTGCCCAACGAGACATTGAGCCGTACCGGAGCCAACTTCAGGCAGAAGGCAGGCGCCGATTCACTCGCCGCCCATCCACGGGTTCCCTGTCGGCACCAGCACAAGCGCGTCCTGCTGCGGATGAGACGGTACGTGCCGTTCAGCAGAAGCTCAATGAGCTTGGCTACAGCGCCGGCCTCGCCGATGGGCTGATGGGAAGGGGCACTCGTGCCGCCATCATCGCTTTTCAGCAAGACAGAGGTTTGGCCGCCACGGGTGCCGCAGATCAAGCGTTGCTTCTCCAGCTTCAGCAAGCTCCTAGCCGCTCGTCACGCCCACAGCCAGATAGCCGTCCAGCCACCACATCTGTGCAGTTGTCAGCTGCAGAATCTGCATCGCTAGAAGCGGCATGCTCGACTGACAAATATGTGAATGGGCCGGCTGCTTATCGTGCATGTGTTGAAAGGCAGAAGGCAGCTTTGGCCGCAGGTGTAAGACGACCGAATTTAAGCGCCCTGTCCTCCGCCGAGCAGCAATCTATTGAGGCGGCATGCTCTACAGACAAGTACGTCAACGGACCTGCTGCTTATAACGAGTGCCTAGCGAATCAACTTGCAGCAATGTCCGGTCAGGGAGCTAGACGTCCTGATTTGTCCCGACTCTCATCCTCTGAGAGGCAATCGATTGAAGCTGCGTGCTCAACGGATAAGTACGTCAACGGACCAGCGGCTTACAACAGATGCCTCAACAATCAACTCGTGGCGTTGGAACGACAGGGTGGGCGACCAGATTTGTCAAGACTTTCAACTACGGAGAGAAATTCAATCGAGGCCGCCTGCTCAACAGATAAGTATGTCAATGGTCCGGCCGCGTACAACCGCTGTCTGTCTCAGCAGTTGGCAAGACTACGTAATTAGCGGACGGGCACAGTCATGGGCATGGCAATTTGTTTTAAATGTGGTTCAGAGAAGTCAGGCGCATTGCTCGCCTGCGGTGCATGCGGAACCACTCCTCGATTAAACAGCGAGCTGGCTTTGTCACTCGTGCTTACTGATCACCTTTCGTCGAAAACGCAGCTGGCACATTACAGCCACGAGCTTCGCAATCATTTAAAGCTTTCCGTGCCATCTGATGCATTGGCTCAGGCGCAAGAAGCCTTGAAGGACCCGCAGCTCATGACGATGCTCGGCGCTCAACCAGCATCAAGCGCCTCGGCGGCGCCAGTGCCAACAGCGGCGTCCTCCCGCCCAACCGCTGTGCCTCCTGTGCAATCGGCCAGGAATACCCCATCTCCGCGAGCACGAGCTCAACGCACACTGAAGACGACCGCGCTCCATCAGACGCCCTTCGCGATTCTCGGCGTGACCACTCGCGACGACCGCAGGCGAATCGTTGAATTGGCTGAAGAGAAGTCTTTGGAGCTGGACCACGATGTCTGCCAGAAGGCACGGTCTGATCTAACGAATCCACGCACCAGGTTAAGCGCGGAGATTGCATGGCTCCCCGGCGTTTCTCCACGAAAGGCATCCCAACTCGTTGAAGGTCTGCTCCATGATGCTATGGCGGTCAGGGAGGAATCTGGCCTGCCCACGCTTGCACACTTGAATTTGCTCGCCGCCGCCTTCGAGGCGGTGGATAGCGAGCACGATGCGGAAGACCTGGCCAGTTTCATTCAGGAGGTTGCTTACCTCGTGGATGAGATCGATCCCGAAGATGTCCTGCGCGACATTAATGAAGACCGCGCTGTCTCCGGCTTCCCGGAGGTCCGGGCACTCGATCAAATTGAAGCCGAACTGGCGGAACGTAAACGGTACTACCGCAGCGCCATCAAGGACGCCCTCGACAGGCTGCCATCGACGACGCTTGTGCAGGTCATGACGGACACGGTGGAGGGGGTTGCGTTGGGCGGCGAGGATCACGCGCCCGAACTGATCGATGACCTCGTCGACAGCTACGAAGTGGAAACCCAAGGCTTCCTGCTGAAGGAAGCTGAGAACGTCCACAAGCTGATCAAAGCCGCCCGTGAATCGGCGAACTCGGGTGAAGCTGCCGTCAAGCCGTATGTGGACAAGCTTGATGCCGTTGCGCGCAATTGGGACAAGGTCGCCCAGCCTATCCAGCTGAGTGCCAAAGCGCGCGGCATCGATCATGAAGCAAGCCGTGACCTGGCCTACGAAATACGTAGCCTCGCCATCGACCTGTTCAACACGCATGACATGTTGACGCAGTCCCAACGGCTGATTGGCCTGCTTCAAGAGTTGTTTGCCGAGCTACCTGAAGTGTCTGAGCGCGTTGAGCAAGATGCGGATGCGCTTGCCGAGATCTTCCATGAGCGGAAGCAAGCGGTAGCACGCAGAGACGAATGGGCGCGTGAGATCACCTACCGCGCTGAAATTGGTGTGATGTTCAAGGACACCCTGAGCATTTCGCCCGATGGCATCTCGTGGAAAGGACAGAGTTTTTCTCTGGACTCGATCACCCGAGTTCGCTGGGGTGGCGTGCGCCACTCCGTCAACGGCGTGCCGACAGGGACGACCTACACCATTGCCTTCGGAGACAAACGCTCCGAGGCGGTTGTCGAGCTAAAGAAAGAGGACATCTACAGCAAGTTCATTGACAAGCTCTGGCGAGCCGTGTGCGTCCGCCTGCTGGGTGAGATGCTGGAAGCGCTGAAGGATGGGCGGGACCTGTACTTCGGCGACGCACTCCTTCACGACGATGGCATCACCTTGGTGAAGCACAAATTCCTAGGTGCCAATGAAAGGGTGCGGTGCACGTGGGGGCAGGTGCAGATATGGAATGCTGATGGATCGTTCTGCATCGGGTCCAAGGACGACAAGAAAACCAATGTCGGCATTTCCTACATTCACGTCGCAAACACGCACATCATGGAGCAGCTCATTCGCATGGCTTTCAAGAAGCCCGGACTGCGCCGACTGAGCGAACTGCTGCAATGACGTAATCCATTCGACTTTGGGGGCAGCTTATATGGGATTTTTATCAAACCTCTTCGGGGGCAACAAAGAAGACAAGGCGTTACGAGAGGCGCTTGCGCACATCCATCGCATCCTGAATGACGAAAAGTTCCAGTTGGAGCTCGTTCATCCAATGATGAAGGCGATGCTGGAATCTGCGCCTGCCTACGACAAGAGCCCAAACGGGTCTGGGCCATTTGGCTTTACTGAGACGAACCCGATCCCGGTTAACGGGCCTATCGGTCAACTGGCATATCTGTCCAGACTCGAAACGCAGTCGGGGCAGCGCATCCTTTTTCATCGCCTCGGGGCCATCGATAAAGTGGACGTGTTCGAGGCCGTGACATTCGACGGAAGCGGATGGTTCATCTTTTTCGTTGACCTCTACCATCCACGGCGCTCGCGCCTTACCCCAGACGGCTTCCGATTCACGAAGGATGTCGCGCAGTTCTCCGGCTTCCACAAGTTCTGCGAGAATTTCCCATACGATTTCGTCGAGAAGAAGGCGTCTGAGCGGGAGTCTGGCTTGAGCATGGCGTACATCGCCATCAGCAAGGTGTCTGACCAAATCCAGAATCGTGTTTTCAACAGGCCATTGGCCCACAAGGCCAAGCTCGACCTCGTGAAAAGCCGCTTGTCGAGCTTCCAGACCCAATAGGCGGTGGTGATGAAGAAGACCCTGCTGGCCACGCTTGCCGCATTGATCACCCTTCAGGCCGGGCCAGTTCTGGCTGAAAACTATGAGGTGAGTCTGACCCGCAAGGGCAGCAACGTTTACAAGATCGACGGCAAAGACATCATCATCCAGACGCGCTACTGCTACGTCTATGCCTACTCTGAAGAGGCCATTTTCAAAGCGTCCGGCTACGGCGGAGAGCTGATCTTCTTCGACAGTAAGGACAAGTGCGATGTGAAGGCGGTTTTTGGCCTGTCGAAGCAGAAGCCTGGTAAGTACGTGGTGACGGTCAGTCGTGAAGATGATGATTGGTACGAGGTCCTCGGAACAGATTCGTACATCAAGACATCGACCTGTCTCTCCCTTGCGCTTGGCGAAGAAGCCTATCTGACAATGTCGGCGTCCGGTTTCGGACAACTTCGCTTCGAAGACGGAGACGACTGTATGGTCGAAGGCGTCTATACGAAGCTGCGGCTTTGAAGAGGACATGAAGAGCCGTGGCTGCTGACGACAAACAGAATGGAAACGCCAAGGGCTTCTCAGGCCTTTCGACACTTGTTTCGGATGTCGACGAAGGCAGTCCAGCCCGCCAGCCTACGTCGCAAGTAACTCCGCCGCCCAGCTCCGCTCCGGTTCCCGAATCGCCGCCCAGACAGGTCGAGGAAGCCCAGGCTGCCTCGACTGTTCTACAGCCGCCCAAATCAAAGAACGACGGCTCATCAGACGTGGCGACCGGCAAATGGATGGTCGGTATCGGCTTGGGCATCGGGCTTCTGCTCATTGCCTTCGTCAACTCGACCAAGAACGAGCCCACCCGCTCGGCGACGGCACCAGTTGCTCAAGCCCCCGTCACTGCGGTCCCGACATATTCACTGCCAACGGTTGCGCCAGTCACGCAGAGTCGGCAGGCTGCCCAAGAGACAGTTATCCAGCAACGAGCGGCTACAGTGTCGGTGAACGTGCTTGGTCAGCAGGTCCTGTTTTCGAATCCAAGTGGCTATTGCACGCCGGGTGAGTCGGCGCGCGAAGTCGAGCTCATGGACTTGGCAAAGCGTTCCCTCGCAGAAGGTTCGCGCCTCGTGCATGCAGCAGTCCTTTGTTCCGAGCTGGAGGACTACAGGATGGGGCGAAGGGAAATGCTGGATCACTGGCTGCAAATCCAACTTATCGGCCCGAAGGGGAATTTCCAGCGAATCGAGATGCCGCGAGAGGCATTCCTTTCCGGCCTTTCCAAGTCGACTCCTCGGGTGAATTCTGCCGAGCTCAATCGACGGCTGAAAGCGTCGTTCGAGAATAGCGACGTCGCGCTAACAGACATGAAGTTTGAACCGATTGGGCGGGACGGGAACGCGGTCTATTTTTCCATGCGGATGAACATGAGCGTCGGGGAAAGCAGCCGCCCAATTTCGGGAATCAGCGCAATCACGCTCCTGAACTCCCTGCCGCTCTCGATCAATGTTTATGAAGGAACCGGTTCGCCACAGAGCCGGGGCCAACTGCAAGCTATCCAGCAGGAGTTGCTGAACAGCCTCCTAACCGAGAACTGATGATGAACAAAGCAAGAACAATATTCTCCGCCCTGTGTTTCTGCTTGTTGGCTGCGGTCGCCTTGCCGGTCGCCGCACAGACTCCGGGCTATACCAAGCTCAACGTCAAGGGACGAGTTCAGATTGAAGTGCCAAGCGACTGGACGATCAGTGATGCGGAACAGCGCAGGCGTGTAAAGGAGTTTGCGGAGAAAGTCACCGGAGTTGCCATTGATCACGTGGCGTCGCTTTCGGTGCAGTCCTATCCAGCACCCTCACGGGTGTTTGTCCGGGTGTCGTTCATTCCAATGGAGCCGCCACTTACTCAAGCGGACGTTAGGCAGGAAGTTCAGGCCAATAAGCAACAGGTATTGAAAGATTTGGCGGATGTCTGGCGCGAGGAGTCCCCAACGATGTGGGCGGGGATGGCGAAGTACGGAATGAAGGAGGTCGGACGCCCCAGCTTTGCCGTTGAACCAATTGGAGGCCAGACCGCCCTGATCATTCGCTACGGACGCACATCATCGGCCAACTCGGCAGAGACGATGAGGGTAGCTCAGTACCACGTGCCTCTGGGCGCCGAGAAAGCATTGATCACGCTTTCGTACATTGAAGGGGATCAGCAGGCAATCTCTGCCCACAATCGATTGAAGAACAGCATCGTGATTCGATAAGAAGAACAGGAACAGGAACAGCCAATGGCCTACGAAGATCCCAATGCACCGTCGCCAAGCTTCGACGGGTTCACCCAGGAGCCAAAATCATCCGTTGATCAGAGCAAAAGTTTTCTTGGGGGGCAACATCACCCATGGAGACGATTGTTCGCACGGACGGTGGACATTTGCACTGCAGGGTTTCTGTTGTTGCTTCTGTTGATATTCGCGTTGAGCGCAACGATGCCAGGACAGGCGGCGGGCTTCGCCAAGGCAATAGAGAATCCCATCATTGCCGGTGTCGTGCTGTATCTGGTGTGGGTGCCTGTGGAATCAGTGTTTCTCTCGTTGTTCGGAACGACGCCAGCGAAATGGCTGTTCGGTATCAGGGTGGCCCATCCGAGCGGGGCCCTGCTGTCCTTTCCAGAGGCGCTAAACCGATCTTTTCTCGTCTTTCTCCAGGGTGTAGGGCTTGGCATTCCATTCGTCGCATTATTCACGCAACTGTTCGCGTATCGGCGTCTCACGAAAACCGGCACGACGTTGTGGGATACATCCGCCGGTGCAGTGGTGCTCCACAAAAAATGGGGAGTGGTTCGTGCGCTTGTGTGTACCGCCGCAGTCTTTGGCGTGCTGATTTTGATTAGCGCATTGAACGCCGCAGGAAATCGATAACCACACTAGGAGAAGCCAATGGCTTACGAAGATCCGAACGCACCGTCATCTGCGCCGGCGCCCACAACGACGCCAGCAGCAGCCACGCCCGAGAAGAAGCCTGGTTCATGGGACTGGCTTTGGCCGTCCATTCTGGCCGTTATCATCGTCAAGCTGTTTGGCCTTGTCGGCGGGCTGGTTGCCTTTGGCAGCTATTACTGGCTGAAACCAAAGCTCGGAACATGGGGGGCTGTCGCCGCTTCCGGTGTCATTGGCGTTGTTGTCGCAATTGGCCTCTTGGCGATGATCCGCTGATAACTACTGGCTCGACTATGAGAGGAGGAGCATCACTTCCGCCTCGCGACGGGCTACGAGCCACAGCATGACCTTGCCACCACAATGAACCAATCGTCGCAGCTATGGCCCATTCTCGTTGGTTAATCGGCGGTTAGAGGGCTGTTTCGGTTGAAATCGAATTGCACTGTCAGTGCCAACAATAATTCTGTGATCTGGGTGGTATCACCTAACCAAGTGATCTTATCCAGTACCAGAGAGCCATCGAGTTTTCGTGGGTCACCCTGGTAGCGAAATCCTGACTCGATGGAGCGGAAAAAGGCAATGCGCGCGGCGACGTTGGGTGTTACCCCAGTCATGCTTTTTAGCCGTTTTGTCAATCAGCATCGAAAAATGACCAGGGATCAGCGTCCAAAATTGACCAGGGTTAGCTGGCTGATTTCATCCTCTGTTTGAAGCGGTAGGAGTCGTTTCCGGTCTCGATGATCTCGCAGTGATGGGTGATCCTATCCAGCATTGCCGTCGTCATCTTCTCATCCGTAAATACCTTGCCCCATTCGCTGAAAGCCAGGTTGGTGGTCAGGATCAGGCTGGTGCGCTCGTACAACTTGCTGATCAGGTGAAACAGCAGGGCGCCACCGCTTTCGGCAAACGGCAGGTAGCCCAGTTCGTCCAGGACCACCGCATCGACATTGACCAGCCGGTTGGCAAGCTGTCCGGCTTTGCCTGCCGCCTTCTCCTGCTCCAGTTGGTTGACCAGATCCACCACACCGTAGAAGCGCACTCGCTTGCCCCGGCGTACGGCGTTGCGCCCCAGAGCGATGACAAGGTGGGTTTTACCTGTCCCGGTTCCGTCGATCAGCACGATGCGCTTCTCAATCAGTCCGACATACTCCTGCGCCTCACGGCTAAAGCTGGAGGTGGTGATAAAGACCCCTTTGCGGGCCTTGTGCAGATCCAGCGCCCCCGCGAAGGACTGGATCTCGGGACGCCCCACGGTTTTGTCGGTGTAGCGCTTTGCCTGCAGGTAGATGGAGTCGAGCCCCAACCGGTCTTCCTTGATGATGCCATCGATGCCGCCATCGCTTTGGTAACGGGTGGTGCGGGCGGCATCCTGCTGGCTGCCGCCATAGCCCATGGCCACCATCAGATCGACCACCAGCTGTTCAAAGAAACGAGGGGAAAGGCCCAAGATCTCGGCAAGCAGGTCATCGGCAAGGGAGCGATTGATGGCAGATAGTGCCTGCTCAATCTGCTCTTGAGGGGTGCTGGCCTGCTCTGGTGTTGGCGTGTCTGTCGGGATCGCTATGGCTTGTTGCGTATTGCCTGCGCTCTCACTGGAGGCCAGGGTAAACGCCACGAACTCGTTGAATTGGGCCAGATAGCGGTTGTCGATAGTATGTCCCGAGACTAGCGCCGCCTTACCCCGTTCGGTGATAAGGCAAATGCCCCGCTTGGGTTGCTCGATGAGTCCTGCCTTGACCAGATAGGTCTTGGCCCAGCCAACCCGGCTGCGCAGCGTGGTTTGGCGACCACTGGGCAAGGTGTCAGCCAACTGCTCCGGAGTAAAGGCGTAGTGCTGGCAAACCCGCTCGAATACCTCACGTAGAGAGCGGGCGACACCATCGGCCAATACCTTGAGCACGGCAGGCATCATGGCTTCATAGCTGGGCAGGGTTTCTTTCATCGGGCAACCAGATCGAGATAAAACAGGGGCTTATCTTGTCACAGCGACCTACTTGGGGCCAGTTGGTATCGAAGTCACTGGGAGCAACCTCAAAAAAACAGCGTCACCAAAAAAAGGGAAGGTCATGAATTGGCCTTCCCCAAGACCCACCCACTTATCACGGACGAGTAGGTTTAAAAATGTTACCACAAGCGGATGTGTGGTCACGCCTTGCGGTCAGGATTGGCGTCCATGCTCGCCGCAGGGTAAATACAGATATAGACATAGCCATGGCTACCGAGGGTGTCGGCTTCGCAGGTAAAGCCGCCGTGCTGGATAGTGATGCAGTGCTGACGTTGAGCATCCAGCTCGCCGGTTAGCAGCTTGGCTTCCAGAGCCTTGATGATCTCCGGGAAAGCCAGGTCGAGCTTGGCTATCTGCGTCTCACTCCATTCACCGATCAGACTGGCCCGATCGGATAGAAAATCGAGCCGGTAGCGACTCTGTATCAGACGAGCGCCAAAGCGTGGCGTCACGGTATGGGGCAAACCCCACTGTGCAAAAATCCGAGTGGGGTGGTCTGGCGCTACGGGGTGTTGGTTGTTGGTGTGGGTGGTTGTCGTGGTCATGATTAGCGATACCTCAGTTGAATGTCGATGCAGGTGCCGGGCACGTTGTGGCGCTGGCGTAGTCTGGTCAGGTGCTCAGGGAGTTCGGTCAGGTTTGTCAGCCGCCCCCGGTAGAGCCGAGAAAGATTGATGTAGTCGGGATGGCTCACGGTGATGGTCACCTGATGCCCAGGTTGCCAACGAGCAAACAGGCGGGCTTTGGCTTGCTTGATGGTGGTGATGCCGGGAGCGGGTAGTGTCTGACGGTTTCGCAGGTGCAGTTTGTTGAGCTCGGGGGCATAGCGATGCACCTCGAGTCCGGTGATAAGACGGGTCATGTTCGGTGACTCCAATGATGCAAGGGGCCAGCCTTTGAGGGCTGGCCCTTTATGTTGTTTGTGGATGAGCGGAGACAGTAGGGCGTCAACGAGCGCAGTCAGCCATCTCATTGATAACCGGCTTGCAATTGAGCCGGTCTAGCAGGTGCCGCGAGCCGTATTGAGCCACCAGCCGGGCGATGGCCATTTGAGCGCAGGTCGCTCTGCTGGGCTTATTCTCAGGGATTGCGTAACGCGCAGTGAGCCAGCCGCCGAGCAATGCGATGCGGTAGCCGCTTGGGATGTGAGTGAGCGACGTACCGATGCCCCTCCCGTGAATGAGAAAGGGCACAGCTTGTCCGCCGATGTCGATATCCATGCGCTGCCCCTTGAGCTCGAAGGTAGTGAGCTCGCCGGTTTGCGGATGTTTGCCGGGCACCTTGATGGTGATGTGTTTGGCCATTTCATACCTCCGGCTTGCTTTCAACGTGGTGGGTCACAGTGTTGGCCTCGGGGTCGATACTGATAAACGCCGGGGCTTGTGGGTGGTAGTGGTATAGCCGCGCCAATTCAGCGCGAAACGCCTCGACGTTTGGCGCAATCACATGGCTGGTATCTCCCTCGGCATAGGTAAAGGTCTCCAGCTTCTCGGTATTAATCCAGATACCGAAGTACCAGGCGTCTTCCTCGGTATCGTATTGCTGCCAACCTTGAGCCAGTAGCGTCCGGTCGTAGTAGTAGCGGTCAGCCTGATGGCTACCCCGGTCGATGCGGCAGCCGGTCACTGTAAGTTCAAACGGGATACGCCCCGCCTTGTGGGCCTTCTTGACTCTGCGCAGCAGCTTGAGGGCTTTGGCTCTACTACGGCCATTACCGAGTGGTTGCGGCTGCCTGGCCCGCAATCCCAGGTGGGTCATTATCTTCGGCGCGGTGTTGTGGTTGAGCTGACCGATGGCAGGGGTGATCTGCCGAGCGGTCAGGGTCTTGTAATCACGCAGGTCGTGCATGGTTGGGCTTCCTTCAAATGCAAACAGCCCCTCGGAGTGAGGGGCTGTATGGGAGCATGGGTGTGTGCTGGTGGCCGTGGCTCAGGTGTGACTACTCCAATCCGGCTTGTCATTACTACCGTGGTTGACGTAGGCCCCGACAATTACCCGTTGCCACTCACCGACCGGCTGACCCGCTGCATTACAGGCGCAGCGAAAGCGGGCGAAGTTAATCTCTCGTGGCAGGTGCTCACGCATATCCCGTGGACTGACAAAGAGCGTGGTCTTGTGCAACACAGGGTTGGGGGCCACCAGCGGGCCACCAATACGTCGCCCCTCCACATCGTGGGCATAGGCAAAGCCCGGCAGCATCAACTGCTGACTGATGAGCTTGGCAAGCCCTGAGTGAGCACACATGGCCTCCGCTACGGAGGCCTGGCTAAAGCTGTCGTTGAATTCGATCATGGGTGTTTCTCCTTTTCCTCCGGTGAACGGTAAGCAGCTGCCAGCAGCGCAAACTGTTCGACCAGATAGCTGATACTGATGCCCAGTTCATCGCTCACCCCATCCCCTAGACGGTGATGCAGGTGTGCCATGTCATCGGCGACACGTTGGGCTAGGTGGGCCATTGAACTCGGTGGCGAGCTTGCCACTGTCAGGGTGATGTAGAGATCCATCACATCTCTCCCCAGGGTGCTTGCTCCCACAGTGACAGCCGGGTCAGCACGTCTTGCGCCAGCGCCTGCTGCAACTGCTGTATTACCTTCACCAGCCGTGGGGCCTGCTCAGGACTCCCGCTCCATTCGCTCGACTGGTACAGGGCGCAGCAGGTGAATTTGTAGAGGGCTACCAGTTCGGCATCGGTGAGTGGTGCCTGGTGGTAACGATGGGCAGGTTTAAGCGGCCCCAGCTTGTTCGAGCGGTGCTGATGTGGTTCCTTGTGGCCCTGCTGACGCCCAAGCTGATAGCGATGCCAAACAGCACGGCGATTGGCGAGCATCATCAACCGTACCAGCCGGTCAACCCGCCACGTCCAGGTGCTGGTCGTGTCTGCTGGCGGCTGCCACCAGAGGGTGCGCAGTAGCTCCAGGGTGTAGTGCGGTGGCATGGGGGCATTGCAAAAGCGATGTAGCTGCACGGCAAAGGCTAGGTAATCCTTGCGGTCAATCATGAAGGCAGACATTGAGTGACTCCTTGAAATGAACAAGGCCACCTGTAGTGAGGTGGCCTTGCTGGGGGGATCGGAATATCCGGATCATGGTGTTGGCGCGGATGATCCGGGTTTGGGGATGCTGGCGTTATTCGTGCGCCTGCTCTGCGTCTGGGTAAGCCGCATCAAACAGGATGGCGTAGAGCGCACAATCAATGCCGTTGACGGCATCGTGATGCAGGTAATAGGGCGGTGCGTCTCGGGAGCACTCGAAGTAGTCGCCAAAGCAGCTGAGGCATTCGCGGATCTCGATGGTGGATCCCCGCAGCAAGGCCTCTTCAAGCTGCCTGGCATAACCCTCGTCATCACGCGCCTTGGTGACGGCTTTTTCCAGTAATGCCAGCGCCTCCTCGTTGCAGGCAGTAGCCAGACGATGGCGCAGCTTGCTCAGGGTTTCCTCAAGGGAATAGGGGTTAGGTAATCGCATCGCTCATTTCTCTTTTGGAACGGACTAATGGCGCAGCTGATGCAGCAGCGCATCAATAGCCTCGATACTATCGGCCTGGGTGAGCAGGGAGCCGTTAGGCAGGTGAGCCACGATGGCGGGCTCGGTCTGCATCTCGACGTTGTCTGCCAGCCAACAGCGCAACTCGATGAGGATATCGAGGGCGGTGAGGTGGGTTTTGCCTGGGGTCTGGTTCATAGCTGACCTCTTTCGGCCATCGAGACTAAGCCCTCAGCACCGACCACCAGATGGTCAAGCAATCGCACATCGACCAGCGCCAAGGCTTCTTTGAGGGCCTGGGTAAAGACCCTGTCAGATTGACTGGGTTCCGGGTCACCGCTGGGGTGATTGTGCACCGCGATGATGGCCCCACTGTTGAGCAGTATGGCCCGCTTGACCACTTCCCGTGGGTAGATACTGGCGCTGTCCAAGGTGCCGCGAAACAGCTCCTCAAAGGCCAGTACACGATGTTGGGAGTCGAGGAACAGTGCACCAAACACTTCGTGCTCCCGGTCCTGCAGCAGGGTCTGCAGCCGCTCAGCGGCCTCTGTGGTACTGGTGATGGCGGAGCCTTTGGCAAGACGCTTGCGAGCAATCTGATTGGCGATACGCAACAGGTCTTGCTCGGTCACGGGTTCGGTGACGACATAGGTGCCGGGGCATTCCCCGGCTTTCAGCTTGTGGTAACGCATAGTGGAATTCTCCAAATAAACAAAACCCCGACACGCATGAAGCATGTCGGGGTTAAAGGTAGAGCGGTTGTTGGTTCACTTTGAGGGGTGTTCAGTTGGCCTTGGTGGCGGCGTCTGCTCCTGCTCCGGCTGTAGGGGCACGCTTCACCGGCATCAGCGCTCCGGGGACCAGTACGTTGAGCGGGATAGCGAGTGCAATACTCAGCCGTTCCGCTAGTTCATAGGCGGGACCAATGGTGTCGTAGTCAGCTACCCAGGTCGCCAGGGCAAGACCGCTGGCCTCCATCGCTCGCAGGTAGACGCTGTAGCCCTGAACCGCCAGGCTACTGCCGCGCACCACCTGAGTTTCCCCCTCTCGATTGATGGCTTCCAGCTCAACGGCTATCGGTTGTTTGGACATCGTGTGTCTCCTCTTGCGGTAAGGGGTCACTCTCCACGCGATAACCGTGATTAGTGCAGGTACGCTGCAGGTCAGCCAGGAAACTTGCCAACACACGGGGTTGCTCGGTGAGAGAAACCGGTCCTGCCTGGCTGCGCCAAAAACAGTGACGAGTGGGGTCCACGCAAATTTCATCTATCGGCTGGCTCATCGTGCGCCAATCCTCGGCATTGGTGAGGGAGAGCAGTTGCCACTGCACCCCAGACCAGCGCAGGTGCAGCGTAACGGTGCGGGCATGGGGGCTATCAGGAGTGATGTGTAGTAACCAGCGCTGGCCACGGTGGCGCGGTTGTATCTTGGCCTTGGCGGCGACCAGTCCCAGCCACTGGCGCGAGGTGTGGGAGAGCGGCAGTTCGTTAGTCATCACACACCTCCTACTCCCCGCTGACCGTGACGGTGAAATATCCCAACTGGGCGTAGCTAATGAAATTGCTCTGCCACAGGGCGAACAGTTCCCGCGCTTCCACGCAGGGCAGTGGTCTCCAGCCCTGCAGATAGTGCTCGTCGCAAGAGAGGTTGAAGTCGAGCTCCTTGCAGAGCTCGGCATCCTGGCCCAGTCCCTGATAACTGAAGTCGGTGATGTAATCGAAGACCCAGCCGTGCAATCCCCGAATAAGCCGCAGCTCTACCGGATGGACGCCACCCGTCTCGGCACTGTAGCCGGGGCTGCGAAAGTTGAAGGTCAGGGTCGAGAGGTCGGTGAGGTCGAACTGTTGTTCCCGCACGACTTTGCGCAGTAAGTCAGGCAGCTCGGGCGAAATCGGCAGGGCCATCCCTGCCAAGTGAAATGGCATGGTCATCTTGGTGTGTCCTTTCGTATCGAATGTGAGACGCGTTAATCCCTGAACCAGCGCCAGGCGCGGTAGAGGCTGTAGGTGGCAGCCAAGGGCGCCGCCAGCGAGGTGGCCGAACTCCCCAGCAACGCACCGACTGCAGCGGTCACCACAGTCGTTGCTGATGGATTCAGTGCCGTGCTGGTGGCCATGCAAGGCAGGGCCGCAAGGGTAGGCTGCCGAGCCACAGAGTGAAGCGCCTGATGTGCGATACACCCCGTGGCAATCAGCTGGTTAATCTGCTTGCTGTAGTGAAAGCCCTCGATACACCAGAGCACGAAGTGCTCGCAGTTGTTAAAGAGCGTGCTGTAGTGCGCCTCTCCAAGACGGGAGTAAGCGCGGTCGATACTCTCCTCCCGGTTGAACGCTCGTGCGCTATGGTGCTGGATGCGATAACCCCGCCCTTGGCTAAACTCGGCAAGCGTGGTGATAGCTATCTGACCGGAATGTATTCCGGCACTGACCCCCTGGTAGTGGATAACCTGATGGTCTCCCAGATAGATACCGTGGTGCTGGTAACCGGTGCGGGGTGAAACGAGGTGGTCCCCCGGTTGTGGTAATGGCATGAACCGTTCCTTAAATAAAATGCGGCATAAAACAGAGGGCACCCGAAGGTGCCCTGATGGTGGTGAATGTGTGGAGGCTGGTGGTCAGGACTGCTTGCGCAGCGTTAAGCTGTTGGCATCCCATACCCAGCGCTGACGAGGATTGCCGGGCAGGTCGAGGGTGAAACCGTTGGGGGCGGGGGTCAGCTTGCCTTCGTCGCTGCAGGTACCAAAGGGCTGTGAAAGCATGGTCAGCGCCCCCGTCTGAGCGACCGCGAACTGATAGAGTACCGGGCATGCCACACCGCCACTGTGCAGCTCAAACAAGACCGCCTGCCCATTGGCCAGCGGCAATCGGTGCGTGAGCGTGATGGCGTCATATTCATCGGTGCGCAGCAGTACCTCACCCCCATACCGGATCTCGATGTTGTAATCGTCATTTTTCACGATGGTAAATGACGCGGTACTTGATGCGGCTGACGAGGGTGCAAAGGAGGGTTCGAAGTAACGGCTACCATCCGAGTAGGTCAGCATCATGCCGTTCAGTGAAACCGGCTGGCTGACACTGGGGATGAGCCTTGGCTCATCTTCATCCAGCGGCATCAACATGATGCGTTCCCCTTTCGAGGTCTCTATCCAAAACTGCATGCTGGCGAAATTGAGGGTGCCCTCAACGTTGGCCGGTACCCGTTTAGTGACCGTTGGCACAGTGAACTGGGGCGCCGCCCAGGTCGGTAAAGCAAACAGCGATAACCATGTGCACCACAGTGCCAGTCTGATTTTTTCTGTCATGTCACTCTCCAAACGAGTTATTCAATGGTGTAAGAGGCATTGCCCAGATTGGTGAAGAGGATGACCTCCCTCAATCGGCACGGCTCGGTCATGACCAGCCGCCAGCTTTCGGTGTAATTGAGCTTGAGTGGGAAATGGGTCCCCCCAAGCTGACCACCGATGTCATTGCGCAGCATCACCCGGCAGTCAGAGGGGGCTATACAATTTCCTTGGTGAAAGCGAGGCTCGTCACATTTTGAGAGAGCGCAGCGCCCCTTCTTTGGCGGCTAACATTTTGATGAATTCAGGGGCCCACTTCCTTCCCGTAACAATATCAATAATCGTCCTGTCGCTCATCTTAGGTACGTTATAAATGAGCTTGATGATAAGGCCACCCAAGCTATTGCCATTTATAGTTGTAAGCGTTTTCCAAAGTCCCATATTACCAACCTTCATGATTCAATTTTGACCATTAACATGTGCATCCGATAATCAACTATCTCTGCAAATCAACCAGTAAAGTAATCCGGCTAAAATCGGGTCAATTATAAGTCCGAGAATGAACCAGCCCCAGAATGAGCGTCCGTTACCAGCCGCAACAAATCCCAGTAATAAAGCAAGTCCAACCCAGATCAGGACTAATGGCATGAGGAGTCTCCTGTAATGTGTAAATGGCAAAAGAAAGCCGGGCCGATAAGGCGAATCTATCGGGTAGGCGAGACATTCGAGTAATGTCAGTGGGAGTGCTGGATCGATAACCAGACTCAGTCAACAAAGTGGCCAGAGGTGAGATCGTGTCGAACTCCTTTCGATGTTGGGGTGACTACTTCACTAAATTAGATCTAATGAGGTGATCCTCATCCCAAAGGGTCCTTAATGTCAATAAGTCCATGGCCAACCATACAGGTTGACTGGAGGACTTATGACAGACATCAACTTTGACGATCTAGCCAAAAGCGTCGGTAAAGCGATTGGACGGCAACGCCAACAAGCGGGACTGACCCAGGATCAAGTCGCAGAGCACCTGGATATCGGGATGGAAGCGGTCTCTCGGATGGAGCGGGGAAAAGTGGTGCCTACCGTGGTGCGGTTGGCAGAGCTCGCCCAGCTGTTTGAGTGTGAGCTTGCAGACTTCCTGCGTGAGACCAGCAACCGCCCCACCGAACAAGGCATTGTGCTCAGCCAACAGTTGGCTAAGCTCGATACAGAGGACAGAGCGCTGGTGCTGGAGGTGGTAGATAAGCTGGTGGCGCGACTGGCGCCTTAACAGCTCGCAGTGCGCATCTGTGACTGACTGACACCCGATGCCAGGGTCAATAACTTGGGAGGCCGTAATGGCGCTCCCAAGCAGCTTCACAGCGATATGTGTTTACTCTCCCTTGATAATATCTATCTGAGATCCTTTTCAATCGAGCCACCAAGACGATTCACAGTACATGTTTACTTGAAGCGCATGTCAGAAATGTCAGCAGGAGTAGCACATTTACTGTATTCGTTCGGGCTGACCCTCACCCGTTTTCTGAACACCAGCGAGAAGTAAAGTTGATCGTCATTGTCCACCAGCTGGCCTATGATGGCATTGACAGAGGGGGAGTCTGCAGCAGTTTGGTTCGCAGAGAGTAGGCGTTGAGATATGAAGACCCCTTGGGAAACGTCAGTCACCTGCTGGCCGATCTGCAAGGCAATGGCTAGTTGAACGAGTGTCTTAATAAATTTGGCAAACGCGGGTTTACGCAGCTAGTTGTGAGAAAGGTTTTTATGGAGGTCAGATGAGCATCTGTGAACTGCAAGCCATTGAAATGCTAGGGCAAGCTGGTGATGGCATCGACCCTATCGCCGACGAGGGCGCATAACAGGGCGATGAGCAGCATCTAGGGAGTAATAGCTCGTTTTCGTATGCAAAAACAACAATGGTGAGCAATGCGTTCGAGCTCGACGGGGGCAAGGAGTTGATTGAGGTAGCAGTAGGCGGCCATAATGGTCATGGCTTCAGGCGTGTCGGTTTTGTTTGGTGATAAACCAGATCAAAAAGCATTGTTTTTATATATATTTCAATTCTTTGCGGCTAGAAATCCTGTGCGTGATGTCAAGATGGCGTAAAGAAAACTGGGCCGGTCAGGACTAAACGCCGAAACACTCGGAATAGAGGCTCAATCAAGACTCGTCAATTGAACGACTTCTTCATCGAAATAAACAGGGTCATGCAGGAAGGAGGCCTATTTGCGACAACTCCAACCGCTCAGATGAGATACCAGATTGACGTCAAATGGGGCATCGACGATGCCCCTCCGACCTGTATTAAACTTTCGGATGACTAATGTAATTGCCAACTCGCAAGAAGGTTTCATGCTTGTTTGGCGAGTAGACGCACAACACACCTTGCTTGTTGGCTGCAATGTGCTGCCAAGTGCCTTCTTCGAGAACCAACTCCGCAAAGGATTCCCCTGTCTGACTCACGTAGAGCATTTCGCGGCCCCAATGTGTCCAAAATAGGCACAGGTCCTGCAGATGGGTGCAGTCATTGATGCTGATATCCTTGGACTGAAGATTCCATTCGTAGCCATTCTTGTCTGACTTCATCACACAACCCGAATAGAAACATAACAGGCTAGTGCCCATACGTGTGATGAGCGGCGAATCGTAGTTGTCGTCGTCATTGGTCCAAGTGCAGTTTCGCCAGCCTTTTCCAAGAATATAATAGCTGACGAATGAGGATGCGTTGTTCTTCTTTTTCGACTTCGTATAGAACCAGTCGTACTTGCAGAATACGAGCAAGGAGTTTCCGTCGGGCAATAGCTGGAGACTATCCACCACGATCCCCTCAGAAAAGTTAGGTGTGTCCTCCCAGCGCTGCCATTGATCATCTAGGTTCGCTGTGCAGAATACGGCTACCTTGTCGTAGCTGTTGGTCTTGGTCGAATCGAAGATAATGCCTTTTTCAATGTAGGAGTACTCCTTGCTTTCCTTGAAGCGCCAGAGCCACAGGCCGTTGAAATAGACGACATCTTCGGTGCGGGTAAAGTGATAGCTCGGTACGTCTGGAAAGTGACTCTGTTTCCAGTTCTGTGCATCACTGGAGTAATAGAAACCATCACCGTAGCCCGCCATGGCGATCCACATACCGTTCACGAAATCCAATTTGCTGATGTACGGTGAATCTTCGGCGGCGCTAAGGAGCACGGTGTGCCAGTGCTCACGATCAAGGCTGCGATAGACCCGACTATCATTATCGACGATCAGCCAGATGGTGCCGTCTGTCTTGATGAACTGAATTTTCTCTGGATCACAGGGCGGGTGTTCTACCAAATTCCACTCAATGCTGAAAAGATGATCACATCCATCTTTATTAATGGTGACCGATTGTTTTGCTAGTTTATCCTGTTGTTGCTGCTCTAGCCGTGCGGCGTACTCTTTTGCCTTGAGTTCAACCACAGATTCGTCGAATCGACCGTCCTTGAATAAGGACAGCTGCTTGGCAACATAGCTGCAGGCTTCAGAGAAGGAAGTCAGAGTGTTGTCCAGCTGGCGTTCTAAGTGACAGAACTGGTCGTGCCAGTCTTCGTTAGTAGCGGAGTTGTCCAGATCAAAATCTGTGTAGCCGGACTCATCATTGTACGTAATCGAGGGAATGCTCCAACGACTCATGATGCGATTCCCTTGGTGCAGCGTGTTCGAATGCGCAGAGATGAACTCACTGATCTTTTTCCGCATTTCGTTAAGCGAGGAAAGACAAGAACTACGACCAATGGCATATGCTGTTCCGCCGACTTTACTACTGACTTTACTCAGGAACGAGTCATCACCCCAAGTTTCCATGAAAAACGAATAATCCGAGGATTTCATTGCCACCGTCGTTAGTTCGAGAGAAAGACGTACTGAGTCGACGCTGATCTTGTCCAATTGGGTGCTTATCTCGGAAAAGGTTTTTACGAAGCGCAACTCGCGGTAGTGCACGATGTTCTTCCAGCCATGAGTATGCTGCTGCAGCTTCTCCGCAGCATCAAGTATGCTCTCCTCATCCTGCCCGGTGAGCATCGTCATCAGACGGGGGAACTGTTCCTTGAGCTGCGTAGGCTTGAGCACACTAAAGATACGTTGTACATGAGGGCTTTCTATCGGTTTCAGGCACAGCGTCAACAAGAAGAATGCATCGAGTAGCCAAGTGTAGGCCCTGTCATCGCTCTTGAGCAGACTTTGCAAAATCTGCTGATAGTGTTGCGTCTTGAGAGGGTTGTCTGCCAGTACGGAGATTTCAGCTATTACCTGCGGGCACCCAGCCTTGTGCGCCAATAATTCGAGAAACTCCCGGCCTTGTCTGTTCAATGACGCTGAGTTTTCGATGCTCAGAGCTAACAACAAGAGATAATTGTATCGGGCGTCAACATCGTCAGTGCTGTCGAAGAAGGTGTGGGAGTGGATGTCTGGCAATGACGACACCAGTGCAACCGGTTCGCTGTTTGCATTATCGGCGACTTCATCAGGCAGGGCGTTCAGCCCATTCTGATCCTTGTAAATCTCCAAGGTCAGCAGACTACCGCCGATGATTTCCTCGATCAGTTCGCGCACCTTGTACTGCGGGTTAAGGCCGGAAAACACCTTGTCGAAGAATTTGGAAATGATGAGTCCGCGTTTCTCGTCACTATCGCAGAGTTCGCCGTCCGAGATCATATCGTTGATACGCTCATACTCGTCGGAGAGGTAATACAGCGAATTAAACGCCAGACCTGGGATATTTATCTGGATAAAGTCCGAATCGGCAACGTGCTCTTCAAACGACAGCTCGATGTCAGAGCGATAGCGTTCAATGCCACAGACTTCGATCTGATCTATCAAGTCGATGATGAAACTCAACAACTCGACTTCTTCATCGTAGTCCACGTCCAGCTTTCCCAGCGTAACAAGCAGATGATTGATGTCTTTAGTAGTCAGCATTATGCCGGAATGACTGCGTATAAAGTCATACGTCAGGTGCAGTACCAGCAGCGCTTTGGGCATCGACTTGAAGCGGCGCTTGTTCGCCTCGATATTCAAGGACCATTGATGAAAATGGGTGTTGTTCTCAACCCGAATAAGACGACTATTGAGCTTGTCAACCGCCTGGAAGAGGAATTCACGAGTCTCGATAATGTAACCGTTCATCGTGCTCAGATTGTTGCGAATTACTGCAATGCTCTGGGCGCTGATCAGGTTCTGCTGCTGGAGTTGCTGGAGGTAATGCCAAGCACATCTCTGCATATGCAAGGTGTCACGCTGGTTGTGCAACTGGTTTTGGCTGTTCTTGCCACTGATCGCGCCTGCAAACCGCTTAAAAAAACCGCTCTCTGTTTGTTGCTTCAAGCGTTCTTCGCTACATGTGATCAGCCGTGAAGCATCCATTGCCAGTTGATGGGTGAGTGCTGCGTTGTTTCGGTGCTGGGCAACGAGAGCCTCGACCGCTTCCTGTTCCGAGGCATTCAGTTGCTGTTCGAACATGTTATGAGGAGCTGCTTCGATCGTTTCGTTCATTGATAATATCCCTTAAAGATTATCGATCAGATTCTTCAACTGTGTGCTTTGGTTTGCCATGGTCTGGACTTGGTCTGCGAAGTGACGTTCGGACAGATATAACCCCCTGTGGAACTCGGCATAGAAAGACTGCGACATCTGCAGATATTCCAGAGAGTCATGCATAATCATTGTGTTGCTAGCCACTAGCTCGGTGGCTTCCAGAGTCAGGCGGAAGTTTTTCTCAATGTGATTGTCGATGGCGATGCTCATAGCCATTGTGGTGATCAGACCACCGATGATGCCGCCGACCAATGCGCCAATCGGTCCGCCGAGAGCACCGACTGCAGCGCCCACCGAGCTGCCGACAACGGCTGCACCGGACTGCAAAAAGTTGTGCCCAGAACGAGTTTCGAGTTCTTCGCGGGTGATCTTACCTGCCGCGAACAGCACGATGTTCTGAACCACATCCACCGCACACACTGCTGCAGTAGCCACGCCGTTGTTGGCGAAAGTTCGTTTGAAGGCCGTACCTGCAAACATTGCTGGCAATTTCCGTGCGGTCATGCTGACCGCTGCAGTGGCGACACCCGCTTTCAGCGCACTATCTCCAGCGGCGATAGCCGTATCTTGCAGAATTTGGAAAGTGGCTTGTTCCGCAGTGATCTCCCCATCTCGTACACGTTTTATCGATTGGAAGGTGTTGATACTGCCAGCGATAACAGTGGTTATGACCGCAGCTGATTTCGCTGCGCGCAGGCTTTGCTGGACAGTAGACTTATTCAGATAACCGTTCTGCATGTTTTCATGCAGCTCCTTGCCGGTCTTATTCCCGCCACCTAAATGTTCGGCATCCCGCTTGCTTAGTGGGGTCGACTGAACACCATCTACGTCAAGATTACCTGTAGTCTTTTCACGTACCCTTTCGGCAGCTTTGGATACCCCTGGACGAGTTTGCTGGTTTCGCAGCATGTCACGTTCCGCTGCGTCCTTGATCTGCTCTATCTGGTCTGCAGGGCCGATAAAAGCATCGCTGTCCTGATATTGATGGATACCATCTTTGGTGGACCTGAATGCCTTTTGGGTTGCCTCGCCATCTTTGAAGTATTTCAGCTGAGCCCCGAGCAATTGTTCATCGCCTTTCATCACAACGATATCGTGGGTCGTATGGTTTTTTGTGAGTGGCGTATTGGTGAAGTTGTCGGTGAAGGCCCGAACGTCTTTGTCTTTAAGGATTGCGTCTAGGTTAAACGATTCCGCGTGCCAGGTCTCGGCTGCGAATCCGCCCTTTATCGCGCTGTTTTGTGCAGTTCCGGCAACTTTGTCGATAATAGCGTTCGCTTGATTGATCTCGTGCAGCATGTTGCCGATCTGCTCTGATGCTTTAGCAGGCCAGATCGGGCAGAGGCTGATTGAATTGTTCAATGCTCTTTTACGTTCGTTGTTCATAAAATTATCCCTAATCATCGAAATACAGAGGTCGATCGGTGCATGATCACGAGTGAGGTTGGTGACCTGGTTCTGAATAAAGAGTCCTTAAGTTGTTTAACTTCAGCCGGATTTCATCGACCCAGACCTGAGGTGCATAGACCCGAATGTTGTCGTTGAGCCCAAAAATCCACCACAAGGTTTCTCGATCCAGCGTTACCTGTGCGTGCAACCGCTTCCAAGCTTGGTTGGGGAGATCGCTAAGGCTCTGAACTGTGCTAAGCGGAGTCTCGTTGAGCAGGATGGCAATCTGCGGGTGTACGTCAGCAATCAATTCAGTCTGAACATCGGTTTGTCGATGGCTAAAAATCCCAGTGTCGATATAGTCATCGATGTCGAATGTGGCGTGTAAATCTGCAGCGTCATCTAGCACCCGGATCTCACATATGCGATGCAGGGCAAACTGTCGAAGATCGTCGTAGCCATCCACCGACGCCACCAGATAATTAATGGCATGTCGTGACACTAGCCCTGCAGGATGCAGACGGAAATGTTTGAGCTCATTTTTGCTACGGCTCTGGTAAGCCACTTCCAGTATTCGGTGTTCCAACAAGCCGGTTGAAACGTCTTCCCAGACCTGAGGCACAATGTCGGCAGGAATCAAGACTTTGCCACTAGGAATCGCTCTGACCCTCTTTGCCCAATCCGCCAAATCGTTATTGCCAAGAACGCGTAAAAAGTTTCGGGCGCGCCTGAATTGAGGGGCTAGCTGGTCCAGCACTGCTTGTGGGAGCAAAGTGGTCAGATGCCTTTCGGAGAAATAAAGCGCCAGCGCTGTAGGGGTATCCATGTCTTCCAGTTTCAGTGGCGCGTCGCGAGTGAAACTCCAGCGAAAGGGAAGCTCACTGTCATCGCACTGTAGTGAAAAGGGGATTGATAAACTATTCAAATCTCGCTGCACGGAGCGCAGCGTCACAGTAAAACCTTTATCTCGGAGCTTTTCCAAAAGTGTCGTTGTAGCAATACGCTGTGGCTCGGTGGGAATCAGCCGCAGTAATGCAAAATGGCGCAACAGCGTGTCTTTTGTTTGAGACATAGCAACTACCTTACATGGCCAAGACTGTTCTTGGCATCTCGTTTGGGGCCATTATATTCGCGATAGAAGGCCTAGTCTTTCTGTAGGACTACGAATGTTCCGGTCATTACTTCATAAGAGACTCCACTCTTGCTGTTATTGTCCTTATAGGGGCGACAAATGGTGTCGTCCAAGAGTCTTGCGAGTTCAGTTGCGTATTTCGACGAAGTTGAACAGCCATTCCGGCCAAGGTGAACACCCTGCACCGATGCTTAAGCCCATCAGGTATTTTAGGGGCTACCTTCCAGTGCCTCGAGTTGCGCGATGTGATCGTTAATCCGCCCAAGGGTACTGATGGCCATCGATTTTTAATCGACCAAACAGGTGGAATGTGCCGACAGCACCTTGGGAATGTCTCTGGGCATGGGAATCGTTAAAGGCTTGACGCTGGTTGTGGGGACCCTGATGCCACCCATATTGCGCAGCGAATTAGGTCACCTACTCACAACTGTCAGTGGCCAGATTGGTGTATTTGTCGCATTGATCGGTGTAGGCCTAGTCACCTAGGCTGGGCATCAGAAAGAAAGTGCCTTGGACACAACTACCCAAGAATTCAACCTGAAGAAAGGGTTGTTGATGGCAGTGATGTGCGGAATTTTTCCCTCGGGATTTGCCTTCGGTCTGAAAGCAGCAGCCACCATTCGGTAGGCATCGCTGGCACTGGATATCAACCAGCTCTACTGTCAACGCCGTCTTGCCGAGCTACGGCATCATTATGGGCAGTGGGGCCATCGTCAACATGGCCTAGTGCTTCATTCGGCTGGCAACGCGCTCCCGAACTGTCACTGCGCAATGATCTAGCCCAGCCAGCGTGGAGGTTGCTGCTCAATGGCTTGCTGGCCGCGGTCGGTGGCATCATGTGGTATCTGCAGTTCTTCTTTTATGCCTAGGGTGAAGCCAGCATTCCAGACTATCTGTCCTTCGTGAACTGGATGTCGCACACGAGCGGTTATGTGTTGTGTGGCGGTATCGTGGGGCTGTTGATGACGAAATGGAAAGGGGTTGGTACCCATCCGGTTCGTTTCCTCTGTAGTTATCGTCGGTGCCGCCAATCTGGTCGGCATGGGCATGGCATAAGGAGTGACAAGATGATCCGCAAGGCATTCCTGATGTCGGTGCACCTAGGCTGCGAGTAACTGTTCACCGGGGACATATTGACAGCTGTATCTTCTTGTAGGTCGTAGATGAATCATCCATTTCATCGTGCCAATAAGCCGGTAAGGCAGAAAATTCCTCTGCCACTTTGGGGCTGACAGTCCTCTGAGGCGAAAGTCAACCCAGTCCCGGTGAACGGTTACGGCTGCGAGGTGGAATACCGTCGCCGTCACGATGAACTCTGGCCCGAGCTGGCAGCAACCCTGAAGGCGCACGGGGCCAGCAACTACAGCATCTTTCTCCACCCGGAGAGCTGTCAGCTGTTTGGTTACGTCGAGATTGAAGATGAGGGACGCTGGCGCGAGGTGGCCAGCACGGCCATCTGCCAGCAGTGGTGGGCTTACATGCAGGAGATAATGCCATCGCATCCTGACAACAGCCCGATCAGCACAGAACTGACATCACTCTTCTATCTCCCCTAATACAGGCTGTTGTCTGAAGCAATAATAAACAGGGGTGGGCATAATGATTATGCCCGCTCCTTGTGTTTAGGCTAGGTGTATTTTGGGTACCCTTGGTCTGCCAAGGCGAGGTTGGGACGATGGTGTCTCCATGCGTCCGAAGGTCCGGCGTCTGGCTGGCAATATCGCCAATATTTGCGTATCCAGCTTGGTCAGATAACTCAGCGCATTAATCAGGTTTATGCGCTTGGTTGTATCGCTGTAGTGAACCATCCCAATCCCATCAGTGCCCCATCCCCGATATTCCTCCCGCCTGACTTGGCAGTTGTAATAGACCCCGCTATTGTCGGTTATATCCTCCCACCGCTCCCCCAGCGCTCTACTCAGCGAGATATCTCGTTGGTGAATAGCCCCATTAAAAATGAACGTAATATGGGTGTGAAAACGTCTATCAACACCGTACTCCAGTTTCCAGATATAGCCTACCAATGCAGGATAATTGTTCTGTACTCGACGAAGGTAACCATTCCGGTCATTCGTCACGAGGTCTAACGTGAGCTGGTCGTAGTAGTCTTCGTGATAGCCGATATCCAATCGGATGACTAATAGCTTGGCATGCTGGTCGAATAGGCTATTAACATACGTCGCTATACTGAGCTGATTGCGGTTCTTAGCGCGTTTGAGGTTATTGAGGCGCTTACGGTGCGCCTTACTCTTGAATTCTCTTAGAAACGCATACAGAACGTTATTGATATCCCTGGCTAATTCGTCACCGACATCACTATCGAGATATCGCTCATGGATGAGGTGCAATCCATAAACCTCTCGCATATGCGTTAGGAATAGCGCTACCGTTGGATGCGCTGAAGATACCTCCTCATGACAATAAAAATAATCACACACGGTATCCAACGCATTAAACAGTTGGGTTGATAGCCTACGGTCAATGCAAGTGATGCGTGACTTACCAGGGGCTGAATCAACAGCCCTGACAATAGGGAACGTTGTATTTTGGAGCAGGTCTGTTATGGATAGGATATCTAATAGCCTGACTGAATTAAACATGATGGCCTCGCTTAGGCAGGAGTAACCCTACGCTGTGTGATAGACACACGCGCATATAGGGGCGATTAGTGGAGTGGTATTGGCTAACTATGCTGGTGGTAGCATGACCACCACATGGGAGTGGTGTAATGGTACGCGATAGTGGTAATGGTTATTGGTTGTATATGGGGTGGCTGTACATAGCGTAGGAATAGTATTGAATAGAAGTAATGTTTAATGAATGGTAGTGATATCAAATAATAAATATACCTAAACGTGATACGCATGCCTTACCTACGAAAACGCCAAAAACATATATAAGAAGGCATGGCTATTTCCCTAACCCATGAGCCTATCAAGGCATGATTTATAACACTGGAAGTTATGGAGCTCACTAGGGATGGAAAAAATGTATTCAAGACTGGCTGCGATGAATAAGCCAGCTATCAACATCGTGTTCAAACCAACCAATAGAGGACTGACCTATCTTGAAGGGTTTGGGGAATGTCTCGTCATAACGAGGGGACTTGGGATTAAGCCAGTCATAGATAGTAGACCTAGACATGCCAATCTTGTTGATGAGGTCTTTGATGCGCAGGACTTTGATGGTGTTGTTCATGGTGTACTCCTGATGATGTAGTGGGTTGTTTCATCAGAAGAGCGGGCCAGTGAAAAAAAAGATGGTAGTTCAGCGAGCTGAGTGGTCATGATGCCAAATACAAGTATGTGCCTTCATATTGGTAGCTTTCTATGGTTTGGAATGGTCACCCTCTCGGTGCACATAGGTAGCGATAGCCGGAGTAGTAGCCATAGGTAGGAGCATGCACATAGCCCATGGAGAATGAGTGAAAATTCAGATGAGCTTCGCTTTGCCATGCAAAGTCACTTCCCATGTTAAGTGTGATCATGGTTATGTACCGTGATTTTTAGCTAAGTGTGCGAATCGGACATCTAGAAGTCCGCCATTTTACTTCTTTGCATTTTTATCGTGATATTCAGCCGGAGTTATGGTTATTTGATAGACAAGTAATTCATCATCATAGCTAGTGACGTAAAAGGAGAATACTCATGACTGACGAAATTGATGTGATAGCAAAAGAAGAAAGGAGGAAGGTAGATAAGGGAGAAACAGAAGAAATAATTAAAAAGTTTTCAATTTATGAGTATAGCGATTCCCTACTGAAAGCAGCTCAAAGAAATAGAACTTATGCCCATATTGCAGCTACGATAAGTAGAGGTCTTATGCTCAAAACATCTGAAATTGATGACTATAGACTTCATTTTATAAAATCTTTTGGGGTGAATCGGCGCCATTACCTGAAAAGAAGTCGGATTGTTTCGGGTGACGCTGATTTCTTTGAACGAATTTTTATGTTGCTTAGATATATTGGGACTATTCGAAAATACAGTTACTACCATTTACCTATGATTGGTCGGCGGATTTTTGAAATAAGTAATTTGGAAGATGAGCAGAGTGTTAGCAAGGCATTCGAATTAATAAAAGATAGAATGGTAAGTCAAAAGGATTTATTGCCTGTGTATAGTGCGGCACAGAAGAAAGAGATTAGAAAGATACTTAGAAAGCTAATTTTGTCAAATATTAATGCATTTATTTCAGATGAAGACTTTGGGAGGCGTTTCAATGTGCATCCTGCAGTGCCATACTTTATTAAAGCTATAAAGTTTCATAGACTGTCAATTGATGGTGATATTGATTTCAATGAATATTACTCAGATGATGTTATTGGTGGGTTGGTAAGCTTTCTTAACGTTGTCTTTGACTCGAACAGCTATAAAGAAAGTGTAAGGGTGAGAGTGTTTAATGTTGAGCAAAATATTAAATCCATCTTTGGCTACGTAAAAGAAAAAGAGGAAGGAAAAGCTCATTATGTGGTCAGATTTAGTTTGGGTTTCAAACCAGAGATAGAGAATATGTATGCTGAAGATGATGACATCCATATCGAGTCTAGTAATGTAGCTACACCGTCTGAAAAAAAAGACTTGGATAAAGATCCATTGAAAATGTCTTCCCAAACCGAAGGCTTCAAATACAAGCTAGAAGAGTTAGTCGATGGGCGGCGCAAGCTCTTTATAAACTGCTCGAGAAACCCATTATTTAGGCATGTGGATGGATATATTTGGAAGTTGGACTATTGCTCTATCAGAGGATACTACATGCATGTTTTTTTGTTTTTAGGTCGAGGCTGGGAGCATAAACTTGACATAAGAGAGACGATGGGGCAACTCTGGAAAAGCACTATCATAAAGGACGGTAAAGGGGATGTTTTTGCTTATCCTGGAGATAGGTATGAGTTTAATTTAATGGATGGTGACAATAGTTGCCATGCTTTATATGAAGAGTTAGAGGCTCTATTTAGGCAGGATATTTTAGCCCATGTAGACACAACCCGTTCAAATGGTAAAAAAGCACGTTCTTTTGGCAAGGGATCGCAACGCAAGCCAGTAAGGAATAGATCTAAATATAAATTTTCGCAACAGCCTAAGGATTAAGATAAATCCACAAAATTGAGCCGTGGATTACTCACGCCAGCTAAAAAAACAAAATTCGCAACTTTTTGCGTTATACTTTCATGGCTTGAGCGAAGTATTGCTCGAATCTGTGCTTTCTGACATGCCAGAGGCGATAAGGGCGAGTATGCCAAGTGGCAAAGGGTCTATCAGGATCACCGGCAGCAGACCACCTGACAGGCAAGGCTAATGGCCAGGGAAGGCGCCGCATCAGCTTTGTGCTCATCAGGTGGCTGCGTAGCATAACGGAGCAGACAACAAGATGGCACTAGCTGTACAGGCTGGGTAAAAATACATGGAGGGTAAACCCGGTGTACCCTCCATAGGCACAGTCTACAAATCACTGAAGAAAGTGCTGTGCTCCCCTACCCCACTTGTAGATGCACAATATTGTCTGGCGGTTGTTCTGATGGGTTTAAAATCCCTCCCCACAACTCCAGCGCCATTTTTTGTTCCGGTAACCGAACCGTATGAACATAGTGAGCCATTACACCAGGTAGAGCATGGCCTAAAATTTGTTCCACGACATGAGGGGCAATCCCAGCCTCGTTTAGGCGGGTCGCCAAGCTCCTTCGCAGATCGTGCCATGTCCAAGGGGCGCTATGCCCGAGCCGCTTCCAAATCCCCCTTCCCCACTGACTTACCGCTTCTGGTCGCTTGAGTTCCCCTAGCAAGTATGGGGATGACTGTGCGGCGGCGGCTTTCAGCAAGGCGTCTATCGTCGGCCGAATAAAATCAGGTATTGGTCTCACGATTTTATTACCTGTTTTTGAGTTAGACGCAGGTACTGTCCATGTACCTTCGGCTAGATTCCATTCTTCGGGTGCTGATAGCCGAGCTTCTTGAGTTCTTGCACCGAACGACAATAGAATCTTGGCCAAATTTCCGTAGTAGCAATATGGACCTAGCTTCTCAGCCCAATCCCATAGTGTTCGCAGTTCTTCTAGCGTCAGAACCCTATCTCGCTTACTTGCTTTTTGCCCAACATCAGCGACGGTCAAGTCATCCAATGCATTACTCACTGCAAACTGTCTGACACGGCAAAACTTCAGAGCATGCTTACAGTTTTGGAAACAATACCCACTAGCCACAGGTGCTACCTTCGAGTATTCGTCAAAGACGCTCAACCAGTGACGAGTATCACAATCTGACAAAGGAAGATCTCCGATACGGGGATAGACCCACTTAGCAAATTGCTGGCGATGCTTCTCACTGTTCGACCTTTTCTTATCGGCGTGATGGCAGAGCCAATACTCGAGTGCATCTTTAACCGTGACAGGCTTAAGCCTTTCATCTTTCCCGATCCTAGTCATCAAGGCGGGATCATTGCCCTCTTCCAACCAAGCTCGACATTGCGCCGCCTTTTTCCTTGCCTCGGAAAGCGACAGCCCCCCCTCTTGGCCGGTATAGGATCCCAGAGTCAGATTTTTTGCCTTGCCTAAAATTCGATAGCGGTACACAAAGCTGACTTTTCCGCTATTCCTCCACAGAACAGATAGCCCATCTCTGTCTGCAACCTTTCTGGGTGTATCATCATCGTGACCACGCAGCATTGCTTTGAGTTTTGAATCTGAGATTGCCATTTTGAACCCACATTTGAACCCACACTTGTCTTATATATCCTAAGATGGCTTTAGACAAGAAAGGTAATTTTAAAGATAAAAATCAGATAGATAGACTACACTTGGGGGCGACATCAAACAGCATTAGACAGATAGTGTGATAATACGGCATGAACTGATTGCTGGCCGCGAGCCGCGACGGCGGTTCAAGGCAGATGCGAAAGGCGTCAGGTAGCAATACCTGGCGCCTTTCCTTTATGCTTTCCCCTCCATTTCACCATGACGACCCCGATGAACCGCACTCCCCTGCTGCTGATGGTACTGGTCACCCTGCTGGCCGCTGCCGGCTGGCTCTTCTCGAAAGAGGCAATCCGCGAACTGCCCCCCGCCGCCTTTATCGGCAGCCGCTTTCTGCTGGCGGCGCTGCTTTTGCTGCCCTTGGCCTGGTTGCGCGAGCCACCGCCGACTCGCGCCCAACTGCTGCGCGCCGCCGGCTGCGGCACATTGCTCGGCGCCAGCCTGCTGCTGTGGGTCACCGCCATCAGCCAGAGCGATGCACTGGGCAGCGGCGCCTTTATCATGAGCGTCGCCACTCTGATGGCCCCGCTGGCCGCCTGGGGAGCCTTTCGGGCCAAGCCCGGCCGCCACTACTGGCTCACCCTGCCCATCGCCATCGCCGGTTTGCTGCTGCTCTCCAGCAGTACCCACTGGGGCGTGTCGCTCTCGCTGTTCTGGTTTCTGGCGGCTGCCACTACCCTCGGTATCCAGCTTGCCGTCCATCGCCACTTTGCCCAATCCATCGCCCCCACCTGGCTCACCTGCATCCAGCTGGCGATGACCGGCCTGCTCGGCACCCTGCTCTCACTGCTGACCGAACAGTGGCCCGAGGCTGGAGTCAGCCACGGCATCTGGGGCTGGTTTGTGGCGAGCGTCTTGATCGCCACCACATTGCGCTACTGGCTGCTCACCAATGCATTGAGCAAGATGACCACCGCCCACGCCGCCCTGATGATGCTGATGGAACCGGTCTGGACTCTGCTGCTGAGCACCTTCTTCTACAACGAACCCCTCGGCAGCGCCAAACTGGCCGGTGCCGGACTGGTGCTCGGCGCCCTGGTGCTTTACCAACTGCCCCTGCTGCTACGTAGTCGCACGCTGAAACCGGCACGCTAGCTGCCCACTGCAAACGCCTCTATGCGGATGAAACAACCAACGAAAAGGGGCCTGCAGTTGCCTGCCCCTTTTGTTGCATTGCCACAGCGAACTGCTTGGGCCATGTTCTCGGCTCGACCTCATGCGTCTGATCCCTTCTTGAACATCCCCTGGCCGCCAGTTAGCGACTGGAAAGCGCGAGCTTGATCCCGAGCCCGACAAACAGGGTGCCGATGCCCCGGTTGAGCCAGCGGCCGAGACGCTGTGACAGCCGTACCCTGTGGCTGGCATAGACGGTGGTAAAGACCAGCAAGTGACACCAGATGATGCCGCCCAGATTGAAGATGCAGCCAAGCAGAATAAAGGCGAGCGCCTTGTCGGGGGCATCCGGCGCGATGAACTGGGGCACGAAGGCGAGGAAAAAGAGCGCGACCTTGGGGTTGAGCACATTGGTCAGCACACCCTGCCGGTAAATCTGGCCATAGGATAGGGCGGGCAAGGTGATCCCTCTCTCCATTGCACCCGTAACCTGCTGGCGCAGCAGGGAGAACCCCAGATAGATGAGGTAGATGGCGCCAGCCAGCTTGATAAGGGCAAACAGCTCGGCCGAGGCACTGAGCAGGGCCGACAGACCGAGGGCCGCAGCCAACACATGCACCATGACACCGGTGCCGATGCCAAGGGTCGCGACCGAACCGGCACGCCACCCTTGCGAACCGCTGCGCAGCATAACCAGCAGGGAGTCGGGCCCCGGCATGATATTTAGCAGCAGCCCCGAGACCATAAACAGTGCAAGATCATGAATACCGAACATCCCTCCTCCCATCGTAAAGAAAAACCAAACAAAGAGGGCTCCGCAGAGCCCTCTTTCCTTTCACTCTGCGGCAGCTGACGTATCATCAGCTGTCCCGCCAGCCATCAGGGCCGCAGCGCCTTGTCCGCCCGGGAGATGCCGCAGACGCCGGAGCGCACCACTTCGATGATCTCGTTGGTCTGGGCGGCAGTCTTGATAAAGGCATCCAGCTTCTCGCTGGTACCCACCAGCTGCACCGTGTACTGCTCGGGGGTGACGTCGACGATCTGGCCACGGAAGATATCCGCCAACCGTTTCAGCTCGTCACGGGCCCCACCGGCGGCACGCGCCTTGACCAGCGCGATCTCCCGCTCGATATGCTCCCCTTCACTCAGGTCGCACACCTTGAGCACATCCACCAGCTTGTGCAGCTGTTTCTGGATCTGCTCCAGCACCCGCTCGTCACCCATGGTGACTATGGTCATACGCGACAGGGTGGGATCCTCGGTCGGCGCCACCGTCAGGGTCTCGATGTTGTAGCCGCGCTGGGAGAAGAGACCCACCACGCGGCTCAGGGCGCCGGATTCGTTCTCCAGCAGAACGGAAATTATATGTCTCATCAGGTTCTCTCCGTCTTGCTCAGCCACATCTCATCCATGGCGCCAAACTTGATCTGCATCGGATAGACGTGCTCATCCGGGTCGACCGAGATATCCATGAACACCAGCCGATCCTTCATGGCGAAGGCCTTCTCCATGGCGCTCTCCAGCTCGGCCGGATCACTCACCGCGATGCCGACATGGCCGTAGGCTTCCGCCAGTTTAACGAAGTCCGGCAGGGACTCCATGTAAGAGTGGCTGTGACGACCACCGTAGAACATCTTCTGCCACTGCTTGACCATGCCCAGCGCACGGTTGTTGATGGAGATGATCTTGATGGGCACCCCGTACTGCATGCAGGTAGAGAGCTCCTGAATGTTCATCTGCACCGAGCCATCCCCGGTGACGCAGCAGACCACCGCATCCGGATTGGCAAACTGGGCCCCCATGGCGGCCGGAATGCCGAAGCCCATGGTGCCGAGGCCCCCTGAGTTGATCCACTGGCGCGGTTTGGCAAACGGGTAGTAGAGGGCAGCAAACATCTGGTGCTGGCCCACGTCGGAGGCAACGAACGCCTGACCCTGAGTCACTTTGTAGAGGGTCTCGATAACCTGTTGCGGCTTGATCTGGGTGGCCGACTTTTCGTAGGCCAGACAGTGACGGGAGCGCCACTGGTTGATCTGGCTCCACCAGTCCGCCAGCGCCTCCTTGTCGTTATCGAAGCCACACTCGCGGATCACTTCCAGCATCTGCTCCAGCACGGTTTCCACCGAGCCGACGATGGGCACATGGGCCTGCACCGTTTTGGAGATGGAGGTGGGGTCGATATCGATATGAACCACGGTCGCATTGGGGCAGAACTTGGCCACGTTGTTGGTGACGCGGTCATCGAAGCGGGCTCCCACGGCGAAGATGAGATCCGCGTTGTGCATGGTCTTGTTGGCTTCGAAGGTGCCGTGCATCCCCAGCATGCCGATAAATTGCGGATGGACACCGGAGAAAGCCCCCAGCCCCATCAGGGTGGTAGTCACCGGCAGATTCAGCAGCTCCGCCAGCTTGGTCACCAGATGGTCCGCATTGGCGTTGATGGCGCCGCCGCCCACGTACATCACTGGGCGCTGGGCATCCACCAGCAGCTTGGCTGCCCGCTTGATCTGCCCTTTATGGCCAGACTTGGTCGGGTTGTAGGAGCGCAGGGAGACCGTCTCGGGATACTGGTAGGGGAATTTTTCTTTCGGGTTCTGCACATCTTTGGGCAGATCCACCACCACCGGCCCCGGGCGGCCGCTGGCGGCAATGTAGTAGGCCTTCTTGATGGCCTCGGGAATATCGCTCGCCTTCTTGCACAGGAAGCTGTGCTTCACCACCGGGCGGGAGATACCGATCATGTCGGTCTCCTGGAACGCATCCTCACCGATCATGCTGGTCGGCACCTGGCCGGAGAGGATCACCAGCGGAATGGAATCCATATAGGCGGTGGCAATACCGGTAATGCAGTTGGTCGCTCCCGGGCCTGACGTTACCAGCACAGTCCCCACCTTGCCGGTGGAACGGGCGTAACCGTCAGCCATGTGAACCGCGGCTTGCTCGTGCCGCACCAAGACATGCTCCATCTTGCCGTTTTCGAAGAGAGCGTCATAGATGTCGAGCACTGAGCCACCAGGGTAGCCGAAGACGTGCTCAACTCCCTGATCTTCCAGCGCTCTAACCACCATCTGGGCGCCTGATAACATCTCCATGATAAAGCCCTCCAGGCTTTGCTCCGTTTAGCGAATCCCGCCGACGATGCCGTGCTTCCCGGCACGGCCCGATCCGTTTCTTGTTGTTATCTGAATGCAGATCGGCCCAATTCAGCCCCGTCGACAGTAGAAAAAAAGGATTTTTCCGTCATTCACCCGAAAATAGGGTGAAAAACCAACTTAACCCGCTTCATAACGCTTGTCCACGGCTTTATCTGACCAGAACAGTCATACATTTCAACCGGCTATTAACATTCAATGACTTGCCGCAGCGACCATGAGACAAAAGGGAAGGAAGTCGGGAAATGGCCAGCGGATCATTCTGCAGAGGGGAAAAACAGCCACAAAAAAGCCCACCGCTCAGCGGTGGGCTTGATGCCGGATGATGATTCAGTTGTCCTGATCCGGCTCCGCCAGCCAGATCTGCTGATCCGGATCGGTCTCTTCACTGACCGAAATGCTGACACCCATATCGAGCAACTCGTGCAGGGTGAGATTGTCAGCCAGGTTCATGACTTCGCCGTTTTCATTGGTAAAGCGCATTTGCTCCGTCCTCTCCTTGGTGGGATCGCCTTTCAGTCTAGTCAACAACGCTCACTTGCGATAACCAGCAACTGGATAAACAGTCGCCCCCATCCAGCTCGCTCAGGCGATCACTTACCTCCTCCGGAAACAGAGTGCGCGCCCAGAGCCGCCGTGACAGAGAGGCTACGCTCTCGTCGGCTCCCGCCGCCAGCCAGCGGGCCAGCTCCCCCGCTACATCGGGGTAACAGACCGCCCCCGGCGAGGCGCTGTCGAGCCAGGTACGCACCAGATTGGCATCGAGCACATCCATCAGGGTCGCCAGCCCCATCATCTCGAGCGTCTTGCCATTGGTCAGCTGCTCGAACTGACCACCGAGGGGTTTAACCAGCAGCTTCTTGCCGAGGGTGAGCGCCTCGGAAGCCAGCTCGAAACCCGCGTTGGAGATGACCCCGCGACAACCGGCCAGTACGGCGATAAACCCGTGCCGCGATGGCGGTTCGAAGCGCAGGTTGCGCCATTGGCTCGGGGTGCGAATGGCGGGGTGAAAGCAGACGAAGCGCTGCTGACCAAATCGCGACAACAGGGCGGCGATCGCCTCGGTCTGCTCGAATGGCAGATAGACCAGGATCTCGCCGTTATCCGGCGCAGCGGCGATAGGGTCGATCACCGGCGGCAACAAGGGGTGACCGAAGTGAAACCAGTGCAGCCCGAGCGGCTGATCCACCGGGGCAAAGTGGCGCATCAGCTGGCGGCTGACCCCATCCTCCCCCCAGCGCGGGATGGGCCAGTTGAAGCTGGCCTGATGGCTGACGGTGAGGCTCGGCTTGCCATAGCGGCGGGCAGCGTGGGCGGTGAGTGGCTCAAAATCGCTCACCACCAGATCGTATTCGCTGCAATCGAGAGCCCGCAGATCCCGCCAGAAGGTGAGCGGCGAGGCGGCTTGCAGGGTGCGCCACGGAGAAACTCGCCCCTCGTGGCTGACAAAAGTGAGGCCGGGAAAGGCGCGGTAGGCGCCGAACTCCTCCATGTCGAAGTAGCGGTCGGCAGGGCGGCCGCTGAAGAGATAATCCACCTCGACCCCTGCCGTGCGCAGCGCCCGCGCTAGGGTGCGACTGCGACTGATATGACCGTTGCCGGTGCCTTGCACCCCAAACAGTATCCTCATGAGTGGCTCCAGCCAAGCGCCAGCACGGCGCAACCGCCACCCAGCAGGGCACCGGCAACCAGATCACTCAGGTAGTGCACCCCGAGCAGCAACCGGGATGCCCCCACCAGCGCCGCCCAGCCAAACAGCAGGGGCGCCCAGAGCGGAAAGCCGGTGGCCAGTATGGTGGCCATCAGAAAAGCGGCAGCGGTGTGACCGGAGGGGAGGCTGTAACGATCGGAAGGAGTGATAAAGACCGGCAAGCCGACCGGCCGTTGCCGTTTCAGGCTGTTTTTCAGCAGCAGATAGAGGGGCAGTTCGATGGCGAAGGCGAGCAGCGCCAGTCGCACCAGCTCCCGCTCTGCCTCCCCCTGCCACCAGAGCAGGGCGGCCAGCACGGCGTAAAGCGGGCCATCGCCGGTGCGGGAAATGAGACGACTCACCCTCGCCTGCTGCCGGTTGTAGCCGTGAAGCAGGCAGACCCGGCACACCTGCAGGTCCCATTGCTGGATCTTGTTCATATCCCCTCCTTCCCTGAATTCTGCTTGCAGAGTAAGAAAGCGGGATGACGTTACGTTGAACAAGGGATAACAGATTTATGAAAAAAGGGCCGAATGGCCCTTTTTAATCTCGATGTTGCGGCAAAATCAGTGGCTGCCGCGCAGACCGGTCTCCATCAGACGGCAGTTGTGGTCCGCCAGACGGGCCATGAAGTGCTCATCCACTTTCAGGCCAAACACCTGCTCGTAGAGATCTTTCATCACGAACGGCTGCCACATCATGCTGAGGAAGGAGATCTTCAGCATGTCGGGATCCAGGTTGTCACCCAGCTCACCGTTGGACTTCATGGTTTCCAGCAGGGCATCGAACTGCGGCAGCTGACGTTCCAGCAGGCGGTTCAGCACAAAATCCCGGCCCGGGCTCTTCTCGGTCGACAATGCGCTGGAGATGGCAGAGGTCAGCTCGCTGTTGGGCGCCATCACCTGATAGTAGGTGTTGAGCAGCTCGTTGAGGCTGTGATTGCTGTGTTCATCTTGCCAGGCATGGTCGAGGGGCTCGGCGACATCGCCCAGCACCGCCTTGTAAAGACCCTCTTTACTGCCGAAGTAGTAGTGGATCATTGCCAGATTGGAGCCAGCAAGCTCCGCGATTTCGCGTGTAGTCACCTTGCTATAGGGAGTATTGAGAAAACGCTCACGGGCGGCAGCAAGCAACTTGTCACGAATGTCAGAACGTCCGACCGGACGACCAGGTCTACGTTTTTCCATTTAACACCTCAGATAATTCAGCCAATGCTGATAAGTCGATCTGGTTGTGCAGAGAATAGAGCACAGCAGGAATGACCAGATAATCGGTCATGGGCCGAATATGGGACAAGGAAATTTGCAATCCTTTACAATCCGATTAAATACGTCAGCAGATTGCCCCTGACCTTCCGTGTTGACACAGCATAAAAATCTCGATATTGGTAAAAGCGTTATCGACTGGAAGGAATAACAACGTCATGCGTATCGCCACCCCGCTACTACTAATCTCCCTAATCGCGTTAACTCGCGCGGGATCCTTGTAGCCGGGCTAAGGCATAGCCGGAATTTACAAAAACCCGTGCACCCTGCACGGGTTTTTTTATGCCGCCGCAGGATGCACGTTACCGAACTTAGGAAGAGGGAAGTCACATGTCAGATCGGGTCATCATATTCGACACCACCTTGCGTGATGGTGAGCAGGCCCTGGCGGCCAGTTTGACAGTCAAGGAGAAGCTGCAGATCGCCCAGGCACTGGAACGGCTCGGTGTCGACGTCATGGAGGTGGGCTTCCCGGTCTCTTCTCCCGGCGATTTTCAATCGGTGCAGACCATCGCCCGCCACATCAAAAACAGCCGGGTCTGCGCCCTCGCCCGCGCCCTGCCCAAGGATATCGATGCCGCCGGTGAAGCCTTGCGGGTCGCCGAGGCGTTTCGCATCCACACCTTTATCTCCACCTCCTCCATCCACGTGGAGAGCAAGCTGAAAAAGAGCTTCGAGGATGTGCTGGAGATGGGGGTCGGCGCCATCAAGCACGCCCTGCGCTACACCGATGATGTGGAGTTCTCCTGCGAGGATGCGGGCCGCACGCCGATCGATAATCTCTGCCGCATGGTGGAGGCTGCCATCAAGGCGGGGGCCCGCACCATCAATATCCCTGATACCGTGGGCTACACGGTACCGACCGAGTTCTCCGGCATCATCCACACCCTGTTCAACCGGGTCCCCAATATCGACAAGGCCATCATCTCGGTCCACTGCCATGACGATCTGGGGCTCTCGGTAGCCAACTCCATCGGCGCAGTGCAGATGGGGGCCCGCCAGATCGAGTGCACCATCAACGGCATCGGCGAGCGGGCGGGCAACTGCTCGCTGGAAGAGGTGGCGATGATCCTCAAAACCCGCGCCGACCTGCTCGGGGTGCAAACCAATATCCGCCACAACGAAATTCATCGCACCAGCACACTGGTCAGCCAGCTGTGCAACATGCCGGTGCAGCCCAACAAGGCGATCGTCGGGGCCAACGCCTTCTCCCACAGCTCCGGCATCCATCAGGATGGGGTGCTCAAGGCGAAAAACACTTACGAAATCATCACCCCCGAGAGCATTGGCCTGACCCAGAACAACCTCAACATGACCTCCCGCTCCGGCCGCCACGTTATCAAGCACCGGATGGAGTCTATGGGTTATGCCGAGAGCAGCTACGACCTCGACCACCTCTACGGCAAGTTCCTGACCCTGGCCGACAAGAAGGGGCAGGTGTTCGACTACGACCTCGAAGCGCTGGCCTTCTTCAGCCAGATCCACGAAGAGCCGGAGCACTTCAAGCTGGAGTACCTCGGGGTCCAGAGCGGCAGTTCGGTGCTGGCCACCGCCTCGGTCAAATTGAAGGTGGGGCAGGATCTGATCTGTGAAGCGGCCACCGGCAATGGCCCGGTGGATGCGGTCTACCAGTGCATCAACCGCATCACCGGCTATGAGATCCGCATCGACAAATATGCCCTCAAGAGCAAGGGCGAAGGGGAAGATGCCCTCGGTCAGGTCGATATCGTCGCCGAGTACAAAGGGCGCAAATTCCACGGCATGGGGCTGGCCACCGACATCATCGAATCCTCGGCCCACGCCCTGCTCCATGTGATCAACAGTATCTGGCGCGCCGATCAGGTGGCCGAGCAGATGGAACGCAATAACAGCATCAAATCAGAAACCGTCTGAACAGGGCTCGGAACCAAACAGACGGGATGGAATGACAGCATCAAATCGGAAACCGTCTGAGCAGGACTCGCAGCCACACAGACGGCATGGAATGACAACATCAGGACGGGGAACGTCTGAACCGGGAACCGCGCGCAGCGTCGGGAAAAACGGGCAGAGGGATCTCAAAGACAATATCAGGATGGAGAGTGTATGAGCAGTTATCGGATCGCAGTATTGCCGGGTGACGGCATTGGCCCGGAAGTGATGGCCGAGGCCGTCAAGGTGCTGGAAAAGGTGCAGGCCAGGTTCGGCTTTGCCTTCGAATATGATCGCCACGACGTGGGCGGCATCGCCATCGACAACCACGGCACCCCGCTGCCGCAGAGCACCATCGCTGGCTGTGAAGCGGCCGACGCCGTGCTGTTCGGCTCGGTGGGCGGCCCGAAATGGGAACATCTGCCCCCCAACGATCAGCCTGAGCGTGGCGCCCTGCTGCCCCTGCGCGCCCACTTCAAGCTGTTCTGCAACCTGCGTCCGGCCCGTATCTATACCGGTCTGGAACAGTTCTCCCCGCTGCGTGCCGACATCTCCGATCGCGGTTTTGACATCGCCTGCGTGCGCGAGCTGACCGGCGGCATCTACTTCGGTCAGCCCAAGGGGCGTGAAGGGGAAGGCCCCACCGAGAAGGCATTCGACACCGAGGTATACCATCGCTTCGAGATCGAGCGCATCGCCAAGATAGCCTTCGAATCCGCCCGCGTGCGCAAGGCCAAGGTCACCTCCATCGACAAGGCCAACGTGCTCGCCTCCTCCATCCTGTGGCGCGAAGTGGTGACGCAAGTGGCCAAGGATTATCCCGATGTTGAACTGAATCATATGTATATCGACAACGCCACCATGCAGCTCATCAAGGATCCGTCCCAGTTCGACGTGCTGCTCTGCTCCAACCTGTTCGGTGACATCCTCTCCGACGAGTGCGCCATGATCACCGGCTCCATGGGGCTGCTCCCCTCCGCCAGCCTCAACGAATCAGGCTTCGGTCTGTTCGAGCCGGCCGGTGGCTCGGCCCCGGATATCGCCGGCAAGGGCATCGCCAACCCCATCGCCCAGATCCTCTCCGCCGCCCTGATGCTGCGGTATAGCCTCGGCCAGGAAGCCGCCGCCCAGGCCATCGAGCAGGCCGTGGCCCAGACCCTGGCCGAGGGTTACTTCACCGCCGACCTGCATCAGGCCAGCGCCCGCCATCCGGTGCAGAGCACGTCCGAGATGGGCAGCCAGATCGCCGCCCGGATCTGAGCCGCATAACAAATAACAAGGAAGAGAGAAGCAATGGCCAAGACCCTCTATCAGAAAGTATTCGACGCCCACGTGGTACGGGAAGTGGAAGGGGAGACGCCCCTCATCTACATCGACCGCCATCTGGTGCATGAAGTGACCAGCCCGCAGGCATTTGACGGCCTGCGCGCCATGAACCGCCAGCTGCGCCGCCCGGATCTGACCTGGGCCACCATGGATCACAATGTCTCCACCACCACCAAGGACATCGCCGCCTCCGGCGAGATGGCCCGCATCCAGATGGAGACGCTGGCCGACAACTGCAAAGAGTTCGGGGTTCGCCTCTACGATCTCAACCACAAATATCAGGGCATAGTCCATGTGATGGGCCCCGAGCTCGGTATTACCCTGCCCGGCACCACCATCGTCTGCGGTGACTCCCACACTGCCACCCACGGCGCCTTCGGCTCACTGGCGTTCGGCATCGGCACTTCCGAAGTGGAACATGTGATGGCGACCCAGACCCTGAAACAGGGCCGGGCCAGGACCATGCGCATTTCGGTCAACGGCAAGCTGGCCGAGGGTATCAGTGCCAAGGACGTAGTGCTGGCCATCATCGGTCAGGTTGGCCATGCCGGTGGTACCGGCTACGTGGTGGAATTCGCTGGCGAGGCCATTGCGGGCCTCTCCATGGAAGGGCGGATGACGGTGTGCAACATGGCCATCGAGCTGGGTGCCAAGGCGGGCATGATAGCCCCCGACCAGACCACCATCGACTACATCCGTGGCAAGGAGTTCGCCCCCAAAGGCGAGGCGCTTGAGCGGGCCATCGCCTACTGGCAGAGCCTCAAGAGCGATGCCGATGCCAAGTTTGATGCTGAAGTGGTGCTGGACGCCGCCGATATCGCTCCCCAGGTCACCTGGGGGACCAACCCGGGCCAGGTGATCGCCGTCAATGAACCGATTCCGTCACCGGAATCCTTCAGCGATCTGATGGAGCAGCAGTCCGCCCGCAAGGCACTCGCCTATATGGACTTGCAACCGGGCCAGAAGCTCTCCGACGTTGCCATCGACAAAGTATTTATCGGGTCGTGCACCAACAGCCGCATCGAGGATCTGCGCGCCGCCGCCGCCATCGCTCGCGGTCGCAAGGTAGCCGCTGGCGTGCAGGCGCTGGTGGTGCCTGGCTCCGAGCAGGTGAAGGCACAGGCCGAAGCCGAGGGGCTGGACAAGATCTTCATCGAGGCCGGTTTTGAGTGGCGCCTGCCCGGCTGCTCCATGTGTCTGGCGATGAACAACGACCGGCTGCAACCGGGGGAGCGCTGCGCCTCCACCAGCAACCGCAACTTCGAAGGGCGTCAGGGCCGCGCCGGCCGCACCCATCTGGTGAGCCCGGCCATGGCCGCCGCTGCCGCCGTCACCGGCCGCTTCGCCGACATTCGCGCACTGTAAGAGGACATTTAGATGACAGGATTCAAACAGCATAAAGGGATCGTCGTCCCCCTCGACAGCGCCAACGTCGACACCGACGCCATTATTCCGAAGCAGTTTTTACAGAAGGTAAACCGCATCGGTTTTGGCAAGCACCTGTTCCACGACTGGCGCTTCCTCGACGATGCCGGCCAGCAGCCCAACCCCGAGTTTGTACTGAACCAGCCACAATTCGCCGGTGCCAGCATTCTGCTGGCCCGCGAGAACTTCGGCTGCGGGTCTAGTCGCGAGCACGCCCCCTGGGCGCTGGCCGACTACGGCTTCAAGACCATCATAGCCCCGAGCTTTGCCGACATTTTCTACGGCAACGCCATCAACAATGGCATGGTGCCGGTGCGCCTGAAGGAGGAGGAGGTCGATGCCCTGTTCCAGCTGGTGGCCGCCAAACCGGGCATCCAGATTGAAGTGGATCTGGAGGCCAATCAGGTGCGCGCCGGTGAGCTCAGTTTCGGTTTCGAGATCGACGAGTTCCGCCGTTACTGCCTGCTCAACGGGCTGGATGCAATCGGTCTGACCCTGCAGCACGAGGCCGCCATCAGCGCCTTTGAGGCGAAGCAGCCGAGCTGGATTTAACGCGCCAGTTGCAAAAAAACGAGTAGAATCAACAGGGAGCTTCGGCTCCCTGTTTTACTGTCCGCTACGCTTCCCACTTTGGGCCACCGGAACTGGCCCGTGTCACAGGAAAGGATGATGAAGAGACCGACGGCAATTCCTCTGCTCTGTGCCCTGCTGCTTGCCCTGCCTGCGGGGGCCAGCCAAACCAGCTTCAACAACAGCCTCGGCCAGATCAGCGTCGGCTGGCAGGATAGCGAAGGCAAACCCCAGCAGCTCACCTACCGGCTCGAACAGGGCAAGTTGCCGCCTCTCATCGCCTATCGCCCGGCCAGAATGCAGGAGGAGGTGTTGCAGGTGTTGCTGCGGGAGGTGCGCCAGAACTACCCCGAGGTGCAGTTCACCCTCGCCCGTCCCTCGCTGGAGCTGCATCTGAAAAGCCGCAATCAGGACAAGGCGCGCGAGGCGATGGCCTTTCTGCAGTCCAAGCGGAGCAAAGAGGAGCAGGCGTGGCTGACCAAACACTACTTCCAGTACTTCAACACCCCGGACGGGCAGTTGGCGGTGAAGCAGGATCATGTGCGCATCGCGCTGGAGAGCCGCAGCGGGCTGGCTCCACTGGCGGATCAACTCAAGCAGCAGGGCAGCACCGAAACAGAAGCGCGCCAGAAGACCGTGGCCCATATGCTCACCTTTATCCAGAGCATCCCCTATCAGCAGCTCGATAGCCTGAATGGAAGACAGGGCAAGGGATTTCTATCTCCCCGTCAGGTGCTGGAGCAAAACCGGGGTGATTGCGACAGCAAGGTAACCCTGATGGCAGCCATGCTGGCCCAGCTCTTTCCCGAGCTGAAACAGGCTATGGTGTTCGTCCCCGGCCATGCCCTGCTGGCCGTTGACCTGCCCGCCAAGCCGGGGGATGTGACCCTCAACTGGCAGGGGCAGAACTACCTGCTGCTCGAACCTACCGGCCCCGCCACCTTGCCTGCAGGCCAAATAGCATCGACCAGCAAAACGCTGGTCGATAGCAAGCAGTTGAGTGTGCAGCCGGTTCAGGAGAAAGGCTAACTCCCTCTGCCGATGGAGAGAGAGGATTAACCCTGAGGCAAAAACTCCACCGCCAGCAGCAACCCGCTCTCCTCCTCCAGCACTCGGATAATACGGGCATGGGCTTCAAAGGGAGGCAACAGGTTGTTGTTGGTGGCAAGACTGATCCGGATGGGCTGATTGATGTCGAGCTGGTGTTCAGAGACCGCAATCCCCATGCCGTTGGCACTGAGATCCCGGCAGATCCCCTCCAGCACCAGCTGCTGCTGATAGACGGTGACCGGAGCATTGATGACCATGCGCGCAAAGGCACGCCTTTCCTTGGTATTGGTAAGCACGCGAACATCCTCTGTTGGGTGGGCGTCATCTCATGGGTATTGCACAATTGTGCTGGTCTACCCAAAAGAACGTTAATACAATGCGGTTCGTTTCTCAAACGGGGTGCGGTTTACCGCTGAGATTATACCCGTGTACCTGATCCAGATAATGCTGGCGGAGGAATTTGAGGCATGGCGCTCATTTTTTGCGCCCTCACCCGCTGGCACCTCGTTATTAACAAGTAATAGGGAGTGCCACCCATGAAGACCCTGCTGCTGGTCACCACCGGCCTGCTGTCGGCCAATGTGTTCGCCGCCGACACCCTCACCGTCTACACCTACAGCTCCTTCACTGCAGAATGGGGGCCGGGGCCCAAGATCAAACAGGCCTTCGAGAAAGAGTGCGACTGCACCCTCAATCTGGTTCCCCTCGAAGATGGGGTCGCCATCCTCAACCGGCTGCGACTGGAGGGCAACCACAGCAAGGCCGATCTGGTGCTGGGGCTTGACGATGCCCTCATCAGCGAAGCCAAACAGAGCGGCCTGTTCGCCCCCCATCCCGCCAAGCTGGATGGCATCAAGGTGCCGGGTGGCTGGCAGGATGACACCTTCGTCCCCTACGACTACGGCTACTTTGCCTTTGTTTATGACAAGGACAAACTCAAGCAACCACCCAAGAGCCTGAAAGAGCTGGTGGAGCGTCCCGACCTCAAAGTGATCTATCAGGATCCCCGCACCTCCACCCCGGGGCAGGGGCTGATGCTGTGGATGAAGTCTGTCTACGGCGACAAGGCGCCTGCCGCCTGGGCCGAGCTTGCCAAAAAAACGGTCACCGTCACCAAGGGGTGGTCAGAGGCTTATGGCATGTTCCTCGATGGCGAAGCGGACATGGTGCTCTCCTACACCACCTCTCCGGCCTATCACCTGATTGCCGAGAACAAGCCCCAGTATCAGGCTGCCGCCTTCGAAGAGGGTCACTACCGTCAGGTAGAAGTGGCTGCCAAGCTGAAGAGCGCCAAACAGGAGAAGCTGGCTGACCAGTTCCTGCAATTTATGGTGAGCCCCGCCTTCCAGAACGAGATCCCGACCGGCAACTGGATGTATCCCGTTATCGACACACCGCTGCCCAAGGGCTTCGAGCAGATGATCACCGTAGCCAAGCCGCTCGCCTTCAGCAGCGATGAGGTGGCCGCCAATCGCAAAGGGTGGATCCGCGAGTGGCTGCAAGCCGTCACCCAGTGAACCGTTATCTGAAACCACAGGCTCGTCCCCTCTGGTGGTTGCCGGGCAGTGCCGCCACCCTGTTGATCCTGCTGTTATCCCTCGGGCCGCTCGCAGCCCTGCTGTGGCAGGCCGGTTCGCTGGCACCCCGCACCCTGCTCGCAGATCCTTATCTGCGTCATGTGCTGGGCTTCAGTCTGGGGCAGGCACTGCTCTCCACCCTGCTCAGTCTCGGGCTGGCCATTCCGGTGGCCCGCGCGCTGGCGCGGCGGCGATTCCTTGGCCGAACCCTGCTGATCAAGCTATTTGGTCTCTCGCTGGTACTGCCGGTCATCATCGCCATCTTCGGTATCGTGGCGGTACACGGCAAACAGGGGTGGCTGCCGCAACTGTTGCGCTCATTGGGGCTGGAGCCCGGCAACTACCTCTACGGTCTGTTTGGTATCCTGCTGGCCCACGTCTTCTTCAATATGCCGCTGGCGGCACGCCTGATGCTACAGAGCATAGAGAGCATTCCCGAATCGAGCTGGCGCCTTGCCAGCCAGCTCGGCATGCGCTCATCCCATATCTTCCGGCTGCTGGAGTGGCCGCTTATTCGCGGCATATTGCCGGGACTGGCCAGCCTAATCTTTATGCTCTGCTTCACCAGCTTCACCACAGTGCTGGCGCTGGGAGGCGGGCCGAAATCCACCACGCTGGAGGTGGCCGTCTATCAGGCGCTGCGCTTTGACTTCGATCTCGCCACCGCAGGCGGACTGGCGCTGGTGCAGCTGATCCTGACCGCCGCCCTGCTCGCCCTGCAGCACAAGCTGCAGAGTACCCCGGTCAGCAGGGTGACACCCCGTCGTCCCTGTCTGCGGCCGGATCGCCATCAACCGGGCACGGCCTTGGTGGATCTCTTCTCGCTCTGTATCGGCCTCGCCATCTTTCTGCCACCGCTGCTGGCCATAGTCGTCGCTGGCCTCCACCCCGGCCTGCTGACGGCGCTCACTTCCGCCAAGCTGTGGCAGGCGAGCGGCCAGTCGCTGTTGATTGCATTGGCAGCCGGTGCCTTGGCCACCCTGCTCGGTGGCGCACTGCTGCTCACCAGCCGTCATCTGCGGGTACGGGCTCGCAAGCGACGGGCTGCCGCCCTGTGGGAAGCCAGCGGCTCGGTGATCCTGATGATCCCGGCCGTGGTGCTCTCTACCGGCCTGTTCATCCTGTTTATGCCCTTTGCCGACGTGTTCGCCCTCGGCCCCTGGCTGGTGGTGCTGGTCAACGCCCTGATGGCGCTACCCTATGTGCTGCGCACCCTCTCCGCCCCCATGCAGCTGGTGGTACGCCAGTATGACCGGCTGGCGGACAGTCTGGGGGTACGTGGCCTGCATCGCCTGCGGCTGGTGGAGTGGCCACTGCTGCGCCGTCCACTGGCACTGGCGATGGCGTTATCGATGATCCTCTCGTTGGGGGATCTCGGCGCCATCGCCATGTTTGGCAGCCAGGAGCTCACCACCCTGCCCTGGCTGCTCTACCAGCAGCTCGGCAGTTATCGGCTGACCGAGGCAGCCGCCACCGCCCTGCTGCTGCTGACACTCTGTTTCTCCCTGTTCTGGCTGGTGGAACGGTGGCTTGGAGGAAAACATGCTGAACATTGATACGCTGGTGACCAGCTACCCCGACTGGCGCGTCAGCTTCAGCGCGAAGCTGCCCAAGGGGGAGATCACCGCACTGATTGGCCCAAGCGGCGCAGGCAAGTCGACCCTGCTCGGGATGATCGCCGGTTTCGTGCAGGTGGAGTCAGGCAGCCTCAGCTTCGAGGGCGAAGATCTGTTGCCGCTGGGCCCAGCCGAGCGACCAGTCACCACCCTGTTTCAGGATCACAACCTGTTCCTGCACCTGTCGGTGTTCGACAATATCGCTATCGGCTTGCACCCGGGTCTGCGCCTGAGTGCCGCCCAGCGGACACAGGTGATCGATGCAGCCGCACGGGTTGGCCTCGGTGAGATGCTAAGCCGCCTGCCGGAGCAGCTCTCCGGCGGCCAGCAGCAGCGGGTCGGGCTGGCCCGTGCGCTTGTGCGGGGCAAACCGCTGCTGCTGCTGGATGAACCCTTCTCGGCCCTCGATCCGGCTCTGCGTCGGGAGATGCTGGCCGAAGTGGCCCGCCTCGCCTGCGAGCAGGGCATTACCGTACTGATGGTCTCCCACAATCCGGAAGATGCCCAGCTGATTGCCGATCAGGTGCTCTTTGTAGACGAAGGGCGCATCGCCCTGCAGGGAAAGCCGGATATTCTGCAAAACATCAACCACCCGGGGCTGCTGCGCTATCTGGGTCAATAGCCCTTGGCCCAAGACTACGCCCGGATCAAAAAAGGGGAGGCCGATTGGCCTCCCCTTTTAATGCAAACATATCGGGTGAAATCAGAGGTTCTCCTCGGCGAACGAAGCCAGTCGGCTGCGTACCACCCCGTTGAGGAAGATGTTGGCACTGCCGTCAAAATCCTTGAAACGCTCGACTATGTAGGTCAGACCCGAGGTCACCGGGCTCAGGTAGTTGGAGTCGATCTGGGCCAGGTTACCGGAACAGACGATCTTGGTGCCCTCCCCGCAACGGGTAATGATGGTCTTGATCTGGGAAGCCGTCAGGTTCTGGCATTCATCCAGCAGCACGAAGGTGTTCTGGATGCTGCGCCCGCGCATGAAGTTGACCGATTTGAACTGGATGTTGGCCTTCTCCATGATGTAACTGAGCGAGCCACTCATGTTCTCATCCTGCTTGTGCAGCACCTCCAGAGTGTCGGTTACCGCCGCCAGCCAGGGCATCATCTTCTCCTCCTCTGTACCGGGCAGGAAGCCGATGCTTTCGGCAATTTCCGGGGTATTACGGGTGACGATCACCTTCTCGTAAATGCCCTTCTCAATCACCAACTCCAGCGCAGCAGCCATGGCCAGCAAGGTCTTGCCGCAACCGGCCGGGCCGGTCAGGATCACCAGGTCGATGTGCGGATCGAGCAGTGCATCCAGAGCCATCCCCTGATAGACATTCTTGGGATGGACACCCCACGCCTTGCGGGACATCAGTCGCTCGCGGCCCAGATCCTTGATGCGGATCTTGCTGCCATCGTGGCTGAGCACCCGGGCGGCGAAGAAATTCTCCTCATCCACCAGATACTGGTTTACGTGAACCCCTTCCAGCAGATTGGCATCGATCACATGGATGGTGTCGCGGCCATGGGTCTCGCTCTCGCACTCGCCAACCCGCTCCCAAAAGCTGCCGGGCACAACCTGAAAGCCTTTAGCCAGCAGGCGGATATCGTCGATCAGCTGGTCGCTACGGTAATCTTCAACGTGAGCAAGCCCGGCCCCCTTGGCCTTGAGGCGCATGTTGATGTCTTTGGTGACCAGCACCACCTGACGCTTCAACTCATGCTTTTGCAGATAGAGGGCCGCGTTGATGATGCGGTTGTCGGCCTCCTTGTCGGTAAAGACCTCGGCATCCTGCGGCAGATGGTGATCGCTGAAGATGCAGATATTGCCGCTCGCTTCGCCAGCCAGCGGCACGCCCTGGGTGATCTGATCCGGGGTTGCATCGCGGAACACATCTTCCAGCGCACGAATGGCCACCCGCGCGTCGCGGCTGACATCCTTGTTGCGATCCTTGATGTTATCGAGTTCTTCCAGCACCGTCATGGGGATGAGCACGTCGTGCTCTTTGAAGGAGTAGATAGCGAGGGGTTCGTGAAGCAGAACGTTGGTATCCAGGATAAACAGCTTTCGGTCCGTATTGTCCATAAGCATCCTCCTTGGCACTGAAGGGCCACGTGTGTGAATCTCAGATGTCATTGAAACCACACGGCCGTGACAGTTTTATTACCCTCAACGCTACGCCCGATTTTACTATCGCGCAACAAATCACTTGGCCGCCTGATTTGATTGAGCATAAAAACAGCAATAAAAAGACCGACGCTATGGCCGGTCTTTTTTCTATCGTTCAACTACTTGGGCATGTCTGTCAGCCGCACTTGGAGTCGCCACAGTTGAGGCAGGTCATGCAGCCATCCTTCAGCACCAGCGCCTTGGTGTGGCACTTGTAGCAGAGCGCGGCATTGGCCGGGAAACCACTGCTCGCCTGCTGCTCTTCGGCTTCCTGAGCCGCCTTCAACTCGGCCTGCTTCTCGGCCAGAAATGCCTGCTGATGCTCGTCCAACCCCGGCGCCTTGAGCATGCCGATCTCGGTGAGATGGCTCTCGATCACGTTGCCAATTTCGGCGATCAGCGACGGCACATACTTGCCCTTGTTCCAGTAGCCGCCCTTGGGATCGAATACGGAACGCAGTTCCTCCACCAGGAAGGTGACATCCCCACCCTTGCGGAATACCGCCGAGATGATGCGGGTCAGCGCCACGATCCACTGGTAGTGCTCCAGACTCTTGGAGTTGATGAAGATCTCGAACGGACGGCGAGTTTCGTGAACCGTGCCCTCGTTGAGAATAATGTCGTTGATGGTGATGAACAGTGAGTGCTCGGAGACATGCTCCGGCGTCTTCAACTTGTAGGTGGTGCCCATCAGCCGCTCCGGGCGCAGCACGGTTTCGTGCATGTGCACCACGTCATCCTGCGCAGAGAGATCTTCTTGCGGCTCATCCTTGGTACGCACCTTATAGGCGACGATTTTCTTGTCGATCTTCTTGACCATAATGTCGTTCTCAGAATTTACCGTAATAGCCTTCTTTCAAGGCGTCGTAGAGGTTGGCGGCGGTATGCAGCTCACCATCGTATTCGATCTCTTCGTTCCCCTTGACGGAGATGACGGAGCCATCCTCCAGGGTGAAATCGTACAGGGTATTCTCCAGATCCTTCTCCTTCACCAGCACGCCCTGGAAGGCCTCCGGATTGAAGCGGAAAGTAGTGCAGCCCTTGAGGCCAGAGTCCGAGGCATACATGTAGATGTCCTTGAACTGCTCGAACGGGAAATCAGTCGGCACGTTGGCGGTCTTGGAGATGGAGGAGTCAATCCAGCGCTGGGCCGCAGCCTGAATATCCACATGCTGCGCCGGGCTGATGTCGTCAGCAGTAATGAAATATTCCGGCAGACGGCTCGCCTCATCATCGGCATAGGGCATGGCGGCCGGATTCACCAACTCGCGATAGGCCAGCAGCTCGAAGGAGTAGACGTCGACGCTCTCCTTGCTCTTCTTGCCCGGCTTGATGACGTTGCGGCTGTAGTGGTGAGCAAAGCTCGGCTCGATGCCGTTGCTGGCGTTGTTGGCCAGTGACAGCGAGATGGTGCCGGTGGGCGCAATACTGCTGTGGTGAGTGAAACGCCCACCCACTTCGGCCAGCTCGGCGACCAGCGCAGGATCCACTTCGGCAACCTGCTGCATATAGCGGCTATAACGCGCATGCAGCACCTTGCCCTTCACCTTGTCACCCACCTTGATGCCATCAGCCGCCATTTCCGGGCGCAGACGCAGCATCTTGCCAGTCACTTCAAACTCCTGCTCCATGATGGGGGCAGAGCCTTTCTCCTTGGCCAGACGCAGGGACTCCTGCCAGCCGGTCATCGCCAGCTCCTGGGATACCTGCTCGGTAAAAGCGACGGACGCGGCAGAACCGTACTTGATCTGCAGCATGGTGAGGGTCGAACCAAGCCCCAGGAAACCCATGCCGTGACGGCGCTTGGCTTTAATCTCCTCGCGCTGTTTGGCCAGCGGCAGTTGGTTTATCTCCACCACGTTGTCGAGCATGCGGGTGAAGATGGCCACCACCTTGCGAAACGCCTGCCAATCGAACGCCGCGTTTTCAGTAAACGGGTCGCGCACAAACTTGGTCAGATTGACCGAGCCCAGCAGACAGGCACCGTAGGGCGGCAACGGCTGCTCGCCACAGGGGTTGGTCGCGCGGATCTCTTCACAGAACCAGTTGTTGTTCATCTGGTTGACCTTGTCGATCAGGATGAAGCCGGGCTCAGCATAGTCATAGGTGGAGGTCATGATAACGTTCCAGAGCTTGCGTGCAGGCAGGGTCTTGTAGACCTTGCAGGCGACCTGCCCCAGCTCGTTGAATACAACCCCTTCCTTGTTGGGCCAGTCGGCCCATAGCACCTGAGCGGGATCGTCCAGCGCAATGCCATCCTGCTCCACCTCTTTGGCGGTGTAGGGGAAGATCAGCGACCAAGGGGCATCCTCTTTCACCGCCTTGACGAAATCTTCGGTGATGAGCAGGGAGAGGTTGAACTGACGCAGGCGGCCATCTTCACGCTTGGCCTGAATAAACTCGATCACATCGGGATGGCGGATATCCATGGTGCCCATCTGGGCGCCGCGACGGCCACCGGCTGACGAGACGGTGAAACACATCTTGTCATAGATATCCATAAAGGAGAGCGGGCCGGAGGTGTAAGCACCGGCACCGGAGACAAAGGCACCGCGCGGGCGCAGGGTCGAGAAGTCATAGCCGATACCGCAACCGGCTTTCAGGGTCAGACCAGCCTCGTGCACCTTGCCGAGGATATCGTCCATCGAATCTTCGATGGTGCCAGAAACAGTACAGTTGATGGTTGAAGTGGCAGGCTTGTGCTCAAACGCCCCGGCATTGGAGGTGATGCGGCCCGCCGGAATGGCACCATTGCGCAGCGCCCACAGGAACGGCTCATACCAGGCCTCAGGCTCCAGCTCCTGCTCTGCCAACGCACGGGCTACCCGCTGGTAGGTCTCATCGATAGAGCTGTCGATGGGAGTACCATCCTTGCTCTTGAGGCGATACTTGCTATCCCAGATCTCGAGGGACGTTTCCTGCATGGGGATAAGGCGGGAGCCAAGCTCACTCTCCAGCACCGGGTTCGATTTAGCCATTTTCAATCAACCTTATATGAATGCATCAACATCATGACAACAGCAGAAAACACAACTTATGGCACCATCCAAAATTAATGGCACAACATATAGTACACCTGATGCCATGAGGGCGCCGATTCTAACCTAAAAAAATGCCCCGGCCAGCAGATTTCTGGGCCGAGGCACTTAACTGATTAATTTTCTGAGAGATTTAGTATGCATGAGCAAATCGAGCAGGCAACAACGGACATTGACATAGAGAGGTACATAGGAATGGGATAAATCAGGTCAATTATCAGGCGACTTACTGAATTTCAGCCAATAAAAAACCCCGCTCGATGAGCGGGGTTTCTTGTATTGGTGCCTGGCAGTGTCCTACTCTCGCATGGCGAATGCCACACTACCATCGGCGCTACCGCGTTTCACTTCTGAGTTCGGCATGGGATCAGGTGGTTCCACGGCGCTATGGCCGCCAGGCAAATTCTTAATCTAGAAAGCTGACGTGAGTAGTGATGTTGCGCTTGGCTTGTCACTATCACTGAATTTGAGTAGTTCGTTCTATTTGCTACAAGCCTTAGAACACTTCTTGGGTGTTGTATGGTTAAGCCTCACGGGTAATTAGTATGGGTTAGCTCAACACGTCGCCGCGCTTACACACCCCACCTATCAACGTTGTGGTCTCCAACGGCCCTTTAGGACCCTCAAGGGGTCAGGGATGACTCATCTCAGGGCTCGCTTCCCGCTTAGATGCTTTCAGCGGTTATCGATTCCGAACTTAGCTACCGGGCAGTGCCACTGGCGTGACAACCCGAACACCAGAGGTTCGTTCACTCCGGTCCTCTCGTACTAGGAGCAACTCCCTTCAATCATCCAACGCCCACGGCAGATAGGGACCGAACTGTCTCACGACGTTCTGAACCCAGCTCGCGTACCACTTTAAATGGCGAACAGCCATACCCTTGGGACCGACTTCAGCCCCAGGATGTGATGAGCCGACATCGAGGTGCCAAACACCGCCGTCGATATGAACTCTTGGGCGGTATCAGCCTGTTATCCCCGGAGTACCTTTTATCCGTTGAGCGATGGCCCTTCCATTCAGAACCACCGGATCACTATGACCTACTTTCGTACCTGCTCGACCTGTCCGTCTCGCAGTTAAGCTGGCTTATGCCATTGCACTAACCTCCTGATGTCCGACCAGGATTAGCCAACCTTCGTGCTCCTCCGTTACTCTTTGGGAGGAGACCGCCCCAGTCAAACTACCCACCAGGCACTGTCCGCGGCCCAGATTCATGGGCCTGCGTTAGAACATCAAACATACAAGGGTGGTATTTCAAGGACGGCTCCAGCGCAACTGGCGTCACGCCTTCAAAGCCTCCCACCTATCCTACACATGTAGGTTCAATGTTCAGTGCCAAGCTGTAGTAAAGGTTCACGGGGTCTTTCCGTCTAGCCGCGGGTACACCGCATCTTCACGGCG
>NZ_JBQBED010000001.1:2082500-2335000 GCF_051919745.1 Aeromonas sp. 3P
GCTCCATCAATGCCTTGGCCACCAGTTTGAGCAAATTGCGCTGGTACATGCCTGGCGAGATATTCACACACATTTGCAGATCAACCATACCAAGCTGGTGCCACTGATAGAGCTGCTCACAAGCGGTGTTCAGCACCCAGCTGCCAACCCGTTCGGCAAGCTGGAACTCCTCAGCCACCATAATCACTTCGTTTGGCGGAATGAAACCGAGCTCAGGATGCCGCCAGCGCAGCAGAGCCTCGACAGCTTCGCAGCGGCCACTCTCGAGATTGACGATGGGTTGGTAATAGAGTTCCAACGCATTGTGTTCCAGCGCCATGATCATGTCCGACGCCAGATGTTTGCGCCGCGCCGTCTCGTTGAGCAGGGAGTTATCGTAAATCACATAGGGGACATGGGTCTTGCGACTATGGAACAGGGCTTGTTCCGCACGACTCAACAGCTCCTGAGTCTTGTCGCTGTCCATCGGATAGAAGGCAATCCCGATCCCGACTTCAAGCCGGAAGGGATAGTTGTCATAGACAATATCTTGCTTCAGCGCATGCAGCAGTCGTGCTACCAGCCCCCTGACCTGACGCAGATCGCTGCTGCCACGCTGGATAATGGCAAATTGATCCCCCCCAAGACGTCCGCTCCACTCTCCCTCTTCGCAGAGCACTCGGATCCGGGTGGCAAACTCACAAAGCAGATAATCACCAGTGTCATAGCCAAACTTGCTGTTGATATCCCTGAAGTCGTTGATATCGACCAGCACCAGTCCAAACGGCACTTCCTGTGTGGCGTACAGCTCCATCCGCTCCAGCAAGGCAACCCGATTGGACAACCCGGTCAGCGGATCCCGTCTGGCCGCTCTGAAATGACGACGCCCTTCATATATAAGCAGCATGCTGAGCAGCAGCACTGACATGACCAAACCGGAGACCATCAGCAACAAGGCATTGCGCAACTGCCCAAAATGACGATCGTTCTCGGAATAGACGTTAATGTTCTTCTGCATCACAGAAGCGAGGGAGTAGGAGAGCGGCTCTTGCAGCGGGGCAAGGCGCATCATGATCTGCTGATAGTCAGATGCCCCGCTTTGCAACTTGGTGATGTCGGGCTCTATTTGGCGAATATTGGTTTCAATCAGCTGCACCAGACGCAAGGTTTTCTGCTTGTCCTGCATGCTCTTGCGCAACTGGCCGCTCAACAGGATGGGCGTTCTGCTCCAGAGAATGTCATAACGCAACATCAAAGTGTCATGATCAATCCCGCCATAGTGATAGACCTCTACCGCATTGAGGAAACGCCCGAGCTCCAGCTGCAACTGCATCAGCGCCCAGGAGACATCATAGGTGTATTTCTCCATCGCTCTGGTCGCATTCTGGATCTGCATCAGGCAATAGAGGGTGCTCCCGGTAAACGACAGGATGGATACATACAGAATGACGAGCAGTGGCCACGCCCTGGTCTTTCCTTTCACCCCATGCTCCCGTGCGGTTTTTATCAGTGCTGAATGTCTATCAAATCCAGCTGCCAGATCATCATGTCGGTATATTCGGATCGCTTCAATTCCGGATATTGATCAAGAGGCAGCATAAACCAGACCGGCCCCTTGTCACGCACCCGCATGACAGCCCCATTGTCTTCCCATGCAAGAATGGGCTCGTATTTGGCAACCTTGTCCCATTCAATGCGGATCTGGAAACTGTTCAGTGCCGTCAACGTAATGGTCTTGCCATCCGCACCGACTGCAGCCAATACATCGGCCAGTTTTGGGCCTCTGTAGGTGTGCGGCTTATCCACCCACGGGTTGCCGGTCACGATCTCATGTTGCGGCAGAGCCTGCAGTTTGGCCAGATCAAACAACACCTTGCCATCAACTTCGTCTGCCGACCTGATGTTACCACCGACTTTCAGGATCACCGGCCCAGTCAGCGCCTCAGCAGCCATCACCGGCATGATGACTAATGAACACAGTAGTGTCAGCCAACCAAACATTTTCATATCGCCCCCAGATTTGCTGTCTCAACAGACTCAGTTTAGCCAGATATAAAAAAACGGCTCGCCTTGAGCGAGCCGTTTGTCAAACAGAACAAGGGGGATGATTACATCATGCCCATGCCACCCATGCCGCCCATATCAGGCATCGCAGGGGTATCTTTCTTCGGCAGTTCGGTGACCATGCACTCGGTGGTAATCATCAGACCGGCGATGGAAGAGGCAAACTGCAGGGCGGAACGGGTTACCTTGGTCGGATCCAGGATACCCATGGCCAGCATGTCGCCATACTGTTCGCTGTAAGCGTTGTAACCGAAGTTGCCTTCGCCGTTCTTCACTGCGTTGGCAATGACGGAGGCTTCCTCACCGGCGTTGATGACGATTTGACGCAGCGGGGCTTCCATGGCGCGCAGGGCAACCTTGATACCGACATTCTGGTCTTCGTTGTCACCGCGCAGACCAGCCAGTTTGGCTGCAACGCGAACCAGCGCGACACCACCACCGGCAACCACACCTTCTTCAACCGCGGCGCGGGTAGCGTGCAGGGCATCTTCCACGCGGGCTTTTTTCTCTTTCATCTCGACTTCGGTGGCTGCGCCAACCTTGATCACGGCAACACCGCCAGCCAGCTTGGCTACGCGCTCTTGCAGCTTCTCACGATCGTAGTCGGAAGAGGTCTCTTCGATCTGCTGACGGATCTGGGCAACACGGCCTTCGATCACACCGGCATCACCCACGCCATCGATGATGGTGGTATTCTCTTTGGTGATGACGATGCGCTTGGCACGACCCAGATCTTCCAGAGTCGCTTTTTCCAGCTCCATGCCAACTTCTTCAGAGATGACGGTACCGCCAGTCAGTACGGCGATATCCTGCAGCATGGCTTTGCGACGGTCACCGAAGCCAGGCGCCTTGACGGCAGCCACTTTCACGATACCGCGCATGGTGTTGACCACCAGAGTCGCCAGGGCTTCGCCTTCTACGTCTTCAGCAACAATCAGCAGCGGCTTGCCAGCTTTGGCAACGCCTTCCAGCACCGGCAGCATTTCGCGGATGTTGGAGACTTTCTTGTCAACCAGCAGGATGAACGGGTCGTCCAGTTCAACGGAACCGGTCTCTTGCTTGTTGATGAAGTAGGGGGACAGGTAGCCGCGGTCGAACTGCATACCTTCAACAACTGCCAGCTCATCTTCCAGACCCTGACCATCTTCAACTGTGATGACGCCATCGCGACCCACTTTGTCCATGGCTTCAGCAATCAGCTTGCCCACTTTCTCGTCGGAGTTGGCGGAGATGGTGCCCACCTGAGCGATGGCATTGCTGTCAGCGCACGGCTGGGACAGCGCTTGCAGCTCGGCAACAGCAGCCACAACGGCTTTGTCGATACCGCGCTTCAGATCCATCGGGTTCATACCGGCGGCAACGGCTTTCAGACCTTCGTTGACGATGGCCTGAGCCAGAACGGTTGCAGTAGTGGTACCGTCACCGGCGGCATCGTTCGCCTTGGAAGCCACTTCCTTGACCATCTGGGCGCCCATGTTCTGGAACTTGTCTTCCAGCTCGATTTCGCGCGCAACAGACACACCATCTTTAGTAATGGTCGGGGCGCCGAAGGACTTGTCCAGCACCACGTTGCGGCCTTTCGGGCCCAGAGTCACCTTGACGGCATCAGCCAGGATGTTTACGCCTTCCAGCATCTTGATGCGGGCTTCGTTACCAAACTTAACGTCTTTAGCTGCCATTTTTCTTCAATCCTTAAATCAATTCGGGGAAAAGGAGGATGGATTACTCTTCGACAATCGCCAGGATGTCGGTTTCGGAGAGGATCAGGACGTCCTGACCATCCAGCTTCTCGGTCTTAACACCGTAGCCTTCGTTGAAGATAACCTTGTCACCAACCTTCACGGCCAGCGCTTTGACTTCGCCATTATCCAGGATGCGACCAGTCCCCACGGCAAGCACTTCACCACGGGTGGACTTCTGGGCCGCAGTACCAGTCAAGACGATACCGCCGGCAGATTTGGCTTCAGCTTCGATGCGCTTGATGATGACGCGGTCGTGCAGTGGACGAATTTTCATCGATAACTCTCCCAAAATGAGTCTCATTGTTGCTTTGAGGAATGGCCGTTCCAGGCCAAATTAGATATGTCACTGATGTGGGGCAGAGTTGCTAACCCTTCAAGGGCAAATACAAAAAAAATTTTTTCACGTACTATAAACATCTTCGATGGTTCAGCCATGTCCGCACTCTGGAGCAAGGTCGGTTCAAGCCGCCCGGTTTCCATGCCAGAACCTTCAAAGCCAGCTGTAGAGACGAGCCCTTGACCCGCACCAACCCCATGCTGACAGCCCCTATTCCGGTCGTACTGCGCCAGATGACGGGCCCCATGATCTTCGGCATTATCGCCATTCTGGCCTTCAATCTGGTCGATACCTTTTTTATCGGTATGCTGGGCACCGAAGCTCTGGCCGCCATCAGTTTTACCTTTCCTGTCACTTTTGTGGTTACCTCGCTGGCGATGGGATTGGGCGCCGGATTGTCAGCGGTGATCGGTCATACCCTGGGGCAGGGCAAACACGATGAGGCGGCCCATCTCGCCACCGACAGTCTGTTTCTGGCGGTGATCATGGTAGCCCTGCTCTCCGCGGGGGGCGCTCTCACCATCAAACCCCTGTTTACCCTGTTGGGGGCCAGTGCCGAGCTTATCTCTCTCATCCATGACTACATGCTGATCTGGTATCTCACCGTCCCCATGCTGGTGCTGCCCATGGTGGGCAATGCCGCCATACGGGCGACCGGCGATACCAAAACCCCCAGTCTGGTGATGGCAGTAGCTGGGTTGGTCAACGGGGTGCTGGATCCTCTGTTGATCTTCGGCATCGGCCCCTTTCCCGAATGGGGGATCCGTGGGGCCGCCATCGCCACCTCTCTCTCCTGGTTGATGGCGATGCTGGTCAGCCTCTATATCCTGCGTCATCGGGAAGGCTTGCTGCTGTGGCGCCTCTCGCCGCGGGCTCGGTTGCTGACCCACTGGCGGGCCTTGCTCCATGTCGCCGTCCCCGCCTCTTTTACCAATATGCTCAACCCGCTGGCCAACGCAGTGCTGATGACGATTTTCGCCGGTCTTGGTACTGAAGTGGTGGCGGCTTACGGCGCCGCGTCGCGGGTCGAGGCACTGCTGCTGATTGTGATGATGGCCCTCGCCTCCGTACTGGCTCCTTTCATCTCGCAAAACTGCGGCGCTGGCAATCCTGCCCGCGCCAAGGCTGCACTACAAAGCTGCATGGGGTTTGCGTTGCTGTTCCAGCTCGCCATCTATGGCCTGACCTGGCTACTGGCGCCACTCATCGCCAACCTGTTCAGCGATCATCCGCAGGTCATTCGCCTCATCATTCTCTATCTGCATCTGGTGCCGATCGGTTACGGCTTTCAGGGCATGGTGATGCTGCTGGCATCGGCACTCAATGGCGTGCGGGCATCCAGTATTTCTTTCTTGTTCAACGGATTGCGGCTGTTTGGTTTTCTATTGCCAGGAGCCTGGCTGGGGGCAAAGCTGGGGGGAGAACAGGGGATATATCTGGGGATCTTGCTGGCCAATCTGGCGGCGGGCACCCTCGCATGGTGGTATGCCCGACACCGCTTCGAGACCTTGTGCCATCAGGGCAAACCCTGATTCAGTCACTCACCTCGGGTTTTCGTCTCGTCGATTACTCTTTGCGCTCACTCTTTGCGCTCAAATTCGCCTTCGATGGTGGTGCCGCCCTGCTTGGCGTTCCCCAGATGATCATCGGACGGTGCGTTGCCAAACGGCGATTGAGTCGGCTGGAAACCGCCCATCTGCATCCGGAACTGGCTGCTGCCGATCAGCTTGTCAGCCAGTTTGTTGCGCAGCCAGGGTTGCAGCAACAGCACACCGAAAATGTCGGTCACGAAACCCGGGATAATCAGCAGCAAGCCGGCCAACGCCAGCATCATGCCCCCCATCACCTCGCGGCCCGGCATCTCGCCCATCTGCATCTTTTGCTGGGCGCTGAACAGGGTTTTGATCCCTTCACTGCGCACCAGCGAGGAGCCCAATACCGCAGTCAGGATGAGCAAGCCGACAGTCGGCAGCGCCCCGATTACCGAGCCGACCTCGATCATCACGGTGAGCTCCAGCACAACCAGACCCACCAACAACAAAAACAACTTGCCCATATCCACTCCAGCACCGGTAAATTGAGAAAAAGTGGCGCCTATCCAACGATGGTCAAAGGCGATTTTGCCGCCCCGTCATCACCACTTTCTGCCCTGAATAAATGGGGGCAACCCCCCTCTTTTCAAGTTGGCCAACTGACCCCTACGTCATCAGCAATCTAAAAAACCAGCAAAAAGTCACAAAAATTTATAAAAATCATCATGATAAAAACTTCATAACATATGTGTACTTTCCTCAAAGTAATTTGAAAATGTCGCAAATTTAGTGATCCACCTCTAATAACCGATACCTCAATTGGAGTAGTATATTGATTAGTTTTTCGGGAGGTCATTCTCCCAACCGCCCCACTCGATGTGTGGTGCTTCAGGATGAGCTGTGCGCAAGGAACTCGCGACCACTCGGTGAGGATTTTTCCATTTATCTGATTTCTGAGGCATTACAATGAGCGACATCAAGAACGTCCGCATTGAAGAAGACCTGCTGGGCACCAAAGAAGTTTCCAATGATCTCTACTACGGTGTGCACACCCTGCGCGCTGTCGAGAACTTCAAGATCAGCTCTCAGAAGATTTCTGACGTTCCGGAATTCGTCCGCGGTATGGTGCTGACCAAGAAGGCCGCTGCGCTGGCAAACGGTGAATTGGGTACCATCCGTCCTGAAATTGCTGACAAGATCGTAGAAGCCTGCGACCTGATGCTGAACACCGGCAAATGCTTCGACCAGTTCCCGGTCGACGTTTACCAGGGTGGTGCCGGCACCTCCGTCAACATGAACACCAACGAAGTACTGGCTAACATCGCCCTGGAAATCATGGGTCTGGAGAAAGGCCGTTACGACGTCATCAACCCGAACGACCACGTCAACAAGTGCCAGTCCACCAACGATGCCTACCCCACCGGTTTCCGCGTTGCTGTTGTGAACAGCACCGACGTGACTCTGCACGCGCTGGAGCACCTGATCGCGGCATTCGATGCCAAAGCGAAAGAGTTCAAAAACATCCTGAAGATGGGCCGTACCCAGCTGCAAGATGCAGTTCCGATGACCCTGGGTCAGGAGTTCCACGCGTTCGCCGTGACCCTGCGTGAAGAGATCAAGTCCATCAAGCGTTGCCAGGAGCTGCTGCTGGAAGTGAACCTGGGCGCGACCGCCATCGGTACCGGTCTAAACACTCCGCCCGAGTACTCTGCACTGGCCATCAAGCGTCTGGCCGAGATCACCGGTCGTGCCTATGTGCCGGCAGAAGATCTGATCGAAGCGACCTCCGACTGTGGCGCCTACGTCATGCTGCACGGCGCCATCAAGCGTCTGGCCATGAAGCTGTCCAAGATCTGTAATGACCTGCGTCTGCTCTCCTCCGGCCCGCGCACTGCACTGAAAGAGATCAACCTGCCGGAAATGCAGGCGGGTTCCTCCATCATGCCGGCCAAGGTCAACCCGGTTATCCCGGAAGTGGTCAACCAATCCTGCTTCAAGGTATTCGGTAACGACATCACCATCACCTTCGCCGCCGAAGCCGGTCAGCTGCAGCTGAACGTCATGGAGCCGGTGATTGGTCAGGCGATGTTCGAATCCCTGAGCCTGATGGAAAAAGCCTGTATTTCCCTGCGCGAGAAGTGCGTGGAAGGTATCACCGCCAACCCGGAAATCTGCATGAATCACGTGCTGAACTCCATCGGTATCGTGACCTACCTGAACCCTTTCATCGGTCACCACGAAGGGGATATCGTCGGCAAGATCTGTGCCCAGACCGGCAAGAACGTCCGCGAAGTCGTTCTTGAGCGCGGTCTGCTGAGTGCCGAGCAGCTGGACGAAATTCTCTCCATCGAGAACCTGATGAACCCGCAATACAAAGCTAAGCGTTTCACTCGCGAAGCTGCCGTATAAGCGAGTGTGGGCCGGGATCTTCCCGGCCCATAAAGTCAGTTCCCGATTGGTCTTTATCCCCAGCCCGATCGGGAATTGGCTTTTTGCCAAATAAAAACCAAAAACTAAAAAATGGAGTTATCGCTATGATTGGAATCGAGTTACTTGTCGTGCTCGCCGCTATCTATCTGGGGGCCCGGATAGGCAGCATCGGCATCGGCTTTGCCGGTGGTCTGGGGGTACTGGTATTGACGTGGGGTCTGGGCATGCCCATCCCGAGCGATCAACTGGTCAGCTACATCCCTTGGGATGTGATCATGATCATCGCATCCGTCATCTGTGCCATCGCCTGTATGCAACTGGCTGGCGGGATGGACTACCTGGTCTTCCTGGCAGAAAAAGCGCTGCGCAAGAACCCCAAATACATCACCTTCGCCGCCCCGGTGGTCACCTACCTGATGACCATGCTGGCCGGTACCGGTCATACCGCCTTCTCCACCCTGCCAGTGATCGCTGAAGTGGCCAAAGAGCAAGGGATCCGCCCATCCCGTCCGCTCTCCATCGCGGTTGTCGCCTCCCAGATCGCCATCACAGCTTCCCCGATCTCTGCCGCTGTGGTTGCCTTCTCCGGCATGCTCGAGCCGTTTGGTGTTGACTACCTGACCCTGCTGGCCATCTGTATCCCCTCTACCTTCCTGGCCTGTATCCTGGGTGCCTTCATTGCCAACATGATGGGCAAGCCGCTGGAGCAAGACGAAGTCTATCTGGAGCGTAAAGCCAAGGGCCTGATCAAACTGCGTGGTACTACCAAGCTCGAGATCAAGCCGTACGCCAAACTCTCCGTGTGGATCTTTATCGCAGCCATCGTAGCGGTCATGGCCTATGCCACTGCTATCTCCGGTAAAGTGGGTCTGATCACCAACCCGCCGATCCCCCGTGACGGCGCCATCATGGGCATCATGCTGGCCGCGGCCACCATCATGACCCTGGTGTGCAAACTGGACGCCACCCAAGTGACCAACATGCCGACCTTCAAGTCCGGTATGTCCGCCTGTATCTGCGTACTGGGTGTCGCCTGGCTGGGTAACGTCTTCGTAAAAGGCAACATGGACACCATCCAGCTGATCGCTGGCGACCTGCTGAACCAGTACTCTTGGCTGCTGGCCGTGGTGCTGTTCTTCGCTGCCATGCTGCTCTATTCACAAGGCGCCACCACCAAAGCGTTGATGCCTGCCGCACTGGCACTGGGTGTCAGCCCGCTGACTGCGATTGCCTCTTTCGCAGCCGTGAGCGCCCTGTTCGTACTGCCGACCTACCCGACCCTGCTGGCTGCGGTAGAGATGGACGACACCGGCTCCACCCGTATCGGTAAGGCGGTCTTCAACCACCCCTTCTTCGTACCGGGCACCGCCACCATCGCCATCGCCGTGGCGCTGGGCTTCTTCTTCGGCGGCATCCTGCTGTAATCCTGTCGCCTGCCGATAGCCAAACAAAAATCCCCGCCAGTTGGCGGGGATTTTTTTATCTCTTTACTCTGTACTTGGCTTGGCTGTCTGGCAGCGAGAGACCTGACGTATTATCCGGATGGCTCAACCACGGCGACAGCAGACACCACCACAGCGTGCCAGCGGCGCTATAACCACCGCTGCCGGATTGCCGGAGTAGTAGGCCACCATGGTACTCACCACCACGCCAGAAGGCGGGATCCTTCGGATCAGACCGGATCCAGGGTATCCAGCGGCCAGCGCGGCACGGCTTTAACAACCAGCGGCTCAAACACGCCTGCTTTAAGGCGCTGCATACCGGCGTAAGCGATCATGGCGCCGTTATCGGTGCAATATTCAGTGCGCGGATAGAACACCTCGCCCTTGAGGCTCTCCATCAGCTCGGCCAGTTGGGCGCGCAGATGACGGTTGGCACTGACGCCGCCAGCAACCACCAGACGCGTGAGACCTGTCTCTTTCAAGGCACGACGGCACTTGATGGCCAGGGTATCAACCACCGCATCTTCAAACGCCCGAGCGATATCGGCACGGGTCTGCTCATCATCACCATTGGCGGCAATGGTGTTGGCGGTGAAGGTCTTGAGGCCGGAGAAGCTCATGTCGAGCCCGGGACGGTCAGTCATGGGACGGGGGAAGTGGAAGCGCCCGGTGGTGCCCTTCTCGGCCAGACGGGAGAGCAGCGGACCACCCGGATAGTCCAGCCCCATCAGCTTGGCGGTCTTGTCGAACGCTTCGCCAGCGGCATCATCGATGGATTCCCCCAGCAGCTTATAGCTGCCGATGCCATCAACCCGCACCAGCATGGAGTGACCACCGGAGACCAGCAGCGCCACGAAGGGGAACTCGGGGGCTTTCTCTTCCAGCATGGGAGCCAGCAGGTGCCCTTCCATATGGTGGACAGCGATAGCAGGCTTGTTCCATGCCATCGCCAGCGAACGACCAATAGTGGCGCCTACCAGAATGGCGCCAACCAGACCCGGACCCGCGGTATACGCGATGCCGTCGATGTCATCTTTGCCCAGTCCCGCCTCTTGCAATGCGGCCTGGATCAACGGGATCGTCTTGCGAACATGATCCCGGCTGGCGAGTTCGGGGACGACGCCACCGTAGTCCGCATGCAGCTTGACCTGGCTGTATAACTGATGGGAAAGGATCCCTTTTTGATCGTCGAAGATCGCGATCCCGGTTTCGTCACAGGATGTCTCTATGCCCAATACACGCATTGCTAAAAAATTTCACTGCTAAAATGAGACGGCTATGGTAACCTTCGCGGGTTTTTTAAACCAGAGCGATCTCTGCGGGTTTACTTTCATTCCCTGTCCAGAGTATAATTTCGCACCATTTTAAGACATGCTGATCGATTGAAGATCAGCTAACAATTTATCACTGAGGTGAAAGGCACATGCCAGTAATCAAAGTCCGTGAAAATGAGCCGTTTGACGTTGCTCTGCGTCGTTTCAAGCGTTCTTGCGAAAAAGCCGGTATCCTGTCCGAAGTTCGTAGCCGTGAGTTCTACGAGAAGCCGACTACCATTCGTAAGCGCGCCAAAGCGTCTGCTGTCAAGCGTCACGCCAAGAAGCTGTCTCGCGAAAACGCACGTCGTATCCGCCTGTACTAATCGGGAGATATTGCCGTGTCTCTGAAGGATCAACTCAAGGATCAGCAAAAACTTGCCATGCTTGCCAAAGATAAGGCACGTCTGGGAGCGATCCGCTTGTTGATGGCAGAAATCAAGCAACGTGAAGTCGATACCCGTATCGAGCTGAATGATGAGGATATCCTCGCTGTCGTGACCAAAATGGTCAAACAGCGCCGCGATTCCATCAGCCAATTTGAAGCTGCCGGTCGCCAGGATCTCGCCGACAAAGAGTCCGCCGAGATCGTTGTGTTGCAGGAATTCCTGCCGCAACAGCTGACCGCAGATGAAATTGCTGCCCTGATCGAGCAAGCCATCACTGAAAGTGGTGCTGCCGTCATGGCTGATATGGGCAAGGTCATGGCTGTCTTGAAGCCGAAAATTCAGGGGCGTGCCGATGTCGGCGCCGTCAGTGCTCAGGTGAAAACCCGCTTGGCGTAACAGGCAACTCTCTTGTTTGGTCGAAGAAGCCGTGCTTCCCTTGGAATGCGCGGCTTTTTTATTTTCTCCGCAATGAAACAGGACGGTTATGGCAGGCAGGATCCCCCAATCCTTTATCGACGATCTGCTCGTACGCACAGACATAGTCGAGCTGATCGACTCGCGAGTGCGGCTGAAAAAAGCCGGTAAGAACTACCAGGCTTGCTGCCCTTTTCATAACGAAAAAAGCCCCTCTTTTACCGTTAGCCAGGAGAAGCAGTTCTACCACTGTTTCGGTTGTGGCGCCCACGGCAACGCCATCGGCTTTGTCATGGAGTACGACGGGCTCGAATTTCCCGATGCCATCGAAGAGCTCGCCAGCATGCAAGGCATGCAGGTGCCTCGCGAGCAGAGCATCGGTGGTTCGGCCAATAGCCAGCCCGCCGTCAGCAAGGATCTGTTCGAGCTGATGAACCAGATCGCCCGCTTCTACGAAAGCAACCTCAAGAGTGCTCCCCATGCGGTGGAGTACCTCAAAGGGCGCGGTCTGACCGGTGAAGTGGTCAAGCGCTTCAATATTGGCTATGCACCTAGCGATTGGGATCAAGTGCGTCGTCGCTTCGGCGCCAGCCGGGATCACGAACAGTTGCTTATCTCGGGGGGCATGCTGATCACCCGTGACAATGGCCCGGGGAGTTATGATCGTTTCCGCGATCGCATCATGTTCCCGATCCGCGACAAGCGTGGCCGGGTCATCGGCTTCGGTGGCCGGGTGCTCGGTGATGGCACACCCAAGTATCTGAACTCGCCGGAGACCCCCATCTTCCATAAAGGGAGGGAGCTGTTCGGTCTCTACGAGGTGAAGCAGGCACACAAGGATCCACGCCGGATCCTGGTGGTGGAAGGCTACATGGATGTGGTGGCACTCGGTCAGTACGACATCGACTATGCGGTGGCGGCGCTGGGTACTGCAACGACCAGCGACCATATCCACACCCTGTTTCGCACCACTGCCGAGGTAGTCTGCTGCTACGACGGTGACAACGCCGGTCGTGAAGCCGCCTGGCGCGCGCTGGATAATGCCCTCCCTCATCTGCAGGATGGCCGCGAGCTGAAGTTCGTGTTTCTGCCCGATGGCGAGGATCCCGACTCGCTGGTACGCCAGATCGGCAAGGAGGGCTTTGAAGCCCTGCTCGATCAAGCCCAACCGTTCGCCGACTTCATGTTCGAGCGTCTCGGCCGGGATGCGGCCCTCTCCGGTGAGGCAGGCAAGTTCGAAGTGGCCAACAAGGCCGCCGAGCTTATTCGTCGCGTTCCGGAAGGGTTTACCCGCGAAGGGCTGATCACTCGTCTCTCCAGCATGATGCGTTGGGGCGAGAACAAGCAGCGCATCGCCGAGCTCTTTGCCCGCAACAGTCAGCCCAAGGCCGAGGTCAACAAACCCAAGGCAGCCAAGCTGACGCCACTGCGGCGTGCGCTGGCACTGATGGTGCAATATCCGGCAGTAACGGCTGAGCTTCCCCCCATGCCGGAATTGGCCGGGCTACGCGTACAGGGCATCAAGTTCCTGCTGCAACTGCACCAGCAAATCCTGGCACAGCCCGGTATCACAACCGGTATCCTGCTGGAACACTGGCGTGGTACCAAGGAGGGAGAGATCCTTGCTCAGCTGGCCATGCACGACCTGTTCGAGGAGATCAAACTCGATCAAGAGCCGGATATTCTGGGAGAATTGCAGGACACCTTCGTCGGCTTCATCAACCAGTTTCTGAAACAGCGGATCGAAGAATTGCAGGCCAAAGTGGCTCAGGAAGGACTAAGCTCCGAAGAAACCCAAGAGCTGATGATGCTGATAAGAGAGGTGCAAATTGAGAAAAGAAATGAGAGTGGGGCTTGATATTTGAGTGATTAGTCCCAATATGGATAACGTTGCCCGAATCGACGGGATGAAAAGCAAAAATTTTATAACCGCCTGGCCCCGACAATACTGCGGGCAGGGGTTTCTCATGACCGACGCCGCAACCAGACATAGCATGTCTGGCGGTTTTCTATTAGAATTGGCTATTTGCGCAGCAGCGCACTGTACGCGCAACCTAGCAACACCAACCGGATGAGTTCTATGGAGCAAACCCCGCAGTCTCAGCTTAAACTCCTCGTTGCCAAAGGTAAAGAACAGGGCTACCTGACCTATGCCGAGGTGAACGATCACCTCCCGCAAGACATTGTCGATTCAGACCAGATCGAAGACATCATTCAGATGATCAACGATATGGGCATTCAAGTGGTTGAAAACGCTCCGGATGCCGATGACCTTATCATGGCTGAAGGTGGTACCGCCGATGAGGACGCTGCCGAAGCAGCGGCCCAGGCTCTGGCATCTGTTGAATCTGAGATTGGTCGCACGACCGATCCCGTCCGCATGTACATGCGGGAAATGGGTACCGTCGAACTGCTGACCCGTGAAGGCGAAATCGACATCGCCAAGCGGATCGAAGACGGTATCAACCAGGTACAAAGCTCCGTAGCCGAGTACCCTGAAGCAATTACTTACCTGCTCGAACAGTACGACAAGTACGAAGCCGAGCAGCTGCGTCTCTCTGACATCATCTCTGGCTTTATTGACCCGAACGAAACTGAAGATATGGCGCCTACCGCCACGCATATCGGTTCCGAGCTCGGCGAAGACGATCTGGCCGACGAAGATGAAGAAGACGAAGAAGACGAAGACGAAGATGGCGACAGCTCTGACGACGACGGTGACGGTGGTCCGGATCCGGAAGTCGCTCGCGAGAAGTTTGGTGAACTGCGTGCCCAGTATGAAGTGACCCGCCTCTCCATTCAGAAGAATGGTCGCGCGCACGAAGATACCCAGGCCGCCATCGCCCAGCTGGCCGATGTATTCCGTCAATTCCGCCTGATGCCCAAGCAGTTCGATCGCTTGGTCAACAACATGCGTGAAATGATGGAGCGCGTCCGCGTGCAGGAACGCATCATCATGAAGCTCTGCGTTGAGCAGGCCAAGATGCCGAAGAAAACCTTCGTCGCGGCCTTCACCAACAACGAGTGTGAAACTGCCTGGTTCGAATACCAGAAGCAGGCTGGCAAAGCCTGGTCTCCTCGTCTGGTTGAAATGGACGAGGATATCCAGCGCGCCATCGGCAAGCTGCAGCAGATTGAAGAAGAGACCGGTCTGTCGATTGCCCAGATCAAGGATATCAACCGTCGCATGAGCATCGGTGAGGCCAAAGCCCGCCGTGCGAAGAAAGAGATGGTTGAGGCCAACTTGCGTCTGGTTATCTCTATCGCCAAGAAGTACACCAACCGCGGTCTACAGTTCCTGGATCTGATCCAGGAGGGCAACATCGGTCTGATGAAGGCGGTAGACAAGTTTGAATACCGTCGTGGCTACAAGTTCTCGACCTATGCTACCTGGTGGATCCGTCAGGCCATTACCCGCTCCATCGCGGATCAGGCCCGTACCATCCGTATCCCGGTACACATGATCGAGACCATCAACAAGCTCAACCGTATCTCCCGTCAGATGCTGCAGGAGATGGGGCGCGAACCGAACCCGGAAGAGCTGGCCATGCGCATGGGCATGCCGGAAGACAAGATCCGCAAGGTACTGAAAATCGCCAAAGAGCCTATCTCCATGGAGACGCCCATCGGTGATGATGAAGATTCCCACTTGGGCGACTTTATCGAAGATACCACCCTGGCTCTGCCAGCGGATGCGGCGACCAGCGAAAGCCTGCGCAACGCCACCCGCGAAGTGCTGGCTGGCCTGACCGCCCGTGAAGCCAAGGTACTGCGGATGCGTTTCGGTATCGACATGAACACTGACCACACCCTAGAGGAAGTGGGCAAACAGTTCGACGTTACCCGTGAGCGTATTCGTCAGATCGAAGCCAAGGCACTGCGCAAACTGCGCCACCCGAGCCGCTCGGAAGTGCTGCGCAGCTTCCTGGACGAATAGTCCTGACCCTGTGTCAAACTGCTCTGCCAAAGCCCCGCCATGCGGGGCTTTGTTTTGTCTGGCATTTACCCTTGCGACCGGCTCTTCCCCCTCTATCGACCTGGACAATTAGTCGCCAAGTGGTTGATATGCCTATAGACTGCCCTTTCCTCTTCCCCTATAATCCACGCCGCTAAACGCACAATTTGGCCCCTTAGCTCAGTTGGTCAGAGCAGTCGACTCATAATCGATTGGTCGTGGGTTCAAGTCCCCCAGGGGCCACCAAATTGAAAAAGGCCGCTCATGATGAGCGGCCTTTTTGCATCTGCGGATCGAGCAATGTCCCGTGATAAGCTCGAGGAGGCCATAGAAAAGACCCGCCATGGGCGGGTCTGGGCAGGGTCCGGATCAGGCGCCTCACTCAGAGACAAGGAGCCTAATGCTGAGCCTCAGATTTGCTCGTTGCTGCCGCTCTGGATGGATGAGCGACGCTCGGCGGGTAGCATCCGGGTAACCAGATTGCTGCGCTGACGCCAGGAGGTGAAGACGATGGCCAGCAGGTGCAGACCAATCAGCCCCTGCAGCGCCACCACGCACCACTCATGCCACTCGTCAGCCCCCAGTTCAAATCCCGCCTCGGTATTTTGAAACCAGCCGCTGCCTGCTGTCGCCAGCACGACCAGCCAGAGCGCCCACACAGCCAGCTTGCCGCTGCCGTGATGACCCGGTGCCGGAGGCTGCCGCTCACGCATCTCGCGCGCCTGCTGGCGAAAGTCCTCACCGCTAGGAATGAGGGCACCAAGGCGGGCGTAGCCACGGGCAAAAGTGAGCCCCCAGAGCAGACGCAAGGAGACCAGCCCAATGGCGCCGTAACCCAGCCACTCGTGCCACTCCTCCCCCGCTTCGTTAACCCAGAGGTTGCCGATGCAGACCGCCGCCAAGCCCCAGTGGGTCAGGCGAACCAGCGGATCCCAGCGAAAGGGCTCACCCTTTTTGCTTGGCATATTTGTGGTACTCCTTCTTCAGGTCGTTGACCTTGGCCAGATGTTCGCGCGCCTTGGCCTCATCACCCGCCTTGAGTGCGGCCAGGCTGGCGTCCAGCTCGGCCTGTACCTCGTTCATCCCTTCAAGGAATTTCTCTTTCTTGGCGGCCGGCATGTTCTTCTGCTTGGCCACATCAAGCTGGGCCTTCATCTCGTTGATGTGCTTCTCCATGGTGGCTGCATCATCAGCCTTGACGGCCTGCTTGTAGTTGAAGCCAATCTTCTTCATCGGCTGTTCCAGATCACCCGCCACGGCAGGCAGGGTCATCAGGCCAAACATCAGGGGTAACTGTTCACCCAGATGGCATTGACAGGAAAAAGTGAGACGATCATCCCTTGATCCACTGTTGCCCCTTGCCTGATCCCGCCAGCTTGGCACCATCACGTCATGAGCAAACCCATTACGCCACCACCCGGCCTGCCGCTGACCCTCGAGCAAGCCAACGAGCTGATTTACAAGCTGATGGCGCGCATCGCCGAGCTTGAAGACCGCCTCAACCAAAACAGCAATAACTCCTCCAAGCCCCCCTCCACTGATGGCTCGGGGACCCCGCCTGCGCGCAAGCGCCCCGCTTCCGGCAAGGCTCGTGGTGCCCAGCCTGGCCACAAGGGGCAGCGGCGTGAACGTCATCCTGAGGACGACCGACTGACGGCAATACCACACTATCCTGCCCGGCAGTGCGCCTGCTGTGGTGAGCAGGTGGTGTCCCATGACAAGCCCTACCGGGTTCATCAGGTGTTTGACCTGCCCGAGGTCAGCTATGTGGTGACAGAGCATCAGCTGTATCGGGGCACCTGCCGTGGGTGCGTCACCACCAGTGAAGCAGCCCTGCCCGATACGGTGAGCCACAGCCAGATGGGGGCTAATCTGCTGAGCTATATCGCTTTGCAGAGTGGTCAGTTCCACCAGAGCATCAGCAAGATACAGCAGCAGCTCAAGCAGCACTTCGGTTTGAGCTTTAGCCGAGGCGCCATCAGTGAAGCGCAAGGCCGGGTCAGCGCCATGCTCACCCCGACCCACCAAGCCATCAAACAGCAAGTGCAGTCTGCCGCCATCATCCATGCCGATGAAACCCGGCACCAGCGGGGCGGTGAGCGACGCTGGATGTGGCTGGCCCTGAGCAAGGTCGCGGTCTGCTTCATGACGGCGTTTGGCCGCGGTCAGGAGGCAGCGAAGCGGTTGCTGGGCAGTGAGCTTGATGGGGTGCTGGTGACCGACCAGTATGCGGGATACCGCTTCATCGACAGCGCCCAGCGCCAACTGTGCTGGGCGCATGTGCTGCGCAACGTGGCGGCGATTGCCGAGAGTAGCGACGCCGTCAACCAGCCTATCGGAGCCCGGCTGGTACTGCTGGCTGACACGGTGTTCAGAACCCGGCATGGCTATGAACAAGGCTGCTTAAGCCGGGAGCAGTACCAGCGAAGGTTGCAGCGATGTCGGCAAAGCTGGCGAAGGCAGCTGGAGCGGGGCAGTGTACTGTGTTCCAAGCGCTACCGTGGGCGCTGCCAGTTACTGCTCAAGGACGATGAGATGCTATGGCGTTTTATGGAAAACGACGAGATAGCGCTGACCAACAATGAAGCGGAGCGGGCGCTGCGTGGCTATGTGCTGTGGCGCAAGGGAAGCTATGGCGTCTGGTCGCATCGAGGCGAGCAGTTCAGGCAGCGTATCCTATCGTTGGTGGAGACGGCCAAGCGATTGGGCCGCTGCCCGCAGGAGTGGCTGAGGGCAGTTGTCAGGTCCTGCATCGAGAAAACCGACTACCCGTTCCCGGAGGAGTTGGTGCTGTCAACACCGTCCCGGTGAACGGTTACCATCAGGGGCAGCAGCAGGGGGCGGACGGTTTTCAACATGGGATTTCCTTATATAACGACATGCTCGAATTGTTAGGGGTACTTATGAATCCAAACAAGAATTCATCACCAGCATGATGCCATGACTCATGGTGAAACGTTTGTGAAAAATGCTGTTTTTTGTGGCAAATAGTGACAGATATGCCGCGCTTGTTTGCGCTTGGTAACTGACTGAACGGCGGTGACGCGCAGCATGAGGATGGTTGAAAGCGGTAAACAGGGACAAAAAACCCCGCCGTAGCGGGGTCTGAATCAGCTGGCCAATGGCTTGCGTCAGTTACTCCTGTTCGCGAGCAATGGCGCGCCAGCCTATATCCTTGCGGTAGAAGACGCCATCCCACTTGATGCGGCCAGCGAGCTGATAGGCACGCTGCTGGGCTTCTGCCACAGTATGGCCGAGGGCGGTTGCGCACAACACGCGGCCGCCAGCGGTCAGGCTGGTATCGCCCTCCAGGCGGGTACCGGCATGGAACACCTTCTCACCCGCCACTTCATCCACCGGCAAGCCGCTGATGGGGTGGTTGGTGCTGTAATCGCCAGGATAGCCTCCCGCCGCCAACACCACGCCGATAGCGGCGCGGGGATCATAAATGGCCTCTTTCTGATCCAGCTTGCCTGCGCAAGCGGCCAGACAGAGCTCCACCAGATCGGATTGCATCCGCAGCATGATGGGCTGGGTCTCGGGATCACCAAAGCGGCAGTTGAACTCGATCACCTTGGGATTGCCTGCGCCGTCGATCATCAGACCGGCGTAGAGGAAACCGGTGTAGACGTTGCCTTCGGCCGCCATGCCGCGCACGGTCGGCATGATCACCTGCTCCATCACGCGTCGATGTACCTCGGCGGTCACCACAGGCGCCGGGGAGTATGCCCCCATGCCGCCGGTGTTGAGGCCGGTATCACCGTCGCCAACCCGCTTGTGATCCTGACTGGTGGCCATCGGCAGCACGTGCTCGCCATCGACCATGACGATGAAGCTCGCCTCTTCACCCTCCAGAAACTCCTCAATCACCACCCGGGAGCCCGCTTCGCCAAAGGCATTGCCGGAGAGCATGTCGCGCACCGCGTCTTCCGCTTCTTGCAAGGTCATGGCGACAATCACCCCCTTGCCTGCCGCCAGACCATCGGCCTTGATGACGATGGGGGCGCCCTTCTCACGCAAGTAGGCGAGTGCTGGCTCCACTTCGGTGAAGTTCTGGTACTCGGCGGTCGGAATGGCGTGACGGGCCAGGAAATCCTTGGTGAAAGCCTTGGAGCCTTCCAGCTGGGCAGCGGCAGCGGTCGGGCCAAAGATGGGCTGACCGGCAGCGCGGAAGGCATCCACCACCCCTTTCACCAGCGGCGCTTCCGGCCCGACGATGGTGAGGCCGACCTGCTTCTCTTTGGCAAAGGCCAGCAGCCCTTCGATATCGGTCGCCTCGATGGCGACGTTCTCGACACCCGGCTCAAGCTGGGTGCCCGCATTGCCCGGCGCCACAAAAACGTGACGTACCAGTGGGGAGTGTTTGGCCTTCCAGGCCAGAGCGTGTTCGCGGCCACCGTTGCCAATGATCAGTACTTTCATCGTATCGCTCGCTTCTATTTGTGGTCACTGGACGGCCACCCGGGCCGTCAGTCAGTGGAAATAGTCAGTTGAAAAGAGACAACAAAAGGGCCGCCATCGGCAGCCCCTGACCCATCAATGACGGAAATGGCGCATGTTGGTGAAGACCATACACATACCGTGTTCGTCGGCGGCATCGATCACCTCCTGATCGCGCATCGAGCCACCCGGCTGGATCACGCAGGAGATACCGGCCTGCGCGGCAGCATCGATACCGTCGCGGAACGGGAAGAAGGCATCGGAGGCCATCACGGAGCCCGCCACGGTCAGCCCTTCGTCCGCCGCCTTGATACCGGCGATTTTGGCCGAATAAACACGGCTCATCTGGCCGGCACCGACGCCGATGGTCTGGCCATCTTTGGCGTAGACGATGGCATTGGATTTGACGAACTTGGCCACTTTCCAGCAAAACAGCAGATCCTGCAGCTCGGCCTCGGTCGGCTGGCGCTTGCTGACCACGGTCAGGTCACCCAGCGTCACCATGCCGAGATCCCGCTCCTGTACCAGCAGGCCGCCGTTGACGCGCTTGAGGTCAAACCCTTGCGCCGGAGCCGTCCACTGACCGCATTCGAGCAGACGCACGTTCTGCTTGGCGGCGACCGCATCGCGGGCCTCCTGGCTGACGCTCGGGGCGATGATCACCTCAACAAACTGGCGGGCCACGATGGCTGCCGCAGTGGCGCCATCCAGCTCACGGTTGAAGGCGATGATGCCGCCGAAGGCAGAGGTGGGGTCGGTCTGGTAAGCGCGATCGTAGGCACTCAGCAGGTCGTTACCGATGGCCACGCCGCAGGGGTTGGCATGCTTGACGATGACGCAGGCCGGCTCGTCGAACTCCTTCACACACTCCAGCGCAGCATCGGTATCGGCGATGTTGTTGTAGGAGAGCGCCTTGCCCTGCAGCTGGATAGCGCTGGAGACGGAACCCGGCGCGGCATGCTCCTCGGCATAGAAAGCGGCAGCCTGATGGCTGTTCTCGCCGTAGCGCATGTCCTGCTTCTTGATGAACTGGCTATTGAAGGTGCGCGGGAAGCGGGACTCCTCGTCACCCTCCTTGTTGTCACCGTAGGAAGGAACCATGGTGCCGAAGTAGTTGGCGATCATGCCATCGTAGGCGGCGGTGTGCTCGAATGCCGCGATGGCCAGATCGAAACGGGTCGCCAGTTTCAGGCTGTTGCCGTTGGCATCCATTTCGCGAATAACCCGATCATAGTCGGCAGCTTTGACGACGATAGCGACATCTTTATGGTTTTTGGCGGCAGAACGCACCATGGTCGGGCCGCCGATGTCGATGTTCTCGACCGCATCCGCCAGGGTGCAGCCCGCTTTGGCCACGGTGGCGGCGAAAGGGTAAAGGTTGACGACGACCATGTCGATGGGGGAGATAGCGTGCTGAGCCATGATGGCATCATCCTGATCCCGACGACCAAGGATGCCGCCATGAACCTTGGGATGCAGGGTCTTGACCCGGCCATCCATCATTTCAGGGAAACCCGTGTAGTCGGAGACCTCGGTCACCGGCAGACCCGCCTCGCCAAGCAGCTTGGCGGTACCGCCCGTGGAGAGCAGGGCAACACCACGCTCGTTGAGTGCCTTGGCAAATTCCAGAATGCCAGTTTTGTCAGACACACTCAGCAGTGCACGGCGAATGGGTCGAGCTTGTTCCATCACACTATCGTCCTCAACATAACGGGGACCGTTCCATGGGAGGCGAGGCTCAACACAGAGAGTCCCCAAATAAATGGAAGTGGGGGATTTCGCAAACCACTCTCGCCCCGACATCCGGCAAAAGCGTTTTAGGAAATGCCCGCTTGGTGCGGCGCTCTGTTATGGGCGCGTATTCTACACAAAAAATGTGACCTGTGGTGGATTTTTTGAAACAGCAAAGCCTTATTTGGCGCGGCGTTAAACGTTTTCCACTTGATTTTCTCGAAACGTTTGCACTTTCAGTGTTTTATGGGAAAAAGGGTCGCCAGGAGATGTTTATCTGCCCCTTTTATGCCCTTGGCTGGCAATCCATGGGCAAAGGGGTGATAGTGGATTCCGGTTTTTGTGGCGGCATACATTCAAGGGGAGAGAGAGCATGTATCGGATCGGTGAACTGGCCAAGGCGTGCGGGGTCAAGGCAGATACCCTGCGTTTTTACGAGAAGAACGGGCTCATCTCACCGGGGATCCGCAACGAATCCGGCTACCGCCTCTACAGCGAACAGGACAAGCGGCGGCTGGAGTTTATTATCCGCGCCAAGTCGGTGGGATTCTCGCTGGCCGATATTGGCGAGCTGCTCGACCTCGATACCAACAAGGCCAAAGTCACCTGTCAGGAGGTAAAAGCGGTAGCCGACACCAAGCTGGCCCAGGTGGAGCAGAAGATCATCGAACTGACCCGCTTTCGCGACAACCTACGCGAGCTCTCCAATATCTGCTGCGGCGGGCCGCGCTCGGCGGAGCACTGCGCCATCCTCGAGACGCTGGAATCTGGCGCCCCGGCCCATCACGAGCATCACAGCCACGACCAGCATGACCCGGTTCACGGCTGACATGGTATGCCTGACTGAGCTTGCCTGGCTCAGTGTGACTGACTCGGCACGCCCGACGCATTGCTCCGGCGGCGATTTGGTGACAAAATCGCCGCATTTTTAACCTCTTCCGCAATCAAAATTGGGGGCTTTGCCAAACGCGAAGTCTCTATAACTAAATTTCACGAGATAAAAAGATGAATTATCAAGCTTATCAGTTGGCTCAGTCTGCAATTGCTGATTTAAAAAGTGCAGTTTATTTAGCCCTTGAGGCGTCAGGGGATGCTGGACTCACGAATGCGGAGCTGGGTCGTTCGTTAGGTATTTATGGCGGGCATGTGGGTCATGAAGGCCACATTTCAAGAACGTTACTGGGGCTATTAGAAAATGAAGGGGTAGTAGTTCAAGTGGCAGACACTAAACGCTGGTTTTTGAAGAAGTATAAGTAGGCAAAACCAATGAGGACTAGTTGTGATTAAGCACAGAAATAAACATATGAATGAAATTCCCGATATCACCTATGCCCATCAGCGCGGCGAGATAAAGGATAACCATCTGCATGCCCTGCTCTCCGATCCCCTGTTTCGCAGCCGGGTCGAGCGCAACAAGAAGGGCAAGGGGAGTTACCAGCGCAAGGCCAAATTCGGCAAGCGGTGGGAGCCCGGCCAACAGCAGATGATCCGCGTCTGCTGCTGATCGGGTTTCTACCGACCATAAACAATCAGGGCGCCATTGGCGCCCTGATTGTTTTGACAGAAGAAGCGATTTGGCAACGCCAACTCACCACCTCAAAGTTGCGCCTCAACAGGCCACTCACTCATCCATAAAGAGTTCGAGCAGCACGTTGAGATAGCGATGACCGAGGGAAGTAAGCTGCCAACTATCTCCCAGATCCTCGATCAGCTCCTTGCTTTGGGCAATGGTCAGCACCGTCTCCACCCGCTCCAGCGGCAGGCCGGTATAGGCCTCGAACTCCGCCTTGGGGGCCGGTTCAAACAGGCGGAAGCGGTTCATAAAGTATTCGAGCGGCAGATCGTCTGCCGTCACCTGCCACTGCTCGTCCAGATAGGGGCGACTCTTGTCCAGATACCCTTTCGGATGCTTCACCTTGGCGGTGCGCAGGATCTGCTGATTCACGAGATCGGTCACCTTGCCGTGGGCGCCACAGCCGATCCCCAGATAGTCGCCGAAACGCCAGTAGTTGAGGTTGTGATGGCACTGATAGCCCTCTTTGGCGTAAGCCGAGATCTCGTACTGGCGATAACCGCTGGCGGTGAGCATGGCGTGGCCCTGCTCGTAGATATCCCACAGGGTGTCATCTTCCGGCAGTTTGGGCGGTTTGGAGGCAAATGCCGTGTTCGGCTCTATGGTGAGCTGATACCAGGAGAGGTGCGGCGGGGCGCAGTCGATCGCCTGCTGCAGGTCATAAAGGGCGTCATCCAGACTCTGATCCGGCAGACCGTGCATCAGATCCAGATTGAAGGTAGGCAACTTGATGGCATGGGCCAGTGCAGCGGCCTTGCGCGCCTCTTCCGGGCCGTGAATGCGGCCGAGGCGGGTCAGCTTCTCCTGCTGGAAGCTCTGCACCCCGATGGAGATACGGTTGATGCCGGCGCGCTGGAAACCGGCGAACTTGTCCGCCTCCACCGTGCCCGGGTTGGCCTCCATGGTGATCTCGCAATCTGCGGCGAGCGGAATACGGGCCCGCACCCCGTCCAGCAAGGCTTGCATCGCCTCCACCGTCAACAGGCTGGGGGTGCCGCCACCGATAAAGATCGAGGAGAGCGGCCGCCCCTGTGCCCACTTCAGATCCTGATCCAGATCCTCCAGCAGGGCGGCGACATATTCGAGGTGAGGCAACTCCCCCTTCTGGGCATGGGAGTTGAAGTCACAGTAAGGGCACTTCTGGACGCACCAGGGCACATGAATATAGAGAGAGAGCGGCGGCAGTTGCAGCATGGGGCTTCCAATAAAACGGGGGCTCAAGGCCCCCATTGTAGATGACTATGTGTAATTGACCGTGTGTAACCGACAAGGTGGCGAATTGGCTCAGTGCGCCGCAGCCAGCGCCGCTTTGAGCTTGGCCAGCGCCTGACCGCGATGGCTCAGCTGGTTTTTCAGCTCGGCGGGCATCTGGGCGGCGGTGCAGTCGTGATCCGGCACGAAGAAGACCGGGTCATAGCCGAAACCATGCTGACCGCGCGGCTCGTCGATGATCATCCCTTCCCAGCTCGCCTGACAGATGATGGGGGTGGGATCATCGGCGTGGCGCATATAGACCAACACACACCAGAAGCGGGCGCTCTTCAGGTACTCGGGGGCACCTTGCAGCTCGCCGAGCAGCTTCTCGATGTTGGCCTTGTCGCCGGCACCCACACCGGCAAAGCGGGCGGAGTAGACGCCGGGGCGCCCTTGCAGCAGATCGACTTCCAGACCGGAATCATCGGCCACGGCGGGCAGACCGGTAATGCGGGCGGCGTGGCGGGCCTTGATGATGGCATTCTCGACGAAGGTGGTGCCGGTCTCATCGGCATCGGAGACCGCAAACTCGCTCTGTGGGATCACCTGGATCTTCATATCGGCCAGCATGGCGGCCAATTCCTTCACCTTTTTCTGGTTACCTGTTGCCAGGACAAGCTTGTTCATCGAGCACCTCCGCAAAAATAATCTGCGCATTCTATGCGGCGCAAGCGTTTAGTAAAAGCGTCAATTACACCCGCTGTGATGGGGTTACGGGGGATTTGTCGCCATCTAATAACCAGCTTTTTAATACATGTTTCCATAATGGAATAACCAAAGTGATTAAATACCATTTCTATTCATTACTGTGAGTCAGTAGACTCGCGCCCCAATTCATTAACCTGGCTGACTAAAGAGGTGACAGATGCCATTGATACTTTTACTCGTACTACTGGTGCTGTTCAGTCCGCTGGCTATCGACATCTACCTTCCCGCCATTCCGCAGATGGCCGAGCAGCTGGGCGCCGAAGTAACTCTGATGCAGGGCACCATCACCTGGTTCCTGTTCAGCATGGGGCTGGGGCAACTGCTTGTTGGCCCGCTGGCCGATCGCTACGGTCGCAAGCCCATCGCGCTGGGCGGCGTGCTGCTCTATGGCCTGAGCGCGCTGGGGGCCGGTTTTGCCGCCAGCCTCGGTGAATTGATGCTGGCCCGGGTGCTGCAGGGCTTCGGCGCCTGCGCTACTTCGGTCGCCGCCTTCTCGGTGGTACGTGACAGCTACGGCCCGAAAAAGAGCGGCCAGATGATCTCCTACCTCAATGGCGCCATCTGCTTTATTCCTGCGCTGGCCCCCCTGCTCGGTGGCTGGCTCACCGCCAAGGCGGGCTGGTCTGCAAACTTCTGGTTTATGGCCGGTTATGCGCTCATCGTCGGCAGCTGGCTGATGTGGCGGATGCCGGAGACCCGCCCGGAGGAGACCCGCAGTGAAGGGGCCCTCATCAGCTGGTCCCGCTACAGCCCGGTGCTGCGCTCCCCCAGCTTCCTGTTCAACGCGTCCCTGTGCATGCTGGCGATGGCGGTGATCCTCGCTTATGTCACCGCCGCACCGGTGCAGCTGATGGTGAAATTGGGGCTCGATATGAGCGGCTTTAGCTACTGGTTTACCGCCAACGCCGCGCTCAACATTCTGGCCTGCTTCATGGCGCCGCGTTTTATCGCCAAGGTAGGGCCAAGACGCACCCTGCGCATCGGCCTGCTGGTGTTGATGCTCTCGGCCATCACCCTGACTTTGGCCATGCACATCGAGCATCCGCTGGCGATGATGGGGCCGGTATTCCTCTCCAGCATCGGCTTTGCCATGATCTTGGGCGCTGCCGCCGGGATGGCGCTGGCACCGTTCGGCCACTGCGCCGGTACCGCCGCCGCCCTGCTCGGCCTGTTCCAGATGAGCGGATCCGGCGCTCTGGTTGGCCTGACCGGCGCCCTGATGCACGACCCGCTCAGCCAGCTGGCGCTGCATATGTGGCTGCTGCTGCCGCCTCTGGTGATGCTGATGACCCGCCGCGGCCGCCGCTTGTGTTTGCAATAAATCCTGTGCTCTGATGGGTACACTCAGGGGGCCATCGGCCCCCTTCTCGTTTGTATCGCCTTTACAGCATATGGCCATCCGGCAGAGAGCCTGTGATGGCAACCCCACTCACTCGATGTCAGCGGAGAACTCCCGATGAGCCACACTCTCAACGCAGCCCTGGTGGGCTATGGCTTTGCAGGCAAAACCTTCCACGCCCCCTTCCTCTCCACCACCCCGGGCTTGTCCCTCAGTTGGGTGGTGAGCCGCGATGCCGCCAAGGTGCAGGCCGATCTGCCCGGCTGCCGAGTCGGTTCACTGGAGGAGGTGCTAAGCGATGAGACCGTCGATCTGGTGGTGATCGCAACCCCCAACGACACCCATGCCCCCCTCGCCCGCCAGGCACTGCTGGCAGGCAAACATGTGGTGATCGACAAGCCCTTTGCGCTGGATCTGGCCGAAGCGCAAGCGCTGGTCGAACTGGCCGAAAAGCAGCAGCGACTGCTCAGCATCTTCCACAACCGTCGTTGGGACGGAGATTTTCTTACCGTGCGCCGTTTGATTGCCGAGGGGACGTTGGGGCAGATCGCCCAGTTCGAATCCCACTTCGATCGCTATCGCCCCGAGGTGCGCCAGCGCTGGCGCGAAGCGGGTGGGCCGGGTTCCGGACTCTGGTTCGATCTCGGCCCCCATGTACTGGATCAGGCGCTACAGCTGTTCGGCCAACCGGACTGGTTGCAGGCCGATCTGGCCGAGCAGCGCCCCGGCGCACTGGCGGACGACTACTTCCATGTGGTGCTGGGTTACGGTGCTCTGCGGGTTATTCTGCATGGCAGCTGTCTGGTCTCGGCCACCATGCCGCGTTTCATCGTCCACGGCAGCCAGGGCTCGTTCGTGAAATTCGGTATGGATGTGCAGGAAGATCAACTCAAGCTGGGCAAGCGGCCGCCGGCGGCGGATTGGGGCATGGATAGCGAACCCGGTCAGCTCAGCCGCATTGTCGATGGTCAGTTGCAGCAGCAGAGCGTGGTGGGTGAGGCGGGGGATTATGGCGCCTACTATCGCGGTGTCTGCGCCGCCATCAAGGGGGAGGGAAGCAACCCGGTGCCAGCAAGTGAAGCGCTGGCGGTAATGGCGCTGCTGGATCTGGCCCGTCAGAGCCACCTTGAGGGAAAACGGCTGCCCTGTCAGAAGCTGTCTGACTAAGGTGCGGGTCATCAGCCGCTATTGATCAACCTTGACCTTGCTAAACCGCCACAAGATGGCAGCAAAGTGGTGCTTTATTGTGCAATTAGCGCCATTTAACGGCATCTTGTATTGATATCAGTCGTTGCAGTGGAGCTTTTTATCCACGGCACGAAAAAATGTCATTGTGATATCCGTTTTCATCGGTAACTAATGGGGCTATATTGCGCCCGCCTGCTGCCTCCCGGCTTCTTGTTTCAATACCGGGCAACGGTGGGCGCTGTGATGGTTGCACAGACCATCTCTCCATCTTTTTTTGAGGGAATGCACATGAACAAAGTACTGGTAGCCGGTATCCTGGGTCTGATGTTGACTGCTTGCGGTCAGAAAGAAGAAAAAGCTGCCGCTCCTGCTGCTGCTCCGGCCGCCGAAGTTGCTGCCACTGTAGAAAAAGCCGCTAGCGAAGCCACCTCTACCGTAGAGAAGGCCACCTCCGAAGCGACTGCAACCGTAGAAAAAGCAGCTACCGAAGCCGCTACCAAGGTTGAAGCTGCAGTGAGCGATGCCAAGGCCAACTAAGCCTGCACCTCATTCGAAGACGGGTCCGAAGGCAACTTCGGGCCCGTTTTTTTATCTGTCGCTCAGGGGGCCGGATTAATCAGCGAGGTGAGGATGTGATCCTCCCAGCGACCATTGATCATCAGATACGCCCGCGCGAATCCCTCCCGCTCGAAGCCGAGCCGCTCCAGCAAGGCGCCGCTACGCTGATTGGCTGGCATATAGCAAGCCATGATGCGATGCAGATCGTGCTCCCGAAACAGGTAGTCGATGGCGGCTGACAGCACCTCTCCCATCACCCCCTGCCCCTGATGCTGCTGGTCGATGGCATAGCCCAGATGACACGCCTTGAAGACGCCCATCAGGATATTGCTGAAGTTGCAGGTGGCGATCACCCGTTCGCCAGCCGGATCGAGGGCCACCAGATTGACGCCGGTGCCGTTGAAGAACTGGCTATAGCTGTCCTGCAGCCGGGCATGCCAGTAAGAGAGGGTGTAAAAGTGCTCGTCCCGAAGCGGTTCCCAGGGGGTGAGATGGTCACGGTTGCGCCGGTAGAAGTCGAGCATCATGGGGGCCTGATCCGGCGACAGTATGGTCAGGTGGGTGCGGGCCGTCTTGATATGTGGCAGCGCCATCAGGACTCCCGCTGTCTTAGCCACTCATCGCGCAGCAGGCTGTAGTGGGCATGGTCCACAATCCGGTTGCCCAGACGCTCTGCGCGCCGGGTCACCCCCTCCAGCTGCATCCCGAGCCGTTCACAAACAGCCCTGCTGGGCTCGTTATCGGTGGCAGCGCTGATCTCCACCTTCTCCATCCCCATCTCTTCGAAGGCGTGGTGGATCAGGGCCTGACAGGCCCGGGTGATGATGCCGTTACCCTGCCAGCGCTCCGCCAGCCAGTAACCGATGACCACCTTGCCAAGGTCGTGATCGATGCTGTTGTAACCTATGACCCCCACCACCTCCCCCTGATACTCGATGGCGGTGGTGAGCCCCTCGCCCCGGGCGAACTTCTCGATGGCACTGCGAATGAAGAGGGCGCTGTCGACGGGGCGCTGGATCAGTGGCGGCCAGGGTAGCCACTGGGAGAGGTACTCCCGGTTGTCATTGCAGAGGGCAAACAGTTCGCTCGCCATATCGGGCTGCAAGAAGAGCAGCGCAAGCTCGTCGTCCAACTGCCATGAAAACATGGGATTCTCCTTTCAAATCAGTGATCAAATCGCGAACCAGCACCCAATGTAGCCAATCGCCACTGGCCGCGCCAGCCACTTTTACGGCCCTCATCCGGCAGGCTTCGCAGAGGGTGACTGCGCACGATCTCTCCTCCCTCAAAAGAGGAGGGTGGGTGTCTGAAACCGGATAATGCTCTCCACATGGCGCCGATGAATGCCCCAAAACGGCACTTTGGCAGATCCTGCTACCCCTTTGTGCTGCGCTGTCACTTTTGACAGGGGGCACTTTCCCCCACCGGCACTAGCTTCAAAACGCCCGACCTTCGGTCGGTTTATCAACCTCATCGATTTAAGGAAAGAAGAGATGAATAAAATTTATCTGGCCGTTGCGCTGGCCTGCTGGGGAAGCGCCGCACTGGCGGCGCAAGAGGTAGAGATCAACGTAACGGCAAACGGCATCCGGGCCATGACAGGCCTCAGTGCCGCGAGTGGTACCTTGCAGCTGGAAGATGGCGAGTTTCGTCAGGTACGGGTGGTCAAGCTGCCCAACGGCCAGCAGCGGATCCGCTACGAGCAGGTCTGGAACGGCATCCCGGTAATGGGTCAGGTGGTGGTGGCTGACAAGAGCCTGAACGGCCAGCTGCAACAGGCCAGTGGACGCATGCTGCGCCAGATCGATCAGGATGTGGCAAGCCCGGCCGCCACCCTCTCGCCACAGGATGCCGCCAGCAAGGCCAAGGCGGGCAGCAAGGGGAGCAACGAGCAGGTCAAACTCTACGTGATGCAGGATGAGAACGGGCTGGCCCGGCTGGTTTATCAGATCTCCTTCATCGCCGAAGGTGACAAGCCGAGCCGCCCCTTCGTCATTCTTGATGCCCAGAGCGGTGAGGAGCTCAAACGCTGGGAGGGGATCAACCACAAGGACGCCAGCGGCCCGGGGGGCAACATCAAGACCGGCAAATACGTCTACGGCACCGACTTTGGCCCGCTCATCGTGGATGACAACTGCCGGATGACCAGCCCCAACGTCGATACCATCAACCTCAACCACGCCACCTCCGGCGGCGCCATCCACCAGTTCACCTGTCCGGAGAACCGGGTCAAGGAGATCAACGGCGCCTACTCGCCCCTCAACGACGCCCACTACTTCGGCAACGTGGTGTTCGACATGTATCGCAACTGGTACAACACGGCGCCCCTCACCTTCAAACTGAAGATGCGGGTTCACTACAGCAAGAATTACGAGAACGCCTTCTGGGATGGCAGCCAGATGACCTTCGGTGACGGCGCCACCACCTTCCACCCGCTGGTGAGCCTCGATGTGGCGGCCCACGAGGTGAGCCACGGCTTTACCGAGCAGAACTCCGGGCTGATCTATTCAGGACAATCCGGCGGTATCAACGAGGCCTTCTCCGATATGGCGGGGGAAGCGGCCGAGTTCTACATGAAGGGGAGCAACGACTGGCTGGTCGGCGCCCAGATCTTCAAGGGCAACGGCTCCCTGCGCTACTTCGAGGATCCGACCCGGGATGGCAGATCCATCGGCCATGCCGCGGACTATCAGGAGGGGATGGATGTACACCACAGCTCAGGGGTCTATAACCGCGCCTTCTACCTGCTCGCCACCAGCAGTGGCTGGAACACCCGCAAGGCATTTGAAGTGTTCTTGCTGGCCAACCGCCTCTACTGGGGCGCCAACACCAACTACCAGCAAGGGGCCTGCGGCGTCAGCCGGGCGACCGCCGACCTGGGTTACAGTCAGGCGGATGTGGCACGGGCCTTCCAGACCGTCGGAGTCGATGCCAGCTGCGGCAGCACACCGCCACCAAGCGACAACGTACTGCAAAACGGCGTGCCGGTGAGCAACCTCGCCGCCAGCAAGGGTGGCAAACTCAACTACACCCTGAACGTACCGGCGGGCACCAGGTCGCTGCAGATCAGCAGCAGCGGCGGTACCGGTGATGCCGACCTCTACGTCCGCTTTGGCAGCGCCCCCACCAGCAGCAGTTACGACTGCCGCCCCTACAAGGGGGGCAATAACGAAAGCTGCTCGTTCACCAATCCCAAGGCGGGCACCTGGCATGTGCAGCTGTCAGGGTTTTCCGCGTTCAGTGGCGTGACCCTCAAGGCCAGCTACTGATCCACCCGATGCGGGCCTTGTCCCGCATCGCTCTACTCATTGCGCCACCGTTTCGCCAGCGTGCGGGCGGTGGCCAACACGGTTTCCCGGGCCGGGTTGGGCCGCTTGCCACCGCGCCACGCCATCATCACATCCCAATGCTCCTGCGGCAGATTGCGCACATCGAGCCTGACCAGCCGCCCCACCTCCAGATCCCGCTTGATGGCTAGCTCCGGCATCAGGGTGATAAACCCGTGTTCCAGCGCCAGATCCCGCGCCGCACTGGCGGGCTGCACCGCATGCAGGGGGCTGGCGGCCCGCCGCAGCCGCCGCAACTGCTGGATAAAGACGTCACACCCCGGTCCCCACACCTGAGGCGCCAGCCGCTGGTCGGCAATATCCTCCAGGGTGAGGCCGTGACAACCGGCCAGCGGATGCAATGGCGAGGCGATAGCGATAATGGGGGAGCAGCAAAGCAGCTCCATCTGCAGGCCCGCAACCGGCGGGCGCTTGAGCACAAAGCCGATATCGGCCTCGCCGGTCAGCAGCGACTGCATGATCTCGCCGGAGTGATCCGTGGTGCAGCGGATTTCGAACGGCTCATCCACCAGCTCCATCAATAGCGAGCCAAACACCACCGAAGTAAGAGATGGCAGGCTGGAGAGACGGATACATGGCAGTGCTGGCGCCCCCTGCAGTGCCAGTCGCCCTTCGCTCAGAGTGGCCAGCACCGAGCGGGCGGCAGGGAGAAACTCCTCGCAGGCACGGGTCGGCGTCACCCCGCGCCGATGACGCTGAAACAGCGGCGCCCCGAGGCTCTCCTCCAGCTGGGCAATCCGCTGGCTCACCAGCGGCTGTGACCAGCCACGAATGGCCGCCGCCTGACTGAAGCTGCCCAGCTCGGCCACATCCAGCAGCAGTTGCAGATCGTCCAGATCCATAGACATAAATAATCCTGATATGAAATATAGGTAGTTGTCGTCTACCACTATATCTAAACCCTCTCCAGAATGAAGGTATCTGTGAATGAGAGGGCGTTATGGTCGATAGGGCGAGGTTTTGGGGACGCTGGTTTCTGGCGCTGGATACCACACTGGTGATCCTGGGTTTCTTTGTGGTGATGCCGATGATCAGCCTGCGCTTCGTCGATCAACTCGGCTGGGCGGCCGGTCTGGTGGGGCTGGCCCTCGGCCTGCGCCAGCTGACCCAGCAGGGGCTGGGGATTTTCGGCGGCTCGCTGGCCGACCGCTTTGGCGCCCGCCCGCTCATCGTCACCGGCATGCTGTTGCGCGCCGTCGGCTTTGCCACCCTGGCCTGGGCCGACAGCGGCGCCATGCTGATCTTCTCCTGCTTCCTCTCCGGACTGGGCGGTTGCCTGTTCGACCCGCCACGGGCGGCACTGGTGATCAAGTTCACCCGTCCCCATGAACGGGGCCGCTTTATCTCCCTGCTGATGATGCTGGAGAGTGCGGGAGCCGTCACCGGTGCCCTGCTAGGCAGCTGGCTGCTGCGCTTTGACTTCACCTACGTCTGCCTGCTGGGTGCCGGGCTCTTCACCCTGGCGGCTCTCTGCAACTGGACCCTGCTGCCCGCCTACCGCCTCTCGGTCAAACCGACCCCGATGCGGGAAGGGTTGGGGCAGGTGCTGGCGGATCGCGCCTTCTGCCGACTGGTACTGATCCTGAGTGGCTACTACATGCTGTGGGTACAGGTGATGCTGATTTTCCCCATTCTGGTCAAGCAGCTCTCCGGCACCACCACGGCAGTGGGCTGGATGTACAGCCTGGAGACGGCGCTGTCACTGGCGCTGCTCTATCCTATCGCCCGTTTCAGCGAGCGGCGCTATCGGCTGGAGAGCCGACTGATGGCAGGTATCCTGCTGATGACGGTGGGGATCGGGCTGGTCGCTTTCGTCAGCACCCTCTCCGGCATCTTCGTACTGCTGGCCTGCTTCTATCTGGGGATCATCATCTGTGAACCGGCCCGGGAGACCCTGATGACCCGGCTGGCCAACCCCACAGCCCGCGGCAGCTACATGGGCTTCAGCCGCCTCGGACTGGCGCTTGGAGGCATGACCGGCTATGTGGGCGGCGGCTCCCTCTATGACTTCTCGCTGCAACAGGGACAACCGGCCCTCCCCTGGCTGGTGCTCGGTACCATAGGCGTCGCCACCATGTTGCTGCTGGCCCGCTGCTTCTCCCGCCGCCCGGAGCTGGCCATCAGAGCCGCCGCCTGACGACCGCCCCACCTGCGGCAGCCCAATCAACGGGGCTGCCGCTCACCCCATATTCTGCAAGTCATCACAGCAAAAGGTTGCGAATTACAACTTTTACGCTATTTTAGTTGTCATGCACAACTAAAAAGGAAACCACGATATGGATCCCCGTCCCCTGCGCGCCCTGTCGCGCGATCTGGTTCGCGAACTCGGCATGCTCTCCCAGCAATGCGGCAATCTGGCCCTCACCCCCATCGAGGCTCACCTGCTGATCGAGCTGGAAAACGCCCCGGCTACCAACCAGCAGCTGGCAGAAAAGCTGCACATCGACAAATCCAACGCCAGCCGTCCGCTGGCACGCCTCGCCGAGCGGGAGCTTATCAGCTGGCACCCGCACCCCTCCGACGGCCGCAGCAAGGAGGCCCGCCTCACTGTCAACGGTCAGGGGATGCTGCTGGAGTTGCACCGGGAGATGGACGGGGCGATGGAAGAGATGCTGGCGCAGTTGAGCCTGCCCGAGCGGGAGCAGCTGTGGCAAGGGCTGCGGCTCTATCGCAGCGCCCTCTCCCGCGCCCGTCGCCAGCGGGGCTACCAGATCCGCCCCATCACGGCGGCGGACAATGCCCAGATCGCCTTGGTGATCCGCGCCGTATCGGCCGAATATGGTCTCACCGCCGACAAGGGGTATGGGGTCTCGGATCCCAATCTCGACACCCTCTCCCAGAGCTATCAGGGGGAGAAGAGTCGCTACTGGGTTATCGAAGGGCCGGACGGTTCCATCCTCGGCGGTGGTGGTATCGCGCCATTGGCGGGAGAAGAGGGGGTCTGCGAGCTGCAGAAAATGTATTTTATGCCCGCCCTGCGCGGACTGGGCCTTGGCAAACGGCTGGTATTGCAGGCACTGGACGAGGCGCGCGCGCTTGGTTATCAGCGCTGCTATCTGGAAACGACCGAGGTCTTGCGCGAAGCCACCAACCTCTATGAATCACTGGGCTTTGAACACCTGCCCGGCCCCCTTGGCTGCACCGGCCACGGGGATTGCGAGATCTGTATGGTGTTAGACTTGGCGATCTAAAGTGATAGCGGCAAGCAGAAGTATCCCCTGCTTGCCGCTTTGTTTACTATGGCAGCGCCACTACCCGGAATCGCTCCAGCACCAGCGTGGCGTGCTCATCAAATTCTCTCCCTTCCGCCTTCATCTCGCGTTCGAAGAAGGCCTTGTGCGCCTCGTGCCACCAAGCCAGAGAGCCATCTCCCTCCCCTTCCTCGGCGGCAAACGCAGCATCAATCTCATCGAATGGACACAAGGTGACTGACACCAGTTCAACAAGAGCCTTGGGCAGACCACTCCAGTCGGTCACCACCAGTAGGTCCCCCTGTTCCGGCATCCGCTCGCCCTTCTCCAGATACCAGTAAGCGAGGCTACAGGTTGCTCGCTTGCGGCCTGCTACTACCAGCGCGGCACAGAGGTTGGCATTGTGTGCATCAGCACAGAAGTAGTCCGCCGAGACATGACGAGCCCGTGCTGCCACCGGCAGGGATAACAGATAACTCTCAGCCAGAGCCGAGCAGGCAGGATTCATCGATTCAACCATCACCTCTCCTTGATGCATAAAAAAATCCCGCCATCTGGCGGGATTTGGTAAGCAGTATCAGTGCTCGCGAGTCTGGCGGAACTCCACGTCGGGGTGGCGCTCTTGGGCCAGGCGCAAGTTGACCATGGTCGGCGCGATGTAGGTGAGGTTGTCACCGCCATCGAGGGCCAGGTTGACCTCGTTCTTGCGCTTGAACTCTTCGAACTTCTTGACGTCGGTCCCTTCCACCCAGCGGGCGGTAGAGACGTTGACCGCCTCGTAGATGGCCTCGACGTTGTACTCGCTCTTCAGACGAGAAACCACCACGTCAAACTGCAGTACACCGACCGCACCGACGATGAGATCGTTGCTAATCAGCGGACGGAACACCTGTACCGCGCCCTCTTCGGAGAGCTGGACCAGCCCCTTGAGCAGCTGCTTCTGCTTGAGCGGGTCGCGCAGACGGATACGGCGGAACAGTTCCGGTGCAAAGTTCGGGATACCGGTGAACTTGAGATCCTCACCCTGGGTGAAGGTGTCGCCGATCTGGATGGTACCGTGGTTGTGCAGACCGATGATGTCACCGGCGAAGGCGTCTTCCGCCTGCTCACGGTCACCGGCCATAAAGGTCACGGCGTCGGAGATGTTCACATCCTTGCCGATACGCACGTGGCGCATCTTCATGCCCTTGCTGTAGGTGCCTGATACGATACGCATAAAGGCGATACGGTCGCGGTGTTTCGGATCCATGTTTGCCTGGATCTTGAACACGAAACCGGAGAACTTCTCCTCGGTCGCCACCACTTCGCGGCTCTCGGCCTTGCGCGGCATGGGAGACGGCGCCCAGTCAGTCAGGCCATCCAGCATGTGGTCAACACCGAAGTTACCCAGTGCGGTACCGAAGAAGACCGGGGTCATCTCGCCAGCGATAAAGGCATCGTGATCGAACTCGGGAGAGGCGCCCTGCACCAGCTCCAGCTCGTCACGCAGTTGCCGGGCCAGATCTTCGCCGACGGCGGCATCCAGATCCGGGTTGTTCAGCCCCTTGACCACCCGCTTCTCCTGGATGGTGTGGCCCTGGCCGCTCTGATAGAGATAGGTCTCATCCTTGTAGAGGTGATAGACACCCTTGAAGGATTTGCCACAGCCGATCGGCCAGGTGATCGGGGCGCACATGATCTTCAGCTCGCGCTCCACCTCATCCATCACTTCCATCGGATCGCGCACTTCACGGTCCAGCTTGTTCATAAAGGTGAGGATGGGGGTATCACGCAGACGGGTCACTTCCATCAGCTTGCGGGTCCGGTCTTCAACACCCTTGGCGGCATCGATGACCATCAGGCAGCAGTCGACCGCGGTCAGGGTACGGTAGGTATCTTCAGAGAAGTCCTCGTGACCCGGGGTGTCGAGCAAGTTGACCAGACAATCGGCATAGGGGAACTGCATCACCGAGGTAGTGATGGAGATACCACGCTGCTTCTCCATCTCCATCCAGTCGGATTTGGCGTGCTGGCCCGAGCCACGGCCCTTGACGGTACCGGCGCGCTGAATGGCCTGTCCGAACAGCAGGACTTTTTCAGTGATGGTAGTTTTACCCGCATCCGGGTGCGAAATGATCGCAAAAGTGCGTCTCTTGGAGACTTCACTCAGAAATTCAGCTGACATAATTCAACGTTCTTCTATTGAGCGGTGGCATCAACCACCGTGGGAATAAATCCGGAATGCCGCTCACGGCACATGTATACGCAACGAAAGCCACGCCAGCTGGCGTCTTGCCAACCTGGTGGAGAGAGGGAGGAGGGTTGCGTTACATGGGTCTTCTCGCCTGAGTCAAAGCAAAATTGCGCGACATTATACCCGCGCGAGTGAAAAATACCCAGCCTGACAAGAGATGATAATTTGGCCGCTCCTCCGTTCCACAGGTTCCAACTGAACAGAAAATCAAACACTCCGAATCGGATGGCAGCATCCGGACCACGTGGACTTGGCCCCCTCCTCATGCCAGCAACAACCACTCTTGATAAATTTTCATACTTGGACTTTCCCTACCCAGCTACAAATATGTAAATCGTATCTACATAATGGAGAGGTCATTACATGAAACATTCCACCCTGCGCAATCAACAGATCGTCATTATCGGTGGTACCTCGGGTCTTGGCCTGGCCACCGCCCAACAAGCGATCGAGCAAGGCGCCAAGGTCATTATCGGCGGTTCCAGCCGTGAGCAGCTTGCCACAGCACTGGCTGAACTGGGCCCAAATGCCAGTGGCCATCAACTGGATATTCTCGACGTCGACTCCGTCAATCACTTTTTCAACCAGCTGGATTCGCTGGATCATCTCGTCATTACCGCCGCCGTCATGCGACCAGGCAGCTTTCTCACCTCTGCCATCGAGGATTTGAAAATCAACATGGACAGCCGCTTCTGGGGAAGTGTTCATGCGATCCGCGCCGCAGCACCCAAACTGTCCGAACGCGGCTCCATCGTGCTCACGTCCGGGATGGTGACGCGCCGCCCACAACTGGGTAAAGCACTCCCTGCCGTTGCAGCTGGCGCGGTTGAAACGCTGGCTCACAGTCTGGTTACCGAGCTGACCCCCCGTCGGATCAACGTCATCAACCCGGGCCCCATGCGCACACCCATGATGCTTAAAGCTCTGGGCAATGACCCACAAAAAGTGGCTGCCGTGGCGCAAAGCCTGCCGTTGAAGCGCTTGGGAGAGGGAGAGGATTATGCACAGGCCGCACTGTTCCTGATGAGCAACAACAACATGAATGGTGAAGTGCTTCATCTCAATGGTGGCAGCGCCTGGGCATAACGCCCTTCTGACGGTCTTCTGCGCTCGCGCTTGCCAATCTGTCATCGCAGGCAAGAACGAGCGCAGGGGACGAGCATCATCGCCGTATCAGTGTGCTCCCCAATATCGATGACACCCTGCTGAGTGACAATACCCAGCCCGTCACTCGTCTGTTTCCACCCGGTTGCGCCCCGCCTCTTTCGCACGATACAGCGCATTGTCGGCACGCTGGATCAAGGCCGCCAGATCCTGATCATCGTCTCGCAGAGAGGCACATCCGATACTGATGGTTACCGGGTACGACATGCCGGGCAACGCCCGGTTGGCGACCGAGTGACGGATCCGCTCAGCCACCCGGCACGCCTCTTCAAGGCTGGTATCCGGCAGCAGGATCAAGAACTCCTCTCCGCCGGTACGCCCCAACTGATCCTGGTGCCGCAGTTGACGATCTGCCGCCCGAGAGACCCATTGCAGCACCCTGTCTCCTTGATGATGGCCCAGGGTATCGTTGATCCGCTTGAAGTGATCGATATCGAACACCAGCAGACAAAATGGCGTGCCCTGCCTGCGAGCCAGCGCCAACATATCGCTGCCCTGCCGCAGCACCCGACGGCGGTTGTTGATGCCGGTCAGCTCATCGGTAAAGGCCAGACGACGCATCCGACGGTTGCGATCAAGCAGCCACCCCATCGTCAGCAACGCCAGTACCCCGCAAAGCACCATCACCACCAGCAGCCAGAAACGACGCTCCTTGACCTGCTCCAGCTCCTGCTGCTGCAGTCGCTGCTCGACTCGCAGTCGCTCGTTCTCCCCCTCCTGACGGGCCAGTTCGAACTCGCCGCGAACCCAGGCCGTGCTCTGTTCCCGTAACAGCTGATCGAGCCGCTGCTCCTGCACCAGATGCTCCCGCAATGCAGCCAGCGCAGCCGGATAGTCGCCTTGCAACTCGAGCGCCCGACTGCGTACCCAGTAGAGCTCGAGCAAAAAGCGTACGTGCCCTTCCACCTTCAAAATCGGCTCAATCTTCTCAAGCGCACGCAAGGCTGGCGCCGGTTCCTGCTCTTCGACTCTCAACCTCGCCCGCACCAGCTCGAGATGCGCATGGAGGATGGGGTCAACATCGGGAGAGAGCACCTTCGCCGCTTGTGCCAACAAGCGTCCGGCATCAGCGGGGCGATCCAGCCCGAGCAGAGCCTCGGCCTGCATCACCATGCGTTCGGCATGCTCAATCAGATATTGAGGCTGATTATAAAAGGCCGCACTGCGTTCAAGCTCGCCCAGCGCATCCTGATAACGCCCGGTCTGCAGATAGACCATCGCCAGTTGATCACTGAGCCTTGCCGAGCCAAACCCGTCGTGACTTCTGGCAAAATGCTCGCTCAACCGGTTGAGGGTGGCGAGCGCTTCGGCATAGAGGCCCATACGACGAAATGTGGCTGCAATCTCGAGCTGCGCCTGGTGATACCAGGTGGGCAACCCCAGCTGCTCATAGATATTGTGCGCCTTGGTGAGATCCATCAGCCCCTGGCCTGAGACCCCCTGAAAAGACAGCATGGCCCCCCGGCGGGCCAGCGCCAGCGCCTCCAGCTTTGGCACGGCGGCCTCCCTTGCCAGCCGCAGCCCCTCATCGTAATCGTGACGAGCCTTCGCTACCTCGCCGAGCAGCTGATTGAACCAGCCGCGGCAAATCGTCAGCTCCGCCACGGCGGTGTCATTCCCCTGCTCGCGCGCAACGATCAGCATCCGCTCCGCATTGGCGATGGCGGTTCGGGATTCCTGCATGTCATCGGCCGATTGGGCCCAGCAAGCCAGACGACTGATCCGCATCTGCTGCGACGGCGGATAGGCGTTGCCGTCCCGCTGCAAACGGGCAACGCGCTCCCGCAGCAACTCGATCGGCTGATAGACCCGCTCCATCCCTCCCAGTTCATTTTCCAACTGTTCGGGGGACAAGGGTTTGGCTGCCAGCCCGAACACCGCCAGCAACAGCAGCAAGGCAAGTCGGCTCATACATACTCCGGATCAATGGGAAAGATCATCGGGCAAGCCGATGCCGGAAAATCACCATCTTTCCCCTGTAACAATGGTTGTAAAGGCTATCACCCGGACAGAGAGCCCGAATGGCAGGCTAGTCACATTTTACTGCGATATCATCGTGTTGGAATGAAAGCGGGGACGCACAGCGAAAAAGAGGGGCGGGATAACAACTCAAGAGGGGTTGCCCCCTCCCGGTCACTAGTGATGCTGCCAGCGCCGCAGCAGCCGGCCGCGCAGGCCGCAATCGAGCAGCCAGCTGTTGTCAAATACCCGCAGCAGCGCCTGCTTGGCGTGGCGGGACATGGCGACGGCGTGAAAACGGGTCTGGCGCTGGCGATAGCGGTTCATCTGATCGAGCAGGGGATGAGGCAGGCTCTGGGCGATAAAGTCGGAGATGACCAGCACATCCGCCTTGGCAAAGGCGGGATCATCGAGCTTGGCCAGCGCTTTTTCCAAGCAGGGCACCAGATCGGTACCGCCGTGAAAGCTCATGGAGAGGAAGCGCTCCGCCTTGTCCAGCCCGGTATCTGCAGTGATCTCGAGGGCCGCCACCTCGGTGGAGAAGAGCATCAGATAGCAGCCGCGCTTCTCATCCATCGCCACCTTGAGCAGCGCCAGAAACAGCGCCTTGGCACACTCCTCGGGATAACCACCCATGGATCCGGAGGTATCGACGCAGACGATAAAGGGGCCTCGCTGCTGCAACTGCTGCCCCCCCTGCTCCGGGGTGCGCAGCATGATGCGCTGGCGCGGCAAGGTGCCACGTGACTGGTAGCTGAGCAGACGCCGCTCCAGATAGCGACGATAGAACTCCAGCTCCAGCTCGGGCAAGCCCAGCATCACCGCCTCGCTTGGCAGCAGCCGCATCAGATCGTTAGCCTGATGAATGCCCACCAGATCGTCCGGCACATCGTCGCTGGGGGCGGATTCCAGCTCCAGCACCTGAACCGGCGGCACAGGTTGCTCCTGCGCCCGCCGATCCCGCTCGCTGCGCCCGAGCAGGCCGGCAATCTCCGCCAGCAAGGGCTCGCGCTGCAACATGCGGGCATACTGCTTGACCAGCACCAGACTGCGCTTGTGCCAGTGTCCCTGCGCCAGATCCCAAAGACCACCAGCGGAGATCTGGTTGGGATCGAGGGCATCGGCCAGGGTGCGGCTCGCCAGCAGCTGATCTTCAATCTCCTGACGCTGCTTCTCCCGTTCCGCTTCGGCTATCTGCTGCTGCAGTTGCAGCAGGCTCCCCACCAGACTGGCGCGCCACTTGTCGATAAAGAGCTGGCGCAGCCCCTCGGTGGGGTGGGCCGTCAGCTGACGCACCAAGGATCGTGCCTCACCGGCGAAGGGGCTGTACTGCTCCAGCGACTCCAGCAAGCCGGGCAGGCGACCAATCAGCTCGGTCATCGGCAGTTGCCGATGCGCCTGATAGAGCAGGTACTCCTGCTCCAGTGCCACCGGCACCGGCTTGTGGCGGATCTCCTCGCCAAGCTGCTCACCCCAGCTCTGCAGGCGCTTTTTCAGCAGCTTGCCCTGTAGCGGGGAGCGTTTGATAAATTCGGAAATCTTGGGCGAGGCCGCCAGCAACGCCACCACCTCTCCCGCCAGCTCACCCTCTCCCATGAGAAGACCCAGATCCAGCATGCCTATCTCAAGCATGAGCGCTCCTTACTCGTCCAGCCTTGGCAACCGCTCGCGCCACTGGGTCAGCTCGTTGCGCAGCAGTTCGAGATCCCGGTTCAGCACAAAGAAGCTGTCTTCCACCTGCTGCAGCCAGCGCTGGGCGATAAAGAGGTGTTGCTGGTGACGCTCGAACAGGCTGCGCTGCTGTTTGAGCTCCTGCATCACCTTGCCGACCTGAACCAGCTGCTCGTCGAGCGACTGCAACCAGGGCGCCAGCACCACCTCGGGGATGGCGTTGCGCTCCATCAAAACCAGCGGGATCTGCTGGCGCTGGATATCGAGCACCTGCAGCCGCAGCTCATCGTCCAGTACCAGCTCGTAATGCCCCTCTTTCGGGTTGCCAAACTCATAACCTACCAGCGCCTCACCGGTCGGATGCCAATGGGAAAGAAGGGTGCGATCGAACACCAGGGTGCGGGTAAGACGCTCGGGATCGCTGCCATCCAGCGGCGCCGGGGTGAGCAGATGGAAATGCACCTGCTTGCCAAAGGGTCTGGCATTAGCAAGCGGGATCTCGATACCCCGGGCCCGCCGGCCAAACCACTGCTTGCGTTGGCGGGCCTTTGTGCAAAGGCGCTGGGCCACGCTCTGTTTGAGCTGTTTGAACTGATCCCGCAACGCCAGCAGCTGACGGGTCATCGCCAGTTGCTGATAGCCGTAAAGGCGGGAAAACTCGGTCATCATCTCCAGCAGGGCGGTGCGGGACTCCTCGTCATGCCAGAGACAATCCTTGAACAGCAGCAGATCTACCGGTGCGACTTCATCGCGGCCATTGAAGAAGGCGCTCGCCTTGATGAGCCGTACCGCCTTCTTCCAGCGACGATCCGACACATAGCAGCGGTGGGCCAGCTGGCTGTCGAGCTGCTGGCGCAGCTGATAGATGAGCTCGAAACAGGCATCCGGCAGGCGCACCTGTTCAATCTGGCTCTGCCACTGCTCGTACTCATCCCCCCGGATCTGCAGGGATTCCGGCAGATTCTGGTGGGCGTGACCATCGCTGGCCAGCATGGATTGAAAGTTGGCTTTCTCCTGCACCCGGTCCATCCAAATCCGCACCAACATCCGGTCGTAGAGCGCTTCCAGCCCGCTGTCCGGCGCCGGCAGCTCGTTGGAGGCAGTCACCAGCAAGCGCATCGGGATGGGGTGCTGGCTGTCGCCGTTGCGAAACTGCCGCTCGTTGATGGCGGTGAGAAGGGTGTTGAGGATGGCAGGGCCCGCCTTCCAGATCTCGTCGAGGAACACCACCTCGGCCTCCGGCAGATAACCTGTGGTGAGGCGCAGGTATTTGCCATCCTCTTTCAGCGCCTGAATGGAGAGGGGGCCAAACACCTCCTCCGGCGTACTGAAACGGGTCATCAGGTATTCAAAGTGGCGGGCGTCGTGAAAGGCCAGCTTGAGGCGGCGGGCAATCAGGCTCTTGGCAATACCGGGTGGCCCCAGCAAGAAGACACTCTCGCCACTGAGGGCAGCCAGCAGACCGAGGCGCAAGGCATCCTGCCGTTCGTAAAGTCCCTCACCGAGGGCGGCCAGCAGCCGGGGCAAGCGCTCCTGGATGGGAATAAGACGCGCAGGGTTCTGGGCTTGAGCTAAAGACGACATAGAGAGTGTTCCGAAGCTGGGATGATGTTAGCCCCAAGGCGCGATATCCATTTGCTCGACCTTGGGTTTTGTCTTGTTATGATGTTTATTCTGGTATCTCTTGCCGCACAATACCCGCCTCTGGCAGGAAAAAACGCAAGGGCAGTGCGATACCGTATCGGCAGCGTACTGCGCCCATGCATAGCCAGTGTCGTGATGAGTACCATGCCCGCATGCGCCAGATGATGCGTTGCAAAGGGTGCAGCAAAAGCGGTTCGAGTGTACCCTGCGCAACACAATTTTCCCCAATGCAGATCAAGAGTGAGTCGCCTCAAATGCAAGATCCCGTTCGTCAGAGCATGTTGGCCCGCATGGGCATTCAAAGCTGGCAACTGCGTCGTCCGGCATTGCTGGGCGCAGCACCCGCTCCCGAGCTTGAGCAAGATGCCGTGCAGCCCGACCAGACGGCACCGGCCACCCGCGCTCCGCTGCCCAGCGGCAAACTCTGGTTGCTGGCGCCTCAGCTGCCTGCCACCACGCTGCTGGCGGATATCTGCCAGTTGCTCGGCATGACCCCCGACGAGGTCTCACTGCTCAGCGAGCTGCCGCCTGCCGACCTGCAAGCGGCGGATACCTCCCCCCTGCTCTGGCTGACAGAGGCCAACCCCGCGCGGCCTGATGCGCTGATCTGCCCGCTCACCCCCAGCGCCGCGCAAAAGCGCGCCCTGTGGCAACAGCTGCGCCAACACCTTGCAGCCAACGCGGCGTGATCCTGCATCATGCCGCCAAGACCCACTGTGATGCCGCTCTTTTTACCTGATTTTACAAATGCCACCTCTGCCAACCCCAGTGCCCAACATCTTGCCATCCGGAGCCCCCATGCCTGAGTTTCGTCCCCTGCTCGAGAGCGATTTCGACCTTGTCTACCCCATCGAGCAAGCCGCTCACAAGGAGCCGTGGAGTGAGGCCAACCTGCTCTCCTGCTTCGGCCCTCGCTATCTCAACGGCTTGATGCTGGTCGATGGTTCCCCGGCGGGCTTCTATATCTCGGATCTGGTGGCCGGTGACAGCTCGCTGATGAACATCTGTGTGCATCCGGCGTTTCAGGGCAAGGGGTTGGGACGAGCGCTGTTGCAGGCCTATCTGGCGCGCAGCAAGCAAGCCGGGGCAGAGGCCTGGTTTCTCGAGGTGCGGGCCGGTAACCAGACCGCCATCAACCTCTACGAGAGCGCCGGTTTTGCCGAGTATTGCCGCCGCGCCGACTACTACGGCACCGGCAACGACAGGGAAGATGCGGTGCTGATGTCGCGACTGTTCGATTTCGGCTGATCCAGCCTGTTCGTCGCGCCCAAACCTTTTGTCCCCCCCTCAATCGAGGGGGGCATTGTCCAGTGCGGGGTCCTGCAAAGCCAGGGTGGTATGCACCACCGCCTCGAATCCGGCCCCGGAGAGCGGCATATAGAAGCCACGCTGCCAGGTTTTCCCCGGCATCCAGATCTGGTCGATATCCACCACTATCTTGATGGGTCTGAGGGGCTGGCCCGGCTGCTGGATATAGATGCCGGGCGGCGTGGCGACTTTGGGAAAGCGGCGCAGGATCTGCTCGCTGCCATCCCCCTTGCCCGGGTTGAGCCGCACTTTCACCAACCGGGCAAGCGGGCCAGCCATCTCCTTGCTCTGCCAGAATTTCTTCTCCAGATCGCCGCAGCGGCGGCACTTGGGGGTCTCCAGCACATAGAGCAGCGGATAGCCCAACGCCAGCGCCTGTTGCTGCGCCTGCTGATACCCCTCGGCCCCCTGATACCAGGGATTGGCGGGCCCCTGTGATGACGTTCCGGCAAAGAACCAAAACGCAGCGCCCCCCACCACCATCAGCCCGACCGCGGCCAACGCCCCTTTCACCCACAGATTCATATCGTTAACCCTCTCTCTGCCTCCTAGCAGTATCGGCCAGTCTGCGCAAAGGGAGAGCTATTTGCGCTCTTTGTGATCCAAGACAAACGGCGAACACTTGTAAGCTGTAATGTTGGAGTTTAAACTCTAGCCCGATTTTTAGTGCCCTCGCGGGCGTACAACTGTAATTAAAGGATGTTTAACTGATGCCGAAGCTTCATCTGGTTCGACTGATGCGTGAACGTATTGCCCAGCTTGGCAACAAGGCTGCCCTGCGGGTTCAGCAAGATGGCCAGTGGCGCGCCATCGGCTGGCGTACTCTGGGCCAGGCCATGGACTACTGCGCACAGGCGCTGATCCGTGCCGACCACCAGCCAACCGAAATGGTCGGCATCTATGCCCGCAACATGCCGGAGTGGACCCAGGCCGATCTCGGCATCCTTGCTGCCCGCGGTGTCAGCGTCCCTATCTACCCCACCAGCACGCTCGATCAGCTGCGCTACATCGTCAAAGATGCCGGCATCAAGGTACTGTTCGTTGGCGAGCAACCCCAGTTCGATCAGGCGCTGACCCTGCTGCAAAACGGCGAAATTCGTCAGATCGTCGCTCTCGATGGCAACGTCAATCTGCGCGGCTGCGAGCAGGCGAGTCACTTCCAGACATTTCTGGTCTCCGGCAACCATCAGCCCAGCGAGCAGGAGCTGCGCGAGCGGGAAACCCAGTACCGGATGGATGATCTGCTGACCCTGATCTACACCTCCGGCACCACAGGCGAGCCCAAGGGAGTCATGCTCGATTTTGCCAACATCGCCGCCTGTTTCGAGATGCACAACAGCCGCCTCGACCTCAATCAGCAGGATGTGTCGCTCTGCATGCTGCCGCTCAGCCACGTGTTCGAGCGGGCCTGGAGCTATTACGTGCTCTACTGCGGCGCCGAGAACGTCTATATCCGCGATCCGCAGAAGGTGATGGATGTGATTGGCGAGGTGCAGCCGACCGTGATGTGCGCCGTGCCGCGCCTCTACGAGAAGGCCTATGCCATGATCCAGGCCAAGGTTGCTCAGGCTCCTGCTCTGCGTCGCGCCCTGTTTGGCTGGGCGACCCGGGTCGGCAAGCAGATGGTTGCCACCCGTCAGGCGGGCAAGTCCGCCTCCCCCCTGCTCTACGGCCAGCTCTGGATCGCCGAGCGACTGGTGTTTCGCAAGCTGCGTGCCCGCTTTGGCGGCCGCACCCGCTTCCTGCCGGTGGCTGGCGCCCGTCTGGCCGACGATGTGAACCTCTTCTTCCAGGCGATGGGGCTCAACCTCAAGTACGGCTACGGCATGACCGAAACCACCGCCACCGTCTGCTGCTACGAAGACAGCCAGTTCAAGTTGGGCTCCATCGGCACGGCACTGAACGGCATCGAGGTGAAGCTGGGTGAGAACAACGAGCTGCTGGTGCGCTCCCCCACCGTGATGCGCGGCTACTACAACAAGCCGGACGCCACCGCAGAAGTGATGACCGAGGATGGCTTCCTGCGTACCGGCGATGCCGGTGAGCTCGACAGCCAGGGCAATATCTACTTCACCGAGCGCCTCAAGGAGCTGATGAAGACCTCCAACGGCAAGTACGTAGCGCCGCAACTGGTCGAGGGGACCATCGGCAAGGATCGCTTCATCGAACAGATCGCCATCGTCGCCGATGCCCGCCACTTCGTCTCGGCGCTGATCGTCCCCTGCTTCGAGTCGCTTGAGGAGTACGCCAGCTCCATCAACCTGCAGTATCAGTGCAAGACCGAGCTGCTGCGCCACTCCCGGGTGATGGAGTTCTTCGAAGCCCGCATCGCCGACTTGCAAAAAGAGCTGGCCAAGTTCGAGCAGGTGAAGAAGTTCACCCTGCTGCCGAGCGCCTTCTCCATGGAGCTGGGTGAGCTGACCCCCACCATGAAGCTGCGCCGCAAGATCATCGAGGCCAAGTACCAGAGCGAAATCGAGGCCATGTATAACCACGTCTGATATCGCTCAGGTTCAGAGGAATAAAAAAGCCGCTCACTCGAGCGGCTTTTTGTTGGCACTTTGGTCGGTACGAACCCGCCTTCAGGCCGTGGTGGTAGTGGTACCGAAGTAGTCGGCCAGGAAGTCATCGAACGACAGACTGTCGCTGCGCTCGCGTTCGCGCTGCTTGGCCAGCGAATCCTTCGCCTCACCGGCAAAGTAGGCTTCATCCCAATATTGCAGCTCCCCTGCCAGCAGCTCCTCGCGATAGCGGGTCGCCAGCTTGTCACCGTAGCAGCCGTTGTCCTTGCCGCTCTCCAGCAGTTCCCTGAGCATGCGGGCGGAGTAGGTGAGCTCGGGGTTGAGCAGCTTCTCGCGGTGCATCGCCAGCGTCTCGCGATAGCGGTTGCGGCCACAGCAGCGATCCAGCAAGTCGGCCACCTGAGCCAGTTCGTCAAACAGTTTGAGGCCGTACTCTTTGAGGCCAATGGCATTGCCCTGCTCATCTTCAAGCATCAGGCCGGGACGACGTCCTTCCAGCACCACCTTGTTCTGGTTGCGGCGGTTGCGGGCAATCTCTTCATCACTCAGCACCGGAGAGGGGCGCAGCAGGCACCAGACCAGGAACAGATCGAAGAAGCGGATCTGGTCGGCATCGATACCGAGCGGGGTGAAGGGGTTGACGTCCACGGTGCGCAGCTCGATGTATTCGATGCCGCGCTGATCCAGCGCATCCGAGGGCTTCTCGCCACTGCGCGGGGTGCGCTTGGGGCGGATTGGGGCGTATAGCTCATTCTCCAGCTGCAACACGTTGTCGTTAAGCTGACGATACTCCCCATCCACCTTGACCCCGATCTTGGCAAAGTCGGGATTGTGGGTGTTGATGGCGCGGCGCAGGCTGCTGACATAGGCCGGCAGATTGTCGTGGCTGATCTTGAGCCCAGCCTGGGCGCTGTTGGTATAACCCAGATCAGAGAGACGCAGCGCGGTGGCGTAAGGCAGATAGAGGGTGCCCTGGCCGGTCTTCTCGAACGGCAGGTTGCTCTTGCGCCCTTTGAGGAAGGATTCGCAGATGGCCGGGGAGGCGCCAAACAGATAGGGCACCAGCCAGCCGAAGCGGTAGACGTTGCGAATAAGCCCCATGTACTTGTCGGAGATAAAGCGCTGGCTGCAGCACCCTTCGCACACCAGATCCTGCCACTCGCTCCAGAAGCTGTCGGGCATGGAGAAGTTAAAGTGCACCCCGGCGATCACCTGCATCAGGCTGCCGTAGCGGTTCTTCAAGCCCTGACGGTAGAGGGTCTTCATCCGGCCGATATTGGAGCTGCCGTACTGGGCCAGCCGGATGCTCTCTTCCCCACCGACGAAGCAGGGCATGGAGAGCGGCCAAATCCGCTCGTCACCCAGATGCTGAATCACATGGTGATGGATGTCGCCCAGTTGCTCCATCAGGCTGTCGATGGAGTCGGTGGCCGGGGTGATGAACTCCAGCAGGCTCTCCGAGTAGTCGGTGGTGATATTGGGATGGGTCAGGGCCGAGCCCAGCGCCCGGGGATGGTCACTCTGGGCGAGTCGGCCATCCGGCGTGATGCGCAGGCATTCACGTTCGATCCCGCGCCGGATCCCCTTGAGCGCGGTGAGGCGCTCCGGTGATCCCAACGCATTCAGCAACTCGGTGAGCGACAAGCTTGTTGTAGTCATATTCACGGCTCATGTGAGGCCGCCCCATCCGGGGCGGCTCTTGATTTTTATAAAGCGTCAGTTACGGCAACTGCAGCGGATAGATGGGAAGATGAAGCTCCTTCAGGGGTTTTTCAAGCTTTTGCTTGTCTCCCACCACCACGATCACCATGTCGGCCGGATTGAGCCAACGGGCCGCACTGGCTTTCAGCGCCTCGGGCGACACCGTTTTGATCAGGTTGTTCTGGGCCTGCACATAGTCCGGTTTCAGGTCATACATCACCATCTGCAGCAGGAAGCCCGCCTTCTGGCCCAAGGTCTCGTAAGAGAGGGCATCCTGCTGGGAGACCGCGCTGCGCATATAGGCCAGCTCCACCGGGGTCGGGCCGCTCTTGCGGTAGTTGTCCATCTCCTTGAGGAACTGGCGGATGGCATCCACAGTCGCATCGGCCCGCACATTGGCGCCGGTGGCGAAGGTGCCTACCTCGCGGTTGGCGGAGAAACCGGAGCTGGCGCCGTAGGTGTAACCCTTGTCTTCCCGCAGGTTGAGGTTGATGCGGCTGTTGAAGTTGCCACCCAGGTTGAAGTTCATCAGCCCGGCGGTGAAGTAATCCCCCGTGGTATCGAACGGCATGGCGCGACGACCGATGCGGATCACCGACTGGGGCGCCCCCGGCTTGTCGACCAGATAGATGCCCGGCTTGGCCTGCTCACCCTTGAGCTTGAGATCCCCCAGAGTCGGCGTGGCCCCCTTCCACTCGGTCAGGAAGCCAAGTTGCTCCTCGATCTGCTTCTGGCCCACATCACCGACCACCACCACTTTGGCGTTAGTGGGGTTGTAGTAGGCCTGATAGAAGTGCTTCACGTCCGCCAGGGTCAGCTTGGCCACATCGGCCGCCACCCCATCGGTAGGTTGACCGAGGCGGTTTTGCTTGCCGTAGACCAGCTCGCGGAACGCCTGCCCGGCCAGCCACTCGGGCTGCTGCTGGGCCTGTTGCATCCCTTGCAGCAGCTGCGCCTTGACCCGCTCGAAGTCAGCCTCCCGCATGCCCGGGCGCTCCAGCACCTCGCGCACCAGCGCCAGGGTCTGGGGCAGCTTGTCCGCCAGCGAGCTGACGGTGATGAGGTTGTTGTACTGGGCGCTGGAGACATCGATGGAAGATCCCAGCTTTTGCAGCTCGTCGCTCAGCTGAGCCTCGGTCAGGCGCACCGTGCCCTGCCCCATCATGGCAGCGGTCAGATTGGCCAGCCCCAGTTGCCCCTTATCTTCGGCACGAATGCCGCCCGGCAGGGCGATCATGATGGAGACCGCGGGGATCTCGTCACTCTTGGTGCCGATGATCTCGATGTTCTTGTCGAGCTTGCCGTGCCAGATGGCAGGCACCTTGACGCTCACCGCCTCGCTCGCCTTGGGCTGCACGCTGCGCTCGAAATTGTCTTTTACCGGTCGTTCGGCCAGCGCTTCGTCATGCTTGCTGTAATCCGGCAACTCGCGCTTGGCGGGGGTAAAGTTCGGGGTGGCGACCTGCCACTCGGTCTTGCCCTTGGGCACCACGCTCAGCACCACCGCCGGCTTGCCGGCGATGAACTTGTCGTAGGCGGCCTTCACCTGCTCCGGTGTCACCTTGCCGATGGCATCGAGAGTCTTGAACACATAGTTGGGATCCTGGGCAAACACCTGACCCATGGCGAGCTGGCTCACCTTGCCGGAGACGCTGTCCAGACCCCAGATGGCGGAGGCGCGGTACTTGGCGATCGCCTTCTCCAGATCTTCCGGCTTGAGGCCGCGCTGGGCGAACTCGCCGATCACCTTGTCCACCTCCCCCTTGAGGGTCTTGAGGCTGCCATCCTGCGACGGGTTGGGATAGGCGTAGACCGTCAGGGTACAGGCCAACTCTTCGCAGTAGTGGGACGCCCCCACATCGATCGCCTTGCCGGTTTTCACCAGCGACTGGTAGAGCATGGAGCTGGCGGAACCGCCCAGCACGTCGGCAAACATGTCGAGCGCAGGCTCCTGCGGGTCACCAAGGGATACGGTGGGGTAGCTGATATAGAGCAGCGGCAGGTGCACCTTGTCCTGCAACGTCACGTAGCGGGTCTCGGGCAGAGTCACCGGCTTTGGCGTCGGCTCGGCCACGTCCGGGCCGCGCGGGATGGAGCCGAAGTACTTCTCGATCCACTCGAGGGCCTGCTTGCTGTCAAAGTCACCGCCCAGGGTCAGGGTGGCGTTGTTGGGGCCATACCAGCGCAGGAAGAACTGCTTGAGGTCGTTCACATCGACCCGGTCGAGATCTTCCACGTAACCGATAGGCTGCCAGGAGTAGGGGTGAGTACGCGGATAGAGCGCCTCCCCCACCTTCTCGCTCACCAGCCCGTACGGCTGGTTGTCGACCCGCTGGGCCCGCTCGTTCTTGACGGTGGCACGCTGGATCTCGAACTTCTTCTGGCTCACCGCATCGAGCAGGAAGCCCATCCGATCCGCCTCCAGCCAGAGCACTTTTTCCAGCTGGTTGGCCGGCACAGTCTCGTAGTAGTTGGTGCGGTCCTTGTTGGTGGTGCCATTCATGTCGCCACCGGCTTCGTTGATGATCCGCATATGCTCCTGATCACCGACGTGTTTCGAGCCCTGGAACATCATGTGCTCGAAGAAGTGGGCAAAACCGGACTTGCCGACCGTCTCGCGGGATGAGCCGACGTGATAGGTCACATCGAGGTGTACCAGCGGATCGGAGCGGTCGGGGGCCAGGATCACGGTCAGGCCGTTGTCCAGCTTGTACATCTGGTAGGGGATGGCGAGCTTGCCCTCCTCCTTGCCCTGTTCGGCGATCAGGGTCGGTGCCGCCAGCACCGGCAGGGTGAAGCCCAGCAGAAGCGTTAAAGGTATGACTTTGTTCACGGTAACCTCGTGAGTGACAAAAACAGGCTAGAAAATGTGACTGGCCAGCAGAAAAACCAGGGCATAACGGAACAATTTGCCGAGCCCGATCAGAATGAGAGAGCGCCAGAAGGAGAGGCGCAGCCAACCGGCCAACAGACAGAGACCATCACCGACCACCGGCGTCCAGGCAAGCAGCAGACACCAGTGACCATGTTGTTTGAGCCAGCCTAAGGCTTTTTGTTCCCCACGGCCTTGAAAATCTTCCGGTTTTTTCTTGAAGGTGGCGAGCCATCCAAGCCACCAGGTGGTCATGGAGCCGAGGGTATTGCCCAGCGTCGCCCACAGCAGCAGGCTCGCCATGCTCCACTCCCCCTTGGCCGCCATGGCCCCCAGCAGCACTTCGGAGCTGCCGGGCAACAGGGTGGCTGAGGTAAAGGCGCTTAAAAAGAGCCACCCCAGCCCCATCTCCATCATCTCGCTCATCCGGGATAGCCGTCGGCCGCAGGCATCCGCAGCAGCAGCTTGCCGCGTACATGGCCCCCTTCGATGGCCTGATGGGCCAGCGCCCCCTCGGCCAGGGGGAATTCACCGGCGAGGGTGACCTTCACCTCCCCCTGACGCAGCAGCATCAACATCTGACCCAGCTGCTTCTGGTCGGGGTGAACCAGCATGCCGACCACCTCGATCCCCACCGCAGCCCCAGCATCCTTGATCTGCTGGGCAGTGATGGTGGGTACCGTCACCAAGCGGCCACCCGGCTTGACACAGGCCAGCGCCGCCTTGCCGCTCTCGCCGCCTACCAGATCCAGCACCAGATCGACCAGGCCGACCTCTGCCACCACCTGAGCTGGCCAGTTCGCATCATGGTAATCCACCATCCAGCGCGCCCCCAAAGCATGGAGGAAGCCATGGTTGTCGGGGCTGGCGGTGGCCACCACCTCGGCGCCATAGGCGCTGGCAAACTGCACCGCCAGATGGCCGACACCGCCGGCACCGGCGAGGATCAATACCCGCTGACCGCTCTTGAGGCCGCCATGCTCAAGCAGCCCCTGCCAGGCGGTAAGACCGGCCAGCGGCAACGCCGCCCCCTGCTGCAGGCTCACCCCGTCGAGCTTGACCAACTCACTCTCGCTTGCCACCACAGACTCCCCGTAGCCACCGGCGGTAAGGGGAAAACCGACCATGCCGCACACCCGATCCCCCTCGACCAGCGAGGTTACGCCGGGGCCCACTTTCTCTACCACACCGGAGACGTCATAACCCGGTGTCCAGGGCAGCTTGTCCTTGTTCTGGGCCGCCGCCCAGCCAAGACCTGCGCGAGTTTTGGCATCGATGGGATTGACCCCCGCAAAGCAGATGCGTACCCGCACTTCGCCATCGGCTGGCACCTTATCGAGGGAAGGGTTGAGCTTGAGTACCGAGGGGTCACCGAATGCGGTAATCTGTAGTTGCGTCATTGCACAATCCATCCTGTTGATTGATCAAGGGTCAACAGAATAACAGCGAGGACACCATGGCTCGAATGTTTCTTATTCCTCTGTTGCTGGCACTGGGGTGGTGGGCGTTTCTGCTCTACTTCCGCATCCCGCTCAAACAGGGGGCCAAGGGGTTTTACTGGATCATCGGCACCGGTGGCGGACTGGCCGCCTTCCTCAGCCTGATGATGGTGCTGACTCACTGAGTACAACAGCCACTCGATAACGAAAAAGGCCACCGAGTTTCGGTGGCCTTCTCACTATCCGGGTTGCTGCTCCAGCGCCGGATTGAGGTAGTAGTGTCGATTGCTCCCCTGCCCCAGCACCCCTTGCGACAGCAGATGGTGGAACACCCGGTCCACCTCCTCCAGCGAGAGTGACAGCGCCTGTGCCACCGAGCGCTTGCTGCACTTGAGCTCACCGCTCACCAGCGCACCGCGCACCTGCGCCAGCACTTCGGGAGCGGGCTCGGGGGGCATGATGGGCTCGGGCTGTGCTGCCATCGCCAACGCCTCCTGCGCCTCTCTGCGAGCTTGCTCCTGCTGCCAGCGCCATATCCGGCGAAAGCGGTTCTCCTCGCCGATCAGGCTGACGAAGAAGGCACCGAACACATCGAGCAGCACCGAGAGGAAGCAGACCAGCAGGAACTGCACCTGACTGATGCTCATCCCCACCCCGTCCGCCAGACTGCTCATCAGCCCCAACATGGAGGATTGTTCGTTGACCGGCTTGGCATCGCGCTGCTGGCGCAGCTCATCCTGCTGCAAGCGCAGCTTGGTGTTGGCGTGCTGCAACGAGGAGACGCCACTGGAGATGCGCTCCAGCTCGATATATTTGCGGGCCGCCTCCTCGTTGAGCTGGATCTGCCGCTCGATGCTGGCGATCTGCTCGTCGAAACGGGCCAGTTCCCGTTCGTGGCGAGCCTGCTGGCTCAGTACCGTATTGGTGGCGCTGTTGATGCCACCGATACTGCCGCCGATGGAGATGGCCGCCAGCACGCTGTAGAACAACAGCGACCAGAAAGCGCCACTCAGATCCCGCCGCGCCTTGCGCTCGCCGTACTCGTACCAGACGTAAAACTTGCCCAGCTCGAAGATGATGGCCAAGCCGCCGAACAGCCACTTCATCAGCGGGTTGTCATCGATGGAGAGGAACAGCAGCAGGGAGAAGATAATGGAAGCCAGAATGGCCAACCCGGTGAAACTGTATACCGTCGTCAGAGCAAACCACCCCTTGGGGTAGCGCAATGTAGATGAGTCCTGTGTGGTCATGATGAAGGGGTGTGCTGTGCAGGAAAAGTTGGCTGCCGATTATAGTCGCCAGACTCGCCCAGAGAAGGGCAAATGACTGAATTCCTTCAGATTGGCAACCAGCTGCCCAGAGTGCGACCAAAACGGACAAATCGGCAGCAGAAAAGCGATACAATCCCTCCCTGACTTGATCATGTAGTGAGATGGGGAACAGTTCCGCCCGGGTTCAGCTCCGGTCTGTACACTCATCCACCGTTGCAATTATCCGAGGCCATCATGAACAGTAAGACCACTTTGCTACTCTCCCTTCTTCTGGTTACCGGCAGCGCCGCAGCGACCCAGCAATATCAAGAGAGCAGTGGCTCCGAATTCTCCGTCGATGAGCTTAAATTCAACCTGGACTGGGATGACAAGCAGTTCGGCTGGACCCAGAACGACTGCCTCGACTTGGGGGTCGGCGAAACCGCCCCGGCCGACTGCAGGGCAGTCAAATTCAATCTGGAAGATGAAGAGAACCGCAACCAGCCGCCGCAAACCAACCAGCTCCCTGCCAACTCGCAGAGTGGCCAATAACGACAGGAGTCCCCTTGCGATGACCCAAGCCAAACACAACCCCGTTATCCGGCGCGGTGCCCTGCTGCTCTCCCTGCTGATGGCACATGGCATCGCGGTTGCGGCGCCGCCAGGCAAAAATGGCGATGGCATCAAGATCTCCGGTGATGACATCAAGATCAATCTCGACTGGGATGACAAAGAGTACGACTGGTGGCAGGACAACTGCCTGGATCTTGGCATTGGCGACAGCCGGATCAAACTCAACTGCGACAAGATGGATGGCAAGTACCGGGATCACTACAACCGCAGCATCCACAGCGGCAATAACCCCGGGCAAGGTCACGACAAACAGAAGGATAAAAACAAGGGCAACGGCAAGAAGAACTGAACGCCCTCTCCAGATGCAGCAGGGGCCTGGCGCCCCTGTGCTGATTGTTTACCAATAATTCTCCGCACTGATATTGCCCGGCGCCCGCCGCAGGTTCTTGGCCAACCCCAGTGCCAGCAAGGTCTGCTGGGTCTCTTTCACCATCTCCGGATTGCCGCAGATCAGCACCTGACTCAGCTCGGGTGAGAACTCCAACCCCACTCGATCCTGCAACTGACCATTGGCAATCGCCGCCGGGATCCGCCCTGCCATTGCATCGGGCCAGAGCTCGCGGCTGACAAAGGGGACATAGCGAAAGCGCGCGCCATATTGCTCGGCAAAGCTGGCGATCAAATCCTGATAGCTCAGCTCTTCGCCTTTGCGCACCCCGTGCACCAACACCAAATTCTCGAAACGGTTGAAGGCCTCGCCATCGGCCAGCATGGAGAGGAAGGGGCCGATGGCAGTGCCGGTCGAGAGCAGCCAGAGATCGCACCCGGCGGGCACCTCATCCAGCGTCAGAAAGCCGGTGGCCTGGGATTGCACCAGCAGGGTATCGCCTGCTTGCAACGAGCCGAGGGACGGAGTCAGCTCACCGCTCGGGATCTCGACCAGATAGAACTCGTGATATGGCGCAGAGGGGGGATTGACGAAGGAGTAGGCCCGCTGGATGCGGCGATCGCCCTGAACAAGGGCCAGTTTGGTAAATTGCCCTGCCTTGTAGGGGGCCAGCTCGGCCGCTACCCGCAGGGAGAACAGGGTGGGTGTCCATTCGATGCGTTCGATGACGCGGCCTTCTACCCAAGCCATAAGGATCTCCTCCTGTGGAACAGACCTTCACTCTACCCCCGGGCCGGAAAATAAAAAACCCGCGCAAAAGCGCGGGTTTTCTCTGCAAAAGCGAATCGCTATTACAGGGCAACAACCTGGATCTGTACGGTTGCTTTAACGTCAGCGTGCAGCTGAACAGCAACTTCGTAGTCACCGGTGTTACGCAGAACGTTGCCCATGCGGACTTCGCTCTTGGCAACGGCTACGCCAGCAGCAGTGATGGCTTCAGCCACATCACGGGTACCGATGGAACCGAACAGCTTGCCTTCGTCGCCAGACTTGGAAGCGATAACCACGGTAGCCAGTTCGGCCAGCTTGGCAGCACGCTCTTCAGCAGCAGCTTTGTTGGCAGCCAGTTTGGCTTCCAGCTCAGCGCGACGAGCACCGAAAGCTTCGATGTTGGCCTTGGTGGCCATAACAGCTTTGCCTTGCGGGATCAGGTAGTTACGGGCATAACCAGATTTCACGGAAACTTGGTCACCCAGACCGCCCAGTTTGGCGATTTTGTCGAGCAGGATAACTTGCATTACCTTTCCTCTATAAATTTCGTTGAGTTAGGCTTAAGTGCCGGGCCGATTCTTACTTGTTGTGCAGATCGGTGTACGGCAGCAGAGCCAGGTAACGAGCACGCTTGATGGCGCGTGCCAGCTGACGCTGATACTTGGCGCGGGTACCGGTGATACGGCTCGGTACGATCTTGCCAGATTCAGTGATGTAGTTTTTCAGAGTAACGATATCTTTGTAGTCGATCTCGGTAACGTTCTCGGCGGTGAAGCGGCAGAACTTACGACGACGGAAATAACGTGCCATGGCCTTTATCCTCTAGTCAGTGATCCAGAATTACTCTTCGGAAGCAGCTTCAGTAGCTTCTTCGCGGCGCTCGTCGTCACGACGGGTGAAGCGCTCTTCTTTGGCCTTGGCCATCGGAGAAACTTCAGTCACGGCGTGCTTGGTGCGCATGATCATGTTGCGGATAACGGCATCGTTGAAGCGGAAGTTGGTTTCCAGCTCATCGATAACGGCTTGCTCTGCTTCTACGTTCATCAGAACGTAGTGGGCTTTGTGCAGTTTGTCGATCGGGTAAGCCAGCTGACGGCGGCCCCAATCTTCCAGGCGATGAATGGTACCACCGGAGGTGGTGATGGCGCCGGTGTAACGCTCGATCATGCCGGGAACTTGCTCGCTCTGGTCCGGATGAACCATGAAGACGATTTCGTAATGACGCATTTTAGCTCCTTACGGATTAATTCAGCCTCCGCCCAGGTGCAGCCAGACCTCGGAGGCAAGGAACATAAAGGTGTTTAGTCGCTGCTTTTCTAGGGCGGCGTATTGTACGAAATCACATCCCTCACTGCAACTGACCGCCTCAAATGTTTTTCCCGATGGAAATCATCAGAAACAACAATTGATAATGATTATCACTTAGATCTATTCTCTCTCCATATCCTTATGGAGGGTGATGCCATGCAACCCGCACTGACGACTACGATTCCAGCCCGCAAATTCAAACTGACCCTGCTCGGGCCTGCCTTTATCGCCGCCATCGGCTATATCGATCCGGGCAACTTCGCCACCAATATTCAGGCGGGCTCTACCTTTGGCTACCAACTGCTCTGGGTGGTGGTATGGGCCAACCTGATGGCCATGCTGGTGCAGACCCTCTCGGCCAAACTTGGTATCGTCACCGGCAAGAATCTGGCGGAGCACATCCGCGACCGACTGCCAAAACCGGCGGTCTGGGCCTACTGGGTACAGGCAGAGATCATCGCCATGGCCACCGATCTCGCCGAATTTATCGGCGCCGCAGTCGGCTTCAAGCTGCTGCTTGGCGTGACCTTGCTTGAAGGAGCCTGTATCACCGCCGTAGTGACCTGGGGGATCCTGATGCTGCAATCCCGTGGTCAGAAACCGCTGGAGTTCGTGGTCGGTGGCCTGCTGCTGTTTGTCGCGGCGGCCTACATCGTCGAGCTGATCTTCTCCCGCCCCCATCTGCCCAGCCTGCTGGAGGGCGCCCTCTTCCCCGGTCTGCCCAACAGCGATGCCGTCTATCTGGCCGCCGGTGTACTCGGTGCCACCGTGATGCCCCACGTTATCTACCTGCACTCGGCACTGACCCAGCACACGCAGGATCAGGGTTCAGTCAGCCAGCGGCTGCACACCACCCGGGTCGATGTGGCGATTGCCATGACCATCGCCGGCTTCGTCAATCTGGCGATGATGGCGATGGCGGCCGCTGCGTTCCACAGCTCGGGCCACCAGCAGGTAGCGGAGCTGGAATCCGCCTACCAGACCCTCACTCCGCTGCTGGGTCAGGCAGCAGCCACCCTGTTTGGCCTCTCGCTGGTCGCATCTGGCATCAGCTCTACCGTGGTAGGGACCCTGGCCGGGCAAGTGGTGATGCAGGGCTTTGTCCGCTTTACCATCCCGCTCTGGCTGCGTCGCGCCATCACCATGGCTCCCGCCTTCGTGGTAATCGCTATGGGGCTCAACACCACCGAAATTCTGGTGTTGAGTCAGGTAATCCTGAGCTTTGGCATCGCGCTGGCCCTGATCCCGCTGTTGATGCTGACCGGCGATCGGGCACTGATGGGACAACATCGTAACCACCCCGTCACCCAGGCGGTAGGACGCCTTATCGTTGCGCTGGTGATCGGGCTCAACGCCTATCTGCTGGTTGCCATGATCTAGCGAACCGTAAAACCGAGAGAGAGGGGCTCATTAACACTGGTTAATGAGCCCTTTCGCACTTTGGCGTATGCTGCCGCTTTCTCTTCTCATTTATCGTTGCGGGAGCCTTGCCATGGAACATACCCGAGCCAGCTTCGTACTGGGCCATCATCAGGAGCAGGCCAGCGTGGTCTGCTGCCAGCGCGGTGACACCACGCTGCTGGTCACCGACCTCACCCCTTTTCATCCCCAGAGCCACCTCTGGCCCGATCAGCCGGGGGATGTGGGCCATGCTCGCTGGGAAGGGGGCGAAGCAACCATTGGCCCTTGCCGAATGGGGGCCATCAGCCCGGATGGCGAGCTGTTCGTCGATACTGCCATTCCGGTCAAGCGGGGCGCAGAGGGGTGGCGTTTCGTGGTGGTCCATCCAATGACCGGAGACCACGCGCTAGCCATTGGCAGCCAGGTCGAATTACAAGTAGATAGCGCTGCCCGCCACGCCCTGAGTCTGGGCCATAGCGGCTGCCATCTGGCGGCACTAGCCCTCAACCGGGTACTCATCCCCTACTGGCGCAAGGAGGTAAGCGAGTGTGATGCACTGGGCCAGCCCGACTTCGACCGCCTGGCTATTCAAAGCTCTCGGGTCGAGCCTTGCGGATCACGGGAGCAGTACCGCATCGGCAAGAGCCTGCGCAAGAAGGGGGTCAACAGCGAGGCGCTGCTGGCAGATTTGGCGGTGATTGAAGAGAAGGTCAACCAGCAACTGGCCGACTGGATCGCAGCAGGGAGCGAAATCCGCCGCAGCCGCGCTGGTGAGGCGATCATCGATTCCCGTTACTGGCACTGCATGCTGGAAGGCAAGGAGGTGACCATTCCCTGTGGCGGCACCCATGTTGCCTCGCTCGCCGAGTTGGGAGAGGTCAAGGTAGAGCTCACTCTGGTGGAAGAGGGCTTTGCCATGCTGACCCGGGTCACGCCAACCGACGCCTGAGTCGCAGACTTGACCACTCAGGGCTAACGCCCAAATTGGCAATGAAGTATCGCAAAGAGGGGCATCATCATGCCCCTCAACGCCAGTCATGACGGACCGATGCTTCTCTTTTAACCACTCCCTGATTAGAATGCGCCTCCCACAGGAGGCACATCACCCATGAGTAGTACCCAACTACGCACCACCCCGGATCGACTTCGTTATCTGGTTCTCTACGAAGGCATAGGGCTGGCACTGGTCGCACCGCTGATCAGCCAGCTGTTCGGTCAGGGCGTCGCCGAGGTCGGTTCGCTGGCCATCTTCTTCTCCATCGTCGCCACCGCCTGGACCTATGGCTGGAACCTGTTGTTCGACAAGGGGTTGCTCAAACTTTGCGGGCGCACCAACAAGCGACCACTGGACCGCTTCCTGCACGCGTTTGGCTATGAGGCAAGCTTTATGATGCTCTCCCTCCCCTGCGTCATGTTCTGGCTCGATTTGGGGGTGTGGGACGCCCTGATGCTGGATCTCGGCTTCGTCGCCTTCTACCTCGTCTACATCATGGTCTTTACCTGGGCCTATGAGCGGATCTGGCCGCTGCCATCCAACCCGCAGACGGCATAAGGCCTTAGCCACAACGAGGCCGACAGAAGGAAAAGTCAGGAAGGACTAATAGGAAGGATGGGAGAATCCCATAAAAACAATGCCAGTCAGCGAGCTGACTGGCATTGGACAAAACAGACTTTCGGACTTACTTGACGGCGTCTTTCAGAGCCTTGCCAGCCACGAATGAAGGCACGTTGGCAGCAGCAATCTGGATCTCTTTACCAGTTTGCGGGTTACGACCGGTGCGGCCTGCGCGGTGGGTGACCTTGAAGGTGCCAAAACCGACCAGTTGCACAGCATCGCCTTCTTTCAAGCTCTGGGTAATACCATTGATGATCTCTTCCAGAGCCACTTTGGCCTGAGCTTTGCTCAGATCTGCTTTGGCGGCAATCGCATCGACAAGTTGAGCTTTGTTCATAACATTTCCTTTATGATCTGGCATTTAGCGCTGGGTCACTCTATGCAAAAAAAAACGCACAGGCAAAGCCTTTATCGAGCCGAACGCGTCAAACGCTGGGGTTTTCATCAAGATCTGCGGAAATAGTCACATTCCACACGCGAAAAACCGTGAGCAGGCCTGAAACCTGCTAGCACGCAGACACAATCCGCTGACTATTTCTTCGCCACTTAACATTATCCCCCCATGGCTATTGACGCTTGCCCAGATTTTCCCTAGTTATAGGTTGTGTCACTGCTCAAACGGCTCGGAATACCGAACAATCGGCCAGCCTTTGCCCCACGGAGGGATAGGGATTATGTTGACGAAACTGGAACAGACCAAGCAGGCGCTGGCAGGCAAGCATAAGGCTATCGACGACTGGCTGGATGCAAGGCAAGCGTTGCTGGTTGGATACATGCAGCTGGCAGGCCTCACTCCGGCGCGGACCAAGCAACGCAGCCTGCCCAAAACAGAAGAGCTGCATCAGTTTTGCGACCGGCTGGTCGACTATGTCAGCGCGGGCCATTTCGAAATCTACCACCACGTCGTCACCGCCTTCGAGCAAGCCAGCGGCGAAACACTGGAGCTGGCCAAGCGCATCTATCCCCATATTCGTAACAGCACTGAATTCGCCCTCGAGTTCAACGATAAATACAGTGATGCCGACGAGGCCCAATTGCTGCTGCTGGATGATGATCTCAATGAGTTGGGTCCGGTTCTGGAAGAGCGGTTCAAACAGGAGGACCGCCTGGTCAAGGCGCTTCATGTGGTGGAATCCTTGAGTACCCAGCAAGCCTGAATGCCATTTTCGGAGCAAGTTCAAGATACTGGCAACCAAGGTGGATTACACTCAGAGCAATGACCCTAGCGTCCACACTTATTGCATACAGGAGATGAGCATGTCTGAGCGCCGCCGTTTTGCACGGATCCTCTACTTGACCATGGCAGAACTCACCCAGGGGGAACAGAAGTGGCAGACCCAGCTTGTCGACGTCTCCTTGCAGGGGGCCCTGCTGATCCGCCCCGACGACTGGGAGAGCCGTGACAACAAGGAGTACCAGCTCAGCTTTATCCTGAGCGGTAGCGATATCGAGATCAAAATGCAGGTCGAGCTGACCCACGAAGCCAGCAAGAAGCTGGGTTTCTACTGCCACCACATCGATATCGACAGCGCCACCCACCTCAAGCGGATGATCGAGCTCAACGTCGGTGACGAAGAGCTGCTCCACCGCGAGCTGGAACAACTGCTGAGCGAACATCTGGAACATAGCCAGCCCTGATGGCAGGTGCCAGCCCATAAAAAAGAGCGCCGAGGCGCTCTTTTTCCGTTGTGCTGTTGTCTCGATTGCAATGCTGAGAGATTACAGCGCCTCGAGTGCCTCAGACAGCTTCTTGACCGGCACTACCTCCATCCCTTCGATCGGGTGCTTGGGGGCATTGGCGTGCGGCACGATGGCGCGACGGAAGCCATGCTTGGCCGCCTCCTGCAACCGCTCCTGGCCGGACGGCACCGGACGAATTTCACCGGAAAGGCCCACTTCGCCGAACACCACCAGATCCTTGGGCAGCGCCTGGTCCCGGAAGCTGGAGACCATCGCCAGCAGCAGCGCCAGATCCGCGCTGGTCTCCTCGACCTTGACCCCGCCGACCACGTTGATGAAGACATCCTGATCCGCCATCTGCAGCCCGCCGTGACGGTGCAGCACCGCCAGCAACATGGCAAGCCGGTTGTGATCCATCCCCACCGCCACCCTGCGCGGGTTGGAGAGCTGAGAGTAGTCCACCAGCGCCTGCAACTCCACCAGCAGCGGCCGGGTGCCCTCCCAGATCACCATGACGATGGAACCGGGCGCCTGCTCCTGCCCTCGGCTGAGGAAGATGGCGGAGGGGTTGCTCACCTCGCGCATCCCCTGCTCGGTCATGGCAAAAACCCCCAGCTCGTTGACCGCACCGAAGCGGTTCTTGTGAGAGCGCAGGGTACGAAAACGGGAGTCATGGCCACCATCAAGCAGCACAGAGCAGTCGATGCAGTGCTCCAGCACCTTGGGGCCCGCCAGACTGCCATCCTTGGTCACATGACCCACCATGAAGATGGCCACATGATTCTGCTTGGCATAGCGGGTCAGCAGCGCCGCCGCTTCGCGCACCTGCGAGACAGAACCGGGGGACGATTGCACATCCGCCACATGCATCACCTGAATGGAGTCAATCACCATGATCTGCGGCTGCTCCTGCTGGGCAATCAGACAGATCTGCTCGACGCTGGTCTCGGAGAGCATCCGCAGCTTGTCGGTGGGCAGCCCAAGGCGGTTGGCCCGCATCGCCACCTGCTGCAGCGACTCCTCACCAGTGACATAGAGGGTTTTCATCCGTTCAGCGAGACCACACATGGTTTGCAGCAGCAAGGTCGACTTGCCCGCCCCCGGGTTGCCGCCGATCAGAATGGCCGAGCCTGGCACCACACCGCCACCAAGCACCCGATCCAGCTCCTTGAAACCTGAGGTAAAACGGGGAATTTCGGTGGTGGCAATCTCTGCCAGTGTCTGTACCTGACTGCCGACCGCGCCGGCATAACCGGTGTAACGGGCACTCTTGCCAGCGGGGCTCACCGAGCCGAGGCGCACCTCGGTGATGGTATTCCACTCCTTGCACTCGCTGCATTGACCTTGCCAGCGTGTGAAGTCGGCACCACATTCGGAACAAACATAAGCAGTTTTATTTTTGGCCATTGATAACTCGGGGACAGGATGAATTCCTGCTTGATATACTTGTTTGCGACCGACAGATCAAACCCAGAATCGGAAAAGTGACTTTCCGTGGCAGGAACAAATGGATTCAGAACACCAGCAACATCTGATTGAACAACTCGTCCCCTTGCTGCGGGAGAAAGATTTCGAGGAGATCTTCAACCGCATGACCCAGGAGGAAAACAGCAACAGCCGTTTTCTGATCAAGATGGAGCTCAAGCGCAAGTGCTCCCCCTGCCGCAGGGTCATCGACATGCGCGATGAGCTGGAGGATGAGTGCCTGGTGCATGAGTTCGACGGCATCACTCACTTCATGCCCGCCGATGCGATTGCCCTGTTCCAGTCCCAGTGCTATCTCTACCGCGATATCTATACCCTCGGTGTCTACGAGGCGCTGCAACAGTGGCAAAAACAGCACCACAACGCCCGCGTGGATGGTCAGCTGTCGCCGCCTGCCAGTCCCTTCCGGCAATATGATGTCAACACCATCGCCTTTGCCAGCTACTACGGCCGCCGCCAGGAGCGGATGCACTTCAGCTCGCCGGTGCTGATCAAGTTTCAGGACGGAGAGAAGCTGTTCGCCAAGAGTTCAGATCTCTCGCTGGGTGGCATGCGGGTCTCGGTTCCCTATCTGCCGAGCTATCACACCGGCGCCCAAGTGGAGGTCTTCTTTACCGGACTGGAGCGGGACACCCCCAATCCGGTGCTGCACCAGCCGGTCGGCTATCAGATCCTCGGCGAAGAGAGCAAAGAGGGGAAATACTGGCTGCGACTGGTGCGCTCCGGCGAACAGCCAGCCTTTGATGCCTTCCTCAGCGACTTTATCGACGCCAACAAGATCCGCTATCGGGTCAGCGTCGACTATCTGCTCTCCGCCGCCATCATCAAGGGGTATGAGCAGTTCTACCTGCCGCGGATGACCGGCATGCCGCTCTTCTTCGGCACCGGCGACAGCCCCAATCTCGAGATAGCCCTGCGTACGGAAAACAACCAGCACCTGCTGGAGTATTGGCGCGATGAAAAAAATCGCGATGCCCTCGCGGGGCTTTTCAGCGCAGAGCGGATGAAACGGCTCTGCCCGGCCCCCGGCACCACCACCGAGACCATCATCTACTGCTTTACCCACACGGTACGCAGCCACATCTACTTCTTCTCCGCCACCGCAGAGGAGCTGCGCCAGAGTGGCCTCACCGCCCTCTTCTTCCAGGTGGGCTCACGCCGGCCCAGCTGGCGTGTCTACAAGTTCACGCTGGAGGCATGCGATCTGGTCGAGGCGGATGTGGGGCAACTGCAGGGGCAGGACAACCCGCAGTTGCAAGATATCTTGCTGCTCGAGCGGCTCAAGCAGATCGGCTACTGCGGCCTGCTGCAGGAGATCGGCCTGGAGTCCCAGCGGGAAGAGTTCCATCAGGAAGGGGTCAGCAACAACGCCAACGAGCTGCAACGCTTTGGTCACGAGCAGGGGGTTGCCCCGTTCGAGATCGAGACCCTGCACTATGTTCAGCTTCGTAAGGAGTCGCGCTACATCCACAAGACCGCGGTCGCCATCCATCACAACGGCAAATCCTGGATCGGCTGGACCCGCGACATCTCGACTCACGGCCTGCAAATCGAGCTGGAAGATGCCTTTATCGGCGAGAAAAACGATGTGGTGACCATCGCCCTGCCCCGCTTGCAGGAGCTTTCCAAGAGCATGGATCTGCAGCGCCTCTCCTACCGGCTGGTCAGCCTCAACATGACCCGCACCGTGCTGCACCTCTGCATCGAAGGAGATTCGGATCGCCATACCGGCCGCCAGTTCTTCAGCCTGCTGATCGAGAGCAACCAGAACAAGCTCAAGGCGGCGCAGGAGCAGCGTCGCTATCGCGGGCTGGCGCGGGCACTGCGCAACATCTACACCCACCACCTGTTCAACTCGCCGGTCTACGTCAACAAGCTGAAAGGCGCGCCCAAACCGGCCTCCATCGGCAAATCCCTGCAACCGCGCAGTCTGCAGCGGTTGCTGCAAGCCTGTGCAGAGCTGCCGGAGCAGGAGAACCTCTATCCGCTGTTTCAGGGGGAGCTGCTCAAGGAGCTGCTGATGAACCCGCTGCGCGCCATCGAGCGGGAGGACAAACCGAGAGAGGACGAGGTCTATATCGCCAGCATCCAGACCAAGGCCGGCCTGCCCATCTTCAGCAGCCGGCTAGCCAGCAGCTTTGCCAACGTCAAAGAGAAGCGTCAGTTCATCGAGCTGGCGCAGCAACAGGGGGAGTTCTACTCGGTGCTGGTCGGCATCTCCCGTACCGGACGGCCCGACACCAACTTCATCGCCAACGAGCTGGACTACATCGCCAAGTTCGCCATCCACAAGGCGCGCAAGCTGGAAGAGGAGCTCTGGAGCGTGGTGGGGGTAGGAGAACTGACCGATACCACCCAGGCCACCCTGTTCCGCTTTGGCATCACGCCGCCACTGAACTGATGATCCGGAACAGACAGAAATGAAACAGGGCGCTCGAGGCGCCCTGTTTTTTGTCATGCCGCCTGCGGGTTGAGCAGCCAGTCGAGGATCTGGGGAAAGTGATCCTCCTGGGCCTGCGGGGCGGTCAGCATATTGATGTGGTCATAATCGAGGCGGTTGCCGTTATCCCGCCCCAATCGGGTGTGACGCGTGGCCGATCCCATCTCGTCGCTGAAGCGGCGCACATCGGTCGGGTGACCCAGAACCTTGTCCGCTTTGGCCGAAATCATCCAGAGCGGTGGCCAGTTGACCCGTGCCGCCGCCTCGTCATAGGCAAAACCGTCGTGAGGATCCTGCCAAGGGCCGCACTTGACCCAGGGGATGGTCTCCTGCAGATAGCGCAGCGGCTCGTCGTCAGCACCGATCTTCAGAGTGCGAGCAGCCAGAAACCCACGGCGGCGGGCCAGCCAGGGGGCCAGCCGATTCCAGATCAGATCCACCTTCAGCCAACGCTCGGGATTGTGCACCGACACGCCGCGCTTGGTGCCAAAAAACAGCAGGCTGGCCACCTGCTCCGCCAGCTCGGGGAAGCGCACCAGGGTCGAGGCCATAATGACACCGCCCCAGGAGTGGGCCACCCAATGAACCTTGAAGCCATGATGGCGCTCGGCAATCCAGCGCTGCAGGGCGGGCAGATCCTCGGTGATCAGCTCATGCTGACCGTGCTCTGCCTGCTCGGCTATAGCCGGAGTGCTGAGCCCCCGCCCCCGCAGATCAGCCACATAGACCTGATAGCCGTGACGGGCCAGAAAGCAGGCCAGCCCCTTGCCCGATTCGGTATAGAAGATCCGCCCATTCTCGATGGCGCCGTGCACCATCAGGATCGGCTCTCCATGCACGGCGACCCGGGGTTTGATGTGGCGCACATGCAATTGATGGCCACCACAGGGGATAAACAGAGACTGCTGCAACAATTCCATTTTAATGGGTTTCCTCCTTGAAACACTGTCAGCGCTTGTCCCAGCGTTGCTCGCTACAGGCCCGCGCCGCCAGCAGGCAGATCACCCCCTCCAGATCGTGATGATTGAGGGTGGCCGCCGCCTGCGCCCGCACCAGCGGCTTGGCGTGAATGGCGATGCCAAGGCCCGCGATCCCCATCATTTTGAGATCGTTGGCACCATCGCCGATGGCCACGGTCTGAGCGGCAGCAATGCCGTACTCCTGAGCAAGCTGCTGCAACACCTTGGCCTTGACGCTGGCATCAACGATGCGCCCGCTCACCTTGCCGCTCAGCTGGCCCCCCTCCACCGCCAGCTCGTTGGCGAAGATGGCATCGAGCCCCAGATCGCGCTGCAACTGGCCAGCAAAACGGGTAAAACCGCCGGAGGCGATGGCCACCTTCCAACCCGCCCCTTTGAGGGTATCGACCATCAGCTGCAAGCCCGGCATCCAGGGCATCCATGCCGCCACCTCGTCGAGAATGGTGACCGGCGCCCCTGCCAGCAGGGCCACCCGATTGCGCAGGCTGTCGGAAAACTCCAGCTTGCCCTGCATGGCTGCGGCCGTCACTGCCGCCACCTGCTCGCCGACCCCGGCAAGCCGGGCAATCTCGTCGATGCACTCGATGAGGATCGCGGTGGAGTCCATGTCCATCACCAGCAGGCCGGGCTCCTTCAGGGTCGGTAGCGCGGGCAGATGGCAGAGATCGATCTCCCACTCACCGTTCTTGAGCTCGGCCACCAGCTCGGAAGAGAAGCGATCGCAGCCAAGCAGCAGCAACGGCACGCCCGCCACCTCGGCGGGAGGATAGAGGGTGGCCGCCAACCCCTGTGCAGCCAACAAAGGTGACAGACACGCCAGATGGGATGCGCCCAGCCCCTTGCCAAACAGCACCAACCAGCCGCCAGCCTGCGGAGTCTCTGTCGGTTGCAACGCATCTGCGTGGAGCTGCCAACAGGGTGAGCCGGACAACAACGCGGGCCAATCGGATAACAGAGGGGGGAGCCGGGACAACAACATAAGGGATACGCCTTCCTTGGTGATCAGGGGATTAACAATGCTGGCCCAGAGTAGCGTATTGCTTTTTGTACAGGCAAGCGCCAAGATCCCGCCACTCCTTGTTACCATGAGGTCTCGCGCTTGCAGCGTCATCTTCCCATCAAACGTGTTCTCAGCCTGGGTGCCGGTATCCTGCTCGGATGCTGGGTGCTCGGTGTGCTTATTCATATGCAGGGTGAAAGCCAAGCCTCGCTGCACAGCGAAGCGCGCAACCGGGCGCAGGCGCTGGTCGCCTATGCCGCCCGAGACATGAAGCGCTGGATCAAGGAGGAGAAGAGCAGCGAGCTGGAGCGGCTGGCGCGGGATCTGGCGGCGGAGCCGGAGATCCTCGATGCCACCCTCTACGACGGACGCGGCATTCCCCTCGCCCAGTCTGAGCAGGCGGTGCCGCTGGAGAGCCTGCTGCCCATCGGCAGCGATAACAAGTCGCTGCCGGAGCAGGGCAAGGGGCGGATCCAGTTCGTGCAGGAGATCCGGGATGGCGAGCAGACCATCGGCTTCCTGCGCATCACCCTGGAAGAGCAGCAGATGCTGGCAGACAAGGACACCCGGCTCAAGGTGGTGCAGGAGAAACAGCGGCTGATGCTGCTGGTCGCCCTGCTGGCCGGAGTGCTCATCTCCTACGGCGTGCGCCGTAACTACATGCGGGTGCGCAAGCACAAGAAAAAGAGTACGCCCCCCGCGCCGCCTCCGGAAAATTGATGGCACAACCAGTGAGCAGATACAAAAACGGCGGCCAGAAGGCCGCCGTTTCTTATTCGCAAGGGAATTACTTGTCGCCCAGCAGGACGGAGTCCAGTGCGATTTCGATCATGTCGTTGAAGGTCAGCTGACGCTCTTCAGAGGTGGTCTGCTCACCGGTACGGATATGGTCGGAGACGGTGCAGATGGTCAGTGCCTTGGCACCGTACTCTGCGGCCACGCCGTAGATACCGGCGGCTTCCATCTCGACACCCAGGATGCCGTATTTTTCCATGACGTCGAACATGGAGGGGTCCGGAGTGTAGAACAGGTCGGCAGAGAAGATGTTACCGACGCGCACGGCAACGCCCTTGTTCTTGGCGGCCTGCACGGCATTGGCAACCAGGTCGAAGTCGGCGATGGCAGCGAAGTCGTGATCCTTGAAGCGCAGACGGTTTACTTTGGAATCGGTGCAGGCACCCATACCGATCACCACGTCACGCAGTTTCACGTCTTCACGCACAGCGCCACAGGAGCCCACGCGGATCAGGGTCTTCACACCGTAATCGGTGATCAGCTCTTTGGCGTAGATGGAGCAGGACGGGATACCCATGCCGTGGCCCATCACGGAGATACGACGGCCCTTGTAGGTACCAGTAAAGCCGAACATGTTGCGCACGTCGCAGATCTGCTCGACGTTCTCCAGGAAAGTTTCAGCGATGTACTTGGCGCGCAGGGGGTCGCCCGGCATCAGTACGGTATCAGCAAAGGCGCCATCTTTCGCATTGATATGAGGAGTTGCCATTCTCTTGATTCCTTCACACTAGGTTGAGTTTTATTGTTTTATGAATTGCCCGCCGCCGAAGTGGCGGGCGGGTAAATTACAGGAAGCTGGTACCGTACGCCAGTTTCGGCAGGCCGTGGTAAGCCGCGATGCTCTGGCCGATATCGGCAAAGGTCTCGCGACGACCGACGGAGCCAGCCTTGACCGGCTTGCCGAAGAACAGCACCGGAATGTATTCGCGGGTGTGGTCGGTGCCACCCCAGGTCGGGTCGCAACCGTGGTCAGCGGTCAGCACCACCACGTCGCCATCTTGCAGCAGCTCAAACAACTCCGGCAGGCGGGAATCGAAATACTCCAGCGCACCGGCATAACCGGCAACATCACGGCGGTGGCCGTAGGAGGAGTCGAAGTCCACAAAGTTGGTGAAGACGATGGTGTTGTCACCGGCCGCTTTCACCTCTTCCAGCGTGCGATCCCACAACTCGGTCAGACCGGTCCCTTTCACCTGCTTGGTGATGCCCTGCTGGGCATAGATGTCGGCAATCTTGCCGATGGAGACCACCTGACCGCCCGCATCTTTCATGTAATCCAGCACGGTCGGCGCCGGCGGCAGCACTGAGTAGTCGTGACGGTTGCCGGTGCGCTTGAAGTTGCCCTTGCCAGTACCTACGAACGGACGCGCAATCACGCGGCCGATGTTGTAGGGCTCCAGCAGCTCGCGCACGATGTGGCACAGCTCATAGAGCTTCTCGAGGCCGTAGGTCTCTTCGTGGCAGGCAATCTGGAACACGGAGTCGGCAGAGGTGTAGAGGATCGGCTTGCCGGTCTTCATGTGCTCTTCGCCCAGATCGTCCAGCACTTGGGTACCGGAAGCGTGGCAGTTACCCAGATAGCCAGGCAGACCGGCCTTCTCGACGATGGCGTCCAGCAGCTCCTGCGGGAAGCTGTTGTGGTGATCCTTGAAGTAGCCCCACTCGAACAGTACGGGCACACCGGCGATCTCCCAGTGACCGGACGGGGTATCCTTGCCGGAGGAGAGCTCCTGCGCAAAGCCGTAGGCACCGACCACCTCGATATCTTTCTTCAGCCCTTCCGGGAAGTAGCCGGAGGCCTGCTCGCAAGCGTGGCCCAGACCCAGCTTGTTGAGGTTGGGCAGATTGAGGGCACCGCGGCCTTCAATTTCACCTGCCGCACACGCCTTGGCGATATGGCCAAGGGTGTTGGCGCCCACATCTCCGAACTTGTCGGCATCGGCAGCAGCGCCAATACCGAAAGAGTCCATCATCAGAATAAAGGTACGTTTCATGGGTCTTCCCCTTGTTACAAATCGGCCAGGGTGATACGGCGGTACACTTCAGGCAGTGCTTCCGGCCGCTCGCCACCAATCCGGACAGCCGCCTGCACCATGCTGGCAGCCTGAGCATATTGCTCTTCAGTCTGAGCGTGGATCATCGCGATCGGCTTGTCAGCATCGACGTTTTGACCCAAGCGGATAAAGTCGGTCAGACCGACCGCATAATCAAGTTTGTCACCGGCAGCGCGGCGACCACCGCCCATCGCCACCACGGCCAGACCCAGCTCGCGGGTATCCATGGCGGTCACGAATCCGCTGTTGGCCGCGAAAACCGGGCGTACGATGGCTGCCTTGGGCAGGTAAGCGTCGTAACGCTCCATGAAATCGGCCGGGCCACCGAGACCTGTTACCATCCGACCGAATATCTCGGCCGCCTTGCCGTTATCCAGCACCGCCTGCAGCTTGGCGCGGGCATCGCGCTCGTCGCTGGCCAAGCCTGCAGAGATAAGCATCTCGGCACACAGCGCCATGGTCACTTCGTGGATGCGCGGGTTGCGGTATTCACCGGTCAGGTAACGCACCGCTTCACGTACTTCCACCGCGTTACCGGCGCTGGAGGCCAGCACCTGGTTCATATCGGTCAAGAGCGCAGAGGTGCGGCAGCCGGCACCGTTGGCCACGGCCACAATGCTCTTGGCCAGCTCTTCGGAGGCTTCAAAAGTCGGCATAAAGGCGCCGGAGCCCACTTTCACATCCATCACCAGTGCTTCCAGCCCGGAGGCGAGCTTCTTGGAGAGGATGGAGCCGGTGATCATCGCGACAGATTCGACGGTGGCGGTGATGTCCCGTACTGCATAGATACGCTTGTCAGCGGGGGCGAGATCGCCGGTCTGGCCGATGATGGCGACACCCGCCTCTTTCACCACTTTCAGGAAACGATCGTTGTCGACCGAGGTCTGGTAGCCGGGAATGGCGTCCAGCTTGTCGAGGGTACCACCGGTGTGGCCCAGGCCACGGCCGGAGATCATCGGCACGAAACCGCCGCACGCAGCGACCATCGGGCCAAGCATCAGGGAGACAACGTCCCCCACCCCGCCGGTGGAGTGCTTGTCGACAATCGGGCCACCCAGATTGAGGTGATCCCAGGTCAGCACCATGCCGGAGTCGCGCATGGCGCAGGTCAGGGCAACCCGCTCATCCATGGTCATGTCTTTGAAGTAGACCGCCATCGCCAGCGCGGCAATCTGCCCCTCACCGATGGTATTGTTGGTAATGCCCTGAACGAAGAATTGAATTTCTTGGGTACTGAGCGCTTCACCGTTGCGCTTCTTGCGAATAATTTCTTGAGGCAAAAACATCTTTCATTCCCTCCGCCATTGCTGGCGTTACACAAGCCTGAATCCTTGCCCGCACACCGCATGGTGGGGGCTAACAGGGCGGACAGCAGTCCGCCCTCTCATCAACCTATTAGTAACCGCTGGTGTTGGCTGGCTTGTCGCCATGCCCCAGAGTGGCCAGCAGACTGGCCAGCAGGCTGGATGCACCAAAGCGGAAGGTACGGGCGGACACCCAGTCGTTGCCGAGGATCTCTTCGGCCATGGCCAGGTACTGACCGGCAACGGCGGCATCTTTCACGCCTCCAGCAGGCTTGAAGCCGACTTTCGAATTCTTGGCCTTGATCACTTCCATCATGATGCGTGCCGCTTCTGGGGTCGCATTGACCGGCACCTTGCCGGTGGAGGTCTTGATGAAGTCGGCACCGGCATCGATACAGATTTCTGAAGCGCGACGGATCAGCGCCTCTTCTTTCAGCTCGCCGGTTTCGATGATCACTTTCAGCAGCACGTTGGCACCGCAGGCCTCTTTACAGGCTTTGACCAGATCAAAACCGATCTGTTCATTACCAGCCATGAAGGCGCGGTACGGGAACACCACGTCCACTTCGTCAGCACCGTAGGCGACAGCGGCACGGGTCTCGGCCACGGCGATCTCGATGTCGTCGTTGCCGTGGGGGAAGTTGGTCACGGTCGCAATGCGTACGTCGGCTGCGCCGATCTCACGCAGGGTTTTGCGAGCGATAGGGATAAAACGGGGGTAGATGCAGACGGCGGCGGTCAGGCCAGCCGGTGACTTGGCCTTATGGCACAGGTCGATCACCTTCTGATCGGTGTCGTCATCGTTCAGGGTGGTCAGGTCCATCAGGTTCAGGGCGCGCTGAGCGGCCACTTTCAGATCAGTCATTCTGTTCTCCAAAGTCTCGATTTAATCCAGATAACCGGGCACCACCAGACCATCCAGCGATGGATGCACAGGCAGTATCCCCAGCTATACGGGAATGGAATTACAGTGCGAAGGCACCGGCACTATCGGGATGCTATTCAAAACACCCTGCAGGCACTGCGACTGTAAATAAGGCAAGAGCCCTGTCACTTTCTTACAAAAGTGCGGACTTGGTTCCATGAAGACTTGAGAAAGGCCGACAACATCTGACCCGACTTCCCAATCAATTCCATTTGACCGCCAACACCCGATTTCATCGAGTATTAGTCATTGCCAGCACCCTGCTGGCAACGCCTATTTCAGCCGAGATACCCCCTGTTTGCAAGCCGGATTTGCCAATTTCAGAGGTACCTCACATCTGGCAAATCCAGGTCTAAAAAAGCCTTACGAAAAGAAACGGGTCAGGATCCATGAGTAGGCCAATCCCCCCAGATAGACCCCGACGATCCCCATTACCCCGGACAAAACGGGAGGCGCCGGGATCGGCAATTTGAGGAAAGAAAACAACAAACCAACTATAAAGCCGGCCACCATCGCCAGTAGCACTTCATTCATATAACCTCCGATTTGACTCATTTTATTATTAGTTTAGATAGGAAAACGGTTGTCACCGCTCCATACGCGAACGCCACGGCAGATGCCGTGGCGTTCGTGTTTATACCCTGTCAGTCAGGCGGCGATTACATGCCGGACAGTGCCAGGAAGAAGCCTGCGATAGTGGCAGACATCAGGTTGGACAGAGAGCCAGCCAGTACGGCTTTCAGACCAAAGCGTGCAATGGTGCCGCGGCGGTTCGGCGCCATGGACCCCAGACCACCCAGCAGGATGGCAACAGAGGAGAGGTTGGCAAAACCACACAGCGCGAAGGAGATGATCGCTTTGGTGTGATCGGACATGGCCACACCGTTGATCAGCACTTCGTCTTTCAGGTACGGAGCGAAGTTCAGGTAAGCCACGAACTCGTTCACTACCAGCTTCTGACCGATGAAGGAACCGGCAACCACGGCTTCATTCCAAGGCACACCGATCAGGAAGGCCAGCGGGGAGAAGATCCAGCCCAGCAGCAGCTCCAGAGAGAGTTGCGGATAACCGAACCAGCCACCCACACCGGAGAAGATGCCGTTGATCATGGCGATCAGACCGATGAAGGCCAGCAGCATGGCGCCGACGTTCAGGGCCAGTTGCATACCGGCAGAAGCGCCAGCTGCAGCAGCGTCAATGACGTTGGCAGGCTTGTCATCCAGCTCGGCATCGGCAGAGCTTTCGTCGTAGTTCGGGGTCTCGGTCTCGGGAACCAGCAGCTTGGCGAACAGCAGACCACCCGGTGCAGCCATGAAGGAGGCAGCAATCAGGTACTCCATCTTCACGCCCATGGAGGCGTAACCGGCCAGTACGGAACCGGCAACGGAAGCCAGACCACCACACATGACGGCGAACAGCTCGGAGTCAGTCATCTTGGCGATGTAAGGACGAACCACCAGTGGCGCTTCGGTCTGACCGACGAAGATGTTGGCAGTTGCAGAGAGGGATTCGGTGCGGGAAGTACCCAGTACTTTCTGCAGACCGCCGCCCAGCAACTTGATGACCATCTGCATGATGCCCAGGTAGTAGAGCACTGCAATCAGGGAAGAGAAGAAGATGATGACCGGCAGAACACGGAAGGCAAAGACAAAGCCGCCGCCACCGAACACTTCAAACATCTTGTTGCTGACCAGACCGCCAAACAGGAAGTCGATCCCGTTCTGGCCGTAGCTGATCACGCTGGATACCGCATCGGACACGCCGACCAGGATATCGCGACCAACCGGAACATAGAGAACAAACGCCCCCAGACCGGCTTGAATAGCGAACGCACCGACAACGGTACGCACGTTGATTGCCTTGCGATTGCTGGAGAACAGCACCGCGATAAGGACGAGCGTCGCCATCCCTACCAGACCCATGAAAAAATTCATTATTATCTTCCTCTAGTAGCACCTGACTTGTTAGTGAGTTGTTATTAAACCCAACTAATCAAGGGGAGCGCATTATACTAATTAAAGTCCGATAAAATAGAATGCTGGTCACATTTTATCGTTATCAAAATGTCCAAGTGTCACAAAATTAGACAGCAAACGATTTTTACGCTCATTTTTTTTCCTGACAACTAAATCAGGTGTTGCGAAATTGTTTCATAGCAATTGGTCGTGATGGAAAATATGCCGGGCAGTTTCAAATAACACCTTGGCAACATCTGCCGATGCTTCATCCCGCAATGTCATCAATATTTCCGCTATTTTCGGCAGCGCTTCCGGGGTATTCCGGGTGCCTTGCTCACCTTGTAAGGGCATATCGGGCGAATCGGTTTCCAGCACCAGAGCCTCGAGCGGCATGGCCCGAAATACCTCTCGCGTCTTGTTCGCCCGTTCAAAACTGATCACCCCGCCCACCCCGAGTCGAAAGCCCAGTTGCCAGAAGGCCTCCGCCTGCTGCAACGAACCGCTGAAAGCATGGATCACCCCGCCACGAGGCGGCTTGAAGCGGCGCAACAGCTTGGCCACAGTGTCATTGGCACGCACCGAGTGGATCATCAGGGGGAGCCCGGCATCTGCAGCCAGCCGGATCTGAGCCTCAAACAGCGCAAACTGCCCCTCTTGCGGCACGTGAGAACGGAGGTCCAGCCCACTCTCGCCTATGGCCACCAGCCCGGCAGGCTGGCTCATTACCAGCGTTCGCAGCCGCTCCATCACCCCCTCCCGCTGCTCACCGGCATACCAGGGATGAACGCCCAGACCATAAAAGAGGCCGTCATGTTGCTCTGCCAGTGCCATCACACGAGTCCAGTTATCCTCAGCGATGGCAGGAATGATATACTCCGTCACCCCTAATGCCCGACAACGGGCCAGCAGCGCCTCCCTGTCCTGGTCAAACACCGGAAAGTCGAGATGGCAATGGGTATCTATCAGCTGCATATCACTCACACCTGTTTGCGGTATTTAATGGGTCATTGAACATGATGAACAACAGAAACAACGGCTTTACCCTGATTGAACTGGTGTTGGTGATCATAGTGCTGGGGATCCTGGCCGTCACCGCCCTGCCCCGCTTTATCAATATCAAGGATGATGCCCTGAAAAGCACGGTCTCGGCGACCGCAGGCAGCTTTGCCAGTGCAGTTCAGCTGGCTCATGCTGGCTGGGCAGTGAAAGTACAGGGGCAAGCGATCGCGCTCTACAACCTGAGCAGCTTTGGTAAAGGCGATGTGGATATCAATCGATATGGTTGGCCAACGGGCTCGAAGGAAGACCAAGGGAGTGCGGGAAGCGATAAACCATATCAGCCGGGCTCAGGTAACCATATATCGGTCAACAATGATGATGACTGTGAATTGCTATTCAATGACCTGCTTGATGGAGACCAAACGGTCACCCCCATAACTCCCAACGCTGTGAATATCCCAGAAGGGTTTGATTATCTATCCACACAAGTCGGTTCAGGCCATCAAGATGAGGATGAAGGCAACGAGAAACACTTCAACTGCCGCTATATCCTGCGCGACTCAATCAACCGCTTCCAGACCAACCCGGATTATCGAAACGGCCTCGGCTTCGAGTACAACAGCGTTACCGGTGCCGTGACCCGCAATTTTGATTGAGCTCAGCCTCTTCTGCGCAAGCTCGCTTTTTGGTTGAATCATCATCATAACGAACCGGCGTGCAGCAGCGCCGGTTCTCCTGGGTGAGCCCCCACTCCTCGCACCACGCGTCGTAACGGGCCAGCCAACGCAGCAATATCCCTTTCATCGTCACACCTCCGCCAACGGATTCGGTTCAAAAACCATCCTAATCAGAGTCGGCAAGGTGAGCAAGCCATCCCCACTATGGCGGTCGGGCGAGATAAAAAAGAGCCGGTCAACATGGCTGACCGGCTCTTTTAACATTTCCTGAAGAGGTTATCCGATGAGCGACAGCTCATCAGCCTCACAGACTCTTCAGCTTCTCTTCCGGCAGGGCCAACTCGTCGTTGTGGTTGACGCCGATACCGCGCTCCAGCACATGACGGGCGATGGCGTGCGCCTCTTCCAGCGAGTGCATGCTGTAGGTGCCGCACTGATACTCGTTCAGCTCGGGGATCTTGGCCTGCTCCTGCACGGTCAGCACGTCGCTCATGGCTGCCTGCCAGGCTGCGCCAACACGGGCTTCGTCCGGCGCGCCGATCAGGCTCATGTAGAAGCCGGTACGGCAACCCATAGGGGAGATGTCGATGATCTCCACGCCATTGCCGTTCAGGTGATCACGCATAAAACCGGCGAACAGGTGCTCCAGCGTATGGATACCGCGCTCGGAGAGGATCTCCTGATTCGGTACGCAGAAACGCAGGTCGAACACGGTAATAGTGTCCTTGTTCGGGGTCTGCATGGTCTTGGCCACACGCACCGCTGGCGCTTCCATACGGGTGTGGTCAACGGTAAAACTGTCCAATAACGGCATTTCTGACTCCTGATTTGGTTACCAGAACCAGCCCCCACGGGAGAGCTGATCCTTGCATTGACGGTACTGGGCGCCGTAGCGCTGGGCGCGAGCCTCTACCTTGCGAGAGGTCTTCATCAACCACCCCTTGCTGCGATAGCTGCCACGCCGGTAGCCACCCCACCCTTCGTGATAGTTGAGGTACTGGCCATAGGCATCCCACTTGGAGGTGCCATTTAGCCGCTGGGCTTTGTTAGTGTACCAACCCATAAAATCGATGGCGTCGGCAAAATCATCGCGGTCACTCCAGCTGTTGCCGGTTTCTCGCTGGTAATCGGCCCAGGTTTCATCTTTGACCTGAGCATAACCATAAGCCGAACTGGCACGCCCGGTCGGGATGAAGAGGAAATACTGCATCGGCGGCTGGGCATCATGTACGTAAGAGGACTCCTGATACATCATGGCCATCACCACATGAATTGGCGTCCCCCACTTCTCGTTCATCTTGAGCGCGGCCTTGTGCCACTCCGGCTTCTCGCGAAAGATCTGGCACAGATTCTCCGGCTGGGCCGGCGGCCGGGTACTGCAGGCGGTCAGACCGGCCAGCAGGCCGGCCACCGCAACGAGACGCATCCAGGACATCAGCGGGATCGAGTCTCCATTCGTTGGCTCATCACGAGGCACGGCAATCTCATCAGATCGCGTCTTCGTTCTCTTCGCCGGTACGGATACGAATGACACGCTCCACCTCGCAGACGAAGATTTTGCCATCACCAATCTTGCCGGTGCGAGCGGTATTCTGGATCGCTTCCAGACAGGCATCGAGATCCTCGTCCTGCACCACCAGCTCCACCTTCACTTTCGGCAGGAAGTCGACCATATATTCGGCGCCGCGATAGAGCTCGGTATGGCCCTTCTGGCGGCCGAAGCCTTTGACTTCGGATACGGTCATGCCGTTGATGCCGATCTCGGCCAGGGCCTCGCGCACATCGTCCAGCTTGAACGGTTTGATGATGGCTTCAATCTTCTTCATGGTGACTCCTTACCAGTTCTGTTTGCCGAACCCGGATGTAATGGGGTAACGGCGATCCTTACCAAAGTTGCGAGCCGTAATGCGGGGCCCGACCGCCGCCTGACGGCGCTTGTATTCGTTGAGATCCACCAGCCGAATCACCTTGCGCACCACCGCTTCCTCGAAGCCTTCTGCCACCATGTCGGCGACCGAGGCATCCTCTTCCACGTAACGCTTGAGGATGGCATCCAAGATGTCGTACGGGGGCAGACTGTCCTGATCCACCTGATCCGGCGCCAATTCTGCCGAAGGGGGGCGGTCGATAACCCGCTGCGGGATCACATAGTCAACTGAGTTGCGATATTCGCACAGCTTGAAGACCAGCGTTTTGGGCACATCTTTCAGCACGTCGAAGCCACCGGCCATGTCACCGTACAGCGTGGCATAGCCGACCGCCATCTCGCTCTTGTTACCGGTGGTCAGCACGATACGACGACGCTTGTTAGAGAGCGCCATCAGCAGCACGCCGCGGCAGCGGGCCTGCAGGTTCTCTTCGGTGGTATCGCGGGCGGTACCTTCAAACAGCGGCGCCAGCTGGGCCATAAACCCTTCGAACATCGGCTCGATGGAGATGATGTTGAACTCAACCCCCATCCGCTCGGCCTGCTCCTTGGCATCCTCCACGCTCATCTGGGCGGTATAGCGGAACGGCATCATCACCGCCTGCACCTTGTCGGCACCGATGGCATCGGCCGCGATGGCCAGCGTCAGCGCCGAGTCGATGCCGCCGGACAGGCCCAGCACAGCCCCATGGAAACCGTTCTTGGTGACATAGTCGCGCACTGCCAGCACCAGCGCCTGATAGGTCTCGGCCAACGGCTCCAGCGGCGCAGTGGGTTCCCGCTCCTTCACCGGCTGACCATCGGCAAAGCGCACCAGCGCCAGCTCTTCGGCAAACGGGGCGAGCTTGTGGGTCAACTCGCCCTGGCTGCTGAACACCTTGGAGCAGCCGTCGAAAATCAGCTCATCCTGACCGCACACCTGATTGAGGTAGACCAGCGGCAGACCGGTCTGATCGCAGCGTTCGGCCATCAGCTCGCGGCGGATCCAGGGTTTTTCCTGATCATAGGGCGAGGCGTTGATGGTGAGCAGCAGCTCGGCCCCCGCCGCCTTGGCGGCCAGCGCCGGACCTGGCTGCCACAAATCTTCGCAGATGAGTAGGCCCAGCTGGTGACCACGGAACGGCACCACGCAGGTCTTGGTCGCCGCGGTGAAGTAGCGCTTCTCATCAAACACACCGTAGTTGGGCAAGTCCTGCTTGAAGTAACGAGCAATCAGCTTGCCCTGCTCATAGAGGGAGGCGGCGTTATAGAGTGACTCCCCTTCACGCCAGGGATGCCCGACCAAAATGGCGCAGTTGCCCTGCCATTCGGCAACACGAGCCAACGCGGCTTCGACCCGCATCATCAGATCGGCGCGCAGCAGCAGATCTTCCGGTGGATAACCGGTCAGGGCCAGCTCGGAACAGACCAGCAGATCGGCACCTTGCTGTTCGGCCTGAGCCGCCGCAGCGAGCACTTTGTCAGTGTTATCTTCGATGGCGCCTACCGTCAGATTCAACTGGGCAAGCATCAGAGAGAGGGCTTTTGCCATGGCGATGCATCTTGAATTCGAAAATGATGGGGAATGATAAAGAAAAGGGGGGCAATCTGCCAGTTCAAGACAGGCGTAACCGTGTGACAGCAACCAGCGGGAAGGATAAGCTGTAGATAGTCACGGAACGACAGGCCTTCGCAGATATGAAAAACGCCGGATTTACCCTGATGGAGTTGATGATAGCCATTGCGCTAGGCGTCATTCTGTTGGGGATTGGTATTCCTTCCCTCTCTAACCTGCTTGGCAGTAATAATTTGGCGACCCAAGAAAAAAGCCTTCTAAACCACTTAAACTATGCCAGACAACAGGCTATCTCTAACCAGCAAACGGTTACTCTCTGCCTGACCACTATCAATAATTCTGTAGAAGAGTGCATTAGTGCCAATCAAAATGGAGCGACCCGGCAGATCGCTTTTATCGATACTAATAGCGATCAGAAGCTCAATGGCAGCGAAACAACTCTGACGGCAAGTCCCGAGTTTCCTGCAGAACTGGCCATTTCTGCAGATGCACAGGCGCTGCGCTTCACCCCAGATGGCACCATTACGTCTGACAGCGAGGTCATCTTTTCACTCTGTGTAAGCGGCGAAAAGGGCGTTCAGATTGAAGTTATGCCTGCCGGGCGTGCCCATAGCCAAGCAAGTGGTGCTGTATGTCCATGACCAGCATTAACTACAGCGAAACACACACGAGCACAAAAGGATCCATTTCAATCCAATAGCTATGCTTAGAGTCTCCTTTGAATAGGGACTCATACGCTATGGCACGAAATGGATTTACCCTGCTTGAGTTTTTAATATCTGCAAGCCTGACAACCATCCTGCTGACCTTGGGACTGCCGTCATTGGCAAATCTGCTGACATCTACCGACAGCGACATCTACACAAGAAACTTGCAGGACCACCTGATCTTCGGCCAACGGCAAGCCATCACACAGCAGCAACCCGTCACAGCATGTCTTGCCATGCCTGTCAGAAACTCCACAAAAGAAGGCTGTGTACTCGCAAATCAAACCGGCGCCCAGCGCATGCTTGTCTTTATCGACACCAATCAGGATCGCCAATTCGATATTGCAAGTGGCGATATCTTGTTATCAGCAACAGAACCCTTTCTTGAAAAACATACCGTGACGGCCAATCGACAATTTGTGCGATTTAGTCCAGATGGCACTGCGATTGGCACCAACATGACACTCCGGTTTTGTATCGACCAAGCACCTCGAGTCGATATCATCGTTTCCCCATCCGGCAGAAGCAGAAGCGAAAAAAAGGGGCTGAATTGTTCTTAGCCCCTTTACCCTACTCAATAACCAACGTTATCTGGGTTGGATTTCATCTTGTTTCTTTGCATCAGCCAGCGAAAAGGTGGCCGCCAAAGGAACGCACTCGATTACCTCTGTGACAAGATGCACCACCCCATCAATCTCATAACCTTTCTGTTTAAACACCCTGACCAGATTTGCCTTGCTCGTATCAGTTACCGGTTGCTGCAACACCATCTGCACGCCACCTTCCAGAGTGACATAACATTTTATGTCTTCCGTTTGAGCCTGAACCAACAAGGGTAAGCCCAAACACCAGAGCAGCATGCGTTTCATCCCTGTTCTCCTTCATAGAGATAAATTTTCTTGGGAGACATATCCATTTTTGCCTCCTCCGCACCTTGTGAGCACTCACCTTCATCAGTACAGCGCTCAGGCTCTCCCTTCCCATCATCTTTGAGGATGACCTCCTTGCCCGGAGCACCACCTATAATCCTGATCCGGCCATCATCCCCACCATGAATAACCAGATCATCAGCAACCTTATTTTGCACCTCTACGTAACGCTGAATAACTTCCTGATTGTTGCTATCCAGTACATATTTGAAAGAAGTGCCATAGTGCATATCAATCATATATTGGCGCATTGCACCGATGGATTGGATCGTACACTGCTGGAAGTTCTGAACCTGGGGCAAGAAGGAGGTGAAATAGAGCTTGCCTTGCAGAACCAAACCAGCCCCCATGGATTTTTCGCCGCTTTCATTGAGCCAGAATTTCCATCCTAGCTTGCTGGTCAACGCCTTGGTGGTGTTTACAATCTGCTCTTCATTCAAACCCGTAAAAGGATCGCTGGTCACATCGTAGAGGTCGTCCAACGTGATACTTGATGGTACGTCTGGTTCAGATGTTGCCCCAAACAAGGTCGGATTGACATGGTAGTCACGTAGCATCACATAGACATTTTTGGTGGTTGCCTCCGAGGAGGGACGGTTACGATCACCAGATCCAATCAATACCGCATCAAACGGGCGCTCACCATAATTGTATTCACTATTTTGACTATTCCACGACCACCCTTTATTCAGAGTTCGCACCAATACCGGCTGAGTAAAGAAGCGACGGTCGTCTACCAGCTTCTTATCATCTCCACTTAAATGGGCATTACCCAAACTGGCAAACTTGATGGCCGTCCACTCGGACTTCTTTGTCCCCTTCATATCGATACGCCAGATCTGACCACCGGTATCACCGGCATAGATCCGGTCTGAAATACCATCCCCATCGCTATCCAACACGGAGACAGAGCCTGGCATGCTATAAACCATGGCCGCCACTTGCTTGTGATTTACATTATTTTCATCAGCATCAGGAGTAAAGCTGAACAATAGAGAGCCCGTCTCAGCATCAACAATATAAACCCCTAATCCTTCACTATCCTCAGTCCCCTGCCCCAAGGAGCTTTTTGCCTGAGCGTAGCCACCCGAGAAAATCAAAACCGGCTTGTATATCATTTTTCCACTAGCATCAGTTATATGATGGCCAGGAATAAATGCCACTTCTGGAATAGACCAAGTCTCGCCCAGTTTTCCGAAACCGGAACTATTTTTATCCAACTTCCACATTAGCGAAGGGGAATCCGGATTTGATATATTTAAGGCATAATATGCCTTGCCACCGCCACGCAACCCGGTAAATAACCAAACCTTGTCACCTTGTGACGACTGGATATGACCATCTTTGACTTGCTCATTGACCAACACAGTGGGCGATGCATCCACACCATAGAGATGCACTGATGATTCAAGATTTTCCTGCAAGGCTTTCTGATTGGCGATAAATTGATAGGGCATAACGGCCCAGCTTTCATCAATCGTGGTGCCGCTGTCTTTAAACATATGCAAGAAGCCGGCATTACTTCCCATCACAATGCGCAAGTCAGGTGTACATGTAGTCTGTCCTGTCGATTTTGTACAACCGTAGTTGATCACTAATGGCCGTGAATGCAGAGGGTCACCAAGAATATGCTCCCGATTATCTGTTTTATCACCATCCTGATTCTCATCAAACGCATCAATCCCCTTGGTCCAATTAAGCAGGTCATCCATGCTATCAGCACTATCAAGTTTCATGACAGTGCGTAGCTGCGTCGCCCCGCCTGCCATACCCTCAAGAGCAGACTTGCTAAAGGGGGTTAATGTATTAGTGGAAGGGGGAATAATATAAAGATTGCGATTGGTTTTAGCTGCCAGCATCTCTTGTACGCCCCCCTCGGCAACCTTGTTACCATCACTGGTGGATGACCAATAGGTTCTTGCTGACTCAAGAATTGTTCCATCACTGGATATCGCAGGTAAGCCACTCTGATCGACTACATAACCCTTATCTGGATTCAGAACCAGCTTTTTAAGATTGCCCTTCCATCGTGGACCAGAACCAGGCTCAAACATTGCGTAATAAATATTATTCAGACTGCGAGTACGGTCAAAGTTATTAGTGGCAATCGCGGGAGAGACCAGCGAGGTATTCATCTTCAAGATGGCCAGCAATGATGACTTTAACGCCTCATTAAGCTGAGTTGCATCGGTGGCGGGATAATATTTACCGCCACCACGACTGGCAGTTTTTGCCAGCAACTCCCCAGCACCTTTAATCGCTTCATCTCCAAAGCCAACGGTGAATGTTGTGACTGTTTGCTTGCCATCTGCAGATTTATTGACATCACTATTTTTCATATAACTAGCAAGTGCAGCAAGGTAGCTTGTTTCTTTTCCTGTTCCATAAGGGACTGGGTCTTTATCTTTAATATTTGCTGGCAAAAAATTCTTATCTTCAAGTAACTTTTTCACCAACTCATCAGCAGCTTTATCATTTGTTGGAGCACCATCAGTCATGTATATGATATAACCATTACTGGAACACTTATCATAGGGGGATTTATAAATACCTGCTGGCGACTCTGAATTTGGATCACGTTTTGGATTTCGATTAGAATCATCATTCCCAAAATCAACACCCGCGCCACCAAAATAACGGTATGCCTCATACAAGGTTTCGCACAAAGGCGTCCATCCCTCCGCCGTAAGGCTATTTGACTTGTCAATAAGATCCTGTTCGCCTGTTTTGCCGCCAGCCAAGATAGCGTCATTACCCATTATGTGCCTAATAATACGACCACCATTTTTATTGGTGCTGCCGTCACCATCATTTTGGTTAAACACTGCAAGGCCAAAATCTACCGCTGGCGTAGAGCGAACCAACTCCCTCAGCGCCTGTTTGGCTACACTTAGTCTCGATGCGGGAATAGCGGAAGGGGCATAGTACCAACGCAAATAGTTGGCGGTATATATGGTCAGCACTTCTGCCCCCCCCGTATTCGGGGCGACAGGTGTAGCACTATCATCCCATGGAATATTAACGCCAGTATTATTATATCTATTTACTGGGTAACCCTTAGTTGTTCCAGAGATAGACTTATATGACCCGGTAAAACCGCTATTATCATTGTTTTTTGCTGAAATATCCTGTTGGCAATCCACTATATTGGTTGTATTGGACGCATAGTTTTTTAATGGCTTCCACTCCCCTTTCTTGCCAGACACCTCATAATTCCAATAGATAGATGAAAACAGTCCAATTTGGTTAAGAGGTTCCCGAGATGTGGCACAAGCATTTTTATTCGTTGCGAATCGTCTGCTATTGTTACTGTCTAGTTTTTGCGGAGGCGTTCCGCCCGTTGAATAGTACAAAAAACTATTACTGCCATCATCATTTTTCGCCAACTTGGGATAGGAAAATTCAGGGTCATACTCTTCCTTTCCTAGCAAAGTTTTTTCGCCCATACTGCCTGAAGTATCGAATATAAAGAGCACCTTTGGCCGAAAATCCCCCGCCTTGGCAAAGTCATAAATAAACAACTCGGTATCATCTGAATAACCAGTGCCCACAGCCATAGATGTGCTGGATATTCCACTACACAACACCAGCAAGCTTGTCAGTAAACAGTTCCTTATGTTCATCACACGCCCCCTAATTGGCACTGAGCAGGGGCTGTTCTACCCCGGCAGTAAAGGTCATTTGGCTATTCACCTTGCCATAAGCACTGGATGTGGTGGCTTCAGCATAACGACAAGCTGGCGTTACATTCTGGCTACTGGCTTCAAATTTACGTTTACATACACTCTCTGTATTGACTGTCAGGGTCGTCGATGGAGTAGTCGTGCCTATTGCAGCTGAAACCCCAATTGCCTGTGTAGCAATTTGTGTTGAGAGAGAAGTATCGCTCAATGCAGACTCCAGAGTACCTTCAACTTCGTGCTCTGCCCGTTGCAAACTGGCACTGGAACCCGCCATCTTCAGACTCATACCACTGGATTGCATGACAACTACCGCAATCAGAGTCAAAGGAACCAGAATAACCAGTGCGACTATCAGTGCAATCCCTTGCTGTTGTTGAAACGATCTCATGTGCCACTCCGAGTAACAATTTGCGGGTTACGCAATGCGATGCTGCTTTCCAGCAATAGGCGGCGATAGCCATCGCCATTGCCTTTTATCGGGGGCAGATTGCCAAGTTGATAGGTGTTATTATTTTTGTAACGTGCAGACTCTTTCGCCGCTCTAATTAATAAAAATAACCGCACCCCCAATACCCGACCTTCATTCCAGAGCTGGGTGGTCATCTGGTCTGCTGAGAGATATCTGTCGATCCGCCCATCAGGGATAACAGAGTCATCGACACCGAACATCAGCACCATATTCTCTACCCCTTCAGCCATAGCGCCTCCAATCTCGAAAGAGCCACTATTAGCCGTCAAGTAACGTTTGCGCAGAACCGGAATACCATTATCTTGTGACAGGTAATAGATATAGTGCTGATATTCCCAAAGCTGACTTTCATTATTGGCCCCAAAGATCGGTCTGGTATTGCTCCCCTTAATACCGCGAATAACTCTCGCCTCTTGGCTATTGGTCGCCATATAAAAACGATTTTCATCCAAATTTTCGGTCTCAGGAATAGGTCGCCCAACCAGCCGCTTTATACTGATCACGTCCGAATTAGCTACTCGGTCAGCCTCTTTAATACAGGTGAGTCCCTCTAGCGATTTGGTGGCCGAGACCCGACTCACCCATAGTCCCCTGATGGGCGCTTTATTTGATGGTAAGCTGCCAACGTCACGTTCATCCAAGCAGTCATCATCGTCATCAATTACAATGTCATTTCTTAAAGAAGGGCCAATCTGTACAGGCTGGCCGGTATAAGCTCCAAAAAAGCCAGCCCATTTGATATCCTGGCTGATCAACCGAATGGCCAATCGACCATTTTCCTGTAATTCACTTTGATCAAAGGCATCTTCAGAGCTGGAGCGAGACATCACAAAAACTGTGAATACCCCCGCCAACAAAAATAGACCGAGCAGCATAGCGACTAGCCACTCTACCAGCGTGAAACCGCGAGAATTCATAAAGTCGTCGTCAGAATAAACTGGCGCCTCGAAAGATTATTTGCTGTCGAGAGTTGACACTCATTGATCAGCGTTGCTGCGGCGGCAGCAGCCCCCCCATCAGATATCTCTTGCTTGCCAGCCCAGAATATCCCGACAGCCAATACATTATTGGCCCGCCGCACCACGCAACCTATCGGTGAATTCAAGGAAGATGCAGCCCCCGACACACTGGCCCCAAGCAAGGCTTGTTGCCAGTAGTGAAGGTCGGCATTACGTAAATCTGCAGCACTGCAATTACTGATAGTGCCATCTTCCGATGCGCAAGTCGGTCGAGTTAAATTAGAGGCAAGACCTACCGCTGCAGAGCTTTCTTCACTCCAGCTGTCCCTGTTGATCCGCACCCGCTCGACCATATCGTTAGCCAGCCAGCTGGCAATCGTGCGCTGACGAGCTTCATAACTGGCAAATTTGGAATGGGTTTGCAAAGCAACCAGACCAAGCAGCCCCAACGACAGGATTACTGCGGTGATCATCACCTCCAGCAGGCTGAATCCTCTCTCATGTGATGAAACATGAATGGCCATGGCTATTCCCAACAGCTATTGCTAGCTGCACCAGAGGCACTTTTGACGCCCAACTGATTAATGGAAAACACTGTGCAATCGGTATCGTTAGCTTGGGCTGTCGTCGCGCCAGCACTGGCTGACAAGGTGTAGGTGTTACCTGATACGGCAATGGATAATTGATACAGACCATTCTCAGATGCACTACTGATACCAAGAGCAGCAGCAGAGGATGCATACTGATTGAAATCCATAAAATAGGTTTCTTGCCGATTGGCCGCATTGAGCAGCATGCTCTTGGCTTCGACACGATGACTGGTCAGCACATATTGCTGATAGGCGGGATAAGCGATGGTGCCAAGAATCGCCACGATGGCGATGACAATCATCAACTCAATAAGAGAAAAGCCACGAAAGTATCCAATCATATCCCATCCTTGGTGACAGACTGCTTCATAAGTTTAACGCCGAGCCTGTCTCTTGAACAAACCCGGCGCCATTATCAACACACTTTATTCTTAAGCCTTCCTGGCTGCACTCAAATTATTCTAAGTTCGGGAGGAACCTCAAAGACTACGTTCTCTTCACGGCCAGGATGCTCGGCGACCACCTTGCCTCCCAGCTCCCGCAGGCGGGCAATCACGTTTTGCACCAGCACCTCGGGGGCGGATGCACCTGCAGTGACGCCGATCGCCTTCACGCCTTCCAGCCAGCTCGCCTCGATCATCGACGCATCGTCGATAAGATAGGCTCTGGCGCCCACCTTCTCGGCCAGCTCGCGCAGACGGTTGGAGTTGGAGGAGTTACGAGACCCCACCACCAGCATGGCGTCCACCAGCCCCGCCATCTCCCGCACCGCATCCTGACGGTTTTGGGTGGCGTAGCAGATATCGTCCTTGCGCGGCCCCTGGATCTTGGGGAAGTGCTTGCGCAGCGCATCGATGACGTCAGAGGTCTCATCCACGCTCAGGGTGGTCTGGGTGACGAAGCAGAGGTCATCCGGATTCTTTACCTTGAGCTTGGCCACATCTTCCGGTGTTTCTACCAGATACATGCCGCCTTCGCGATTCTCGTACTGCCCCATGGTCCCGATCACCTCGGGGTGACCGGCGTGGCCGATGAGCACAGCCTCGGAGCCCTTGCGGCTGGCGCGATGGACTTCCATGTGAACCTTGGTCACTAGCGGACAGGTGGCATCAAATACCTTGAGGGCGCGGGACTTGGCCATCTCGCGCACTGTCTTGGCCACGCCGTGAGCAGAAAAGATGACGATGCTGTCGTCCGGCACCTCGTCGAGCTCCTCGACGAAGACTGCGCCAGCCTCTTTCAGCTTGTTCACCACATACCGGTTATGCACCACTTCGTGGCGGACATAGATGGGGGCACCGAACTTCTCCAGCGCGCTCTCGACAATGCTGATGGCGCGATCAACACCGGCGCAAAAACCGCGAGGGTTAGCGAGCAGAATATCCATTAATGCACCTTCTCCTCATCATCAACGCCCAGGATCTCCACCTCGAAGGTGACGGTATGACCGGCCAGCGGGTGGTTGAAATCGACCGTCACCGACATCCCGGCTACCGCCCGGATAATGCCCGGCAGCTCGCTGCCATTGGGCTGATCGAACAGGATGATGGTGCCGACTTTTGGCTCCACATCGGCGCCAAATTTGGCACGGTCGAGATGGTAGATATTGTCGGGATTGGAGAGACCAAAGGCCTCTTCCGGCGCCAGAGTAAAACTCTTGCTCTCCCCTTCGCACAGGCCCAGCAGACACTGCTCGAAGGTGGGGGTCAGGCTGCCATCGCCCATCCGCAGGCGGGCTGGTTTGCCGTGCAGCGCCGTGCTGTCGGCAACCGAGCCATCTTCCAGCTTGATGGAGAAGTGGAACAGCACGCTGCTGTTAGCGGTGATCTGCTGGCTCATGCCTGCTCCTTTTTCTCACCACGGAAACCGTCCAGCACAATCATGGCGGCCCCGATAAAGATAAAGCTGTCGGCCAGGTTGAACGCAGGCCAGTGAGCGGAACCCCAGTAGAAATCGAGAAAATCGACCACATGGCCCAACACCAGTCGATCAAAGACGTTGCCGAGGGCGCCGCCGATGATGAATGAATAGGCGATACCGCTCCAACGCTGGGTCACCGACTGCTTGTGCAGCCAGTGGATCAGCAATCCACAGATGGCAAAAGCCAGCACCGCGAAGAACCAGCGCTGCCAGCCCCCCTGATCAGCCAGAAAGCTGAATGCGGCGCCCTTGTTGTAGACGTGAACCAGATTGAAGAAGGGGGTGATCTCCACCCCCGGGTAACCAAATGGCAGCAACTTGACCACGGCAAGCTTGCTCGCCTGGTCCAGTACAAAGGCCAGCACTGCCAGCCACAGCCAACGCAGGCCGCTTTTATGTTGAGTCATGTTCATCAGGCAAATTGACGCGTTTCGCCGTCACCCTCGACGTTGGTGACGCAGCGGCCACAGATCTCTTCGTGACCGGCTATGGTGCCCACATCTTCGACATGGTGCCAGCAGCGGTCGCACTTGGCGGCGGCAGACTGGGCCACGCTCAGCCACAGGTCATCACGTTCGGTCGCCACAGAGCCTTCCGGCGCAGTATCAACCACGACCACCTTGGCCTTGGAGGTGAGCAGCACGAAACGCAGCTCATCGGCCAGGGCATTCAGGCGTGCAGCCAGCTCCGGCTTGGCGAACAGGGTCAGTTCGGCCTGCAGGGAGCCTCCGATACGCTTCTCGCCACGGGCCACTTCCAGCGCCTTGTTCACTTCACCACGCACGGTGAGGATCTCGGCCCAGAAATCGTCGTTCAGCACTTCGCCCGCTTCCAGCCCGAACAGGCCGTCGTACCACTCTTCAGTGAAGACGAACTCGCCGCGCTCACCCGGCAGCAGGGCCCAGATTTCATCGGCGGTGAAGCTCATGATCGGCGCCATCCAGCGCACCATGGCCTCGGCGATGTGATAGAGGGCGGTCTGGCAGGAGCGACGGGCCAGGCTGTCAGCCTTGGCGGTGTACTGACGATCCTTGATGACATCCAGATAGAAGGAGCCCATCTCGATGGAGCAGAACTGCATCAGCTTCTGTGTCACGCCGTGGAAGTTGTACTCGTCGAATGCGGCCACGATCTCGGCCTGTACTGCTTTGGCACGGCCCACAGCCCAGCGATCCACTACCACCATGTCGGCAGGAGCCACCATGTCGGTCGCCGGATTGAAGCCGTTCAGGTTGGCCAGCAGGAAGCGGGCGGTGTTGCGGATACGACGATAGGCATCGGCAGAGCGCTTGAGGATCTCGTCGGAGACGGTCATCTCGCCGGTGTAGTCAGTGCTCGCTACCCACAGACGCAGGATGTCTGCACCCAGCTTGTTCATTACGTCCTGCGGGCTCACCACGTTGCCGATGGACTTGGACATCTTGCGACCCTGACCATCCACGGTGAAGCCGTGAGTCAGCACCTGGTTGTAGGGAGCCTTGTCCTTCATGGCCACACCGATCATCAGGGAGGACATGAACCAGCCACGGTGCTGGTCAGAACCTTCCAGATACATGTCGGCTGGCTTGCCGTTGAACTCGGGACGGGCATCGACCACGGAGGCGTGGGTAGAACCGGAGTCAAACCAGACGTCGAGGGTGTCAGGCACCTTGTCGTACATGTCGGCGTCGCTACCCAGCAGCTCAGCCTTGTCCAGATCCCACCATGCCTGAATGCCGGACTGCTCGACCCGCTTGGCTACTTCGTGCATCAGGCGCACGGATTCCGGATGCAGTTCCTGGGTCTCTTTATGGACGAACAGGGAGATGGGCACACCCCAAGTACGCTGACGGGAGATACACCAGTCAGGGCGGTTCTCAACCATCGCCTGAATGCGGTTTTTACCCCAGGCCGGTACCCAGCCGCTCTGGCCTTGCTGGGCAATGCCGTCCTTCTCGATGCGCTCGATCTCTTCCAGCGCGCGCTTGCGCAGACCCTTCTGCTCCATGCTGATGAACCACTGCGGGGTGGCACGGAAGATGATCGGGGTCTTGTGACGCCAGCAGTGCGGATAGGAGTGGTTGAACACCTTGTGATGCAGCAAGGCGCCGCGCTCGGTCAGCACTTCGATCACGGAGGCATTGGCCTTGAACACATGCTGGCCAGCAAACAGTTCGGTATCCGGCAGGTAAACACCGTTGCTGCCAACCGGGTTGGCCACTTCCAGACCGTATTTCTGGCCGACCACGAAGTCTTCCTGACCGTGGCCTGGGGCAGTGTGTACGGCGCCGGTACCGGCATCCAGGGTGACGTGGTCACCCAGTACCACCGGCACGTCGAAGCTGTAGAAGGGGTGGTTGAATCGCAGCAACTCAAGCGCGGCGCCCTTGGCGTAACCCAGATTGTGGAACTTCTCGATACCGGCGCGATCCATCACATCCTTGACCAGCTCGGCGGCCAGGATCAGACGCTCGGGATGCTCACCTTCAACCTGCACCAGTGCGTAATCCAGATCGGCGTGCATGGCGATGGCGCGGTTGGCTGGCAGGGTCCACGGAGTGGTGGTCCAGATCACCGCAGAGATCGGGCCCTTGCCGGTGTGGCCTTCGGCGCAGTCAAACTTGGCGGCAACGGTCGCCTCATCAACGGCCTTGAAGCGCACATCGATGGAGGGAGAGTTCTTGTCGTAGTACTCCACTTCGGCTTCAGCCAGCGCGGAGCCGCAATCGGTACACCAGTGCACCGGCTTGGAACCTTTGTGCAGGTGACCGTTTTCAACGATCTTGGCCATGGAGCGGATGATGTTGGCTTCGGTGCCAAAATCCATGGTCAGGTAGGGGTGTTCCCAGTCACCCAGCACACCCAGACGGATGAAGTCGGTCTTCTGCGCTTCGATCTGGGTCTTGGCGTATTTGCGGCACTCGGCGCGGAATTCGGCAGCGGAAACCTTCTCGCCCGGCTTGCCGACCATGCCTTCTACTTTCAGTTCGATAGGCAGACCGTGGCAATCCCAACCCGGCACATAGGGGGAATCGAAACCGGAGAGGCCCTTGGACTTGATGATGATGTCTTTGAGGATCTTGTTGACCGAGTGACCGATGTGAATGTTGCCGTTCGCATAGGGGGGGCCATCATGCAGAATGAAAGAAGGCTTGCCCGCTTTGGCGCGGCGAATAGCGCCGTAGAGATCCTGATCGTACCAACGTTTCAGCATGTTGGGTTCGCGCTTGGCCAGATCGCCACGCATCGGAAACTCGGTTTCCGGAAGATTCAGGGTGTGTTTATAGTCGCTCATCAGTCCTGGGTTCCCTTCTTTTCTAAAAGAGTGCTGGGTAAATTGAATTGTGGCAGCCCGAACCAGGCTCGGGCCGCCAGGGCATCTCGTTCGATCTGCTCTTTCAAGGCAGTGAAAGAGGCAAACTTCTGCTCTTCGCGCAGCTTGTGGCGAAGCAGCACCTTGACCTGCTGACCATATAGATCACCAGAAAAATCAAATAGATGTACTTCCAATCTGGCTTGTGTACCGCTCAAGGTCGGCCGTACACCCACATTGGCTACACCGGGGAAGGTCTTGCCGGAACATATCACTTCCACCGCAAACACGCCACCGACCGGGATCACCTGACGCTTGAGGGCCAGATTGGCAGTGGGAAAACCTATGGTGCGCCCCAGCTTGTCGCCGTGGGCCACCCGGCCGCTGATGATGTAGGGACGGCCAAGCATCAGCTCCACCTCCGCCATCCTGCCCGCTTTCAAGGCCTCACGTACTAGTGTGCTGCTGACCCGCTGCCGTTCGAGCTGGAAGCTCTGGGTACTGATCACCTCGAAGCCGAAGCGATGGCCCGCCTCCTCCAGCAGGTGGAAATCCCCTTCCCGCCCCTTGCCGAAGCGAAAATCATCGCCGACCACCAGATAGCGCACTCCGAGCTTCTCCACCAGCAACTGCTCGATGAATGTCGAGGCCGCCTGCTCGGCAAAGCGGTAGCTGAAGCGCACACAGAGCATGCGGTCGATATGCAGCCCCTGCAGTGCTTCGTACTTTTCCCGCAACCGGCTCAGCCGGGCGGGCGCAGCTGTGCCGGCAAACAGCTCCAGCGGCTGCGGCTCAAACAGCATGACGCAGGCGGGCAATCCCAGCTGGGCCGCTTTCTCCTTGAGACGTGCCAATACCGCATGGTGACCCTGATGAACCCCATCAAAGTTGCCAATGGTTAATACACATCCCCGGTGACGGGGCTTGAGATTGTGAATGCCGCGAATAAGCTCCATCAGTGCCTTGTGCGTTGCTGCCATGGAAATCGGCGGATTATATATCAGGCAGCAGGCAGGGTCAGCCCTCATAGCCTGATTTCAACTATCCGGGCCCAATCCCGCCCCTTGGCGGCGCCATGAGACACTATCCCCATGACACCGCAGGATCACGGCTACTGCTGCCCCGATTTAAGGTGACGCGGCCGAATGCCCAGCAGCAGCAACACCACGGCATAGACCGCAGCCCCCAGCGACAGCAGCATGGTCAGCTGCAAACTGGCCTTACCCATGCTCCATGCGCCCCACTGGGCCAGATCCGGCGACAGATAGGCGAGCACGCCGCCCATCAGCACGCTGGCGACCAGCAGCTTGAGGCAGAATACGCCAGTATGGCGGGAGGGACGATAGACGCTCTGCTGGTACAACCCCTTGAACAGCAAGGCCGCATTCAGAGTGCCCGAGCAGGCGGTCGAGAGCGCCAGCCCCACGTAACCGAGCGGGTAGATGAAGATGAGGTTGCAGACCATGTTGGCAATCATCGACATCACCCCGATCCGCACCGGAGTTTTGGTGTCCTGACGGGCGTAGTAACCGGGTGCCAGTACCTTGATCAGCATCAGGGAGAGCAGACCGGTAGTGGAGGCCAGCAGGCTCGCGCTCGACATGCTCACTTCATGCAGGCCGAACTCGCCGCGCATGAACAGCACCCGCAAAATGGGCTCGCGCATCACCGCAATGCCTATCATGGCGGGCAGGCCGAGCAGCATCACCATCCGCACCCCCCAATCCATGGTGCGGGAGAAGTCCGCCGGATCGGCATCCACATGCTTCTTAGCCAGCGCAGGCAGGATCACGGTACTGATGGCTACCGCAAACAGCCCGAGGGGGAACTCCAGCAGGCGATCCGAGTAGTAAAGATAGCTGATGGCACCGGTCGCGAGGAAAGAAGCCAGCATAGTGTTGACCAGCAGGTTGATCTGGCTGACCGAGACCCCGAACAGGGCTGGGATCATCAGTGTGCGGATCTTCACCACCCCAGGGTGATTCCATCCCCACTTGGGCCATACCAGCATGTTGATTTGGCGCAAAAAGGGGTACTGGAACAAAAACTGCACCAAACCGCCCAAAAAGACACCAATCGCCAGCGAGATCTCAGGTTTGTCCATCAGCGGCGCAATCCACCAGGCCGCCGCAATCATGGTGATGTTGAGAAACACCGGCGTAAACGACGAGACTGCAAAGCGGCCGAAGGTGTTGAGGATGGCCCCCGCCATGGCGGTAAAAGTGATAAACCAGAGGTAAGGGAAGGTGATTTTGAGCATCAGACTGGCGAGCTCGAACTTCTCGGCCGCAGGGCCGCCATGCAGCCAGTCCCAGAACCAGCCCCAGCCAAACAGCGCGGTCAGCACACCAGACCCCAGCACACCGAGCAGGGTGACCACAGTCACTATCCCCCCCAGCGTGCCCGCCACTGCGGCCAGCAATTCACGCACTTCCCCCTCGTCGCCATTTTTCTTGTACTCCGTCATCACGGGAACAAAGGCCTGGTTGAAGGCACCTTCGGCGAACAGGCGACGCAGAAAGTTGGGAATGCGATTGGCAAAAAAGAAGACGTCGGCGGCCACCCCGGCACCGAGCAGATTTGCGATAACCACATCGCGAACCAAGCCCATTACTCGGGATGCCAGCGTCATTCCGGACACTATCATGCCGGATTTGATCAATTTCTTACTCAAGACGAGGCCTCTGGAACTGTCAGAATGAAAAGAATGCTGCTAGAATCGGCCGACAGTTTAACCGTCTCCCTACTGACACACCACCGGGAGGCGGTGTTTATTTGCACAAATCATTTGACAATATGTGGTTGGAAGGGCATATTTCCGGGCCTTTTCAATACACTCGCTAAGACAGTTTTAGGAGTTTTACCTTGGCTAACATCAAATCTGCTAAGAAGCGCGCTCTTCAGTCAGAAAAACGCCGTCAGCACAACGCCAGCCGTCGTTCCATGACCCGTACCTACCTGAAGAAAGTCATTGCTGCTATCGCCTCTGGCGACAAAGCTGCTGCGACTGCCGCTTTCGCTGTTGCTCAGCCGATCATGGATCGTATGGCGACCAAAGGCCTGATCCACAAGAACAAAGCTGCTCGTCACAAGAGCCGCCTGTCTGCCCAGATCAAAGCTATGGCTTAATCAGCTTCTGCTGATCAAAGCTGAAAAAACCGGCCTTAGTGCCGGTTTTTTATTTATCTGCGCTGCAATAAAGTCGATGCAGCAAACTGATCATTTCACGCACCTCATGGCTGCGCAGCGAATAGTAGACCGTCTGGGCCTCTTTGCGCGTTGTCACCAGCTCATCCCGCCGCAGCAGCGCAAGATGCTGTGACAAGGCCGACTGACTCAATCCCAATCGCTCGTTGAGCTCCCCCACCGACAGTTCGCGCTCCAGCAACTGGCACAGAATAAACAGCCGCCGTTCGTTGGCCAGCGCCTTGAGCAAGGCCACCGCTTTACTCGCATTGGCTTCCATCTCTTCAAGTTGCATCATATCTCTCCTCTACCACTGATCGCCGATGATACGTGGTGACGGGTCGTTTTAAAACGACAGGGTGGCCGGCTGGATGGCGGAGAAGTTCTCCTGGCCGGAAAAGAGAAAGGTAAAATCGCTCTCGCAGACCCGCTTCACCGCCGGATGCTGGATCATTCGCTCGGCGAAGATGACGTAATACTCCTCCATCAGATCCTGGGTTTCCCCGATCAGCATCACCCCCTCCCCCTCAAGGATCTCCTCCCGATAGATGGTGGGAGCCATGAAGATGCCCTGATTGAAGAAGCCAAACGCCTTCATCAAGGCGGCATCATCAAACTCGCCAAGAATGCTGGGAGAAACCCCCTGCTGCTCGAACCACTGGGTCAGCTGACGCCCCATGGCAGTACGGCGACCGGGGATCAACAGCTTGCGCTCCTCCAGACAGGCGGGAAATGGCTTTTCGGGCAATGGCGCCTTGCAGAAGAAGCTGACGCCACAGCCGCCCAGCCGTTTGGAGAGCAATCCAGCATGCTGGCTGGAATCTACCGGGCAGTCGGAGAGGATCATATCGAGCTTGTGCTCGCTCAGCTGCTCCAGCAGTAGTTCGTGGGTCGATTCGAAGCAGCGCAGGTGGATGGAGCCATCATTGGGGATGACAGAGAGCAGCACGCGGCTGGCAAGGCGCTTGGAGAGGGCATCGGCGATGCCGACGTCGAACAGGATCTGGCTCTCCTTGCGGTAGTTGACGATATCGAGCATCTCGTAGGAGAGGCTGAACATCTTGTCGGCATAACGAAACACCAGCTGACCCAGCTCGGTCGCCTCAAGAGAGCGCCCCTTGCGTTTGAGCAGCTTGCCCCCGAGGCGCTGCTCCAGCAGCTTGATCTGACCGGTGACGGTTTGCGGGGTCAAAAAAAGGGCTTCTGCTGCCTGGGTAACGGAGCCCTTCTTCTGAGTCATCCAGAAATAGTAGAGATGGTTGTAGTTAAGGTGTGACATCCGATGGGGTTCCCGCTTGACGCGGACTCCGGTAGCAGCTGAGTTCAACCGCCAGAATGTCATACATGTCGCTAACCGAGTCAACCTTGTTCGCGCCAAACTGCTCCATCAGACTGGCCTTGAGGCGTGCCTTGTCCGGCATCCGGTCAGCGCAATAACGCTTGTTGGAGCGCTTGACCATCTCGCCAGCCCGGCTGCTTAGCGCCCGCTCGGAGAAGGTCTCGCCAAAGCGCGCCTTGGCCTGCTTGTCCCCCAGCAGCAGGGCACTGTCTACCACTCCGTTCAGATAGGCAGAGCAGTTCGCCGAAGCGGCGTCCTGCTTGCAATCCTCCAGCCCGCCGGCCCAGGCCGCGGGGCTCAACAACAGCATCAACAACCCTGTATGCAGCTTCATAGTCCCTCCGTACTCTGTTCCCCTTCTCCCTTGGGAAGGGCCATGCGCAAGGCCAGATAGCCGACTACCGCCGCCATGGTGGAGCCCACCAGGATCCCGAGGCGAGAGTAGCTGCCGTAATCCAGCCCACCGTGCTCGAAGGCGAGCGACGCGATAAACATCGACATGGTGAACCCGATGCCACAGAGGATGCTGACCGCAAAAATCTGCTTGAAGTTGACCCCGGGCGGCAACTGGGCGATGCCCAGCTTGACCGACAGCCAGCTGATGGTGAACACCCCGAGCGGCTTGCCGATAAACAGCCCCAGCATGATCCCCATGGGTACCGGACTCAGCAGGGAGGAGAGACCAATCCCTTCCAGCGATACCCCTGCGTTGGCAAAGGCAAACAGAGGTAGGATCAGATAGGCACTCCAGGGGTGCAGTTGATGCTCCAGATACTTGAGTGGCGAGGCGTAACGCTTGCCGTTAAGCGGAACCATAAAGCCCACCACCACACCGGCCAACGTCGCATGGACACCAGACTTGAGCACCGCAACCCAGAGCACCAGACCAACCAGCATGTAAAGGCTGATCCTGTCCTCACCACGACGATTCATCCAAAGCAGGGTGAGGGTTGCCAGAATACCGATGGCCAGCGCCTCCAGCGACAGTTGCTGGGTATAGAAGAGCGCGATGATGATGATGACACCGAGGTCATCCATGATGGCCAGTGCCAACAGGAATACCTTGAGGCTCACCGGAACCCGCTTGCCAAGCAGCGCCATCACCCCGAGGGCAAAGGCGATGTCGGTCGCAGCCGGGATCGCCCAGCCAGCACGCGCCACTTCATCCGAATAGTTGAAAAAGGCGTAGATCAAGGCCGGAGCCAGCATGCCGCCCACCGCCGCAATAGCAGGGAAGGTCGCCTGAACCCGGGTCGAGAGCGCCCCTTCCAGCATCTCTCGTTTCACTTCCAAGCCAACCAGCAGGAAGAAGATCGCCATAAAGCCATCGTTGATCCAGAGCAGCAGCGGCTTGTTGATGTCGAGGGCCGCAATGCGCACCTGCACCGGCGTGTCGAGAAACGCCTGATACCCGCCAGCCAGCGCGGTATTGGCTAAAATCATTGCCAGCATGGCAGCCATGATCAGAATAATTCCGGAGGCGGCCTCCAGCTTCAGGAACTTTTTGATTACGTCACTCATGGTTAAATTTTCCACCGTATTGCTTTGGTTTGAGTCTATCTCCTGCAACAACCAATGGAAAATCGTTTCTTGCTGCTCAATACAACGAAAAAACCGAAGGCAAAATAGAACATACCTGCTATAAGCAGGTTTTTCCTCGTCTCTGGCTACCGTCTTATTAATCAATAAAATGAATTTTCAATTATTTAACTGCATAAAAAAGGCGCCCTGAGGCGCCTTGCTATCAGATGGCGACGGGCGCCTTGATGCCGGGATGGGGGTCATAACCCTCGATCTCGAAATCCTCGAACTTGTAATCGAAGATGGAGTCAGGTTTGCGCTTGATCATCAGGGTCGGCAGCGGGCGCGGCTCGCGGGATAGCTGCAGCGCAGTCTGCTCCATGTGGTTGGAGTAGAGGTGCACATCACCACCGGTCCAGACGAAGTCACCCACTTCCAGATCGCACTGCTGGGCCATCATGTGGGTCAGCAGGGCATAGCTGGCGATGTTGAACGGCAGGCCGAGGAACACATCACAGCTGCGCTGGTAAAGCTGGCAGGAGAGCTTACCGTCCGCCACATAGAACTGGAAGAAGGCGTGGCAGGGAGCCAGCGCCATCTTGTCCAGCTCGCCCACGTTCCAGGCGGATACGATGATACGGCGCGAATCCGGGTTGTGCTTGATGTCATCCACCGCCTTCTGGATCTGGTCGATGACAGAGCCGTCGGCCGCAGACCAGGAGCGCCACTGCGCGCCGTAAACCGGCCCCAGATCGCCATTCTCGTCGGCCCACTCATCCCAGATGCTGACGCCATTTTCCTTCAGATAGGCGGTATTGGTATCGCCATTGAGGAACCAGAGCAGCTCGTGAATGATGGAGCGCAGGTGGCACTTCTTGGTGGTCACCAGCGGGAAACCTTCCGCCAGATTGAAGCGCATCTGATGGCCGAACAGGGAGACAGTACCGGTGCCGGTACGGTCTGACTTGACGGTGCCCTCATCGAGGATTTTCTGCATCAGGTCGAGATAAGCTCGCATTATTTCACCTCCTTCACGGCATTACCGAACAACTGCGGACGCTTGTAGGCAACCCAAATCATCAGGGCACCGGCGATAATCATCGGGGTGGAGAGGATCTGGCCCATGCTAATTTCCTGGAAGTAGAGACCGAGCTGGCTGTCCGGCTGGCGCACAAACTCCACCAGGAAGCGGAACAGGCCGTAGAACAGCAGGAACATGCCGGAGATGGCACCACGGGGCGGATTCTTGCGCCAGAACAGGTTGAGGATGATGAACAGCACCACCCCTTCCAGTGCGAACTGGTAGAGCTGGGAGGGATGACGCGGCTCGGGGCCCGCCTCCGGGAAGATGATGGCCCAGGGCACATCGGTGACCCGGCCCCACAGCTCGCCGTTGAGGAAGTTGCCGATCCGGCCAACGCCGAGACCAAACGGAATGAGCGGTGCCACAAAGTCGGCCACGGTGAAGAAGTGGCGCTTGGTCTTGTGGGCAAACCAGATCATCGCGGTGATCACCCCGATCAGACCACCGTGGAACGACATACCGCCGGTCCAGATCTTGAACAGATAGGTGGGATCCGCGAGGAAGAGATCGAAGTTGTAGAACAGCACGTAACCGACACGGCCACCGAGGATCACCCCGAGGAAACCGTAGAACAGCAGATCCGACACCTCGTTGCGGGTCCAGCCGCTATTCGGTGTATCGGCGCGACGGCCGGCAAGCCACATGGCAAACGCAAAACCGAACAGGTACATGAGACCATACCAGCGTACCGATAGTGGTCCCAAACTGAATGCTACGGGATCAATCTGCGAGAAAACCCAATATCCATCGTGCTGCATATGCGGCCCCAGTCAAAATAAAAGCCGCATTTTCCGATCATTCGTCAGCAGGGACAAGGCATGATTATCAATCACTCTGTTTCGATTTATGACCGGCTCGCAGCAAACCGCCCAAACCATGCTCCTCCAGATAGCGGGCAAACAGGCCGCGCAGTACGTGGGGGTTGTCATGTTTGAGGCCATCGGCCATCAGTTCGGTCAACTCGCTCAGGGTGGATTGACGCAGCACGTACTTGATCCGGGCGATGTTGTGGGTATTCATACTGAAGCGGCGATAACCCATGGCCAGCAGCAGCAATACACCGACCGGATCACCGGCCAGCTCGCCACACACCGACACCGGCTTCTGGTAGCGATGGGAAGCATCAACCAGCTGTTGCAGGGCGCGGATCACCGCAGGATGGAAGGCATCGTAGATGTTGGCAACGCGGGAGTTGTTGCGATCCACCGCCAGCAGGTACTGGGTAAGGTCGTTACTGCCCACAGACCAGAAGTCGATGAGCGGCGCCATCTCCGGCAAGATAAAGAGGGCTGAGGGCACCTCGATCATCACCCCTAGGCTGGGGTAGCGGATCACTGCATCGCGGCTCGCCGCCTCTTCCGACACCTCTCGCCACGCCTGATCCAGCAGACGACGGGAGGCTTTGATTTCGCTGACGCTGCTGATCATCGGCAGCATGATGGCCAGATTGTCCAGCCCTTCACTAGCCCTCAGCATCGCTTTGAGCTGCACCAGAAACAGTTCGGGGTGATCCAGGGTGATCCGGATCCCCCGCCAGCCAAGGAAGGGGTTTTCCTCGACGATGGGGAAATAGGGTAACGGCTTGTCGCCGCCCACATCCAGCGTCCGCATGCAGACCGGTCGGTTGCGGTAGGTCTCCAGAATGCCGCGATAGCGGGCAGTCTGCTCCCACTCGGAGGGGAAGCTCTCCTGCAGCATGAAGGGGATCTCGGTGCGATAGAGCCCGACCCCGTCCGCCAGCTGGTTGAGGGAGATCTCGGTATCGGCGCTGAGACCGGCGTTGAGCAACAGGGAGACCTTGGTGCCGTCGGCCGTCTCGGATGGCAGGTTGTCGACGCTGCGCACCAGGGTATCGAGCGCCCGCTCTTCGCTCAGCAGCTGACGATACTCGGTCAGGATCACCTGATTGGGCTCGATGAAGAGATCGCCGCTGTAGCCATCGACGACCAGCATGCGACCGCCTATGTCACCAAGGGGCAGATCGACCCCCATGATGGCGGCCACCCCCATGGCGCGGGCCAGAATGGCCGCATGGGAGTTGGTTCCCCCCTTGAGCGAGACCACCCCGGTCAGATACTCGCGGGGCACTTCCGCCAGAATGGTGGCTGTCACCTCGTCGGCAACCAGCACCACCGGCTCGCCGATGGAGATATGTTCCGGTTCATTCTGCACCAGTCGGCTGATCAGCCGCTGGGCAATATCCTTCACGTCGGTGGAGCGCTCCTGCAGGTAGGGATCCTTCATCCCCTTGAACTGCTCGATCAAGCGATCGCTAATCAGCTTGACCGCAGAGACCGCAGTCCAGTGCTCCTTGCTCACCTTGTTGCGAATGGGCTTGATGTAGCCGGGATCGCTGAGCAGATGGAGATAGATATCGAAGATCGCCACCGAATCCTGGCTGTAGCTCTCGCGAAAACGCAGCGCCAGACTCTCCAGATCGTGGCGCACCTCCTCAACCGCCAGCTCCAGCCGCGCCAGCTGGCTGGCATGGTCTTCATCCTTGCGCGGGGTAATGGACGAGAGCGCCTTACGGGGCCGCCACACCCAGGCCTTGGCCATGGCGATGCCGCTGGCACCGGCAATACCACGCAGCGGCTTGCTCCAGTCGGTCTTCTGCAACCACCCCTTGGCTTGCGCCTGGGCGATCCGCGCCGCCAGCTGGGCCGCCAGGGTGACCATGAAGGACTCTTCCCCCTCATCGAAGCGGCGGCTCTCCTTCTGCTGCACCACCAGAATGCCGACTACCTGACGCTGATGCATGATGGGAGCGCCGAGGAAGGAGCGGAACGCCTCTTCGGCAACATCGGGCAGGAATTTGAAACTGGGGTGCGCGGGGGCATCAGCCAGGTTGATCAACTCTTCCCGCTGACCCACCAGACCGACGATGCCTTGCTCGTAAGGCAGAGTCACCTTGCCGACTGCGGACGGGGCCAAGCCGTCGGTAGCCGCCAAGCGATAGCGGCGCACCTCGGGTTCCGAGACATAGACGGAGCAGCAGTCCACTGCCATGGCGTGCCGGGTCTGGCTCACCAATGCCTGCAAGGCCTGCTCGAGGGTATTGGCCTCGGCCATGCTCTCGACGATACGTCTCAGTTCCGTTAACAACTAATCTGTGCTCCTTAACGGGCGCGGTTGCGCCGCCCATCCTTCTTGTTGACCTGCACTACCGGCACTGGCATCGCCAGCGGGGCAAACTCTTTCATGACCCGGCGGTAAACCTCCCGCTTGAACGAGACGACCTGACGCACCGGATACCAGAAGCTGACCCAGCGCCAGTCGTCAAATTCGGGATGGCCATGACAACCGAACTGGATCCGCGACTCCTTGCCCGAATTCAGCTGTAACAGGAACCATTTTTGTTTTTGGCCAATACAGACCGGTGAACTGTCCCAGCGGACAAGACGTTTGGGTAAACGGTACTTTAGCCAGTTACGACTGGTGGCCATGATGGTCACATCTTCGGGCTTGAGGCCAATCTCCTCATACAGCTCTCGATACATGGCCTGCTCTGGCGTTTCACCATCATCAACCCCCCCCTGCGGAAACTGCCAGGAGTGCTGCCCATAGCGTTTAGCCCACAACACTTGTCCTTCACGGTTACAGATCACGATACCGACATTGGGACGAAATCCGTCGCCATCAATCACGTGATCACCTTATAAAGGCTGAATCTATAAGGAGATTGTTCCACATTCACTCCGTGGCAGCAAACAAGGAGTGAATCCCCTGTTTCATGAATAACTTTCGATTTCAAACATACTTATAAACAAATCCAAGGATCCGCGCCCCCAAGTTGCCCACCCAGGCTGTGCATAAAGCTGTTAGCAAACGGGTATATACAGTACTTTTTAACTGTACGCGAAAAGTGCCCCTCCGTATCACCACGCGACATAAAATATAAAAAATCATTATTTTTTATAAACTTGAGATAAGGCAACTGGATCTAGGTCCATGTTCCCCCAAGAGTCAGATCCATGATCCGGATTGTGAACAAGTTCAACTGCTCAAAGATCCACCGCGGCGAAATTATCCACAGGAGTGGCACAATATCTACCCCGTTTACCCTGTAAAAATGGGGTGGCATTCACAATTTTTTGTAACATATCAGCGACTCCAATCACTTTCATCCACTTATCCAAGATTTCTGTGGATAACTGTGTGTAACATCATGCACAAACCCTTGGACAACTATTTCGAGGTCAAACCAGACCTGGCTTACTGCTCGATAAAACAGACAAAATCCTTTAAAATCATAATGATGAACTGATAGCCCCCAAATTCTCTGCATTTGATCTTATCCACTCAGGATCGGTTATAAAAACAGCGATCCTTCTCGGGATCCTCCCCTGTTAGAATATGGCGAGCAAGATGGAGCCAACTATGCCAAGCAATCCCCAATCCGAGCAGGAGTTATTGAGCCGCGCCTATGCCATGGCCGGCTTCACGCTGGCGCAGCTGGCCGCCGAGGCTGGTGTTGCGGTGCCCAAAGACCTGCGCCGTGACAAGGGGTGGGTCGGTCAGTTGATCGAGCTGCAACTGGGAGCCAGCGCAGGGAGCAAGCCGGAGCAGGACTTCCCGGAGCTGGGGATCGAACTCAAGACGATCCCCGTGGATCCTCAAGGCAAACCGCTGGAGACCACCTTCGTCTGCGTCGCCCCGCTGATCGGCGTCAGCGGCCAGCGCTGGGAGGAGTCCAACGTACGCAACAAGCTCTCCCGGGTGCTCTGGATCCCGGTGGAAGGCAGTCGGGAGATCCCGGTTGGCGAGCGGCGAGTCGGCATGCCGCTGATGTGGAGCCCGAATGAAGAGGAAGATCGGCTACTGCGTCAGGACTGGGAGGAGCTAATGGACATGATAGTGCTGGGAGAAGTGGAGCAGATCAGCGCACGCCACGGCCAGGTGATGCAACTGCGGCCCAAGGCGGCCAACAACAAGGCGCTGACTCGCGCCATCGGCCGCGATGGTCAACCCATCATGACCCTGCCCCGCGGCTTCTATCTCAAGATCGACTTTACCCACAGTTTGCTGCAACGCTATTTTGCCTTGCCGACTTGATCTGCCTTATCAACATCTTTGTCATATGGTGGTATAAAAATAGACAGGAGCCATTTTTAACTCACAGACAAGGAGGCGTCATGCCACTGATCAAACAGTTTTTAAAGTCCAAGCCCGAGGTCAAGGTGACCTTTGCCGTAGAGAAAGAGGCAGCAGCAGGGGCGGAACAGGTGATGCTGATCGGCGAGTTCACCCAGTGGCAACCGGTCGAGCTGAAGCGCATGAAGAGCGGCGAGTTCAAAGCCACCCTCAATCTGCCGACCGACGGCCCGGGTTACTTCGAATATTGCTACCAGCTCATCACCCCGGCAGGGGAAACCCTCTACGAGAATGACTGGGCAGCGGATGACTATGTGCCAGGCCCCTTCGGGCGAGACAACTCGGTAGTTCGGGTCATCCAGTAACGGCTCCCAGATAGCCAATAGACGGATACAAAAAAGGCTCGCCATTGGCGAGCCTTTTCACTACCTGTCGAGCTATTTGCCGACATACCGACACCAATTCGAATCGAATTAGTTGAGCTTCTCTTTGATACGAGCAGCTTTGCCGGACAGGTTGCGCAGGTAGTACAGTTTGGCGCGGCGAACATCACCACGACGCTTCAGTTCTACACTGTGGATCAGCGGAGAGTGAGTCTGGAATACACGCTCAACACCTTCGCCGTTGGAGATCTTGCGAACGGTGAAAGCAGAGTGCAGACCGCGGTTACGCTTGGCAATAACGATGCCTTCGAAAGCCTGCAGACGCTCTTTACCACCTTCTTTAACACGAACTTGAACACGTACAGTGTCGCCCTGGGCAAAAGCCGGGATGTCGGTACGCAGTTGCTCTTGTTCAAGCTGCTGAATAATCTTGCTCATTGTCTTTCCTTACCTAGGATAAACTGAAAACTCTACTTAACGCTGTCACGCACTTCGCGGACATACTCGGCAAGAAGTGATTCTTGCTCGTCAGTCAGAGCTAGGTTGTTAATAAGTTCCGGCCTTCTTTGCCAGGTTCGTCCGAGCGACTGCTTGAGACGCCAGCGTCGAATCACTTCGTGATTGCCGCTTGTCAGCGCCTCGGGCACCACCAATCCATCCAACACCTCCGGCCGAGTGTAGTGGGGATGATCCAGCAAGCCATCCGTGAAGGAGTCTTGCTCGGCACTGGCCTGATCACCCAAAACCCCCGGGACCAGACGCGAAACCGCATCGATCAGGGTCATGGCAGGCAACTCGCCACCACTTAACACGTAATCCCCGATAGACCACTCTTCGTCGACTTCGGTTTGTATCACGCGTTCATCGATACCTTCGTATCGACCGGCTACCAGAATCAGTTTCTGATTCGTCGCCAACTCGGTTACGCCCGCTTGAGTCAGCTTGCGTCCCTGAGGAGAGAGATAGATGACTTTCGCCCCGTCTCCCGCCGCTTGCTTGGCTGCATGAATCGCGTCACGCAGCGGCTGAACCATCATTAACATGCCGGGCCCACCACCATAAGGACGATCATCGACCGTACGGTGTTTATCGTGGGTAAACTCCCGGGGGTTCCAGCACTCAATCTGCAGCAGGCCACTCTTGACGGCCCGACCCGTTACCCCGTGCTCGGTAATGGCTCGGAACATTTCAGGGAAGAGGCTAATAACCCCAATCCACATAAGAAACCTCCGGCACCCGTGTTAGCGCGGGAAACTAGAAACCAGGATCCCAATCAACTTCGATTGTTCGAGCAGTCAGATCAATATTCTTGATCACCTGCTCTTCCAAGAACGGAATCAACCGCTCCTTTGCACCAAAGGCATCTTTTACATTGGCCTCAACCACCAACACATCGTTGGAGCCGGTTTCCATCAATTCGGTCACCTTGCCCAGGTCGTATCCCTTGGTGGTCACCACGGAGCAACCAATCAGGTCACGCCAGTAGAACTCACCTTCAGGCAACGCAGGCAACAGATCGGCGGGTACGCCAATCTCGACATTGGTCAATGCCAGGGCATCTTCGCGCACATCGATACCATCGAGTTTGCAGATCAGACCCTTGTTGTGACGTTTCCAGGATGAAACCCGGATTTCACGCCACGCCCCGTTCTGACTAATCAGCCAGGGGTTGTAATCGAAAATCGCTTCGGCAACATCGGTGAAGGAGTTCACTTTAAGCCAGCCCTTGATGCCATAAACGGTACCCAGGGTGCCCAGAACTACAGGTTTTTCCACCTTAACTCCTTACCGTTGGGCTGATTAAGCAGCTTTTTTAGCGTCTTTGATCAGCTTGGCAACGCGGTCAGAAACAGCGGCACCAGTAGCAACCCAATGCTCGATACGAGCCAGGTCCAGGTTCAGCTTTTCAGCTTGACCAGCAGCAACCGGGTTGAAGAAACCAACGCGCTCGATGAAGCGACCGTCACGGGCGCAACGGCTGTCAGAAACTACTACCTGGTAGAACGGACGCTTTTTCGCGCCACCACGTTGTAAACGAATGGTTACCATATCGTCCTCATTAACATCTAATGAACAAGGCCCGCAAACACGCGGACCCTAGCTTAAAATAAGCCGCGTAATTCTACTTGGATTCGTAATAATTGCAACCAAGCCAGCCATTTTTTGCGCAGAGCGGCAATGAAAAGGGGCCTGCAACTGCAGACCCCCATCAACACGCAGGCCGGATCAGAACGGGCCGCGACCGCCACCGAAACCGGGGGGCATCATGTTCTTCATCTGGCTCATCATCTTGCGCATGCCGCCTTTACCGGACATTTTCTTCATCATGCGCTGCATCTCGGTGAACTGCTTGAGCAGCTTGTTCACATCCTGCACCTGCATGCCGGAACCTGCGGCGATACGGCGTTTGCGGGACCCCTTGATAAGATCGGGATGGGCGCGCTCCTTGGGCGTCATGGAGCTGATGATCGCCTCCATTCGCACGGTGAGCTTGTCATCCATCTGATCTTTCACGTTATCCGGCAGACCGGACATGCCGGGCAGCTTGTCGAGCATCCCCATCATACCGCCCATGTTGCGCATCTGGGCCAGCTGCTCGCGGAAATCTTCCAGATCGAAACCCTTGCCACTCTTGACCTTGCTGGCCAGCTTGGCCGCTTTCTCTTTATCGACGTTGCGCTCGACTTCCTCGATCAGAGAGAGCACATCGCCCATACCGAGGATACGGGAGGCGAGACGATCCGGGTGGAACGGCTCCAGCGCATCGGTCTTTTCACCCATACCGATAAACTTGACCGGCTTGCCGGTGATGTGACGCACCGACAGGGCGGCACCACCACGGGCATCGCCGTCCGCCTTGGTAAGGATGACACCGGTGAGCGGCAGCGCTTCATTGAACGCCTTGGCGGTGTTGGCGGCATCCTGACCGGTCATGGCATCCACCACGAACAGGGTCTCGACCGGCTTGATGGTGGCATGCAGATCCTGGATCTCGGCCATCATCTCGCTGTCTACGTGCAGACGACCGGCAGTATCGACGATCACCACGTCATAGAATTTCTTGCGCGCCTGATCGATGGCGGCGGTGGCGATATCGACCGGCTTCTGGCTGGCATCGCTCGGGAAGAAGTCGACACCGATGTCATTGGCCAAGGTTTCAAGCTGTTTGATCGCCGCCGGACGATAGACGTCGGCACTAACTACCAGCACCTTCTTCTTGCTGCGCTCTTTGAGCAGCTTGGCCAGTTTGCCAACTGTGGTGGTCTTACCGGCCCCCTGCAGACCGGCCATCAGGATGATCGCAGGCGGCTGGGCAGCCAGGTTGAGCTGTTCGTTGGCCTCCCCCATTACGGTGACCAGTTCACCGTGCACAATCTTGATGAATGCCTGGCCCGGGCTCAGGGATTTGGCCACTTCCTGCCCGACTGCGCGCTCTTTGACACGCGCCACGAAATCACGCACGACCGGCAGGGCGACATCCGCCTCGAGCAGCGCCATGCGGACTTCACGCAGGGTTTCCTTGATATTGTCTTCGGTCAGGCGACCACGGCCACTGACATTGCGCAAGGTGCGCGAGAGTCGTTCAGTCAAATTCTCAAACATGACGGATTCCGGTTCTTGGCGTAATAAATTGGGGGCATTATAACCCAGAGCGGGCGCGAGGACGATTATTCACCGCACCGCAGCAGCAGGGAGCTTCTCCCTATATATGGGCAGATCGGCCGTTGCACAACTGGCGAGCACTTCTCGTGCAAGGTATACTGCCCCTCTTACCCTCAAAAGCTTGTGCAACAACGACCTGGTTATGATCGTAATCTCTGTTCTGGCCCTGGCGTTTTATCTGCTGGCCATCATCGCCTCCCTGCATCTGTTACTGAGCGCCAAGCCGGTGGGACAGCGCTCCCTGTTTGCCTGTATCGGATTGGCCCTGATCGCCCACGCCAGCGCCCTCGGTTCAGAGGTATTGCAGAGTTACGGCCAGAACCTGAGCATGCTCAACGTTGCCTCGCTGGTCAGCCTTATTATCAGTTGCTTCATGACTTGCGTAACCCGCCGCTTCAACGGCTGGATCCTGCTGCCGGTGGTCTACAGCTTCTCGGCCCTGTTGCTGGCTGCCAGCGCCTTGATCCCGGGTCGCTACATAACCCATCTGGAGGCCCATCCCCAGCTGTTGCTGCACATCGGCCTCGCCCTGATGGCCTACTCGGTATTGATGATCGCCTGTCTGTTTGCGCTGCAGCTCGCCTGTCTGGACAAACAGCTTAAATCTCGAAAAATCAGCAACCTGCCAGCCATGCCGCCACTGATGACGGTGGAGAAACGACTGTTTCAGTTGATCTCTGCAGGGGTGCTGCTACTTACACTCTCCATCGCCTCCGGCCTCTTCTTCCTCGAAGATATGTTCGCCCAGGGCAAGTCTCACAAGGCAGTGCTCTCCATCCTGGCATGGTGTGTTTACGTGTTGCTGCTGTGGGGTCATCACACCTATGGCTGGCGCGGCCGCAAAGTCATCACGCTCAGTCTGATTGGCAGCTTCATCCTGACTCTTGCCTACTTTGGCAGCCGCTTCGTCAAAGAAGTGCTGTTGAGCTGACACCTATACTCTTTTAGCCATACCATCCAACAGGAGCCCTTTTTGGACAGCATCTCAACGAGTACATTACTGATTGTTCTCGTTATCTTGATCCTTCTTTCCGCCTTTTTCTCCAGTGCCGAAACCGGTCTGATGTCCATCAACCGCTACAAACTGCGGCATCTGGCACAGACCAAACACAAAGCCGCACGTCGCGTTGAGCAACTGCTCGCCCGCCCCGATCGCCTGCTGGGGCTGATCCTGATCGGCAACAATCTGGTCAATATCCTCGCCTCCGCCATCGCCACCATCGTCTGTATCCGGCTGTTTGGTGATCTCGGGGTCGCCATCGCCACCTTCGGGCTGACCCTGGTGGTACTGGTATTCGGTGAAGTGACCCCCAAGACCCTGGCCGCCATGTTTCCGGAGAAGATCGCCTATCCCGCCTCCTGGATCCTCAAGGGGCTGATGGTGCCGCTCTCACCGCTGGTCTGGCTGATCAACGGCATCACCAGCGGCCTGCTCAAGATGCTGAAGATCAATCCCAACAAGGATGACTCCCTCAACACCGAGGAACTGCGCACCATCGTCAATGAGGCGGGTAACCTGATCCCCCAGCGTCATCAGGAGATGCTGCTGAGCATTCTGGATCTCGACAAGATGCTGGTCGAGGACATCATGGTGCCACGCAGCGATATCTACGCCATCGACATCAACGATGACTGGAAGAGCATCCAGCGCCAGCTGGCCCACTGCGCACACACCAAAATCCTCCTCTATCGCGACAATATCGACGACGTTGTCGGCTTTTTGCACGCGCGCGATGCCCTGCGGCTGGTAGCCAGGGATCTGTTCAACAAATCGAGTCTGTTGCGGGAAGTGGACGAGATTTACTTCATTCCGGAAGGAACGCCGCTCAACGTGCAGCTGGCCAAATTCCAGCGCAACAAGGAGCGAATTGGCCTTATCGTCGACGAATACGGCGATATTCAAGGTCTAATCACTCTGGACGACATTCTGGAAGAGATCGTGGGCGACTTCACCACCTCCATGACGCCAGCGCCGAGCGACGAGATCCATCCCCAGTCAGATGGTTCTTATCTGGTCGAAGGCTCAGCCAATATTCGTGAGCTGAACAAGGAGATGAACTGGCACCTGCCCATCGACGGCCCGCGTACCCTCAACGGCCTGATCCTCGAATATCTGGAGGAGATCCCCCAGCCCAACATCGGGATCCGGCTGGCCGGTTATCCTATCGAAATCCTCGATGTGGAGAACAACATGGTAAAGATGGCGCGGATCATGCCGGCATCGTACCGAGCGGAGTCGGATTCGCAAGATTGAAAAAGGGCTGCCAGTGGCAGCCCTTTTCTATTGCTCATCGTCATTGCTCATCTTCATCATCCGGCTCCAGCACCAGCGTCGGGATCAACTCGCCAAACACCCTCTGTAGCTCGTCACGGTTGGCCAGCAGGTCTTGCAGCGTATAGCTGTCCATCACCGCCAGAAACGCATCCATCGCCTCTTTCAGCGCACTCTTGAGCAGACAGACAGAGACGATGTGGCAAGCGGGCGAGCCGCAGTCAATGCCGTCCAGATTACCTTCCAGCGCCCTGATCACCTGCCCGATATTGATGGTGGCGGGATCGCAAGCCATGCGAATACCACCATTCTTGCCCCGCTGGGATTGCAGATAGCCCAGCTTCACCAGCTGATTGACCACCTTCACCATGTGGTTGCGGGAAACGCCATACAGGGCCGATACCTTGGCAACGCTCGACAACTCCCCTTCCGGCAGGGTGGCAAGATAGAGCAGGGCTCTCAATCCAAAATCTGTATAACTGGTTAGTCTCATAAAACCTGATTAGCGCGATGCGAAAAGTGGAGTATTGATTCAAATCAAATAAACATCTAGGATGCCACTTATTAAATGACATTTTATATGTTTAATTAGAACGAGGCCCTATGCTAGATCAAACCACCGTTGCCGTCATCAAAAGCACCATTCCGCTGCTCGAATCGGCAGGCCCTGCCCTCACCCAGCACTTCTACCAGCGGATGTTCAGCCATAACCCTGAGCTGAAAGATATCTTCAACCTGGCCCACCAACGCAGTGGCGGCCAGCCGCTGGCCCTGTTCAATGCAGTCGCCGCGTATGCAAAGAATATCGACAATCTGGGAGCGCTCGCCGGTGCGGTCGAGCGGATTGCGCACAAACATACCGGATTCCTGATCCAGCCGGAACAATATCACATTGTAGGTAGTCATCTCTTGGCCACGCTCAAAGAATTGGGCGGAAGTGCGGTCACCGACGAGGTGCTGGAGGCATGGGGCAAGGCGTATGGCGTGCTGGCCGACATCTTCATCGGCCGCGAGCAGGAGATCTATCAGGAGAAGGCCAATCAGGATGGCGGCTGGCAAGGTACCCGCACCTTCATCATCAAGGAGAAGCGAGCCGAGAGCGACCTCATCACCTCCTTCCTGCTGGCGCCGGAAGATGGCAAGCAGGTACTGACCTTCAAACCGGGCCAATACCTCAGCATCAAGCTGGTTCACCCCGAGCTGGAATATCAGGAGATCCGCCAGTACTCCCTCTCCGATGCCCCCAACGGGCAGGATTACCGCATCAGCGTCAAGCGTGAGCCGCTGGGCCAGGTCTCCAACCTGCTGCACGATCACCTGCAGGCGGGTGACAAGATCGAGGTGATGCCCCCTACCGGCGATTTCTACCTGACAGCCGACAGCCAGACCCCGGTGGTACTGCTCTCAGCCGGTGTCGGCGTGACGCCGATGATGAGCATACTCAACCAGCTGCTGGCGAGCGGCCATCAGGCCGAGATCACCTGGCTGCACGCCTGCGAACAGGGCGCTGTACACGCCTTCCGGGAGGATATTCAGCAAAAATCCCGCCAGCATCCCAACTTGCTGAGCCGGGTCTGGTATAGGGAGCCGGAGGCCAGTGATGTGCAGAGCGAAGATTACGACCTGGCCGGCACCATGGATCTGACTGCCGTGAAGGAGCGCATCACGCCGCAGGCCCACTACTACTTCTGTGGCCCTGTCGGCTTCATGCAAGAGATCAAGCGGCAGCTGCTGGCTGCTGGGGTACCAACGGGGCAGCTCCATTACGAAGTTTTTGGCCCCCATCAAGATCTCTAAGGCGCGGGCAGCCATATAACAGAGGGAGGTTCCGGCCTGTCATGGCACGGCGGCTGGAACCGGACCCACAGGTGCAGACCTGTGGGTCATTTTTTTGGATCAGTGCATCGCCTTGGCGCGGGCCACCACGTTGGCCGGCATCCGGTTGCCAAGACGGTTGAGCAGAGTCGCCGCCTTCTGGTGCAGCGCCTTGTCACCTATGACGGAGCCATGGAGCCAGCGATAGGCGTCCTCATAATCGAGCGGACTGCCCATCCCCTGCAACAGCATCTCGACCCACTCGATGCGGGCCCGCAGAAAACCGAGGCTGGCCGCCTCGCGCATCAGGGTCTCGGCTCGCACCAAATCCTTCTGCACCAAAGTTCCTTTCCAGTAGTAGCGACCCAGCTGCTCCAGCGCCGGCGCCAACCCCTGATTGGCCGCCTCCCACATATATTGCACCCCGAGCTCGGCGTTGGACTTGGTACAGACCCCCCACGCCAGCATATCCCCCCAGAGGAATTGATAGGCCGGGATCTTCATCACCGAGGCGCGCGCTTCGATATCCTGAGTCAGCTGACAGCGATCCTGCTTCACCTGAGTGAGGTGGCGCCCCTGCTCAATCCAGTTGAGCAGCTCGTCCTGACGATAGAGCGGCACCGCCTGCAACTCGCCTGCGGCCAGAGGTGCGGGAGGAGCAACCACAGCAGCAGGTTCAGCCGGTTTTGGCAGCGGCGCGGCCCCCTCGCCACTGCTGGCAACGGGCGTGACCGGCTCAGCCGGAAGCAAGACGGGGGCAGCCTCAGAGGGAGTGGGAGTGGCCGTAGCGGCAGAGACAGGGGCCGTTGCCACCGCAGCACTGCTTGCTGTCGGTGCCGATGCACTTGCTGCAGGCGCATCGCTCGATACGGCAGCCGATACCGCCTCGGCGCCATAAAGGGGCGCGGTGAATGCACCGACAAGAACGAGAAGGGTAAGGGGTTTCATCATAAGGATCTCCTGCTGCACTCTGTTATCGGCACCAAGCCCCATCCCCTTAGCCTGCTGGGCGGATCTCATCAATACAAAAGGGAGCCGAAGCTCCCTTGTTGGCACGGTTGACCCGCTTACTTGACGAAATCGACACCCAGCTGGATATCGGCTTTCAGGGTAGCCAGCATGCCTTCCATCGCTTCCTGCTCGAACGCGCTCAGCTTGCCGTAATCCAGTACGGTTTCGACACCGTTCTTGCCCAGCAGTACCGGCTGCGCGAAGAAGGTGGCGTGCTCGCCGTTGCCTTCCACGTAGGCGCACTCAACAACGTTGGCTTCGCCCTGCAGACCCTTGATAAGGGAGAGACCAAAACGGCAAGCCGCCTGACCCATGGAGAGGGTCGCAGAACCGCCACCGGCTTTGGCTTCCACCACTTCGGTACCGGCATTCTGGATGCGCTTGGTCATGGCTGCCACTTCTTCAGCGGTGAAGGAGGCGCCTTCAATCTGGGAGAGCAGCGGCAGAATGGTGACGCCACTGTGACCACCGATCACGTTGACGCGTACCTTGTCGATGTTCAACCCTTTGGCAGCGGCCACGAAGGTCTCGGCGCGGATCACGTCCAGAGTGGTGACACCGAACAGGCGACGCTTGTCATAGACACCGGCTTTCTTCAGCACTTCGGCGGCGATAGCCACAGTGGTGTTGACCGGGTTGGTGATGATGCCGATCAGTGCTTTCGGGCAAGTGGCCGCGCACTTCTCGACCAAATTCTTGACGATACCGGCGTTGATATTGAACAGGTCGGAGCGATCCATCCCCGGCTTGCGTGCCACACCGGCGGAGATCAGCACCACATCGGCCCCAACCAGCGCAGGAGTCGGATCTTCACCGCAGAAGCCCTTGATGGCGACGTCGGTAGGAATATGACTGAGGTCAACGGCCACACCCGGGGTAACCGGGGCGATGTCATACAGGCTCAGCTCGGAGCCAGCCGGCAGACGGTTTTTCAACAGCAGAGCGAGGGCTTGACCGATGCCACCAGCGGCACCCAGAACGGCAACTTTCATGATCAACTCCATGTTTAAGCGTAGGTTTAAGGTTGTTTGTTGTTGTGCGCCCAACCTTAATGGATCCCCCCATAAAAAACAATCTGATAACAGTTGCAGTCACGGGTTCTGTGAGCCACGAAACATGCGGGAGCAAAAATTGGAGGGAAATACAAAAAGTTGGAGGAGAAGCACAGTTTTTCTGCACTTCTCCTTACCATAAAGAGGTAGATTTGAAGGTCTCAGGATTGGAATGCCAGCGCCCGTTTTTCACACCAGCGAAAACCAATTGTTAACAATCCGTTCATCGCCAGATAAAGCCCGCCAGCCACCCCGAACACCGCCAGGGTATCGTAGGTCTGGGCGTTCAACCCCTGCGCCAGCCCCATGATGTCCATGATGGTGATGGTACTGGCGAGGGAGCTCCCCTTGAGCACCAGGATCACCTCGTTGGAGTAGGCAGGCACCAGATGACGGGCGGCGTGGCGCACCTTCATCCACAAGGTCTGGCGGCCATTAAAACCAAGCGCACGACACGCCTCCACCTCACCAGCTGGGATGGCATCGAGCGCCCCCTTGAACAACCGGGTGGAATAGGCCGCCGTGTTTAGGCCCAGCGCCAGCACGGCGCAGAACCAGGGCTGCTTGAGCAACGGCCAGAGCGGGCTGGCTTTCAGCCACTCGAACTGGCCCGGCCCATAGTAAATCAGGAAGATCTGAATGAGCAGCGGCGTCCCGGTAAAGAGCAGCACCCACAGTTGCACCAGCTGGGTCGCCACCGGCAGGCGCAGCTCCAACACCCAGGTCATCAGGGCTGCCAACACAATCCCCAGCAGCAGGCTGAACAGGGTCAGCTCCAGCGTGGTGACAAGACCGCCCAGCAACGTAACGAGATACTCTTGCATCAGTTAGCCTCCGTAGCGGCGGGTGTAGCGGGCAGCCAGCCCGAGGCCATATTCACTCACCAGACTGATGGCCAGATAGATGAGGGCGGCGGCGGCATACCAGGTGAACGGCTCATAGGTACTGGCCGAGGCCATCTGGGCCTGACGCATCATCTCGTTGACCCCGATAAGCGACACCAGCGCGGTATCTTTCAGCAATACCAACCACTGGTTGCCGAGACCCGGCAAGGCATGACGCCACGCCTGCGGCAACACGATGCGAAAGAAGATGTGGCTCTTGCTCAAACCCAGCGCCAGCGCCGCCAGCCGTTGACCTGAAGGCACCGCATTGAGCGCCGCCCGCAGGGTCTGGGTCGCATAGCTGGCGAACAGCAGGGAGAGCGCCAGCACGCCACAGGCGAACGGGCTGAACTCCACATACTCGCCAGTGATGAGGAACAGCACCTGGGTCGAGCCGAAGTAGATGAACAGCACCACCAGCAACTCGGGCAGACCACGGATCAGCGTGGTCAGAGTGGCCACCGGCCACACCAGCGCACGCTGCTTGCTGAGCTCGGCGGCACTGAACGCCAGTGCCAATACCATGCCCCCGACCAGTGATGCCAAGGCCAGCCCGAGGGTCATCCAGGCTGCATCCAACAACAGGCTCAACATGGCTTACTGCGCGAAGTATTTGTCGAAGATTTTCTGATAGGTGCCGTTGGCCTTGATCTCGGCCAGCCCCTTGTTCAGCTGGGTCAGCAGCTCCTGATTGCCCTTGGCGACCGCGATGCCAAAGCCGGTACCGAAGTACTTGGCATCGGTCACTGGCGCACCCACCACCGCATACTCCTTGTGCTGCTTCAGCCAATCGGCAGCAACTGCAGTATCGGCAAAGACACCGTCGGTACGGCCATTCATCATGTCGAGGAAGGCGCTCTGGTAGCTGGCGTACGGCACGGTCAGCAGGCCCTTGCTCACCCAGTTATCCACCAGATAGGACTGGTGAGAGGTACCGTTCTGCACGCCGACAGTCTTGTCTACCATCTCTTCCGGCCCCTTGAAGGCCCCTTTCTTGGCGACGAATACTGCCGAGTTCTCGTAGTAGATGTCAGAGAAATCGACCTGCGCGGAGCGCTCAGGGGTTACGTCCATGGCGGCGATGGCAGCATCGTAGCGACGGAATTTGAGGCTGGGGATCAGGCTGTCAAAGGCCTGGTTGTGGAAGCTGCACTCCAGCTTGGCCTGCTCGCAGATGGCGCGGGCCAGATCGATGTCAAAACCCTGAAACTCGTTCTTGTCATCCAGATATTCGAACGGTGCGTAGGTGGCTTCGGTGGCGAACTTGATCTCTTTGGCCATGACGGAGGTACTCAACAGACCCATGGCAGCAACCAACAACAGACTCTTTTTCATGACAGCTTCCTTATCGATTCAATATCAATGCATCAAGAATTCGGCAAACCGGCTGGTTTGCGGGGATTGGAAAATGGCAGCGGTGCCGGATTCGATGATCCGCCCCTTCTCCAGATAAATCACCTGGCTGGCTACCTTGCGGGCAAAGTCGACCTCGTGGGTCACCACCACCTGGGTAATGCCGGTCTGGCTCAGGTTACGGATGATCTCGGCCACCTCCTTGGTGATCTCGGGATCGAGGGCGGCGGTCGGCTCGTCAAACAGCAGCACTTCCGGGTCCATCATCAGGGTACGGGCAATGGCCACCCGCTGCTGCTGGCCGCCGGAGAGACGTGCCGGCCAGGCATCGCGCTTGTCGGCCAGTTGCAGCTGGGCCAGCAGATAGGCCCCCTTCTCGATAGCGGCCTCCTTGCTCATGCCAAGCACCTTGACCGGCGCTTCAATCAGATTCTCCATCACAGTGAGATGTGGCCAGAGATTGTACTGCTGGAACACCATGCCCACCTTGCGACGCAGCAGTTGGGACTGGCGGTTGAATTCGGCAGCAGAGAGGGAGTTCGGGAAAGAAAATTCACTTTCACCAATCCGCAGAACACCCGCATCCGGGGTATCAAGCAGGTTCATCATCCGTAGCAGGGAACTCTTGCCAGCACCGCTCGGGCCCAGCAACACCAAGGTTTCACCGGGAGATGTTCGAAAGCTGACCTGTTGCAGAACCGGCACCTTGTGCCAGGACTTCTCGATACCTATTAATTCAATACCCATACAGCCCAATTGAATAAGTTTTCAAAATTTCATCCCGATTCTATCCCGAATAAAGGTTGATGCAAGCCATTTTTGAATCAATATGCAGAACAAGCGCCGCTTCCTTGCAAAAAACGGCATATGAATGCAAAATGGCCCCGCTGTTCGTATCTGCCGCCTGTATCGCACAGGCCGCCACACCTCCTCATTCGTGAGACCAAGATGAAACACAACGACAAGCAAGAAAAACTGGCCAAGGCCTTTAAAGCCTTGCTGAAAGAAGAGCGCTTTGGCTCCCAGGCAGAAATCGTCACCGCCCTGCAAGAGCTGGGCTTCGAGAACATCAACCAGTCCAAGGTATCGCGCATGCTGAGCCGCTTCGGCGCCGTTCGCACTCGCAATGCCAAGATGGAGATGGTCTACTGCCTGCCGGTGGAACTGGGCGTGCCCACCACCTCCAGCCCGCTCAAGAATCTGGTGCTGGACGTCGATCACAACGGCGCACTGGTGGTGATCCACACCAGCCCGGGCGCAGCCCAGCTGATCGCCCGCCTGCTCGACTCCCTCGGCAAGGCAGAGGGGATCCTCGGTACCATCGCCGGTGATGACACCATCTTCATCACCCCGACCAGCGACACCGATATCGAAGAGCTCTATCTCTCCGCCCTCGAGCTGTTCGAACAGACTCCGTAATGGCCGCTACCGCGTCATCGCGGTCAAGCCTGAACGAAAAATCCCGGCCAAGGCCGGGATTTTTGTTTTCTGAGTCTTCGTCAGGCGGGCTTATTTGCCCTGCGCCATCAGAAAACCCTCCGATGGGGCGAAGAAAGCCGCGCCGGTCACTGCCTTGGTGAAGCGCAGCAGGTGATCGAAGTGGCTGCCCTCTCCCTTGTACATGCTGGCCAGCATGGCGTTGAAGTGCTGCGGTGTGCGGCAGCAGGAGATGAAGTAGAGCCCCTGCTCGGTCATGGTGCCCCAGGGCATACTCTGGCGCAGGATCTCCATGGACTCCCCTTTCGGCGTCTTGAGATTGACCCGCTTGATGTGGGCGGTCAGCGGCTTGGCGGCAGATTCATACTCGATGTTGTCGGGCTTGGTGCGACCGATAATGTCTTCCTGCTCTTTTTGCGCCAGCTTCTCCCAGTCGCTCATGGCGTGTACCCAGCGCTGGACATGAATGTAGGAGCCACCGGCAAACTCGCCATCGGCCACCAGCGCCACTTCGGCACGGTGTTCATCCTGCGGGTTCTCGGTGCCGTCAACGAAACCGGTCAGGTCACGGAAATCCAGATTGCGGAAGCCACGCACCTCTTCGGCCAGCTCGACCAGTCCGGCCAGCAGCGCCATCACACGGTGACCGGCGTGGTGCAGCACATCCACCCGATCGGCGCGCAGCTGAATAAAGAGATCAAACGGGGTGTTGGGAGCTTCCTGACCGTTGGCGGATTGCGCCATAAAGCTGCGGAACTGGGGCGGACGGGCGGCAGGGTAGAGACCATCCCAGGCGTCGGCGCCAACAGCAACCAGACCGCTGAAACCGGCATCGGGGAAATCGGCGGCGACCGCCTGCCACAGGGCGGGCAGTTTGGCCAAACGGCCGACCAGTTCGGCGGCATCGCCGGTGCGATTGAACATCAGATAGAGGGCGTGCAGATTCGGCTCTGCGCAGATCCCGGCTTGGGCTTTCATATATCTCTCCCCTGAGTAGGCGTTAGCGTTACGGGCTATTTGCGTTGCGCGATTATAAACCAGAGTGGATCCAGTTCTTTGATTTCACGACGATATCACGCGTTCAGGGCAAAGGGTCAAACAACACCAATCCATGGGGGGCAACCTTGATCCGTGCCCGCATCCCATCAAGGGGCTCGCCAATGCTCGCCTCCAGCTGCAGATCGCCACACTCGAACAGCACCCGGCAGTGGTGGCCGAGGAACTGCTGCTCCACCACCTTGAGCTCGCCATCTGCGGCGCTCTCCAGCAGCAGTTGCTGGGGTCGAAGCATCAGCTGCAACTGCTCACCCACTGCGCGGCCATGGGGCTCGCTGCCACAAATGACCCCGAGCGCCGTCTGTACGCAGTGGCTGTCCACCACCTCGGCAGCCAGATAGTTGACCCCACCGAGAAACTCCGCCACGAAGCGGTTTTGCGGACGGCGATAGAGCTGCTCCGGCTGGCCCACCTGTTCGATGTGACCGGCACGAAACAGCGCCAGCCGATCGGCGAAGGCAAACGCCTCCTCCTTGCTGTGGCTGACGAAGATGGCGCCAATCCCTTGCTGCTTGAGCAGGGCGCGGATCTCGAGGATCAACTTCATCCGCACCTGGGTGTCGATGTTGGAGAAGGGTTCATCCAGCAGCATCAGCCGCGGCTTGCACACCAGCGCCCTGGCGATGGCTACCCGCTGCTGCTGGCCGCCGGAGAGCTGGTGCGGATAGCGATCCCCCAGCCCCTGCAGATTGACCAGCGCCAGCGCCTCGTCCACCTGCTGCTGGCGGGCACGGCGCTCGAGTTTGGTCAGACCGAAGCCGACGTTGTCGGCCACCGTCAGGTGGGGAAAGAGGGCGTAATCCTGAAAGATCATCCCGATATTGCGCGCCTCGGGCGGCATGCTGGCACCCGACCCGTCGAGCAGGGTATCGCCGAGGCGGATCGTCCCCTCTGCCAGCGGCAGCAGGCCGGCGATGGCCTTGAGCAGCGTGGTTTTGCCGCAGCCACTCGCTCCCAGCAGGCAGACGATCTCGTTGTCTGCCACAGTCAGGGACAAATGTTCCAGCACATTGCGGCCGTTGTAACGGCAGCTGACATTTTCAACCTGCAAACAGGACAAGGCTGACTTCCTCTCGTTTCTGGCGGCGCGCAGCCTTTCGGTTCAGCGCACCGCATGCAATTTCATTGGCCGACGTGGCGACTCAGTGGCCGGGACTATCCAGAGTGCGGTTGACCCAGATCAGCGGCAACAGCCCCACCAGCACGATGACGATGGCCCCCAGCGCGCCGCGCTCCAGCATTTCGTCCGAGACGAACTGGTAGACGTGGGTCGCCAAAGTATCGAAGTTGAACGGCCGCAGCAGCAGGGCGGCGGGCAGCTCCTTCATGGATTCGATAAACACCAGCATGGCACCGGCAAACAGACCCCGGCGCACCAGCGGCAGATGAACCCGCCGCAGCATGCCGCCATCCCCTTGCCCCAGAGAGCGGGCCGCCATGTCGAGGCTGGGGGAGATCTTGCCCATGCTGCTCTCCACCGAGCCGATGGCGATGGCCACGAAGCGCACCAGATAGCCGAACACGATGGCGGTGATGGTACCGGTCAGCAGCAAGCCCGGCCCCTGACGCCCGAGCCATTCGGCCAGATCGTTGATGGCAAAGTCGAGGGCGGTGAGCGGGACCAGCACCCCGATGGCGAGCACGGTGCCCGGCATGGCGTAACCCATGGCGGCGATGCGCAGGGGCAGCAAACTCTTGAACCCGCCATCGAGACGGCGGAAGAAGCCGAGCAGCAGGGCGATGCCCATCGCCAGCAGAGCGGTCAGCGCCGAGATAGCCAAGCTGTTGCCGGCGAAGCGGACAAACTCCGGCGTCCACGACAACTCGAAGTAGCGCACCCCGTAGTCCAGCAGGATGACGAATGGCAGGCCGAAACCGGCCAGCACCAGCCCCCAGCACCAGAGACCGGCCAGAGCGCGACTCATCCCCTTGAGAGGATAGCGCAGCGGCTGCTCATGGCCCATGGACTTCTGGAACACCTGCTGCCTGCTGCGCGAGCGGCGCTCCAGCGCGATCAGCAGCACCACCGCCAGCAGCATCAGGCAGGAGAGCTTGGCCGCGGTGGCCAGACTGCCATAGCCGAGCCAGGTGTCGTAGACCGCCGTGGTCAGGGTGTTGATGGCAAAGAAGTGGACGGTGGCGAAATCGGCCAGCGTCTCCATGGCCACCAGCGATACCGCCACCATGATGGCGGGGCGTGCCAGCGGCAGACTGAGGCGGCGAAAACTCTGCCACGGGGTACAGCCGAGCAGGCGGCTGGAGTGGATCAGGCTGACTGACTGCTCGAGAAAAGAGGCGCGGGTCAGCAAATAGACATAGGGGAACAGCACCAGCGCCAGCACCCAGGAGGCGCCGCCAAGGGAGCGAATGGCCGGAAACCAGTAATCGGCTGGACTGTTCCAGCTAAAGAGCGCTCGCAACTCGGCTTGTAGCGGGCCCGAGTAATCGAGCAAGTCGGTATAGACGTAGGCGACGATATAGGAGGGCATGGCCATTGGCAGCATCAAGGCCCACTGCAGGGCTCGGCGCCCCGGCACCTGACACATGGCCACCAGCCAGGCGGTGGGCACGCCAAATAGCAGGCTTAGCAATACTACGCCGACCACCAGCCCCAGGGTATTGCCCAAATAATCGAGCAGCACGGTATCGGCGAGGTGGCGAAAGAGCTCTCCCTCAGCCGAGAAGGCAGAGAAAAGCAGGGCTATAACCGGTAAACCCAGCAGCAGGGCGATGGCCCAGCTGCCGGTCATCCATCCAAAATTTTTCATGAGACCACAGATGTTGATGGGGCCGTTGGCCCCATCTAATTACAAGTCGAACTTCACTTCATCCAGCAACTGCAAGGCGTCCTTGCGGTGCTTGGCGTAATCGCTGACCGGTAGTGCGTCAGACTTGAAACTGCCCCAGGACTTGACCATGGCGGAAGGCTCGACTCCGGCCTTGACCGGATATTCGGCGTTCACGTCCGCATACATGTGCTGGGCGGTATCACCAGCCAGAAACTCCATCAGCTTCTGGGCCTCGGCCTTGTTCTTGGCATACTTGGTCATGGCCACGCCGCTCACGTTGACGTGGGCACCGCGGTCAGCCTGGTTCGGGAAGTTGATATAGACTGCATCCGCCCAGGACTTCTGCGCCGGATCTTTCAACATGGCGCCCAGATAGTAGCTGTTGCCGAGCGACACGTCACAGATACCATCCTTGATCGCCTTGACCTGATCCCGGTCGTTGCCCTGCGGCTTGCGCGCCAGGTTGGCCTTGACCCCTTCCAGCCAGGTTTTGGTCTCGGCCATGCCGTGATGGGCAATCATAGAGGAGACCAGCGCCACATTGTACTCATGCTTGCCGCTGCGGGTGCAGATTTTTCCTTTGAATTCAGGCTTGGCCAAGTCTTCGTAGCTGATGGTGTCGAGCTTGCCGAGGCGATCCTTGCTGGAGTAGATGGCGCGCACCCGGGTGGTCAGGGCGAACCAGCGATTCTCCGGATCACGATAGATGGCGGGGATGTTCTCCTGCAGGATCTTGCTGTCCACCGGCTGCACCAGCCCCTTGTCCACCAGATCGGTCAGACGGCTGATATCAACGGTCAGCATCAGGTCGGCCGGAGAGAGCTTGCCTTCCCGCTCCAGACGCTCGTTCAACCCCTCTTTGGCGAACACCACGTTCACCTTGATGCCAGATTCCTTCTCGAACTGCTGGATGATGGGCTTGATCAGCTCATCCTGCCGGTTGGAGTAGACATTCACTTCCCCGGCCGCCAATGCCGACTGAGCTGCCAACGCAGAGAAAGCCAGTGCCAACATCTTCATTTTCATCATCCATTCCTTGATTAGCTATACAGAGTGATAACGATTTCCGTTTGCATTCTGCATACATCTTATAAGCGGATCAAGAAAGCTCGCCGTCGCCACATCACATATTTAATCGCCCATAAATGAAAAGGGCCGGATGGAATCCCATTCGGCCTCTTCTGAGCAAAACGTTATGTTGATCAGGCTTCAATAAGCGCTCACTCCATCGGGATTCCCCGAGATCGGGAGGTCAACAGATCTGTACGTCACTGATGCGGTTCATCACAGCGCCTCGTCGTCACTCTCGCCGGTGCGGATGCGCACCGCTTGCAGCAAGTCGTAGACAAAAATCTTGCCGTCGCCGATCTTGCCGGTATAGGCCGCCTTGCAGATCGCCTCGATCACCCCTTCCACGTTATCATCGGCGGTAGCAATCTCCAGCTTCACCTTGGGCAGGAAGTCGACCTGATACTCGGCTCCCCGGTATAATTCGGTGTGTCCCTTCTGGCGGCCAAATCCCTTGACCTCGGACACGGTCAGCCCTTCCACCCCCAGGTTGGCAATAGCCTCGCGGACATCGTCCAACTTGAACGGTTTGATAATCGCACTAATCAGCTTCATCTGGTTGCTCCCAATCCATGGTGTGTCATGAATCGGGTTTCAATTCTTATGCCAAGTATTTTTATTGTTTTATTTCATATAGATAGAGTTTAATGTCGGCGCCATTCGCCAGGTACATCCCCATAACAGGCCAGCACGCCCCATAATGAGGCACCATGCTGCAGCGGTCAGCGGGTATGCACCAAACAAGAGCAAAACAGCATGTTAGTTATCTCCAACAGCGTCACAATTCCCTGGCATGAGCTGCAATTTCAGACCATGCGGGCACAGGGCAACGGTGGACAGCACGTCAACAAGACCGACTCCGCCGTCTGGTTGCGCTTCGATTACCGCAACTCTCCCAGCCTGACGCCCCTCTACAAGGAGGGTCTCGACAAGCTGAGCGACAGCCGGGTACACGATGGCTTTGTACTGATCCGGGTCGAGAGCCATCGCAGCCAGGACATGAACCGCAAGGAGGCGATGAGCCGTCTGGTGGAGTTGCTGAAAAAAGCAGCCTGGCGCCCCAAGGCTCGTCATGCCACCAAGCCGACCCGCAGCTCCCAGCGCAAACGGGTCGATGCCAAAAAGCGCAAGGGGGATATCAAGTCCGCCCGCGGCAAACCGGTTCTGGACTGAGCCCCCCCGACCCCCAAAGGATGTCAGCCGATGAGATACAGTTTTTGCGACAGCGCCCGCGGCCCGCTGCTCATTGCCATCAATCAGGATGGTCTGCGCTATGTGGAGTTCGTGCGGGGGGAGCAGCCGGTAACTCCGACCGATGAGTGGCAGCGTGATGACCTGGCTCTTGCTCCTTTCGTCGAGCAGTTCACCGCCTATTTTGCCGGAAAATTGCAGCAGTTCGATCTGCCCATGGCAGCGAAGGGCACTCCGTTTCAGCAAACGGTATGGAACGCTTTGTGTGATATCCCCTATGGCGAGACCGTGAGCTATCTCGAGATTGCCCAGGCTATCGGCAATCCCAAGGCGGTACGGGCGGTAGGCGCTGCCAATGGCCGCAATCCGCTGAGCATCATAGTGCCCTGCCATCGAGTGATCGGACGTAGCGGCGAGCTGACCGGCTATGCTGGCGGCATTCCCATCAAGCGCTGGTTGCTGGCACTGGAACAGGCAGGCACAACATTCGAGCTGGCCCCATGACACGATGACCACCCCGGAGAGGGACGGGACAATATCGTGACCAGCATGAAAAGGCTTTCAGCCAGTGGCCACGCTTTGCTGACAAGATGAACAGAAAATGAAGAATCGCCTCAGAACTACTTCAGATTGAGCTTGGCATGATGGCTCCATACTTGAATGGCACGGCTCATTCGCTGATTCAAGTAGCACCCATGTGACGCTTCCAATCTGTCTTTTTCCCCGCGCCTCCTCTGAGGCGCTTTTTTTGTGCCAACACAACAGGCCACCACCCGGGTTGAGTGGCCTGAGCGCCACAAAATCTACATCCGCCCAAAAACCAAGAGGCGAAGGATCATCCTTCGCCTCTGACGTAACAGCGGGCTACTCGCTCTGGGGCAGGAACTGCAGTTCCGGCGCCGAGGAGGTCAGCACATCGGCGCAATAATCCCAGGTCGAGATGCGATAGTGCTGCAGATCTTCATCCAGATGCAGACCATCCGACTCCTGATGGAACCAGCTGGCAAAACGGGATGGGGTGATGAGCTGGATCTGCTCTTCGATGGCATGACTATCCTTCCCCTCGGCCAGATCGCAATCTTCGATAACCCGCAGGGCGTAGATATGGCGAAAATAGACCCGGCAGAGAATTTGCGGGGGCAGATCGATGCTGCGTGCCCGCCCCAGCATGATGGTCAGAGAGTCGCTCCAAAGATCCTGATGCAGCTCGGCCACAACCAGACCGGGCGGTAGCTGGCGGGACGGAGCCCAAGGGACGGCAACCTGCCGAATGGCATTTTTCTGTTCCATATTCACCTCACGACGACTCGCTCCCTGTCTTGAGTCTATCTGAACCACATAGTCCCGGCGAAGGCAATCGATGGACAATAAAAACGGCAATAAAAAAGCCGACGTATCAAACGTCGGCGAATAAAAAGTGCTTACAACAGAGGATTCACATATTCAGACCCGCGGGTCGAAAGATTGGTTCCCTCTTTTTGTAATTAATTTTCGGCGCGTTTAAACATCAGGGTATTGGCGTCCGACTCTTCCGCCACGAAGTAGTAGCCCTCGGCGTTGAAACCGGTCAGCTGCTCCACCTCGGTCAGACGGTGCTTGATGATGTGGCGGGCCATCATGCCGCGCGCCTTCTTGGCGTAGAAGCTGATGATCTTGAACTGACCGTTCTTCTCATCCTTGAACACCGGCGTGACGATCCGCCCTTTCAGGCTCTGGGGGCGTACCGACTTGAAATACTCGTCGGAGGCCAGATTGATCAACACTTCATCCCCCTGCGCTGCCAGCGCGTCGTTGAGATGGTGAGTGATCACCTCGCCCCAGAACTGGTAGAGATCCTTACCGCGATCATTGTCGAGCTTGGTCCCCATCTCCAGCCGATAGGGCATCATCAGGTCGAGGGGGCGAAGCACGCCGTAGAGGCCGGAGAGCATCCGCAAGTGTGCCTGAGCGAAGTCAAAATCGGCCTCGCTAAAATCCTCCACCGCCAAACCGGTGTAGACATCCCCCTTGAAGGCCAGCAGCGCCTGACGGGCGTTGGCGGGGGTGAAATCTGGCTGCCACTCGGCAAAACGGGCGGCATTGAGACCGGCCAGCTTGTCGCTGATCTTCATCAGTGTGGCGATCTGGTCCGGGCTCAGTTGGCGGGCCCGGCTAATCAGTTCGGCGGAGTGATCCAGCAGCTCGGGTTGGGTGAAACGGGGAGTCACCAGCGGTGACTCGTAATCCAGCGTCTTGGCCGGGGAAACCACAATCAGCATAACGTTCCTTTATGGCGAGGGGCCGAACGGCGGAGCAGCCCCATGATTCATTCATCCAGCGTCACATTGTCCAGCGTGCCGGTGCCGAGCCGCTCGCGACCGGAGAGCTTGATCAGCAGTCGCAGGTCGTTGGCCGAGTCAGCGTGGGCGAGTGCCTCACTGTAGCCAATCTGGCCGGCGCAGAACAGGCTGAAGAGCGCCTGATCGAAGGTCTGCATACCCAGCTCGGTCGATTTGGTCATCACCTCCTTGAGGCGATGCATCTCTCCCTTGCGGATAATGTCGGTGATGAGCGGGGTATTGAGCAGGATCTCGAACGCGGCGCAGCGCCGCTTGCCATCCATACTCGGCACCAGCTGCTGGGCGACGATGGCCTTGAGGTTGAAAGAGAGATCGAACAGGAACTGGCGGTGTTTGTCTTGCGGCACCAGATGGAGGATGCGATCCAGCGCCTGGTTGGCATTGTTGGCATGCAAAGTGGCGAGACAAAGGTGTCCCGTCTCGGCGAATTGCAGGGCAAACTCCATGGTCTCCTGACTGCGGATCTCGCCGATCAGGATCACGTCCGGCGCCTGACGCAGCGAACTTTTCAGCGCCACATCGAACGACTCGGTGTCGATCCCCACCTCTCGCTGGGTCACCAGACTGCGACCATGCTGATGGACGAACTCCACCGGATCTTCCACCGTCAGAATGTGACCATCGGCATGCTGGTTGCGATAGCCGATCATCGCCGCCTGGGTAGTCGATTTGCCCGCCCCGGTGGCGCCAACAAACAGCACCAGTCCCCGCTTGGCCATCGCCACCTCTTGCAGGATCTTGGGTAGCTGCAAATCTTCAAAGGTGGGAATGCGGGTCTCGATACGCCGTACCACCATGCCGGGCAGCTCCTGCTGCCAGAAGGCGCTGACCCGAAACCGGCCCAAGGTTTCACGGTGAATCGCGTAGTTGGCCTCCTTGGTGCGGATATAGCGCTCGAAGTGATCGCTGCTGAGGGTATCCCTGACCAGCGTCAGTGCCCCCTTCTTGTCAAGCGTTTCGCCCCCCAGCGACACCAGATGGCCATTCACCTTGAGGGTGGGCGGCGAGCCCACCGTCACAAACAGATCCGATCCCTTTCGCTCGACCAGCTCGCTCAGCAGATCATCCAGATTCATCATCTATCCCTCCCTGGGTGCGAGTCTCTTAAATGCTGTTGGGATCGACGGCCTTGGCCTTGGCATCGAGGGATGCCACCACGCCACGACTCACCAGCTGCTTGAGGCTCTGATCCATGGTCTGCATACCGTGGGTCATCCCGGTCTGGATCACCGAGTAGAGCTGGGCAATCTTGTCCTCCCGAATGAGGTTACGCACCGCCGGAATGCCCATCATGATCTCGTGGGCCGCCACCCGGCCGCCGCCAATGCGCTTGAGCAGGGTCTGGGAGATGACCGCCCGCAGGGATTCGGAGAGCATGGAGCGCACCATGTCCTTCTCCGCACCTGGGAAGACGTCAATGATACGGTCGATGGTCTTGGCCGCCGACGAGGTGTGCAGGGTGCCAAACACCAGATGGCCAGTTTCGGCGGCGGTCATGGCCAAACGAATGGTCTCAAGGTCACGCATCTCGCCCACCAGAATGATGTCCGGGTCTTCCCGCAGTGCTGAGCGCAAAGCGTTGCTGAAGCTCTTGGTATCGCGGTGCACTTCCCGCTGGTTCACCAGACAGCGCTTGTTCTCGTGGACGAATTCGATGGGGTCTTCGATGGTGAGGATATGGTGATGGAAGTTCTCGTTGATGTAGTTGACCATGGCCGCCAGGGTGGTCGATTTACCGGAACCGGTCGGGCCGGTCACCAACACCAAACCCCGCGGGAACTCGGCGATCTTGCGGAAGATCTCCGGCGCATCGAGATCCTCGAGGCTCAGCACAGTGCTGGGGATGGTACGAAATACCGCGCCCGAGCCGCGCGCCTGCTGGAAGGCGTTAACCCGGAAACGGGCCAGATTGGGTACCTCGAACGAGAAGTCGACCTCGAAGTTCTCCTCCAGCTCCTTGCGCTGATGGTCGTTCATGATGTCGTAAATGAGGGCATGCACTTCCCGGTGTTCCAGGGCGGGCAAATTGATCTTGCGAACCTCACCATCAACCCTGATCATCGGGGGAACCCCGGCCGAGAGGTGTAGATCCGAGGCTTTATGCTTTACACTGAAAGCCAATAACTCTGTGATATCCATAGACTTGTCATTCTCCCATCACAAGATCACTAACGAAATATGAACCAGATTGCCCAGCACCTGTTTCAGGTAAAGGAACGTATTGCCCAGGGCGCCGAACGGGCGAGCCGCAACCTGCAGCAGATCCGCCTGCTGGCAGTGAGCAAGACCAAACCTGTCGAGGCCATCATGGCTGCCCATGCCGCAGGTCAGCGCTGCTTTGGCGAATCCTACGCCCAGGAAGCAGCGGCCAAGATCGATACCTTGCGCCAGCAGCCGGAATATAGCGACATAGAGTGGCACTTTATCGGCCCTTTGCAATCGAACAAATCCAAACTGGTTGCCGAACGGTTTGACTGGGTGCAGAGCGTGGATCGGGACAAGCTGATCGACCGCCTCAACAACCAGCGCCCAACTACAATGGCACCGCTAAATGTTTGTCTGCAAATCAATATTAGCGGAGAGAGCAGCAAATCCGGAACGTCGGAACAAGAGATTTTCCGCCTTGCCGAGCTGGTCTCTCAAAGTGAGCGACTGGTGCTGCGGGGGCTGATGGCCATTCCCGAGCACACCAGTGACGAGAGCGTACTGGCTGCCCAAATGACCCGTATGCAGACTCTGTTCACCGAGCTTGCGCGACAATACCCCACGGTGGATACCCTCTCGATGGGGATGACCGAGGATCTTGAACTGGCGATAGCCCACGGCAGCACCATGGTGCGGGTGGGCACCGCCATCTTCGGCGCCCGTGACTACTCATAGGCAAGGCCAGCGGATAACCCATACGTCCGCCTCTTGCCCGACTTCATCAACAGGAGCGTTTGATGGAACACCGAATTCTGGCGTCAGGTGGTGCAGGCAGCGCCAACCCCGCCGCGACCCCATGTGCTACAGGAGCATCTGATGCAGCATAGAACGCTGGCCTTTATCGGCGCGGGCAACATGAGCCGCAGCATCATCGCCGGACTGGTCAAGGCGGGTTATCCCGCCGGGCAGATCACGGCTGCCAACCCCAGTCTGCCCAAGCTGGAGGCGCTGGCGAGCGACTACGGCATTCGCATCACCCAGAGTAATGCCGAGGCGGCCCGTGACGCCGAAGTGATCGTGCTGGCGGTCAAGCCGCAGTTGATGGCCGGCATGCTGGCAGCACTGGTTGAAGAGCTGGGCTCCCTTGAAGGCAAGCTGCTCATCTCCATCGCGGCCGGTATCAAGGTTGCGCGCCTTGGCGAGATGGCCGGTGGCCACGACCGCATCATCCGCACCATGCCCAATACCGCGGCCCTGCTGGGTCTGGGCATGACCGGTCTCTACGCGCCCGTGCATATTGGAGCCAGTGATCGCAACTTTGCCGAGCAGATGATGCAGGCGGTCGGCAAGACCCTCTGGGTGGAGCAGGAGTCTGGCATCAACGGCGTCATCGCTGCTGCGGGCAGTGCTCCGGCCTACTTCTTCCTCTTTATGCAGGCGATCGCCGAAGAGGCGGAGGCACTGGGCTTCTCGCCCGATCAGGCACGCCTGCTGGTGCAGCAGACCGCGCTGGGCGCAGCCGCCATGGTGGAGCAAAACCCGGAGCTGTCGCTGCAAACCCTGCGTGAGCAGGTCACCAGCAAGGGCGGCACCACAGCCGAAGCCATCAAGACATTCCAGCAGCAGGGGCTGATGCCGCTGACTGCGCAAGCCATGCAGGCGGCCGTTGCTCGCGCCACCGAAATGGAAACCCTCTTCTAACAGGAGCCCAGATGAACACAGCTTACTTTCTGATTAACACCGTTTTCGATCTCTACCTGATGGTGATCCTGCTGCGCGTCTGGCTGCAGTGGGCCCGCGCCGACTTCTACAACCCGATGAGCCAGATGGTGGTCAAGCTGACCAATCCGCTGGTGATCCCGCTGCGCCGAGTTATCCCTGGCTTTGGCGGCATCGATCTCGCCTCCGTGGTGCTGGCGCTGGCTGTCGCCTTCCTCAAGCTGGCCCTGCTCAAGAGCATGAACGTACTGCTGGCGGACTGGCTCAGCATCAGCCTGTTTGCCGCGCTGACCGTGCTGAAGAAAGCGGGCTCGATGATCTTCTGGGTACTGCTGATCCGCGCCATCCTGAGCTGGGTCAGCCAGGGCCGCAACCCCATCGAATACGTGATGCATCAGCTGACCGAGCCGTTCCTCGCCCCTATCCGCCGCGTACTGCCGGCACTGGGCGGACTGGATCTCTCGGTGTTAGTCGCCTTTATCGGCCTGCAAGCCATCAACTACCTGCTGGGTGACCTGTTTGGCCAGCTGTGGTGGATGATTTGATGCCAGCCGTCCTGCAACAAGGGGATGAACTGGTACTGCATCTGGTGATCCAGCCCAAGGCGAGTCGGGATCAGATCATCGGATTGCATGGCGAAGAGCTGAAAGTGGCCATCACGGCGCCGCCCGTCGATGGCCAGGCCAACAGCCATCTGATCAAGTTTCTGGCCAAGCAGTTCAAGGTGGCCAAGGGACAGATCACCATAGTGCGGGGCGAGCTGGGGCGACACAAAACCGTCGCCATCGACAGCCCCAAACAGTTGCCGCAAGAAGTGAGTGCGCTGCTGAATGACACGCAAGGCTGAATGAATCGGCCTGCGCCAACCGTAGATATGAGAGGGATGACAGATGAAAACAGCCTGGATGAGTGGCCTGCTGGCACTGCTGATGACACTGCCGCTCAAGGCAGAACAGATGAAGGAGCTGGGGCCCTGGTTGGTGCACTACAACGCCTTCAACTCCAGCTTCCTCACACCCGAGGTCGCCAAGGCGTATGGACTGGAGCGCAGCCGCTACAACGCCATCATCAATATCGCGGTACAGGACAAGCAGAAAGTGGCGCAAGCCGTGGGGATCACCGGTGAGGCCAAGAACCTGACCGGCACCATCCGCACCCTGAACTTTCAGGAGGTAAAAGAGGGGGATGCCATCTACTATCTGGCGACCCTCCCCTACCGCAACGAAGATACCTATCAGTTCACCCTGAAGATCATGGGCGGTGGGCAGCAACAGAACCTCAGCTTCCAGCAGACCTTCTACGTCGACTGAGCAGCAACAAGAAGCCCCGAACAAGGCCGGGGCTTCATTTTATCCATATGACAAGGGCGCCATCAGGGCGCCCTTGTTGCATCTATTCCGTACCGCAGCGGTTACAGGGCGAGAAACAGACCGGCCAGACAGGCGCTCATCAGGTTCGCCAGCACGCCGGAGAGAATGGCGCGCATGCCGTAACGGGCGATGAAGGATTTGCGCTCCGGCACCATGGAGCCCAGACCACCGATCAGGATCGCCATGGAGGAGATGTTGGCAAAGCCGCACAGGGCGAAGGTCACGATGGCCTTGCTCGACTCGCTCAGGGTCTGATCCTGCACCAGACCGATGAAGGCGACGAACTCGTTGACCACGATCTTGGTACCGATCAGGGCGCCAGCGGCTTGCGCCTGATCCCAGGGCACACCGATCAGCCAGGAGACGGGGGCAAACAGCCAGCCCAGAATGATTTGGAAGCTCAGATCCAGCCCCACCAGACCACCAGCCCAGCCGAGCAGACCATTGAGCATGGCGATCACGCCAACGAAGGCCAGCAGGGTGGCACCGACCGCCACCGCGATATTGAGGCCGGACATGGCGCCATCGGCCGCCGCTTCAATCACGTTGGTAGCGCGGGGGATCTCCACATCCTGATGGTGATCCACCTCTTCAACACTCGGCGGAACCAGGATCTTGGCCATCGCCAGACCGGCAGGGGCTGACATGAAGGCGGCAGCGATCAGGTATTTCAACTCAACCCCGAGGCTGGCATAGCCCACCAGGGTGCCACCGGCGACGGAAGCGAGACCACAGCTCATCACCGCGAAGAACTGGGAATCGGACATCTTGGAGAGGTAGGGTTTGACCACCAGCGGCGCTTCCACCATGCCGACGAAGATGTTGGCGGTCGCGGAGAGGCTCTCGGCGCGGCCGGTGCCCAGCAATTTCTGCAAGCCACCACCCAGCAGGGCGATCACCCGCGGCATGATGCCGATATGGTAGAGGATGGCGATCACCGCGGAGAAGAAGATGATGACCGGCAACACGTTGAAGGCAAAGATGAAGCCCAGCTTGAACTTGGCCAGATCACCGAACAGGAAGGCGATCCCCTCCTGACCGTAACCAATCACGCTGCTTACGCTCTCGCTGACCCCGTTCAGCACATGCTGACCGGCAGGCAGCCAGAGCACCAGACCGGCAAACATGATTTGCAGGCAGAGGGCAAGGCCAACTGTTCGCAACGGGATACGACGACGATTATCAGAGCAGATGACGGCAAGCGCCAGGATACTCAGGATGCCGAGCAGGGCAATCATAGGGACTCCATCAGGTGGGGCAAAAGATGGGCGCGGATTCTGCGCCTCTCCCCCTGTCACTGCAAGTCCGCTTGGTTACAAGCCTGTTAGAAAAAACGTTTGCACGATATCGGTTGCGCCAACTGGCTGATTTGGTTCGATTTTAGTATCAGGAGAAATCGAGAGTTCTTATATGGAAACAATTATTCCTCACCGCCGGACAATTTACCCCCGAGCCAGGGGGCCAGTCGCTGCTCCCAATAGGGTTCGGGGCCAAAGCGGGCCTTGAGGAAATCGATGAAGAGACGGATCTTGGGATCCAGATGTTCGCGCCGGGCATAAACGGCGTGTACCGCCATCTGCTGGTTCGGTCGCCACCCTGGCAACACAGGGATTAGCTTGCCGCTCTGTAACTCCTTGTCCAGCAAGTAGTTGGCGATATAGGCGATGCCGAGCCCGGCCAGTGCCGCATCGCGTACCGCCTCCGCCATATCCACCCGATAGTTGCCCGCCACCTGCACCGTCTGGCGCTCCTTGCCCTGGCGAAACGACCACTGGTGATAGCGCCGCTCCCGACTCTGGTAAGTGATGCAGTTGTGCTGGGCCAGATCCTTGGGATGAAGCGGCGTGCCGTGGCTCAGCAGGTAATCCGGCGAAGCCGCCACCACGAAGCCAATGTCGGCCAGCCGCTGTCCCACCAGCCCTTCCGGCTTGTCCTCATAGGTGGTGAGCCAGAGATCCAGCCCCTCATCCACCAGATTGGTTCTGTGGTCGAACAGCGAGACTTCCAGCTCCAGCTCGGGATAGCGATCCTGAAACGCCTTGAGATGAGGAATGACGTGCAAGCGGCCAAAAGATTGGCCCACACCGAGATGGAGCACGCCGCTCACCTTGCCGCGCCGCTCGGCGATCATGGAGTCCGCCTCCTGCGCCACCGCCACCAGCGCATGGCAGTGACGGGCATACTCCTGACCCAGCTCGGTCAGGACGAAGCGGCGGGTGGTGCGCTGGACCAGCTGGGCGCCAAGGGTGGTCTCCAGCAACGCCAGCTGCTTGCTGATATGGGATTTGGAGACCCCGAGACGACGGGCGGCGGCAGAGATCCCCTGCTCGCGCACCAGCGCATCGAAGATCACCATTTGAGGAAGACGTTGCAGCACAAGATAACCGGATTGAGTGGCGGGAGCCCATTATTCCAGAGCCGCCCGCCAAGGGGTAGGGTCAGAGCCCCAGCGCCCGGGTGATCTGCAGTTTGAGGGGGTCGTCAGCCGGATTCTGGTTAGCGCCGTAGCTGGCGATCAGCTTGCCATCGCGCCCCACCAGATACTTGTGGAAGTTCCAGTTCGGCTCATCCCCATCAGCGGCCGCCGCCAGCCCCTTGAACAGTGGCACAGCATCGGGGCCCCGCACCGCTACCCGATTGAACATCGGGAAGGTGACGCCATAGTCGCGGCGGCATACCTCGGCGGTCTTGGTCTCGTTGCCCGCCTCCTGCCAGAAATCGTTGGAGGGGAAACCCAGAATAATCAGCCCTTTATCCTTGTAGCTCTGGTAGAGCTGCTCCAGATCGCGGAACTGGCCGCTGTAGCCGCAGTAGGAGGCGGTATTGACCACCAGCACCACCTTGCCCTCGGTCAGCTGACAGAGGTTGTGGCGCTGGGCATTGTTGAGTTCCCGCATCTCCACATTGAAATAATCGGGGCACGCCGCAGAGGCCGCGCCGGTCCCCAATAACAGCAACAGAGTGAACCATTTCATCGCCAAGACTCCTTTTGTTTTGTCCATCATACGCGGTTACCAGAGCCGCAGTTCACTCTCAATGCAATGGAATGCCGGTCAGCCAGCCGTGGCCCCAGAACACCAGCAGCGCGGTGGCAACCAGGCCCGCCCCGACGCTGATGCCGGTGCCCGTCCAGTTGGCCGCCGGGCGGGGATATCGCTGCCAATCCCGCACCGAACTCCAGACCATGCTCACCAGCGCCCACAGCCCGATACCGCCAAACAGCACCAAAGATCGCGCCTCGCTGTTGACCAGCAGATGGGCCACCGCCCAGAGCAGGGTACCGAGCAGTTGGGGATGCACCAGCCAACGGCGCAGATGGTTGGGCCCCTGGCCGGAGAAGAACAGGATCAGCGCAAAGGGCATCATCACCGTCATGGTCATCGGCCCCCACTCCGGCAGGAAGTAGAGCGGCAGCGAGCTGGCCGACCGCCAACCGGCAATGATGCAGGCGATGGCGACAAACACCAGCAGGGAGAAGAGCCCCTTGTAGCGATTCTCACCCAGCCGCTCGCGCAGTCGCGCCCGATGGGCCACCGCAAAACAGGGGTAGAGATGGATCAGGGTAAACAGCGCAACCCCCAGGGTCAGCAGGAACATGAGTCTCTCCTTGTACTTGGTACGACCACTATGCCGTAAAGGGAGATTTGCGCCTATCAAAACCGCGCTGACCCATGGAGTCAAAAGTGTGGCAAGACAAAGGAACGGAAAGAAAAGAGCCGATCACGATGGATCGGCAAATAAGTGCCAGGGCAGTCAGACATCTCGCGGGATAGGAGATGCCCCAAACGGGGATATTGAGTGGCCGATGGCGCCCATCGGCCGAACCGGATCAGCCCTTGAGCTGATAGAGCGCCGCTACGTTGCGCGCAGTGAGTTGAATATTGGTGCTGGCGCTCTCCAGCGCCTCCGGCAGAGACATGGCGCGGTTGACCACGGCGAATACCGCGTCCAGCCCGTGATCATGTACCACACCGCAATCGTCGGTCAGGCAACCGGAGATACCGATCACCGGCTTGCCGAACTGCTTGGCGCAACGTGCGACACCGATTGGCGTCTTGCCATGGATGGTCTGGCTGTCGATGCGCCCTTCGCCGGTGATGATCAGATCCGCATCGGCCACTTCCTCGGCCAGTTTCAGCGCTTCGATGACGATCTGGATGCCGGGCTTGAGCTCGGCACCAAGCAGACCGACCAGCGCGGCCCCCATGCCACCGGCGGCACCCGCCCCCGGAATATCCTTCACCTGCTTGCCAACGGCCTGCTCAATGCAGTCGGCATAACGGGAGAGGTTGGCATCGAGTTGCACCACCATCTCTGGAGTCGCCCCCTTCTGCGGGCCAAACACCGCAGAGGCGCCTTTCGGGCCGCAGAGCGGGTTGTTCACATCGCACGCTACCTCGATAACCAGATCGCTCAGACGCGGATCCAGACCGCTCAGATCGATGGTTGTGAGCTCACTGAGACCCGCGCCACCCAGCTCGATGGCTGAGCCATCGGCTTTGAGCAGCTTGCCGCCGAGCGCCTGGATCATGCCGGCACCGCCGTCATTGGTGGCGCTGCCGCCGATACCGAGGATCAGATGTTTCACCCCCATCTCCAGCGCAGCCAGGATCAGCTCGCCAGTGCCGAAGCTGGAGGTGAGCAGCGGATTGCGCTGCTCGGGCGCCACCAGATGGATACCGGAGGCGGCGGCCATCTCGATGACGGCGCGCTCGCCATCGCCCAGCAGGCCGACGAAGCCCTGCACCTTGTTGCCTAGGGGCGCGGTCACTTCGACCGGCAGGATCCGGCCACCGGTGGCATCGACCAGCGATTGCACCGTGCCTTCACCGCCATCGGCCATCGGCAATTTGACGTAGGTGGCGTTCGGCAGCACCTGCTTGAAACCGGCCTCGATGGCATCAGCCACCGCCATGGCGCTCAGACTCTCCTTGAATGAATCGGGGGCAATAACAATTTTCATATCAATTCCTTAGGCGAGGCCAAACACGCCAAACATCAGGGTGGAGACAGTGGCAATGGTCAGACCGACTGCAGTTTCGTAAGGGATAAGTTTCAGGCGCTCCCCCACCCCCATGTGGACGCTGCCACCGGTGGCATGGAAAAAAGAGCCGTGGGGCATGTGGTCAAACACAGTGGCACCGGCATGGATCATGGCCGCTCCGGCCAGACTGCTGATCCCCAGTTCAATCAGGGTGGAGCTGAATACGTTGGAGGCCACCACGGTACCGGCGGTGGTCGAGGCAGTCGCCAGCGACATCAGGGCACCGGAGATCGGCGCCAGCAGGTAAGAAGGCAGACCGGAGGCGGTCAGGCCGCTGATCAGCACATCTTTCAGGCCGGAGTTGGCGATGATGCCCGCCAGGGTACCGGTACCCAGCAGCATGATGGCGACCGGCGCCATACGAGCGAGGCCGGAGACCGCAAACTGGTTCACCTTGCTGAATTTACCCATCATCAAGGCGCCGACCAGACCACCGAGGGGCAGTGCAATCAGCGGATCCACCACGATACCGGCGACCGGACGCAGGGCCAGCAACAGGATGGCGACCAGCGGCGCGCTGATGGCGGCGGCAAAGCCCGGCAGTTTGGTGCCCTCGAAGCTCACTACCTCGTCGGCGGCAACCTTGCTGCCCTTGTTGTTCAGACGCTTGGCCAGCCAGTAGGCCATCACCAGACCGAACAAACCCGGGATGATGCCCGCCGCCATCACAGAGGTGAGGGGCAGATGGAAGGCATCAGCCGCGGCAATGGCGTTGGGGTTGGGGGACATGACGTTACCCGCCTTGCCGCCGCCGATCATCGCCAGCAGGATGGCCGCCTTGGAGAGGTCGGCACGGCGGGCGATGGCCAGCGCGATGGGGGCGACCGTGATAACGGCCACATCCACGAATACGCCGACCGCAGTCAGGATCAAGGTTGCCAGCGCCAGCGCCAGCAGGGCGCGGGTTTCACCCAGCTTCTTGACGATAGTCTCGGCGATAGTGGTGGCCGCACCCGATTCGATCAGCACGCCCGCCAGTACACCGGCCGCCAGGATCCGCATCACCGCAGTGGTGATCCCCTGGGCACCGCCGATCATCAGGGCAACGGTCTGGGTCAGATCGGCACCGCCGATCAGGCCGCCAGCGAGCGCGCCGACGATCATGCCGTAAGCAGGCGGAACCTTCTTCAGAATGAGGAAGATGGCGATGGAGAGCGCCGCGATGGCGCCAAGGGCAGTAACCGGGATCATGACGGACACCTTCAATGGGAGTGAATGGCCGCCATTATGGAGATCTGCAATCAGAATGCTTTGGCTTAAAAACCAAAAATTGCGTCATTTAAACGTGGTTTTTTGTCAAATCTCACAATCACAAGTCGAGATTAAGGCCGAGATAGAGCAAAAATTTGTCGTCTAACTTGTTGAAATTCAACCCGGTTATCTGCTCGATCCTGCTTAGTCGGTAACGCAGGGTATTGGGGTGAATGAACAGGGCTTCGGCGCAGCGATGCAGATCACAATCCTGCAAGAAATAGTGGCGCAGGGTCTTCTGCAGCGCCCCTTTGCCATCTTCCCGGGCCAGTTTCTGCAGCGGTGTGCGCAGCTGATCCGCTTGCCAGGAGTCCGCCAGACTCCCCAGCAGCACCGGCAAACGGTAGTCCTCGAAGAAGTAGACCTGTTTGCGCGGCGCCTGCCGCATGCCACGGCGCAGGGTATCGCGCGCCGTCTGGTAAGAGCGCGCCAGCCCGTCGATCCCGGCGAAGTAATCGCCCACCGCGATATGCACCTTGAAGTGGGGAATGCGCGCCAGCAACTGCTTGATCCGGCTGCGCTCCTGCGCCGATTGCCAGACGCCCTCACTCAATTGCGCCGGTTTGAGCACCACTATCTCGTCGAGCCCGTTGATGGCGACCAGATTGTCCCGCTCCGGATTTTCCAGCTGATGAACCAGCTCCCGCAGACGCGCCGGATCCGCCTCCTCCAGCGCCAGCACGGCTACCACCCGAGGCTGGGCCAACTCCAGTCCGAGAAAACGGGCCGCCTGCTGCAATTGATCGACTCGCCCCTCACCACGAATGAGCTGCAACACCAGCTCCTCCTTGTGGCGCTTGTCCCACTGCAACTGCTCGGTGAGCGCCGCCTGCTCCAGGATCAGTTCTGCCGTCATTCGCACCAGCTCGGCGTAAGCACGCACTTCCTCCGGATCGCCGGAGATGCCGATCACCCCGATCAGCTCCCCCTGATAGGAGATGGGCAAATTGATGCCTGGTCGCACCCCTTTGAGCTGCAAGGCAGTCGCTTCGCTGATCTCCACCACCCGGTTTTCGGTGAGCGCCAGCACGGCCCCTTCGTGGCGCTGATGGATCCGCTCCGGATTGCCGGACGCAATGATGAGACCGTGTTCGTCCATCACGTTGACCGAGAACGACAGGATCTTCATCGCCCGTGCGACGATCTGGCGGGCAAGATTATCGTTTAACTGCATAACATCTCCGGACAAGGGGCTGATCTGGCTACGCCACCACGGGCCGATTCAGGGCACATGGGCGCAAAGATGCCACATCATCAAGACAAGCGAGAGGGGGATCGCTAGAATAGGCCACTTTACCCGATGTGTGCCCCGCCATGGAGCAGGAATTGCGTGCTTGCACCCGCCTGCCCGTGATGGCCCATCCCTCCGATCTGGACTGTGCTATGGATTATGAATTTCGCCGCGACCCGTTTGGTGGCTATCGCGCCCGGTTCTCCATGGGCCATGAAGCCATCGGTCAGTGGCTGATCGACGAGGTTGGCAAGGATGAGGAGAAGCTCGATGAGCTCTTCTCCATCATTGATCAGCTCTCCAACCGCACCCGAGTCGAATACCGGCTCAACGGCGGTGACTACTCCCTGCTGCTGACCCATGAAGAGGCGGAGGTGAAAGCCAACGCCCTCAATATCGAGCTGGGTGAGGATCTTGACGATCTCGCCTACTACGATGATGAACAGCTGGCCATGTGCGGGCTGGAAGATTTTGCCCAGGTGCTCGGCTCCTGGCGAGCCTTTATCCGTAACGAGGATATGGGCTGATTGACCCAATGTCGGATTACTATGTCGGGCAAACGTGCCCTTTTGCCTAACTCAACAGGATTGACTATGTCTATTTACGATTTTGATGACGAACTGCCGGAAGACGAAGAACAGGAATCCACCAAGAAAGCGGCTGCACCTGCCAAGAAGAAAGGCAAGCAGGTGATGAACACCCAGGTCAACCTGAGCCCGCGCGATGCCAGCCGTCTGAACGGCATGCACGTTGAAGCGATCGCCACACTGGACGACGTCAGCCTGCCGAAGAACATCATCTTCAAGGCTGGCCTGATCGCCCTGGGCGAACTGGAAGCCAGCAAGCGCGCCGATATCATCGCCCGCGTGATTGCCGAATCAGGCCGCTAATCGCCTCTGAAACAATTAAAGAAAGCCGGAGCCACTGCTCCGGCTTTTTGTTTTCCGGCCGTGCACCCTCAACGGCAATCGATCCCCTTTCCGGCTCGGGAGACCAGTTGGTCATAGCGACCATCGGCACGGGCGGCAGCCAGAGCATGATTGAAGCGCTCAAGCAGGTTGGCGGCCTCAGGGTACTGCCGTGAAATGATCAGGTAAAAGGTGTCGCTCTGACGAAAGTGGGGCAATGCCTGCAGATGGCAGGGATCGCCAAACAGCTGACGGCTGGCATCCCGGGTCACCGTCTCGTTCATCGGCAGCAGATCGATCCGTTTGCGATCCAGCAATTGCAGACATTGTGCCAGGGTCTTGGGGCGCTGCAGATCCAGCCCGAAACTCTTGATCACCCCGTCGGCATGGCTGGTACTCCACCCCAGCGGAATACAGACACGCAACCCTTGCCAGCGGCCAGCCTGAATGACCTCGCTCCCCCGATAGGTGAACCAGGAGAGGCGATCAATGTGAATGGGAGCGCTGTAGTGGAAGAGCTTGGCCCGCTCGGCAGTCCAGGCGTAGGGGAAGGTGGCCGCGACCAACCCATTGCGGGTCAACTGATAGCCGCGGGGCCAGGGCAGGTAGTCGACCTGGAGCTCTCGATACCCGGCCTCTTGCAGCAGGGTCGTCACCAGCCGGGTGCTCTCGCCACCTTCAGGCAGGGCCTTGCCGGTATAGGGGGTGAACTCACCGGTCACCAGCAGCAAGGGTGCGGCCTGCAGCCAGACACACCAACAACACAACAACCACAGACAATGCTTCATCAGCTGCTCTCCCTTTACCCTGTTGATGAGTATAGAGAAGGGATCCGACCACCTCCTGCGCGGTTGTCCTGCTGACGCCCACTTGTTAAGGTTGCCGCCTGCCTCGATCAAGGAGATCCAATGTTACCCCCTCCCGACTCATTTATCTGGGGCGCGCTGGCACTGGCAGTGCTGCTTGCCCTCTTCCGCCAACGTCTTCCCGCCTTTGCTCTGCTGGGACTCTCCCTGCTGCTGGCACTGTGGCTTGACCGAATGACGCTACCCGCCCTGCTGGTCTCGGTCGCAGGATTACTGCTGGCGTGGCGTGCGCCAACCCTCCCCGCCCGCTGGGCGATGGTGACCAGAGTGGTGCTGATCCTCTGGGCGATTGCGCTGACCCTGCACCTAATCCCCGGCTTCAACAATCTCAAGGCGCTGGATCAGGCGCTGGCAGGCCCCGCCAGCGTGCCGTTCAACATGTATCTGAACCTCGACAAACCGCTGCTGCTCTTTGGCTTGCTGCTGGCCTGCCCGATGCTGCTGGGCAAGGGGGGCGCAATCCGCTGGCGCCCGCTGGCCCTGTTACTGCTGCCGCTGGGAGCCCTGCTGGTCATCGCCTGGCAGTTGGGGGCACTGAAACCGGAAGTGGGTCTGCCCCACTGGTGGTGGCTGTTTGCACTCAACAATCTGCTGTTCACCTGCGTGGCAGAAGAGGCGCTGTTTCGCGGCGCGATCCAGCAGGAGCTGACCGAGCGTTACCGCCCCTGGATTGGCATCGTCGTGGCTGCGCTACTGTTCGGAGCCATCCACCTGCCCGGTGGCCCACTGCTGGCGCTGTTTGCGACCCTGGCAGGCTGCTGCTATGGCCTGGCATTCCAGCTCAGCGGGCGACTCTCCGTGGCCATCCTGATCCACTTCGCCTTCAACTTCGCCCATCTGGCGCTCTTCACCTACCCGCTGGCCCACCGCTAACTCCTGAAGGCGCCTGACACGGGCGCCTTCCCTCGCTCTTCCCTCTCTCTTTAAGCGTGCTGCCTCGCTCGCTTTACACCTCCACAAAGCTCCAAACAAAACCAATTTATTTACTTGTAACCAAAATGTAAACAAACTGACCTCTGCATTCGCCATAACAGTCACTTTCCATTGCCCTGCAACCAAAAGGAGCCTGTGATGCAGAAAACCCTCAGTTATGCCGCCCTGCTGCTGGTCAGCCAGTTCCCGCAACTGGCACTGGCCGATACCGATGTCTATCTCACCAACAACAGTCCTGAACCGCTTCAGATCGACATCCGCCAAAGCGGCAGCGGCCAGCTGCAACCCGGCAGTCAGTGGAGCCAGCACCGCACCGAGCTGGGCCCGTGGGAGAGCGCCATGGTACTCAGCTTCAATCGCTATGAGGGGGTCAAGGCGGGCAAGAGCTATCTGTTCGAAACCCGCGTGACCACAGCGGGTGGCGACGTCTATCGGCTCAACCAGCTGATGGAGGGAACCTGGTGGAACACCACCTTGCAGCACGGTGGCGAGACGCCGACCAGCGCATCCGGCTGGCAAAACGATCGGGCGATCCACCGCGTTGCGGGGCCACAAGAGCTGGCCTTTGCCGCCAAGTTCACCGGCCGCTACGACGATCTGCACTATATGATCACGCCTCCCCAAAAACGGGAGCAACCGGAACCGGCAGAACACAGGCTCAAGGTGGCCAGCTACAACGTCTGGGCACTGCCGGTCATCGCCTCCAGCATCGGCGAGCGGTTGACCTTGCTGCCTGATTATCTCAAGGGCTATGACGCCCTGCTGCTGCAAGAGGTATTCGATGGCCGCCGCGAAGGCTTTTTGCAGGCGCTGGCGAAAGAGTACCCCTACCAGACCAAAGTACTCGACAAGCCCGGGGTCAACATTCATGACGGCGGCGTGGTGATCGTCAGCCGCTATCCCATAGTGCGGGAGGCCCAGCTGGTCTATCCCCAATGCACCGGCACCGACTGCTTCGCCGACAAGGGGGTGATGTACGCCGAGGTGATCAAGGGGGGCAAGGCGTGGCACCTGTTCGCCAGCCACACCGCCAGCTTCGACACCGACGAGGCCCGCAAGCTGCGCCAGATCCAGTTCGGTCAGATCCGCTCTCTGGCTGCCAGCCTCAAGATCCCCGCCAGCGACACCGTCATCTACGGCGGCGACTTCAACGTCAACAAACGCAAGTTTGCCGATGACTACGCCAATATGCTGGCCAATCTGAACGCCCATGAACCCGCCTATGGCGGCTACACCGAAGCCACCTTTGATCCCAGGATCAACCCCTATGCCGGTGGCCCACTCTCCGGTGGCGCCAACGTCGAGTATCTGGACTATCTGGTAGTGAGTCGGGAGTACGGCAACGCCAGCCACAACCTCAACACGGTCTGGATCCCGCGCAGCAGCGATGGCAGCCTCTGGCCCGCCAGCAACCTCTCAGACCACTTCCCGGTCAAGGGAGAGATCAGCCGATGACTCACCGTTACGGGATACTGGCACTGGCTATCCTGACCCTTTTGCTGGTGAATCTGGGCTGGCAGGAAGAGCAACCCCCGATATCGCCAGAACGGTCGGCGACGCCCTCTCCGGCCGATATGCAGTTGCCAGCAGAACCGGGGAGCCCGCCTCCCCGCATGCCAAACGCTGAGGGGATGGATGGCAAAAGCAAAGAAGTGCCCAGCAGCTGGCAGGCGATGCCGGATGAACTGATCAACCAGCTTGCCAGCGAGATCAGCGACAGCGAGTTGCCGCTGGCGCAGCGCGTGAGCAATCTGGAAGCAACAGAGGCCGGGTGGCTGAGCGAGGGGGAGAGTCTGATCCGGCTACAGGGGCGCTATGCCCTGGCGCTGGATCAGTTGGCGCAAGAGAGCGAGCAGTTGCCGCTGGCCGAGCGGCTGGACGCCCTCAGCCGCTTGCAGGATCGGTGGGCAGCGAATCATCCGGATCTGGCGGTGGATCTGTTCAACCCTGATGCCCGCCTGCAGCAAGCTCGTCAGCTGTGGGGAGATGAGGAGCTGGCCACCCTGGCCCGTCACTTCCTGCCCGCAGAGCAGGCTGAAGCCACGCTGGCGTTTGCTAGGGCGCGCCAGCAGCAGCTGGATCAACGCAACCGCTATCAGCGAGAGCTGGCCGAGCTCGAGCAGCAACTGGCGGCCAGCCAACAACAGATGGATCCTGCGCTGTGGCAACAACACAAGGAGGAGGTGTTGAGCCAGTGGCGTCGTGACTTCTTCGCGCGGGAGCAAGGCAAACCCTGAGGTCAGCGCTTGCCCTTGAACTGCTTGACGCTGCGTTTGGCCTGAGTGCGGCGATTGGCCTGCTTATCACGAGGGGGGCGCTTGCCCTCCCCGCTGGCAGGCTGGTCGGTGACCGGGAATCCCGCCAGATCGCCCAACGGCAGCTCGCGGCCGGTCAGGGTGCGGATGGCTTGCAGCATGTCACTCTCGCCATGACAAACCAGCGAGATGGCCAGCCCCTCACGGCCAGCCCGGGCGGTACGACCGATGCGGTGTACATAGACAGGGGCGCTGGCGGGCAAGTCCAGATTGATCACCACCGGCAGCGCCTCCACATGGATGCCGCGCGCCATCAGGTCGGTGGCCACCAGCACCCGAATTTTGCCCTCTTTGAAATCGCCGAGCGCCTGCTCGCGCACCGCCTGTTCTTTTTCGCCATGGAGGGCAGCCACAGCGATACCTGCCTTGGCCAGCTTTCTGGCCACACCGTCGGCATCATCCCGCGCACTGATAAAGACCAGCACCTGCGGCCACGCCTGCTCCTTGAGCAAGCTGATGAGCGCTGGTACCTTGCTGCTCTTGTTGACCAGATAGAGTCGCTCTTCGATCTCGTTCACCACGCTGTTGAGGGGGGTGGCCTCGATACGGGTAGGCTCGCGCAGCAGGCCGTTGGCCAGCGCCTCCAGCTCGGCAGGCAAGGTGGCGGAGAAGAGCAGGGTCTGGCGATCCGCCGGAATAAAGCCGAGCAGTGCCTTGATGTCGGGAGCAAAGCCCATCTCCAGCAGGCGGTCCGCCTCATCCAGCACCAAGAGTTGTAAACCATCCAGCCCCAGCACCTGTTGGGTCAGCAGATCCCGCAACCGCCCCGGCGTGGCGACCAGCAGCTGTGGCCCCTGCGTCAGTTCGGCCTGTTGCCGCTCCTGCGCAACGCCCCCACACAGCGTCACGATACGCAGCCCCAGCGCCTCAGCGCCCTCTTCAAGCGCGGCAGTGACCTGAGTCGCCAGCTCGCGAGTTGGCACCAGCACCAGACCCTGCACCTGGCTGGAGGCAGGATCCAGCCTTTGCAGCAGCGGCAAGCCAAACGCCAGCGTCTTGCCGCTGCCGGTCTGGGCCAGCGCCAGCAGATCCTGCCCCGCCAGCGCCGCCGGAATCGCCAGCTGCTGGATGCGGGTCGGCGTCTGCAAGGTGACGGGCAAAGAGGCAAGCAAGTCGGGATGAAGGGCAAGTTCGCTAAAGGTCATGGCGCTACGTCAACAAAGAAGTGGGAGGCGAAGTCTAGTGAGCAGGGGCCCAGAAGTAAAACCCTATCCATGATGGTTTGGCCAAGGGGCGCTGACGACGGGCTGACTACACTTTAGCTGACCTATCACCAAGAGAGACTCGCCATGACCAGACACATCCCCCTTCTGCTGCTCGTGGTCACCCTGCTCGGCAGCGCCACCCTCGGCCTGTCGCAGACTCCGGAGAACGACGCTGCCCCCGAGCCGCCTAAACCGATGCGCATCCTCAATGCCCACCTTGGCGAGCTGCCAGGGCTGATCAATGCCGACAAGACAGGCCCCTTTGTCGATCTGGTACACGCCATCGATGACCTCTACCCCGATGTAACCATCAAGATCACCATCTACCCCATCGCCCGCGCCATGGCAGGGGTGATCTCCGGCAAGGCTGATCTGGGGCTGCCCGCCATCCGCAACCTCAAGGATATCGATATGCTGGCTTATCGTTTCAGTACTCGCAGTTTTGGCAAGGTTGCCCATGTGATTTACAGCAATACCAGTTATCCAGTCACCACGGATATGGCCTACGGCATAGTGCCCACCAAACGGGATCTGCTGATCGAGGCCGTTCCCGACTATATGCCCTTCCCGGTGCAGCGCTCGATGAGTATCGAGCAGTCACTGCGCAAGCTCTCACGCGGCCGTATCGACGCCTTTGTCTGGGCACAAGAGGAGGCCGACCTGATGCTCAAGCAGCTGGGGCTGACCAATATCAGGCGAGAATTTTTCGGAGATTTCGAGGATGTCTTCATCATCCAGAAAGGGGCAGCAGGTGATGAGATGGACGAATTTCTCCGCCAAGCCATCGATCAGCTGGCTGCCACCGGCAAACTGGCCGAGATCTACGAGAAGATCCACCGCCCCTATGTGGAGTGGCAACCCTCCCCAACCGCCAAGGCTGAACCGGCGACCACCCCGCCAGCTACGCCCTGAACGGACAATTCCCGCATAAAAAATCCCGCCGAAGCGGGATTTTTTATGGCTTGCAGCCTTACAGCACGGCCAGCGCCGCAGCGTAGTTCGGCTCGTCGGCCACTTCGGCGACCAGCTCGCTGTGCAGCACCTTGTTGTCACCATCCAGCACCACGATGGCGCGAGCGGTCAGACCGACCAGCGGACCGGAAGAGAAGGCAACGCCGTAATCTTCCATGAAGGCCGCACCGCGCAGGGTAGAGAGGGTCACTACCTTGTCCAGACCTTCGGCGCCGCAGAAGCGGGACTGGGCGAACGGCAGATCGGCGGAGATGCACAGCACGACAGTGTTCTCCAGCGCGCTGGCCTGCTCGTTGAACTTGCGCACAGAGGTCGCGCAGGTCGGGGTATCGACGCTCGGGAAGATGTTCAGGATTTTGCGCTGACCGGCAAAGCTTGCCAGGGTCACGTCGGAGAGATCCTTGGCCACCAGAGAGAAGGGCTTGGCTTGCTCACCGGCGACCGGGAAGTGACCAGCGACGGAAACCGGGTTGCCTTGCAGAGTGACTGAGTTGCTCATGTGTTATGTCCTTTATTGGTGTAGTAAAAATCCGGGTGATCAGTATAGGGGCGGCGAGACCAGACAAACACCCGCGAAGACAAGGGATATAAAGGGGTTGACCTTGGACTTAACACCAAGGTTTAGACTCCTTCTCGGTAATCAGGGATCTCGCAGGGGCGGGATCCATCAAGAGGGACTCATCATGAGCAAATCCTGCTGCAATCATCAGCACGCCGCCCCCATCAAGGCCGTCAGCAAGGCGGCCCCCGGCCAGAGTGAGCATCACCACGATAGCCACTGCTGCGACAACACCACGCCCGTCAGTTGCTGTTCAACCCCGACGCCTCATGAGCCCGCATCCCGTGACGGCAATGAATCCCCCGGGGATGAAGAGCCTCCCCGAGGAAGCTGCCACGCTCAAGCGTGCTGCAGCGCCCCCTTATCGCCAGCTCACGATCATAAGCATGAGCACGATATGCCCCCTGCCGACCCGCTGGTTGCGCCGGTGCAAGGCAACAGCCGCCACAGCTGGCAGGTGTTGGGGATGGATTGCCCCAGCTGCGCCCGCAAGATCGAGACCGCCGTCAGCCGGGTGAGCGGCGTGCAACAGGCGCGCGTGTTGTTTGCCACCGAGAAGCTGGTAGTGGATCTGGCCCCCGGTCTCTCCCCCGATCCCGTCACCGCCGCCGTGCTGGCCGCCGGTTTCCAGCTCAAAGGGGAAAGCGCTGACAAGCAGGCAGCTGGCCGCAAGCAAGCTTCACAACAGCCCCTGCAGGGCAATCTATTCGATAACTTTTTGGGCAAATATTGGCAGCCCCTGTCACTGGCCGGTCTGATGCTGGTTGCCGCCCTGCTGCCGAAAGAGTTCGGTCAGCCGCTCTTTACCCTGGCGACCCTCTGGGGTCTGTGGCCCATCTCCCGCAAGGCGTGGGCGCTGACCAAGAGCGGCTCCCCCTTCGCCATCGAGACCCTGATGACGGTGGCCGCCGTGGGCGCCCTGTTCCTCGGCGAAACCGCCGAAGCAGGCATGGTGCTGCTGCTCTTTATGCTGGGTGAGCATCTGGAGGCCTACGCCGCCGGACGCGCCCGTGCCGGGGTGACCGCCCTGATGGCGCTGGTGCCTGACAAGGCGCTGCGGATCCGTACCACTGCCGAGGGCGAGGTGCGGGAAGAGGTAGCTGCCGATGAGCTGCGTCCCGGCGACATTATCGAAATCGCTCCGGGAGCCCGTCTACCTGCCGATGCCCGCCTGCTCGATGCCCTCGGTGCCTTTGACGAGAGCGCCCTGACCGGTGAATCCATTCCGGTGGAACGCCGCCAGGGTGACAAGGTGCCAGCCGGCAGTCTGGCGGCGGATCGGGTGCTGCGTCTTGAAGTCGTCTCCGAGCCCGGCAACAACGCCATCGATCGCATTCTGCACCTCATCGAGGAGGCCGAAAGCCAGCGCGCCCCCATCGAGCGCTTTATCGACCGCTTCAGCCGCTGGTACACCCCAGCCATGATGCTGGTCGCCCTGCTGGTGGTGCTGGTGCCGCCCCTTGCCTTCGGCCAGAGCTGGGACGAGTGGATCTATCGCGGGCTGGCGCTGCTGCTCATTGGTTGCCCCTGTGCGCTGGTCATCTCCACCCCGGCAGCGGTTACTTCGGCGCTGGCCGCGGCAACCCGTCAGGGGGCCCTGATAAAGGGTGGTGCCGCACTGGAGCGACTGGCCCATATCGACACTGTCGCCTTTGACAAGACTGGCACCCTGACGCTGGGCAAGCCGCAACTGACCGAACTGGTGAGCCTCAATGGCCAGCCGGAAACCGAACTGCTGGCACTGGCGGCTGCCATCGAGCAGGGCTCTCACCACCCGCTGGCCCGCGCCGTGGTCGCCAACGCGACCGAACAGGGGCTGACGCTGGCTGAGGCCCGCGACCTGCGAGCCCTGCCGGGCATGGGAGTTGAGGGACGCATCAACGGCGAACTGTGGCAACTGCTGGCACCGAGCCGGGTGGCGACCCTGAATGTGGAACAGCAGACCCGGATTGCTTCGCTGGAGCGGCAGGGCAAGACTGTCGTGGTGCTCTGCCAAAGCAGCGGCGACCAAGCGCAGCCAGTCGCCTTGCTGGCGCTGCGGGATCAGATCCGGCCGGAAGCGGCAGGGGCGCTGCAAGAGCTCAACCGGCTCGGGCTCAACAGCATCATGTTAACCGGGGATAACCCCCGCGCCGCCGAGGCCATCGCCGGTGAACTTGGGATGGGCTGGCGTGCCGGTCTGCTGCCGGAGAACAAGGTAGAAGAGATCGCCAAGCTGGCCAGCACTCGGAAGGTTGCCATGATCGGCGATGGTATCAACGATGCCCCCGCCATGAAGCGGGCCAGTATCGGCATCGCCATGGGGGGCGGCACCGATGTGGCGCTGGAGACCGCCGATGCGGCGCTGACCCACAACCAGCTCGGCGGTATTGCCGCGATGATCCGGCTGTCGCGGGCGGCACTGGCCAATATTCACCAGAATATCGCGCTGGCACTGGGACTGAAGGCCATCTTCCTGGTCACCAGCCTGCTCGGCATCACCGGACTGTGGATTGCGGTGCTGGCCGATACCGGCGCCACCGCGCTGGTAACCGCCAACGCCTTGCGGCTGCTGCGCAAGCGTTAAGCCAGCCAATGGTATCCCAGCCAAAAGCCGTCCCCCAACCGGGACGGCTTTTCTTTTTCCTCTCACGGCACCCCGTAAAAGAAAAAGCGCGCCTGCCGGTCGGCAGTCGCGCTTTGCTTACTCTCTCGGAGTTATCCCACCCTTGGCAAGGTGGAATTCAACCCGGGGGTGCCGAGCCATCCCCCGGACTCAATGGCTTGCTTACTTGACGCTGCACTCCTGAATGACGGCAGTACCCGCCTTGACGCCAGCCGGGTCAACCTTCACCAGCACACTCCACAGCCCCTGCGGCAGGGTGATGCTGTTATTGGCACTGCCACCCTTGGAGAAGGCGAACGAATAGCCGGTTTCAGCGTTCAACGCGCCGCCACCGTTGAGCAGATACTCCTTGCTCCAGTCCTCGTTGGCGACCTTGAACTCGGTGCTGCCGGCATAGTTGAACGCCGCCTGATAGATGGCAAGATCACCGTCCATCCCCTTGTAGCTCAGCTGGTACTGAGGTTGGGCTCCCCAGCTGGAGAGCTCACCCTTGACGAACAGGTTGTAGCCGAGCGGATTGCCCGCCACCGTATCCAGCACCTTGCAGCTCTGCACCGGCTCGGTGAAGCTGACGCTCAGGGTCGGTTTGTCCTTGTTCATGGCGGTAAAGACAAACTTGTAGCTGCCTGCCTTGGCCAGATCGACACCGATATTGCCGGTTTCTCCCCCCTTGCAAAGGGTCAGCGGAGTGCCGACCACCAGCTTGTCACCGGCGTTGCAACTGCCGTAGTTGACCGGCCCCCAGCTGGCGTCAGCGATCTTGACGTTGGTGGTACCCAGCTTGTCGGTGCTCACCTCGGTAGTGAACTCATACATAAAGTTGCCGCTGAAGGTCATCTGGTTGGTGTTGCCCCACTCATCGAGGAACCCCTTCAGATAAACATCGGTGTTGCCAAACGGTGGCAGGGTACTCAGGTCGGTCTTCTTGCTGACCGGCAGGCCCGCGCCCTGGGCGCCATTCTGCGGCTTGACGAACACGGCGGCAGACCAGGCCCCCAGCGTCAGCTGGCCATTATCATAGGCGGCGCCGCTGGCGATGCTGTCGACTGCGCGATGCTTGCTGCTTAGCACCATACCGCTCAGATCGATCGGCTGATCGTTGCCGTCACGGAAGTCGCCGATGCTCTGGCTCTGGTTGCTGGCGTTGATCATCACCACCAGACCGTCGATGGCCGGATCCAGATCCGTCCCGGCACTGACGCCATCATCCACCGTCATGACGATAAGGCCGGGCACCTGATCCGGGCCGGTATTGCGAAAATCAACCCGCTTGATCACCTCGGCGCCACTGCCCAGACGCAACAGACGGGAAGAGTTGCGCAGCTCCGCCAGCTCCTGATAGAAGCTCACCATCTGCGCCATCTCGGCCGAGCCCGGCTTGGCATGCTTGCCGAGCACCTGCTCAATCAGCGGATAGTTGTCGCCATCCTTGTCCTTGCGCGGCAACCCTTTGTCGAAGTTGTTGTCGCCCAGGGTGTAGTCGACCTTGTTGTACCAGTCGCCCGAGTCATAGCTGTCCCGCTCCATGGATTTGGAACGCAGCAGCTCGACACCGGCGTGGGTGAAGGGAATGCCCTGACCCAGCATGGCTGTCGCCAGCGAGACCCCCTGCATCCGCACCAGATCGGCTCCGGCAGGCGCCTTGTAGATCAGGTTGTCGAACAGGGTCTGGTTGTCGTGCTTGTCGACATAGTTCTGCACTTCCACCGGATCCTGGGCATAACCGGCGCTCTGGCCGTTGTAGTCGATCTCGGCGCCTTTCTTCGGTATGCCATCCTTGTCGGTCAGCACGAACTCCTTGAGGTTGCCCGCCATGCCGAGGCGCACCAGATCGGACTGGTGCAAGGCCGTAGCCAGATCCACCTTGCTCATTTCGTTAGGATCGACGAAAGCACCGTTGCCAAAGCCCTGGGTCTTGCGAATGGTATCGCCGCCGTCGAACGGACTGCCGCCGCGCACCGCATCGCGCAAGCGATCCGAGAAGGAGCCGATACCGGTACCGCCCAGATGCTTCTGGGTCGCCTGCACGAAGCGCTTGTCATCCTGCACTTCGCCGAAGTTCCACCCCTCGCCGTAGAAGTACATCTCGGGATTGACCTTCTTCACCGCGGCCAGCGCCTGCACCATCTGATCTTTCGGATGGTGGCCCATCAGGTCGAAGCGGAAGGCGTCGATCTTGTAGTCGCGCGCCCAGGTGACCAAGGAGTCATCCATCAGCTTGGCGAACATGGCGTGTTCCGGCGCCGTGTTGGAGCAGCAGGTGGAGTTCTCCACCGAGCCGGTCTCCGGATTGAGGCGCTGATAGTACCAGGGCACTATCTTGTCGAGCACCGACTTGGGGCCGAGCCCGGATTCGTTGGTGTGGTTGTAGACCACGTCCATCACCACGTTCATGCCGATGTTCTGCTTGATGGCCTTGACCATCTCGCGGAACTCCAGAATACGTTTGGTGCCCTCGGCGTTGGTGGCGTAGGAGCCTTCCGGCGTGGTGTAGTGGTAGGGATCATAACCCCAGTTGAAGGAGTCGACGCCGCGCAGATAGCCGGAGAGCTCCTGCACCTGCGGATTATCCTTGCTGTCGCCCCCTTGCAGGTCGGCCAGCACATCTCCCACGGTCTGACCGCCACCGCAATAGCCACCAAATTTGGATGTTTTCACATCCGGATTGACCTGACAGAGCTTGCTGAAGTCATCGCCGAGATTGGCCACCTTGGCCGGATCCTCGTTGACGGTAGCGATATCGAACACCGGCAGCAGGTGCAGGTGGCTGACGCCGCTTTTGGCCAGCGCTTTCAGATGGTTGACCGGTACAGAGTCGGGCTGGGTCAGACCGACAAACTTGCCGCGCTTCTCTTCATCGGTGGAGGCGTCGTTGCCGGTCAGGTCACGAATATGGGCCTCATAGATGGTGATGTCGGCGGGGTTCTGCTGGCTGTGTGGCGCCTTCAGGCTATCCCACCCCTCCGGTTTCAACGCTGGATCGTCGAGATCCACCACCTGACTGAACTCGGAGTTCATCGCGAGGCTCAGGGAGTAGGGATCGGTCACCTCGTAGTGCTCGACCTTGCGGCTCAGCGGGTGGTAAACCTCCATGTCGTAGCGGTAGAACTGGCCGATCAGCTCGCTGCACCCTTCGTAACTCCAGCTGCCGCTGGCGCTGTCAAAGGTCATCGCCACCTTGCGACGTTTCTTGTGATTGGCATTGTAGAGAGCCAGCTTGACCGACTTGGCAGTCGGCGCCCAGAGGCGGAAGGTCACCCGATTACCATCTACCACGGCGCCATAGCTGAGCTTGGTTGCCTCGGTCGCATAGAGGGCATCAAGGGCGCCGGCGCTCTGCACCAGAGTTGCTCCCTGCAAAATACCGTCAGCATCGGTACCGATAGCCACCAGCTCCCCCTTGAGCAGGGGCTTGAGATCCTTGCCAGCTGGCAGGGCAAAGGCAGCCGCATCCTTGAGGTGCGGATATTTGGCCTGCTGCTCGGCGCTCAGAGTGGTAGGAGTCAGTTTGATATAGGGGAAATCAAATACCCCCTTGTTATTCGCTGTGATCTGCCCTGATGCTGCGTAGTAGAGGCGAACATGGGGCTTGTCCTTGCCCCCTTGCCAAATCAGGGTGTTGCCATCGATCAGATGAGCGCTGGCCCCCGCCACGCCAAACGCGGCGGTGAAGGCGTCGGCGCGGCTGCCAAACACCTCCTTCTTGCCCGCCACAATAGCCACGGTGCGATCCGGATGATCCTTGAAGATCACCTTCATATCGCTGCCGGTCAGGTTGGCCAGATCGCCGTTGCGAGCGATAAAGTTGATACACCCTTCCACCTTGTTGAGCGGCACGACCCAGGCCGGACCAAAGCTGTCGACCGCAGCAGGAGTCTTGTTCTTGTCATCCCACCCGGTATTCAGGCCGCTATCAGCGGTGGCGTTACAGGCATCGTTGTTCCACAGATGTAGGCTGTGGCTGTCAAACGGTGCCTTGGCCCCCTTGGCTGCCGACTGGGTATCCACCAGCGCAATGACTACCTCGTTGGGGCCTGCTTGCAGCAGCTCCTTGGGGGGATCCATCTTGGGCAAGCGAGCGACAGGTCCATCAGAAGGTTCAGGTGTAGAAGTAGATGTGCTGTTGTCATTACAACCAGACAAAAGCGCGAGCAGTGAGGCTGTTACCAGCGCCACTTTGGTCTTTTCATATCCATATTTTTATAATTCCCGCTGTAGTTAGTCTCGATAGTCGAGCACCCGGTCATTGCCAGGCGGAGCCATATTAATCAGCGGAAATCGATTCAAATGTGAGCGGAAAGGCAAAAAAGCCACCAAGTTTCAACAAGATAACGTTTTCAGACTGAAACTTCGATCCGGCTCACAGACCTCGCGGCCATTTGGCCTCATATCTGGAAAATGGCAGTCACGAGGTCAGAAAAGTCATGTCTGATCAAGTGGATAGACAAGGAGTAAACAATGAAACGGATTGAAGAGCAGGCAAGACGACTCGATCAGGAGTATCAGGCGATCGGGCAGCTGTTCGACCAGTTCTGCCAGCAGGCTGGCACCCTGGCCGAGCAGTATCACTTCTTCAACTGGCCCGATTATGAAGACTCGCCCCCGCTGAGCCGCGCCTTCACCCTGCTGGGGGAACCCCGCGAACTGCGGCTGCGCTGTCAGCCCGGTGAGCGATCCGCCCTCAATGGCCTGATCCAGGTGGTCTCGGAGGATGGCACCATAGATGCCAGCCTCGGATTTCGCGCCGATGGTCAGCTGCTGCTGGAGTCCGGCAAGCTGCTGGACAACCCGCCCGGACTGCTGCTCAAGTTGCTGCTCGGCGCTGTGTGGCAACACAAGCCCCAGGATGAGATCACCGTGCAGCCGCACTGACATCAGAGTGCCAACAGCACTGAAACCAAGGGGCAACGGCCCCCGTTATTTATCCTGTTCGCTGGCGATCTCGATGGTCACATGCACCAGCTCTTCATGGATCGCCAGCCGCTCGCGGATCTGCTGCGCCGGTAGCGGATTGACCATCAGCAAAGAGAGCACGCAGGCATACTGCTGCTGCCCTACCCGCCAGACGTGAAGATCGCGGATATCAGTGCCCGGCAGCTCGGCGATGACCTCGCGGATCTCCGCCACCAGCGGGGTATCCATCTCGGCATCCAGCAGCACCCGACCGGAGTCGCGCAACAGGCCCCAAGCCCATACAGCAACCAGCCCTGCACCCACTATGCCCATCAGCGGATCCAGCCAGTCGGCCCCCCACAACATACCCCCAGTCAGCGCCAGAATCGCCAGCACGGAAGTGGCCGCATCCGCCAGCACGTGGATATAGGCGGCGCGCAGGTTGAGATCCTGATGGCCGTGGTGATCATCATGGTCATGATGATGATCGTGGTCGTGATGCTCATGACGGTGGTCATGCCCATGGTGATGGTGGCCGTGATCATCCTTGAGCAGCCAGGCACAGGCGAGGTTTACCAGCAACCCCACCAGCGCGATAGCGATCGCCTGTTGATAGTGGATCGGGCTGGGATCGAGCAGCCGGAACACAGACTCGAACAGCATCAACCCAGCCACTCCCACCAGCAAGAGAGCGCTGGTGAAGCCACCCAGCACCTCGATCTTCCAGGTGCCGAAGCTGAATCTGTGGTCGCGGGCGAAGTGGCGGGCGGCGCGGTAGGCCAGCACAGAGAGACCGAGCGCCAACGCGTGGGAGCTCATGTGCCAGCCATCGGCCAGCAGCGCCATGGAGTTGTAGAACCAGCCGCCGCCAATCTCCGCCACCATCATGATGACTGTGAGCAGCACGGCCCAGCGGGTCTTCTGTTCGGCCAGCGGACTGCCCTCGTGGATGACGGGTTGATGGCAGTGGGATTGAGCGAGGGATGACATGGATTTCTCCTGAGAGCGATGATGCAATATACTATACCCCAGTATAGTTTTATTGATCGAGAGGATCCGTCATGTCCCACACCATTCACGACAAAAAGAAGCTGCTGGCACGGGTGCGCCGCATCAAGGGACAGGCCGGTGCGCTGGAGAGCGCGCTGGAGCAGGAGAGCGACTGCACCGCAATTTTGCAGCAGATCGCCGCCATCCGCGGTGCCGTCAACGGCCTGATGCTGGAGGTGCTGGAGGGACATATGCGCGAGCATCTCGGCGCCGCCGATGTCACCCCGGCAGAGCGGCTGGAGGATCTGGATCAGGTGGTCAGCGTCCTGCGATCCTATTTGAAGTAAGCAGGATGGCGGCACCATCCCTTCAGGCTAGACCAGCGTCAGGCTTGAGCCACCGCCAGCTTTGCGCCATGATGTCCAGCCCGGCTGACCGCCGGTTTTACTGGACAGTCAATTTCAAGGATCCCCCATGTTTGAACACGTCGATGCCTATGCTGGCGACCCCATCCTGACGCTAGTCGAGACCTTCCACAAAGACACCCGCGAGCAGAAGGTGAACCTGGGGATTGGCCTCTATTACGACGAGCAGGGGCGCATTCCGCTGCTGCCGTCGGTGCAGCAGGCCGAAGCCCAGCGCGCCGCCGCCCCGGCGCCGCGCCCCTACCAGCCTATGGAAGGCGCCGCCAACTACCGCACCGCAGTGCAACATCTGCTGTTTGGTGCCGACCATGAAGCGGTCAAGGCGGGACGTATCGCCACTATCCAGACCATCGGTGGCTCCGGCGCGCTGAAGATCGGCGCCGATCTGCTCAAGCGCTACTTCCCGACCTCCGAGGTGTGGGTCAGCAATCCCACCTGGGACAACCACAAGGCGATGTTCGAGGGCGCCGGCATCAAGGTGCACGACTACCCCTACTACGATGCGGCCACCGGCGGCGTGCAGTTTGACGCCATGATCGACTGCCTGAGCACTCTGCCGGCGAAGAGCATCGTGCTGCTGCACCCCTGCTGCCACAACCCGACCGGAGTGGATCTCTCCCGCGCCCAGTGGGATCGGGTGATCGCGCTGGTGGTCGATAAGAACCTGATCCCCTTTATGGATATCGCCTATCAGGGCTTCGGTGACGGACTGGAAGAGGACGCCTACGCCATCCGCGCCATGGTAGCCGCCGGTGTCAGCTTCTTCGTCAGCAACTCGTTTTCCAAGAACCTCTCCTTCTACGGCGAGCGCTGTGGTGGCCTGTCGGTCATCTGCCAGGATGTCGAAGAGGCCAGCCGGGTGCTGGGCCAGATGAAGGCCACCGTGCGCCGCAACTACTCCAGCCCTCCCACCCACGGTGGCCAGATCACCGCGGCTGTGATGAGCCAGCCCGAACTGCACGCCATGTGGGTCGATGAAGTGACCGAGATGCGCACCCGCATCAAGGCGATGCGCCAGAAGCTCTACGAGGTGTTGAGCGCCAAGGTGCCGGGCCGCGATTTCAGCTACTTCATCAACCAGCGCGGCATGTTCAGCTACACCGGCTTCACCCCGGAGCAGGTAGATCGCCTGCGCGAGGAGTTCGCCGTCTATCTGGTACGCTCCGGCCGCATGTGCGTGGCGGGCCTCAATAGCCGCAACGTCGACTATGTGGCTGACGCCATGGCGGCGGTGCTCAAGGGCTAATCCGCATCAGCCCCGCTTTGGCGGGGCTTTTTGTCTGTTGCGTTCGCAGTCACCTCTTGAGGAGTCTGCTCACCCTCCCCCTGCTGTGAGAGAATGCCAGCAGGTCACGTTGAATCTTTCTGATTCCAAGCCTGTTTATCTTCATCAATTTCAGGAGCCACTATGGATCTGATCGCTCTCTCTCGGCTGGGAGGTCGCCATCTGGTCACCCTGCACCTGTTGCTCGACAACCAGAGCGTCACCCGCACCGCCGAGCGGCTCTGCACCACGCCTTCCACCGTCAGCAAAACCCTCAACCAACTGCGGGATCTGCTGGGGGATCAACTGCTCTACCGTCAGGGTAACCAGTTGCTGCTCACCCCCATGGCCGAGCGACTGGCTCCCACCCTGCATCGACTACTGGGGGAGCTGAACGGCCTCACTCGCCAGAACGCCTTCAACCCGCAGCAGTGGCAGGGCACATTGCGGCTGGGATTGCGCGAGAGCGTGATGACCTGGCCGGTGGGCCCCATTCTGGGTCAGCTGATGAAAGAGGTGCCGGGCATGGTGCCGGAGATCTGGAACAAGGATGAACAGGGGCTGGAGGCGCTGGCAGCGGGCAAACTCGACTTCGTGATCCTGCCCCATGACCAGAGCCAGCCGTTGCCGCGCCAGCCCGGGCTGGTGTGGGAGACCCTGCGGGAAGAAAAACTGGTCTGCCTGCTGCGCAAAGACCACCCCGCGCTGGCCAAACCCTGGGATCTCGATGCCTACCTGAGCTGGCGCCACATCGCCATCCGGGATCAGGAGCTGGCCAACCCCTTCTTCGAGCAGAGCCTGGCCCAGCAGCAGGTGCGTCGCCAGATTGGCGCCACCCTGCCCGATTTTGCCAGCGCGGCGGCTCTGCTGCCTCAAACCGACCTGATCCTCACCGCCATCGGTGGCTGGGCGGCCTGCATGGCCAGTCAGCCGGATCTGGTGATGCGTCCGGCACCGTTCGATTACGGCAAGGTGAGTCACAGTCTGGTCTGGTATGGCCCGGCCGGTGATGGCTCGGCCCGTCACTGGTTCCGCCAGCGGATCCTGCAACTGGGTCGCGAATTGATTGAGCCCTGAGCCGGACGACAGCGAGCAGAGATTGATGTTTCACCGCGGTGAAACATCAACGGCAAGCAGGGACTAGGGACGTTTGGTATAGATGGGGCTGGGGAAGGAGGCAACGTTGCTGCCCAGATCCGTGATGCGAGCTGCCCCCTGCTTTTTCACCTGATCGATGCGCAGCACCTGATGCATGGGAATAAGGGTCTGGCGCACATCGGCAAATTCGCTCTTGAGCTTCTCGTGACTGGGATCGACGATAAGCGCCGTATGGTTATCCCAAACAAAATCGGCGATCTCGATAAAACCAAACAGTTGGCCCTGATTGACTTCGCGCACATAAACTTCGTAGCGCTCGCTGTGGCAAATAAACTGAACCCGATATAACGCCTTGCTTTCACTCATGATTATCTGTCATTGAGGGGGTAAGAAGATGGCCATTATTCTAGCCGCCGTTCTCGCCCCCTCCAATAGACAGAAATCACAGTTGCGGCCTTTCCATGCCACACCTCACGCCATGACGGTCACCGGATGACGCAGCCACTCAGCCCATCAAGGCAGGCAGTGAGACCGGCCCCAATCCCGCTGCACGCAAACGGCTGGCCAGCTGTTCCAGCTCGGTTTGGTGAGCCTCTGGCCATTGCGCCGCCTCCCCCCGCACCCCGTGGTGGCGAAAGCCGTTGAGGCGAATGGGCACAGCGCCGAGCTGGCGCAGAAAATCGGCGAGACCGCGATCGAGCCTCCCCTCTGCGTCCAGAAAATCGCTCTTGCCCGGCACATGGAGCAGCCGCAGTTCGGTCAGCTTGCCGTGGCGTGCCAGCAGTTGCAGCGATGCCAGCACCCGCTCGCGACCATAGCCGGTCAGGGTGTGATGCACCGAGTCACGCCACCCCTTGAGATCGAGCATGGCGCCGTCGAGCACCGGCAGCAGCCGCTGCCAGCCGGTTTCGGCCAGCGAACCGTTGCTGTCGAGCAGGCAAGTGAGATGGGCCAGATCCGGCGCGGCCTTGATGGCGGTAAAGAGCGCAACCACAAAGGGGAGCCGGGTGGTCGCCTCGCCGCCGGAGACGGTAATCCCGCTCAGCAGTGGGCCGTAGCGGCGCAGCAGGGCCAACACGTCGGCCACCGTCATGGTGGCAGTCTTGGGATTGGCACTGCGCGGGCAGACATCCAGACAGGCGTCGCAATCGGTACAGAGCGCCGCCTGCCATTGTATCTTGCCTTCGCTCAAGGTGAGGGCACCGCTTGGGCAGACCGCAAGGCAGTCACCGCAATCGTCACACAGCCCTATGGTGTGCGGGTTGTGGCAGCCGGGGCAGCGAAAGTTGCACCCTTGCAGAAACAGCACCAGCCGGTTGCCCGGCCCGTCGACACAGGAGAACGGCAGCACCCTGCTCACCAGGGCGCTGCGTGTTGGCAAGGCGTCAGCCATCAGGTTCGAGCTCAATACTTGCAGATGGTCGATTCGTGGGCGACCACCCGCGGTGCCCGCTGCCGGATGGCAGTCACTTCACTCGCCTCGGCACCAAGACAGGTGGTCTGCAAGCGCGACCCCTCGGCTGCGAAGCGGGCCACGTCGCTCTTGCGGATCATGTAGCCGGTCACCCGCACCAGATCGCTGTCGGCCACGTTGGCGGTGAACTCGCGCATACCGATAGCGAGCGCCCCTTTGCAGAGCTGCAACAGCGCCTGCGGGTTCTGGCGGATGGTGGGATCCAGCGTCAGGATCTCGCTGATCCCCGAATGGTAATAAGTGTGGTGCGGTGCCAGTGCCAGCACATGGCTGGCCGGATCCGGCTCATGCCCGTAGGGAATGCGCACCCCGGGGGTAACAGCCACATCGATGCTGAGGCCACCTTGCGAGTGCAATAAAGCGCGGCCACCCCAGGCATGGGTCTGCGGGGTCGTGGTCACATAGGCGGAGAGTTGGGCCGAGATGCGATAGCCAAGCTGGTTCGCCTCCTCGCCATGGCCGTAGCGATCCGGCAGATTCTCTTTATCCATCAAGATATTGACCGCTTCCGCCATGCCGTAGATACCGAACATGGGGACGAAACGATCCTCATCCAGCAGCCCCTCTTTCACCAGAAAGCTGTCGAAGAAACCGGACTCATCATGGAGGAAAGCAGCCCGCGCTTCGATCAGCTGAGAGGCCAAGCGGCAGTAATGGGGCAGCAGGCAACCGAGGAAATCATCGATCCCCTGACACTGCTCGGCGACCCGCTTGAGGGAGATGCGCACCAGGGTATTGGCGCCACCGGCCTGCGGCAGGGCGTTGTAGCAGCTGACGATGCCAAAACCACGCTGGTCAAAGGTATCGCGATGGATCGGGTAGTTGGCGATGTGCGGCTTGCTGCACTCGGCGATGTTCTTCACCGCCTGCAACAGCAGGCTGTCCGGGGTCTGCTCCGGATCGTGGAAAAAGGTGAGGTTCGGCGCCACCTGCTTGAGCTCGTTGTCGATGCGCAGGATCAGGCGGCAGATGCGGTTGTCATCCGGCCCGATGTTGACGTGCATGAAGGCATCCGGCAGCACCCGATCCAGATAGATCCAGAACCCCTTCAGCTTGCGATAGAGGGTCTCGTCATCCAGTTCGCCGACAAACGGCAACAGCAGATGGTCGAGCCGCCCCAGCCAGACCGGCATGCCGGTGACGGAGGGGACATGGTGATAGAGGATGCGCAGGGCGTTGAGCGCCTCGTCGAAATCCTGCGGCGCCGCCAGCTCCAGCCAGGCAGAGCCCTGAGTCAGGAATTTTTCATAGTCCGGCAGCACATAACGTGGCTTGTAGGGGGCGTGCCCTTCGAACATGTCGCAGATAAATCCCTGCTCCATCGCCTCGGCGACTGCGGCAGGCAGGTCGGGGTAGGGCAACGCATTCTCGGCGGCCAGCGCCAGCGCGTGGCTCTTCTGGGCAGCGGAGAGATGGGGATCGCGCACGATGCGCTGACAGGTTTCGATCAAAGACATGGGACACTCCTTCACGGATAGAGCCCATATCCTCACCATTTGCAGGCTTTTTTTGAAGTGACATTCACAACAATACGAATGTCTCAAAAAGACATCCGTGAGAGAGGATCACACCCCAAACAGAACGGGGGCCTTGTCTGCCGACAAGGCCCCCGTTGTGCGGATCAGGGTTCGATGACGATGGGCGTACCCGGATCAATCGCGTCCCACACCTCATCCAGCTCGTGATTGAGCATGGCGATACAGCCGTTGGTCCAGTTGGAAGGCTGAACCCTGCGGTTGCCAATGCTGTTGCGCTGGCCGTGGATCATGATCATGCCACCCGGACGAACACCCAGCTCATTGGCACGCTTGATGTCATCCAGGTTCGGATAGTTGATATGGATGGCTTTGTAGTAGCCGGAATTGGTCTTCTTGTAGTCGAGGGTGTAGCGTCCTTCCGGCGTACGCTGATCCCCTTCCTGCTGCTTGTGCCCCTTGGGCGCCGGGCCCAGAGCAATCCAGTAGCGCTTCAGTTCTTTGCCATCCTTCATCAGGGTCAGGCTATAGGTCGACTTCTTGACCACCACCAAATCGGCTTTTTCGGTAAAGGCAAAACTCAATGCGGGCCAAAGCCCCAACAAACACAGTAATACGGCTCTCATTCCATCCCTCGACAAGCCTCTGGTGCGGGCTTTTCTTGTTACCAGATCATCTGAACGATGCCCGCCGAGCGGCGAGCGAGCGCCATGATATTGGATCGCCATCAATACTCAATATGCCCGGCAAAACATATCTTGCCGCAGCCAAGCCATCTTCCTTGAACGCCGTCATTTGGCATTGGTAATTAACAGTTAAAACAACAAGATACAAAAAATTATCGCGCTGGCACCCGGGGCAACGATCGGCGAAGATAACACTCCACTCCCCGACAGGATCATGCCATGCGCTCTTCGTGCCGCCTCGCCACCCTGCTGTTCTCGCCACTTCTGCTCTGGCTGCCTGCCAGTGTCGCCGCCGATGCACTCTGGCTGCGCGAGCCCGCCCTCTCCCCCGATGGCAAGCAGCTTGCCTTCACCTGGCAGGGGCGCATTTTTGTCGCCAGTGCCGAGGGTGGCCCCGCCACGGCACTCACCGGCAGCGACTACCTGAGCCAGCGGCCAATCTGGTCGCCGGATGGCAAACAGCTCGCCTTTGCCGCCAATCTCTACGGCAACGAAGATGTGTTCGTGGTACCCGCCAACGGCGGCGAGATGGTGCGCCTCACTCGCGATTCACGCACCGACCTGCCGCAAGCCTTCAGCGCCGATGGCAAACGGCTGTTGCTGAGCAGCCAGCGCCTGGGGGCGCCCGATGCCGACCATTTTGTCGCGGAAGGCTACCAATGGGGCGAGCTCTACTGGACCCCGATCACCGGCGGCACCTTGCAGGCCAATCTGCCGCTGCCTGCGACCCTGGCCCGCCCCCACGGGGAGCGGCTCGTCTACCAGATGCCCGCGGCGGATCAACCCTTTCGCAAGCATCAGCACTCGTTTGCGGTGCCCCGCCTCTGGCTGTTTGATGGCAAGCAGCACAAGCAGCTGACCGAAGATCGGGTGGCGGCCACCGATCCGGTCTGGAGCGACAAGGGAGATGCTCTCTTTTACCTGAGCGAGCGCAGCGGTGATTTCAACGTCTGGCGCCGGGATCTCGCCAGCGGCAAGGAGCAACAGCTGACCCACTATCAGGGCCATCCGGTGCGGGGGCTCAGCGCCTCTCGCAATGGCGATCTGGTCTGGTCATGGCTGGGGGAACTCTATCGCCTTGATGCCGGTAGCAGCGAGCCACGCAAGCTGACCCTCACCCCGCAAGTGGCCAGCGCGCCGGATGAGGCGAGCGAGGCCCTGACCCTGGCAGACGAAGCGCTGGTCAGCGAAGAGGCGGATGAGCTGATCCTGGTGAGCGAGGGCAACCTGTTTGCCGTCGACCCCGAGCGGGAGCGGGTGCGCCAGCTGACCCGAGATCCGAGCGAGCAGTCCAGCCCCCTCTTCGCCGAGCAGGGCCGTGCCCTCATCTATCTGTCGGAGCAGCAGGGGCACGCTGCCCTCTATCGCCTGCGCAGGGGGGATCCGGATCTGCTGTTCAGCGATCCCGGCACTCTGACCGAGAGTCTGCTGCTGGCCATTCCCGACAAGGGGATCAGCCGTCCGGTGCTATCCCCCGACGGCAAGCAGCTCGCCTTCGTGGTGGATGGCCAGGCCATCCACCTGCTGGATCTGGCGAGCAACAAGCAGCGGGAGCTGGTGCCTGCCAGCTTCAACCCGTCGCGCCACGAGGTGCATCTCGCCTTTGCCCCCGACTCCCGCCATCTGGCGCTCACCTTCCGCCCCGATGCGGCAGAGCAGGAGATCGCGGTGATCGACACGGCCAATTCCAAGGCCAAACCGGTCAATGTCAGCCTCAACGGCTATCAGGATGGGCAACCGGGCTGGAGCCAGGATGGCGCCATCCTCTACTGGCAATCGACCCGATTTGGCGCACTGGGGCCCGATGGCGAGCCCCTCGTCACCAACCTGCTCGGCATTTACAGCAGCCGCGCCGCCAGAGCCGATGCGATTGCCGAGCTGGAGCCGCCGAAAGGGGGATACGGCTTTGAGAGCGATCGTCTCAACCATAGAGAAGCACTGCTGCTACAACCCACCGGCACCCTGCTCGCCAGCCGCATCATCGGCGACCAGCTGATCTATCTGGTGGAGGAGATGGGGGTCAACAGCGAGAGCGAGATCAAGGGCTACAGCCAGGATCTGCGCAAAGGCAAAACCAGCGAACTGTTTGGCGAGCAGCCCGGCCCAGCGCTGGCAAGCCTCAACCAGCAGGGCACCCTGGCTACCCTGGTGCGGGATGGGGAGATAACCCGGATCCACCTCGACTCCGGCGAGGCCACCAGCGCCCCCTTCGCCTTGCAACCCAGCAGCCGCTGGCAGGCACGCATGACCGCCGCCTTCGATCAGATCGCCCGGCTCACCCGGGACGAGTTCTATCTGGACGATATGAACGGGGTGAACTGGGATAGCTATGTCGCCGCTTACCGCCGCCTGCTGCCGGGCATCGGCAACCCGCGGGACTTTGGCAACCTGTTGGCAGAGCTGGCTGGCGAGCTCAATGTCTCCCACACCTGGGGCAGCGGCCCCGCCCCCTTCCCGCGCATGGCGGACGAGACCGCCAGCCTTGGCTGCTACTGGCAGGATGGCGAGCAGGGGGTGATGCTCACCGCCCTGCTCTCCGGCGGCCCGCTGGATCAGGAGAGCGATATCGCCCCGGGCGCCCGCCTGCTCGCCATCAACGGCATCCCGATTGCCAATCTGGCCGAGCTGGATCGGGCCCTCAACCATCAGGCCAGTGCCCGGCTTGCCCTCACCTTCCAGCAGGAGGGCAACAAGCAAACTGACGAGGTGGTGCTCACCGCCATCAACAAGCAGCAGGAGTACCAGCTGCAACAGGATCGCTGGATTGAGAAACGGCGGGAGCTGGTGGCCAGCCTGAGCGGAGGACGGGTCGGCTACGTCTATCTGCCGGCAATGAATAGCGAGGTCTACGATGCGGTGGTGGCGGATGCCCTCGGCAGACAGCGCAATCGCGATGCGCTGATCGTCGATGTCCGCTTCAACAGCGGTGGCTATCTCGCCAATACCCTGGTGGAGTTTCTGACCGGCAGCGGCAGCGCCAAGGGGATGGCCAGCAGCTGGCCCCGTCAGGGCAAGGGGGAAACCGATGCCGCCACTCGCCAGTGGACCAAGCCTTCGGTGGTGCTGGTGAACGCTGGCAGCTACTCGGAAGGCTCCGCCTTCCCCGAGTACTACCGTGCCCTCAAGGTCGGCCCCATCGTCGGCGATCCGGTGCCCGGCACCGGCACCATGGTCTACAGCCACGACTCCCGGCTGATCCCGGGACTCTCCTACGGCATTCCGACCCTGGGGCTGCGCAAACCGGACGGTACCTTCTACGAGAATCAGGAGCTGATCCCGGACCAGCAGGTGCCCCTCACTCCGGCTGACATGGTGGCTGGACGCGACCCGCAGCTGGAGGCGGCGGTACAAGCCGCCCTCAAGCAGTTGCCAGCCAGCGCCAAATAACGGCGCCCATCGAGCTCAACGAAAGCGAAACAGCTCGCGATGCAGATGCCCGTCCGGCAACAGCCGGGTCAGGGCATCTGCCATCCCCTCCGGCCCGCAAAACCACACCTTCTCGGGCGCATCCTGCGCGATGCGGATCAGATCCAGCCGCCCGGCTGTCTTGTCCAGATGCAGCTGATAGCGCACGCCGGTGCGATGACAGAGCTCGGCCAACCGTCGGTTGTAGACAGCTCCCGCCAGATCCGGCGCGCACTGGATCAGGGTGATCCCCTCGCCCCGCTCCCCACGGGCAGCCAGCCCCTCCAGCCAGGCGACGAACGGCGTGATACCTATCCCGGCCCCCAGCCAGAGGGCTCTACCCCCCCCTTGCGGGGCGACAAAGGCGCCATAGGGCCCGGTCACCACCACCCCATCCCCGATGCGCGCCTCTGCCACCAGCTGACGGGTATGATCCCCGAGCGCCCGCACCGCGATCACCAGCTGGCGCCGATCCGCCGACACCCGCACCAGGGTAAAGGGGTGCGGCCCCTCTTTGGCGTCAAATTCGAAAAAGGCAAACTGACCCGGGCGGTAATGGGCGAGCGGCCTCTCCAGCTGCATGGTCAGCTCGCAGGTCTGATCCGCCAGCCCCCGCACCGCAATGACCCGGCCAGGATGGCGATCCCGCGCTCCCACTTGTCCCAACAGGGAGTCGAGGGCCCCGATAGCACCGATCCCGCCGATCAACCAGATCGATACCCCCACGGGAGTCATGGCCCCAATCTGAGGCAACAGGCAGAGCCCGTGCCCCCAACCCGCCAAATAGATGAGCGGCGCCAGCCGGTGGATCAGCCGAAAGCGACCATAACTCACCAGCGCCAGCAAGCTCACCACCACCAGCGCGATCAGCAGATAGAAACTCCACTCACCCAGGGTATTGCCAAGGGCATGAAGCGAGATGCCATTGCCTGCGCCAGCACCCACTCCGGCACCGCTGGCCCCACGCCGGGCGGGACGACTCAGCCAACCTGCCGAGACCGCCCACTTGGGCGCTTCTACCAACAGCCAGTGGGCGGTCAGCGCCAATGCACCGCCGATGGCCATCTGGCGGTGCAATCGCAACATCCGGTCCAGACCGCCACACCACACCTCCAGCTGCCGCAAGCGCAATGCCAGCAACAACGAAATCGCCATATAGGTCATCCCCAGCAGGCCGGTCAGTAACAACATCATGGCGCCAGGGCCACACCCCGTTGGCATCCCCCGCATAACCGAGCCACCAGACCCCGACCGCCAGCAGCGGCAACAGCCACCACATCCATTTGTTCGTCATAACATGCTCCCTGGTTCCATCGCGGCAGGGCCTCATCTCCCTGCTCATGGAGCCATTACACACCCGTCTGGTCACAAGACTTTGCCAGAGGGGGAAGCTTGTGTGGCAATGTGTGACAAACGGAAACAAAATAGGTGCCGAATGCCCCCTTATGATCACGTTTGTTGGCTCGCCCCTCTTCATAGGAGATGGCGCACAATCCACCTCCGCTGTGATTGACGACCTGCCAGAAAAAGGAATCAAATGGGGACGTTACATATCTGCGGCGGAAAACCTGCTGCCCACTCTTCTGCACAAGGAGTCCCCCCTTGCTTTCATCCACTGAACAACGCGTCAGCCCGAGTTGTCAGCGCGAGACCAACCATGTCGTGGTGCTGGTCGACAAATCCTTTGGCAAACAGCCGACACCGGAGCAAAAACGAACAGCATTTATCAAAGACTTCATTACCGGCTGGGCCGCAGGCCCCTTTCTGGCCAACATGGATCGCTTTGAACGACATGCCATCTGTGAAAATTGCGGAAATAAAGTTATTGATGAATGAAAAATTAGGGGCAAAACGACTGGTTTTGGGAGTGTCGGCGACATCGCTATGGCAAACCGGCCCGAAAAAAACGCTCCGGGTACCCCGCCCACTTCGCAGTGTTTGATCGGTGATAAAAAGTGAGGGGCCGACCGGCCCCTCATGATTACGGCGCTTTTGAGTCCGTTCATTTGCCCACCAAGCGGTGCAGCAGCCTGTTGTATTTTGCCCAGGAGTGGATCAGCAGGAAGATGCCGAACAGCAGGGCAAGAAACAGTTGTCCCACTTCGATGGCATCCAGCGAGCCGATAAAGCTCTCATCCTCCTCCGCCTCCAGATAGTTGAGCCAGGGTTGCAGGGCCAGAAAAATCCAGCCGACCCAGGTCACCAGCAGGATCAGCAGATCCCGCAGCCGATACTTCCAGCTGCGCCGGGTACCGTTGCTGATGATCATCTCCTTCGCCAGCTTATGTTTTGTCACGGAACGACTCCCCCCTGTCAGGACTCTCCCACACCGCCAGCTGGCCACGACGACGCAGGATCGCCTTGGGCACCGCCACCACCACGGTCACCAGATTGAGCAGCCAGTAGATGAGCGGATACCAGACGCACCAGATAAAGCTGCGGGCCATGCTCTTGTCGTAGTGGTTGTCGATAAAGATGCTGACCCCGAACTGCACCAGACAAATCGCGGTCATCATCACCCCGGTCCACTGGAACAGATGACCCACTGCCAGTCCGCTCACGTCAGGCTCAATCAGCCAGATCAGCGCCAGCAGCAACATGCTGTAGCACCAGGCCACGCTGGAGAGATACTCCAGCAGCAGCAGCCAGAAGCGGCGGTTGCGCCAGCGCATCGCCAGCAAGCCGTAGCGCAGAAACACCTCGGCGCCCCCCTGTGCCCAGCGCAACCGCTGCTTGTAGAGACCGCGTACCGTCTCCGGCATCAGCACCCAGCAGAGCGCCTGGGGCTGATAGTGGATGAGCCAGCCGGCCAGCTGCAGCTTCCAGCTGATGTCGATATCCTCAGTCACCATGTCATTGCTCCAGCCACCGACCGCCTCGACCGCCTGCTTGCGAAAGGCCACCACCACCCCGGAGACGGTAAAGACAGTGCCGTAGATCCGCTGGGCCCGCTTGATGAGGCCGATGATGGAGCTGAACTCGCCGGTCTGAATCTTGCCGATGATGGTGGAGCGGGTGCGTACCCGCGGATTGCCGGTGACCGCTCCGACCCTCGGGCTCTCGATGAAGTGCTTCACCATCCAGCGCACCGCGTCATAGTCGAGCACCGCATCGCCGTCGATGCCGACCAGGATCTCCCCGCTGGCCACAGCCAGCCCGTTGTTGAGCGCCATCGCCTTGCCCTGATTGTGCTGGTGGAGCACGGTCAGGCGCGGATCCTGCTGTGCCAGCCGATCCAGCCGCGCGCCTGTGTCGTCCTTGCTGCCGTCGTTGATGGCCAGCACCTCGAAATCGGGATAGCGCTGGCGCAGCAGGTGGCCGATGGTCTCCTCGACGTTGGCCCCCTCGTTGTAGCAGGGCACCATCAAGGTCACTCTGGGGTAATAGGGGAGCTCCAGCCCCCGCTTGGCCAGCGCGATATCCCTTCGCTCCCACTGGAAGTAGTAATAGAGACCACCACAAACCCACACCATGGCCATCAGACTGGGATAGGCCAACGTAAAGATGGCTATCCCTTCCAGAAGATCCTTCACCGCATCGCCTCCCCTTGGGTGGCTTTAGCGGCACTGACTGCGACCGGTGTCACCGGCAGCTGGGTCGGCTGAGGCTGGGTCTGCACCGAGAAGACTGGCTTGAGCACGGCCGGATCCGGCTGGTTGTTGTGAAAATCATCCGGGTAGTAGCCAAAGTTGGTCACCCCCTTGCGCTGGATGATCTGCATCCAGCGCACCAGCTCGGCATCGGGGATAGGCTGGTCGGTGCGCCAGTTGCGGCTCTGCAGTTCGAACACCAGCCGATTGGCCGGCACCTGTGCCAGTGAATCCTCCGCCAGCCTGGCCAGCCACTCATCGGGGTTTTCTGCCTGCTCCATATAGGGCATCGCCATCACGGCGGTGTAGTCATAGGCCTTGGCAAACGCCGCCATGCTCTGGGCAAACCACTGCTGGGATTGCGGCTCTGTCACCAACGCCGCATAGATGTTGCGGGCAGTCTTGAGACCGTCGGCGCCCCCTTGCCGGTAGCGGGCGGCGGCATCGCGCAGCGCCATGGTGAAGTCGATCAGCAAATCGGTCTTCTGCTCCCCCTGCGCCTGCAGCGCATTCGGGGTGCGAGCCAGCGACATCGGCCCCTCGTAGTCGCTGAGGAACGCATCGTCATGGAACAGCAGGCCATCGAACTTGGTGTAAAAACCGAGATCCTCATAGATATCCAGCAGCAGCTGACGGCTGGCAGGATCCCAGGGCGAAAGGCGTAGATACTGCCCCTTGGCGGGGGCGCCGGTACGACTGTCGGTGACATAGGCGTGGTTCGGCCCCATGTCGTAGGCCATCACCGGCATCCAGGCGAACACCTTGACCCCGGCACGGGTCTTGAGCTGCCAGGACACCCGGTTGAAGAGATCCGCCTTGACCGGCATATGACGGTTGGGGAAATAGAGCGCCTCCGCCACCCCGTCGCCGTTGTCATCGGCATAGGCCTGCAGATAGACGGTGGTGATGCCGTAACCCTTGATCCGATCCAGCAGCATGTCGATGTTCTTGTTCATCTGCTGCGGATCCTTGTCGTAGACATAGTCCAGATCCACGTGCACCAAGCGCTCCACCTGCCGCTCCCAGGTATTGCCCCCCATGATCTCGTCCAGAGTTTCGAGGCTGGTGTCCTCCTCCAGCAGATAGCGGCGCACCGTGCTGCCCGAGTCACTCAGCTTGTTGAGCCCTTCCGCTAGGGTGAAGGTGTAGGGCATCCCCGCCGCACTGGCCAGCTCCAGCGCCGTCTGGTTGAAGGCGCCGTAGGGCCAGACCAGGATCCGTGGTGCCCGACCGGTCTGCTCCCTGAGCTGGCTGGCCGATGCGTCGAAGTCCGCTTTTATACGGGCCCGATAGTCGGCCATGCTCTCGTAGCCATTCTGGCTCCAGCCTGCGGTGGTGACCGCCGGCTGCACGTTGCCCTGCGGATTGGCGAGCAGCCCGTAGTGGGAGGTGAAAGTGTGGGAAGCCAGCTCCACCAGTCCGGAGTCCTGCATCTCGCGGATCTGCGGCCAGCCGACGAAGTAGCTGCGCGGCAGTTTGTCATTGCCGTAGGGGACCATCTTGTCATTGGCCACATCCAGCCAGCTGCCCACCAGCGCAAAGACCGCCGGATAGTTGTAGAGCTTGAGCAGCGGATAGACCAGCCGGTAGAAGCTCTCGTAGCCGTCATCGAAGCTGAGCAGGATCGCCTTCTCCGGCAGCGGTGCCTTGCCCGCTTTGGCATCCAGGATCTGCTGGAAGCTGACCGGGTGATAGCCCTGCTGTTTGATCCAGTTGAAGTGGCGGATCAGGGTGTCGCGCCGGATGGTCTGGGGATAGAGCTTGAGGTTGGGGGTCAATTTCAGATCGACGATATCGTGGTAGCAGAGCACCACATAGTCATCGGGTTGCCGGGCCGCCTGCGTCAGCGAAGGCAGCAGTGCAAGCAGCAAAACGAAAGGAGCAAGCCAGCGTTTCATCACATGAAACTCCATTGCAGATTGGCGAAGATGAAATTTCCGAACTCGGGGTTACCGTCATAGATGGCCTGACGGCGGCCCAAGCCATAGCCCAGGCTGAGAGCGGGAGAGAGGATCCAGTCATGGCGATAGCTGAGCTGCCACCCCTGATCGCTGCCATAGCCCTGCTGCCAGTAGTTGTTACCACTCATGGTCAGGCTCTGCAGCAAAGAGCGACGCCCGTCCAGCGGCAGCCGGTAGCGCCCCGCCAGCTCCAGCTCCAGATTGCGATCCTGCAGGGGGTTGAAGTAGTCGACCTCCACCGCCTCGTTGCGGGAGGTGGCACCGCGCAAGGTGGTATCGAACCACCAGCGATCCCGGCGCCAGAGATCCTGACGCAGCCAACCGGAGGCCGTCAGCCGCCGGTTGCCATCGCTGATATCCATCTGCTCCAGTCGCAGTGACCCCTCGCGGGTCTCATCCTGACGCCAGCCCAGATCGAGCTGGTATTGATCGGCGTAGTTGCCGCGCGCCAATGCCCGCAGCGGGGTGTCGGCACTGTTGAGGTTGATGGCCGTGCCCAGCGTCCAGTGATCATCCAGCCGCCAATCGAGGCGACTCCAGAGATAGCCTTTGTGGTTGAGCTCGCTGCCGGTGCCCCCCTCCAGCGTCAGTTGCAGCGGGTAGAAAAAGATCTCGGCCCCCAGCCCGGTATAGGCCGCGCGCTCGGGCTGCTGGTCGAACTCGCCAAAGCTGCCCTGACGGCGGACAAACAGCCGATCGCCGCCATCGCTGCGAGCGCTGTAGAGGCGGCTGTCGTAGCTCCAGTCACGACTAGCCTGCACCGAGCCCCCTTCGTTGCGACCATGAGTCAGGTCAGTGACAAATTGCGGGGCCTGCTCCAGAGTCAGCCGCTGCTGCAGTTCCTGACGATCCCGGGTCAGGTTGCCAAGGGTGCGCACGGCCTGCGGCGTGCCCTGCCAGTCGCCCTTGTCGAGCCGGGCATTGAGGCGACCCGGCTCGGCCAGCACGGTGCGTCCTGCTGGCAGCCAGCGCACAGCCTGCTGATAGGCCTGCTCGGCTTCATCGGGATGACCCCGCCAGCGGCGGATATCCCCCAGTTGCAGCCAGAGCCAGGGATTGGCAGGCGCGGTTTTCAGCCATCCTTCCAGCTGCCGCTCTGCCGCGCCCGCCTCACCACGCCAGGCCTGCAGCAAGGTTTTAAGCTGCAACACCTTCTCGTAGTCGTCGTTGGCCATCCGCATGTTGCCGGTGAAATCCCAGCGAGTCGGCGGCTCCTGCCAACCGGCCAGCAGCCCCTGCGCCGCGCCATAGCGCTCTCCATCCGAATAGGCATAGAAGCGCTTCTCCAGCAGGCGTTTGTCTTTGGCCCGTGCAGGGGTCGCCAGTTGCTGGTAAATCACGGAGGCCTCATCCACCCGCCCCAGCCCGGCCAGTGCATCGGCGCGCGCCTCCAGCACATAGTCAGGCAATGGCCCCTCGGCCTGCAGCGTAGCGGACTCCCGTTCGGCTCGGGCAAACTCGCCAAGGGCCACCAGCGTCACCACGACATCTCGGCGGGCACTGATATAGAGCACATGATCGTGGGGGGCGCGGGCCAGGATCCGTTCTTGCAGCACAAGAGTGCGGGTCAGGGAGCGGCGGGCCAGCGCCGGATCTTCGGTCTGGGCCGAGATCCGCAGCAGATTGACCGCCTGGTAGTAGTCGAGCCAGAGCCGGTCGACCGGTTTGAACAGCTTGGGGTAACGGCCCATCAGGTCTGCTGCCGCAGGCCCCGCCCCCAGGCTCACGGCTACCCGATAGAGTGCCAGCACCTGTTCGTGGTTATCCGGCTCCAGCTCCAGCCACTGCTGGCGGGCCAGCAGCTCGCCCATGGGATCTTCACCCTGGCGGGCGGCATAGATGCGGGCTTCGAGGATCGCTTGGTCGCGGCCAAAGTTGACCTCATATTCACCCGCTGCGCGGCGGGCCAGCTCGCGGTTGCCCTGATCACTGGCAGTGAGAAACAGCCCGAGCCAGCCATTGCGGTTGGCCGGATCGCGTCCCTGCAGGATGCGGTAATAGCTGATCGCCTCGGAGTAGCGCTTCTCGTCGCGGGCGGCACGGGCCACCTCTTCCAGCGTACTGTTGCTGATGGGGTTGAGCTCGCACGGCTCACAGGCGGCCAGCGCCCCCTTGCGATCACCCCGCCACAGCTGCACGGCGATCAGATCATCGAGCACCTTGCCATCACCACTTTGTCGATAGAGAGCATCCAGCCCATGCGCTGCCGCATCCAGCTCTCCCGCCCGAGCCTTGATCACCCAGGCTTCACGCACTCTGTCCACCTCACTGGCACACACCAGCAGGGGCAACAGCGCCAACATCAAAAAGATGCGATTCATTCGCAACATACCACCCATAACAAACGCTGGTCATATCGTCCCTGCACGACCATACGGATATACACACCCGTCCGCTCCTGCCTGATGAGCAAGAGGGCTTCCTGACTTGTGTGCTGATTTCGAGGGTGAAAGGCGGGCAACGGCCACACCTTTCCTATGTGCGGCCCAGCCATCTCCGGGCGGAGATCTGAGGCTTTCCGAACCCGATTCACATCGGGAGTGGCAAGGTGGGCGATTTTGCAGCTGTGGACAATTTAGTCAATCCAGCAAGATGGGAATGGTTCTCAAAAAGATGAATAGATCAATCTTTATGCACAAAGGTGAGTGCAAAAAACACTATTAACAAAACAGACATAACAGCGTGAATCACCGAATCTATTACCTTGCCGCTCACTGTTCACGCTCATCTTCATATGAATACATATTTGATGGGAAAATCGCGGACACTATTGCCAAAGCGACACCTGGTGTCGTACCCATCCCTAGTGAGGTATCCCCCACTACAGCTGTAACAAGGGATAGCCATAAGGCGCCGTGCTCCCGGCATGCTCACCGGGAGCACTGTGGTTTACGCGGCTGACGCTCGTCGGTAATGATCAACGATCCACGCCTCGAAGTCGGCCAGCATGCGGGTTTCCGACTCGCTGTTGTCGGCGATAAGCTCGGCGCCATGTACCACCCGGATATGAGCATCGAGCGGGCTTCCCTCACCCGCCGCGGGGCGCTGCTGCGCGGCGGCCATGCAGGCTTGCGCCTGTTGCCAGGCTTCGGCGGCGCTCAGGTTGCATGCCTCGGCCAGCGGCACCGCGCTAAATCCCTCGCCGGTCAGGCTGCGCAGGGTCTCATCGTGACTCATGCCGTTGCCAGGCCCCCAGTAGTGGGCGGCCAGATCCGGCCCGATACGCGGATTGTCGGTGAGGTAGCCATCACGCTTGAGGAAATAGGCGCGGGTCTGCTCCACCGCCATCAGCGCCAGCAGGTAGCCGTGATAGGCGCAGGCCGACTCCTGATTAAGGAGGTGCGGAATGGCCAGCAGCGGGCGCGGGCTCTCGACCCCGACAATCTTGCGCTCCCACTGGCGGGCCAGCGCCAGCACGGCGGCCGGGGTGCGATCGCCGTCGGCCATGGCGTAAAGATCCCGCTCGAAGTAGGCCACCAGCGCGATCTGGCGTTCGTTGAAGGCACGAAACGGTTGACGGGCGGCGATCATCTCCTTGATGAGGGCGTCGGGAACAGCCTCTCCCGCCGCATTTCTGGCGTAGCGTTTGAGCCAGTCGGCATCGTCCAGCAGGCTGTCGCAGAACATCGACTGGGTCTCGGCATAAGCCATGGAGGTGGGCGGGAACTCCTGTGAGAAACAGGGGGCATTGCCGGTGACATTGGCAAAGTGCGCGGCGTGACCCCCCTCGTGGAACAGGGTGTTGAGGCCACTCCAGCCGCTGCCCACCTGCGCCGGATCGGCCAGGCTGGTGAAGTTGACCACAGCCGGCACCCACTCCCCCTGCTGGAAGAAGCTCGGTACCGGGCCATGGCAGAAGCCGTTCTCGTATTTCCCCTCCCGGGTCAGCAAATCCAGCGTCAGGGTCGCCCCGCGATACTGGATGCCGAGCCGGCGGAAGCTCTCGACCCAATCCCGCAGCGCCCGCGAGAAGGGCACGTAAGGATCGAGCTGGCGGGTCACATCGCCGCTCACGCTGTAACGCAGGTTGTGAGGCAGCAGTGCCGCCTCGCCCTTGGCGGCCTTCAGCTCGACCAGACTCTGCTGCAACCGGGCGTCGGTGCGGGCAATAAAGTCGTCGAGGATGGCGAAAAGCTGCTCCGGGCTCATCTGCTCGTTCTTGCGCACCTTGTAGTCGAAGTAGTCGCGATAGCCCATGGCGCGGGCAAAGCGGTTGCGGATCGCCACCACCTCGAGAAAACCGTTGCCGACCACCCACTGCTCCAGAGTGTGGAACATGGCGAGCGCGCTCTGGCGCACCGCCTCGTTCGGGCTGGCGGCGAGCGAGGTACTGGCGGCGGGCAGGCTGCCTGCGACCTGCTGGCCCTGCTCATCCAGCAGGGTCAGTTTCAGCCCCTTGCGGCGGGCGAACAGCTCCGCCTCGGCGGCTACCAGCTCATCCATCAGGGCGGCAGCGGCGGGATCTTCAATCACATTGCACTCGAAGAAGGCGATCCAGCCTTGCAGACCGCGCTTGAGGTCATCCTCGTCGGCCTGCACCAACATCTCCCGCAATTCGGGCAGACGGGCCGGATTGGCACAAAAGGCCTTGTAGGCCTGCTCGGCCGCGGTGAAACCGGCCTGATCATCGCTGGTGCCCATATAGGTGGACCAGAAGAGATCCTCCTTGCGCCTGTGCACCTGCAGGTAGTCGGCGTTGAGCTGGTTGAAGTAATTCCTGGCAATGGAACTCATAAATTCCCTCTTGTTATGGGGTCACCCGCAGCGGGGCCCACTCCTTTTTTTGAAGAAATGCCAAACCATTCACACTCTTTGGCAAAAATTGCGCAGGGATGCGCATCAACACGCTACCAAAAAGTGGGGGTTGCTGTCTGCTGACTATACTGATGTTAAAACGCTCATTTGAGAAAGCTCGGCAAGAGACTGAAAGTAAATGAGTTGTTAACTCTTACGAACTGGCTGCCGCGGTACAGAGCCACATAAAATCAACAGGGAAATGAGGGTTTAGTCATGTTCAAGCTCGGTGATATCACCGTGAGCCGCAAATTGATCTTGCTGCTCGCACTGGCGTTTGTCGGTTTTGTCTCGCTGCTGCTTATCTCGGCCAACGCGCTCCAGCGCAATCTGATGAGCGAGCGAGAGGCGCGGCTCAATGCGGTACTGGAGCAGGCCATGAGCCAGATCCAGTTTCTGGCCAGCACCCTGCCAGCAGAGCAGGCCCAGCAGGAAGCGCGCAAGCTGCTGACCAACACCCGCTTTGATGGCAACAACTACCTGTTCGTCATCGACGAGAACCGCACCATGGTGGTTCACCCCATCCGTCCCGAACTGGTCGGCCAGAAGATGGGTGAAGGGGGCGCCGCCACCGCCGGGCAGTTCTGGTATCAGATGGTGGATATCGCCAAAGGAGGCAAACAGGGCACTCTGCAATATGTGTGGGTCGGCCCGTCGGGTGAGACCGCCGACAAGCTATCCATGGTCTCCGGCTATCAGCCCTGGGGCTGGATCCTCGGTTCCGGCATGCTGCTGCAAGATATTCAGCAGACCATCTGGGCCCAGTACATGAAGATGGGTACCGCCACCGCCATCGTGATCCTGCTGATGGGGCTGCTGGGCTGGCGTATCACCCACTCCATCGTCTCCCCCCTCAGCCAGATCAACAGCGCCATGCAGCGGGTCGCCAAGGGGGATCTGGTGGTGAGCATCCCGGTACAGGGCAAGGATGAGCTGGGTGTGGTCGCCCGCTGTACCAACCAGAGTCTCGATGCCATCCGCCACGCCCTGCTGGAAGCCAGCCAGGGGGCCCGCAACGTGGCGGATGCCGCCCTGCGCATCGCCGCCTCTGCCGAGCAGACCAATCAGGCGGTGACCAGCCAACGAGATCAGCTGGCCCAGCTAGCTACCGCCATGAACGAGATGAGCACCACCATCTCCGATGTGGCCGGACACGCCGAAAATACCGCGCGGGATACCCAGGAAGCGACCGGAGAAGCCGGGCTCGGCAACCGCGACGTTCACGCCAGCGTGCACGGCATCAAGGCGCTGGCCACCGAGGTGGAGCAGGCCACCCAGCAGGTCAACCAGCTCAAGGAGGGGGTGATGCAGATCAGCGAAGTGACCGCTGTCATCAGCGCCATTTCGGAGCAGACCAACCTGCTGGCCCTCAACGCCGCCATCGAGGCAGCCCGTGCCGGTGAGCAGGGCCGTGGCTTTGCCGTGGTAGCCGACGAGGTGCGCCAGCTGGCCAGCCGGACTCGCCAATCCACCGAGGAGATCCAGAGCACCATTGCCCAGCTGCAGCAACGGGCCGTCACCGCCGCCAATGCCATGGACACCAGCCGCAAACTGGCAGAGAGCAGCGTCAATCAATCCCAGCAGGCGGGGCAGGATCTCACCCTGATCGTCAACCACATCCAGCATGTGAGCGACATGGCGACCCAGATCGCCACCGCTGCCGAGCAGCAGAGCATGGTGGCCGAGGATATGAACCGCAACGTCAGCGGCATCAATGACTCGGCGCTCGAGATGTCCCAGTCCGCCTCGCAACTGGCGCAGGAGAGCGAGTTGCTGGCCGGTCTCTCCCGCAGCCTGGATGAGCGGCTTGCGGTTTTCAAACTGGGCAAGGAGTCCTCCACTGCGCCAATGATGGCGCCCCTGTCTCCCCCCTCCGGCGAGCAGCACGCCCGCCATTGATGGCGTCAATCTGTGTCGCCTTGTCACCCGACCTGCCAGCTCAGCTGGCAGGTTTTTTTACGCCGCAAAACACGCGGCGAGCATGCATCTTATTGGTATGTTCAACGGTATTCGACGCTATTCACAAATAAGAGAACAATTTAAAAACAGCTAGTTAGAATGATTTGCGCGCCATTGGATGATGCGTTTAAACATTCAACTTCAAATAACGAATCAATGCAGTGCACAATGCTGATGGCCGAACATTTGGCCCATCACTAATCATCTAGTCATTTGGCAAACTGACCGAAAGGTCGGGACGCAAAGCCTCCGGTCTACAGACGTTTTGTCCAGGATAGCGGGGTTGCCACACGCAAGTGTGTATCGGGGAATCCCCAGGCCAACTGACTGCCCACATCTGTCGAACAGAGGAATGTATGGCAGCAAAAATCCAACTCAATCACATCGCAGCGGTGCTGGCTCTGCTGGCCAGCGGCAGCGCCCTGGCTCATGGCTACATCAGCCAGCCAGAGAGCCGCAACTATCTGTGCAAAACCGGCGGCAACAGCCAGTGTGGCGGCGTGCAGTGGGAACCCCAGAGCGTGGAGGGCCCTTCCGGCTTCCCGCAGAGCGGCCCGCAGGATGGTCAAATCGCCTCGGCGGGCAGCCCGCGCTGGAGCGAGCTGAACATCCAGACCAGCGACCGCTGGACCAAACGTGAAGTACAGCCCGGCCCCTTCGCCATCAGCTGGACATTCACCGCAAACCACGTCACCCGCAACTGGCGCTACTACCTCACCAAGCAGGACTGGAACCCCAACCAGCCGCTCACCCGCGCCTCGTTCGACCTGACCCCCTTCTGCGTCATCGACGGCAACATGGTGCAGCCGCCCAAGCAGGTGACCCACAACTGTGTCCTGCCGGAGCGCACCGGTTATCAGGTGATCCTCGGCGTGTGGGAAGTGGGCGATACCAGCAACAGCTTCTACAACATCATCGATGCCAAGTTCAAAGATGGCAGCCAGCCGCCGCTGGAGTGGAGCCAGGCAGGCACCATCTACCCCTCCATCGACCTCGCGGTGGGTGACAAGGCGATGACCCGGGTATTCGATGCCAACGGCGAGCGCCCCGATCTGCAGACCGTGCTGACCATCACCACCGCCGACCAGGGCCAGAAGAACAGCTGGGCTCATGCCCTCGCCAGCAAGATCAACGCCGAACAGAGCCTGATCCGCGCCGGTCAGCAAGGAGCCGATGGCCAGTTCAATCCGATCTACGGTATGAACCCCGTCTATCTGCATCGAGACAGCAAACTGGATCGAGTCGAGATTGACCTGCAGCAGCTGCAGCCGCCGGTAGTGGACAGCATCAGCGTCAGCGGTCTGGCCAGCGACTATGTGCTGGACAACGGCAAGGCAACCCTCGATTTCACCGTCACCGCACAGGGCGATCTGGCCGTCACCAACACCCTCTATGACCACGGCGGCGTCGCCAAGGGGGAAAGCAGTGCCGACATCAGGGACAGCAGCCACACCTTCACCATGGCGCTGGAAGGGCTCAAGGCGGGTCACCACCAGCTGGTGATCAAGGCCACTCCGAAAGCGGGCGGCGAGACCATCCAGCAGACCATGGATCTGATGTTCAAGGAGCAGAGCAGCGGCGAATACGACTTCGTCTTCCCGAACTCGCTCAAATCCTATGCCGCCGGCACCAAGGTGCAGCAGCCAAAAAATGGCAAGGTCTATCAGTGCAAGCCCTTCCCCTACAGCGGCTACTGCCAGCAGTGGACCACCACCGCCACCCAGTACGAGCCGGGCATCGGCTCCCACTGGCAGATGGCGTGGGATGAAGTGAAGTAACTCGCCACCGGATAGCAAAAGGGGAGCCATTGGCTCCCCTTCTGTCATCTCTTCCGATTCAAATCTGGAAGTCGAGGGCGGGCTCGCTGCCCATGGCGCGGGCCTGAATATCCGCCAGCGCCAGCTCGGGGTTGCAGAGCTGGATAAACTGCCAGGCAAAGTTGTGCTGGAACTGCCCCTGCTTGAGGCCAATCCAGGCGGTGTGAGGGGCAAACAGATGGCTGCCATCAAGCTGCACCAGCCCCTGATCGCGCTGGGTGTCGAACGCCATGTCGGCCAGTATGCCGACCCCCATCTCCAGCTCGACATAGGTCTTGATGACATCGGAGTCCTGCGCCGTCAGCAGGATCTGCGGCTCGATGCCAGCCGCAGCAAAGGCTTCATCCACCCGCACCCGCCCGGTCAACCCGGCTTGATAGGTGACGATGGGCCAGTTGGCCAGCGCCGCCAGCGTCAGATCCCGCTCGCCTGCCAGCGGATGTTGCTCGGGCACCACGATATTGTGGTGCCAGCGGTAGTAGGGAAATGCCACCACCCCTTCGCTCTTGTCGAGCTGCTCGCTGCTGATGCCGATATCCACCTCGCCGGTCTGCACCAGCCGCACTATCTCCTCCGGGCTGCCCTGACGCAGCTCCAGCTGCACCAGCGGAAACTGCTCGCGAAACGCCTTCACCACCCGCGGCAAGGCATAGCGGGCCTGGGTATGGGTGGTCGCCACCAGCAAGCGGCCCGAGTCGCGGTTGGCAAAGGTGCTGGCCAGTTTGCGGATGTTGTTGGCGTCATTGAGAATGCGCTCGGCAATCACCAGCAGCTCCTTGCCAGGCTCGGTCATACCGAGCAGCCGCTTGCCGTAGCGGATAAATAGTTCGATACCGAGCTCCTCTTCCAGCTCGCGGATATGGCGACTCACCCCGGATTGCGAGGTAAAAAGGGCGTTGGCCACCTCGGTCAGGTTGTAATCCCGCCGCGCTGCCTCCCGGATAATGCGTAACTGCTGAAAATTCACTTTGTCGCCTCCTGCGAAGAGTGGGCGACACAATCTGCTCGCCCCTCTCATTTTTGTTATTTGGCCGGATCATGCCCCGGCAGAGCGCCTGAACCGGGCGGCCACACCGCCTGCAACACAGCATCAAATCTGATAATCGGGATAGAACTGCGCCTGTCTGGCCACCAGCTTCACCCCCTGACCCGGGGCAAACAGCTTGGCCGCCTCCTTGCTCAGCTCCGCCTCATAGTGAGCCCCTTTGGTCTCACCGTCACCACGCAGCTCCACCCGAATGCGTGGCCCCATGGGCAGCAGACGGGTAATGGTGGCGCGGATCCCGCCCGGCGCATCGGCTGGCAAGATCTCCAGTTCATGGGGGCGGACATAGGCGATGGCGGCACTGCCGTGAGCCAGATGGGAAGCCGACGGCCCGCCGAGCAGCTGCTCGCCGACACCGAATCCCTGCTCCGCCACCCGACCGCGGAACTGGTTCACACTGCCGAGGAAGCTGTGGACGAAGGAGCTGGCGGGCTGGTCGTAGACCTCGGCCGGGGTGCCGATCTGCTCGACCCGTCCGGCATTCATCAGCACCACCCGATCCGCTACCTCCAGCGCCTCCTCCTGATCGTGAGTCACGAACAGACTGGTGACGTGCAGCTCGTCGTGCAGCTCGCGCAGCCAGCGACGCAGCTCCTTGCGCACCTGCGCATCGAGGGCACCGAAGGGCTCATCCAAGAGCAGTACCTTGGGCTGCACCGCCAGCGCGCGAGCCAGCGCGACCCGCTGACGCTGACCGCCGGAGAGCTGGGTCGGATAACGTTCGGCCACGTGGCTGAGCTGCACCAGATCCAGCAACTCCTTGACCCGGGCGCGAATGGCCGCCTCAGCCGGGCGTTCACTGCGCGGTTTGACCCTAAGGCCAAACGCCACGTTCTCGAAGACTGTCATATGGCGAAACAGGGCGTAGTGCTGGAACACGAAGCCGACATTGCGCTCGCGCACATGGAGATCCGAGGCATCCTCACCACGAATGATGACGTGGCCACTGTCGGCTTGCTCCAGCCCGGCGATGATCCGCAGCAGGGTGGTCTTGCCACAGCCGGAGGGGCCGAGCAGCGCCACCAGCTCACCGTCATGAAAGTCGAGGTTGATGTCTGCCAGCGCCGCGTACTGATTGAAATGCTTGTTGAGTTGTTGAACCTGAATGCTCATGGCTGCCTCTTTAAAACGGTAATTCAGTGAGATTTGGTGGGCTGGACACGCAGCCGGGCCAACAGGGTTTCCCCCAGCAGGGTGAAGATCCCGAACAGAGCCAAGAGGCTTGCCACTGCAAAGGCGGCGCCGGTCTGGTACTCGTTGTAGAGGATCTCGATATGCAGCGGCAGGGTATTGGTCTGGCCGCGAATATGGCCGGAAACTACCGACACAGCGCCAAACTCCCCCACCGCGCGGGCGGTACAGAGCAGCAGGCCGTACATCAGGCTCCAGCGAATGCCGGGAAGGGTGACGCGCCAGAACATCTGCAGGCCGCTCGCCCCCAGCATGATGGCCGCCTCTTCCTCTTCCGGGCCACGCGCCTCCATCTGGGGCAGCAGCTCGCGCACCACGAAGGGCACGGTAATGAAGGTGGTGGCCAGGATGATCCCCGGGGTGGCGAAGATGATCTTGATGTCGTGTTCGCTCAGCCAGTCACCGAACCAGCCGCGGCTGCCGAACATCAACACCAGCATCAGACCGGCGATCACCGGCGACACCGAGAAGGGCAGATCGATGATGGTGATGAGCAGCTGCCGACCGGGGAAGCGGAAACGGGCGATGGCCCAGGCCGCAGCAATCCCGAACAGCAGATTGAGGGGAACGGCGCAGAGGGTCACCAGTGCGGTCAGACCGAGGGCGCTCAGGGCATCCGGCTCGCTGATGGCGTGCCAGAAGAAGACCAGCCCAGGGCTCAGCGCCTGAATAAAGACGGTGGCCAACGGCAGCAGCAACAGGGCGGCAAACCAACCGAGACCCACCGTGATGAGCAGCCATTTGACCCACTGGGGCTCGCGGATCACGGCCGGAGCCTTGCGAGCGGGGGTCGCCTCCACAGAGGCCGCCTCAATGGCGATAGCAGATGAACTCATATCCGGCTCCCTCCGATGCGAGACCAGCTCCAGGCCTGCAACTTGTTGATTAGCAGTAACAAAATGAACGAAATCAGCAGCATCACCACGGCGATGGCAGAGGCACCGGCATAGTCATACTCCTCCAGGTGGCTCATGATCATCAGTGGCGCGATTTCCGAGACCATCGGCAGGTTGCCGGCGATAAAGATGACCGAACCGTACTCCCCTACCCCGCGGGCAAACGCCAGCGCAAAGCCGGTCAGCAGGGCCGGGATCAGGGTCGGCCAGAGCACCCGCATAAAGGTCTGCCAGCGATCGGCGCCGAGGCTGGCGGCCGCCTCCTCCTGTTCAGTTTCAGACTCCCGCAGCACCGGCTGCAGGGTACGCACCACAAACGGCAATCCGATAAAGGTGAGTGCGATGACCACCCCGATAGGGTTGTAGGCGAGCTGGATGCCGAGCGGCGCCAGCAACTGGCCGATCCAGCCGTTGGGGGCGAAGATGGCGCACAGGGCGATGCCGGAAACGGCGGTCGGCATGGCGAATGGCAGGTCGATCAGCGCATCCACCAGACGACGACCGGGGAAGGTGTAGCGCACCAGGATCCAGGCCAGGATCAGGCCAAATAGGCTGTTGAGCAGCGCCGCGACAAAGGCCGCACCGAAGCTCAGGCGAAAAGAGGCGAGCACCCGGGGTGAACCGATCACCTGCCAGAACTCGGCGGCGGTCAGGTTGTTGATCGCAAACAGTACCAGGGCCGAGAGCGGCAACAGCACCAGCAGGCCCAGATAGAGCAGGCTGAACCCCAAGGTGGGGCCAAAACCGGGCAGGACAGAATAAGAACCAAATCGCATAACACATCCATCTGTTATGAAGAATTTTCGATATGGTGATTCTGCGCACTCCCCTCATCGGCAACAAACATCAATTGCGACTTTGCTAATCACTTTTTTGTCTAACCGCAGAGTCACAAGGCTCTTGGCGCACTCCAAATAAAAAAAGGTCTTTTATATAAATAAAAGACCTAAGAAATGGAGCAATACGGAGCGGAGCATTCAAAGAACGGGGGCATGGAGTAGCCAGCGAACAGCGCGCCCGACAACCCTCCAACCACTTCACAGATACCTAGCGAAAGCCCAATACGACCGGCCGGGTCGATGCGGTCTTGACCGGTGCCACTACCAGCTCACCACGGCGGTAGAGTGCCCCCAGCAAATGCAGCCCCTGATGCCAGTCCCCATGACCTGACTGGGCATTGATATGGCCCGCCTCACCGGCATCGAACAGCGGCACCTGCCACTGACGGCTCCAGTATTCGGCCCGTTCAAAGCTCATCCAGGGATCATTGCGGCTGGCCACCAGCTGGGCGGAGACTTGCAACGGCCCTTCCAGCCGCTCATCGACAATCCCGAAACGGGCTGGGTCAGCCGGTGCCACCAGAAAGAGCGAGGCAACCTTCTCCGGCTGCAATCTGGCTGCCGCGATGGCGGTCAGGGCACCGAAAGAGTGGGCCACCAGATGGACCCGACTGCGGCGACTTCTCAACTTGCTCGCCAGCTTGGCACTCCAGACCGTGAGATCCGGTTTCTCCCATGGCAGACCCGTCATCCGTTGCCAGTAGGGAAAATGCTCGTGCCAGCGGCTCTGCCAGTGATCCGGCCCACTGTTGTGCAGACCGGGAACCAGGAGGATCTTGTTCATCTTGGTGCTCCTATCGGCTGGCACAGGGGCCAGTTCAGTGATGGATAACGAAGCTATCAACGACCCGGCTGATAGATCTGGTCAAACAGACCGCCCTGGGCGAAGTGTTTCTTCTGGGCTTTCTCCCAATCCCCTTCCAGATCCTTGACGGTAAAGAAGGTAAGCTGCGGGAACTGGGCTGCCGTCTCCTTCAGGATCGCCGGGTTGCTGGGGCGATAGTGATGTTTGGTGACGATATGCTGCCCCTCGTCGGAGTAGAGATAATCGAGATAGGCCTTGGCCACCGTTTCAGTGCCGTGCTTCTTGGCCACCTTGTCCACCACCGCGACCGGCGGCTCAGCCAATATGGAGACCGAAGGCACCACCAGCTCGAACTTGTCGCTGGCACCGGGCTGACCCAGTACCAGCAGGGCTTCGTTCTCCCATGCCAGCAGCACATCACCAAGGCCACGCTCGATAAAGCTGGTGGTGGCACCGCGGGCGCCTGAGTCCAGCACCTTCACGTTCTTGAAGAGATCGCCAACAAACTGCTTGGCCCCCTCTTCACTGCCGCTCTTCTTCAGGGCATAGCCCCAGGCGGCCAGATAGTTCCAGCGTGCCCCGCCGGAGGTCTTGGGGTTGGGAGTCACGATGGCCACATCCTTGCGCACCAGGTCGCCCCAATCCTTGATCTGCTTGGGATTACCCTTGCGTACCAGGAAGACGATGGTCGAGGTGTAGGGCGCTGCATTATTGGCCAGACGGTTCTGCCAATCCGCTGCGATAAGACCTTGCTTGGCAACGGCGTTGACGTCGTAGGCAAGCGCCAGCGAGACCACGTCAGCTTCCAGCCCGTCCACAACGGCGCGAGCCTGCTTGCCGGAGCCACCGTGAGACTGGCTCACCACCACGTCGTCGCCGGTTTTGGCCTTCCACTCCTTGGCAAAGGCGGCGTTGTACTCCTGAAACAGCTCGCGGGTCGGATCGTAAGAGACGTTGAGCAGGCGGATCTCGGCGGCATTGGCCTGACCAAATGCCAGCAGAGAGAGCAGGGTCAGGGCGGTCATTCGCAGTTTCATGGTGATTCTCCATATCTTGTTGGGTTGAGAACAGCATGCCGTGGAGTTGTTATGCCCAGAAGAAAGAAATAACTCTTTGCTTATCTCTTTTGCTCATATCAACTCAGCCACCCGCACCGGAAGCCGGACGCAGACTCTGTGAGCCATGCCCCTCTGGCCCCTTGCTCGCTGTGCCATCATGGGAACAAGGCAGGCAGATGACGAAAAGGAAGTCGTTATGTGGATCAATGCAGAACCGGTCAACGGAGCCCTGGTCTCGCTGGCCATCGGCCTGATCATCGGGCTGGAGCGGGGCTGGCAGGTGCGCCAGCTGGGGGATAACCAGCGCATCGCCGGGATGCGTACCTACGGCCTCATTGGCCTGCTCGGCGGGGTGTGCGGTTTGCTGCTGCCCACTCTGGGCCCCTGGCTGCCGCTGCTCGGCCTGCTGGCGGTGGTGATCGGCTGCGGCCTCTCGGTCTGGCTGGCCCAGCGCTGGCAGGGGGAGTTCGGCCTCACCAGCTCGGTGGCCATGCTGCTCACCTATCTGCTGGGGCTGATGTCGGTGCTGCTGAGCCCGAGCGAGGCGGTCGCCTGCGCCGTGCTGGCCGCCCTGTTGATGGGCTTGAAGGGACAGATCCAGCAGGGGATGCTGTTTCTGAGCGAAACCGAATTCCACGCCACCCTGCGCTTTCTGCTTATCTCGCTGGTGCTGCTGCCGGTACTGCCCAACGAGGAGATGGGCCCTCTCGATGCCTTCAACCCCTTCAAGATCTGGCTGATGGTGGTGGTGATCGCCGGCATCTCGTTTTGTGGCCACTTCGCGGTACGCCTGCTCGGCACCCGCGCCGGACTGGTGCTCACCAGCATACTGGCGGGATTGGCCTCCTCCACCGCCCTTACCCTGCAGTTCGCCCGTCTCAACAAGGAGCAGGGCGGGCTGGAGCGACTGCTGGCCACCGGCATCCTGCTGGCAGGGGCCACCATGTGGCTGCGGCTGCTGGTACTGGTGCTGCTGATTCACAGCGAGCTGGCGATGCGCCTCGCCGCCCCGCTCGTGTTGCTGGCGACCACGGTGTACGGCTTTGCCTTCTGGTTCTGGCGCCAGCGCGAGGAGCTGACAGACGGCCCGGTACAGCCGGAAACCAGCAACCCGCTCGATCTGGCCACCGCCATCAAGTTCGGCCTGCTGCTGGCGTTGATCGGCTTTATGGCAACGCTGCTGCAAGACAAGGTAGGCAACTCGGGGGTCTATCTGCTGTCGCTGGTCTCGGGGATCACCGACGTGGACGCCATCACCTTGTCGCTCTCCCAGCTTTCCCACAAGGAGCTGGCGCTGGAGGTGGCGGCCCGCGGCATCCTGCTGGCCGGGCTGGTCAACTCGCTGGTGAAGGGGCTGCTGGCCCTTGGCATCGGCGGTCGCAGTCTCGGGCTGCGGGTATTGCTCCCCTACTTCGTCTCGGCCCTGTTGATCCTGCCCCTCGTCTGGCCCGCAGGTTGACGAGGATCACCTGCAACAAGTGACAGACTGACGGCGCCCCTGACAGTCACGTATACTGCCTGCTCTTGCAGCATGAGGAGGTAGCAATGGCGAGCGACTGGGACAAGGTACTGGCAGGCGGGGCCCTGGATAGCCAGAGCGAGGAGATAGCGAACGACCGGATCCGCGGTCAGGCGCTGCTGGCCAAGCTCAACGGTTCATCGGCGGGCGATGCTCCTCTGCGCCAGCAGATCTGCCGCGAACTGTTTGGCCACTGCCCCGACTCCTGCTGGATCAGCACGCCGTTTACCTGCGAGTTTGGCCGCAACATTCATATCGGCGAGAAGACCTTCTTCAACTTCAACGTCACCATTCTCGACGTGGGCGAAGTGCGCATCGGCAGCCATGTGCTGCTGGCCCCCAACGTGCAGATCTACACCGCTACCCACACCATGAACTATCTGGAACGACGCAACTGGACCGCCTACAACAAGCCGGTGCGGATCGGCGATGACTGCTGGATCGGCGGCGGCGCCATCATCTGCCCCGGCGTCACCATAGGGCCGCGCTCCATCATTGGCGCCGGCGCCGTGGTCACCCGCGACATCCCGGCCGACTCGGTGGCGGTGGGAAATCCGGCCAGAGTGATCCGCACTCTCAAGCAGGACGAGGAGCGCTGCTGGGAGCTGGCCCAGTGATGGCGCTGGCACTGCTGCCACTGGGCGCCGCCCTCTGGCTCGGCCTCGGCGAGCAGCAGTGGTGGCCGCTGGCCGTGTTGCTCACCATGAGCCTGCTCACGGTGGCCGCCTACGCCTGGGACAAGCGGCAGGCGGTACGGGGTGAGTGGCGCATTCCCGAATCTCGCCTGCACCTGCTGGAGCTGTGCGGCGGCTGGCCGGGCGCACTGGTGGCCCGCCAGTGGCTGCGTCACAAGACCCAGAAGCGCAGCTACCGGCTGGTCTTCTGGTTTATCGTGCTGCTGCACCTCACCCTGTGGGCGCTCTGGGTCGGGCGGCCACTCTGGCAGCAATAGCCAACTGCATCACAAAGGCGAAACGGGACCCATTGCGGCCAATTGGCGGCTGTGAGAAAACAGAACAGATCCCATCAGCGTTTTCGCCGTTTATAGACGACAAGGAGTCGTGACATGACCATGTGGACAGGCATAGTCCTGATCGTATTTATCAGCCTATTGTTCGGATACCTCGGCAAGCGAGCTCGCTACCAGATGGGGGATGCACGCATCACCGACCGCCTCGGCAAGCAGGATATGATCATCAGAGAATTGCAGGAGCGGATCGCCAATCTGGAGGCGATCGTCATCGAAGAGGAGAAGCGGCGCCCGTTTCGGGAGCTGTGATTTTTCGCCATCAGGCGTCAGATAACCAAAATTCAAATCAAAGATAGAGGGCGGCATGATGCAGCCCTCTATCGTTTCAGCAAATTCAGATTGCCAACGGCAGCAACTCGGCATAGTCGCGGATCGCCGGAAAAGCGGTAATGCTCTGCTCCGGCTTGCAGCTATCCGGATTCTGGATCGCCAGCTGATAGACGATACCATAGTCGGCGGCAGCCCGCAGGATCCGCTCGCTATCATCCACAAACAGGGTGCGGGCCGGATCGAACGCCAGCCGCTCGGCCAGTGCCTGCCAGCAGTGCTGGCTCTCCTTCGACCAACCCAGTTCGTGGGTACTCACCATCAGATCCAGATGGTCGCTCAGCCCCAGCTGCGCATCCTTCACCGACAGGCTGGCGGGGTGGGCATTGGTGAAAAGCACCAGCTGTTTGCCCGCGGCACGCAGCTCGGCCAGAAAGGGGATGGCGTGGGGGCGCCACTGGATCTTCGCCAGCAGCTCCTGCTTGAGGGCACGAATATCGAGCCCCAGGGTCTCGCTCCAGTAATCCACGCAGTACCAGTTGAGGGTGCCGTTGACGGCGTGATAGTGGACGTCGATCTGCGCTTTGGCTTCATCCAGCGGCAGACCGAGCCGCTCGGCGTAACGCTCCGGCACCAGCTGCTGCCAGAGGTGGTTGTCAAAATGCAGATCGATCAGGGTGCCATCCATATCGAGCAAGACGGTGTCTATCTGGTGCCAGGGCAAGGTGGTAGCGCGGGAGTGTGGCATCGGGTCTCTTGATCTCGGTGTCGCGAAAGAAATGGAGCGGCAGTATAACGGATTTTTCCTCCCCCTTTCCCCTCCCTGCCCCGTGGTGTTCGGTGTGGGAGTCGTTTACTCTTGAAGCACGATTTTTTAACGAGCCGTCACCCCTGATGAGTGAGCACCACAAAAGCCCCCCCGAACAGATTTCGATCGACCAGCTGGAGCAGGAGAAGAGCAAGCCGGAGATCCTCAAGGCCGAGATCGTGGCCGAGAGCCGGCTGTTCAGAGTGGAATCCCTCCACCTCAAATTCTCCAACGGTGAGGAGCGAGTCTACGAGCGGATGCGCGGCGGCAATCGTGGCGCCGTCATGGTGGTGCCGCTGTTCGATGAGCAGACCCTGCTGCTGGTGCGCGAATATGCCGCCGGCACCCACTCCTACGAGCTGGGCTTTCCCAAGGGGCTGATCGACCCGGGCGAAGATGCCTTCGAGGCAGGCAACCGGGAGCTGATGGAAGAGGCAGGCTTTGGCGCCAACAGCCTGACCCTGCTCAAACAGGTGTCGCTGGCGCCCGGTTACTTCTCCAGCCGGATGGACATTTTGCTGGCCCGGGATCTCTTCCCCGAACAGCGGATCGGCGACGAACCCGAACCGCTGGAGGTGATCCCCTGGCCACTCAACCGGATCGATGAATTGCTGGCGCGGCCCGACTTCACCGAGTCGCGCAGCATCAGTGCCCTGCTCTTGGCCCAAAAGTGGCTGGCGGAGCAGACAAAGTAGCCCGCAGACGGGCAGTTAACAGACAGAGGATAACGAGATGCAGGAGTTGTTGGCCTGGGTGCCGGGGGTCAAGGAGATTGCCCGCGAAGCCGGAAGGATCCTTCACGACATCTATCACGGCGGTCAGTTCGAGCGTCAGCTGAAGGAGGATGCGACCCCGGTCACCAGTGCCGATCTTGCTGCCGATGCCTACCTCAAACAGGCGCTCTCGGCGCTCACCCCCCATGTGCCGGTGCTGACCGAAGAGGCGGCCGACATCCCCTTCAGCCAGCGATCCAACTGGCGGCAATACTGGCTGGTGGATCCCCTCGACGGCACTGGCGAATTTATCGCAGGCAGCGGCGATTTCGCCACCCTGATCGCCTTGGTGCGGGACAACGTGCCGGTGCTCGGGGTCATCTACGCCCCCGAGTCTGACGTGCTCTACTGGGCTGTGCGCGGCTACGGCGCCTTCAAGGAAGTGAACGGCGAGGTGTTGCCCATCAGCGCCATGCACCACGAGCATGACCAGCCCGACTCGCTGGTGGTAGCCATCAGCCGCCGCCAGAAGCTGGAGAAGCTCACCCGCCGCCTCAACCCGGCCATCAACTACGAGCTGATCCCGCTCGGCTCCAGCTCCCTCAAATCCTGTCTGGTGGCGGAAGGGGCGGCCGATTGCTACGTGCGGCTCGGCCCCACCGGCGAGTGGGACACCGCCGCCGCCCAGTGCATCGTCGAGGCGGCAGGTGGCCGCATCCTCAGCCTGGCGTTGCAGCCACTCAGTTACAACGAAACCGAGTCGCTGGAGAACCCTGACTTTATCGTGATGGGGGATCCGGATCTCGCCTGGGGCAACATTCTGGCCCACTAAACGGATAGCGATATCATCACACCAGACAAGCAGGCGGCCCGATGGCCGCCTGCTTTGTCAGGGAAGTTGCCCCGAGTAATGGCCGGAGTGATCCTCTGGTCAAGGCGCTCTTGAACAGCGTGATACGCTGGCAAAGAAGCGAAATGATAGTGAAACATCACAATCGGTCGGCGAGAAATGGTGCGATTTTCACGTAATTCTGAAAACACCTGATTAGCCAAAATAAAAAAACGAGCGCAGATCAAATTTTGGTTTTATATTTCACAAAAATCACCATTGTCAGTTTTGTTTCATTCTGTGACCCAGATTCCATTCCCAATCTCGCTGGCTAAACCCCGCAATGGCAGTGATATGTTTCAGTCTCGCTTTTTGAGAATTAAATCCCGATAAACCACAATGAACTCAGATTAAAACACTAACAAAAAGTGAATTAGTAATGAGTTTATCTGTAGAGGCTACCAAGGAGCTATCCGGTTCCTGCTCCACCACTGCCAGCATCACCCGCTGGCGCCGTCACGACACCCACTGGGTTATCAGCCTGTTTGGCACCGCCGTTGGCGCCGGCATCCTGTTCCTGCCCATCAATCTGGGTCTGGGCGGGATCTGGCCTCTCGTCATCGTCGCGGTACTGGCAGGCCCCATGACCTTCCTGGCCCACCGCGGGCTGGCGCGCTTCGTGCTCTCCTCGTCACGCCCCCACGCCGACTTCACCGAAGTGGCGGAGGAGCACTTCGGCAAAATGGCCGGTCGCCTCATCTCGGCGCTCTATTTCCTCTCCATCTTCCCGATCCTGCTCATCTACGGGGTCGGGCTGACCAACACGGTGGAGAGCTTTATGGTCAACCAGCTCGGCATGGCGACCCCGGATCGGGTGATGCTCTCCGGCCTGCTGGTGTTCGCCATGATCGCTGTGATGCTGGCGGGTGAGAAAGCGATGCTGCGCGCCTTCGCCTTTATGGTCTATCCGCTGGCGGCCATTCTGGCGGCGCTCTCCTGCTACCTGATCCCTCAGTGGCAATGGCCGGAAGTGACCGCGTTTGAGGGAGTCAGCTTCCTCAATACCGTCTGGCTGGCGCTGCCGGTCACCGTGTTCGCCTTCAGCCACGCCGCCGCCATCTCCGGCTTTGCCAACGTGCAGCGCCGTGAATATGGCGAGCAGGCGGAAGCCAAGAGCAGCCTGATCCTGCGCAACACCACAGTAATGCTGGTGGGCTTCGTGCTCTTCTTCGTCTTCTCCTGCGTGCTGAGCCTCTCGCCAGCCCAGCTGGCTGAAGCCAAGGCCCAGAACGTCTCTGTGCTCTCCTATCTCGCCAACATCACCGACAACCCGGTGATCGTGACTCTGGGGCCGCTCATCGCCTTTATCGCTATCAGCTCCTCCTTCCTCGGCCACTTCCTCGGTGCCCGCGAAAGCCTGAAAAGCCTGATCGCCAAGCCCACCGGTCTGCCGCTGGCCAAGGCGGACAAACTGGGTATCGCCCTGATGTTCTTCGCCATCTGGGGTGCCGCCGTCATCAACCCGGGCATTCTGGGACTGATAGAGACCCTCTCCGGCCCGGTCATCGCCATGATCCTGTTCATCATGCCGGTGATTGCGATCTACAAGGTGGAGGCGCTGGCCCGCTTCCGTCACGGCTGGACCAACGGCTTTATCCTGCTGACCGGGTCGCTGGCGGTATCGGCGCTGATCTTCAGCCTGTTGAAGTAACGACTCGCAGCAGAAAACAAAAAGAGAGGCGACCCCGGGGTCGCCTCTCTTGTCTCTGTTCGGGTGTGAACTCAGCCCAGCTTGGCGCCGTTCTCCACCGCCCGCTCAGGGATAGCCATCACCACGGCGCCATCTGGCCGGTAGAAACCAGTCAGCAGAAATTCAGACTGAAACGGCCCTATCTGTTTGGTCGGGAAGTTGACTACGGCGATGATCTGGCGGCCCACCAGCTGCTCTGGCTGGTATAGCGCGGTGATCTGGGCACTGCTCTTGCGTATCCCCAGTTCGGGGCCAAAATCCGCCCACACCTTGTAGGCCGGTTTGCGCGCCTCGGGGAACGGCTCAACCCGCACCAGGGTGCCCACCCGGAGCTCCACCATATCGAAATCCTGCCAGCTAATCGTCTCCATTTCGGCTCCTGTTTATCGTGCACCTTGCATGACCCGCAGCATGGCCCAAAGAGAGCATCCCGTCTTCGGCGATCAGCCGTTTCGTTGCGGCAGGTGGCCGTTTTGCTGGCGCCAGAGGGACGGTGTGAGCCCGGCCTCGGCCAGGAAGCGCTCGCCGAAGGCCCCCTGATTCTGGTAACCGCAGCGGCTGGCAATCTCGCCAACGGGCAGTTGCGTACCGGCAAGCAGGGTGCGCGCCAGCGCCATGCGTCGACTGCGAATGTAGTGGGAGACGCTCACCCCCAACTGCTGGCGAAAGGCGAGCTTGAACTGACTCTGGCCAAGGCAGGCGATGGCGGCGAGTTGCTGATTGGTCAGCGGGGCCGCGAGGTTGGCCTCGATATGGCGCTGCACCTTGAGGATGCGGGCGGCAAGGCGCGGTGTGGCAGCGCTCTGCATCCCCAGCCCTTCCGCCAGCAGGGAGAGCCACACCTGCTCCATGCCAGCCACCTGCCGCCCCTCGGCCACCATGCGGTGCAGAAAAGCGAGGTAGTGGCGCTGGGGCTCATCCAGCTCGATAAAGGGGCGGGCCGCCAAATCGCCGGGTAACCAGTCGCTCTCCTGCACCAGAAACGAAAGCGCCGGATCGGCGGCGTAGTCGTGTCGCTCGCCGGGGGCGATGACGCAGGCAGAACCGGGGGCAAGTCGACGCGCCCGGCCCTGCACCTCGATCTCGAGGGGGCCGTCGAGGGGGATCACCAGCTGGGCAAAGTCGTGACTATGGCTGCAGACGTGGTGGTGATAGTGGCGCAGGCTGAAGCGGGACATGGCTGATAGCAATGACGCGGCCAGGGCCGCGTCATCAGGGGTTATTCCTTGTCGAAATCTTCGATCTCTTTGCCCAGCGCTTCCATGATGGCGCGCGCTTCGGCCGGGACACTGTCCGGTTGATCCTTGCGCAAGTCTTCGTCGCAAGGGAGCGGCTGGCCGGTGAAAGCGTGCAGGAAGGCTTCACAGAGCAGCTCGCTGTTGGTCGCATGACGCAGGTTGTTCACCTGACGGCGGGTGCGCTCATCGGTCAACACTTTCAACACCTTGAGCGGGATCGAGACGGTAATCTTCTTGACCTGTTCGCTCTTCTTACCGTGTTCCGCGTAGGGGCTGACGTAGTCGCCGTTCCACTCTGTTCCCATGACTCACCTGTTCTCATTTAGCCGTGAGCGCGGATTTTAACCCTTAAGGAAATTAATGGCAATCCAACAGCAAAGCCATTTAGACGTCTGGAAGTGTTGACGGCTTTTTTAAGCTGGCGTAGTGTGGTTGACCATGAGCCCGCAATGGCGGGATGGCGCGTGGCAGCAAGATGCCGGCGTGTAAAGAGACATCAAGGAGAGTGATATGACCCACAAGGCCACCCTGGCGGTTCGCACCGGGATTGAGACAGACCAGCAACACGGTGCCGTGGTGCCCCCCATCTACCTCTCCAGCAACTACACCTTTGCCGACTTTGGCGAGCCCCGTCAATACGATTATGCCCGCTCCGGCAATCCGACCCGCACCAATCTGGCGGACGCGCTGGCGGCGCTGGAAGGGGGCGCTGGTGCCGTGGTCACCGGCACCGGCATGGGTGCCGTCCATCTGGTCACCACTGCCCTGCTCAAGGCGGGGGATCTGCTGATCGCCCCCCACGACTGCTACGGCGGCACCTGGCGCCTGTTCGAGTATCTGGCGGCCAAGGGCCACTACCGGGTGCAGTTTGTCGATCAGGGGGACGAGGCCGCACTGGCCGCCGCGCTGGCCCAGAAACCTGCGCTGGTATGGGTCGAGACTCCCTCCAACCCGCTGCTGCGGGTGGTGGATATCAGCGCCATCGCCAACGCCGCCCACGAGGTGGGTGCACAAGTGGTGGTGGACAACACCTTCCTCTCTCCCTTGCTGCAACAACCCCTGGCCCTCGGTGCCGATGTGGTGGTTCACTCCACCACCAAATACATCAACGGCCACTCCGACGTGGTGGGCGGAGTGGCGATTGCCAAGGAGGCCGCACTGGCCGAGTCGCTGGTGTGGTGGGCCAACTGTCTGGGGCTCACCTCCGGGGCGTTCGACTCCTACCTCACCCTGCGCGGTCTGCGCACTCTGGCCCCCAGATTGCGCAACCATCAGGAGAACACCGACCGCATCCTCGCCTTCCTGCAACAGCAGCCGCTGGTGAAACGCATCTATCACCCCAGCCTGCCGAGCCATCCGGGCCACGATATTGCGCGCCGTCAACAGTCCGGCTTCGGCGCCATGCTAAGTTTTGAACTCGATTGCAGCGAGGCGGGCATTCGCGCCTTCCTCGCGGCCCTCACCCTCTTCTCGGTGGCCGAGTCTCTCGGCGGGGTGGAGAGTCTGGTGGCCCATCCGGCCAGCATGACCCACAGGGCCATGACCCCGGCGGCGCAGCAGGCAGCAGGCATCAGCGCCCAGCTGCTGCGGTTGTCGGTCGGTATTGAACACGGTGAAGACCTGGTGGCCGATCTGGCTCAGGCTTTTGAACAGGCGCAGCAGGCAGAACAGGTAGCGAATTAATGGAACAGCAGCAACAAGGAGAGATCGCGGTGGCCACAGAAGCAGGATTGAAGCGACGTCACGTCCACAAATTTGGTGGCAGCAGTCTGGCGGATCCGGTCTGTTATCGCCGGGTCGCCAGCATCGTTGAACAACAGGTAGGCGGGGATGAACTGATCGTGGTCTCCGCCGCCGGCAAGACCACCAACCGGCTGATCCAGCTGGTGGAGCTGGCCGAAGCGGGGGACGAAGCCGCCGGTGAAGCCATCTCGGCCCTTCAGGCCTATCAGCAGAGCCTGATCGACGGCCTGCTGGAGGGCGAGCTACAGCTTGATCTGAGCAAGCAGCTGGCCGACGACATGCAGCTGATCGCCAAAACGCTGGAGGGACAGTTTGACCGCTTCGCCCGCAACGGACTGCTCGCCTTTGGCGAAGTGTGGTCGGCGCGCCTGCTGGCAGCCCTGCTCACCAGCCGCGGCGACAAGGCTATCTGGCTCGATGCCCGCAGTTTCCTGCGCGCCGAGGATGGCGCTCTGGTCAAGGTGGATACCGCCCTCTCCAGCGAACTGCTCAAGGCGCGACTGGCTGAGCATGCCGGTCGCATCGTGGTGACCGGCTTTATCGCCGCTGACATGGAAGGGCGCTCCCTGCTGCTCGGTCGCAACGGTTCCGACTACAGCGCCAGCCTGTTGGCGCTGCTGGCAGACGGCGAATCCACCACCATCTGGAGCGACGTGGCCGGTGTCTACAGCGCCGACCCGCGCCGGGTGAAAGAAGCGCGTCTGCTGGAACGCCTGAGCCTCGCCGAAGCCAACGAGCTGGCCCGTCTTGGCTCTTCGGTATTGCACTCGCGCACCCTGCAACCGGTGGCCGACAGCCGCCAGCGCCTAACCCTGCGCTGCAGCTACAACCCGGATGAGGGCTGTACCCATATCCTGCGCCGCGCCCCCCGCTCCGGCGGCGCCCGCATCGTCTCCTCGGTGGATCAGATCGCCCTCATCGAGTTGAAGGTACTGCCGCAAACCAACTATGAACAGACGGTCGCCACCATCGAGGCCCATCTGGCCCGTCACCGTCTCAACCCGCTCACCCTGCAGCGCCAGCCGGATCGCAGGGTATTGCGCCTCGCCTATACCCTCGAGGTAGCGCAGGGTGCTTTCGAGCTGTTGCGCGACTTTCAGCTGCAAGGGAGCTTCACCGGTCTCATCCAGAAGGAGGGGTACAGTCTGGTAGCGCTGGTAGGGGCAGGCGTCACCGACAATGCCGAGCAGTGCCACCGCTTCTATCAGCTACTGGCAGATCAACCGCTGGAGTTCGTACAGGTGGCCCGAGATGGCCTGAGTCTGGTGGCCGTGCTGCGCCAAGTGGTGCTGGAACCCCTGCTCATCGCCCTGCACAGCTCCCTCTTCAGCCGCCCGACCCGGGTTGGACTGGTGGTGTTCGGCAAGGGCAATATCGGCGGCCACTGGCTGAGCCTCTATGCCCGCGAAAAGGCGCGGCTGGAACATGAACTCAATCTGGCGCTCACCCTCTACGGGGTGTTCAGCTCGGAAGGGGGCCTGCTGGATGAAGAGGGACTCAACCCCCTAAAGGTACAGGACAACTTCAACCCCAAACCGCTGATCTGGCCGGAGTTGCTCTCCCAGCTTGAGCAGCACGGCTTCGATGCGCTGATTGCACTGGACATGACCGCCAGCGAAACGGTGAGCCGCTACTACCCGGACTTTGCCCAGCTCGGCATTCACATCATCGCCGCCAACAAGTTTGCCGGTGCCGCAGACAGCGAGTTCTACCAGCGCATCAAGCAGACCTGCCGCGACCATCAGGTGCAGTGGCGCTATAACGCCACCGTGGGCGCCGGGCTGCCGATCCAGTCCAGCATCCAGATGCTGCGCCAGAGCGGCGACCGCATTCAGGGGGTCTCCGGCATCTTCTCCGGCACCCTCTCCTGGCTGTTCCAGCAGTATGACGGCACCCGCCCCTTCTCCGAGCTGGTGGACGAGGCGTGGCAGCACGGTCTGACCGAGCCGGATCCCCGCGAAGACCTCTCAGGTCAGGATGTGCGGCGCAAGCTGCTTATTCTGGCGCGGGAAGCAGGCTTCGAGCTCGACTCCGCCGATATCGAGCTGGAGAATCTGGTGCCCGTCACGCTGCGCAAGGTGACCGCCGATCAGTTCATGGACAGACTGAAAGAGCTGGATGGCCCGATCCAGACCGCCTTCGAAGGGGCCAAGCGCCTCGGCAAGGTACTGCGCTACGTCGCCCGCTTTGAGCATGACGGCAAGGCGCGGGTCGGACTGGAGGCGCTGGAGCCCCACCACCCGTTTGCCAACCTCTTACCGTGCGACAACATCTTCGCCATCGAGAGCGACAGCTATCGTACCAACCCGTTGGTCATCCAGGGGCCGGGCGCAGGCCGGGAAGTGACCGCCGCCGCTATCCAGTACGATCTGTGGCAGATCTGCGCCAGCCTCTAAGGCTGGTATGCAAAGGGAGCAGCACCTCTCTCCCGCGCACAATAAAAAAGCCCGAGTCGATGACTCGGGCTTTTTGCTGAATGCCGCTTCGATTAGGAGAAGCAGGCCTGCAGCACGTAGAAGATGGCGATAGCCAGAATGGCACCAGCAGGCAGAGTGATGATCCAGGAGACAACGATGTTGCGCAGTACCCCCAGGTTCAGCGCCGCAATGCCGCGCGCCAGACCGACCCCCATCACAGCACCGACCAGGGTCTGGGTGGTGGAGATGGGCAGACCGGTACCGGAGGCAATCACCACGGTCGCGGCAGTCGCCAGCTGGGCAGCAAAACCACGGCTCGGGGTCAGGTGAGTGATGCCGGTACCGACCGTCGCCATCACCTTCTCGCCCATGGTCGCCAGACCGATCACGATACCGATACCGCCCAGCGGCAGGATCCACCAGGCAATGGCAGCCTGACTGGAAATCTCGCCACCGGAAGCCACGATAGAGGCCACCGCAGAGAGCGGGCCAATAGCGTTGGCCACGTCGTTGGAGCCGTGGGCAAAGGCCATGGCACAGGCAGTGATCACCATCAGGATGCCGAACACCTTCTCCACGTTGGCGAAGTGCATCTTGCTGTCATCCTGCGGGTTGTACTTCTGGCCGCGAATGTAGATCCAGCCGGCAAACGCCACTGCGATGGAGATGGCGATGGAGAGCAGAATGCCCTCACCATCGCTCAGGTGCAGACCGACGTGGGTCAGCCCCTTCTTGATGGTCACCAGACAGATCACCAGCGCAGTCAGGAACATGTAGAACGGCACATAGCGCTTGGCGTTGTTCAGGGGGTCATCGGTGTTGAAGATAAGCTTCTGCACGCTGATGAACATGAAGTAGGCGATGACACCTGAGATGGCCGGGGTGATGACCCAGGAGCCGACGATGCCGCCAAACTTGCTCCACTGCACCGCTTCCGGGCCAATGCTCACCACCGCAAAACCGACGATGGCGCCGATGATGGAGTGAGTGGTGGAAACAGGCCAGCCGAAGTAGGAGGCGAGGATCAACCAGGCGCCTGCCGCCAGCAGGGAGGCGATCATGCCGAGCACCAGCAGGTCCGGGCTATCGACAAACGCATTGCTGTCGATGATGCCGTTACGGATGGTGGCCGTCACTTCGCCACCGGCCAGATAGGCGCCGGCAAATTCGAAGATCATGGCAATGATGATCGCCTGACGGATGGTCAGGGATTTGGTGCCGACCGATGTTCCCATGGCGTTGGCCACGTCATTCGCGCCAATGCCCCAAGCCATCAAAAAGCCGAACAAGGCCGCCACGAGCACCAGAGTGGTGCCGTAATTCGCGATAATGTCCATTAATAGTGTTTACCCAGTCAGTCGATTACGAACGAGCCAGCATCAGTTCCAGACGGGCGCCTACGCGCTCGGCCTGATCTGCCAGGTCACCTACCCATTCGAGGATCTTGTAAAGGAACATCACATCGATCGGATTATAATTGTGCTCAACCGCTTGCAGCTGTTGGCGCAGTCCGATCTGCATGGTGTCTGTATCGTCCTCGATCAGATCCAGCTGGTGGATCATCTCGGCAACCATTTCCACTTCCCGTCCTTTGAAGCCGGTCTCGAGCAGCTCGTCGAGCTCCCCGATCGCTTTCTCGGCCTGAGCGGTCGCATCAATACAACGTTTGAGGTAAGCCATGAAATCCGTCCGCATTTCGGCGGGGAACTCCATGCGACGGCCAAGCATGCGGCCGGAGATATCCTTGGCACGGTTGGCAATCTTGTCTTGCTGGGTCAACAGCTCCAGCAGGTCGGTACGTGCAACCGGCAGGAACAGGCCGCGAGGCAGTTTCAGACGGATTTCACGCTTGAGGGTATCTGCCTCTTTTTCCAGTTGGGCGATCTGCTGCCGGATCTTCTCGGCATCTTCCCAACGGTCTTCGGCAACGGCGTCAAAGAAGGGAACCAACTGCTGGGAGCACTGGTGAACCTTGACGATATGCTTCTGCAGCGGCTTGATGGGGGACTTGGCAAAAAGCCCCAAAATAGTATTTACTGGCATGGCCAAACCTGTGTCGGTGAAAAAACACTCGATACGATTTTATGAGGCGCGCATGGTAACCGAACTGCGCCCTCAATTAAACCGCGAATTAATCTAGTCGTCTCGCGGGCATTATATCCCCGCGACCCGAATCCTGCCCCCCAAAGTTGCCTGCCAGCCCGGAATGACTATGCAAACTGAGATCGAGATAAAGTTTTTTGTCGCCCGCGACATTCAAGCCGAGTTATCCAACCTGCTGAATTATCTTGAGATTAAAGAATCATCACAACAGCAGCTCGGCAACGTCTATTTCGACACGCCGACCCTTGCCCTGCGTCGTCTGGACATGGGGCTGCGCATTCGCCGCTGCGATGCCTTCGCCGAGCAGACCATCAAATGCCGTGGCCAGGTGGTGGGCGGCCTGCATGCCAGACCCGAGTACAACGCTCCCGTGAGCGGCGATCTACCGACCCTCTCGGCCTTTCCCGATGAGATTTGGCCGACTCTGACCGAGCGCGACCACATTCAGCAACAGCTGGTCGCTCAGTTTCGCACCGACTTCCTGCGCCGCCATTGGCTGATCGCCTTCGAGGGGGCCGAGATTGAGCTGGCCTGGGATCAGGGAGAGATAGTCGGCAGTCAAGGCAGCACCACCATCAACGAGCTGGAGCTGGAGCTCAAATCCGGCACGACCGCGGCGCTATTTGCACTGGCCCAACGCCTCGCCAAGCTTTATGGACTACGTCTCGGCGCCCAATCCAAGGCCCAGCGCGGCTATCGACTGGCTGGTCTTGGCAAACCGCTGGCCCTGCAGGCGCTGGTCGAACATGAAGGTATGGATGGCACAACGGGGGTAAGCGAGGGGCTGCGCCACTGGCAGCATCACGAGCAGCTCTGGCTGGAGCATCCTCAGGATAAAGGCATTCAACAGCAGGCACTCGCAGCCCTGTGCCAAGGGATCGATCTGGTCGCCCGCACTGCGGCCACGCTGCCACAACCCGCACCTTGGCTGCCAGCACTGACCAGCCTGCACGCCCATCTGCAAGCCCAGTCGGGCGAGCAAAACGAGTGGCCTGCCGAGCTGACCGAGCTCTTCCTCTATCCGGCGTATGTCGAGTTGCAGCTGGACATCGCAGCCTGGCTGCATCACGCAGCCTGAGCGTGGCCATACCGGTACTAAAGGTCGGAAATAAAGACCGGAAACAAAAGCCGAAAACAAAACGGGTGAGCCTTGGCTCACCCGTTTTGCACTACAGCAGGTTGAGCTGCTGCATGGCGCTGCGAATGCGCTCGCGGGTTGCTTCCGACAGCGGCATCACCGGCAGACGACACTCCTCGCTGCAGAAACCGAGCAGGGAAGCGGCATATTTGGCACCGGCCGGGCTCGGCTCGGCAAACATCGCCTGATGGAGCGGAATCAGCTGATCTTGCAGTTCACGCGCTTCTTGCCACTTGCCGGCCAGCGTGAGGTTCTGCACCTCGGCCACCAGCTTGGGCGCCACGTTGGCGGTCACAGAGATACAGCCCTGACCGCCGCCGATGTTGTAAGCAACCGCAGTGGCATCCTCACCGGAGAGCCAGGCGAAGGGCTTTTTGATCAGCTGGCGCTCGGTCCAGGGGCGGGCCAGATCGCCGGTGGCATCTTTTACCCCGGCAATGCGCGGCAGTTCAGCCAGACGGGCCAGGGTCGCTGGTTGCACGTCAACGATGGCGCGCGGTGGAATGTTGTAGACGATGATCGGCTTGGCGGTGGCATCGTGTACCGCCTTGAAGTGGTAGTAGAGCCCCTCCTGATTGGGACGGTTGTAGTAACCGGCTACATGCAGAGTGGCATCAGCCCCCACCCGCTCTGCATGGAGGGTATATTCGATTGCTTCGACCGGATTGTTGGAGCCCGCTCCGGCAATCACCGGAATACGGCCAGCGACCTGTTTGACCACCAGCTCCACCACCCGGCAGTGCTCGTCATGGGTCAGGGTCGGACTTTCCCCCGTGGTGCCCACCGGCACAATGCCGTGAGTGCCCTGCTCGATATGCCACTCCACCAGACGCAGCAGCGCCTCTTCATCCAGCTTTCCCTGTCGAAACGGGGTGATCAACGCAACGATTGAACCTTGAAACATGGGATCTCCTTCTCCTAAATGACGCGCATATGGCAATAAAAAACCCCGGTACGATGTGCGCAACCGGGGTTTGAAGCTTCTCAGGGATGAGAGGTTACGCGCGAACGTCGGCAGGCCCGAATTTCAGGCTTTTTTTGTGCTTTCGTTTCAACCCGTTGAACCGCATTTCGTCATCTCTGGTCAAAAAATGGTGTCTGGGCATATTTCGGGAACACGGCATAAATGTCAAGGCGAAAGGGGCTATGTATAATGGCCGCCCAAAATTGCGTGGAGAGACCCGATGAGCAGCCCAATCAGTGCCGTCAGCCAGATGCTGGAACGAAACCAAGCCCTCTTTGTCGGCAAGCGGCTACTTGTCTGTGGCGCGCTGGAGGATGACTACCCCCGCCAGCTGGCGAGCCTGGCCCGGACCCTGACCGTCTTTACCACCGATTACTGCTACTACCGCAGCCAGCAGGCCGCCCTCGGCGAGGCTATCCTGTTCGACCACCAGCTCGGTGGAGCCCCGCGATTCGATGCCCTGTTGCTGCTGATGCCCAAGGCCAAGGCCGAGGCACAATATCTGCTGGCCATGATGACCCCCTTGCTGGAAGCGGGTGCCGATCTGTTCCTCGCCGGTGAAAACCGCGGCGGCATCAATGGCGCCGACAAGCTGCTGGCCCCCTATGGCGAAAAGCCGATCAAACGTGACTCGGCCCGCCGCTGCTCGCTCTATCATGGTGAGCTGAGCAAACCGGTCGCCCCGTTCGATCTGGATAGCTGGTTTGGCCGCTATCAGTGCAAGGCCGGTGATACCGAGCTGACCGTGCTGGCACTGCCCGGCGTCTTCAGCGCCGCCGAGCTGGATCTCGGCACCCAGATGCTGCTGGCTGCTGTGCCACCGATGAAGGGCGAGCTGCTCGATTTTGGCTGCGGCGCCGGGGTAATTGGGTCTGTACTGGCCAAGCGCAATCCGGATCTGCGGGTCAACATGGTGGATATCAGCGCGCTGGCGCTCGAATCGAGCCGGCGTACCCTGGCGATCAACGGTCTGCAGGGCAAGGTCACCGCTTCCGATGTCTATTCGGATGTCTCCACCCGTTTCCAGCACATCGTCTCCAACCCGCCATTCCATGCGGGTCTCAAAACCTTCTATGCGGCAACCGAGCAGTTCCTGGCCAAGGCACCTGAATTTTTGCTGCCAAATGGTTCGCTGACCATTGTTGCCAACGCCTTCTTGCGCTACCAGCCTATACTGGAGACACACTTCAAACGGACTGAAGTGATCAGCAGTGATGCCAAATTCAAGGTCTATCTGAGCAAAATGTAAATAAGTGTAAGCAGCACAATAAAACAGCTAGAGAGCGCCATCCGGCATCTGATAAGGTATTAAGCACACGATAAAAACCACCCCTTTAGGGGTGTTTTTATACCGAACATTGAAAACCTTTTCATGTTGCTAATTCAGGGAGAGAAATACGATGGCAGGCATTTTGACCATGATCCTGGCTGGTGGCGAAGGTACTCGCCTGCAGCCTCTGACCACCACCCGCAGCAAGCCTTCCGTCCCCTTCGGTGGCAGCTACCGGCTAATCGACTTTGTCCTCAACAACTTCGTCAACGCCGACTTTCTGCGCATCTATGTACTGACCCAATTCAAATCTCAGTCCCTCTACCTGCACATGAAGAAGGGGTGGAATATCGTCGGCATCACCGACCGCTTTATCGATCCCATCCCGGCCCAGATGCGGATGGGCAAACGCTGGTATGACGGCACCGCCGACGCCATTTACCAGAACCTCGGCTTTATCGAGCGGGCCGAACCGGATCATGTCTGCATCTTCGGCTCCGACCACATCTACAAGATGGATGTAAGCCAGATGGTCACCTTCCACAAGCAGAAGAACGCCGCCATGACGGTCGCGGCACTTCGCATGCCCATCGAAGAGGCGAGCGCCTTCGGGGTGATAGAGGTAGATACCGAAGGGCGGATGATCGGCTTTCAGGAAAAGCCTAAACAGCCCAAGCACATTCCCGGCGATCCGACCCAGGCGCTGGTCTCCATGGGCAACTACATATTCGAGACCGATGCCCTCTGCCGCGAGTTGAAGCGGGATGCCGCCGAGGAGAACTCCAGCCACGACTTTGGCAAGGATGTGATCCCGAGCCTCTACCCGCGCGCCCCCGTCTATGTCTACGACTACAGCACCAACGTCATCCCCGGCGAGAAACCGCACGTCTACTGGCGGGATGTGGGCACCCTCGACTCTTATTGGCAAGCGCACATGGACCTGGTGGCCGACAATCCCCCCTTCTCCCTCTATAACCGCAAGTGGCCCCTGCACACCCACTATCCGGCGCTGCCGCCTGCTACCTTCATCGACAGCGACGAGTGCAAGGTGAAGATCGCCAACTCGCTGATCTCCGCCGGTTGCTTCATTCAGGGCAGCCAGATCCAGCGATCCATCCTCGGTTTCCGCTGCAATATCGGCGCGTGCAGCCATATCAGTGAATCCGTGCTGCTGGGGGACGTGAAGATTGGTGAAGGGTGCTCCATCCGGCGCGCGATTATAGATAAAAATGTTGAAATTGCGCCCGGCACCGTTATCGGTGAAAATCTGGACCACGATAGAGAGCGATTTACCGTATCCGAAGGCGGTATCGTGGTGGTACCTAAGGGAGCAAGAGTTGGCTATTAACCCACTGAAAATCCTGTTTGTTGCCTCGGAAGTTGAGGGGCTGGTCAAGACCGGGGGCTTGGCCGATGTCGCCAGAGCCCTGCCGATGTACCTGGCCCAGAAGGGGCATGATGTCAGGATCATGCTCCCCTTCTACAAGACGATAAAGCGACGGGATGAGGCCAGACTGGTGGCGTCACGCTGGTTGCCAACCCACCCCGGGCTGCCTGATATCGGTTATCGCATCTACCAGATGGAGCTGGATGACGTCTGCGTCTATCTGCTCGACTGCCCGCAATATTTCGATCGTCCCCAGCTCTACGCCGAGAACAATCAGGCCTATCCGGATAATGGAGAGCGCTTTGCCTTCTTCTCGGCCGCAGCCCTCCATGCCTGCGAGCAGCTTGGCTTTGCTCCGGATATCGCCCACTGCAATGACTGGCACACCGGCCTGCTGCCACTGCTGCTGAAAACCCGTCACGCCCACAACCCCTTCTTCCAGCAGACCCGCAGCGTGATCAGCATTCACAACGCGGCGTTTCAGGGGGTGTTTGGCCGCGAGCAGTTCTGGGCCATGCCCGAGATCGCCGACTACGAACGCCGCATCAACTACGACTACGGCCACGTCAATCTGCTCAAATGCGGGGTGCTCTACGCCGACAAGATCAATGCGGTCAGCCCCAACTATGCCCAGGAGCTGCTGACTCACCTCGGCGCCCACGGCATGGCACATATCTTCCAGCAACGGGCGGCGGATCTCTGCGGCATCCTCAACGGCTGCGACTACAAGGACTGGGATCCGGAGTTCGACGAATTCCTGCCTGCGACCTACAGCATTGACAACATGGCTGGCAAACAGATCTGCAAGCAGAGCCTGCAACAGGAGGCGGGGCTGGCCGTGGCGGACTTGCCCATCTACGGCATGGTTTGCCGCCTGACCGAGCAAAAGGGCGTTCCCCTGCTGCTCCCTGCGCTGGAGAAATTCCTCCACCATCAGGTACAAGTGGTGATCGTCGGCTCTGGCGATCCTGCGCTCGCCACGCAACTGCAAACCATGGCCCGGGATTATCCGGGCAAGCTCGCCTTCATCAACACCTATGACGATCGACTGGCTCATCTGGTCGAAGCCGGTGCCGACTTCTTCCTGATGCCCTCTCTATTCGAGCCCTGCGGCCTCAACCAGATGTACAGTCTCGCCTATGGCACCCTGCCACTGGTGCGCGCCGTGGGGGGTCTGAAAGATACCGTGGTGGATTGGGATGCCGATCCCGAGCATGCCACCGGCTTCTGTTTTAACGATCCGACTGCTGCCATCCTGCTCGATACCATGCGCCGCAGCCTGCTCTATTTCCTGCAGGACAAAGAGCGTTTTGCCAAGGTGCAGCGCAATGCCATGAGCACCCGCTTCAACTGGCCTGACTCGGTCACCCAGTATGAACGGATGTATCAGAGCGCATTGGGCCGTTACTGAATGCCAAACGTCAGCTAATTGCTGAAGTTTTGTACCCTTGGCTTCACTTTGAGCGTCAACAGCGAAAAAAGTCCCCTTTGGCTGTTGACGCTCCCCCAAAACTCTATAGAATCCCCCTCCGCAGTGATGCGAAGGTGGCGGAATTGGTAGACGCGCTAGCTTCAGGTGTTAGTGTCCCACGGATGTGAGGGTTCGAGTCCCTCTCTTCGCACCAATACTGCCATGCTGATTCAGCAGCATGTAAATCCAACTAGAAAACCCGAATGTGCGAAGGTGGCGGAATTGGTAGACGCGCTAGCTTCAGGTGTTAGTGCCCCCCGGGTGTGAGGGTTCGAGTCCCTCTCTTCGCACCATGCTTCTCCAGACAGCATGTAAATCAAAACTGGTATCACAATGTGCGAAGGTGGCGGAATTGGTAGACGCGCTAGCTTCAGGTGTTAGTGTCCCACGGATGTGAGGGTTCGAGTCCCTCTCTTCGCACCATGCTTTATCCAGACAGCATGTAAATCCAGACTGGAAACCCGAATGTGCGAAGGTGGCGGAATTGGTAGACGCGCTAGCTTCAGGTGTTAGTGCCCCCCGGGTGTGAGGGTTCGAGTCCCTCTCTTCGCACCATGTTTCTGACATGTAAAAACAGAGCAATGCGTTCCAACCGCATTTAAAAACCAGCTGGAGAAAATCAGTGTGCGAAGGTGGCGGAATTGGTAGACGCGCTAGCTTCAGGTGTTAGTGTCCCACGGATGTGAGGGTTCGAGTCCCTCTCTTCGCACCATTAATTACGCAAAAGGCCCATCACGAAAGTGATGGGCCTTTTGTTTTTACTCCTTGTTATGGCTATGCTTTTGACGACTCACCGCTCATCGTCATGCCAAGGAACGCATATGATACTGGATACCGACATTCACAACTTTTACGAACATCTGGTGCTCAAGGAGATTGAGAAACAGGGGCTGCAGCAAAAGCTCAACAGCGATCAGATGGCCGACCTCTGCTGCCTCACCCTCAACCAGCTTCCGGCCCACTATATTCGCCACAATGTCGACATGATCTACTTCCTGACCGACGCCAAGCGCACCGAAATGGAAAAGCTGGTGGTCGAATCGCTCAAGGTGGCACAGCAGAAGATCAAGCAGGCTCCCGTCAAAAGCTCATAACCAGGGCTGCTGCCAGAGCAGGGTAACGATACCGGTCAACCCGGCCACTGGCAGCAAGATCAAGGCGGGCCGCAATCCGGGCTCCAGCATCACCCAGGCAGCCAGCAGAAAACCGGCACTCCAGGTGCCGTACTCTTTATCCTGACCCCATGCGAGTACGGCCACCGCCACCAGCAACATCATACCCCGCAATATCCAGCGCATTGTTTTCTCCCCAACCAACAATTGATAATAATTATCATCTTCATCTACTGGGGATGCAAGTGGCGTCACGGGCAAGCTTCGTATGTGGCCCTTTGTGTCAACAGGCCGCTCAAAAACGGGTTATGAGATCAACTAATTTGTGATTTTTTCAATCAAATGTGCATTTTTGCCAATTTGATGGGGCTTTAACCCGCCGGGTTTGTGGTAGATTGCGGCCTCTTTTTGGGTTGCCTCCTCGGGATCGATGTATCCACAGGACGAGAGGGAGTGACCTTGGCGAGCAAGAGTTTAGGAAGTATCTATGCAAAACCAACAAAACCACATCCGACTACCGGGCATGGCACAGGTGTTTGCCTGTCTGGCCATTTTCCTGGCCCTGGCATTCTCGTTCACCAGCGTGCTCGATCTGCCGATCCAGCTGGCGCTGTTCATCGCCTGGTTCGTCATCATGGGACTTGGCATCAAACTCGGCCACGATTACAAATCCCTGGAGCAGGCTGCCGTTGACGGCGTTGCCAAGGGGATGGGGGCCATCCTGATCCTGGTCTCCGTCGGTGCTCTGGTCGGCACCTGGATTGCCGGCGGCATTGTTCCCAGCATCATCTACTTCGGCCTCAAGGTGATCCATCCGTCCATCTTCCTGCTGGCAACCCTGATCATCTGCTCCCTGACCTCGCTGGCCACCGGCACCTCCTGGGGCTCTGCCGCCACCGCCGGTATCGCCATGATGGGGATCGGCCACAGTCTCGGCGTGCCTGCGCCGCTGGTCGCCGGTGCCGTGCTCTCCGGCGTCTACTTCGGTGACAAGCTATCTCCGCTCTCCGACTCAGTAGTGCTGGCGTCCACCATGTCCAACGTCGATGTGGTGGAGCATATCAAGGGGATGCTGCCCATCAGCCTGCTCTCCTATGTCATCACCGCCGTGCTGTTCACCGTGGTGGGCATGCAGTATTCAGGCAACGTCAGCCTAGAGCAGGTCAATCTGGTGATGGAGGCCCTCGACAACCAGTTCAACATCACCCCGCTGGCCATAGTGCCGGTGGTGCTGGTGCTGGGCCTGTTGGCCAATCGCAAGCCCGCCTTCCCAGTGATCAGCTTCGGCGCCCTGCTGGGCCTGATCTGGGCCATCGCCTTCCAGGGCATGGATCCGGTCAAGGCGATGCACTCGGCTTATAGTCCGTTTGCCATCACCTCCGGCATCGATTTTATCGACAACATTCTCGGTCGCGGCGGCATGGAGTCCATGCTGGGCTCGGTCGCGGTCATCATCTTCGGTCTCGGGTTTGGCGGTCTGCTGGAGAAGGTCGGCATTCTGGAAGTGATCGCCAGCGCCTTCGAGAAGCGCATCAATAGCGTCGGCAGCCTGACCAGCCACACCATCGGCACTGCGTTTCTGGCCAACGTGTTTGGCTCGGCCATGTATGTGTCGCTGATCCTGACCCCCAAGATCATGGCCAAAAACTACGACCGACTGGGACTGGCGCGCAAGAACCTCTCTCGCAACGCCGAGTTTGGCGGCACCCTCACCTGCGGCATGGTGCCCTGGAGCGACAACGGCATCTTCATGGCCGGGGTTCTGGGGGTGGCAACCCTCGACTACCTGCCTTACATGTGGCTGAGCTTCACCTGCATCATTGTGACCATCACCCTCGCCTACATGGGCAAGGCAGTGAACCGGGTCCCGCTGGTCGCGGCGGCAAGCTCCCGCTAAGCCATCCTGCAAACAACAAAGGCGCCATCGAGGCGCCTTTGTTGTTTGAGAGAAATGCTGTTTGATGGAGGCACTGAGCACCACAAACAAAAACAGCCCTCGTTGCCGAGAGCCGTTTCATCAGACCGATATGTCGATCAGATGGAGAAGCTGGAGCCACAGCCACAGGTCGTGGTGGCATTGGGGTTGGTCACGGTAAAGCGTGAACCCTCCAGGCCCTCGGTGTAATCCACGCTGCCGCCTACCAGATATTGCAGGCTCATGGGATCGATCACCATGGTGACGCCATTCTTCTCGACTACGGTGTCCCCGTCGTTGATCTTCTCATCAAAGGTAAAGCCATACTGGAAACCGGAGCAGCCCCCACCCGTGATGTATACCCGCAGCTTCAGCTCGGGATTCTCTTCCTCGGTGATCAGGTTCTTCACCTTGTTGGCCGCCGCATCCGTCATCTGGATGGGCAGCGGGGCTTCTGCTACTGCACTCATTACTGACCTCACAACCATTAGATCCACAAACATGGAAACCGCGAAATTATCCAATACCCGACCATTCAGTTCAAGTATTCACCACGTTTAACCGGCCGCGGGAACCGGAGCAGGCGGCGCGGCGACCAGCGGCTTGATCACCTCGCCCCACTCAACCAGCAGCTCTTGCGCCGGTTGCCTGCCATCCTTGTTGATGGTGACACGGATTCGATCCGGCACAAAGCCTTCCGGCAACTGCCAATTCCCTTCCAGCAGCTGGAAATAACGCAGGGCATAACGCCACTCGCTCACCTTCATTCCGAGATCGCGACCGGTCAGCGTCTTCGGCTTGTCGGCCAGGCTCCCCTCGACCCGGATCTGCACCTGACCACGGAACAGCTCCCGCTTTTTGGCGGGCTGGGTCAGGGCGAGACGATAGTGGTAGCGACCGGGAATGCTGGTCTCCTGCAGAGTCAGGTTGTCGATCACTACCCCCACCTGTTCGCCGGTGGGGCGCATGATCCGCTCGAAAAAGGCCAGCTGGCGTTTGAGCTCCTGCACCTGCGCCTCCTGACTCTTCAGGGTGGTCTGCAACTGCTCAAAGGCCGCTTTCTGGGTCGCCAGCTGGGTATCTTTCACCCCCAATTCGGTCTTGAGCTGGCCGATGGCCTTGCCCTGACGATCCAGCGTCTCCTGCTGTACCACCAACAGACTGCTCTGGGCCAGCTCCTGACGGTTACCGACAAAGTAACCGATGAGCCCGCCAACGGCTAACACGACCAATAACTTCAATAGATTGGACATAGCCCCTCATCCCGTTATCACGCCATTTACGGCAGCGCCTCTCCCTTCACTATACCGCCCTGACCGGGGTCACAGGCGATAAAGGGAAAAATTAACTGGCCGTGGCGCTGCCATCACCCCGCTTTTGACGCGCGGCGAGCCGTAAAGTTCGCTCCAGGATCTGGGAATAGATGGGTCGGCCACCCAGCCACTGGGCAACCAGAGTCGCACCGACCGTGGTGATCATCATCGGCAGGATCAGCTGATAGTTGTCGGTCATCTCGGTGACCAGCACGATGCCCGTGATGGGAGCACGCACTGTGGCAGCAAACAGCGCCCCCATCCCTGCAATGGCAAAAGCGCCGGGCTCGATGCCAAGCTCCGGAAACGCCGCATGAAACAGATGGCCAAACACCACGCCAAACAGGGTGCCCAACGCCAGGGTCGGTGCAAATACCCCGCCCGGGGCACCGGAGCAGAAGCAGATGAGGGTCGCAACCAGCCGCACCGAAAAGATGAGGAACAGGGTCGCCATCGCATACTCATCCCCCATCAGATGGGGAATAAGCTCTGTGCCGCCCCCCGTCACCGCGGGAGCAAACAGCGACAGTACACCGAACGTTCCGGCGATCAGCATGCCGATGGCCACGAAACGGTGGCGCTTGTTCTGGTGCAACGCCAGATAGCCATCCTGACAGGCCAGCACCAGCTTGTTGAAGACAAAACCGAGCACCCCGAAGGTGGCCCCCATAAAGAGGAACAGCCAGAGCGCCTTGAGGGCGGGCGCATCGTAGTGGGGCAAGGTGATCACCGCCCCCTGCCCTTTCATGTTCTGCAACATCAAGGTCGCCATGATGGCGGAGATCCCCACCGCCTTGATGGCCAGAAAGGAGTAGCGAAACTGCGGTCGCATCTCCTCCATCACGAACAGGATACCTGCCAACGGCGCATTGAAGGCTGCCGCCAGACCGCCCGCCGCACCGGCGGCCAGCAGGGCATGGCCATGCTCCTTGGGCAGCCGGAAGATATCCGCCACCATCTTGCCGAGGTTGCCGCCGATCTGTACCGAAGGCCCCTCCCGCCCCAACACCATACCGGAGCTCAGGGTACAGATGCCGCCGAAGAACTTGACCGGCAACACTCGCCACCACCGCACCGGGCGCAGATCGTCCATCGCCCCCTCGATCTCGGGAATGCCGGAACCACCCGCTTCCGGGGCAAAGGTATGAGTGAGGAAGTAACCGACAAATCCCAACAAGGCGCTGAAGCCAAAGCCGAGCAGACCGAGCTGCCACCAGGGACGGTCTGCCAGCAAGGCGATACGTTGTTCTGCCAGCCAGTGGACTCCTGATTCGAACAGGCCGCACACCAGTCCGGCCAGGGTGCCGACCAGCGCCGCCAGCAGCAGCACCAGCAAGGGCATCTTGTCTTGCCGGATAATGCGGGAAAGCGGCCCCCGTGCAGAGGTATCGGCTTCAGAGGAGAGAGCTTGTTGCGCCATCTTGTTACACCAACTTGGAAAAACCATATCGTCAGCTAGCTGAGATCAGGATCACCCGGCGCGTTGCTCGGCTGCCCAGGGCTGGGGCTTTCTGCTATAGTCGGCCCGTTAAATTTTTGTCACGGGAGCAGACCGAGAGTCCGGGTGGCGAGAGCGCAAAGCATACTCCTGATGCTCCGACCTGCCGAGTCTCAATCGGCTGCAATCCCTTGTGTGACGACCAAAATCCCATTAAGGATGATCCATGTCAAAATCAGATCAGCTGTTTGAACAGGCCCGCCAGACCATTCCGGGTGGCGTCAACTCACCGGTCCGCGCCTTCAATGGGGTCGGCGGCACGCCCCGCTTCATCGATCACGCCGATGGCGCCTATCTCTATGATGTGGATGGTCAGGCCTACGTGGATTACATCGGCTCCTGGGGCCCCATGCTGCTGGGTCACAACCACCCGGCCATCAAGGCCGCCGTCATCAAGGCCGTTGAGAAGGGGCTGAGCTACGGTGCGCCGACCGAGATCGAAGTGCTGATGGCCGAGAAAGTCCGCCAGATCGTCCCCTCCATGGAGCAGGTGCGGATGGTCAACTCCGGCACCGAAGCCACCATGAGCGCCATCCGTCTGGCCCGTGGCTACACCGGCCGCGACAAGATCGTCAAATTCGAGGGCTGCTACCACGGCCACGCCGACTCCCTGCTGGTCAAGGCAGGTTCCGGCGCCCTGACCCTGGGTCAACCCAACAGCCCGGGCGTTCCAGCCGATTTCGCCAAACACACCTTGACCTGCGTCTTCAACGATCTGGATTCGGTGCGTGAAGCCTTCACCCAGTACGGCAGCGAGATCGCCTGTATCATCGTCGAGCCGGTCGCAGGCAACATGAACTGCATCCCGCCAGTGCCGGGCTTCCTGGAAGGTCTGCGCGCCATCTGTGACGAGTTCGGCGCCCTGCTGATCCTGGACGAGGTGATGACCGGCTTCCGCGTCTCCCTGCGCGGCGCTCAGGGCCACTACAACATCGACCCGGATCTCACCACCCTTGGCAAGATCATCGGTGCCGGCATGCCGGTGGGCGCCTTCGGCGGCAAGAAGAAGGTGATGCAACACATCGCACCGACCGGCCCTGTCTATCAGGCGGGTACTCTCTCCGGTAACCCGGTGGCCATGGCAGCCGGTCTGACCATGCTGGATCTGCTGCTGGAGCCGGGTCTCTATGAGCAGCTGAGCGCCAAAACAGCTCGTGTTGCCGAGGGACTGAAGGCGGCCGCCGCCAAACACGGTATCCCGCTCGCCATCAACTATGTGGGCGGCATGTTCGGCTTCTTCTTCACCGAAGAGAACGAAATCACCCGCTACGAGCAGGTCACTCGCTGCGATATGGAACGTTTCAAGCGCTTCTACCATCTCATGCTGGAAGAGGGCGTCTATCTGGCGCCGAGCGCCTACGAGGCAGGCTTCCTGTCGCTGGCTCACGGCGACAAGGAGATCGAACATACCCTGGCTGCCGCCGAGCGCAGCTTCGCCAAGCTGGCTGGCTAAATCGCTACTGCTTGTCGCAAAGGGCCCGTCATGGGCCCTTTTCTATTACAGAGACTCCATCACCACACAGGGCGGCAATACGCCCATTTCTGGTGCATTACCCCCTCGTCATCCACCGATTTGTCATTCTCTGGTGCAACTTACCCCGCCATCCCTGTCATAAAGCAGGCCCACTATTTGCACATTCACCACAAGAGCCCACGTCACCGAGGTCCATATGGCAGAGATGAGCCCCATCGATGTGCTGCGGCGCTATCAGGAGTATCAGGAGGAGTTGACCCCGCTACTGCAGGGGCTACTCAGCGCCCCCCTTGTCTCGCTCAAGGGGTATCCCTTTGTCGTCAGCATTGACCACTATCAGGGGCCGATGTGCATCCAGCCTGCGGCACCGGCCGCCCATAACCGGTTGCACCTTATCGTGCAGGGACAAGGACGGGAGATCACCGTCTGTCTGAATCAGCTGATTGGCTGGTTGATGGGAGACAGGGAGCGCCGCCGCGCCATGCCCTGGTTCAAGGCGGTCTATGTGGTGCTCAGCATGGCGCTGTTTCTCATCGTCGTGACGCTCATCTGGCACGGGCTGGAGCAGCTCTACCAGCTATTGTGCGGCGAGCAGCAGAACCAGCTCGGCGCCTTTAGCGCCATCATCTTCCTGACGCTGGCACTGGCGGTGTTCGATCTGGGCAAGACCATTCTGGAAGAGGAGGTACTGCTGCATAAGGATATCTTCCGCCACAGCGCCATTCGCCGCACCATCACCCGCTTTATCGCCGCCATTCTGATCGCGGTCTCCATCGAGGGGTTGTTGCTGCTGTTCAAGGGTTCGCTCGGCCAGAGCGAGCTGCTCTGGCCAGCGGTCGGAGTGATGGGGTGTGCGGTGGGTTTACTGCTGGCGCTGGGTCTCTATGTTTTTCTTGGGGCCAAGGCCGAAGCGGCACTGGTACAGGCTAGCCTGCGCTCTCCAACGTTAGCTGCACAGGGGAGCGACGCGCCGCCCGCCAAGAAGCGTACATGGTCCAGGAGGTATAGATGACGATAAAGGCAACCAGCCACTTCAGCATCTTCATATCCATGGATTTGACCAGCATGGCGGCCAGCACCACACCGATGGGGCCAAAGATGGCTACCGCCAGCACCGCCTTGGCATCGAATGCCCCTTTACGGATAAAGGTGCCTGCGGAGAAAACGCTAAGCACGGCGGTGGAGCCCATCATGATCGGAAACGCCGCCAGCGGATTCATCCCCAGCAGATAAACCAGCGTCATGCAGGGAGCAAACAGGCCGATACCGACATTCATCAGCACCCCGAAGATGAAATTGCCAAGCAGGGCGATCGCCAGCTTGTAGCCGCTGAGCCCCATCGCATCGCCGCCTACAGGGAAAAGCCCCAGCAGACCGGCAAAGATAAGCCCTGCAACGACCAGCAAGGAGATAGCCATCACCAACCGGATGGTTTGCCGATCAAACGAGGCCACATGACGAGCGCCCCAGGCCGCGCCAGCTGCGGCGGCCATCATCATGCTGATCAGCGTCAGCGGCTCCACTGCTACTGCGCCGACGAAGATCAGCGACTGAGTCACGGTTGGCAGCACGCACTGCCCATTTAGGGTACCCGGCAGCACCCGATCATCGATCAGCTTGAACTGCTTGTAGCAGGCGGTCTTTACCGCAAAGCTGCCCACCCCCAGGGTATCGAGGAAGTTGGCAACCCCACCGATCAACGCCACCGGCCAGAAGGGGGTCGCCTCAAAGGATCCACTCTGCTTCTTCCGCCAGCAAGCTTGCACCAGCATAAAGATGAATACGAGGCCTCCGGCTATAAAAACAAGCCGTAAAATATCAACTAACATAGGGATTTCTCCTGCAACGGGCGGCGATTCTAAGGCAAGCAGCAGAAAAAATCTTGACCGGAATTAAGCAATGCTCACGACACGCCTCTGCAAGGTGAAATATTTATCAATAGACTCCGAACGACTCTGCTAATACTTGTTACTGAGGCCAACAGGCCGGGTCCTGAGCACGTTGTTATGGTCCTTTCGCGACGACCACTTGTGCCAAAGGACATAATAAAAAAGAGGGCCGGTAGTGATACCGACCCTCTTTCTGTATCTGGCCGGGGCGCTGGGCCCTCGACCATGACAACCGCTTATTGAATGCTCTTGCCGGCGCGCACGTCCTTGATAAACCCCTTCAGGCTGGCCAAATCACGGGGGGCACCGCGCAGGATCTGATCACCGATGATGAAGGCCGGGGTACCGGAGATACCGAGCGCTTCAGCCAGCGCACGGTTGGTACCGAGGTTCTGGTCAATGCTGCCATCCTTGATCTTGGCCTCCACCTTGCTCCAGTCCACACCGGCCGCCACAGCCAACTGCTTGACCTGTGCTTCATCAGCGAGCGGGCCCTGATGGGTATAGAGCTTCTCGTGGAACGCTTGGTACTTGTCAGGCTGCCCCAGCTGGACCGCCAGCGCAGCACGAGCTGCGAAGTAGGAGGACTCGCTCAGAATGGGGAACTGCTTGTAGATGTACCGGATGTCTTTGTCTTCCGCCATCAGCTGCTTGACCAGCGGATGGGCCCGCTTGCAGTAACCGCAGTTGTAATCGAAAAACTCCACAATGGTCAGAGATGCCTTCGGATTCCCCATCTCGGGATCCTGATTGGCATAAAGCTGCTTGGAGTGAGCCTTGATCAGCGCCTTGTCACTCTCGGCCTGCTGGCTCTCCTGCTTGGCACGCAGGGCATTGGACATCTCGACCAGGATCTCGGGATTCTTGACCAGATAGTCGCGAACGATTTGCTCGACATCGCTTTTGGTCAGCTCACTTGCATGTACCGGCGTCGCCAGCAGGGTCACGCCAGCCAGCGCGCAAAACAGGGCATTTTTAATAGTCATAACGTTATCTTGCAGAGGATATGATAGAGGCCACTATAGTGGTTGAGTCTGTTTTCAAGTCAAGTTATCTGGCCAAAAAAGCGCTTGATGCACCCTGATTGCCACTTTTTCATGTCGTTTCGTGCAATTAACCAGCAATCGAACCGGACGGGGATTTACAAGCCGGATCAGCATGGTAATATTCGCCGCACTGCTGCGGAGGGGTGGCAGAGCGGCTGAATGCACCGGTCTTGAAAACCGGCGATGGGCGACCATCCGTGGGTTCAAATCCCACCTCCTCCGCCATCTATATGGCCCAACTGATTGATTCGGTTGGGCTTTTTTGTATCTGTGATTTTTGGTATGCCAGTGAGTATGCCATTAGGTGTTGGCTGTCCTACCCCTTGATAGCACTCCCTTGGACAGGTCATTGCCACGACTTCCTCAAGTTACCCAAAGCAAGAGAGGGCCTTCGGCCCTATCTGTCTTACTATCTACTCTGTATCTCTGCTATCAACACTGCTCGGTAGGTTATTTGCTACATCACGAAACGCTGACAGCGCAGCAAGCTTCTCGATAATTTCATGCTGCAGCCCATCATGTCATTTTGGCTAACTGGGGTGGCTAGATAACACTACATTCCGCTGAACCGTCATCTTGACTCCGGTACGGGGGTTTCCTTCCAAATGAATCATGTTCAAAAGGTGCCTGTCCGTGATGCTCGAAAATTTTTGAGCCATGTGTCGGGCCAGCGAATCACTGGCAGAGTGGATGGAGCTGTTCCATGGCGTGGCTACGCACTACCTGAAGAACTACCTAGGTTGGCGCATGATGCTGGAACGTTACGAAAGGGGCGTAAATATCAAAGCGTGTTTGCATGAGGCACTGGGGCAACACGTAATCGGAACATAGCCAACGGCAAATCTTGAACCTAAAAAGCCCGCCGCGCAAGCGGGCTCAGATACTCCCCCCTGACTACACTTTGGCGTACTTCTCTGCGAACTTCTCATCAGACATACAGATGTATATCACGAACTCAATGAAGGCGATGACTGCCGGAATAAACGTCCAGCAAAAGATTAGATATAGAAACCCTTGCAGGGCCTTGCCAAGGTAAAACTTGTGAATACCAATCCCACCAAGGAAAAAAGCAAGTAGAGCAGCAGTAATCCGGCTCTTGCTTGCACCATATACTGCTCCACAATGGGGACATGATGTTGCTGTTTTGTGAATTTCCTTACCACACCCTCGACAAAAAACCATCTCTGACATATAAGCTCCATTTTTATATGAACATTATTTATAAAAGTTAAATCTCATACGATGATGTATGCTTATAAATATCGAAACACCATCTATCTATCCCACTCATCAGGAGTGCACCTTTCCAATCCATTCAATTTTAACACCGAATTTTTCATGCCCCAACATAATTGATCTATGAACTATTCATGAAGCTTTTTCAATGGCAGTTGTCAGTCCTTACGTAGCATAAGGCTGTTGATATCCCATACCCAACGCTCACTAGGATTGCCGGGCAGTTCGAGAGTAAAACTGTTGCTATGGGAACTGAGCTTGCCTTGATCACTACAAGTGCCAAATACCTCAGACATCATCGTCAGAGAGTCTTTCCTGGTAATGACTAATTGATAGAGAACAGGACACGCCACCCCACCACTAAAAAGCTCAAGAAGTGCGGCTTTACCATCGGGTATTGCAAACTGGTGGGCCACATCAACCCCAGTATAACTGTCGTGATGAGTCAGTAGCTCACCATTGAGCAGCACATCAAAGTTCAATTCATCATTTTTGCGTACAGTAAATCCAGCCGATGCGTTTGCCAGCTTAGGCTGAAAATAGACACTCCCATTGGTGTAAGTCACCATAGAGCCATCAAATGCTACTTGAGTTCCCACAAGTTCCATTAGAGCAGTGTAATCCTCATCGTTGAACCATAGCTCCACAGCATCTTTCCCTGATACTTCGACCCAAAATTTCATGCTGGCATAGCTCAGTTTTCCGCTCAGAGTTGCAGGCACCTTGGTCTCAATCTCAAAAGTACCATCAGCAGCGAAGGTGGCCACCGAACCGGTTACCAAAACACTAAATAAAACTACGCGTAATACTTGGTTAAAAAAGTGGATCATGATTTTCTCCATTGGTTTTGGGTAATCCCCGTTCACCTTTAGGGGCGTGATGACCCCTTCGCATAGGGACTCATAGATATTGGAATTCAGAACATGACCTCACTAATGGTCAAAGAGGCTAAGCATTTTTAAATTCAATTAAGTCATTGCAACTTCTTACAGTTTTCCAACCACATGACAGCATCAATTTTTCCATTTTGTAGATAACGCTGCTGGTTTGCCCAATGAGTTGCAAGAAATGGTCTAAGTCCATTCAGCTTTTTGTTAATTGTCAGCATTTGATTAAAAACTGATACTTGCTCTTTAATTGGGCCTTCACCATATATGGATGCAGACTCAACCAAACCACTGGCGTAATAGCCCGTAAGCTGGCTCAGTCGTTCTTTTTGCTCATCCAGCTTGGTCTTGCGAGCTGCGCAGTTTTGATCTGCTTTATCACTGCAGAGCAGCTCATAGTTGGAGCTAAGAAAATCCAAGAACTTGCCATCATCTTGTAACTTGGTGCAAAGAAAGGCACCGAGGTTAAGGCTGGCGCGAATCGACTGTGCACGCTCTTCCTGCTGCTTTTGGTTGCTAGCCCTGAGCTGGCCTTCCAGGTTTTTCAGTTTCTGCTTGAGCGCCTCATCGTCAACCCCGGAGGCCAGTGTATTCAGCTCGCTGACCGTATCCTTCTTATCACTGGCCTCCCCTGCCGGTTTGTTTGCTCCCAGTTGCCGCCAGCTGCTCTCGATGCTCTTGACTCGCTTGGTCGAGGTCATGGTGGGAGAAACTAGCACCAGTCGTAGTCCGGTACTCTTGCTGGTAAAGTGACGATCGTCATCGTAGTAACTCACCTCTTTGCGGGCCGCACTGCGCAAGGCGGCCTGCTCGGTAAGGTAATTTCCACCTCGTACCACATAACCACCTGCCTGACCATGCTGACGATCGAGCTTGTTGAGGTAGAAAGGTTCAAACATCATCTCGTCCACGTTGCCCAACATGTCGTGCAAGCCCAACGGGTTAGGAGCAAGCAGCCCCACCAGTTGCAAACGACCATTGGCTGACTGAGCCCCGGCAAACCATTCATGCTCTTTAAGGTCATTCATTGGATAACGAATATCACGAAACTCAGCGCTGTTGACCTTGAGCCCGCCACGAGCGGCAAATTCCCACTCGATTTCGGTCGGCAAGCGTACAAACCCCGCTTTACCATCTTCTTTGGGGATCTGGTCAGCGGCATGCTGTCGCAACCAAAGATTGTATTTATCGGTTGCCGCGACCCCATCAAACCAGCTTATGCCGCTCGCCGGCAGGCTAAGCTTCTTCGATGGTGTAGGGCAGGTATCTGCGGTAAGTGCCTGATATTGCAGCTGGCTCAGCTCATATTTAGCCATCAGGTAATAGCGGCCCTGCTCCTTAGCTGACTGAGTGAAACTACCGGCAATGAAAGCAGGATGAGTGTGCTCGACAAAGCCCCAGTCGCCGCCGTCTTGACCTACCTGAATGGGTAAGTCTTCCAGCGGGCCGCTGACTGGCACCTGCACTCGCCGAAAGGCCATGGATCCCTCGCATGGCATCGGCAGGATCACATCTTCTGCATCGGGTTTGGGATTGTAATTTTTCTCTGGCCATGGCTCAGCAAATGTACTACCGCTGGACAGGGCACATCCCATGATGATGAGCCGGGATAAGGTCTTCTTAGAGTTCACGCAGACTCTCCGCAGGTTGAATGGCAATGGCTCGTCGCGCGCCAATAATGGCCACCAGAATGGCTACCGTCAGGGCCAGAATTAGGGCCAATAAGCTATGAAATGGGGTGATCCGGCAGATCATCTGCTCGGTACTCTGGCTGCTAGCCAGCGTCCTATTAAACAGTGCACTGCCGCTCAGATAGAGCAAAATGCCGCCCCCATAGGCAAGCAGCGTCAGGATCACCCCCTGAAAGATGATGTAGAGGCCCACCGCCGGGCTGGTGAAACCGAGTAAGCGCAATACTGCAATGTGCTTGCGCTTGCGATCCACGTTCGCGAGGAAAGCGCCGATCAAGGAGGCAATACAGCCGATCAGCGCGGTGCCAGCGATGACGTTGAAGATGAGGCTAAGTACCCTGTTGATACTCTTTATGTTCTCGATATCTGCTAGCCGGCTCACTGTCTCGATGCGCTGCTGCTTGAGCCACAGATCAAGCGCCGCCACCTGGTCAATACTGTCGGCATAAATGCGGGTGCGAGCGAACATCGGCGGTTTGTCCGTTAACGGCAGACCTGTGCTGATCCCCAGCATAGGAATACGATAGCCATCACGAAAAGACTCCAGCGCCAGCAGCAAGGACTGCTGCACGAACAAGGCTGGACGGTTGAAATAAGTGGGCACTAATATCGCGCCCACTGTCAGGGTGCGCTCTCCCCATTCGCGTCGAGTGTCTAGCTGGCGCATGACGCGCAAGCGGATAGTGTCACCCTCACGGACAGCCAAGCGGCGCGCGGCCTCGGAGCTGAGGATCACCTCATCCTCTCCCCCCAGCTGCAATGCACCGAGCAGCGGGTCCCCAAGAGCGGTCGGGATCACCTCCGCATTTTCAATGAAATGGCTCATATCTTTAAGCAAATCGGCTTGGGTATTGAGGGATCGGGTTTGGCCGATGGCAAAACCTACCTCCGATTTTTGCTGCAGGGCAGCGATCCATTCTGCTGAATAGTGGCCACTGCTCACCATGCGGATCTCCAGATTACGTGGATCTCTCGCAAGCTCCTGCTGCAACTGGCTTACCACCCCATAACGCAACCCAAACATCAGGAGTAAAGGGGCGATAACGGCCACCAGCGAGGAGATAATACAAAACGATACCGAGCTATCATGCCAAAGATCCTGCATGGCCAAGCGCAGCAGTAGTCCGCGTTTAGGAGAGCGCAAAATGAGTTTCTCCCCGCGTCAAATTAGCTTTGAGACAGGGCAAGCCAAACGTCTTGACCAGCCCCCAATCATGGGAGGCCACCAGCGCCGCGATGCCCCACTCTTGAACTAACTCGATAAAGAGCGCAAAGAGCAATCTCGCAGTGTGGGGATCAAGCGACGCGGTAGGCTCATCGGCCAGTAACAGCTTAGGTCGATGCGCTACCGCCCGCACAAAAGCAACTCGCTGGCGCTCCCCGATAGAAAGCTGGGCCGGTTTCTTGTGCAGCAATCCCGCCAACTTGAGGGTCTGGATGGCCCGCGTGAGTAACCGCTCATCTTCTGCGATACCCAGCAGTTGGCAGGGCAAGCGGATATTGTCTCTCACAGTCAAAAAGGGCAGCAAACCACCGCTTTGCAACATAAAGCCTATTCTGGCTGCGCGGATAGCGGCTAACGCCGCTTGATCGTTGGCCGCCAGCAAACGTGCAATATTGACCACTGCTGGAGTTGCATCAGTAAATTCCATCTCAAACCGCCCCACGCGGCTGGGAGTCAGTAACAGTCCTATCACCTCAAGCAGGGTGCTCTTGCCGCAGCCACTTTCCCCTGTCACGGCGACCACCTGCCCCAGAGGCAAGTTCAGTGAGGGCAAACAGACCCTGTGGGCCTGTTCCCCGCTGCCCCGCACTATGCTCATAGCTTCGATACACAGCATCAGGGCATCATTTCCAGAGGAACCGGATAGACATGATCACGGGGATCGCTATCCTTGGCCAGCGCCACCCAGCGACTGACATCAGCATTGTAACGCTGGTAATGGCGCAACTTGGTCGCTAGGGTGCGGATAAACTTCTCCTGTGCCAACCCATCCCAACTCTTCCAGGTCTCCTCATCCAGATTGAGTACATCACTGCGATAAGGCAGGTCGGCAAGGTATTCCCCCATCACCCCCAGACTCGTGATGCTGGTATTATCCAACTGCTTGAGCTGATTGGGATCAGCCCCCATGGTCGCAGCCACCGAGCGCAAGCGCTCGAACATCTTGGCCGGTGAGATCATGCCTTCATTAGCCGCATCCAAAATCTGTTTCACCACATCGCTAAGATCACTAAGCTGGCCCTTGGTGAGCAGCACCCTGACCTCGGTGGTCGGGATATTCTGCTTGATCAGATCCCGGTCGCTGATCCAGGCCTCGAACACCAGGGGAGCCTGTGTTCCACTCTTCTTGCCGAGGTAGGAAAGCTGCATGGCATGACCGATTAGCGCAGTATCTTGCAGCAATTTTTGCTCCGGGGTGAGCGAATCATCCTCCGTGGCGTTACTGGCGCTGCCGATGGCAGGTTCGCCAAAGTAGGATGCTTTTACCTGCTCGGTGATGGCGGTAGCCAACGCATCAACCTTGTCACCAAACTCGTTTACATCGCCAGCATTGACCGGATAGTAAAGCGAGGTATTGGTACCACTGTAAGTCGATAGCTCCTGATATTGGCTCGCAGCCTTGGCGTGATCTTTCTTACCCGCCGCCGTTTTCAGGTGCAGGGTATATATCGCCACACCTGGGTTGGCAGCTTCCAAGCGGATTTGCTTGGCATCCAATCCTGTCGTAGAGAGCTTGTTATCCCCCTCTATCGCACCTGCATCGGTGATCAGCACCACATAACGGGCTCCAAAGTGGCTCCAGTCGACCTGGTCTATCGCCTGCATCACACCTGCATACGCATCCTCATTGAACAGCTTGCTCGAAACGGTCGCCTGCTTGAGATCGGCCACTTTTTTCAAAAAATCGGCACCATCTTTGATTTCATTAGGATCGGCATACATGCGGGTGGTGTATTCCAGACCAGGCACCGCCTGGGCGTTGGAGCGAAAGGAGATCATGCCAAATTTCACCTGCTGACCCAGATTTTCCTTGTTGATCCGCTCATAGACCTTGCGCACGGCCTCTCGAGTTCGCTCGATATAAGGCCCCATCGAGATGGTGGAATCCACCACGAACACCACAGCAGCATTGAACTCCTTGAGCTGGCTCACCTTGGCACTGGGTTCAACAGTGGCCGCCTCGGCCTTGCTGACCGAGGCCACATTGAGCAAACGGGTGTAGAAACCATCCTCGGTCATGACCTCCTCACCACTGAGGATGGGTAACAGATAGAACTGTTGCTGCAGATCGACAAAGTACTCGGGTTCTTGCGCCAGCACCCCGCCAGCATTGCCCTGCTTCTTCAACGCAGCGCGCAGCGGTGCAACCTTGGCGACCGGATCCGCCGCCTCCAGAATCTGATTGAGCTGATCTCGCTCCTTGAAAAAAAGCAGGCGATCCCGGTTAGCCGGATTGGTGAAAGCCAGAGTCAGCTGCATCTTCCAATCCACAGTACAAGACTGGGGTAACCAACCGATGCTCTGGCCATAGCTGTCGGGGCCGACCTTTACCCAGCCGGCCCCCTTGGCATTGACCTGCTCATAGACATAGAAGCTACTGAAGGCTGGTTGCAGCACCCCAGACGTCTGACCCGCCTCGGCCACCAACTCGCAACCGGGGGTGGTCAATACTCGTTGATATAGGCTCTTTTTCCCCTCCTGTAACAATGGACGATGCTCCGATGTCGTCTCGGCCGCCGCCGCACCTGCGCCCCCCAACAGCAGCATGAGTGCTGCCGCGCCGCGCAATGACCTAGTTGCTGCAATCACTTGCTTAACTCCTCATAGCGCTGTTTAGCCTCACCATTGTCGGGCTCAACCTGAAGTACTGTGTCATACCAATAGGCTGCAGTGGCGTTATCAGCCTCTTTAAAGCAGTCGTTCGGCTGGTGGAACTTGGGATCATATTCACGGGCATAGGCCAGGGCCACCTTGCTATCTCCCCCCTGCGCACGGTTGGCATAAAGGCGCTGCGCCACACCACATTTCTGGGCTGACTTGGCGCTTTGGATCACCGCCAATAAGGTATCGGTTGGCGGCTGCTGTGCAATACAGGCCTGCACAAACTCCAATTCGCTCTTCGTCGCCAAATTAGCGGCACTGCAACCATCCTCCGTTGCCTCGCCGCTGGCTTCATTAACCACTGGTTCTGCCGCCACCGGTTCGACAGCAGTTGCAGCAATAGGATCGATCACTGGTGCAGCTGCTGAGCGGCTAAACCAGAAGATCAGGGCGCCAATCAGTAGCAACAGCACCACCCCACCTAGGATCAGCGGAGTCTTCGATTTAGGAGCAGCCGTAGTGGCCGTCAGTAAGGGCGTCTCCACCGGCACGGGCGCTGGTTCGATCTCGGGTTCCGCACGGAAGGCTGGCAGTTCAATCTCAACCGGCACCTCAACTGGAGCTAAATCTGGCACTGGAGGAGCATCAACCACGGGTGAGTTAATGACACTGCTGCCACCATATTCACCCACCTCGCCTCGAGCACTGGAGGGGAATACCGCCTCGCGTGCCACTTGCAAGGTGGTATGACGGATTTCACTAGAAGCCAGCTTGACGTTGATCTGAATTGGGCTTGAGTTGACCAACAAGGGATCCACGATCGCAGCACCCACCCGAAAACCGCTGCCGCTTTGTAGCGGATAACCGCCACTGATGCCAAACCAGTGGGGGGCGGGGCTCCACAGCCCCCCCTCTTGCAAATAGTTCTGCTGATTATTGAGAAGAGAAAATTCGAGCCCCTCCACCAGCTCGGAGATGCCCCGCAACCGGATTAGTAGTTGGGCTTCACCCGGTACAGCGGGGTCGGTAGCAATTATTTTGGCTAGCATGGTGCTTACTCTTGTTTTAATTGATGTATGATCTGGCCCAGACGCTGATTCTGATCGTGAGAAATATCCCGTGTGGCGCTATGGCCCGCGTTATCTTGGGTGATCAGCACCAGGGAAGAGAGCCAATCCCCCAAATACGCCATGGCAGGATTGAGCGGAGTGGCAGGCAGGCAAGGTAACTCGTTTTGGCCTATTGCTGAACCACGGGCAAATAGCTTGCCCTTAGTGCCCGCAAAGCTGTGTGGTACCTTCTCTGGTGGCATGGCCAAAAAACCAAACCAAGCCACGAAATCGCGCAATGTAAGCTGAGCCTTCATCACTTGCCGTGCAAGCTGTTGTTCTCGCCGCACCCCCGCCTGCTCCTGACCAGCCAGGGTTCGTTTCAACGTTCCCTCCAGATCCAGACGGTTAGCCGCAGTGACTAACTCTTCAGTAAGTAAGTCTATCAATTCGGTCTCGATACCGAGCTGAGCCAGCAGGGTTTTCCGGGTGGGCAGATCCCGCAAATGAGCGACCCATGCCTTGAATGCCTCACGGGCGAAGCCATCATCCTGGCCTACCCGCTCTTCAGCCTTGGCGGCTGTGTTCACCACGGCGACATCAGCCTGATCGAAAGGATTGCTCGCAAATGGGCTGCTATCAAAAGGACTAGCGCCAAAGGGCGTCTGCCCAAACGGGTTCGCCGGGCTACTGCCATAAGGAGAGATTGCGGTGGCTTCTCCCCCATCATCCTTGGGGACATCCTCACGAATACTGAGGTAGATATTGCTCAGTTCCGCTGAGGGCAGATCAAGCTGGCTAATCAGCTCACCGAGGGAGTTAACACGGGCGCCAAGCCCAGTCCAGAGCTGCTTGCCTATTTCCTGCTTTTTCGCCAGTTGGCCGTCACCATCTTGCTCATACCAACGCCCCAGCAGTTGTTCAGCCAGCTCTTTGCGCTTGGCATCCAGTTGTTGCTGGAGTCGATCAAGCTTGAATTCAAGATGTGCCACCCCCCTCAGCGCATGCCCAAGCAGGGCCATGCCACCATCATTGAGCGACATCATGGCCATCCACGCAGCGTCAGGATCAGCAAAATGTTGCGCCACGCCTTTTCCTGTCGCAAAAGAGGTCGCCATCTGTTGCAAGACATCTGCATATTGAGGTGCAACAGCTACTTCTCGCCCACCGTCTATGTTCAAGAAAGGGACGGCCATACCAGGTTTGCGTACCAAGAAGCAGTTATTAAACGCCTGACCAGGTGCCCACTCTTGGATCCAGTCATACTGGCCAAAACGTTCCAGCAGGGTTTGTTGCATCAAGCCATCCGCCCCCTCCTTGAGCTGTGTCGGTGTAAAACCAAGTCCATCCTGGATCCGTTTATCAAACATGGTCAGCGCCCAAAACAGTCCCGGTTTACGACTCTGCCGCTCACTGGCACTCTTGCCCTGGGTCTTTTCTACCCAGCGCGTCAGCACAGGACCCACACTGGTCACGTCACTCTGCTTGGCGGAGCTGGCACAAACCACCAAGGCATTCATCTCTTGATTGTCGGTATAACGCTCGAACAAATATGCAACCTTGCCACGTAGCAACAACTGAGAAATCGGACTACAGCCTGCACTGGCGGCCTCTTCCAGTTTGCTAATCGCGAGACGCCCACGGTAGCCAGGGAAATCGAGCAGATCCACTTGCTCCACCAAGCTATCCGCAGCCCCCTCGACCATGGGAAAGATCAACTCGGTGGTCAGGGCAGCCAGCTCAGCCTGAGCAATAGAGGCAGGCATATGCCGACCGTCAGGTGCCAAGAAACAGATCTCGACTGTCCTATCCCCGGCGGATCCCAACAAGCCGAGACTGTCCACGTTCATGATGCTGATGCTGCCGCTACCTTGATTCAACAGGCAATCAAGAGGCGCGTAAACGGTCTTGGCGTGACCCAGTCTGCTAAGGCTGGTCGCCAAGTTACGATAGATTTCGGTCAGCTCGATTTGCTCGCCCCACAACAGGGAGAACAACTCTGCCCGCTCGGCTGGCGTCAGCGTGGGAGCCAGTTGTAATACCCTTGGCCAGTAGCCATGTTCAAGTTTTTCCACCGACTTTCTAAAACTGCCGTTCAAATAATCCCACAGGGCCACCACATCATCACGGCTGACACCGTTGTTGGGCACCGGGTTGATGGGACGATGCTCAAACGGCCGCAGCCGAGCCTCGATGCGCGCCTCATCGAGCTGATAGCTCAGCAGTTCATGGTTGAAATCATTGAACCAGGTGTTGGCCAAGATCTTGGCCAAGTCTATTTCACTAAACAGCTGCAAGGGTACCGGGTAATTCGCCGGGGCAGCGGTCTTGGCACGGGTAAACCTCGTGACCAGACCAGTGGCCTCTTTGCCGCCGCCCACAGGGTTAACCTCCTTTATGAAGTCAACCGGACGCTCCCCATAGCATCCCTCCAGCGCGCCGTTCCCCCCGGCAGCCAAGGCCGATATCAGATAGGATTTACCCGCTTGGGAAATGCCGAAAAAACCCACCGTCATGGGGGTACCAGCCACCCGCTTGAGGCTGTTGGCCACATTGCGAGCTCGGTGCAAACTAAGGTTAAGCTTATCCGCCTCATTATCGAGCCGGTGGGAGTCATGGCGCACCACATCGACCCAGCCAAGTGCATCCTGGGCGCTGCGCTCGATTGTCGCCCAACCCTGACTTAAGGTCTCCTGTTGAGGCTTCATTGTTGTTTTACACTCCCGCTATCTAACCAGTGTCTGCTATCTATGAGTCCGGCATCTGGCATGGTGTTGAGTTCCAGCTCCAGATCCCGCTTATTGAATGTTTTATCAGTATTACTACCCACCTCGCTGACTATCAGCTTGTCACTGATAAGCCCCAATGCCCTGGCCCGGTTATCCTTGCCAATAGCCAGCTTGACCTCCAGATAGGGTGAGCTGCCATCCAAAGACTTGGCCTGGGTATATTTGGCTCGCCCCTCATCACTAAAACGCAAGGTATAGAAGGGGGCTGCGGTCCAGCGTTCAGCAGCAAGCTGGCGATAGCCTAGACGCAAGTCACCGCGCATGATCCAGACTGGGGTATCCGTATCTTCACTGCCAACCTTAGGCAACCGGATCTGACCCTCGAACGACTGAATATCACGGTAGGTCACATCGTGATCGCGGATGATATTTTGCAGATCGATGATCCCCATATGGCGAATGGTGGAGTAAGGCTTGAGCGCTGCAGTGCGGAAATGGAAGTTAGGAATACTGTGATTGGCACACAGTAAGGTGATCATGGCACCCACCGAGGCAGTACTCTTTGGATCATCGATTTGGCCATTCTTGTGGAACGGATACCAAGTGCCAGTATGATAGCCATGCAGCGGCAAAATGCGTCCCGGCGGTAATGGCAGACACATCCGAATGAAGGCCTGAATGCCCGGTAGCAAGGAGGGGCGCCCTGTTAGCAGCAGCATGTCGCAATGGTAGTTAGCCATAACCTCACACAATGCGGTCAACACCTTGCTGATGTTGAAACGACCAGACAGCAGTGCCTGATGCACTTGTGCCAAATTGAAGGTGATGGGCACCTCGCGCAGCTTGAAGTCACTGCAGCCGCCCGCTTTTTGCACCTCCCGCTGTACAAACGCTTCTACCGCCGCACTGATGTTATTGGCTGGCACCAAGTCGCCATAACGCAGGCTCTCGCTCACGTTCGCACCCAAGCCCTGCGGATCGTACTGTTCATAGCGACCCAGTAAATCAAGGGCTATCGGGACAAATACCTGTAAGTTGAGTTGCTGGCGCAACACCGCTTCTGCAGCGCTAACGTTGTTGGCACCACAAAGCTGTGACATAAGGGTATCAACCGAACCAACACCACTCTGTTTGAACGAGGTCTCCAGCGCTGGCAGCACCAACAGCTGGATAACATCGAGCAGCACATCGTCCCCCGCTATCTTGAAACTGTCACGAAAGCGTTGCTGTGGCACGATATGGGCATTTACACCGGCTCCCTGTTGCCCGCTGCGATCGAGGGCATAATCGGTGATGACCAGATCCGTGGTACCACCCCCAATATCGATTGAGGCTAGGGTAATACTCTCTCGGTTCTTTCTGTCGGGGCGGCCCAGCGCGGCAAAAAACTCCTCCGGATGACCGGCAAAGTTCTGGTTTATCTCGGTATAGAGATAGACCAGCTGAGCACAGGAGGCCTCGTCCCACTCCACCCGGACGCGGGGCAATGGCACTTGGATATTATCCTGTACATCCCCATCTTCCTGGCGACGATAAGGGTCTTGTTCCCCCTGATGCCAGCGCAGCGCCTTCCACACCAACCCCACGGCTTGGTGCATCCGTTCATCAAGAATACAGCGTTCGGCCATCGGCATGCCGGGCGGCACAGTGAGAATGATATTGCGCAACTGACGCGGAATACCGGCATGCCCCTGGCGAGTTCGCTGTGCCGGGCTGTTGATCTGGGTCAGCGCCTGGGTCAATACCTCTGCCAGCATAAAGGTCATCAGGGCACTGCGCGAGTAGCGGGGCGTAAACACCGGGATGCGATCCATCTCATCCTCTATGGTGTGCAGCGCTTCCCCTTTTTCATTGATAAGGTTCGCAAAAGGGGCCGCCGTTGCCAGCGAATGGGTATCGTGCTGCTGATAAGCCGAGTTGAAGCGCCAGCCCTGACCATAGAATTTTTCATCCCACAGGTAGCGCTTCGGGCTAGATAGACCTGTCGACCCTTCACTGCCGCGACGGCGGCTGGCCAAACGGCCAGCCTCATTGCCGATCCGGGCTATGGTCGGCCATTGAAATGCATCATGGCGACCACTGCGAACCGAGCAGTGATCCTTGCCAAAGAAGGCCTGAGAAAATTCGATGCGGCTCTCGAAGGGCTGGCTATATACCTGTTCAGGGGCGTTTAGATCCCGCAGTTGCAACACATAGTTGTGCATCAGGCCAGAACCGGACTGACCATGATCCTCAATCAAAATGCCGCAGGTACGAGAGTTACCCACATCGAGTACCAGATCCACCGGGATCGGCTTGATGGCATTGGTCTCGCCGTTAGCGATGATCCGAAATTGCGGTATCTCGACCCTTGGCGGCTCTTTGCTTTGCTGATCAGCGACCGGCTTCGCCAACAAGGAGAGCAGATTAAGGTAATGTGCAACTGGGTATTGTTGCTGTATCTCGCTATCCCGTTCCTCTCTATCACGCCCTTGGCTTGCATCATTAAAGACCTCAAGCAGCCACTCTTTTAGCCAAGGCTGGGTCAAATACCAACCAAGGGCATAGGTCGAGGTGGCAAGTTGGAAGGTGGCCCCTGCACTGACATCTTCTTGATTGGGCCCCAGATCGGCTGAGCCGTGCAACTTGGCCATGATCCGGGTATCAAAAGCCAGAGTCAGGCGATGGGTATGGCCATCCAAGTCCGGCTCTTGCAGTTTGACCAACCGAAAACGTGCCCAGTTGATCGGTCCCTCGTTGTAGAAATGGGGAGAATTAAACCGGAACAGCGGCAGCGGAAGCCAGATCCCGTCTAGCAACTCGAGGCTACTCTTAAGTGCGATATCATACTTCGCGCGCGCCTTTTCGATGGCGTCGGGCCCTGGCTGGAAGAAATGGAAATCCTTCTCTTCGTTGTACAGCAGACGAGTGAGCACGCCGCTGGCCAGCTCAACAAACTCACCTGCCTGCTCGCGCCCCAGCGTCAGACCGAAATCCATAAACTGGATTCCAGAATCACCCACCAGGGTGACTTGACGATCAAATGGTTTTATTTCTGGCAACATGATTATATCTTCCTGCCCTTAGGGATTTTTCTGGCGCATCTTGATGGGGAACTGCTGCTCACCCTCATTACGGCCCACGCAATCGGTGCCATTGTCCGTTCCTGGCTTACATTCGATTTGGGGGATCATATAGCTGGATCCATCAGCGCACTCTGCTTGCCCCAGATTATTAATACTCAATTGGCCGTCTTTCATTACGCCGCTAGCCGCACCCCGACACTCAACCCCATTGGACTGACGCAAGCTGACGCGGCCTTCACCCTCTTTGAAGCTGTATTGCAGTTGCAATGGCTTGCCGGTCTGGGTGTCCTGAATACCCCCGTTAACTTTCCAGTCACCGTCTAAAAACTGGGCGGGCCCATTGGCAATGGTCGGCGGTATTGTCAGCGCCTTACCTTGAGGTGCCGGATCTTGCGGAGTGCTATTACTCGGTGCGATATCAGTGCTAGGGGGACTTGCTGGCGGTAATGTGGGCGGCTCTAGGTCTGCAGCTGCGCCCGGCATCGAAGCTTGCGGGAGGCTTGTGGACACCGGCTCCTTACCGCTAGCCAGGGGGGCTGGTGGAGGCGTAAGCGGATCGCCTGACGCTAAAGCGGCGCTGTCCACCGTGGTATGCTGCTCTGATGCTCGACTAGGTACTGTCGCTGCCACATCAGTAGGACCATGCGCCACGGGCAGCGCTTGCCCTGATGAGGGAACAGCTACTGCACTATCCCTGAATATTGGCAAGCCCATAGATGATACGCCTGGCAGCGAAAAGCTGGGGACACAGGATCGCAGACCAAACAGCAATAATGCTAACAGAGCCAGCAACAACAGCGGCCAGAACAACCAACGCCAGCGACTCCACCAGCCCCCGGTCTGGATTGTCGGTGTTACCGGCTGGGCATACATGGGGGTTGCCGGCACCGGGCCTGTTGTTGGCACTATCTCAAACGCAGGGGCAAGCTCTGCGACGGGGGCACTAGCGACTACTCCCGGCGTAGTCAAGCTCGGGCTCACGGGCTTTAGCCAGTGCATCGGGTCACGTTGTTCGTCGTTATCATGCACAAATCCCCAAAACGTGATTACCAATACCCCATCCACCAGATAGACAAAATCCTGATCCGGAAAATTGACTACCTGTTTGAGCAAACTTGCAAAGACCCGCTTGTCGCCACCGCTGTCCTTGTTATCAGTGGTCAGCAGCTGCTCGCTCAGTGCCTGCACCGCTAGCTTAAAGGATTCAAGCTGCGAGTAAGCAGCCGCTCGCTCAAACTCAGTGGCACTGTTCCATGGGATCACATCTCCCGCAAAACTACTGTACCAGTCGGTTCTATCCCCCCCTTGATGGTTTTGCGGAATTGCCAAATGGCGTGCAAGATCGCGCCCCGTATCCAGACGACGAATGGTCTCCCGTAATTGGGAAGCCATACGGTAGACAGGGAACCCCGTCTCACCGAGCGCCTTAAACGCGGAATTATGACCACTGCGTAGTAATGGACCCTGGATGGAATCCTGCATCTATAAACCCTCAAAAAATCTAATTATGTTATGGCGAGACTCAGCCCTTGTGACAGCAGGACCGCTCAACCTTTACCCTTGGTTGAATGCCACTCTAGCCCCCATCCAAACGCCTTATCGATGCTCTTTCGATCGTCAAAATACTGGTTTATCCGTTCAACTTTGATCGCGCCATCAACATTGATTAACCGAGCGATGACACTAACGGGCATATTTTCCCCCCTTCGGTCAAACGAGTCGTAATGGGTGGTTGACCGGGAATATGGATGGTGATGGTGGCCAGAGTATTTTGCCAATTGGAAGCACCGCTATAGATGAAGGCATAAATCAGCACCTCATCGATCTGCTGCCAATGAGAACCGTTAATTAGCAACCACTCCCCATGACTGTTTTCCCCACTACGATCATCTCCCTCCAACGCCACATAAGGCACGTTGTCATAATCACCAAACAGACGACTGAGCGCTTCAACCCCGGTTTTTTTCTGATTTTTCAGCCGAACAAAAGCAGCGACATCCAGATCAATCGCACTGTCTGGGTTAGGGTTACTCCAATTGAGATTGACCTGAATACGGCCATAATCGTGTTGCTTGACTAGGCTGACGTTGGGCTGTTCTTTGGTCAACTCGGTTAGCGGCTTACCACTAGAGGGAAGATCAACTGGGAATAACGCAGGCCAGCGACTCAGCAGCAGGCACCCTAGTAGCAGTGCCAAGAATATCGCAGCCAGACAGCCATAATGCCTGGCGGTAATCCGGTGCCCCTTGTGAAGCCTCGGGGTGGGTTCTTCTAGCTGAATTGGGTCTGCAGGCTGTTGCGGGATCCCCCAGTGAACCAACACCGGCTCACCATTGATGCCGTAGCACGCGAGTTGTGGTGTCTGCTTGAGCAAGTTATGCAGTCGCTCGGCAGGAACTGGCTCACCACGGCGAACCAGCTCTTCTGCCAGTTGACGGATCGCCTCTTGACGAAGCAGACATTTCTCCTGCAGCATGGCTTGTTCTGTAGCAGGGAGCGCATTCAGCAGTATGGGTTGCCCTTCACGCTCGCTCCACCACTCCAGATTACCATCGCGGCTACGACGCGCCGTCGCAAACAGGCTGGTAATTAGGGGAGGAAAATAACGACAGAGTACTGCAAGGCTCTGCTCATAATTTTCGAGCGCTTTTTCGTCAATCGGAAAATCCGATATTATTCGCTGCATAAAGAGACTTCATATCCAAAAGCGCGCTAAAGAGTGCTTGCTAACAAACACTCTGCTGCCAAGATGGCCTTAAGCTAGGTCGAAAAAATCAGCTCTAATAACCCAGACTTTGATTCAGCTCTTTAACCTTGGCTTCAAGGAGCGCAGCCTCCTCTCGCCTTGCTGCAACTTGAGCTGCATTATCATTTGAGGAGGGAGTGAACTGCTGTTCGGCCTGGGACAGAGCGCTGATTTGCTGCTGCAGCCCGACTTGGTTACCACCTTTAACTTTTAGTTGGGCAACCAGTTGACTCAAGGAGGCTTTCAATGCCTGCTGATCAGCCTGCTCTTGTGCCAGTGTTGTGTTTGAACGCAGCTTACGGCTTTCCATGTCGGTCAAAATTTGATGCGATAGTGCGTTGAGTTCCTGATTTCGTTGCAGCTGTTGCTCTTGGTCGTTGACCTTTTGGCGGTATCCTCCAGAGGAATCACAACTCATTTTTGTGAGGAGGCTAGCGCTACGGTTGGAAGGATCGCAATCAGCGGGAGTTGTGGCACAACCAGTTAATACCAGCAAGCTACTCAGATAGACGGCTCTAAATTTCATAATATTTTCCTATCAACATCCAGATAGACCCGAGATATTGACGACTCCCTTAACGATAATGATGTAATGGTTGATATTTAACCAACTGTGATAGCGCTGCGCTGGTCATAGAGGGCATTAACCTCTTTCTCTAATACGGCAATCTGCTTGTTCAGCTCAAGCACTTTGGTATTGACCATTGCCAACTCAGTCTCAGTTGCCTCACTCTGCTCGCTTTTGGCCACTTGCTGATACTCGGTCGCCTTCTTACGCATATTGGTCAACTCTTTGTTGAGTTGAGCCAGATCAGCATCGACTTTGCCAAGCTGGCGCTGTGCTACCGCCTTGTCAAAACCCGCTTGGTCTTTATCTTTAGCAATTTGGGTCAAGGTTTTACTATTGTCAGCAATTACCTGCTTGGCAGTATTAGTGCGAGCAACCACGACCTCGGTGTCTTTTTGAATGTCGTTGTTCATTGCCTGCAAACGATCGGTGGTATTGGCATACTCAGCGCGACGAGTATCAAGATAGTAGTTAGCCCCCATCGCCACACCACATGCAGCTATGCCCGCTTTTATTGCACACTGAGTTTTTTCTTCTGACTTCAAAAGCATGCAAGCTGCAACACCCATACCTGCCGCAACGGCACATGCCTGGAATCCAGATGCACTAAAAAATTCAGCCTCTTGCCCATTAGTAAGTCTTGAATCTGTTGCTGGTTGATTCCCTGTCACTGAGCTCCCAGTGCTAGCACAGCCAGAGAGAATAAGGCTGGCGGAAACCATTAAACAAATAGCTGTGCGTCTAGCCGTAATTTTCATCTTCAAAAACCCCGAACGTTGTAAAAAAATGAATCTATGCCTCTAAACAGCAATACTAACTCCGTTTGGCACCAGACCCTATAGGCTCTCCATACTACAGCGGCGCACTTTTCAACACACCTCGATTCAGCTTTGACAAACAAAAAACTTGAGCATGGTCAAATTCCTATATGGATGTGACTAGACTTGTTTGTTAATTAAACAGTGCTACACCGCATGAATGAACGACTCAGCACTATAAGTAGTGAGTCACGATGCCTACCTCCCGATTGATACAGATAAACGCTGGGGCTTGCGGGTGGAACTGGTAGAGCCGCGCCAGTTCGGTACGAAACGCCTCAACGTTTGGCGCAATCACATGGTTGGTATCCCCTTCGGCGTAGGTAAAGGTCTCCAGCTTCTCTGTGTGAATCCAGATGCCGAAATACCAGGCGTCTTCCTCGGTATCGTATTGTTGCCAGCCCTGGGCCAGCAGCGTCCGGTCGTAGTAGTAACGGTCAGCCTGATGGCTCCCCCGGTCGATGCGGCAACCCGTCACGGTGAGCTCAAAAAGGATACGCCCCGCTTGGTGAGCCTTCTTGACCCGGCGCAGCAGCGTGAGGGCTTTGGCTCTGCTACGACCATTACCGAGCGGGTGCTGCTGTCTGGCCCGCAATGCCAGATGGGTCATTATCTTCGGTGCGGTGTTGTGGTTGAGCTGGCCGATAGCGGCGGTGAGTTGTCGGGCGGACAGAGTCTTGTAATCACGTAAGTCATGCATGGTTGGGCTTCCTTCAAATGCAAACAGCCCCTCGGTGTGAGGGGCTGTATGGGGTCTTGTGTGTGCTGGTGGCCGTGGCTCAGGTGTGACTACTCCAATCCGGCTTGTCATTACTACCGTGGTTGACGTAGGCCCCGACAATTACCCGTTGCCACTCACCGACCGGCTGACCCGCTGCATTACAGGGGCAACGAAAGCGGGCGAAGTTAATCTCTCGTGGAAGGTGGTCACGCATGTCACGTGGGCTGACAAAAAGCGAGGTTTTGTGCAGCACCGGGTTGGGGGCTACCAGCGGGCCACCAATACGTCGCCCCTCCACATCGTGGGCATAGGCAAAGCCCGGCAGCATCAATTGCTGACTGATGAGCTTGGCAAGCCCTGAGTGAGCACACATGGCCTCTGCCACGGCGGCCTGGCTAAAGCTGTCATTGAACTCAATCATGGATGTTTCTCCATTTCTGCAGGTGCACGGTAAGCCGCTGCCAACACCGCAAATTTTTCGACCAGGTAACTGATGCTGATGCCCAGTTCATCACTGGCCCCATCACGCAGACGGTGATGCAGGTGTGCCATGTCATCGGCGATACGCTGGGCTATCTGGGCTATCTGGGCGGCTGAGCTCGGTGGTGAGCTCGTCACTGTCAGGGTGATGGAAAGATTCATCACATTTCTCCCCAGGGGGCTTGCTCCCACAGTGACAGCCGGGTCAGCACGTCTTGCGCGAGAGCCTGTTGAAACTGCTGGATTACTTTCACAAGCCGGGGAGCCTGCTCGGGGCTCCCGCTCCATTCGCTCGATTGATACAGAGCGCAGCAGGTGAATTTGTACAGCGCCACCAGTTCGGCATCGGTGAGTGGTGCCTGATGGTAACGATGGGCAGGCTTAAGCGGCCCCAGCTTGGTCGAGCGGTGCTGACGTGGTTCCTTGTGGTCCTGCTGACGCCCACGCTGATAGCGATGCCAAACTGCACGCCGGTTGGCGAGCATCATCAGCCGTACCAGCCGGTCTACCCGCCACGTCCAGGTACTGGTGACATCCATTGGCGAGTTCCACCAGAGGGTGCGCAGCAACTCAAGGATGTAGTGCGGTGGCATCGGGGCATTGCAAAAGCGGTGTAACTGTACGGCAAAGGCTAGGTAATCCTTGCGATCGATCATGAAGGCAGACATGGGGTGATTCCTTGAAATGCAAAAGGCCACCTGCAGTGAGGTGGCCCAGTGGGTAGTGTTGGAATATCCGGATCATGGTGTTGGCGCGGATGATCCGGGTTTGGGGATGCTGGCGTTATTCGTGCGCCTGCTCTGCGTCTGGGTAAGCCGCATCAAACAGGATGGCGTAGAGCGCACAATCAATGCTGTTGACGGTATCGTGATGCGGGTAATAGGGTGGTGCGTCTCGGGAGCGCTCGAAGTAGTCGCCAAAGCAGCTGAGGCATTCGCGGATCTCGATGGTGGATCCCCGCAGCAAGGCCTCTTCAAGCTGCCTGGCATAACCCTCGTCATCACGAGCCTTGGTGACTGCTTGCCCCAACAACGCCAGCGCCCCTTGGTTGCTGGCGGCTGCCAGGCCATGGCGTAGCTTCCCGAGCATTTCCTCAAGGGAATAGGGATTGGGTAATCGCATGGTGTTTATCCCTTCTTGGCTCGGTTAAGGGCGTAGCTGATGGAGCAGTGCATCAATGGCCTCGACACAATCGCTCTGGGTGAGCTGATAGCCGTTAGGCAGGTGAGCCACGATGGCAGGCTCGGCCTGCATCTCGACGTTGTCTGCAAGCCAGCCGCGCAGCTCGAGGAGGATGTCGAGGGTGGTGAGGTGTGACTTACCTAGGGTTAGAGTCATAGCTGACCTCTTTCGGCCAGCGAGACCACGCCCTCGGCACCGACCACCAGATGGTCGAGCAATCGCACATCGACCAGCGCCAAGGCCTCCTTGAGGGCTTGGGTAAAGACCCGGTCAGATTGGCTGGGTTCAGGGTCACCGCTTGGGTGATTGTGCACTGCGATGATGGCCCCGCAGTTGAGTATCAGGGCCCGCTTGACTACTTCCCGTGGGTAGATGCTGGCGCTGTCCAAGGTGCCGCGAAACAGTTCCTCAAAAGCCAGTACGCGGTGTTGGGAGTCAAGGAACAGTGCACCAAACACTTCGTGCTCCCGGTCCTGCAGCAGGGTTTGCAGCCGCTCGGCGGCCTCGGTGGTGCTGGTAATGGCGGTGCCTTTGGCCAAGCGCTTACGGGCAATCTGGTTGGCGATACGCAGCAGGTCTTGTTCGGTCACGGGTTCAGTGACGACATAAGTGCCGGGGCATTCCCCGGCTTTCAGCTTGTGATAACGCATAGTGGAATTCTCCAAATAAACAAAACCCCGGCACGCATGAAGCATGTCGGGGTTAAAGGTAGAGCGGTTGTTGGTTCACTTTGAGGGTAGTTCAGTTGGTCTTGGTGGCGGCTTCTGCTCCTGCTCAGGCTGTAGGGGCACGCTTCACCGGCATCAGCAATCCGGGGACCTGCAGGGTGAGCGGCATAGCGAGCGCAACGCTCAGCCGTTCCGCCAGCTCATAGGCTTGGCCGATAGTGTCGTAGTCAGCTATCCAGGTAGCCAGCGCCAATCCACTGGCTTCTACCGCTCGCAAGTAAACGCCGTAGCCGTGCACGGGCAGGGCGCTGCCCCGAACCACTTGCGTCTCGCCATTACGATTGATGGCTTCAAGTTCAACGGCTACCGGTTGTTTTGGCATCTTGTGCCTCCTCTTGGGGTAAGGGGTCACTCTCCACACGATAGCCGTGATGGATGCAGGCACGCTGCAGGTCACTCATAAAGCTTCCCAGCACGCGGGGCTGCTCAGAGAGTGGGACGGCTCCTGCCTGGCTGCGCCAGAAACAGCGACGCTTAGGGTCCACACAGATTTCATCCACGGGCTGGCTCATGGTGTGCCAGTCCTCGGCATTGGTGAGGGAGAGCAGTTGCCACTGCACGCCAGACCAACGCACTTGCAAGGTGACTGTGCGGGCTGGTGGGCTATCCGGTGTCAGGTGCAGCAGCCAACGCTGACCACTGCGAGTGGGGGTTAGCTTGGCGCTGGTGGCGACTCGTCCCAGCCACTGGCGTGAGTAGTGGGATAGAGCTAATTCTTGGGTCATCGTGACCTCCTAATCTCCTGCGACCGTGACGCTGAAGCATTCCAACCGGCAGTAGGCAATGAAGTTGCTTTGCCAGATATCGAACAATTCCCGCGCTTCGGCCAGCCGCAGCGGTCCCCAGCCCAACATGGTGTGTTCCCCATCGAGGAAGTTGAAGTCGATCTCCTTGCAGAGCTCGGCATCATGGCCGAGCCCCTGGTAGCTGAAGTCGGTGATGTAATCGAAGACCCAACCGTGCAATCCCCGAATAAGCCGCTGCTCAACCGGATGGACGCCACCCGTTTCGGGACTGTAGCCGGGGCTGCGAAAGTTGAGGGTTAGGGTCGAAAGGTTGGTGAGGTCGAGCTGTTGTTCCCGCGCGACGCGGCGCAGCAAGTCAGGTAGCTCAGGTGAAATCGGCAGGGCCATCCCTGCCAAGTGAAATGGCATGGTTATCATGGTGTGTCCTTTTGGTATCGAGTGTGAGGCGCATCAATCCCTGAACCAGCGCCAGGCGCGGTAGAGGCCGTAGGTGGCTGCCAAGGGCGCCGCCAGCGAGGTGGCCGAGCTCCCCAGCAACGCACTGACTACTGCGGTCGCAGCGGTTGTCGCTGACGGGTTCAGTACCGTGCTGGTGGCCATGCCAGACAGGGCCGCCTGGGTGGGCTGCTGGGCCACGGTGCGAAGTGCCTGATGTGCGATACACCCCGTGGAAATGAGCTGGTTAATCTGCTTGCTGTAGTGAAAGCCCTCGATGCACCAAAGCACAAAGTGCTCGCAGTTGTTAAAGAGTGTGCTGTAGTGCGCCTCTCCAAGGCGGGAGTATGCACGGTCGATACTCTCCTCCCGGTTGTAGGCTCGTGCGCTATGGTGCTGGATGCGATAGCCCCTCCCTTGGCTAAACTCGGCAAGCGTGGTGATAGCTATCTGACCGGACTGTGTTCCGGCACTGACCCCTTGGTAATGGATGACCAGATGGTCCCCCAGATAGAGACCGTGGTGCTGGTAACCGGTGCGGGGGGAAACGAGGTGGTCTCCCGGTTGTGGTAATGGCATGAACAGTTCCTTAAATAAAATGCGGCATAAAACAGAGGGCACCCGAAGGTGCCCTGATGGTGGTGAATGTGTGGCGGCTGGTGGTCAGGACTGCTTGCGCAGCGTCAAGCTGTTGGCATCCCATACCCAGCGCTGACGGGGGTTGCCGGGCAGGTCGAGGGTGAAACCGTTGGGGGCAGGGGTCAGCTTGCCTTCATCGCTACAGGAGCCAAAGGGTTGTGAAAGCATGGTCAGCACACCAGTCTGAGCGACAGCCAACTGATAGAGCACCGGGCATGCCACACCGCCACTGTGTAGCTCAAACAAGGCCGCCTGCCCATTGGCCAGCGGCAATCGGTGCGTGAGCTTGATGGCATCATATTCATCGGAGCGCAGCAGCAGTTCATCCCCATACCGGATCTCGATGTTGTAATCGTCATTTTTCACGATGGTAAATGACGCGGTACTTGATGCGGCTGACGAGGGTGCAAAGGAGGGTTCGAAGTAACGGCTACCATCCGAGTAGGTCAGCATCATGCCGTTCAGTGAAACCGGCTGGCTGACACTGGGGATGAGCCTTGGCTCATCTTCATCCAGCGGCATCAGCATGATGCGTTCCCCTTTCGAGGTCTCTATCCAAAACTGCATGCTGGCGAAATTGAGGGTGCCCTCAACGTTGGCCGGTACCCGTTTAGTGACCGTTGGCACAGTGAATTGAGGCGCAGCCCAGGTCGGTAAGGCAAGCAGCGATAACCATGTGCACCACAGTGCCAGTTTGATTTTTTCTGTCATGTCACTCTCCAGACGACTTATTCAATGGTGTAAGAGGCATTGCCCAGATTGGTGAAGAGGGTGACCTCCCTCAATCGGCACGGCTCGGTCATGACCAGCCGCCAGCTTTCGGTGTAATTGAGCTTGAGTGGGAAATAGGTTCCTCCCACCGAACCCATCAAGTCACTGCGCAGCATCACCCGGCATTTACTCTTGCCGCCATTGATCAGCACTTTTTGAATGGTGACTTGATCGTTGAGCGAGGTGACGACGATCTGAGGTCGCCCAATAGCGGTGTACTCCACGTCTAGATCGAATTCTGGGCCATCGGCAGACTCTGCATTGCAGGCACTCAGTGAAGGCCACAGGCCAGCAGTAAGGGATAAAGCAGTGTGCGATTCATGATCTCTCCTTAATAAAAATGGCAAAAGGATGCCTGACCGACAAGGCAAGCCTCTCGGATAAGCGGGGTAATACAGGTAACGTCAGCGAGCGTGCTGGCAGTTAGCCAAGCGCAACTGAAGAAAGTGGGCTGGAATTTACGTCGTGTAGAAAGCACTCCTTTCAAATATCAATCTATATATTCAAACAACATCAACCCAATTGGTTGAGCATCAACCATAATCGTCCTTAATGTCAACGAGTCCATGGTCAAGCATACGTGCTGACTGGAGGACTTATGACAGACGTCAACTTTGAAGAACTGGCCAAGAGAGTAGGTAAAGCGATTGGACGCCAACGCCAACAAGTGGGGCTGACCCAGGAGCAAGTCGCAGAGCACCTGGATATCGGGATGGAAGCTGTTTCCCGGATGGAGCGGGGAAAAGTGGTGCCGACCGTAGTGCGCCTGGCACAGTTGGCCCAGCTGTTTGGCTGTGAGCTTGCAGACCTCCTGCGTGAGACCAGCAACCGCCCTACAGAGCAAAGCATTGTACTCAGCCAGCAGTTGGCCAAGCTCAATGCTGCCGACAGAGAAATGGTGCTGGAGGTGGTTGATAAGCTGGTGGCACGACTGGCGCCTTAACAGCCCGCTGTGCACATCTGTGACTGATGCCAGGGTCAATGACTTGGGAGGCCGCAATGGCGCTCCCAAGCAGCTTCACAGCGATATGTGTTTGGTGTCTCCTGATAATATCTATCTGAGTTACTTTTCAATCGGACCGCAAAAGCGACAACCCTGAGCTACCAAGACGAAACTCGGAAGCCTCACCCATTTATCTATTTCAATGGGGAAATGTCTAGTGACCATGTTGCTTGGTCTCTTCAGCTATATGTGAGTTATTCCTGTTCGCGTATCTGAGAGGGTGCTATTCGCATAAAAAGCATGACATCTAGTCGCATAGTGAACTACTTGTTGTTGGCATTTCATTCTGGTGTTTCTCGTTGATTGAGGCGCAGCATGATATTGATGTCAACACATCACAGATCCACCAATTCAAGACTGCCCTCGTAGTCATCAAGCAACTTACAGTTCGGTGATCAACAGTAAATAATATTTCACAACATTCCCGACTAGGGTTTTAAGTTTTGACCAATACGAGCTTGATCTTAACGATGGCGACCATCTTTGAACTGGTCTCTATGTCCAACGCAAAGTATTGTTTTTCGCTGGGTCTTTATAAAAGAGTTGTACCTTATCGTGCTGTACCACGTTAGACGATGATTATTAACGTTAGATAGATAGAGGGAGATCGGAACAAGTTATTCTCATCGGACAGATGAATATATAGATAAACATGAGATATTAATTTATTTGGGGCAGTACATGCAGCATTGAATAAACACATCAAAAAATAGTTGTGGGATCTGGTTTTTGCTGAAGCACTAAGGGATTTTGTTGGTAGTGATTACTGTGTAGATGAAGCATATATCTGAGGCTGACTTTGATCGCAGCAGTAAGAATAACCAATTACCACAAAGCATGTATATATAAAATGATGTTGTGGTGCCTCATGTGAGAACTATGATTCCAATTAAATGAGGAGCTATTAGGGGGAATCCCAGATACTTTTGATATTTGTATCTGAAAGTATCTGGAGAGAGCTGGGGGGTGATCTTAATTCATAGGCTGAAGATGGTACGACTAGCATAGCCGAGGAGAAAGGACCAAGCAACAGGAAATACGTCATGAGGTTGTGGCACCGTAATGTTATCGATGCCTCACCCCATAGTTTACAACAGTCTCGCGCATGAAAACAATAACGAATATGTTCAAATTATTTTCCGCAGATGTGTTTGATCGCAACACACCTGAAAATTTTCATTCCCCAGTTAAAGGGTGTTGATAGCGGAACAATAGTTCTACAACTTTAGTATTCTTACCCAATGCTATAATATTTTCAACATCATCTCCTGGAACAGATAAAAACAATATAATCGATAAATGGTCTAGGAGACAGACTCCGAGTGAAGAACCATCAATACAGTGGATCAGGTTGTCAGTTAAATCCTCAGGCAAGATAAGGCGTGCACTTATTAGATTGCTTACAAATAATTCAGGTGTTGCATCTGTATTTATTTTCTCTAACCCAGCAAGTATTTTTCCTGATATCGCATTAAACCGTTCTAGTAAATCGTGACTAATCATCGAGGAGGCATAATTTATGTCAAGAAGGTTTACTCTCAAAATTTGTGGGTCGTTTGCATCAGCTAGATGATTGTCCGTAGAGGTGTGCCGTGCAACAGTGAAATTATAACTGTATATGGTCTGCAGTATGATTGCGCTATAAGTATTATCCCCGCTGATTATAGAGTGCTTTATATAGTCATCTTCGGACAGCCAAGAAGTATTGGAGGATGTAGTTACATGAGATGGTCTAATTACAGGGATGAAAACAATCCCTTGGTGATTTATGATGTCATTTACTTGTTTCATTAGCGATTGATGTTTTATTTTTCTTCTCTCTAGTTTATACATTAGTCCAACGTAAAGTACTGCGAGTGAATACTTAATGAAGCCAAACAGTGGGTAACTTTTTTTCACTGCATTCTCAACTATCTCTAAAGCCGCATTTGGATTATTGAGTTTAATACAGTTCAGAGCATCGATTAATGGCGTGTATTGAGCATAATACATTTCAACTCGATTTTTAGTTTTATGTTTTAGTTCTTCAATAGCGAATGTGGATTTTTTATCAAACACTATGATGTTCATATCAATAGCTGCGGATTTATATTTTGAATAAATAGCATCTTCACTGATTACCATAGGTATATCAAATTGAGGTGGAAGAGATACCATCTTTGATAAATATGATTCCTGTGTTGGGAATGGAGCTAGCATATCCAAGTAATTAGATGGTAACCCTGTTTCACACAATTCAATGGCGTGACAAATAATGTTGTCTAAGTTGTTTTTCTTCTTGATGCTTAAGAGTCTTTTGGGCTCATAGCTGAGATATTTACATGCCAAAAACTCATTTATATCAATGTTATTGTAATTCTCATTAAGAGCTGCGTGCAGGCTTGATTGTAAAGCATCTTCATCACCCTCTATGGACATTGCATTGTAAATTTGACAGAAATACCCAAACATATTTGTTTTGGTATCGATATCTTGAAGGATGATAATCGCGGTGTAAGCTGCGGCAATTGGTTGAATGCTAAAATTTTCAATGTTTTTCTTGAGGATTAACTTGTTACACACATCAATTTTTTGATTTAATGTCACACATGTTTGATTGCCTTTCTTAGGTAGTTCATCTAAGTATTCTAGTAGTTCAAATATTAACGAAGCAGGTTTTTCATAATCGATTTTAAGTACCTCCCGATTTGCAGTGAAATAGTGATCTATATAGTCAATCATATATTTTCGTGCTGTTCTTTTTCTGAGTTTATCCTGCTCGCCATCGTGTGTTACCAGTCCTTCTATTGCTAGGATCCGGTTGAGATGATAGTAGATGGAGTTTTCATCAGCCTTCTCTTTGAAAATCAATATGTCTGCGCATATTAGAGGGATTAATAAGGTGGCAATATAAAACCGGTTGATATCATCTGCGAATGCTTCAACAACATTGGGTTGCCGAGCCAGACCAATGTACACACTCTCCAATATGTCAACATGATTGGAAAGAAGGTCAGGTGACAAATGACTGCCGACATGTAGCCGTCTACATATTTTTTCTAGTCTTGGTCGGTATTCATCTCTATCAGATTTTGCTGGATCAACACTTTGAAAGTGTTCACGGTGCGCATCGAAAGGGCGTTTACTTGTTTGCTCTGTTTTCCGAGCCTTATGCCAAAGACCAAGGGTGTCTTCTACAGAGTAGATAAATTCAGCAAAGGGATGTGTTTTCATGATTTACCTGTTGGGTTCGTTGCAGGGTGGTCGAGCGTATGTGCGGATTGTGAACACTCAAGATCTGTTTCGATGAAAGCATCGTTGGATATACACGATTGAGTTGATGTTGGTAAGTGTTGATTGCTCAATTTATGCTCACGAAATATGGCTTTCGCTCAATAAATGTTCGTATGTTTGCCCAAGGTTGGGTCCGTAATTTGTCCCCCTGACACGCTACCCCTAGGTCCACCATAATGCGAGCTCATCCAATCAGACGTTAGAAGGACATCACATAATGCAAGAAGCAATAGACCGCATCATTAGGATGCCTGAGCTTACAAAGATGATTAGCCTCGCTAGATCAACAATTTATGACAAGCTAAACGCCAAGTCTGCTCGGCATGACCCCAGCTTTCCCAGGGCGATAAAACTTGGCAAGTCAGCGATCGGCTGGCGTCAGAGCGAGGTCAATCAATGGATCGCAACCAGGTCACAAAGTAGTCAAACAATGGAGGTCAAAAATGAATCAACACAGAGCCATTGAAACTGTCATTGAGCGGTTAGATCAGTCCCTTTGGGATCCACTGGATGTCGTCGCCTATAGAACAAAGGCCCCGAGATTTATGATCTTGACTCAAATGTTGTCTGTTATAGCTATCGCATCGCAGCAGTTGGTAGATATTAGCCCCAAAAGTGAGATGAAAATACCGGCATCACTTTACACTCTAATTCTAGCTGCTTCTGGCGAGAGAAAAAGCACGGTCGATAAGCTACTGATGAAACCAGTTCGTGAATTTGAAAAATGCTTAGCTGAGCAGGTAGATGCTGCACAGCAGAAATATCAGATCGAACTGGAATTGTGGAATATAAAGAAAAAAGTGTTAAGGAAGGAATTAGATGAGATGCATAAAAAAGGTGATGAGCAGCCCATTATAATAGAGGCATGGCACACTCACCATTCAAATATGCCTATAGCTCCGGTAGTTAAGAGGATTTTAGCTGAGGATATAACAGTCGCAAAACTGAAGTCGATGTTAGCTGAGAAGAATACGTCATTAGCTCTGGTGTCCGATGAAGCTGGGACACTACTGTCGAGTGACTTGATGAAAGATAATGCATTGTTTAACTCACTATGGTCAGGTCAAACTATACGTGTTGACAGAGCCAATGCCCCTGAAGTTCATATTGAAGGTGCTCGTTTGACTTTGAGCATGCAAATCCAGCCTGATATATATAGAACATTCAGAGATAGTAATGGTGATGCGATGAGAAGCTCTGGATTAGACGCTCGAATTCTACTGTGTGAGCCTGAGTCAGAGATTGGCTATCGTCAAGAAGATAGGGATGATAGCGCATCACTAGATGATAAAATTAAATTAGGTAGATTTAGCTCAAGGATTGATGCATTACTGCAAGAAGGGCTCGAGATGAGAGCACAAGGCAAGGAGCGTCATTGCCTGAATTTAACAGAAAGTGCTAAGAAAATTTGGAATGACAAGTTTAATGACATTGAATACGCAATGAGGCGTGGGGAATATTTGGAGCACTATAAAGATTTTGGTTCAAAGTTTATGGAGCAGGCGTCAAGAATTGCGGCGGCACTTCATGTGTTTAAAAACATAAACTACAGAACCACGCTTGTGACTCATGAAACTATGCAGACTGCTATTGAACTAGCTGAAATATACTTACATCAAGCATTGATAATATTTAGATTGCCCGAGGCTAGGGAGTTCGTGGACGAGACACATGTTAATAAGCTACTGGAGTGGATTATTCATAACTGGAATAATGAGCTGTTTTTGAAAGGTGACATTAGACGAAGTGGCCCACATTGTGTTCGTAATTCGAATAAGCTAGAAGATGCAATAGAAGTTCTTATTGCTCGAGGAGATATCATTTGCTTTAAAAAGAAACAGTCAATCTATATTTCTTTATCTTGGAAGAAATACCCTAGGCTTGTTAGGCGCTCTTTAGTCCGCACCCGTGATAGAATTTATGTTAGCGAGCTAGTCGAATATCAAGGAAGACGCCATTCAGGAATACCATCAGTTGAACTTTTTGAGAGACCGTTGATTGACATGAGAAATAAGCTCCGACACTAATGGTTGCACCATACCCATACATTAAGGTTCAGTATTAACTGATTGCAGTACTCCGCTTAAGTAACTTAAGAGTGTTGTTATATAGGGCGGTATCATAACTGCATCTGAATTAGGAACCCTATGTCTATATTTTAGTATATATATTCATTTGATTGAGTAGTGTATGGGCTTATTTAGATAGGCCATGATGCGGTATATGTATTATATATAGCAATACATATAACAATACATGCACTCATATATACATCCATAGCCATGCACACTACTAACGATGCATATACGCTATGCAATCTAACGATGGGGTAGCGTGAAGACTACATGCCTCTAAGCATGTACCACTATGGATAGCATCCAGAGCATGGTGTATTTACTTAAGCAAAAAGCACATCTATTTATTTAATTCAATAACTATACCTCCGTGTCTATTCACCAAGGTAGGGACTCCTATGTTGAATCACTTAAAAAATTCAGTATTGAAGATGAAAGCGCTTACTCGCTTATACGAATACAGTTATGGCCCTATGAATAGTACTTATTTGAGGCGTAGCTTAGATGTTGTTTCTGGTACCCTAGCTAGGTATCCTCGTGTTTATGCTCTGCGTGTGGATCTGCGCTTTGCTAGTGAGTCGCCTGAAGATGATACGGATACGCTGACTTGTTTACAGCGTTCAGATTCATCAGTGATCACTCGCTTTATGGAGTCCCTGAAAAGCCAACTACGTGCGGACCACTATCGTCAGAAACGACGTGGTTTACCGTCATTACCAACCGTTATCTGGTGTCGGGAGCAGGAGTCATCGGCATCACCGCATTACCACCTGATGCTGCTGTTTAACAAAGACGTTTATGCCTTCCTAGGAGATTATCGGGATTATGATGCTAACAACATGGGAACTCGGATCCAGAAGGCGTGGTGCAGCGCGTTGGGTCTCCCATACCCTGATAATGCAACGCTGGTTAACTTCCCTGCAAATCCACAATACAGGTTTGACCGTAACTCGGCGAGAAACTTAGATGATAATTTCAGCGCATTTCTATTTCGTATGGCTTACCTGAGTAAACAAAGAACCAAGGTTGTTGATGGACAACGCAACTTCGGTTGCAGTCAAGTACGATAAGTTGCTTGAGCACATCAGTGCTCATTAGTATGCTATAGAACAATCCCTGCGTATTTAATTAAAGGATATCTATGAGTGAATTCCGAAAGTGCTGTTGAATATCCGTAGTCTGCGGGCGGCACTGCGCGAATTGCCTTTGGAACAACTCCATCGCCTGCCAAGAAAAGCTAAAAAAAGAACATGGAAGGAGGCGGCCCACCAAGGCCGCTTCCTTCTTATTTAGTTGGTGAATTACCGGATACAAACTCAGCCCACGCATCCATCATTGGACGTCGCTGATCCAGCAAGTCAGTTCGGTGGTACGCAGCTTCTACCTTGTTCTGCACTGTATGGGCTAACGCTCGTTCAGCAAGATCCCGCGCATAGCCCTGCTCGCTGCACCAGTCTCGAAAGCTGGAACGAAAGCCATGAGCCGTTGCCATTCTGCTAGGAGTGCAGCTCTCCGCTTTAGCTCTTCTCAGAAACATCGTCAGCACAGTGTCCGAGAGCGGTACCTGATCTCTGGGAGAAGGGAATACCAACTCGTCATGTAATCCCATCAGCCCCTTCAGGATCTCGACGGCACGAAGAGATAACGGAACACGATGTTGTTGCTTGGCTTTCATACGCTCGGCAGGCAAAGTCCAGATCTTTGCTTCCAAGTCTACTTCTGACCACTTCATGGCTCTGACTTCACCCGAGCGACATGCAGTCAGGATCAAGAACTCCAGCATTGAGCGGGTTACATCGTACTGTTGCGCTATTCGCAGATGCTTTTGCACAAAGGCGGGGATATCACGCCAAGGCATCGCGGGCTGGTGTTCAACCCTCACTGATTTGCTGGGTTGGGCCGGTAGTAAGTGACCCACCACATCAACAGGATTTGCAGAGGTATAGCCGTGAGCCCATGCCCAAGCCATGACTGCGTGTAGACGTTGCTTAACACGGCTTGCCGTTTCCGGGATCGTCAGCCATATCGGTTGCAGAACTGAAGCGATATGAGCTGGGGTAATCGCATCGATGGAGATAGCCCCAATGATGGGAAAGGCATATTGCTCCAATGTGGTGATCCATTGCTTACCGTGTTTGGGGTTCTTCCAACCTGGTAGCAAGCTTTCGTAGACCAATCTGGCAGATGCTTCCAACGTCGGGGTTTTCGGCTTGTTCTGCTCCTGCAGCCGGACCTCTAGCGGATCCCGATTATTCGCCAGCTGTTCCCGCATTGCCTGTGCGTCTCGAGCTGCGTCAGCGATGGAGATCTCGGGGTAAGTCCCGAGGCCAGCATTCCGCCGTTTCTTTGTCAGTGGGCTGACATAGCGGAATACCCACTTGCCTCTGCCCTTGACGGTAGAAGGGTGTAGCGTCAAGCCTGTAACACCACCGTGAGCAAGGGGTTTATCTTCCGGCTTGATGCTACGAGCTTTGGTATCGGTGAGGATTGCCATGAGGTAACCTCCTTGAAAATTGAATATGCCACACAGTATGCCACCAGGCATGCGCAGTGGTAATATGTGATTGGGATGGATTGGACAGTGCTAACTTCTAATTTACTGATAGCAAATGACTTTCTGGATATGGATGGAGTGTGTTGGACTTGATTGCGGCGGGCACCTCCTCCGCCATTTATACCGAGCCCATGCAACCACGTTGCGTGGGCTTTTTATTTGCCTGCGATTTGCCACTCCTCATAGAGCTCAACACATTAGCCTTCTTCAGCCCCCCCATTAATTTTCCCACCTGCAGGCTCAAAAGCCACCACAAGATCCCCTATCAACATAGAACCTCTGCGCTCTAGCGCGTATCCCTTCCCATTTCCTTATTACCCCAAACAACAAGGACCCAAAGCAGCAACCACTGCGCCTGCGTGTTAGCACAGCCAACACACTCTCTGGCATAACGTCAGTGGGCGACTAACAAAATCATGGACAAGCAGAGGGCTCAAAAAGAAAGACTTCAGCTAACACAGGACACAGATGCCCAGGAAAGATCGCAAGCAAGAGATCGTAGCGTACAGGCGAGCATAGGATTCGTGGGTCATGACTACGCCAGAGCCGCCATACAGAGCGACAGCGGTTCAGTGAAGAAAGAGTACCAAGCGGAACATCAGGCTATTTGTGGAACCAGAAAGCAGCGGCGAGTAACAATAAGAACAGAGGAAAAGAGATAGGGCCGATCAAAAATCAGGCTACCTTCTGAGTTTCAGGCAATAAAAAACCCCGCTCGATGAGCGGGGTTTCTTGTATTGGTGCCTGGCAGTGTCCTACTCTCGCATGGCGAATGCCACACTACCATCGGCGCTACCGCGTTTCACTTCTGAGTTCGGCATGGGATCAGGTGGTTCCACGGCGCTATGGCCGCCAGGCAAATTCTTAATCTAGAAAGCTGACGTGAGTAGTGATGTTGCGCTTGGCTTGTCACTATCACTGAATTTGAGTAGTTCGTTCTATTTGCTACAAGCCTTAGAACACTTCTTGGGTGTTGTATGGTTAAGCCTCACGGGTAATTAGTATGGGTTAGCTCAACACGTCGCCGCGCTTACACACCCCACCTATCAACGTTGTGGTCTCCAACGGCCCTTTAGGACCCTCAAGGGGTCAGGGATGACTCATCTCAGGGCTCGCTTCCCGCTTAGATGCTTTCAGCGGTTATCGATTCCGAACTTAGCTACCGGGCAGTGCCACTGGCGTGACAACCCGAACACCAGAGGTTCGTTCACTCCGGTCCTCTCGTACTAGGAGCAACTCCCTTCAATCATCCAACGCCCACGGCAGATAGGGACCGAACTGTCTCACGACGTTCTGAACCCAGCTCGCGTACCACTTTAAATGGCGAACAGCCATACCCTTGGGACCGACTTCAGCCCCAGGATGTGATGAGCCGACATCGAGGTGCCAAACACCGCCGTCGATATGAACTCTTGGGCGGTATCAGCCTGTTATCCCCGGAGTACCTTTTATCCGTTGAGCGATGGCCCTTCCATTCAGAACCACCGGATCACTATGACCTACTTTCGTACCTGCTCGACCTGTCCGTCTCGCAGTTAAGCTGGCTTATGCCATTGCACTAACCTCCTGATGTCCGACCAGGATTAGCCAACCTTCGTGCTCCTCCGTTACTCTTTGGGAGGACCGCCCCAGTCAAACTACCCACCAGGCACTGTCCGCGGCCCAGATTCATGGGCCTGCGTTAGAACATCAAACATACAAGGGTGGTATTTCAAGGACGGCTCCAGCGCAACTGGCGTCACGCCTTCAAAGCCTCCCACCTATCCTACACATGTAGGTTCAATGTTCAGTGCCAAGCTGTAGTAAAGGTTCACGGGGTCTTTCCGTCTAGCCGCGGGTACACCGCATCTTCACGGCGAATTCGATTTCACTGAGTCTCGGGTGGAGACAGCATGGCCATGGTTACACCATTCGTGCAGGTCGGAACTTACCCGACAAGGAATTTCGCTACCTTAGGACCGTTATAGTTACGGCCGCCGTTTACCG